>CAVSPT010000008.1:0-26192 GCA_963729855.1 Candidatus Aminicenantota bacterium | reverse complement strand
CCTAGGGAAAGAGCAATTATCCTGGCGATGAGTATAGAAAATATATTATTTCCTATAATTAAATCCGTCCCCACATCTCTTTGGGGTTCCGGCCTCCGGCTCCAGAGGTTTTGGAGCCGAGATTTTCCACTTCACAGGTGGTACACTAAGTGGGGGATGGTCACTTCCCCAGGAACTCTGCGCTTCCGGATGGTCGTATCGGTACGCTCCAGATAAGAGTAGAGGACATTTATTATACAGGAGTCAATAATTTGCATTCATAGGCCGACTTGGCTAGAATTCCACCAAGGAGCCCGGGTTTCGTGGCTAGAAGAATTCCGGCCGTGATTTTTTTTCTCCTGACCCTTGCCCTGGCTATTCCGTCGGCCCTATTCCCGGGGGCCGATTCTCCGCCTCGCCCCGAAATAGCAAAGCCTTCGTCTGGTCCCCTTGCCTCACGACAAGAACCCGGGTCCGCTTCTATCTTAGCCGATCTCAGGTCCGGCCGAAACGCCGATGCGATTTCGGCGTGTCTCGGGATCATTGAACGAAATCCGGCGGATGTGTCCGCCTACGATTGGTTGTTTCAGGCCATGGAGGCGACGCCGGCCTTAGCCAGAGCCGCCGCCGTTCTCATAGCTACCCAGCGCCTAGAGCGGCTGCTCCAGGAACATCCGGGAAGCGTCTATTATCATTATGGCCTGGGCGTGGCCTATCAAAAGCAAAACAAGTTCGTCCTTGCCCAAGAGCACCTGAGAACAAGCATCTCCCTGGGCGGAGATTTCCGGGATGTTTATGGTGAGCTTGTCAACGGCTACCTCACGAAGAAGGACATCGAGGACACGGCCGCTTTTCTTCGGGCCCGCCTGAAGCAGAGCCCGAACAATGCATTTCTCCATCAGGCCATCGGCCTCGTTCACTACTATTCGTCGGAGTATTACGACGCCCATGTCTCGCTCGAAAAAGCCCGGGCCATCTTCCACGAGAGGGGGGCGCGAGGCGAGGAGGGACGATGCCTCCTCAATCTCAGCGATGTCTTTACATATCTCAATGACTATCCCGGCGCTCTTCAGGCAGCCCAGACGGGGCTCCGGATATCCCGGGAGACGGGAGACAGGATTCTGGAGATTCAATGCCTGGAACGGAGCGCCTTCGTCTGGACGGACCTCGGGAAGGACGCCGAAGCCCGCGAGTCCTGCCAGCAGGCCCTGACCATGGCCCGGGAGATCGTCTGCCCCAGACTGGAAATTCTCTGCCTTCGAACATGGGGCGTGATCTTCCTCGAAAGGGGCGATCTGGCCAGGGCCCAGGATTTCCTATCCCAGGCCCTGGCGTATTATCAACAAACGGCTGCCCTGAGAAGCCAGGACATTTGCCTTTATTGGCTGACTCTTCTGTACAAAGACAAGGGCGATTATTCCAAGGCCATGGCCTGCGCCACTGAGGCTCTGCGGATCAGCCGGGAGATCGGTTTTAAGACCGGTGAGGCCTTCCACCTAACGACGATCGGCGATATCTATCTCGCCCTGGGCAACTATGAAAGGGCCCTGGAATTTAATAAAGAAGCTCTGGGCGTGACCGAACAGTACATCGGAAAGTGGAGCCGGGAAGAGTGCCTAAACACCATCGGCTTCGTGTATATTGAGCTCCGCGAGTACGGCCGGGCCATGGAATATTTCAAGGGAGCGCTTGAATATATCCGAAAGATCGGCCATCGCCGGGAAGAAGCGCGGTGCCTTTACAATATCGGCTTTGCTTATTACAAACTCGGAGATCTTCCTAACGCCCTCACGTACTTTAACGCAAGTCTAAGCGCCGCGAACCTGGCCGGGAAGAGAATCATACAGGCCCAGAATTATAATCGCCTGGGCGATCTCTACCGCGAGCTCGGATCGTGGGAAAAATCGAAGAACTCCTATCTTCTGGCGCAAGGCGTGGGGCGTGAGATCGGCCAGCCGACCGCAATCTGGGAAGCCTACGCGGGTTTGGGGGCCCTGTTCACGGCCCGGACGGACTTCCCGTCGGCCATCGAGAATTATAAGAAGGCCATCGGAATCATTGAGGACCTGAGGGTCCAGCTCCTTTTGCGGGAGTACAGCTCGGGCTTTTTCAAGAGCAAGATCGCCATTTACGAAGCGCTGGTCAACCTTCTCTTCGAAGACTATGAAAAGAAAACCTCGGCCGAGACCCTCGAGGAATGCCTTTATTACGCCGAAAAAGCCAAAGCCCGCTCTTTCCTGGACGATCTTCAGAAAGCCAAAGTAGATTGCACCTCTCTGCCCCGGGAAAAGATGGATGAACTGGAGCAAATTTCCCGGAAAATATCCCGTCTCTCGTCCGAATTCAACGATGCCTCGCTGAGTCCGATGGGCCGGGCGGAGCTTCGGGAGAAGCTGGGAAAGGCGGAAGACGATTATCAGCTCTTCACCGAGAGAGCGAGGGCCGAGAATCCCAATTATTCCAGAACCGTTTCGAGCGAGCCCTGCCGGCTTCCGGAAATCCGGAGGAAGCTTCTAAACGGGGAGACGGGAATCGTCGAATATTTTGTCGGAGAGGAGAATATCTATGTCTTCTTCATCACAGCCCGGAATCTTTCGGTCCGCCGGCTCATTCCGCCCGAGAGCCAGCGGACCCTCCGGCTGGTGAGCAACTACATCCGGCTTCTATCGTCGAGAGAGATCATGAGCTCGGACGTCGCCCCGGCGGGCCGCAAGCTCTATGACGCCCTCTTTGGCGCCGCCGGGCGGGACGTTCTCTCCGGAATAAAAAACTTGATTTTCATTCCGGACCGAACACTCTACTACTTGCCTTTTGAGACCCTCGTGCCTGAGGAGGAGCCCGGCTCCGGCCGGACCTCCTCCCGATTTCTCCTGGAGGACTATGGGATATCCTATGCGCCCTCCGCCTCGACACTGGTGAGCATCCTAGAGCGCAAAGAGCGAATGAGGGCCGAGGCCGACCTGCTCGCGATCGGCAACCCCCTCCTCGGCCGTACCGACGAAATGACCCGCGGGGGAAGAAGGGGAAACGACGTCCTCTCTGAATATTATCTGGAAAAACGCTTCGTTCTTCATCCGCTCGAATTCGCATCCCGGGAAATGGAGTCCATTTCGAGTCTGGTAGTTCCCGGTTGGCGAAGAATCGTATCCGGTGCCGAAGCCACGAAAGACGGGGTGAAGAAGCTTCCCCTGTCCGGATACAAGATTCTTCATTTCGCCACACACAGCCTCCTGGACGAAATGGTCGCCAGCCGCTCCGCTCTCGTCTTGTCCGTAGATGCCCATTCTGACGAGGACGGATTCCTCCAGGCCAGGGAAATCTACAACCTCAAATTGAATGCCGACCTGGTTGTCCTCTCGGCCTGTCAGACGGCCGGCGGAAAGATGGAGAAGGGGGAAGGGATACAGGGCTTATCCCGGGCGTTCTTCTGCTCCGGGTCGAGGTCGGTCCTGGCGAGCTTGTGGAACGTCAACGACGAATCCACCTCCCATTTTATGAAAAGTTACTATGGCTATTTGACCGAGGGCCAAACGAAGCAGGAGAGCCTCCGCCTGACCAAGATCAAGATGTGCCGTTCAGGCAAGTGGCGTCCCTATCATTGGGCGGCTTTCGTTCTCATCGGCGAAGGCAACGCTGTCATCCCTTTTCACAGATTATCGTTCTGGCGCAGGCTTCTTCATTTCTGAAGAATGAATCTGGCGAATTCCGATTCGATCGTCTGGTTGTCCTTGAAAATGGCGATGATTTTCCAGAAATAGGCCTCGTTTTTCCTAAGCAAGCCTGCCACGCTTTGGGGGAGAGAGAACGTGTCCGAACTGAGAGGGTCGGATTGATAGACCGGATCGAGACTCCGGTCATAGATCTCCAGGCGATAACTCTGAACTTCGGGCCGTCGCGTCCACTTGAAGCTCAAGGCCGAGGCGGGGATCGTTCCTCGGGGCCGCAGAAGTCCGATATCAAGCGGCGATACGTTTCGTTCCAGGCCACTCGTCCGGCGGGTTCCGATGTTGGGAACGATGACGAATACGGCGAGAAACGCCAGGGCGGCTCCGATGGCCGGAACGCTGACCCAGCGGAGCGAATTCCGTCTTTTCGATCGCTGATTTCTCCGAAGGAGGAGGATTTCCAGGCGTGCTTTTTTCCCCAGACGGTTCCGTGCCTCGCGGCTATTCAAATCCAGCCCGTCAAGGCCGCGGAGGATCCCTTGGCTTTGCGACTGGATCTCCTTGGCCGCTTCGAAAACTGTCAGGCATTCCGGGCAGGAACGAACGTGGGCGAGAAGGTCCCCTCCCTCTCCTTCGGGAGCTGCGTTCTCAAAGAAACGGATGATCTCGTCCTTCGATGGACACCTCTTGAGCTTCATGGTTCCCCCCCCGGAGGCCAGGGGCCGGGATAACTCGCGGCCACGCTTCCATGGAGGAAGCGGGTTTTCTCCTTCAGGTCGTCGATTCCCCGATAGAAGAGATGCCGGACTCTGGGTTTTCCCCATTGCAGGGAGGTGCAGATTTCGTCGATGGACATTCCGTCCAGATAAAGCCGCAAGACTTTTTTCTTGTTTTCGCTCAAGGAATCGACCAGCGACAAAATCGTCTCCCTGGCCTCACTGTCCTCGACGCCCGCTTCGGGAGAAAAATCTTTAACTGGTCCGGTCAGGAAGGCGGCCCCGGTAAGGATTTTCCTCAATTTCTCGGGTTCGCCGGACGGCCGCTGTTTCATCATCTTCCTCAATTCGTCGATGGTCGTCGAGTAGGCGACCCTCTTTATATAGGACGGAAGATTTTGCACGTTTTTACCTTTTTTTAAAAAAGTCCAGATTTTGAGTCGCACTTCCTGTTCGATGTCCTGGATGTCGATGACGTCGCTTCGATGGAGGTTTTTTTGGATCACCTGCTTGATGAGCAGAGAAAATCTATCGATCACGGCCCAGGTTTTTTGCTCGATTTTCTGCACGCTTTCCAGATATTATCATAATCCCTGGTACAGATGAACGCTTTTTATCGTCGTTATTAGAAAGTGGAGGGAAATATGCGCCCAAAATCTCAATCACGATTGCTTCTCTTGGCGATGGTTATCCTGGCCGGACTTTTTTCGGCCGGCGTCTTTTCGGGCTGCTCCTCTCGCGGCTCAACCAAGCCCCCCTTAGAGGCGTTGTTCGATGAAGGCCGGGCGACTTTCTACGCGGCCGTGGCCGACGACGTCGACCGTCATCCGCTACAGGACAGGCTCAACGCCGCGGAGAAAGCTAAGATCCGGAATCTCCAGCAAGTTTACCCGCGGCTCTACGCGATTCTGACGAATTATTATTATCAAAAAGACGCCCCCGTCTTTCAAGCCTTCCTCGGCGAGGGCAGCGAAGCATCCATGCAGCGCTTCCGGGAAAAGTACCTGGACCTGGCCCGATTCAGCGCGCAGATGTTCGCTGACAGCCTTTTCCAGCCCAGCGCCTGGGGGACCTTCTTCAAGGACCTCATCCCCCGATTCAAGGGCAAGGACACCGTCGACATCGTGGCCATGTCCTCGAGTCACCTGGCCAAACTCGACCTTCCCACGCCCGACAAGATCGAAAAGAAGACCCTCAGCCCGGAGTTCGAGAAACAGTGGGGGCTCGACGCGGGCAAGTTCCGGAGCGCCCACAAGCTAACGAAGGGACGCGGGGTCCGCGTCGCGGTCCTCGACTCCGGCATCGACATGACTCACCCGGTTTTCCAGAATACCAACTGGGGCGCCCATTTTAACTTCGTCGGACGGGACGGATTTCCCTGGAGCCCGGTCGGCCCCCCGATGGTGGATTGGGGATGGCACGGCACCATCGTGTCCTCCATCGTAGCCAGGTACGCGCCGGAAGCCCAAATCACCATGTATCGCTATCTCGACGCCGACACCCAGAACGATTCCCCGCTCCCCCGGGTCGTCACCAGCCAGATGGGGGCGGCGATCTACAAGGCCGTCCATGACGGCAACGATGTGATCAATATCAGCGCCGGCACCAACCTCCACGTCCCGTACCTCCAGGAGGCCTGCCAGTATGCCTATGACAATAACGTGATCCTGGTCACGACGAGCCCGTACTACATGGGCAAGTACCTCGGCGGAAACGAAGATTATCCGGGCCAGTATCCGGTCAACATCTCGGTCACCGCCATCACCAGGCTGGCCGAAAACAAGTATGGATACTGGGATATCTCGGCCCCCGAGCCGACGACCACGGTGGGGTCGCCCGACGCTCCCTTCGTGGCTTACCCGACCTATGTTGGCGAAAAAGACGCTTACACCGCCGGGATTTCCTGCGCGACCCCCATCGTTGCCTCGCTCACGGCCCTGGTCGCCTCCGTTTATCCGCGCCTGGGGACCGAGCCTCCTGGCGAGTACGCCGCCACCGTGAAGAAGCTCCTGACTGAAAACGCCGATCCCCGGGCCGTGGGCTTCGACGGTTTTTCCCCCGAGTGCGGTTATGGCTTGATCGACGCCGAGAAAACGGTTAAAGCCGCCCTCCGGTTGGCGGAAGCCCGCCGGATCCAGAGCCCCGCGGCGGAGGAGGCGCGCCCCGCGCCGCCGGCGAACGCCGACGACATCTTTTCGGAGGGTGAGAAGGTCTTCTACCGCCAGCTCAAGCTGACGCTCGGCCTTCATCCGGAGAAGCTGAGACTTCTGTCCGCGGAGATCGATAAAATCGAGCGCAGCGCCGACGGCATTCCCCGCCTCTATGAAAACGTGGTCAATATCCTTTTCCAAGAAACCGAGCCCGAGCTCATGGCGCTTCGCGAAAAAAATGACCTCCCGGCCTTCAAGAAAAAATATCAGGCTCTCTGCAGGGCCGCGGCGGACCGTTTCGTCGAGTCCCTATTCTCCGAAAGCCCCGGCACGCAGGGCCTCCTGGCCTCCGCCCCGAACCTCGGGCGCGGTCGGCTGGACCTGGTCCTCGCCTCCCTGGGCCGGAAGTCCGGACCGCTCCCGTCACCGGATGTCTTGAAAAAATTGAATTCCCTAATCCTCGACCAAATCCCCGCGTTTATTCTCGGCAAGTTTGGCGAGGCCCAGAAGTCGAACAAGGGTAAGGGAATCAAAGTGGCCGTCATCGACTCCGGCTGGGCTCCCGAGGCCGCGGCCTCGCAAATATCGAAGATCAACCATGTCCTCGATTTCTCCCTCATCGGAAGAACCCAGCCGCCTTGGAGCGGAGAGACCGTGGCGCCCGGGGACGACTCGGGCCGGGGAACGCTCATGGCCCTCATGGCCTCCCGGTTTGCCCCGGAGGCCGAGGTCAGGACCTACCGGACGGGCGGCGGCCCCGATTCGCCCTACGAATATTGGCCAGCCATGGAGCTCGCCCAGGCCATTTATAAAGCGGCCTACGACGGGAACGATTTCATTCTCACGGGCGCGGCTTTCAGCGGCGACTTCCCGTTCCTGAAACAGGCCTGCCAGTTCGCCTACCTCCGTAATGTCATTATCATCGCTCCGAACGGTCTTCTGCCTTCCGGGAAGGCGGATGAGCGGCCAGCCTACCCGGCCGCTTATGGTTCGGTCATCGCCGTCGCCGGGGCCGCCATAGAAGGGCAAGGCCGTCCCACCCCGTGGGCGCTGTCCTCTCCGTCGAAGTCCACGGCGGTCACGGCTCCGGCCTCCGTCGGCGCTAGGATCCCTCCCTCGAACGCCTACGCGGTCGGCGCCTGCGGCGGGCTCGGGGCCCTCCTCTCGCCGAATATTCCTAAGACCGGCAAAGAGCTTCCCGGCCAGTACGTGCAGAGGATCGCGGAGATTCTGGATAAATCGGCCGACTCGAAGATTCTCGGGTTCGCGACCTTCAATCCCAAGATCGGCTACGGACTCATCGACGCCCAAAAGGCCGTCGGCCCGGCGGTCCAGGCTTACATCAAGAAAATGAATGAGCTCGACGCCTACTTCAATAAGCGGATGGCCCAGAGGGCCAAGGAGGCCGAGGAGGCTGCTCAGAAAGACGCGGCGGAAAAAGAAGCCGCAGCCAAGAAAAAATAGCTCGAATCAATATGTCCGTCATGGAGGTCCCAATGAAAAGGCGATTCCCCGTCATCGCGGTCCTTTTTATTTCCGCCCTTCTTCCGCTGGCCGCGCGGGGCCAGACCGCGAAGAAGCCCCTGACCCTTGAAGAGATGATTTCCCTGAAGTCCATCGGAACGGTCGCGCTCTCCCCCTCGGGTCAGATGGTCGCGTTCGACGTCACTTCGGTCGACTGGCCGCGCAACACGTTCACGTCCGACGTCTGGCTGGCTGATACGGCCGGCCGTCAATGCTTCGCCGTGACCAAGGGGCCTGACATGAACACGGCGGTCGCCTGGTCGCCCGACGGCCAGGCCCTGACGTTCCTCTCGACCAGGCGGGGAAAACCCCAGCTGTTCATCTTCCGGCCGGGCCAGGGTGAGGCGGAGCCTCTCATTGAGGCCCCGAACGGTGTCCGGAAATACGCCTGGTCGCCTGACGGAAAATCCATCGCCTTCCTGACCTCCGAGACCCCCGACCAGGACAAGACGAAGGCCAAGAGCGCGGGGTTCGACGCCATGGACATCGACGAAGGGAATCCGCGCGCGCAACTGCACGTCTTCGATTTGGCCGCTAAAAGCTCGAAGCCTCTCGCGATCGGGGATTTCCACATCATGGGATTTTCCTGGTCTCCGGACGGCTACAGAATCGCCTTTGTGACCTCGCCGAAAAACCTGGAGCACGTGACCTGGGCCTCGCAGACGCTCCGTATCGTCAACCGCGACGGAAGCGGGATGAAGGCCCTCGATTTCCGCTACTTCCCGGCCTACACCCGTCGCGGCGAAGCCGCCTGGAGCCCGAACGGGCGATACCTGAGCCTGGAGGTCGGCGACCTCGACCAGCCGGAGCTTCACAACCACATCATCCAGGTTTATGATTTCGAGACGGGCAAGGTCTTCAACGCTTCGGGAACGGCCGATCATTTTCTCACCAATTGCCGCTGGTCCGCCGATGGCGGCAGCATAACCTATGTCGCCTACGAGCAGCTCAACGCCCAGATCTTCCGGCTCGACGTCCTGAAGAAGGAAGTCCGCCAGCTCTCCCATTTCCCGAAGATGGAAGTCAACCAGCTCTCCTTCGCCGCCGACGGCCGGACGATCGCGTTTTCGGCCAGCACGCCGGACTGGCCCCAGGAGATCTATGTCGGAGATATCAATTTTCCTGACAAGGCCAAGCGCCTGACCAACATTCATCCGGAATTGGCCAAGATCTGGCTGGGCGAAACCGAAGAAGTCACTTGGAAAGCCAACGATGGGCTCCAGATCCAGGGGAATATCGTTTACCCGGTGGGCTATGAAAAAGGCAAGTCGTATCCGACCGTAACGCTCATCCACGGCGGCCCGGCGGGAAACTTCAACAATTCATTCTCCGGCCTCTACTACTGTCCGGCCCAGTATTTCGCGGGCCAGGGCTACCTTGTCTACATGCCCAACGTCCGCGGCAGTATCGGCTGGGGATCCGAATTCCTGAGGAAGGACGTGCGGGATTGGGGCGGCGGGGACTACCGCGACCTGATGTCCGGCCTGGACCTTCTCGTCACCCGGGGCCTGGCCGACAAGGACAAGCTCGTTGTCTGGGGCGGGAGTTACGGCGGCTTCATGACCAACTGGATCGTGACTCAGACCGACCGCTTCAAGGCCGCCCACAGCGAGGTCAGCATCTCCAACCTCCAGAGCCTGTGGTCGATTTCGCCCATCGGGCGAATCCTGTGCCGCCAGTATTTCGAAAAGACGCCGCTCGAAGATCCCGATATCTACCGGAAACTGTCTCCGCTGACCTACGCCGGAAACGTCAAAACGCCCCTCCTCATGACCCAGAATGAGAAGGACGAACGGGTCCCGGTGGAACAGGCGGTGGAATTTTACCGGGCCGTCGAACTCACCGGAACGCCCGTCGAGCTTTATATCTATCCCGGGGAAGGCCATGGGACGATGATGCCGAACCATCAGCTCGATAAGCTCAGAAAAACCGAGAGCTGGTTCAGGAAGTACCTCCGTTGATCCGCCGCGCTCGAAGGCCCGGGTTTCTTGGCGCTGGCGCTGGCGCTGGCGTCGCGGCGGCCGCGGTTTGCCTATGGCTCTTCCCCGGCCCCCTTATCTCCGCCGCCGCGCCGGCTAAGCTCGACGACCTACTCCGCATTAGGAATATCGAGGAGGCCAGGATCTCGCCGGCCGGAGACCAGGTGGCCTATGTCCTTTCCGAAATCGACCTGGCCAAGAACGCGATACGTAATAGCATCTGGCTGGTCAACGCGGCGGGGGGAACGCTGCTAAAGCTCACGGCGGGCCCCGGCCGGGACGAGACGCCACGGTGGTCACCCGACGGCAAAGAGCTGGCTTTCGTTTCCGACCGAGACGGTTCGAACCAGATCTGGCTCATTGACCTCGCCGGAGGGGAAGCACGCAAGCCCGTCGCGATCGAAGGCGGGGTGGCGAATTTCGCTTGGTCCCCGGCCGGACGGAAAATCGCCTTCCTGGCCCGGAGTCCGAAGCCGTCCGGGACGGAGAAAGTTTCTAGCACGCCTGGGGACGTTATTATCTTCGACCAGGATATCCCCGGCCTCCAACTCTTTGTCCTCGACGTGGCTTCCGGGGAAACAAGCCGCTTGACTCATGATTCCTCGGCCGTGACCGATTTTTCATGGTCTCCCGACGGGAAAAGAATCGCCTTCGCGGCCCAGCCCTCCCCGCGCATCCAGGATCTTTATCGGACGGATATTTACACGGTCGACCTTGAGACGCGCGTCGTCCGGGACCTGGTCAAGCGTCCGGGAATCGACACGTTTCCCCGTTTCTCACCGGACGGGAAGCAAGTCGCTTTTCTTTCAACCGAGGGGAAAACGGAGTGGATCGCCAACTGGTATCTTTGCCTCGTCCCCGCGGAGGGCGGCGCGCCGCGCAATATCACGCCGAAATTCGATGAATTCATGTTTACTCCCCAGTGGTCCCCGGACAGCCGCAGGATCTTCTTTCAGAGTCCCGCGGGTCTCAGGAACCAGCTTTTTTCCGCCTCCGCTGAGACCGGGGAGCTCAAGCCTCTCCTGCGGGGCGATTTCGTTTGGAGCGATTTCAGTTTCTCGGCTAAGGCCGACCGGATGGCCTTCCTCGGCACGAACTCCGTGACCCCGACCGAGGTATTCGTCTCGAGTCCCGACGAGTTCAGCCCCGTCAGGCTCACGTTCACGAACCCTGAGCTCCAGAACGTCAGCCTGGGAAGACAGGAAATCGTCCATTGGAAAAGCTCCGACGGCCTGGAAATAGAGGGAATGCTTCTCCTTCCTCCGGGATCGCCCGCAGGGAAGCCGTATCCCTTGCTCACGTATGTCCACGGCGGGC
Organism: Candidatus Aminicenantota bacterium; assembly: GCA_963729855.1. Taxonomy (GTDB): domain Bacteria; phylum Acidobacteriota; class Aminicenantia; order Aminicenantales; family UBA4085; genus UBA4085. The sequence goes on along the minus strand of CAVSPT010000008.1, from coordinate 14,862 downwards.
CCTCGGGCCGGTTCGCCGCCGAGTTCTCTCCGCAAATCGGCTCGCCGTATCCCATCCAGGCCGAATGCTACCCGCTCCAGGTTCTGGCCGGCCTGGGGTACGCCGTTTTCATGCCCAATCCCAGGGGAAGCTATGGGTACGGCGAAAAGTTCAGAAAGGCCAATCTCCTGGATTGGGGAGGCGGGGACTACCGAGACATCATGTCAGGGATCGATGCCCTGATCGGCCGCAAGATCGCCGACCCGGCGAAACTCGGGATCATGGGACGGAGCTACGGCGGATACATGACGGGCTGGATTATTTCTCAGACAGCCAGATTCAAAGTCGCCTCTCTGGGCGCCGGAATGTCAAACCTGGTCAGCTTTTACGGGCAGACCGATATTCCCGGATACACGGAATATTACCTGGGCGACGTTCCTTGGCAAGCCATCGACCGTTACATGCGGCACTCCCCCGTGACCTTTGCCCGGAACATCAAGACGCCGACGCTCATCCTGCACGGCGAGAAGGATTTCCGGGTGCCTCTGCCCCAGGCCCAGGAACTCTACGCGGCGATCAAGAGAAACGGTGTTCCCGTTGAGCTCATCATTTATCCGCGGCAGGGCCATGTCGCCGCCGAACCGAAGTTCATGCTGGACATGATGGAGCGCAACCTGGAATGGTTCGCCCGGTGGATGAAATAGGCCCGGACTAGAGGTTCGGCTTTTTTAGGACGATCACTCCCTCCGCGGCGAGCTTTTGAATATGGTCCCGGACATCGGCCAACCGGAGCGGTCCGCATTCGGCGCTGCCCCAAGATAGGCCACGCGGTGCAGGCCCGTAGGGTCGACGTAGGAGAGAAAATTGACTTGGCTGTGACGCGGTGGGACAGGCAAGCATTCGAAAGCTGTGGTGGGAATGCCCACGGTGTTGTTGCTCTGAATCTCATCGCCGAAGCCGTTATAGGGGATGACGCGCATATGAAACTCGTCGCGGCTTCCTTCGGGGGCGTAAAGGTTGTCCTGATTTCTGTAGTCCAGGAGGTTACGGTTGGACCGCTTCGCAAGCTCGCCGGCCAGATTCTCAAGGATCGCCGACCAATAGGAGGGGAGGGAATGGGAGGGCTTGCAGGGAGCGAAATAATTGGAAAACAGGGTTTGACTGATCCCGACGCTATCCATAGAAATTCCGCCCCGCACTTTGCCGATTTTTTCCGGATGCCTCGAAAAATACATGTACAGGCAGGAGATATGGGGCAGCCAGAGGAAGCGGATGGTCCGCTTCGGCCTGGGAACGAGGCCGTTGTCGATGAGCGCTTGCAAAGTTCGGGCGACCTCCAGGATGACGGCGCAGCCGCCCCCTGTCCAGGCGTCCGGCAGGGCATGGCCGATATGCGCCCAGAGCAAAAACTCCTCTTCGGGATGCTCGGAGCCCTGGATGGCGGCGTCCAGCGTTTCAAAGACGGCCTCGTCGCCCTGCTTGACCTCCGCGTCGATTTTGGCCTTGACGATGACCTCCTCGCCCTTGTCGAGCAGATTTTTCAAAAACCGGTATTCGTTATTGGACAGGGAAAACCCGAACGTCGATTCCCGGCCGTCCTTTCCCCATGGGGACCAGAACATGTCGAGATTCGCGTCTTGATTGTCGCCGCTGTTATGTGGAAGGTCGAAATAAAAAAGAACGCCCGCGGCCCCAAAACGATGGATGGCCATCTCCTTGACATCCTCGGGCAGGGCATTTCCGGCCAGCACGATCTTCCCCCTGACGTCGTTTCCCTCATAATTTTTCGGGTCGGCCCCCGGGCCGATCCAGACGATCGGTGCGGTGAGATCGACCGATCGGCTGCCCAGGATGAGGGCGCTTGGCGCGCTTTCCGTGGTCGTGATAAGTCTAGCCATGGGCTTGACGAGGCGGAGCTTTGCCCGGCCGCCCCGGGTCGGGACGTGGCCGTCAAAATTCTGAAGGCCGAAAAATTCATAACCGTTTTTTACGGGAACCCGCAGGATCTCCGTGGTCTTCAGACCGTAATCCCGGCACTTTTCCTGAAGTCTCATGAGTATTTCGTGGGTCTGGTCGGAGCCCAGCGTCCTGTGATATGTTGCGATAACGGCCAAGTTATTAAATGCGGCGTAGCCGTTCACCTCGCCGCCGATGAGGCTCAACTACGACTCCGGGAGAACCTCCGGACGCCCGACCAGATCCTGCGCGGCCAGGATCAGGCCCCCCAAAAACAACCCAACGGACAGGGATCTACAGAACGACCTTCTTATGGCCCCTCCAAGGGAAAGCATTGTCGAAAAAAAACGATAACATCGGCTCTCATTAAGGACGTCAGCCTGCCCGCTATTCCAGGGAGCGGCCGTTCTCGGGTACCGGAAGCGAGCCGGGGCCGGAATGGGGATGGTACAAACCCGCCGTTTTCGCCGTCCTTACATGAAGATGGCTAAATTCTTTTTCGGGCGGCCACGCGTAATCCATTCACCGCGGAGGAGAATATGACCAAAACACTTAAGGTGCTTGGGATCCTTTTCTTCGGGGTTTCCCTTTTCTGGTCCACCGGGGCTCTCCAAGCCCAGGAAGGCGGCGACCTCAAGGGAAAAGTCGTCGACGCGAATGAACATATGCCCCTGCCCACAGTCAAGGTGACGGTCTCCGGAACCAAGAGATTCACCCTGACCGGTCCGGAGGGAACGTTTTTCGTGAAAAACATCCCGCCGGGCGTTTACAAGGTCGTTTTTGAGATCGTGGGATTCATCCCGGAAACCCGCAAGGATGTTACCATCGCGGCGGGGCAGACGGCCGAGCTCAACGTGTCCCTGTTCATGGGCTTCGCCCATGAAGTCCAGGTCACGGCCAGTCGTACGGTCGAAAGCCTTCAGCAGGTACCCCAGAACGTCGAGGTCCTGACATATACAAAGATCGCGGAGACCCCGCAGGTTAACATCCTTCAGGTGCTCAACAACGTTTCCGGCGTCGACGTGGAGACTGGAAGCGGAAGTACGACGCTTGGGACGTTTATGTCCATCGACGGCTACGGCGATACTTACATCCGGAAGATGGTGGATGGCGTAGACGTGGGAGAAGTCGTCAACAACTGGAGTATGCTAAATTCCTTCCCCGAGGAAATGGTCGACCAGATCGAAGTCATCAAGGGTGGCTCGTCGGCGGTCTGGGGGTCCAATATGGGCGGCATTGTCAACATCATTACCAAGCGGCCGCATGATATGACCAGTCCTGAGATTACTCTCAAGAGCACTTTCTCCCACTTTGGCGCCATGGATTTTCAGGGGGCCAACGCCACCGGAGTCTCGGGCAACAACATTGATTATTCCGCGAACATCCGTGGCAATATAAATAAATTCGGCTATACGTTCGGTTACGACGGGATCGGCAACGACGGATTTGTCGACTACGGGAAGGAAAAAAATTCCTCCTTCTTCAGCAAGCTCAACTATAACTTCAACGACAATACGTTCCTCGATTTCCTTTACAATAGGAATATTATGAAGTCGCAGGATCTCGCCTACCTGTACCTGCCGGATATGTTAGGGACCGATAATCCCTATTATTGGAATTACAAGGCCGATTACCATGGGACAGAGAATGTCGCCTCGCTCAAGTTTTCGACCAATATTACGCCGGCGATCAATATTGAAAGCCAGCTCAAGTACAACAGGTCGGACTTCGGCTCGACGACTGATTATCTCGTAGGTTCCGCCTTTCAGCCGCCGGCGGGGACCATCGATTCCACGCAATACATGGACCAGAAGCTTGGATTCACCCTCAAGGGATCTTACAATCCCGGAGAGGCATTGTCGATCGTTTCTGGCGTAGATTATTACAGGATCAAAGCCGACTTCTCGCACTTCATTACCAGCCAGCCTATAATCTATGTCGATTCCGTGGCGCCTTTCGTCAACATGGAATACCGGATCGGGAACCTCGGACTTCACGCCGGAGCGAGATACGACTACGACAGCTCGTTCGGCGACCAGTTAAGCCCATCGTTCGGGGCAACATTCAACTTCTTGAAGGCGTCGCTTTTCCGGGTCAACATAGCCAGGACCTTCAAAGTCCCTGACCTGTGGTATACGCTGGGCGTATCCTACATGGACCAGATTCTGCCCAACCCGAACCTCAAGCCGGAAAGGGCTTGGGCCTACAGCGTTGGCTTTGAGTCCCAGGAGCTTCGTTATATCTACGTGAAACTCTCCGGCTACTACCATAGGATGACCGACGGGATCGTCGAAGTCCCAGCTGCTAGCGAGGGAAAGTTTACTTGGGGGAATATCGCCAAATTCCTGCGGGAAGGCTACGAAGCCGAGATCGGTTTTCTGACGCCTATCGGCCTCACCGGCTATGTGGGGGATAACTACAACCACCACGAGGATGTGACGGAAAGCAACGCCCAGATTGTGACGTGGATTCCCACACGAACTTATAAAACCGGGCTGAAGTATAAAAACGACAAGCTAAATTTCTTCGTCAATCTCAGGGCCCGCTGGATCTGGTGGAACATGGATCCCGGAACCGCTGAACTGCTCAAGCCCAAGGATAAGGAATGGATCGTTGATTTCAGGGCTTCTAAGGGATTCGATATCATGAGAAACACCCGGTTAGTGGTTTTTCTCGACGTTTTCAATTTGACCAACCAGCTCTATTGGGACCGGAGCGACTTCCCGAACCCGCGCCGTTGGGGACAGATCGGCCTGGAAATCAATTTTAAATAACGGTCTCGAAGAGCGCGTCCGATGGCGGAGAGAAATCGGCAAACTGATAAGGCGTAAAATGCAAAAAACCGTGTGGAGTTCCTTGGGCCAAGCCCTGTTGTTCACGGCCGTCCTTTGGTGTTTGAGCGCTCCGATCCAGGCGCAGACCTCTCCCGGAGTCAATAAAAGGCTGGACCAGGTTTTTGTCGAAGCCAAGAGCGTATTTTTTGGGACGGTAAGTAAGATCCTCGAGCATCATCCCTTGAAGCCCCAGCTTAACGCCGCCGAACTCGCCAAAATCCTGGATGCCCAAAAAGAAATTCCCTATCTATTCGAACGATTGATGATTTTCGCCTACCAGAAGGATGAACCCCAGTACTCCCTTTGGGCCAGGCGCGGAGACGGTGAATCGCTCGAGAAATTCCGCAAGGCCTTTGTCGCGCTTGCCGAGGAATACGCCGCCCGGTTCGTCGGCTCCCTCTTCCGCAAAACGCGCCAGTATGACTTCGAGATCTCCCTCCCTCATAACCGGGGAAAATCCAGGCTCGACCTTGTCCTCCAGACCATCGGATACAACGCCAGGAACGACCGGCCCGAAATCCCCAAGGAAAAATGGTTCACCAACAAGATTAAACCCGAGTACACATCCCAGTGGGCCGTCGACGCGCTCAATGCCCGTCCCTGCTGGCCCCTGACCAAAGGCGCGGGGGTCGTGGTCGCGGTCATCGATTCGGGCATCGATCCTTATAATTCGTTGTTTAAGGACAAGACCGTCCCCGGTTTCAATTTTATGAAACGAACGACTCCTCCCTGGGCGGATGAGAATCCTCCTATGATCGATTGGGGCATGCACGGAACGGGCTGCTCCTCGGCCCTTCTGGCCATCGCGCCGGATTGCAAAATCATGCCTGTCCGGGTCCATGATGGAGATTCGATGAACGATCCGGTTTATGATTATTGGATCTACGAGTTCATCGCGGCCGGGATTTACTACGCCGTCCATCACGGGGCCCAAGTCATTTCGCTGAGCGCGCCCTTGCCCGCGACCGAACTGCCCCTACTGGACGCCGCCCGCTACGCTTATCAAGAAAACGTCCCCTTATGTACCTCGGCGGGAAATATCTCTCGCGTCCAGTTTGGCTTGCGTCTCGAGGATCAGATTTTCAAGGCCATGAAGAAAGAAGTCATCCTCGCGGGCGGTGTCGCCCGGGACGACAACGCCATTAGGCCGTGGCCGATCACGATTCCCCATGATGAAATCGACATCGCGACGCCGTCGGCCGACGTCTATGTGATCGTTCCCGTTTATATGAAAGACATGCAGGATATGGCCGTGGCCGGGACGTCGCTGTCCGCTCCTCTCGCAGCCGGCGTCGTGGCGCTTCTCCGGAGCGCCGTGCCCCCCTCACAGGATGTTCTCAAAAAGCCCGGAGAGTACTGCCGCCTGGTCGCGCTCAGCTTAACGAAAACGGCCCGGCTGGACATTCTCGGGCTGACTGAGCCCGATGACGTGGTCGGCAACGGTCTTGTCGACGCCTTCGGCTCGCTGCAGATGATCAAGAATTTGCTCCTAGGAAAACGCTAAAAGAGATTTCGGAGTTCGTCAAGACAGTTATGGGAGGTGATCATGGACGGGAAGCTCAAGCGCAGGTATTTCATCAAAAAGAGCATGGGGACGGGAGTTGCCGTGCTCATGGGGGGTGGACTTGCCTGGCCCCGTTCCGGGACCGGCGTTTCCCGGTCGGCCAATTCGAAATTTCCGGACGTCGCCGTCGTTCAGGGTGAGGATTATTTGACGAGCACCCGGAAAGCCGTGGACATCATCGGCGGGATCGGGCGGTTCGTTCCGAAAAACGCCCGCGTGGCCATCCTGCCCAATACTCAAAGCGATCACCCTGGAACATTCACCAAGCCGGACATCGTCAGGGCCGTCGTCCGGATGTGCAAGACGGCCGGGGTCCGTGAGGTCAATTGCCTGAGCTGGCTACCCGAAAAGTTCTGGGCGGCGACGGGCCTCGCCGGCGTCCTCAAGGAAGAAGGCGCCGAACTCAAGATCGTCGACCTTAAGACTGAGGCCTTTTTCAAACCGGTTGCCCTGCCCAAGGGAAAAATCCTTCGTGAAGCAATGATCATGAAGGAATTGTTCAATAATGATTGTTTGATCAACCTGCCCATCACCAAGGACCACGCTGGAAACAAATTCACCGGGGCCATGAAGAACTTGATGGCCCTGAACTTCGCTCAAGTCAACCGGACATTCCACAGCGGAAACTTCAAGACCGAGCCTGACGATATCGACCGGCTCGATCAGTGCATTGCCGACCTCAACTTGGCGGTCAAGCCCGCCCTCTGCATCGTCGACGCCACGGAATTTATCACCACCAATGGTCCTTTCGGGCCCGGCGAGCTGTCTAGGCCGCGAAAGATCGTCGCCGGAGTGGATCGGATCGCCGTCGATAGCTACTGCGCCTCACTGCGGGGTCTCCAAGGCGAAGAAATCCTCATGATCAGGAAAGGCTATGAACACGGCCTGGGCGAAATCGACTTGAAAAAAATCAATATCCGGGAGGTCGCCGCCTAGTTGACATGGAAATGGAGACGAGAAGTGGAATTTTCAGAATCGTCCGCCCGATCATCGTTTCCCTTGCTTTCAGCCTATTTTTGACGGGGCAATCCTCGCCCGGCGTTTCCGGCCTCCGTTCCTATCTCTTATCCGGACAAGAAGCGGGAGAATGGAAAACGGACGGCCCTCCCCAAGAATTCAAGGGGGAAGACCTTTACCTATACATTGACGGCGGGGCGGAGATTTACCGGGAGTATGGGTTCGTTGAAGTCCTTGTTCAGGAATATAAAGACCGTGAAGGGAAGAGGCTCTCGCTCGAGATCTTCCGGATGACGAGTCCTGAGAGCACGTACGGTATGTATACTTTTAAGAGGAGCCCGCGGGGCGCGCCGGTCTCGATCGGCGCGGAAGGCCAACTCGACGGCTATTACCTGAATTTTTGGCAAGGCGATTTTCTAGTCACCATCACCGGACAGGACGAAAGCCCGGCGACCCGCTGGGGATTGCTCGAGATCGCCCGGGCCGTGGCGGGAAAAATCAGAGGCCCCTCGAACCCGGCTCGTTTCGTAAGCGAACTTCCCCAATCCGGGCTCATCAAGACCAGCGTTCGCTACTTCAAGGGGTATCTCGGTTTCATGAACAATTATCCATCCCTGGGCCATGAGGCATTTCGGTTTCAGGAGGGCGTCAGGGGGGATTATTCCTTTGGCGCGTCGCTTTTTATTCTCAGATACCCGAACGAAGAATCGTTGCAGCGGGGCTTCCCGGCGGTTGAACACGCGCTCAAGAACGATCCAAAATCGAGAGGGTTCAAGTCCGGCGAAGGCCTTTCATTCCAGGTGAACGATGACCGGGGAAAGCTCCTGAGCCTCCTTGCCGTTAGGAATTTGCTCCTTCTTTGTATCGAAGACGCCCCCGGGGAAAAGGCTTCCAGATTATTCGAGAAAATCGTTAAGAATCAGTAACACCGGAATCGCGGGGCCTTGCGATCCCACTTCAAATCCGCGAATCCGGATTCCGGCCAGATATTCTCCTAATAGAGCCAGCTGGCGACGCCTACACCCGAAGGGGCTGTTTTAATGATGTGAGCGGCCATCTCGACGGCGAAACGTTGGTTGATGGTTAACATCGAAACCGGAAGCGAAAGCCCCTTTCCGCCGCACCAACAGTGGGGCTGACGGTCTCCGTACTCCACGGTCCCATCGTAATAGGGATTCTTCGTGCTTTTGAGAAAGGCCTCCATGAGGTAGACAGCGTTGTTTAGGTACCAGTTGTCCATATCGCCCGTGTAAATGTGGATCTTGCCCCTGAGTTTTGGCCCGAGCGTCTTCCAGTCCCGCTCCAGGATGTGTCGGAGGTCATAGTTTTCACGCCAATAGGCGGTGACGGCGTGATCGATGACGCCGGTTAGTTTATCCCATATCGGCTTTGGGTAGCCGTTGTCGCCGACAGGACCGAAGACAGCCTGCCAGATGTCATACTGATAGCCCGAGCGGGCGTTGGTTCCCAAGACGAGCTCCAGATGATTAGTTTCCTCGTTTGTCGAAAGGACTTCACCGATTTCATTGCGGAAGGCCGGCCGCGGCGTTCGCTTCCACCGTCCATCCGAAAAATAGGCATTTTTATGGTCGTAAATGTCGACGAGCGAGTAAGCCCGGAAATCGATCGGATCGGGACAAAACGACCACGTCCCATTATATTCGGAAGGATAAAAAATCTGGACAGCCAGGGCTTCCCAGCCTCCAGTGGACCCGCCGTAGAGTGTCCGGGCCCAACCTTGGCCGATGCCCCGGTACTGTCGTTCGATGTAGGGGATGAGCTCATAGGTGATCGCATCTCCGTAGGGCCCGAGGTTGGCCGAATTCACGGCATAGGAATCGTCGAAATAGGGATTGGCGTGCTGGAGGGTTACGAGGATCATCCTTGGGAAGCCGGGGCCCGTCCAGTCCTTATAGAACTGGTAACTGTATTTTTCATAATTCTTGAAGTATTCACCCCAAACCCCGGGCCTCTTGGCGTTTTCTGACGTTTCGTCGGGAGCCGGCGGTTTATCCCGGAATCCGACGAGAGCATCGAATTTGCGGGAAAAGTGCCCCTGGTAAACCATTAGTGGGTAACGGGCGTCCGAATGCTCCTCGAACCCCGCTGGAAGGAGAATGATGGCCCCTAGGAACATGGGGCGACCCCAAAACTCGGTCAGCCGCCGGCTTTGGATTCGGATATGTTTGATGAACTTCGTATCCTGCTCCTCGGGAAAGGGGGGGATGACCTTGTCGAGTGTCAAGTGGATCATCCCATCTTTAGAGGGGTTGATCCGGAATTTCCGCGGGGTGCTGAGGAGGTTTCCGGGCGCGATATTCCACATCTGGCCTTCGCCGCGATCCATAGGCAGCTTGAGGGTACGACCATCTGCCAGATGGAATGTCTCGTACTTGTGGAGAAGGGCCTGGATGACATACTCTCCAGGTGGAATTTTGGCGATGCTGTCCACGGGAAAGCCAAAAACCCGGGCGTCGAAAACCGCTTCTTCGCCTGGTTTGAAACCTAAAACGTCTTGGCCAAAAACGGGCTGAGCGTCCTCGTTCCGTGAACTGACCCGGAACCTGGGCTCCCGACTATCGTTATCGGAGAGGATCAGAAGCATCCGACCGTCGAATGGCCCGGGCCCGAGTTCTTTCGGGTATGAAACGCCGATTCGCAGGCCTGCCTGCTTTCTTTCAACGAGAGCGTGTGAGCGGCAGGTGATCCCGGGATACAAAACCAATAATGCCGCTACAATGCGGGCTGCGGCGCGCCAGGGAGTTGGTCTTTTCATGCTTTCCTCCACGTGAATCTGTAAGAACGTCGAGGACCCCGCTCCCGTTCGGCTAACGTTTCTCTTTTAGAGCAAGAGCCGCCTGAACGGTTTTTTCCGCGTCAATAAGTCCGTGGCCGCATTCCGGCGAGAATCCATGGAATCCGACCCGTTCCGGATTGGCGTTCCCCGTGACGAGATCCATCAGAAGCTGAGTATATTGACCGGGAGGCTCGTCCCCGCGCCTGGGATAGACGGAGACGACGAGAGCGAAAAGGGAAGAGACGACCGGGATCGCGGCCGAGATGCTCGGGATATATCGGTCTTTCTCTCCCACATAGGTCGGGAAGGCGCCGAAGATATCGTTAGGGGCGGCCACCGTGTTCTCTTTTTGAGCGGCACAAACATCCCAGTATCCATAGGTGCCGTCGGGCTTTTTCTGAGCGGCCGTCACCGCGACCACCGTCTTGTATTGGGCGGGAAAGTTGCGGGTGTTGCCCTGCTTGAACCAGCGGCTGTAGAGAGCCCCGGAGATGAGGATACGGTTATGGTCATAAGCATATTGGCAGGCTTCCCTGAGATAGCCTGAGTCGATCGTGGCTCCGGAGGCACTGATACTGATGACGTCGTTTCCATCATGGACGGCGCGGTAGATGCCGGCCGCGAGAAAACTTTCCAGGAGAAGGAGAAAGGGAGGATCGTTCTGGGTATCGCCGTCGAGAACCTTGTAAACCGTAAGTTGGGCTTCGGGCGCGAAGCGGGAGGCTACTGAGGAGATAAGCGTTCCGTGCCACCCCCAATCCACGGTCGAGGCGTTGGCGGACCAAGGCGGGCCCTCGCGGCCAACCAAGGAAAAATTCTTCCCCCAAGACGTGTTCTTAAAGACTGAATGGCTTTTATCGATTCCCGAATCCAGGATGGCGATCTTGGCCCCATTCCCACGAGTGAGGAGAAGGGCCTCTCTGAAACGGGCCCCCTCCAGCGCTCCCTGATGTTCAAACTCAGGGCTTACGGGATTCTTGAAAAACTCCCGCGGCGGAGAAGGATCGAGCTTAGCGTGGTAACCCACTGACCTCACAACAAGATCCACGGCATCGAAGTCTTTGTAAGCGGGATTGGTCTTGCGAACGAGGTCGGTCGCAAAATCCGTCGTGAAAAACGTTTGGACGAACATGTGGCCGGCGAATCGGGCGAGTTTGAGATACATGTCGGAGAAAAGTTGCCTGGAATTTTTATCATCTTTCTGCAGAAGACTTGAAAAAATCGGCTCGTCTTTCTGGTAAAAGGTATTGATCAAGATCCCGTAGAGCCTGCCGTAGCGAGTTTCCACTTCCTGGATTTTTTGAAGTTCTGTCGCGGTCAGTCGGGTGCGGTCGGGATGGGCGGATATCTCGCTACGAATTGTCTGGTAAAATAAAGCTCTCCCCTGCTGAAAAACCGAATCTCGCCAAGCCTGGTCTGACGTGAAGGCGCCTTTCTCTCTGCATGTGATGAAAAGAAATGTGCTCAAGAAACTAAGAAAAATAGTTGTCCCGGTGATATACAACCTTCGATGCGTCATTCCCGTCTCCTTTCCCCGTAATCCGGTCTCCTGATCTTTACTTTAATAAAGACGGAATATGATTCATAATTGTACCATCGCTAACCTGATAGAAACCGGAATCACGGCTTTACTTCCGGATTCGTAGAATGCCTCAAAAGTGCGCCAGGATGCGATCCTAGCGACTTTAGATGCTAAAAATTAATGATGGCGGGGGGGGGGTAGTAGCGGGATAAAAAAGGTTGGGCCTTTTGGGGCTTGAAATGCAAGGAAGCTGTCCATGGATCTAGGCATAGAATTCGGGGGCAAAGCAGATCGAATGATGCCCGGAATCGAGTGCGAACATCATCCTTGGCCTCTACGGCGGTCAAGACGGAAAAAATTATGACCGCAGAATCGGTGCCTAGAAGGGGGACCCTGCAATCATTGAAATCCCCTCAGAGGGCTTCAGCAATTATTTTAAAATTTTAGCGAGTAGTGTCTAATCGAGAAAAATAAAAGTCTTCCATCATGTACGTAATACAGAATAACTCACCCCCATTTAGTGTATCACTTGTGAAGTGAAGAATCTCGGCTCGGGTGCGCCTCACCCCAAAACTGGTCCAGCCAAAAATGGAGTTTTCTGCTCTTTTCAACTTGACATAGGATTTAGTCACGAATTACGATCTTTCATCGTAAAGGCATGGAAAGGAGAAAGCGTATGATCAAGAACCGTTCTTTCCAATTCTTGGTTGCGGCAGTCTGCTTGGCTCTCATCGCGGCGCCGTCCGCCCCCGCCGCGACCGCGGTGTCCTACCTGGTGGCCATGCCCAAACCGTCGAGCCATCTCTTCGAAGTGACTCTGCGCATCGAGGGCCTCAAAACGCCGGTACTCGAAGTGGCGATGCCGGCCTGGTCACCCGGCGCCTACGCGATCGGCAATTATGCGCGCAATGTTCAAGAGTTCACGGCCGCCAATGGGGCGGGCAAGGCGTTGCCCTTTGAAAAGACGGACAAGCAAACGTGGAGAATCGCGCAGGGCGGCGACTCCATCGTTATTGTGAAGTATAAATACTATGCTGGCCCGTCAGCGGGGCCTCGAGGGATGGGGTTCAGCATGACCCAACTCGATACGTCCCATGCTTCCGTAACCGGCCCGAACCTCTTCATGTACGTCGTCGGCAAGAGCCCGTATCCGCTCGAAACACCCGTTCGCCTGACGATCGATGCTCCGGCCGGATGGAAGACTTATTCACCACTGAAAAAGACGGACCGGCCAAACACTTTTACCGCCGAGAACTACGACACGTTCGCCGATGCGCCCTTTGAAGTGAGTCCCGAATGCCAAGAGTACACGTTTGAAGCGGATCACACGCCGTATCACATCGTCATCCACGGCGAGGGCAATTACGACCCGGAGAAGTTGACGGCGAATCTCAAGCAGATCGTTACCACCGAGGCAGCTCTCTTCGGCGGGCCCCCGTATTCCAACTACACGTTTTTCTTTCACCTCCGTCCCGGTGCCCAGGGGAGCGGAGGGCTGGAACACCTGAATTCCACTTCTATCAGCGCCGCCAAGTACCTGTTCACAAATCCCGCGGAGTATCGGCGCTTCCTGTTCGTGTGCGCTCATGAGTTCTTCCATGTGTGGAATGTCAAGCGGATCCGGCCACAGATCCTGGGACCCTTCGATTACACCAAAGAACAGAACACGCGCGGCTTGTACGTGTCGGAAGGCATGACGGACTACTATGGGGCGCTTCTGTTGAAACGCTCGGGACTGTGGTCCCGCAAGGAGTACCTGGATTACCTGGCTTCCCAAATCTCCGCCCTGCAGAACAATCCCGGGCGCCGCTTGATGAGCGCCGAGATGTCCAGTTGGGAAACCTGGAATCGAAGCGACAACGGCCCCAATACGACAATCGATTACTATAACAAGGGCGAATTGATCGGTTGGTTGATCGACATCGAGCTGCGCGCGAGGACGCAAAACCGCCGGAGCCTTGACGATGTTTTCCGGTATCTCTATCAAACCTACGGTTTGCCAAAGCCGGGGTTTGAAGACAGGACCGGGTTTGAATCGGCCGTTGAGCTCATCGCTCGCCAAGGCGGGGCGGCCGACCCGAGCTTCAAAGATTTCTTCGACCGCTATGTTCGAGGCGTGGATGAGATTCCCTGGAATCAGTACCTGAATCGGGCGGGCCTCATTTTGGAAGAAAAACGGGACAAGCCCGCGCCCTATCTCGGGTTCACTTTCCGGACGGCGGACAATCTGATGACCATCAGCACCGTCATGGCAGGCACTCCTGCCTGGGAAGCTGGCCTCGACATCAACGATGTGCTGCTGGCGTGGAATGGAGAAAAAATCGACCCGTTACTGTTCAACGACCGCTTGAAAGAAATGAAAGTCGGCGATACTATTGATTTCGTTTTGTTCCGAGGCGATCGATTGCTCCGCGTCCCCGTACGGATTGGCCAGGATGAGAAGGTGTCTTACACCGTCAGCGTCTGGAAGGATGCGTCGCCCGAGGAACAAAAGATCTTCACGATCTGGGCCAACGAGAAAGAATTTCTAATAAAATGAAATGACCCGTGTAGGACTCGAACCTATAACCCGCGGGTAAAGCAAAATCCGCTTTTACCTCGCCTAGTGAGCGCTATCACGATTGGCTGCTTGGTCTTCGGATTGGGCTGGCCTTGGTATAAGTGCCGTCTAACCAAGATATTTAGGTTGACCTCCTCCCTGAAAAATGGCCCAGCGATAATGTGAGTTTTCCGGAAAAATTGATCCACCCCTTTTCCCCGTCCCTTCGCCGATCCCCGTCCTGGACGATGATAGCGATGCTGGGGGCGCATCAAGTGGCCGTTCTTATGTCTCCCGTGACCCGCACCCCGTTTCCTGCCCATTTTGTTAGCGACTTTTTTAACATGCAAGTCCATTGTTGACTGCTTCAAGATCTCGATCAGGCGTTGCTTTTAGGGCTCGACTTGAGCCGCTAATTTCTCTGGTGTTGCGTTGCCGAGAGCACTGTGCGATTGTTCTTCATTGTATTCCTGACGCCATGATTCGACCTTCTCCGTCCCGACTAGCCTGCTTAAATTCCATCCACCTTTGGCTCTCCGCGTACTCTGTTAAAATGTAGCACTGGCAGATGCGGCGTTCAATTAGTATGCCCCGGGTCAAAAAGAACCCGTAGGGACCAAGCATCGAGTAGTCATCGGCGTTGTTGGTTTTGGCGGCGTTCGGGCTATCTAAGCACTCTGATAAGAGCTGGGTTTCAACGAGGAGGAGGGGGGG
>CAVSPT010000007.1:0-701075 GCA_963729855.1 Candidatus Aminicenantota bacterium | reverse complement strand
CGGCCAGGCGGGGATCTTCGGCCCGGACATAGGGATCATGAAGTCTCAGCGACCGGGCGCGGCGAGCCAGCATCCGGCCGAGGAGAAGGGCCGGGGAGTTGCGGGTGTCGGCGGCGTCCGGACGATAGGCGGCCCCGAGAAGGGCGATCCTCATCCGGCTGATCGGTCCGAACAGGCGCTCGATCCGGCCCGCGGCCAGGGAGGGCGACTCGTCATTGATGCGGCGCGCCTCCAGGATCAGGCTGTCGGCGGGTTCGGCGCCGGCTTCCATCATCCGCCAGAGCAGGAGGATCCCGTCTTTGGGCAGGCAATGGCCGCCGACCCCGATCGTCGGGACGAGCAGTCCGCCGGCGGGGACGGCGGTCGGGTCGGCCGAGGCCCGGTCGCCGCGGCCCAGGCGTGCGTTGACTTCGGCCCGCAGTTCGTGGAAATCGACGTCGGCCTCATCGCAGGCCCGGCCGATTTCGGCGGCCAAGGCGATGCGCACGTCGCGGGCGGCGTTCTCCAGGGTCTTGACGATCTCGGCCGTCAGCGTGTTTGAGGCGTGGAGCCGGCCTTCGACCACGATGCCGGCGTAAAGGGAGCGGATGCGATCGACGGTCGCGGTCCGCAGTCCGCTCACGATCTTGTCGGCGCTCCGGATGCGTTCGAGGAGATGGCCCGGCATGACCCGGTTGGGGCTGTATCCAAGATCGACGGTTTCGCCGTCCCGCAGGCCGCGGGCGGCCAGAAAGCCGGACAGGTCGGACATCATCGATGTCGGGGCCAACGTCGATTCGACGATGACGAGAGGCGGCGGTCCCGCCGGTCGACCGCGCAGCGCCGCGGCCAGCGCGTCCAGCGCGCCGTAGAGCGGGCCGTAATCGGGACCCGGGCCGTTTCTGTCCGTCTGGACGCAAACGAGGATCGCCCCGGCGTCGCGGGCCTCGCCCATATCCGTGGATGCGCGAAGCGTCCCCTGGGCGACCGTCCGGGCGATCGTCTCAGGCAATCCCGGCTCCAGGCCGCCCAGCGGGTTGCGCCCGGCGTTCAAGGCGGCGACTTTCCAGCCGGACGCGGCGGAGGGCCTCTGGATGAGAACGACGCGGGACCCGCCGCGGCCGGCTTCGGCCAGAAGGGCGGCCATGGGCACTCCGACGACGCCTGCGCCGATCACGGCGATCTTGTCGGCCCGCCCGGCGCCGATCATGCCGGTCCCTCCGGCGCGCCCGGTTTTCCAGACCCGTCGATGAACGTGCGGAACCACATCTCCAAGTTGAGGAGTCCCCACAGGCGGCGGCCGAACGGCTCCTCCCCGCTGATCAGCTCTTCGAGCCGTTCCGTGCGGAACAGGCCGCGCTCGCGGCAGGCCTTCGAGGTCAGGACGTCTCGGACGTAGCCGCCCAGTCCGTTCCGCATCCACAGGTGCAGCGGGACGGGGAATCCCATCTTATCCTTGCGGGCCAGGACCGCAGGCGGAATGAGATCGACGATGGCCCGTTTGAGAATGTACTTCATTTCCGCTCCGCGGAATTTCAGGCGCGGGGGCATGGATGCGACCAGGTCGACGATCCGGCGGTCGAGCAGGGGAACGCGGGATTCGACCGCGCAAGCCGAGGTCATGCGGTCCTCGACGTGGAGCAGGGCCGGCAGACTGGCCGTCAAGTCGTAATGGACCATTTTGTTGTAATAGGAGTGGGTTTGGGGGTGTTCGAAGACGGTCCGGAATCGGGCGAAAACGCGTTCCTCGTCGAAGGCGGCGTTGAAGTCGGGACCGAACACGTCGCGGGCGCCGCGGCTGCGGTCGATGAGCCGGAAGTAGCGGCGGTCCATGGGCTCGAAAAGACCCTCGGCCCAGAAGCTGCGCAGGGCCGGGACGTAGCCGCGCAGGGCGGGCAGATTGGGCAGGATGCTCTTCAGCGAGACGATATGTTCGCCTTCATCGTTGGTCTCATAAACGGCGCCCTTCAGGGCCTGTTCGAGATAGGCCATGACGTAGCGCGCATATCCGCCGAAGATCTCGTCGCCTCCCTGTCCGCCCAGGAGGACCTTCACCCGGCCCGAGGCCCGGCGGGCGACCATATACTGTGGGAAGAGGCCCGGCCCGGCCATGGGCTCGTCCAGGTGATAAATGAGCTTGGGAAAGACCTCGATGAAATCGGCCGGCCCCGGACGAACGACGTCCAGCTCGGCGCCGCAGGCCTCGGCCACCGCTTCCGCGTAGCGGGACTCATCGAATTCCGGCCCCTCGTTGAAGGCTCCCGTGAAAGCCGTCAGGCGGCCGCCGAACCCGCGGGCCGCCAGTGAAGCGACGAGGCTCGAGTCGATCCCCCCACTGAGGGTCACGCCCACCGGCACGTCGCTCCGGAGTTGAAGGGCCACGGCGTCTTCGAGGAGAGCGCGGAGCGTTTCTACGAAATAGTCCTCGGTGCGGCGCGTATCGACGCTGAAGTCAGGTTCCCAGTAGCGGCGTCGCTGGACGGCGAACGTATCAAGATCGATGAGCCAGGAGTGGGCGGGGCCGATTTTGCGGACTCCGCTGAAAAAGGTGTCCTCGTCGAGCACATACTGGAGGACCGCGTAGTCCTGGATCGCTTCCATGTTCGGCTCGGCCGGGACGGCCGGATGCCGGAGCAGGGCTTTGATCTCGGAGGCGAAAAGGAGCCGTCGGCCGTCGTCCCAGACGTAGAGGGGCTTGATGCCGAAATGGTCCCGGGCGGCCAGCAGGCGGTTCGCCGAACGGTCCCACAAGACGAAGGCGAACATGCCGTTGAAGAGGCGTACGCAGTCCGGACCATAGGCCAGGTAGGCGCGGGCCAGGACCTCGGTGTCGGAGCGCGTCCGGAAGACATGGCCCGCGCGCTCGAGCTCGCGGCGAAGCTCGGGATAATTGTAGATCTCGCCGTTGTGGACGACGGTGACCGGGCCGACCGTCATCGGCTGGCGGCCGCCCTCGGCATCGATGACGGCCAGCCGCTTGTGGGCGAATCCGCAAGGCCCCTCGACGAGAAGTCCGTCGCCGTCCGGCCCGCGATGGGCGAGGGTATCGGCCATGGCCGAGAGGAGGACGGCATCGGCGGGCGTCCGGTCTTTGTTGAACAGGGCCACGAAGCCGCACATGTCAACGCCCCGTCCGTTCGCCGGCCAGGATGCGGACGATCCGGCGGCCGGCGTCGCCGTTCCCGTAAAGGCGAGGAATGGTTCTCGGCCGCAGGGCCAGGGCCTGGTCCAAGGCCGCTTCGATCTTTTCGGCGTCGGCGCCGGCCAGGAAATTGCGCCCGGAGGCCACGGTCTCGGTCCATTCCGTTTCCCGGCGAAGGGTCAGACAGGGCGTGCCGGCGAAGAACGCTTCCTTCTGCAGGCCGCCCGAATCGGTGAGTACGACGCGCGCGGCGCCGGTCAGGACGAGCATGTCGAAATAGGAGACGGGAGTCGTGAGGAAGAGGGACGGATGGGAAACGGCGCGCGGGCGCAGTCCCGCCCAGGCCTTCCGGGTCCGCGGGTGGAGGGGCAGGACGACCGGAAGACGCTCGGCGGCGGCCCGGGCCAGGGCCGCGAACAGCGTCCGGAGCTTGTCGGGATCGTCGGTGTTCTCGGACCGGTGGATCGTGGCCAGGGCAAAGCGCTTTCTCCCCAGGCCCAGAATGTCCAGGATGCGCGACCGGCCCCGGGCCCGGGAGTGGTTCCGGAGGTAAGCGTCATACATGACGTCCCCGACCTGGCTCACGCCCTCGACGAGACCCTCGCGGCCCAGATTGGCGACCGAGGCGTCCGTCGGACAGAAAAGCCAGGTCGCCAGGTGGTCGGAGATGATCCGGTTGATCTCCTCGGGCATGCGGCGGTTGAAGCTCCGCAAGCCGGCTTCCCCATGGGCGATGGGCCGGCCCAATTTGGCCGCGGTCAGGGCTCCGGCCAGGGTGGAGTTCGTGTCGCCGTGGACGAGCACGGCGTCGGGGCGGAGATCCTCGAGCAACGGCTCCAGGCGGGCCATCATGGCCGCGGTCTGGCGTCCGTGGGGACCGGAACCGACGCCCAAGTGATAGCGGGGCGCGGGGATCTCCAGCTGTTCGAAGAAGACCCGGCTCAAGGCGTCGTCATAATGCTGGCCGGTATGGATAATGATCTCTTCGATCCGGGGTCCGGCCGCGGCCCGATTGGCGCGTGACACGGCCCGGCTGATGACGGCGGCTTTGACGAACTGCGGACGGGCGCCGACGACGGTGACCAGGCGAAACGGTTTGCTTTTCGTTCCGGACATCCGTTTCATGTTGTTTGACCTCGCAGGCGTCGCCGGAAGAGCCCCGGCTTGGCCATTGTCCCTTAAAAGGTAGGACCCGGCAATGGCCGCATCCGGTGAAAGGGGGGGTGAAACGGGGCCTGACCGTCTCCCCTCGAAAGGGGAGGGCGGCGCCTTGCCCGGATCGGGATCATGATATAATCAACCGTCATGAAGGTTCGGCGGCTGGGACGCGCAGGAAGGATTCGGCCGTGACCGCTTGCTGGAGCTTTCTAAAACCTGCTCCGATGAGCGCGGCGAAGGACAGGGGATTCCGATGGCCGATGTGACGTGCGTCGCCTGCGGCTCTCGTGAGCCGCGTTTCTTTTTTCTCAAGAAAACCCGCTCCGGAGCCTACGAGATCCGGCGTTGTCCCCGCTGCCTCTCGGCCTTTGTCTGGCCGCGGCCCGCCGGAGCGGAAATGGAAGCCCACTATCGGGACGACGCCTACGCCCGCCGATCGGGCGAAAACGCCGAAGGCCGGGCGGATTCTCATTATCCCACGGGATTGGCGGACGCGCGCCGAATGGTCGGCCGCTGCCGGCGTCTGACGTCCGGGACCGGGTTCCTGGACATCGGGGCCGGATGCGGCGAGTTCTCCCAGGCGGCCCGGGAACGAGGATTCCAGGTCGAGGCCTGCGAGCCGAATCCCAACGCCCGCCGGGCCTTCGTTGAACGCAACGGCTTCGAACCGGACGCCTCGATGTTCGACGAACACTACGCTTCCAGCCGTGTCGGGCGCTACGACGTCGTTTTCCTCAGCCATGTCCTGGAACACGCGACCGATCCGGCCGCGTTCGTCGGGCTCCTTCCCTCCGTCCTCCGGGCCTCTGGGCTCGTTGCCGTTGCAGTCCCCCATTTCGGATCGGCCCTTTCGATCCTGCAAGGCCGGAACGACGTTTTTATCAGCCCTCCGGAGCATCTGAATTTTTTCAGCCGCCGAGGATTGACCAGGCTTTTTGAGGCGTCCGGGTTCCGCCTCGAGGGCCTGGCCACGGTGTCCAAGGTTCCGCGCCGGAAATACGAACGTCGAATCCGCGTCCCTCTTGTGAGGACGGCCGCCTGGATGGGGCTCTATGCCGGTCTGTCCTTCTGGAACCTCTTCGGACGGGGCATGGTCATCAATGCTTATTATCGAAAGGGCCCGGATCGCGCCTAGGAACGGAATCCCCGATGCCTGACGCCTCGGATCGGTTTCCCCGCCGGATTTATGTCCGGCTCCTCATTTTGGCCGCCGCCTCCGTTGCCGCGCTGTGGTGGGCGACCCGGGCCGGGATCGGAGTTTCGAACGATACCGTCCAGTATATCGACTGCGCCGAAAACCTGGCCAAGGGGAACGGCTACACGACATCGCTCCATAACTATTATCATCCCGTCCCCCTGTCCGAATACGTCCGGCGCTGGAAAACGACCGGAGCGGTGGATCTGCCGTTGCGCCGGGAGGTCCAGTTCCCGCCCCTTTATCCGGCGCTGCTCGCCGTCTGCGGACGGCTGGGCTGGAGGAGCTATGATGCCGCCCGCGGGCTCGGTCTCTTCTTTTTCGGTTTCAATATCTTCTGGACCGGCCTCCTTGTCTATCGTTTCACCCGGAGATCGTTCCCCGCCGCCCTGGCCGGGGCGATCATGATGTTCGGGGCCGAGGGAATGCTCGATGTGCATTCGGCCGGATATTCCGAGCCGCTCTTCATCGGCGTGAGCCTCGTCGGATTGGCCATCCTGTCGAGGTCGTTCGAAACGGGCCGATCCCGGCCGCTCATTTGGGGAGCCGCGATCATCGGCCTGTCTTATGGAGCCAAATACACGGGCGGCGTGCTGATCGTTTCCTGCGCCCTCGGCCTTCTGGCCTTCGGCCGCGGCCGGGCTGCGCGCCGGGCGCGCGACATGGCCGTCTTTCTGGCCGCGGCCGGAGCCTTGCCCCTCGTCATCATGACCCGCAATCTGCTCGTCGGCGGAGACGCCGCCAACCGCATCCTCGGCTTTCGGGCGGTGGCCGGCCCTTTTCTGGCGGGAACTTGGCGGACACTGGGATCATGGGCGGTGCCGGGGGCCTCGCGAATTCCCTCGATCGTCGCGCCCGGCGTTCTCCCGGCCTGCGCCGCCGCGGCCGTCTTCGGCCTTTTGATCGCCGCCGCCGTAGAAGAGGTTCGGAATCACGGATCCGCTCCGGCGACGGACCCGGCCGGAGCCGAACCGTCCGGGTCGGCGGCCCTGTTCGTTTTGTATCCACCCATCTACATTCTTTTTTTCTTCGCCGCCGCGACCATGCTGGACGAGAACCTCATTCCCGACCTGCGTCTGTTCGCCCCCGTCTTCCCCGTTGCGTTGATCGGTTCGATCCATGTTCTTCGCCGCGCGGCCGGCCGCCTGGGCCCGGGACGGATGCGGCGCGCCGCGCGCATCCTGGCGGCCGCCTACGTCGGGGCTTACGCCCTGGCCGGTTTCATCGGATTGAAGCTCATCCGGGACCACGGCCGCGGATATGCTGGCGAGTTTTGGCGGCGGGCCGATGTCGGGGCAGCCGTCGAACAGGTCCGGGCCCATCCCGGCTTTTTGATTGTTACCAACGATGACACGGCGATTCGGTATTTCTCCGGGCGGTCGGCCTATTTCGTCCCGTTCGCCTCGTTCCTCTGTCCGGATCCCTCGGTCCGCGCTGACCTCGACGGCGTTCCTGCGCTGTTCGTCTATTGGAAAAGCGCGGCCCATGCCCGGGCCGAGCGGAAGTATTCGGACCGGGGGCAGGACGAGATCCAGCGGGCCGCGGCCCTGGCCTTGAATCTGCGCCTGGTGATGGACGGCCCGGACGCCGCGGTCTATTCGACGGGCGGCCCGCCGTGAGAGCCTGAAAGACGGAGAGAATAAACGCGTTCATCCCGCCCGGTGTTTCGTTTGACAGCCCAATCGGCCTATGTTAGCAATACGGCAAGCGGCGAGCCTTCGCGGCGGAAGCCGGCCCGCCGGAGGATGAGAGCTTCATGATTCCGTCTCCTAACGGCCAAAGGCATCCCGATTTTTTTCCGGCGGCGCTCTTGTCGGCCGGTTCCTTCCTGTTTTTGTTCCTGACCCGGTCGGCGGCGCAAACCGGCGACAGCCTGAACTACGTTTGGGCCGCCCGCACCGGGAGCGACCTTTTTCATCCCCATCACCTGATTTTCAATTTCGTCATCCGCGAGATTCACGGCCTCTTCACGGCGCTCGGCCTCGGCCTCACCGCCCTGAACACGGCCCAGCTCCACAACATCGTCTGGTCGGTCGTCGCCGTCGTTTCCGTTTACGCCATCGGCCGCCGGGTCTTACTCTCGCGCCTTGGGGCGATTTTGGCCGCCCTGGGACTTCTTGTTTCTCAGGGCTTCTGGGAGTACGCCACCCAGGCCCAGAGCTACGCTCCGGCCGTCGGCAGCCTGGCCCTTCTCGTTTTCCTCCTGGTCCGCAAACCGGTCGAGCGTTTCCGGGCGGGGGATTGGGCGGGAATCGCCGCGCTCTTGGCCGTGGCGATCCTCTATCATCAGGGCAACCTGCTGTTCGTACTGCCCTTGGCCGTTTTCATCTTTGCTTCAGCCGGCCGCCGGGGCTGGCGGCCGCTGTCGGCCGCCGGCGCTCTATCCGGCATCCTCGTCCTGGGCGCCTATATCGCCGGGCTCGCTTCGAGCGGCGGAGAACGGACCGTGCCGGGTTTTGTCCGCTTCATTTTTTCCTACACTTATCATCCGGCGCCCTTGTGGGGGACTTGGAGGAATTACAGCCCGCACGGCCTCGGCTATCTTCTTTTCAGCCAGCTTCGCTGTCTCCTCACGGTCTGGAAACCCGTCCGTCCTTTCCTTCTGGCCGGTCTCGGGATCGGTCTGGCCGCGCTCGTCACCGGGTCGGCCGTCCTGCTGATCCGGCGCCCCGCCGGGCGGGCCTGGCGCGCGTTTCTTTTGGTCTGGCTGGCCGTCGAGTATGCCTTTTATTTATGGTGGGCTCCATACGACAAACCCTGGTTCATCATCACGATCATCCCCTTGATCTTTCTGTCGGGCCAGGTCGCCCGGGACCTTGGTCCGAGATTCCCGGCCCGGCCGGCGGCCCGTTGGGCGGCGGCCGGGATAACGGCGGCTTTCCTCGTCGCCGTCGCGGGATTCAATTATGCCACCTTCATCCGTCCCCTCCAGACGTCCCTCGGCCGGGATTACGCGGAAGCCAGCGCCGCGGCCCATTGCGCCGCGGGCGAGGAATTCATCCTCTCCAGCTACGACGTCCAGGAACATCTGCGCTATTACTTCGACCGCCGGAACCTTCTCCAGATCGAAATCATTCCCATGTCGCTCTGCCGGGATTTGGCCCTGCCCAAGGCCTACGAGCGATTGTCCGGAACGGCGTTCGTCCTGCCCTTCGTCTATCTCCTGCCGCAGACGCGGCTTTCGATGATCGGCGGATATGATTCCCCGGCCGGCTGGAAGCGCTACCTGGAATGGATCTTCCGCGTCCGGAAAGACGCCGGGGGAGAGGTCCGGAGCTGCCGGACCTTCGCCGCGCTTTCTTGCGCGTCCGGCTATCTGCGGATCGGACTCGAACGAACGGCCGTCGCCGGCTGGCCCGATTTCCTGTCCCGTCTCGACGCCCTGGGCGCCGCCTCCTTCGGCGCGGATCCGGCAAGCTTCACAAAATGGGCGGGGAGGACGGGTGTCACGGCCCCGGGGCGCTGAAAAACGGGTGATTCAGGACTTTCGGGCGTACGATTCGTACAGCGACTTGAGCATCCGGGCGTCGTTCTCCCGGGCCGGGCTCTCGCAGATCACCAGCCCCTCGGCCCGGACGTCGCGCAGGGCCTCGATCCATTCCTCGACGCGGTAGCCCGTTTCGTTCAGATTGAGGTGTTTGATTTCGCCTTTCTGGTTGAAGGCGATGCCCGAGATGTGGATGTGGATGTCGCGGATAGCCTCCCGGCCCAACCGCCTCTCAACCTTGCGCAGGATGCGCAGGAAATCGACCTTGGAGTTGCCCTTGCCCTCGCGGGCGAACATATGGGAAAAATCCAGGCAGGGAGCCAGTCCGTCGAGCTCCCGGCAGAGGGCCAGGACTTCGTCGAGCGAGCCGAACTGCGATTTCTTGCCCATCGTCTCGATGCGGATCGTGACCGGATTCCGTTCGGCCCGCAGGACGGCCAGGACTTCCTTGATCTCGGTTTTCATCGTCGCGTAAGCCTGCTCGGGCGTCGAGACTCCATAATAGCCGGCGTGGAAAACGACGCTGCGGGCGCCCATCTCGCGGGCCATGCGAGCCGAGCGGAGCAGGTGGTCGCGGCTCTGCAGGCGGGTGCCCGCCTCGGGCGAATTGAAGCTGATGTAGTAAGGAGCGTGGACGCTCAAAGCCAGGCCCAGATCGGCCGCCTTGTCCCGGATCTTGTTGGCGGTCTCGGTCCGGATCTTGACGCCGCGGACGAATTCAGCCTCCAGGGCGTCGAGCCCGAGGCCGCGGATGTGATCGAGCGCGGAGACGGTCGAAGTCTGGGGGGACGAATCGGACACACCGGCCGTGCCGAAGAGCAGGGATTTAACAGGGACCGTCATGATCCTTCCCGGGGCCGCCGAGGAATTCGCTGACGACGCGCATGGCGCAGAACTCGCCGCACATGGAGCAGGCCTCGGTCGAGGTTTTGCGCTCTCCGCGGACGCGGGCGAATTTCTCCGGATCGATGGCCAGCTTCTGCTGAGCCGGCCAGTCCAGGCGCTTGCGGGCCGCCGACATGGCCTTGTCCCGGGCCCGCGCGCCGGGCACGTCCTTGACGATGTCCCCCGCGTGGGCGGCGATGCGCGAGGCGATCAGCCCCTCGCGGACGTCGTCCGCCGTGGGCAGGCCGAGGTGTTCGGCCGGCGTGACGTAGCACAAGAAATCGGCCCCGGCGGACGCGGCCAACGCCCCGCCGATGGCCGAAACGATGTGGTCATAGCCGGCGCCGATGTCCGTGACCAAGGGTCCCAGGACGTAGAAAGGAGCCTCCCGGCAGATCCGTTTCTGCAGCTTGATGTTCATTTCGACCTGATCAAGGGGGACATGGCCCGGGCCTTCGACCATGACTTGGACTCCGGCGTCCCAGGCCCGCTGGACGAGCTCCCCGAGCGTCAGGAGCTCTTCGATCTGGGCCCGGTCCGTCGCATCGGAGATCGATCCGGGCCGCAGCGCGTCACCCAAGCTTAAGGTGATGTCATGGGCATGGGCCAGCTCCAGAAGCCGGTCGAATTGCTCATAGAAAGGGTTCTCCTTCCCGTGGTGAAGACTCCAAGCCAAGTGAAAGGCCCCTCCGCGCGAGACGACGTCGGCGACCCGGCCCTGGCGGCGGAGCCGCTCGATGGCCTTTATCGTCAAACCGCAGTGGACGGTCATGAAGTCGACGCCTTCCAAGGCTTGGGCTTCCACGGAGGCGAACATATCGTCGGCGGACATGGCCAGGATCGAGCCGCGGCCTTCGATGGCCTGGATGGCGGCCTGGTAGATCGGCACCGTTCCCAATGGGATTGGGGCCAGGCCCAGGATCTTCCGCCTGATGGCCGGCAGGTCGCCGCCGGTGCTCAAATCCATGAGGGCGTCGGCGCCGAAAGCCAGGCTGACGTCGACTTTGGCCAGCTCCTTTTCGACGGAGGGGAAGTCCTTGGACGTGCCGATATTGACATTGACCTTGGTCCGCAGGGATTTTCCGATGCCTATCGGCCGCAGCCCGGGATGGAGGTGGTTGGCGGGGATGACGATACGACCGTCGGCGACCAACGGCAGAAGCTCATCGGCGCGCCGTCCTTCGGCGCCGGCGGCCGCCCGGAGGGCGTCCGTGGTCCGGCCGCGGCGGGCCGCTTCCATTTGGGTCATCAGGATCGTCCTTTTATGTTTTATCCGGCTTTGCGGTTAAGGAGACGGGACAGCCGATCTAGGTCGTCCGAGGCCAGGCCCAGCCCTTCGCGGAAGGCGGGATCGCCCAGCTCGGCCGCGTCTTTGAGCGAGGCCAGCGCTTTCTTGGAGTCGCCCCGAAGCGAGGAGCTCAGGGCCAGGAGGACCTTGGCCTCCAACACCAGGCGACGATCGACGCGAACGTTGTTTTTCAGCTCCAGGAATCGGTCCAGGGATTTTTCGGCGTCTTTCAAACGGCGTTCCCCGTAAGCGATCCGCCCGAGCTCGAGATAGCCGCGGATCTCGGCCTGATTGTTTTCCAGGAGCTTGATCAGGGTGGCTTTGGCCCCGGAGAAATCCTTGGCCTCCACCTGAAGCCTGGCCAGGGCATAATAGGGTTCGGCCTGGCGTGGTTCCCGCCGGATGGCCTCTTCGAACATGGCTTCGCTGGAAAGCCCGGCGGCGGGCTTTGACGCCGGCGGAGCAGTTTCAGGCTTGGCCGGGGGGGCCTCGGCCGCCTTCACGGCGGTGGGCGTGGGGGCCGTCGTTCGGCCGGTCGGCTTTTCAATCATTGGAGCCGCCGGCTTATTGAGGCCGAAAATCCGAATGAGCTTGGCCAGGTCGGTTTTGCCCGGCTCAGGCAGGTCGAAAGACCGCAGACCTTCGGTTCCAAGGATGGCCTGGACGCCTTTCAGGTTTTGTTCGGCCTTGGCCGATTCGTTCATGTAGGCATAGCATAGGGCCAGGTAGACCCGTGCGCGGGCCAAAGCGTCTTTTTTAGCGTGCAAACCGAAAGCCGCGATTTCCAGGCTTTCCGAGGCTTCTTTATAGCGTTTAGCCAGGAGCTGAGATTCCCCGTCCTTCAGCGATTTTAAGTAAAAAGGATCGATGGCTTGGCCGAAGGCCGCGTACCCGGACGCAGCCGGGCCTGGAAGGAGCAGAATCAGCCCCAGGAGTGCGCCAAAGATTCCTTTCGTGTTCATGATCCGGTCATTTATATATAATCGGAGTCGAGGGTTTTGTCAAAAAGAAGCCGCTCACCCCCGGCGATGAGGAGGGAGGAGGAAAAATCACCCTTGGCATCATCCGCCCCGACGATTGTCCCTCCCGGCCGGTCCAATTAATATGATTTCGCCGGAAATCCGGCCGGCGGAGCCTCAAGAGCCGCCGGCCGCCGGCAGAATGATGAAGCGCGCATGAACAACAAGACGGCGTCCGGCGGCGGCAGCCTGCCGGCCGGCTCCGCCCCTCCCAGGACGATCGACGTCCGGGCCGGTCTTCTGGCCAAGAACACCGCCCTCAATCTGATCGGCTACGGTGCGCCGCTGCTCATCGGTTTCGTCACCCTCCCCTTCGTGATACACGGCTTGGGCACGGAGCGGTTCGGCATCCTGTCCCTGATCCTGGTCGTTTTCGGCTATTTCAGCTTCCTCGACATGGGCCTGGGCCGGGCGACGATCCGCTTCGTCGCCGATTCGATCGGCCGGGGAGATCGCGGCCAGATCCCGCAGTACGTCTGGACCTCGGTTTACATCCAATCGATCCTGGCCTTCGGGGGAACTCTGATCCTGATCCTCGTCACCCCGCTCGTGTCCGAGACCATCCTGAAGATCCCCGGACAGTATCATGCCGAAGTGAAAACGGCCCTCACCCTGATGGCCCTGTCCCTGCCCGTGATCATGGTCTCCACCTCGTTCCGCGGCGTCCTCGAAGGCTGCCAACGGTTCGATATCGTCAACGCCGTCAAGATCCCGGCCAGCTCGGCCAATTATCTCATCCCCTTCATCTCGCTGTTCGTCTGGAAATCTCTGATCGGCATCGTCGTGCTTCTCTTCGCCATGCGGCTGCTGACCCTTTTTATTTGGATCGCCTTCGCCTTCCGGCAGTTCCCGGCGCTGCGGCGGGAGATGCGTTTCCACCGGGAGAAATTCCGTCCTCTGATGTCCTACGGCGGATGGGCGACGGTGTCCAGCTTCATCAGCGCGATCCTGGAGAACCTGGACCGCTTCGTCATCGGCGCGCTGATCTCGGTCCAAGCCGTCAGCTACTACTCTGCGCCCTATGAAGCCGTGGGCCGCCTCGGCATCCTTCCGAACAGCCTGCTGACGGCCCTCTTTCCGGTCTTCAGCATGCTCAAGGCCGGGCTGGCCGAAGACAAGATCCGCGATCTGTTCGGCCGGACGCTCAAATACGTCCTGGCCAGCATCGGCATCCTCATCGTTCCGATCGTTCTGCTGTCAGGGTTCATTCTGCGCCTCTGGCTGGGCCAGGAATTCGCCCTGCGCAGCGGTTTGGTCCTGCAGCTGATCGCCGGCGGCTTCTTTTTCCTCTCCTTTTCCTATGTCGCCTTCAACCTCATCCAGGGGATCGGGCGGACGGATCTCACGGGCAAGATCCACATCCTCCTCCTGGCCGCGTATGTGCCCCTTTTGTGGGCGGGTGTGAATTTGTGGGGCATCAACGGCGCGGCCGCGGCCTGGTTTCTGAACCTGGGCCTGCAGGCGGTCTTCCAATATTTCGTCGTCCGTCGTCTGGGATTCGCCAGTTTCGCCGATCTCCGGAGGGCCGGGGTCGGCAAGGCGGTCGTCGCGCTGGCCCTTTTCTTCGCCGCCGCTCTGCTCCTCGGCCGCCTGATGCCGCTTCCCGCGGCCGTGGTCCCGGCCATGGGCGTCTATCTGGCGTTGGTCTGGCTGTGGGTCTTATCCGAAGGGGAGCGGCTTTGGCTGCGGGGATTGATCCGCAAACACAAGCCCGATCCGCTCCGAGCGCCGTCGTCGACCGGCGCGAAAACCCGGCTTCTTCTGGTCGGGCTCGTGCCGCCTGACGTAGGCGGGGGATTGGATTGCGGGGTCGCCACGCACGTCTGGGACTTGGCCCATCAAGCCGCCGCCCGGGGCTACCAAGTCGAAATCCTGGCGCCGTTGGGCCGGAGAAGTTCGTTCCTCGCGGATGGCGTCCGCGTGTTGAACTCCAGCCGCGGCCGCGCTGTCCGTCTGGTCCGGGCCGCGTTGAAGGGCGCCGGGCTGAGCCGCGAGTGCCGCCGCAGCCTTGCCTTCCTGACTCTCAAGGAGAAAATCGGCGTCCTGGCCTGGAGCAGGGCGCTTCAAGACGTCGTCCGGCGTTTTCGGCCGGACCTGATCCATATCCACCCCTTGGCCCATCCTCTCGGCCTAGGCCTGAAGTGCCTGGGGCCCCTGCCTCCCGTCGTCCTGACCGACCATGGATTCTGGCAATATCTGGAAAACGACCATGACGCGGAGAAGATCCGCTGGGCCGTGGGCCGGGTATCGGGCGTCATTTCCGTCTCCCAATATTGCCTGGGACAGCAAGCCTGCTTCGGCATACATGCCGGCGGGCCGAATGAAGTGATCCTGAATCCGGTGGACTTTCCCGGCCCCGGAGGGGATATCCCGGCCGCTTCCATCGCCTTCGCCGACGGCCGCAAGGTCGTCATCTTCGCCGCCGGCGTCGAGCCGGTCAGCCGCAAAGGGTTGGACATCCTTATCAACGCCTTCTCCCGCAACTCCGGCCTGCGTTCGCGCTGCGCGCTCCATGTGATCACGAACGAAGAGGGCCGCGATTACGCCCTGCCGCGCATGGCCGCCGCCGGCATCGAAGGCCGCGTCTGGCCCCGCCAACCGCGGTCCCGGCTCTTCCGGATGTTCGAGCAGGCCGACGTCCTGGCCCTTCCCAGCCGATCCGAAGCCTACGGCCTGGTCCTGGTCGAAGCGGTGGCCGCAGGCATCCCCGTCGTCGGCTTCGCTCCGACCGTCGAAGAATTCCGCTGCCTGTTGGGGACGGACATCGGCGAGCCTTTTGACGCCCAAGCGGAAAGCCCGACGGATCTGGCGGCCAAGTTGGAAAATGTACTGCAGCGCTCTTTCGACCGCCGCGATCTGGCCGAACGGGCGCGGCGGGTGTTCTCCTGGGGCACGCTTTTCCCGGAGTACGATCGCTTCTACAAAATGGTGCTCGGACGATGACGACGCTTCGTCCCCGCCTGGCGGTCATCCACCCCTGGCTCCTGGCTTCGGGCGGCTCCGAGCCGGTGGCGCTGTGGGCCGCCCAAGCTTTGCGGGACGACTTCCGCGTCCGTATCCTGACGATGGGAAAGACCGGATTGGACGAACTCAACGCGGCCTATGGCACGAGTTTGAGCGAGCCCGCAGTTGAAATCGTCCGGATCGCCGTCCCCTCCTTTCTGGCCCGGCGCGGCGATGCCCTCCGAGGCTACTGGCTGGCCCGCTACGCTCGGGCCCGGGCCGCGGAGTATGACGTCCTCCTGTCGTCGTACAACATCATGGATTTCGGCCGCCCCGGCCTTCAATATGTCTCCGATTTTTCCTTTTCCGACCCGCTCCGGCGGGCGCTCCTGGCCGACGCCGAAGATTGGCGGACCGGATGGCGGCGCGCCGGACCGGCACGGCGCGCCTACCTGCACCTGGCCCGGCGCTGGGGAGGGCAGATCGCGGAAGGCTGGAAACGAAACGCCACGATGGCCAATTCCGTCTGGACCCGGCGTCATCTGGCCGAGGTGTTCGGACAGGACGCGGAGGTCGTCTATCCGCCCGTCTCATGGACGGCCGTTCCGCCGCCTTGGGAAGAACGGGCGGATGGATTCGTCAGCCTGGGGCGGCTCGTCCCGGAAAAACGGGTCGGGGAGATGGCCGTGCTCCTGAGCCGGGTCCGGGAGAAAGGACGGCCGCTGCGCTATCATATCGTCGGCCGCCTGCCCGATACGCCTTTCGGCCGGGACCTTGCCGAACGGGTCCGGGGCCTGGGCGATTGGGCCTCGTTGGACGGCCCGCTCTACGGGCGGGCCAAGGAAGCGCTCTTGGCATCCAACCGATTCGGGATCGCCGGCTGCCGCCACGAGGCTTTCGGCATCGCCGCCGCGGAGATGGTCCGGGCCGGCATGATCGTCTGGGTGCCGCGAGGCGGCGGCCAGGCCGAAATCGTCGATCACCCCGATCTCATTTACGCCGATGAAGGGGACGCGGTCCGGAAAATTGCGGCCGTCCTGGCCAGTCCCGCCCGCCAATCCGCCTTGCGCGCCCATCTGGCGGGCCAGGCCGAAAAATTTTCCGCCGAGAGATTCATGGCCGAAATACGGGCCGCAGTCAATCGCTTTCTGGAGAGCCATGGCCGCCGGCCGTCATAAAATCGCCTTCGTCGTGGCGACCAAGGATCGCCCCGCCGAACTGGGCCGTCTGCTCGAAAGCTTGTCCGCCCAAAGCCGAAAGCCCGATGAGATCATCGTCGTCGACGGCGGCGCGATCGGAGTTTCCGAGGTTCTCCACCGCCCGGAGCTGGAGAGCCTGGCCTTGCGTTATGAGCGCTGCCTTCCGCCGTCGGCGGCCCGCCAGCGCAACCGGGGCATCGCCCGCGTTTCGCCCGGCATCGACCTGATCGGCTTTCTGGATGACGACGCCGTGCTGGCGCCAGGGGCGATGTCGCGCATGATGGATTTTTGGGAATCGGCTTCCTCCGACATCGGGGGGGCCCAATTCAACATGCTCAATCATCCGGCCGTTTTCGCCGCCGGGCTCAAGCGCTGGCCCCTCATCTCCTTTCTCGGCCTATACAGCGGAAACCCGGGCGATGTCCTCCCATCGGGCTTCCAGGTCATGGTCGGCCCCGTGGCCGAGACGATTTTCGTACGCTGGCTGGGCAGCGGAGCCTCGATATGGCGGCGCCACATCTTCGACGCGGAATCTTTCGACGAGTGGTTTGAAGGCTACAGCTATCTCGAAGACCTGGATTTCAGCTTCCGCGTGGGCCGGCATTACCGGCTGGCCGTCGTCGGCCAAGCCGGCTATGAGCACCTCCCGGCCCGCAAAGGCCGCGGGGACGGATTCCGTTTCGGCCGCCGGGAAGCCGTCAACCGTCTCTATTTCGTAACCAAAAATCCGGAGCTGTCCAGGATCCGCTGCGCCATGGCCTTGTCGCTGCGGCTGGCGATCAGCCTGGCTATGGCCGGCCGCGAGCGAAAGGCCGGCTATCTGGCCCGGGCCGCGGGGACCTTGATCGGAGGCGTCCAGGGTCTTCTCCAATTTTCCCGTCGCGAGGTCCGCCGATGAAACGACTGCATGTCCTGGTTTCGGCTTATGCCTGCAATCCGACCAGCTCCCTTCAGCTTCACCCCGGGGAAGACATCACGGGCTGGCGCCTCGTCGGCCAGATCCGGCGCTTTCACGAGGTCTGGGTCATCACCCACTCCTATAATCGGCCGGGTGTGGAAGAAGCCCGGGCGGGAGGCGCCTACCCGGACGTCCATTTCCATTTTCTCGACCTGCCCCGGCCGCTGCGGGCGCTCTACAAGATCGAATTCGGTCAGCGCATTTATTATTACCTCTGGCAATTCGCGGCCTGGCGGCTGGCCCGGCGGCTGCACCGCGAACATCGATTCGATCTGGCCCACCATGTGACGTTCGGCAACGACTGGATCGGGAGCTTCATCGGCGCCTATCTTCCGGTGCCTTATATCCATGGCCCCGTCGGCGGGGGCCAGACGACGCCCCGGCCTCTGCTCAAGGAATACACGGCCTACGGCCGGTTCGCCGAAGCCGTGCGCCGCACGGCCCAATGGGGAGGACGGCACGATTACATCCGCCGTCGCTGCCTGCGGCGTGCCAAGGCCATCCTGGTTTGCAACAAGGAGACGCAGGCCAAGATCCCGCGCAAGGACCGGCCCAAGGTCTTCTATTTTCCGGTCAACGGGATGTCGCGCGAGGACCTGGACTTGATGCCCGTCGGCGGGAAGCGGGAGGGCCCCTTCCTGGTCCTGACCGCCGGGCGCATGCACCGGCTGAAGGGCTTCGCCCTGGCCGTCAAGGCGTTCGCCCGATTCGCCTCAAAATACCCTGACTCTGAATTCCGGATCATCGGGATGGGCGGGGAAGAGGCCAACCTGCGGGCCCTGGCGGCCGATCGGGGTGTCTCGGACAAGGTCACCTTCATTCCCTGGATGGCCCGGCCCGACCTTCTGAAGACCATGGCCTCCGCCGACGTCTTCCTTTTTCCCAGCTACCGGGACGGCGGCGGGGCCGTTGTGGTCGAGGCCATGGCCGCGGAAAAGCCCGTCATCGTCCTCGATTCCGGCGGTCC
The DNA here is from genome assembly GCA_963729855.1 of Candidatus Aminicenantota bacterium. Taxonomy (GTDB): domain Bacteria; phylum Acidobacteriota; class Aminicenantia; order Aminicenantales; family UBA4085; genus UBA4085. The sequence continues at coordinate 682,855 of CAVSPT010000007.1, read as the reverse complement.
GGGCTCGCATATCCAGGACGGCTGGGGCCTCAAGGTCGCGCCGGGCGAGCCCGAGGAGACGGCGCGGAGCTTCGCCGAGGCGCTCGTCCGCCTGTACGAGGACCCGGCCTTGCGCCGGACCCTGGGGAGGGCGGCCCGGCGAAGGGTGGAGGAGTTCTACATTTACGACAGGGAAGGGGAGCGGTTGCAGGAAATCTACCGGTTCGCCCTCGGACCGGCCATGGATTGAGCCCATGACATACGCGGCGTTTCTCTGGGGACTGGTGTGGGGCGGCATGTTCACCGGCCTCTATAATGCGACGTCCGTTCTGATGCGCAAAAGCACCCTGAATTACATCCAGGGGGTGCGCGCCTTCCTGCCTCTCGTGGCCGTTTATCTCTGCCTGGTCTGGCTGCTGGCCAAACGGCCCAAATTCCCGTTCGCCGGATCGCCGCTGGGCCTTCTCTTCGGGTATTGCTTCGTCGGCCTCATCTCTTCGCTGTTCCTCTCGCCCGTCGTGGTCTCCTCGATCTATTGGCTTGGCCTCTATATCGCGCCGTTGCTGGTCATCTGGTATTGCGTGGAAAAGAACGAGGCCCTGGCCTTCCTCCGGTTCATTATGCGCCTGAACTACGCCTTCTTTTTTTTCCTGACCCTGATCATCCTGCCCGAGTCTCTGCGCGTCGGCTGGGGGCGCGTGCCGCCGTACCAGCAATACACGCTCCCCTTCGGGCTGGGCACGCAGCGGACGAACGGGGCGGGACGCTTCGCCCTGGTCGTCATCATCGTCTGCGTCATCCGTTTCCTGACGTCCCGGAGCCGTCTCCGGCTGGCCTGGCCCGTCATGGCGGCCCCGGCCTTTTTTCTCCTGCTCCAAACCCAATCCCGAACCGCACTCATGGGGCTGGCCGTGACGGCCGGCCTGCTCGTCTTCCTGATGGGCGTGGATTGGCGGTACCTGATCATCGGCCCGATCATGGCCGCCGGAGCCTACATTTCGGGATTCAAGCTGCGGGCCCACGGCCAGATGGACAATCTCATCGGGCTGACCGGCCGCGAGAACACCTGGCAGAGGGGCATCGAACAGATCCAGAATTCGCCCTTCCTCGGCTGGGGGTTCAACGCCGACCGCATCCTCCTCAACGCCGAGCATATGCACAACAGCTATCTCCATGCCGCCCTGCACGCCGGCATCATCGGGGCCTTTTTTTTCGCCGCCACGTTCGTCAGCCTGTGGGTCGTGATCATCCGGTCGCGGCTCATCTTCCGGGCCCGCGACGTCCAGGGGCCGGACCGTCCCTACCTTTTCGAATGCATCCTCATCATCGGATTTCTGACCACCCGCGGGTTCTTCGAGTCGACCGGGGCGTTCTACGGCGTCGACCTCCTCCTCTTCGCTCCGGCGGCCGCCTACATCGGACTCCTGGCCCGGGCGAAAAATCCCCCGGCCGCGGACCAGGGAGCCGCGTCATGAAGATCCTCATCCATACCATGTATTTCCTGCCCGAGTTCGGCAGCGCGCCCATCTTGATGAACGAGATGGCCTCGGACCTGGCCGCCCGGGGGCGCGCCGTCGAAGTGATTACGACCTTGCCTCGGCCGCCTCATAACGAGGGGTACCGGGGCCGCTTTTATGTCCGCGAGGATGTCCGCGGATTTCGGACCAAGCGCATCCTGACGAACTTCACCGTTCACCCGATCGGGCGTCTCATCGCCTGGACGATCTACACCCTCTGGACCTGGCTCAACCTGGCGACCGTCAAACCCGGCGACGTGGTCTTTCTGCGCCTCCCGCCGCTGCAACTCGGCGTCACCGGATTTCTGGCCCGCCGTCTGCGCGGAGCGCGCGTCATCCTGAACGTCCAGGACATCCATCCCGATCTGTCCATCGAATCGGGGCTGTTGCGGAATCCTTTTTTCATCCGCCTGGCCCAGGCTTTCGAGAAGTGGATCTACAAGCACACGGACGAAATCCTGGTCATCAGCGAAGGGTTCAAGAAGAATCTTCTGGCCAAGGGGGTCCCAGCCGGGAAGATCGTCATCATGCCCAATTGGGTCGACACCGACTTCCTCGGCGCGCGCCCCCGCGACAATCCCGTGGCCCGGCGGCTGGGCCTGACCGGCCGGTTCGTGCTGATGTACTCCGGGACGATTTCCATCAGCAGTTCGGGGACCCTCGAGCGCATCCTGGAAGCGGCCGCCCTGCTCCGTGGCGATCCGGGAATCCGTGTCGCGCTGGTCGGCGAAGGCCTTAAGAAGCCCGACCTGACGGCCAAGGCCGCGGCGCTTCACCTGTCCAACGTCGACTTCATTCCCTTCCAGGCCTACGAGGATCTGCCGGACCTGCTCGGCTCGGCGGACGTCCTGCTCGTGCCGCTGGACAAGGATAAGTCCCTGTTATCGGTCCCCTCCAAGCTCTATAATTTCATGTCCTCCGGCCGTCCCATCCTGGGGCTGGCCCACCCCGCTTCGGAGGTCTTCTCGCTCATCCGGGAGACGGGATGCGGGGTCTGCGCCCCGCCCGATGATCCCCGGGCGATCGCCGAGGCCATTTTGGCCCTGAAGACCGACGCCGCCGGGCGGGAGAGGATGGGGAGGGCCGGCCGGGCCTATGCCGAAGCGCATTTTTCCAGGCGCGCCGTGCTCGGCGATTTCGACCGGCTCCTGTCCGGGCCGCGGCGGCCCGCCCGGCGGCGGCGATGAAGAAAATGACTTGGTCGCGCTATCTTCGGCGGGGGCTCTTTCTGAAGCGGCCGTTCGATATGGCCCTCTCCGGGATCGGGCTTCTGCTGTCCTCGCCGCTCTGGCTGGTCATCGCCGCGGCCGTCAAGATCGAGGACGGCGGCCCCGTGTTTTACGGCCAAGCCCGGGTCGGGCGAAAAGGACGTCTCTTCCGCGTGCTGAAGTTCCGGTCCATGGTCCCCGACGCCGAAAAATCCGGCGTCGCCGTCCAGGCCGTGGAGAGGGACCCGCGAGTCACCCGGGTCGGCCGCCTGCTGCGGGCCACGGCCATGGATGAGCTGCCTCAGCTCTTCAATATTTTCAAGGGTGACATGAGCTTCGTCGGTCCGCGGGCCCTGAGGCCGCAGGAAAAAGAAGTCCACGGCCATCCCGACCAGAGGGCCATCGAAAATATATCCGGCTATGCCGAACGCCACGTCGTCCGGCCCGGGCTGACCGGCCTGACCCAGATCTTCCTGCCCGGCGATACGCCGCGGCGGAAGAAATTCAAATACGACCTCCTCTATATCCGCAAACGCAGCTTCGCCTTCGATCTCAAGCTCATCGTCCTGTCCTTCTGGATCACCTTCCGCGGCCGCTGGGAATCGCGTGCATCAAAGCTCTGAAAGGCCGGACGGATCGCCGCAGTTGTCAAGCCCCATGGAATATTCCTATAATGAAGCGAACGATTCCCACCGGAGGAAGAGGCGCCTCAATGCCCGATTTTGACGCGGCCGTCGTTGGAGGCGGTCCCAGCGGCCTGCAGACCGCCCGCCTGCTGGCGGAACACGGCCTGCGCGCGGCCGTCTTCGAGAAGAAGGCCGAGATCGGAGCGGATGTCGTCTGCACGGGCATCGTCGGGCGGGAGATCTTCCACGAATTCGGTCTCCCCGAGGATTCGTTCCTCCGCGATTTTCGGGCCATGACGGTGGTCGGACCCTCGGGACGTTCCCTCTCCTACGAACATCCCTCCACGTTCGCTGCGATCGTCGACCGCGGCCTTTTCGACAAGAGCCTGGCCGCCATCGCCCGGCAGGCCGGCGCGGAGATCCAGACGGGCATCAGCGTCGTTTCGGCCTCCGTCTCCTCCAGGGGCGTTCGGCTGCGGACCCGTTCGGAGCGGGGCGAGGCCGGCTCCTGTTCGACGTCCGTCCTGGTCCTGGCCACGGGCATCCAGCACGATCTCCAGGCCGCCTTGGGGCTGGGTTCGCCGCCGGCCTTCCTGCGCGGCGTCCAATCCGAGATCGGGACGGCCGTGGACGGCGAACCTGCCATCTATCTGGGGACGGGCATCGCCCCGGGCGCATTCGGCTGGGCCGTGCCGACCAGGCCGGGCCGGATGAAGATCGGGCTCATCACCGAAAGAGACCCGGCCCGCTGTTTCGCCGGTCTGCTCGATGCCCTTCGCTTGGACGGCGGACGGGGAGAGGCCGAAGCCGCGGCGCGGGTCAAGCCCATCGTCCAGGGGCTGGTGGCCCGGACCTCCGGCGAGCGCGTCCTGGTGGTAGGGGAGGCGGCCGGCCAGGTCAAGACGACAACGGGCGGCGGGATCTATTACGGCCTCCTCGGCGCGCGGGTCGCTTCCGACCTCATCGTGAAAGCGGTCCGGGCCGGGGATTTCCGGGCCTCGTTCCTGTCCGAATACGATCGGCTGTGGCGGGCCGTTCTCAAGCGCGAGATTCTCATCGGCCATTATGTCCGCAAGGCCTTCGCCGCCCTGGACGACCGGCAAATCGAGAAGCTGATGGACGTCGCCCGGCAGGACGGCGTCATCCCCCTGGTCCGGGCCCGCGGCCATTTCGACTGGCAGAGCGGTTTGATCATGGAGCTTATGCGCAAGGCTCCCGTTTTCCGCCTCTTCCGCGAGATCGGGCGCCCGCCCGCTTTCATGAAAAAATACTGGTCCTGAGCGCGAGATTCCACCGGACATGAAAAACATGGCTTTGACCCTCTTGGGCGCGTTGGCTTTGGCCGCCCTGCCCGCGACCGGTTCCGCTCAGACCTATGTCTCCTTCCGCGACGAATCAGACCAGGTCCGCAAGGCCAAGATCCATTTCGGGCCATTCTCCATCATCCCCTCCATAGCCCTTCAGGACGTCGGCTACGACAGCAACGTCTATTTCGCATCCGCCGCCCAGGGGGATTACACCGCGACCATTGCCCCTGAAGCCCGGGTCTACTGGCCACTGGGGAGTTGGATCCTGCTTTCGGCCCGCGATACGCCGGCCTATTCGTTCTACCTCGATGAAAAGAACCGCCGGGAATTTTCCAACAGCTACGGTTTCGGGGCCAGGATGCTGCTTTTCGGCAGTTTCGTGGCCACGGGCGGCTATCAGGATGACAAGCTTCACCATGCGCTGTCGCCGGAGATCGGAACCCTGGTCACGGACGAAACCCGTTCCGTCGACGCTGGGTTGGCTTTCGAGACGGCCAGCAAAACTTCGCTGAGCCTCGCCCTTTTCCGGCGGGACGTCTCCGTTGAGAATCTCGGCCTGGCCGGGGAACCCTCGCTGTCTTCGGCCTTCAACCGCCAGGAAAAGGGGATGACCGCGGAATTCCACTATCCGCTGTTCACCGGAAGCTTCTTTTTCCTGACGGCCTGTTATACCGAGTATTCCTTCGACTTCTCCGGATCGACGTTGCGGGATTCGACGGCGATCGACTTGAGCGGCGGCTTGCGCTTCCCGCTGACCGGCAGCCTCACGGGCACGCTGGCCTTGGGGTATAAGAAATTCACCCTCAAGTCCGGCCCTTTCCCGGGCTTCGCCGGCCTGACCGGGAACACCGAGATCGACGGCCGCTTCGGGCGTTTCGGCGTTCGGCTCCTCTACCGCCGGGACAACCCGTTTTCCTTTTACCAAAACGTCGTCTATTTCATCGAGAATGATTACGGCGCGGGGGTATCGTTCTATCTGACCCCCTTCCTCCGTCTGGACTATGATTACGATTACAGCCTCGGCGATTATCCGCAGTTCTTCGTCACCGACCCGGTCACGGGCGAGAACGAAACCATCCGCCGCCGCGACCGCCACCATACGAATTCCGTAGGCTTGGTCTTCCGGATTTTTGCCGACACGGGATTGGGCCTGACCTGGAACGAGATTCACTGGACCTCGACGCTTCCGGGCTGGGACCGCCAGCGCTATTTCATCGGCGCCACTCTCAGCCAGCGCTTCTGACGAAGAAGGAGACGAACATGGACCATCGCCATCGAACATTCACCGTCCTGGCCGCCCTGGCCCTGGCCGCGTCCGCCGCGGCCGGATTCGCCCAGGAGCAGCCGCCGGCCCGCTTCGTATCCGAATACAAGATCGGTCCCAAGGACCAGTTGGAGATCAAGGTGGACAAGAGTGATCGATTCAACACTCTGGCCCGCGTCACCGAGGACGGCAAGATCACCATCAACTACGTCGGCGAGGTGGTCGTCGAAAACCTGACCACGAGCGAGCTGGAAAGAAAGCTGGCCCAGATCCTCATCGACAAGCGCCTGATGATCGATCCCCAGGTCCAAGTCTCGGTCAAGGACTTTCAGAGCAGCCTGGTCTCCGTCCTCGGCGCGGTCAAGGAGCCGGGCATGGTCCAGCTCATGGGCCGCCAGACCCTGATGCAGGTCATTTCCAAGGCCGGGGGGATCACCCGCGACGCCGGTCGGGAGATCATCATCATCCGCCGCCAGCCGGATGGGACGAGCAACGCCCTGCACATCCCGACCGATGATCTCTTCATGAAGGGCGAAACCAAGTACGACGTTCCGCTGGAGCCCTCCGACATCGTCAACGTCCAGGTCGACCGGGAGGTCCAGATCTACGTCATGGGACAGGTCAAGACCCCGGGGGCCTTGAAAGTCCTTCAATCGCGCATTCCGACGGTGACCCAGGCCATCGCCCAGGCCGGCGATTTCACCGAGCGGGCCCGCAAGGGCCACGTCATCATCCGGCGCAAGGATCCCAGCGGAGCGGAGCGGGAGATCATCGTCGACGTCTCGGCCATCCTGAAGAACAAGGCCAAGGACGTCCCGCTCCAGGAGAACGACATCGTCTTCGTTCCCCAGTCGCTGTTCTGAAAAAGTCTCACCCCCAGGGAGGAGGGAGGGGAGGCCAAAATCACCCGGGCATTCATCCTCCCCGACGATTGCCCTATGGCAGCGCGGAAGAGTACCCTAGCCATGCCGACGGATGGACCCGTCCGCCGGAGTTCTCTCCGGGCCGCCCCGGCGATGCGAGGCTGAAACGTGATGACCCACACGGCGAATGAAAAAAAGGAAATCGACCTCCTCGAATACTGGCGGATCGTCGTCAAAAGAAAATGGGTCATCGTTTCCGTGACGGCCGTCCTCCTGGCCGTTTCCGCCGTCGTCTCCTTCAGCACGACGCCGTTGTATGAGGCCCAGTCCACCGTTCTCATCGAGGACCCCGGCACGGGCATGCTGACCATCCAGGATCTCCTCAACTCAAGCTCGGGCCTGAACAACGATTGGCAGGGTACCTATTTCAACACCCAGCTTCACATCCTCCAGAGCCGCAGCCTGGCCGAACGGGTGGCCAAGAAACTGAACCTGGCCGACCGCGCCGAGCTCAAGGGCGGCCAGTCCGGACGGCGCAGCCTCATCCAGATGGCCAAGGATGTGCTCAGCCTGGGCTGGCTGTTCGGCAGGTCGGCCGAGCCCGGACCGGAGGGGACGGCCGCATCCCCGACGTTCGACGCGTCGGCTCTGTACGCCGGCACCGTCCTGGGGGGATTGAAAGTCACGCCTGTGCCGGACACCCGTCTGGTCTCCCTGGTCTTCATCTCGCCCTATCCGCGCCTGGCCGCCGACATCATCAACGCCGTGGCCCAGGAGTACATCGACTTCTCCATCGAATCGCGCTCCGAGGCCACCCGGCAGACCTCGGATTTTCTGGCCAAGAACATTTCCGAGCTGCGCGACGATCTGGCCCGAAAGGAATCCGAGCTCCAGAAATACGGCAACCAGAAAAAGATCGTCACCCTGAGCGAAAAGGACAACAGCGTCCTGACCGAGTTCAACCAGCTGAACACGGCCTACGGCGACGCCCAGGTGGCCTTGATCAACGCCGAGACCAATTACCGCCAGATGCGCGGCCTGCGCGTCGATGCCCAGTCCCAGCTCATCAACAATCCGACCATCCAGACCCTGCGGACGACACTCGTCGGGCTGCAGGGCGATTACGCCGAGAAAAGCCGGACGCTGGGACCGAACAATCCCGACCTCCTGGTCAGCAAGACTAAGCTGGACAATGCCCGCTCCCAGCTGGATACCGAAATCGCCAAGGCCGTGGACGCGGCCAGGTCGGAGCTCGAATCGGCCCAAACCAGGGTGGCCAGCCTGCGCGGCCGCCTCGAGGAAAAGCGGACGGAGATCTCGGGCATGAACCGGGACGGTATCCTCTACAAGACGCTCGACAGCGAAATCACTCAGAAGCGACAGCTTCTCAGCACCCTCCAGGCCAAGCAGGAGGAAACGGGCGTTTCGGCCCGGCTGAGCGGGATGGGGACGAGCAACATCAAGGTCGTCGACAACGCCCTGGTGCCCGAGGCCCCCGTTTCGCCCAACGTCCGCCGTAATTTCCTGGTGGCCTTCCTGCTCGGCCTCATCCTCGGTATCGGACTGGCCTTCGTGGCCGATTTCCTGGACAACTCGGTCAAAGGACCCGAGGACATGGAAAAGCTGACTGGGCTGCCCTCCCTGGGAGTCATTCCGCATTTCTCGACCAACGGCTCCAGCAAGTCGGGCCGCTATACCGCGCCCTACGAATCGCTCTACGGCGCGGTGCCCGGCGAGCACGCCTCCGAGCTGGCCAAAGTCTCCGAGGTCGAGCTGATCAACCACCTCTTCCCCAAGATCTCCATCGCCGAAGACTACCGCACCGTCCGCACGGCCATCCTGTTTTCCAAGAGCGACAACGCCGCCCGGACCTTGGCTTTCACCAGCACCTCGCCGCAGGAAGGGAAATCGGCGACCCTGGCCAACATGGCCATCAGCTTCGCTCAGTTGGGCGAACGCATTCTGGCCATCGATGCCGATCTGCGCAAGCCCCGCCTGCATAAAATCTTCCGGGTCCGCAACCAGGCCGGTCTCTCGGGTTACCTGACCGGCCGGGCCTCCCTCAGCGATGCCATCCAAAAGACGGCCGTCGACAACCTCTGGGTTTTGCCCAGCGGGCCGCATCCGCCCAATCCGGCCGAACTGCTCAATTCGCGGAAGATGCGCGAGCTGATGGCCTCCCTCAAGGAGCCGTTCGACATGATCCTGATCGATACGCCCCCCGTGCTGGCGGTCATCGATCCGGTCATCGTCAGCTCCATCTGCGACGGCACCGTGCTGGTCATCCGCTCGTCGAAGACGACCCGCAAGCCCCTCTTGAAGACGATCGAGGAGCTGCGCAAGGCTAAGGCCGTCGTCATCGGCGTCATCTTCAATGACGCCAAAGCCCGCAAGGAAGGCCAATCCTTGAATTATTTCCAATATGAGTATTATCAAGACAAGAGCGTGGACGAGGCCGCCGCGGAAAAAGAGGCCCCGGGACGGACGCAAACGTGAGTGAGGACCAGGGAGGAATCGGGTCCGGGGATGCCGCTCCGGGCCCGGGAAGCGAATTACCGGTCCAGGCGCCCGACGCGGTCCGCTTTCCGAACGGCGAATCGGCCGGCATGAAAATCGTCGAATACGGAATCATCGCCCTCCTCGTCCTCAGCCCGCTGCCGGCCGCGTCCGTGGATGATTGGGCCGTCCTGGCCATCGAACTGGCTGCCCTCCTCCTGACGGCGGCATATCTCCTGACAAACCGCAGGCCCCGGCTCAACGCCCGCCTGAGCGCCCGTCTGGTCTGGCCGCGGCGTTTTTTGGCCGGCCTGGCCGGAGTGCTCATCATGCAGGTGTTCCCCCTGCCCAAGGCGCTGGTCGCTCTCCTTTCGCCTCGTTCAGCCGCCTTGCGCGCGGAGTTCACGCCCGGGTACCCGGGGACGGCGGCGGCCACCTTGTCGCTGGCGCCCTTTCACACCCTGCGCGCCTCGCTGGAGCTTCTGGCCTACGTATTGATCGGAGTCCTGGTCGTCCGGACGATCACCCATCGGCGCCAGATCCAGCGCCTGATGATCGTCCTGACGGCGGCGGGGGCCTGCCAGGCCTTGTATGGGCTCTTTGAGCTCTATCGAGCCCATCCGCGGGTCCTTTTTTTCCCAAAAGTCTATAACCTGAGTTCGGCGACCGGGACGTTCGTCAACCGCAATCATTTCTCGGGCTATCTGGAGATGATTCTGCCCCTGGCGCTGGGGCTGATCATCTCCCGCATGGACATGCTCTCGCTGGCCGGCAAACGCTGGTCGGAAAAGGCCGCCCAGATCACCGGCCGGGGGTTCACCCAGAATGTCCTCATCCTGATCGCGGCCGCGGTCATGATCGTGTCCATCATCCGTTCGCAATCGCGGTCGGGAGTGTTCGTCCTGCTGTTCATCTTCGTTCTGTTCTTCGAACTGACCGTCTTCCATTTCAGTGCCCGCCGCTACCGCCAGGCCTGGGTCAAGACGTTTCTCAAGGCCGCTTTTATTTTGGCGACGATCGCCGTGCTCTTCGCGGGAGTGGAGGCGACGATGGGCCGCTTCGCCAAGGATAATCTCCTTCTCGACGGCCGGCCTCAATATTGGAACAGCGCCCTGGCCGTCTTCCGTGATTTTCCCCTGCTCGGGACCGGCCTGGGAACCTTCGCCGACATCTATCCGGCCTACGGAACGGTTTCCCTCGAAGGCCGCCTCACCCATGCCCACAACGATTTCCTCGAATACCTCACCGATCTGGGATCGGTCGGTTTCGCCCTGCTCCTGGCGACGATCGCTTTTCTGGTCATCGACGGCTTCCTGACCTGGTCCAAGCGCCGCCACCCTCAGATCAAGGGGATGGGCATGGGGGGCTTCGTCTCCATAGCCGCGATTTTCGTCCACAGCATCACCGATTTCAACCTTCATATCCCGGCCAACATGCTCCTGTTCGCCGTCGTCCTGAGTCTGACGTTCACGACCGCTTATTATCGCAAGGCCTGACATGCTCCGGCGCATCGCCTGCTTCCTTTTCCTGGCCGCGGCCGCCGCGGCCGACATTTTGGTCTTCCACAGCGGAGCCCTCGTTGCCCGCGCCAAAAATGAGATTTCCGCCGAGGCCCGCATCTCCATTCTGGAAAGGCGCCATTCCTGCGTTCCCCTCAACGACGAATTCTATCGCCTCCTGGGCAAGGCCCAATTCGAGGCCGGCTCGGAACGGGTGGCGGACGTCCCCGTCCGCGACGCCCATTTTCGGGCCGCCCTGTCCTCCCTGCTCCGGTCGCTTCGTCTCAACCCGCTGTCCGCGGCCGGCCATTTCGAACTGGCCCAAGGTCTGGAATACTTCCGCCTCGTCGGGATCATCTGCGATCGCCGGCCCGTCGAGGAATACTTCGCCGCGGCCCGTCTCGGTCTTCAGGACCCGGAAATCCTCGACGGGTCCGGCCGCCTGCTGCTCTCCCAATGGACGACGCTGGACGACGGCGAGAAGCGGTTGACCCGGGGTCTGTTGCGGACGATCCTGGCCGGACGTCGGGAGGACGCCCTGGTGTCCATCCTCGAGACGTGGGCCCTTCACGTCGGGGATTACGAGGTCATCAAGTCCGTCCTGCCCGCCGATGCCGCGGCCTATCGTCGATTCGCCGCCTTTCTGGCGGAGCGTTCGCTCGATCGCGCCGAGCGCATCGAGGCCCTGGTCCGGGCCGAGACCCTCGATTTCGAACGGGCCCGCGCCGCCGCGGCGGCCGGCCGCAGCGAATTTCAGGCCTTCAAGCTGAAAGAGGCCGAGGCCCACTTCCGGCGCGGCCGGGATCTTCTCCAGGGCATCCGGTTTTATGAGTTCCTGGCCGGAAAAGAAGGGATCGATCCCGTCGCGTTCAAGAACCTGCTCGGCGAGGTGATCCTCGGCCTCGTCCAGATCCGGCTGGAGACGGCGCGATCGTTCGACGAGATCCTCCCCGACGCCCAACGGTTTCTCGATGAAGAAGACGGCCCCGCCGCGATCGGGGACCTGGAACGCTGGCTGAAGGGGCGCCGCTTCATCGACGACCGGCTCGACGTCTCGGGCAAGGACCTGCGCCGGTTGGCCTTCGAGATGAGGCTTTCTTTCGCGCAGAACCGCTATCGCGAAATCACGGAGGCCGGTCAGGCCTTGGAAAGCGGGGTCCTGATGGTCCCCGATGCGGCCAAGAACGATTACGCAGCCGTTCTGGAACTCGTCGGAGACGCTTTCTTGAAGCTCGATTATCTTTATGAATCTAATGCGTTCTATCAGAAGGCCAGGGCCTCCGCGGGAGGGGGACTCGAGCTTCTCTATAAATTGCGGAGAAACTACGAGCGGCTCAACGATGCCGAGGGCCTGCGCTCCGTCGATCGGGAGATCCGGGCCGCGGCCGGGGCCCGGATGATCGATTGGAAGGGAATCATCGCGGCCAAGGGAACGGCTTTCGCCCAAACCTTGTTCCTGGATGGGGGAGAGACGCGCCTCACTCTCCGGGTGGCGCCGGATGCCTCCGGCCCGCGCCCCTACGTTGCGATCTTTTTCGACGGGCGCGTCGTTTGGGACGATTTCCTTCCCGAAACAGGCGAATTGAGCCTGGATCTCTCCCCGAATCTGGGCCCGAACAGTCTGGAGATCCTGCCTCTCAACCGGCCGTTGATCTTGACCGGACTCGACGTCCGCCCGGCCGCTGCACCCGGCCCGGACGGGAGCTCCCCAAAGGGACCCGCCGCATCAGGGACGCCGGCGCAAGTCAAACGGAATCCCGAAGCTTGACTCGTAAGTCCATGTGTTTTATAATGATAAAGGGCTAGGAGAAGAAGAATGAATCATATTGCGGCCAAGGTAGGGATTTCTCTGTTCTTGGGGATCGCTTGCGCGGCCGGGGTCTTTGCGGCGCCGCCGGATCAGACGCCGGCCCGAGGGAATCTCATCGGCTACATCTACGACAAGGACGGCACGACGCCGGTTCCGGCCGCCGTCATCAAGCTCCGCAACATCAGCAGCGGGTCCGTCTATGAGGCACCGGCCACGGACAAGGCCGGTTTCTTCAAGATTGAGAACCTGGCCAAAGGGATCTATAATTTTGGCATCTCCACGGCGGCCGGCGATTTCAATTCCAACGAGCTGGTCGGCGTCATCGAGAATGAAACGACCAAACTGTCGATCTCGATCAGCCCTTATGAGAACGAGATCCGCCAGTCCATGCAGGAGATCGCCCGGGAGCAGAGCGTCAAAGATAACGAAGCCCGAATCGGGAGGGTTGTCCAGTACGCCTCCGGGACGAAGGATGCCATGGTCTTCATCGAAAAGGGCGTCCTTCAGGTCGACGATCGCATCCGGGTCCACGGCGTTCAGACGAACTTCTATCAGGACGTCACGACCTTGGGACTGGATGGAGTGAAGGTCAAGCGGGCGCTGGCCGGCCAGAATCCCTGGCTCCGCGTCGTCCGCGACGCCCAGACCGGCGACGCTGTGTACCTGGTCTGCAAGAGGGGCGTACCGCCGTTCTTCCTCACGCCCTGCGGAATCGCCACGGTCGTCGGGGGCGTCGGCGCCCTGGTCGGGGTCATCTCGGCCACCGACAAGAAACCCGTTTCGCCGATCAAGTAATCCCGGCGCCGGCCGGGCCGAGATCGCGCGGGCCGGATCGTATCCCGCCTTGTTGCCGGGGGGGGATTCTGCTAGCATGGAAATCTCATGAAACGGACGTTTGCCCGGCCCGCTTTCCCGGTGCTGCTGCTGCTGGCGGTCGCCGGAGCCCTCGGCCTGCGGGCCCAGTCGATTCAGGAGCCCGTCGAGGCCCGCCGCATCCGCGAGGCGCTCGACCGCATCGAGAAATCGGCCCGCCCCTCAGGCCCGCTGCGCCAGGCGGAGTTCAGCGACAATGATCTCAACATTTACATCCGCCACCGCATTCTCCAGAGCCGCGAGGACGTCCTGCGCGACGCCCGCGTCCGTCTCTACGAAGGCAGCCGGATCGAAGGCTGGATGGAGCTCGATTTCAGCGCCTACAAGATCCCGGCTTTCATCAAGAAGCGGATGAACCTGTATTTCATGGGTTCCCTGTTCGTCCGGGACGGCTCCATCCGCTTCGAATTCAAGGACATCTTCGTGGAGAAGGAACGGGTCCCCCTGATGATGCTGGATATGATCGTCTTCATCGCCTCCCAACTGGGGAAGACCGATGCCACGAGCGTGAGCCAATGGCATAAGCTGCCGCCCGGCATCCGGGACATCCGCACGGCGGACGGACGATTCACCCTGCTTTATTGAGGCCCCATGATTCGCGTCATCAGCGGCATCTTCCGCGGCAAGCGGCTCAAGAAAGTCGGCGATCCCCGCGTCCGCCCCATGCCGGACAAGCTCAAAACCGCGTTGTTCAACATCCTGCGCGGGGAGCTCCAGGGCACGGTCGTGCTAGACGGCTTCGCCGGGACCGGCTCGATCGGCATCGAGGCCCTCAGCGCCGGGGCCGCCGAGGCCGTCTTCGTCGAACAGCTGCCGGCGGCCCTGTCCGTTCTGCGCCACAACATCGCCAAGATCGGGGCCGGGGAGAAGACCCGGGTCGTGGCCATGGAGTTCAACCGGGCCGTCATCCTCCTGGCCGGAGAGAACTACCGCTTCGACGTCATCTTCCTCGACCCGCCCTATCGCCTCCTCGACGAGCGCAACCCGCTCAAGGTCATCAAGAAGCGCGATCTGCTCTCGCCGGGGGGGGTGATCGTCCTAAGGCACCATTTCAAGACCAAATTCGAGGCCAAGTATTTCGCCCTGAAGCGGCGCACGACGCTGGGGGATGATACTCTTTCCTTCTACGGAGAACGCGGACCAGAAGCCTAGAGCGGCCTGCGTCCGCGGACTTGCGCCCGCCCCGGCTTTCTTTTAAAATTCCTTCGTCAAAGAGCGGAAAGGGTATTATCGAAGCCCATGAGCAAGGATCCGATCGCCACTCCCGTATCTCCTGAACCGTTGTGGACCGGAGAGCCTCTGGTCGGCGAAGGAGAGATTTTCGGTGAACGGACCCAGGGCCGTGGCAGCTCGCTCTTCCTCGGGCGCTTCACCATGGCCGAGGTCCTGGCCGTCCTGGAGAAGAAGGGATTCCTCAAGGAGGCCCGCAAACGGGGGTTCTGGCCCCTCGTCTACGCCATCGATTCGTCCGCCTACCCGTTGCAGAGATTCCAGATCTTCGTCCGGGAGAAGACTCCGGAGATGGGCATGGTCGACCTCAAGATCCGCGAAGGGCGCTTCGATCCCCGGGGCCGATCGCTTCGCGGCTTTCCCGAAGGCGTTCGGCGCACGCTCAACTTCGAGTGGCTGACCCTGCAGAATCCTCTGGCCCAATTTGCCGAGAAGCAGGGAGCCCTGCCGGGCCAGCTGCGCCCCGGACTGGGGATGAGCAAGCGGATCATGGACGTCCTGGGGTTCCTGGGCAAGCGGATGCACCAGGACGCGCTGATGGCCTTTCCCGCCTTTTATCACAACGCCGTCCTCTTTTCCCGCCATTTCCGCTTCGTCAACCCCGATAAAGAGGGGGAGATCCAGGCCATCCGCCGGACGTTCCTCCATATCCCCATCAAGCAGCTGGCCTGGATCGTCCATCTCAACTGTCTGCGGGCGGGAGACGGGACGGTCTATGAATGGCGGGCCGAAGAGCAGATGCTCCCGCTCCGGCCGGAGCTCGAGGATTATTTCGGCTCGCGGGCTTACCGCGACCGCGTCCGGGAGGTCTTGCGCTCCCTGCGCTTCGAGGTCGATTGGGAGCGATACGAAGAGAAGGCCCAGGAAGATTAGCGGGGGGCGCCGGATTTCTGTTATAATACCGGCTCTTCAAGGAGATTCAAGAGATGAAGAACGACATCCATCCGAATTACGAAGAATGCCGGGTGATCTGCGCTTGCGGCAATACCTTCGAGACGCGCTCGACCAAGAAGGAGATCCGGGTCGAAATCTGCTCCCAGTGCCATCCCTTCTTCACCGGTCGCCAGAAATTCATCGATAGCGCCGGCCGGGTCGAGAAGTTCCGCAGGAAATACGAAACATCCAAAGCCGCCCCGGTGAAGGCCAAGAAAAAATAAGGGCGATGCTCCCCGAACTGGAAGCCGTCGAGGAGAAATATCGTCTCCTGACCGAACGCCTCTCGGATCCGGCCCTGATCGCGGACCCCAAGAAGTTCCGCGAGGCCTCGATCGAACGGGCCGAGCTGGAACCCCTCGTCCGCAAGCGGGAGGAGCTCCGCCGGGCCCGTAAGGGAGCCCAGGAGTCCCGCGAGATCCTGGCGGAGAGCGGCGATCCCGAGCTGCGGACGATGGCCGATTCGGAGCTGCGCCGCCTTGAGGCCGAGGCGGAAGCTCTCGAGCGCGAACTGAAGATCCTTCTCGTCCCCAAGGATCCTCTCGACGAGAAAAACGTCCTGCTCGAAATACGGGCCGGCGCGGGAGGCGACGAGGCTTCGCTCTTCGCCCAGGACCTCTTCCGCATGTACTCGCGCTACGCCGAGAAGAAAGGCTGGAAGACCGAGCTGCTGGAGGCCAGCCATTCGCCGATCGGCGGGTACAAGGAAATCGTCCTCGGGATCCAGGGCCAGCGGGTCTATTCGCGTCTCAAGTTTGAAAGCGGCGTCCACCGCGTCCAACGCATCCCCAAGACCGAGGCCAGCGGAAGGATCCACACGTCGACCGTGACCGTGGCCGTTCTGCCCGAGGCCGAAGAGATCGACGTCTCGATCGATCCCAAGGACCTCAAGATCGAGGCCTTCGGCTCGTCCGGGCCGGGCGGCCAGAACGTCAACCGCAACTACACCGCCATCCGGGTGACGCACAAGCCGTCCGGACTGGTGGTTTCCTGCCAGGATGAGAAATCCCAGCACCGCAACAAGGAGAAGGCCCTCCGCGTCCTGCGCTCGAGGCTGATGGATATCGCCCGGACCGCTCAGCAGGCGAAGATCGCCAAGGACCGCCGCTCCCAGGTCGGGACGGGCGAGCGCAGCGAAAAGATCCGAACCTATAATTTCCCCCAGTCCCGCATCACCGACCACCGCCTCAACGAGAGCGTCCATGCCATGGCCGCCTTCCTGGACGGGGACCTCGACGAGGTCATCGGGAAGCTCGTCCTTCAGGCCCAGGCCCGTGAGCGCGAAAGGCGCAACGCCGCCTGAACCGGCCGC
Source organism: Candidatus Aminicenantota bacterium (assembly GCA_963729855.1). Classification (GTDB taxonomy): domain Bacteria; phylum Acidobacteriota; class Aminicenantia; order Aminicenantales; family UBA4085; genus UBA4085. The sequence goes on along the minus strand of CAVSPT010000007.1, from coordinate 665,938 downwards.
GGCGCGCGGCGCCGCGAAACGGAAACGCCTCCATGCCGGCCACCCACGAACTCCTCGACGAAGGCCGGCGCCGCCTGGCCGGGCTGCCCGGAGCGGACCCCGCCCTGGAGGCCCGCGTCCTGTTTCGCCGGGCTCTCGGATACACGGAGATGGAAATTCTCGCTTTTCCGGGCCGTCCCGCATCCGCATCCGGCGCCCGCCGTTACCGGAGGTCGATTGCCCGGCGGGCGGCCCGCGTCCCCTTCGCCTACATCCTCGGCGAGCGCGAATTCTGGTCCATTCCCCTGACCGTCGGCCCCGGCGTCTTGATACCCCGGCCCGAGACCGAGCTCCTGGTCGAGACCGTCCTGGAGCTGACCGAGGACGGGGAGGAGGCCATCGCCGAGATCGGCACCGGCAGCGGCGCCGTGTCCGTGGCCCTGGCCAAGGAGATGCCGGGAGCCCGGATCATCGCTACGGACATCAGCCGCCGGGCGCTGGCTTGGGCCCGCAAGAACGCCTTCCGCCACGGGGCCGGAAACATCGAATTCCGCAGCGGGGACCTGTTCGCCCCGCTGCGCCGGCCGCCGCTCCAGGGCGGATTCGACGTACTCGTCTCCAATCCGCCCTATGTTTCCGAGGCCGAGTGGCGCCGTTTGGAGCCGGAAGTCCGGGATTTCGAGCCGAAGCCGGCGCTCGTTGCGGGGCCTTCCGGGCTGGAGATCATCGCCCGCCTCGTCGCCGGCGCCCCCGAGTTTCTGAAGCCCGGCGGCCGCCTCGTGTTCGAGATCGGCCGGGGCCAGGCCGGGGCCGTGAGGGCCCTGCTGAAGAGGCCGTGGACGGACGTCCTGTTCAAAAAAGACCTGCGCGGAATCAGCCGCGCGGCCGTCGCCCGCCTGGGACGCTGAGCGCCCCCTCCTTCTCATCCTCGATTTTTTTGAACATCCGGGAAAACTCGGCCACCGGCGGCAGGCGGGACGTCGTTTCGAAACGGATCTTCTCCCATTTTTCCGGCTTCAAGGACAGGAAAGCCTCGACCACGTCGGGGTCGAAATGCGTCCCCGCGCCGCGGATGATCTCGGCCCGGGCGGCCTTGAAATCGCGGGCCCGCCGGTAAGGACGGTGGGCGGTGATGGCATCGAGGGCGTCGGCCAGGGCGAAGATGCGGACCTCCAGGGGAATGCGATCCTTCTTCAGGCCGCGGGGATATCCGGTCCCGTCCCAGCGTTCGTGATGATGGAGGATGATCTCACCGATGACCCTGACCATCTTGATTTCCTTGATCAGCCCGAAGCCCAGGGCGGGGTGGAGGCGGATCGTCTCCCATTCCCCGGGTGAGAGCGCTCCGGGTTTTTTCAGGATGGCGTCGGGAATGGCGATTTTGCCGATATCGTGAAGCAGGGCCCCCTTGTGGATGTCGTCGAGCCGACCTTCATCCCTGATGCCCATGATCCGGGCCAGGACCTGGGCGTATTTGGCGACGGTTTGGGAGTGGCCGAACGTCTCGACGTCCCGAAGATCGATGGCCGTCATCAGGTTTTCCAGCGTCGCTTCGGAAACGGCCTCGATCTCGTCGGCGCGGCCGGCCTGCCGGGACCGTTCGGACTTGAGCTTCCTGAGCATCCGGCCATAGGCTTCGGCCTTGGCCTGCCCGGCGCGACGGCGGAGCTCGCAGCGGACGAACGCGGGGACCGCCGGCTCGGCCGCGAGCGGCAGGATTCCAGCCAGGACGTCACCGACGATGAGCCCTTCCGCATCGCCTTCGGCCAGCACGACGATGGAGAGGCCCGGCCGGGCGGATTTCAGGCCTTCCAGGAACCCGGCCTTGGCGCCGTCCAAGCGGGGGAAGGCGGCCAGAAAAAGCTCCGCCCGGTCGTCCGAAGACAGGATCGCCCCGGCCTCGGCCAGGGATGAGGCCGGATGGACGGGGATCGACAGGGCCGCGCATCCGCGGACGATCCGTTCGCGGCGGGCCGGCTGGGCGTCGAGATAAATAATAGGCGTCATGGTCCGCGATCTTTTATACCCCAGGTCCGCGGACGATTCAAGGAACGCCGGGCGGGCTGAGAACGGCGGATTCCGGAGATCGCCGGAGCCTCATCGCCCGAGGTGAGGCCGGATGGGGCAAATATCCCCTGAGCAATCGCCGGGGGGGGTGATTGCGGCGGTCCTCCCCGGTCGGTATACTGAGCCCGGATTAGGAAGCGGGGCCGTAAGCCGCTCCGGCTGCGAATCGGAGGATCCTCCGGCGGCCCCGCCGTTATTACCGGCCCGGGAGGCCAAACGTAAGGAGAACGGACATGACCCCCAAAGGCGACGCGATGGACCACTCGAAGGCTTTGATCAGCGAGATCGAGACCAGTCTGGAAAGCAAATTGCAGAAGCGGCGGGAGAAGATCGAGCGCGAGCTCCAGGAGCGCCTGCGGCGCGAGCGCGAAGAGTCCGAACACAAGCTTTCCCAGATCGAAGAGGAATTCCGCAAGGAACAGGGAGTCCTGCGCGATTACGAAAACGCCGTGGGTGAATACGAGGCCGCCCGCGAATCGCTGGAGAAACAGCTCAGCGAGCGCCTGGATACGGTCGACCGCCACCAGAGCGAGATCGAGCGCCTGACCGCCCTGACCCGCGAAGAGATCAATCTCATTCACGAGCTGAGCGCGCGATTGGCCGACCTGCGGGACTCGACCGAGTCCCGGCTTGGAGAGTTCAAGAGCCGGCTTCAGGATATCTTCGGGATCGGAGACCAGTCGGCCGGAGAGCCCGCTCCCCGTGCCGAAGCCGAACCGGCCCCCGCGGACCAGACGTCCTCGGCCCGGAAAGGATCGCTCCCCGAAGAGATCGTCGAGAAGCCGAAGCTTCCGGCCGAGAACGGCGAGGTCGTCGTCAATCTCGAACGGGAGCTTGGCAAGCTCAAGCAGATCAAGGAGATGCTGGAGAAGGATTCCGCTGAATTTCCCAATGCGGCCGGGAGGACGGCCGTCGAGACCAACGCCGTGGCCGAGCCCGAGGCTCCTCTCCCCGAGGCGCCTCCGGAGCCGGAGGTTCCGGAATGGTCCGCGGCCCGGATGGACGAGAGCACCCCGGCCCGGCCCGAATTCAAGATGCCCGAGATCAACGAATTCATCCAGGACTTTGCCAAACGGGAACACGAGGTGACCGAAGAGACGGCCGCGCCCAAGGCGGACGAAAAACGGCCGGGCCTCGAGGAGGCCAATTTCCAATCCGTCTTCGAAATCCTGGAGAAATACCGCCGCTCCGAACCCACCGACTACAACGGAGAGATCAGCTTTTTCCAGAACCGCGACCACGTCATTCTCGACGGCGAATCGCTCCTGCGGGCCATCGGCCACATCGTCGACGAAGCCAAGAAGCTCTATCAGCGGCTCAGCCAGGCCGGGACTCCCAAGGAGCAGTTCTTCATCAAACAGGAGCTCATCAACAATCAGGAGATCCTGCGCAAGATCGTCCTGCGCAGCGTCCGTATGTGCGAGCGCGAAAACTGCCGTTTGCCCCGCTACACCGGCGACATCCTCAACGCCGATGTCCTCAAGGACACCCTGGAGCGCCTGAATATGGACAACTGGAGCAACCAGGATGACTTCACCGCTTTCGAGACCATGGCCGTCAAGATGAAGGACGATTTCAACCGGCGGATCACGCCCCCGGCGCAGTATCTGCGCTCGATCGTCCTGGAACTGGAAGGCTGACGGCGCGGTTGCCTGTCCTCAAGCGGACGGTTGTCCGCCTGAGGACCACCGCGCGTCTCAGGCCGGCGGCGCCTCTTTTTTCCCCAGCGACACGAAATACGTCTCCAGCAGCTTCCTGTCGGTCGGGGAGACGTCTCGAAACTTCAATCCCGTGTAGAAGAACGAGGAGTGGGGCGAGGCTTTCAGGCAGTAAACGACCACGCCGCGGAAGGGATTGGCCCGGTTGCCCAGGATGATGAACAGGTCCAGAGTCTGGGCCAGGGGAAAAGCCGTGTCGGAGGATATCTTGGCCCCGCCCAGGCTGAGATCGACGGTCGTGGCCACGCGGTGGCCGGCGTTCTCCCGGAAAATGCAGAGCGTCGAGGTGTAATAGCGCTCGTACATCCGCTTTTCAACGAACAGTTTTTCGTTGGCCACGCGCAGGATCGTCGTCTTGCTCATGACCGCGGCCTTCTCCCGGACGTAGGCGCAAACCTTGTTTTTGGCGATCAGGCGGGAGTCCGTTTGCAGGGCGGACAGCTTCTTGCCCTTGGCTTCGGCCAGGGCCATGTCGGCCTCATTGGCGAATTTCTTCAACGCGGCCTTGGTGAGTCCGGCGGGGGCGGCGATTTTATCCTGGGGCAGCATGGTCACGCCGAAGCTCATGGTCAGGTTGTGGCGCGGCTGAAACTCTTCGAATTCGAAAATGTGGTCCTCGACGGACTTGCGGATGCGCTCGGTCAGGAGGGTTGCCTCCTCGATGTTTTTGACCCCGGAAAGGAAGAAGAGAAATTCCTCTCCGCCATAGCGGCAGAGAAGGTCGTCGTCGCGGATCGACGTCCGCAGGACGGCGGCCAGATCCCGCAGAAGCCGGTTGCCCGCTTCATGGCCGTTGCGGTCGTTGAAGTTCTTGAACCAGTCGACGTCGCCCATGACCATGGCGTAAGAGCCGATCTCCTGGCGCCGCTTGCTCAAGGAATCGACCTTGCGGGCGACTTTTTCCATGAAGGGATCGGGCCGGAGCAACCCGGTCAGGGCGTCGTACTGGATGAGGTTGAGCTTGTTCATGGCCAGCGAGATGTGCTCGGACAGTCCGCGCAGGATCTGCTGGTCTTCCGCGCTGAACGGGGCGCCTGGACGGCCGTCGGCCGTTTTGTCGTAGATCTCCAGGACGCCGACGATTTCCCGGCTGTTGCAGAGCGGCGCGGCGAGAAGGGAGGAAGGGGGCCGTTTGAGCTGTTCGCGGTAGCGTCCGGAGCAGCGGGAGTCGCCCTGGGCGTCGGCGATGTTGATCTCTTCGCCCGTACGGGCGACATAGGACGCGAAGTCGCTGCTGGAAAGAGAAGCGACATGGCGGGAAAAATCGGCGTGGGCCAAGAACGCGTCGTCCCAGACCAGGGGCTTGAGGAAGCGGCCCAGGGCGTCGTTCTCCTCGATGATGTAGAGGGAGACCCCGCCGGCCCCGATCAGCTCTTTGATGTCGAGAACGACGTCGAGAAGATTGCTGACGTCGTTGGCGGCGTATAATTTGCGCAGGATGTCCTCGAAACACTGCTTCAGCCTCTGGAAACGGCTGTAGCGGGCCTGCAGGTCGGAGCGCTTCTCCTTCTCCTTGACCAGGCCCTCCGAGAGCGCCGAACTCAGGCTCTTGATCTCGGTGTAAACGCGCTTCAGCCTGTCCTCGGCCGTGGCTTTGGCCCCTCTGAGGCTCTCGACATCGGCCTTCATCCGGAGGAAGTCCGAGGCCGTCCGGATCAGACGCTGGCTGCGGATCAAATCGAGCGGTCGGCTGGAGATGAGCAGGTAGTCGACGAAATTTTTGGCCGGCCAGCGCCGGGCGGCGTCCTTCAACTTCTCCTCGTCGCGGCCGGTCAGAAAAAAAACGGGAAGGTCGAGCAGGTTCGTCCGGACTTCATCCCGTCCCGCCGAATCGGCGTCGACGAGGCCCATATCAAAGCGGTTGGACTGCAGAAGGGCGGAAGCTTTTTCCGGCGTCGAGGCGGTATAGACCAGTCCGACCGGGCGGCCCAATTCGAAAAGGTACTCCCGGTCTTCGGGTTTCGGACAGAAAACTAATACTTTACCCACGCTTCCCTGTCGACGAACAACGATCGAAAAAATAAACCTTAGCCCGAATTATTTATAAATCAAGACCTTCGGGCTGTCAAGCGGAAAAATCAGGACGTTTTGAAATAGGCCGGGAGCGTATGATATAGTCATCGGGAATCGACAAAAAGGAGGCCATGATGCCGGCCGCAAGCCATGCTTACAAGCCGATCCGCGCGCCTCACGGAAGCCGGCTCCACGCCCGGGGATGGGGCCAGGAGGCGGCCCTGCGGATGTTGATGAACAATCTTGATCCACGGGTCGCCGAGAAGCCGGAGGATCTGATCGTCTATGGAGGGACGGGCCGGGCCGCCCGTAACTGGGATTGCTATCGGGCCATCGTCGCCAGCTTGAAATCTCTCGGCGACGACGAAACCCTGATCGTCCAATCGGGCAAGCCCGTGGCCGTCTTCAGGACCCACGCGGAAGCTCCCCGCGTCCTCATTTCAAATGCCATGATCGTTCCCAAATGGGCGACCTGGGACGAATTCCGGCGCCTGGAGGCGCTCGGCCTGACCATGTACGGCCAGATGACCGCCGGGAGCTGGATCTATATCGGGACGCAGGGCATTCTCCAAGGCACCTACGAGACCCTGGCCGCCGTGGCCCGCAAACATTTCGGCGGTTCGCTCAAGGGACGCTTCGTCCTCACCGCCGGCCTGGGCGGAATGGGCGGGGCCCAGCCCTTGGCCGTGACCATGAACGACGGCGTGGCCGTCGTGGTCGAGGTCGACCGCCGCCGCATCCAGCGCCGTCTCGAAACGCGCTATGTGGATACGATGGCCGAGAATCTGGATGAGGCCCTTCGGTTGGCCGACGGGGCGATCAAGAAGGGGCAGGCCCTTTCGATCGCCCTGCTTGGGAATGCCGCCGACGTCCTTCCTGAGTTCGTCCGCCGGGGTCTGACTCCCGACGTGCTGACCGACCAGACCTCCGCCCACGACGAGCTGAACGGATACGTGCCCCACGGCCTGGCCTACGAGGAGGCCCTGGCCATGCGGGTCAAAGATCCGCGCGGCTATATCGAGCGCTCCTACGCCTCCATGGCCGCCCACGTCCGGGCCATGCTCGAGCTCCAGAAGAGGGGAGCCCGGACGTTTGACTACGGGAACAACATCCGCGGCCAGGCTCAGAAGGCCGGAGTCGCCGAAGCTTTCGATATCCCCGGTTTCGTCCCCGAATATATCCGGCCGCTGTTCTGCCTGGGCAAGGGGCCGTTCCGCTGGGTGGCCTTGTCCGGCCGGCCCGAGGACATCTATGCCACCGACGAGGCCGTGCTCAAGGAGTTTCCCGAGGACGAGGCCCTGGCCCGCTGGATCCGCAAAGCCCGCGGGCAGGTCAAGTTCCAGGGGCTCCCGGCCCGTATCTGCTGGCTGGGCTACGGCGAACGGGCCCGTTTCGGCGCCGTCATCAATCATCTGGTCAAGAAAGGCCGGATCAGCGCGCCGATCGTCATCGGCCGCGATCATCTCGACACCGGGTCGGTCGCTTCGCCCAACCGGGAGACGGAAGGCATGCGCGACGGCTCGGATGCCATCGCCGACTGGCCCATCCTCAACGCCCTTCTCAACGCGGTGAATGGAGCCTCCTGGGTCTCGGTCCATCATGGCGGCGGCGTGGGCATCGGCTTGTCCATCCATGCCGGCATGGTCACCGTCGCCGACGGCACGGCCGCCATGGGCCGCCGCCTGGAGCGCGTCTTGACGGCGGATCCGGGCCTGGGTGTCGTCCGCCACGCCGACGCGGGCTATGAGGAGGCCGTCCGCTTCGCCCGCCGGAGCCGGATCCGAATGCCCATGCTCGGGACGTGAGTGCGCCTTTCCGGCTACGGGAGTTGACGGGACGTCCCGGAATGTCGACTCCCCGGCGCCTTTGACTCCGAAACGGGGACCTTTCGACGGGGCCGCCGCCTGGGCGGGTTTCGTTTCCGCGGATGGAATTCTCTTCGCGTTTGGCATGGGAATTGCTCTAGACGGATGCGAAAGGAGCGTTTCCATGATCAACACAATGCATCGTTGGAGGAGGACGGCGGCCTGGGGACTGGCCGTCACGGTCCTTCTTCTCCTGGCCGCCCCGGTCCGGAGCGACAGCGGCGGCGAAATGGACATCTGCCGGCGGGCCATGCTCAATTGCCTGGGCCAGGGCTTCTCCAACGGAAGCTCTCTCGGCCAGCTCGGCGTATTTTTACGTCTCGAGTACTGTCTGGCCGGATACGAATTCTGCCGGAAGTACGTCATGTTGTATGTATGAGGAGCGGGTCATGCGATCCTGGCGACTCGTTTCATCCGCCGTCCTCGTCGGTCTGCTCGCGTTCGGCGCCGCCGCGCCCGCGGTCCTCGGCGCCGCCGGCCCCGGCCCTTGCGAAAAGGCGCTGGCCGCCTGCTTCCTGCAGCCCGGAAACAACTTGCCCTGGAACATCATCGCCTGTCTGCAGGGCTATGATTTCTGCAAGCGTTTCGTCGAGCCCCTTCTGCCGAAGGACGTCTGAGAAAAACGGCCGGGCCGCGCGTCTATCCAGGCATGGGGAGGCAAGAATGATCAAGGCAAGAATCGTCCTGGCCTTGGCCGGGCTGATCCTGATATCCGCAGCGGCGCGCGGCGCGACTCCGGACGTGATCCGCAGCATCGCCCTTGAGGAGGTCCTTTCTCTGGGGACCCTGGATGACGGCGCGCTCGTACAATGGACGGGCATCGCCGCCGACGTCTCGGGGGCCATCTATGTCCTGGACGCGCTGGATTATGCACTGAAGAAATTCGACGCCGCGGGCCGTCTTTTAAAGAAAGCCGGGCGCCAGGGCCCAGGCCCCGGAGAGTTTCTTGCTCCCCGGATCCTGGCCCTCAGCGCCGGCCGGATTTACGTGCTCGACCAGTCGCGCCTGGGCATCCTCGTATTCGATTTCGATCTGCGCTACAAGAACACGATTCCCTTCCCCCGCTTGTTGTCCATGATCACGGCCGTCGGTCCCGGGCGGCTGGCGGTTTCGGGGCTTACACCCGTGGGACAAACGGCGCGGATCTCGATGCTGGATGCCGAAGGACGCGTCCTGACCGAGTTTCCGTTTCTGGACAAAGTCGATTTCTACCTGGCCGATTCGATCTCCGTCGCCGCCGGCGCAGGCGAACTTTACCTGGCTTATTTCTTCCAGGACCGCCTCGAAAAACGCGAGGTGAACGGGAGGCTCGTCTGGAGCTGGAGCCTGGCCGGCCCGTCGGCCGTGGAGACCGAAAAGATCGGCGCGGGCGGCCGAGAGCTCCTGATCCCGCGCAAAACGTTCTATAAATCGGCGGCCCTCGACCGGCAGGGCCATCTCCTCGTCCTGTGCGGCGGCCAGACCAAGCATCCGTCCCGCGACGTCTATGTTTTCGATCCCGCCGGGGTCCGGCAGGCCGTGTTCGTTCTGCCGGAGCCCAGCCACGGCATCTACGTCGACGACAGCGGTTTTCTCTATGCCCGGGCCAACGAGGGCCTGACGGTCAAGAAATACCGCATCATCTATCGCTGAACGAGGGGTCGCCATGCGCTCCATCCGCCCGTTTTTCGTGCCCGTCCTGATCCTCTGCGCGGCCGAGGCCGGCTGGACTGCGGCGCCCCGATACCAATGCTGGATCGTCATCGATTTCGACGCCGTGTCCTGCGCCCTCTGTCTGGAGCCCCTCCTGGAGTTCTGTCGGGCCCTCCCGGCCGCCGCCCAGGAGGACCGGGTCCTGGGGATCGTCGTCTACGCCTCCCCCGGGGATTCCAAAGACGAAGGCCGCAAACGCAAGATCATGGAGGCCAAGTGGGACGGATTCCAACGGGCCCACGGGTTCCGTTTCCCGGCGGTCCTGGACGACGGTCCGATCTTCCGCCGCTGGCTGGACAAGGGGGCGGCCCGGGTCCTCTTTTTCGACGGCCCGGCCCGGGCGGTCCGTGAATTCGAGTTGCCGATGCGGCCTGACCGGTTCGACGAAATGCTCTCGCTTCTGCTAAACTGAAATCCTGCAGACAAGCAAAGCGCCCATGATCCAGCCCGAGCGGGTGAAATTTCTCAACGCGGCCTCTTCAAACCGGGATCTTGCAGGCGTCGAAGCCGCAACCGCGGGACGATCCTGATGGCTCAAAAAAAAGACGTGGTCATCATCGGCGCGGGATTGAGCGGGCTGCTGGCGGCGTCCATCCTGGCCCGTCGAGGCGCCTCGGTGGCGGTTCTGGAAAAAAACGGACATGTCGGCGGGACCAGCCATGTCTTCCGGCGCGGGCCGTATCTCTTTCCCATGGGAGCCCTGGCCTTCGGGTTCCCCGACCGGGTGGCGGCGATGTTGGCCAGGGCCGGCGTCGCCGCGGACTGGACGTGGAGACGCAACCATTTCCAGCTCTTTTCCGAAGAATTCGATATCGTTTATTCCAGGCCCTTGGCCGAGCTGCGCGGCGAGTTGATCGCGCGCTTTCCGGCTGAAGCGCGGGGCCTGGAGGTTTTCTTCAGGGAATTGGCCGACGCCGCGGCCTTAATCGATGATCTCGACTTGCGGCATCCCGATTTCCTCCCCGCGGGAAAAACCGTTCGGGACGCCTCCCCGGAATGGCGGGCCTCCATCGAACGGCTGGCCGGGGCGTCCTGCGGCGAACGGTTGGACGCCCTGTTGCGTCCGGCCGCGCTCAAGAACTTCCTCGGTTCGCAGGGCACGAGCCGCCCCGGGATGTCCATGCTCAATCTGGCCTTTATGTGGCGGGTCATGGCGGAGGCCGGCATCTGGTTCCCCTCCTGCGGCATTCACGGCCTGGCCGCCAGGCTTCTGGACGCGGTCCGGGCGGCCGGGGGAGAGGTCCGCCTACAGACGGGCGTGTCCGGAATTCTCCTCGACGGGGGCTCGGCGGCCGGCCTGCGGACGGACGACGGCGGTTTTTTTGCGGCGGATTGGATCATTTCCACCGCCGATTACAAGAAGACATTCCTGGAGCTTCTGCCGGCAGGATCCATCTCCCCCGAATACCTGGAGATCGTCCGCACGGTCTCCTATACCGGATCCGAATTCTGCGTCTACCTGGGCCTTGACCGTGCGCTCGTCGATTGGAGCCGCTGGCGGGCCGACCATCTGTATTTCAGGGCGCCGGGCGGATGGCCGGGGAACGGATTCGAGGATCAGGAAATCGAAGCCTGCCGCTGGTCCGATAATTTTTCCGGCGCCGCGCCTCCCGGCCGATGCGTCGTTCTTCTCCGCGCTCCCTATTCCTACGATAAAACCGAACCGTGGCGAACCGGAGAGAAGACTCGGGCCGCGGGATACCGCGAATTCAAGGATGATCTGGCCCGGCGGATGATCGCCGCGGCCGAATCCGTTCTGCCCGGCCTGACCGCGGCGGTCGAGGTCATGGACGCGGCGACGCCGCTGACCTACCGGGATTGGGGCGGCCGCACTCGGGGTTCGATCGCCGGATGGACCTGGACGGCGGAAGCAGCCGGGAAGCTGGGAGGCCGGCTGCTCATCCGCACGCCCGTCCGCGGCCTGCTGGCTGCGGGCATCTATTCGGCGACCGGACTCTTTCTGGGCGGGATCCCGACGGCCCTTCGCACCGCGGAGCTCGCGGCAGAAGCGGTCCTCAGCGGACGGGTTCAGGCCCAGATGTGATATTTCTCCATCATGTGATGGGGATGATAGGACTGCTTGGCTTTGCGCAGCCCCGGCACGCCGAGGTCCTGCTCCCTGTTGATATAAAGGCAGCTCGACCACTCGTGGCGGACGAACTCTCTGTTCATGAGCTGGGCCAAGCCCTCATAGCGGGGGTTGACGATCTCGATATGGACGACGGCCGTGTCCGTGTTGAGGCGCTCGCCTATGGAAAAGGCGGCGATGCGCCCTTCGGCGACGATCCCGCCGCCGGTCATGTTGAGCTCCTTGAAATGGAGAAGGGCCTCCTGGATGGCGTCCTTCTGAGCGTCGATCTCGCCGCCGGTCCCGCCCTTGTCGGCCAGCCACTCCTCGAACAGAGCCCGGCAGGAACGGAGGTCGGCCGGCCCGAGGCGGACGTATTCCCAGGCTTGAGATTTTTCGAATTTTCTGATGCGGTTGCGCTTGCCGTCGTATTTCTTGCCTTTGAGCTCGATCAGGTCGGACGCCAGGTAAACATAATCGAAATCGTCTTCGTCCGGCGCGCAGTGGAAGCCTTCGCAGAAGCGTTCGGCGAAAGACCGGGGGATGCGGGATAGGCGGGGCGCCACCGACAGGCATGTCTCGATCGTCTCCGGGATGTCCCGGTCGCCGAGCGGCTGGAGGAAGTAGGCCGGCTCGTCGGGCGGGGCGAAGCGGAAACAGAGGTTGCCCCGTATCAGGGTGAAACGCGGATGGTCGAAGCGGCGCCAGATGAAATGGTTGCCGAACGTCGATTCCGAGATCTGCAGCGGCCAGCGCTCGAAGTAGGGGAGGAGCTCGTCCCGGTCGGTCAGGTCAAGCTCTTTGAACTGGGGATAGATCGGCAGGGTCATCGTTCTTCCCGGACCATGACCGTGCAACGTTCGCGGGGACATCCTTCGCACCAGGAAGCATCCTTCGTCATCATGCCGGCCGGTCCCGAGGGGACGGCGGTGAACCCGCATCGGGCGAAAAAGCCGGGGATGATCGTGGCCAAATAGACGGCGCCCGGAACGTCGGAGGCCAGGCACTCGACGAGCCGCCGCCCCAAGCCCGTGAGGCGGCGGGTGGGATCGACGCCCAAGCTGACCAGCTCGTCGGAATCGGCATGGCGCTTGAGGCCGACCATCCCGACGATCGTTCCCTCCTCCTCGGCGGCCCAGAAGGGATCGTTTTCCATCCCCGGATAATCGAGGCCCAGGCTTTCAGCCAGCATCCGGATCCGGGGGCGGTCTTCGGGCGAAGCGCGGCGGATCATCATGGCCGCCCATTATAGCAAAAATTGACCCGGCCTGGGGGCTATGCTATATCTATCGCGATCGACGGGCGTTTCGCGCCCGTTTAGAACGCTCCAAAGGATACGGAAGTGGATCAAAAGGTCATCGTACGCTTCGCGCCCAGCCCGACGGGATTCCTCCATCTGGGAAGCGGGCGCACGGCCCTCTTTAACTGGCTGGTCGCCCGCCGCTACGGCGGCCTTTTCCTGCTGCGCGTCGAAGACACGGACAAGGTCCGCTCGGAGCGGCGCTTTCTCGACGAGATCCTCGACGATCTCCGCTGGCTGGGTCTGGACTGGGACGGTGAACCGATCCATCAGAGCGGTCGTTTCGATCTCTATCGGGCCAAGGCCGAGGACCTCATCGCGGCCGGGAAAGCCTATCGGGACGGTCCGGCCGTGCTCTTCAAAGTCGAGCCGGGCCGGACGATCGCCTTCGACGACCTCATCCACGGCCGCATCGCCGTCAACACGGAAACCATCAAAGACCAGGTCCTGATCAAGTCCGACGGCTCTCCGGCCTACAATTTCAGCTGCGTCGTCGACGACGCCGACCAGGCCATCACCCATATCCTGCGCGGCGACGACCACATCTCGAACACGCCCAAACAGATGCTCCTCTACGAGGCCTTCAGTCTGACGCCGCCGCGCTTCGGCCATATGCCGCTGATCCTGGGGGCCGACGGGGCCAAGCTCAGCAAGCGCCACGGCGGCGTGTCCGTCGCCGAGTACAAGGCCGAGGGATTCCTGCCCGAGGCCCTGGCCAACTATCTCATCCTGCTGGGCTGGACGCCGCCGGACGAACGCGAGATCCTGACCTTGCGGGAAGCGGCCGCTCTTTTTGAAATCGACCGCATGGGCAGCGTCCAAGCCAAGTTCGACCCCGCCAAGCTGACCTGGATGAACGGCGAATACATCATGCGGAAATCGGCGGCCGACCTGTCCGCCCTGCTGGACGCCCGGCTCACGGCCGAGGGCCTCGACGTCGGGCGCCTGCCGCCGGAAACCCGCGTCGGCATCGCCGAGGCCTACCGGGTCCGGATCAAAACGCTTCGCGAATTCGGCCCGCTGACGGATTTCTTCTTTCGCGACGATTATGCCGTGGAGGAGGAGGGCCGGAAAAAACACCTCGACTCCGCCGAAGCCAAAGCCCTGATCGGCCTGCTGGCCGGGCGGCTGGAGACGCTCGAGCCGTTCACCCTCGAATCACTCGAGGCGGCCGTCCGCGAACTGGCCCAGGAGCGGGGAGTCAAGCCGGCGGCGGTCATCCACCCGGCCCGCATGGCGGTCAGCGGAAAGACGCGCGGAGCCGGCCTGTTCGAGATCATGATGCTGCTCGGGCGCGAGACGGTCGTCCGGCGCCTCAAGGATGCCACCCGATGAGCGACGAAAACTCCAAGGACAATTTCATCCGCGACATCATCAACGCCGACCTGGCGGCCGGCAGGAACGGCGGCCGCGTGCACACGCGTTTCCCGCCGGAGCCCAACGGATACCTCCATGTCGGGCACGTCAAGTCTCTGAGCATCAACTTCGGGCTGGCCGCCGACTACGGGGGCCTCTGCAATCTCCGCTTTGACGACACCAATCCGGAGAAGGAGGAGATCGAGTACGTCGGCTCGATCAAGGACGACATCCGCTGGCTGGGCTACGATTGGGAGGACCGCGAGTACTACGCCTCCGATTACTATGAGCGGCTGTACGCTTTGGCCGAAATCCTGATCGGAAAGGGCGCGGCGTTCGTCTGCGACCTGAGCGCCGAGGAGGTCACGGCGACGCGGGGGACGCTGACCAAGCCCGGCCAGCCCAGCCCGTTCCGCAATCGTCCCATCGAGGAGAACCTCGACCTCTTCCGCCGGATGAAGGCCGGGGAGTTCCCCGACGGTTCGAAATCCCTGCGGGCCAAGATCGACATGGCCCATCCCAACCTCCTCCTTCGCGATCCGGTCATGTACCGGATCCGGAGGGCCCATCACTACCGCCGCGGCGACGCCTGGTGCCTCTATCCCACGTATGACTGGGCCCATGGCCAATGCGACTCCATCGAAGGGATCACCCACTCGATCTGTTCCCTGGAATTCGAGGTCCATCGCCCGCTCTACGACTGGTTCCTCGACCAGCTGGGCATCCACCATCCCCGGCAGATCGAATTCGCCCGCCTTTATCTCAGCCATACCCTGCTGAGCAAGCGCAAGCTCCTGGCCCTGGTCAGGGAGAAGATCGTCGACAGCTGGGACGATCCCCGCATGCCGACCGTATCGGCCCTGCGCCGCCGCGGATACACGCCTTCCGCGCTGCGGCGTTTCGCCGGCCTGGTCGGGGTGGCCAAGGTCAACAGCATCGTCGACCTGGCCTTTCTCGAAAGCTGCGTCCGCGAGGAATTGAACAAGACGGTCCCCCGGGCCATGGCCGTGCTGCGGCCCCTGAAGATCGTCCTGACCAACTATCCCGAAGGGCGGACCGAGATGCTCGATTGCGTCAACAATCCCGAAGATCCCTCCGCCGGCAGCCGGCCGGTGCCGTTCTCCCGCGTCCTCTACGTCGAGCGCGATGACTTTCTGGAGGACCCCCCGAAGAAGTTCTTCCGTCTTTCGCCGGGCCGCGAAGTCCGGCTCCGGTATGCCTATTTCATCACCTGCACCGAAGTCGTCAAGGACCCGGCCGGCGGGGAGATCGTCGAAGTCCGCTGCACCTATGACCCGGCTACGAGGGGAGGCGACGCGCCCGACAAGCGCAGCCCAAAGGCCACCTTGCATTGGGTTTCGGCCGCCCATGCCGCACCCGTGGAGGTCCGGCTCTACGAGACGCTCTTCACCAAGCGTGATCCGAGCGGGCTCGAGGAAGGGGAGGATTGGAAAGCGAGCCTGAATCCCCGGTCCCTCGAGATCGTGCCCAAGGCCATGGCCGAGCCGTCCCTGGCCGCGGCCAAGGCCGGCGACCGTTTTCAGTTCGAGCGTCTGGGATACTTTTGCGTCGACACCCGCCACAGCCGTCCGGGCGCGCCCGTCTTCAACCGGACGGTGACTCTGCGCGATTCCTGGGCCAATATCATCAAATCGGGCAAGGAAAACCAGTGATCCTGGACGGCCGATTGAAAAGGATCCGGACTTGCTGTAATATGCTCCCCTCCAGGCGTGCCTGTAGCTCAGCTGGATAGAGCGACGGCCTCCGGAGCCGTAGGTCGGAGGTTCGAATCCTCTCAGGCACGCTCCATTTTTCCCCCTGATAAGTTTGATCAATCAGGAATTTTTATCGTCACCACAATTCCATTTTTCAGGGATGAGGTGCGGTCCCCATCAGCCACCGCAAGGTCAAAGAGGCGACGAGCGTCTTGAAAAAGCTGCTGGACGTACTGGATTTCGTTTAAATACTCCGGGACGGGCGCCGCCGGTTTTTCCTGGGCCGGGACAAGCGCTCCGGCCGTTGAGAGCTCCGAGCGAAAACCCGGCAATCCCACGAGCCGAGGCCTGATAAAGACACATCCCTAGTATTTTGCCGAGCGCAAGGAGCCTTCATGGGTCGGATTCGATTCACTCCCGAATCGATCATTGGTATACTGTTGGGGCAGAAATTTTGTTAAATTCATGAGCGTAAAATTGGGTCTAAACTCGTTTGGCCGGAACGCTTGCCTCCAGATCTTGACCCCCTCTTGCCGGATGGATCCGAGTCGTCGCGAAAAAAGGGTGAGGACATGACCGACAAACCGGCCGCTTCTCGAAAGAAAAAAATCATCCCGGATAACCGCATGCCCGTGCTTTTTATCGGGCACGGCAGTCCGATGAACGCCATCGAGGACAGCGTCTTTTCCCGGGGATGGCATGAAAAGGCGCAATCCCTGCCCGGGCCCAAGGCCATTCTCTGCGTCTCGGCCCATTGGGAAACCGAGGGGCCGCTGGTTACGGCCATTGATGATCCGCCCACGATCCATGATTTCGGCGGATTTCCCGAGGCCCTCTATGAAATGCGCTACCCCGCGCCGGGAAGCCCGGCCCTGGCCGCGGAGACGAAACGAGCGGTACGAAGGGTGCCGCTCGGCCTGGACCGGGAATGGGGACTGGACCACGGCTGCTGGAGCGTTCTTTGCCGGATGTACCCGCGGGCCGAAGTGCCCGTCGTTCAATTGAGCCTGGCCCGGCGCCTGTCGCCCGCTGATCATTATGCCCTGGCCGCCGAGCTGGCGCCCCTGCGCCGAAAAGGCGTTCTCATCCTGGCCAGCGGCAACATCGTTCACAATCTCGGCCGCGTCGTCCTGCGCGGCGACAACTTCAACGAGCCCTTCGGCCTGGATTGGGCCCTGGAAGCCTCGGCCAAAATCAAGACGCTAATCCTGGAAGACCGGCACGAGGAACTCATCGCCTACGGGAAGCTCGGGTCGGCCGTGGCTTTGGCGGTGCCGACGCCGGAGCACTATCTGCCCCTTCTTTACGCCCTGGCATTGAAGGAAGAGGACGAACAGGTGGCGTTCTTCAACGACCAGGCGGTGGCCGGCTCGTTGACCATGACCTCACTTCTGATTCGGAAGTGAGCTCAGGCGCGTTTTCTTCGATCCGGATCTGTGGTAAATTGGGCCCGGAGCGGCGGGTCCCATGAACGCAAAACGGCGGATTTTCGTTTCCCTCAGCATCTTCCTTGTCGTTTTCATGATCGGCGTGGGCGGGTTCATGTATTTCGGGGGGCCGGCCTTCGGCGGGCCGCAATGGTCGCTGCTCGATTCCGTCTACATGACGATCATCACCATCGGGACGATCGGCTACGGCGAAGTGCACGGCCCGCCGACAAGCGCAGCGCGCATTTTCACCTCGATCTACATCATCGTCTGTCTGATCACGATCGCTTACGCGGCCTCGTCGATAACGGCCTTCATCGTCGAGGGTGAGCTCAAGAACATCCTGGGGAGACGCAAGATGGAAAAAGAAATCCGGCACCTCAAGGATCATTTCATCGTCTGCGGCAGCGATGAGACCGCCGAGACGGTCATCCGCGAACTGCTGCTGACTAAGAAGAAGTTCCTCGTCGTCGCCCTCGGCAAGGAGGACGCCGAAGGGCTCCCGGCCCTGGGCGAATTCCCTTATCTGCAGGGCGATCCGACCGACGACGACGTCCTGCTCAAGGCCGGCATCGAGCGGGCCAAAGGCATCCTCCTCTCGCTGGCCACGGACGAAGCCAACCTGTTCGCCACGATCTCGGCCCGCAGCCTCAATCCGCACATCCGGATCGTGACCAAGGCCCTCGATGTCCGCTCCCACAAGAAGATCTTCAAAGCCGGCGCGGATAGCGTCATCTCACCCACGTTCATCGGCGGAATGCGCATGGTCTCGGAAATGATCCGGCCAGCGGCGACGACGTTTCTGGACCAGATGCTGCGTGAACGGCAACGCGTGCTCCGGGTGGACGAGATCACCCTGCCGCCCGGCTCGCCCCTCGACGGCCGGACGATCGAGGAGGCCCGCGTCGGGGAGAAGACCGGGGCCCTTTTGGTCGCCGTGCGGCCGGGAGGAAAGAAGGATTTCGCCTTCAATCCCAAGCCGGAAACGGTCCTCCACGAGGCCGATGTTCTCGTCTTCATCGCCTCGCCGGACATGGCCCAGGAACTGGCCGCGCTGGCCGGGACGGCCTAAAAATTTTCTTCCCATCGGAAATCATTTTTGCTAGAATTACTCGCCCTTATGGCCCGTTAGCTCAATTGGTAGAGCAGCAGACTCTTAATCTGCGGGTTGTAGGTTCGAGTCCTACACGGGTCATTCCAAATCTCCCCATAAGCCCCTAGATAATTAATGAGTTAGCGGAATTTCTTCTAAACAGGGCATTAAGTCCATTTAAGCCCATTTATAGCCATTTTGGCAAAAAAATGACACAAAACACGACACTCAAATAACCGGCATAGAACCGTATGAGTAGACGGTTTTTCTCCCCTCTTGCCTTTTAACTATCTTTGAACTTTCCCCGCGGCGTTCATTAAACACATCAATGGCAGATTCTAGATCAGCTACTCGTTTGTTGGAAAAATGTCTCAAGAGCTGGGTCCTGTTTGCCTCTTTGTTATTTAGTAAAAAGCCATAGATCTGAATTCCAAGATGTACCAAGGGCATCGTTGAAGCAAGGTGCTCTTTTGTAGCTTCTTCCCGGATCTTCCACCGCAGATGGTTTATGATATCTAAAAAACGTCGGTTCTTTTCCCATCTTCGGATATAGTCTTTCATCAGGTATTTCAGGTAGGTATTGATATCCGGGTAAAACGCGGACTCATATTCTGGATATTTTGCCACGATCGATTTTAAGACCTTTTTAAGAATCGCTCTATATGGGGCTCTCTGGAAAGCCCGATAGTCAGCTGCAAAGATCAATATTCCTTTCCACCAAAATATAGTCAGACTATTTGGATCGCCCGGCCTTAGTTTGCTGGCCCTCTTTGCGAAGGTTTCTCTTATTTGAATGATCAACCAGAAGACAAAGAACGTCGCCGGTGGGAAAGTCCTCCCCTTATGATTGTCTGATTCTTTGTAGCGGGCATAAAGACATGCCGCGCAGTCGCAATTCTTGTGTGTCCGCTGAAGCATGAGGTCCTTAAAAACGTCCATAAACAGCCTCCTTTATTCATATTATACTTTGCGATAAAATATTTAATATCAACAATATGATATTCATAATATAACGCCTTGTTTCAAATATAATAATAGCTTATTATTTTGTCAAGGTAAATTTAATGAGAATAAGAACTTTCAAAGAAATACAGCCCCCGGATTTCCGACTTCGAATTGCCCGCGTTCTTCGGAGATGGTCCCAGCATGATCTTGCGGCTGCGTCAGGAATCTCGCAATGCCGAATTAGCCTAGTCGAAACTGGCCGCATCCGTCCTTCTGAGCGCGAGAGAAAGCAGATCGCAACAGCACTAGGAACGCTCGAGGAGGAGCTTTTCGATGAAAGAAGCTGAGATGATCGAGCGCCGATGGATCTCGCCGAAATCAGCCAGCCTTTATCTCGGCGTCCATCTCCAAACCGTATACACCTGGATCGATACTGGCCGGATCCCGGCCGCTAAGCTCGGACGGAGTGTGCGTGTCGATAGAAGAAGCCTCGACAAGATTCTTGAGGAACGGTTAAACGGTGCGCTTGGGAGGACGCTGGGAAGGCTTAAGGCTTCCAAATGCGGGTAGGACATGATGACCAAGAACAGGCGCCAGAACGTTTCTTTAAAGTTCCCAAAGTCTTGGCATCCTCGGGACTGCTAGCCTCAATGAAGCCCTGTGAGGTGAAGGTATATATGGTTCTTTGCTATTTTGCCAATTACCATAGCGGTTGTTGTTTCCCAAACGTAAAGACGATCGGAGAGATTGCAGGCGTCAACAAAAACAAGATCGGACAAGCCACTCGCCGGCTCATGGAACTGGGCTTGATCATCAAAAAGCGTGCTCCCCGCGCATTCAAGTTCAAGAATACCTATACAATCGTTCGAAGCCCTCTGATTGATCCCTCAATCATTGTTCCGCAAAAGACGGACAAAAGAAGCCTTCCAAAGCGCGAAAAGGACGGTCGGTGGGGGGTTGTTCCGCAAAACACGGAATCCCGCATTTGTCCGTCAAACGCGGATTCCATCATTTGTCCACAAAACACGGACAGTAAAGAGATTGAACTAAATAGAAATAGAGTTAGTTTTAACAGCAATCCATGTCCTATTTCTAGGAAGACAATCGAAGAAATTAAGAAGCTCAAAGGGGAGGAGTACATCCGCGAGAAACTCGATACTGGCGCTTATGTCATCACTGACGATCCGCCCGTCGCTGAGGCGCCGCATGAGGCCTGATATGGACGTTCTTCTTGTGCCCGCAAGACCTAGCAGGAAGGGGGCAAGGCAAGGACGCATATTCAGCCCCGCTAGTCCTTCAGATAATTCCGCGCAAGCAACAGACAACTAGTCTGTTGCGCAACTTACAAAAAGTACGGTCTTTAAAGGAAATATTGATGAGGCAAATATCCTTTGTGTCAACTTTTGTGTCATTAATCTCCGGCCTATAAACAGTAACAAATTGAAAATAAATAACTTACAAATGATCGAGAAAGTGGCATGAACGATCCGAGAAAAAGAGCTCGTAAAGTTGGTCGAAGGCCTAAACACGGCGGCTACTCCATTGCCCTTCAGGACAATGTCCTAAAAGCCAATCCTAAAGTTCAAAAGTATCTCCTGGATTGCCGGGTGGGGCTGATAAAGGACTTAGCGGGAACCGAGGCCGAGCTATCCGAGCAACAGCGAATTATGATCGACCGGATCATCTCCCGGATGGCTATCTGTCGCCTTATCGAGCTTTATGTGGAGAGATTCGGAGCCTTTCGTCGGGATCGGATCGATAAAGACAAGGTTTTTGAGCTCGAGCCTTGCCTGGGCGTCAATTATCTGGCTTTCAGCAATTCCATTGACCGGGCCCTGATCGCCCTGGGCTTAGACAAACGAAAGTCCTCGGAGGTACTTGACCTCGGCCGCTACATTGAAGAGAGGGGTGAAGACCCTGCCCAAATTCCCGCGGAACAGGCCGCTTTCGCCGCACCAGCCTTTGGAGATGGCCAGGGAGAGGGCATGGAGATAGGGAAGGCGGAGATCGTCGATCCTAGAGCCACGCTGCATGATTTTCCCGAGGATTAAAGGCTAGAACCATGAACATCGTCCAAGCCATGAAGGATAAGAACCTTTTCGGGGCCCTATTCAAGACTCCGGCCTCCTGGCATGCCTGGGAGATCTATTTGAGCGCCCTTTTTGGGCTGCCGATCGTCAAGACAGCAGACCTCGATGTTTTCAAGAAGTGTACTGGGCTTGATATCCCCCCGGCAAACCTAGCCCGGGAATCTTATGTCATTTGCGGGCGGCGCTCTGGCAAGAGTTTCGTCTCCGCTGTTATCGCGGTCTATTTGGCATGCTTCAAGGACTGGACGCCGTTCCTGGCGCCCGGAGAAAGAGGCTGGATCTTCGTGGTCGCAAACGATAAGAGCCAGGCGGGAATCATCAAGAACTACATAAGCGGGATCTTGGGCGGGAATAAGCTTCTCAGGATGAACGTCCAGAACGAAACGAAAGAAGAAATCGAGCTAAAGGGCAACGTCGGAATCGCAATCAAGACAAGTTCCTATCGGACGCTTCGCGGCTATACGCTTGTCGCTGCTATCCTCGAGGAAATGGCCTTCTATCGGTCAGAAGAGAGCGCAAACCCGGATAAAGAGATCATGGCGGCGGTCAGACCGGCGTTGGCTACTATCCCCGAAAGCATACTTCTTGGGATCTCTACCCCTTATAGCCGAACTGGAGTCCTCTGGGAGCAGTACAAAACAAATTTCGGGAAGGAAGGCGGGCCGCTGATATGGCTTGCGCCGACGCGGGTCATGAACCCCACGATCGACCTCCGTCTGATCGAGAGGGCATTGCGGGAGGATCCGCAGGCGGCCAGCTCCGAATGGGAGAGTACGTGGAGGGAGGATATCTCCGCTTTCATAACCTCGGAGCTTATTGAGGCCGTAACCATCCCCGGGCGTTTTGAGCTTCCGAGGATTGAAGGAACCCGATACGTCGGCTTCTTGGACCCGAGCGGTGGTCGGCAGGACTCTTTTACAATGGCGATTTCTCATAGGGAAGATTCTGGCCGGATCATCCTGGACGTGCTTCGCGAGCGGCGTCCTCCCTTCCAGCCGAAGTCGGTAGTTGCCGAGTTTTCCGAAACGCTTAAGACCTTTATGATTTCTGAGGTCGAAGCGGATCGGTACGCGGCCGAATGGGTAGTAGAAGCCTTCCGTGAGAACGGTATTCAAGTCAAGCCTGCTCCAATGACGGCGAGCGATGGCTATATGAATTTCCTTCCGATGGTCGCCAATGGTAAGGTCGAGCTCTTGGATAACAAACGGCTTAAAGCTCAGCTCACGGGACTCGAGCGGCGTGTCCGGAGTGGAGGGAAAGACCTTATTACGCATTTCCCGGGAGGACATGATGACCTCGCTAACGCGGCGGCTTGCGCTTGTGTCATGGCTGCCCGGGCGGAACATATTTTGGGCCTCTGCATTTTCAGTAAGGAAAGTGTTTATGGAACGGATGCGGAAGATGTTAGCCGCGATGATCTTCTAGAAATGACTCTAAGGAGCATCGGCCGGCGATAAGGCCAAAATTTATATGGAGGAATAAATGAGAACATTAAAAGACACGTTTGGGCGGGATGTCATCGTGACGGACGATATCCCGAAGACCGACCAGGCGAAGGGAACGCCGGAAATGATTTCGACGAACAACATCGAACAAATCCAGCGACTGAGGAAGGCGGAGCGGGCGCAAGTCGAAGAGGGCAAAGTCGATGAAGTTAAAAAGTGAAAAGCCCGGATTAACCGTCTTTGAACGGTTCCAGGAAGAAAACGAGCGGATCCTTAAAGAGGCCGCCGAGATCGACCGCGCGATGAAGGCCAAGCAGAGCGACTACGAAAAGAAACTCGAAGAGGCGAGCGCCAGGCTAAATAAAGCGACGAGCATTCGCGATCAAATGAGAGCTGACTTCGAGCAGATCGAGGCCGAACGTCAGGGGACAGGGGACTTGGCCAACAAGCGCAAGGATATTCTGGCGGGATCCGTCAGCCTTGGGGACTATTGCCAGGCCGCGGGAGAAACCGCTACTGGCGCCCGGGCAAATACGACGAGGCTTAATGATCTGCTCGCGGTTGTCCGAGCGAAAGACCTTGAAATCCTACAGATCGAAGTTGAGGTGGCCGAGTGCGAGCGCGAGATCCTGTTTTTGCAGAGCTACGCCGCGGCCGCGCTTCTAGAGCGTCTGCGCGGCAATGTAAAAGAACTTGAAGCACAGTTGACCCCTGGCATGCTTTCCGGAAATTTCACGAAGCTCGATCAGAAGAAACAGGCGCTCGCCTTGGCCAATGGCCGGTCTTTATCCGGCGAGGCCTGGCATGACCTCAAGATTGAGGCCGTTAAGCGGTTACGCTTTCAAGCCAAAATTCCTGACGCCGAACTGTCGGCGCTCAATCGAATTATTTCCGAGATGGAGCAAGCGGCCCGGATCCACGGTCTCGATTCGGTATATTGCGATGGGACATCAAAAGGGCCTTGATGTTCTCGTCTGGAGATAGGCGATGAGCAATAGGGAAGACCTACAAGATCCCAAGAAAAACAATTTTATCCCGTCCATAGAACGCGACGAAGCAGACCGCGAAGCCGCCCGGAAGGAAAACGACTTAATCCCTGGAGAGGAAGAGCCTTTCAATCCTGATTTGATCTGGCTTACAGGATATACAAATAAGTATCCTCTCGAACCTGCGGTAATTGAAGCCGAGCTGGAAACGGCAGCTGGCATACTCGGAGCCGTCAATTTGTCGTCTAACCTACGCTTAGAACCCATAGGCCGCGTTCCCGGTCTCGTTTGCTTCAAAGATCAAGTTTTTATCCGAGATCTCCGCAAGCTTCCGATCGAGGACCTACAATTAATACGTAAATACTTTGATAACAGACCGGAACTTGAGTAACACATACCACTACCTCACTTGGAGTTGACTTACCATAGGAATTTAATAAGAATAAACGAGGATGAACTCACAAGTTGCGTATTATGAAAAATGCCGCTGAGATAAAATTCGGAGCTTTTAATCCACGACAAAATTTGCCCTCAAATATTGCGCGGAAACGGGGCGAATCTAATTTTGTCGCTGCCTTTCAGCGAATGTATATATCAAATCAAGCGGGCAAAGGAATTGGGGGGAGATATTTCGCTCTCTCCGGCTATGGTATTGCTGATTTCGTTTGGATGGATTTGGGGGGCACTACATTTCAACCATTAGATGAGAATCGCGTTCCAAAGTTATTTGCATTTGAGATGAAACTGAAAGATTGGAAAAGAGCTCTTACGCAAGCATATCGTTATTCATATTTTGCCGATAAATCTTTCGTTGTCATGCCACCCGATGTGATAAATTCTAATAAGCTAAATCTCGAGCTCTTTAGAACTTTAGATATTGGATTTATTATTTTTGATTCGAAGACATCTTCTATTTCAATATTGCATGAGCCTCAAAACCATAAACCTAGAAATACCAACGCTAAATTACGTGCTGTAGGATTATTCGCGAATAGGCTCAAGCTCCGCCAGGAGAATAAACTGATTTAACCCTTCCAATAGAGCCGGAAGGTGTTCTGAATTAGACTTGGGGTCTAAAGACAAGCTGGTTTCAATTCGTTGATAAATCTCATTTGCTTCATCTATTTGGCGGCAGCTATTTAGGATTCGATTAGCGATTTCTCCATTTCCGATGCGCTCGACCATTGAACGTATCGCTTCCCAAGTTTGATAAATTTCTTGAGCTCTTTGAGGCTCTGAGCCGTTTTCAGCGGGATATATTTCATCACTCGGCAGGTTATTTAGCACGAGCGGCTCTAAATCTCTCAATATATTTAGTTCATCAAATCTAATCCGATTAAAAAGTGAGCGACTCAGATATCGTGGAACTGGAGGGCGTCCGCCTGCAGTGTTTGCGGAGAACCGGGCAAGAGAAAACGTCCTAAGATTTGACCACCATCCTGTGGCACAAGCGTCTCCTCCGGCAACGTGGAGAAACGGTGCCATGATATCTGAGTAGCCATTAATGACGGTAAAGCCGTTAATTTTTAGCGCGTAGTTTATTAGCATCCAGCTAGCGATTACGTCACTATGGAAAATTTCGTTTCTTGCCTCGGAGCTGTTAGCGGCTATGAGTAAGTAAAACCCTGCCGCTCAGCTTCCGATTCCCGTTATCTCATCGAGGTATTCTACTAACTGCGCTCGGTTAAGTGAGGCATCGCGCGATCTCGCTAAAGTGATAAATAAGAGTTTTCAGTCTCCTACTTCCTCTGCACATCTATCAGCTACTGTAAGAAAATCTATCGCTATTGCAGTATCTCTAGAATCAAAAGATCTATTAATTACGATGTTCGGACTAACCAGATGAGTAACTGGAAGACCAAGTTGGAATTCGAGCACTCGGCGTATATCTGCCATGATATTTGATTCTCGTGAAAGATCAGCTCGACGTCGAGGTGCATAATAACTGTCATAGTCCTCCGGGAGATACCCGAGTCTCGATTGTCCCTGATCTGAAACTAGGCACGAATAATATTGGGGATCGATAAGTCTATCGCTGCTTGGGAAATTCTCCTCCATGGAAAGAAGCATAGTTCTCAGGCTAGACGATGATCTGTCGCGAGGGCTGAAAATAGCACCATCAATTAACCCTCTTCGAAGCCCCTCGTATATTTTATCTCCGGCTTGCCATCCGTGTTGGGCATAGAATTTCATTTTTAGCCCCCATAAAAGCGAGTAATAGTCTAAGTTTGACGGACGGCGCAGGCTTTTTACGGAGCATCTGATCGATTAATTGGCAAAAAGCTTCATCGAGGTCAGACCGAGTTGATTTTAAGGGACTCGGGAGAACATTGATAGCGCGGCTTATAGTAAGAACGTCGTCGTCAGCATTACGTGCATATGGATGATTTTTGGTAGCATATTCATATACAGTTAGAGCAGCACTATAAAGATCGCTTCGAAAATCAAGCCGATCACTATTAGGGGGTTTGCCCTTTCTGGAGCCATATAGCGATACGTGGCAACGGGCAAGCGGGCTGTTGCATTATATGTCAGGGCCGTTTCGGAAATACTCTGGGCGATACCTAAGTCCAGCAGTACAAATGACGGGTTGGAACACCAAGTTTAATCACATTTGCCGGTTTTATATCACGATGTGTATAGCCCTTAGTCCATAGCTCTCGGATCGCGCGTAGCAAGCATGAAGAAAGGAGTTTTAGTTCAATTTCATTTGGTATATTTGGATCGTTCCTAATTATATCATTTCGATCTCTTCCGCTGCGTATTTTTTTTTTTTTTTTTTTTTTTTTTTTTTTTTTTTTTTTTTTTTTTTTTTTTTTTTTTTTTTTTTATTTTACTAGTTCTCGAAATATTTTTTTTACAGTTCTTGGCAGTCTCGAAGTTTTGCCTTTTTTCCTTTTTTTTTTTTTTTTTTTTTTTTTTTTTTTTTTTTTTTTTTTTTTTTTTTTTTTTTTTTTTTTTTTTTTTTTTTTTTTTTTTTTTTTTTTTTTTTTTTTTTTTTTTTTTTTTTTTTTTTTTTTTTTTTTTTTTTTTTTTTTTTTTTTTTTTTTTTTTTTTATCTCTGCGCGGGGGGATAAAGGGAGATAACATATGGAGTTAAGATCGTGTTCAACTGTTTGTAAACTCTTTTATTTATAAAAAAAAAAAAAAAAAAAAATTTTTTTTTTTTTTTTTTTTTTTTTTTTTTATATTTATTTCTTCGATTTTTAGTTCGAGACTTTAGAGATGAGCTAGAGATAAGCGTCGAGTTTCTTAGAACAAGATTTCTTTTCAAGTTAGATATAAGGAAAAGCGTTCCGCTTCATAAGCCGATGGAGAGTTGCAGTAGAAAAGTGAGATGCGAAGATTTATAGAGCGTTAATAATTCTTTCTCTTTCATAGATCTAATTCTATCAATAAACTCGGAGAAAAAGCAAAAATAGCTAGACAAATAAAGATTACTAAAGATATCATAAGAACAGTAAAGAGAACTATAAAGAAGGTAAATACGGAATAGCCGAATACTAGACATAGCTGAGGCAATAGAGAGACTTAAGGTTAGCAGGAACACTCTCAATAAATTTATCAGATCTGGTCGCTAGAGATCTAGCCAGATAGGAAAGCTAATAAGAATTAAGGCCGAAGATATCGATTCCTTAGTTGAGAGTTCAGTCAGGCGATCGATTTCAAAAAAGAAAATAGCAATAAAGAGGCGATCGTAGTTAGCTCGAAGATCAGTCAAACTCTTAACTAGAGAGGGAAGGTGGAGCAGATTTTAGCTTCGAGGAGAAAAGGATTCGATAAATAGGGAGTATATTAAAGAAAAAGATCGAAATACAATCGCAAGCTCCGAATTGAAAAATAGATGAGAAACTCAGTTTCTAGAAATCGGTGAGCGAAGATTTACTTTTGCAATTTCGCAGTCGAATTCTTAGAAACATACGCAAACAGAATAAGAAATCTTAGCAAAAAGATCAACAATATATAGAGAAATTCAAAAAGTACTTCAAAAGAGATACCCTTCGGAGTATCGGACCGGAAAAAGTGAACGATACAAAGCTGAGCGGAAAGCTGAAGTGACACCTTCTATCGTCAAAAGAAGTCTTGCTTGTTTAAAGACACTATTCAATAAAGCAGTCGAATGAAGAAGTCTAGATGTTAGCCCCGTGCGTAATGTTAAAAAGTTCAAGGAGCCAAAAGGCAGAGAACGAATCCTGAGCCCTGAGGAAATTCGGCGCCTAATAGCAAATGCATCTGACTGGCTCCGACCGATTTTTATTGTTGCGCTCAATACAGGAATGCGTAGAAAAGAGATATTAAGTCTTCGATGGCGAAAAGTAGATCTTGTCAAGTTGTATATTTCGATTGAAGACTCGAAAAGCGGAAAGCCTAGTACTGTTCCGATAAAGTAGCCGTTTATGAAGCTTTGCTGGCGCTTCCACGTGAAACAGAATTCGTCTTTTTTAATCGTAAATCCAAGAGCCATAACAAGGACACTAAAAGCGCTTTCCACGCCGCTTGCTGAAGCGAAGAGAGATCCTGAAGATGAAAACGATAAAGGTATAGTCGGCGTGCGGTTTCACGACCTCCGCCATACCGCAGCAACAAAGATGATTGAAGCAGGAGTTGATCTTTAACAGTTTCGAAAATCCTCGGACATGCCTCTATTCAAATGACGATGAGATATGCTCATCCGACACCTGAAAATATGCGAAGAGCAGTCGAGAGCCTTGGAGAAATGATCAGCTCGCTTAATAAGAAAGTTAGATATACAAATCTTCTAAGAATAGTAGTTAACAAAAACATTACAAATAAAGTATTACTCTGTACTTCTTTAAATTCAAATATCTGCAGTAAAGCTTCTTTAAAGCTATTAATCTAGCGTAAAATTCATATATAAGCTATAATTCAGAAAATAGAAATTCTAACTAATCAATAACAGCAATATAGATTATTTTAATCAACTAGTTCCTTTTTCAATAAGATAATATCTATCGTAGAAGAAATTTATTATGCCACGACTGACCGAACAGGAACAGCAGGAGATCATTCGCTTTATCGAGGCCGACAAGCCGCTGCCGGATAAGTACCGCTTTCTGCTGTTCGAGGACAAGCGGGAGGTGGAACTGGTCTGGAACGGCAAGACGCAACGAGGTCTGCAATATCGTCCTGCCCTTCCAGGTCATCGAGCAGGTGGACGAGCCGCGGGCGGAAAAGCCAGACGACAAGCGGAAGGACAGATCGGGGTTGTTCAGTCTGGACGACGCGGCCGCCAACTCAAGGGCTGGACGAACAAGCTGATCTGGGGCGACAACAAGCTCATCCTCTCATCAGCTTGAAGAACGGCCCGCTGCGCGAGGAGATCGAGAAGCAGGGCGGGCTGAAGCTGATCTACATCGACCCGCCCTTCGACGTGGGGGCGGATTTCTCGATGGACATCGAGATCGGCGACGACACCTTCACCAAGAAGCCCAACATCCTCGAAGAAATCGCCTACCGCGACACCTGGGGCAAAGGGGCCGATTCGTTCATCGCCATGATCTACGAGCGGCTGGTGCTGATGCGCGATTTGCTGGCCGAGGATGGGAGTATTTATGTGCATTGCGATTGGAGGGTGAATAGCTATTATTAGACTTGCGTTGGATGAGGTGTTTGGGTCGAGCAACTTCCAGCGATGAAATAATTTGGAGAATCGGCTGGCTGTCAGGCTATAAAACGGAAATGCAAAGAATTGGATTTAGCAAAATCACGACACTATCTTATTTTATACGTAAAGAAAAGCGATCGCTTCGTTTTGCAATAAAGATTATATCCCTTATAGCCAAGGAATATGTGATAAGGCTGGGATGGCAAGGAAGACCCGAACGGCCGAAGGCGATCCCATTGGCAGGATGACATGGAATTAGGCAGGATGACATCGACAGAGATGTGACTCCAATACCGAAATCATGAGATCCTCCAGCCGACAAAAGAATGGCTATGATACCCAAAAGAACGAGAACTTGCTCGAACGCATCATCAACGCCTCCTCCAACGAAGGCGATCTTGTCGCCGACTTCTTCTGCGGCTCCGGCACGACGGCGGCGGTGGCGGAAAAGCTGGGCCGCAAGTGGATCGTCACGGACCTGGGAAAATTCGGCATCCACACCACCCGCAAGCGGATGATCGGCGTGCAGCGGCAGTTGAAGGCGGAAGGCAAGGACTACCGCGCCTTTGAAATCCTCAACCTGGGCAAATACGAGCGGCAGCACTACATCGGCGTGAACCCGAACCTCCGCGAGGAGGAGCAGCGGAAGCAGATCGAGGAGAAGGAGGCGGCCTTCCTCGACCTGATCCTGCGGGCCTACCGCGCGGAAAAGACCGACCGGCTTCAACTGCTTCCACGGCAAACGGGCCGGGCGGCTGGTCTCGGTCGGGCCGGTCAACCTGCCGGTGACGCGGCTGTTCGTCGAGGAGATCATCCTCGAATGCCGCAAGAAGCACATCACCAAGGTCGATATCCTGGGCTTCGAGTTCGAGATGGGGCTGTTTCCCAACGTGCTGGACGAGGCGCGGGCCAAGGGCATCGACATCGCGCCCAAGTACATCCCCGCCGAGGTCTTCGACAAGCGGGCGGTGGAGAAGAACCAGGTCGTGTTCCACGACGTGGCGGCCATCGAGGTCAAGCCGCACGTCGAAGAAGAACTGCGTGGCCGTGGAACTGACCGACTTCTCGGTCTTCTATTCGCAGGACTCGATTGCCAACGCCGAGGCGGCGATCAAGAACAAGGGCAGCCGGATCGTGGTCGAGAAGGGCCAGATCGTCAAGGTCAGCAAGGACGCCCGACGGCATCGTCACCCGCGAGGTGCTCACCAAGAACTGGACCGACTGGATCGACTACTGGGCGGTCGATTTCGACTTCGAGAGCAAGCGGGAGATCGTGCGCGTGCGAAGGAATTGAACCGGACGAGCAGAGCTGCCGGCATGGGCGAGAGAACTGCAATGGGAAGAGGTCTGGACGGGGACTACATCTTCGAGAACGAGTGGCAGAGCTTCCGCACGAAGAAGGACCGCTCGCTGGAATTGAAGAGCGTCTTCCACGAGTGCGAACCGGGGACGGCGGAAGATCGCGGTCAAGGTGGTGGATATCTTCGGCAACGACACGATGACGATCGTCGACGTGAGCGTGGGGAAGAACGGAGGAAAGAAATAATGGCCCTGCATCCAGATTTCCCGCAATCTCCGCACGCGATTCTCGATCCGGGCATCCGCTGGTTTCCCGCCGATGAGGCGTTGCGGGAAAGCAGCATGGAGAAGCTCATGCCGCCGCTGGTGGCGGAGCTGCGCCGCAAGGTGAAGGAGTTTCGGGACGGCGGGTACGTCGGCGCGGCGGACACGAGCCAGAGCCTCCTCAATTGGTGGTTCAAGACGCCGCACCTGCTGCCGAAGGCCGACGGCACCATGGCGGAGTTTCAATACTTCTTCGCCCAGCGCGAGGCGCTGGAAACGATCATCTATCTCTACGATGTGGTGGGAGTCAAAGACAAGCACGATCTGATGCGCTTCGATGCCAGCGGCCTTGTGTCCGGGAGCATGTTCGACGAGACCTGGCGGCGGTTCGTGGTGAAGATGGCGACCGGCAGCGGCAAGACCAAGGTCTTGAGCCTGGCGCTGGCGTGGAGTTTTTTTCACAAGCTGTACGAGCCGGAATCGGAACTGGCGCGGAACTTCCTGGTCATCACGCCCAACATCATCGTCCTGGACCGGATTTACCGCGATTTCCAGGGCCTGCGGATCTTCTTCGACGATCCGGTGCTGCCCGATAACGGCTTTGACGGCCGCAACTGGCGCGACGATTTTCAACTGACGCTGCATCTGCAGGACGAGGTTCGCATCACCCGGCCGACGGGCAATATCTTCCTGACGAACATCCACCGGGTCTATTCGGGCGAGGACATTCCGCCGTCGCCGGATGACGAAAACATCGATGGATTATTTCCTGGGCAAGCGGCCCACGGGCGCGACCACCGATTCCAAGGTGGACCTGGGCATGATCGTCCGGGATATCGACGAGCTGATGGTCTTGAATGACGAGGCGCACCATATTCACGACCCGCGCATGGCCTGGTTCAAATCGATCGAAGACATCCACAACCGGCTGAAGCAGAAGGGGGCGGCCCTTTCCATGCAGGTGGACACGACGGCCACGCCCAAGCACAACAACGGGGCGATTTTCGTGCAGACCGTGGCCGATTACCCGCTGGTGGAGGCGATTTCGCAGAACGTCGTCAAGCATCCCGTCCTGCCCGACGCGCCGAGCCGCGCGAAATTGCAGGAACGCCAGAGCGCGAAGTACACCGAGAAATACGCCGACTATATCCATCTGGGCGTGATCGAATGGCGCAAGGCCTATGCCGAACACGAGAAGATGGGCAAGAAGGCGATCCTCTTCGTGATGACCGACGACACCCGCAACTGCGACGACGTGGCCGAGTATCTGGAGGGGCATTACCCGGACTTGAAAGACGCCGTGCTGGTGATTCACACCAAGAACAACGGCGATATTTCCGAATCCGCCACGGGCAAGGACAAGGAGGAACTGGAGAAACTGCGCAAACAGGCGAATGAGATTGACGGAATGGACAGCCCGTACAAGGCCATCGTCTCGGTGATGATGCTCAAAGAGGGGTGGGATGTGCGGAATGTCACCACCATCGTGGGCCTGCGGGCCTATGCCGCGCAGAGCAACATTCTTCCCGAGCAGACGCTGGGCCGGGGTTTGCGCAAGATGTATCCCGGCGATGTGGAAGAGTACGTCAGCGTGGTCGGCACCAATGCCTTCATGGAGTTCGTGGAATCCATTCAGGCCGAAGGCGTGGTGCTGGAGCGCAAGGCGATGGGGGAAGGGACGGGGCCGAAGACTCCGCTGGTGGTCGAAGTTGACAAGGAGAACGAGAAGAAGGACATCGCCGCGCTGGACATTGAAATCCCGCTGCTGACGCCGCGCGTCTACCGGGAATACAAAAACCTGGGCGATCTGGACATCGCGCGCGCTGGGGCATCAGCGATTGCTGTATCTGCAATTCAGCGAAGAAGAACAGCGGGAGATCGTCTTCAAGGACATCACCACCGGCGAGATTACGCATACCACGATTCTCGATACGGCCGGCGTTGCCGACTACCGCAGCGTGATCGGCTATTTTGCGCAAAGCATCATGAAGGACCTGCGCCTGGTCAGCGGCTATGACGTGCTGTACGGCAAGGTCAAGGCGTTTGTGCAAGAGGAGTTGTTTGACCGCCCGGTGGAACTGGAAGACCCGAACACCTTGCGGAACCTGTCGGAACTGGCCGCCACCAAGACGCTGATTGAGACCTTCAAGAAGGCGATCAACGCGCTGACCGTCCGGGACAAAGGCGACGCCGAAATCCGGGACACGATCAAGTTACGCCAGACCCGGCCTTTTGTGGCCAAGGATCAAGGCTACCTTGTCCCGAAGAAAAGCGTCTTCAACCGCATCATTGGCGACAGCCACCTGGAGCTTCGCTTTGCCGCATTCCTGGAGGATTGCAGCGATGTGGTCTCTTACGCGAAGAACTACCTGGCCGTCCATTTCAAGCTGGACTATGTGAACGCCGACGGCGACATTTCCAACTACTACCCGGATTTTATGGTCAAGCTGTCCGACAAGCGGATTGTCATTGTCGAAACCAAAGGCCAGGAAGATTTGGACGTGCCGCTGAAGATGGCGCGGCTGCGGCAATGGTGCGAAGACATCAACCGGGTGCAGACAGACGTGGTAGTACGACTTTGTTTACGTGGACGAAGAGAGTTTCAACAAATATACGCCCAAATCTTTCAAACAACTTATGGATCATTTCGTTGAGTATAAAGAGAAGTAACGCAATTAGTGCGATTGTCCGTTTATAATAATCTTGAGAATGACACAAAAGTCGACAAGGCCTATTTTAATAAAGGCCTATAAGTTATTTATTACAATATCGTTATAGAAATCATCCAATAGGCTCTTAATCTGCGGGTTGTAGGTTCGAGTCCTACACGGGTCAATTCTCTTTTACCCCTGATAAGCCTGATCAATCAGGCATTTATGTAGGCCTTCGTTTCCTTCCGCGCCTATTGGTCAGTCACGGCCAAGGCCCTCAACAATACGGTCGTCCTGATGAAGAGATAAAAAAGGCTTTTCGGAACAAATCAGTCCGCGTTCAATCCATTCGTTTGACATAGACATAATAGGCGCCGTTCGTTTCGCCGTTTTCGATGTCGTCGACCAGCCAGGCCTGCAGGCGGGTCCGCTGTCGGACCAGTTGGACCGGGAAGGTCACGGCTTTGTCGCCTTCGCGAATGGGCCGGGTCTCGTCGATGTCCCCGATCTTGAGCCGGGCGTGGGTCGGGTTGAATTCCTTGTATCCCTGGGGGCCGCCGCAGAGGGGCAGGTCGGCTTCCTGCGGAAAACGCCGGACGCTGATCTCGTAGGACCCTTCGCGCGCGATCTCGATCGTCCAGAACCCGTCCAGGCGGGCGTTGCGCTTGACCTGGCTCTGGTCCCAGCAGACCTGGCCATGGACGTCATGGCCCGTCAGCCTGACGGGATCGGTTCCTTCCGTGCCGACGGGAATCCAGACATAGTCCTTGAAGCGCCCGGAGATATCGTCCCACCAGCGCTCATAATCCCCGCTCAGGGCTTGGACGATGTCCGGATGAGCGGCGGAAACGTCCCGCCGCTCTCCCGGGTCCGCGGTGATGTCGTACAGTTCGCGGCCGTTGATCAGCCGCCACCGGGACGTCATGACCGCGCAATCCTTTCCCCGGATCGGTTCGTCGACCCGCTGGTTATGGATGAACAGCGTGCGGTCCGGCCAATCCTGCCGATCGGACTTCAGAAGCGGTTCGAGGGAGATCCCATCCAAGGGCCCGCCGGCCGGCCTTTCCAGGCCGCACAGGCGAAGCAGCGTCGGCAGAAGGTCGATATGGGCGGTGAGCCGGGGAATGTCGCGGCCTTCAATGACCCCTCCCCCCGGCCAGCGGATGAAGCAGGGGACCCGGTGGCCGCCTTCGTAGACCGCGCTCTTGTCGCCCCGCATCCCCGCGTTCTCACCGGCCGTGACGAAGCCGTTCTTGTCGAAATCGGCCCCGAATCCGGTTCCGTTGTCGGACATGAAGATGACGAGGGTGTTTTCCTCGAGCCCCTTTTGCCGCAGGAATTCCCGGATCTTTCCGATGTTTTCGTCGAGGTTGGCGATCATGCCGTAAAGCGTGGCCCGCCGGTCGGGGACGATGCC
This sequence comes from Candidatus Aminicenantota bacterium, assembly GCA_963729855.1. Lineage (GTDB taxonomy): Bacteria > Acidobacteriota > Aminicenantia > Aminicenantales > UBA4085 > UBA4085. The sequence continues at coordinate 630,922 of CAVSPT010000007.1, read as the reverse complement.
CCGGTACGGCCGGACATAGTCTTCGGCGACGTTGTGGGGCCAGTGGGCGACGTTGGTCGGGAGATAGCAGAAAAACGGGCGGCCGTCCGTCCCCGCCATGAAATCCATGGCCGCTTGGAAGAACATGTCCTGGGAGTAGCCGGAATATTTTTCCCAGCGGCCGTTGCGGCAATAGTGGTCGTCGAAATAATCGTTGTCCCAATAGTCCGGCAGATTGCCGATGGCCCCGCCTCCGAAGACGAGCGATTCCTGGAAACCGCGGTCCTGGGCGCGGAAGGGGAAATTGTCGCCCAGATGCCATTTGCCGAAGATACCCGTCCGGTACCCGTTGCTCAAGAACGTTTCGGCCATCGTGACTTCATCCCGCGGCAGGATGGAGCGGCCCATGATCGTGTGCCACACGCCGACCCGGCCGGAATAGCGGCCGGTCATAAGGGAAGATCTCGTCGGCGAGCAGGTCGGATCGACATGGAAATCCGTCATCCGGGCCGACGCGGCGTGGAGCCTGTCGATTTGGGGCGTCTTGATCACCGGGTTCCCGTGGCAGGAGAAATCCCCGTAGCCCACGTCGTCGCATAGGATCAAAAGGACGTTCGGCTTGGCCGCGCCGGACTTTCCGCCCGGGGCCCGGCTGCCCCCACTTAGGCCCGGGAGGGTCAAGGCCATTCCACCCGCTCCCATTGTTTTTAGGAATGTCCTGCGCGTCGACTCGGATGGGGCCATGGCCGCCTCCTCTCCCAAAAAAGTTCATTCCCGGCCTGAGCTTTCACTATATGCAATTCGCCGCCTGACTGTCAAAATCCCGGTTTTCCGCAAATACGAGCGGAAGAACAAATTGCCCCTTGGGCGGCCGCAAAGAATCATTGTAACGGAAATTAAAAAAGTCCTAGAATAAGGGGCCGATCGGTGAGGATATCGGGCGCGGCGCCGCCGAGGAGGAAGCGATATGAAGAAAATGTCCTTCTTCATGCTCGCGTTTCTGGCCGGGGGCCTTATCGCTTTCGGTTCCAGGATCTATTGGGGTGACTCCGTCCCGCCGGGTTGGAACGGAAGCTGGCCGGCGGCGCTGAGGACCATCCCCGAGAAGACGGATTTCGTCCGGACAACGTCGTCTCTGGAGCTCCTCGAATTCATCGACGCGCTCAAGTGGACGAGCGACAAGATCCATGTCTTCAATATGTATACGAGCCCGCGCGGCCGGGTTTGCCCGGTCCTCGTCCTGGCTTCTCCCCGCATCACCTCGCCCGAGGAGGCCGCAAAATCCGGGAAGACCGTGGTCTATCTTCAGGGCAATATCCATCCCAACGAAGCGGAGGCCAAGGAGGCGCTCCTGCTGCTGACGCGTGAAATCCTGCTCGGCCGGATGACTCATCTCCTGGATCGCCTGATCATCATCGTCTGCCCGAGCTTCAACATAGACGGGAACGACTCCTGGAGCCTCAACGACGGGACGCCGCATATCCTGAGCGGCGGGACCAACGCCTTGGGATTCAATCTCAACCGCGACGCAATCAAGCTGGAGACGCTCGAAGTCAATTCTCTCTATCGGGCGGTATTCAACCGCTGGGACCCGATCCTGATCTACGATGGACACGCCATGGAGGACGTCCAGCACGGCTACGCCATCGCCTACGCCACCTGCTCCGTCCCGGCGGCCCATCCCGGTCCCCGCGCCTATATCTGGGACAAGCTGTTCCCGGAGCTCCGCGAAGAGACGCGAAATAACTTCGGGCTGGAGACCTTCACCCATTGCGGGATCGACAACCGCTGGCCGCCGACCGTCTGGAGCCACGATGCGGCCGTCTGGACGACCGAAGCCAAATTTGTCGCCGGTGCCTATGGCCTGCGGAACCGGATGTCCATCCTGGCCGAGACTCCGATCCATTTGTCTTTCCAGCGCCGAATCTACGCCCAATACGCCTTGATCGCCGGGATTCTCGAATACGCCCGGCGGCACGGCCCGGAAATGCAGGAGGTCTGTCGGAACGCCGACCGCGAAGTCGTGGACGCCGTGCGGGCCAAGGCCGAGTCCGGCGAGCTGAAGAATTTTATCGCCGGCCGGTACGAATCCCGGGGGCGGGTCGATATCCTGGCCTACAGGGAAAAAAATGAACCCGGCTATTTCCCGGGAACGAGCGTCCGGGCCAAAATCCCGGAGGCCCTGCTCGGACCGCCCGTTCTTGTCCGCGGCCTCGAGGATTTGACCCGAGCGGTCGGAACGGCCGAAGCCGTGATGCCGCGTGGATATCTTATTCCGGCCGGTCTGGATTTCATCGCCGACAAGCTGCGGATCCTCGCCGTCAAGGTTGACGTGCTGACCCAACCGGTCCGCGCCGCGGGCGAGGAGTTCGTCGTGGACAAGCTGATCAAGACGAGGCGGGGGGGATTCGCCATGACCACGCTCGACGGCGGATTCGCCCGATCCCCGAACAAGGAATTTCCGGCTGGGACGCTCCGCGTAGACCTGGCCCAGCCGCTGGCCAACCTGGCCTTTTATTGCCTGGAACCGCAAGCCGCCGACGGTTTCGCCGGGTGGAGCCTGCTGGATGATGTTTTGAAAGCCGCGGGCGCCGAGACGCGGAGTGTCGTCTATCCGATCTTCAAGTATTTCACCATTGCCGAATAAGAAGATTTAAGCCATGAAAAGGAAAGTCCTCGCTCTGTTTCTAGGCGCGGTGCTGTCCCTTCTGGGGACGGCGTCCTTGGCCCAGAAGATCGACGTCTACAACCGTCCCCTGCGCACCGAGCCGAGCCGCGATTTCCAGGTCCAGCATTACCGGATCGCCCTCGATTTCGATGTTGCCCACAAGGCTTTTTCGGGAGAGACCACGGTCACGTTGATCCCCCTTCGTGATGGATTGACGTCCGTAGGCCTCGACGCGGAAACGTTCACCGTCTCCGCGGTCCGCCTGGCCGACGGGACACCCCTTCTTTTTCGCCAGGCCGAAGGCCGCCTGACCATCGAGCTTCCGCGGCCTGCCGTCCTGGGCGCCAAGTTCTCCTTCACGGCCGTCTACAGGGCCGGGGAACAGGAGGCCTCGGCGGATCAGAGGAAAGGCATCAATTTCGTCGAACCGACGCCGGCCAACCCCGCGCTGATCGTGGCCCGCTCATTCCCGGACGGCGCGCGGCATTGGTTTCCCTGCGATGATCATCCCAGCGACAAAGCGACCCAGGAGATCATCGCCACGGTGCCCCGCGAGTTCCGTGTTCTCTCCAACGGACGGCTGCTCGATACGTCGGAAAATCCCGAGCGGAAGACCAAGACCTATCATTGGTTCCAAGACAAGCCCCATTCCACTTATCTCTCCGCCCTGATCGCCGGCCCCTATGTCGTGACCGAAAGTTCTCTCGGAACGCTGCCGATCGATTATTGGTACTACGAAAAGGACCGCCGGGACGCCTGGATCTGTTTCCAGCGGACGCCGGAGATCATCGCCTTTCTGGGCCGTATCTACGGATACGAGTATCCCTGGGACAAGTATGACCAGATCATCGTTCCCGGCGGCGGCGGGACGGAGACGACGTCGGCCACGATGCTGACCCAGGGCATCATCCATGATCTCAAGGGCGAGAAGGACTTTTCCGTCCACCGCTGGCTGATCAACCACGAAGCGGCCCATCACTGGTGGGGGGACCTGGTGACCTGCCGAGATTGGGGGCACACCTGGATCAACGAGAGCTTCGCGACCTATTCCGAGGTCGAATACGCCGAGTTTGAGGACGGCAAGGACGAGGCCGCCGTGGACCTGCTGGGAAAGAAGAACCGCTACATCCAGGAAGCCCACACCCGCTATATGCGGCCCATCGTCTTCCACCGCTGGGACGAACCGGGCCAGAATTTCGACCGCCACACCTACCAGAAGGGCGCGACCGTCATCCACATGATGCGCTGGATCCTGGGCGAGAAGCCCTTCCGGAACGCGATCTCGCATTTCCTCCACAAGCACTCCTTCCAGCCGGTGGATACCAACGACCTCTTGACCGCCATCAAGGAGGCGACCGGCCAAAACCTCGATTGGTTTTTCAATCAATGGCTCCTCAGTCCCGGACATCCCGTCTTCGACGTCCGGGCCGATTGGAGCCCGGAAACGAAAAAACTGACTTGGCGGATCGCCCAGACCCAGGACACGGCCGCCGGGGTCCCCATTTTCAGAACGCCCATCGTCCTGGGCGCGATCACGCCCGCGGGCCGCAAATCGGAAACGGTCTGGATCACGGGCCGGGACAGCGTCTTTGCCATCGATTGCCCCCAGAAACCTTTGATGGTCCGTTTCGACGAGGGCGATTATCTCCTGAAGGAATGGACGTTCGAGCGTCCAGTTGAGGAGCTCCTCTATCAGCTCGGCCACGACGACGTCATCGGCCGGATGTGGGCGGCCGGCCAGCTCGGGCGCCATGCGGACGACCCGCGCGTCGCACCGGCTCTCCGCCAAATCGCCCGCAGCGATCCGTTCTGGGCCGTCCGCAGGGACGCCCTCTACGTCCTGGGCGGATATGAAGGCCCCATCGACAATGACGAGCGGACCAACATCCCCTGGACCCGGCTGAATGAGGGCTTCAAATCCGGACGATTCCTGAACGGGGGGATCTCGGAATTCCTCAAGGAGCGCGCCTCGGACGCGAATCCCAAGGTCCGGGCCGCGGCCTTCTGGGCCGTCGGCAACCTCAAGAGCCCGGCGCTCATTCCCTTCCTGACGCGAAAATTCGCCGCGGACGACAGCTACGGGGCCCAGGCGCAGGCCCTCGTGGCCATCGGGAAAACGGGCGACCGTTCGGCGGTGCCCTTCCTGCGGAATGCGGCGGGCCTGGAATCGTCCTCGGGGATCCTCAAGAGGGCGGCCGAATGGGCCCTCGGCGAGCTGAAATAGGCCCGGGCCGGCGCCTCCGGGACCCGTTCCCGGAGCCCCCGGCGGTTTGACATGAAAAGGAGATTCCGATTATGAAAACGAAAATCCTGGTCCTTGGCCTCATCGCTTTCGTGGCCGGCGCCGCGGCGCCCCGCGTTTTTGCCGTCCCGGGCGGAAAGGCCGAGTCTTCTAACGCCGCCGTTGTCCTTTGGTACGCCCATCCCGCCGATAAATGGGACAACGCCTTTCCTGTCGGCAACGGGCGGCTCGGAGGTCTGGTCTGGGGCAGGACCGACGAAGAGCAGATCATGCTCAATGAGGACACCCTCTGGACGGGAGGCCCATACTCCACGGTGGTCAAAGGCGGGGTCCGTGCGCTTCCCGAGATCCGCAAAGCGGTCTTTGAAGAACAGTTCAAGAAGGCTTACGTTCTCTTCAGCCGGAACATGCTTGGATATCCCGTCGAACAGATGAAATACCAGGCGCTCGGCACGCTGGTGCTCAAGTTCCCCTCGAAAAAGCCGGTCCGGAACTATCGCCACCAGCTGGATATCGATACGGCCGTGGCCGGCACCAGCTACGACCAGGACGGCGTCCGCTACCGGCGCGAAGTGTTCGTCAGCCCGGTCGACCAGGTCCTGGTCGTCCATTTGACCGCCGACCAGCCCGGCAGGATCAGCTTCGTTTCGCAGCTGCGGGGCAGTCGCAACCAGGCCCATTCGAATTATGCCACGGACTATTTCCGGATGGACGGATTCGGAAGCGACGGCCTGGTCCTCAGCGGCAAGTCGGCCGATTACATGGGCGTGGAAGGCAAGCTCCGCTACCAGGCCCGGCTGCGGGCCCGCGCGGAAGGCGGCACGATCACGGTCGATGGGGACGAGCTCTCGGTTAACGGCGCCGACTCCGTCACCCTCCTCATCGCCGCAGCCACGAACTTCGTCAATTACAAGGATGTCAGCGCAGACGCCGGGGCCCGCGTCGAGGCGGTCCTGAAAGCCGTCGGGGATAAATCCTACGAGGCGTTGAAATCGGCCCATATCCGGGAACACCAACGGCTCTTCCGCCGCGTGGCCCTGACCCTTTCGGCGACCCCGAATTCGGGCCTTCCGACCGACGAGCGCCTGAAGGCCTTCGACGGCAAAAACGATCCCGCGCTCGGCGCTTTGGTCTTCCAGTTCGGGCGCTACCTGCTGATCTCCTCGTCCCGCTCCGGCACCCAGCCGGCCAACCTGCAGGGCATCTGGAACAAAGACCAAAACCCGATGTGGGACGCCAAGTACACGACCAACATCAACACCGAAATGAACTATTGGCCGGCCGAAGTCGGAAACCTGAGCGAGTGCGCCGAGCCGCTGTTCGCCATGATCCGGGAGTTGACCGACCAGGGGAGCCAAGTGGCCCGGGAAAACTACGGGGCCCGCGGCTGGGTCTTCCACCAGAACACCGACCTCTGGCGGGTGGCCGCGCCGATGGACGGGGCCAGCTGGGGCGCGTTCACCACCGGCGGCGCCTGGCTGGCCACGCATCTCTGGGAGCATTATCTCTATACAGGCGACGCGGCCTTCCTGCGGGCCAATTATCCCATCCTCAAAGGCTGCGTCGAGTTTTTTCTCGATTTCCTCATCCCCCACCCGAAAACCGGGTGGCTGGTGACGAATCCTTCGACGTCGCCCGAGAATTTTCCGGCCGGTCCGGCCAGCGTGCCGTTCTTCGACGAGATCACTATGTTCATGACCGGATCCTCGATGGTCGCCGGTTCGACCATCGACATGCAGATCCTGAACGACCTCTTCGCCGCCTTCGCCCGGGCCACGGAAGTTCTGGGCGTCGATCCCGACCTCCGCAAAAAGGTGCTCGAAGCCAAGGCCAAGTTGGCGCCCCTGCAGATCGGGCGGAAAGGGAATCTCCAGGAATGGCTCGATGACTGGGACGAGACGGAGAAGAACCATCGTCATCTTTCGCCGCTTTGGGGGCTTTTCCCCGGCAAGCAGATCTCGTTTCGAAAGACGCCGAAATTCGCCGAGGCCAGCAAGGTCGTTCTGGAGCAGCGCGGGCTGTCCGGCAACGGCTGGTCGTCGGCCTGGAAGGCGGCCGCCTGGGCCCGACTCGGCAACGGCGCCAAAGTCATGGACAATTTCATCTACGCCATGCACAACTACACCACGGACACCCTGTTTTCGATCTGTTCGCGGGCCATGCAGGTGGACGGGGCCTTCGGCTTCGCCGCGGCCATCGCCGAGACGCTCCTGCAGTCGCATGAGGACGAATTGAATCTTCTGCCGGCGCTGCCGGAATCCTGGGCTTCGGGCGAAGTCTCCGGGCTGGCGGCCCGCGGCGGATTCGAGGTGGGCCTGAAATGGAAGGATGGCAAGCTCGATCAGGCCGCCCTGATCTCCAGGCTCGGAAACCTCTGCCGCGTCCGCGCGGCGGTCCCCCTGAAAATCACTGTAAACGGAAAACCCGTCGCCGTCAGCAGGCCTGAGAACGGCATCTTCGAGTTCAAGACCGCGGCCGGCGCCGCCTATTTATTGACGGCGGCGAAATAAGCGGAACGAGGGCTCCTCGAAAAAACCCTTCGGGAGCCTGAAGCGAAGGAGGGTTTCATGGATAAGCGGGAGTTTCTGAAGCTGTCCGCCCTCGATCGAGGCCGCCGCTTCTGGTATTCTGGTGCGGACAAGGAGATCGTGTCATGAATAAGAAAATGCGTTTGCGCTCGGGGTGGCTCGTCCTCCTCCTTCTTCTGGGAATGCCCCTGGCCTCGGCCGCCCGGGAAAAGGCGCCTGATCCGGCCCTCCTCACACTCGACCGGATCTTCAACTCCCAGGAATTCGCCGCCGAGCGTTTCGGCCCGGCCCGCTGGATGCGCGACGATTCCTATACGACGGTGGAGCCGAGCGCTTCCGTACCCGGTGCGAAGGACCTTGTTCTTTATCGGGCCGAAACGGGAAAACGCGAAATTCTGGTCTCCGCGGCCAAACTCATCCCCCCCGGCGCCTCCGGACCGATCGCCATCGAGAATTATGACTGGTCTCCCGACGGCAAAGTGCTCATCGTCATGACCAATTCCCGGCGCGTCTGGCGGCAGAATACGCGCGGCGATTTCTGGACCTACGACCTGGCCACGGCCCGGCTGCGCAAGCTCGGCCCCGGGTTCGAGCCGTCGACGCTCATGTTCGCAAAGCTTTCGCCCGACGGCCGCCTGGCCGCTTACGTGGTGAAGAATAATATTTACGTCGAGGACCTGGCCCGCGGATCGGTCCACCAGGTGACATTCGACGGCCAAGAGGACATCATCAACGGCACGTCGGATTGGGTCAATGAAGAGGAGCTGTCCATCCGCGACGGGTTCCGCTGGAGCCCCGACAGCCGTTTCATCGCCTTTTGGCAGTTCGATACGCACGGGGTTTCCGTGTTCACCCTGATCAATAATACGGAGGCCCTCTATCCCAAGACCATCACTTTCAAGTACCCCAAGGCCGGGCAGATCAATTCGGCCGTCCGGGTGGGCGTCGTCCCGGCCTCCGGCGGATACCCGGTCTGGATGAAAGCTCCCGGCGACCCGCGCAATTTCTACATCCCGGCGATGGAATGGGCCGGCAACTCCAAGGAAATCGTTTTCCAACAGCTCAACCGGCTGCAGAACACGAATGATGTCCGGATCGGCGACGCCTCCACGGGCGAGATCCGGACCGTTTTCACGGACAAGGACGAGGCCTGGGTCGAGACCATGCCGAACTTCGTCTGGCTGGAAGGAGGCCAGGGCCTGTTCTGGCTGAGCGAGCGCGACGGCTGGCTCCATGCCTATTTCGTTTCCCGGGACGGCAAGGACGTCCGGCTGCTGACGCCAGGCGCCTATGACGTCCTGAGCGTCGACGCAATCGACGAAAAGAATGGGTTGCTCTATGTCACGGCCTCGCCCGAGGATGCGACCAAGCGTTTCGAATACCGCGTCCGCATGGATGGCAAGGGCAAGCCCGAGCGCGTCGGGCCTGCCGTTCAGACCGGCGTTCACCGATATGACGTTGCGCCCTCGGCCCGCTGGGCCTTCCACACCTATTCGACGCTCGATACGCCGCCCGTGACCGAGCTCGTCCGCCTGCCGGGCGGGGAAGTCGTCCGGCCGCTGGCGGCCAATAAAGAGCTGCGGGCCAAAGTCGGGGCCCTCCGCCGGAACCGCGCGGAATACACGAAGCTCGACATCGGGGAAGGGATCAAGGTCGACTCCTGGCGCATCCTTCCACCCGGCTTCGATCCGTCGAAGAAATATCCTCTCTTCGTCTATGTTTACGGCGAGCCCGCCGGCCAGACCGTGCAGGACGGCTGGGGCGGGAGCGGCTACCTCTGGCACTTGATGCTGGCCCAGCAGGGCTATGTCGTAGCCAGCTTCGACAACCGCGGCACGCCCGCCCCGCGCGGCCGCGCTTGGCGGAAAAGCGTCTACCGACAGATCGGCGTCCTGGCCTCGGCCGACCAGGCCGCGGCGGTGCGGGCGGCCCTCGCCGCCTGGCCGTTTGCCGATGCCGACCGCGTCGGGAGCTGGGGCTGGAGCGGCGGCGGCCAAATGACCCTGAATGCCATCTTCCGCTTCCCGGATCTCTACAAGACGGGATTGGCCGTATCTTTTGTTTCCGACCAAAGACTCTATGATACGATCTACCAGGAGCGCTTCATGGGTCTGCCCCAGGATAACGAGGACGGTTACAGGAACGGCTCACCCATCACCTTCGCCAAGAACCTGAAAGGCAACCTGCTCATCGTCCATGGGACGGGCGACGACAACGTCCATTACCAAAGCTTCGAGATGCTGGTCAACGAGCTCATCGCCAACGGCAAGGCCTTCACCATGATGTCCTATCCGAACCGCTCCCACGGCATTTACGAAGGGCGGGGGACGACGATGCACCTCTACACGCTTCTGACGTCGTATTTGAAGGCCCATCTTCCGGCGGGAGAGCGCTGACCGGGGGCTTTTCGACGCCGTGCGGCGCGAGGATCCGGCAGACCTCAGGCACCCGGGTCCCCGTCTCCGTTGGCCGCAGAACGAAGGCGATCTGCTCTTCCGTGAACTTCGATGCCTTCATCGACAAAACCTACAGCCAGAGATTTTGTTGGAAACTCACACTATGAGTGTACGACTTTTCAGGGATAAGGTCCGGCCTAGAACTTTCACTTCCCGGATGCTATATTGCATGGGAGCAGGTCAATGAGAAACCCCATGATAGGCCGGAGCGGAAAAGCAACGGCAATCGCCGGAGCGACGTTGGCTCTCCTGACCGGGCCGTTGCAGGTGTATGGCCGGGTCCTACCATTGGCGCAGGAAGCCGCGGGCATATCCGCGGTGACCGGGGCCAAGCCGGGGCGGCCGTTCATCCGCGAGCAGGCCGGCCAGGGGTATTTTCCCCTGGCCTCGAAAGACATTGCAGCGGACGTGTATGTGGATCCGGGGGATTGGGAGGTGGCGCGCATCGCCGCCGCCGACTTGGCCGCCGACGTCGAGCGGGTCACGGGGCGCAAGCCGGCGTTGAGACAAACGGCCAACCGGCTGGCGGAAAATGCCGTTCTTGTGGGCACGCTCGGCCGCAGTCCGGCGATTGATCATTTGGTCAAAGATAACCGGCTCGATGTGCACGACGTGCAGGGGCAGTGGGAAAGCTTCGCGATCGCGGTGGTCGCCGATCCGCTGCCGGGTGTCCGAAAGGGGTTGGTCATCGCGGGCAGCGACCGGCGTGGAACGGCCTATGGCGTCTATGAGCTGTCCCGAGGGATCGGCGTTTCGCCCTGGTATTGGTGGGCCGACGTGACGCCCCAGCGGCGCGAAGAATTGCATGTCTGTCCGGATCGCCTGCGCATCGGGCCCCCGGCGGTGAAATACCGAGGCATTTTCATCAATGACGAGATGTGGGGCATCCGTCCCTGGGCGGCGGGGACGTTCGCGCCCGATGAAGGCCAAGGCCTGGGGCCCAAGACGTATGCCAAGATCTTCGAGTTGCTGCTGCGTCTTCGCGCCAACTACCTCTGGCCGGCGATGCACCTCCACACGCTTCCATTCAACAGCTACCCGCAAAACAAGGTCGTCGCCGATGAATATGCCATCGTCATGGGTTCCAGCCACATCGAACCCATGCTGCGGGACAACATGGAAGGCGCCGAATGGGACCGGGAAGTCGGCACCGAGTGGAACTACGTGACGAACGGCGAGGCCATCCGCGACTACTGGGCCAGGCGGCTGAAGGCCAACGGCCGCTATGAAAATGTCTACACGCTGGGCCTGCGCGGGAAGGACGACGAACCGATGTCGGCGGGCGGAACGACAAAGGACAAAGCCGCCCTGCTCGAGCGGATATTTGCCGACCAACGCGCTTTGTTGGCCCGGCTCGTGAACCCCGATCTGGCCAAGGTGCCGCAGGTTTTCATTCCCTACACGGAAGTGTTGGACATTTATGACAGCGGACTGAAAGTGCCCGACGACGTGACGATCTGCTGGCCGGATGACGACTTCGGCTATATCCGCCGATTGCCCACGGCCGCGGAGCGGCGCCGCTCCGGCGGGTCGGGGATTTACTACCACATCCAATGGCTCAACGGCGCCACCACCGCCTACACCTGGCTGAATACGACGCCCCCGGCCCTCATGGGAGAGGAGTTGAACAAGGCCTTCCAATACGGCGCCAACCGTCTTTGGGTTCTCAATGTCGGCGACATCAAGCCGGGCGAGATCGGGACCGAGTTCTTTTTAGACATGGCCTGGGATCCGCAACGCTGCCGGCAGGACAACGCGCACGACTTCCTGGTGCGCTGGGCCGAGCGGGATTTGGACGTTCGTTTGGCCGAACCGATCGCGCAGATCATGGAAGAATACTTCCGTCTCGGCTTTACGCGCCGGCCCGAGCATCTCGTTCAATTCAAGGACAAGGCTCCGCTGCAGTATTCCTGGTTCAGCCACGACCACTACAACGACGAAGCGATGCAGAGGCTGGATCTTTATGACGAGATTGCCCGCCGCGCCCAATCGATCTACGGGCAGATACCTGCCGGACGCAAGGATGCGTTCTTTGAGCTGGTCCTCTATCCGGTCCAATGCGCGAGCCTGATGAATCGCAAGATCATTTTCGCCGACAAAAGCATGCGCCACGGGATCGAGGGCCGTGCGGACGCCGGCGAATACGCCCGCCAGGCCCGCGCGGCCGCCGCACGGATCATCGAACTGACGGCGCAGTTCAACGGCGGATTGCCGACCGCCGGAGACAAGTGGAACTACATGATGTCCTGGTCGCCCGGCCCGTGGGGCGACCAATGTCACCAGTTCGAGATGCCGCCGATCAGTGATTACGACGGCGGGGGACCGCCGGCGCTGGGGGTGGCCCTCGAGGGCGGACATGAGGATCTGTTGGCCGATTTGAGCGTCTATACCCAAGGAAAGCGTTTCGTGGACTTGTACAACACGGGCAAGGGCGTGATCAGGTGGACGGCAAGCCCGTCGCAGTCTTGGGTGCAACTCAGTCTAGCCTCAGGTGCCTTCAGCACGGAGCAACGGCTTTGGGTAAGCATGGATTGGGACCGTGTGCCGGTCGGCGACGATCTCAAAGCGGCCATCGATGTGAAAACCAGCGGCGGAAACAAGCGGATCATCGTCCCTGTTTTTAAGCCCGCCGCTCCGGCGCGCGAGGCGGTGATCGGTTTCGTTGAAAGCCACGGCTGCGTGAGCATGGAAGCCGAGCATTACACGCGGAAGCTCGACCGCGGCGGAGCGGCTTGGGAGGTCATCAAGGGGCTGGGCCGATCAGGCGATTCGGTCGGGATCTTCCCGCCGACCGCGGCCACCCGCACGGACCCGCGCGACATCCGGTCCTCCAGTCCTTCGATGGAGTACGACTTCTACCTATTTCATTCCGGCGAGGCGCGGCTGGACATCGATTGCCTGCCGACCAAGCCTGTTGGATTGGGCGGGGGCGTCCGCCTGGCGGTCAGCCTCGACGGAAAGGAACTTCAGATCCTCGAAGGCCGCGGCGGCGATGTTCTGGCGAATCTCCTCCGCCTGACGGCCACCCTGAAAATCGCCTCTCCGGGCTGGCGCACGCTGACCGTCTGGATGGTCGATCCGATCGTCGTGATCGATAAAATCGTCTTGGATTTTCACTCGCCGACGGATGCCTATCTGGGGCCGCCCGAGTCTTATCGCCGCTAAGCGGCGTAAAACAACATCCGTAAGGACCAGGATCCAGCCATGAAGATTCCGTTGACATTTTGGATATGGACGGCGGCGCTCGTCGTGTTCTTGCTGGCGGGCCAGGTGTTGATCGCGGATCCAGGATCCGGGGATGACAAGATCGATTGGCCGGCCTTCATGCGGCAGCACGACATGACCTTCGACCAGCTGCCGCGTGCCTGGAGCGAAGCCCCGCATTTCGGCAACGCGATGGTCGGTTCGATGCTCTACCAGGCGGACGACACGGTCCGGCTCCAGGTTTTCCGCGCGGATGTCCATGACCATCGTGACGACACCTGGGGCTGGACCGCCTACAGCCGGCCCCGCCTTCAGATCGGCCATTTTTCACTCCACCCCGTCGGCAAGCTCACCGGCTGCCGGTGGCGCAAGGACTTATGGAACGCCGAGCTGATCGGAACGATCACGACCGACCGGGGCGAGATCCGGATCCGCCATTTCACGCATGCGATGGACATGGCGATCGTCACCGAATTGACCCCGACCGCCGGCGAGGGGGGATGTCGCTGGACCTGGCACCCGGCCGCGGCGCAGACGACGCGCGGCGGCTATCCGTCCAAGGAGTCGGAGATCGCGGGATTCGCCAAACGATACGGCAGCCTATACGCCGGGACGTTGAAGGTTTACAAGGCCAACCCGGATGGACGTCTGGAAACGGACGGCGGAATATCGATGTGGATCCAAGATCTCATGGCGGGCGGGCAGTATGCGACAGCCTGGGCCGAGCAGATTCGCGAAGACACCCGCACCCTTATCGTCAGCATCGCCAACAGCTACCCCGAATCTACCGCCGCCAAGACGGCCGAGTCCGACGTTCAGAGTTTCCTCGCTCTGGACCGGTCGGGCTGGGTACAGATTCACCGCGACTGGTGGCATGCCTATTACCCAAACAGTTTTGTCAAAATTCCCGACAAAAGCCTGGAGTCACTCTATTGGCAGACCATCTACCGCATCGGCTGCACCACTCGGGCGGACCGCTGTTGCGTGGATACGCCGGGCATTTGGTTCCAAGGCAAATCGTGGCCGTACTTCACCACCGACTGGAACATCCAGAGCGCGCACTGGCCGGTCTACGCGGCCAACCGGCTCGAGCAGGGCCAGGCGCTGGTAGACCGCCTCCATGACCGGCGGGAGGAGTTGATTAAGGCGGTGCGCCCGGCGGAGTGGCAGGAGGATTCGGCCTACCTGCCGATCGCCGTGGCCTGGGACATGATCGGAAACCGCGAAGGAAACATGCGCTACTACGACCTCGTCGGCAACCTGCCCTGGGCCTTGAATAACGCCTGGAGCCAATACCGCTACTCGATGGACGACGTCCTGTTGCGCGAGAAGATCTACCCCCTCCTGCGGCGCGCCATCAACTTCTACCTTCACCTGGTCCAGATGGGCGAGGACGGACGGTTCCACCTGCCGCCGACGTACTCGCCGGAGTCGGGTGTCTTCGAGGACTGTAACTTCGACCTGGCCCTCTTCAAGTGGGGATGCCACACGCTGCTCAAGGCCAGCAAGCGCCTGAAAATTGACGACCCCCTTGCTCCCCGCTGGAAAGAGGTGGTGGAGCGCCTTCCCGACTATCCCGCCGACGAATACGGCTTCCGGCTGGGCCGCGACAAGTCATCCCCGGACGATCACCGGCACTTCTCCAACCTGCTGATGATCTATCCGCTTCACCTGGTCAACATCGAACAGGAAGGCGCCGCGGATGTGTTGAGACGCTCTTTCGACCGCACGCGTCTCACGGGCGGTTCGGACCAGTTGCCGGCCATGGTGCAGGCGCATGCCGGGCCCATCGGTGCCGCCATCGGTCGCGGGGACGAGACCCTGGATGGCTTGAAGCGGCTGCAGGGCGACCTCTATCCCAACGGCCTGTGGTTTGACCCCCCCTGCATCGAGTCCACCCTGGCCGTCGCCAACATCATCCAGGACATGCTCATCCAGAGTTGGGGCGATCCGGCCAAGGAAGAGCCGGGTCCGATCCGTATCTTCCCCGCCCTTCCCTCCGCCTGGAAGGAGGTCGAGTTTCGCGACCTGCGCGCCGAGGGCGCTTTCCTCGTCTCAGCCAAACGCACCGCCGGAGAAACCCGTTGGGTGCGGATCAAGAGCTTGGCCGGAGAACCCTGCCGGGTGCGGCCGGGCCTAAGCGGCGTGATCCGCATAAAGGGTGACCGCGATTATAAGCTTGTATTGGTGTCGCCGGGCATCTATGAGATCGATCTTAAAAAAGGCGAGGACGCCTTGCTTTATGCAGGGAACGATCCTTCCATGAAGTCTGCGGGGGGCGGAGACGAATTGTCGAGCTCGGTCCGCCCACAAAATATGATCGAAAGGAATTGACCATGGACAGACGAGCCTTCCTCCAAGCGGCGGCCGGCGTCGGAACCGCCGCCCTCAGCGGAAAATCCACGGCCGCTTTTGGATCGGCCGTGCCCCGGGCCGCATCGGCGCAGCTCAACCAGCCCGCGCCGGCCCTCGAGACGCTGGCCGACATCGCCAAGCCGGCCGGCGCCAGGACGATCAAAAATATCCTGTTCTTCATGTCCGACCAGCAGCGGCAGGACTGCCTCGGCTGCTATGGCCATCCCTTCATTCGGACGCCGGTCGTGGACAACCTGGCCCGCAACGGCGTGCGCTTCGTCAACGCCTTCACGCCGGCGGCCGTCTGCTCGCCCGCGCGCGCCTGCGTGCAGACCGGCCTGCTGCCGCATCGCCACGGCCTGGTCTTCAACTCCGGCTCATTCTCCGCCGCCAACGGCGGCAAGGACAACCTCGA
The DNA here is from genome assembly GCA_963729855.1 of Candidatus Aminicenantota bacterium. Classification (GTDB taxonomy): domain Bacteria; phylum Acidobacteriota; class Aminicenantia; order Aminicenantales; family UBA4085; genus UBA4085. Next base: position 615,075 of record CAVSPT010000007.1, on the reverse strand, counting down.
GCCGAACATCAACCTCTTCGCCCCGTCGCTGAAAGAGAAGAATTTCGCTCTGTCCCATATCGGCAAGTGGCATATCGGTGTCGACAACCGCCCGGGGGATTACGGCTACGAGGGCGTCTACTATCCCGACTACGGCTTTCCGGACAAGCATCCGCACTACTTGGAATACCTCAAGGCCCTCGGTGTCGATGGCTTCAAAATCGTCGACGAAGTGCGCCCCGCCGCCGGGCTTTACGGCGTCACGCGTGTTTACGCCGGCATCCAGCAGGGTCCCACGGAAGTCACGGAGGCCGGCTACCTGGCCTCCCAGACCATCGACACGTTACGACGGTATGCCAAGTCCGACCGGCCGTTCTTCATCAGCTGTAACTTTTGGGGGCCGCACGGACCCTATTACATCGATGAGAAACACTATCGGATGTACGCCGGGCGCAAGGTGCCGGTCTGGAAGAACTTCAAATACGATATGTCGGGCAAGCCCGACATCATCCGCCGCTACGGCGACTACTGGAACAGCAGCCGCCTGTCCGAGGCCGAGCTGTCGTCGCTGTTGGCCGTCTACTTCGGCTATATATCGCTGATCGACGACCAGATGGGCCGCGTCATGAAGGCGCTCGACGAGCTGGGCCTGGCCGACGAAACCCTCATCGTCTACTCCGCCGACCATGGCGCCACCGAGGGCTCGCACGGCATGTGGGACAAGGGCTTCGGCATGTACGACTGCACGCAGCGCATCCCCCTGATCATATCCCATCCGAGCCTCAAGGGCCGGGCGGCGGTCTCGAAGGAGTTTGTCACGCTGATGGACCTGGCGCCCACGTTTTGGGAGACCGCCGGAGTGCGACCGCCGCAGCGATGCGACGGCCGGTCGCTCTGGCCCGTCATCGATGATCCCGCCCGCCCGCGCGAAAAGGACTTCATCGTTCTTCAGCACTTCGGCCACCAGGCCCCCTTCTGGCAGCGCATGGTGCGGACCGATACCGAGAAGTATATCTATAACCCCCTGGACCGCGATGAGTTCTATAATCTCCGCGATGATCCGGACGAAATGCACAACATCATCGGCCAGGTCCCCTCGGGGAAGCTGACCGCATTTCGCGATCGGCTGCGCGAGTTCATTACGTCCACTCAAGACCCGATCGCCTTCTGGTCGGCCAACACCCTGTACAACGGATAGCTGCCCGGTCCCGCGGACCTCCGTGGGCCCGTGGAACCAAGAAGAAGTCGGCGCCGGGTCCATCTGAAGAGGCTCCGGAGGCCGTCCGACAACCCGGCTTTTTCGTGCGGGCGTATCCGGCGCTCAAAAGCCGTCCTCGCGTTTTGTCCGGATTCCCCGTATGATGAATCCGGTCAGGCCGATGCCTAAAGGAATTGATCATGATCCTGGGGATCGATATCGGTTCGTCCGCCGCAAAGGCCGTCCTATTCGACGATGCTTTGCGTCTCGTCGATTCCCGAGAGGCCCTCAACCGGGGGAATCCCATCGAGGCCCTCCGGGAGGTCCTCAGCCGGATCCTGTCCGGGCGCGGCCGACTTCTGCTCCATATCGGCGTTACCGGGGTCGGCCGCGAAATGGTCAAGACCCCTCCCGAAATCTTTTTTGCCAACGAAGTCGTGGCCCTGGCCTTGGGAGCGGCCCGCGGCTATCCCGGCGTCCGCTCGATCATCGAAATCGGCGCCCAAACGTCGCGCTGGGTTCTTTTAGACCCGTCCGCGGGGAAATCGGCGGAACCGGAGATCCTCGACTTCGCCCTGAATGAGGTCTGCGCGGCGGGTTCGGGGGCGTTCCTCGAACAGCAAGCAGCCCGGCTCCAGCTCACGATCGAGGAATTCGCCCGGATCGCCGCGTCTGCGCCCCGGGGTGCCACCGTCGCCGGCCGCTGCAGCGTTTTCGCCAAGACGGACATGATCCACCTCCAGCAGAAAGGCACGCCCCTTGGGGAGATTGCTTTGGGCCTCTGCCAGGCCCTGGCCAGGAACTTCATCGCCACGGTCCTCAAGGGGAGGGCGGCTCTGGCCCCCGTCCTTCTGGCCGGAGGCGGGGCCCGCAACGGAGGCCTCGTCCGCGCCTTTCGCGGCATTCTGGGCCTCGGCGACGGTTCTTTCATCGTGGCCGACCCGCCGCATGCCCTGTCCGCCTTCGGTGCGGCCTTCGGTGCGGCCCTCGGGGGAGCCGGCCTCGACATCCCCGACGCGGAGTTCCTTTTCCGGCTTCTCGAGGCCCGGCCCGGACGTCCGAAGCCCGGCCTGCGCGAGTTGGGTGACGTCGAGATCCGCCCGGCCGCGGAACCGGAGCCGGGTCCGGGTGAATTCGTTTCGGGCTTCCTGGGCGTCGATATCGGCTCGGTGAGCACCAATCTGGTGCTCGTCGACGCGGACGGCCGGGTCCGGGCCGGGATCTACCTGCCGACGAAAGGGCGGCCCATCGAAGTCCTCAAAGATGGCTTTCTTCTTCTCAAGAAGAAATGTCCGGCAGGGTTCGAGCTCCTGGGCATCGGGACGACGGGGAGCGGCCGGCACCTCGCCGGCACGCTGCTGCGGGCGGACGTCGTCCATAACGAGATCACCTGCCAGCTCCGGAGCGCCGTCCACTATTTTGCGGACGTGGACACGATCTTCGAGATCGGCGGCCAGGATTCCAAGTACGTCAGCGCCCGGGGCGGCCGGATCCTGGATTTCACCATGAACAAGATCTGCGCCGCCGGGACGGGCTCATTCCTGGAAGAGCAAGCGGAAATCCTCGGTCTGCGGATCGAAGACGAGTTCTCGCGCCTGGCGGCGTCCTCGGCCGCCCCTTCCGACCTCGGCAGCCGTTGCACGGTGTTCATGGAGTCCGAGCTGGCCGACGCCCTCGGCCGGGGCGTGCCGGTGGCCGACATCGCGGCCGGGCTGGCCTTCTCCATCGCCCGCAACTACCTCGAAAAAGTCGTCGCCGGGCGGCCCGTCGGAACGACCGTCGTCTTTCAGGGCGGCGTCGCGTCCAACCCCTCGGTCGTCCGGGCCCTGGCGCTGGCCATCGGCCGGGAGATCCGGGTCCATCCCTTCAACCGCATCTCGGGGGCCATCGGGGCCGCGCTCATGGCCCAAGAACGGGTCAAAAAGACCGGGAAAAAATCGCCGGATGCTTCGGCGGTGGACGATGCGCTGGCCCGGCCCTATGAGGTCGCCGGATTCACCTGCGCCCATTGCGCCAACCGATGTCAGGTCAACCGGATCTCCTTCGGCAGCGAAGTCGCCTTCTTCGGCGACGCCTGTGAGCGCTATACGTCCGGCCAGGGGCTTTCGGCCGCGGGACGGTCGGAGGAAGGAGCGGCTGACGCCCGCGGCCCGCTTCCGGATCTCTTCACGGAGCGGACCGCGCTTCTGGATGGATTCATCCGCAATCCGGAACGGCCGGCGCTGCGGGTCGGTATTCCCCGGGCCTCGATTTTGTTCGAGTCACTGCCTTTCTGGTCCGTCTTTTTCAACCGGCTCGGTGTCGAGGTCGTCGTTTCGCCGGCCAGTGATTCCGAGATCCTCGCCGCGGCCCTGCGGCGCCTGCCGGCCGAAACGTGCCTGCCGATCAAGATCGCCTTCGGCCACATCGGATGGCTCGAAGAGAAAGGCCTGGATCGGATCTTCTTTCCAGCCATCGTCGATCTCCATAGGAATCCCGGCGTATCGGCGTCATTCTGCCCGTATTCGGAAAGCTTCCCCTTCATGGCCCGGGCGGCGACCGAAAAAGAGATCCTGGCGCCGACGACCAGCTTCAACGGCCGTCCGGAGGACTTCGTGAAATCCATGGCCGAGCTGCGCTCGATCCTCGGCCGGACCGAGGGAGAGATCCGGGCGGCCTACGAATCCGCGGTCATGGCCCAGAGAGAATTCCTCGACGAGATCCGGAGACGGGGCCGGGAAGCGATCGAGCGGGGCCGTCGGGACGGCCGCTCCGTCTGGGCGGTCATCGGACGGCCCTACGCGCTCCATGACTCCTTCCTGAACCTCAACCTGGGGCGGCATTTGGCCAAGCTTGGGGTGACGGCCGTGCCGCTCGACGGCCTTCCTTTGGATGGCCAGGCCGGCGTCGATTGGCCTGGCGCCCCGCATTGGCGCTACAACCGGCAGGCCATCCAGGCCGCCCTCTGGGTGGCCGAACAGCAAGGGATGCCGCTGGTCGTCCTGACCAATTTCGGTTGCGGTCTCGACGCCTTCAACCTGAGGCATATCGAAAGGATCGTCTCCGGGAAACCGCATCTCATCCTCGAGTTTGATGAACATCGGGCCGAAGCCGGGCTGATCACCCGGCTCGAGGCTTTCCAGGACGAGGTCCGCGACGGCCGGCCGGCGGGCCGGAGCACTGTTCCGGTCCGACGGTCGTCCGCGCGACGCGCGGAGATCAACGATGCGCTGCGCTCCCGGCGTTTTGTGCTTCCCTATTTCGGCGACCATGTCTACGCTTTTTCCGGCGCGCTGAGGGGTGTGGGCATCGCGGCCGAGGTCCTGCCCCTCCCGGACGAGGCGACCGTGACCCTGGGCGAGGAATACAGCACGGGCAAGGAGTGTCACGCCTACTCCATCCTGACGGGCGATTTCGTCAAGCTGGCCCGCTCGCCGCGGCCGGGAAACGAGGTCTTCTATTTCCCCGGCTCACAATACACCTGCGTCCTGGCCCAATACGACAAGGCCCTGAATTATCTGGCTGAAGACCTGGGGATCACGGACCTGGAGGCTTTCGCTCCGAGCGGCGATGACTTGCCTAAGCTGCTGACGACGAGGGGATTGAAATACCTATGGCAAGGCCTGGTGGCCATCGATCTCCTCGTCCGCGCCTCGTGTGCGGTTCGGCCGTACGAAATCCGCAAGGGCTCGGCCGACGAGGCCCATCGCGCGAACCTCGTGGATATCGAGGCCGGACTGGCGGCCGGGGATATCGGACCGGCTCTCAAGCGGAGCGCCGACCGCCTGCGCTCGATCGGAAGGCGTCGGGAGCGCCGTCCAGTCGTCGGGATCGCCGGCGACATCTACACCCGCGCCAATCCCGTGGCCAACCATGGGCTCTTTCCCAAGCTGGAAGAGCTCGGATGCGAGGTCCGGCCGTCGCCCTTCTTCGTCGACGAGGTCGATTTCGACTTCAGCAAGGGCCTCCGCCAAAAGCTCGTCGGCCGGGCGTTCGGGGCGTCCTCCATCCTGTCGATCCTTTATCTTAGGAAAGAGCTGGAAAAAGTCAGGGTCCGCCGCCGCCTGAACGGGGCCGTCCCGCAGATCAAGGAGCCGACCTACGGCGAAATCGTGAAATTCACCCAACCTTACGTCGGCCTCGATGGCAACGAGTTCCTTTTCCTCAACATCGCTAAGATGGCGAATTTCGCCCGGCAGGGCGCGGACGGCGTCATCAACGCCATCTGCTTCAACTGCATGCTGGGTACCGTTTCGACGGCGATCGCCACCAAGGTCCGGCGCGACTACGGGCAGATCCCGATCCCGACGTTCATTTACACGGGATCGGAGCTGGCCGCGGAGAAGACCCGGCTCGAGGCCTTCGTCTACCAAGTGCGGCAGTTCGCCAATCGCCGCGAACGCCGGTCCGGCTCGGACCCAAACCGAGACGCGCCGCCCGATTGACATCTTTTCTCGGCTTGGACTACAGTCATGCCGATCTTCCCAAGGAGTCTTATCCATGATGAAACGGACATTTTCGATCTTCGGCCTGGCGGGCCTGCTTTTATGTTCGGCCGCGATGGCCGCGGCCCAGACCTACGAGGCGCGCGCGTTCAACGGATTGCACTGGCGTTCGATCGGCCCCTATAGGGGCGGGAGGACGCGGGCGGTCGCCGGCGTCCCCAGCCAGCCCAACGTCTTCTATATGGGCGTCTGCAACGGCGGCGTCTGGAAGACGACGGATTACGGCCGGACCTGGACGCCGATCTTCGACGACCAGCCGACGGGGTCGATCGGGGCCATCGCCGTGGCCCCGTCCGATCCAAACGTCATCTACGTCGGCTGCGGCGAAGGCCTGCAGCGCCCCGATTTGTCCATCGGTGACGGCGTCTACAAATCGACGGACGCCGGGCGGACCTGGACGCATTTAGGGCTCCGCGACGGCCAACAGATCCCCCAGCTCATCGTCGATCCCCGGAATCCGGACCGGATCTTCGTCGCCGTGCTTGGGCATCCCTATGGACCGAACGAGGAACGGGGCATTTTCCGCTCGACGGACGGCGGGAAGACGTTCCAGAAAGTCCTGTATAAAGACGAGAGTACCGGCGGTTCCGAGCTGGCCTTCGATCCCCAGAATTCCGACGTCGTCTATGCCGGGCTGTGGGAATCGAGGCAGGGACCCTGGGAGAACGCGGCTTGGGGCGGAAGCGGGGGAGGCCTCTATAAATCGACCGACGGCGGGACGACCTGGCGGCCGTTGACCCATGGGTTGCCCGGGCCGGCCGAAGGCGGCGTCGTCCAGGTCAATCTGGCCGTGGCGCCCGGCAGCCCCAGACGGCTCTACGCGGCCGTCGCCTCGCGCGGAACGGGGATCTTCCGGTCCGATGATGCCGGCGAATCCTGGGTCAAAATCACCTCCGACAGCAGGCCTTCGGCCCGGATCGGAGGCGGCGACCTCCCTCGGCCGGCCGTCGATCCCAAGGACCCCGACACCGTGATTGTCGCCAGCACGGTCACCTGGAAGTCGACGGACGGCGGAAAGACCTGGACCGGGCTCCGCGGCGCCCCGGGCGGTGATGACTACCAGAACCTGTGGATCAATCCCAACAACCCGGACATCATCCTTCTTGTGGCCGACCAGGGCGCCCTGGTCACGGTCAACGGCGGGCAGACCTGGAGTTCCTGGTACAACCAGCCGACCGCCCAGATTTACCATGTCGCCGCCGACAATGCCTATCCCTATCGGGTCTATGGAGGCCAGCAGGAAAGCGGCTCGGTCGGCATCGCCAGCCGCGGCCACGATGGACAAATCACGTTCCGCGACTGGACGCCGGTCGGCGTCGACGAGTACGGTTATGCCGCGCCCGATCCGCTCGACCCGGACATCGTTTACGGCGGCCAGCGCGTGACCCGCTTCGACCGCCGCACCGGCCAGGTCCAGACGGTCGGCCCCAAACCCGTTCGCTCGGCGGATTTTCGGACCATCCGCACCCAGCCGGTCGTCTTCTCGACGGTCGATCCGCATCTGCTTTTCTTCGCCTCCAATGTCCTGTGGAAGACCCTGAACGGGGGACAGAGCTGGGAACAGATCAGCCCCGACTTGACCCGCAAGACATGGGACGTTCCGGCCAGCGTCGGCAAGTACAAAGGCGATTCGAGCGCTAAGCCGTCCCAGCGGGGCGTCATTTATACGGTCGCTCCCTCCTATGTCGACGTCCGGCGCATCTGGATCGGGACCGATGATGGACTCATCCACGTGACCGAGGACGGAGGCCTGCATTGGAAGGACGTCACGCCGCCCGGGGTCGGGCCGTGGGCCAAGATCTCCCTGATCGACGCCGGCCGCTTCGACGCCCGGACGGCCTACGCGGCGGTCAACACGATCCGCCTCGACGACCTCCGCCCGCACGTTTTCCGGACGCACGACGGGGGGGCCACTTGGACGGAGATCGTCAGCGGCCTGCCCGACGGGGCCACGATCAACGCCGTCCGCGAAGACCCCCAACGAAAAGGCCTGCTCTTCGCCGCGAGCGAGCGTGAGATCAGCGTCTCCTTCGACGACGGCGCGCGCTGGCAGTCGATTCGCCTGAATATGCCGGCCACATCCATGCGCGATGTCATCGTCAAGGACGACGATCTCGTCGCGGCCACCCACGGCCGCGGCTTCTGGATCTTGGACGATATCACGCCGCTGCGCCAATTCGATCCGGGAGTTTTCTCCGCCGAGGCGTTTCTCTTCAAGCCCCAGACGGCCGTGCGCGTCCGCTGGAGCATGTACACGGACACGCCTCTCCCTCCGGACGAACCGGCCGGGGAGAACCCTCCGGACGGCGCGACGATCCACTACGCGCTGAGGGAAGACGTCTCCGGACCGGTGACGCTCGAAATCTCGGACGCGGCCGGAAAGACCGTTCGCCGCTATTCCAGCGCAGACCCCATGGAAGCCCCGACCGCGGCGACGGCGCCCGTGCCTCTCTACTGGTACCGGCCCCCGCAGAAGCTGGGGACGACGGCCGGCCTTCATCGCTTCCTTTGGGACATGCATTTCCAGCCCTTGAGCGGAGGCGGCGGCCGCGGCGGCGGCCTGGGCATGACCGCGGTGGCTCATAATTCGCCCGCAGGCACGAACGCCCCTTGGGTTGCGCCGGGAGCCTACACCGTCAAACTGACGGTGAACGGCAAGAGCTATTCGCAGCCGATTAAAGTCAAGCTCGATCCCCGGGTCACGACGCCTCCGGCGGCCCTGAACGAGCAGTTCGCCCTGTCCCAGGCGCTCTATGACGGGATTCGCGAGATTCAGGCCGTTCTGCGGAGCGTCCGCTCGATCCACGCCCAGGTCAAAGCTCTTCAGGATAAGGCGGGTTCGGGCCCCCTCACCGAGGCCCTGTCCGCTTTCGATAAAAAAGCCGGAGAGCTCGAAGGCGCTGCCCCGGCCGCCGGGCCTCGCGGAGGAGGCGGCGGATTCGGGGGAGTCAGCAGCCTGACCTCGCTCTACGGCATCTCAGGCTCGTTCTCCCAGCTGTTGGGACTTCTCCAGGCGGCCGAGATGGGCGTCACGACGCCGGTCCGAACGGCGATCTCCGAAGCCCGCCAAGCCTACGCCGGCTTGGCAATCAAATGGACCGCCCTGCGGACGGGCGAGCGGACCGCCCTGAACGAAAAGCTCAAAGCGGCCGGTCTGGGGCCGATTGAAATCGAGGAGGCCGTTCGATGAAACGCTATGGACAGCTGATCGGGCTCAAGCCCGAACATCTCGAAATGTACAAGGCCTATCACGCCCGCGTCTGGCCCGAGGTTCTGGAAACGATCCGCAAATGCCACATCCAGAATTATTCGATTTTCCACCATGAAGGGCTGCTCTTCGCTTACTACGAATATCATGGAACGGATTTCGCCGCCGACATGGCCCGCATGGCCGCCGATCCCAAGACGCAGGAATGGTGGGCGATCATGAATCCCATCCAGCAGCCGCTCCCCTCGCGGAAAGAAGGGGATTGGTGGGCGGACATGGAGGAAGTTTTTCATACCGATTGAGACGCCTTGGCCGGAGATCATGATCCGCCGGCGCCCGGCCGGCCCGGTCACTTGATCAGGCGTTTTTTCATCCGCTTGACGCCGAAGACGAAGGCCATCGTTCCCAGGGCCAGACCGATAAGGACACTGAAGAGCAGACCCGCGGGGGAGTCGCCCGAGTAGACCGCGCGGGCGATCTTGACGGCGTGCGTCAGGGGCATGAACTGGGCCATCGTTTTCATCCAGGCCGGGAAGTGGTCCAGGGGAAAGAAGACCCCGGAGAAAAACAGCATCGGCGTGACGACCAGCTCGGTGTAGTAATTGAAGAAGTCGAAATTGGGAGCGTAGGAGGTCACGATCATGGCCAGCGAAGCGAAGAGAACACCGGTCAGGACCATGACGACGACCAGCAGGAGAAGCCGGAGCGCGGAGGCCGGCCAGATGCCCATGAAGGCGGCGACGATCATCATCAGGCCGCCGCTGATGAGCCCGCGGAACGAGGCCCACAGAATATCGCCGGTGACGGCGTCCTCGGCCGAGACGGGTGTGGCCACCAGCGATTCGTAGAGATGCTCGTGGACCATCTTGACGAACGTGCCGAACAGGCATTCGAACGTGGACGTCATCATGATCGAGGAAATGATGACGCCCGGGACCAGGAAGTGGAGGTAGGTTTTCCCGCCGAAAGCCCCCGTCATATAGGCGCCCATGCCGATGCCGAAGGTGATCAGATAGAAGAGCGGCTGGATCAGGCTGGCGATGAACGTGGTCAGGACGTAGCGCTTGTAGGAGATCAGGTTGCGGGCGAAGACGTGGTAGACGCGGTAGGAGATCTTCATTCGATCAGGCTCCGTCCGGTCAGTTTCAGGAACACGTCCTCGAGGGTCGCCGGCCGGTGGACGGAATTGGGCAGGTCGAGCTCGAGGAGCCGGCGGCGCAGGTCGTGTCCGTCCCGGCAATAAAAATAGAGGGTGTCGCCGACCCGCTCGTGGCCGCACGATTGCCCGCCGAGATCGGCGATGAGCTCGGCGTCGCGGGCCGCGTCGATTCGGATTTCCACGACCTCGCGCCCGATTTCCTCCTCGATCAGCCGGTTGGGGACGCCTTCCCGGAAGATTTTTCCCTTGTCCATGACCACCAGCCGGTCGCAGAGCTGGGCCGCCTCCTCCATATATTGCGTGGTCAGGATGAGCGTCACGCCCTGGCTCTTGAGCTGGCGGAGTCGCTGCCAGATGAGGTGGCGGGCCTGGGGATCGAGGCCGGTCGTCGGCTCGTCGGCGACGATGAAGGCCGGCCGGTTGATCAGGGCCCGGGCGATGAGCAGACGCCGTTTCATGCCCGTGGAAAGCTGTTCGATTTTGCAGTCGGCCTTGGACTCGAGCTCCACGAACTTGAGCAGCTCGGCCAGGCGGGCCCTGGCTTCCCGCCCCGGGATGTCGAAGAAGCGGGCGAAGACGAGGAGGTTCTCGCGGACGGTCAGGTCGATGTCCAGGGTGATCTCCTGGGGCACCACGCCGGTGATCCGCTTGATGGCCCGGTTGTCCACGGACGCGGCCATGCCGTTGACCGTCAGGGTGCCCGACGTGACCGGCGAGACGCAATGGATCATCCGGATGGTCGTCGTCTTGCCGGCCCCGTTGGGGCCGAGGAAGCCGAAGCATTCGCCCTCGCGGATCTCAAAGGAGATGCCGTCGACGGCGGTGAAATCGCCGTATTTCTTGACCAGATTCTCGGCCTTGATGATCGTGTTCATGGGATATTCGAACGGTTATGATACCAGATCGGGCCGCGCCGGGAAAGGGATCGTTTGGGGGCCGAGCGCGGAATCGGCTATACTGGCCGGCGTGAACGCACCCCTTCAACCGCTCCGGATCGGATCGCTGACGATCGACTTCCCGGTCGTCTTGGCCGCCCTGGCCGGGTACAGCGATCTGCCGTACCGGCTCATCTGCCGCTCGCTGGGCGCGCCGTTCGCCACGACCGAGGTCATGATCGACCGCTTCCTTCTCCAGGAGGGGACGCTGCGCAAGCATCTCCTGCGCTCCGATCCGGCCGACCATCCGGTCGGGGGCCAGATCATGGGCGGCGATCCACGGACCATGGCCGCGGCCGCCGTCATTCTCCGCGATCTCGGCTTCGACGTCGTCGATCTCAATTTCGCCTGCCCGGTCAAAAAGGTCGTTTCCCGCCGCCGCGGCGGTTTTCTGATGTCCCAGCCCGAACAGACTCTCGCCGTCATCCGGGCGGTTCGCGAGGCGGTGCCCGGCCATCCCCTCATGCTGAAGCTGCGCAAGTCGTTCGCCCTCGGCGATGAGGGCTGCGAGGCCTTGTGGTCGATCGCCCGCGGGGCCTTCGACGCGGGCGTCGATGCCATCTGCCTTCATGCCCGGGCGGTGGAGCAGATGTATAGGGGCGAAGCCGACTGGGATTTGCTCCGTGCTTTCCGGCGTTCTTTTCCCGGCCGGACCATCATCGGTTCGGGCGACGTCCGGACACCCGCGGACGCCCTGCGCATGATCGCCGAGACGGGCGTTGACGGCGTTTCGGCCGCCCGCGGAGCGATCGGCAATCCCTGGTTTTTCCGGCACGTCCGCGAGCTTGCCGCCGGGCTGCCCGTTTCCCCCCCGAGCCTGGCCGAACAGCGCGCGGTCATGGAGCGCCATTATGTCCTGACCACGGCCCAATACGGCGAGCGCAAGGGGACCTTCCAGATGCGGCATTTCGGCATCAGCTACGGCCGCGTCCACCCCCATCCCAAGCAGATCCGGATGGCCTTCGTGGCCGTCCGCAACGCCGCCGAATGGAAGGCGGTTCTGGATGCGAATTACTCCTGAGCCGAACGCCCCGGGATCGGAAGGAAATTTATCTGAGGGATGGACGGAGCGCCGGCCTGATCAGGGCGTCCACCGCGTTCTTGTCGAGCCCGTAAAGACGATCGAAAAAAGCGACCACGTCCGCATCGAGGCTGTAATCGGGAAAACGGCCGGGATTGAGTTGAGCCGCCAGCCAATCCAATCCCAGGATCCAGCGCGGATCGGCCGTGTCCCAGGCTTCGAGATCGGAGGGGAGCGTGAAGATCCCTCCGGGCTTGAGCGCCTTGAGCATCCGGGCTTGCGGGTCGGACCGGAACGCGGCCAGGACCGAGGCCGGGTCCGCCGCGGTCGGAACGGACAGGACGATCAGGTCGGGGTTCCAGGCGGCGAGAGAAGCGATGGTGAGAAGTTTGGCCGCTCCATTCCTGTCCGCCGCATCTTCCCAGGGCGTTCCCCCGGCCCCCCTGACGAGACCCGTCGGCATCGAGCCCAGCGGGGGAAGGCTGAGGACGACCTTCCCGCCGGCCAGCGAGGTCCGGGCCAGCAGGACACGGGGCTTGACCTCGGCGCTCAGCCCGGCGGTGCCAATGGCGATGCGTCCGTAGTGCCCGCGGTAAAAATGGAGCAGTTCATCCGCCCGTTCCCTGGCCGCCAGCAGGGCTCCCACGATGATGATGTCGCGTTCGTAGTGTTCGGGAGAATCCATTCCCAGCAGGACGACCGGAATGCCGGCCTCGGCCAGCGCCTTGAAAGGCTCATCCAAGCTGCGCCCGCGCCCGAGCACGACATCGGGTTTCAAGGCGGCGATCGATGCCGCCGTCCATCCGGGAGCAAGAAACGCTTTTTTCCTGAACGCCGGATCCAGCCGTTCCAGCAGTGGATCGGAAGAACCGGCCGGCTTTTCCATCCCGATCAGGCGGTCGCGGCCTTGGGCAAATGCGGCCAAGAGGTGGGCGATGGCGGTCGCATCGGGGCCAAGGGCCAGGAAGGAACGGGGCGCTTGATCGAAGCGAAGAGGACGGGCGGCCGCGTCGGAGATCAGAATTTTCTTGTCGAGCTCGATCAGGGAAAGGGCCTCGGGGAGCTTGGTCTGGGAGGTCGCCGGTGACGTCGCCAAAGTCAGGATAACAGCCAACGCTCCGGCCGCCGTCGCGTTGAGCGCTGGTCCCCATTTCATCTCATCATTATAGCACAATCGGCCGACCGTCCGTTTGACGCCGCGAAGCTCCGGATTTAATATGAAACGGAGGTCGGCGATGGCCCTCGACGATAAAAAAGACATGGTCCGCGGTTCCGTCGATGAGAGGATGGCCGCGGAGATCAATTCCCGTTTGAGCGGGGCGCTCCTGCCGTGCTCCGCGGCCATGGCCGCGGCGGAAAGACTGATGGCCGATCCCCTGGAAATCGGCCGCGCCGCCGATGCGCTGCGGATCCGCTTGACGGCCTGTCAGCTCGGTCTTTTCGGATTTCCGAGCCGGGCCAAAGGTCGGGCCGGCGTTGCGGGTCGTCCCGCCCCGGCCGGCTTCGAGGACGCCGTCCGTTCCGCGTGTTCGGCGGACGGATCCATTTCCTGCGCGGCCCTATGGGGGGCGGCGGAGCGCTTTTCCGTGCCCCGGATCCAGGCCGGATCGATCGCCGACCGCTTGGGGATCGAGGTACGGAACTGCCAGCTCGGCGCGTTCTGATCGTCAGGGCCGCGGCGCGCCCAACTTCGACCTGAGGGCTTCTCCCGTCCTGGATTCCGGACGGCGGGCGATCTCCGCCGGGCCGCCGCAGGCGACGAGGCGGCCGCCGCCGTCGCCGCCTTCGGGCCCCAGATCGATGACCCAGCCGGCGCGGGCAATGACGTCGAGATCGTGTTCGACGGCGATCAACGTATGGCCCTGGCCGGCCAGACGGCCGAAAAGGGCCAGCAATTTCGCGATATCTTCGCTGTGCAGTCCAGTCGTGGGCTCATCGAAGAGATAAAGGGCTTTTCCCCGAACGGGCTTGACCAATTCGGCGGCCAGCTTCAGGCGCTGCCCCTCGCCGCCGGATAGCGTGTCCAGCGGCTGGCCGATGGCCAGATATCCGAGGCCCGTATCCGACAGCACGGCCAAGCCGTGAGAAAGGCCCGGGCAGTCCTGGAACGCGGCCGCACTTTCCTCGACGGACATGGCCAGAATGTCCGCGATCGTCCGGCCGCGCCAGCGGGCGCGCAGAATCTCGGGACGGTAGCGCAATCCTCCGCACGACGGGCAGGGCGTTTCGATATCGGCCAGAAAATCCATGCTGACCCGGAGTTTGCCCGAACCCCGGCACTCGGGACAGCGCCCTTCCGGAGTGACGAAGGAAAAATGGGCCTTCTTGAAACCGAGCGACCGGGCTTCGTCCGTCGCGGCGAACTGGGCGCGGACGCCGTCGAAAAGGCCGGTGAAGGTCAGAGGCGTCGCCCCGTTTCCGGCCGCCAGCGGCTCCTGGTCGACCAGGGCGAACTTGGCGAAGCGCTCCAATCCGTGGACCGCGTCACATCCGACGGGCCGGCCGGCCCGGGCCGAACGGAAGAGGGCATCGAAGACCAGGCTGGTCTTTCCGCTCCCCGAAACCCCGGTGACCGCCGTGAGCGTCCCTGCCGGGAAGGAAACGTCGATCCCCCGGAGATTGTGGGCCCGCGCGCCTTCAATCCGGATTTCGCCTCCGGCCTCCGGCCGGGGCAGGGGATCGAGGACGAACGGGGCCTTCAAAGCCCGCCCGGTCGGAGACTCGGCATCGGCCCGGATTTCCGCAGGCCCGCCGCAGGCGACAATTCGACCGCCGTGGGGGCCGGCGCCCGGTCCCAGATCGATGACCAGGTCGGCTTCCTCGACGACTTGAAGATCGTGTTCGATGACGACGACGGTGTTGTCTTCCCGGACCAGGGCGTGCAGCAATACCAGCAGGCGCCGGGTGTCGATGGGATGCAGGCCGAGAGTCGGCTCGTCGAGGATGAACGTCACGCCCGTCAGCCGGGAGCCGAGGAGGGCGGCCAGCCGCAGGCGCTGGGACTCCCCGCCGGAGATTTCCGACGACCCCCGGTCGAGCGCCAGATAGTCGAGGCCGACGTCCCGGACAAGCCCGAGCCTGCGGACGATGTCGGGACGGAGAGCCTCCGCGGCCGCCCTTTCCCGGACGTCCAAACGTTCGAAGCGGGATTCGGCGGCGAAAAAATCGAGGGCTTCGCGGACGCTCAAAGCGGCCAGGGCGGCGATGTCCAGGCCGAGGAGCTTGACCGCCAGGGATTCCGGCTTGAGGCGGCCGCCGCGGCAGTCCGGACAGGTCCGCTCGGCCATCAGAGCCCTCATGGATTCGCCGCGATGATCAGCGTGCTTGCGCTCGTATTCCTCTTCGACCAGGCCGCAGAATCCCTTCCAGGGCCCTTGGAAACGGAAATCTCCGGCCCGGGCCCCGCGCTTGTAAGACCAGACGATCTCGTATGTCCGGTCGCCGCTTCCGTACAATGCCAGGCGCCGCGCGTCGTCGCCGAGCGACCCGACGGGCCGGGAAAAATCGACGCCCTGGGCCCGGCCGGCGGCGAGAAGGGCGGCCACATGCTGTCCATAGGGATCTCCATAAAAACGGCCGGTCTTGGTGCCGTCGAGAGCCCCGCCCGGGAACGGCTTGCCGGGATCGGAAATGAGAGCTTCCGGATCGCAGACCAGAAGACGGCCCAGGCCTTTGCAGCGCGGACAGGCCCCTTCCTCGTGATTGAAGGAAAAATGCGAAGACGACAGCGGTCCGGCGGCCCCCGGAGGAAGCGTTCCGGCCCGGGCGAAAAGCAACCGCAGGTCATCGAGGATCCCGGTCATGGTCCCGACGGTCGAACGAGGATGATGCCCGCCGGAGCGGGCTCCGACGGCGATGGGCGGAGTCAGTCCCCAGGCCGAATCGAAATCGGCCCGCCCGCCCTTGTCCAGCCGGCTGCGGACGTAGGCGGAGAAGCTTTCCAGAAAGCGCCGCCGCGATTCGGCGTAGAGCGTATCGAAAACCAGGGACGATTTGCCGCTTCCGGAAGGGCCGCTGACGACGGTCAGCCGCCGGAAGGGAAAATCGACATCCAGGCTTCGGAGATTATGGGTCGTCACGCCCCTCAGCTGAAGGGGAGCGTTTGGAGACGCCGACGGCGGGCCCGCCAGGCCGATCACGGAGTCCTCTTCAAGGACGGTGAAGGGTTTGCCGCACAGGGCCCGGCCGGTGGCGGTGTCGGAGGCGGCGATTTCTTCGGGCGCTCCCATGGCCATGATGCGGCCGCCCTCATCTCCGCCGCCCGGCCCCAAGTCGATGACGTGGTCGGCCGCGAACACGAACCCGGGATGATTTTCGATGGCCACGATCGTCCGGCCCCGGTCCACCAGCTTGTGCAGGGCGCCCAGAAGATTTCCGATGTCGCGGGGATGCAGGCCGGCCGCGGGTTCCTCCAGGATGATCAGGGCGTCATCGGCTTCGGACCGCATCAGTTCGGCGGCCAGCTTGACCCTCTGGGCTTCGCCTCCCGACAGCGTCGTCGAGCTCTGACCCAGCTTCATGTATCCGAGCCCCAGACCGGAAAGCGTCTCCAGCATCGCACGAAGGCGGGGCTGCCCGGCGAAAAAAGCCGCCGCTTCGTCGATGCCCAAATCCAGGACGGCGTGGATGTCCAGGTCCCGGAAGCGGACCGTGAGCGTCTCGGCGTTGAAGCGCCGCCCTTCGCAGACGGGACAGGGGATGTCGACGTCGCCGAGAAAGTGCATGCCCACCTGAAGCAGCCCGGCCCCCTGGCAGTGCTCGCAGCGGCCGCCCGGTGTGTTGAAGGAAAAGCGGCTTCGGCCCCAACCCAGGGCCCGTGCCTCCGGCAGGTCCGCGAACACGTCCCGGATGCGGTCGCTGATTCCCGTGTAGGTGGCCGGGTTGGAGCGCGGAGTCCGTCCGATCGGGCCCTGGTCGATCTCGACGATCTTCCCGATCCGGCCTTCGACCGTCAATCCGTCCGCGTCGGGGCCGGGACCGCGGCGCCCCGCGGCCAGCCGGGCGGCCAGGATCTGGCGGACCAGGGTCTTTTTTCCGGAACCCGACACTCCGGTCACGACGTTGAGGGCGCCGAGCTTGAACTCCGCCCGGATGCCCCGGAGATTGCGAAGGCGCGCCCCGGAGACGATCACGCGGCCGGTGCCCGCCCTCCGTTGACGATCCGAAGAAGCGGCTGGAGCGGCGCTCAAGAAATCACGGGTCGCGCCGGCCCCGGGAGGAAGAGCGGCCAGGCCGGCCGGTGGACCGCTCCAAAGGATCCGGCCGCCTTCGGGTCCGGGACCGGGGCCGAGGTCGATGAGGTGATCGGCGATCCGCCAGGCGGCTTCGTCGTGCTCCACGATCAGGACGGTGTTGCCTTGATCGCGAAGACGGCGCAGGACGTCCAGGAGCGGGCCGGCCTCGGCCGGATGAAGGCCGGCGGTCGGCTCGTCGAAGACGTAGAGCATGCCCCGAAGGCCGTTTCCGATCTGGGCGGCCAGCCGGATGCGCTGGGTTTCGCCGCCGGAGAGGGTCGTCGACGGGCGGTCGAGCGTCAGGTGTCCCAGGCCGAGGCGAAGCAGGATTTCCGTCCGGGCCAGGATGGCCCGTCGGATCTCCTCCCCGGCCGGCGCTTCCCGGGCGGGGAAATCCAGGGACCGGAAGAAGTCCCGGGTCCCGGCCAGCGTGTTCCGGCCAAGGGCGGCGATGGAACGGCCGCGGAACAAGACGGAGCGGGCCCGGGAATTCAGCCGTTCCCCGCCGCATTCGCCGCAAGGCAGGGTCCGGGCGAAGCGCAGGATGTTGGAGTTTCGTTTGGACTTGAGGATGGCCTCCATGACCGGCAGGATGCCCTTGTACGTGCCTTCCTCCCGCGGCTTGGGAGTGATGCCCGTCCAGCGCAGGCGCGATTTGAGGGGGTGTTTTCCATAAGGGATGCGGATGAGGTCGCTGCCCTCGAGAACGATCCGGCGTTCCTCCTCCGAAAGGTCCCGCCAAGGCTTATCGACGTTGAATCCGTGGGCCCGGCAGACGAGGTCCAGGACATCCATGGTGACCTGGGAATAGATGATGTAGCCGTTGGGCGTCGTCAAGGCCAGGGCGCCTTGGCGCAGGGTCTTTTCCGGCTCGGCGATCAGAAGCTCCGGATCGATGCGGTCCACGACGCCCAATCCCTGGCAGGCCGGACAGGCCCCGGACGGCGAGTTGAAGGAAAACAAGGCCCGGTCCGGGGTCGTTCCGTCGGGAGCCCGGCCTAGACGGGCATACAACAGGCGCAGCCAGTCGTAGATTTCGGTCATCGTCCCGACCGTTGAACGGATGCTGCCGCCGGACGCCCGCGTACGGACGGCGACGGCCGGGCGGAGGCCCTCGATTTTTTCGACATCGGGCCTTCGAAGCTTGCCCAGCCATTGACGGGCGGAGGCGGAAAACGATTCCAGGTAAAGGCGGCGGGCTTCCTGGAAGATGACGTCGAAAACGAGAGAAGACTTGCCCGAGCCCGAAACGCCGGTCACGACGACGAGGCGGTCGTGGGGGATATCGACGTCGACGCGGCGGAGATTGTGCTCGGAGGCGCCCCGGATCCTGATGGAGGACGACGCGGGCGGATTCGAAGGGCCGGTCATCGCTGCGCCGTCATTCGGTCTCTGGGGGATTTTCTGCGGCGGGGGGCGGCTCGGGCATGGTTTCGGGTTCGTCCGGATTGTCTTTCCGGGCCTCCGCCCTGCGGTGGCGCCGGGCCAGGAGGCCCGTCAAGCGCTCCCAAACCGTCGTTTTTTCCTCTCCGTCCTCGATGGCGCACGGCCGCGTCGTCTTCCGGGCGACGGCCGGATCACGGTCGGGCTCTTCGCGTTCGATCGAGGACATGGGGGGAATTCATCTTAGGTATTTCCCGGCCAAAAGACAAGGGCATCCCGGCTGGGTTTGTATTCGGGCGGAGAATCTGATAAAATAATGTTTCATTGGGCAAACCCATCCGATAAGGAGACGATGTCCGTTGCAGACGTACGGCAAACTCGATAGCAAATTTCGTTTCGTGATCCTGGCGTCCAAGAGAGCCAAACAGCTCCTCAAAGGGGCCAAGGTCAAGATCCGCACCAAATCGCGCAATCCCATCCGCATCGCTCAGCTTGAAGTCAAGGCAGGTCTCGTCGATTACGAGATCCTGCAGGTCAATCCCGAAGACGGGCTGGAAGCCGATAAGGAAGTCTTTACACCCGACGACGAGGTCGAAGACCTGGACGGCGGCACGTCCGGCGGGGAAGCGGATTACGAGGAAGAAAGCCCTGAACCCGAGGGCGAGGAAGAAGGCGAGCTCGAGGAGCTCGGCGAGGACGGGGGAACGGATCGCGAAGAGGAGTGAGTCGTCCCCTTCGCATAGCCCGCCTCGATCAGCAGTTGGATATAATCCTTCTTCAACCAGTCCCGTGAGGGGACATTCATGCGCTTGGCCAACTTGACGATGTGCGGGCGCTCGCCTTCCAGCTCCACGAACGTTCCGATCGCCAGCTCGTCCAGACAGATCGTCACCCGGCCCCAGCGCAGGACCGTGCGCCGTTTGGCGTAGCCGAAGATCGGCGACAGCCCCAGGGCCTTGAGGATCTTGCGCATCGCCGCCGCGTCGCGGATCTCGGTCTCGAATTCCCGGCGGATCTTGAAGCGGCGGGACTTTTCGGGCCTGCCTTTGAAAGTCAGATAGGTCTTTTTCCCGGACGTTCGCAGCCGAAGCGCCCGGCGGTCCGCGCGCAGCGTTCCGGACGGAAAATCAAAGAGACGGTTGTCCTCGCGATGGCGCTCGCGGACGAGGACGGCGCCCAACTCCAGAAGATCGCGTCGGACCCGTCCCAGGTCGGCGGCGCGGAACTTGATTTCGGTCTCCAGCATCAGGTTTTCCGCAGGATCAGCTGGTCGGTCAGGGCCATGAGCGCGGCCCGTTCTTCGGACGGGGGAAGCTCATCCAGGGCGGCCTTGGCGTCGGCCGCGCAGGACCGGGCCCGCCGCAAAGTGTCCTCCAGGGCGTCATGGCGGCGGACGATGGCGAGGATCCTGGTGATGCCGCGGCCGTTGGCCCCGCATTTGCGGATCAGATCGGAGAGGGTCCGCCGGCCCTTCTCGTCCGAGCGGGCCAGGGCCAGCAGGAGAGGAAGCGTGATGCGACCCTCGCGGACGTCGGACAGGATCGGCTTGCCCAACGCGTCGGCCTGGCCCGAATAATCGAGCCAGTCGTCGACGATCTGGAAGCACAGGCCCAGGCTGCGGCCGAAACGTTCCAGACTGGCCTCGGCCTCGGGGGAAGCGCCGCCCAGCACGCCGCCGATCCGGCAGGCGCCGGCGAAGAGCGAAGCCGTCTTTTTATCCAGGATGTCGAGATAGACCGCCTCCGGAATCTCGGGCTTCCGGCTCCAGAAGGACTCGACGAGCTCGCCCTCGATCATTTCGGCCGTGACGTCGGCCAGGATGTCGATGAGCCGGTAATGGCGCTTCTGGAGCGACCGGACGATCGATTTGATATAGAGGAAATCGCCGAGCAGCACGGTGATGTTGGGGCCCCACTTGGCGTGGACCGTCTCCCGGCCCCGGCGCCGCTTGGAGTTGTCGACGATGTCGTCATGGATCAGGCTGGCCGTGTGGATTACCTCGATCATGGCCGACCAGAAGGGGGCGTCCTCGGAGGGCTTGCCGAACAGCCGGCCGCAGAGCAGGAGGAGGGCCGGCCGGACGCGTTTGCCGGCGACCTGGAAGAGATAGGCGTTGATTTCGGCGATCAAGGGATTGGGATCGCGGCTGATATCCCGGAGAACGCCCTCGACGCGGTCGAGATCGGGCTGGATGGTCCTGTAGAGGTCGCTGAGGACGCGATTGACGGGCGATGGGTCCATGGGCGGGTTTTTCCTACCGGTCGAAGCGCGGTTATCTTAGCATTGATGGATAGACCGGTCAAACCGTCCGGGCGCAGGCCAAAAAGGCCAGGAAATTCGCCTCCGTCAGCGCCTCGAATCCTGTTTCGCTCAGGCCGGTCAGCCCGGCCAGGCAGCGGGCCGTCTCCACGACGAAGGCCGGCTCGGCCCTTTTCCCGCGGTGGGGGACGGGGGCCAGGAACGGCGAGTCCGTCTCGACCAGCAGACGGCCGGGCGGGATCGTCCGGGCCGTTTCGCGCAGAATCCCGGCCTTGGGAAAGGTGACGATCCCGGAGAAGGAGACCCAGAACCCGCGGGCGATCATGGCCGCGGCGAAGGCCGGGTCTTCGGTGAAGCAGTGGAGGATCCCGCCGCGCTCGAAGCGCTCGGCGTCCACGTCGGCCACGATGTCGACCCCGGCTTCGCGGCTGTGGATGAGGACCGGCAGTCCGAGAGCTCCGGCCAGGGCCAGCTGGCGGCGGAACACGGCACGCTGGGTGTCCGGAGGGGAACGATTGTAATGGTAGTCGAGCCCGATCTCCCCGATCGCCGTGAGGACGCCCGACCGGGCCAGTCCGGCGATGGTCCCGGCCATCTCTTCGGTCCAGGCCGCCGCTTCGTGGGGATGGAGACCGGCCGCTGCCCGGATGCCGGGATCGCGGGAGGCCATGTCCAGCACGAGGGTCCGGCTGCGGGAGGAGGCGATATCGATGGGGCAGAGGATGGTCCGCACTCCGGCGGCCCGGGCCCGGGCGAGGACGTCGGCCCGGTCGGCGTCGAACTCCGGCATGTCGAGATGGGCGTGCGAATCGATCATGGATAAAAAAATCTCCGTCCTCATCCTCCTCTCCTGATGAGGATGAGGACGGAGGGTTGTCGGAGCGGATTTCTTACTGGGCGATCTTTTCCTTCAGGAACCGGAAGGGCAGGGGGCCGTAATTCAAGAGCTTGCGGGCGAAGTCCTTTTTGTTGAACTGGTCGCCTTTGGCCGCTTTGAAATTCTTTTCCATGTCCAGGATCTCCTGGTAGCCGATGTAGGCAAAGGAGGCGACCCCTGGGTGCAGAATGATCAGTTCCCATTTCCGTTCGGCCTCGGCCTGCGTCTGGAAGCCGGTCTCGGTCATCAGCTTGATGGCCCGGTCCTTGTCCGTTTTGTTGCCTTCGTGGAAGCTGACGTCGATCTGGAAATCGATGACCGCCTGGAGCTTGAGCTTGAGTTCCATCAGCCGATGCTTGAGGTCGTAGTTGTTGAAGCCGGCATAGATGAGCATGTCCTGGACGTAAAGCGGCCAGCCGGCCATGAGGGCCTCGTTCCGGCTGAGCATGCGGATCAGCGTGACGTCCTTGGCCGTGAAGGCGGCCGGGAAGAAGGCGCCGGGGTAGACGTAGCGGGCCGTCCAGATCGGAATCATATAGTTGGTGAATTCATCCATGAAGGAAGCCTGCTGGTCGGCGGCCAGGCCGTCCGCATAGGGGTTCAGGAGGAAGGCATACGAGCCGGCCTTGTCGTAGAGGGCGGGCCGGACCAAATGGCCCAGGCCATATCCGCGCTCGAAGGCCGGGAGAAGATCGATGGACAAATCCTGATCCGGGACGTCGAGGATTTTGGTCGTCCCCAGGAAGGCCTTGATGTCGGCCGCGGCGGCCTTGATCTTGGCCGCCCATTCGTCTTTGGCCGGCTGGTTGGTCTTGATCTTGTCCAAGACGCCTTTGATCATCGCCGTTCGCGTGGCTTCTTCATTGCCCGGATTCAATTTATCCGTGTCGACGTTGGGATACATGATCCTGTAGTAGGCCAGGCAGAAGATGGCCATTTCCCGGCGGATGTTCTTCATGTCCGCAGCGGCGATGGCGCTCAGGTCGTTCAGCATCAATGTGTGGCCGGTCAGGGCCTGAAGGGTCCGCTGGTGGGCTTCCGGACCGAAGCGGACGTTGCCGGTCGACTTGGCCGGCAGCTCACCGGAGAGGAACCTGGCGTACTCGTCGACCGCCGCCACGGCCTTGGGGTATTCGGCCTGGAATTTGGCCTTGGCATCGGCGCCGGCTTTGTCGGCTTCCTTGGGCAGGTCGGTCTTATAATAGTCGAGAAGGCCCACGGCCTGCTTGGCCGCCGCGTCGGTGTATTCCCTGGGCGGGGTCTTGAGGTTCTCTTTGGCCTGCTTGACGAAAGCGGGAACGGCTTTGAGCCGCTCGGTGGCCGCCTTTATCTTGGCGTCATTGATTTCGCCGCTGAGCAGAGCGGACAGGCTGTGATAGAGGATCTCGTTGTAATAGAGCGGGTTCAACAGCTGGGGAGCGATCTTTTCCAATCGCAGCTGGTCGTATTCGATGAAATTGTGGACGAGCTCCATGTCGACCTGGGCCTCCGGGCTGAGCTTGTCCCGGGCGATCTTGTTGACCAGTTCGGCGTTGAATTTGTCCAGGCCGGCCAGGTATTTTTCGATGTTGGACTCGGCCAGGTCTTCGAGCTTGTCGTTATACTTGGTGAAACCGTTCATCGTCCCGGCCGTCGGGTAGAACTTCCAATAAGCGTCCAAGAACGTATCGACGAACTTGGCCAGCTTTGCGTCTTCCCCGTTCTGCTGGGACTGCAGGGCGCCGGTCCCCAGAAGGACTCCGGCCGCGACCAGGACCAGGATGAGAGTTTTCCTCATGATTGCCTCCTCATTCCATGTAAAGAAATTTTATATCCATCCGACCTCGTCAATAGCCGAAATCCTAGCACACCTGTCCGCCGGAATGCAATTTCCAGGAGAAAAAATGAATCCGGCGGCGCCGGACGGCGATTCGAGGCTCGATATCCCATTTCCCTTATTAGGAATATTCAGCAATAATCATGCCAGCGGCGGGCTGATTCTTACCAGCGCAGGACGGCCGAGCCCCAGGTGAATCCGGAGCCGAACGCCGTCAGAACGACGATGTCGTTGCGTTTGAGGCGGCCCTCGGACACGGCCTCGTCGAGGGCGATGGGGATCGAAGCGGCCGTCGTGTTTCCGTATCGATCGATATTGCGGGCCACTTTCTCCAGGGGAATCTGGAGCTTCTTGGCCACCATCTGGGAGATCCGGTCGTTGGCCTGGTGGGGAATGAGCAGGGCCACGTCGTCGATCGTCAACCCATTGTGGCGCAGCCCGGTCAGGACCGCTTCCGGCATGCGCTCGCAGGCGTTCATGAACACCTTCTTGCCGTCCATTTTGGGGTACTGGAGCTTGCGGTCGAGGAGTTCATAGGAGAAGACGGGGTTGTTCTTGGGGCTGGGGATCTGCATCCACAGCTCCTCGGCGAAGCGGCCGTCGGCAAAAAGGTGGGTGGACAGGACGCCTCGGCCGTCCTGCCCGTCGTAAGGTTCGCAGATGACCGCGGCGGCGCCGTCGCCGAAGAGCACGGCCAGGTCGCGCCCCTCGTCGGAATAATCGAGGTTGGCCGACTGGACCTCGGAAGCGACGACCAGGATCCTGCCGTACGTTCCGGTCCGGATGTACTGGTCGGCGACGGAGAGGGCATAGATGAACCCCGTGCATTGGTCGCGGACGTCCAGGGCCCCGATGCAGGCCAGGCCGAGTTTGGCTTGGATGAGGACGCCGTTGCCCGGGAAGTAGTAATCGGGGGAGATCGTCGCGGCGATGATGAAGTCGATGTCCGAAGCTGTGATCCCGGCGCTGGCGATGGCCCGCACGGCCGCTTGGTATCCGAGCTCCGCGCTGCCCACCCCTACGTCGACGTGGTGACGGGTCTTGATGCCCGTGCGCTGCTGGATCCACTCGTCCGACGTGTTCATGAGTTTTTCGAGGTCCTGATTGGTGACGATGCGGGGCGGGACGAAGCGGCCGGTTCCCGTGATGATCGTGCGCATGCGCGGTTCTCCGTTTCCGAATTTTGGGAGGCTCATTATAATCACGGATTTTTTCCCGTGTAAAGGGAAAAATGGCCCGGAGGGCGGGCCGGCGCCCGTCTTGACTTGTGCGGAGAGGCGGACGTACACTGAAAAAAATGAAGCCCGCGATACAGTTCAGAACGGTTGCGACGATGGCCGCGCTGGCGGCCGGAGCCTTCCTTTGGGCCCAGTCGAGGGAAGGCCTTTTGCGGGTGGAAAGCTCCATCCGGCCCCTCCGCTTGGCCCGCGGGGAGGCCGGCCGGGTCGTCCTCAAGATCAACATCAAGCCGGGCGTCACCATCAGCCCCCAGCCTTCTTTCATCATCGAGTTCGTCCCCAACGACGAGATGGTCTTCCCCAAACCCTTTTATACCGCCTCCGACCTGAATGTCGAGATCCAGGAGATCGAGAAGGGCCGTGAAGTCCTCAATTTCAGCAAGCCGCTGGAGATCCCTTTCACCGTCCATCCCAAGGCGCCCCGCGGCGTGCACCTTCTGGAGGGACGGGTCAAATATTTCGCCGCCTGTAAGTCCGAAGGCTGGTGCCTGAAGAACACGATCAAATTCACGGCGATGTTCTCGACCCGGACGGCGCCGGCGGCCGAAAACAATTAGATCAGGCCTTGGGCCCGATACCAGTCAAGCGTTTCGCGGAGCGCCTCATCGAGCGGCGTCCCGGCTTCGAATCCCAAAAGCGTCCGGGCCTTGGTGACATCGGCCGTCCAGCCCGGCTGGCGCAATTCCCGGTACTTGTGGCGGTTCACCGGGTTCGGTTTTCCGCTGACCCGGCTCCAGACGTCGGAGACTCCGGCGAACGCGCCGACCACGGGCAGGGGAACGACAAGCCGGCGGACGCGCCGGCCCAGCAGGCGGGCCGAGATCCGCCCGATCTCATCGAAATCGGACGGCGCCGCGTTGCCGATGTTGAGGACGGTGCCGCTCGGCATGTCCGTTCGGGCCGCCCGGAGCAGGGCCTCGACCAAATCGCGGACGTAGCACACGCACATCGGCTGGGGGCGGCGTCCGAAGGCCGGCAGGACGCCTTTGGCGACGGAGCGGAAGAACTTCAGGAAATCGGCGTCCCGCGGGCCGAAGACGGCCCCGACCCGGATGATGACCAGGGGAAAGCGGTCCTTGCGGGCCAGGGCCTCGCCCTCGCCGAGAAGCTTGCTCCGGCCGTACGGGGAGACCGGAGCGGGAGGATCTTCCTCGTTCCGGCCGGACGGCTTGTCCGAGGGCCCGGCGGCGGCCAGACTGGAGACGTGAATGATCCGGGGGCGCTGGCCCTGCGCGGCCAAGGCCTCGAAAAGGCTTGCCGTGCCTTTCTGGTTTACGCTATAATAATTTTCCTTTTTTATGGCTTTCGTCAGGCCCGCAAGATGGAAGACCCAGTCAAGGCCCGACGGCAAGGCCGGAACCGACGCCAAATCGCCCGCCGCGAGGCGGACATCGAGGCCGGAGAGGAACTTGACGTTCTCCGGATTCCGGACGAGGGCCCAGACTTCGACTCCGGAGGCGAGCAAGGCTTCAGCCAGATGGCTTCCAATGAAGCCTGTTCCGCCGGTCAGAAGTGCTTTCGTCATGGCGGTCATTCTATGACAGCCGGGAAGGGCGGTCAATCGGCGCCTTGCCGGTTGCCGAGCCCGATCAGGAGGATTCATGGATCTGTTCGACAAGTGTTACGCTTTCACGCGGGCGGAAGAAGTCATGTCGGCCGACCTCTATCCCTACTTCACTCCCATCCAAGAAGTCTACGGCAATAAAGTCAAGGTCCGGGGCAAGGACATGATCATGGTCGGCTCCAACAACTATCTGGGGTTGATGGAACATCCCAAGGTCAAGAAGGCCGCCCAGGAAGCCATCGACCGCTACGGAGTGGCCACCTGCGGCTCGCGCTTCCTCAGCGGCACAATGGACATCCACGAGGAAATGGAACGGCGGTTGGCCAAATTCACCGGCAAGGAAGCGGCCCAATCGGTCAGCACCGGCTACCAGACCAACCAGGCCATCATCTCCACCGTCGCCGGCAAGGGCGAGTCCATCATCGCCGACCGTATGGTTCACGCCAGCATCATCGACGCCTGCCGGCTGTCCGCGGCCGAGGTCCACAAGTTCAAACACAACGATATGGCCGACCTCGAGCGCGTCCTGAAAGGCCTGCCCTTCGACCAGGGCAAGCTCGTCGTCGTCGACGGCGTCTTCAGCATGGAGGGCGATATCGCTCCGCTCGACGTCATCGTCCCGCTGGCCAAGAAATACAACGCCCGGACGCTGGTCGACGAGGCCCATGCCATGGGCGTCCTGGGCCGGAACGGGCGGGGCACCTGCGAGCATTTCGGCGTGGAGAAGGACGTCGATCTGATCATGGGCACGTTCAGCAAGTCCTTTGCCTCGCTGGGCGGCTTCGTCGCCGGGAACGCCAAGGTCATCTCCTACATCAAGCATTTCGCCCGGGCCATCATTTTCAGCGCCAGCATCACGCCGGCCTCGGTGGCCACCGTCCTGGCGACGCTCGACATCATCGAGAACGAACCGGAGCGGCGGGCCCGCCTGTGGCAGATCACGACCAAGATGAAATCGGGCTTCCAGGCCATGGGATACGACACCGGGGCGACCCAGACGCCGATCATCCCGCTGATGATTTTCGATGACGAGAAGGCTTTTATGCTCTGGAAGGCGACCCGAGATATGGGCATTTTCACGAACCCGGTCATTTACCCGGCCGTCGCCCACGGCCAAGCCCTGATCCGCACGAGCTACTCGGCCACGCACACCGAGGACGAGCTCGATTACGTGCTGGCCTGCTTCAAGAAGGCCGGCCAGGCCATCGGCATTTTGAAGTGAGCTCGTGAACACAGGCGGCGGGCCCCGACGAGGAGCCGGCCGCCCCTTTTAATAAGAGGCATATCCATGGCCAGATTCATCCGCCGCGCCGCGCCGGCCGCACTCGGACTTCTTCTTGCGGCGGCCCTCGCCCGGGCCTCCGCGCCCGTCTATCCGCTCAACCAGGTCAAGGCGGGACTGAAGGGGAAAGCCCGCTCGGTTTTCCATGGCAGCACGATCGAGGAGTTCGACGTCGAGATCCTGGGCGTCGTGACCAATCCCAATCCCAAGCGCTCCATCATCATCGCCCGTCTTTCAGGCCATCCGGCCCTGGCGGGGAGCGGCGTCATCGCCGGCATGAGCGGCAGCCCCGTCTATATCGACGGCCAGATTCTGGGGGCCATCGCTTATGGATTTCCCTATTCCAAGGAACCGATTGCCGGGATCACGCCGATCGGGGAAATGCTGGCCGTCGCCGCCGAGCCGGCCGCGCCGGGCGGCCTAACCCGGCCCGCCGCGCCGTTCAATCCATCGATGACCGTGGACGACCTTCTTGCCGCCCAGCGGCCGTCCCTGGAAGAGCGGCCGTCGTTTTTCCGGGAGGGAGCCGCTTTGACGCCCCTCCGCGTACCGCTCCTTTTCTCGGGCTTCCCGTCCCGGGTCCTGGACGCCGCCCGGCGGATTTTCGGCCCTCTCGGCTTCCAACCCGCGGCGGCGGGAGGCCAGCTGGCGGCCGACAAGCCGCTGGTCGCGGATCTTTCTCTCCGCGAAGGAGACGCGGTCGCTCTCCAACTGATCACCGGGGACCTGGATGTGTCCGCGGTCGGAACGGTGACCTATGTCGACGGGGACAAGATCCTGGCCTTCGGCCATCCTCTTTATAACCTCGGCTCGGTCAGCTACGGCATGGCCAAGGCCAAGGTCATCACGGTTGTTCCCACGCTGGACAATCCTTTTAAGATGGCCGTGGCTGGAAGCCCGGTCGGCAGCTTCGCCCAAGACCGGTCGGCCGGAGCGCTGGGATTCCTCGGACGCGCGCCCCGGACCGTTCCCCTCAATATCAACCTTATCGGGGACGGCGGAGCGCTGCGGGAATTCAAGCTCAACTTGACGGCGGACAAGCTCTTGACCCCGCTTCTCATGAACATGGCCGTCTCGGCCATCCTGACGGGAGAGAACCGCTCCCAGGGCGACCTGACCCTCGAGTTGGAAGGCGATCTGTACCTGGAAGGCGGGACGAGCGTCCATTTGGCGGACATGTTTTCGGGCAACCTGGACGCGGCGGCCACGGATCTCTCGGGTCTGGCCACCGCCGTCACCTACTTTCTGACCAACAACGAGTTCGGA
The DNA here is from genome assembly GCA_963729855.1 of Candidatus Aminicenantota bacterium. GTDB lineage: Bacteria > Acidobacteriota > Aminicenantia > Aminicenantales > UBA4085 > UBA4085. The sequence continues at coordinate 586,172 of CAVSPT010000007.1, read as the reverse complement.
GACGTCGGCCTGAACCGCATCGACCTCAACGTCCGGGTGGTCGAGCAGATCAAGCGGGCCCAGCTCGAACGCGTCTGGCTGGACAAATACGAGGTCGCGCCCGGAGAATCAATCAGCATCCGCCTCTTTTACCGCGGCTACCGCGGCGAGACGCAGATGGAAGAATTGCCCTTCACCGCCCCCCGGCTGCCGGCCGGCGCTGAATTCCAGCTCGTCATCGGCGACGCGGCCTCCATGGCCCAAGTCGAGGCCGGACAGTATCGGGCCCAAGGCGTGATGCCTCGCAGCCTGCCCCAGCTCATCCGCCTGTTGAGCAGCCTGCGCAAGCACAATCGGATCTACTTCAAGATCCTGGCCTCCAAGCCGGGCCTGTTTCTGCGCGGCGAGGAACTGCCCAACCTTCCCCCGAGCCTCAAGTCGATGTTCCTTTCCCCGCGGGCCATGGCCTCCTCGCCGATGGAGCTGAACACGTCGACCCTGAGCGAATACCAGATTCCTGTTCCGTTCGTCTTCAACGGGCTGGCCATCATCCCGGTCAGGATCCGCAAATAGTGTCGGTCTTCCCGGGGCGCCGGCTCCGGGGACCGAGGAGAACGAGCATGACGAAAACGGCGATCGCGATCCTCCTTCTGGCCGTCCTCATCCTTGGCGCGGCCTGGGCCGTCACTCCCCAGAAATGGACCTTCCGCACCTATGACGAATTCCTCCGCGGACGGTTCGACGGCGTATCCCTGACGGCCGAGGGCGTCCTGTCCCTGGCCCCCCGCGAGGACAAGGTCGACGGGCCGACGGAGGAATTCTATCTGTCCTTCCTTGTCACTCTGGACGGATCGGCCTTCATCGGGACCGGCCACGGCGGCCGCATCTTTCGATTGGGCAAGGACGGTAAATCCGAACTGTATTTCCAGGCCCCGGAGATGGACGTGACCAGCTTGGCCGTCGACGCCCGCGGCGCGCTCTACGCGGGGACTTCTCCCAACGGCAAGATCTATAAGATCACCGGCAAGTCCCAGGGCACCGTGTTCTTCGATCCGACCGAAAAGTACATCTGGGACATGATGTTCGACGGGACCGGCAGCCTCCTGGCCGCGGTCGGGGAAACCGGGGGCATCTACGAGATTTCGCCCCAGGGCCAGGGCCGTTTGATTTTCAAGGCGGAGGAGAACCATATTCTCTGCCTGCGCCGCGACCGGGTGGGAAATCTCATCGCCGGGAGCGGCGGCGGGGGATCGGTCTATCGGATCACTCCGGGCGGCCGGGCCCAGATCTTGTTCGAGACACCCTATGAGGAGGTCCGGTCCCTGGCCGTCGACTCCGATGGAAACGTCCTGGCTGCGGCCGGAGGAACGTCCAAGTCCAAGAAGGAGGACCTGGCCCTTCCGGCTGTTTCGGCCGTCTCGGGCGAAATCAGCGTCTCGGTCAGCGCGGCGGGCGCGGCCCGCGGCGGTTCGGCGGCGCCCGCTTCCGCGCCCCCCAAGACCGTCGGCGCGGCGCCCTCCGTGTCCAAGGAGCCCGGAGCACTTTATCGCATCGAACCCGATGGAGATGCCCGCAAGCTCTGGAGCTCGGCGGAAGAGATGATCTACGACCTGATCTGGAGCGAGGGAGAGCGGCGGATCCTGTTCGCCACGGGGCCCAAGGGACGGCTGTATGCGCTCGATCGCCAGGAGAAGATGTCGCTCGTCCTGCAGAAGAATTCCGAGCAGATCTGCCGCCTGGCCCCGACCGAGTCGCGCCTTTACGTCCTGGCCAACAATCCTCCCCAGATTTCGGTCATGGATCCGGAACAACGGCCGGCCGGCGAGTACCTGAGCCCGGTCCTCGACGCCCGCCTGCCCGCCGTCTGGGGACGGGTGAATTGGGAGGCGGCGGTCCCCCAGGGCGCCGTCGTCCAGATCCTTTCCCGCAGCGGCAATACGGGCGAGCCGGGGCCGTCCTGGAGCGACTGGTCGCCGCCCTACCAAAAGGCCGAGGGGGAAGCCGTCCTGAGCCCCAAAGGCCGCTATCTCCAGCTCAAGGCGCTTCTCAAGACCACGTCCGGGCGGACGACGCCGACCGTGGCCAAGCTGTCCGCGTTCTATCTCCAAACCAATGCCGCGCCGGTCATCACCCGGCTGGAACTGCTGGGGCCGAACGAGGTTCTGCTCAAGCCCCTCGAGCAGGAGGAGATCATCTGGGGCCAGGAGCGGCGGACGACGGAAGAACCGTCCGGGCGGCGCGACGAGGTCAAGTTCGCGATGGCCAAGCGCGTCGAACGCCGCGGCTTCCAAACCGTCCTCTGGGACGCCGAAGACGAGAATGGCGACGCCCTGACCTATTCCGTGTGGATCAAAGCCGACGGAGAGGGGGACTGGCGGCTGCTCGACGACCGCTGGACCGACGTCCTCTACTCGTTCTCCACGGCCCATTGGCCGGATGGACTCTACACGCTGAAGATCGTGGCCTCGGATGCGCCGTCCAATCCCCCGGGCGCCGAAAAGAAAGGGGAGAAGACGAGCCCGGCCTTCCTCATCGACAATACGCCGCCGGCGATCAAGAACCTGAGGGTCGAGAAGGCCGACGGCGCGCTCCTTGTCGCTTTTCAGGCCGAAGACCAGTTCTCGCCGATCAAGGACGCCCGCGTCTTGGTCCGGCCCGGCGACTGGCGCCTGATCGTTCCGGAGGACGGGATCTGCGACAGCCGGACCGAGAGTTTCAAAGTGCGCGTCCCGCTGCCCGCGGGCGCGGACAACATCCTGACGATCGAGGTCCGGGACGCGGCGGGCAACACCGCGGTGGCGCGGCAGGTCTTTTAAGCCGTCACTGGACCCGCTCGAGGTACTTGTCCTCGCGGGTGTCGATGCGGATGACGTCGCCCTCCTGGACAAAGGGCGGAACGGAGACGACCAGGCCGTTCTCCATCGTGGCCGGCTTGTAGGAGGCGGCGGCCGTGGCCCCACGCATGGATTGCTCGGTCTGGGCGATCTTCATTTCCATGAAAGTCGGGGGGATGACGTTGACCGGTTTGCCGTCGTAGCTCTCGATGGTGAAGATGACGTTGGGAACAAGATACTTGATCGAATCACCGATGGCCTCGCCGGTCATCTGGACCTGGTCGTAGGTCTGGTGGTTCATGAAGACGTACTCGTCGCCGCTCTGGTAAAGGAACTCCATCTCCACGGCGTCCAAATGGATCTGTTCGACCCGGTCGACGGAGCGGAACCGGTGATCCTTGACCGAGTTGTCCTTGAGGCTGCGCAGCTTGGTCTGGACCATGGCCTTCCACCGGCCGGGGGTGATGAGCTGCATTTCGACGACCCGCCAGAGCGCGCCGTCCTCCATTTTCAGGATCATGTTCTTGCGGATCTGCGTGGCGTCGATCATCTTGGGGCTCCGATTCTAGGACTCGCGCCGGGCGCCCTCACCGACATGGACGATGAAGGGTTGGCCTCCGATTTTTTCGATGGCCGCGGCGACTTGGTCCGGCCGCTCGGGAGCATAGGCGAACATGCAGCCCCCGCCGCCGGAGCCGTTTATTTTAGCACCAATCGCGCCGGCGTCAAGGGCCGCCGCGATCATGGCCTCGATCTTTTCCGTGGAAATCTGGAGATGGTCGCGTAAAACGGCGTGTTGGGCGTCGATCATGGAGCCGAAGCGGCGGTGGTCGAAGGGCCGGCTCTGGAACAGCCGCGCCCCTTCGGCCGTCAGGTCGCGGGTCAGAAGCGTGCCCTTGAGAAGACGGCGGTTGTCGGGGGGAAGCTTTTCGATCTCGGCCAGGACCGCTTCGGTCAGGGGGCTCTTAAGGTCGAAGCCGGGGATCGCCCGGCGGACGATCGCCGCGCCGTCAAGGACGCGGCTCTTGATGAAGCCGAGCGTACCGGTGGTGTCTTTCTTTTGCAGGGAGTTGGCCAGGACGAAGGTCCCTAGGAGATTGTCCATCCGGTCGAACTTCATCGGCTCGTCGAAACGGATCCAGACGACGCCGCCATAGGCCGAGGCGTAATGATCCATGCGCCCGCCGGGTTCCTTGAATTCGGCGACCTCGGTTTCGAAGCCGAGTTCGGCCAGGGCGCGGGGGTCCCGGGCCCGCGGGTCGCCGGCGGCTTCGAGAAGGAACTTGTTCCAGGCCACGACCATGGCCGAGGAGCTGGACGTTCCGGCGTTGATGGGGATGGTGCTGGTGACGCGGATGTCCCAGCCGGTCATGGGCAGGCCGGCCCGGTGGTGGATGTTGACCGCGCTCTTCAGATAGTCCCGCTTCTTGTCATAGGGCATTTCGGCCGCCGCCGTCAGCTCCTCCCGTTCGTCGATGTCGGGCATGTCGATCTCGATGCGGTCGTCCGCCCGCCGTGTTCCGGCGAAGGTGATGCGCAAGTCCACGGCGGCGGCGATGATGGCCAGTCCGAAATAATCCTGGTGTTCGCCGAGAAGACACATGCGGCCCGGCGAGGAGACGCGCAATTCGTGGTTCTTCATGCCTCTCTATTTACGCGAAGCGCGGGGGAGTGTCAAATCGGGGCCCCCTCTCGCCGCATTCACCCGCGTTTTTATCCGCGGTTGAGTGCGGCGGGTAAGGATCCCCAGCAAGGCCGGGGCCCGCTCTCGCCGTTGACAAAAGACGGGCTGGAGTCCTATATTGGGCTCGCCGCCATGGATTCCCTTTCCACGCCCTTCGCCCGAGTCCGGATCCTGGCCGCGGCCGGGGCCGTTTGGCTTCTGACCGCTCCGATCGTCCGAATCCCGCCGGCCCAGACTCCCGAGCCGTCCCCCTTCCGGCCCGGCCCCGGAGACGTGGCCCGGTCGGCCGGCCTTCCCGAAATCGGACGATGGATGATCGGGCCCGATATGACGTTCGCCCACTGGATCGGGGAGCGGTTTGAAGGCAAGCGTCTGCGCGAACCGATCAATATCATCATCTCGGATGCCTTTGCCGCGGACGAAACACAGGCCGAGCAGCGCCTGCTCGAGTTCTGCGGCAAGGCCGGCTTCATGATCCGTTCCGGCCACTCTTCGGGCTACAACGCCTGGCTCGACGGCCGGCTTTACCCCCAGATCCCCAGGCAGAAGCACCACTGCCTGTCCGACGAGCCGTTCGAGATGAACAACAACCACGGCCGGCTTTTCGGGCCGGCGAAGCGGGGCTCCGAATACATTTTCATAGGCGCCCTCAGCCGTGAGAAGGTCTCCTTGCTCGACCGGGCCAAACACGGCTACGTGTCCTTCAACCGGGCCCGGGACGCCTTCGCCGACGCCCTGATGAGAAGGGCCGGTTTTTCGATCCGCGAGGACGTCCTCCTGAACAACGCCATCCTGGGCGACCCGGAAACGGGAACGGGAGATCACGACGGCGTGGCCGTTTGGCTGGCCGCGCCGGAGCGGACCTGACGGGCGGCCCGGCCGGCGTTCAGCGACGGAGAAAGCGGAAAAATGAAACGGACGGCGGGTTGGACGGCGCTTCCCAAGGCGGCCGCTGCCGCCGGCGGCGGAGGGCAAGGGGCGGGGGATTCATGGCCGAGATGATGCTCGTCAACGGCAACATCTATACGGTCGATGAGGAGCGCCCTTGGGCCGAAGCCGTGGCCGTCCGCGGCGGCCGAACGGCCGCCGTCGGGACGACAGCGGAGATCCGCCGACTGGCCGGACCCGAGACGGAGGTGCTCGACCTGAGGGGAGCCTTCGTCCTGCCGGGTTTCATCGACAGCCATGTTCATTTCATCAACGGCGGATTGTCCCTCCTCGGCGTTCAGCTCCGCGAGGCCAAGACCAAAACGGAGTTCATCGCCCGGATCACGGCCAAGGCCCGGGAGCTGCCGAAGGGGGAATGGATCCTGCACGGCGATTGGGACCATCAATCGTTCGATCCGGCCGAGCTGCCCCGGAAAGAATGGATCGACGCGGCCACGCCCGACCACCCCGTCTGCGTCAACCGTCTGGACGCCCACATGGTCCTCTGCAACAGCGCGGCCCTGAGGCTCGGAGGGATCACGCGGGCGACTCCGGCGCCTCTCGGAGGAGAGATCGTCCGGGACCCGACGACCGGAGAGCCGACGGGAATCCTCAAGGACGCGGCCATGGACCTGGTCCATGGCCGGATCCCGGGCCCGACGCCGGTCCAGGTCCGGCGTGCGGCCGAGGCGGCGCAGTCTTATGCCGCGCAACGGGGCGTGACGTCCGTTCACGATGTCTCGGGCGAGGCCGGGATCGAAGTCTATCGGGATCTGCAGCGGGAAGGGCGCCTGACGACTCGCATCTATTATTACGTGCCGATCACGACCGTCGAGGACGTCCTGCGCCGGGGAATGAAAAACGGCTTCGGCGATGAAACGCTTCGGTTCGCCGGAGTGAAAGGCTTCGCCGATGGCTCCTTGGGTTCGGCCACGGCCTGTTTTTTCGAGCCGTATGAGGACGAACCGGACAAGACCGGCCTTTTGAGCGGTGAGATGTTCCCCGAGGGGATCATGGAGCAGAGGGCCCTGGCCGCCGACCGGGGCGGCCTGCAAGCCGCCATCCACGCCATCGGTGACAGGGCCAACGCGGTCGTCCTGGACATCTTCGGGAAAGCCGCCGGCCGGAGCCGGTGGGCCGCCTCCCGCTTCCGGATCGAGCATGCCCAGCACATCCGGCCGGCCGATTTCGTCCGCTTCGCCCGGCTCGGCATCATCGCCTCGGTCCAGCCCTATCATGCCATCGACGATGGGCGATGGGCGGAAAAGAAGATCGGGCCGCGGCGGGCCCAAACGACCTTCCCGTTCCGATCCTTCCTCGACCACGGCGTCCGCCTGGCCTTCGGCTCGGACTGGCCGGTCGCGCCGATGGACCCGATCCTGGGGATTTACGCCGCGGTCACCAGGCGGACGCTCGACGAGAAGAATCCCGGCGGATGGGTGCCGGAGCAGAGAATACCGCTCGAGGCGGCCATCCGGGCCTATACGGCCGACGCGGCCTTCGCCGAGTTCGCCGAAACGACGAAAGGCGCGGTCAAGCCCGGTTATTTGGCCGATTACGCGGTCCTGGACCGGAATCTGTTCGCGATTCGTCCCGAAGAGTTCCGTTCCGTGCGCGTCCTCCGCACCGTCTGCGCCGGGAAGACCGTTTACGAGGCCCGATGAGTCCGTCCGATCTCTTCCCCCCGGCGCCCGGACATATCGGGACGGACGAATCCGGCAAGGGGGATTACTTCGGGCCTCTCGTCATCGCCGGCTTCTATTGTCCCGACGACCAGGCGCCCGTTCTCCGCGAGCTGGGTGTGCGGGACAGCAAGACCCTCTCGGACAACCGCGTCCGCGAAATCGCCGCTTCCCTGCAGGAGAGCTTCATCCATTCGCTCGTCGCCGTCGGCCCGGAGAAATACAACGAGCTCTACGCGAAATTCCGCAATCTGAACAAGCTGCTGGCCTGGGGACACGCCCGGGTCATCGAGAACATCCTGGGCCGAATCGATTGCGCCAAGGCCGTCACCGACCAATTCGGCGACGAGCGCTTCGTCCTGAACGCGCTGATGGGGAAGGGCCGGACGATCGATCTCGTCCAGCGGCCGCGCGGAGAAGAGGACGTGGCGGTGGCCGCCGCCTCCGTCCTGGCCCGGGCCGAATTCATCCGCCGGCTGGAAGACTTGTCCCTCGAATGGGGCGTCGAGCTGCACAAGGGCGCCGGCCCTCCGGTCGAAGCGGCCGCCGCCGTCTTTCTCCGGCGGCACGGCCCGGCCGCTCTGCCCAAGGTGGCCAAGATGCATTTCAAGACGACGGAACGGGTCCTGCGGCTTCTCTGAGCCGGGGACGAGGAGGTCGGATGGACGCGACGGCGATCCCGACAAAACGCCTCTTTTTCGATGACGTCGGCATCCTGGAATTCGAAGCCCGGGTCGTCGAGCGGCGGCTTGTGGAAGGGAAGCCCGCCGTCATCCTCGACCGGACGGCGTTCTACGCCGAATCGGGCGGCCAGCCCTGGGACCTGGGGACGATCGGCGGCGTGCCTGTCCTGAAGGTCGTCGAGGACGGCGAATTCCTCGTCCACGTCCTGGATCGGCCCCTGGCCGCCGACGATGTCCGGGGCGCGGTCGACCGGACCCGCCGCCTCGACCATATGCAGCAGCATACCGGGCAGCACCTCCTTTCCCAGGCGTTTCTTGAAATCCTCAATGGCGAGACGCGCTCGTTTCACATGGGGGAAACGTCTTCGACGCTGGAAATCGGCATCGCCTCAGCGCCCGAGGAGGCCTTGGACCGGGTCGAACGCCGGGCCAATGGCGTGGTTTTCCAGGACCGTCCGGTCAAGACCTATTTCGTGGAACCAGAGCGGATCGCCGAGGTCCCCCTGCGCCGTCCCCCCAAGGTTTCGGGGACGATCCGTGTGGTGGAGATCGAGGACTTCGATTTCTCCGCCTGCGGCGGGACGCATGTCCGCCGCACAGGCGAGATCGGGCTGATCAAAATCGTCGGATTCGAGAAGATCCGCGGCCAATTGCGCTTCACGTTCCTTTGCGGCGGGCGGGCCCTGGCCGACTTCCAACGCAAGAATCGAGTCGTCCGGGAGCTGGTCGGCAAATTCAACGCGCCGGACCGCGACGTCCCGGCGGCCGTGGATAAGCTGACCGGCGAGTTGAAGGCCGCCCGCAAAGCCCTGCGGGCCGCGGATGAGCGGGCCGCGGCCCTGGAGGCCGGGATCCTTGCCGCCCGAGCCCGCGGGCCGATCATCGCCGCCGTTTTCCCCGAACGGACCCCCGAGGCCGTTCGGGCCCTGGCCTTGGGCCTGATCCGGGCCGGCGAGTTTGTCGTCCTCCTGGCCTGCCGCTCCGAGTCCCGCAGCCATCTCATCTTGGCCCGATCGGAGTCCCTGGCCGTGGATCTGCGGGCGCTCGTCCCCGTGCTGGGGCCGATCGTCCAGGGGAAGGGTGGAGGAAGTCCGGCTCTCGTCGAGATCGCCGGCGACCTGGGCGCCGATCTGGACGCCGCCCTGGCCCGGGCCGAGGAATTCATCCGCGGCTGAAGCGGCGCTACTCGTAGCGCAGCGAGACGATGGGATCGACCCGGGCGGCCTTTTGAGCCGGGAAGAGACCGAAAAAGAGTCCCACCGAAACCGAGACGAACAGGCCGAGGACGACGGACCAGGGGGAGACCGAGGCCGGCAGCGGCGTCACCGCCCGGACAAGGAAAGCGATCCCGAACCCGAAGAGCGTGCCCAGCAGTCCGCCCATTCCGGTTAGGACCATGGCCTCGATCAGGAACTGCTTCATGATGTCGTTGGAGCGGGCCCCGAGGGCTTTGCGGATGCCGATCTCTCGGGTCCTTTCCTTGGCCGCGACCAGCATGATGTTCATGACCCCGATCCCGCCCACGAGCAAGCCGATCGAGGACAGGACGGTCATGACCAGGTAGGCCGCACCGGTGATCTGGGTGTAGAGATCGAGGATCGTGTCCATGGTGAAGACGACGAAGTCGTTGGGCTTGCCGAAACCTACCTTGCGGCGCAGGCGGAGCTTGGCCGTGACCTGCTCGATCGTTTCGGCCAGCGTCCCCGGCGTCTTGGGGGTCAGGCCGAACTCGATCGTCGAGGGGTCGTAGGGAAAGTATTTCCGCAGGGTGGTGATGGGGATGCCGACGAAGTTGTCCCGGCTCTGGCCGAACATCTGGCCGCGCTTGTTGAGGACGCCGACCACCGTGAAGGACTCCGGGCCGACGCGGATCTGCCGCCCTAGCGGGCTCATGTGGGGAAAGAGGATCTCGGCCAGCTCGAAACCCAGGAGGCAGACGCGGGCGCTGTGGGTGATCTCGGAGGTGGCCAGGAAGCGGCCTTCCTTGGGCAGATAGATGGAATAGACGACGGGGAAGTTCTCGTTCATGCCGATGACCATCGAACTGTCGCTCTTCTCGTTCTGGTACTTGATCTCGACGGTATCAAAGACGCTGGGCATGAGGTTGATGGCCACGGCTTTGACCAGGGGGCATTCCTTCTCGATGGCCAGGCCGTCCTCGTAGGTCAGGTCCTTGCGCTTGCGTTCCTCGTCGGTCAGCCGGCCCATCTGGACGGGATCGTACTTGCGGACCATGATGAGATCGGAGCCGGCCGATTGAAGCTCCTTGAGGAACGAGGCGTTCAGGCCCTGGATGATGGAGACCATGCCGATGACGGTCATGACCCCGATGAGGATCCCGAGCAGGGTCAGAAACGAGCGCAGCTTGTGGGCCCTCAGGGAATCGAAGGCCATGCCCAGGATTTCCTTGAAGATGCCGTGGCGGATCATATCTCGGACCTCAGGGCCTCGACGGGATCGAGCTTGGCCGCCTTGTTGGCCGGATAGATGCCGAAGAACAGGCCCAGCGAAGTGGCCATCAAGACGGCCAGGACGACGGACAGCGGCTCGACCGTGGAGGGCATGGACGTGGCCGCCGAAATGACCTTGGCCAGGAGAACGCCGAGGGCGATCCCGATCAGGCCGCCGATTCCGGAGATGGCCGACGATTCGATCAGGAACTGGTAGAGGATGTCCTTGCGCCGGGCCCCGATGGCCATGCGGATGCCGATCTCTTTAGTCCGTTCGGTGACCGAGACGAGCATGATGTTCATAACCACGATGCCGCCGACGAGGAGGGCGATCGAGGCGATGCCGATCATGGCGAAGTAGATGCCCGTGGTGGCCGTCTTGTAGAATTGGATGAAGGTCTCCGACGTGCGGAAGGAGAAATCGTCGGGCTTACCGTAGGCCACTTTGCGGGTGCTGCGCAGGATCGTCCGCACCTCCTCCTGGGCCCGGGCCATCTGTTCCTGGGAAAGGGTATGGATGTTGATGTCGATGGAGCGGCGCGAGCCGAATTCCTTGAGGAACGTCGTGATCGGAAGTCTCACGTAATTGTCCTGGCTGAAGCCGAGGATTTTGCCCCGCTTGGTGCCGACCCCGACGACGAGGACCTCCACGCCGCCGACCTTGAAGCGCCGGCCGAGGGGATCGATGTTGGGGAAGAGCTTCTCGGCGACGTCGGCGCCGATGACGCCGACGCTCCGGGAATGCTCCTCGTCCTCACGCAGGAGATGGCGGCCGCCGTCGAGCTCCAGGACCGAGCCGATGAGATGGTCGACGGAGGTGACTCCGCGGACCTCGACGTCCTTGATCTCGCGATTGGCGTACTTGGCCGTCCGGCCGGTGCTGGCGCTGGCTCCGATCAAGTCGCATTCGCGGCAGCGGCTGCGCAGGAGCGTCATCTCGTCCAAGGTGATGTCCTTGCGCTTCATCTGCTCCTTGAACTCCTTGAGCGAGATGCCGATCATGGAGACCTTGCTGACGGAGAAGTCATTGGCCCCGTAGAAGGACATTTTCGTATAGACGTAGTTGTTGAGGCCCTGGATGACGGAGACGACGGCGATGATGGTCAGGACGCCGATGATGATGCCCAGGAGGGTCAAAAAGGTCCGCATCTTGTTGGACCAGAGAGACCCCATGGCCATCGTGAACGATTCGCCGATGTTGATCTTGGCCATGTCCGTTCCGAAAGTGAATTATTGTACAGGAATTGATACGCAAATGCGAAAAAAAGGTTTTCCCCTCCGATCACCGGACTCCCGCCGGTCATCTTGACAAGGTCCGCGTTTGGAAACACAATGAAGACCTGAACCAAGGAGGACGATCATGAAACGATTCGCCGTGCCCGTCCTGGCCGTGGTCGTCTTGGCCGTCCCGGTCTTGTCGCAATCGATCTATCTGGGGGCCTATGCCGGGATGTCCTCCCAGACGCCGCAGTTCCAGAACATCCAGTTCACGACGGATACGACGTTTGTTTACGGGGTGCGATTCGGCGTGCGTCTGCTGACGTTCGCCCTAGAGGCGACCTACTTTCAGGCCGCCCATAACATCCTGGTCGGGGGCGGTTCGCTTATCGATTGGAACAACAAGGTCAACGACTACAGCTACATCGGGGCGGACGCCAAGCTGTTCTTCCCCCTGCTCTTTCTCCAGCCGTACATCACGGCCGGATACGGCTACTATACGGCCGACATCCAGACGATCGACAAGGCCCACAATGGCGGCTTCAATTTCGGGGCCGGACTGGAGATCAAGCTCGGCTCGAAGATCGGCCTTTCGGCCGAAGGGCGCTGGCACAACGTCAATATCGATATCGCCCAAATTTCTCTCAGCCTGGGCGATTTCACGCTCTGCGGCGGCTTCAATTTCTATTTTTGATGATCCTGCGCCTGAATAAACACCTGTCCCAACAGGGGATCGCCTCCCGCCGGGCCGCCGACCGGCTCATCGCCGAAGGCCGGGTATCCGTCAACGGGGCGGTCGTCGAGGAACTGGGCGTGAAGATCGACGCCGAAGCCGACCGGGTCGCGGTCGACGGAAAGTTCCTCTCCCCGGATCGCGCGCGGCTCTACGTCATGCTCCACAAGCCGGTCGGCTGCCTGGTGACCACGGACGATCCCGAAGGGCGGCCGACCGTCATGGACCTGATCCCCACGCTGAAAGCGCCGGTTTTTCCCGTCGGCCGGCTCGACTACAACAGCGAGGGGCTTCTGCTGCTGACCAACGATGGGGAGCTGGCCTACCGGTTGACCCATCCCCGCTATGAGATCGTCAAGAAATACGCCGTCCAGGTGACGGGGGAAATTTCCGCGGCGGAGGCTGCCCGCTTGGAAAAAGGGGTCGTCGTCGAGGGCCGGCGCACGGCCCCGGTCAAGATCAAGATCTTCGAACGGAGCGCCCGGGCCACGATCCTGCTGGTTGAGATCCACGAAGGCCGCAAGCGCGAAGTCCGGCGTATGCTGGAGCGCGTCGGCCATCCCGTCCAGACCCTGAAACGCGTCGAATTTGCCGGTTTGCGGCTGGCTTCTCTGGCTTATGGAAAATGGCGCTTCCTCAAGAAGGAGGAGGTCTTTCATCTCAAAAAACAGGTTCGTCTAATCCCGCCAAAGAAGGAAGAAAAGGTGGGGACGGCATGATGCCGTCTCCGAGCCGGGCGGCCTCGGCCGCCGTCGTTCTCCTGACCGTCATGACCCTGCGCCCCCAGAACGCCGCCCGACCGTCCCTCCGCTGGGACGGCAGCGTGCTGGGAAACCATCGGGCCGTGGTCCTGGTCGCGGCCCCCGCGGACGCCGTCCGTGTCCGGATCCCCTGGCGGCGCCGGGACGCGGCGCCGGAAAAAAAGGCCGTCCTCGTCCGGGTCGCCCTGAGCGGCGCGAAGGTGGACAACGTCGTCCCCTTGGCCGTCACCCGTGAATTCGGGGAATTCGTCTTCCAGCCGTCGGCGGGAGCGGGGGAATACGACTTCTATTATATGCCCTACCGTCTTGGGGCCAGCCGCAACTATCCCCAGGCCCGCTACCTCGAGCCCGAGCGAACGGCGGACGACGCCTGGCTGAGGCGGCTGGGGCCGCTGAACGAAGCCGGGCCCGAGGCGACGGCCGGTCTTCCGGAGGCCCGGTTCGTCGGTCTGCAGGCGGTCGACGATTTCGACGCGTTCCCGCCGATGGAGCTGATCGCCACGGCCGCCGAAAGCGAGGCCCTGCTTCAGAAACATCCCGGGGAAGCGTTTCTGCTCTTCCCGGAAGACCGGCGTTTATCCATCCGCATGGCCGATGATCTGCCCGTACGCTGGGCGGAGGGCCCGAAAGCGTCCTTGGCCGGAGAAGCCGACCTGGGCGAGTTCTTCGCTTATCAGATCGGCGTCTGGGCCTGCGGCCGGGCCTTGGAGGACGCGGCGGTGAAATTTTCCGATCTGCGCGGCGAGGCCGGCCGGCTGATCCCGGCGTCCGCCCTGCGGTGCATCAATGCCGGGGGAACGGATTGGAACGGGGATCCGCTGCGGAAGACGATCGCCGTGGCCAAAGGCAAAATCCAGGCCTTGTGGTGCGGCGTCCAGGTCCCGGACGATTGCGCCCCGGGCGTCTATTCCGGTGAAACGACGGTCACTGCCAAGGGAGCCGCATCGAAGAGTGTCCGCCTCGACCTCACCGTGAGAGCGGCCGTCCGCGCCGACGGCGGCGACGGCGAGCCGGAGCGGATGTCCCGCCTGCGCTGGCTGGATTCGACGCTGGCCATGGACGACGAGGTTGTCCGGCCTTTCACTCCGTTGACCGTCAACGACCGGACGATCGGCTGCCTCGGCCGGACCGTCACCTTGGGCGGCGACGGATTACCGGCCGGCATCACGAGTTTCTTCGCCTCCGACGTCACCCGGTTTACGGAAAAGGGGAAAGACGTCCTGGCCGGGCCGATGGCCCTTGTCGTCGAAGACGGCGCCGGCAAAGTCTTGCCCTGGAGGCCCGTTCGCCTGGCCTTCACCGCCCGGGCGCCGGGAAAGGTCGGTTGGGAGTTCGGCAGCGAAGCAGGCAGCCTGCGCTTGGATGGAAAAGCCTGGATGGAAATGGACGGCTATCTCGAATACCAGGTCCGGATTTCGGCCGCCACGGCCGTGAGCGTCAAAGACATCAGCCTGGAAATTCCCTGGGCCCGGGACTCGGCCCGCTACATGATGGGATTGGGACAAAAGGGCGGGCTGCGGCCGGCCGCATTCCAATGGGCTTGGGACCGGACGAAGAACCAGGACTCGCTCTGGCTGGGCGCCGTCAACGCAGGAATGCAGGTCGGCCTGCGGGCGGAGAACTACAGCCGCCCGCTGAACACCAACTTCTATTTGAGCAAGCCGCTCAATCTGCCGTCTTCCTGGTTCAACGGGGGCCGGGGCGGCGTCTCGCTTGCGGAGACGGGTCCGGGAATCGTGCGCTTCGCGGCGACGAGCGGGGAGAGGACGATCGAACCGGCGAAGGATCTTTATTTCAATTTCGTTCTTCTGCTGACGCCGTTCAAGACGATCGATCCGCGGGCCCAGTTCGCCACGCGCTTCATCCATGCCTTCAAGCCGTTGGACGAAATCGCCGCCAGCGGAGCCAACACGATCAACGTCCACCACGCCACCGCCATCAACCCTTATATCAACTACCCGTTCCTCCGCCCGACGGAGATGAAGGCTTATATCGACGAGGCCCATCGCCGCGGATTCAAGGTCAAGATCTACAACACCATCCGCGAGCTTTCCAATCATGCGCCGGAGATCTTCGCCCTGCGCAGCCTGGGATCGGAAATCTTCACCCCTGGTCCGGGCGGGGGGTTCTCCTGGCTGCAGGAGCATCTGGGCTTGGATTACATCCCGGCCTGGTTCGTCCCGGAACTCAACGATGCCGCCGTCATCAACAGCGGCATGTCCCGCTGGCACAATTATTATATAGAAGGTCTGAATTGGCTGGCCCGGAATATCGGCATCGACGGCCTCTATATCGACGACGTGGCCTTCGACCGGACGACCATGAAGCGCGTCCGCAAGGTGCTGGACCGCAACCGGCCGGGGGCGCTGATCGACCTCCACTCGGCCAATCAGTACAATCCGCGCGACGGGTTCGTCTCCAGCGCGACCCTCTATCTCGAGCACTTCCCCTATCTCGACCGCCTGTGGTTCGGCGAATACTTCGACTACCAGAACACTCCGCAGGATTACTGGCTTGTCGAGGTCTCGGGCATCCCCTTCGGGCTGATGGGGGAGATGCTCCAAGACGGCGGGAATCCCTGGCGGGGCATGGTTTACGGGATGACCAATCGTCTGCCCTGGTCAGGCAACGATCCGTCGCGCTTGTGGAAGGTCTGGGACGCCTTCGGCATCGGCGAGGCCCGCATGATCGGCTATTGGGCCGACGAGTGCCCGGTGCGCGCGGACGATCCGGAAGTGGCCGCGACTGTGTTCCAGAAGAAGGGCAAGACGATGATTTCCGTCGCCAGCTGGGCCGAGGTTCCGGTCATGGCCCGTTTGAAAATTGACTGGAAAGCGCTGGGCCTCGATCCAAAAAAGGCGAGGCTCCGTGCGCCGGAGATCCCCGACTTCCAGTTCGCCGCGGAATTCAATCCGACCGATCCTATACCTTTTGAAGTAGGGAAGGGTTGGATTCTGATTCTCGAATGAGCCGGAAGATCTATATAAAATTCCGTCTTTTCCGCTAAACGGAATCCGCGCCGATGGCGTATTCTATTTGCGGAAAGCCAATAAAATCGATCCGGGGGAAACGATGAAAAAAACCTTATCGGTGAGCATCGCGATTTTCGTTTTGAGTTCCTTGGCAGCTGCCGATCCAACCCCTATCCGGCAAAAACTCGCGCCTCGGCTCAAAGCCGATCTCACCATTGGCGTTGAAAACGGGGACGAAGACCTCATCTTCGGGAGCATCGCGCGCATCGACCTTGATAAGGACGGCCGCATTTATGCGCTCGATTATAAAGACGCGAAAGTCCGGATTTTTGATCCGAATGGAAAAGTTCTAAAAGTTTTTCCCATTCCCGCTGGACAGGGACCCCGGGAACTCTCTCAAATCGGCTCGATGGCCGTCAGCGCTGATGGGCTTATTTTCTTAAATGAAATGCGGAAAGTGGTGGTTTATGATCGCAACGGCAACTTCATCCGTTACTTTCCTTTGGATTTCAACGCCACGACGATCGGCAACGCCGGCGACGAAAAAGTGATCGCCATCGGACTGGACAAAGGAAAAATCCTTCACGTTTACAGCGCCGAAGGCCGGCTGATCGGATCGTTTGCCGATCCCTTCGAAGTCCCGGCCTCGTTATCCGAATTCAAAGACGCGCCGTTCCTTAAAGCGCCCATCCTTTTCAGTACTTCCAAGTCGGGCCGCGTGTTCGTTTTGAATCCGCATCGATACGAAATCTCGATTTATGCGGGACTCAAGCTCATGGGCCTTATCAAGGGGAAAAGTGACGTCTTTGAAAAGGCGGGAACTCCGAGTCAAGCCCGGGGGAAAATGTTTCTTTTTCCTACGGCATTCGTCCAAGACGCAGGAGAGAGAATCTACGTGACGATCCGCAAGCCGGCCGCGAAATCCGGGAATGAGATGGACATTTTCGAAGACGGCCGGCCGATCAGCCGACTTTCCGTATCCGGGATTCCCTATGTCATCGACGCGCAAGGCCGTCTCTATTTCGCGGAGGAGGAAGGCTTCCCGCGCATCGTCCGATACATCGTCGAGAACTAGCGCTTTCGATCGCGGGTTTTCCTCGCCGGGGGAAATCCGCATGTTTTGACTCGGGCCACTCGAACCGCCCGACAACAATTGAGCGCGTCCGGCGAGAAGGAAACGGCAGAAAAAACCCGTTCGGAGGCAATCTCCAGTTCTCACGATCAGGCTTTTTCGGGAATGCAATTCGAACACGCAGCTTCCAGGGGTAATTATAAGTGCGGGCGAGTTACAGCCTGAAATCCCATAAGAGTTTTCCGCTGTTTACATCCAGGCAGAAGGCATGCAGCATATAAATAAAGACCAGCTTATCGCCAGCCAAATCAGCAAACATGAATTTCAATTCAGGATTTCCTTTGGAGAAAACCCGTTTGAATGAGTCTGTCGCACGGGCCGCGTTGTAATCGTAATAAATATCCGGCAGGGTCGTCGTCCAGATTTCGCTTAGCTCTTTTTCATTTTTCAGCTTCATCCTGGAAACGATTATTTTAGCGTCTTTTTCAGTATCGCTCTTTTGGATGATGAAGAAACTATCGCTGTCTGGCATCAGCAATGGGCTGCGTCCTGAGGCGCCGCCAAAAGCTATCAGGGAATTTAGCCTGCTTTCCAACTCCCTGATAATGTATTCCAGATCCCGGCATGAATCCTCCGCATGCTTGTACCGGTCATAGATCTCTTTCTCGTAATTCCTTTATTCATTTCCGTTTTTGGCTTTTATTTCATTCATCTCCGACTGGAATTCACCACTTTTTGTTTTATAAAAAACATGTCTGTCCTGATAACTCTTAGTGACCCTGGCCATGTTGTTATCGACAATGAATTTACCGTCAAGGTAGGTCAAAGAAGGATTCAATGGCTTGCCTTTGTATTCGACCTGTTTCCGGAGATCACCGCTTAAATTGAAGTTATTCAGGTCGATGGATGCAGAGGTCGTAAAAGGCACGCTTCTGAATTCAGTCGGGAATTTAAAATTGTCAGGCGACTTTTCAGCTTTAAGTGTTTGCGGATCAAGGGCATAGCGAAAACCCTGCTTGTCAGAGGCCAGCATTTTATTATCAATATAACTGAAGGAGAAATACTTGTTTAGCTGGTGCCACTCGCATTTGGCAAGGTTATCCTTTAGGGTCGGGTTGGCTGCGATGATCTTGTCCTGGCTGACCTTGATCTCCAGCGTTTGATGATCGCGGGAGTGGAGCCCGTCATCCAGGGAATAGAACCAAATATTGCCTTCTGTACAACCGAGCAGAATGATGGGGTGTTTCGTTTGCGTGCCAGTGCTTTTGCGGGCGATCCTGTTGCCTGTCTTAATATCATAGGTTGCTAGACGCAAATCATTATGATCGGTCGTTATGGAAATACCGCGGCCTGATTTTTTTGAGGTTGCCTGGAAAATATTCTCTACCGTCACCAGGCAAGTGCCGTCTCTAAAATCATAGATCTGGGCCCGTAGTACATCATCAGCCTCATCTTTCAACACTGACTTATGAAAACAGGAAGTCAGCAGAAAAAATAGCGGAAAAATAATTATAATTTTTTTCATATTCAACCTTTTATATTTTCAATGACTTCTGTTAACCAGACAAAAAGGATAAGAAATTCGCTTTTGGCGGCCTCCGCTCGCGCACCTGATTTCGCGTCGATTTCCAATCCCGCCACCGCCGACAAGAATAAATACAGGCCTGGGCGATGTCAATATTGGCTGGATGACGACACGACACGGCTCGGCGGCAACCGTCGGCGATGAATCGGCCGGAAATCGCTCGGACCTTCCCCAATGCGCTTGGGATCAATCAGGGATAATAATCGGCCGGGGGATCGGCGGCCCAGAGACATTTCTGGAAGTCCGCTTGAGCCGGCGGGGGCTTCTCCGCAAAAAATGTCGGTTGCAGATGATCGATAATCCGGTCAACGACAGCATCCGCCGCCAGGAAGGCGACAACCTTCATCCAATGGCCCCATCTCGGGCAGACCATTGGGTCAACCTCGTAGACCTTCCGGATCATTTCCGGCCAGCTCTTGGAAGGAATGCGCCGAACCGCCTGATAATCAATCGAGCGCCGCCGGCGAGAAGGGAATGCCGGGGAAAACGAGCGTGTTTTCTCCCAACGCTCCCCGAGGTCCCCTATTCCTTTTTGGAGTCCTTGTCCTCGAAGAAGTCCTTCGAGGCCAGGGCCAGCCGGGTCAGCTCCTTGTCGACGAGACAATTGACGGAGCCTTCCTCGAACGTCCCGTCGGCGCGGCGTTCGCCGGCCGGCACCCCGGTCAGGAGCTCGATGCCCTCATCGATCGTATGGATGGGATAGACGCGGAACGTTCCTTCCGCCGCGGCCTGGACGACGTCGGTCCGGAGCATCAGGTTCTGGACGTTCTGGTGGGGGATCATGACGCCTTGGGCTCCGGTCAGGCCCTTGGCCTTGCAGACGTCGAAAAATCCTTCGATCTTCTCGTTGACCCCGCCGATCGGCTGGATTTCGCCCATCTGGTTGAGCGATCCGGTCACGGCGATGTCCTGGCGCAGAGGCAGGCCGGCCAGCGCCGAGAGGACCGCATAGACCTCGGTCGAGGAAGCGCTGTCGCCGTCCACTCCGCCGTAGCTCTGCTCGAAGGCGATCGAAGCCGAGAGGGCGAACGGCTTGTCCTTGGCGTACATTCCCCGCAGGTACCCGCCCAAAATGAGCACGCCCTTGCTGTGCGTGCTTCCGCTCATGTCGGCCTCGCGTTCGATGTTGACCACTCCGGCCCGGCCGACCGAAGTCCGGGCCGTGATGCGGGACGGTTTCCCGAACGAGAACTGGCCCATGCTGAAGACGGCCAGGCCGTTGACCTGGCCGACGGCCCGTCCCTCGGTGGAGATGAGGATGGAGCCTTCCTCGATCATCTCCTGGATCTTGTCTTCGATCAGGCTGACCCGCTCGAAGCGCTCCCGGACGGCCGTCTCGACGTGTTCTCCGCCGACCGCCGTGCGCCCCTCCTTGCGGGCCCAGTAGCTCGATTCGCGGATGACGTCGGCGATGACGTTGAAGCGCGTGCTCAGCTTCTTATGGCGGCCGGCGATGCGGGTGCCGTATTCGATGAGGGCGGCCATGCCCGCGCGGTCGAATTTCAGGAGGCCGTCCTCCTCGCCGATCTTGCGGATGAAGCGGATGTAGTCGGCCACGGCCTCGCCGGTCTTGGCCATCTCCGAATCGAACTCGGCCTTGATCTTGAAGATCTTGCGGAAGTCCTCGTCGGCGGAATAGAGCAGGTTGTAGATCTCTTCATCGCCGATGAAGACCAGCTTGACGTTGATCTTGACCGGCTGGGGCTTCAGCCGGGCGGCGGCGAACAGGAACAGGGCGGCGTAATTCTGCATTTCGAAGATCTGGTTGCGCAGGCTCCTTTTCAGCGTGGCCCAGACGCCCGGTTCGACCAAGGCGTCCAGGGCGTTGACCACCAGGTAGCCGCCGTTGGCCTTGAGGAACGAACCGGCCTTGATCTTGGTGAAATCCGTCTGCAGCGTGCCGTACCGGTTCATCGTCGATTCGATCGAGCCGAAGAGGTTCAAATACGTGGGATTGGTCTCCATGATGACCGGCGCGTGTTTGCGGTCGGCGTTGTCCACCAGGAGATTGACCCGGTATTCGAGCAGGGGATCGGCCGGAGGGGCTTCGTGCTTGTCTTCCTCCTTTTTATTGTTCTTGAACAGCTCGATGTTGTTGCTCAGGCTGGATTCCACATCTTTGAGGTATTCGACGGCCTTGGCGTCGGAGAACTTGACCCGGATGACGTCGACGACGGCCTTGATGACGGGGGTGATGGCCTCGGCGTCCCAGGCCTTGAGGCGGCTGCGGGTCTCCTCCTCGATCTCCCGGAGCTTCTCGAAGATGGATTCCAGCTCCTGGGACAGGACCTCGTATTTCTTTTTCAGGGCCTCCAGATCGGCGGCCGGGAACTTCTTCTCCTTGACCAGGGCCTCGAGCTTGGGGAAGGGGGCGGGTTGGTCCTCGATGACCGGAATGAGATCGGGCTTGACGAACAGGCCCATCTGGACCTGGATGACGGAGAAGCCCTCTTTGGCCGTCTCCTCCTCGAAGGCCTGCAGGAGCGTCTTCTGCTTGGCCTGCTGCTCCTCGATGATGGCGTCCCGGCGCTCCGTGTAATAGGGGCTCTTCAACAGATCGGGAATGTTGTGCTTGAGCATCTCCAGAAGGTTGTCCATGGCCGCGACGAAGAGCCGGCCCTGGCCGGCCGGAAGGAGAAGAAGCGCCGGCTCGTCCGGGTCCTTGAAATTGTTGACGTAGAGGAGATCGTCGGGCGCGCGCTCACCCTTTTCCCAGCGTTCCAAAAGCTGCTTGATCGTCGTCGTCCGGCCGGTGCCGGCCATGCCGGTGATGAAGATGTTGTAGCCCAAGCTGTTGATGTCCAGGCCGGTTTGGAGCGCCTTCAGCGCACGGTCCTGGCCGATGATTTCCTCGCAGGCCGGGCAGAGATCGCTCGTCTCGTAGGGCAGGGTGTCGGGGTCGCAGCGCCAGCGAAGCTTTTCCACGGGGACTTCGGGGACGGACGGGTTCCGGGGCATGAGATCGGCTCCTTGACCGAATTCGAAGGAACGATGGTGATTTAGCATATCCCCGGGGTCATTTACAAGCCGAACGTTTACCGGTAAAATGAATTGACTTCCTGGGCGAAGAGGAGCGGCCATGAAAACGTTCGAAGGAAAGCTTCAAGCCAAAGGATTCAAGATCGGCATCGTTTCCAGCCGGTTCAACGAATTCCTGACCGGCGAACTCCTGGAGGGAGCGCTGGACGCGCTGAAAAAGCTCGGCGCGGACGACGGCGACATCGTCCTCTACAAAGTGCCCGGTTCGTTCGAAATCCCGGTCGTGGCCAAGAAACTGGCCGCTTCCGGCAAGGTCGACGGGGTCCTTTGCCTGGGCGCGCTGATCCGCGGCGATACGCCCCATTTCGACTTCCTGGGCGCCGAAGTGACCAAGGGACTGGCCCAGATCGCCCTCGATCTCGGCGTGCCGGTTTCCTTCGGCATCCTGACCGTGGACACCATCGAGCAGGGGATCGAACGGTCCGGGACCAAGGCCGGGAACAAAGGCTGGGACGCCGCCTTCTCCCTGGTCGAGACCCTCAACCTGCTGAAGGATTCAAAACTGTAGATCCGCTCCGGCGGCGCGGGCCCGATCCCGGCGCCGGAACACGAAAGACCAACACCCCATGGGCAAACGGCGAACCGCGCGTGAACGCGCCCTGCAGGTGCTCTACGAGGCCGAGTTCAACGACGATCCCCTCGAAGACATCATCCGGGCCCAATGGGCGGAGACGCCCGCGGCGGAGGACGTCCGGGCCTACGCCGAATGGCTGGCCCGGGGGGTCGCCGGCCGGAGGGACGAGATCGACGCCGTCCTGCGCGGCGTCTCGGCCCACTGGCGCATTTCGCGCATGACCGCCGTCGACCGCAACATCCTCCGTCTGGCCGTCTTCGAGCTTCTCGAACAATCGAAAATGCTGGCCCCGGCGATCGTCCTGAACGAAGCCATCGAAATCGCCAAGCGGTTCAGCGGCGAAGAGGCGGCCCTCTTCATCAACGGCGTGCTCGACGCCGTCCGCCGATCGCTGGGCCTGCCCGCATCCTCCAGGAAAGTGAACGACCATGAGCCAAGAACCGAAGAACAGCAGGGAAGAATCCGCCCCGGCGGAGGAGCCGAAAAAAAGCGACCAGGAGGTCGCTCGGGCCGAAAATCTTAAGCGCCTGATCGCCGCCGGGGTCGACCCCTTCCCCCACACGGTCGAAACGACCCACTCGGTGGGTCAAGCCGTCGCGCTCTTCTCCCTGAAGAGCAGGGAGGAGCTCGAGGCGGCCCGGTCGCGCGTCCGCATCCCCGGCCGGATCATGTCCATCCGGCAGATGGGCAAGGCCACCTTCTTCCACATCTCCGACACCAAGGCCAAGCTCCAGGTCTATATCCGCGGGGACCGCGTCGGCTTGGAGGCCTACGAGCGCTTCGGATTGTTCGACGTCGGCGATTGGATCGCCGTCGAGGGGGAGGTTTTCCGGACCCGGACGGGCGAGCTGACCGTGCTCTGTGCCTCCTACCAGTTCCTGGCCAAGTGTTTTCACCCCCTTCCCGAGAAATGGCACGGACTCCAGGACGTCGAGATCCGCTATCGCCGCCGCTACCTCGACCTTATCATGAATCCCGAGGTCGCCGAGATCTTCCGCCTGCGCAGCGCCATCGTCTCCTACCTGCGCCGCTATTTCGATGAGCGCGGCTTCGTCGAGGTCGAGACGCCCATGATGCAGGCCGTCCCCGGCGGTGCCCTGGCCCGGCCGTTCATCACCCACCACAACGCCCTGGACATGGATCTCTTCCTACGCATCGCCCCGGAGCTCTATCTCAAGCGACTGACCGTCGGCGGGCTGGAGAGGGTCTACGAGATCAACCGCAATTTCCGCAACGAGGGCATCGACGCCGAGCACAATCCGGAATTCACCATGCTCGAGTTCTACCAGGCCTACAGCGATTACAACGACATGATGGCCCTGACCGAAGACCTCCTGGGGGGGATGTGCCGGGCCCTGCTGGGCAAGGACGAATTCCCCTACGGGGACCATACGATAAGCCTGAAGGCGCCCTGGCGCCGGTTGAAGTTCCGGGATGCGCTCGTCCAGTACAGCGGGCTGTCCTCGGCCGCCTTCGACGACCGGGCCGAAATCATCCGATACGGGGAAAAGCTGGCCCCGGACAAAAAGACGCTCAGCTACGGCCGGGCCCTGGACGTCATTTTCGACAAGCACGTCAAGGAGCACCTCGTCCAGCCGACCTTCCTCATCAACCATCCCAAGGAGGTCTCGCCCCTGGCCAAAGCCGCCCTGGGCGCTCCCGAGGAGGCCGCCCGGTTCGAGCTGTTCATTTCGGGCATGGAGCTGGCCAACGCCTTCTCCGAGTTGACCGACCCGGCCGAACAGCGGCTGCGCTTCGAACAGCAGGCCGAGGAGAAGAAGAAAGGCGACGACGAGACCCACCCCATCGACCTGGATTATGTCCAGGCCCTGGAGTACGGGCTCCCGCCGACGGGCGGAGAGGGGATCGGCGTCGACCGGCTGACCATGCTGCTGGCCAACCGCCGCTCCATCCGCGAAGTCATCCTTTTCCCCCTTCTGCGGCCCAGGGATTGAGGAGATCCATGGCCACCGCAGGCTTCATCGCCCGGCGCTACCTGACGGCCCGCCGCAAGCAGGCCTTCGTCTCGGTCATCACCTTCATCTCGGCGCTCGGCATCACCATCGGCGTGGCCGCCCTGATCATCGCCGTGGCCCTGATCACGGGATTCCAGGAGGATGTCCAGGGCAAGATCCTGCGGGCCACGAGCCACCTCATGATCTCCGACGTCACCGGCGACAGCCTGCGGAACCACGCGGCCCTGGCCGAACGGGTCCGCGCCTTCAAGGGCGTGAAATCGGTTTCGCCCGTCGCCGTCAACGTGGTCCTCATCCAGGGCCGGACCAAGACGCATCCGGCGACGATGAAGGGCATGGACCTGGAGCTTGAAGCGAAGCAAGCGGATTGGCTGGGCCGCCTGGAGTCGGGCGAACTGCCCCGTCCGGGAGTCCGGCCGGGTGTCGTCCTGGGCCACGATCTGGCCTATTCCCTGGGGGCGGGGATCGGCGACGTCCTCAGTGTCCTGACGCCGTCCTTCCGGCTGTCGCCCTTGGGGGCCCTGCCCAAGATCAAGACCTTCCGCGTGACGGGCATCTTCTCCACGGGCCTCTATGAATTCGATTCCTCCACGGCCATCGTCCCGATCGCCGCGGCCCGGAAGATCTTCGACATGGATGAGGGCATCAGCTATCTCCAGGTCATGCTCGACGATGTCTTCGCCGCGCCGCGCCTCAAAGAAGAAATGAAGGGGAGCCTGCCGCCCCTCATCTACATCACCACCTGGGGTGAGCTCAACAAGTCTCTCTTCTCGGCCCTCAAGCTGGAAAAGACCATCATTTTTCTGACCATCACCCTCATCGTCCTGGTGGCCTCGCTCAACATCATCGCCACGCTCATCCTGATGGTCATGGAGAAGACGCGCGATATCGGCATTCTCATGTCCATGGGTTCGACCCCCGGCCAGGTTCAAAAGGTTTTCTTTCTCCAGGGAGCCATGATCGGCCTGGGCGGGACGCTGCTGGGCACGGCCCTCGGCCTGGGCTGGTGCGCCCTGGCCAACGGCCTGAAGCTGATTCGGGTGCCGGTCGACATCTACCAGATTTCCTACGTTCCCTTCCACATCAAGCCCCTCGACCTGCTGGTCATCGTCGGCGTTTCGCTGCTCATCAGCCTGACGTCGACGCTCTTCCCTTCGCGGCGGGCCTCCAAGGTCGATCCGGCGATGGCCCTGAAATATGAGTGAACCGCTGGTCCGGGCAGTCAACCTGGGACGGGATTATCCGCTTCCCGACGGCGTCCTGCAGGTCTTCCGCGGCCTGCGCTTCGAGCTCGAGAGAGGCGACGTGGCCGCCATCATGGGCGTCTCCGGCGTGGGGAAGACGACCCTCCTCAACCTGCTCGGAGCCTTGGACCGGCCGACGGAGGGGACGGTCACCATCGACGGCCTGGACGTCTTCGCCCGGGGCGGGAGGGACTTGGCCCGCATCCGCAATGAAAAGATCGGCTTCGTCTTTCAATTCTTTCATCTCCTGCCCGAGTTCAGCGCCCTCGAAAACGTCGCCTTGCCCCTCATGATCGGCGGGCGGAAGCGCCCGGAGGCCCTGGAACGGGCGGCCGAGGTGCTGGCCGAGGTCGGCCTGGCCCACAAGGCCCGGTCCCGCCCCGGCCAGCTATCGGGAGGGGAACAGCAGAGGGTGGCCGTGGCCCGGGCCCTGGCCAACGGCCCGCAGCTCCTCCTGGCCGACGAACCGACCGGCAACCTCGACTGGAAAACGGGGGAGTTCATCCTCCAGCTCCTCCTGGACCTGCACCGCCGCCGCGGGCTGTCCTCGATCCTTGTCACCCACAACGACAAGGTCGCCCGGTACTGCGGCAAAGTATTCGTCCTGGAACAAGGGACGCTGAAACGAATTTCCTGAACCCGGCGTTGAAAAGGGAGGAGGAAGGCCGGCGTCCGTTCCCTTCCGCCTTGGAAAATTCGGTCCGATGTGTTATAAGGAAAAGATCATGAAGAAGCTTTGGCTCATTCTCTTCGGCATGCTTCTGCCCTTGGCCGCCTTCGGCCAGGAGCTGATCGAGCGGATCGACATCGTCGGAAACGAGCGCGTCACAAAAGAAACCATCATGTATTATCTCTCCTCGCGGGAGGGGGATTATTTCAGCGAAGACCTGCTCAAAAAGGACTTTCGGGTGCTCTGGGCGACCGGCTTTTTCGCCGACATCAAGATCGAACAGTCCCAGGCCGCCCGGGGCCGGATCGTCAAGATCACCATCGAGGAAACCCCGCTCATCAAATCGATCGCCTATAAGACGGGCAGCAAGGTCAAGGAAGACGACATCACCAACAAGCTGAAGGAGAAAGACGAATATCTCCTGGCCTTCAGCAACTACAGCCCTTTCAAGCTGCAGAAGATCAAAAAGACCATTGAAGATCTCTTGACCGAGAAGGGGCTGGGAGCGGCCGTCGTCGACGTCGTCACCGAGAAACAGGGCAAAAACGAGGTCGATGTCACCTTCAAGATCGACGAGGGGCCCAAGGTCCGTGTCGGCGAGGTCCTTTTCGCCGGCAAGGTCAAGCTGCCCCAGAGCGTTCTCCGGGAAGCGGTCTCGGAGAACATGCCGCATTCGCTGTTCTCCTGGATCCAGGCCAAGGACATTTACAAGCAGAACAAGCTGGCCGATGACATCGCCTCGATCAAGAAGAAGTATCAGGAATACGGATACATGGAGGCCACGGTCGGCGAGCCCAAGATCGAAGAGATGCAGAAGAAGATGCTTTTGCCCTGGTCCAGGATGCAAAAGATGATGCGCATCACCTTCCCGGTCAACGCCGGGTACCTCTACCGCGTCGGCGAGATCAAAATCGAGGGCAACAAAGCTTTCACCATCAGGGGCATTCTCAGCCAGATCAAGTTCGTCAAGGGCGCTCCTTACAGCATCAAGGTCCGGGAGAAAAGCATTGAATCCGTGGGCGAGATGTTCCGCAATTTCGGCTACCTCTACGCCCAGATCATGCCGGTCGAGAGCCTCGACCCCAAGAACAAGATCGTCAACCTCACCTACCAGGTTTTCGAGGGTGAAATCTGTTTTCTCCGGCGCATGGAGCTGCGGGGCAACATCTTCACCAAGGACAAAGTCATCCGCCGCGAGATGCTGCTGCGCGAAGGGGACGTCTTCAGCCTGGCCTATTTCAAGGACAGTGTCCTGCGGGTCAAGCAGCTGGGGCTGATCGATCTGGAAAAGGACCCCGATATCAAGCCCAGCGCGGGCGACCCGAACCAATTCGACGTGGTCCTGAACGTCAAGGAGCTGCAGCGGAACAACATCCAGTTCAACGCCGGCTACAGCGGCTACGATGGAACCTTCGTGGGCGCCAGCTATTCGACGGTCAATTTCATGGGCGGGGGGGAGAACTTCGAAATTACCGCCCAGTACGGCCAGCGCGTCCAGAACTACGTCCTCAGTTTCACCGAACCGTACGTGTTCGACCTGCCGATCAGCGCCGGGTTCAACATCTACAAGCGCTACCAGTATCTGCCCGATATCTACAACCAAAAATCCGAGGGCATCGATCTCAACCTGGGCGCCCGCATCCTGGGTTATTGGCGGGCCGGACTGACCTACAGCTACCAGTTCATGGACGTCACCTACCCGACCACAACCGACACGACGACCGATTCGGCGGGCACCCCGACCGCCGCCATCGATCCCCTGTACCTGGCCATGTTCGGCTGGGGCAAGTACCACATGAGCTCCATCACGCCGTCCATTTACCGATCGACCGTGGACAGTCCGTTGACTCCGACGTCGGGGACGATGTACAGCTTTTCCTTCAAGTATGCCGGCACGTTCCTCGGCGGCGACGTAGACATTTTCAAACCCATGGTGCAGTTTACCCATTTCCAGCCGATCTCGCCCCACGTTCTCTCCCTGGGCGTGCACTTCGAAATGGGCGATGCCATCCCCCTGACCTCGGGCACCCAGATCCCGTTCTGGGAACACTACTATCTGGGCGGCGACCGCAACATCCGAGGCTACGAGATTTACACCATCGGCCCGCGCGATGTGAACGGCACGAATCTGGGCGGAACCAAGGAGATGGTCGTCAACTTCGAGGCCATCATGCACATCGGCGGGATGGAAAGCCCCTTATACCTGATCGCCTTCCACGACCGGGGCAACGCCTGGGCCCAGGACCAGAAGATCAGCTGGACGGATGTTTACACCTCGACGGGTCTCGAAGCGCGGATTTTCGTGCCTGCCTTGAGGGTTCCTTTCCGCCTGATTTTTGCGTATAATAACCGCCGTATTTACACGACGGATTCCAATTTCGCGTTCCGCTTCGCGATTGGAACGACGTTCTGACATAATCGGGGCCCTGTCCCAAAATTCACCGAGGAGGTCGGATCATGCGGAAATTTTTCGCCACACTGGCCATGATCGCCCTATGCGGCGGTTTCGCCGCCGTTTACGCCCAGTCCAAGGTTGGCGTCATCAACTCCCAGGAGGTCCTGGAAAAATCGGCCGAAGGCAAGCGGGTCATCGCCCGCATTCAGGAGCGCGACAAGCAGTACCAGGCCAACATCGCCAAACAGGATGAGGATATCCGCAACCTGCAGACCAGCCTCAACACTCAACGGTTGACCATGACCGATGAAGCGGCCTTGGCCAAGCAGGCCGACCTGGAAAAGAAGACCACGGACCGCAAACGGATGGCCGAGGATGCCTATTCCGGCATGCAGGAACTGACCGCCCGGCTGTTCAAGAAGGTCCAGGACGAGCTCATCCCCCTGGTCGAACAGCTGGGCAAAGAACGGGGCTTCGAGATCATCTTCGACCTGCAGAAGAGCGGCGCCGCCTGGTTCAGCCCGGCCATCGACCTGACCCCCGAGCTCATCAAGCGCTACGACGCTGCCAAGGCCGCGCCCGGCAAATGACGACGGGCCCCGTCTTGGATATCGAAGCGATTCTTCGCTCGCTGCCGCATCGATATCCTTTTCTGCTCGTCGATCGCGTCCTGGAGATGGAGCCCGGGAAGTCCATCCTGGCCCTGAAGAACGTCACCTTCAACGAGGAGTTTTTCCAGGGCCATTTTCCCCTGGTCCGGATCATGCCCGGCGTGCTGATCGTCGAGGCCATGGCCCAGGCCGGAGGCCTCCTCATCTACAACTCCGTTCCGGCCCCAGACACAAAGTTCATTCTCTTCAGCAAGATCGACGACATGAAATTCCGCCGCCCCGTCGTCCCCGGCGACCAGCTCCGGTTGACCGCCGAGCTGAGAAAGATCCGGGGACGGTTCTACCAGATCCACGGCCGCGCCTGTGTCGGCGAGGAACTGGCCGCCGAAGGGGAAATGTGGGCGTCGCTTCACGACCGCGGAGACTTTTATGGAGCCGAATAGAGATGTGACCATCCACCCGGCGGCGTCCATCCACCCCAAGGCCGAATTGGCCCCGGGCGCGTGGATCGGGCCGGGATGCGTCGTGGGGGAGCACGTGCGGATCGGCCGCCGAACGCGGCTGGAAGCCCACGTCGTCGTCGAGGGCTGGACGACGATAGGGGAGGACAATTATTTCTCGCCGTATTCGGCCATCGGCGGCCCGCCCCAGGACATCGGCTACACGAACGACGAGACGCGCGTCGTCATCGGAGACCGCAACCAGTTCCGCGAATTCATCACCGTCCACCGGGCCACGACCAAAGAGGAGCGGGTCACGTCGATCGGCGACGACGGCTATTTCATGGCCTACGCCCACATCGGCCATGATTGCCGCATCGGCAACGGGGTCATTATGACCAACGGGGCCACCCTGGGGGGACACGTCCACATCGGGGACCGGGCCAACATCAGCGCCTTCGTCGGCGTCCATCAATTTTGCCGGATCGGCCGCTTTGCCTTTGTCGGCGGCTATTCGGTCCTGACCCAGGACGTGCTGCCGTTCGCCAAGGTGGTCGGCCAGCGGCCCCCCCGCGTCTTCGGCATGAACATCATCGGCCTGCGGCGCAACGGCTTCGGCAGGGAGCGCATCGCGGCCATCAAGCGGATTTACGGCCTCCTTTTCTACTCCGGCCTGAACACGACCCAGGCCGTGGAGGCCATCCGGGCCGAATGCCCGGCCGGCGAGGACCGGGACGAGATCCTGACCTTCATCGCCGCCTCCAAACGCGGCCTGGTCAAGAAGACGGCGGAGACATGGGAGAGCGAATCGGAGTGATCGTTGGGGCGGGAAATTTCCCGCTCCTGGCGCTGGCCGAGGCCAAAAGACAAGGCTATTCCTGCGTCGTCGCCGGGCTGCGGGGCGAAGCGCGCCGTGAGATCGAGACCGGGGCCGAAATCTGCGCCTGGTTCTCGGCGGCCGAGCTGGGCCGCCTGACGGCGTTCTTCAAGGAGCGGGGGATCCGCCGGATTCTCTTGGCGGGCAAGATCGATCCGCGCTCCGTCTTTTCTCCCGAAGCCCCGGATGCCGCCGCTCGGGCTCTTCTGGACAAGGCTCCCGACCGGACGCCCTCCGGGCTGATCGGGACCCTGATTGAATACCTGGCCGGTCAAGGCCTGGCCGTCATGGACCCGGAAGCCTGGCTGGCCCCGTATTTCTGTTCTCCCGGGGTCTTGACAGCGAACGCCCCGACGGCGAACGTCCTCGCCGACATCGAGTTCGGCTGGGACCGGGCCCGCCGCCTGGCCGACGAAGAGATCGGGCAGACCTTGGTGGTCAAGGATCGCGCCGTCATCGCCGTCGAGGCCCTGGAAGGCACGGACGAGGCCATCAAACGCGCCGGGCGTCTGGCCGGGGAGGGCGTCGTCGTGCTCAAGGTCGCCCGGACCGGCCAGGACATGCGCATCGACGTACCGGCCGTCGGCGCCGAGACCATGCGCAGCCTGATCCGGGTCGCCGCGGCGGCCCTCTGCTTCGAGACCGCGCGCGTGGCGTTTTTCGAACGGGAGGAGTCGCTGGCCCTGGCCGAGGCCAACCGCATCGCGGTGCTGGTCCGCTGAGCAAGCCGGAGACGACGGAAGGACCATTATGGATAAAGTGAAAGTCGGGATCATCGGCGTCGGCTATCTGGGCATGCAGCACGCCCGCATCGCCTCGTACCTGGAGCAGGCCGAGCTCGTGGCCGTGGCCGACATCGATTTCAAGAAGGCCTTCGAAATCGGAAACCGCCACGGAGTCAGATATTTCCAGAACTACGAGGAAATGCTGGACGAGATCGATGCCGGGATCGTGGCCACGCCCACGTCCGAGCACTTCCACATTTCCATGGCCCTGCTTCGGCTGGGCAAGCACGTTCTCGTCGAAAAACCCATCACCGAGACCGTGGCCCAGGCCGAACAGCTCGTGGCCGAAGCCAAGTCCCGTGGGCTTGTCTTCCAAGTCGGCCACTTGGAGCGCTTCAACCCGGCCGTCGAGGCCGTCGAAAACATGATCTCCGACCCCAAGTTCATCGAGGTCCAGCGGCTGGGCTCGTTCTCGGCCCGTTCGCTCGACGTGGATGTCGTCCTGGACCTTATGATCCACGATTTGGACATCATCCTGGCCCTGATCAAGGACGAGGTCGGGATCATCCGGTCTTCGGGGATCCATGTCCTCTCGGAGAAAATCGATATCGCCAACGCCCGTCTTGAATTCAAATCGGGCTGCGTGGCCACCTTGACCGCCAGCCGTGTCCACCAAGGCAAGGTCCGCAAGCTGCGCATCTTCGAGCCGACCGCCTATTACTCCATCGACTATATCGACCAGGAGGTCAAGGTCTTCCCCCTGAGCGGCCGGCAGACGGACATCAAGACCTTCAAGATCAAGAAGGAAGAGCCCCTCAAGAAGGAAATCGACAATTTCCTGACCTGTATCAACGAGGGGCGGACCGGGAAAGTCAGCGGGGAGGAGGGCCTGCGCGCCCTGCGCCTGGCCCACGACGTCCTCAGGGAAATCGGAAAAGGGCAGGCCGTCTGACAACCGCCCGGCCGGCCCCCCGCGGCTCCGTCACTTGGACATCTTGAAGAAGGAGTCCTCCAGCTTCGCGTTATAGCTCACTTTGGTGAATGTCATGCGGAGGAATTCAGCCCCGGCCTGGTAAGTGATCATCTTGTGGGCCACCATCACGTCGCCCTCTTTTCTATAGTCATCGAACACCGTTTCACCCTCCACGTCCGCCCCGGTCATGTCCTGGGTCTTGGCCTTGGCCTTGTAGACCAGGTAAGTGGCCGGATCGACGTACATCGTGGCCTTGGTGCCGTCCTTGAAGGACTGTTCGAGAACCAGATATTCCTTGTCGCCGATCTTCTCTTTTCCCTTCAGGAGGTAGGTGATTCCATACTTCTCGGGGTTGAGCAGGGAATCGTTCCCCAGGGCCTGGCGGCGCATGCTTTGCCCCTGGGTCTCGGGCATCTCCTCGGTCGAACCGGTCTGGGGATTGGTCATCCAGGCCTTCTGGCCGTCAAAGGCCTGGGTGATGACCATACCCATGATCTCGATGTCGATGCGCATTTTGTCCGGTTCTTTCTGGTACATGGTGACGCTTCCGTTCATGCCCATCTGGACCATCTCCAACGAACCCGAAATGGTGGTGTCCTTGACGTCGGCCAGGGCGGCCCGTCCGCCCTGGGCCTGGATCATCTTCTCCAGAAGGTCTTTGGCGTCCTGGGCCTGGGCGGGGACGGTCAGCCCGGCCAGAAGGACGAGCAGGATTGCGGCGCCGGCGAATTTTTTCATGATCGGTTCTCCTTCCCGGATCTTTGCCCTCTTATTCTAATATGAATACGAAACTCGAACCAGAAGGTTTTTTTCCGGGCCCGTCCGCGCGGGGGATTTCGTTGATTTTCGCGGTCCGAAAGTGTATTCATAAGACCCATGGCGACGGCCCGCAAGCTCGGATTGTTCGACGCGGCCATGATCTCCAGCGGGGCCATGATCGGCGCCGGGATTTTCATGAATTCGGCCGAGAGCGCCCGCACCCTGCAAACGTCGTCGCAGCTGCTGCTGGTTTGGGGTTTGGGCGGACTGATCGCCGTCCTCGGCGGCATCTGTTTCGCCGAGCTGGGCGCTTTGTTCCCGCAATCCGGCGGGCAGGTGGTCTATCTGGAGAAGGGGTTCGCCCCCTGGCTGGGCTTTCTCTTCGGCTGGACGCTCTTCAGCACCATCCAGACCGGGGCCATCGCCGCGGTCGCCATGACCTGCGCCCGTTTCATCGGGGTCTTTCTGCCCCTGGGCGACGGCGCCGCCCGGCTGTTGGCGGCGGGGATCCTCTGGCTTCTGTCCGCGGTCAATTATCTCGGCTTGAGGCCGGGAGCCATCGTCCAGAACGTGCTGACCACCCTGAAATTCCTGTCCCTGTTCGTTCTCATCGCCATCGGTCTCTTCGCCTTCCACCCCCCGTCGGCGTCCCTGGGGCCGCTTTTTCCGGGCGGTCTGACGGCCGGCGCCCTGAGCGCCCTCGGTCTGGCCCTGATGCCGGCGCTGTTCTCCTATGGCGGCTGGCAGAATCTGAATTTCGTCGGCGGAGAGGTCAAAAACCCGGCCCGGACGATGCCCCTGGCCATTCTCGTCGGCGTCGGGATGGTCGTCGGCGTCTATATCCTGGCCAACGCCGTCTACGTCCGGGCTCTTCCGCTGCCCGCGATCGCCGGGTCGTCCAGGCTGGCGGCCGACGCGATGGAGGCCATGGTCGGGCCGTGGGGGAGCCGCTTCATTGCCGCGTCGATCATCGTCTCCACGTTCGGCATCACCAACGTCTTCATTCTGACGGGCGCCCGCGTCTATCAGGTCATGGCCCGTTCACGGATGTTCATCCCGGCGGCGGGACGCGTCCATCCCCGCTTCGGAACGCCCTCCGCGGCCATCGTGCTTCAATCGGCCTGGGCCTCGGGACTCCTGCTGACCAACGGATACGGCCGCCTTCTCCAGTACGTCACGTTCGGCGACTGGATCTTTTTCGGCCTCACGGCGCTGGCCCTCATCGTCTTGCGGAAGACGATGCCGGATGCGCCGCGGCCCTATCGGGCCTGGGGGTACCCCGTCGTCCCGGCCCTTTTCTTCCTTATCTCGGCCGCGGTCGTGCTCAACGTCTTCGTCTCCACACCGCTCAAATCGCTGGCCGGAACGGTCATCATCCTGGCCGGCCTGCCGATCTATGCCGCGTCCCGCCGGGCCGCGCTTCGGCGGAGCTTGAACGAAAGGACCGAAACATGAAATTCCATTCCTTCGAATACATGGAATGGGCCAAACTGGTTCCGCCCGCAGCGAACAATCTCTGCCGCAGCGGCATGGGAGTCCCTACCTGGGAGGAGCTCGGCGTCGACCTGG
Organism: Candidatus Aminicenantota bacterium; assembly: GCA_963729855.1. GTDB lineage: Bacteria > Acidobacteriota > Aminicenantia > Aminicenantales > UBA4085 > UBA4085. The sequence continues at coordinate 551,740 of CAVSPT010000007.1, read as the reverse complement.
GGGATGTGGCGCTCTACGGGGACCATCCCTACGGCTACGAGCCGCTCCTGCAGGCTGTGGCCGCGCGGGCGGGGACGGCGCCCGAAAATGTCATCATCGTCGCGGGAGCTTCGCAAGCCATCTTTCTCACCGCCGCCGCCCTCCTCGAGCCGGGGGACCATGTCCTCGTCGAGCGGCCGGCCTACGAGCCCCTCCTGTCCGTCCCCACGGTCCTGGGCGCCGACGTGTCCCGGATCGAGCGGCGCTTCGAGGACGGCTATGCGATCGATCTCGACAGGCTGACGGAATCGTTGACTCCTCGGACCAAGCTCCTCATCCTGACGAATCTGCACAATCCCAGCGGGGCCTTCCTGCCGCGGGAGGAGATCGGGGCCGTGGCCGCCGCGGCCGCCCGGACCGGGGCCTATGTCTTCGTCGATGAAGTCTATTTGGAGTTCCTATCCGGCCAAACGGGCCGGACGGCGTACGGAGTGGCCGAAAACATCATCGCCGCCGGGAGCCTGACCAAAGCTTATGGGCTGGCCGGACTGCGGTGCGGCTGGATTCTGATGCCGCCGCCGCTTGTCCCGCTCTTCCGCCATGTTGTCGACCACGTCTTTGTTGAGCATGTCTTCATGGCCGAGCAGCTGGCCGCCCGGATCTTCCCCCGGCTAGACGCGCTTCGCGAGCGCAATCAGGCCCTCATCGGCCCGAATCACGCCCGCGTATCCGCTTTCATGGCCGGCGAGCCGCGCCTGGAATGGGTCGAACCTGAAAACGGGATCATCGCTTTTCCCCGGGTCAAGGATTTTTCCGGAACGGGGGACGCGCTGGCCCGCATTCTTAAAGAGCGGTACGAAACGTCGGTCGTCCCGGGGCGGTTTTTCGAAGAGCCACGGCATTTCCGGCTGGGATTCGGGCCCGCGCCGGAAATGCTCGAGCGCGGTTTGAAGGCCATCGGCCGGGCCCTCGGCGAGCTTTAAACAGACGACGGGGCCGGGCGCCCTTTCGCGGAGCGGGGCTCGCGGACAAGACCGAACCGGTTGATTTTATTGTAGAGGGTCGTCCGGGAGATATTGAGAATCTTGGCCGTCCGCTTCAGATTGAATCCGGTCAGCTTGAGAAGATAGGCGATGTACTCTTTCTCCAGGTCATCGAGCGTCGAGAGGTTCTCTTTGTCCCTGAACGGCGGCCGCGGCTTGTTGGCCGCTTGGTCGCGGAGGTTCTTGGGCAGATCGCCGACGTCGATGAAGTCCTTCTTGGTCAGCATGGCCGCGCTTTGGAGGACGTTCTCCAGCTCGCGGACGTTGCCCGGCCAGTCGTATTTCAGAAACAATTTCTGGACGTCGCGGGCCAGACCCTTGATGGACTTTTCATAGGCTCTGTTGTTGACGTCAAGGAAGTGGCGCACAAGCAGGGGCACGTCCTCCGGCCGCTCCCGCAAGGGAGGAATGCGGATCTCCACCCGGTTCAGACGGTGGTAGAGGTCCTCGCGAAAGGTCCCTTTATGGCAGGCCTCGGACAAGTCGCGGTTGGTGGCGGCGATGACCCGGACATTGACGTACTTGACCTCGTTCGATCCCAGGGGGCGGAATTGGCGGTTCTCCAGGACGCGCAGAAGCTTGGACTGGACGGGCAGGGGAATTTCGCCGACCTCGTCCAGGAAAATAACCCCCTCATGGGCTTCTTCGAAAAGACCGCGCTTGTTCCGGTCGGCGCCCGTGAAGGCCCCGCGGACATAGCCGAAAAGCTCAGATTCGAAAAGAGTTTCGGGGATGGAGGCACAATCGCAGACGACCAGGCGGCGGTTCTTGGTTTCGCTCAGGGCGTGGAGGGCCCGGGCGGCCATTTCCTTGCCCGTTCCGGTGTCGCCGAGGATAAGCACACTTGTGAAATACCGGGCCACGCTCTCGATCAGGGCGAAAACCTCCAGCATGTACGGGCTTTTGCTGATCAGTCCCTGGAAGTTGTATTTCTTTTCCAGGCGGCACTCCAGGAGCAGCGTCTCCCGCCGCAGGTCGCGCTTTTCCAGAACTCTTTTCAGGGCCGCCCGGACGGCGTCGGGAGAGACGGGGATCTCCAGATATTCGTCGGCGCCCCGTCGAATCCATTCGAGGACCTCCTCGGGGTGGATGGGGCGGCCCGCAACGATGACCGTCAAAAGGCGGTCGAGGCGTTTGAGCGAGGCCAGGACCTCCCCCGCAAGAGCGGTTCCCTCCGGGGCGTCGAGCAGGGCAAACCGAATCTCATGTTCGCGGATGAAGGCGGACAGATCCTCCCGGACGCCGCAGTAGAACATCTGGAAGTCCGACGAAACGGCCGAATCCTTGAGAACATCGAAAATCACGGGATCACGGCCGATCACGAGAAGGTTTTCGCGGATGTCCATACTTGTTCAAACCCTGATGATGTGTCCTAAATATTAACAGTATTCAACCCGCTTGACAACCTCTCCGTTCTTCCCTCCGGATGGTTTTACTTCTTTGTCGAACCGGGCCTGCTCCGGACGAGCTGGATGCGGACGCGGTCGCCGACCTCCTCCTCGATGCGGACGGTTTCGAACTTTGCCTGGGACAGGTACTTGAGGTGGGCCCGCAGATAGGACAACCCCTGGGAGGAAAGAAAATCCAGCCAGGACCCGCGGGCCGTCTCGTCCATGAGCTCGGGCGTCTCCTCGGCATAGGTGGTCTGCGACCGGAGCGTCAGCCGGATTTCCGTACCCGCCCGCCGGCGGGCGTAGATGTCCACGCCGTCATAGAGCTCCAAGGGGGTGACGTAAGGCTGCCAGCGCGAGGCCCAACGGTAATAGCGGTCGTAGAACTTCTTGTTGGACTCCTTGATCCGCGGGTCGGCGTTCATCTCCGCGATGATGAATCCCCGGAGCTCCTCGCCGGCCTCCTTATAGCGGGCGTATACGGACAGGTTCAGGGAGCGGAAATATGTGAACCAGCCCTTGGGAATCCAGTAATCGCGGAAAAGGTAGGGCGTATAATCGGAGAACTGCTGGACCCATTCGTGCGAAGGATAGCCGTGGAGGTTCAGATAGACGTCGGGAACCCACTTGGCGTAGAGATCGCGCCGGACCAGGGCCTCGGGAAGGATCGGCCGGGCGACCCCGCCCAGCGAGCCGACGTCGATCCCCAGGGAGCTGTAGCGGCCGGCGTGCAGGCTGTGGAACGGCGTCAGCTGTTGGAGATCGAAGGCCAGCGCCGCTCCGTCGGGGTTCTCCATCGGTTGAAGAACGAAATTGATCCGGCCGACATAATCCTGGTAGGCCTTGTCCGTTGCCAGAAGCTCGGCCAGCTTGAGGATATAGGTGGTCGATGAAACCTCATTGGCGTGCTGGCGGCCGCTCAAGTAGATGGTGGGCTTAAGGGCGACCAAGCGCGGGATGGACACATAGTCGCCGCCCGGTTTGTAGGCCTCAATGACCGGAACCTGCCGGCCCTCATAGGACCTGCCGCCGATCGACGTCCGCAGAATCGGAAATTGGGCCAGCCGGGCGGTCACGTCGACGACGTCTTCGGGCGCCAGGATCCGGGTCGTGTCGACGATGCTCTCGCCGGTGCGGAGAGGCGCCGGCAGGGGGGCAGGTTTGGATTCGGCCGGAGCAGCAACCGGAATGACCTCTTCCTTGAAAAGGTCCCGGCATTTCAACTTCAGCCGCAGGAAGGCCAGTGAGGGGTAAGACAGCGCCGTCGGAAGTGCGTCCCGTCCGAGGAGCTCACGATAGGCCGGCAGCAGGTCGAGCAGCTCCAGGTATTCGGACTCTTTTTCGAACTCCAAGTCAGCGCTCAGGCTGTCCAGCTTCTCTTCCAGGCCGTTATAGATGAGCGCCGGAATCTGGATGGGTTTGCTCTTCAGGGTCGGAAAAGTGAAGCGCCGGAGATTTTCGTCGCGGCCTGTTTCCTTCCATTTCAGGGTGAGCTGAGGGACCTGGCCGGCCCAATCTTCGAAAGTGACCTTGACCCGGGGCGCCTCGCCCTCGGTGGAGGGGTGGATGACCGGGAAGACGTTGCCGGGGGCGGAGAAGCGCTGGGTGTCTTCCGGCTGTTCGCCTTCCTCGACGTCGATGTCGGTGATGCCGCGCAGGAAATCCAGGGTGTCGAAATAGATCTCGTCGTGCAGGGCTTCCAGGGAGCTGATGATCTCCTCGTCCAAACCCAGCCGATAATCCGGTTCGCTGGCCCACAGCTCCACGCGCAGCTGCTTGAAGAACGGCTGTTTGGAGAAGGTCGGCGTCCCGCCGGTTTTCTTGAGGACTTGGCTGTAGACCGGGGCCAGGACCTCGTCCTGGTAGAAATTCCAGAATTTCTCCAGGTCAGTGGGCAAGAGACCGTCGTACAGCACTTCATCGCCCCGTTCGATGCGGGCCCAGCCCGTGGTCATTTTGACCGTGCCCCACTCGGGCAGAACCTTGAGATAAGGCATCTCCCTGATGCGCGGGCTGAAACTCTGTTCGAAAACGACGGCGTTCTTGGCGTCGAGAGCGGTCACGTCATAGACCGTGGACAGGTTCGGGCTCATCTCGAAACGGATCTTGTCCAGGGGCAGGGGCAGATCGCGGGCCAGGATTTCGTCCGCCGGGTAGAGTTCCTGGAGCCAGCGGGTCGGCTCGGCGTAGAAGCGCTTGGGCTTGCGGAAATCATCTTTTTCCTCGGAGAACCGGACGATCACCTGGGCGATCCCCTTGCCCTTCAAGGCCGGCAGGACCTTTTCGGTCAGCCAGAAGAAACCCTGCTTATAGGACGAGGCCACCTCCACTTCGGCGGGCTGCTTGAGCTGTTCGGCGGTGTATTGCTCGATCTGTTTCCGGATCTTGGACCGGACCTCGGGCGATTCGCTCAGGCCCAGGCTGATCTTCAGCGGGGACGGCAAGGCGCGGGCGTCCTTCAGCTTGTCTTTGACGAGATCGAAGGCGTCCGTCCCTTCCCAGGAAAATTTCCGCTCCTTCTCCAGGATCTTCCGCCCCTCGGTCAGCGTGGCGGAGCTGATCTCGACGGCGGGCGATTTGACCGATGCGGCGCAGGCCCGTTTGACTTCGTCCTCGAATTTGGGATTGGCCTTGGGCAGGAGGATTTCGACCTTCAGGGTTTCCAAGTCCTTGTCCTTGAGCTCGTCCAGGGCTTTGCGCAGAACGGGCAGGAAAAAGGCCTCGGCGGCGCCCCGCTCGCCTTTGAGGAAGCGCTCCAGGTCGGACGGGACGTCCCCGATCTGGGGCCGGCCGGGCCCATAGGATGCGAAATAGGGGAAGGTCCGGCTGAGATATCCGAGCGTCTTTTCCAGGCCGATGGCGTCCGCGCCGAGAACGGCCAGGGCGCTGGATTTATTGAAGGCTTTGGGAACGACGGCGACGAGGCCCATCGAATTCTCCAGCGGCGGCGGAACGAGCTTGCCGACACGGATGAGCTCCTGGGTCTGGGCGGTCGGGCCGACCAGAAGCGGGGCGGTCAGGGCCTTGTGAGGCTCGATCTCACGGTCCAGGGCGACGATGGGAAACGTCGCGCCGGCCGTGTTCAAAACAAGGCGCGAAGCCAGGGCGGCGACGGCGCGGGGCGCCCCCGCCGCGGGCACGATGATCTGGGAATCGCAGGAGTCGAGGAGACCGTCCTTGTCGGAGTCCCCGTAGAACCCCTTGGCCGTGAACAGGCCGGTCAAGTCGAATTCATGGCCGGCCCCGTCGGCCCGCGAGAGATCCTTATAAGACGCCGTCAACATCCGTTTGGGATATCCCTGGCGCGGCAGGGCCGACTCCATTTTGGTCTTGCCGAAGCGCAGGTCGATCGTGACCAGGGCGCATCCGGCGTAGGAGAGGACCTCGCTTTTTTGGCCGCGCAGATGGGCCAGCCGAAGGCCGTCAAAGGCTTTGACCGCCGTCGTCAGGTCGTTTTCGTCCGTGAAATTGATCTCGGCCACGAGGTTCTTGATCTCACCGGCGTTGAAGGCCAGTTTTTTAAGCGGGCCCGGCCCCTTGGGCGCGGGGGGGAATTCATAGGAGACGGAGCGGATGACCGTTCGCTGCAGATGGACGCCTTCGGCGGCCAGGAATTGGTCGATGTCGCGCTCCAGCGTCGCGTACGTCTGGCCTTCCTCGCGGCCCCAGATATCCCATAAATAGGGCCAACGGAGGAAGAACGCCCGGGCGGTCTGGAGGAGTGCGTCCTCCGAACCGGCGGTGACGAAAATCCCGGTCCGGGCTTTGTAGGCGAAGACGGAGACCAGCCCTTCGTTGACGCCGAGGGTCGGGGCTTCCAGGTCGCCGCCCCGGAGGGCGTCCTTGAGCCATTTGACGTTCGGTCCCAGAAGGATCGGGTTTTCCAGGCGGTCGATCCGCCCGGCGTCCGATTCCCGTCGGACCAGCCCCGACAGGTCCTCGGACAGGGAATCGAAATTGGCCCGCGAGGCGATGTCGGAGGCCGCGGCCAATTCAGCGGCCGTGGGCGAGTCGGGGATAACGATGCATAAGGCGACCCGATCGGCGAACTGGTCGCCGTCGGTATCCTTGAGCGTCCTGCCCAGGAGGAAGACGTGCGACAGGCTGGTGATCTGGGCCGCGGCCGGGGTCGCGGACAAGGCAAAGGCGATGAGGAGAATGGCACCGGTTCTTTTCATGGATTCAGCTTTCCCGCAGGGCGGAACGATCATGACGGGATTATAAATCATCGGCCCGGTCATGAGAATCCCGCTGTTTGACCGACCGCCGCCTTTAACCTAAAATGGCTCCACGGCAAACGGACCTCAGTCGAGGAGGAGAGACATGTTCAAAGAATTCAAAGAGTTTATCCAGAAGGGCAACGTCATGGACTTGGCCGTGGGGTTCATCATGGGCGCCGCCTTCGGCAAGATCGTCACGTCGCTGATCAACGACGTGATCATGCCTCCGATCGGACTCTTGCTTGGCAAAGTTGATTTTTCCAATCTGTACATCAACCTGTCCGGCCGGACCTTCGAGTCGCTGGCCGAGGCCAAGAAGGCCGGCGTGGCGACCATCAACTATGGCGCCTTCCTGAACACGCTCCTGGAATTCCTGATCATCGCCCTGGCCATCTTCATCATGGTCAAATGGCTCAACGCGTTCCGGCGCAAACCGGCGCCCGTCCCGGCGGCGCCGACAGCCAAGGACTGCCCCTTCTGCTTCACGGCCATACCGCTCAAGGCCGTCCGCTGTCCCCACTGCACGTCCGAATTGAAGGGCTGACCGCCTCACGTGGGGCGCCGGGTCAGCCGGCCAGGACCGATTTCAGCCAGAAGGCGAAGGCGCCGCTCAGTCCGCCCAGAATCGGGCCCCAGATGATTTCCAGGACGGTGATCGTCCGGCCCCAGTCCTTGAGCAGGGCATAATTGGTCAGTCCATAGACGGAGATCGCCAGGATCCCGGCCAAGGCTCCGATCAAGGCCGCCGCGGCCGGCGTGGCGGCCTCGGATTTGATCAGGACCAGAGCCAGGAGGGCCGTTACGACAAGCGCCTGGGACAGGAGAGCGGCCGCCCGCCTGAAGACGAACTTCCCCTCGGCCGTGCGGGCCAGAAGCTGAAGCCCTTCCTTGTAGGGCCGACCGAAAAGAACCAGGTGCCAAAGGGCATCGATGGCGCTGGTGAATACGAACGCGCCCAGCCAGAGCATAACGGAGCGGATCATGAAACCCCTCCTTGCGAAGACGGTTTTCGGCGCCTGGGAATCCAGGGCAGGAAGGCGTTGACTTTGCGGGCGTAAGCGGCGAAATCAGCCCGGCCCGCGTATCTTTTCTCCAGAAGCGGAACGCCGGAAACGAACCGGAGAAGAAGCGTGATGGTCAGCGGCCCGATGAGACCCGGCCATCCGCCGGGAACGGCCGAGCTGATGAGAAAGATCCCCCACCACATCAACGCTTCGCCGAAATAATTCGGATGACGGGTGTAGGCCCATAGGCCGCCGGTCATGATCCGGCCTCGATTGGCCGCGTCGCGTTTGAAGAGAGTCAGCTGGGCGTCGCCGACCGTTTCGAAGAGGAATCCGGCGATCCACACGGACAATCCGGCCGCATCGAGCGCCGACCAGGCCGCGTCGGGCCGTCGGGCCAGAAGCAATGCCGGGAAGGCGATGAGAACCAGGAAAAATCCTTGGAGCATGAAGATCTGGATGTAGCTGCGAAGGACGAAAGTTCGGCCCCAGCGGGCCCGCCAGGCGGCGTAGCGGAAATCCTCACCATGCTTGCGGTTGCGGCGAAAGATATAGAAAGACAGGCGCGCCGCCCAGATGAGGATCAAACCGCTCACCAGCAGGCGTCGTGAATTCCAGCTCCCATGCAGGACCAGGCTCGTGGCCCCCAGAAGGATGAAGCCGGGGCCCCAGGCGATATCGACGATGCTGTTATCTCCACGGGCCAAGGCCGCCAGAAACAGGCCGGTCATGTAGATCCAAACGACGGACGCGTAAACGGCGATATCGGTCGACATGACCGCAAGGCTCTATTCGGACAGGAGGGCCACTCCCACGGCGCCGACCCCGGTGTGGACGCCGATGACGGGCGAAACTTCCATGATGTAGCGCGGCCCGCGGCCGAGCATGCCCGTCAGGGCCTCTTCATAGGCCTTGGCCCGATCGGGGTTCTGGGCATGGACGATGGCATAGCCCCAGACCTTGTCCTTCTCGCTCACAGACTGGACGAGCTTCAGGACTTTGGCCAGCATCCCTCTGCGGGAAACCGTCTTGGCCGCATTGAAAGCTTTGCCGTCGGCGCCGATCGAGATGACCGGCTTGATATTGAAGATCTGGGCGGCCAGCCCCTTCATGGCGCTCACCCGCCCGCCGCGGATGAAGTACTTGAGGGTCAGAACATCGACGAAGAGGTGCGACTTGGGGACCCAGGACTCGAGCCGGCGGACGATCTCGTCGTGAGGATATCCGGCCAGTGCTAATTCGGAGGCCCGGTCGACCAACAGGCCGAGGCCGGCCGAAATGGACTTGGAATCGATCACCGAGATCTTTCGGCCGATCAGGCTTTGGGCGACCTTGAGGAAAGCGCCGTAGGTGCCGCTGAGGCCTTCCGAGACGGTGACCGCGATGACCGATTCGTAGTGGCCGGAGAGGAAGGACATCATGTTCTGGAAGGCCTTGAGGGCCGGAACGGACGACTTGGGTTGGTCCTTGGAAGTCCGCAGGAGATCGTAGAACCGTTCCGGCAGGATGGTCATCTTATCCAGGAATTGCTGGGCTCCGAAGATGATGTTCAGGGGGATGAAATGGATCTGGCGGTCGTCGAGGATCGAACGCGGCAGGTCGCAGGTCGAATCGGTCAGGATGGCGATCTTGGACTTGGGCGACCAGACCGCTTCGTATTGCTTCTTCATGTCGTCGACTTTGATCTGGGCGATGGTTCCGCGGTCCTTCAGCTCGAAGAACAGACCGTCCGGCTCGTTGGTGTGGACGTGGATGCGGACGCGTTCCTCGGAGCCGGCTACGACCGCCGAATCGCCGTAGCGCTGGACGATGGCCCGGATGCCCCCGATCTCCAGATTCGTCCCCACCAGCAGGGCCTCGGAACAGTAGCGGTTGTGAAGGGACTTGTCCTTGGCCGGGGTCCTGACCTCGTCCGGCGGGACCCACTCAAGTTCGGTCTTCTGGAACCGCAGGAGCTTGCCTTTCTTGATGAACTGCAGGATGCCCTCCAGGAAATCGACAAATCCCTTGGCTCCGGCATCGACCACGTTGGCCTTGGCCAAGACGGCCAGCTTCAACGGGGTCTCCCTCAGAGACTGCTGGGCGGTGGCCAGCGAATCGGAGAACAGCTCCTCGAAATCTGCGGTATGGAAAGCCCTCTGGTAGACGGCCTCGGCCCACTCGCGGATGACGGTGATCATCGTCCCCTCGACCGGGTGGACGATGGCGGCGTAGGCGTGTCGGGTGGCCCGCTTGACCGATTCGCCGAAGGCCTTGGTCGTCAACATCCATTCGTGGTGGCCGACCTCCTTGCTCATGCCGTGAAGGAACTGGGCGAAGATGAGCCCGGAGTTGCCCTGAGCCCCATAGAGGGCGGCGTTGGCGATCGACCGGAGGGTTTCCTTGATGGACCGCTTGGCTTCCGCGCCCTCGGCGATGGCCCGGAACGTGGAGGCCAGGTTGGTCCCCGTGTCGCCGTCGGGGACGGGGAAGACGTTGATGCGGTTGAGATAGGACTGGTCGTGGATGACGGCGTTTCCGCCGGCCAGGAAGGCATGGTAAAGGCGATTGCCATTCAGATAGCGGATCTTCAGCTTCATCTTTTTCATCAGGCGAACTTTCCGCTGTGCACTCGTCCCGCCCCTGGGGGGAACGGAATTTGGGCGGGCGACCCTTTTGTCGGGATACAGCAATATTATAGATAAACCCGGCTAAAATTCAAGGGCGCTTGGCTCAACGGACGATGAAGGTCCGGCCTTCCTGGCGCAGGATGCGCATCGGAATCTCATACATGAATTCCAGGAGGGACTCGGTCACGATCGTTTCCGGAGCGCCGTGGGCGGCGACGGCGCCGTCCTTCAAGCAGACGAGGTCGTCCGCATAGCGCATGGCCATGTCCAGGTTGTGCAGGGTGACAAGGACGGTCTTTCCCCGTTCGTCGACCAGGCGGCGGGCCAGGGTGAGGACGTCCGTTTCGTGCTTTGGATCGAGGAACGTCGTCGGCTCGTCCAGGACGAGGATTTCGGTGTCCTGGACCAGGGCCCGGGCGATGAGGACGAGGCGGCGTTCGCCGCTGCTCATCTGCTGGTAGGCGCGGCCGCCGCGCCCGGCCAGGCCGACGAAGGCCAGGGTCTCCTCGGCCCGGGCCGCGTCGGCAGGCGACGGAAGCGAGAACAGGGACACGTACGGGGCCCGGCCGAGGAGAAGGAATTCGCGGACCGCGTAGTTGAAAGATGACGAGTGTTCCTGGGGGACAAAGGACAGAAGTCTGGCCCGCTCGCCGTCGGGGATCGCGGACAGGTCCCGGTCGCCCAGAAAAACGGTCCGGCGGGGGACGGAAAGGAGGCCGGCCAGGCACTTGAGGAGCGTGGTCTTGCCCGCGCCGTTGGGCCCGACGAGCGCCGTCAAGCGGCCCGCGGCGAATTCCAGGGAGGCCACGCGCAGGACGAATCCCGGGCGGATAAAATTGAGGCCGCAGACACGGATGCTCACAGCCAAACCTTGGTCGACTTGCGCAACAGAAGGATGAACAGCGGGATGCCGATGATGCTGGTGAAGATTCCGACCGGCACCTCGAAGGAGGCCAGGCTCCGGGCGATGTCGTCGGCCAGAAGCAGGAACGACGCGCCCAGGGCGGCCGAAAGCGGGACGACCCGCCGGTTGTCGGCGCCCGCCATCATCCGCACGAGGTGAGGGACGATGAGCCCGATCCATCCGATGATGCCGGCCACGGCCGTCGCCGCGGCCGTGATCAGCGTGGCCAGGGCGATAACCAGGAGCTTCTCCCCGCGCAGGTTGACCCCGAGGGAACGGGCCTCGTCGTCGCTGAGAGAAAGGACGTTCAGGCGCCAACGCAGGAGAATCAGGACGCCCCCGCCTCCGAGGACGAAAGGCAGGGTCACGGCCAGATCGTTCCAGCCGGGACGGGCCAGGTTGCCCATGAGCCAATTGAAAAGGGCCTGGAGCGAATAGGGGCTGGCGAAGAATTCGACCAGCGACAACAGGGCCGTGAAAAATGCGGAAACGATGACCCCCGTCAAAAGGAGGGAGACGATCGGGGATTCCGACCGGGAGGAGATCGAGAGGACCAGAAGAACGGCCACGATGGCAAAGAGGAAGGCCGAGATCTGGGGCGGAAACGCCGGGCCCAGAAAGACCAGCGAGAGCGAAGCCCCGAAACCGGCGCCGGAGGAAAGGCCGAGGATATACTCGTTGACCAGGGGATTCTTGAAAAGCGCCTGCAGCGAAGCACCCGAGACGGACAGGGCCGAGCCCACGGCCAAGGCCAGGATGAGGCGCGGCAGACGGATGCCGAAGACGATGGAGGCGTATCCTTCGGGCAGGCCGACCTTCCAGGCGGGCACGAGTGGCGACAGCAGCGTCTTGATCAGGCCGGGGAGAGGAATGCGGTAGGTTCCCAAATAGAGGGAGACGGCAAAAAGGACGAAAGGCGAAATATAGATCAGCAGGCGGAGGGGACTCTTTTTATCGGCCATCGAGCCACTCTCCGCAGCCGATCGATTCGGACAGGGCCGCGAAGGCCCGCTCGACGCCGTAGAATTTTTTGAAAACGGCTTCCGCCCTGGCGGCCCAATTCTCGGCCGGGAAAAGGCGGGGATGGAACAGACGGGCCAGGTAGACCGTCTCGACGAGGACCTCGGCCGGGTCCCACCAATTCCAAAAGCCGAAGGTATAGTGGACACGGCCGTTCCGGACGGCGGCGACGGTCCGCAGGCGGCCGTCGGAGAGGAACCGGGCGGTGGTCACGGCCCGCCGGCGGAAGGGATAATTTCCGTGGACGAGAATGATGTCGGGGTTCCAGGCCAGGATGCGTTCGATGTTCACGTTGGCGATGAGCGTCCCTAAAAACGTGGGCAGGAGGTTCTCCGCGACGTTTGTCCCGCCCGCCGCGTCGACCGGTTCATAGCGGACGGGCGTGCGCGTCGGGGAGCCCCAGAATGCCAGGTAAACCCGGGGCCGTGGATCGGAGGACGCCCGAACGGCCCTGCGAACGGATTCGACCTCGGCCTTGAAATAGGCGATCAGCTCCGCCGCCCGTTCGGATCGGCCGAGGACGGAGCCCAGAAGCGCCATCTCCTCCAGGAGGCGGTCGAAACGGCCCTGGGACGAGAGGGCGATCGTGGGAATCCCCGTTTTCGACTGCAGGTAGTCGACGACGGATTTGTCCTCGGGAGCGCCGAAGATCGCCTGGGGAGCGAGGCGAAGGACGAGCTCCGTATTCACGTTGTAGTCGGCCATGGATACGAGAGGCAGGCGGTCCTGTCCGGGAGCGATGAGCCTGAACAGCGGGTCCTCGGTCCGGAGGAAATGGTCGATGCCGACGAGCCGGCTGCCGGCGCCGAGGGCGACGATGATGCGGGTGATTTCGGGCTGGATGGAGAGGACCCGCTCGAGAGAAGCGGCGAGGGTCACCGATCGGCCGAGGCTGTCGACGACCGTGCGGACGTTGGGGGTTTCGCCCGCGGCCGATGCGATTCCGCAGACCGCCAGCGAAAAGATCAAAGCGGCGGTTCGGGAGGCGGGCTTAGACATGGCCAAGGCACTCATTATAACAGAGTCCGAGGGGAATCGAGACCCGAATCGCCGTCGAAGCCGACCCTATGGTATCATGGACCGGCATCCGCCATGACCAAGCGACAGGCCATCCTTCTGATCGGTCCTACGGGGGCGGGGAAGTCGCCTTTGGGCGATTATCTGGAACGCACAGGCTGCGGCGGACGCCGCTTTTTTCATTTCGACTTCGGGGCCGAGCTGCGCGCCGCCGCCGCCGCAGGCGAAGCTCATGGCGACGACGGGCTCAGCGGGACGGACCGGGCCGCCGTCCGCCGCTCGCTTGAAACCGGGGCCCTGCTTGAAAATGCGGAATTCGACATTGCCCTCCGCGTCTTCCGCCGCTTCATCCGGTCGAAAAGCGTCCGTCCGGAGGATTGGGTCGTCCTCAACGGCTTGCCACGCCACGTCGGACAGGCCTTGGGATTGGAGCCCGAAGTCGATGTCCGCGTCGTCGCCGTCCTCCACGCGGCGGCGCCCATCGTCCGTGGGCGGATCCGGGCCAATACGGCCGGAGACCGGACGGGGCGCTCCGACGACAATCCCGTCGAGATCGAGGCCCGATTGAAGATCTTCGAGGCCCGGACCCGTCCGCTCGTCGAGCATTATGCTTCGCGGGGCGCTGCCGTCATTCCCATCGAGGTCGGGGCCGCTACGACGGCGGCCGATATGGCCGGGATCTTGAATGCGGCGGAACCGGCGTCGGAAGCGCCGGGAGCGCGAAGGGCCCTGGGATTCCTCTCCCTGGCGGTTTTTCTGGCTTCCTCGACCTGGTTCACGGGAACGGCCGCCGGGCCCTATTTGAAGGCGCTCTGGAGCCTGGGCCCCGGGCAGGCCGCCTGGCTGACGATCGCGGTTCAGCTCGGCTTCATTGCCGGTACCTTCGCTTTTGCGCTGCTCAACCTGGCCGACTCCTTTTCCGCCCGCCGGGTCTTTGCCCTTTCGGCCCTGGCCGGAGCCGTTTTCAACGCCGCGTTCGCCCGGCCCGGAACCGCCTACACGGCCGCCCTGGCCTTTCGTTTTCTGACCGGAGTTTCGTTGGCCGGCGTCTATCCCGTTGGAATGAAGATCGTCGCCCAGTGGCACCGCGGGGGATTGGGCCGGCCGTTGTCCCGGCTCATCGCCGCGCTCACCCTCGGGTCGTCGATGCCCTTCCTGATCATGGCCTTGGGCGGGCGCGCCGATCCGCACGTGCTCCTGGCCGCCGCTTCCGCGCTGGCGCTGGGCGGCTCGGCCCTCGTCGCCTTCGGACTCGGGGACGGCCCCTATCGGCTTGCGCCCGCCCGGTTCGATTGGAAGGCCGCCGGCCGGGTGTTTGCGAATCGCGCCTTCCGGCTTCAGGCCTGGGGATATTTCGGACACATGTGGGAGCTGTATGCCTTCTGGTCGCTCGGATCGTCCTACCTGGGCGCGGCGCTGGCCGGAACGGCCCTGGGCGGGAGTCGGACGGTGGCCTGGTTCGTCTTCCTCGTTTTTCTCGCCGGGGTCGGCGGATGCCTGGCCGGCGGAGCGGTTTCGCGGACGCGGGGCGAAAAGGCCGTGACCCTGGCCGCTCTGGCCGTCTCCGCTTTCTGCTGCGCTGTCTCTCCGCTCTTTTTCGGTTTTTCGGCCTGGGCCCTGATTCCGTTCCTTCTGGTCTGGGGCGCGGCCGTCATTGCCGATTCGCCGCAGTTTTCGGGGCTGGCCGCCCGGAGCTGCGAAGAGGAGTACATGGGAACCGCCTTGACCGTGCAGAACGGGATCGGTTTCGCGGTCACGGTCGCTTCCATCCAGATCACGGCGGCGGCCGTCCCGCTCCTGGGCTGGCGTTGGGCCTTTCTCCTGCTTCTGCCCGGCCCCGTTCTCGGCGCCTTGGCGGCATCGCGCTTGCCCGATCCCGTCCGCGGGTCCGGGCCCTGACCCTTTGACCCGCCAGCGGCGGCGTATTTTTATCGAATCGGAAAATTTGATATATATAGCCGCATCATGAGGAAACGAAGCGCTTTCATTTTGCTGATGTTCGCCGGTGCCGCCGGGCTGGCGGCCCAAACCGAGAACAAGCCCGCCGCCTTCGGCATCGCCTTCTCCGGATATGTGTGCACCGACGTCCTTTACGACTCACGGCAGACCGTCAACCTGCGCGAGGGCTACTTTCTCCTGTTCCCCAAAGGAGTGCAGCCGGACAAGGACGGCCGGGACATCAACGCTGCTCCCACCTTTCACATCCTGTCCATCCAGACCCGTCTGACCGGCAAAATCACCGGCCCCGACGCTTTCGGAGCCAAGACCTCGGGGCTCATCGAGGCCGAGTTCTTCGGCACTTCCGACGCGGATATCAACGGGTTCCGCCTCCGGCATGCCTACGTCGAACTCAAGTGGACGACGACCGATCTTTTGATCGGCCAGTTCTGGCATCCGCTGTTCATCACCGACAGCTATCCTGAAGTGGTCTCCTTCAACACCGGCGCGCCCTTCCAGCCGTTCAACCGTTCGCCGCAGATTCGCATCACCCAGCAGTTCGGCCTCTGGAGCGTCAGCGCCACGGCCCTGGCCCAGCGCGATTTCGTCGACAACGGCCCGGACGGCGCCAGCTCGGCCTACGCGCGCAACGCCGCCCTGCCGGAATTCAACTTGAAGCTCCAATACCGCTGGACCTGCCCGGCCGGCTGCGAATTCCTCTTCGGCGCGAGCGGCGATTACGAGGTCATCCGGCCGCGACTGGCCACGTCGACGGGCTACTGGACGGACCAGACCGTTTCGAATTGGGCCGGGATGGCCTACTTCAAGTATCGGAGCAAGACGGCCACGCTCAAGGCCGAGGTTTTCTACGGCCAGGACCCCTATCATCTGACCATGATCGGCGGTTACGCCGTCAGCGCGGTCCTTGACCCCGCCCGGGACATCGTCGGCTATTCTCCCTACGGCGTGTTCTCCTGCTGGAGCGAATTCATGACCAACGGCGAGTCCTTCCAGACGGGGATCTTCGTCGGCTATTCCAAGAACGAGGGCGCGGGCGAAACCATCGTCGGAGCCTCGTACGGGCGCGGACTGGACATCGACACGCTCTATCGAGTGGCGCCGCGCGTCCTGTTCAACGCCGGCAAAGTCCGATTCGCCGCCGAAGTCGAATACACCAATGCCGCCTACGGCACGGCGGACGCCCTCGGCAAAGTCGGGTCGACCAAGTGGGTTCCCAACTTGCGCTTGCTGGGCGCGGTCTATTATTTCTTCTGAACCTCAGTGTCCGGCGAAAAGTCCCAGCCGCGAATAATCGTCCGCCATATCCTCCACGGCCTCCTGAAAGGGCCGGGCGGGGCGATAATCCAAATCCCGGGCCGAATCCTCGGAACCGTAAAACAAGGCCCGGGATCCCGCCCGGACCACGTCCCGGCTGAGGAGGCTCGGGCGGCCCGTCAGACGGGCGCTCGTCTCCGATAGCCAGGCGGCCGTCCAGGCGGCCGGTTCCGGGATCACCGGATAGCGGCGGCGGATTCCGCGGCCCGGAAAACGCCGGCGCAGGACGGCGGCGATGATTCCGGCGAGGTCCCGGAAATAGAGATTATTCCGGACGGGCCCGGTCAAGATGTAGCGGCCGCCCTTCACGCCTTTCTCCATGGCCAGAAGGTGCCCCTCGACCGCGTCCAGGACATGGACGGTCGAGATCCCGCCTTTGAGCACTCCGGGCAGCTTGCGCCGAAAAATGGACAAGAGGAAGATTCCGCTCCCGATCAGGGTGTCGAAGGGCCCAAAAAGGGTGCCGGGAAGAACGGAAACCACGTCCATTCCCCGGTCTTCGACATATCGGGAGACGATTTCCTGGGCGGCCAGCTTGGAGTCAAAGTAGCCGATCCCGATCCTTCTCTCCCAGCCCGGTTCTCCGCGGCGGGCGGTCTCGGCGAGGTCCAGGGCTTCGGCTTTCGAGCGGAAGGAATGGAGCCCGCTCCGGCGGTCGTAGGGATCGCAATCGTTGATTCCGCCGACCGTTCCGGGGGGAAAGGGGGCGGCCAGAACATTGACGGTGCTTGTATAGCAGATTCGCCGCACGGTGGGGACCATCCGGGCGGCTTCCAGGATGTTTTGCGTGCCCTCGACGTTGACCCGCCATTGACGCGCCTTTTGCCGCGGATCGAACGATGTGGACGCGGCCAGGTGAAAAATGAGCTCAACGCCACGGCAGGCCTCCCGGACCGACGGGAAATCGAGGATATCGACGGGCCGAAGATCGAGTCCGGGGACGTCATCCAGCGCCCTCGTCGGGGTCCCCGGCAAATAGAGGATGCGCAGATCGGTCGGGGACAGTCCCCGGCTGTCGACGAGGTGATGGACCAGGGCGCCGCCCAGGTGCCCGGACCCTCCCGTGATAAGGATCTTCGTGCCGGACGCAGGGAACACGGGGCGGTCAGGCCGGCTTCTTCAATTCGCCGATAGGCAGGACGGTCCTTCCCTTGGCCTCGTTGAGGACGTCGGCCATGGCCAGATAGATCGCCGACAGGCCGCAGGCGATGCCCTCGAAGCCTGCGATCGTGCCGATGACGGCCGAGCCCGTCCAGTCGCGCAGGGACAGCAGAGCGAAGAGGATGGTCAGGCTGAGGAAAACGAGCTGGAGCGCCCGGTTCTTCCCGAACGTGCCGATCCACATAAAAAACGTGAAGAGGCCCCAAAGGAAGAGATACCAGCCCATGTAAGCCTCGGGCGTCTTTCCGCCGGCGGCCGAGTTCATCCCCGGAATGACCCATAAGGCGACCAGCGAGAGCCAGAACAGCCCGTAGGACGTGAAGGCGGTCGTCCCGAAGGTGTTGCCTTTCTTGAATTCCATGATTCCGGCGATGATCTGGGCGATGCCGCCGTAGAAGATGCCCATGGCCAGGACGACGGCGCTCAAGGGAAAGAATCCGGCGTTGTGGATGTTGAGCAGGACGGTGGTCATTCCGAACCCCATCAATCCGAGGGGCGCGGGATTGGCGAATTTGTTTTCCATGATCGTTGCCTCGCTCTCGATTCACATCCCGAAGCGGTCGATGATCTCCTGGCGCGTCTTGCCCAGAATCTCGAATTTCTTGCCGGCCTTGATGAAGGCGTCGAGGGCCTTGTCCAGGTGATGGATCTCGTGCCCGGCCGACAGCTGGGTGCGGATACGGGCCTGGCTTTGGGGGACGACGGGGAAGAAAAACCCGACGGCGTAGACCCCTTCATCGTACAAGGCCCGGGAGAAGTCCTGGGCCAGCTTGGCGTTGAAGAGCATGACGGGGACAATGGGCGTGTCGCCTTCTTTAAGGACGAAGCCGGCCTCCTGGAGGCCTTTGCGCCAGTAGGCGGCGTTGCGCTCGAGCTTGTCCCGCCGCTCGGTCGAAGCGTTGAGGATCTCGAAGACCTTGAGGACGCCCTCGACGACGACGGGGGCGATCGTGTTGGAGAAGAGGTAGGGGCGGGCCTTCTGGCGGCACATCTCGACGAGCTCCCTGCGGCCGGAAACGCAGCCGCCGGTGGCCCCGCCGAGGGCTTTGCCGAACGTCGTCGTGATGGCATCGATCCGGCCCACGACGCCGTACTTCTCGTGCGTGCCGCGGCCGGTCTTGCCGATGAATCCCGAGGCGTGCGATTCGTCGACCAGCAGCATGGCGTCGTATTTCTCGCAGAGGGCGACCATTTCGTCCAGCTTGGCCGTGTCGCCGTCCATGGAAAAGACGCCGTCGGTGATGACCAGCCGGAGGCGGCGGTCCTGGTGCATCTCCAGCTTCTGTTCCAGGTGGGCCATGTCCGAATGCTTGAACGTATCCTGCATGGCGCTGCAGAGGCGGATGCCGTCGATGAGCGAGGCGTGAACCAGGCGGTCGGAGATCATGACGTCGTCCTTGGTCAGGATGGCCTCGAAGACGCCGGCGTTGGCGTCCATGCACGAAGGAAAGAGGATCGTGGACTCGGTGCCGAGGAACCTGGTCACGGCCTCTTCCAGCTCGCGATGGATGTCCTGGGTTCCGCAGATGAAGCGGACCGAGGACATGCCGTAGCCGCGATGGTCCAGGCCGGCATGAGCGGCCTTGACCACGTCGGGGTGGCTGGACAGCCCGAGGTAGTTGTTGGCGCACATGTTGATGACCTTGCGCAGGGCCGAGCCTTCGGGGAATTCGACCTCGATGTCGGCGGCCTGCGACGAATGGATGAACCGCTCCTGTTTGAAAATGCCGGCGTCGCGCAGGCCCTGGAGGGTTTGTTGATACATCGTCCGGGTCTTGGCGGAATATGACATGGAAGTCCTCCTTAAAGGATGGGAGAGATGATGGGCGTCTTCATGGGCCTCGGCCCCGCGATCGGTCTCGGGGCGTCGGGGCGGGGGCGCTCCGGGCGCGTCCCCGGGTTCGTCAGGCCTTGGTGAATTTCCGGACGAGATCGGCGATTTTGTCGACCGAATCGAAGGCTTCAGGCGTGGCCTGGTCGTCGGGGATGCTGATTTTATACTTGTTCTCCAGGAACCGCTTGAGCGAGACCATGGAGAAGGAATCGACGATGCCGCCCGAGATGAGAGGCGTGTCGAAGGTGATGGGATCGCTTCCGTCTTCGCTGTACTCGGCGATCACGTACTTCAGGACGATGTCTTTGAGTTCGTCGGACATGGGCGATGTCTCCTTATGTTTGATCGAACGGATGATGAGGGCTCAGTCGTTTTCCAGGGTCGAAGTGTCTCCGATCTCCTCGCCCCATTCCCTGGATTTGAGGATCCGGCGCATGATCTTGCCGCTGCGCGTTTTGGGGAGGGCCTCAACGAATTCGATCTCCTGGGGCATGGCCAGCGGCGAGAGCTTCTTGCGGATGAAGTTCATGATCTCCAGGTCCAGATCGGCGCTGGGGACGAACCCGGCCTTGAGCGCGACGAAGGCTTTGACGACCTCCATATTGATCGGGTCGGGCTTGCTGACGACGGCCGATTCGGCCACCGCCGGGTGCTCGATGAGGGCCGATTCGACCTCGAAGGGGCTGACCAGATGGCCGCCGGTATTGATAATGTCGTCGTCGCGGCCGACGAACCAGAAGTAGCCTTCCTTGTCGATGCTGGCCCGGTCGCCGGTCATGTACCAGCCGTTCTTGAACTTCTTCCGATAGGTCTCTTCGTTGTTCCAATACATCCGCATCATCGATGGCCAGCCCGGCCGGAGGCCGATCAGTCCGATCTTCCCGCTCTCGGAGTAGGGCTCGTAGGTCTTGGGATCGAGGACGACGCCGGTGATGCCGGGGAAGGGCTTGCCCATCGAACCGGGTTTGATCTTCAGGCCCGGGAAGTTGGTGATCATGATGGCCCCGGTCTCGGTCTGGAAATACGTGTCCAGGAAGGCCTTGCCGAAGACCTTTTCGGACCAGATGACCGCTTCCGAATTGAGAGGCTCGCCGACGCTGGAGAGCATGCGCAGGCAGCTCAAGTCGTATTTCTTGATGACCTCGTCGCCGGCCTTCATCAGCGAGCGGATGGCCGTCGGCGCCGAGTACCAGTTCGTGATCCTGTGCTTTTCGATGAACCGGTACCAGGCCTCGGCCGAGAAGCCGCTGTCCATGACGCATTGGGTCACTCCCAGGCTCCAGGGGCCGATGATGCCGTAGGATGTCCCGGTGACCCAGCCGGGGTCGGCCGTGCACCAGTAGATGTCGTCGGGACGGATGTCCAGGACCCATTTGGCCGTCAGGTACTGGGCGATGAGCGAATAATGGACGTGTTTGACGCCCTTGGGCTGACCGGTGGTGCCGGAGGTGTAATGGAGGAGCGAAGGGCTCTCGGCCCGGGTGGGAACGGTGTCCAGGTGTTCGACGGGCGCGGCTTTTTCCAGGGAGAAGGCGATTTCTCGCTCCCTGAGCGGAGCCTTGCCGTCATGGTCGACGATGACGAGATGCTTGAGGGCGGGGAGCTTGTCCAGGATCTTGCGGACCTTGGGAGCGTGCTTCTTCTGGGTGACGACGGCCGTCGTCTGGGCGTTGTCCAGCCGGACAAAAAGGGACTCGTCGCCGAACGCGGAGAACAGCGGCTGAGCGATGGCCCCGATTTTCAGGATGCCCAGAACGCCGATGTAGAGCTCGGGGACCTTGTCCATGAAGAGGCAAACGCGGTCGCCTTCGCCGATGCCTAGGCCGCGCAGGAATGCGCCGATCGTATTGCTGGCCCGGCGGATGTCATCATAAGTGAATTTTTTCTCCGCCCCGCCCATGCCTTCCCAAAAGAGGGCCGTCTTCGCGCCGTGTCCCTTGAGGCAAATGCGGTCCGAACAGTACCAGCCGATGTTGATGGGGCCTCCCGGCGCGTATTCAAGCTCCCGTTCGGCGATCGACCAGGAGAAGTCCTTGAGCCGATCCTCGTATGATCCGATATTCAACATCGATCGACCTCGTCCGTGGATTTGAAAGGGGAGATTATATCCGAATCGGGGGAAAAGTCAAAACGGCCGGGGGATTGACAAACTTGCACGTTTCCGGTATGATTTCTGCCGCTCAATCAGCAGCAGCCCCCCATATCTTGTATAAATCGGTTTGGAGAGCCTTATATATTGTTGAAAAACGGAATGCTAACGCGAATGAAGCCGCCGCCGGGGGACGATGTCCAGCGGTGCGGCCGAGGTCGTTTAATGCCGAAATTGATGACCCGTCATCATAGATATCTCCTCCTGGCATTTCTCGCCCTGTATTTCTCGATCGGCCAGCCGAAGGAATTCGGAGAGGAAAATCTGTTTTTCCAGGGCTACCCGATCGTTAAGCCCGTCATCCGCATCGCCTTGGGACTGAATGTGGAGGACATCCAAATCCGGTCCTCCTCGGGCATGAAAATCTATCAGGTCAGCGGGGACTACAAGCTTCTAGCCGAGGACGCCTCCGAAGCCCGAATCCGGGGACGCCAGGACAAGCTCAGCGAGAAATTCCTCGTCCAGACCGGGCAATTCCGGAAGCGCGAGGAGGCCGACGCCGCGGTCAAGGCCCTGCGCGAAAAAGTCTCCCAAAGGGTCGTTGCGACCCAGGACGGGGAGTTGGGCTCGGAGGGAGTCTTCCAGGTCCGGGCCGGTGATTTCCTGACCCGCGGCGAGGCCCTGGCCTTCATCAAGAAACTCAATGCACTGGGCGTCCGCGAGGCCTGGGTCATCCGCGAAGAGGTCTCGGCCGCCGAGAACCATCCCCGGTGGGTCACGGTCAATGACCAGCTCATCAACCTGAACGCCGATTCTTCGCTCTATTTCATCCCTGTTTCGACCGGGAGCTACCTGTCCTATAACGGCCGAAACTATCGCGGGATTTTCGTCCTGCGGGGAAGCCGCAAGGGCCTTATCCTGGTCAACATCCTGAACGTGGAGGAGTACCTCAAGGGCGTAGTCCCGGCGGAGCTGCCGCCCTCCTATTTCGACGAGATCGAGGCCCAAAAAGCCCAGGCCATCGCCGCCCGGACCTATGCTCTGAAAAACCTGGGCCAATACAATGACCTCGGCTTCGACCTCCTGGCCACGCCCTCCTCCCAGGTCTATCTCGGGCTGAGCGCCGAGAGCCCTCTCAGCAGCCGGGCCGTCGAGGAAACCCGCTCCGAAGTCGCCGTCTACGGCGGAAAGCTGATCAACGCCCTTTACATGAGCACGTGCGGGGGCGCGACCGAGGACGTCGAGGCCATGTTCGAGGGCGGCCCCATGCCGTACCTCAAGAGCACCGAATGCGTCGACGAGCGGGACGGGGCCTGGACGATCAAGAGTTCTCTCGTCTTCCCGTCCGTCCTGGTGAACGGACGCACGGTTTCTCCCCAGTTGGCCTATTTGGCGGCGCTCGGCATCCTGCCCGCGGACAGAGCGGCCGAGGCCTGGAGGGAGACCGCCGAATCGGCCGAAGTCCAGGCCTGGACCGGCCGGGCGGCGGCTCTGCTGGGCAAGAAGGCCGGCACAACCGGGCCGGATTCGTGGCTCCTCGATTTTCCGGCCCTGGCCCGGCTTCTGGCCGAGGCCTTTGATTGGAAGGATCGGGTGGACAACCTCATGCTCGGGGCCGAAGCCGAGCATGTCCTGGACGGAGCGGCCGGCCTCAAACCGGAGGAACGGGGACCCATGTCCTACTTCATCGTCTCCGGCATTTACCCGCGTTCCGAGAAGCTGACCGATCGAAACCGTCGTCCGACAAAAGCGGAAGCCGCCTATTATCTTTACAAAGTCCTGGCCACGTACAAGGACTTTTCCGGCCAGGGGACGATCCATGGCCTCAAGGGCGGACGGTTGACCGTCCACGTCGACGGCGCGGACAAGGTGTACGGGCTGATGCCCGCCGCGCTCCTTCTCCGGGAGCTTGAAGGATCGGCCGCCCCGACCTCTTCGCTCGACCTGGAAGCGGGCGACGTCGTGAAATGGATCGAAAACGAAGGCAAAATCCGCCTCCTTCAGATCGTCTCGGCCCCCGTCGGCAACGTCCTCGATTATACCTCGCAGTTCCACCGCTGGCAGACGCGAATATCCCGCGACGACCTGGAAGCGCGACTCAACCAGTATTATCCCATCGGCCGGCTCATCGACATCGTCCCCGGCAAGCGGGGCGCTTCGCGGCGGGTCTTGGAGATGACCGTCGTCGGGCAGGAAAGCCAGGTCCAGGTCCGCGGCCTCAAAATCCGCCAGGTCCTGAATTTGCGCGACAACCTTTTCGTCGTCGATCGGCAGCTTTCTCCGGACGGACGGGTGGCGGCATTCGTCTTCTCGGGCAAGGGCTGGGGACACGGAGTCGGGCTCTGCCAGGTCGGGGCCTTCCGCATGGCCCAGAAGGGCGCCTCCTACGAAGAAATCTTGAAGAAATACTATCGCGGAATCAGCCTCCAGAAAACCTATTGAGGGGGCGCCGCGGCTCAGTCCATGAGCGTTCCGGCCGTCTGCCGCCGGGACAGGACGTCCAGCATGTCCTTGGTCATGGACGCCAGATCGTAATCGGGCTTCCAGCCCCATTCCTCACGGGCGGCCGAATCATCGATGGACTTCGGCCAGGAATCGGCGATGGCCTGGCGGAAATCGGGCTGATAATCGATAGTGAAGCCGGGCCTGTGCTTGCGGATCTCGGCCGCCAACACGGCCGGCGTGAAGCTCATGGCGGCCAGGTTGAAATCGGCGTGGTGGCGGAGCTTGGCGAAATCGGCTTCCATCAGGTCGAGGACGGACTTGAGGCAGTCGGGCATGTACATCATCGGCAGGCTTGTGTCCTCGCGCAGGAAACAGGAGTATCGATTGTTCTTGACGGCCTCGTAAAAGATGGCCACGGCGTAGTCCGTGGTCCCGCCGCCGGGCAGCGTTTCGTGGCTTATGATGCCGGGGAAGCGGCTGCCGCGGACGTCCACCCCGAAGCGGCGGACGTAATAATCGGCCAGCAGCTCGCCCGCCACCTTGGTCACGCCGTACATCGTTTTCGGCCGGAGGATGGTCTCCTGGGGCGTATTTTCCCGCGGCGTTTCCGGCCCGAAGGCGGCTATGGACGAAGGGATGTAGACGCGGATCGGCTTGCGGTTGCGGGCCGCCTCCAGGACGTTATACGTGCCGTTCATGTTGACGTCCCAGGCGAGATGGGGATTCTTCTCGCCGGTGGCGGACAGAATGGCCGCCAGATGGTAGATGGTGTCGACTCGATACTTGGTGATCAGCTCGTCAAGACGCTCGGCGTCGGTGACGTTGAGGAATTCGAAGGGGCCGGAATCGCGCAGTTCCGGAGCGGCCAGAGCCTGAATGTCGGTGGCCAGGACGTTGGACCCCCCGTGCTTGCAGCGGAGGACCTTGAGAAGCTCGGACCCGATCTGCCCGGACGCGCCGGTCATGAGGATGCGGTTCATCGTCGTCATGAAGGAACCTCGGAGGATGGCGTTATGATTGCGGAGCGAGCCCATTTTTATAGCATAGCCCCTATTTGAAATCAAACCGCGGATCGGCCATACTAGAGCCCGGTCATCCGGGATGGACATCAGAAAAGAAATCGTCGCCCTCGTCACCGGCGCCTCGGCCGGTTTGGGCCGGGAGATCGCCGTCGTTCTGGCGCCGGGCTGCCGCGCGGTGGCGGTCCATTACCGGCGGAATGCGGCGGGCGCCGGGGAGACGGCCGCCGCCGTCCGCGAGAAGGGGGCGGACAGCTCCGTTTTCGCCGCCGATCTGGCGCGCAAAGGCGCCCCGTCCCGCCTCGTCGCCGCGGTGGTACGCCGCTTCGGCCGCCTCGATATCCTGGTCAACAACGTCGGGCCGTTTCTCCAGAAATCCTGGGACCGGCTGACCACGGAGGATTGGGACGCCGCCTTGAGGGGCAATCTTTACTCCGCGCACGGCTGTCTTCTGGCCGCCCTTCCCGGAATGCGCCAGCGGGGCTGGGGCCGCGTCGTCAATATCGGATACGGGCGGGCCGAACAGCTGTCCGCCTTTCCGGGGATCCTTCCCTATGCCGCGGCCAAAACCGCTCTCCTTCTTCTGACCCGGACGGCCGCGGCGGGTGAGGCGGGCCGGGGCGTCACCGTCAACATGGTCTCGCCCGGGCTTCTCCGCGGCGGCATCCTGCCGGCGGGCGCCGACCGGAACAGGGAATCGCTGGGAACATTCGCCGATGTCGCGGAAGCCGTCCGCTTCATCGTTTCCGAGAAGGCCGATCGCATCAGCGGAACCAATCTCATCGTGGCCGGCACCTGGAAGATGTGAACGACGGACGGACAAAAAAAGTCTTTTGATTTTTCCCCGGGAATGGACATAATAGCCTCGATTCCATGGCCGAAAAAGACCACCGGGCCGTTGTTTTATGCGCGGGGCGGGGGGGCCGTCTCCGGCCGCTGACCGACGACCGGCCCAAATGTCTCCTGCGGGTCGGGGAAAGGGAGATCCTCGGACGGTGCCTCGACAATCTGCTCCGCTGCGGGATTGAGGAGACGGTGCTGGTCGCAGGCTATAGGATGGACATGGTCGAGGCTTTCGTCCGGTCGGGAAGGTGGACGGGCGTCCGATTCGTGGCCAATCCTGACTTCGCTTCGACAAATACGGCCGTTTCCTTCCACCTGGCTTTGCGGGACGCCCGCTCCGGGGTCATCCTGATCAACGGCGACGTTCTTTTCCATCCCGACCTCCTGGCCGACCTGATCGCCTCTCCCGAGCCCGACGGCATCCTCATCGACCGTGAGATCGCCCTGAACGCGGAGGAGATCAAGGTCGTGGCCCGCGACGGACGCGTCGTCCGGATCGGCAAGGACCTTGATCCGGCCGTCTGCTCCGGCGAGGCGATCGGGATCTACAAGATCGGTCGGGAGACCGTTCCCGAACTGCTCCGGGCCTATGAGGAACTCGAGAGCCGGGGCGAACGCAGGCATTACTTCGAAAAAGGATTCGAGATGGTCTGCGGCGGCGGCCGCGGCCGGACCTTCGGGCTGGTCGATACGGACGGGCGGCCCTGGGTCGAGATCGACACGCTCGAGGATTTTGCCCATGCCGAACGCAGCGTCGCCCCGCGGCTCGAAGCCTGAGTTCGATTACCGAAAAGCCGTCGATTTCAAGCGGGACGACCGCTATGCCTTCAAAGCCCTGGGCATCAACCGCATCTTCAACCGGCCCCTGGCCGGCCTGATCGTCCGGGCCCTCTACAAGACGCGCATCACACCCAACCAGGTCACGCTGACGGCTTTCGGCTTGGCCATGGCCGGGGCCTATTTTTTCCACTTCGGGAGGGCTTGGTCCTTCGCCCTGGGCGGGGCGCTGGCCGAGCTGTCCTCGATCGTTGACTGCGCGGACGGAATGCTGGCCCGGGCCCGCGGCCGGAGCAGCGAATACGGCGCCGCGCTCGACCTTCTTCTCGACCGGGTCGACGAGTTCTTCCTCCTGGCCGGGGCGGTTCTGGGATATTACGCGGCCTCGGGCCGCAGTGGAATGCTCATCATGGGACTTCTGGGCACGGCCGGATTCTTCCTGCTGACGACGCTCTTCTACCTGATCAAAAACTACCGCCACGATGCGACCAAGGGCGAAGCGGCCGAAAACCGGGCTTGGCTGATGGCTTTGCTGTGCCTCTTCGGCGTCCTGAACCGCGTCGATATCGGGATCTATGTCCTGGCCGTCTCCATGGCCGCGAGCGTCCTCGTCGCCATCGTCATCTTTTTCCGGATCCGTCCGGGCCCGGCCGACGAGCCGCCGGACATTTAGCCTGCGTTCTCCCGCCTCCGCCCATCCAGGATCCGCCTCCGCGCGCCCAGCACCGCCAGTCCGGCCGCCGTCCAAGCCAGGGCCAGAAGGCGCCGGATGATGGACAGGGCGACGGCCAGCCCGGCCGGCCAGCCCAAGACGGCGAAGACGCCCACGTTGGTCACTTCATAAACGCCCAGCGCCGCGGGCACTGTGGGCAGGAGCAGGGCGACTTTGCCCAGCGACACGACAAGCAGGCTCTTGATGAGGGTCAGGCCGGGGGCGCCGAGGAACCGGAGCGTGACATCGATCTCGAAGGCCCAGACGAAATAGGACAGCAGATAGAGCGCGGCGACCGCGGGGATTGCGGCCGCGTGGTCCCGGTGAAAGCCGGCGATCGTCTCGTCGATATCCCGCAGGGCCGGCCGGTTCTTTTCGACCCAGCGGAATCGCAGGCCGATCCGGGCCAGGCGGTCGACGATTCCCACGAACAGCCCGCGACGCTGCCCGGCCAGAAGGGCCAGGCAGAGACCGGCGGCTAGACCGATGAACAGGCCGAAGATCAAGCGGGCCGATCCCGGCATCGGCAGGAAGGCCATGGCCGCCAGCATGGCCAGGACGGTGACAGCGGACAGGGTGAAGATCTCGATCGTCTTATCCAGGACGGCCGAGGCGAAGACGCGCCGGCGGTCGATGCCGGGAAAGAGCAGGGCCCGGACGGGTAAGCCGCCGAGCATGGCCGAAGGCGTGATGAATCCGACGGCGTTGTCGGCGATGCGGGCTTCGAAGAGGCGGCGGAAGGGCTGGCGCTTTTCGTACAGGTCGAAGATCTGCTTCCAATTGAAGGTCCTCAGAAGCTAATAGACGAGGCGCAGTCCGGCCAAGACGGCCCATTGAAGTACGGTCAGGCGGCCCAAGGCGGCCAGCGTCGGACGCGGACCGCTCCGCCATACGGCCAGGACGAAAAGGACGAGCCCGATGAGAAGAGACAGCCGAACGACGGTACGGCGCAAGGAGATGATTCCAACCGGATTTCCTTATAGTCTTTTCGCGCCGGGCGGTCAATTGCCGACGGACTCGAATCGGACGCCGCCTCGGGATTGATGCCCCGCCCGGCGGCCCGTCCGGCCGTGGCGATATTCCCTCCGCCTGGAATTTCCGCTATAGTGGCATTTCAGAGGTTGTCATGAAAAATATTTCCTCCGTTTTCATTCTCATGGTCCTTTATTTGTCTTCAGCGGCCGTCTTGGAGGGCGTCCGGGCGCCTGAAGACGAGCTCATTGTCAAGGCCCGGGCGTTCCTGGCCGCCTTGGAGAAGAATGATTTCCAGGCCGCGGCCAAGGATTTCGACGCCACGATGCTCAAGCTCTCCGGCCCTGACAAGCTGGCCGAATTCTGGAAATCAGCCCCGGCCCAGCTCAGTCCGTTCAAACGGCAGACGGCGGCCCGACGCGATACCCTGGGATCCTACGACATCGTCCTGGTGACCTGCGAGTTCGAGAAACAGACGCTCGACCTCCGCGTCGTCTTCGACAAGGACAAGAAGATCGCCGGGTTCCAGTTCATTCCCTCCCTTCCACCGGCCCGCTATGAGCCGCCGGCTTACGCCGACCCGGCGCGCTTTGCCGAGAGCGACGTCACCGTCGGGTCGGGGGAGTGGGCTCTGCCCGGAACGCTGACGGCGCCCAAAGGCGACGGCCCGTTTCCCGCGCTCGTCCTTGTCCACGGCTCGGGACCGAACGACCGCGACGAGTCCATCGGCCCGAACAAGCCTTTCAAGGACCTGGCCTGGGGGCTGGCCTCGCAGGGCATCGCCGTTCTGCGCTATGACAAGCGCTCGCGCGTGTACGGGGAGAAGATCATCAAGGATCCGCGGTTGCCTCTCTTGACGGTCAAGGAGGAGACGATCGACGACGCGGTTGAAGCCGTCCGGCTCCTGAAAGAAACGCCGCGCATCGACGGCCGCCGCATCTTCGTCCTCGGTCATAGTCTGGGAGGCATGCTCATCCCCAGGATCGCCTTGGCGGCCAAGGCTCTCGGCCCGGCCGGGTTCATCAGTATGGCCGGCCTGACCCGGACGCTCGAAGACACCACACTCCAGCAATTGACGTATCTTTACGGCTTGGAGGGGCCGATTTCTGCGGAGGAGAAGCGGCAGCTCGAAGCAATCAAGGCCCAGATCGCCCAGGTCAAGGCGTTCAAAGACAGCGATCGGGGAGCCGCCCAGCCGATGATCCTCAACGCCCCGCCCACCTATTGGCTCGACTTGCGCAGATATTATCCGCCGGAAACGGCGAAATCCATGGACCGCCCCTTGCTGATTCTGCAGGGCGCCCGGGATTACCAGGTGACCACGGAGGATTTCAATAACTGGAAGAAATCCCTCGAGGGCCGGCCGGGCGTCGAATTCCGCCTTTACCCGAAGTGCAATCATCTGTTCTTCGAGGCGGAAGGGATCCCGTCCCCCATGGAGTACCAGCTCAAGCACGGCAGCGTCGCTCCGCAGGTCATCGGCGATATCGCCGGGTTCATCCTTAAAACGCGGGGCCTTCGCTGATGCCGGTCCATTCAAATGTCGCCGATTCCAGGGAATCGGCGGAAATGACCAGGCCCGCTTTCCGTTCCGGCCGCGGGGCCGGCTCCCGCTGGCTCGCCGCCGGGCTGGCCCTGGCCCTGGCCGGGACCGCTGGCTGCAACGCCCAGCGCGAGCTGGCCAGCAAGCGCAGGAACACGATCGAAAGAAGCCTGATGCGGGCCGTGTACTTGAAGGGCCTTCAGCCCGAAAAGCTGGACCTTGCGGCCCGCATGGCGTTCTACCGGGTCCCCGGGGTAGGCCTGTGCGCCTTCGACAAGAATACTATCGAATGGAAGGAAGCCTACGGCGAGGCCGACGCCCAAACGCACCGGCCGCTGCTGCCGGAGACGATCATGCAGGCGGGCGGGCTCAGCCAGATGATGACCGCCGCGGCGGCCTTCCATTGGGCGGAAAAAGGAACGATCGATCTGGACGAGGATGTCCGCGGTCGCCTGAAATCGTGGGTCTTTCCCGCCGACGTCCCCCCACCGCGAGGCAAGCTGACCTTGCGGATGCTCCTCACCCACGGCGCCGGACTTTCGGAACAGCTCCTGGAAGGCTACGGACCGGATGAATCCCTGCCGACGATCCCCCAGGTCCTGTCCGGGCTCAAGCCGGCCAAAAACGCGCCCGTCTGGTCGCCGTCCCGTTTCGGGGCCGACCACAAGGCCTGGACGAGCGAAGGCGGCTACGCCCTGGTCCAACAGTTTATGGAGGATGCGACCGGCCTGTCCTTCGAGTCCTTGATGAAGCAGACGATTTTCGATCCCCTCGGCTTGAAGAACACCTTCATGGCCGCCGAACTTCCCGAACCGCAGTCCTCCCGGGCCGCCGTCGGACACACTCGCGAGGGTGCGGCCCTTCCCGGCCGGTGGCGGAGATATCCGGAGACCGCGGCCAAGGGTTTGTGGACGACGGCCTCGGATTATGCGATTTTTCTCTGCGAGCTTATGCGCGAAGCCATGGGAGAGTCGGACCGGATTCTGTCGCCGTCCGCGGCCCGGGCGATGCTCGGCCCGCAGGTCGAGAATTTCAGCTACGGATTCCTGGCCGACGGGAAAGGCGACGAGATCAATTTCCACGCCCGGGGAAAGACCGCCGGCTTCGCCGCCGCTTTCGTCGCCTATCCGGCCAAGGGGCAGGGGATCGTCCTGCTCGTCGACAGCGACAACGGCGACATCCTGGAAGAGGAAATCCTGGCCGCCGCCTCGGCCGCCTACGAATGGCCCCATTACAAGCCGGTGGAAAAGGACGTCCTGCGGCTTTCGGCCGACGTCTATCAGGAATACGTCGGACGTTTCGAGGTCAATCCTTCCTATGCGCTGGATGTGGCCTGGACCGACTATTATCTCGTCATCCGGCCGACCGGGCAGGCGCCGACCAAATTCTATGCCGAGGGGCGGACGCTCTTCTATTCGACGGACCCCTACATCCGCATTCAGTTCTACAAGGACAAAACGGGGGCGGTGACGAATCTTGTCCTGTGGCAGAAGGATTTCGAGCTGGAGGCCCGGAAGGTCCGCTGAAGGGCCGGTTTGACAACCGGCGAAGGGCTCGTCTATAGTCGCTTCATGAAGCGACTGAAGACGATCGGCATCTTGACGGGCGGCGGCGATTGTCCCGGGATCAACGCGGTGATCCGGGCGGTGGCCAAGAAGGCCATGTTCGAATACGGCCTCCGCGTGATCGGCATCGAAGACGGCTACGACGGGCTCATCCGCCGCAAATGCCGACGGCTCGTCCCTGCCGATGTCTCGGGGATCCTGACGCTGGGCGGAACGATCCTGGGCGCTTCGAAGATCTCCAATCCCTATCAGTACGCCGTCGGCCGGGGACCGTCCGTCGAATTCCGCGATGTGTCGCGGCGGGCCATCGCCTCCGTCCGGGATTTCGGCCTTGACGCCCTGGTCTGCATCGGCGGCGACGGCACTTTGGGCATCGCCTTCCGTCTGTTGGAGGACGGCGTCAACGTCGTCGGCGTGCCCAAGACCATCGACAACGACCTGCGGGGGACGGACATCACCTTCGGCTTCGACACGGCCGTGTCCATCGCCGCGGAGGCCGTTGACCGCCTGCACACGACTGCGCAGGCCCATCACCGCATCATGGTCCTCGAAGTCATGGGACATCAGGCCGGATGGATCGCCCTGCACGCCGGCATCGCAGGCGGGGGAGACATCATCCTGATCCCGGAAATTCCCTACGCCATCAAAGCCGTCGTCGGCAAAGTCCGCGAGCGCGACCGGTCCGGCAAGCGATTCAGCATCGTCGTCGTGGCCGAGGGGGCCAAGCCGCGGGGCGGAGACGTCGTTATCAAAAAAATCGTGAAACAAGCCTCCGACTCCGTCCGCTTGGGCGGGATCGGTTTCGTCCTTGCTGATCAGCTGGAGCGGCTGACCGGACACGAGAGCCGGGCCGTCGTCCTCGGCCACCTCCAGAGGGGCGGCTCGCCGACGCCGTTCGACCGGGTTCTGGCCACCCAGCTCGGGGTCAAGGCCGTCGATCTTGCCCGGAACGGTGAATTCGGCTGGATGTCGGCCATCGAAGATGGAAGGATCACCGCTTCGCCGCTCGGGATCGCGGCGTCCGGGCCCCGGCTTGTCCCGCTCGATCATCCCCTGATCGCTGCGGCCCGTTCGGTCGGGACGAGCTTCGGGGACGAGGCCTGAGCCGGCCTCAGCTGCGGTCGGGAGTATCGTCCAAGCGGTGGCCCTGCGGCTCCTTGGACGCGCCGCCGTTGCGGTCGGAGACGAAGCCCTTGGCCACCTCCAGGAAATGTTCGACGACTTCCGGGTCGAACTGCATTCCCGAGCACTTGATGATTTCCTTGACCGCGTAATTATGGCTTTCGTAGTCGCGGTAGGGGCGGCTGGAGGTGATGGCGTCGTAGGCGTCGGCCACGGTCATGATCCGGGCCCCGACGGGAATGGCCTGCCCTTTGAGGCCGTCGGGATAACCCCGGCCGTCGTAGCGTTCGTGGTGGTGGCGGACGACGCGGGCGATCGTCTGGAGCTCGACGACGGGCTTGAGGATGGTCTCGCCGATGACCGGATGCTGACGGATGATGGCGAACTCTTCGTCGGTCAGCTTGGTCTTCTTGTTCAGGATCCTTTCGGGGATGGCGATCTTGCCCACGTCGTGGAGGACGGCGGCCATCTCCAGGTCCTGCAGCTCGCGCTCATCCAGGCCCATGGCCCTGGCGATGGCCAGGGAGAACTCCGTGACCCGGCTGGAATGATCGCGGGTGTATTTGTCCTTGGCCTCGAGCGCCGAGACGAGCGACTTGACCATGGCCAGGAAAAGCGAGCGCTGGCGCTCGACCAGGTCGGACGTGCGCATCTTGAGGTTGCGGTTCACCAGGGACAGCTCGGCCTCGGCCCGCCGCATCCGCAACAGCGAACGGATGCGGGCCTTGAGCTCGACCGAGTCGAACGGCTTGGCCACATAATCGTCGGCCCCGGCCTCGATACCTTCGTTGAGCATGTCCGCGCCGGAGCGGGCCGTCACCAGAATGACGGGGATGTGCTTGAGCGACTCGTCCTCTTTGATCCGGTGGCAGAGCTGCTGCCCGTCCATCCCCGGCATCATCACGTCGCTGAGGACCAGATCGGGCATCTTCTCCCGGATCAAGGCCAGCCCCTCTTCGCCCGAGGAGGCCAGGTGGAGGTCGAACTCGTCGGACAGGAGGAGCTTCATCAGCTTGAGGACTTCGGGGTTGTCGTCGATGACGACCAGGTTGTAGTCGTGGCGGCGCTCGCTCTCATCGGCCGTGGTGTCCAGCTCGATCCGCTCCAGGTCCATGAGCTGGAGCTTACGGAAGTCGGTGACGATGTCCTGGACGCGGGGCTGATCGGCGTCCGTGGCCCGTTTCTTGAACGTGACCGGCTGGTCGGCCACGCGGCGGTCGATGACGTCGCCGCCGAAATGGGCGTCGCCCTTGCGGATCTCCACATTGAAGCGCGAGCCCTTGCCCATCTCGCTTTGGACGGTGACCTTTCCGGCGTGGAGGTGGACGAGCTCACGGACGAGCGACAGTCCGATGCCCGTTCCCTCGTGGGCCCGCGACAGCGACCCGTCGACCTGGGAGAAGCGGTCGAAGATCGAGTCGAGCATGTCGGCCGGGATGCCGATGCCTGTGTCCTCGACCGTCAGGATGATGGACTCGGGCTGTTCGTCAAGGTAGACCGTGATGCGGCCGTTCTCCGGCGTGAATTTGACGGCGTTGGACAGAAGATTGAGGACGATCTTCTCGAACTGATCGGGATCGACCGTCACCGTCAGGAGATGGGACGGATGCTGGAAATAGAGCTTGATCGACTTGCGGTCGGTCAGCGGCTTGACGGAAGCCAGGAGGGAGTTGATGAAATAGACGAAATCGATGGGCTTGGGCTTCAGCCGCATCTTGCCCTCCTCGAGCTTGGTCAGATCGAGGATGTTGTTGATGAGTTTGAGAAGCTTCAGTCCGTTGTGCCGGATGGTCAGGGCCGTGTCCTTCTGCTTGACCGTCAGGCGTCCCATCTGCCCGTCGATCATCGGTCCGAGCGGCGCCAGCATGAGCGTCAGCGGCGTGCGCAGCTCGTGGTTGACGTTGGCGAAGAACTGCGTCTTGAGCTCGTCCAGGGTCTTGAGCTTGGTGTTGGATTCCTGCAGCTTGGCCGTCGTTTCCTCGAGCTGGATGCGGCTGCGCAGGTCGCGGCGGCGGATGCTGTCCATGATATAGGAGCCGAAGAAGCCGAGAACGACGATGGCCGTCAGGAAAAAAAGGTTGGAAAAGACCGAACGCAGGTCGCCGCTGTCGCGGGACAGGGTGAGGAAACCCGGAACAGCGTAGCTGGTCCAAATCATGACATAGAGGATGACCGTCTTGCGGAAGGCCAGCGGAACGACGATGACCATGCCCAGGATGATGAGGTAGAGGCCTTGGACGTAGGCGGTCGTAAATCCGCCCAGGAGCTGGATCATGACCGCGATGCCGGCCGAATCGAAAACGGTCAGGGCGATGCAAATGTTGGCGAATCCCTGTTCCGATTTGATCCGGAAGAGAAGAACGAAGAGCAGGGCGTGGGCGGCCAGGACGATCAGGCGGATGATGACGAAGAGCCGGAAGAGATCCTTGGGGACATAGAAGGCGTCGAGAGCCAGAAAACAAAGGTACAGGACGGCGCTCAGGATGATGACGATGCCGGTCCGGCGGCGGAGGTCGTACTCGCGGTTCAGCCGCTCCTCGAAGGACTCTTTCCGCTCAGCCATGGGCCTCCCGCACTTTGGCCACCATCAGGTAGCCCTGGGGTGGATCGCCGAAGGAGGGCACGGTGTTCAGGATCTCCCAGCCCGCCTCGTCGAGCAGATTTTCGAGCTTCTCGGGGTCGAAGAAATCAAAGGTCCCAGCTTCCTCAAGTTCGACCAGAGCCTGAGCGTCGTTGAGAAAGGCCCGGATCGATTCGAGAAGGAGGGCCTTGGGACGTTCGGGGGGGAAATCCTCGGCCGGGCACTTTTCGATGCGCTCGACCAGCCGGGTGAAGAGTCCCGAGGCGTCGGCGTCCGGCCGCATCGTCGAGAGCACCAAGCGGCCGCCCGGGGCCATCACCCGCCTTAGATCGAGAAGGGTTTCCACGGGGTTGAAGATATACGAGAGCACCAGGCTCATCAAGATCTTATTGTAGGCCCCGGTCCGGAAGGGGAGATGGAGGGCTCCGTCTCCATCGCCGAAAGCCAGCCTGCGGAAGACGGGCTTTTCGGCCGTCGGTTTCCGCATCCAACGGGCGGCCAGATTGAAGTCGAGGATGACCCGGTATTCGGGCAGATCGAAACGGCTCTTCAGCCAGCGATCGAGCTCGGGCGTCACGCGTTCGCCGCGTAGGACGCGGTACAATCGCGGCGAATAGGCCTCGTCGATGCGTACGGCGCTTTGCAGGGGGAGGTTTTCGATCCGCTCGGCCAGGGCCCGGAAACGCCCGATTTCGCCGTCGAGGAATCGCTGAACGGGCAGAAAATGGTTCAATTCGGCGTCGAGGACGAGCAGGTCGAAGCGGCCCGGCTCGCGCAGGGCCGGGAACTGGTCCTTGAGTTTGCGGCGGGCCTGGAGCATGGCGGTCGGGATGAGGTCGGCGATCGTGACCTGCGCCGGGAGCCGGACGCCGGTTTCGAGAAGATGCTGGAGGAAATTCCCGGTCCCGCCGCCGAGATCGAGCAAGTGGTCGTCGGGATGCAGATCGAGGGCCCGGAGCTGATCGGCCATGAGCTGCTTGTAGTCGTCGGACAAGGCCATGACGTCGAACCCGATGAGCTTGTCGTCGCCGACAAGATAGCGCTGCCAGTAGGCCCGCCGGTTTTCGATTTTGCGCGCCGGGATGCGGTCCTTTTCCGCCCGGCGCATCGTCTCCATATCCTTCTTGCCCGGCGGGACGGGCCGGATGGAATCACGGAAAAGAAAACGGTAGGTCAGCGAGGTGATCGTCCCGAACAGGCGGAGCGCTTCCTCGGAGGTCCGGGCGTTGTGGCCGAGGGGAACGGCAATGACCTCCCGCGGGGCGTCCGACTCGACGCTCATGATGTCCCGGACGAATTCGGCCTTGACCCAATGATCATATTCACCGTAGATCCAGGTGATGGGCAGGTCGAGCACGGCCATGTCCTGGCGGGCCTGGTCGAGCGTCGCCACCCGCGTCCGAACCACGTCCGAGGCGTAAGGGACCATGCTGATCAAGTTGCCGAGAATGGGGATAAGGCCGAGGTCGATCCCGATCTGGTATTGTTCGAGCAGATCCAGTCCGCAGTTGACCCGGTTCATCAGCTCCCGGAATTCCATCGTCCCCATACAGGAGATCCAGTAGCCGACGCGACGCCGGTAGATCTCGTCCCGCAGCAGGACCCGCGCTTCGAGCGCGGACAGGGAAAAGGTGACCAGGACGACCGAACTGGCCTGCAGGATCGGGTTGAGCTGGAGCCAATCAAGGACGGCTTTGATGTCCTCGGCGCCTTGGCTGATGCTGGCATGGATCATTTCATAGGGCGGCTCCGAGGCGTCCGGATCTTTGTGGCTCTCTCCCTTGCGCCGGACGCCGTCGTAGCGGATGACGGCGATGGGTTTGCCCTGCGTGTAGAAATTCTCGACGATCGTTTGAGCCAGGGCGAAGAGCGTTTCTTTCGTCTTGCCGAAAGCGGGCGGAATGATCACGACCGGCAGGGGGTCCCGGTCGAGCGGCAGGGACGTGTTGAGCAGGCCGACGATCTCCTCTCCGCCGGCCGTTTCCAGGTGGAGCACGTGGGGAGGGCGCTGGGCCAGTTCGCTCAAATCGGAATGGCGCCGCGGCCCGGTGCGGAATTTTTCAGTGTCCCTGGTCTTGGGCTTTTCGGCGGTCTGGTCGAGGGCCGGCATCTCCGAGGCCTGGATCGTCTGCCGGCCGATGCCGAATTGGACGCCGTAACGGATGCGGCCCCCTTCGGCCTCGTCTAGCCTGAGGATGTTGCGGATCTCGCCGCGGACCTCGCGGACCAGGCGGCTGTTGTGAAAAAGACGGATGGCCGCGAGCGGCGTGCCGATGAGCAGGGCGATATCGCGGTCGCCGGTCAGAAAACTCACGCCGCCCTGACTGATGTCCGTGACGGGGCCGCGGATGGTCTTGTCGAAGGGCGCCGGCAGCGTGATCTCCAGCTCCAGGGCCTCGTCCGAAGCCGTCCGCCGGCTGGATCGTTTTTCCGAATAGAACAGAACCCGGGGATAGAAGCACTCCAGCGAGGCGCCGTCCGGGGCGATGCGGTAGACGGCGGTCTCGAAAGTGTAGGTGGCATAGCCGGATTGAAACGAAACAAAGATGTTGTCCGACGTCTTCAGCTTGGAGTCGAGATGATCGCCGCCCAGACGGAGGAGATGCCAGGCCTCGACGTCGAGCGGACGAAGGATGGATGGAATCCTCTGTCCCGTCTCGATGACGGTGAACTCGGTCCGGGCCCTCACGGCCTCGCCGACGAGCGCCTCGATCTGGGCTTTTTCGGTGAACGCGACGATGCCGCTGCGGCGCAGGAAGGGATATTTGGTCCGCAGATCATCGAGAGTCTTTTTGATTTGGGAATCCGCGATGAATCGGCGCAGGGCCTTGCGGCTGTCGTCCTCCAGGAGGAGGAACTGGATGCCGACGCCGCCCTGCGCTTCGTCCGTGCGGACGACGCGGCCCGCGGCCAGCAGCGTTTCGCGGCCCGGAAGATTGATCTTGATGGGGTGAATATGGAAGCGCGGCAGGAGGGTCTTGACGAACATCCCGCTCTCGCTGATGTTTTCCACGGGGGCCCGGCCGTGAAAGCCGATATCGGCATCGACCTTGAAGACGCCTTCGAAGTCGGCGCGCATGATGCGCCGTTTCTCCTTCGATTTGCGGGACAGGAGAACGCGCAGGCGGCGTCCGATCTTAGCCGCATCGAAAGGCCCGTGATAAATCTCATCGACCCGGCCTGAAAACGCTTCCAAGAGTGCGGACCCACCATCGTTTTTGCCGGCGATCAACATCTTGGCGACCGCTTCAACGCGGGGAACCATCTCCTGGAAATAACGGACCAAATCGGGGGCGTCGGAGTTGGGGAGGCCGAGATCGATGAGCAGGGCGTCGATGGAAGGCAGACGCCCGAGCAAGGCGATCGCCTCGCGCGCCCCGGAGGCGGACTCTATGGAAAAATAAGCCTGCAAGACTTCTTTGAGGGCCGTACGCTTGGCCGCATCGGCGGCGATCAAAAGGACGGGCCGGGACGCAACGGATCCCTCGAGCTTGGTCGCGGCCTCGCTTCGCGTCGAACTGGTGGTCTCGAAAGCGGCCTCCTCCGGTTCCCGCAAGTCCCTCATGGCATTAGTCGCGCGGAATCCGGAAAAATGTAATATTTATGCACAATCACCAAATAATACTATATCTAGCGGTCTTCCCGTATGTCAAGCAAGTTCTTGGGGTTGTTCAGGCGGTTTCTTCGTACCCGCGCACGGCGTAATAGAGTGCGGTCTCGAAGAAAAGAGAAACCCGCGCCTGGAGTTCCAGGGCCTGATAGAGATCCAGTGCGGTATCCAAAAGGCCGTCCAGCTCGATCTTCTTCCAGATCCGGCGCCGGATGAAACAGAGGGACATCATGATCTCGGACAGGGCGAAACCTTCGCTCCTCCTCTGGCGGCCCAGCTCGGTCCAATATTTTTTCATGTCCTCGTCGCTGAAGGACGTCGAGATCCATTTCCCGAGCTGGCTGAAAACGCGGTGGGCGCGGAGGTAGACTTCCCGTTCCTCGAGCCTCCGGTAGGTCGGCGTTTCGGCATGGGTGATGACGTCCTTGACGTAGGACCGGGTCAGCTCTTCGGCGTTGCTCTCGACCAGATTGACGAGCTTATAAGCCACGGGGGATGGGGCCGACAGCCTGATTTCATCGGTCATGGGCATGATCTCTCCCCTCTCTATTGAGAGAGTAAATCCGCGAAGCGGGTTTGTCAACCATTTCCGTCAATTTGCCTCTTGACAAAAGCCTCCTCCGCAGTTATTATCTTGATGGTGAACAAAATGGTGAACATACTGCGCAGGGAAATGACTCCGCGGCAGGAGGCCATCCTCAAGTCCGTCGAGAAGTTCATCCTGGAACGCGGCTACGGGCCGACCATCCGCCAGCTCGGGGTCCGGTTGCGCATTGCCAGCCCCTCGGCCGTCTTCAAGCATGTCCTCAGCCTCGAGCGCAAGGGCTACCTGAAGCGCGAACGGGGGGAGTTGCGCCTGGCCGGGGTGTCACCCGGCCCGGACGCCGGCCGTTTCCGCGTGCCCCTGGCCGGCCTCGTGCCCGCCGGCACGCCCCGCGAAGCCTTCGACTTCTCCGGCGGGGCCATGGACATCCCCGAATGGATGATCGGGCGCCGCCGGGGCAACGTCTTCTGCATCCGCGTCGAGGGCAAGAGCATGATCGACGCCTACATCGACGACGGCGACAACGTCCTCCTGGAGCGGACCAACTCGGCCAATTCGGGGGAGATGGTCGTGGCCATGCTCGATGACGGGTCGGTCACGCTGAAGCGCCTCCGGCGCGAGGACGGCAAGACCTTCCTCGTGCCCGAGAACCCCGCCTTCCGGCCCTTCGAGGTCGAAAATGTCCGGGTGCTGGGCCGGGTCATCGGCGTCCTGAGAAAGTACTGAGGCGAGTCCAGGATGTCCCATTTTTTTCCCTTGGAGGCGGCCGCGCCGTTCCGCTCCTCGCGACGACGAATGAAGATCGTCCCCCCGAGATTCCAGAGGGCGGGCGGCCGTTTCCTTCTCTCGTAAAGACTGTTCTTGACGGCGGCCGGAGCCCCGGGCCGTGCCCGGGATCAACTTCCGCCGTCCCTTGACATTCCGGCGAGCAATCGCCGGACACGACGACACTCGGGATATCGACGCATCAGCATGAACGCCATGACCGAAGCACGACTCGTCCCCAGGCCTCGGGCCGCGGCGCCGGAGTTTGGGCCGGCCGATCTGGACGGCAGCCCCGCGGCCGCCCGGGCCGCGGCGGCGCGCGCCGCGCGGGCGGCCGTCGAGAGCTGCCCGCCGGTCTCGCCCGAGCCCCCCGCCGTCCCTTTCTTCCCGGGACCGAAGCCCGGCCCGGCGGCCGCCCGGCGGTTCATCGTCCACGTCGACATCGACGCCTTCTTCGCCGCGGTCGAGGTCCTTCTCAATCCCGCCCTGCAGGGCCTGCCTGTCATCGTCGGCGGCCTGCCCCATGAGCGGGGCGTGGCTTCGACCTGCTCCTACGAGGCCCGCCGTTACGGCGTCCATTCCGGCATGGCCCTGCGCACCGCCTCCAAGCTCTGTCCCCAGGCCGTCTTCGTCCGCGGCAATTATCAGCTCTACCAGTCCTTCTCCGAGAAGTTTTTCCGTCTCCTCCACCAAGCGACCCCCGACGTCGAGGAGACTTCGATCGACGAAGCCTACCTCGATTTCACCCGCTGCCGCCACCTCTATCCCTCGTT
The DNA here is from genome assembly GCA_963729855.1 of Candidatus Aminicenantota bacterium. Lineage (GTDB taxonomy): Bacteria > Acidobacteriota > Aminicenantia > Aminicenantales > UBA4085 > UBA4085. The sequence goes on along the minus strand of CAVSPT010000007.1, from coordinate 510,925 downwards.
CACCGAAGCGGCCCGGGCCCTCCAGGCGCGCATCGAGCGCGAGACGGGGCTGAAGGTCTCGGTCGGCGTGGGGCCCAACAAGATCCTGGCCAAGCTGGCCACGAAGAAGGCCAAGCCGGCCGGCTATTTCGAAATCCCCCCGGGCGGGGAGGAGGGCTTCCTGCGCGGCCTGCCCATCGACAGCCTGCCCGGCATCGGCCCCAAGACCCAGGTCCTCCTGCGCATGCTGGCCATCCAGAAGATCGGCGACCTGTGGGGTCTGCCGCGGGGGACGCTCCACTCGATCTTCGGACTGGGCGGCGACGACATCTATCTCCACTCGCGCGGGATCGACAGCCGGCCCATCGTCACCTCGACCGTTCCCAAGTCCGTCTCGCGCGAGACGACCTTCCTCGAGGACCTCTGGGACAAGCGTCTCCTCCTGGCCCACCTGGCCTATCTCTGCGACCGCCTGACCCTGGCCCTGCGCCAGGGCCAGGGCTATGCCCACGTCATCGAGGTCAAGGCCCGCTACGCCGACTTCCGCACCGAGGTCCGCCGCCGCCTCCTGCTCACGCCGCTCCAGGAGATGGGCGAGATCTACCGCATCGCCGAGGAGCTCTTTCTGCCTCTCTACCACGGCACGCGGCTGGCCCTGCGGCTGGTCGGGGTGAAGGCCTCGGATCTCGTCCGGGCCCGGCCCCTGCCGCTCTTCGAGGCCTACTCGGACAAGCCCGAGCGGCTGGGGGCGGCCGTGGACACGGTCCGCGGCAAGTACGGCTTCGGGGCCGTGCTGACCGTCCGCGAGAAGATGCTCGACGCCGTCTATCCCTTCGAACGCGACCGGGGCTTCGTCCTCAAGACGGCTTCTCTGACCCGCTAGAGGGGCCGGTGTTCGTCCCCCTGCGCGTCCATTCCGTCTACAGCAAGGGGGCGGGCGGGGCCACCTTGGAGGAGCTGGCCTGGTGGGCGGCCGGCCGCAGGACCGGATCCATGGCTCTCTCCGACATCGGCAACATCTACGGCTGGGCCAAGTGGAAACGGGCGGCGGCGGCGGCCGGCATCGTCCCGCTCTTCGGCGGCGAAGTCGAGACGGAGAGCGGCCGTTTCCTCTTCCTCGTCCGTGACCGCGAAGGCTACGCCAACCTGATGGAGATCCTCAACCGCCGCGAGATCCGCGACGCCGGGGTCCTGGCCGGGCTGGTCACGATCCTCCTCATCCCGCATTCCCCGAAAAACGGGGACGCTGCGGGGATGGCGAAGACACCGCCATCTCCGGAGGCGCTCCTGGCCCGGCTGAAAGCGGGCGCGGCCGAGGGCGATCTCTTCGTCGGCGCGGACTTTTCCAATTTCGGACCGGCCCGGGACCTGGCCGCCGCCCGGGGTCTGCCCCTGGTCTGGGCCAATCCCCTCAAGTTCATCCGCTCGCCGGAGCGGCTCGTGCTTCTGCGGGCCTTCGATCGCAAGGTCCCGTATCCGCCCGAATGGGAGCGCCTCGGCCGGGCCGTGCTCCGTTTCGGGCCGCGACAGGAGGCTCTGGCCATGAAGAAGTTCGGCCCGGAGGCGGCCGTCGCCTTCCGCAACACCCGGGCCGCGGCCGAGCGGTGCGCCTTCGACTTCACTCGCATCGTCCCGCCCCTGCCGGCCGATATCTTTCCCGTCCCCCTTCGCGAGGAGGTCCTGGCCCGCCTGCGGACCCGGCCCGACCTGGGCTGGAGCGCCCGCGAGCGGGCCCTGCGCGAGCTGGCGGCGATCGAGGAATCGGGTTTCGCCCCCTATTTCCTGATCGTCCACGACGTCGTCCGCTTCGCCCGCCGCGAGGGCATCCTGCACAACCTCAAGGGTTCGGGCGCCTCGTCCTTCCTGGGCTGGCTGCTGGGCCTCTCCCACGTCGACCCCGTCGCCCATGACCTCTATTTCGAGCGCTTCCTCAACGCCGGCCGCGACGATCCGCCCGACATCGACCTGGACTTCGATTCCCGCTTCCGCGACAAGGTCCTGGCCTATGTCCTGGACAAGTACGGGGCAGGGCGGACGGGAGCGGCCTTCGTCTGCAGCCTGAAGTGCTTCGGCGCCCGCTCGGCCCTCTACGAAACGGCCCGGGCCCTCGGCCTGCCGCCCGAGGAGTCCCGGACGCTCAGCAAACGGGCCCCTTTCTTCGCCGAGCCGGCCCATCTCCGGAAGTCCCCTGCGCCGCCGGGTTACCTCGAAATCTGGAACCTGGCCGCGGACTTGACCGGCGTGTTTAGCGAGATCTCCCTCCACGTCGGCGGGGTCATCCTGACGCCGGCGCCCGTCGACCGCTGCCTGCCGCTGGAGAAGTCGGCCAAGGGCTTTCTCATGTCCCACTTCGACCGCGACGCCGTCGAGGACCTCAAGCTGATCAAGCTGGACCTGCTCTCGGTGCGGGGGCTGGCGGCCATCTCGGCGGCCAAGGCCGCGCTCGGCCTGGCCGATCCGCCGCCCGATGACCCGGCCGCCCTGGCCCTGCTGCGGAGCGCCCGGACGACCGGCTGCTTCCAGGTCGAGAGCCCGGCCATGATGAACCTCCTGCGGCGGATGAAGCCCGTCGACCTGCGCGACCTCGTCATGGCTCTGGCCCTCATCCGGCCTGGGCCGACCGAGAGCGGCATGAAGGAGGCCCTGCTGCGGGACCGCGAGGGCCGGGGGACGCTGCGCGATCCGTTCCTCGAGCGCGCCCTGCCGGAGACGGGGGGACTCCTGCTTTACGAGGAACAGGTCATGCAGCTGGCCGAGCGGGTGGCCGGCCTCCCCCCCGAGGAGGGCGACCACCTGCGCAGGGCGCTCAAGCGCAAGGGCGAGGACCTCGTCCCGCTGCGGTCCCGCTTCGCCCAGCGGGCCCGGGAGCGCGGCTACAAGGGCGCCGAGATCGACAAGCTCTGGCAGGTCATGGAAAGGTTCTCCTCCTACTCCTTCAACAAGGCCCACAGCGCCTCGTACGCGGCCATGGCCTACCAGGCCGTCTATCTCAAGGCCCATCACCCCGTGCTGTACATGGCCGCGGTGCTCAACGCCGGGGGCGGCTATTACGCCCCGCCCGAGTACATCGAGGAGGCCAAACGGATGGGCATCCGCATCCTGGGACCGGACGCCAACCGGAGCGGCCTCGGGTTCGAGGTCGAGGGGCCGGCCATCCGCGTCGGCCTCACCGCGATCAAGGGGCTGGCCCTGCGCACGGCGGACAAGATCGCCGAGGAGCGGCGGGCGGGAGGCGATTTCAAAAGCCTCGAGGACTTCCTGGCCCGCGTCCCGCTCTCCAAGTCCGAGCTCTTCACCCTGGTCAAGGCCGGCGTTTTCGACTCGCTCGAGGCCCGCCGGACGCGGCAGGTCCTGCGCTACGTCCATGGCATCGACGGCGTCGAGCCGGCCTCCGACCTGGACGCCCGGGAGAAGGCCAAGATGATCCTGGAGTCGCTGGGCTTCAGCCCGGAGGCCGATCCGCTGGATCTCTACGAGGGCCGTCGGCCGGCCCTGCGCATCAAGGACCTGCGCCGGCACGCCGGGAGTCCCGTCGACCTGGTGGTGCGGGTCGTCGACGCCCGGGGCAAGGCGGTCCGCGGCGGCCTCAAGTATTTCTATCTCTTCGAGGACGAGACCGGAACGCTGGAGGGGGTGGGCGACCGCAAGTGCCAGGCCATGGGCGAGCCGCCGATCTGCTGCCTGCGCGGCGACGTCCGCGTCGACGCGACGGGGACGCTCAAGATCTTCGACTGCGCCTTTCTGAAGTCGTTCTGAAACGCGTCCCCCGCATTCATCGCCAGGCTTGTCCGGGGCCGGGGAAACGTTTATAGTTTTGGAAGACAACCGTCGAGGTCAGCTGATGGACGTTCAAAACGCGATCGCCGCCCGCCGCGCCTTTCGTTCGCTCATACCCGTGGATGTGACGGACGATCTCATTCACGATCTGGCCCGGCACGCCGGATTGTCTCCCTCCTGCGACAATAACCAGCCCTGGCGGTTCATCTTCGTCCGCGATCCGGCCGCGTTGTCCGCCCTCCATGAAGCGCTCACCCGGGGCAACGCCTGGATGAAGACCGCCTCGGCGCTCATCGTCCTCTGCGGCCGGCCGGACGAGGATTGCGTCATCAGGGACCGTGAATACGTCCTTTTCGACCTGGGCCTGGCCTCCGCGTTTCTGATCCTGCGGGCCACCGAACTCGGCCTCGTGGCCCATCCCGTGGCGGGTTTCAGCCCCAAGAAGACGCGGGAGGTGCTGGGCATTCCCGAGGCTTACAGAGTCATCACCATCATCGCCCTCGGCCGTAAGGCCGAGGCGATCAGCCCCGCCCTGAGCCCCGACCAGATCCTGGACGAAACGGAGCGGCCCGCCCGGATCCCGTTCGAACGGTTCGTCTTCATCGATCATTTTCCGGCCGTCGATCCGGCATCACCGCCGTCGGCTCCGCCGACGACGGTTCCCGCAGTCGGAAATCCGGCCTGAAGACTTCAGGCGCGGACGTCCAGGGCCTCGTCGATCATGGCCAGGTAATGGGCCGGCGGAACGTAGCTGGGAATGGAATTCCCCGACCCAACCGCGTAGCGGCCGCGGGCCCCGCACGTCTCGATCAGCCCGCGGGTTCTCCTCCGGACTTCGTTCTCCGTGCCCTTGGACAGGATGTTGATGTCCACGCCGCCCAGCACGGCGATCCGCGATCCCCAGCGGGCCTGGAAATCTTCGGCCGGCAGGATGGCATCCTCATAGGAGTGTTTTCCGTCGATGCCCACGTCGTCGATCAGGTCCGGCATGATCGAGGCCAAGTTGCCGCAGGAATGGAGAAAATAGGGGAGCCCCCGGCCGTGGGCCAAAGCGGCGAATTTCTTATGCCAGGGAAGGACGAGTGATCTCAGATGGGCCGGAGAAACGAGGGGCCCGGTCCGGAAGCCCATGTCATCGCCTTGGAAGAGGGCCGCCAGGCCGGGCAGGTCGAGCAGGTGCCCGTAGAAGCGCAGGAGCAGCCCGCCGATGCGGTCGGCTGCGGCCCGGACCAGGGCCGGATCGTCGACCAGGGCATAGCTCATCCCTTCCATCGAGAGGATCCAGGAGAGGTGCTCGAAGACGCCGCCGGCATGACAGGTGATGAAGCCCATGCCGTCGGGCAGATGCGCGGCCAGGTATTCGAAGGGGAAGAAATCGAAGTCTTCGACGCGGGGCCAGGGATAGCGCTCGAAATCGTCCCAAGAAGAGATGGCGCCGCGGTGCTCGTCCGCCCAGGCCCGGGTCCCTGCGTCCGCCGTTTGGTCGGCGCCCTCCAGCCGGCCTTCGAGAAACGGCAGGCCCTGTTCGAAGCGGACGCAATCGTAGCCCAGGCGCAGCCAGAAAACGAGGAAATTATCCAAAAAAGCCTTCTGCGATTCGCGATCGGGTCCGTAATCAACCCATCGCCGGCCGAGGAGACCGGTCAGGATCGGCTTCATGACTGCCGGGTCGATCAGATACTCGACGAGGGGAGTCTTCCCTCCGCGTGTCCGGTCCATCAGATGATCGATGAACCGCCGGGCGTCGGGGCGAGGCGAAGCGATCGGGAGATGGCGAATCATCTCGGGCCGGCGCTTCCCGGGCCGCCCTCGTCCTCGTCGAAAAGGTCGAATTGGCCGGCCCGGATCTTCTTGACGATCTCCTCGAGCAGGGGGTATTGCTTGAGCAGGCCGGCCGGGACCTCGAGCTTCTCCCCGCTGACCATGTTCTTGATTTGCAGGGCGTTGGCCAGGGCCTGGCCGCGGTAATGATTGTTGGTGATGACGTAGATCCGGTCACTCGATGCGGCCAGGTCCTTGATGCGACGGACCCATTCGCCGAGCTCATCCTTCGCGTAGAGATAATCGTAGCGGGCGTCCCGTCCGGCCCCTTCGCGGAACCAGTTTTGGGCGTTCCGCCCGTGGAGCCGGACATAGGAGAAATCGGCCCGGGTGGAGACCGCGGTCGGACCGATCGATTTTCCGATCACCGGCTGGTCGATGTTGCAGAAGGCGACCCGGCGCTCCCGCAGAAACTCGAAGAACGATCGTTCGTTCCACGAGGAATGGCGGATTTCCAGGGCCAGCGGCTGCCCGGAGAAAAGCTGGAAAAGCGACTTCAAATAGGCTTCGTTGTCCGGAGTGCGGATGAACGACCAAGGGAATTGCAGCAGCAGAGCGGCCAGCCTCCGGGCGGCGATGAGCGGCCCGATCGTCCGCAGGAAGGCGGCCGCTTCGGCGCTCCCGCTCAGGCCGCGTTCGTGCGTGAACGATTGGTGGACCTTGACGGCGAAAAGAAAATCCGGGAAGCGTTCGACTTTGCTCACCCAGGACGAGGCCATGGCCTCCGTGGCCGGACGGTAGAACGTGCTGTTGATTTCGACGATATCGATCGAGCGGGCCAGGAAGGGGAGGGGATGGAAGCCCGCTGCGCGCGGCTCGGGATAGACGATCCCGGCCCAATCGTCATAGCTCCAGCCCGCGGTGCCGATCCAAAAGTTTTTCATGCGGTTTTATTTTACGGAAATCACCTCGTTTGTCCAACGGCCGGGCCTGATGGCCGAACCGTCGGACCCGGCTCCGGCGGGTTGCCAAGCCGTCCGCGTTGAGGAATAATGGCGGGGCCATGACCCATCGGGAATTCGCCGCAAACGTGGAGCGGGCCAATCGCCGCATCCGCGGCGACGTCAAGCGAACGCCGCTGGTTTCGTCGCCCGAATTGAGCCGGGCTTCGGGCGCGGACGTCTTGGTCAAATGGGAATGCGAGCAGACGACCGGATCCTTCAAGCTGCGGGGGGCATCCAACGCCGTCCGGGCCCTGACGCCGGGAAAGCGCCGGGCGGGCATCGTCTCGGCTTCGACCGGCAATCATGGCCTGGCCATGACCCGGGCGGCGCGCCGGGCCGGTGCGGCCCTTGAAATCTACGTGCCGGAAACGATCACGGCGATCAAAAAAGAAAGGCTCCGTCGTCGCGGCGCCTCATTGATCGTGCGGGGCGCGACCTGCGAACAATCGGAGATCGCCGCGCGGGCCGCCGCCGCCGAGAGCGGGAGGACCTTCGTGTCTCCCTACAATGATTGGAACGTCGTCTTCGGCCAGGGCACGGTCGGCCTGGAAATCGAACAAGACGCCCCGGACGCCGACGTCGTCCTCGTCCCCGTCGGCGGGGGAGGGCTGGCGTCCGGAATCGCCGGCTACCTCCGGGCCCGCTCCCGGTTGATCGAGATCTGGGGCGTGGAGCCGAGCCGTTCGGCCTTCATGAGGGCGTCCTTGGCCGCCGGCCACCTGGTCGAGATCGCGGAAAAGCCGACCCTGGCCGATGCCGTGGCCGGGGGCCTGGAGCCGGGATCGATCACGTTCGGATTGTGCCGGAGATATCTCGCCGGCATCATCGCCGTCGAGGAATCGAGGCTGCATTCAGCCCTTGGGGCGCTGATCGCCCTGCGCGGGGGGCCCGTCGAAGGCGCGGGCGCCCTGGCCCTGGCCGGCTTGATGACCGAGCGATCGCGCTTTCGCGGCCGCCGCGTCGTGCTCGTCGTGAGCGGTCGGAACGGCGCGACGGGAAAGGGATCCTGAGGAGTGCCGATATTGCCGCCGGGGTGGAAATCCGCTATCATGATTTTCCCGATGAGGAGACGAGGTGCGTAAAGGCTGGTTGGCGGCCGTCGGGATGGCGATCTTTTTAACCGCCTGTCCGCGACCCCCCCGCGCGGCTTATACGATCGGCGTCCTCCAATTCGTCGAGTCGCCGACGACCAAGGACGTCCGCCGCGGCTTCATCGAAGCCCTGGCGGCGCGCGGGTTCCGCGAAGGGATCAACGTTCGTCTCGACGTCCGCGATGGGCTGGGCGACCTGTCCGAGGTCCAGAGAACGGCGCAGGCTTTCGTCCGGGACGGGGTGGACATGATCCTGGCCATTTCCACGCCCTGCCTCCAAGCGGCCATGATCGCCACCCAGACAATCCCGGTCATTTTTACATCGGTCGCCAATCCCTATTTCACCCGGGCCGGGACGGCGCGGTCGGGCCATTCGGACAACGTCACCGGGGTGGCCTCGACCGGTCCCATCAAACAGACGCTGGCCTTCATCAAGGAAGTCCTGCCGGCGGCCAAGCGGGTGGGAACGCTCTGGACGCCGTCCGAGATGAACTCGGAGTATTATCTGGACCTGGCCCGCACCTCGGCCGACGCCTTGAGCCTGGACATCATCGCCGTTCCCGTGGCCAATCCCAACGAAGTCCTTTTGGCTTCCCAGGTGTTGATCAACAAACCGGTCGACGCCATCTACCAGATCTCCGACAACACCGTCAACGCCTCGTTCGAAGTTCTCGGCCGCCTGGCCGAGGACAACGGCGTCCCGCTGTTCGGCGGATTTCTGTTGTCCACGCACTTCGGCGCCTGTGCCGCGCTGGGCTGGGATTTCTACGACATGGGCTTCAAAGCCGGCGAGATCGCGGTCCGGGTCAAGGGCGGAGAGAGCGCCGGGCGCATCCCCTTCCAGTCCATGACCGGGGTCAAGCTCAACCTCAACCTGAAGACGGCCGAGAAGCAGGGCGTGAAATTCCGTCCCGAAATCATCAAAAGGGCGGCCGAGCTCTGGCCCTCGGACAATCCCGCCCCGCCGACCGGGGCCAAGCGGAATTAGAGATCGAACCGCCGCCGGACGCCGGACGCGGGCTGCGCTTTCCGGATCGCCCGGCGGGTCGTTGCCGCGGCCAGCCGTACCGCCTGCGGCAAATCGTAGCCGCGGACCAGGAAACCGACGATCGATGAGGAGAGATGACAGCCCGTGCCGTGGACGCCGCCGGCTATGCGGGCGCGGGAAAAGAGGTGCGACCGGCGGCCGTCATAGAGGACGTCGACCGAGGCCCCGGCCAAGCGCCCGCCCTTGACCAGGCAGGCTATTCCGCTCCGATCGAAGATGAGCCGTGCGGCCTCGTCCATCTCGAGGATGGAACGCGCCGGACGCCGGGTCAGCCGCGCCGCCTCCTCCCTGTTCGGCGTCAGGAGGGTGGCCCGCCCGCGCAGGCCGTCGAGGAATCGGGGAACGGCTGAAGGACCGGCCAGCGGAGCGCCCGACGTGGCCCGCAGGACGGGATCGATGACCCGGGGAATGCCGGGATAGCGCTCCAGCTCGCGGACGATCATCCGGAGGTTCTCCGCGGTCCCGACCATTCCGACTTTGATGCCGGCGATCGAATCGTCCTCGGCCACGGCCCGCCATTGGTCCCGGATGAGACGTGCGGCCAGGGGATGGACGCTTTTCACGCCGGCCGTATTCTGGACGGTCACGGCCGTCAGGACGGCCGCCGCGCGGAAGCCCATGCCCCGAAAAACGGCCGTGTCGAGAAGCACTCCGGCCCCCCCCGAAGGGTCGAAACCGGCGACGCTGAGAACGAGAGGCCGCTTATCTTTCATGGGAGGGTCCGCCTTTATCGTAGAGGGGAGCGGGCCCCGATGCAAGGGAAAAGCACGGGGACTCCGGGCCCGGGCCCGTGATACAATTTAGCCGTGAAATCGCGCGTCCATGTCCTCCTCGAAGGCCGGGTTCAAGGGGTATTTTTCCGCGGGCGGACCGAGCAGTGGGCACTCGAGCTGGGTTTGACCGGCTGGGTCCGCAACCGCTCCGACGGCCGAGTTGAGGTGGTCGCCGAGGGCGAAAGCGGCGCTCTCGAGTCCCTGGTCGAGCTTCTCCGCCAGGGGCCTTCCTTTGCCCGGGTCGATTCCGCGGACGTCCGCTGGATGGAGCATACCGGGGAATTCGATTCATTCCGGATCCGGCGGACCGGCGCTTAGCCGCGCGGAGACCGTTTCCGATCATTCAGGAATTTCTGCCGGCATTCTTTTGAGCAGAAATAACAAATCCGGCCGTCGATCTCGTCCCGCAAGGCCTCATTCTTGGGCAGATACGTCTGGCAGGCCTCGTCCTTGACCATGATGCCGGACAGGCGGGCTGCATCCTGCGGCCTCTTTCGGGGCTTGCCCAGGTTTTTCAGGAACAAATAGACGGAATAGATGATGTAGGCCACGATGGCGTAATACATCAGCCTGAACAGTCCGCGTATCCACATCGATTCACTTTAGACGATCGGCCCGCCCCCTGTCAAACCGGGCCTTTCCCTCCGGCGGGGCCGGATGATCGCAGCCATGAATGAACGGTCAGGAGACTAGCGGCGGGCGTGGAGGGCCAGGAGCTTCATCTGCCGGGCGAAGATGCGCGCTTCTTCAAGGTCGCCGGCGTCGGGATGCGTTCCCGCAGAGGCGCTCATCTCCGTCCACTCCTGGTGCTGGGGGGACTTGCCGAGCGTTTCGAGGGCCTGGACGGACAGTTTGCCCCGGGTGCAGAACGTGCCCAGAACCTTGGCCTGGGGGGCCAGGACGACGGCGTATTCGATGGCCTCCCGCGAAAGCCGGTGTCCGGGCAGCGAGCCGTGAGTGCAGAAAAAAGCGACTTTCTTCCGCGCCGGAATCGATTTGATGAACTGCTCCACCGGATAGGGCACGCTGTGCATCTGGACGGGAAAACCGACGAGGACTAAATCGTAGGCATCCAGGGACGTCACCTGATCGAGGGGCCGGATGTCCTTCTCGCCGTCGAGCGCGCTGAAGACGGCTTCCGCCACCGTGCGGGTGTTTCCGGTGCGGGTGAAATAGGCGACGAGGGTTTTGTTCATGGCGGTATTCTTCCATAGATGCCGGAAAAATTCTAGTTCCGGGCCCGCGGCCAGCGCAGGACGATCGAGGTCCCCTGACCGGGCCGGCTGGCGATCTGGATGGTCCCCCCATGGTCCTCGACGATCTTCTTGGCGATGGGCAGGCCCAGTCCGGTCCCGGCGTCCTTGGTCGAGAAGTAAGGCTCGAAGACCCGATCCAGGACGTCCCGTTCCATACCCTCGCCGGTGTCGGAGATGGACAGCGACAGCTCTTCCGCCCGGCCTTCCAGGCAGGCCCGGATCTCGCCGCGGCCGTGGATCGATTCGATGGCGTTGGTCAGGAGATTGCGCAAAGCGATCTTCAGCTTGTCCCGGTCGCCGGTCAGTGTGAAATCGGACCCCCCATAGTTTTCGCGGATGTCGATGCGCTCGGCCAGGAGCCTGCGGTAGGGCTCGACGGTCTCACGGACCAGATCGTCCAGGTCGAACGGCTCGCGGCGGGGGAGGGGCTCGCGGGAGATCTCCAGGAACTCTTGGGCGATGCGGCGAAGGTTCTCCACTTCGCTGACGATATAGGAGATCGACTCGCGCAGGGCCGTTTCGAAATCGCCGTGGCCGTCCTCGAAGACGCGCAGGATGTGTTCGGCCGAAAGCTGGATGGGCGTCAGGGGATTCTTGATTTCGTGGGCGACCTTGCGGGCCATCTCCGCCCAGGCCGCCTTCTTCCCCAGCTCGGCCAAATCCTGCTGGTGCTCTTTGAGGCTGCGGATCATGGCGTTGAAGCCGTCGACCAGCGTCTTCATCTCGTCCCGGCGGTCGTAGGTCAGTTCGATCTCGAGGTTGCCGAGGGTCGCCTCGCGGGTTCCGGCCAGCAGCCGCCGGATGGGCGTGACGATGCTGGAACCGATCCCCCGGGCCAGGAGAAGCACGACGGCGATGAAAAACACCGAGATGAAGACCAGGAACTCGATGAGCTCCTGGCCGGCGTTGGCGATGTCCTGGCGCTCGAACGGGAAGGGCAGTGAAACGAAGTAGCGGGCCCCCATGCCCGTATAGGGCACGGTCAGGGTGCGCAGAGTGAACAGGCCGATGCGGCGGTCCTGGGCGTCGTAAGGGTCATTCATCTCCCGCAGCTTGTAGTAAACTTCTCCGTCCAGCAGCTCGGGCAGAATGCCGGCATCGAAGAACTCCCTGCGGCTGGAGGCCGCCAAGCGTCCGTCGCGGTAGAGATTGACGTCGTTGCCGATCGTATTGGAGAGCAGGAGCACCAGGTCTTCGGGGGGGGTTGTCGGTCCGCCCGGCTCGCCGCCCTGGAGAGAGAGGAAATCGTCCATGACGCCGCGGGCCAGGTCGGCATGGATCTCCGCCTTCTCCACGAATTGCTGGGCGAAGAGGCGGCCGAAGAAATTTCGGGAGAAAACGGTGAACATGAGCAGGGGGATGAGGGCCACGACGAGGAAGGAAAGGAACACCCGGTCGGAGAACGACCACAGGGGCGTCCGCCCCTTTCGCCGCGCCCGGACGAAGGCCTGGATGAGGAGCGGAATGCCCAGGGCCAGTCCGTAAAGCAGGGCCAGCTTGACGATGCCGACGGCGTGGGACCGCCAATTGCGAAGGGGGACGAAGACGGCGTAGACCCGGTTCTCGGAGGAGAAGGCGAAGAGGTCGAAGCGGCGGCCCTTGTCCTGATAGGGCCACCAGCTGCCCAGCGGATCGGGCGGCGCCTCGCTCCGCCGAAGGCCGGAAGGGAGGCCCGACGACATCTTGAAGGGATTGAAGAGGAGAAGGCCGTCGCGATCGAAGACGGCGAAGCGGAGATCGAAAGCATTCAGGGAGGGAATGGTGTTGACCCGGAGCAGCTCGAAATAGGGATTGGCCGAGTAGAGGAACGACAGCATCTCGGGATCGAGAGAAAGCGTCAGGACGATCCGTCCGCTCGAATCGCCGTTTTCCGGCCAATCCTTGACGGCGACCAGGAATTCGCGTTCCTTCCCCATGAACGGCACGGTGACCCGGGAGATCGACCACTTTCCGGACGAGGAGGGCTCGGCGGCCGGCCGGAAGATCTTGGGGATGTTCAGGGAAAAGCGGGACAGGATTCCGCCCTCAGGCGTCATGATCTCCAAGCTGGAATACCAATTGAACTTGGCCAGGAGGGTCTCGTTCCAGAGCTCCCGGGCCAGGTTGCGGCTGGATTCGGGGCGGCGGAGGAACGCGGCGACGGACTTGGCGTTCCGGTCGAGAACCGGAAACGACTCATCGAGGAGGAAGCGGGCCCAGGACTCCAGGGATTGGACGTTATTCCTGAGGAACGACGAGGCGAGCACCTTGCTTCGGGCCGCGGTCGCGGTCGCTTGGCTGGCATAGAGAAAAATCGCCTGGACCAGGATCGCGGCCAAGATGCAGGCCTGTCGGCGTTGGATCCGGCGAAGACCCGTCGCCCAGGCCAGGGAGCCGATGGCCAGGGCTTGAAGTACGAAGAACCCCGCGGTGCTTCGACCGAAAGCGGCGAAGGCGGCGATTTCCAGGACGGCCAAAATAAATAGAGGGACGAAAAACGAAACCCTCTCGAGGCGGGCCCGCCGAAAAGCCAGGACCTGAAGCATGACGGCGGCCAGCCAGATGAGGAGCAGTCCCATCTGGAGAAGGACGAAGGACGGCTGGGGGATGAAGTCGAGGAGGTTGATGTTGGAATGATGGACGAGATGGACGGTCAGGGCATGGAAAAGCGGGTAGGCGGCGGCGGAAGCGGCGAACGAAGCGACGAGCCCCAGGCGGCGGCCGAGCGGACGCCGGCCCGTGTCCGGAACGACAGGCAGGCTCCGCAAGCGGACGGCCACGGACATGATGAGGAGAAAGAAGACAAGGGCGGTGGCGAAGAATTCGGCCGGCGAACGGGTCAGGTTCAAAACCGACCGGAAACCGGCCCATGCGGGTGAGAAGATGGACAGGTTCCCGACGGATTCCAATCGTCCCAGCGGAATCAGGACGAGCCGGAATGCGGCCAGGACGGCCAGAAAACCGGTCCAGGCCGCCGTCGAGGCCCGCTGCAGGCCTCCCGTCAGGATCAGAATCCGGATTGCCGTCAGGACCAGGGCGGCCAGAAATAGGAGATAGGCGGTCAGGCGGAAAGAGTCCTCGCGCGCCCGCAGGACGGAGTCCCGCGCCGGGGAGCTGAGCTTGACCGTTGCGTCGATTCGGAGCGTGTCGTCGCGGAGGGGAAAGAAGATCTGCTGGATGCGCCCCCGGGGCTGCTCCTGGCCGATGAATTCGTCCTTGTTGCGCAAAAAGAACCTTTCGAGGTCATCCATCGGATCGCGGAAATCATAGAAATTCAGGTCGACGCTGGCCGGGAATTTCCGGCTCAGAAAGCGGTACTCCGCGAGATAGGGGGACTTCAGGGGCGGCGTGAAAGCCAGGAGCCGATAGACCGCGGCAAACCCGCCGCCATCCAGCCGGCGCAGCCCGACGAGATAGGCCGACGCCTTGAAGCGGATCAGGCGTTGGTGGGCGGCGGTTCCCGCCGCCAGGGGAACGGCGGTGACATCCTTGAGGTCCAGGGCGTTGCCGAGCCAGAGAATCGGGTGGCCCATTTCGTCCGCAAAGGCGGCGCCCTCGATATCGCCATCGAGGTTCAGGCTCTGCAGCCGCTCGAACTGCCCCTTGGCATCGGCCGGGACGGCGCGGGCGGACAGCCGGGCGAGGAGATCGTCCTGGCGCCGGGAGAGTGCCGAGAATTCATCCTTGATGCGGGCCGCCGTGTCGCGGAGGCGGCGCAGGCTGCGGTCCGGTTGATCGGAGGGGAAGAAGGGCCAATGCAGAAAAGACGCTCCGAAAAGGAAAGCCGCCGCGGCGGCCAATCCTGCAGCCGCAGTCCACTGCCGGCGTCGCCGTCCGGGGGTCATGGCTCAGATTTTTTCGGCCTTGATCTCGGTGATGGCCCAAAGCGGTTTTTTCCGGTGCGCAGACGCGCCGGGGCGGATATAAATGAAGACCTGGAGAACCCAGGGCGCGCTGGTCGATGGGTCGATCAGCGCCCAGCGGCTCTTGATGATGAAGCAGCCGTTGGCGAACACCGGGGGATGGTCCGATACGGTAAAGAATTCGGTCGTCCGGAAGAAACGGAAAAAACGCTCGAAAACCCAGTAGGCCTGTTCGTCCGTGACCATGTCGGAGAAGGCCATGGGCTCCGGCAGCGAGATGAGCAACGGAGTGTCCCTCGAGAACAACGAGGCCAGCACGGCCGGATTGTTCTCGAGGAACGCGCGCTCCACCATCCGGGGGATGGTGGAGTAGAACGACAGGAAAGCCGCGATCAGACCAAAGCCGAGTTGAACCACGCGAAGCGTCGGTTCAGGCTTTGTCCGCGGTCTTCTCGTCCTTGGTTTCTTCTTCGAGCTTCTTCGTCCGCTGGGCGTCCTTGATGCTGCTGACGCCGGCGATGAGGGCGATCAGGCCTCCGAAAAAGAGAAAGGGCGGGATGCAGCCCTTGATCAGCTGGAAGAATTCGTGCCGCCAGACCAAAGCCCCGAGCAAAACGCCGCCGGCGATGGCCACCAGGCCGCCGAAGATTGCCAGATATTTGCCCATGAGGACCTCCCTCCAAGTGGATATTTTACCCGCGGATTATAACAGACGGTCAAGGGTCAACGCAACCCGCCTTCCTCCCGGGCCGTTTGCTTTCCGCGGCTTCTCCGATAGAATGAAAACCGACTCGCCGTCCGCGCTCCTTTTCGATTAAAATAATCGCTCCGATTCCGATCGCTTGGAGGAAAACGCATGGAGAAGCTCCTTCTGATACCCGGGCCGAGCCCGGTCGTTCCCCGCGTGCTGGCCGCGCTGGCCCTGCCGACGGTCTCGCACGTCGGTCCGGACATGGTCGAGGACCTGAGGACGGCCCTGGACCATCTGAAAACGATCGTCTTCTGCCGCACGGGCGAGCCTTTTCTCATCGCCGGCGCGGGGACGCTGGCCATGGAGATCGCCTTGCTCAACACGGCCGGCCCAGGCGACCGGCTGCTCATCCTTTCCCAGGGCTTTTTCGGCGACCGCATGGCCCAGATCGCGGAATGTTTCGGACTGGCTCATGATGTGATCCGCAGCCCCTGGGGACGGGTCGTCGCGACGGGGGATTTAGAGAGGGCCCTGGCGGCGAAGCCCTATGCGGCCGTCCTCTGCACGCACGTCGACACGGGCAGCGGCGCCTGCGCGCCCGTCCGGGCCTACGCCCGCGCTCTCCGCGGCCGCCAAGCTCTCTTCGTCGTCGACGGCGTGTGCGCCACCGGCGGCATCGAGGAGCGCATGGACGACTGGGGCATCGACGTGGTCCTGACCGCCGCCCAGAAATGTTTCGGAGGCCCTCCCGGCCTGGCCATCGCGGTATTTTCGGAGCGGGCCATGGCCAAGCGGCGCAGCCTGCCGTCCGTGCCGGCCTATTATTCCGACATTCTCCGCTGGCTCCCCGTCATGAAGGACCCGGTCCTCTATTTCTCCACCCCATGCGTCAACGAGATGCGGGCCTTCGCCGAGGCCACCCGGATCATCATGGAGGAGGGGATCGAGGCCCGTTTCGCCCGCCACGGCCGGACGGGAGCGGCCATGCGGGCAGGTCTGACCGCGCTCGGTTTCGGTTTTTTCACCGACGAATCCTGCCTGGCCGATACGCTTTCCGTGGTCCGCTATCCGGAGGGGATTGCCGACGCGGCCTTCCGTGGGCGGCTGGCCGAGAACGGCGTCATCGTCGCCGGGGGATTGGGCCCGACGGCCGGCCGGGTCTTTCGCATGGGCCACATGGGCAACCTGGCCGAGGCCCAGATTTTTCAGGCTCTGGACGCCGTCGAAAAGACGCTGGCGGAGCTAGGGCGAGGCTTCGAAAAGGGCCTGTCGCAGGCGGCCGCGGCCGCGGCCCTGTCCCGATGAGCACGTCCGATCCCGTCCGTGTTTTCTTCGTCCCGGCCCGCGGCGCGGACGGCCCGGACGTCCTGGCGGCCAAAGCGGGGCGGGCCCTGGCCGCGCTGGATTTCCTGGATAAGCTCGAGGCCCAGGATTTCTGCGCTCTGAAGATCCATTTCGGCGAGCGGAACAACAAAGGCTACATCAAACCGGAATGGCTTCGATCGATCATCGCCGCGGTGCGGACGAAGACGCCGCGGGCCTTCCTGACCGATTCCAACACTCTCTATATCGGGCCGCGATCGAATTCCGTGGAGCACATCCGGTTGGCCTGGAGCCATGGCTTCCGTCCCGACGTTCTCGACGTCCCCGTCGTCATCGCCGACGGCCTGATCGGACAGGACGCCAGGGCGGCGGAGGGCCGGGGAGCCCGGGTCGGCGAAGCCAAGATCGCCAGCGCCATCCTGGGCGCGGATGCCCTGCTGGCGCTGACCCATGTGACCGGCCACGTCCAGACCGGATTGGGGGCGGCCGTCAAGAACCTGGGCATGGGCTGCGCCTCACGGGCGGGAAAACTGGATCAGCATTCGGTCGCCCATCCCGAGATGAGGGCCAAATCCTGCCGAAACTGCGGCCTGTGCTTCGACCACTGCCCGGCCGGGGCCATCATCCGAGGCGAGGGCCATGTCACCATCGACGATGCCCGCTGCGTCGGCTGCGGTGAATGCCTGGTCGTCTGCAAATTCGGAGCCATTCGCGTCCGTTGGGACGAGGATTATCGGCGCATCCAGGAGAAGATCGCCGAATACGCCCTTCTCGTCCGGCGCCGGTTCAAGCGCAAAGCGGCCTTCCTCAATTTCCTCATCCGCGTCACCAAGAACTGCGATTGCATGGCCAAAGGGGAGGCCCCCATCGTCGACGACATCGGCATCCTGGCCTCCTCCGATCCGGTGGCCGTCGATCAGGCTTCCGCCGATTTGGTCCTGAAGACGGCGGGAGGCCGGGACCTCTTCCGCCGAGGCTACGACATCGACTGGTCGATTCAATTGAAATACGGCCAGAAAATCGGATTGGGGTCGACGCGTTACGGGCTGGAGGTCATCGGCGCCTGAAGCGGGGGCGGGCGGTGAATCCGGAATCGCGCCGCCCTCCTGGCCGATCGGGATGGACGGACTCGGCCCGGGCTCTTCGAAACCGGCGGAATCATCCTCCGTTCACGTCATCCGCCGCAGCTTGGGCATGACCAGAAAAATCGCCGCGGCGAACACGAGGGTGACCGTTCCGTTGAAGACGACCGCCGTCGGTTCTCCCACTTTGTGAGCCAGAGTCCCGATGAACAGGGCGCCGATCGGCATCGAGCCGAAGAAGGTGAAGGAATAAATGGACATGACCCGGCCGCGCAGGGCGTCCGGCGTCAGGGACTGGACGGAGGCGTTGGCCAGGTTGAAGACGAGGATCTGGGCGAATCCCGCGGCGAAGAGGAAGAGGTAGGACAGCGGCTCGTTGCGGATGAAGGCGAAGACGATCAGCAGAACAGGAAACGCCAGCGAGCCGGCGCTCAGGAGGCGGCCGCGGAACTTGAAGCGGCCGAGCGAAGCGATCAGCAGGGCCGAAGCCAGCGCGCCCAGGCCGCGCGCGGATTGGAGAAAGCCGTTTGTCGAGGCGTTGCCGTGCAGGATCTTCACCGCCCAGGCCGGCAGGAGCGTGACCGAGGAAAACGTGAAGAGGGTGATGCTGCCGACCAGGACGATGATCGTCCGGATCAGGGGATGGGAGGCGACGTAGCGCAGGCCTTCTTTGAGATCGGTGAACGCGGACGTGGTCGCGGACCGCGGGGTGAACGGCTGGAGCTTCATCATCAGCAGGGCGGCGAGGACGGCGATGAAGGATAGTCCGTTGATGGCGAAGCACCAGCCGGGCCCGAAGAGGGCGTAGGTCACTCCGCCGACGGCCGGGCCGAGGGCCGTGGCCGTGTTGAACATGGCCGCGTTGAGGGCGATGGCATTGGTCATGTCCTCGGCGTCGTCGACCAGCTCCTGGACGAGGGACTGCCGGGCCGGGGCGTCGAAGGCATTGGCCAGGCCGAAGCCGAAGGCCAGGACCAGGATATGCCACGGCCGGATCACGTTCAGAAAGACCAGCGTCGCGGCGATGAAGGCCAGGATCATCATGGCCGTCTGGGTATACAGCATCAGGCGCCGGCGGGGGATGCGATCGGCGATCACCCCGGCATAAAGCATGAACAGCCAGGTCGGAGCGCCGGACACGAATCCCGTCAAGCCGAGGAAGGCCGTCGAACGGGTCAGCTGGAAGACCAGGAAGCCGAGGGCGGCCGACTGCATCCAGCTGCCGAAGAGCGACGTCATCTGCCCCCAGAACCACAGGCGGTAGTTGCGGTACTGGAGGGCGGTGAACGTCCGCCGCCAGCTGAAGCGGCCCGTTCCCCGACGGATGGCGAATCGGTTCGGCATAGTGAATCCGCAGCCTTGACGGCGGAAGGAAGAAATGGTCGGGGAGGTGGGATTTGAACCCACGACCCCAGCGTCCCGAACGCTGTGCGCTAGCCAGGCTGCGCTACTCCCCGAAAGGAAGCCGCTATTATACCCGCATCGCCTTAAAACTCAAACGATTATTTCGTAGCGGCCGACGCGCGGATATTCGAGCAGCGACCAGGCGCCGCTTTTCCCGGCCGCACGGGCGCCCAATTCGAGATGAAGCATGGCAATCCCGCAGTCCAGGCGTTTGGAAAAGCGTTCGTTGTCGCGGGCGCCGGAGGCCCCGATTTCGACGAATCCGGGACCGGCCGAAAACCGCCAGGGCTGCCGGTTGCGGGCCGAGGGCGCCAGGCGGGCCGCCTCAAACGCCTTCTGCTGCCACGGTTCGAGGGGAGTTCCTTCTGAGCCGACGAGATCGGACAGCGGCTTCCTGGAATCGGACCGGATCAGGGTTCGATAGACGCGGTCCCGGCGGGTATAGGCCTCCGCGGTGTGGCCGATCGGGCTGACGGCGAAAACCCGCTCGGACGAAGCCAGGACGAGATGGTCGAGGACGGCTTCGGGCCGGAAAAAGCCGCTGACCCAGCAGGTCGCCAGGCCCAGCGCGGTGGCTTCCAGGACCAAGGCCTCCCCGACATAGCCGATCGCGGGCTCGATGCCCGGCCATTCGGATCGGCCGATAAAAGCCGCATAAGCCGGCGCGCCGGTGATCCGCCCGTAATTGCCGATGAGGCCGCGCAGAACGGCTTCCGGCCGACGGGCGACAACGGCGACCCGCGCGCCGGCGCAAGGATGGTATCCCTGGAAGCGGAGCGATAAGGCGTCCAGGACGGACGGCTCGACCGGACGCTCGTCAAAACTTCGACGCGACCTGCGGACAAAAATCGCCCGATACCAGGCATCGACGGACAGTTCCATAGGAGTCTCCTCGAAGAAATTACGGACAAGGGCGGCCCATTATATCAGGTTTCCGCCGCCGTACGGTTTTCCGGCCGACCGGGCCCCGGTGTATAATAGCCGCCCGATCGCGATCGATGGTCCCGGAGAGCGACACATGACTGATTGGTGGCATCTCGAATCCGAGGAGGCCGCCCGGGAGCTGGCTTCCGATTCCCGCGCCGGTCTCTCGGCGGAGGAGGCCCGCCTGCGCCTCGGCCGCATCGGCCCCAACCAGCTTCATGAAACCAAGGGGGCGAGTCCCCTGCGAATGTTCCTGGATCAGTTCGCCGATTTCATGATCTGGGTCCTCATCGGGGCGGCCCTCGTTTCGGGCTTTCTCCAAGAATGGGTCGACGCCCTGGCCATCATCGCCATCGTCATCCTGAACGCGCTGCTCGGATTCATTCAGGAATATCGAGCCGAGAAGTCCCTGCAGGCCCTCAAACGCATGGCCGCGCCCTTCTCCCGCGCCGTCCGGACCGGGGAACGGATCTCCCTGCCCTCCGTCGACATCGTGCCCGGAGACGTGATCGAGCTCGAGGCCGGCGACCGCGTTCCCGCCGACGCCCGGGTCGTCTGGCATACTCCGAACTTCGCCGTGCTGGAGGCCGCGCTGACCGGAGAATCCACGCCCGTTCTGAAAACCCGGCGCGCTTTGAACGAAGCCGAGATCCCCTTGGCCGACCGGGCCAATATGCTTTACATGGGCACGGCCGCAGTCGGAGGGAAGGCCCGGGCGCTGGTCGTGGAAACCGGGATGGCCACGGAGCTGGGAAGGATCGCCGGCCTCATCCAGGCCGTCGAGCGCGAAGCGACCCCTCTCCAGAAAAGGCTGGAACAATTCGGAAAATGGATCATTGCGGCCTGCTTCGTCCTGGTCGGGCTCGTCTTCGCCGTCAATATGCTGCGGGGAGGGCGCATTCTGGACATGTTCCTCACCTCGGTCAGCCTGGCCGTGGCCGCCATTCCCGAAGGACTGCCGGCCGTGGTGACGATCGCCCTGGCCCTGGGCGTCCAGCGCATGGTTCGCCGCCATGTCATCATCCGCAAGCTGCCCGCGGTCGAGACCCTCGGCTGCGCGACGGTCATCTGCTCGGACAAGACGGGCACGCTGACCAAGAATGAAATGACCGTCCGGGCCGTCGTCACCCTGCGATCCACCTACGACGTGACCGGGGCCGGGTATGAACCGGCCGGTGGATTCGAACGCGACGGCCTCCCCTTCGCGCCGGAAGGCGATCCGGACCTTTTGGCCGTCCTGCGCGGCGGCGTTCTCTGCAACGGCGCCTCGCTCGTCCGCGAAGGAGGAACGACGGCGATCATCGGGGATCCGACCGAGGCCGCCCTTTTGACCTGCGCGGCCAAAGCCGGATTGGACAAGTCCGTCCTCGAGGAGGCCGAGCCGTTCGTCGAGGAGATCCCCTTCGATTCCGAACGCAAGCGCATGACCATCCTGCGCCGGGGCCGGCCGGACTCCGCCTTCGCCGCCTATATCAAAGGGGCGCCCGATGTCCTCCTGCCGCGCTGCGAACGGGTCCTGGATGGGGGAGTCCTCCGCGCGCGCACCGACGCGGACTCCGCCCGCATCCTCGAAGCCAACGATCGGCTGGCCGGCCGGGCTCTGCGCGTGCTGGCCGTGGCCTACCGGACGTTCGAGGGCTTGCCCGATCTGCGCGATCCCGAGGCCGTCGAGAGCGGCCTGGTCTTCGCCGGATTGACGGCCATGATCGATCCCCCGCGCGAGGAGGTCAAGGATGCCGTGGCCAAGTGCCGCGCATCGGGCATCCGGACGGTCATGATCACGGGCGATCACAAGAACACGGCCGTGGCCATCGCCCGCGAACTGGGTTTCTACGACCGCGATTCGGATGCCCTCACGGGCGAGGAGCTCGACCGCCTGGACGCGGCCGCCTTCGAACGGCGCGTCGACCGGACGCCGGTCTACGCCCGCGTCGCTCCCGAGCACAAGTTGCGCGTCGTCCGGGCCTGGCGCAAGCGCGGCGACGTCGTGGCCATGACCGGGGACGGGGTCAACGACGCGCCCGCGGTCAAGGAGGCAGACATCGGTGTGGCCATGGGACTGACCGGCACGGACGTGACCAAGGAAGTCTCGGATATGGTCATCACCGACGACAATTTCTCTTCGATCGTCGCCGCCATCGAGGAAGGCCGGGGGATTTACGAGAACATCAAGAAATTCATCCATTACCTCTTGAGCTGCAACTCGGGCGAAATCTTAGTCATGTTCGTCTCGGCCATGCTCGGCTGGCCGGTGCCGCTGCTGCCGATCCAGCTCCTTTGGGTCAACATCGTGACCGACGGCCTGCCCGCCCTGGCCCTGGGCATGGATCCGGTCGACCGCGACATCATGAGCCGGCCGCCGCGGCGGCCGGACGAACCGATCATCACCCGCGGCCGGGCCGTCCTGATCCTGGCCCAGGGCGTCTTCATCGGCGCCTGCAGCCTTCTGGCGTTCGGTTTCGTCCTGTTCGTCGAGCACGAGAGCCTGGCCCGGGCCCGGACGGCGGCCCTGATCGCCCTGACCTGCAGCGAGCTCTTTCATGCCTTGAACTGCCGGAGCCAGAGGACTTCGCTGTTCAGCCTCGGCCTCTTCACCAACGGCAAGCTTCTTCTGGCCAACACGGTCTCCCTGGCGCTTCAGTTCGTCATCATCTTCGTTCCTTTCACCCAGGCCGTTTTCAAGGTCGAGGCCCTGGGACCTCTGGACGTCCTCGTTCTGATCGCCATTTCCGCGCTCCCCCTGGCGGCCATGGAACTGGCCAAGGCCGTGCACCGGAGACGGCCGTTCCTCCCCGCGGCCTGACGCCAACCATGATCCAAGCCGACGACCTTAACAAAAGCTACGGCAAGCAGGTGCTCTTCGAGGGAGTCAGCTTCAAAATCAACCGCAAGGAACGGGTCGGCGTCGTCGGCCGGAACGGCCACGGCAAGACGACCCTTTTTCGCCTCATCGCCGGCCTGGAAGAGCCGGATTCCGGAACGATCTCCGCCCCGCGCAACTACCGCATCGGCTATGTCGAGCAGCAGCTGGCCTTCACCCAGCCGACCGTCCTGGAGGAGGCCGTCCACGGCCTGCCGCCGGAGAGCCGCGATCAAGTCTGGCAGGTGGAGAAGATCCTCGACGGGTTGGGTTTCTCCCGGGCCGACTGGACCAAGAACCCGGCCGCGTTGTCCGGCGGATTCCAGGTCCGGTTGAACCTGACCAAGGTCCTCCTGGCCGACTACAACATGCTGCTGCTCGACGAGCCGAACAACTATTTGGACATCACCTCCATCCGCTGGCTGGAAAAATTTCTGGTCGCCTGGCCGGGCGAGCTGATGCTCATCACGCATGACCGCAGCTTCATGGACAAGGTCGTCACCCATACCATGGCCATCCATCGGCGCCGGATCAAGAAGATCGAAGGGGACACGGCCAAGCTTTATACGCAGATCGCGCTTGAGGAGGAGACCTACGAAAAGACGCGGATCAATGACGAACGCAGGCGCAAGGAAATCGAGCAGTTCATCGCCAAATTCAGGGCCAGCGCCCAGCTGCAAGGGTTGGTCGAATCGCGAAAGAAGACGCTGGCCAAAATGGGCCGCAAGAACAAACTGGAAACGATCAAGTCGCTGGAGTTCGATTTCGCCTACAAGAAATTCACGGGCAAATATATGTTATCGGTCGAGGGGCTGGGCTTCGGCTACGATCTGGGCCGCCCCCTGATCAGCGATTTCGGCATCTGCATCGGGGCCCGCGACCGGGTTTTCGTCATAGGGCCGAACGGCAAGGGCAAGACGACCCTGCTCAAGCTCCTGGCCGGGGCCCTGACGCCGGATTCCGGTACGGTCGCCGGCCCCCAGGCCGTCGAGACCGGCTACTTCGAGCAAACCAACGTTCAGAGCCTCGTTCCGTCCAATACCGTGCTCGAGGAGATCGCCTCCGGCGACGCCTCGATCGACCCGGCCCAGGCGCGGCGCCTGGCCGGATTGATGATGTTCGAAGAGGACAACGCCCTGAAGAAGATCGCCGTGCTGTCGGGCGGGGAGAAAAGCCGCGTCCTGCTGGGCAAGATGATCGCCACTCCGTTCAACCTGCTTCTTCTCGACGAGCCGACCAACCATCTGGACCTGGAATCGAGCGACGCCCTGCTCACGGCCATCGACAATTTCCCCGGGGCGGTGATCATGGTCACCCACAATGAGATGTTTCTCGACGCCTTGGCCGAACGGCTGATCGTCTTCCAGAACGGCGGGGTGACCGTTTTCGAAGGCTCTTACGAGCGATTCCTGGAGCGCGTCGGCTGGTCGGGCGAGGAGGATCGCGGACGGGTGCGCCCCTCGGAGGCGGCCGCGTCCTCCGGTCCCGATATCCCGTCCCCGCTTCCGCCCAGCCGCAAGGAAGTGCGCAAGATGCGCTCGGACGTCATCGCCGAGAAATCCCGGGTCCTGCGGCCGCTGGAAAAACACATCGCCGAGCTGGAGAAGTCGATCGAGGCGGCCGAAGCCGAACAGGCGCGCCTGAACACCGAGATCGTCGCCGCCTCCCAGGCCAAGGAAGGCTCCCGGGTCGTCAAATTGTCGAAAACAATCCACCAGCTCAGGCGGATGATCGAAGCCTATTTCGAGGAGCTGGAGCCGCTTGTCGGAGACTACGAAACAAAAAAGGCCGCTTTCGACCAGCGCCTGGCCGAGCTGGACGTTCTGGATTAAAAAAGGACGCGGCGGGGTTTAGGGCGAGCCTTCCTAAACACGCGAAATTCCCCAGCGAGGAATTTCGCTCCGCTTCCTCCTTCGCTCCCCTCGCGCCGCCTATTTTTTATCGCCGTACCAAACTCCTGCCGCCATGTAGTCCTTGGGGGTGAATTCCTCGATCCAGATGCGGATCGATTCGACCGGCGAACCAAGCGTTTCCTGGACGGCTTTGGTCATGGCCGTCAGCAGGGCTTTTTTCTGCTCCGCCGTCCGGCCCTCGAGAAGGTGCACTTCGATGAGAGGCATGCGATTCTCCTTTCCGGCGCCCCGCGAGCGACGGGGCGAGGATAGATTACCACGGACCTCGGCCCGAGGAAACGGACTCTTTCAATAGCGGATTTCGAAGACTTCGATCGATTGTTTTTCGGTCACCGAATCGGCCGGCCGAAGAGTGAAGATTTTCCCATTCTGATAAACGCTGTTCTTGGAAACGTATTTCGTCCGGAACGAATAGAGCCAGGCGCCCTTGGCGCTGAAGACGTCGACTCGGCCGACCATCAAAGGTCCGGGAGACGCAGCGATCCGGGCGGCATGACCCAAAACAGCAAACGCCGGCCATGAACGGGACGACCAGTTTTAGAGTCGCCTTCGTCATTCCCAACCTCAAACAGCCGAATCCCCGTCCGGCCGACGCGGCCTCGGTTCATCTCCGTCAGAATAACGGGCCTGCCGGCCTATTGCAATGTGAACCTTACGGTGACGGTGAAGATGACCCCGCGGGGACGCCCGTTGATGATCATCGGTTCATAGACCCACTGCCGGACGGCGTCGAGAGCCGCCTGGTCGAGCAGGGGGATGGAACGGAGGATCTTGATGTTCTGGACCCGGCCGTACAGGTCGGTCTGCGCTTCCAGGATGACCACGCCTTCGACCCGCGCCTGGCGGGCGATCTCCGGATAGGTCGGGTCGACCTGCTTGATGAGCTTGGGCGGCTTGATCTCGCCGATGGCCCGGACGGGCGCTTCGACCTCGCCGACGACGCCGCCCAGGACGCCGCCGACGACGCCGCCCAGGACGCCGCCGATGACGCCGCCTTCCACGCCGCCTTCCACGCCGCCCTCAATGCCGACGTCGGAAATCTGCTCTTCGGCGATCTGGTCGGGGATCTCGACGGGCGCGACGAGCTTGCCGGCCTCGAAACTGGTCTGGGCCTGGACGGGCTTGATGCGTTTGACGTTGCTGGTCGAGGCTTTCTTGGCCGGAGGCGGGGGCGGAGGCGGAGGAGGCGGGGGAGGGGCCAGGAAAGCGCTGGTGATCTCGATGCGCGGAACGTTGCCCGGTTGCATCAGCGGCGAAATGATGAGCAGAGCGGCGATGAGAGCATGGGCGGCCAGGGACAGGGGGAAGACGACCGCCCGGACCGCGGTCCGCCGCTCGGGGACGATGAACGAATCCTGGAACAGGACGGTCTCCCTCCTCGAGATGGGGAGCTCCCGCCCGCGGAGGCCGGCCGTCACCCGCCCGGCGAACGTCTCCCAGTAGTCGGGGGGCGCTTGCGGAACGCGGACATCGGCGGCCAGAGCATTCACGGCCAGGAGGGCGTCCCGTTCCTTGGAGCAGGCCGGGCACCTGCGAAGGTGGGCTTGGACCCCGTCCCGGAGGTGGGGATCAAGCTCGCCGTCGAGGTAAGAGCCGAGGAGGGCGAGAACCTGACGATGTCTCATGCGCGCCTCCCGTCGAGAAAATCGGCCAAGGCGTCCTTGAGCTTACGCCGGGCGCGGTTCAATCGCGACATGACCGTTCCCGGCGCCAGGTGAAGGGACTCGGCGATTTCCCTGTAGCTCTGGTTCTCGATCACGCGCAGGGCAAAAACGGCCCGCTGGTCGGAGGGAAGAGCCCGCCAGGCTTCCTGGAACCGGTCCTCGGCCTCGCGGCGTTGGAGCTCATCCTGAGGCAGTTCTTCGGGGACGGACGGCTCGCGGTCGCCCAGAGGCTCTTCCCGTTTGTGGGCTTGCAGGTCGTTGAGCGTCGTGTTCACGGCGATCCTTCGGAGCCAGGGATAAAAATCCTGGCCTTCGCGGAACCGGGAGAGGGCCTGGTAGGCCTTGATGAACGTTTCCTGGGCCATGTCGTCGGCGGATTGATGGGCGCCGGTCATCCGCCAGCATAACCGGTAGATGCGGTGCTGAAAGAGACGGACCAGGCTTTCGTAGGCGTCCATGTCACCGTTCTTGGCCCGGGCGATCAAGGCCCCTTCCTCCATGCGCTCGTCTTGCCTCATCTGAGCTCCACTCACCATACCGGCCGGAGCGGCGAATATTCCGTCCGCCGTCGATTTTATCACAAAGGCGGCAGGCGATTCGCTTGGCGCGGCCGTTCCTCTTGTGCTATAAATCCAGAGACGGCGCGGGTGGAGCCCGCGATCCGTCGGCGATTCCCGTTTCCGTCGACGAGGAGGGCCTCATGATCGAGACGCTCAGCCGGGTCGTTCTTCACATCCTCAAGGAATATGCGGACAAGCCCGATCTTCTTCAGTACCGCGAGAACGGCCGATACGTCCCGGTTTCCACCGTTGAATTCGGGCGGAAAATCCGGGCCCTGGCCCTCGGCCTGCGCGAACTGGGCTGCGGCCCTGCCCGGAAGCTGGCCATTCTGGCCGAAAACCGGCCGGAATGGATCCTGACCGACTTGGCCAACCTCTGCCTGGGCGGCATCACCGTGCCCATCTACCCGACGATCGTCCCGCCTCAGATCAAATACATCCTCGAGGACTCCGAGTCCTCGGTCATCGTCTGCTCCACGCCCGCCCTGAGGGAGAAGATTGAAGCCATCCGGTCGGAATTGCCGAACGTCACCGTCTGTTTAACCATGGAACGCGAAGCCTCGGCGGGCTTCCGGACCCTGGACGAAATCATGCGACGGGGCGAGAGCATCGATCGCGAGCAGCCGGCCCTTTTCGAGGCCGGTGCCCTGGCCGTCCGGCCGAATGACCTGGCTTCCATCATCTATACCTCGGGCACGACGGGCATCCCCAAGGGCGTCATGCTGACCCACTCCAATTTCACCAGCAACATCGACGCCCTGGACCAGGTCACCGACTTCAATAAAACCGATTATATCCTGTCCTTTCTGCCGCTCTCTCATGTCCTCGAGCGGATGACGACATTCGCCTTCCTCTACAAGGGAGCTTCGATCGGCTACGCCGAGAACATTGATCGCGTCGCCGACAACATGCTCGAGGTCCGGCCGACTATCATGATCAGCGTCCCCCGGCTCTTCGAGAAGATCTACTCCAAGGTCATGGACAACGTCCTGGCCGGGTCGGCCACGAAGAGAAAAGTCTTCTTCTGGGCCCTGCGGATCGGGCTGGACCAGGCCCGCCGGACCATCGCCAGGCAAAAGATCCCGACCGGACTGGCCTTCCGCAGGCGCCTGGCCCACAGGCTCGTCTTCAAAAAGATCCTGGAACGGACGGGCGGACGGATCAAATTCATGGTCTCGGGCGGCGCGCCGTTGTCCGGGGACATCGCCGAGTTTTTCTACGCCATCGGCGTGATCATCCTCGAAGGCTACGGCTTGACCGAAACCTCACCGGTCGTGGCCTGCAACACGTTCGAACGCATCCGTTTCGGAACGGTCGGCCCCATCGTCCCGGGCGTCCAGGTCCGCATTGCCGAGGACGGGGAGATCCTGGTCAAGGGCCCCAACGTCATGAAAGGCTATTATAAAAAACCCTTGGAGACGGTCGAGGTGATCGTTGACGGCTGGTTCCACACGGGCGACATCGGTTTTCTCGACGCCGACGGGTTCCTGACCATCACCGACCGAAAAAAAGACCTCATCGTCACGGCCGGAGGCAAGAACGTCGCTCCCCAGCCGATCGAGAACACGCTCAAGCGCATCCCCCAGATCGCCAACGCCGTCGTCGTGGGCGCCAAACGCAAGTTCATCTCGGCCATCATCGTGCCGGAGAAGGACAAGCTGATCGAATTGGCCCGGCAGAACGGGCTGGCCTTCGCCTCGTACGCCGAGCTCTTGGCCGGACCCGAGATCAATCGACTTCTTTTGGAGACCATCGACAAATCCACGCCGGATCTGGCATCCTACGAAAAGATCAAGAAGATCATCCTGCTCGAGCGGGACTTCGATATCGACCGCGAAGAGCTGACCCCGACCCTGAAGGTCAAGCGCAACAAGGTCGAAGAGAAGTACAAAGACCTGATCGACGCCCTGTACCGGGACTGACCGGACGGGTGAGGAGGTTCGGACCATGAGCGATCGAATCATCCGCGCGGCCGCGTTGCTGGGGCTTCTGCTGCTGGGCTCGGCCTGCGTTTTCCTCTGGGACGATCCCTGGGGCGACCTGGGCGGCTCGACCGTCCAGGAATTCCATAAAACGATTCCGCTGGCCCCCAAAAGCGGACTGAGCCTGTTCAACCTCGACGGCAACATCGAGATTCGCGGCTGGGACCGCACGGAGGCCGAGATCGTCGTCGAATCCGACCGCTGGTCGGGCCGACGCGGTCTCTTCGGTGAACGCTCCGGCCGGCCGCGCATCGAGACCGAGACGGGCCCCGATGGCGATCTCGTCCTGCGGACGGCCTGGGACGGAGACAAGCGCAACGTTTACCCGGTTCATTTTTATCTCAACGTGCCGCGCTCGATCGACCTGCGGGACATCCGGACGGGGCGCGGCAGCGTCCTGATCGCCGATCTTTATGGCCGGACCTCCGTCCAGATCCAGAACGGAGACCTGAAGGTCGAGAATTTCTCGGGGTCGCTCAAGGCCCAGGTCTGGAGCGGTCGGATTGAGGCCGAGCTGCTCGACTTGCGCGCCGAAGACGAAACGGACTTGACCACCCGGGCGGGCGACCTGACCGTGTACCTCGAAGAGGGCGCCTCGGTCCGCATCGAAGCCGAGGCATCGGCCGGAGTGTCCGGCGACTTCAACCTCGGCCAGCCTCAGCCGGCGCGCAAAGTCTCGGCGGTCGTCGGGTCCGGCGGTTCCGTCCTGCGGCTCAGGGCCCTGAGCGGCCGGATCGCCTTGAAGTCCGCCCACTGAGCGGGGGAGCGCTTCCGATGGAGGAAAGCCAAAAGATCGTCCGGACGGCCATCGTCGTCCTGATCCTGCTGATCGCCGGTTTCGGCATCTACTACCTGTTCATCGCCGATCGGGGCAAGCCCCCGATCTCGGCCGACGCCGTGCCGACGGAGAAGATCGGCCGGCCGGAGAAGGAGGCCGAGGGTCCCGCGGGGGGGGCCGCCGTCAATGTCGCCCTGGACCGCAGCGACGACGTCTTGCGAAAATCGGCCGTGGACCTGTCGTCCAATCCGGTTTTCGGACAATGGCTGAAAAGCCGGGACATCGTGCGCCGGATCGTCGCGGCGACGGACGCCGTCGCCGGCGGGCAAAGCCCGCGGCCGCAGACCGATTTCTTCTCCCTTAAAACGCCGTTTCCCATCCTTCAGAAAGGCGGCCGGATCCTGCTCGATCCGGCCGGCTACGACCGCTATAACGTCGTCGCCGACGTCTTCGATTCCATGAGCGTGGCGGGGTGCGCCAAGCTCTATCGGGACTTCCAGGGTCCTATCGAACAGGCCTACCGTGAGCTCGGCTACCCGGCCGGAGGGTTCCACAAGACTCTTTTCCGGGCCATCCTGGAGATCCTGCGCACGCCGATCGTCGACGGACCGATCGTCCTGGAGAAAAGGGTCGCTTCGTACGTCTTCGCCGATCCCAAGCTCGAGGAGCTCAGCCCGGCCCAGAAGCATCTCTTGCGCATGGGGCCGGAAAACGTCCAGCTGATCCAGAGCAAGCTGCGCGAATTGGCCCTGGCCCTGGGTTTCGCCGAGACCCAGCTGCCCAAGGACCGGAGCCAGGCTCCAGCCAAGTGAGGGGCGTCCGGCCGCTCACTTCCAACGGAACGGTTCGTCCCGCCGGAAATCGGGGATGAGGTGATCGTCCGGCCCGAAGACCTCGGGCTGGAGGAAAAGGTTTTCGAATCCCAGCTCCCGCGCCCGGGCCAGGACGTCCGTGTATTCCTCGGCCGCCAACGGGCGGCGGATCTCTTCAGGGGCCTTATGGCAGGGATGATACTGGCTCATCAGGCTGAGCGGCAGGGCCAGGGCCAGCGAGCCGGCGATCCATTCCAACACCGCCTTGGAATCCCCGGCCCCGCCGGGCAGTACGAGGTGGCGGATGATCGTTCCCTGCAGCGCCAGCCCGGCATCGTCCAGGACGAGGTCGGGACGCTGGACATACATCTCCGATATCGCCGCGGAGGCGCGATCGAAATAATCGCCGGCGCTCGAATAGCGGGTCGACAAGACCGGGGAGCGGTACTTGAGGTCGGGCAGGTAGACGTCGACCACACCGGCCAGACGCTCCACGACGTCGGCCTTTTCGTATCCGTTGGAATTATAGACGAGGGGAATGGACAGCCCCCGCTCATAGGCCAAGCGGAGGGCCCGAAGGATGGGCAGGATGAGGTGGGTGGGAGAGACAAGATTGATGTTAAAGGCCCCTTCGTCCTGCAGGCGAAGCATGGTCCCGGCCAGCGCTTCGTCGGTCAGGACGCTCCCCTGGAGCCCCCAGCTGATCTGGTGGTTCTGGCAGAAGAGGCATTTGAGGTTGCAGCCGCTGAAGAATATCGTCCCCGAGCCCGGCCCGGGCGGTCCTCCCGTCCCGCTCAGGACCGGCTCCTCGCCGTAATGGAGCAGGGCTTGGGCCACAACGGCCCGGGCGCCCATCCGGCAATAGCCCAACGCTTCGCGGCTTCGATCGACCCGGCATTCGCGCGGGCAGAGGTCGCAGGCCCGCTCGCGAGGCGCCAGCGCGTCCAGGGCCCGATCGAGGCGTCCGATCTTCGCGTTCATCGGCCGCTATTGTAGCAAATGCGCGGAAAATTGACAGGGGCCGTCCCGATGGGGTATAAGCCCGTTTTACGCCCGCCCGAGGAGCCGCCATGGAATTCGTTTCCCAGGTCGTCGATTTCGTTCTCCACCTGGACGCCCACCTGAGCGGCCTGATCCAGCAATACGGATTTTGGACGTATATCATCCTGTTCTTCGTCATCTTCGGCGAGACAGGCCTCGTCGTCACCCCGTTTCTGCCCGGCGACTCGCTGATCTTCGCCGCCGGGACGTTCGCGGCCCGGGGCGATTTGAACATTTTAGGGCTGTTCTTGATCCTGGCGGCGGCCGCGGTGCTGGGCGACACGGTCAATTACTGGATCGGCAAGATCATCGGACCGAAGGTCTTCCAGAAGGAGAATTCGCGGATCTTCAAGAAGGCCTACCTCGAACGGACCCACAATTTCTACGAGAAGTACGGGGCCGAAACGATCATCATCGCCCGCTTTGTGCCCATCGTCCGCACTTTCGCCCCGTTCGTAGCCGGCATCGGCCGCATGAGCTATGGGAAGTTCCTGAGCTACAATGTCGTCGGCGGCGTGGGCTGGGTGGCCCTGTTCACGTTCGGGGGCTATTTTTTCGGCAATATTTCCTTCGTCCGGCGGAACTTCAGCCTGGTCATCATGGCCATCATCCTGATCTCGCTTGCGCCGGCGGCGATCGAATTCCTGCGGCACCGCAGGGCTGGGAAAAAAGGCCCGGCGGCCTGATCCGGATCAGCGGCCTTTGAGGACACGGGCCAACGCGCGCAGCCGGGCCGAGCGCCGGGCCGCTTGATCGGTCATGTCCGTCTGCAGAGGCGTCAGGGAGATGCAGCCGGCATCGGCCGCCCGGACATCGGTCTCCCCGTCCCCTTCGTGGCGCGGGTGACCGGTCCCGATCCAATAATATACGGCGTTGCGCGGGTCGCGCTTTTCGATGATCTCGGGATCATAGAATTTCCATCCGAGCTTGGTGATCCGCACGCCGCGCACGGGCGGAGCGGGGATGTTGACGTTCAGGGCGGTCCCGGGAGGAAGTCCTCCGGCCAGGGCGGCCGCAGCCAGGTCGGCGACGATGCCGGCCGCGAACTCCAGGGGATAGCGGCCCTCCGGCCCGGGAATGACGGAGACGGCCATCGACGGCACGCCCATGAAGGTCCCCTGCAGGGCGGCCGCCACGGTCCCCGAATAATGGACGTCCTGCTGGCCGAGATTGGGGCCGGGATTCAGGCCCGAGATGAGCAGGTCCGGCCGCCGGGGAAGGATCTTTTGGAGGGCGAAATAGATGCAGTCGGCCGGCGTCCCGTCCACGGCCCAGATATCCGGTTTCATTTTATGCAAGCGGAGCGTCTGGCGCAGGGTGACGGCCAGCGAGGCGGCGCTCCGCTCGCGGTCGGGGGCGACGATGACGGTGCGGCCGAGCCGGCGCAGGCGGCGGAACAGAATCTGGATCTCGGGCCGGAAATACCCGTCGTCGTTGGTGAGGAGAATCAATGGCCGCTCGGCGCGGCGCGTCTGGGACGTTCGGCCTGCGTATTTCATTGACAATCGTCCTTTTCGCGCCTCCGCCCAGGCGGCGGTGTCGGACGCAATCCGCCATCGGAAGCGTCCGGTCCGGAGGGGAGAACTGGTCGGGACGGGCGGATTCGAACCGCCGACCCCATGCACCCCAAGCATGTGCGCTACCAGGCTGCGCCACGTCCCGACTCAAGGGTATGGATTATAACAAAAAGGGGACGGGAAGTTCAGGTTTTTTTTGGCCCGGCGGAAAGCTCGTGGACCAGGGTGGAGAGCTCGTCTCGGACCTGCAGAAGAGTCTTTTTCATCCGGTCGGGATGAACCGCGACGGCGCTTCTCAGGCCGAGCTCTTCCTCGATGCGCCGCTTGGCTCCGGCCAGGGTGACGCTCTTGCCGTCGAGCAGAGCCTTGATGCGCTGGATGATTTCGACGTCTTTGGACCGGAAGATCTTCTGGCCGGACCCCGTCAGCCCCGGCTGGAGGAAGGGGAATTCCTTTTCCCAGCTCTCGATCGTCGCCGCGTCGATCTTCGTCAGACGGCTGACTTCGTCGAGGCGGTAGAACAATTTGCCCGTCGTTTTGGCTTCCGGCATGATCTTCGGCGTATCGGTGCCCCTCGAAAACGTCCTAACCTTAGCATCTTCGGGCGGAAACCGTCAATCCCCTTGGCGGGTTTCCAGGGACGTGAATCCGCGGAGGACGAACGAACACTCCGTTTCGGGGCCGGGCGGAGAATGTCATCCGTGGAGCTGCCGTATGATATAATCCGGCCGATGACCGCCCCCCCCGACAGCCATGTCCCGCTCGCCGAACGAATGCGGCCGAGGACGTTCGAACGTCTGTACGGCCAGGAACACCTGCTGGCCAAGGGCAAGATCCTGGCCCCGCTGATCGAGAGCGGACGGCCTGTTTCGCTCATTTTCTGGGGCCCGCCGGGATCGGGCAAGACGACCCTGGCGGCCATGTTGGCCAAGCATTTCGACCTTCCCTATACGTTCTTCAGCGCCGTCCTCTCGGGGATCAAAGAGGTCAAGGAAGTCATGGCCCGGGCCGAGAGCCACCGCCGGCTCTACGGCAAACCGATGATCATCTTCATCGACGAGATCCATCGCTTCAACAAGGCCCAGCAGGGCGCCTTTCTGCCGTACGTCGAACGAGGCGACATCATCCTCTTCGGTTCGACCACGGAGAATCCCTCCTTCGAAGTCATCGCCCCGCTCCTGTCCCGGACCAAGGTCCTGGTCCTCAATCCGCTGTCTTCGGAAGCCCAGGGCTGCATCATCGACGACGCCCTGGCCGATGAAACCAACGGCCTGGGGGGCCGGCGATTGGCCTTGGATCCCGAGGCCCGGTCGCTTCTCATCGAGCAGTCCAACGGCGACGCTCGGCGGGCCCTCAACACGGTGGAGCTGGCGGCCGAATTGGCCGAAGGCGGGACGATCACCTCGGAAAACGTCCGTGAAGCCCTGCAGAAGAGGATGCAGCTCTATGACAAGTCGGGCGAGGGACATTTCAACATGATCTCCGCCCTGCACAAGAGCCTCCGCAACAGCGACGTCCAGGCCGCCCTCTATTGGCTGGCCCGCATGCTCGCCGGGGGAGAGGACCCGCTCTATATCGCCCGGCGCCTGGTCCGTTTCGCTTCGGAGGATGTCGGGCTGGCCGATCCCCAGGCCCTGGGGATCACCCTGAGGGCCAAGGAAGCTTATGACTTTCTGGGATCGCCCGAGGGCGAGCTGGCCTTGGCCCAAGCCGTCATCTATTTGGGCGCCGCGCCCAAGAGCAACAGGGCCTACACGGCCTTCGGGAAGGCCGCCAAGGACGTCGAGGAACGGCCGCACGAGCCGGTGCCTCTCCAGATCCGCAACGCGGTGACCGGGCTGATGAAGGATGTCGGCTACGGGCGGGAATACGCTTACGCCCACGATTCCGCCTGGGCCACGACGGACATGGAGACCATGCCCGAGCGCCTCAAGGACCGGATCTATTACGAACCGGCGGGAATGGGCTTTGAAAAGGACATCGCCAAGCGCATGGCTTGGTGGGCGGAGGCGAAAGAGAAAATCCGCCGGGAGAAAGACGGTCAAAAGGACTGATCAGTCCTCCTCTTTCTCCTTCATGATGTAATACATTTCCCAGCTCAGGTCGGTTGCCAGGCAGTCCAGGCAGGAACTCGGAGTCGTGGCCAGCTCTCCCAAGGCCAGCTTTTCCTTGAGCATGGATTTCACTTTTTTCTTGATCTTATAAAGTTGAATGTAGTTGACCATGGAATTCCTATCGAATTTATAAAGATCGGAGTGATTTTACCAAAACGCCATCCGACTGTAAAGCGGCCGGGTGTTTGAGCGGCTTCCGGGAAACATGCTAAGATGGTCTCCGCGATGCGTGTCTTATGGGCCCTCCTTCAGCGGTTCGCCGCCGGCATTCTTCTTTCGACGGCCGCTTTCGGCGCCCCGGCCGCCCAGACACCTGTCCCGCCGGCCTGGGCCCTGACGGAGACGGCGCGCCTGAAGTATGAAGGAGAGATCAATCAGCGGGTGGTTGCAGCCGGCGCCCGCCTCTATTTCACCACCCGCCGGGGTTGGATCTACGCCGTGGACGCCGAACGCCGGACGGTCTCCTGGCGGTTCGGCGCCGAAGCGCCCATCCATCGCCCGCCGGCCGTTTCCTCATCTCTGATCGCGGCCGTCGATGAAGACCGGACGGTCTACTGCCTCAATGCCGACGGAATCCTGAACTGGGCCTATCGCGGCGACGCTCCCGCGGCGGCCGACCCTCTGTGGCTGGGCCCGCGGCTCATCGTGGCCCTGCGTTCGGGCGCGCTGATCGCCCTCAACGCGGGACATCCGGCGGAGATCTGGAAGGCCGCCTTTGATAAAGATCTGGTCTGCTCTATCGCGGCCTGGCGCGGCCGGATCCTCTGCGCCTGCCGCGACGGTCTGATCCGCGTCCTCGACGGGGACGGGCGGCCGGAGGGGACCATCGACGCCGGGGGAGCCCTGGCCGGGCCCCTGACCGTCGAAGAAGACCGGATCTACGCGGGACGCGCGGACGGCGTCCTCTGCGCGCTCAATGCCCGGCGCCGCTCCGTCGTCTGGCGGATGCGGATCGGCGGCGAAGTCGGCGCGCCGGCCGCGATCAGCGGTCGGCGCATGTTTCTGACGGCCTCCAACGGGGTCCTTTTCGCCGTCAACAAGAACGGCGGGGAGATCTACTGGTGGAGGCCTCTGCCTTCCCGCGTGGTCTTCGGCCCGGCCCTCTGGCAGGGCCGCATCGTGGCCGCTACGGCGTCCCCGGTTTTATTCTCGTTCCGGCCCCGGACGGGCGATCCGGCGGGGGATTACCGGGGTGCATCCGATTGGAAGGCCGATCCGCAGGTGTGCGACGCCTTGCTCTTGCTTCATACGTACGATCCCGACACCGGCGAAGGGACGCTGTTGTTTCTGGGCCCGCCGAGTCCGCCGCCGGCCAATGCCGGCACCCCGATCAAAGGAGCGAAATCACCATGAACCGCGCAGACGCCCTGGTCCTGGTCAAGGACCACCTGAACAACAAGAACCTGGTCAAGCATTGCCTGGCGGTCGAAGCCTGCATGCGGACGCTGGCCGTCCGGTTCGGACAGGACCCCGAAATCTGGGGGATGGCCGGCCTGCTCCACGACCTCGACTACGAGCTGACCGAAAAGAGTCCCGATCTCCATACCCAGGAAACGGTCAAGATCCTCAAGGATTGCGGTTTGTCTCCCGAACTTCTTCATGCCATCCAGGCCCACGCCGGCAAAGTCCCCAGCCTCACCCCGATGGACTGGTCCATCTACGCCGCCGATCCGTTGACCGGGCTGATCATCGCCGCGGCCCTGATGCATCCCGAGAAAAAGCTCCGGGCGATCGACGTGGAGTTCGTCAAGCGCCGCTATAAAGAAAAGCATTTCGCCCGCGGGGCCCGGCGCGAGGAAATCGAACAGTGCCGGAACCTGAACGTCGAACTCGACGAGTTCATCGGCTTGTGCCTGGGCGCCATGCAGGGGATCGCCTCCGATTTAGGACTTTGATCGCGGCGGCCGGAAAAATAGGCCCCTCCCTTTTTTTAGGAGGGGCCGTCTTCAAGAGGGTTTCTTTTTAAAAGACGCTGATCTTGGCGCCGACTTCAAAAAAGCGGCCGCGCCAGGGGAAGACCGGTTCGGTGTAGAAATAATCGTTCAGCAGGTTGGTGACCTTGACGAAGAGTTCCACCCGTCCCAGGTCATAGGCGGCCACGGCATCCAGGCTGAAGTACTCGGGGATGATCAGGTCCTGGCCGGATTTAGAGTTCCACCAATAGGAACGGGAGCCGTGCAGGCCATAGAGGCTGAGACTGAGCGCTTGGACCGGCCGGACGGTCAGGTCGAAGTTCAACGTGTCCGGAGACAGCGCGTCCAAGGGCCGGTTGGCGACGTCGTTGCGATGGTCGAGGTAGGTATAGTTGAGGGTCCCTTCGATCCAGCCGAAGGACTTCTGGACCTGGATTTCGAAGCCGTTGATATGGGCCCGGCCGACATTCATGTACTCGCGGATGCCCTCCGGATTGACATAGGTATCGATCATGTTCTTGAACTGATAGGTGAAAGCGGCCGCCGAGACGTAGACTCCCTTGTTCCAGGTCAGGCCGATCTCGGCGTTCGTTCCGGTTTCGCTCAAGAGGTCGGGATTGCCGCCGCTCGGAGAATACAGGTCCCGCATGTTGGGCATCCGGGATTTCATGGAGACCGAGGCGTGAATATCAAGCTCCTCCAGAGGGCTGAACTTGAGCCCCAGAAGCGGATTGAGGCGCGACGTCGTGGGGCCGACGAATTTGTCGATCACATCCAGGCTGAGCCCTCCGATCACCCGCCACTGTTCGGCCAGCTTGACCTCGTCTTCCGCCGCGACCGAGAATGTGCCCTGGTGGTAATCGACGAACGGCAGACCGACGTCGTTCTGGATCCGGGCGACGTCCTGCTGGAAATCCAGGCTGGTCTTGAGCGTGTTCCAGGGTGTCAAGCCGAATTCGGCCAGGGCGAATGCGCCGTAGACGGAGTTGTTGTACGTGCTTTCGTATTGGCGCTGGGTCATGACCTTGTCATAATACTGGTCCAGAGTGTTGTCGTAGTTCACGTCGAAGACCCGGAAACGCAGAGTGGCGTTCTCGCCCAGAGAGGTGAACCCGCCGGCGTTCAGCCCGGAGCGGTCCCAATCCTTGAATTTCCAATAGCGGGGCATCTGGACGGCGAGGGCGGCCGGCATGCCGTAGTCCGAGGTATAAAGATTGCCGTTGACCATGATCTCGGTCGAATCCGAGGGGGCATAGATAACCTTGGCATTCATGTTGAAGCGGTGGTAGGAGGTGTTGGAATAATCCGTGGCCGTGCCCGTGACGGGATCGGGATAGGAGTAGCCGTCTGAATTCTGAAAGCCGACGTTGCCGGCCAGGGAGAACCGCCCCAGGCGGGCGCCTCCGTCCAGGCCGCCGGTCCAGGTGTTATTTCCGCCGTAGCTGCCGTTTACCGTCAGGTAAGGATTGTCGCCGGGACGGCGGGTGATGACATTGACGACGCCGCCCAGGGTATTGGGCCCGTAGAGAACGGACGAGGGGCCCTTGGTGATCTGAAGAGAGTCGATCCCCGCGGCGGCGATGGTCTTGAGGTCGAACGAACCGAAATAGGGCTCATAGCTGGGCACGCCATCGATGAGCAGAACGATGCGGGTCGAATCCATGCCCCTCAGCTTCAGCGTGAATTCATCCTTGTTGCCGACCGTGACATAGACCCCGGGCGCGTAGCGGATGGCCTCGGCCAGGTCGAGCGGCCGGTTCTGTTTGAGCTGGGTGAAATCCAGCGTCGTCACGGTGGAGACGGGCTGGTCCTTGGGGGCCTTGCCCACGACTTGGATCTCTTCGGTGATTTTGACGGTTTTCTCCTTCTCTTTTTCCTGGTTTTTTTCCTGCGGGGCCGGACGAGAGAACGGCGGCCAGGCAAAGAGGGCCAGGACGAGGAGAGCGGCGGTCAAAGCGCGCCGGGATGGAAAAGAAACGGGATGATGCATACGTCCTCCTTTTCAAAATGGAAGGCCGGACCGTTTCCGATCGGACCCTGACGGCCGGCGCGCATGGCCGCGGCGAAAAACCCGTCGCGGCGTTAGCGCGGTCGGCTCGGAGAAGCGCCAAATTACCACAGCCCGGCGAGAAAAATCAAGCCCGCATTTTTAGGCCGCTTTGACTTGCCGGGAAGCCGTGTGCTATATAAAATCCGGAATGGCAGCGAATCGATTCAACAAGGATTTCTTCCTCAAGCGCGATCTCGGCGTGCTGGCCGCGCTCCAGTCGGGCGTCGTCGGCATCGCCGGGGCGGGCGGTCTGGGATCGAACGCCGCGGCCGCGCTGGCCCGGGCCGGAGTCGGGCGGCTGATCATCGCCGACTTCGACGTCGTCGAAGCGTCCGATCTCAATCGGCAGTATTATTTCGTCGATCAGGTCGGACAACCCAAAGTCGAGGCCCTTCTCGTCAATCTGAAGAGAATGAATCCTTATTCGGCTTATGAAGTCCACAATGTCAGGGTCGATCGCCGCAACGTCAAAATCCTGTTCCGGGAGGCCGACCTTCTGATCGAGGCTTTCGATGGGGCCGATCAAAAACAAATGTTGATCGAAACCTGGCTGACCGATTTTCCGGGACGTCCCATCATCGCCGCGTCCGGGCTGGCCGGATTCGGCGGCAACGCGAAGATCGGCCAGCGCAGCCTGGGGAATCTCTATATCTGCGGCGACGAGGCCAGCGAATGCGACGTCTGCACGGCCCCCATGGCCCCGCGTGTGGCCGTCGTCGCCGCGATGCAGGCCAATTTGGCGGTCGAGCTTCTGGTCAACGCTAAATCCAAAACGGGAGCGGGCGATGTTCCAAGTGAATGAATATTTCGGCGGCCGGGTCCGATCGATCGCTTTTCAAGCGGTTGGCAGCCCGGCGACGGTGGGAGTCATGGCCCCAGGGGAATATGAATTCGGCACCTCGACGAAGGAGATCATGACCGTGGTCTCGGGGGCCCTGAACGTCAAGCTTCCAGGCGCAGCGGAGTGGAAGAATTATACGGCCGGCGATTCGTTCGTGGTCGGGAAAGGCCTCAAGTTCCAGCTCGAAGTCGCCGCCGACGCCGCCTATCTCTGCCTCTACCGCTGAATGGCGGCCGCGTTCTCCGATCCGCCCGGCTTAATCTGGGCGGCGGACGGGACGATCCTCCGCTCCCTGAGCTGAAAGAGCAGGACGGGAATGTGGACCAGCCAGCCCGCGGCCAGCGCCGGAGCCAGCCCGATCCGCGGCTGAAGGATGCGCGCCGCGGCCATGAACGGGACGATGGCCATGGCGAAGGCGTCGAAGGCCCGGCAGAACGCATCCAAGCGATAGCGCCCTTCATAGGCGGCGAAGACGCCGACCATGGGAAACATGGTCATGAACCCGCCCAGGACGCGCTTCAACAGAATCAGGCCGAAGATGACGGCGGCAACGGCCGGAAATTTCAGCCAAGGCGGCAAGGGATGATGGCGATCCGGCTCGTCCGGCCGGGGCATCCAGCGCCGCAACGCTGCGGTGATGCCCAGCGATAGGACGCAGGCCGGCCAGAACGCCAAATCGCCGGTAAGGATGACCGACTTGAGGAAGGCCCCGGCCATTCCGTATCCCGCAGCGGAGAGGACAATGGCGGGGATGATGGGAATGCCCGCGCCTTTGTGAAGGACCCGGACGGCCAAGGCGTAGAACAGAAGAAGGACGACGGCGGCGACATTGGAAGCGTCGACCGGCCGGCCGATCGCCAGGGCGGCCAGGGTGAAGGGAACGGGCAGGGCGGTGATGAAGGCCCGCGCCCCCGCCGTACGGACGTAAGCAAGCGCCGTGGCTTGGATGCTGACCAAGACGAGGAGGGAGAGGTCCCAGAATCCGAAGGCCATCACCGCCCTACTCGAACCTTCGTCTTCCGCGGACGCGGGGAGAACCAGATCGCCGAGGCGTTTTCCGAGGCCACCATCAGGCGGACTTTCGGCGGCAGGTCCCGCAGCAGGCCGTTGTAGCGGGCCATGGTCCGGCCGAGGTGTTCGAAATGCCCGCACAGGTCGCTGCCGAGGCAGAAGCAATCGGCGTGGCGGAGGATGGCCTCGACCCAATGCTTTTTGGGCTGGAGATAATCGCAGATGACGTCGTCGTAGACGATCCAGGAGATATCCACCCGCAGATTGGGAAACCGGTCGAGCATGGCCCCGACCATCTCGTGGTAATTCTTGTGGAAGACCCGCCGGGAGATGCCGCAGTGGGCCCAGACGAAAAGCGTCCGGGGATATTTGTGGAGCATGTCCTCGAGCTCATCCAGGTGTTCATAATCGTCATGGATGCTGACGGATGTGCTGTTCTGATGGAGGAGAACGGGCAGGCCGTGCGCGGCGCACAGCTCGTAAACGTCGTGGAGGGCCGGGTGGTTGACCCGGGC
This sequence comes from Candidatus Aminicenantota bacterium, assembly GCA_963729855.1. Classification (GTDB taxonomy): domain Bacteria; phylum Acidobacteriota; class Aminicenantia; order Aminicenantales; family UBA4085; genus UBA4085. The sequence continues at coordinate 469,399 of CAVSPT010000007.1, read as the reverse complement.
GGTTTCCTCGTTGGTCAGGTTCGTCAGGTCGTCGTGGCGGCAGAGAATCTCTCCGATCCCTCGCCAAAACGGGTATTTCTCCAGCATCCGTTCGGCGTCGCGGAAGGCGTAGCGGTCGGTGGCGTTGAACCCGCACAGAAGGGGGGCGAGGCGGGCCCGGGCCGCGGCCGGGAGGCGCCGGTAGGCGTCGGCGACAATTTCATCCGTCTGGTGGAAATAATAGCAGCGCGAGTTGTCGTCGAGGTAATAGTGGGGCGGGTTTTTTTCGGCGGCGTCCCATTTCTTCTTCAGCGGCAGGCCGAAGACCACGGCCTTGCGGACCCCGCCGGCGTCCATGGCGTTTAGAAGCGCCTGCATGCCGTCGCTGTCCTGGATGAAATCGACGAAATGAAGATGGGCGTCGATGACCGGCAGGATCGTCTTTGTCTCGGTGTGGGCCGTGATCCGGTCGTGGAAGGCGGCATGATAGCTCATGGGATCCTCACTTGACCGTCCATTCGCCGTCGATGAAACGCATCATCCCGCCGGTCGGATTGGCGTCGCGCAATTCGGGCGGCAGACGATGGGGCCGGACGTGATCATAACCGTGGAGCGCGGTGAAGCGCATCATCGCGGCCGGGAATCCGACGGCCGTGAAGCCGGGATGGCCCGTGGCCGGAAAAGGCCCTCCGTGGACCATGGCCGGGGTGACGGCGACGCCCGTCGGCACTTTGTCGTTGAGGAGCCGGCCGCAGCGAATCCGTAGAATCGGGGCCAGCAAGCGGTAGAGGGGTTCGTCCTCGTCCCCGGAATGGCTGAACACGGAAGCGGTCAGGTTGCCATCCAAGGCGGCCGCGATCGCCGGCATCCGCCCGGCCGTCTCCGCAGTGACGCAGAGTGAGACGGGACCAAAGGCTTCCTGCTGCAGGGCCGCGGCGCGTTGCAGGAACTGATCGCCGGAAACGCTGAGCAGCGTGTTCTGAAAACGGAATCCCGGTCCGCCTGGGGTCCCCCCTCCGGCTAGAATCCGGGCGCCGGAGCGGACCATGGTTTCGAGGCCGGCCTTGATCCCGTCCAGTACGGAGCGGGCCAAGAGGACCTGCGGAGGGGCGGCCCCGAAAGCAAGCCGCAATCGGTCGAGGAAGGCCCCGCCGTCCGCGCCGGAGGGGATGACGATGAGGCCGGGCTTGGTGCAGAACTGTCCGGCGCCCAGGGTGCACGAGCCGAACATTTCCCCCGCAATCGCTTCGCCGCGCTCGCGCAAGGCGCCGGGAAGAAGGAATACCGGGTTGACGCTGGACATCTCCAGATAGATGGGCCGCCCGGCCCTATCGGCCGCTTCCTTGAGCCGCAGCCCACCCGGGCGGCTGCCGGTGAAAGCCGAGGCCCCGATGGCCGGATTCGCCACGAGAGATAATCCGTCTTCGGGGGCCATGTGGTAGAGAAGCTGGACGCCGGCAGCGGGAAGATCGTTCGCCCTGAGGACCGAGAAAACAATCTCGCCGAACAGCCTCGTCGTTCCCGGATGGCAGGGGTGGGCCTTGGCGATGACCGGATTGCCCGCAGCCAGGGCCGAGGCGAAATCCGTGCCGGCGACAGAATTGTAGGCCAAAGGGAAATTGTTGGGGCCGAAAACGACGACCGGACCTCCGAGCGGTCCATGCAGGGAACGCATATCGGCCCCCGTATCGATCGTGGCCCGGCGCCACGACCGGTCGCGGGCTGCGGCGGCGGCCTGGCGCATCTGAAAGACCGTCCGCGGCAGTTCGACCGCGCGCAGGCGGGGCTCCTCGGCCAGACCGGTTTCGAGATGGGCCGTCCGGACGAGCTCGTCCGTCCGCGCCTCCACCGCCGCCGCGTAGGATTCGAGGAACGCCGCTATTTTTTCGGGGGGAAGAGCGGCCATGGCCGCCGCGGCCGTCCTTCCGGCCTGCACCGCCTCCTCGATGTCGGCCGTCGATGAAACGGGGTAGGACCCTTCGATCTCCTCGCCCGTGGCCGGGTTGACGGCGCGGAAAAAGCCGATCGGCGCGATAGCCGGGCGCCAGGCGCCCGCCACGAGGACCGGATGGATCGGCATGGTCATGGCTGACCTTTTCCCGGGAGGCCGGATCATCCGCCTGAGTAGATCGGCGAGACGGCGACCTTGTCGCCTTCGGCGAGCGGCTCGCCGGGCGCCGCGGCGCCGCCGTTCCGGGTCACGATGCGCGGACGCTCCGTCGGCAGGCCGATCGAAGCGACCAGGGCTTCGACCGTGGTCCCGGCCGGAACGTCGACTTCTTTTTCACTGAAACCGGCCGCATACATCAGAGGCCCGATGACTTTGACCTGGATCTTCATGGCTTCAATCCAGGGGGGCGATGCGCGCGACGGCGGCGGCTTCGGCGTCCAGGCCGAGGGCATGCAGGGTGGCTTTGGTCGGGATCCCTCGTCGGTCGTATCCGCGCTGGTCGTAATAGTGCTGGAGCAGGGAATCGTATTTTTCGAGATCCAGGACCCGTCCCGCGATCGGTCCTTCCGTGTCGGCGTTGGCCGGATCGAACCATACGCGCGGGGGATAATCGTCCTGGCGCGAAGCGTTGGGGAATTCGCGGAGGAAATGGAGCTTGATCAGGCTGTAGATCCGGTCGGCCGTCTTCCACATGTCGTCCAGCGACCAGTTCAGGCCGGTCACGGTATTGAAATATTTGGGGTAATTGTCGAGCGGCCAGCCGTTCTCGATCCAGGGGAAGCGGCAGGAGACGAGAACTTCGAACATCCCGCCGCGGATCCGCTGCAGCTCGATGACCTTGGCCGCCTTTTCGGGGCCATAGGATTCGCGGGTCGTATGGCGGATTTCGAAGGTGATGATCCAGGCTTCACGGTGGTGGGCGCCGATGGCCGCCACGCCGTAGGACAGGGCCTGTCCGGGGATGAACTTGCAATTGTAGGCCGCGACCTCCAATCCCTTGACTTGCATGGCGTAGGCCTCGGAGCCATGGCCGAAAGCCCGGGCCATCCGCCGTGAGCCTTCGGCCAGCAGGTTCCCGACCTTTCCCTCGCGGTGGGCGGCCATGCGGAGCAGCGTCTTGGCCCGCTCGGCGTCGCCGAAGCGGAAATCGCCGTCCGTCGCCCCATGGTCGATGGCATCGGCGTAGAAGCTCAGGGTGCAGCCGCCCGACATGGTGTCCAGACCGTATTCGTCGCAGAGATAGTTGAGCGAGCCGACCTGGGCCAATTCAAAGATCTCGAGATTGGGTCCGAGGAGAGCCACGTTTTCGTAATCCAGCTCGGATTCGTGTCCCTCCTTATCGAGAATGGTGACGCCGCAGCGCATGGTGCAATTCGGGCAGCCATAGGTGGCCACCCGAGCCTCGTTGCAGCGCTCCCCGTCGACCTGCCAGGCCAGGGGATGCTGGGTTTTGCGGAAGTTGCGCACGGGAAGCCCGGCCACTTCGTTGCAAAAGGGCAGCACTCCCGTGGTGCTTTGGATGGACCAACCCGTTTGTTTGTCGATTTGACCGACTTTCTTCAAATCACCCGTGCCCAGGGCCTTCATGGCCGCCGGATCCGCCTGGGGAATGGGCTTGCTGCCCTTGACCACGATGGCCTTGAGGAGCTTCGATCCCATGACCGCACCGATGCCCGGCCGTCCGCCGGCCCGTCCCTCCATGCTGCGGATGACGGCGTAGCGGGCCATGTACTCCCCGCCCTGGCCGATGTTGAGGACCCCGACGCCCTTGCCGTACTTGGAGTAGATCCAGTCGTTGCAAACGTAGGTGCCCTGGCCCCAGACCTCGTCGGCGGGATAGAATTCCACCTTGTCGTCTTCGATATAGAGCATGGTCGGACGCTCGGCCCGGCCTTCCACGATGAGAGCGTCGTAGCCGGATTTGCGAAGGTGCTCGGCGACCCGGGTGCCGATATTCCCGTCGCCATAGAAACCCGTCAGAGGGGACTTGGCCGCTACGACGGCTTTGCCCGTGTTGGGGGCGGGGATGCCGGCGATGGGTCCGAGGGCCACGATGAGCTTGTTCTCGGGCCCCAGCGGATCGATTCCCGGCTTGAGCTCGTCGAAGAGGATTTTCACGGCGAAACCGCGTCCGCCGACCCATTTTTGGGCGAATTCTTCGGAAAAACTCTCCTTTTTAAAAGTCTTGGACGTCAGATTGACGCGCAGGATATGTCCCGTCCAACCATACATGAATGAACTCCTTAGCGACGCGATAGGAAGATCCGATATGAATCCGCTTATCAGATAACATGCGGCCCCGATTTAGTCAAGGAAAGGGACCCGTACCGGGCGGCGAGGGGACTTCCTCGAGTTTCCACAAGGCGTTCGTCGGACCTGACCGGCTTGACGGCCTTGTCCTCGCCAATGGAGTCCATCATAAGTCCAGCGTCGATTGTGTGCTTTCATGGGGGGATGGCCTTGAGTATAGTTCATCTTCCTTATCTGTAGGAAAATCTGCTCGATAGCGATGTTGATGGCCAGGGGGCGCTGGTTTTGAACGACGCGATCCGGCCCTTGACAGAGGGGGGGGGATTTTAACCCATAATAACCCGGCTTTTTTATTATTCCTGCCGGGAATTTCCGAATCCGTCTCCGCTTTGCGGGGTGGAGACTCCAAGGTTCGGATCGTCGAATTAGAAGGACAACGATGAACGGCGATGATTCGCTGACGGACAAGATCAAGCATAAGCTGATCGGCAGGCCCAAGGACATCAAGGATCCGCACCTCTTCCATAAGCTGGCGCTGATCCCGATCCTGGCCTGGATCGGGCTTGGCGCGGATGGACTTTCCTCGGCCTCCTACGGCCCGGAAGAGGCCTTCCGGACGCTGGGCTCGCACACCTACCTGGCCGTCTTCCTGGCTATCGCCACATCGCTCACCGTCTTCATCATCTCCTACGCCTACAGCCGGATCATCGAGTACTTCCCGTCGGGAGGCGGCGGCTATATCGTCGCCACGCACACCTTGGGCGACAAGTACGGCGTCATCTCCGGCGCCGCCCTCCTCGTCGACTACATGCTGACCATCACGGTTTCCATCGTCTCCTGCGGGGACGCCCTGTTCAGTTTTTTCCCCTCCTCCTGGCAGCCGTTCAAGATCGAATTCGAAGTGGCGGCCATCCTCTTCCTGGTCGTCCTCAACCTGCGCGGCATCCGCGAATCGGTGACCTTTCTGGCCCCCATCTTCCTGGTTTTCGTCCTGACCCACGTTCTGCTCATCGGCTACGGCGTCCTCTCCCACGTCGGCCAGATCGGCGCCGTCTCCCATCAGATTCGAGGAGATTTCCGGACCGGGATGGTCACTCTGGGAGGCTGGGGGATGCTCTTTCTCTTCCTCAGGGCCTTTTCCATGGGCGGCGGCACGTTCACAGGGATCGAGGCCGTCTCCAACGGCCTGCAGATCCTGCGCGAACCACGCGTCCAGACGGGCAAGAAAACAATGGTGTATATGGCCACGTCTCTGGCGGTCACGGCGGGCGGGATCCTGCTTTGTTATCTGCTGCTCAAGGTCGCTCCCAGGCCCGGACAAACGCTCAACGCCGTCCTGGCCGGCAAGGTCTTCGGAGGCTGGTCGTTCGGGCGCATCCTGGCCCTGGTCACCATCTTTTCGGAGGGAGCCCTGCTCCTGGTGGCCGCCCAGACCGGCTTCGTCGACGGGCCCCGGGTCATCGCCAACATGGCCGTCGATTACTGGTTTCCGCATCGCTTCGCTTCCCTGTCCGACCGCTTCACCATCCAGAACGGCGTGCTCCTCATGGGCGGCGCGGCCATCCTGCTGCTCTTCTATTCGCACGGCAACATCACCACCCTGGTGGTCATGTATTCGATCAACGTCTTCCTGACCTTCACTCTTTCGGAAGCCGGCATGTCCCGGTTTTTCATCAAAAACCGCAGGACCGAGCCGCACTGGAAAAAGCACCTCCCCGTCCACCTGACGGGCCTGACCGTCTGCCTGACGGTCCTCATCATCACGACCATCGAAAAGTTCCCGGTCGCGGCTGGCTGACCCTGCTCATCACCTCGATCGTCATCGGCTTGTGATTCCTGACCAAGGCCCATTACAACAAGGTCCGCGGAGGGGTCCGCGAGCTCGACGAGCTGCTGATGACGATCCCGACCAGGGGCCCGGTCAATACGGCCCCCGTCGATCCCCGGTTGACGACGGCCATCCAGCTGGTCAACGGCTTCAACGGCTTCGGTGTCCACACCTTCCTGACCATCATACGCAGCTTCAAAAATCTTTATAAGAGCTTCATTTTCGTTTCCGTGGGCGAGGTCGATGTGGCCTCGTTCAAGGGGTCGGACGCGGTGGCCTGCCTGGAAGGCGGAACTTGCGACGCTTTGCGCAAATACGTCGACCTGGCCCGACGCCTGGGTTTCACCGCCGACTTCCGCTACGAGCTGGGGACGGACATCGTTCAGACGGCCTCGGCCATCATTGAAAAGGTCAGCCGGGAATTCCCCGATTCGACCGTCTTTGCCGGACAGGTCGTTTTCCGCCAACCCAGCCTCATCCACCGCCTTCTGCATAACGAAACGGCCTTCGCCATACAACAACATCTGCGCTGGAAGGGTATCACCACGGTCATCCTGCCGATCCGCATTAATATCTGATGCCGCCGCGGCGGCGCCCGCGGGTTGGAGCCGTGGGCGAGCGCGGCGGGAGCGGATCCCGGGACATGAACGGGGAATCGGGCCGCCGTTGACGGAAAGCCCGATATCCGCTATAAACGAGGTGTTTCAGGCGCGCACATGGGACAAATGCCGGAGATCGCTTTCAAGCACATCGCCGTGGAGGGCGTCTTCCATTCGGGGAAGACCCGCCTGGCTTCGCTGCTGTCCCAGAGGTTCGGGGCCAAACCGGTCCTGGATCGGGCCGAGAACCCGTATTTGCGGGATTTTTACGACGAGAAGGACGGGGCGGCCTTCCTGTCCCAGCTCGTCTTCCTGGTCACCCGCTATCACCAGCAGATCGGGCTCGTCCAACGCGATCTTTTCGAGGACCGGATCATCTGCGACTATATCTTCGAAAAGGACAAGATCTACGCCTATCAAACGCTGACGGATGACGAGCTGCTGGTCTATGACAAAATCTATGGGGTCTTTTCCGAACGCGTCCCGAAGCCCGACCTGATCATCTATCTCCAGATCTCGCCGGCGACCCTCATCCGTCGCATCGCCCGGGAGGGGACGCCTCTGGAAAGAAACATCAGCGAGAAGTACCTCCAGGACCTCATCGAGGCTTTTGATTTCTTTTTCTTCAACTATCAGGCCGCGCCCCTCCTGGTTATCAAATCGGACGAGCTCGACCTGACCGAGGAGGACGACGTTCGCGATATCCTCGACCAGATCGGACAGATGAAGCGGACCCCGTTGTTCTTCGTGCCGCAAAGCTATGAAGCGCGGGACTCCAAGAAACGCTGAGAGTCCGCAGACGAAGCAGACTTTACCCCAACCCCGCGCCGCAAGGCGGGGTGGGGAGAAAGGAACGCCGATGCCCGAACAACCGACCGCCCGCATGACCGTCCCGATCCTCCAGGCCCGCAAGGCCGCCGGCGAGAAGATCGTCGCCTTGACCGCCTACGACTACCCCACGGCCGAGATCCTCGACCGCCTGGGTGTCGATCTGATCCTGGTCGGCGACTCCGTGTCCATGGCCGTCCTCGGCCGCGAAAACACGGTCTCGCTTTCCGTCGACGAGCTGCTCCATCACCTCAAGCCCGTCGCCCGCGCCGCCCGGAGAGCCCTGGTCATCGCCGACATGCCGTTCCTGTCGTTCCGCCTCTCGGCCGAAGACGCCTTGCGCAACGCCGCCCGCTTTGTCCAGGAGGGCGGAGCCGGAGGGGTCAAGATCGAAGGAGCCTCGCCCTTCCGCCTGGACGTCGCGCGCCGCCTCGCCGACGCGGAAATCCCGGTTCTGGGCCATATCGGGCTGACCCCCCAATCGGTCCTCCGCCTGGGCCAATTCAAAGTCCAGGGCGGCGAGGTCGAGGAGGGGATCCGCATCGCGCGCGAGGCCCGGGCCCTGCAGGAGGCCGGCGCTTTCGCCGTCGTCCTCGAATGCGTCCCCCGCGAGGTCGCCGCCGAAATCACCGCCCGCCTCTCGATCCCGACGATCGGGATCGGAGCGGGGGATGCCTGCGACGGCCAGATCCTGGTTTTTCACGATCTGGTCGGCTGTTCGCGCGGCTACCTGCCCAAGTTCGTCAAAAAATATGCGGACATGGACCGCCTCATCGGCCAGGCGGTGGCCAAGTACGGCGACGACGTCCGCTCGGGGAGGTTTCCGGACGACGGCCATTCCTACCATCTCAAACCCGAGACGGCCCGCCGATTCCGGGCCGCACTGAAAAGCGGAGCGACGGGCCGGCGGAAAAGGGGGGCCTGACGTGTTGACGATCACCACCGTCGCCGGGATGAAGGACGCCGTCCGGGCCGCGAGGCGCGCCGGTCGGACGATCGGTCTCGTCCCGACCATGGGGGACCTCCACGAAGGGCACCTCAGTCTGGTCCGGGACTCGAAGTCGGCGATGGACGCGACCGTCGTCAGCATCTTCGTCAATCCCGCGCAGTTCGGGCCGCACGAGGACTTCAACCGGTATCCGCGGGACCTCGAACGCGACGCCGTGCTTCTTCGCCGGGAGGGGACGGATATCGCCTTTGTCCCCGAGGCCGCGGACATGTATTCGCCCGGTTTTCGGACGTTCGTCGAAGTCGAAGACCTCCAGGACAAGCTCTGCGGCCGAACCCGGCCCGGACATTTCCGGGGCGTCTGCACGGTCGTCCTCAAGCTTTTCGAGATCGTCCGGCCCGATACGGCCTATTTCGGCCAGAAGGATGCCCAGCAGGCCCTCATCCTGAAGCGGATGACCGCCGACCTTGACCTCGGCGTCAGGCTCGAAGTCCGGCCCATCGTCCGCGAGCCGGACGGCCTGGCCATGAGCTCGCGAAACAGATACCTCGCCCCGAACGAGCGCCGGGCGGCCGTCGTCCTGAGCCGAAGCCTGGTCGAAGCGGCGGCGGCCATCCGCGGCGGGGAGCGGCGGCCGGAGGCCGTGATCGGCCTCCTCCGCAGCCTCATCGGGCGCGAACCGGCCGCCCGCATCGACTACACGGAGATCGTCGACGCCGAGACGCTCGAGGCGGCGCCGGATGCGGGCCCCGGCCGGCTCATCGCCCTGGCCGTTTATTTCGGGACCACCCGCCTGATCGACAACCTGATCGTGCCCGGGGAAGGATGACCCGCATGCGCCGCAGCCTGATCAAATCGAAAATCCAGAACGCCGTGGTCACGGAATCGCGGCTGGAATACGAGGGCAGCCTGGGGATCGACGCCCGGCTCATGAGGGCCGCCGACATGATCCCCTACGAGAAGGTCCATATCTACAACGTCACGAACGGGGAACGCTTTTCGACCTACCTGATCGAGGAGACCGAGGGGTCGGGCAAGGTGGCCATCTACGGGGCCGCCGCCCATAAGGCCGGCCCCGGCGATTGCATCATCGTCGTTTCCTACGCCTTGTTGGAGGATGGAGAGATCCCCGGCTTCCGCCCGAAGATCGTGATCATCGGCCCCGGCAACGGCATCAAGTCGATCCGCTGAGGCGCGGGCCGGCTAAGGTTCCAGCGCCGCCCGAAGCCTTCCTTCATCCTCGAGAACGGCTTTCAGGTCGTTCATGAAGCGGGCCGCCTCGGCGCCGTCGATGACCCGATGGTCGAAGGACAAGCAGAGCGGCAGGGTCGTCCGCACCGCCGGGACGCCGCCCGCGACGCGGACGCGCTCGGCGATGCGCATCGTGGCCAGGATGGCGACCTCGGGGTAATTGATGATCGGCGTGGCCGCCTCGCCGCCGAGCATTCCGACGTTGGTGATGGAGAAGGTTCCGCCCTTGAGATCGGCCAGGTCGAGCGTCCGGCTGCGGGCGGCCGCGGCCAGAGCGGCGATCTCGGCGGCCATCTCGAAGACCGTCTTCCGGTCGGCGAACTTGACCACCGGCACGATCAGCCCGTCGGGGACGTCCACGGCGATGCCGATGTTGTAGTACTTGCGCAGGACGATCTCCTCATCGACATCCTCGAGCACGGCGTTGAGATAAGGATGCCGCTGGAGAGCGGACACGACGGCCTTGACGATGAGAGGAAGGAACGTCACTCGGGAGCCGTCGGCGCGGGGGGCCGCGATCGCGGCCTTGACCCGGATGAGCGCGGCGGCATCGGCTTCATCAAAATGGGTGACATGGGCGGCCGTGGTCACGGATTGGGCCATGTGCCGGGCCGTCGAGCGCCGCAGGCCGCGCAAGGGGATCCGTTCGAGTTCGCCGTAGAAATCGTACTTGGCCTTGACCTTGACGGCCGGCGGGAGAACCGGCGGGGCGGCCGGCGGCCCGCTTTCGACCTGCCTCCGGTGGAGGTCGTCCTCGGTGATCCGACCCTGCGGCCCGCTGCCGGACAATCGGCTCAGATCGAGCCCCAGGTCGGCGGCCATCTTTCGGACCTTCGGCGTGGCCCGGACGGCGGAGGGAGCGGCGGGGCCGGGCCGAAGAGCGGCGCCCGCCGGTCCCGACGGCGCCGCGGCGGGCGCGGCTTCGACGGCGTCCGGGGATTCCCCCTTCGCGCCAACGGTGACCAGAACGTCGCCGACCTTGATGATGTCCTTTTCACGATGATGGAGCTTGAGGATCGTTCCGGCGAACGGCGACGGCATCTCGACCACGGCCTTGTCCGTCTCGATTTCGGCCAGCGGCTGGTCGGCGCGGACCTCGTCGCCTTCGGCGACGAGCCAGCGGACGATCTCGCCTTCGGTGATTCCTTCACCGATGTCCGGAAAGCGGAATTGTCGGGCCATGTTCAGAACTCCATGAGCCGGCGGATGCCGCGGGCGATCCGCTCGGCGCCGACATAATAGAAATCCTCGGTCTTGGGCAGGGGGACGGTGATGTCCGGCGCGGTGACCCGCAGGATGGGCGCCTCGAGCGAAAGGAGGGCCTTTTCGGCGATCACCGCGGCCAGCTCCGCGCCCAGGCCGCAATTGCGGGGAGCCTCATGGACGATCAGGGCCCGGCCGGTCTTCCCGACCGAGGCGAGCACGGCATCTTCATCGAACGGGCTGAGGGTCCGCAAATCGACGATTTCCGCGGACACGCCGGAGCCGGCTGCGGCTTCGGCGGCGCTCCGGGCCGCCGGGATCATCGCGCCCCAGGCGACGATGGTCACGTCGCGGCCCTCCCGGACGATCCGCGCCCGTCGCAAGGGCAAGCCGGTCGGCGCATCGGGGACCTCCTCTTTTTCCGCCCGGTAGAGGCGGGAGGGCTCCAGGAAGAGAACGGGATCGTCGGCGCGGATGGCGGCCAGGAGAAGCCCCTTGGCTTCCGCGGGGGAGGAGGGGGCCACGACGGTCAGGCCGGGGATCTGGCAGAAAAGGGCCTCGGTGCTCTCGGAGTGGTGTTCCAAGGCCCGAACGCCGGCCCCATAGGGCGTGCGAATCGTGAGCGGCACAGGAAAACGCCCGCGGGTTCGGTTGCGCAGACGCGCCGCATGGGAGAGGATTTGGTTGAAGGCCGGGTAGATGAATCCGAGGAACTGGATCTCGGCCACCGGCCTGAGGCCCAGGGCTGTCATGCCGATGGCCGCCCCGATGAGGGCCGATTCGGCCAGGGGGGTGTCGATGACGCGGTCGTCGCCGAATTTGCGGTACAGGCCTTCGGTCACTCGGAAGACGCCGCCGTCGACGCCGACGTCTTCGCCCAGGACGACGACGCGCGGATCGCGCTCCATCTCCTGGTCCAGGGCCTGGTTGAGGGCTTGGACCATGTTGAGCATCATCGGCCGGCCTCCCCGAGGATGTCTTTCAGCTCGGCCAGCTGGCCGGCGAGCCGCGGCGGCATGTCCTTGAACGTCCAGGCGAAAATCTCCTCGGGCGCGGCCGGCGGCTTGGCTTCCGCTTCGGCCACCGCGGCTTCGACGTCCGCGGCGGCTTTGTCCGTGACGGTCCGTTCGAAGGCCGCATCCCAGATGCCTTTCCCCTTGAGATAAGCCCGGAATCGGATCAGAGGATCGCGGGTTTCCCAGATCTTGACCTCGGCCTCATCCCGGTAGCGCGTCGCGTCGTCCGAAGTCGTGTGATGGCCCATCCGGTAGGTCAAAGCTTCTACGAAGGCAGGGCCTTTCCCGGTCCGGGCGCGTTCAAGCCCTTCATTGACCGCGGCGTACACGGCCAGGATGTCGTTGCCGTCGACAAGAATGCCGGGCAGGCCATAGGCCAAGGCCTTCTGGGCCAGAGTGGCCGAGGCGGTCTGGCGGCTGCGGGGCGTGGAAATGGCCCACTGGTTGTCGTAACAGACGAAAACGTTGGGAGTCCGGAAGACGCCGGCGAAATTCAGCCCTTCGTGGAAATCTCCCTCCGAAGTGGCCCCGTCGCCGCAGGTGGCCAGAACGGCCAAGGGCTTTTTCAGGTAATTGGCGGCCAGGCCGGCTCCGGCCGCCTGGGGGAGCTGGGCGGCCACCGTGATGGCCAGGGGATAGAGGTTGAATCCGGGCGGGCTGACCAGTCCGGCCTCGTTGCCCATCCAGTAATGGAAATAGGCGGCCAGCGGAAAGCCGATCGTCAGGTAAAGGCCCAGATCTCGAAAATAGGGGAAGACCCAGTCCTCCTTGCGAATGCCGAAGGCCGCGCCGATCTGGCAGGCCTCGTGGCCCAGGCTCGGGGCGTAGGTGCCGAAACGGCCTTGGCGCTGGAGCTTGAGGGCTTTCTGGTCGGCGGTCCGGGTCAGGACCATCAGGGCGAACATCCGGCGCAGATCGGCCTCGGGCAGGGCCGGCTCGAGATCGGACCGCATCACCCGGCCGTCCTCGTCCAGGATTTGCAGCCGGTCGCCCCGCAGGGGATCGAACCGTTCGAACAGCATGGCCGTGTTATTGGGAAGCCCAGGCCTTCAGCTGATCATAGGGCATTTCTCCGCAGTGGGCGTCGCGCGTTTCAAGGTTGATGAACGCCGGCACGCGCAGCTGGCCGCCGCACTTGGGCCCCAGGATGTCCTTATGCGATCGCATCAGGTCGGCGTTTTTTTCGTCGTGCCAGACCTCATATTTCTCGAAGACGATGCCCGTCTCCTTCTCCAGCTTTTCGACCAGCGGCATCATGACCCGACAATGGGGGCACTCCCGTCCATGGAACATCAATAATTTAGCCATGGTTCACCTCTTTTTGAATAGTCCGCACCAGCACTCGCCTCCGGCGATACCCTGATAGGTCTCGTGGATGAGGAAATTGCAGGGGCAGCAGATTTTGAGATCGTCCTCGAAGACCGTGCTCCGCAGGCGGCAGGGACAGTACTTGAGGCCGTGGTTGGCCAGGTTGTTGAAGACGCCGTCGAGGAGGAGATCGACCCGTTCCCGGTCGGGATTGACCTGGAATTCCGCGCCGCGGGCGAAAGCCTCGATCGCCGCCCGGAAAGCCTCCTTGTCGAATTCCGTGTCGGCCGAGGAGCCGGTCAGGATGGCCTTGGCTTCCCGGGCCGAGATCTCTACGTAGGCGTCCTTGACCCGGCAGGTCGGGCAGACTTCGGGCGGCTTCAGCCCCCAATGGATGTCGTTGCAAACGAAACAGCGCCAGAATCGTTTCTTCAAGATCTCCCCTCCCTAGAACGGGCGATCGATGTTGAATCCGCTGCGAAAACGGCCCTCTTCGATGGTCGCGTCGGCCGGCGGATCGTCAGGGTCATGCCCCAGAAGGCCGGAGTTTCAGGTCGTGTTTCGTTTCGGCCGGAGACGCGACTCGTCGTTTCAGCCCGGCTATCCAATCGGCGAGGGCCCGGATGTCCGCGTCCGAGAGCTTCGAAGCCCGCCGGGGCATGCGGCTCCCCGAGATGCCCGCAGCGCCTTGCAACTTCAGGAGGATATAGCTCCGGTCCGGAGCGGCCGTGTCGGCGATCTTAAGATCGGGCTTCTCGGAGCTCGGCTTGTCCAGGATCGAGGCGGCCAGATGGTCCGCGTCCAGGTTCATTCCGGCGGCCGGGGATGCTCCGGAATGACATCCTGCGCAGCGGCTCTCGAAGATATTCCGGATGGGTGCGGGGACGGCCGGGGCGGCGGTCTGGGCGGTCAGAACGGAAGCGGCGGCCGCACAGGCAACGGCTGCGCCGATGAGAAAGACGCGGGAGCGGACCATGCGGATCCTCCTTGCGGATGCGATTCCGCGGATAAAAATGGAATGACGATCACCATTCCTCCGCTTATTATAATGCCGGGCGAAGTCCGTTTCAATTCGAACCTGCGTCCGGAACCGGCGCCGAGGGGAGGTTATTCCAGGCGGTAGTTGGGCGCTTCCTTGGTGATCGTCACGTCATGGACATGGCTTTCCTTGAGGCCGGCCATGCTGATCCTGATGAATCGGGCCTTTTCCTGGAGCTCGGCCAGCGTCCGGCAGCCGGCGTACCCCATCCCGGACTTGAGGCCGCCGACGAGCATATGGACGATCGAAGCCATGGGACCTTTGTAGGGGACCATTCCCTCGATGCCTTCGGGTACGAGCTTGGTCTCGGGGACCGCGGAATCCTGGAAATAACGGTCGCGGCTGCGGCCTTCGCGCATGACCTCGAGCGAGCCCATCCCCCGATAAACCTTGTAAGAACGCCCCTGGTACATGACGACCTCGCCGGGGGATTCGTCGGTCCCGGCCAGCATGTTGCCGAGCATGACCGTGTCCGCGCCGGCGGCGATGGCCTTGGCCACGTCGCCCGAGGATTTGATCCCGCCGTCGGCGATGATCGGAATGCCCTTGGGCTTGGCCGCCCTGGCCACGTCGGCGATGGCCGTGATTTGGGGGATCCCGCAGCCGCTGACGACGCGGGTCGTGCAGATCGAACCCGGTCCGACCCCGACCTTGACGGCGTCGACCCCGAGGGCGATGAGGTCGGCGGCGGCCTCGGTCGTCCCGATGTTGCCGGCCACGAGCTCCTGATCGGGATAGGCGTGCCGCAGGCGCCTGACCATTTCCAGGGCCCGTTCCTGGACCCCGTGGGCGGTGTCGACGATGATGACGTCGACTTTGGCGGCGATCAGGGCTTTGGCCCGATCGACCGCGTCCTCGCCGACGCCTACGGCTGCGCCGACGCGCAGGCGGCCCAGCCCGTCCTTGGCCGCGTTCGGATATTGGATCCGCTTGAGGATGTCCTTGTAGGTGATCATCCCTTTGAGATGATGGCCGTCGTCGATGATCAGGATCTTCTCGATCTTGTGCTTGTGAAAGAGCTTCTCGGCCTCCTCGAGCGAGGTGCCCACGGGCACCGTGACCAGCTCCTTGGTCATGACCTGCTCGATCGGCAGATGGGTCCGGTTTTCGAAGCGGATGTCCCGGTTGGTCAGGATGCCGACGAGTTTGTTCGAGGCGTCGGTGATCGGCAGGCCGGAGATGTGATACTTCTGCATGACCTCTTTGGCCTGGTAGATCTTGTCCGCCGGCCGCATGCTGATGGGGTCGTGGATCATGCCGCTCTCGTGGCGCTTGACCTTGTCCACCTCCTCGGCCTGGGTTTCGACGGGCATGTTGCGATGGACGATGCCCATGCCGCCGTGCTGGGCCAGGGCGATGGCCATCGTCGACTTGGTCACGGTGTCCATGGCCGCGCTGACGATGGGGATTTGAAGCCCGATGGCCCGGCTGAAGCGGGCCGACACGTCGGCCTCGGCCGGAACGATGGCGGAGCGGGCCGGGACGATGAGGACGTCGTCGAAGGTCAATCCTTCGCGGATGGGTTCGATGACCATGGGGCCTCCCTCATTTTTTCCGTTTCCGGGGGATCGTGGAGCGGACCGGTCCGGTCTTGACGCTGGGCGGGGGAGCGTCGGCGGCCTGGCCCGGTTGGCGATAAAACATCGGCCGCTCGCGGCGTTCGGGCTGGCGGATCTCGGTTTCGACGACCGGCTGGACGTGGAACAGCGCTCGGACGGTCTCTTCCTCGATCCGGTCGAGCATGGCCTGGAACATGTCGAAGCTTTCCTTCTTGTATTCGACGAGCGGATCGCGCTGGCCGTAGCCGCGCAGGCCGATGCCTTCCTTGAGGTAGTCCATTCCCAGCAGGTGGTCCTTCCATTGGGTGTCTATGACGTGGAGGAGGATGACCCGCTCGAACTCGCGCATGCGCTCGGCGCCGAGCAGACGCTCCTTCTCCTCGTAGATCCATTTCAGCCGGTCGCCGAGCTTTTCTTCGATATCCTCGAAGGCGACGGACCCCCAGTCGACGTGCAGATCGTCGAGGTCGAGGCCGAACTGGGCCATGAGGGCCGTCTTGAAGGCCGGCACGTCCCAGTCATCGGGGGCCTTGTCCTTGTTCGTATGGGTGTCCATGAACCATTCCAGGAGCTGGCCGACCAGCCCCTGGACGTATTCCTTCATGGGCTTGCCTTCGAGGATTTCCAGCCGCTGCTTGTAGACCGTCGTCCGCTGCTTGTTCATGACGTCGTCGTACTCGAGGAGGTGCTTGCGGATGGAGAAGTTGTGTCCCTCGACCTGCTTCTGGGCCCGCTCGATGGCCCGGCTGACCATGGCGTGCTCGATGGGAACGCCGTCGCCCATCCCGAAGCGGGCCATCAGGCCCTTGAGCCGGTCGCTGCCGAAGATGCGCATCAGGTCGTCCTCGAGGCTGAGAAAGAAGCGCGACGAGCCCGGGTCGCCCTGGCGGCCGGCCCGGCCGCGCAGCTGGTTGTCGATGCGCCGGGCCTCGTGGCGCTCGGTCCCGGTGATGTGCAGCCCGCCCATGGCCACGACCTTCTCATGCTCGGTCTCGGTCGTCCGCCGGGCCTCGGACAGGGCTTTTTCGCTCTGTTCCGGGGTCGCCTTGAGCGGGTCGATTCCGGATTTGTGCATCGATTCGCGGGCCAGGAATTCCGGATTGCCGCCGAGAAGGATATCGACGCCGCGGCCGGCCATGTTGGTGGCGATGGTCACCGACCCGAGGCGGCCGGCCTGGGCGATGATGACCGCCTCCTGCTCATGATATTTGGCGTTGAGGACCACATGCTTGAGGTTTTTCTTGCGCAGCATCGCGCTGAGGAGCTCGGATTTCTCGATCGACGTCGTTCCGACGAGGACCGGGCGGCCGCTTTGGTTGAGATCGAGGATCTCCTTGAACACGGCGTCCCATTTCTCCTGGGCCGTGCGGTAGACGACATCGGCGTTTTCGACGCGCCGCAGCGTCTTGTTGGTCGGGATTTCCACGACCCCCAATCCGTAAATGTGATGGAATTCGTCGGCCTCGGTCGCCGCCGTGCCGGTCATGCCGGCCAGCTTCTTGTACATGCGGAAATAGTTCTGGAACGTGATCTGGGCCAGGGTCTGGTATTCGGCCTCGATCTTGACCCGCTCCTTGGCTTCCAGGGCCTGGTGCAGGCCGTCGCTGTAGCGGCGCCCCGGCATGAGGCGGCCGGTGAACTCGTCGACAATGATGACCTGGCCGTCCTTGACCATGTAGTCGACGTCGCGTTTGAAGAGGAAATGGGCCTTGAGCGACTGGTTGATGTCGTGGACCATGTCCATATGGGCCAGGTCGTAGAGGTTGTCGACGTGCAGGACCTTCTCGGATTCGGCGACTCCGTCGTCGAGGATGGAAACGGCCCGGGCCTTCTCGTCGATCTTGAAGTGCTTGTCCTGGACAAATCGCCTGACGAGAGCGTCGATTTTATAGTATTGTTCGGTCGAATCGTCGGTCGGCCCGGAGATGATGAGAGGGGTCCGGGCCTCATCGATCAGGATCGAATCGACCTCGTCGACGATGCCGTAGTTGAACGGCCGCTGGACGAGATCGGACAGGCGGAACTTCATGTTGTCCCGAAGATAATCGAAGCCGAACTCGTTGTTCGTGCCGTAGGTGATATCCGACCGGTAGGCGGCCTTGCGTTCGGCGTCGGGCATGTCGTGATAGATCGTGCCTACGGACAGGCCCAGGGCCCGGTAGATCGCGCCCATCCATTCGGTGTCGCGCTTGGCCAGGTAATCGTTGACGGTGACGACATGGACGCCCTTGCCTTCGATGGCATTGAGATAGGCGGGAAGGGTGGCGACGAGCGTCTTTCCTTCACCGGTCTTCATCTCCGCGATCTGGCCCTGGTGCAGGACGGCCCCGCCGATGATCTGGACATCGAAATGGCGCATGGCCACCTTGCGCCACGACATCTCGCGGACAACGGCAAAGGCCTCGGGCAGGATATCTTCTAAGGATGCGCCCTGGCCGAGTTTCTCCCGGAATTCGCCCGTCTTGGAGCGGAGCTGATCGTCGGACAGATCCCTGAAACGGGGCTCGAAGACGTTGACTTTATCAACAAGGGGATAGATTTTTTTAAGGGCCCGATCATTCTCGGACCCGAAGATTTTTTCCAGAATGAACTTGACCATTGTCTATTTTTAGCAGAAAGAGGGGAGACCTGTCAATTTTGGAGGCCCGGCCGATTGACTCGCCGACGTCATTTGCGCTAGTTTGAGGAAGGTTTTCATGAGAATTTCCAAATCGAAACAGAGCCGCTCCGCCGCGGTCCTCGCCGCGGCCGTCGCCCTGGCTCTCATCGCCGCCTACGCCTTCCAAATGCGCAAGGACATGACCGATTTCGGGGTCTGTTGCAAGGCCGGGGAACGGATCCGGGCGGGGGAGATGCTTTACCGTCCGTCCGACGGACACCTGCAATTCAAATACGCGCCGCTTTCGGCCGTGCTCTACGCTCCCTTCTCCCTTCTTCCCCGAGAGACCGCCAAGGCCGCCTGGTTTATCGTCGATCTCGTGCTTCTGTTCGCCTGTCTTGCCTTGGGTTATCGGGCCTTGGCGCCGCCCCGCAAGCCGGCCGTTCTCGTCCTGGGATTGGCCGCCCTCGTTTTGGCGAAATTCATCGGGCGGGAGTTCGAGCTGGGCCAGGTCAACCTCCTCATCCTCGGCCTCGTCCTTTCGGCGCTCATCGCCGATCAAGAACACAAAGAAGGAACGGCCGGCGCGTTGTGGGCGTTGTCCCTTTTTTTCAAACCGTATGCCCTCGTCTTTCTGCCTTATTTTCTCCTTAAGAAGCGCTTCCGTCTCCTGGCCGCCGGCGCGGCGGCCGCGGCGGCCGGATTGGCCCTTCCGGCCGTTTTTTACGGCTGGAGCGCGAATTTTCGCATTCTGGGGGAATGGGCCGGGACGCTTTCCCAATCGACGCCGATCCTGCTCGAGGTCGGCGACAACGCTTCGCTTTATGCTTTATTGGCCAAACACATCGGCCGGGGAGCGTTCACGACGGGGCTCTTCCTGGCTCTGGCGGCATTTCTGGCCCTGTCCGTCCTTTGGCTCATGGCCCGTTCCCGGCGGGGAACGGCGGCCCGTCCCGAGACGCTCGATTTTGCTTATTTGCTCGTCCTTATCCCGTTGCTCTCGCCGCTGGGATGGTACTACAACTATCTCTACGGCCTGTCCGCGGTCGTCCTCATTCTGAACATCTTCAACAGGCTGTCCCCGACCTGGCGTTTCATCGCCGGGGCCGACTTTCTCCTGATCGGGGGGACGCTGCGCGAAGTCCTGGGCAAGACGGTCTTCCGCTTCTACACTCACCACTCGCTGGTCGCCCTGAATTTCCTCATCATTCTGCTCGTCCTGGCCCGCTTGCGGAAGCGCGACATCGCCTAGCGGAGCTCGGGGACAGGATGCACCTCCGTCCCTTCACTCGTTTAGATTATCCCTTCTTGAAAAAGAAATTCATCAGCCGAACGAGAACGCTTCTTGGCGGGCGAGGGGATCAGAGGGAAAACCCCTCGCCCGCTCCAGACGATCTTCGGCCTTATTTCTTGCCCAGCAGCTCGTCGGCCAGCGGCTTGGCGTCATACACCTTGGTCAGGGCCTCGATGATGCCCTGGGCGTGGACCATGACCGAGCGGTTCAGTGCATCGGAATAGACGAACCGCGCCGGCAGGCTCTGGATATTGCCGTCGAAAAGGACGCCGCAGAATTCGGCCTTGCGGTTGATGACCGGAGAACCGGAATTGCCTCCGATCGAGTCGACGGTGGCCACGAAGTTAAGCGGCGTGTCCAGGACCAGGCTCTTCCGTTTCGAAAGAAAACTGGTCGGAAGCTGATAGGGATCCTTGTTGCCGAACTTGTCGGCCCGGGCGAACATGGTCTTGAACGTGGTGAAGAAGCGGACGGGGGTTCCTTTTTCCATATAGCCTTTGACCGTGCCGAAGCTGAGGCGAAGGGTCCCGGTGGCGTCGGGAGGGATGGAGGGGCCCTTCAGCTTGAAAAGCGCCTGGGCGATGAGAGCGCCGTTCTTGATCTCCACCGATTCGACTTCGTGCTCGTATTTTTTGCGCAGCGCCCTTGAAATGGGATCGACCAGCCAGGCCAGCTTGATCATCGGATCATCCGAAAGGGCGGCCGCCTCGAAGCCGCCGTCCAGAATCTGCTTGCGGACGGCGGGATCCTTCAGCTTCGTCCCGGTCACCAGATCCCGGGCCAAGTTCTCGGCCAGCTTGTTGCCGAACAGCCACTTGACCTCGGTCAGGCCGCCGAATTCCTTCTGCAGCTGGATGAGGGAATCGGTCAGGTTGAGGATCTCGAGATCGTCGTAGATGGGAGTCGCGGTCTGCAGCCGGCGGGCGATGGCCGGAAGCGCCGCTTCGCGGTATTCGCGGAGCCGCGATTCGTCGGGTTTTCCTTTTTCAGCCGCCAGGCGGACGAGCGTCCGCGCCATGTTGAAATAGGTGCTGCTGAATCCCGAGCCGCCCTCGAAGAAACGATACATTTTGTAGAACGAGGCGTAGGCTTTCTCGGCGGCCGCGATTTCGTCCCAGGCCGGACCGTACGTTCGGGCCAGCTCGGGATCGGCGGCGATCTGGGCCCGAAGGGCCCGCTCGTCCCGCTCTTTTTTGTCCATCAGAGACTTATCCAGCAGACCGGACTGGTAGCCGACTGTGGCCTTGAGGCTGTTCTCGATGCCGAAGAGCGTTCCCTGGGCTCTGCGGGCGGCCTCGGCCCCGGACCGGCCGAAATCCTTGAGCAGGGCCCGACGCCGTTCGTAGTTGGCGATGGTCCAAGGATAGGCCGTATCGCGCAGGAATCCGAGCTGGGCGCAGGTCAGGAGCCGGCCGGTCGAGCCGGGATGGCCGGAGGCGAAAACGAGATCGCCCTCCTTGAGGCCGGAGGTGTTCCACTTGAGAAAGTGTTTTGAGGCCAGGGGCCGGTCGTTTTCATAGATCCTGAAAAGCGTGATGTCCAGGTCGTAGCGGGGATAGGTGAAGTTGTCCGGATCGCCGCCGAAGAAGGCCATGGCGTACTCCGGGGCAAAGACCAGACGGACGTCGGTGTAGACTTTATATTTGTAAAGGTGATAAATGCTGCCGGAGTAGAGCGTTATGACGGTGCAGCGCAGGCCTGTTTTCGCCGACGCATCCCGCTCCAGGGCGGCGATGACCTTGTCGCGGGCCGCCGCCGCCTGGACGGGGGTCATGTCGGCCGTCTCCGCGCCGCGGACCTTGGCCGTGACATCTTCGATTTCCTCCAGGACGGTCAGCTCCATCCCCGGGCATTTGGGCTCCTCGGCCCGCGTCCGGGCGTAAAAGCCGGTTTTGATCAGATCACGCTCCTTGGTGCTGAGATTCTGGAGCGCCCCTTGTCCGACATGGTGATTGGTCAGGACCAGGCCGTCGGGCGAAACGAACGAGCCCGAGGCCCCGCCGAAGCGGACCGATGAGAGCATGACGTGCAGGGCCCATTCGTCGGTCATGGTGAAGCCGTAATGGGCCTTGAGCAGGGACGAGGGCAGGCGGTCGAAAAGCCACATCCCCTCGTCGGCCCCGGCCGCGGCGCCGAGGGCCAAAACGGCGAAAACGATCATCCAACGCCGTACGGAAATGCGCATGGTATTCCTCCTTGATAGGTCTCTTATCCTAACATAGGGCCGCAGGCGTCTCAATCGGCCGGCCCGTCCGGAGAACCGGGGCAAAAAAATCCTAAATAAACATTGCGCCCCATTTTTCTCTATGATATCTTATCCGTCACTTTATTTTTGGAATCCACGGAGGAGGGAACTCCCATGAGTCAGGACGGAAAACATCTCTTCACGTCGGAATCGGTCACCGTCGGGCACCCGGACAAGGTCTGCGACCAGGTATCGGACGCGATCCTCGACAGCCTGCTGGCCCAGGACCCGAACAGCCGGGTGGCCTGCGAAACGCTGGCCACGACCGGCATGGTCCTTATCGCCGGCGAAATCACCACCGAAGGGTACTCCGATTTTCAGAAAATCGTGCGCGAGACCGTTCGCGAGATCGGCTATACGCGGGCTCATTACGGATTCGATTGGGAAACCTGCTGCGTCCTGTCCACCATCCACGAGCAGTCGCCCGACATCGCCCTGGGCGTCGACGAGAAGGACGGCCATGAACAGGGCGCGGGGGACCAGGGCCTGATGTTTGGCTTCGCCTGTCGCGAAACCGAGGAGCTCATGCCCATGCCCATCATGTTGGCCCACAAGCTCGTCCGCCGCCTGACGGATGTGCGCCGCCAGGACGTTCTCAAGTACCTCCGCCCCGACGGCAAGTCCCAGGTCACGGTCGAATACGAGCGCGACATTCCCAAGCGTGTAGAGGCCGTCGTCATCGCCGCTCAGCACGACGCTGAGGTCAAGATGAGCGATCTGCGCGACGACATCCGCCGCCTGGTCATCAACCAGGTCGTCCCCGCGTCCATGATGGACAAAAACACCAAGTTCTTCATCAACGGCACCGGACGCTTCGAACAGGGCGGGCCGATCGCCGACACCGGCGTGACCGGCCGCAAGATCATCGTCGACACATACGGCGGAGTGGGCAGCCATGGCGGCGGATGCCTCTCCGGCAAGGACCCCTCCAAAGTCGACCGCTCCGGCTCGTACATGGCCCGCTACGTGGCCAAGAACGTCATCGCCGCCGGACTGGCCGACCGCGTCGAAATCCAGGTGGCTTATGCCATCGGCATCGCCGAACCCGTCTCCCTGATGCTCGATACCTTCGGCACGGCCAAAGTCCCCGAGGACAGGATCAAGGCGCTCATCCGAGCCCACTTTCCCCTTACGCCCAAGGGCATGATCAAGCACCTCGACTTGAAGCGGCCGATCTACAAGAAAACGGCGGCCTTCGGCCATTTCGGCCGGACCGAGCCCGAGTTCACCTGGGAAAGGACGGACCTGGCCGCGATCCTCAAGCGGGAAGCCGGTTTATAAAACGGCCGGCGCCACACCGGCCAAGGAGATGGCTATGGAATTTGACGTCAAAGATCTGAATCTGGCCCAAAAGGGGAAGCTCCGGATGGAATGGTCGGCCCGTTTCATGCCGGTTCTGCGGGCCATCCGGGCCCAATTCGCCAAGGACAAGCCGCTCAAAGGCGTCCGCATCGCCGCCTGTCTCCACGTCACGGCCGAGACGGGCAATCTGATGGAGACCCTCAAGATCGGCGGCGCCGACGTCCGGCTGACGGCCTCCAATCCGCTGAGCACTCAGGACGATGTTGCCGCGGCCCTGGTCAAGTTCGACAAGATCCCGACCTTTTCCATAAAAGGCGAGGACCATAAGACCTACTACAAGCATATCCACCAATCCCTCGGGCACGCCCCCCACGTGACCATGGACGACGGCGCCGACCTGGTCACGACCCTTCATACCAAGCGCCAGGAGCTCCTCAAACATATCATCGCGGGGACCGAGGAAACGACGACGGGGGTCATCCGCCTGAAGAGCATGGCCCGCGCCGGAGTCCTCCGCTATCCCATCATCGCCGTCAACGACGCCCAGACCAAGCATTTCTTCGACAACCGCTATGGGACGGGCCAGAGCACTCTGGATGGCCTGCTGAGGGCGACCAACGTGCTCATCGCCGGGCTCCACTTTGTCGTCGCCGGCTACGGCTGGTGCGGCCGCGGGCTGGCCATGCGGGCCCAGGGCGCCGGGGCCCGGGTCATCGTCACCGAAATCGACCCGCTCAAGGCCATCGAGGCGGTGATGGACGGCTACGAGGTCATGCCCATGGCCGAAGCGGCCCGGATCGGCGACGTCTTCATCACCGTGACCGGCAACAAGAACGTCATCGCCAAGAAACATTTCCAGGCCATGAAGGACGGGGCCATCGTGGCCAACTCGGGCCATTTCAACGTCGAGCTGGACATTCCCGCCCTGACCGGATTGGCCAAAAGCCGCAAGATGATCCGCGACTTCGTCGAGGAATTCACCCTAAGGAACGGCCGGAAGATCTACCTTTTGGGCGAAGGCCGCCTGCTCAACCTGGCGGCCGCCGAGGGGCATCCGGCCATGGTCATGGACATGAGCTTCGCCAACCAGGCCCTCGGCGTCGTCCATATGATCGAGAACGCCGCGTCGCTTGAGAAAAAGGTCTATGCCGTTCCCCTGGAAATCGACCGGGAGATCGCCCGGCTCAAGCTGTCCACCATGGGCGTCTCCATCGACAGACTGACTCCTGAGCAGAAGAAGTATCTGGCCGAATGGGAAGAGGGGACCTGACGGCACCCCCATCCGCCTATTGAAATCAAAGCCTTCATCCTGTCTCCCCGCCTGAGAGGGAAGCGGAGAAGGCTTTTTTTCATTTGGCCAAACGGCGCTGGAGTTCCTTGACCCGCGCCTTGAGTTCCGCGTTCTGGGGCCCGTTGCCCGGCGGCTTTTCCAGGAGGCGGAGGAGCTTGTCCAGCTGGGTCTTGGCCTTTTCAACATCGTTCTTTTTATAATAGGCGACAGCCTGGTTGAAGAGAACATAGGGCTCATCGACCACGATGCGCAAGGCGGCATCATAGCTGGTAATGGCGTCGTCGAATTTATTCTGCGACTCGAGGATGAGCCCCTGGAGATTCAGGGCCATCAGGGAGCGGGGAAACTTGGCGAGCGAATGCTGGACCAAGTCCAGGGCCTCGTCGAGCTTGCCCTTCTGGAAGTCGATCTTGGCCAGATTGAAGCTGGCATTGTAGTTGCCGTCCAGGGTGTAGGCTCGGCGGAAAGCGGCCTCGGCGCCGGGCGTATCGCCCCTCTCCTGAAGGACCGTTCCCAGGTTGTTTTGGGCGTCCGAGAAATTCGGCGCCAGCTCGGCGCACTTTTCAAACGAAGCTTGGGCTTCAGCCAGGTTGCCCTTCATCAGGTAGGCCAGCCCGCGCAGATTGTAGGACTGAACGTGTTTGGGATCCAGGGACAGGGCCAAGGCCAGGTACTTCAGGGCTTCGTCGCTGAGCCTCGCGTTCATGCAGACGACGGCTTTCTCATACTGGTACTGGGGATCGCGCTCGTGCTGAGCGGCCAGCTTCTGCTCGGCCGACGAGCAGGCGGTCCATGCCGCGGCGACGATCAGAAGAACGGCAAACTTGTTTCTCATGCCAACCTCGAAGCGATGGGGACTAGACGTTATTATAATCGACAGCGGTGCGGAAGGGAACCCGCCCGGCCTCATTCATCCTTAAGGCCCCGGGACATGAGGTCGATCAGGGCCTTGCGGGGATCTTTTTTGCGGTAGAGAATCTGATACACCTGCTCGATGATCGGCATTTCGATCCCCTCACGGACGGCCAGCTGGTGGGCCGAGAGCGTCGTCGGGATGCCCTCGGCGACCATGCGCATTTCGGCAACGATCTCGGAGAGGCGCCGCCCGCGGCCGATCTCCAGGCCGACCTGGCGGTTGCGGCTCAAGTGCCCGGTGCAGGTGAGGACCAGGTCGCCCATTCCGGCCAGGCCCGAGAACGTCTTGCGCTGGGCGCCGAGCTTGAGACCGAGACGCGTGATTTCGGCCAGGCCGCGGGTCACGAGCGACGCCCGGGAGTTGTGTCCGAAATGCAGGGCGTCCGAGATGCCCGCGGCGATGGCGATGACGTTCTTCAGCGCACCCGCGAGTTCGACGCCGACGACGTCGCGGGTGGTGTAGATGCGGAGGCTGAGCCCGGAGAGGAGGTTCTGGAGCCGCCGGGACAGCTCGGTTTCGGCCGAAGCCACGACCAGACCTGTGGGATGGCCTTCGGCCACCTCCTTGGAGAAGCTCGGTCCGGACAGGACGCCGCGGGCATGGCCCGGCAAAGCTTCGGCCATGATCTCGCTCATCCGCATCAGCGTCCGCTTCTCGATGCCCTTGGTCAGGCTGATGATCGCCGGCCCGGGCCGCAAACGCGGCCCGATCTGGGCGTAGATGCGCCGGCAATAGACGGACGGTACGGCGATGAAGACGAAGTCCATTTCCTCCAGGACCTCCTCGAGAACATGATGGAAGGAGACGTCAAGAGGAAATTTATAGCCGGGGAGAAAGACGGGGTTTTCGCGCGTCCGGCAGGCGGCTTCGAAGATGTCGCTCTCCCGGATCCACAATCGGGTGGGGATGCCCTGACGGCCGAGATACAGAGCGAAAGCCGAACCCCAGCTGCCGCCGCCGATGACTCCGGCGTTCATGGCTTGATCGGCGCCTTCTCGCCGAATTTATGCTCCCGGCCCCGGACAAGGCGCCCGATGTTGGCGGCATGCCGGATTCCGATGACCAGGACGATGGGCAGAGTCCAGACGATGAACGAGCGCGGCGCTTTGAGCGCGAGCAGCCACGCCGGAAAGGCCAGGGCGGCCATGAGCGAACCGAGGGAGATGAAGCGAGTCAGGGCGACGGCGGCGACGAAAACGGCCAGGCTTCCCAACGCGGCGAGGGGGGCCAAGGCCAGCATGGCCCCGGCCGCGGTGGCCACGCCCTTGCCGCCCTTGAATCCGATATAGATCGGAAAGCAGTGGCCGGCCACGGCCAACGAGGCGCAGATGGCCGGGAAGGCGACGTCGGGGAAGAGGCGGGCGGAAAGAAAAGCGGGCAGAAATCCCTTGGCCACGTCGATCAAGGCGACGGGGACGGCCAGGCGCCAGCCTTTCAGGCGCAGAACGTTGGTCGCCCCGGTCGCGCCGCTGCCGAAGCTCCGGATGTCCGTGCGTTCGCTTCTCCGGAACAGCAGATAGCCGGTCGGGAAGGCGCCCAGGAGATAGGCGCCCGCGGCGAAGAAAATGCGTATCGCGAGGCGGTTCATGTCAGGGGAAACTCGCCCAGGACCGTGTATTCGGCGCCGGCCGGCTTCAGACGGCTTTCGAAGAGCTTGATGCGGTCGACGGTCATCTTGCCGAAAGCGGAATACTGGTGCCGCTCGAGCTCCGCCAGGACGTCGCGGAGTTTCTGCGGAGATTTCACCCGTCCCAAAGTCAGATGGGGGTTAAAGGGAATGTTCTCCGCCGGGAAGCCCTGGATTTGCAGGCGGAAATCGATTTCGCGTTGAAGTCCCATCAGCGTCGGCTGTTGGAAGACTCCCGCCCAGAGGACGCGGATGGCCCTCGGGTTGGAAGGAAAGTAACCCGTCCCCTTGAGGATCAAGGGGAAGGACCGGATCGGGCGGGTGATTTCGGTCAGGGCGGCCTTGATCGCATCCAGGCCGTCGGGGGAGATTTCACCCAGGAATTTGATGGTCAGGTGCAGGGCATCCTCGCGGACCCAGCTCACGTCACGGTCGTTGATCTTTTTCAGGCCTTTGATGAAATCGAACAAGGTGGCCTTGATGGCCGGATCGAGATCGACGGCGATGAACATGCGCATGACGGCGGTCTCCTAGGCTCGCTCCAGCAAGGCCCGGCGGAGCATGTCGAGCGCCCTTTGGCTGGATTGGAATTTGACGGCTTCCCGCTGCCCGAAGAAAAAATTGCGGGTCTGAACGGCCAAACCCGGCCCGGCCAGGGCTATGAAGACGAGCCCGACCGGCTTCTCGTCCGTGCCCCCTCCGGGGCCGGCGATTCCGGTGAGGCCCAGGGCGTAATCGCTCCCGGACCGTTCCCGGGCGCCGCGGGCCATGGCCTCGGCGACGGGCGCGCTGACCGCGCCGTGGACTTCGATGGATGCGGCGGGGACACCGAGATCCCTGGTCTTGGCCGCGTTGTCGTATGTGACGAAGCCTTCCAGGAAATAGGAGGAGCTTCCCGATATATTGGTCAGGCGGTGCGCGAGAAGGCCGCCCGAGCAGGATTCCGCAACGGCGACGGTCTTTCCGGCTGCGGCCAGAAGCCCGGCTACGACGTGCTCAATCGGCGCCGGGGTCTCCCCGTAGATGACATCGGCCAGACGGGCCTTCAAAGCGGCCGCCAGGACATCGGCGGCCGCGGCGGCCGCTTCGGCCGATCGTTCGGAAAAGGAGGCGATATGGAGATCGATTTGGCCGGGCGAGGCCAGGACGGTCAGGCGGAGGCCGTCGGAATCCGGGTACAGCCCGGCGATGCGGTCCTCGACCTCCGATTCGTTGAGACCGGTCGAGCGGAGGATGCGCCGGGCTCCGAAACCATGGCGCCAGGCGCACAGACGGGGCCAGACTCCTTCCTCGAAGACGCCTTCGAATTCGTGCGGCGGACCGGGCAGAAGGACGAATCGCCGGCCGCCGTCCTCGATCCATTGTCCGGGAGCGGTCCCGTGGCGGTTCTCCAGGATTTCGGCCCCTTCGACGCTGAAGGCCTGGCGGCGGTTGGCCTCAGGCATGATCCTCCCGCGCCGGGCGAATCGGGCCTCGATTCCCGCCAGGATCTCCGGGTGGAAGACGAGCCGCCGCCCCAAGGCTTCGGCCACGGCCTCGCGGGTCAGATCGTCACCGGTCGGACCGAGACCTCCGCTGAGGACGATAAGATCGGAATTCTTCACGGCCGCGGCCAGGGTCGGGACGATTTCGGAGGGGCGGTCGCCGACGATCGTCCTTCGGAGCACGGAAATTCCGAGATCATCGAGGCGCCGGATCAGAAAAAGCGAATTCGTGTCCTGAAAATCGGGAGTCAGCAGCTCCGATCCGACGGCGATGATCTCGGCGTTCATCGGATGAGGAGGGAGAGCCGGACAAGGAGCAGGGCGGCCAGCCCGGCGACGACGTCGTCGGTCATGATGCCCCATCCGCCGGGAAGCCGCTCCGTATCCCGGATGCCGAACGGTTTGAGAATATCGAAAAAACGAAATAAGATAAAAGCCAGGCCCAGGCTGAGCCAGTCCGGGGGGACCAGGAAGAGGGCGATCCACTGTCCGACGACTTCATCGATGACGATCTTGCGCGGGTCCCGTTCATCGAGGAAACGCGAGAACGAGCCGGCCGCGGCCACGCCGACGAAATAGACGGCGACGATGACGCCGGCGAAGGCGGGCCCGCTCGCTCCGGCCAGGACGAACCGATACAGCAACACGGCGGCCAGGCTGGCGAATGTTCCGGGGGCCACGGGAAAATAGCCTGCCCCGAAAAACGTGGACACGATCTTGGCCAGGCGATTCATGCGGGATCCATCTCTCTTTCCGCCTTTCCCTGTGGGATCAGGCGATCAGCCGCCCCTTCAGATCATACACATCGGCGCCCGTGATTTCAACCGGACGGATCGGCTCGGCCCGCGGATCGAACCCCCCCGGATTCTCGACAAAGACGACTCCGTCCACCTCCGGGGCCTGGGCCCTCGTCCGACCGACCAGGAGCCGTTCGCTCCGCCCGTAAGGTCCCTCGATCAGGACTTCAAGCGTTCGGCCGACCAGGGCCGCCTGCGTCCTCTTCGAGTGGGCGGCCTGGATTTCAAGGATCCGATTCCGGCGCCGCTCCTTGAGCGCGGCGGGGACGGGATCGCCCAGGTCGAAAGCGGCCGTGCCTTCCTCGCGCGAATAGGTGAAGACCCCGAGATGATCGAAGCGGGCTTCACGGACGAAGGCGGACAAGGCTTCAAACTCCGGCCGGCCTTCGCCGGGGAAGCCGACGATCACGGATGTCCGCAGAGCGGCGCCGGGCAGACGTTCACGGATCCGGCCGATCAGCTTCAACGCCCGGGCGGCGGGGAAGCCGCGCCCCATGCGCTTGACGACGACCGGATCGGCGTGTTGGAAGGGAATATCGAGATAGCGGCAGACCTTCGGATCGACCATGGCGTCCAGGAGCTCGTCGCTGATCTCCTCGGGATAGCCGTAGAGGAACCGGATCCAGCGGAGTTCGGCGATCTTCGTCAAGGCGCGAAGAAGCCTGGCCAGGCCATTGATCCCGCGTTTGTCGCGGCCGTAAAAGGTCGTGTCCTGGGAAACGAGGACGATCTCCCTCGCGCCCGCCCCCGCCAGACGCCGGGCTTCCTCGACAATCGAGGACGCCGGCCGCGAACGGTAGCGGCCCTTGATGAGCGGGATGGTGCAGAACGCGCAGCCATGGGAACAGCCTTCGGAGACCTTCAGGTAAGCCCAGCCCCGCGGCGTGGACAAGACGCGGGGGGTTTCATGGCCGTAAAGGAATGTTTTTTCGCCTTTCCGATAATCCTCGCCGGCCACGATTTCCCGGATCCGATCGTAATCCTTGACCCCGACCCAAGCGTCGACGGCGGGATGCGCGGCCGCCAGGAGATCCCTGTTCCGCTCGACGTAACAGCCGGCGACGATGACCCGGGCGCCGCGCTCGGCCTTCCGGTCCAGGGCCTCGCGGATGGCCTGCTCGGCTTCATCCCTGGAGGGCTGAATGAACCCGCAGGTGTTCAGGATGATGATGTCGGCTTGCGCGGCGTCGGGAACGAAACGATATCCTCCGGCCCCCAGATAGCCGAGCATGACTTCGCTGTCGACGAGATTTTTAGCGCAGCCGAAGGTGATCAGGGCGACGGCGGGCAGAGGCATCGCGGCTCAGGGATAGATGCGGTACAGAAGGCGCGGAAAAGGGATGGTCTCGCGGATGTGCTTGATTCCGCACATCCAGGAGACCATCCGCTCGACGCCCATGCCGAACCCGGCGTGGGGGACGGAGCCGTATTTGCGCAGATCCAGATACCACTCGTAAGCCTCGCGGGGCAGGTTGTTCTCGCGGATGCGCTCCTCGAGAACGGCCAGGTCGTGGATGCGCTGGCCGCCGCCGATGACTTCGCCGTAGCCCTCCGGGGCCATGAAGTCGACCCCCAGGGCCAGGTCAGGCCGGCGGGCATCAGGCTGCATATAGAAGGCCTTAATTTTGGCCGGGAAATGCGTGATCAGGACCGGATTCGCCGAAAGCGAGGAGATGATCGTCTCTTCCGGGGCGCCGAAATCGTCTCCATAGGTCATCGGCGAGCCTTTTTCCCGGAGAATGGGGACGATCTCGTCGTACATATAGCGGGGGAACGGTTTGACCAGCGCCTCGAGCGGTTTCGGGTCGCGCTCGATGTCCTCGAGATCGGCCCTGCGTTTGGACAGGACGCGCTCGACGATGAACAGGATCAGGTCCGTGCCCAGTTCGATGGTGTCGTCAAGCACGGCGAAGGCGACCTCGGGCTCGACCATCCAGAACTCGATCAGGTGTCGGCGGGTCTTGGACTTTTCGGCCCGGAACGCCGGCCCGAAGCAGTAGACTTTCCCGAACGCGGCGGCCGTGGCTTCGTTATAGAGCTGGCCGCTCTGGCTGAGATAGGCGGCCTGGTCGAAGTACTTGGTTTCGAAGAGCGTCGTCGTGCCTTCGCAGGCGCTGGGCGTCAGGATGGGGGTATCCATAAGGCGGAAGCCGCGCCCATCGAAGAAATCGCGGATGGCCTTGATGACCTCGGCCCGGACGCGCAGAACGGCGTGCTGTTTCTGCGAGCGGAGCCAGAGGTGGCGATGCTCCATCAGGAAAGGCGTCGAGTGCTCCTTCGGCGTGATGGGGTAGTCCTGGGCGATCTGGATGATCTCGATCTCGGACAGGCTCAGCTCGAACCCGCCGGGGGCCCGCTTGTCCTCGCGCACCCGGCCGCGGACGATCAGCGAGGATTCCTGGGTCAGCTTGTCGAACGCGGCGAAAAGGGGATTGTGCTCGTCCTTGCCGAAGGCCGTCGCCTGGATGAGGCCGGTTCCGTCGCGGACGAGGATGAAACGGACCTTGCCCATGGACGTCTTGTTGTAGACCCAGCCTCGGATCTCGACGTCCTGGTCCTTGTGAGCGGCGATGTCTTCGACGTAGACCCAATTCATGGCAGTCAACCTCGGGAAAGTTCCATTCATTATAGGGGATCGCCGGGCCAAAAGCAATTTGGACGGGCTTGTTGAAAACGCGGGCCGATTCCTTTATGGTGGGGGCATGGCCGCCATCAAGCCGTTCGCCCGGGTCAAGCTGGTCTGCGGCATCTTGACCGCGCGGGATGAGGATTTCGCCGCCGCCGAGGAGCGGCTGGCCGCCCACTACGGCCCCATCGATGACCGCAGCCTTCGTGCGATCTTTCCGGGCGCCGGCTATTACGCGGCTCAGATGGGCCCCGGTTTGCGGCGGGGATTTCTTAGCTTCGCCGGACTCATCGATCCGACGGTCCTTCCGGCCGTCAAGGTCTCGACAAACGGGCTGGAAGCCGAGCTGTCCCGGTCAATCGGGAAGGAGGCCCGCCTCGTCAATCTCGATCCCGGCTACCTTACGGCGGCCGCCTTGATCATGGCTACGGCCAAGGATTTTTCCCATCGGATCCCCCTGGGACTGGGGATCTACGCCCACCTGGAATTCCTGTTCACCCGAAACGGGATCCGGACGCTTGAATGGACGTATCCCGATTTCCGGGGCGAAGCTTACGGGGATTTCTTTCCGCGGGTCAGGCGCCGATACTTGGAACAGCTTCGCTTGGAAACGGGGCCGCTCAGCGGCGCAGGCGCTCCGCCAGACGGCGGATGAACGCCGGGCTGGTGCCGCAACAGCCGCCCACGAAGTTGGTCCCCGCGGCGGCGACCCGGAACATGTCCTCGGCGAATTGTTCCGGCGTCTGGGCATAGACGGTGCAGCCGTCCGGGCTCATCTCCGGTTGTCCGGCGTTGGGCTGGGCGATGGTCGGTCGAGCCGTGGCTCGGCGCAGCTCCGCCGCCAGATCGATCATGGCCCCGCTGGCCAGCGTGCAATTCGCGCCGACGGCGTCGGCCCCGTTGGTTTCCAGCTCGGCCGTCGCCGCGGCCAGTCCGTCGCCCATCATGGTATAAAAACCGCGCTTCGTCCGGTTATAGGTCAGCGTCACAAAGACCGGCAGTTGCGGGGCCGCCGTCTTCGCGCCCCGCAATCCGCAGAGGGCCTCTCGGACGTCGAAAAACGTTTCCAGGATGAAGAAATCCACTCCGCCCTCGGCCAGGCCCCGGGCCTGTTCGGCGAACGATTCCTCGAATTGACCCTCCGTGTAGGGGCCCTGGGGCTTGAGAAATTTGCCCGTCGGGCCCATGCTCCCGGCGACGAACCGTCCGCTCGGGCGGGCCGCGGCCGCGTTGAAGGCGGCCGCGCGGTTCAGCTCCAAGCACCGCCCGGCCAAACCGAAACTCTCGAGCTTGAGGCGGCTGGCGCCGAACGAGTTGGTGGCCGCGGCGTCGGAGCCGGCGTCAAAATAATCCCGGTGGACGGCCTGGACGGCGGCCGGTTGTTCGATGTTCCACAGCTCGAGGTTCTGTCCCTGGCGCAGCCCCCGCTTCATCAGCTCGGTGCCCAGGCCTCCGTCGAGCAAGACCGTTCGGGTTCCGGCCAATTCCAGGATATCCATTCTCAGACCTCGTCCTCGTCAGGGTCCCAGGCCGAGATCCGGCGCAGCTTGTCCACGATCTCCGGCAGGATGGCCAGGACGGCATCAACGTCGGCGTCCGTATTGAAGCGGCCCACGGACATCCGGATCGTCGAACGGGCGAACTCGGGCTTCAGGCCGATGGCTTTGAGCACGTGGGAGACTTCATCGGAATCCTCGCTGCAGGCCGAGCCCGTCGACACGCAGATGTCGCGCGTGGCCAGGCTGAGCAGGATGGCCTCCGCTTCCAGGCCCAGAAAAGCGTAGCTGAGCGTCGTTTGGACGCGCCGCTCCGGATGCCCGTTGAAATGGATCTTGGGGATCTTCGCCTCCAGACTTTCGCGAAGGCGGGCGGCCAGGCGCCCGAGGCGGGGTTTGTCTTCGGCCATTTTGGCCGGCAGGATGCGGGCCGCTTCGCCGAACCCGACGATGCCGATGGTGTTCTCGGTGCCGGCCCTGAACCCGCGTTCCTGATGGCCGCCGTGGATGAGCGGTCGGATCGGCGTCCCGCGCTTGACGTAGAGCGCGCCGACGCCCTTGGGGCCGTAGATCTTGTGCCCGGAAACGGTCAACAAATCGACGCCCAGGTCGTCCACGCCCCAGGCGATCTTGCCGTAGGACTGAACGGCGTCGGTGTGGACCAAGGTGCCCTTTTCGTGGGCGATGGCGGCGATTTCGGCGACGGGCTGGATGGTTCCGATCTCATTGTTGGCGTGCATGATCGAGACGAGCGCGGTCTGCGGGGTCACGGCGTCGCGGAGGGCGTCGAGGTCGAGCAGGCCGGTCTTGTCGACCGGGACGTAGATGACCCGATAACCCTTCCGCTCCAGATAGACGGCCGTCTCCTGGATGGCCGGGTGCTCGATCGTCGAAGTGACGAATTCCTTCTTGTCGGGAAGGGCGTCCAAAACCCCCAGAATGGCGTAATTGTCCGCCTCTGTTCCGGAGCCGGTGAAGATGATGTCCCCTTTCTGGGCCCCGATCGAGCGGGCCACGTGCTCGCGGGCCTCGGTCAAGGCCTCCTTGGCTTGGCGGCCGA
The DNA here is from genome assembly GCA_963729855.1 of Candidatus Aminicenantota bacterium. Lineage (GTDB taxonomy): Bacteria > Acidobacteriota > Aminicenantia > Aminicenantales > UBA4085 > UBA4085. The sequence goes on along the minus strand of CAVSPT010000007.1, from coordinate 434,902 downwards.
TGGGGTAGAGCGACGACGGATTGCCGAAGCTCGTGTGCAGAAAATCGGTCATCTTGGCCGCGACGGCCGGATCGAGCGGGGTCGTCGCGTTATTGTCGAGGTAGACCATGGCGCATGCTCGCTTTCGCCCGGGGGAATCGGGAGAGCTTATTTTAGAATAAATGCCGGGAAATTACTATTCCGATCAATGGAATCGGGGCATTTCTTATAAAATAGCGCGGGGCCGGAGGATTCGCGATTCCCCGGCCCCGGGGCGTTTCAGCGCCGGCCCTCAGGCCAGCTTTTCCTTAAGGATGCGGACGACCTCCAGACCGGCCCTCTTCTGGCCTTCCTCGGCTTGGGCCCCGATGTGCGGAGAGGCCGTGACGTTGGGATGGTCGACCAGCGTCCAGTCTTCGGGCGGCTCTTTGTCGAAGACGTCCAGGGCCGCGGCTTTGACCGTTCCGTTATTGAGGGCCGCCAGGAGGGCTTTTTCGTCCACGACCCCGCCGCGCGAGGCGTTGACCAGGACGGCGCCTTTTTTCATCTTGGCGAACTCGGCCGGTCCGAGGATCGGTCCCTGGGTCTTGGGTACGTGGAGCGAGAAGACGTCGGCCTTGGCCAGCAGCTCGTCCAAGGGGACCTGCTTGACGGCCAGATTCGTCTTGATGGGGATGACGTCATAAGCCAGAACGGTCATGCCGAAGGCGATGGCCCGCTCGGCCAGCGCCAATCCGATGCGGCCGGCCCCGATGAGTCCCAGCGTCTTGCCGTAGAGCTCCGTTCCGTGCAGGTTCTTCTTTTCCCATTGATGCTGCTTCATGGTGTAATTGGCCCGGCCATGCTGGCGGACGGCACCCTGCATCAGGCCGAACGCGTGTTCGGCGACGGAAATGGTCGTGGCCGAGGGCGTGTTGGCCACCTGGATGCCCCTGGCTTTGGCCGCCGCGGCATCGACATTGTCCAGTCCGATGCCGGCCCGGACGATGATCTGGAGCCCCTGTGAGGCGTCGATGACCGGCTTGGTGATCTTGGTGGCGCTGCGCACGACGACGGCGTTGAAGCCGGGGATCATCTTAACCAATCCGGCCTCGTCCAACCCGGCCTTGACCGTGACCTCGAAGCCGGGAACGGCCTGGAGCAGTTCGACGGCTTCCTTGTCCAGGGAATCGGCGATAAGGATTTTTTTCATGACCAGCTCTCCCGAAGAACCGGTTCGGCGGCCTTGACCGAGACGCCCGGTTCGAAGGCGTAGCCCAGGTCGGCCAGGGTCATTTCCAGGGCCGTCAGGGCGGTGATGATGTCGAACCCTCCCATGTATCCGAGATGGGCGATGCGGAAGAACTTGCCCTTCATCGGATCCTGGGCTCCGGCGATATAGGCCATATACTTGTTCTGCATCGTCTTGACGATCTTGCCGCCGTCGATCCCGCCCGGGGTCTTGACCGCGGTCAGAATGTTGCCCGGCCTCTCCGCCAGGAGCTCCAGGCCAAGGGCCTTGACTCCGGCCCGCGTGGCATCGCCGAGAATGCGGTGGTGAGCGAAAAGCTTCTCCAGGCCCATTCCGACAATGATGTCGAGGGCCTTTTTCTGCTGGATGACCAGGGAAACGGCTGGGGTCCAGGGTGTGGTCTTATCAAGGAGGTTTTTCTTGGCCTTTTTGGCGTCGAAGTAGAACTTTGGGCATTTGGCCGTCTCGACGAGCTTCCAGGCTCTGGGACCGAAGGCGATGTAGGCCAGGCCGGGGGGGATCATGAAGGACTTCTGGCAGCCCGAGACCATGAGGTCGACCTTCCATTCGTCCATCGGGCAGGGCGTCGCCCCGGTGCCGGAGATGCCGTCGACGACGAAGATGGCCTCGGTCTTGGAGACGACCTCGCCGAAGCCCTTGATGTCGAAAATGGCCCCGGTCGAAGTTTCGGAAAGCTGGCAGAGGACGGCCTTGCAGCCGGGCATGGCCTTGAGCTCGGCCTCCAGCTGCTCCTTGGTGAAGTCTTTGCCCCATTCGACGACGATCTCCTTGTAGGCGATCCCGTAGGCCTTGCAGATGTTGCCCCAGCGCTCGCCGAATTTGCCGGCGTTGACGGTCAAGACTTTGTCCCCCGGGGACAGCGTATTGACCACGGCAGCCTCCATGGCTCCCGTGCCGGAGGAGGTCAAGATGAAGACGTCCTCCTTCGTCCCGAAGACCATCTTCAGTCCTTCGGTCGTGTCCATGAAGATTTTGGAGAACTCCGGCGTGCGATGATGGATGATCGGCTCGGCCGCCGCCGCCAGAACGTTTTCCGGGACGGGAGTCGGGCCGGGGGACAAGAGGTAATACTTTTTGATCATTATCCCTCCTGGGTGGGGACGAAGGGAATCGGGACAAATGCCCCTTTTCCTCTCCGCGAAGATTTCATTCGTAGTTAGAATAGTACAAAAAAAAAACGTTTGTCAATATTCAGAGGCGCCGCAGCAGCTCGGTCAGCAGGGCGGCCCGGCCGACCAGCGACGGCAGCAGGATATGCTCATGGTCGGCGTGGATGCCGTCCCCGTCGGGTCCCAATCCATCGAGCGTCGGCCGCCCCATCCCGGCGGCCAGGGAGCCGTCCGATCCGCCGCCGGTCTTGCCCGCGGCCAGAGTCTGTCCCAGCCCGGCGGCGATGGTCCGGGCCGACTCCAGCAGGCGGGTCGAAGCCGCCGTCTTTTCCATCGGCGGTGTCTGGCTTTCCTGGCTGATCTTGTTCTTGGCCCCTCGCGCCGCGGGAGCCAGACCTTTGGCCGCGGACAGGATCTTGTCCCGCTGGGCCGCGGTCCAGAACCGCCAATCAAGGACGGCCCAGGCCTTGTCGGCCACGACATTGGCTTTTTCACCGCCGCCGATGAGGCCGATGTTCATGGAAACGTCTTTGGATCGGAGAGCCGATAATTTCTTCACTTCGACCAGGAGCTCGTCGATGGCGTTGATGCCTTTCTCCGGCTGGCCGGCATGGGCCGAGCGCCCGGATGTCTCAAGCCGCAGGACGAGGCGCCCCTTGCGCTGGACCTTGAGGGCGCCGCCGGGAAGGGCCGGCTCGAGGCAGAGGACGGACGAGGCCGTCCGGGCTTCGGCCCTGATGAGCTCGTCGGCCTCCCGACAGCCGCATTCCTCGGACGAATTGACGAAGACGGCGATCCGCTTGGCCGGGGCCAAGTTCAATTCTCGCAAGGCCCTCACGGCCGAATAGGCCAGGACCAGGCCGGCCTTCATGTCCAGGACGCCGGGCCCGAAAACTTTCTCGCCCTGGATATAGAACGGCATCTTGGCCAAGCGGCCGACCGGCCAAACGGTATCGGCGTGGGTCAGGACAAGGATCCGTCCGTCCTGGGCCTTGGCTTCCTTGGCCGGATATTCGAAGAGATAAAAATCGCCCACCGATTTCTGGGGATGGCGTGTGACTTTTGCCCCCACTGACTGGAATTTGGCGGCCAGGAAAGCGGAACAGGCGTCGACGGCCTTTTTATCGGAAGTCGGGGATTCCAGGCGGACCAACTCCTTGAGGAGGGCGACCATCTCCCCCTGTCGGGATTTGAAATATTGCTGGAAATCCATGCCTTAGACTCCTTTCGCGGGATCTTTTTATATTATCATAAGACGCGGCAGCGTCCAATGCGCCGCCGCCCGGGTTTACTTCAGCCGTCTTTTCCTTTAAATTAATGACGCCATGGACGCATCGAGAGACGAGGGAAGGGGCATTCAGCCATGAAAAGAACGCTCGCCTCCGCCGCGGCGGCGGCCTTCGCACTGACCGGGGCGGTTCTGTTCCTGCGTCCGGAAGCCGGGAACCCCGGACAATCGGTCTTCATCGGCGCACTCGAAGGGAAGGCCTGGTGCGGGCTGGCCCTCATCCCGGCCCGGGACAGCGCCTTCGCTTTCCGCTTCAAGACCGAAATCGAAGGGAAAATGCTGGACGGGGACGACCTGTTTTACCGCGTCTCCGAGGTCGGTCCCCATTCGCCCGACGGACTCTATGCCCGGGTCCGTTTCGACCTCAGCCTGCCCGTATTGCCCGCCGATCAGCGCAAGGACACGCCGATCCTCATCAAGCCGTCCCCAAAGAAAGATACCCTGACTTTGGAATGGTCGCGACAGGACGAGCGCACGGTCATGGGCCGCCTGACCATGCCCGCATACGCCCGCATCCACCTCATCCATTATCTGCCCTGGGATTTCAAGGGCCGCTACAGGGTCCTGGCCGACGGCCTGGTCCAAGGCGAATCTCGGGCGGCCAAGCCGTTCCACAGTCTGCTCTGGACCGACCGCAAAGGCGACCCCGTGCCCCCGGGGGAGGGCGAAGAGGCCGATGTCGTTTTCTCCGGAGCCGACGGCCGGACTCTCTATTTCGTCGCCGGAGTGGGGGAGGAGGCCGAGGCCCTGCGCGATCACCTGGCCCGCTTCCAGAACCGCAAGAAGATCGACGCGCTCCTCGATGAGGAGCAGGACCGTTATCTGAAGAAGCGTCTTACGATCAAGGGGAACCTTTACAAAGGCGTGCCCGAGGCCATCACCAACAACATATTCTGGATGCTCCTCTACCAGCCGGGGGCCCACCGCCTGTACACGCCCGCCGGCCGGCGTTGGATCTTCCCCCGACCCGACGGCGGGACGGACCATTGGACGATATTCGCCTGGGATTCATTCTTCAACTCCCTCGAGCTGGCCCTGGAAAGCCCCAAGGAGGCGGTCGATACCGTCCGGGCCGTGCTGGAAACGCAGTATCCCAACGGCAATATCCCGAATTGGAGGGGCCGCTTCGGCGGCACGCCGGACCGTTCCCAACCGCCCGTCGGCGCCTTCTGCGTCCTCAAGCTCTTCCAGAAGCTGGGCGATATGTCCCTTCTCAAGGATTCCTATCCGGCCCTGCGCAAATGGCATGCCTTCTGGAAGGCCCGCAAGTCCAACGGCCAAGCCCGGCGCGACGGAAACGGCGACGGCCTGCTCGAATGGGGATCCGACGCCGGTCTGGTCACGGAGAGGGACAAGGTGCCGCCCTGGGAGGCCGACGCCAAGGGAGAGCAGAGGGCCCGATGGGAGTCCGGGCAGGACGATCTGCCGAACTGGGACGACGCCCCCTTTAATGCCGAAACGGGCACACTGACCATGAATTGCGTCGACCTGAACAGCCTCTACACTTTGGATGCCGCCTGTCTGGCCCAGATCGCGGTCATTCTCGGCCGACGCGATGAAGCCGACGCCTACCAGGCGGAATATGACAAAATGCGGGATCTGATCAACGACCAGCTCTGGAATTCCAGGGAGAATTTCTATTGCGACCGCTTCTGGGACGGCCGCTTCTCGACGCACAAGGCGGCTTCCAATTTCTACCCCCTGCTGGCCCGCATCCCCGACGAGCGCCAGGCCCGTCTCATGCTCAAGCACCTCTTCGTCAACCGCAAGGAATTCTGGGGCGAATATGTGATTCCTTCGATCTCGCGCGACGATCCGGCCTTCAATGATCCCAAGAATCCGGACCGTCAGTACTGGCGCGGAACCATCTGGCCGCCGACGAACTACCTGGTTTATCAGGGGCTCAAAGCCTACGGCTTCGACAATGAAGCCTCCGATTTCGCCGCCAAGAGCGCCGCGCTCTTCATGCGCACCTGGACGAATTTCCAGCTCTGCCCGGAGAACTTCCACCCGCTGACGGGCGAGGCCGCCGGGCAGCGCTTTCAGAGCTGGGGGCCGCTGTTCGTCCTCCCGGCCGTCGAGGAATACCTCGACTTCACGCCTTGGGAGGGGTTCCGCTTCGGCATCCTCTATCCCGAGGAAAAGGGGACGCTTCTGCACGCCACGATCCAGGACCGCCAGTACGACGTGGAGATCGCGCCCAAGCGCGTTCGTCTGTACGAGGACGAAAGGGAGATTTTCAACGTCGACGGCGGCGCCGTGGTCCGGCATTTCCTCTATAATGAAAATGAAGTGGCCTTCGAGATCAAGGTCATCCGGACACACACGGTCGACCTCTCTTTCCTGCGCAAGGGCAAATATCAGCTCCTGATCGACAACCAGCTCAAGCAGGTCTTCCGCGGCCGGTCGGCGTCCTTCGATGTTCCCGAAGGGAACCATAGCGTCCTCATCCAGCTTTTGGAAACGCTGGATGACTGATTCGCCGGTCTTTATCATTCCTCGCTGGAAAAACACTCGCGGATTTCCGCCTATGCTCCGAGCCCGGCATTCAAGTTCCTTGAGCGCTTATTTGATGGCGATGTGGATGGCGGCGGCGCCGAACATCAGGCGGCGGAACGTGACCCGGGAGAAGCCCGCGGCCTTGAGGATGCCGGCCAATTCCTCGGGCGAATAGAATTTCGTTATGGATTCCGAAAGATAGGCGTAACCTGCCCCCGCGCCCGAAAGGCGCCGCCCGACCGGCAGGACGAACGTCCGGACGTAGGCACGGAAGAGGAAACGCATCGGGCCGAAGCGGGGTTGACTCGACTCCACGTTGACGTACCGGCCGCCCGGCCGCAGCGCCCGATGAAATTCACGGAAGGTCGCGGTCAGCGCGCCGGGCGACAGGTTGAGATTGCGGGCGGCGAAAGCCACGGTGACCAGATCGAAAGCCGCGTCCGGGAAGGGCAGGCGGGCGGCGTCGGCCAGGATGAATTCGAAGCCCCCTTCCGCCGGCGGCCGGGCGGCGGAGAGATCCAGCATGGGCCGGCAGAAATCCAAGGCTGCGATCCGCGTGCCCGGCTCCGCGCATCGACGGAGCTGGCGGGCCATGTCGCCCGTCCCGCTGCAGACATCCAGCCAAATCGAGCCGCCGCCCCGCGCCGCGGCCTGGGCGGCCCGCCGCCGCCAGGAGACGTCGAGGCCCATGGTCAAGGCGTGGTTCGCCCGCTCGTAGGTCGAAGCCAGTCCGGCAAAAATATCGCGCAGGTCCGAGAGCATGGTCTCTTGTTCCGTTTTCGGGAAATCGATAGTATATCATCACCCCGCGGAGGACAAACGCGGATTGCGACAAAGGAGGACGATCATGAGTCCCGCCCATTCCCGACGCGATTTTCTCAAGACGGGCGCCGCCCTGGGCGCGGCCGCCCTGGCCGGAGGCCGTGAGCTGCTCGGCGCGCCGGGCCAGAGCCCCGGGCCGGCTAGGATGCGCGTTGTTTCGTCCGGCAACGGCCTGCGAGCCACGGACAGGGCCATGGAGCTCCTGCGGACCGGGGCGGACCCTCTCGACGCCGTCATCGCCGGCGTCAATATCGTCGAGGACGACCCCGAAGACATGTCCGTCGGATACGGCGGCCTGCCCAACGAGGACGGCGTCGTCGAGCTTGACGCCTCGGTCATGCACGGCCCGACCCATTCCTCGGGCGCCGTGGCCGCCATCCAGAGCATCAAAAACCCGAGCAAGGTGGCCCAGCTCGTCATGGAGCGGAGCAACCACTGTCTGATCGTCGGCGAGGGCGCCCTTCGGTTCGCCCTGGCCCACGGATTCAAGAAAGAGGAACTGCTGACCGACAAGGCCCGCGAGCTGTGGCTGCAATGGAAGGAGAACCTGTCCGAGCGGGATAACTGGCTGCCGCCTCAATCAAAAAAATTTCCGGGCGAGCTGCAGGCCGCCATCATGACGTACGGAACGATCAACTGCCTCGCCCTGGACGCCAAAGGCGACCTGGCCGGCGTCACCACCACGAGCGGGCTGTCCTGGAAGATCGCCGGCCGGGTCGGCGATTCCCCGATCATCGGGGCCGGGCTCTATGTGGACAACGGGATCGGCGCGGCCGGATCGACCGGTTTCGGCGAAGCCAATATCCAGACGTTGGCCAGCTATCAGATAGTCCAATTCATGGGACAAGGGATGACGCCCGAGCAGGCCTGCCTCAAAATGCTGGAGCGCCTGGCCGACAAAGTCAAGCTCAACCTGCGGCTACGGCGCCCGGACGGGCGGCCTAATTTCGGCATGAACTACTACGCCCTGAATCGGAAAGGGGAGATGGGCTCGGCGTCGTTCACCGGCCCGACCCAATACGCCGTCCATGACGGGACGAAAAACACCTTGCGGACGGCGGCGTTCCTTTATAAATCTTGAGGTTTTTTTCGGTTTTATCGCCGCCGTTCGACGGGGAAGGCGGAAAATCCGGCCTCGGCAAGCCGGTCGGCCAGGCGGGTCGAGGCATCACGGTCGGCCGCCGGCAAGCGAACGCGAAAGAAAGTCCGCCCTTCCAGGGTGAAGGTCTCGATCACAGCCGGGCCGAACTTGTCTTTCAGGCGCGTTTCGAGCTGGCGGGCGCTCTCCTCGCGGAGAAATGAGCCGACCTGGACCGCATACACGGGCTCCGAGGCCGCGGGAGGTTCGGACAGAATCTCCAAGCGGACGGGGGCCGTTCCCGGTCCGATCAACTCGATGGCCCGCGCCGCCGCCATCGACAGGTCGATGATCCGCCCATCCACAAACGGGCCGCGGTCGTTGATCCGGACCACCGTCGATCGGCCGTTGTCCAGATTGACGACACGGACGCGCGTCTCGAACGGCAAGGTTTTATGGGCCGCCGTCATCGCGGACATGTCGTAGATCTCCCGACTGGAAGTCGGCTTGCCCTGAAAGGCTTCCCCGTACCAGGAGGCGATCCCGATCAGGGTGTGACCGCCGGCCGCCGGAAGATCCGGACCGAGGGATGGGGGTGCGGCGCGCTGGACGCAAAACGCCGTGGTCAACAGGGCCGAAAAGAGCCAGGCCTGCTTCCAGCGGAATCGCCCGCCGATCATTATGTTTTTCATCCACGTTCATCATCGCCCCACGCCGTTTTAAAGGATATCCTCTCCCTTGATGAAAAGGGGGGGCAAATTCGCCCCCGCAAACTCACCCCCGAAGGGGAGTGCTTGCCCCGAAAGCCCATCCCGAGCACCTTGACCAAGCGGGAAATCAGGCCAAGAATGAAAGCATCAAGGGACAGCGTCGTGCGGAGTCTGATCAACCTGCTCGGCTTGGTCGTTTTCGGGGCGGCGTCCCTGGCTGTTGCCCATGAATCCCAAGTCCGTCAAAGCATCGTCCTGGAAGTTTCCTCCTGCGGGGCCTTGGGTGTCTCCGGAAATCCGCGCCCTTTGATCATCGGCCCCGGCGTCGCGGCCGTCCGGTCTTCCGCGGCGGTTGACGGCTCGACCGAGCTGCGCTATGCGTCCGCCGTCCGGCGGGGGAGTCGGCGCGTGATCATAGCCCAATTCGAAAACGGAGATTCCGCTCCGGCTGGATGCGTCCTGCGCCTGACCGCGAGACCGGCTGGGGGAGGCCCGGAAGGCTCAAGCGCGGGAGAAATTGTCCTGTCCGAGAGCCCCCAAGTCTTGATTTCGGGCATCGGGAATTGCGTCGCGGGGCTTCAGCCCGGGGCAGGAGCGAGGCTGTATTATCGCCTGAGCGTGGAAAATGCGGTTCTTCTCAAATCCGGTGAATCGAAAGCCGTGACCGTCTTTTTTACACTGATGGACTCGACATAAGCCCCGCCCCTAACGGCGGCTCGCCGGCGCGGCGGGAGCCGCGTCCAGGCCTCGATCACGCAGAATCCGCAGGGTGTTCTCCGCCGATTTGGCGTCGGGACAGGAGATGATCACTCGATAAAGAGTCCGGCCGGCCGAGACGATGGGATGGATTTTTGCGGTCGGGCAGATGTCGGCGATCGAGCGAAGAGCGTTCTCGGCTTGACGCGAGGTCGACACGAGCTCCGTCTGAAGAAGGACCGTCCCTCCGGCCTCCACCGAGGACGGAACGGTCGGGAGATCCCCGCCTTGCCGTTCCCGACCGACGAAGATCTCTCCGCCGTCGACAAACTGGATCTCCCTTCGCCGAGGGAGGACGCGGACGGTCTCTTCGGTGATCAGGCCCGGCTGGACGTCGATTTCAATGGTTGATTTTTCCAGGTAGGTGAACTCGGGCAGATCATCGGAATCGATGGACAGGACCCAGCGTCCGGGTCGCATGTCTTCGAAGCGGAAGCGGCCGTCATCATCGGTGACCTGGCTGTAGACCGTGCCGTCCCGACGGGCTTCGACGAGGGTGCCGGCCAGACCGGAAGCTCCGACGCCCTGAGCGACGGCGCTCCGATTCGCGTCTTTTTCCTCCATGGGGACCAGCACAACCCGTCCTTCGACGCCGCCCGAACGGGCCACGGCGATCTCGACGGTCTTCTCCGCTCGGCCCTCGATGGAAACGCTGAGGGGAGCGTCCTGCAGGCACATCCGGCCGTCGCTGACGGTCTTGGAATCGAGGTTCAAATAATATGTATCGGGTTTGACGCCGTGGAAAACGAATCTTCCCATGTCGTCGGTCACGGCAACCAGGTCGTTGGCCTTGACCAGAACATTGGCCAGGCCGTGTCCGGGCATTTCGGCGTCGAGGACCCGGCCGCTGATCTTGCCGATGTGCGGCCGTCTTCCGACGGGCAGGTGAAGCGGGACCGTATACTCGAACGAGACCATGCTGTGGCTGAAGGCGCTCCCACCGGGAAGGGAAGCGTCGAGAGGCGAGGCGCCGCGGAAGCGGATGGCGACCCCCTGGCCGTTCTTGAAGCGATGAGACAGGCTGGCTTCGATCATATCCAGACGGTGGGCCAGAAGAAAAGGATCATTCAAAGTCGTCTCTTCCGTCAGCTGCTGCGTGAAGTCCCGGCGGTACGAAGTTTGGTAATGGGCTTCGAGCCGCGTCCCGCCCCATTTCAAACCCGTGTCCAGCCTCAGATCGAGGGAATTGAGCTTTTCGCCGGTGAAGTCGCGGTCCTGGTCCCGGTAATCGGCGGACGCGCCAAGCCTGAGTCCGCGGACGGGTTCGAACGACAGGGAGGCGTCGAATTCCCATAACCGGGCTGTCCGGCCAGTCAGGAAATTGAGCGTCCGTCCGACGTCCACGCAGGCCCGGGCACAGAGCGTCCCTAAAAAGGAAAATGATTCCAGGCGGACCGTTTCATCGCGATAATCGAACGTTCGGCCGGTCGAGAGATCACGGCGGTCGACGCGCCGGTAATCGAGGCCGAAGCGAATTCTCGGGGATATGTCCATCTGTCCTCCGGCCAGGAGGGATTGCTCGGCCAATGTGGAGACGAACAGCGTGGAGGGTGTCCCCAGGCGCTGGTCCTGATAGGCGGCCCGGAGTCCGACCGGGCCGAACGGCCGCCAGCCGGCCTGCGCCGAATAAAAAAGAAGATTTCGGTAGTATCCCGGGAACGTCGCGCCGGCATCGACATAGGTCCCCTGGAACACGGCCCGGCCCGCCCGAGCGCCGGCGTCCAGCCAGACTGCGCGGTCGGAGCCATCCGCCGCCCCTCCGGAAGGGACCCCGACGGCATATTCCGCGTTGAGCGATAAGGGCTTGGTGGCCCAGCGGCCGTCGAGGCTGAAGACCCGATCTTCAGGGGCGCCATCGACTTTCGTTCCAACATAGTTCACGCCGAACTGGAGCTTTTCAGAGGGCGAAAGCGTCAGCCGGGCGGCCTTCTGGCGGCGCCGCTCGACGAGCATTTCCTCCAGACTCTCGGCATAATAAGCCTGCAGGCCGACGAATCCAGCCGGAGAGATCTCGGCCCCGGCCCCCCGGCCGTATCGTCCCGATTCGGTCAGTTTGGTCAGGCTGAAGACATGATCGCCCAGCCGGATCGAGGCGCCCGGGGATTCGTAGGAAAATCGATATTCTTCGCGCTGCAGCCCGAAATTCAACATATCGGCGAGACCGGGTCCCCGGAAAAGGAAATCGATGGTTTGCCGTCCGGCCGCGTCCAGGGTCCCGATTCCTTCCAAGCGGAATTGCCCGCCGGTGCGGGCAGCCGGGTTATAGACACCGACGGCCGAGAACTCCACGGGAATCCGGCGATAATAATCATCGAAGCCGCTGACACGCGGAATGACCTTCACTTCGGAGACCGCGGATTCCCGGACCGGAGCGGCTTCCGGAGGCGCTGCGGCCGCCGTCACCGTGATCCGGCCGTCCAGCAGCCGCCGCAGCGAGGCATCTGTTTTCACGGTCAGGCCAAGGCCTCGCGCTTCGCCCGCCTCCAAGCGGGCCGTGGTCCAATCGGCCGCCGCCTGAAGGCCGTCGGGGCTTTGCACGGACAGGGTGATCTCGGCGGGGGAGTTGCCCAAATTGACCACTTCAAACCCGGCCAGGAACGAATCGCCGGCCAGAACGAAATCGGGCGACTTCACGACCCGCAGGGCCAGCGCTGCTTCCGCGGGCACCCGGACCAGGGCGGCAGCTTCCTCGACGGCCGCCGATCCGCCGATCGTCAAACGATAGAGAACTTTATAGATTCCGGCGACGGTCCCGGGGGGGACGAAAATGCCGACCAGGCGCAGGGAATCCTCATAAGGAGCCAGGGTATACGCCGCCTCCGGGACGAGGAGTCTCCAACCCAAGGGAAGTTCGACCGAGGGCTCGCAGACGACGGAAGCGCCGGAGCGGTTGACGGCGCGAAAAACGAACGTAGACGAACTCTGCGGCTTTATTTCAATGGGAAGAGCGGCACCAGGCGGGGCTTGAAGGTGAACGATGGAATTTCCAAAGGCCGCCGCGGGCCCGAAAACGGACAGGACCAGACAGAATAGGAGGATCGTCCTTCCGCTCGTCGTTCCCCCGGATCGCGGCGACATGGGACGATCAGCTTCGGGCAGCGTCGGGGCCCTTTTTCCCGGATTTGACCGGAACGGGGGGGCGGGCCTGCAAGGGCTCGGGCTTGGCCATGTAATCGAGCGTGTACCGGGCGCCGAAGACGGACTCATCCTTGTTGTCCAGGACGACCAGGACCTTGTATTGACCGTCCGGGATGGCTCCAAAATCGATCGTATAACGAACGGACGTGCCCGGGAAAATGCGCCAGCGTCCGCCGTCGAAGCGGCCGAGTGAAACGCCTTTCCCGTCGACCAAGTCGGCGGTCAGGAACGGGCGCAGCCAGCGCTCGCCGGTGTTCAGAACGTCAATCGCCAGCGATTTCGAGTTTCCGCTGCGGATCAGGTCGGTCTTGAGAAATTGGATCTTGCGGACACCCGTCTCTCCGAGATGGGTCACGATCTGGATTCCGCTGCGCATGACCTGGCGGATTCCGAAGCGGGCCTGTTTTTTGTCCGCGGCCGCCTCGGTGGGAGCCTTGGGTTTCTCCTCGACCATGATCATGCTCCAATAGGTGCCGGACAGGTTCGCCTGATCGGGAACATGCACCGCATATTTCATCTCGGTCTGGCCGAGAGGAGGAAGGATTGTCCGCTTCTGCCCCAAGACGACCCAGCCGGCGTTGGAGCGCGGCCCGGCGCCGGGCGCATCATAGAATTTCCGGCCGTCGGCGGTGAACGAATAGTCCGTCTGGTAAAGGCGGATCTCGGTCGGTTCGGCGGCGACGTTCTTCAGGATGACGACACTTTCATAGGTCTCGCCGCTTTTAGCCACTTTCTCATGGGTCAGGCCGTTGACGACGCTGACGTCGGCCGCGAGGGGCAGAGCCGCGCCCAGCAGGAACGACGCCGCAGCGTTCAGGATATGCCTTCTCATGGTCTTCTCCTTGGAAATCAAATGGTCTGGACGACGGTGTAGACGAGGGTCGTCGAATAGGCCGAGGGCGGGATCGTCACGGACAACCCGCTCAATTGAAAATGCAGATAGACCGTCGATCGATTGCCGGAGCCCTTGAAAAACGTCTGATCGACCGTGGTCACATTCAGGTAGGCGGTCCCTCCGGAGACGGATCCGGACCCCGTTCCGTTCGAGGTCCGTTCCACGGCCAAGGCCAAGCCCGCGGGCCAAGTCCCGTCGATCCTGCGCACGGTGACCTGCCAATTCAGCGTACTGGCCTGGCTCACGGACAGGGCCGACTCGTTGAGCGGGCTCTGCAGCGAGGCCACGAGGTCGGTGCCCGCCCCGCCTTTCAGGTCCGAGACATCGATGACGGCGGACCAAGATCCGGAGACCGTCAGGCTGATCGCGCCCAGGCCTCCGGCCAAGGCGGCGAACAGGACGAGCCGGAGAAGGAGGCGGAGGCCGGCGCCCTTTCGCGCTTCTTCTCTCGGCTTCGTCGATCGCATGGGAAACGCCTCCGTCAGGCGGCGTCGGTCAGCGTAAACGTGATCGTGACCGTTTTGCTGTCGTTGGCCACCAGGGCGGTCGCGTCGTCCACGGACAGGACATAAGCCAGCCGGGCGCCGTTGCCGGCGGCGTTGCCCGTCGCGCAGCTCTTGATGGTCGTGACGATGTTCTTGGCCGTCGAGGCCAGGGTGATCTGTCCAGCCGTAGCGCCCTGGTTGGTGGCCCCGGCGGGCGTGGCCGTCAGCTTGAGGGAACAGCCGGCCGGAGCGGCATCGGATGCGCCCCAAGCCGCGGTGATCGCCCGGCTCTTTCCGGCGACGACGGTGGATGTGTAGATCAGGTACGTGGAGTTGTCCGTGGCGTTGGCCGGAGTCTGGCCGCCCGTGGCGGGGGGGGTGATGACCAGGGCCGCCGGGGCGCCGGTCACGCCGATCAGGCAGATTTCATTGACCTGCATCTGGACCGACTGTGATGTGGTGGTGGCCGCGCCGACGAGGCCGATCGCGAGAACGGCGAGGACCGTTCCCAGGATCACTTGTTTAAAGAGCTTCATGGAAAACCTCCGAATAAAATTTGTGTCGACTCCGTCGAACACGAGAGCGATTTTATCCGTCCCGAATCCGGGCGCCATTCCCTTCGGCGGGGAATCAAGAGGGTAAAAATGGTGAGATGCGAGGTGAAATTTCGCTGAGTATCGAGATGATTTTATATCCTCTCCCAATGGTCTTGAGGGGGCGTCTCGGGGAGAGAGGATCTCATCGCCAACGGGGAGAGTGCGGGGTGAGCCCGATCGGCTTGAACCGGCCGATGGAGGCTGGTCTTAAAGAAGCAGCCGGGAGGGGAGGGGCACGCCCTTCGCTCCGTCGAGGAAAGGGGTCAAGGCCTTTTTCAGCAGATCGAAGGCCGTCTTTGGATCGGAGACCACGTGGAAGAGCCGGGCGTCGCCCGCGCCGATCGTCCCGGCCCGGACGAGGGCATGAAGGTCCAGAACCTCGCTCCAGTATTCCTCCCCGTACAGGACGATGTCCACGTCCCCGCGGGAGATCTTCCCGGTCTGTACGAGCGTCATGGTCTCGAAGAACTCGTCCAAGGTGCCGAACCCGCCCGGAAAGGCGATGACCGCCCGGGCCCGCGAAATGAGAAAGAACTTGCGCATGAAGAAATAGTGGAAGATGAAGGACAACTCGGGGGAAACGTAGCGGTTGGGGGCCTGTTCGCGGGGCAGGGCGATGTTCATCCCGATCGTCTTCCCCCCGGCCCGGGCCGCGCCGCGGTTGGCCGCTTCCATGATCCCCGGCCCGGCGCCGGTGCAGACCACGAAATTTTTTCCCTTCGGACGCAAGGGAATGGCCCAGCGGGCGATCCGGAAGGCCAGCTCTTCGGCCTCCCAATAGTAACGGTTCAGAGGGTCTTTCCGGTCCTCCGGATCGATGCGGGCCGATCCGAGAAAGAGGACCGTGCTGTTGACCTTGAGCCGCTCCAGGCGGTCGTGCGGCTCGATATATTCACTGAGAATCCGCAGGGGACGAGCCTCGGCAGAGCGCAGGAACACAAGGTCTTCATAAGCTTTGGCCGGCCTTCGTCGGGTTGTCATGGGCGCCTCCGGAAGACGCTCATGATAGTCGAAAGCCGTTTTGACTTCAATCGATCGCTATGATATCTATAGGCCGGTTTTTCGAAGGAGAAGCCATGAAAGGTCCGTGGGACAATCTCAGCCGGATGGTCTATCCGGGACGTCTCCTGGCTTTGGGGCGCGACCGCTCCGACGAACACCACATCGTCCTTTACGCCATAACGGGTCGGTCACCCTCGAGCCAGGCCCGGCGGCTCGAGGAGGATCATGGGGCCGTCTGGACCAAGCCGACCGACCCCGAGACGCTTAAAAAAGGGAACCCCGAGCTCCTCGTCTATCCGGCCATCGTTTTTTCAGGCGGCATCGCCGCCAGCAACGGGCGCCAGACCGGCGATATCGATCCCGCCTCTTCCGACGGAGCCGTGCCCGCGTTGGACGCCGGCCTGCGGCGCTGGTCCTACGAGCCCGACGCGCCTATCTATACTCCCCGCATCTCGGGATGCATCGGACCTTCGGGAAGCGCGGCGCTGAGCGTTCTTAAACGAGGGCCGGACGGCGAACCCCTTCGCTCGTTCCACGAGCTCTCGCTCCGCCCCGGACGGGGGATTTTCGTCTCGACCTATGCCGGAGACAACCGCGAGCCCCTGGCCGCCTTCTCCGGCGACCCGCTTGAGCTGGAATTCACCGAAGATTCACCCGAGGCGACCGCCCGGGCGGCCTATGCGGCGTTGCGGCCGGACGGCAGGAGCGAGGATTTTCGCGTCGCCGTGGTCTGCGTTTTCGCCCTCCGCGCCGATATGAGCCGCCGCCGGCTGTCCATCATCAATCGACACGAAAGGACCGCGCCATGAGCCGAGTCCCGGACGACAAGTCCTCGCGCAAGCAGTATTTCACCAAAGTCAAAGAGGATTTCCCGGACGTCCTGCCTATCGGGGAAACCCGCTTCGTCAAGCGGATGCCCATGCGATATGGAGAAAACCCCGGTTACCCGGCGGCCTTCTATGCCGAGGAAGGCGCCTCGGGGGCCAACATGGCTGCTCTGGAGGTCCTCCAGGAGGGCTCGAAGGGCCTGGGCTATATCAATGTCGGCGATATGGACCTCGGCCAAAGGCTGGTCCGCAAACTGACCGCCCTCTATCCCCAAGCCAAGACGGCCGTCATCATCAAGCACGAGATGCCCAGCGGCGTGGCCATGGCCTCGGATGGCCTGGCCGCGTTCGAAAGAGCCTGGGGCGTCGACCCGCTCTCGAATTTCGGCAGCGTCGACGTTTTCAATTTCGAGGTCGATGAAGCGGTGGCCGGACGGCTCGTCGAAGCGGTCCGCAACGTGGAGGTCGTTTATGCTCCCGGCTTCACGGCCGGCGCCCGGACCGTCCTGGCCGGGCGCAAGCCGCTGCGCGTCGTCCGGATGGGCGGTTCGCTCCATGAACCGGCCGTGGACAACGGATGGGAGTACAAACGCGTCGCCGGCGGCCTGCTCGTCCAGAAACGCTTCGATTCAAAGATCGTCTCCCCCGATTCGGTCGACGTCGTTTCCCGCCGCAAGCCGACGGCAGCCGAGGTCCAAGCCGCGATCTTCTGTTGGACCGTCGCTTGTTTCACCCGCTCCAACGCCATCGTCATCGGCAAAGGCGAGCCGTTCGAGGGGGACGGCTCGCCTTTGCCGATGACGACCCACGGCATCGGTTCCGGCCAGCGCAGCCGCATCGATTCGGCCGAGGACGCCATCCGGCTTTCCAGGCGGGGTTATGGACCGGAGGGTTGTGTCCTGGCCTCCGACGCTTTCATGCCCTTCCCGGACGTGGTCGAGCTGGCGGCGGCCCACGGCATCACGGCGATCATCTATCCCTTGGGCTCGGTCAGGGACCAGGAGGTCGTGGCCAAAGCCGACGAACTCGGCCTGGCCATGATCGTGACCCGCAAACCCGGCGAAACCGATTGTGAGCGCTGTTTCCTTCATCGTTGATCGGGGCGGCCGGCGCCCGCCCGGGGCTTTCGGCGCCGCAAAAGAGCGTCTATGAAAACATTGTCCGCCATCGTCCGCAACATCCGCTCACTCCGACGGTCCGCCGTCTTGATCGTTTTTTCACTGACCTGGACGTGGCCGGGCCCCGCGTCCGCCCAGGATTCCGCGCCCAAGCTTCCCTACGCCGCCGCCGCCGAGGCCCTTCGCGTCGAAGGCCTGAAGAGCGAGGGCGCCTTCGCCATTCTCGAGCGGCTCACCCGGCTCGCCCCGAAGCGCCTGGCGGGATCGGTCGGATTCGCCGCCGCCCAGGAGCTGATGCGCCGGGAGATGGAAGCCCTCGACTTGGCGGTCTGGAGCGAACCCGTCCGCGTCGAGCATTGGGTCCGCGGCGGGACCGAGGAGGCGGAGATCCTCGACGAGGCGGCACCCCCTCAGCCGCTGCGCATCGCCGCCCTGGGGCTGAGCGTTCCAACCTCTGCCCAAGGCCTTATCGCCCCGCTCGTTGAGATCCGCTCGTTCAACGAGCTGCGGGCGGCCGGCCAACGCGTGAAAGGCGCCGTCGTCTTTTTCAATCATCCCATGGATCGCACCTTTCAAGACACGTTTGCGGCTTACGGCGATGCCGCCCAGTTCCGAACGCGCGGAGCGTCCGAGGCGGCCAAACTGGGCGCGGCGGCCGTCCTGATCCGTTCAGTGACCCTCCGGCTGGACGGTTTTCCGCACACGGGCATGGTCGATTATGATCCGGCCGCGCCGAAGATTCCGGCCGCCGCGGTGTCCACCCTCGACGCCGAGGACCTCAGCCGCCGGCTGGCCCTCGAGCCCAGATTACGATTGAGGCTGCGCCTGGATTGCCGGGATCTGGGCCTTACCGATTCCTCAAACCTGGCCGGAGAGATCCGCGGCGGCGAACGGCCCGGTGAAATCGTCCTTCTGGGCGCCCATCTCGACGCCTGGGACCTGGGCGTCGGGGCCCACGACGACGGCGCGGGCTGCGCTCAATGCCTGGAGGCCGTCCGGCTGATCTGGGCCCTCGGGATCATCCCCAAACGGACGATCCGCGTTGTTCTTTACCCCAATGAGGAGTTCGGCGCCAGCGCCGGCCTCGATTATGCCCGCTCGCCGCGCCGCGCCGGCGAACGCCATTTGGCAGCCATCGAATCGGACAGGGGAGGGTTCCTGCCCATCGGGTTCGGGTTGGGATCGGCGGCCTCGTTCGAAAAGCTCAAGAAGTGGGAAGGACTGCTTCGGCCTGCCGGCATCCAATGGGTGGGACCGGGCGGCGGAGGAGCGGACGTCGGCCCTCTGGGCGAGTCGGGGACGGCCCTCCTGGCCTTCATTCCCGACGCCCAGCGGTATTTCGACCATCATCACTCGGCCAACGACTCCCTGGCCGCGGTCAATCCGCGGGAACTCGAGCTGGGCGCCGTGGTCATGGCCGTCATGGCCCTCGTCATCGCCCAGGAAGGAATCTAGGGGGGAAGGAGCCGCCCGTGGCCGATCGTCTGACTCTCCTGCTTGCCGTCCACAACCATCAGCCCGTCGGCAATTTCGTTTCCGTTTTCGAGCGGGCCTTCCGGGACTGCTATGTCCCCTTCTTCCGCGTTCTGGAGCGGCATCCGCGGATCAAGATGACCGTCCATTTTTCGGGCCCCCTCCTGGAGTGGATGGACGACCGGGAACGTGAATGCGCCGAGCTCGTGGCCGGCCTGGCCGGGCGCGGCCAGATCGAACTCCTGGGGGGCGGCTTCTATGAGCCCATCCTGACCATCATCCCCGAGGCCGACCGCCAGGGCCAGCTCCGCCTCATGAACGACTTTCTGGAGGAGCGGTTCGGGTCCAAGCCGCGCGGGATCTGGCTGACCGAGAGGGTTTGGGAACCGAATCTGCCCAAGACCCTGGCGGCGGCCGGCATCGAATATACGCTTCTCGACGAGGAACACTTCCGCTGCGCCGGGGCGGAGGACATTCACCGCATCTATATCACCGAAGACGAGGGCCGGCCCTTGCGTCTTTTTCCGATCGACAAGAAGCTCCGCTACCTGATCCCGTTCCGGCCCCTTGAAGAGATCGGACGCTGGTTCGAAGTCATCCGCTCCAAGGGTGACTTGGCCATCCTGGGGGACGACGGCGAGAAATTCGGGATGTGGCCGGGGACAAAAGAATGGGTCTACGACCGCGGCTGGCTGGAAGATTTTCTGGCTTTTCTTGAATCGGACGAACGCCTGGAGACCCGCACGTTTTCCGAGGCCTTGGACGCTTTCCCTCCCGAGATCCGCGTTTATATTCCGCCGGCCTCCTACGAGGAAATGATGGAGTGGGTTCTCGAGCCCGAGGCGGCTCGGATCCTGTCCGGATTGAAGTCCGGCCTGCCCGAGAACGCCCGCCGCTTTGTTCGGGGAGGGTTCTTCCGCGAGTTCTTCCTCAAATACCCCGAAATCGATCATCTCCACAAGCGCATGCTCGGCGTTTCGCGCCGGGTCCTGGCCCGGGGCGACGAAGACGGCCGGCGCGAGCTTTACCGGAGCCAGTGCAACGATCCCTATTGGCACGGAGTGTTCGGCGGGCTGTATCTGCCCCATCTCCGGGAAGCGGCGTATTATCATCTTCTTCAGGCCGAGAAGACGAGTCCTCCCGAGCCGGGCTGGCAGGCCGCGGACGAGGATGCGGACGGCCGGGCCGAAGTCTTCCGGCGCGATGATCATTACGGAATTCGGGTCAAACCGTCCTTCGGCGGAGCGATCACCGAGATCGATTACGTTTCCCAGGCCCGCAATCTCTGCGATGTCCTGTCGCGGCGGCGGGAAGCCTATCACGTCCCGGGCCCGGCCAAGGTCCAGGGCGAAGGAGGGAGCATCCATGAGCTGGCCAAGGAGCTCCCGGCCGGGGCCGAACGTCTCTTCCGCTACGACCGCAATCCGCGCTATTGCGCCGTCGATCACTTTCTCCATTCCGGAACCCGGCCGGAGGATTTCCGGGATTCGACGCATGGTGAGCAGGGAGATTTCGTCAGCCAGCCCTACGCCTGGTCCATTGTCCAGGATCGCCTCTTCTTGTCCCGCAAGGGTTCGGTCTTGACCGGGGGGATCCGGGCGCCCGTTTCCATTCAGAAAGAAATCCGGCCGGATGGTTCGGACGTCCATCTGATCTGCACGATCAGCAATCTGGGCCGCCAGGAGATCGGCCTTTTTTACGCCTGTGAATGGAATTTTTATCAAATCCCGGAGGAATTCGCCGTCGACGACTGCGGCGCGTCATTGGCCGGCGGCGGCCTGCGCTTCTCTTTCGAGCCGGCCCGCGGGTTCTGGCATTTCCCTCTCCAGACGCTTTCCCAATCCGAAGAAGGCTTCGACGTCATCCATCAAGGATACTGTCTCCTGCCTCACTGGCAAGTCATCCTGCCCGCCCAGGGGTCCTTCACGGCCCGTTTTCATATCGGGGAAGACCGGCGAGCATGAGCGGCTCTTCCGAGCTGCGCCGCGATCCGGCCGGCGGCCACTGGGTCATCATTGCGCCCGACCGGGCCAATCGTCCCGACGAGTTCCTGTCCAGGCCCGTCCGCCGGGCGGCCGGAGCCGCGGCCTCCTGCCCATTCTGCCCCGGCCGCGAGGACCGCACACCTCCCGAAGTCGCGGCCGTCCGACCGCTGGACTCGCCGCCTGACGGGCCGGGCTGGCGCGTGCGCGTGGTTCCCAACAAATTCCCGGCCCTCAAACGGGCCGAAGGACATTCGGAGATGAGAGCCGGCGGCCTGTTCCAAGCCTTGGACGGAGTCGGCGACCATGAGGTCATCATCGAGACCCCGGACCATGCCCAGGATTTTTCGTCCCTCTCGCCCGGGGCGGCCGGCGAGGTCGTCCGGATCTGGCGGGACCGTCTCCGGGCCCTGGAGGCCGAGCCGTCCTGCGCCTATGTCCAGCTCTTCAAGAATCACGGCCGCGATGCCGGGGCCTCGCTGAGTCATCCCCATTCGCAGGTCGTGGCCCTGCCGGTCGTGCCGGGGCGGATCAGGGAGGAGATCGACTCCGCCGGGCGTTTCCGGGCGGCGAACGGGGCCTGTCTCCATTGCCGGGTGATCGCGGAGGAGGCCGCTTCGGCCAAACGGCTGATCTCGATCGATGCGGACTACATCGTCACCGCCCCCTACGCCTCGCGATTTCCTTATGAGACCCATATTCATCCCCTTCGCCACGCGGAGAATTTCACGTCCTCCGACGACCGGGAAACCGGGGCCCTGGCGGACGTGCTCCGGATCGTTTTGGGACGCCTGCGTCGGTCCCTGGACGATCCCCCCTTCAACCTGGTGCTTCACCAATCCCCGCCGATCCGGGATCCCGGACGTTCCGCCGCGGAGGAGTCTGCGGCCTATCACTGGCATCTCGAGATCCTTCCCGTTCTGACCCGGGTCGCCGGTTTCGAATGGGGAACGGGTATTCATATCAATCCCGTTCCGCCCGAAACGGCGGCTGCGCTCCTGAGCGGGAAAACCGCTTGACCCCGGATCGGAGGCGCGAGTATCATAACCACAGAGCGCCGAAGAACTATGAAAAGGGCTTCTGGGCGCACAATCGATTCGTTCAAGGAGAATTTCATGAAGAAAATGCTGCTGGGTGTGGTTGTCATCCTGGCCTTGGCGTCATGGACCTTGGCCCAAACTCCGGAAAAACGTTTTGAATTGAACCTTTTTGGCGGATACGGTTTTACCTCGGTCAACGGGACCTCGACATACCAAGACGTCTGGAGCGCCTTCCTCTTCCCCTCCATCACCGAAACGACCGTCATCACCGCCAAATCGAATAATGCCCCGTTTTTCGGGGCCGGATTCAACTACTTCTTCACCCCGAATGTCGGTCTGGGCTTGAATGTCGGATACATGAAATCGGGAATCGATACGACCGCGGATCTCACCTTTAATTATGGTTCGACGGAGACGGCCAGCTGGCCCAGCTCGGGCGACTCCCTGACCACGATTCCCGTCAGCCTGAATGTGGTCGCTCATTTCGGGGAAGGCCCGCTCCAATTTTTCATCGAGGGCGGCCCGACCGTCTTCTTTAACGACGCCAAGATCGATTCCTCGATCGGCTACGGGGTCAACTGGATCACGTACGCCTATCCCTATATCTACTCGAATTTGGACGTCCTGCAGATCCCGATGAACGCCTATGACACCACGTCGGGCAAATCCACATGGACCAGCTTCGGCGCCAACGTCGGAGGAGGGATTACCTACATGGTCAGCCCTTCGATCGGCCTGAACCTCGAAGCCCGATATTTCTTCTGCCCGACCAGGGATCTCACTTGGAACCTCGTCGCCGGCACGTACAATGGATACTTCGGCACCTCGACCGGATGGACGTTTGGTTCGGACGACATTCAATACATTACCAGCAACGGTCTGATCGACACGATCAAGATCAACCCCTCCTTCTTCCAGGTTTTGGTGGGGCTGAAAATTATTCTTTAAGCGTCCCCATCAGGGAAGGGCCGTCTTGAAAAGAACGCTTTTTTGGGCCGCCGCGCTGCTCTGCGCCGCACCGATCGTTTCTGCCCAGACGATCGGCTTCAAGCTGACGGGAGGCGGAGGTTACGCCCTCGGCGGCGACCTGGCCAAAGGCTTGCAGGGCGAGAGCGACTACCTGAAAGCCGAGTTCGGGGCTTCGTCAGCGTACACCTTCCCCAAGACCGGCTGGACGGGCACGGGTGAGATCCTTTTTTATCTCGGGCCCCAGTTCGCCATCGGCATCGGCGCCGGGTATGAACAGCACGTCCGGGAAAGCGCCGTGAGCTACGCGGTCGCGGGCGTCGACGTCACGGAGACGATCAAGCCGGCGTTCAACGTCATTCCGGTCCTGTGCACCCTCCACCTCTATTTTCCGGTCGGCTCGGCCGTCAAGATCGATTTCAGCCTGGGCGGAGGCGCCTATCTGACCCAGTTGAAGTGGAATTCCTCGTACGACATCGCCGTCCTCGGCATGAACGGCACCGACGTCTACACGTTCGACTCCCGGCGGACGGGTTACGGAGTCCACGCCGGGCTGGGCCTGGAGCTGGCCCTTTCCTCCAAACTGGCGCTGGTCCTGAACGTGACCGGACGCTACGCCCGGGTCAGCGGATTCGTCGGCGATTGGACGGAGACGGGGGCGGGGGATTTCTGGTCGTTCGCCGACTCGGGCAGCAACCACGCCGTTTATTATTATGATTGGAACGTGGCCGGGGCGACCTATCCGCAGCTCGAATTCGGGACCGACAAGCCCTCGGGACCAGGCGTCGCCAACGCCCGGGAAGCCCGACTCGATCTGAGCTGCCTGACTGCAACGGTCGGATTCCGGATCTACCTCTTCTGAAGTCCGGCTTCGAATCTCCGCGGCGTCCGGACTCCGGTCCGGGCGCCGCTTTCATTTTGCGGCCAGGGTTTCGTAAAGCTCGACGTAGCGCCCGGATGAACGGGCCCAGGAAAAATCTTTGGTCATGCCGTTGCGGACGATTCCGGCCCAAACGCTTTTCCGGCCGTAACCGGATATCGCCCTCCGGACGGCGCCGATGAGATCGGCCGCCGAAGCGTCGGCGAATTTGAAGCCGGTTCCCGTCCCGGACGACGGGTCGTATTCCTCGACCGTGTCGTCGAGACCTCCCGTGGCCCGGACGACGGGGACCGCCCCGTACTTGAGCCCATACATCTGGGTCAAGCCGCAGGGTTCGAAGCGGGAGGGCACCAGGAGAAGATCGCTCCCGGCGTAGATGCGGCGGCTCAGATTTTCGTCGAATCCGATCCGGACGCCGAGGAACGACGGGTAGCGTTCGCGGGCGGCCGAAAGGGCGTTCTGCAGGGCGGAATCGCCGGCCCCCAGGATGACGATCTTGGCTCCTAAAGCGAAAATCCCGCCGAGTGCGTCGAGCAGGATGTCCAGGCCCTTCTGTCCGGTCAGGCGGGTGACCAAACCGAGGAGAGGAGAGTCCTTGCGGGGGACGGGCAGGCCGAATTCCTTGAGCAGTTCGCGCTTGTTGAGGGCCTTGCCGGACGGGTCGGCCTGCGTATAGCGGGCCGGAAGACTCGGGTCGGATGCCGGATCCCAGCCGCTGTAATCGACGCCGTTGAGGATGCCGCTGATGTCGGAAGCCCGCCGGCGCAGGAGACCGTCTAGTCCGAATCCGAATTCGGGCATCTGGATCTCCCGGCTGTAGCGGGGGCTGACCGTGGTCACCAGGGAGGCATAAAGAATGCCGGCCTTGAGAAAGTTGACCTGGCCCCAGAATTCCAGGCCTTCGAATTGGAAGAGCCGTTGGGGGAGTCCGATGGTCTCAAGGATCGGCGCCGGGAAAAGGCCCTGATAAGCCAGGTTATGAATGGTGCAGACCGATCGCATCCGAGCGAAAAATTCGTCCTCGGCCAGCGCGGTCTGGCTCAGGTAAGCCAGAGCCGGGGACGCCTGCCAGTCGTTGACGTGGAGGATGTCCGCTTCGAAAGGGAGGGCTTTCAGGGCCTCCAGAGTGGCCCGGCAGAAGAAGGCGAAGCGCTCGCCGTTGTCCGGAAAATCGCCGTCCTCATCGCCGTACAGCCCGTCCCGGTCGAAGTAGCCGTCGTGCTCGATGAAGCAGACCGGATAGGGGGTCGTCGGATCCGCCCAGACGTTGAACAGCTCGGTCCCGCCCTTCCAGGGAAGAGGCAAACCGTCGGCGGCCTTGATAAGGGTCAGGCCTTTCCTTTTCACTTCTCTGTAGAAGGGCGTGAACACCGCGATATCCAACCCCGCCCGGGACAAGCAGAGGGGAAGGGCCCCGGCCACGTCCGCCAGCCCGCCCGTCTTGGCGTAGGGAACGACTTCGGAAACAAGGAATGCGATCTTCATGGTCGGTGTATTTTATCACATTTATTGCCAAATCCGGCGGGCTTCGCTAAGATGGCGTCATGACCCGCGTGACCGCCGCCGTGATCGAACGGGACGGACGGGTGCTCATCGCCCGGCGCCGCCTTGGTGACCGCTTCGGCGGAGTTTGGGAATTTCCGGGCGGAAAACTCGAGCCGGACGAGACGCCCGAAGAGGGCCTGCGCCGGGAAATCGACGAAGAGCTGGGCATGACGATCGAGGTCGGCCCCCCCCTGGGGTCGTTCTCTTACAACTCCGCAGACTGGTCGATCGAGCTGATCGCTTTCCGGGCCTCCTGGATCGGCGGGACAATGGTCTTGCGCGAACACGACGACGCCCTCTGGATCGCGCCGTCCGACCTGGATCGCTTTGTCTTTTCCGATCCCGATCGGCCCATCGTCCGGCTCCTGGCCGGAGAGGCGGCCCATGGCCGATAACGACGGCGGAGTCATCCTGCACAAGGGCAAGGACAAAGCCGTCCGCAACCGGCATCCCTGGATCTTTTCGGGCGCCGTCCGCCGCATGCCCCGTTTCGAGGACGGCGACATCCTGCCCGTCTACAGCGCCGATGGCGACTTCCTCGGCTCCGGCTATTTCAACTCCCGTTGCTCGATCATCGGGCGCATGCTGAGTTTCGACCGGACGCCGCCGCTCGAGGCGCTGGAGGCCTCGATCCGCAGGGCCGTCGCCCGGCGGGGGGCGCCTTTCTTCGATGAGCGGACGACTGGATACCGGCTCATCAACGGGGAAGGCGACGATTGTCCCGGCTTGGTCGCGGACTTTTATGCCGGCGTCCTGGTGCTCCAGTTCTCCACGATGGGAATGGACCGGTTGAAAGGGTTCGTCCTCGGGCTCCTGGAGCGGATCATGGTTCCGGTTGCGATCTACGAGAAATCCAATTTGCCCTCGCGCCGCGAAGAAGGACTATCCTCGGGCGAGTGCTGGCTGCGCGGCGGCCCGCTCCCGAGCGTGGAGATCCTGGAGGACGGACTCCGTTTCGCCGTGGATATCCCGGATTCCCAAAAAACGGGTTTCTACCTGGACCAGCGCGAGATGCGCCGCATGGCCCGGGGGCTGGCCCGGGGACGCCGCGTCCTCAACGCTTTTTCCTACACCGGGGGATTCACCGTGGCCGCCCTGGCCGGCGGAGCGGTCTCCGCCGACAGCGTCGATTCGTCGGCCCGGGCCATGGAGCTGGCCGCCGAGAATTGCCGCCGCAACGGCTTCCAGGGCCCGGGACTCGGATTCCACACAGCCGATGTCTTCGAGTTTCTCCGCGCCGGCCCCCTCGACTACGATTTCGTCGTGCTCGACCCTCCGGCCTTTGCCAAACGCAAGAGCGAGGTCATGGGCGCCTGCCGCGGATACAAGGATATCCACCGCCTGGTTTTTCAGAAGGTCCCGCCGGGTGCCCTGGTCATGACCTTCTCCTGTTCCCATTTCGTCGACGAGCCGCTCTTCCGGCAGGTCGTCTTCCAGGCCGCCCGGGAAGCGGACCGGGGGGTGCGCATCCTGCAGCGCCATCGTCAAGCCCTCGACCATCCGGTGAACATCTACCATCCGGAGAGCGAATATCTCAAGGGGTTCCTCCTTTCCGTCGATTAGAGCCCGGGAGAGGCCCCGAAAGGAATCCGCATGACCGCCGCTGAAATCCCCGACGACCCCGTCGGCCGGGCCATCCGGCCGGCCGTCGTCCTGGCCTGGACTCTTCTGGCCGGCCTGCCGGCGTGCCTGGCCCTCGAAGAGCTCGTCCGATCCCGGTTCCGCCCTTTCCTGGGGTTTGCCCGCCTGGGAAACCGCCTGCCGGTCCGCTACGGCTTCTATCTCGCGGCGGCCGCGGCCGTCGTCGTCATCCGTGTCCTCAACGCCGTCGGACCGCGGCGCAAAAAATCCGGTTCGCCGGAAGCCCTCCTGGCGCGCCTGAGGACCGTGGCTCTGCTGACCTTGGCCGTCGCCGAAGCGCCCGCTCTTCTCGGATTGGCCCTGTTTCTCGCCGGAGGCTACAACGTCGACTCCTATCTGCTGACGTTCGCCTCGCTGATCCTGCTGTTCATGTATTTCCCGCGGCGGCGGTCCTGGGAAGCGCATCTTCAAAACGCGCCCCGGACCTGCCCGTTCTGAGCCCCGGCATGGCCAGGCTCAGTTTTCTTGGCGCGGATCGACAGGTGACGGGATCACGCTACAGGCTTGAATTCATGGGCCGAAGCGTCCTCATCGACTGCGGACAATTTCAGGAAAGGCCTTATATGGACCGCAACTGGAGTCCGTTTTCCTTTTCTCCCGAGGGTCTTTCCGCCGTGTTGCTCACCCACGCCCACCTCGATCACTGCGGACTGCTGCCGCGCCTGGTCAAGGACGGCTTCCGCGGGCCGATCATCGCCACCGCGCCGACGGCCGATCTGGCCCGCATCGTCCTGCTCGATTCCGCCCATATCCATGAAGAAGATGCGGCCTTCAAGAAGAAACGGCATCAGAAAGAAGGCCGGCGCGGCCCCCATCCGGAGATCCCGCTCTACACCGTGGCCGACGCCGAGGCGGTCGTTCCTCTCTTTCGTCCGGCGCCCTACGAGAGCGATATCCCGGTTGTCCCGGACCTGACGGCCCGCTTCCACGACGCCGGCCACATCCTGGGCTCGTCGATGATCGAGCTGAAATACCGGACCGGCGCGGGGAAGAGGGAGATCCGGACCATCGTCTTTTCCGGAGACATCGGTCCATGGGACAGGCCGCTGGTCCGCGACCCGTCGGTCTTCGAACGGGCCGACGTCGTGGTCATGGAATCGACGTACGGTGACCGTGAGCACGACGACGGCGGACCTCCCGTCGCCATCCTGGCCCGGATCATCAACGAGACCGTCGACCGGGGCGGCAACGTCGTCATACCGGTTTTCGCCGTCGAACGGGCGCAGGAGCTCATCTTCGAGATCGGCCGACTGATCCGGGACCATCGCATTCCCGGCCTCCTGACCGTTCTCGACAGCCCCATGGCCGTCGAGGTCACGGAGCTTTTCGAACGCTACCGCGGTGATCTCGATGAGGAGGCCCAGGCTCTCTATCGGGCCGGCCGTTCGCCGTTTCAATTCCCGGGCCTGAAGCTCTTCCGGACGGTCGAGGAATCAAAGACGGTCAACCGCATCCGCGGGTCCTGCCTCATCCTGGCCGGATCGGGCATGGCCACCGGAGGACGCATCAAGCATCACCTGATGGCCAACATCGAACGGCCCGAATCGACGATTCTCTTCGTCGGCTATCAGGCCGGCCATACGCTCGGCCGCCAGATCGTGGACGGGGCGTCCGAAGTCCGCATCAACGGCCGGATGTTCCGTATCAGGGCCCGCGTCGCCCAGATCCATGGCTTTTCCGGCCACGCCGGACAGAATGATCTGATCCGCTGGCTGCGGAACTTCCGGACGCGCCCCCGGCGGCTGTTCGTCACCCACGGCGAAACCGAGGCCGCCGAAGCCCTGGCCCAACGGGTCCGCCGGGAACTGGGCTGGACGGTCGACGTCCCGGATTACGGCGACGCGGCCGAACTGGACTGACCCGATCTTTTTCTTGCACCTGTTCGCCGAAGGCGAGTAAAATGAAATGGAATGCCAGGAGGCGTTATGCCGAGCGAGCAACAAGCCGAGATCAAAAGAGGCCCCAAGAGGAGGGCGCGCGCCCTCAAAAGCGTGGAGATCTCGCTGTCCGCCATCCTCATCGTCCTTCTGGCGATTTACATCTTCCGCTTCCGCCTGCGCGGCGACGGCGACCCGGGGCTGGCCGTGCCGATCTCGGATCTGACCGTGACCGAGGTCAAGTGGGGCCCCCTGCGCGAGTTCCTCCCGGTTGAGGCGACCATCCAGCCGCTCAACACCGTTTTCATGGATGCCGTCGAAGGCGGCCGCGTGGAGAAGATCTTCGTCGAGGTCGGCTCGGTGGTCAAGGAAGGCGACCCCATCCTGCAGTTGGCCAACACCAACCTGCTGATGGACATCATGTACCGGGAGGCCGAGCTGTTCCAGCAGAGCAACAATCTGCGCAACACCCGGCTGTCCATGGAGCAGTACAAGCTCCAGCTCAGCCAGCAGCTGTCCGAGGTGGACAATCAGCTCCAGCAGCAGAAGAAGCTTTACGAGCGTTACAAGGAGCTGGACAAGGACAGCCTCATCTCCAAGCAGGATTTCGAGCAGGCCCGCGACCAATACGATTACCTGCTCAAGCGCAAGGACCTCATGGAGAAGAGCCAGAAAAGCGAGCTGGCCCTGCGGACCAGCCAGCTCGATGCCCTCGATGGATCGCTCCGGAGCATGGAGACCAACCTCGACTCGGTCAAGCAAAAACAGGAGAACCTGACCATCAAGGCCCCCATCGGGGGCCAGATCGCCTCGCTCAATGCGGACATCGGCCAGCTGATGGCGGCCGGCCAGCGCATCGGCCAGATCGACGTCCTCAGCGGGTTCAAGGCCACGGCTTCGATCGACGAGGCTTATCTGTCCCGGATCGAGGTCAACACGGCCGGGGAGTTCGACTTCGCCGGGCACAGCTTCAAGCTCGCCGTCAGAAAAATATATCCCGAGGTCAAGGACCGCAAATTCCAGGTCGCGATGGAGTTCCGGGGTGAACGGCCCAAAGGCATCAAGCACGGCCAGACCCTCTACGTCCGGATCGACCTGGGGGAGATCTCCAAGGCCCTCATCCTCCCCAACGGTGAATATCTGAAGACGTCCGAAGGGGAGTGGGTATACCGCCTCGATGAGACCGGCAAGGCCGCCATCAAAAGCCCGATCAAGCTGGGTCGGCAGAACGCCGAGACCGTCGAGGTCGCCAAGGGGCTGCGGCCCGGCGACCGCGTCATCGTCTCATCCTACGCCGCGTTCGCCGGCAAGGACAAGCTGCTGCTCAAAGGGAAATAGGCAGGAGGCCGATCGATCCATGTTCCGCCCGCGCCGGCTGATCGTTCTGTTCGCCGGGCTTGTGGCCGCCGGGACGGCAGGGGCCCAGGAACGGGAAGCCGTCATGTCCCTGGACGCCTGCATCATGGAGGCCCTCAAGAACAACCTCGGCGTGGCCATCGAGGTCATTACGCCCCGGCTTTACGGGTACAACCTGGGATTCACCCTGGAGAAATACGTCCCCTCGCTGGCCTTCGGCTTCAGCACCTCCGATACCAGCATGCCTTCCGTTTCCTATCTCTCCGCGGCCACTCAAGTGCAGTCAAAAAACGAGAACTATTCGGCCCAGGTTTCCGAGTTCGTGCCCACGGGCGGCCGCTTTTACGCCACCTTGTCGTCCTACAAGGTCGACAACAATCTCAACTTCCAGACCATCAATCCCGTCTACGGCAGCACCCTCGCGTTCAGCCTGTCGCAGCCGCTCCTCCGCAATTTCGGGGTCGGGCTGAACAAACGGGACATCCTCATCGCCCGCAACAATCTGGACATCAGCGAGGTTCAGTTCCGCTCCGTCCTGCAGGACACGATCTACCGCGTCGAACAGGCCTACTGGAACCTGGTCTACAGCATCGAGCTTCTCAAGGTCGGGCGCCAGTCCCTGGAGCTGGCCCGCGATCTGCTGGCCAAGAACAAGCGGGAAGCCGAGGTCGGAACCATCCCGCCCATCGAGATCCTCAACGCCGAGACCGAGGTGGCCACCCGGGAGGCCGACAACCTGCAATCCGAATCCATGGTCGCCTCCAGCCAGGACGCCCTGTTGACCATTCTCAACATTCCGGCCGAGCCCGGCAAACCCAAGCTGGCCCGGATCATCCCGTCCAACCAGCCGAGCTTCGAAAAAAAGGACCTCGATCTGGATGCCTGCCTGGCCACGGCCCTGGAGAACCGGGCCGATCTCCGGGCCTCCAAGATCGCCCTGCAGAACAGTGAGCTCAATTACGCCTATGCCCGCAACCAACTCCTGCCGGACCTGTCCCTGAACGCTTCGTACTGGAGTCCGGGCATCTCGGGCACCCAGATCCTCTACCAGGACAACAATCCCCTGACCAACGTCATCATCGGCTACATCCCCGGAGGGGCCAAGGACTCGCTGCGCGACGCCTTCGGGCTGAAGTACACCAACTGGTCGATCAGCCTGAGCCTGAGCGTGCCCCTCAACAACTACCTGACCAAGGCCCACTTCGCCCAGCTCAAGCTCGGCTTCGAACAGGCCCAGCTGCGCATCCGCAACCAGGAGCAGCAGGTCTTCCTGGAGGTCAAGAACGCCGTCCGCGACGTGGAGACCAACGCCAAGCGCGTCCAGGCCTACAAGCTGGCCCGCGAGCTGTCCGCCCGCCGGCTCCAGGCCGAAGAAAAGAAGCTCAAGGTCGGGCTGACGACCAACTACATCGTCCTGTGGCAGCAGCGGGATCTGTCCACGGCCACGATCTCGGAGCTGAAAGCCATGATCGACTACAGCATGTCCGTATCGGCGCTGGAGAGGACCTTGGGCACGAGTCTCAAGACCAAGAACATCCGCATCGGCGACATCCTTGGCCGCTGAGCGCCCGTCTCGTTTTACGATCCTTCGAAGAGCGGCAGCCGGCCCACGCCGTTGGCGTCCGCATCGGCCTTCATGATAGCCAGGAGTTCGTCCCGCAGGCCGGCCTCGGGGAGGCGCGGAGCGGCCGTCTCCAGGAGCCGGGCGGCCTCGGCGTGGGCACGGTCGGCGATCGACCTCCGGCCGGCCGCCGTCCAGGCGTCGTAATTGTCGCGGTCGGCCAGCTTGGGGAAGGAATGCTCCAGGCGGTACCATTTCCGGGTGTGGGGGAGTTTCAGAAACTGGGTCGCCGGATCGAAATTCTCGAACAGGTGGAGGGCGATGGGGTCCTCCCGCTGGGCTACGCCCCGGATCAGGCGCAAGGCTTGGCCGCAGATCTCGTCGTCGATGAGCAGTTTCTCCAGGCTGATCGTCGTCTCCAAGTCCATCATGCCCGCCCCCGAGACCACGTTGATCCCGGCCAGAGCGGCCAGGACGGCCCCGATGCCGGTTTCGAAACCAGCCTGGGCGTCGTTGATCTTGGCGTCGCTGAGCCCGATGTAGGCGTGGGTGGGAAGCTTCAAGCGCTTGCCGATCTGGGCGTAGGCCATGTCGATCATCATCGTTTCCATGGCCCCCATGGGGGTGGTGCCTTTGCGCATGTCGAAACTGGACGGCGAGCCGCCGAAGATGATCGGCGCGCCGGGATGAGCGGCCTGTCCGATGGCCAGCCCGGCCAAATTCTCGACGACGTGCTGGACCAGGGTCCCGGTGATCGTGGCCGGGGAGGCCGCTCCGGTCATGCCCATGGAGATCAGCTCGGAGGGAATGCCGGCCCGGGCGCAGTCGATGAGGCTCTGGGCGGTCAGATGACTCCATTTCAGGGGAGGGGAGGGGCAGGCGTCGAAGATGGCCAGCGGTTTACGGCGCAGCCCTTCCGCTCCGCCGCGGACGGCGGCCAGCATGTCCCGCATCGGGGCGAACCCGTCCGTTCGAAACGTGCCGGTGACGACGGGCTTCGTGCAATACTGTAATCCGATGCACAGTCGGTAACTGTCGCCAAGGACCTCGGGAATGTCCCGGCTGACCAGTCCGGTGCTCTGAAAATCGAGGTTGGGGCATTCCTCGGTCAGACGGACGAACGCGATGAGGTCGGCCGTGACCGGAGGCCGTTCGCTTTGCGTGGCATGGTCCAGGACGCGGACACCCGCCGAGCCGGGATCGAAATGCACGGCGTCGCCACCGACGACGTACGATTTCTCGCCGGCCCGGTCGTAGAGCGTGATCGCGGAGGGGGCCAGGGCCAACAGCCTGTGCATGACCGCACGAGGAATACGGACGCGGACCGCTTCGACCGCGGCGCCTTCCCGGGCCAGCAAGGCCCGGGCCTCAACGTTCTCCACGAACACACCGGTCCGTTCCAGGACGGTCAATCCCTCGTCGACGATCTGATCCAGAAGTCCCGGGCTGAGCAGCTCGACTTTGGGGCGCAGGGTTTCGTACATCGTCAGGCCTTTCCGAGGGCTTTGAGGGCCGCTCTCACGGCGGCCGTGGCGCTCTCGCCGTAGCCGTCGGCGCCGATCTCTTCGGCCCATTTCCCGGTCACCGGGGCGCCTCCGACCAGGACCTTGAAGCGATCCCGCAATCCGCGTTCCTTCAACCGGATCAAGACTCGGCGCTGGTTGACCATCGTCGTCGTCAGGAGGGCCGAGAGGCAGATCAGGTCGGCCCCGGATTCGACGGCGGCATCGATGAAGCGATCGACCTTCACGTCCGCGCCCAGGTCGACGACTTCGAAACCGTTGGCCGAGAGAAGAGAGGACACCAGGTTCTTGCCGATGTCGTGGATGTCCCCTTCGATCGTGCCGATGACGGCCCGGCCCCGCGACGCGGCCGTCCGGTCCGCGGATTTTTCCAGGGCCGGGCGGAGGACGGCCATGGCCGCCTTCATGGCCTCGGCGCTCTGGATGAGTTCGGGAAGGAAGTATTCGCCGTCTTCCCAAAGGAGGCCGACCTTGTCGAGGCCCGGCATAAAGCCTTGGGCGATGATGTCCGGGGCCGACAACCCGGCCGACAAGCCTTCCCCGGCCAGCCGGGCCGAAGCTTCGCTGTCGCCGTCGATGACGGCCTGGGCCATCGGAGGGAAAAGAGCCTGGGTGTTCATGCAGCCATCCTTTTATGAAATTGGATCGTTGTCAGGGCCAGCTCCTGAAAGCCAGCGAATCGATGAAAACATCCTGGAATTTCTGGCCTTGCGCCAAAGAGATATGCTCGATGCGTTCGACCAGCTTTTCGCAGCGTTTGCGCTCCTCCGACGAGAGGAGCATGATTTTCGCCCCGGCCAGCGAGGCATTGCCGACGAATTCGACTTTTTCAGGGATGACGGTCGGGATCAAACCGATTCGCATGGCTTTTTCGATATCGAGGCGGTTTCCGAAAGCGCCGGCGACGAAGATCCTTTCCAGATGAGAAACCTCCAGGCCCGCTTCGGACAGAAGCATGCGCACCCCGGTCCGGATGGCCGAGGCGGCCAGCTGGACTTCCCGGACGTCTTTCTGGGTCAAACCGACGGCCGGCGACACACGGATATATTTGTCCGCGTTCAGGATATGGCCGTCGGAACCCATCCATCCCTGGGCCAAAGCGACGGCTAAAATGTCGATCAGGCCGGTTCCGCAGATTCCCCGGGCCTCTCCGCCTCCCAGGATCTCCAGGGTGATCCCCGGACCGTCCGGTTCGGCCTTATGGACGGCGCCCGGAGCCGCGATCATCCCGCAGCTGAGGCCCATGCCTTCGAAGGCCGGACCGGCCGCCGTCGAAGTCGCCAACAGCCGGGATCCGTTCTTGAGGACGATCTCGCCGTTGGTCCCCAGGTCGAGGAAAAGGGCCCGCTCCGGCCCCCTCTCGATGTCCACCGCGGCCAGCCCGGCCGCGATGTCGCCACCGACGAAGCTCTTGATGTTCGGAGCCATATAAATCCGTCCCGCCTCATTCATGTCCAGACCGCCGGCCGGAGCGTCGAGCGGCTCAAGGGTGGAGAAAAGGGCCCGGAAGGGGGCTGCCGCCAGGGTCGCCACGGGCAGTCCGAGAAAAAGGTGGTTCATGGCCGTATTGCCGGCCACGACGAGTTCGTAAAGGTCGTCGGGCCGAAGGCCGGCGTTGCGGCCGGCCTCGGCCAGGAGCCCGTTGATCGTTCGCCGGGCCTCGTCCCGCAGTCCGAACCGCTTGTCCGGATCCGCATGGGCCGCCGTGATGCGGGAGACGACGTCGGCCCCGAAGCGGATCTGGCCGTTCAATCCAGCCGACAGGCCGGCCGTCCGTCCGTCATTCAAATCGACGATCTCGACGACGACCGTCGTGGTGCCGAGATCGACGGCTGCTCCGAAGGCCCGCCCGGACGTGTCGCCCGGTTCGACCGCCAGGATGCGCCGGTCATCGTAAAGCACGGCCGTCACGGTCTCCGGGACGCGCGGATCAAGCCCGGCCAGGAAGGGCAGGATCCAAGGCGACGCCTCCGGGCGGGGGATGGCGAATTTCGCCAGCAACCCGTCCAGAACCGATTCCGGATCGGCTGATGACGCCTCCGGAGCATCAAGCACGAATTTTTTCAGGGGAGGGTCGACGGTGATTTCCCGGCGGCGTCCTTCCGTCAAGGGCGCGATCGTCGCCAAGCGGGCCTCCGGGGCGATCCGGATCGAAAGCGGGGCACGCACGTTCACCCGGCAGGCCAGACGGAATCCCGGGCGGCGGTTTTGGCGATCGAGCACGGCCCTCTCGGCCGCATCCGGAGGTTCGGCCTCACCGTCCACGATTTCAACGAGACATTTGCCGCACAGGCCGCGCTGGTGACACGGAATTCCGATAGGAATACCGTAAGACAAGAGAACGTCGGCCACGGAGGCCGCCTCGGGGGCGGACAGGATGCGGTTTTCGGGAAGGACGGTCAGCTTGTGGGCGCTCATGTCTTCTTCAGCCAGACGAAGTACGACGGAACTCCCAAGGCCAGCACACCCGCGGCGGCCAAGGCCTGGACGGGTCGGGCGACGGCGCTGAATATAAAAATCGCGCCGTTCAAGGAGGCGAATACGAAAGGGACGACCGGATAACCCCATACTTTATAGGGACGGGGTATCTCGGGGCGTAAACGACGTAAAATCGGGACGGCGATGGCGGTCGCGGCGAAAAAAAACGTCAGCGCGAAAACGACGAATTCATAGAGCGTCTGGAAGCTCCCGGTCAAGGCCAACACGACAGCTGCGGCCATCTGGGCCTTTAAGGCCGCCGTCGGCGACAGGGTCTTGGGATCGAGACGCTGCAGGCGCTTCCAGAAGAGCCCGTCCCGGGACATGGCGAACGGAACGCGGGCGCAAAAAAGAACGTTGGCGCTCAGGCAGCCAAGCGCGGAAACGGCGATCAAGGCGGCAAAAAGGGAGCCCGCGGCGGTACCGAAAAGGTGGGACGCAGCCGCCGCTCCGACGCCGACGACGCCTTTCATTTCCGACGGCGGGAGGGCCGCGAGGTAAACGACGTTGGCCAGAAAATACAGGACCGTCAGGGTCACGACGCCCAGCCCGAGGGCGGCCGGCAGGACACGGCGCGGATTTCTAATCTCCTCGGCCGTGCAGCTGGCCGCGTACCATCCATCGTAGGTCCATAAAACGGCTAGAAAAGCGGCTCCGAAGCCCGACAAAGACAAAGCGCCGCTGGGTTTCACCAATCGGGCCACGGGAGAAGACGGTCCCCAGCCGGCCTTCAAAGCCGCCGCGAGCCCGAAGAGAATGAACAGCACCAGCCCCGCGATGCGGGCGACGACGAGCGCGTTCTGGGTCCGGACGCCGGTCCGGACCCCGAGCCGATTGACGGCCGAGACGAGGATAATGGCCGCTGCGGCCGTCAACTGCCCTCCGGAAACCGAAAGACGGAACGATCCGAGCGGGACATGGAGCAACGGCGTCGACGCCGCCCAGCGGGCACCGAACGGGACCAGCGATTCGGCCAGCCCGGCGCCCAAGGCGGCGATCCCGCCGCATCCGATGATCCAGAAGAAACCCCAGCCGTAAAGAAACGCCGGGAGCCGCCCATAGCCTTCTCGCAGATAGACATAGGGGCCTCCGGCCTTGGGATACATCGTCCCCAGCTCGGCGAAGGTCAAGGCTCCCAGAAGCGTGAAGACGCCGCCGAGGATCCAGATGCCGAGAAAGGGGAGAGGGGAGGGGCAATCGGCGGCCATCAGTCCGGAAGTGAAAAAGATCCCCGTCCCGAAGACCGAACCGATGACCAGGAAATAGGCGTCCTTAAAATTGAGCCGGGGAGCCAGAGTGGATTGTTCCGCTTCGAGAGTCGCCATGTCGGTTGTGATGGTTTCTCGGCCAACGTTGAATCGATACGTTATCCCTTCCTTCACGTTTCATCTTACGGGAATTAAAGATGAAAATCAATTTTTCCAGACCTTTTCTTAATGCCGATCGTTCTTTACGCGGCCGATCGAATAAATATCCGGCCGCAATCAGGCGTGTCGGCCGGCCGACGATCGCGTGATTCGACGGTTCTGAAGCGAAATATTATATATTTTATTATATATCAATTAGTTACAAACGTGTCGGCCGGCCGACCATTTCATTCTACTGTCTTGCTTTTTGTTCTTGAATTGGGTATGTTACGAGGGAGCGGAGGAACGTCATCGTGATCATCACCGTCACCAATCAGAAAGGCGGCGTGGGCAAGACCACGACCGCCGTCAATGTCGCGGCCGCCTTGGCATTTTCCGGCGCTCGAGTTCTTTTGGTCGATACCGATCCGCAAGGACACAGCACGATCTCCTGCGTGGCGCACCCGGAGACATCGCCCTATTCGCTTTTCGACGTTTTGGGCGGCGCCCGTGTAAAAATCGAGGACGTCATCATGAAGTCGACCGTGCCGGGATTGGACGTGGCCATCTCGCGCATTTCGATGGCCAAGCTGGAGCCCTCGTTGATCGGGGAAATCGACGGTCATTATCGTTTGCGGGATGCCTTGGCTTCGATCCGCAGCGAATATCGCTTCATCGTCATCGACACTCCGCCGACCCTCGGCTTGATCACGCTGAACGCCCTGGTCGCGGCGACGCATCTCCTCATTCCCATTCAAAGCTCGTATCTCTGTCTCGAAGGGACCGACGATCTCCTGGAAACGATCGAAAAAGTCCGCAAGATCGCCAACCCGCAGCTTCAAATTTTGGGCGTCCTCATTACGCTCCACGATACGAGGACGAACATCGCCAAGGACGTCGTCGATCGGATCCATGCCGTATTCGGAAAGAAGGTCTTCAAGACATGCATCTCCAAGAGCGTGAAGATCGAGGAAAGTCCTGCCTATAAAGAATCGATTTTCACGTACGCTTCGGGTTCAATCGGTGCGCTTCAATACCGACAGGTCGCGGAGGAAATCCTTGAACGCAACAAAAAATAAGCATTCCGGCTTGCCGGAAAGCGTGGCCATGCGCCACGATACGCATTTCGTCGATTGGATCTCCAAGAAATCGTCGGCTCCGCTGGTCCGCTTGGTTCCCATCGAACGGATCGCTCCGAATCCGCATCAGGCGCGCTCGTCGCTGGGCAATATCCAAGAGCTGATGAACTCAATCAAGATGAAAGGCGTCCTGGAGCCCATCATCGTCCGGACGAAAGGGGAACAGTACGAGATCATCGCCGGCGAGCGCCGCTACGTGGCCTCTAAGAATGCTGGGCTCAAGGAAATCCCGGCCATCGAAATGAATGTCAGCGACAATGAGGCCATGGAGATTTCCCTGATCGAGAATCTTCAACGAAAAGACCTCGATCTTTTCGAGGAAGCCGACGGATTGAAGGCCCTCATGGAT
This sequence comes from Candidatus Aminicenantota bacterium, assembly GCA_963729855.1. GTDB lineage: Bacteria > Acidobacteriota > Aminicenantia > Aminicenantales > UBA4085 > UBA4085. The sequence continues at coordinate 396,192 of CAVSPT010000007.1, read as the reverse complement.
ATTTATCAATACAGCCATTCCGACATTTCGGAGAAGATCGGCAAAGGCCGCTCGACGATCACCGAAATCATCAATATTTGCAAGATCCCCAATGACATCCGATCCCTGTGCGCCGACGCCGACTTGGACAGGAACCGCAGCCTTCTTATCGAAATCTCCAAGCAGAAGACGCCCGAAGACATGAAAAAGCTTATCTCGGAAATCAAGGAGCGGGGCCTTCGCCGGGAAGACACCAGGGATTTAACCAAAGCACTCAAAGGAAAAGACGCCGATACCACCAAGCAGACGAAACATTACGTGTTTCACTATCGTCCCAAAGAAGACAAAACATACCAAATCCGGATTGAATTCAAGAAAGAAACCGTGAGCCGAACGGAAATCATCCGCATACTCGAAGATCTCCTGAACAAATTGAAGTCGGCTCGCTGATCGATTTTCTCCTTTCCGATTGACACTCTTTCTTATAAGCTTTGTAGTTTACATAATATATCTTATGCGACGCATCTCGGGAGTAGGATTTAATGTCTTTATTCCCAACATGTTACAATTTTATGCGAACTGTGGATAACTTATCTGACGAGATATTGTTCAATTGAGGAAATCCCGATCTCTATCAGGAAGAATATATATTCGCACGATATCGCTTTTACGCCGTGATTGTCGCCAAAATTTATTTCAAATACGGTTCGGATATTCCTTTATATCCGATAAATTCTTATACTTTAGGAAATTTTCTTATACAATTCGTTTCCAAAATGGCGGTTAGTTAGATTCAAGCCTCGATTCGCGCACTGTTCATCGATAATAGAAATTATGAATCGTGCGGGCGCCTCCCCTATCGGCAAAAAAAAGCCGCCCCGTCTTCAAACGGAGCGGCTTGTCGTCGGAGCTTATCGAGGTTTTTAAAGGCCCTTGCTCATGGCGTTCAGGAAATCCTGGTTGGTTTTGGTCTTGCCCAGCTTTTCGATGAGCAGCTCCATGGCCTCGACCTCGCTGAGCTGCGACAGGATCTTGCGAAGGATCCAAGTCCGGCTGAGCTCGGTCTCTTCGATGAGCAGCTCTTCCTTGCGGGTGGCCGACCGGTTGATATCGATGGCCGGGAAGGTCCGCTTGTCGACCAGACGGCGGTCGAGATTGATCTCCATGTTGCCCGTTCCCTTAAATTCCTCAAAGATGACCTCATCCATCCGGCTCCCGGTGTCGATCAGGGCGGTGGCGATGATGGTCAAGCTCCCGCCCTCCTCGATTTTGCGGGCCGAGCCGAAGAACTTCTTGGGCCTGTTCAGGGCGTTGGCGTCGATGCCTCCCGACAAGACCTTGCCCGACGGCGGGATGATCGCATTGTGGGCCCGGGCCAGACGAGTGATGGAATCGAGAAGAATGACCACATCGCGCTTGATCTCGACCAGCCGCTTGGCTTTTTCCAGGACGATGTTGGCGACCTGGGCGTTGCGGGCCGGCGGCTCGTCAAAGGTCGAAGCGACGACCTCGCCGTTGACGCTGCGCTGGAAGTCCGTGACCTCCTCCGGGCGCTCGGCGACGAGCAGGACGATGAGGAAGATCTCGGGGTGGTTCTTCTCGATGGACTTGGCGATCGTCTTCAGCAGCGTCGTCTTTCCCGCCCGCGGGGGCGAGACGATCAGGCCGCGCTGACCCTTGCCGATGGGAGTCAGGAGCTCCATGATCCGGGCGTTGAGGTTCTTCTGATTGCCGTCCTGAAGCAATATTTTTTCGTGCGGATAAAGCGGCGTGAGCTGCTCAAAATGGACGTTGCGGCGCTGGTCGATGATGACGTCCGGAAGCATGAAATTGATGGCCTCGATCTTGATCAGGGCGAAATATTTCTCGCCGTTCTTGGGCGGCCGGACGATGCCCGAGATGGTGTCGCCGGTGCGAAGCTGGAACTTGCGGATTTGGGAGGGCGAAACGTAGATGTCGTCCTGGCTGGGAAGATAGCTGAATTCGGGGGCCCGGAGGAATCCGAAACCGTCCTCCAGGCACTCCAAGACGCCCTCGGAAAAGAGCAGGCCCTGCTTTTTGGCCTGGGCCTCCAGGATCTTGAAGATCAGGTTGTGCTTGTTGTTCTTATCGACCTCGATGTCCTCCTCGGGCAGGCCGACCTGGCCGGCGATCTTGAAGACGTCCTTGGTCTCCTTCTCTTCGAGCTCGATCAATCCCCAGTCGCGGGGCGCCTGGGGATCGTGGGGCAGATCCATTTCGCCGTAGTCCGGCGGCAGGTCGCTGGGCAGGTCTTTGGGAAGGGCGTGGGGATTAGTCTTGGGTCCGCGGCGGTAGCGGCCCTGTCCTTGGTTCGGCATGGGATTCTCCTCGTCAATGTGCGATGGGGGGCTCGGGACGGGTCTTGTCCAGCCCCTCGCCGGGGCCCGGCTTGGCGGGCTTTGATATGTCGGGCAATTCCCTGGTCAGGACGAGCTTGAGGACGTCGTCCATCGTCTCGACCAGGTGAATCTTCATGGTTTGAGCGACGGCCTTGGGCAGGTCCTTGAGGTCGGACCGGTTGTCCAAGGGCAGGATGGCCTCGCGGATGCCCTCGCGGTGGGCGGCCAGAAGCTTCTCCTTGATGCCCCCGACCGGCAGGACCTTGCCGTGCAGGGTGATCTCCCCGCTCATGGACAGCTTCTTGCTGACCGGTATTTCGGTCAGAAGCGACAGGATGGCGATGGCGATGGTGATCCCCGCCGAAGGGCCCTCCTTGGGGATGGCTCCCTCGGGGACGTGGATGTGGACGTCGAAGTCCTTGGTCACGTCCTTGGCCACGTTGAGCTCGAAGATCTTGGAGCGGACGTAGCTGAAGGCGGCCTGGGCCGATTCCTGCATGACCTCGCCGAGCTGGCCGGTCAAAACGAAGCTGCCCTTGCCGTGGACCTTGGTGGCCTCGAAGGTCAGGAGCTCGCCGCCGAACTCCGTCCAAGCCATGCCGATGGCTACGCCGATCTCGTCTTCGCGGTCGAAGGCCGAACGGCGGAACTTGGGCACGCCCAAATAGCCGTCCAGGTTCTTGACGCTGACTTTCTCGTGGTGGCCGCGGCCTTTCAGGACGACCCGTTTGACAACCTTGCGGCAGACGCCGGTCAGCTCGCGCTCCAGATTGCGTACGCCGGCCTCCCGCGTGTAGTCGTCGATCAGCTTCCGGACGGCCGTGTCCGAGATTTCCAGGTTCTTGGCCGTCAGGCCGTGGGCCTTGATTTGCTTGGGCCAGAGAAAGCGTTTGGCGATCTGGATCTTCTCGTCCTCGGTGTAGCCGGGGAGGCGGATGATCTCCATGCGGTCGATGAGCGGCCGGGCGATGGGATCGAGGCTGTTGGCGGTGACGATGAACATGACCTGGGAGAGGTCGAAATCGGTGTCGATGTAGTGGTCGAGGAACGTGGCGTTTTGTTCGGGATCGAGGACTTCCATGAGGGCCGAGGCCGGGTCGCCCCTGAAATCCATGCTCATCTTGTCCACTTCGTCCAGCAGGAAGACGGGATTCTTGGTCCCGGCCCGCTTGATCATCTGGATGATGCGCCCGGGATAGGCGCCGATATAGGTCCTCCGGTGACCCCGGATCTCGGCCTCGTCGCGCACTCCGCCGAGGGACAGGCGGACGAATTTGCGGCCGGTGGCCCTGGCTATCGATTTGGCCAGGGAGCTCTTCCCCACGCCCGGGGGGCCGACCAGCCCGAGGATGACGCCGCGGGGGGTTTTGACCAGCTGGCGGATGGAAAGGAACTCCAGGATGCGCTCCTTGACCTTTTCCAGACCGTAATGGTCTTCGTTGAGGATGCGTTCGGCGGCCTTGAGGTCCCGTTTTTCACGGGATTTTTTGACCCAGGGCAGGGCGACCAGCCAGTCCAGATAGTTGCGGCAGACCGTGGCCTCGGCCGACATCGGCGGCATGCTTTCCAGCCGCTCGATCTCCTTCTTGGCCTTTTCCTCGGCGTCGGGAAGCATCTTGGCCGCCGCCACCTTCTTCTTCAGCTCCTCGATCTCCGAGGCCTGATCGTCTTTTTTGGGGCCAGCCGTTCCGCCCGGGGTGAAAAGTCCCGGTCCGCCCGGGGTGAAGGGCGCCTTGCGCTTCGATCCGCCCGGCGTCCGGCCGTCCTTGCGCAGGCTGTTCTGCAGGCGGAAGACCTCGGATTCGAGGAGGAAATTCAGCCGCCGCAGGCGCTCCAGGCTGTTGATCGTCTCCAACAGATTCTGCTTCTCGCTCAGGGGAAGATAGAGGTGAGAGGCGATGATGTCGGCGATGCGATCGGGCGTATGATCGCGCAAAGCCGGGATGATCGTCTGGTAATTCGTGTTCTGGCTGAGCTTGAGGTATTCCTCGAAGAGGAGAAGGACCTTTTTCAGCTCCTCCGGGCCGTCCTTCCCCGCATCTTCGAAGACCCGGACGGACTTGACCAGGACCTCATAGAACGGGGCCGTCGACGTGTATTCCAGGACGCGCACCCGGCGCTTCCCTTCGACGATGACGCGGACGTTCTTGTCGTCGACCGGGACGGTCCGGATGACCTTGGCCGTCACCCCCATCGTGTAGATGTCCTTGGGCTCCGGATTGTCCAGGGTCGGATCCATCTGGGCGGCCAGGACGATCAAGCGGTCGGTCTCGGCCGACTTGTCCAGGGCCTGGATCGACGAGGCCCGACCGATGATGAACGGGACCAAGGTCGCCGGGAAGACGATCAGGTCCCGCAGGGGGATGAGGGGCAGCGTTTTCAACCCTTCCGGGGCGGTCTCTTGAGGGTCCATGTCATTCTCCGACGGCGGGTTTGGCGCGCTCGATGCCGGCCGCGCCTTCCTCGACCATGCGTTTGGTGATTTTGATCCGGGCCGGTTTCTTGGATGAAGGCAGGTCGAACATCAGGTCGAGCATGAGATCTTCGATGATCGTCCGCAGGCCGCGGGCGCCGAGACGGCGCTGAACGGACCGGCGGGCGATGGCCTGAAGGGACTCTTCGCTGAATTCGAGCTCCACTCCCTCCATGAGAAAAAGCTTCTGGTATTGCTTGATGATGGCGTTTTTGGGCTGGGTCAGCACCGCCACCAGGGCCTCGATGTCCAAGTCGTTAAAGGTGGCCACGACGGGGATCCGACCGACGAGCTCAGGGATGAGGCCGTACTTGATCAGATCCTGGGGAATCAGCTCATCGAGGAGGACGGAAGCGGCGTCGGAGGCGCTGAACTTGGTCTCGGCCTTGAAGCCGACCATGGACCGGCCCAGCCGTTGGGCGATGATCTTATCCAATCCGACGAAGGCGCCGCCGCAGATGAAGAGGATGTCCGTCGTGTCGACGGGAATGAACTCCTGATAAGGGTGTTTGCGGCCGCCCTGGGGGGGGATGTTGGCCGCCGTGCCTTCGATGATCTTGAGCAGGGCCTGTTGAACCCCCTCCCCCGAGACATCCCGGGTTATGGAGGGGCTGTCGCTCTTGCGGCTGATTTTGTCGATCTCGTCGATGTAGATGATGCCCTTCTGGGCCTGGGCGATATTGCTCTTGGCCGCCTGATAGAGCTTGAGGACGATGTTCTCGACATCCTCCCCCACGTAGCCGGCCTCGGTCAGGGTCGTGGCGTCGGCGATGGCGAAGGGCACGGCCAGGATCTTGGCCAGGATCTGGGCCATCAGGGTCTTGCCCGTCCCCGTCGGCCCGATGAGCAGGATGTTGCTCTTGGCGATTTCCACGTCCGAGGCGGGCCCGCGGGGAAGGCTGATGCGCTTGTAGTGATTGTAGACGGCCACCGAAATCTTCTTCTTGGCCTTGTCCTGGCCGATGATGTACTCGTCCAGGGAGGCCTTGATCTGGACCGGGGTCGGGAACTCGGACGGTCCCGGGGCGGCTTCCGTTTCCTTGACCTTGTCCGATTCGATGATCGAATAGGCCACGTCCACGCAGCCGTCGCAGATGAAGATCCCGCCGGGGCCGGCGATGAGCTTCCGGGCCTGGGCCTGGTTGCGGCCGCAGAAGTTGCACCTCAATCCGTTCTCCGGAGGCTGTCGTCGGATATCGTCCATGGCGTTTCTGCTTTCCTTGCGGGGCCTTGGTCCGTAGGCTTCCCGGCCTTATTTCTTGGCCGGAACCCTTGTCGTGTAGATCTGGTCGACCAGTCCGTACTCCTTGGCCTGGACGGCGGTCATGATGAAATCGCGCTCGATATCGGCCTGGATCCGGGTCTTCGGCTGGCGGGTATGTTTGACCAGGACGTGGTAGATCGTCTCTCGCAGGCGGAGAATCTCTTTGGCCTGGATGGCGATGTCGGAGGCCTGCCCCTGGGCGCCGCCGAACGGCTGGTGCAGGAGGATGCGGGCATTGGGCAGGCTGATACGCTTGCCCGGCGTCCCCGCCGCCAGCAGGACGGCGGCCATGCTGGCCGCCTGCCCGACGCAGATCGTGGAGATATCGTTGGTCACGTACTGCATCGTATCGTAGATGGCCAGGCCGGCGGTGATGCTGCCGCCGGGAGAGTGGATGTAGAGGCTGATCTCCTTCTCCGGGTTCTCCGCCTCCAGAAAGAGCATCTGGGCGATGACCGCGTTGGCCAGGGCCTCGTCGATTTCCGACCCGATGAAAATGATGTTGTCGCGAAGCAGGCGCGAATAGATGTCGTAAGCGCGTTCAGAACGGCCGTCCTGTTCGACGACTAAGGGAATGAGAGTCATGGGATCGATCAGGGATCGTTTACTCCATTATAGATTGTCCGACCACAAAGTCAATGGCCTTGCGGAGGAGAAGCGTCGTCTTGAGGCTCTCGCGGCGGCCTTCGGCGTTGAACGAATCCATGAGCCGGGCCGCCGGGATGCCGTTCGAGCGGGCCAAGCTGCGGATCTCCTCGTCGATCTCTTCGTCGGCCACCGCCAGCCGCTCGGCCTCGGCGATGCGCCGCAGGAGCAGCGTCCGTTTGAGATTGGAGACGGCCTGGGCGCGGGCGCCGGCCCGCAGCTGCTCAACGACCTGGGGCGAGACGGCCTGGGGCGGGATCTGCTCGGCCATTTTGCGCAGGAGCGAATCCGCCTCCTCGTCGATCACGGTCGGCGGCAGGTCGATCTCGGCCTGGGCCACAAGCTGGCGCAGAACCTCCTCGGACGCCTCCCGCCGGGCCGCGGCTTCCCTGGCCTTGAGGAGCTCCAAGCGGATCTTCTCCCTGAGATCGGCCAGGCTTTCGTACTCCCCCAGACTCTTGGCGAAATCATCGTTGAGCTCGGGGAGCTTTTGGGCCTTGATCGAAACGACCTTGAGGCGGTAGTCGATCTCCCGGCCGGCCAGGGATTTATTCGGGGCATCGGCCGGATAGGCCACTCGGAATTCGGCGGTTTCTCCGGCCTGGAGTCCCAGAACATGTTCGTTGAGGGCCTTTTCGTTGTCCTCATGGCCGGCCAGCAGCACGGTCTTTTCCAAGGGGCGCATGCGCTTCGTCTTGAGGTCCCGGCCCTGCAGCTCGACGGTTAAATAGTCGCCGGCGACGACGGCCCGGCCCTCGACCGGAACGTATTCGGCCGCCTTCTGGCGCAGCTCCGTGATGGTCTTATCCATGTCCGCGTCGCTCACGACGGCTTCCTTCTTGGCGGCTTTGATCTTTTTGTAGGCGGGCAGGACGAACGAGGGCCAAATCTCCACGACGGCCTTGAATTTCAAGGGTTGACCGCAATCGAAGGACAGATCCTCAATGACCGGGGCGCTGACCGGATGGATCTGGCGGTCCGCCAGGACCTCCTCCAGGACCTTGGGCACGAGTGTATCGATGAGGCTGTGATGGATTTCCTGATTGTAGACCTGGAGAACCATATCTTTGGGCGCTCTGCCCGGGCGGAAGCCCTTGAGGCGTGCCCGTTGAGCGTATCGGTCCACAATGATTTCGTGTTCCTTCTCGGCCTCGTCGGCCCGCAGCTCGATCGTGATTTCCTTGCGGCTCGGGCTGAGGTCTTTGGCCTCGCTCTTCAAGCGTTCCATCGCTTCGGTCATGGGAGCATCATCCTTCCTCGCCGGAGCCCCGGCCGCCGGGGCCTCCCGCGCCCGATGTTTTCTCGATCGGGAAGAATCGTTATGGGCAGAGCGGGAGTCGAACCCGCACTCCCTCTCAGGAACTAGGTCCTAAGCCTAGCGCGTCTGCCGTTCCGCCACCTGCCCATGCATATAAATATTCGCCGGCCACTCTGCGGGAATCCATGGAGACGCGTTCGAAGGGAACAGGAGACTGAACAAATTTTATAGCATAATATGAAATCCCTGTCAATTAAAAAAAGGCCGGATCCCGAAGGGGATCCGGCTCTCGGAAGTCCTGCGGCGACAGCGAAATTTACTTGATATAGCTGCGCAATTTGGCAGCCAGGTTGGCGTCGACCGCTTGAAGCTTATTGGCCACTTCTTTGGCGCTGAACTTGTCTTTCAGGTTGAGGTAGATGATGCCCAGATTGAAGAGGGCCGTCCCGTCGTCGGGCTTCAGCTCCGTGGCTTTCTTGATCGGTTCAAGCGCGGCGGCGAACTGCTTGATCTGCATATTACACATGCCGATGTAGAGCCATCCGTAGAAGTTGTCCGGCATGATCGTCACGTTCTTCTGGAAAAAAGGCACCGCTTCCTTATACTCCTTGAGCATGTAGTAGGAGTATCCGATTTGGAACCAGCTCATTTCCCAATTGGGCTTGGCCTCGGCCGCCTTCTTGAACCACTCGACGGCTTCGGTGTATTTCTGGGCTTTGGTATACGTATAGCCCAGGTTATAGAGGAACTTTTCGTCCTTGGGGTTCAATTCGATCATCCTCTTGGCCGCTTCGATCGCTTTGCTCGTGTTGCCGGCCTTGTCGTACATGTTGAAGACGGCGCCGTCGTAGTTGGCGGCATCCTTGGGGCTCATCGCGGCCAGCTTGAGGTAGGTGTCTTCGGCTTCGGCGAGCTTGCCGCCCCGCTCATAGGCCTGGGCCAGCTTGTAGGCGATCGACTGATCCTGCGGCTGGGCTTTGAGAGCCTCGCTGAGGGCCGCCGCGGCCTGATCGAATTGCTCCACTTCGAGGCGGCACATGCCCAAGCGCTGATAAATCGTCCAGGCGTTGGGCGGGTTGGTGGCCAGATATTTTTCATAAGCGTCCGCCGCCTTGACCCATTCCCGGGCGTCCTCGTAAGCGTTGCCCAGGAACATCTTGGCCTCGTTCGCGGCAGGATTCAACGACAGGGCCTTCTCCAGGTTCCGGGCCGCTTCCTGGGGCTTCTGCATACGAATCTGGATGTCGCCCAGGCCGGCATAGGCGGCGGCGTTGTTGGGATCGAGCTCAATGACCTTGTTGAAGGCGGACACCGCATTGCCGTAATCGCGCTGACGGTTGTAGACGTCGGCCAGGAGGATCCAGGCCTCCAGGTTGGAGGGCTGAAGATTGACGACTTTCTCCAGGCTCCTCTGGGCGTTGAGGGTATCGTCCGAAAATTTAAAGACGCGCCCGGCCAGCCAGGCACCTTCGATCGTGCCCATGTAATCCTCGGGGATGCGGGCTTTCCAGGGCGTGATTTTGCCGGCCTTGTTCAGAGCGGCCACCGCGGCGATGGGAACGACGAAACGGAGACGCCGCTCGCCGATGACCATCATGCCGATGAGCTTGCCGTCCTCGGTCAGGACGGGCGCACCGCCGAACTGATCGGGCACGGCCACGGACGCTTCGGCGACCTTGACGCCGTTGCCCAAGTCGAGCAAGCCGCGCAGGGCGCCCCCGGAGACGACGATGTCGCCCGTCTCGTTGGCGCCCAGAACCAGGATCTTCTGACCTTCGGCCAGCGGCGCGGCGGCCGGGACGAGCGGCGTCACTTTGCCGTCGATCTTGATCAGGGCCAGGTCAAGGCTCTTGTCCACCACGATGACCCCCAGAACGTCGACATCCTTCTTTTTGAAATTGAAGGCGGCGGCGTTGATGCCCAGGCTGATCAAGTGGTAGTTGACGGCTGCGATCTCCGGGGTCAGGACGAGGGCCGAGCCCTTGCCGATCTCTTTCTTGTCTTTGTCATAGACGACGACGCTAAGGACGCCGGGACTGAATTGGGTCAGGACCTTCTGCCCAGGGTCTTCCTGGGCCTGTCCGGCCAGGAGCAGCGACCCGGAAAAGAGGAACGCTCCGCAGAGTCCGCAAGCGAGAATGGATTTGTACGACATGATGCCTCCTGAGCGGCCGCGGAAGGCGGCCGCGGATTAAAGATCATTGTGGCATGAGCCCTCCGATTCTGTCAATGGCGAATCGCTCGATCCAGGGTTGACAACCTCGGCGCGCTCAGGTAGTTTTCAAGGGCCATGCGATCGTTCCGTTTATTGCCCGTCCTGGCGGCTGTCGCCCTCTTCGCCGCAGGCGAGTACGCCGTCGTCCATGGGCATATCGGAATGCGCGACTTTCGAGTCAACCGGATCGCCGGGGAAAGGCTCCTTCACGGCGAGACGCCGTACCGGGCCTCCGACGAACATTATCAATTCAAATATAGCCCGTTCAGCGCATTACTGTACGGACCCCTGGCGCTGTTGCCAGAAACAGCGGCCAGGGCGGTTTGGTTCGGCCTCGTTTTCGCCGCCATCATCTTCCTTATCGGCGCCTCGGCCCGTTTGGCCGCTCCCTCCGGCACGATGGGCACGGGCCTCGCCGCGGCTCTCGTCCTGGCCAAATATTTCTTCCGCGAAATGGAGCTCGGCCAGATCAACGCCCTGGTGGCCGCCCTGTTCCTGTCGGCGGCTGGCCTCCTCGTTTCCGCCGAATCGCCCCTTCGGGCCGGCCGTCAGGCCGCTGCGGGCTTCCTGGGCGGGCTGGCGGCGGCCCTCAAGCCGTACGGGCTGATCGTAATTCCCTATTGGATATTAAAGAAACGCTGGACGGCGCTGAGCGCCTCTCTGACCGTTCTGGCCGCCAGCTTCGTCATTCCCTCCGTCTATTTTGGTTTCCCGGGCAACGCCGCGGTCCATCGGGAATGGATCGCCGGACTCTCCCGATCGACGCCGCCCCTGCTGACATCGCAGGACAACATCTCACTATTGGGATTTCTCAGCAAGTGGATGGGGCCATCCGGTCCCGCCCTCCCCGTCTTTGGCATCCTGCTGGCCGCGCTGGCCGCGGGAACGGTCGCCTTCATCGCCAAAGGCGCCGGCCGGAGGAGGTCGGAGGCCGGCGATTTCGCCCTTCTTCTCCTGCTTATACCGCTCGTCTCCCCTCTCGGCTGGGACTATACGTTCCTGTCATCCATCCTGGCCTTGGCCGTCATCATCGCCCACTGGCGTGAGCTGTCCCGAGTCGGACGCATGCTGCTGGCCATAGATTTCGCCGTGATCGCATTGTCCTTGTACGACATCCTCGGACGCCGTCTCTATGCGTCTTTCATGGTCTGGTCCGTCCTGACCGTGTGTTTCCTCGGTCTGATCCCGGCCCTGGCCTATCTTCGTTGGACGAAGCGGATTTGAGGCGCCGGACGATCATCGGGCTCTACGCGGCGACCCTGGCCGGCACCTGCTTGTGGCTGGCGGCGATCGTCGCCGCGCCTTATCTTCGCAGCCGCGGCAGCGGATGGGCCCCTTACATCTATGCCTGTTTTTCAGCGATCTGCCACCAAAGGCCCGAACGGAGCCTTCTGGCGTTCGGGTATCCCCTGGCCGTTTGCGCCCGTTGTTCGGGGATCTACCTGGGAGCCCTTGTGGGGCTCCTCGCCTATCCGTTCAGGCGCGGATTCGATGTTCTCCGCCTGCCCAAACCGGCAACCCTGGCCCTGGTTACGGCGCCGATCGTTTTCGACGCGGCCGGCAACATTCTGGGCTTGTGGAATTCGGGACAGGCCGTTCGTCTGGCCACGGGGCTCGCCTGGGGTTCGATTCTGCCTTTCTATTTCCTGACCGGCGTCGGTGAGCTCGTCTGCGGCGGCGGCAAGAGATAGAATTGGCTTCAGCCCGCTCGCGGCCGCCGGCCTATGCTTCGAGCCGCACGGCCTCCCCATTTTCCTCGGCAGGGGTCTCGCCCAGGATCCGGGCGATCCCGGCACAGGCCGCAACCAAAGCTTTCTTGGTATCCTGGAGCGCAGACAGCCTGGATTTCACCCGCTGGATTTCCTCCTCCGTCCGGCGATCGATCTCGGCAATCTGCTTTTTCATCTCGTCCAGGGCTTTCCTGTAAACTTCGTCCTGTTCCTTGCGCAGAGAGGTAACAACTTCCATCAGATCGTCCCCCTTGGCGTCACCGGATCTTGAAGTCGATGACCACCGGTTTCCAAACACGGACCGCCACGCCGTTCTTGAAAGCGGGTGAAAACACCCAGAGCCGGACGGCCCGAAGGGCTGCTTTGGCGAACCCTTGATTGGCGGACGTGTCGCCGGAGAGTTTGGCGTCGATGACATCGCCTTTCTCGGAAATCAGCACTGAAAGCATCACCTTGGCCTCCACCCGATCCTGATAGGCGAGCGGAGGATAAACCGGCTCCACGCCCTTCAGCAGGATCGGGAGCTTGTCCACGGCGGCCAATTTCATGAGGTCTCCGCTTTTAACGGTTTCCGGGCCCGGAGCCGGTTCCGGAGGATCGGCTTTCGGGGCCGCCGCAGGCGCCTCCGATGCGGGCTTGGCCGAAGGATCGTTCTGACCCGTCGGCTCGCTCTTGGGTGAGAGGAATAAGCCGGCCGGCGCATGGGTCTCCGGCGCCATTTTCAAAGCGGCGAGGGACGGCGCCTCGATCGGCACGGATTTTTCCTCGTCGGGGTCGTTGGCAGGGACAAGCTTCTGAGGTCCGGCCGCGGTCGGCGGGACGGGCGTCTCCGCGGGCTTCGGCGCCTGCTGTTCCTGTTTCTCGATGGACATTGGGCCGGCCGATGGGTCGGAACGTGGAATTTTCCCGGCGGCTTGCGGGGCCGCCGACGCCGACGGGACGAAAGCCGGTTTCATGGTCCTCGGGCCGAATCCGATATAAGTTGCTCCGACGAGTGCGATCGCGGCCAGGCCCGCCGTCCGGAGGATCCGTTTGAATGATTTGCCTTTCTTATCAGTCAAGGTCTCAAACGAAGCAGAGCATGATTCTGCGTCTTCAGGCGTCTTTTCCGCCGAAGACGCGGCGGGAGGAGCCGGAATCCCCGGCGGCGACGGCCGGGTCGCCCGAGGATCCGGCCAACGCGGCATCCCAGGCGGGAGTCCGGACGACAGGCCGTCTTTTCTCACCGCAATCCCTATTTCGGACAGGGCCGGACCGAGGAGAACGTCGATTTCGTCTTCCCTGGCCGGATCGGCTGAACGGCCGTCGCGGTCCTGTCCCGACGTAGAATCGGCGCGGGGATTTTCGGGCCCGAAAAGATCGAGGATATCGGCCAAATACGGTTCACAGTCGATGGGTTCCTCCCAGTCCGGCAAGACAAGCTCGACCGCCGCCCGCAGTTTGTTGGGATCAACGGGCTTGCTCAAGACCGCGGCGGCGCCGCGCAGGGCCGCCGGAAGGGGCGCATCGCCCGCCCGCATCAGGATCACCGGAATCCGCCTGTCCGGCTCGAGCCATTTGAGGACGGCGGCGGTTTCGGGATAATCGGCATCGATGAGGGCCAAGCGGATCTCGGCCGGAGACGCCTCGTCCGCGCTCGGGACGGGCGCGGGCGGCGCGATGACCTTGAAATTCAGGGCGGGCAGAACCGTTTTCAGCGTCCTCAGGAGCCAAACGTCTCCGCTCAAACCGACGGCGCTACCGCTCGACATGACACATCTTCTTTCAGACCCTCATGGGGCTTTGACTCAATCGTACCTCGGGGAACCGGCCCGGTTTATCGCCCGGCAGGGTGAATCCGCCGATGATTTCGGGACGGCCCAGGGCGAGCCTCCGGACCGTCGGGGAGCCCTCCCCCGCCGGCCGCGCGAACCTTGTGTCCGCTCCGGAAAATCACTAGAATGGGAACCTGAAGGAGTCCTGGGAATGAACGGTCAAAAACCCTCGTTGATTACCCCCGCCCTCATCGGAGGGGCGGCCGCCGGAGTCCTTTCCGGCTTGCCGGTCTTCCAATGCCTGTGCTGTCTGTGGATCATCGGCGGTGCCGTTCTCGCCTCTTCGCTTCTTTCCCGCCAGACCCCGAACCCCCTGACACCGGGAGACGGCGCGCTGGTCGGGGCGTTCACCGGCGTCTTCGCCGCCGCGGCTTCGGCCCTCATCAGCATCCCCTTCGCCCGCATTCAGCTCGGTTTCCTCAAGAAATTTTTCGAGCGGTTCCAGGAATACATTCCCGCCGCCAGCCGTCCGGAAGGGCTCGACCGGTTCTTGAACATCGAGGTCAGAGGCTTCTCTCTTCCTGCTTTTCTCTTCAACCTGGTCATCCTGTCGCTGATCTTCGCCGCCCTGGGGGCCCTCGGCGGCGTCATCGGGGCCAGCCTCTTCGGGCGAAAGACGGCGGCGCCTCCGGCCGCCGATTCGCCTCAGCCTCCCCCGGCGCCCGGGAGCCTCTCGTGAGACGTCTGAAGACGAAAGTCATCGTCAATCCCGAGTCGGCCAAAGGCATGACCCGCCGGCGCTGGGGTCATATCCGTGAAGGCATCTGCCACTTCATCTCGGATTTCCGCTACGAATTCACGGAGGAGCCCCTCCACGCCATCGAGATCGCCCGCAGCGCCATCAAGGATGGGACGGAGCTCGTCATCGGCGTCGGCGGCGACGGCACCATGAACGAGATCGCCAACGGCTTCTTCAACGGTCCGACGCTGATCAACCCCGAGGCCAAACTGGGCATCGTGCCCTCGGGCACCGGTTGCGACCTGACCCGCTCCCTCAACATCCCCAACCGGCTGAAGGGGGCCATGGAGGTGATCACTCAGGGACCGGCCCAGATCATCGATGTCGGCCAGGTCACTTTCCGCACGCCGGACGGCGGGACCCAGAAGCGCTATTTCCTCAACGTCGCCGATTTCGGAGTCGGTGGAGAGGTCGTCCACAAGGTCAACACCCAGCGCCTGGAACGCAAGGCGTCCTCCTATGTGCGCTGCCTCGTCTCGACCATGATCCACTTCAAAAACAAGCGTGTCCGGATCCGCGTCGACGGCCGGGAGCTCCCCGGCGGAGAGTATCTGATCGGAGCCGTGGCCAACGGGCGCGTATTCGGCAAGGGCATGAAGGTCGCTCCGAACGCCAGGCTGGACGACGGTCTCTTCGACACCGTACTGGTCAAGGGCATGAAGTTCATGGAATTCTGCCGCCATGGCTGGCGCCTTATGAATGGGACGCACATCCGGTACTCCAAGGTCGAAGTCGTCCGCGCCCGCCGCGTCGAGGCCGATCCCGAGGACGACGAACCCGTCCTTCTGGAGCTGGATGGGGAGCAGCTGGGGAGCCTGCCGGCCGTCTTCGAGATCTTGCCGCGCAGCCTGCCCGTGATCGGCTATCTCTAAGGCCGCCGGGCTCGGCTGAGGGCCAGGCGGGGATCGTTGGTCATGATCCGCCGTCCGTCGGCGTCGATAAAAGTGAAAATCCTCGTTTTTCCCCGGCTCAAGCTGCGGACGTAATCGGCTTGAACCTTGGCGATGTAATCCCGCGTCTGGGCGTAAGGAGGTACTCCGTTGTACTTCGTCACCGCCGATTGACCGGCATTGTAGGCGGCCAAGATCAGGTCCGTCCGTCCGGGGTAGAGCGCCGACAAGGCCTTCAAGTATTTGACGCCGCCTTCGATATTGGCTTGGGGATCAAAGGGATCGGCTACGCCGTAGAACTCGGCCGTGTCGGGCATCAGCTGCATCAATCCCTGGGCACCCGCCACGGAGACGGCCCATCGGTTATAGCCCGATTCGGTCCGGATGACGGCGTGGACGAGGGCCGGATCCAGACCGTTCGTCAGGGCCGCCGAGCGGATGGCCGAATCGTATTTGGCCTTGAGGAGGGCGATCAACTCGCCCCGAACGGAAAAAGGAAGGGCGCCCAAGACGAAGACAAGGACGGCCGCTGCGAATATCCGTCTTTTCATCACCACCATCATGGACCTCATCGCACCCCTGCGTCAATCACCTCCCGGGGTGATTTGGAAGGCGGACCGCCGGGCCCCTTAAAGAAGCGCTTCGACGGCCTTGAGGCTTTCCGCCAGAGCCTCATCCAGGGCCTCGGTCTTGGGGCCGCCGGCTTGGGCGAAATCGGGGCGACCGCCCCCGCCTCCGCCGATGATCGGAGCGATCGTCTTGATGATCGCGGCCGCCGAGATCCGTCCGCCCAGGTCCTCGGTCACGCCGGCGATGAGGAGCGCCCTGTCGGTCCCGCTCGAGCCCAGGATGACGATCCCTGATCCGATCTTAGTTTTCAATTGGTCAACCTGGCCGCGGGCTTCGCCCGAATTCAGGCCTTCGACCTTCCGGACGATCACGGAAACTCCCTTGATCAGCAGAGGCTTCTCCTCGGCTCCCGGAGCGCTCTCGTCCCGTGCTCTTAAGCGAAGGGCCCTGATCTCGTGGTCCTTCAACTTAATCTGTTCCTTGAGCTTCTCGATTTGGACGGCGACGTCCGGACGCGGGACGTTCAAAATCCGGGCCGCATCGGCCAGGACGCGCTCGTTTTCCTGGACGTAGCTGAGCGCCTCTTCGCCGGTCAAAGCCTCGATCCGGCGCATGCCTGCGGCGACGCTCGTCTCGGAAACGATCTTGAACAGTCCGATCTCGCCCGTGACGGGAGCGTGGGCGCCGCCGCAGAGCTCCTTGCTGAACCCGCCGATGGCGACCACACGGACGCGCTCGCCGTATTTCTCCTCGAAAATAGCCATGGCCCCCTCCGCCAGGCCCTCTTCAAAGCTCATTTCCCGGATCACCACCGACAAATTTTCGCGAATGCGTTCGTTGACCAGGGCCTCGACGCGGGCGATCTCCTCGGGCGACAGGCCCTGGAAATGAGTGAAATCGAAACGCAGGCGGACCGGCGAAACGAGCGATCCGGCCTGCTTGACGTGGTCGCCCAAAACCTGGCGGAGGGCCGCGTGCAGGAGGTGCGTCGCCGTGTGGTTGTCCCGGACGGACTGGCGACGGCCGTGGTCGATGGCCGCGTCGACGGCGTCGCCGACGCGCAACGTCCCGGACGCGACCCGGGTCTTGTGGGCCCGCACGTCCGGAACCGGATAAAACGCGTTCTCGACGACGGCCGAGAAGCGGGCGTTCTTGAGCAGCCCGCTGTCGCCGACCTGTCCGCCGGCTTCGGCGTAAAACGGAGTGCGTTCGAGGACGACCTCGCCCGACTCCCCCGGCTCGAGTGTGTCCACGCGAACGCCGTCCTTGACCAGGGCCAGGACTCGCGTGTCGGCCACGGATTCGACGTCATAACCGGAGAAGAGGATGGCCGAACCCTTCAGATCTTCATAGACCCGGCGCTCCTTCATCTGGGCGTCGCCCTTCCATGAACGGCGGGCCCGTGTCTTCTGCTTGTCCAGCTCGGCCAGGAATCCGGCCTCGTCGACCCCCAAGCGCTCTTCCTGGGCCAGATCCTGGGTCAGATCGAGGGGGAATCCGTACGTATCATACAGCTTGAAGGCCGCTTCGCCGGAGACAACGTTCTGTCCGCCGAGGCGGGATTCGGAGGCGAAATGGCGGAAGACGCGCAGCCCGGAGTTGAGGGTTTGGGCGAAGCGTTCCTCCTCGGCTTTGCAGATCTTGGCCACCAAAGGCAATGCGTTCAGGAGCTCGGGATACGCCGATTTCATCCCTTCGGCGACGATGCCCATGAGGGCGTGAAGGAACGGCTCGTCCAGGCCGAGGCGGTTGCCGTGCCGGTAGGCCCGGCGGATGAGTCGGCGCAGCACGTAGCCCCGGCCGTCGTTGGCCGGCATGATCCCGTCGGAGACCATGAAGGCCACGGCCCGGGCGTGGTCAGCGATGACCCGGACGGAGACGTCGCCCTCGTCGCCCGAGGGATATTCCCGGCCGGCCCGGCGGGAGATTTCCCCGATGAGCGGCGCGAAGAGATCGGTGTCCCAGCTGCTCGTCCGGCCCTGGAGCACGGCGGCCATCCGCTCCAGCCCCATGCCGGTGTCGATGGAGGGCTTGGGCAGAGGGGTCATCTCCCCGGAACCGTCGCGATCGAACTGCATGAAGACGAGGTTCCACAGCTCGATGAAGCGGTCGCTTCCCGATTCGATCAGGGCCCGCGGTTGGCCGGGTTCGAGGCCGGGATTTAAGTCGTAATGGAATTCCGAACACGGGCCGCAGGGGCCGGTGTCGCCCATGGCCCAGAAATTGTCCTTCTTGCCGAAGCGGAAGATGCGCCCGGCCGGGACGCCGATCTCCTTGTTCCAGAGAACGAAAGCCTCATCGTCTTCGTCGTAAACCGTGACATAGAGCCGGGACCTGTCCAGATTGAAGACCTCCGTGACCAGCTCCCAGGCGAAGGCGATGGCCTCCCGTTTGAAGTAATCGCCGAAGGAGAAATTGCCCAGCATCTCGAAAAACGTGTGGTGTTTGCCGGTCCGGCCGACCTGCTCCAGGTCATTATGCTTGCCGCTGACGCGCATGCATTTCTGAACGCTGGCGGCCCGCCGGTAGCTCCGCGTTTCACGCCCGAGAAAAACGGATTTGAACTGATTCATGCCGGCGTTGGCAAAGAGCAGGGTCGGGTCGTCCTTGGGCAGAAGCGGGGAACTGGGCACGACCTTGTGGCCGCGCCGGGCGAAAAAATCGAGATAGGTCTCCCGGATCTGCTGGGCCTGCATGGCGCTCATTCCTTGGTGCGGCGTCCGGACTTGATCCGGTCCATGCTCTTCTCCATTTCATTGATGGCGATGTCCTGGGTCGACTGGACCCCCTCGACGCGGAGACGGAAGTTGTCCGGGCTGGTCGAATAGCGCAGGCCCTGCTCGAAGGAAATGAATTTCTGCTCGTACAGGTGGTAGAGCGACTGGTCGAAGGTCTGCATGCCGTACTGGGAAACGCCGGCGGCGATGGCGTCGCGGATGAGGAAGGTCTTGCCCAGGTCCTGGATGCATTCCTGAATATAGCCGGTGGTCAACATGACTTCGACGGCCGGGACGCGGCCGTGGCCGCCCGTTCTGGCCAAGAGCCTCTGGGAGATGACGGCCTTGAGGATCGAAGCCAGCTGCACCCGGACCTGCCGCTGCTGGTGAGGGGCGAAGACGGAGATGATGCGGTTGATCGTTTCGGGCGCGTCCAGGGTATGAAGCGTGCTGAGGACGAGGTGCCCGGTTTCAGCGGCCAGAATGGCCGTCTCAATCGTCTCCAGGTCGCGCATCTCGCCGACGAGGATGATGTCCGGGTCCTCCCGCAGCGCGCCGCGCAAACCGCGGGCGAAATTGCGGACGTCCCAACCGACCTCGCGCTGGCAGATGACGCTCTTCTGGTCCCGGTGCAGATACTCGATGGGGTCTTCGATGGTGATGATGTGTTTGCGGCGGGACTGGTTGATGAAATCAATCATCGAGGCCAGGGTGGTGGTCTTGCCGCTTCCGGTCGAGCCGGTGACCAGGACGAGGCCGCGGTCCATCGAGGCGATCGTCTCGACGATGTCCGGAAGAAGCAGCTCTTTGAAGTTTTTGACCTCGAAGGGGAGGATGCGCAGGGCCACGGCCAACGATCCGCGCTGGTGGTAAATGCTCCCGCGGAAGCGCCCGAACCCGGGCAAGCTGTAAGCCAGGTCAAGGTCGAACTCGTCCTCCAGCTTCTTCTTCTGGGTTTCGTTCAGGATCTGGAAGGCGAGATCCTCGGTGTCCTGGGCCGTCAGGCGCGGCAGCTGGGTCAACGGAACGAGAACGCCATGGATGCGGAGCTGGGCGTAATTGCCCGCCTTGACGTGGACGTCCGAGGCGTCCATTTCGATGCCGATTTTTAGAAGATCGTCGATATGCATGAAACGATTTCCCCCCTCAATCAGGATGGACGTAGGTCAGCCAATGATCCGCGTCGGGTGTCCGGCCTTCGATGACCTCGAAAAAGGCCTCTTGAATCGATTTCGTCAGCGGTCCCCTCTTGCCGCTTCCGATCAGGATGCGGTCGACCGAGCGGACCGGGGTGATCTCCGCGGCCGAGCCGGTCAGGAAGACCTCGTCGGCCACATACAGCATTTCGCGGGGAATCGTGTCCTCCCCCACCGTCAGCCCCAGCCTGCGGGCCAGGATCATGACGCAGTCGCGGGTGATGCCGGGCAGGACCGCCGAAGACAAAGGGGGCGTGATGAGCCGCCCGTCCTGGACGAGGAAGATATTTTCGCCGCTGCCCTCGCTGACGTGGCCGCGCGTGTTCAGGGCGATGCCCTCGGCGTAACCCTCCAGCTTGGCTTCCATCTTGATGAGCTGGGAGTTCATGTAATTGGCTCCCGATTTGGCCAAGGCCGGGAAGGTGTTGGCGGCCATCCGCGTCCAGGTCGAGACCTTGACGTCGACGCCGTCTTCCAGGGCCGCGTCACCCAGGTATTGACCCCATTCCCAGACCAGGATCGCGCAATCGACCGGGTTGGGAAACGGATCGACTCCCAGAGCGCCGTAGCCGCGGTAGACGATCGGCCGAATATAGCAGGCTTCCATCCGGTTGGCCCGGATCGTGTCCAGGACGGCCCGGCACAGATCCGCCTGGCTGAAGGGAACTTCCATCCGATAGATTTTGCAGGAATTGAAGAGCCGGCGGATGTGGGCGTCGAGGCGGAACACCACCGTTCCGCGGAGATTTCGATAAGCCCGAAAGCCTTCGAAGATCGACGACCCGTAGTGGATCACGTGCGAAGCGATATGGATGTTGGCCTCGGACCATGGCACGAGCCGCCCGTTGATCCAAACGATGCCGTCCGTCTTGAATGGGCTCATGAAGACTCCTTGCCGTCGGGGTCATTTATCTTAACCGCATGACGCCGCCCGAGTCAAACCGGACACGCGGATTGAACTCTCGGGCGCCCTGTGTTATGAGAAGGGGCGCCATGAGCCCCACGGACGCTTTGATCGGCCGGACTCTGAAGCACTATGCCGTCGAGGAATGCCTGGGCCGGGGAGGCATGGGCGTCGTCTACCGCGCCCTGGACACCAAGCTGCGCCGTCCGGTGGCCTTGAAGCTGCTGAGGCCCGATCTTGTCGCCGATCCCGATCGACGAAGCCGTCTCGTCCAAGAAGCCCGGGCCGCGGCTTCGCTGAGCCATCCGGCCATCGCCCAAGTCTACGACATCGATGAGGCCGAGGGCGATCTTTTCATCGCCATGGAATTCATTGACGGCCGGACCGTGAGCCGCCTGATCGCGGCCGGCGAGCTCGATCTGATGGGTTCGATCGAGATCGCCCTTCAGGTCTCCGACGGCCTGGCCAAGGCCCACGCCCAAGGCCTGATCCACCGGGACATCAAATCGGACAATATCATGGTCACCCGGGACGGACACGCCAAGCTGCTCGATTTCGGCCTGGCCAAGCTGTTCGAACCGGGGTCCGAAGGCGGAATCGGCGCCGCGACCGCGTCGACCCTGGACCGGACCGCGACCCAGACAATGGCCGGCGCCGCGGCGGCGACTCAGACAATGACCGGTACGGTCCGCGGGACGGTCAATTATATGAGCCCCGAACAAGCCCGGGGCAGGACCCTGACTCCGGCCAGCGACGTTTTCTCCCTGGGCGTCGTCCTCTACGAAATGATCTGCGGCGACCGGCCTTTCAAGGGCGAAACACCTCTCGATACGATGCACGCCATCGCCTTCGAAGAACCCCAGCCCGTGACCATCGTCGGGCGGAACCTCCCCTTCCAGCTTCGGCGCATCCTGACGCGCTGCCTGAGCAAGAAGGCCGAAGACCGCTACCCCGACGCCCAGTCCCTGGCCGCCGAGCTGAAGAATCTGAAGCGCGATCTCGAATCCGGGACGCGCGAGGCCGTCCCCCCGACGGAGCGCCTGCGGAATTGGATCGAACGTCTGGCCGGCTCTGTCCCTCTGGGCCGAAACGGTCTTGTCGTCCTGGGGGCCGCCGTGCTGGCCAGCGCCATCTTCATCGCCGCCAAAGTCCAATGGGGCAACCTTCTCAGCCTGGGAGTGGTCGGCCTGCTGATCTATCGCTTCCTGCGCAACAAAAGGGCCCGCCGCCTCAAGGCCGTCACGGCCAAGATGGCCAAGGACCCTCATCCAGGGTGAGCGCGTCACGATCGTCCTGGACCGGGCCTCGGCCGGGACGAATATCCACATCAGCAGCCTGATCGACGCCGTCAACAAGCGCCTTTATTTAGGAGCCCGCATCACCGTCGACTTCAGGACCGGCCTGTCCGACGGGGAATATGAAGACGTATTGAAGACCCCCGGGATCGTCTATGCCCGTGAGGACGACCCAAACCCCGGCCTTGCCTCCCGTCCTTCCCTGGGATAAACTATCCGGCTTGCTCCGGACGACGTTTCGGTGTCCCGCCGGCGCGAAACCGGAAAGCCTTGAGCATGTGAAGCAGCAGCGTTCGCTTCGGAGAGCTCTTTATGCCCAGCTTGATCCGCCAATTCATCGGACGCGAAGCACACCCGGGCGTCCAGTTCGTAAAATACGCCCTGGCCGGGAGCTTCGCCACGGCCGTGGACATCTTGACCGTCTTCATCCTGGCCTGGCGTGTCTTTCCCGCGCTCATGGCCGGAGAATTCCTGGCCCGATTGTTCCACATCGACGTGGCGGCGATGAACGATTCCATCAGGGCCCGCAACTACGTCCTGTGCAAGATCTTCGCTTTTCTCGTCTCCAACACGACCGCCTACCTCGTCGATCGCGCCTGGGTTTTCCATCCCGGCCGGCATTCGCGCCGGCGCGAGTTCGCTCTCTTTTTCCTGGTCTCGTTTCTCAGTCTGGTCCTGGGAACGGGTCTGGCCTGGGCCCTGATCCACTCCTTCGGCATGAGCACGGCCGCGGCCTATGCGGCCAATGCCGTGGCCTCGCTATCGGTGAATTTCGCCGGGCGGAAATTCTTCGTCTTTCAACGCTAGGGCGTCAAGGGGCCGTCCTCGACCGGGCTCAGGACGTCTCGCCGCAATGGGGGCAATGGCGCGAGCGGAAAGGCAGCGGCCGCCGGCAGTTCCAGCACAGATCCCCGCCCGACCGCTCACGGGCCCGGATGCGGCCGAGGATGTCCTCGATCTCCGATTTGAGGTGCTTCTCCCCGCGGATGTCGGCCAGGGCCTTGAGCAGATCGCCGGGCCGTTGATAGCGATCTTCGGTCTTCGCCGCCAGGCAGCGCATGATGATCTCGTCCAGCTCGCGGGGCACGCGGAGGTTCTTCAGCCGCGGCGGCGTGATTTTCCCTTCCTGGGCCTTTTCCAGGATCTTGAACGGATCGGGATCATAGATGGGCGGACGCCCGATGACCATCTCGTAAAGGATGCACCCGATCGAATAGATGTCTGCGGCGAAACCGGCTTTTCCCTGGAACTGTTCAGGGGCCATATACGGCGGCGACCCGATTCGCGTGGTGGCGTAAGGGACGTTGGCCAGCCAGGCCGAGGTCCCGAAATCGGTGATCTTGACCTGGCCCTCTTCGGAGACCATGATGTTCGAAGGCCGCAGGTCGCGGTGGATGATTTTATTATTGTGGGCGTGATCGACTCCCGCGGCCACCTGACGGATATATTCCACGGCCAAAGCCACGTCCAGCACCTTCTCCTTCTGCAGGATCTTTTCCAGCGTCCGGCCCTTGACGTATTCCATGACAAAGAAAAAAACCTTGTCGACCTTCTCGGCCGCCAGAAGACGGACGATGTTGGGATGGTCGAGGGCGGCCTGGAGGCGCGGCTCCTTGAGCAGCTTGTAGAGCTCCAGGGACTGCTTGTGGGGCACCTTGAGGGCGACTTTGATGTCCAGCCAGACATCCTTGGCCAGGAAGACGGAGCCGAACCCGCCGCTGCCAAGGGCCCGAATGATCTCGTATTTCCCGACTTTCTGGCCCTGAAGGAACAAGGCTAAAGCCCCCTTTGGTGGAGAACGATGGCCGCCGCGCTCACCGCAGCCGTTCCCGCCTTCAGGATCTGGGGGCCGAGGCTGGCCGCTTCGAACCCGGCCGCCGCGATGGCATCCAGATCCCTTTCGGACCAACCGCCCTCGGGACCGAGCAGAAGAACCCAATCCTCCGGCGTTCCCGTAGGCGGGGCGGGCGTCTCGGCGAGGATGTACTTCAAGGCTCGTCCGCCGTGCTCGCTGAGGACGATCTTGCGGCCCGGCGGCGGTTCGGCCAGAACGGACGCCAGAGGGAGAGGCGGGCTGATCAGCGGAACGCGGCCGCTCTTGCATTGTTCGGCCGCGGCCCGGGCGATCTGCCGCCAGCGCTCCGCTTTCCGATCTTCGCGGTCACCGATCTTGACGACGGTCCGCTCGCTCGAAACGGGGATGATGGTCCGGACCCCCCATTCGGCGGCCCGCTCGATGACCTCGTCCATGGATTTGTTCTTGAGGACGGATTGGATGAGCGTCAGGCGGAGCCGGGCGTCCTGCGGAGATTGGCGTTCCAGGAGGCGGAGCCGGGCCGAAACGGCGGATATGGATTCGACGTCCGCCCGGATCCGGGTCCCCTCCTCGTCGAAGATCCAGATACTCTGGCCGGTCCGGACTCGGGCGGCGCGGAGATGATGGAGCTCAGCCCCGTCCAGCCGGACCGCGGAGCCTGCCGTCTTCGCGCCCGGGACGAAAAACAGGCTGGCAGTCAAGGGCCGTCCTATCGCCTCGCCGGTTTGGACCGCCGAACGGTCTGGGCATCGAGCGTCTCCAGGCTCTCGCCGCGAAGCTCGGCCAACTGCTTGAGAAGCGCTCTCTGCTCTTTGGTCAGATCGTCCGGCGTGCGGACGGCGACCCGAACGTAGAGATCCCCGGGCCGGCGGCCGTCCATTTCGCGGATCCCGCCTCCCTTGATCCGGAAAACCTCCCCGGACTGGGTCCCGGCCGGAATTTTGAGTCTTTCCGTTCCGCCGGCCAGGATCGGGATTTCTGCCGTGACACCCAGGGCCGCCTGCATGAAGGACAGCGAGATTTCGCAGGTTAAGTGGTTGTCCTCCCGTTCGAAGAAATCGTGTTTCCGGACGCGGAGCACGACGTAGAGATCGCCGCGGGCGCTTCCCCGCTCCCCGGCTTCGCCCTCGCCCGCCAGGCGGAGACGGGATCCATCCGAGACCCCGGCCGGGATGCGGACGTGAAGCGATTTCTTCTGCTTGGCCGTTCCTGAGCCGCGGCATTCTCCGCACGGCGCGGTGATGATCTCGCCGGCGCCTCCGCAGTGCGAGCAGGTCCGGGCCACGGAGAAGAAGCCCTGTTGATGTCGGATTTGGCCCCGGCCGCCGCAGGCGGGACAGGAGGCCCGCCGGGCGCCGGCCTTCATTCCCGTTCCCCGGCATTCAGGGCAGGCTTCGGCGCGGGTCAGGGCGATGTCCTTCTCCACGCCGCCGGCGGCCTCTTCGAGGGTGATTTCCATCTCCAGGGCCAGGTCGCGGCCGCTCCGGTCCTGGGACCGGGAGCGGCGCGAACCGCCGAAGAGGTCGCCGAATCCGAAATTGAAGCCGAAGAAATTTCCCAGGATGTCCTCGAAATCCTCGAAGATCGTGGAATTAAATCCCTGGAAGCTCTCGCCGCGCAAGCCGGCGTGGCCGTACTGGTCATAGAGGCCCCTTCGCTGGGCATCCCCCAGGACGCTGTAGGCCTCCGCCGCCTCTTTGAAGCGCTCCTCGGCGACCTTGTCGCCCGGATTGCGGTCCGGATGATGTTTCAGCGCCGCCTGGCGGTAGGCCTTCTTGATCTCGTCGGCCCCGGCGCCCCGGGGCACGCCGAGGATCTCGTAATAGTCGCGTTTATCCATGCGCCGGGCCCTTGCTCCTCTTGTCCGCCTCGCGGATCATGATCGTCTCCATCTGATGCGGGCTCAGCCCGGAGGACGGTTGGACGATCATCTTCTGCTCCCGGCCCGAGGCCACGTCCTTGGCCGAGACGCGGACCATCCCGTTCGCGTCGATTTCGAAGGTCACGTCGATGTGGGGGACGCCGGCCGTCGAAGCGGCGATGCCGACCAGATCGAACATGCCCAGGGACGTGTTCTCGGAGGCCTTGCGGCTTTCACCCTGCAGGACATGGATGCGGACTCTGCGCTGATTGTCCTCGACCGTGGTGAAGGCTTTGGTCGTCTTGGTCGGGATGGTGGCGTTCTTATCGATGATCCGCTCGAAGCCGTCCTTCTCGATCTCGATGCCCAGAGCCAGAGAGGTGACGTCGAGAAGCAGGACGATGTCGTTCATCTCCCCCTGGAGGATTCCCGACTGGATGGCCGCGCCGACGGCGACGCTCTCGTCGGGATTGAGCTTTTCGTTGGGCTTCTTGCCGAAGAAATCGGCCACCTGCCGCCGCAGCAGGGGCATCCGCGTCTGGCCGCCGACCAGGATGACGTCGTCGATGGCCTGGGGTTTGAGGTTGATCTCGCCCAGGGACTTCCGAATGAGGGGGAAAGCCTTGTCCACGAGGTCGCGGGTCAGCTCCTCGAGCAGGGGCCGGGTGAGGGTCTTGCGCAAGTGGCGCGAGCCGGCCGGACTGGAGGAGATGAACGGCAGGTTGATCTCGGACTCGTGGGTGAAGGACAGCTCGCGCTTGGCTTTTTCGGCTGCCTCCTTGATGCGCTGGAGGGCGTATTTGTCGCGGGACAGGTCGTCGAGCGTCTCCTTGCGGTACTCCTGGAGGAGCCACTCGACGACGCGCTGGTCGAAGTCCTCGCCGCCGAGAAAGGAGTCGCCGTTGGTCGACAGGACTTGGAAGACACCGCCGCTGATCTCCAGGACGGTGAAGTCGAAGGTCCCGCCGCCCATATCGAAGACAGCCACCGTCCCGCCGCCCTTCGTGTTCAAGCCGTAGGCCAGGCTGGCCGCCGTCGGCTCGTTGATGACCCGTAGAACGTCCAGGCCGGCGATCGTCGCCGCGTCCTTCGTCGCCTGCCGCTGGTTGTCGTCGAAATGGGCCGGTACGGTGATGACGGCCTCGCGGACCTCCTCCCCGAAATGGGCGGCGGCGCTCTTCTTGAGGTAGCCGAGGATGAGGGCGGAAACCTCCTGGGGGGAGATGAGTTGGGCGCCGACCTCGACCATGACGTCGCCGTTGGGCGACTCGATCAGGGTGTAGGGCAAACGCCGGCGGGCTTCCTGGACTTCGGGGGAACGGAACTTCCGGCCGATCAGCCGCTTGATGGCGAAAAGCGTTTTATCCGGATTGGTCACGGCCTGGCGCAGGGCCAGATTGCCGATGAGCGTCTCTCCCGAGGACGTGAAACAGACCATGGACGGAGTGGTCGAAGCGCCCTCCAGGTTGGGAATGACCCTGGGGATGGAGTCGACGAGCGACGCCACGCACGAATAGGTTGTACCGAGATCGATGCCGATGATGCGTCCCATGTCAATCCTTTTTGGGCAGCCAGACCTTGACCAGGGCCGGGCGAAGCAGGCGGTCGTGGAGGAAATAACCCTTTTGAAGCTCTTCGCCGACCTCGGCTTCGGTCAGCCCCTCCTTCTCCTCGGTCAGGATGGCCTGGTGGACGGCCGGATCGAATCGCCGGTCCGGCCGTTCGACCGGGGCCACCCCGCGCTTACGCAGGAGGTCGGTGAATTGCTTGTGGATGAGCTCGATGCCCTCCTGAAAACCCTGGCTATCGGGCTCCTCACCGGTCCGCCGGGCCCGCTCAAAATTATCCAGGACCGCCAACAGCTCCTTGAACAGATCGGCTTGGGCGAACTGCAGGAAGTCGGCCTTCTCCCGCTCCAGGCGCTTGCGGGCGTTGTCCATCTCGGCCGCCGCGCGGAGAAATTTGTCCTTCCATTCGGCGATCTCGCGACCCAGATGTTCGATCTCATGCTCGCGGCGCTCCAGCTTGTCCTTGAGCGAGCGGACCGCGTCATGGTCGTGCTTCCGGGGTTTGCGCGCGGACAGCTTGTCCCCGCCTTCCCCCTCGCCTTTTTCCTCCCCGGTTTCCGCAGCCGGAGGCGCCGCCGGTTCGGGAGCCGGACCGGTCGGGGGGGGCAAGGCGGTTTTTTCTTCGGGGGCGCCCTCCGCGGGTTCCGCGGGCGGCTTTCCGTTCGGTTGCTGTTCTGGTTGATCGTCGGTCATGTTGACTCCCGCGTCAGGAAGGATTCCGGCTGATGCTCCGGCTCAGTCTTTTGGCCACGTTGTCGACCAAGGGGATGATCTTTTTATAGGGGATCCGTTTCGGTCCGATGATGCCCAGCGAGCCGAGGACCTGACGGTCGTCGCCGTAATGGGACAGGATCAACGAACATTCGGAAATCAGGGGCAGGCGCGATTCCTCCCCGATCAGGACCTTGACCTTGTCCAGGGCGATGAAATCCGACAACAGCCGGGCCAGGTGAGCCTTCTCCTCGAAATTCTGGAAGAGCATCTTCAGCTTGTCCACGCCCGTCTCCTCGAACTTGTCGATGAGCTTGGAGGCCCCCTCCACGATCATCTGGTGTTCGTGCTCCTCTTGGACGATGGAGGCCCGCAGAAGGGCCATCAGCCTGGCGAACGCCTGGTCGAACTGGGACTTGGTCACCGGCAGCTCGCGCAGCAGGACGTCGCGGATGGCGGCCAGGTTCTTGCCGGCGAATTTCTGGTTGATGTATTGGGAGGCCCCGTCGAGCTCGAGCTGAGTGAAATCCGAGTCGGTGTTCACGATCTCCGTCAGGACCATGTTGAACGTGGTCACCAGAAGGAGCATGACCTTGGCCTCGGCGATCTTGATGAAACGGAGGTGGTGGAAATTGATCCGCGAGATGCGCGGGGACAGGACGAACCCGACGCTGTCCGATTGCTCGGCCAGGAGGTGGGAAGCCTCTTGAAGAAGGGTGTTGAGGTCGGTTTTGGAAGAGGCCAGGTTTTCCCCCAGGGGGGCGGACAGCTCGGCCGTCCGCGGTTCCTCGGCTAAAAGGACGTTGACGTAGAAACGCAGGCCGCGGTCCGTGGGAATGCGCCCGGCCGATGGGTGGGGCTGGGCCAGGAAGCCCAGTTCCTCGAGCTTGACCATGATGTTCCGGATGGTCGCCGGCGAATCGCCCAAGATTTTCTTCTGATGGACGAACCCCGAGCTGACGGGCTGGCCGTGCTTGAGGTAGTCCTCGACAATCGTCTGCAGGACGAGACGGTCCTTATCCCTCAAGGTCGAATTTTTGATCATCGTTCGGAAATCATTATATCGCGCGGCGCCGGGAATTCAAAGAAACGGGCTGCGTCGAAAACCGCCGAGGGAGATTCAGAGGATTTTCAGGCCGGCATAACCGACCACGGCGTCCCGGTCGCCGGTCCGGTCCCCGGAGGTGGCGTACATCACCAGCTCGCCGCGGGCCGCGCCCAGCTCCCTGGCCGCGGCCAGGACGGAGGCCGTGGGCTGGAAGCCGCACATGCTGATGTCTTCACCGCGGACGATCTCGAACAAACCGCGGGCATCGACGTCGAGGATCTTCTGGATGGCCAGGAAGTCCTTGATCCGGGCCTCCTCGGCGCTTATATAATGGCTCATGTCCGTGCTGGCCACAAGAAGGACGTCCCGGCCCGACCGGCGGACGGCCGCCGCGGCGGCATGGCCGAGCTCGACGATCTGTTCATAGCGGGCCAGGTGCGAGACCGCCACCGGCACCATCGTCGGCGCCGCTTTGGCGGCTTGGATGAAGGGCAGTTGGACCTCGAGCGAATGTTCGGCGTCATGGGCGGCCGGATCGATGCGGATGAGGTCCGAGCCGGCCGCCAGGAACTGGGCCAGCTCGGCGTCGACAGCGAAATCCCCCAGCGGCGTCTCCCAGCTCCCTTCCTTCATGATGGCGAACAGAGACCGGATCGGACGGTGGCTGGGAGCCATGAGGATGTAGGCGTCCGGAAGCTCGACCGAGGAGAAGACCGCCCCGGCCACGGCTCCCGAATATTGGTATCCGGCATGGGGCGAAACGACCGCATAGGCGCGGTCCCTTTTCCGGCCGGGCCGGAGAAGGCCATCCAGGCAGGTCCTGAGCTCCCGGGGGTCCCGGGGATAAAACGATCCCGCTACAGCCGCTCGGCGCAACATGGCCGCCCCCTTATCAGACTTTGGCGCGCTCCTCGCGGAAAACGATCCCCCGGACCCGCAGCTCTTCCAGGATCGGACCATAGATTTCCGGGATGACCGGCACCAGGACGCCGCGCCCGGCGATCCGGCCCTCGAGGACGAGCCGGGCGCCGGCGGCCGCCGGCAGGCCCACCGTCCGGGCCATGGATGAGTCGCCGCCCGGGATTCCGTAATCGATCAGAGTCGAGGTGATCCGCTCCCGGCGTCCTTCGGTCGTCCGGGCGTCGATGACGTGTTGGAGGATGATCATGTCCCGCTCTCCTGTCCGGTACTGGAGTTTGGCCAGCATCAGCCGCTCCAGGACATCCAACGGGGATCCGCGGTCGAGGCCCAGCGGTTCCCGCTCCAGCAGGCCCAGCCATTCCAAACGGTCCAGGATGGGATCGCCCGGATCGAGGCCGAGCCGAAGGGCGAGCGCGGACTCGGCGTCGGACGCTCCGGCCGAGGAGGCCAGCTCCAAGGTCAAGTCGCGCACGCTCTTGCCGGAGAGGTCCCGTTCGGTCTGCTCGAGATATCCCAGATCGCCGATCTTCTTCAGCGTGGCGCACCATCCGGGGTAGCGCAGCGTACCCCGGAACATGGTCTTCGTTTCCGGGATGCCGTAAACATCGATATAGGGCATGGAATTCCGGTTGGGATAGCCCTCGAAAACCCCCAATCCCGCGATGGGCTGGAGAGCAAAATGATCGAAAAGGTCCTCGGCCGCGATCTGGACTTCCCGCCCGTCCCGCCGATAGCGGGCCGGATTCTTGCCCGCCAGAAGAACGCCGCGCGGACTCCAGGAAAACTTATACCCGAAGGGATTGGTGTTGCTTTCGGGCGCCGGCAGCCCCCCGCAGTAGGACGTGAAGCCGAGCACCTGGCCGCCGGAGCGGTGAACGCCGTCGACCAGGCGCATGGCCTCCATGTGGTCGATGCCCGGATCAAGGCCGACCTCGTTGAGAAGAATGATGCCGGCGGCCTTGGCCTCGCCATCGAGGCTTTTCATGGCTTCGCTGACGTAAGACGTCGTGACCATGGATCGGCGATGACGGATGCAGGACCGGGCCACGACCGGATGGAAGACATAAGGAACGATGCTGACGACCAGGTCCGCTCCGGCGACTTCGGCGTCGAGGGCCGTTTCGTCCCTGAGGTCGAGCCCGAAAGCGGCGGCCCGAGGGTGCCCGCCGGCCAAGGCGGCCGCCTTGGGCTTTTCGATATCTCCGATCCGGACGCGAACGTCGGGACGCTCGAGGAAATACCGGACAAACGGTCCGGCCACGAAACCGGAACCGAGAACGAGAATGGTTTTAATGGGAGTCCTCCTTGTCGGGAGCGGAATCGAGGAACGTCTGCAGATAAAGATAGCCGGGCGTCAGTCGGCCGCGGTGCAGGATCATGGCTTTCTTGATCGGCGGGGGAAGCTCGAGCGATTCGAACGGATTCCGTAAATCGGTCCGGGCCAGAGCCGGAATGAACGGCTTGAGGGCCTGGCTGAAGAAGACCGACGATTCCAAGGAAATCTCGGCCGGCAGGTTGTCGACGGCCATGACCGCCGGGCCGCGTCCTTCGAATCCGTCGCGGATGGAGTCCGTTTCGGGATCATAGGTGAATACGGGATTGGAGGCATCCGTGGCCTTGGCCGTGAATTCCACCCCCCCGCCGACGTCGCAGGAGATGTCCCCGATCACCCTCAGGCGGGGCCGCGGCGTGGAGGCATACAATTCCCTGATGAAGGCCTTGCTGACGAAGCGCGGATAACGGGGCGCCCAGTAGATCCCATTGATCAGCACCGTCAGGTGGGGCAGATAGCTCTCCAGGAGCGGCTCGTATTCCTCGGGATGTTCGTAATAGTCGGCCAATTCGAAAAGCCGCCGGGGGCTCCGCGGACGGACCATGTGATCCTCGCGGAACACGACCTTGTAAACGCGGTGGGCCGAGAAGTTCCGCTGTTTGAGGAACCCGGCGAACTTTTCGGCCGGGATCTCCTCGGTCGGGAGGAGATCGTAAATTTCCTGGGCGCCCTGCGAGACATGGCCGTAGCCGGCAAAGCCGCAGATGAACGGCACGAGCGGCTCCGGAAGGCCGTCCGTCCGCACAGCCTGGGCGACCTCAGCGATCTCTTCCTTGGCCTCGGTCAGGCTGGTGTAATGGTACATCTGAAGAAGGGATGAAAAGGGGTTGGGCAGCCCTTCCCGATCCAGCTTCACGCCCAGGGCCCAGAGTGTGTCGACCATGCCGGCCTCCCCCGCCTGCTTGCCGAAAAAGACGAGCCGGAGGTTCAGGTCGTCGGTGATCTTCTCGTAATCGATCAGCGTGCAGCCGAGCTCCATGAACCGGCGGAGCATGGGCATGTTGTGGCGCTGGCCCTTGATGGTGTGGGAAAAGAGAAGATAGGCCTTGTCCGGTTCGATGAGGGGCAAGGGAATCTCCTTGATGGCCAGAACGACACCGCACGGGGAGAGGGATTCATCGACCGCGATCCCCTCCAAACGGTAATCCTCGTCGCGGAAGATGCGGATCGCTGAAGACTGGACGATGAATGACAGACCCTGCTCATGGTGCAGCTCGCGCATGTGGCTGGGGATGAGGGGAACGCGGCGTTCCCACTGGTTTTTATCCTCGCGGCGGATACCGATCATGTTGGGCATCTGGATATGGTCCTCGAAAGAGAATGGGGGAAGATCGAGGAAAAATTATGGCACAAAGGGGCCATCGGGGCAAGAGGGGCTCGGGCGTGCCCTCCGAAACGCCTCGACCTCGAATCGAGGCTTGGCGAAACGACGAAGGGACATTATAATGAACGGCGATGTTCAGATTTTATAATACCCTCAGCAACACGATCGAGGATTTCGAACCCCTCGTCGCGGCGCGCATCGGCCTCTACACCTGTGGTCCGACGGTCTACAACGTCCCCCATATCGGCAATTATAGGGCCTACGTCTTCGAGGACCTCCTCAAACGGGCCCTGCGCTTCGCCGGGTTCGGCGTCCTCCACGTCATGAACCTGACCGACGTCGACGACAAGACCATCCGCAACGCCGCAGCCCAGGGCCTCAGTCTCAACGACTACACGGCGCCTTTCATTCAGGAATTCTTTTCCGGGCTCAAGACGCTGAGGATCGACCCGGCGGATCATTATCCCCGGGCCACCGAGCACATCCCCGAGATGGTCCGCATCATCCGGACGTTATTGGACAAAGGCTACGCCTATCCCAAGGACGGCTCGATCTATTTCGCCATCGCCAAGTTCCCCGGATACGGCGGGCTTTCCAAAATCCGCCTCGACGACCTGCAGACGTCCGCCCGCATCGAAGCGCGGATCGAAACGGACGAATACGAGAAGGACAGCGCCCACGATTTCGCGCTCTGGAAAGCGCCCAAGCCGGGTGAGCCTTTCTGGGAGACGGAGATCGGCCCGGGACGCCCGGGCTGGCACATCGAATGCTCGGCCATGAGTTCCAAGTACCTCGGCCCGACCTTCGATATCCACTGCGGCGGCGTGGACAACATCTTCCCCCATCACGAGAATGAGATCGCCCAATCCGAGGCCGCCTTCGGCGTTCCTTTCGTCCGCTATTGGCTGCATTGCCACCACCTGGTCGTCGACGGGGAGAAAATGTCCAAGTCCGAGGGCAATGCCTACACCCTGGATGATCTCCGAAAACGGGGCGTCGATCCCTCCGTCCTGCGCTATTTTCTCATTTCGACCCATTACCGCAAGGTTCTGAACTTCACCTTCGAAACCCTCGAACAGAGCGCCGCCGGTCTGCAGCGGATCAAGGATTTCCTGTACGAGTTGGACAAGCGGGCTTTCCCCGCCGGGCGGACAGACGAAGCCGAGGCGCTGGCGGCCGAAACGGAGAAAAAATTCCTGGACGGACTGGCCGACGACCTCAACATCGCCATGGCCCTGACCGCACTGTTCGAGCTTGTCCGGAAGGCCAACGTCCTGATCAAAGACGGCCGGCTGCGCGCCGATGACGCAAAACGCCTGTCCTCGTTCGTCTATCGATTGGACGACGTGCTGGCCGTCCTGCCGCCGCGCCGCGAGGACGTCCTCGAGGCCGCGGTCCGGGCCAAGATCGACGAACGCGAGCGGGCCCGCCGGGCCCGCGATTTCCGCCTGGCGGACGAGATCCGCAAGGATCTCCTCGAGGCCGGCATCGTCCTGGAAGACACCAAGGACGGCGTTCGTTGGAAGACCATCAAGACCGGCGCCTGAGCCTGGGCCGAAGCGGAGAGGACGCCGCCGTCGATTATCTCGAAAAAAACCGCTATCGTATCCTGGCCCGCGGTTTTCGCCTCCTCCGCGGCGAGATCGACATCATCGCCCGCGACGGAGAGACGATCGTCTTCATCGAGGTCAAGACCCGGGCCGGGAAGGGCTTCGGCCCGCCCGAAGAGGCGGTCACGGCGCCCAAGCAAAGACGGATCCGCCGCCTGGCCGAAGGCTTCCTGAAGAAATTCCGGATCGGACCCGACACTCCCTGCCGTTTCGACGTTTTGTCCCTGCGCGTCGGAGAGGATGGAGTCCCCGAGATCCGCCAGGTCAAGGACGCGTTTTAGCGCGGCCGATCGGCCGTACGATCGGCCGGGCGGGACAATCGCGGAGAAGGGTTCGGATCGTTTGACCGAGAACGGGATGGACAAGGCCCGGCGCAAGCTCGGCCAACGGCGCGAGAATGAACCGCCGCCCGGCCAGCCTCGGATGAGGCACGGTCAGGGTTTTCGTCCGGAGAATGACGCCGGCCATGAACAGGATGTCAATGTCGATGGTCCGGGGGCCGTTTTTAGGCCCGGGCCTCCGTCCGCGCCGGCGCTCGATCCCCTTGGCCAGGTTCAAAAGCTCCCAGGGGGAGGCCGTGGTCTCGGCCTCGAGGACCTGGTTCAGAAACCAGGGTTGGGCAGCATAGCCCAGGGGTTCGGTCTCGAAGAGGGACGATTTCCTCAGGATTTGGAGGCCGCCATTTTCGAGCGCTCTGCCGGCCGCCTCGAGCTGCCGGGCCGGGTTTCCGAGGTTGCTGCCTAAACCGAGATACACCCGCATGGTTTTTTCATAAGCCATTATACGGCCCCGCACGGACCTCGGCAACGGCGATTCCATCATTCGGCCCGGCCGGGACGAGGATTCCCCCGGCCGCGGCTTGACAATCGGCTCCGCCTCCTCAAGAATAGGAACTTCCATCTTGACTGTTGCCGCGGAGGATCGAGATGTCGGGATCGACCGACGAAAAGGAAAAACAAATCGCCCAGCTTTCCAGCCTGATCGGCAACACTCCCCTGCTGGAGATCGATTTCACGTTCCGCGGCGAGCGGCGGGCCGTGTACGCCAAGGCTGAAAACATGAACATGACCGGGAGCATCAAGGATCGGATGGCCTTTTATATCCTTAAAAAGGCCTACGAACGGGGGGCCCTGGCGCCCGGCGGCCTGATCATCGAGGCGACGAGCGGCAACATCCAGGGCATCTCGGACGAATTCATCCCCCCTATCGTCAAATTGAACGAACTGGACGACGTCATCGCCGTGGACGACGGCGATTCGATCATCATGGCCCAAAAGCTGGCCGCGCAGCTGGGCATCGCCGTGGGCATCTCCTCGGGGGCCAACTTCATCGGCGCCCTGATGGTGCAGAACACGCTCGGCCCGGACTCCGTCGTGGTCACGGTTTTTTCCGATGACAACAAGAAATACCTGAGCACCGATTTGATGAAGGCGGAACCGGTCAAGCCCGGCTTTCTGGCGCCCGACATCGACCTCCTCGCCTTTCGCGGCTTCAAACGGACATGCGAGACCAGCTGTGTCCCGTCGGAGTGCGAACCGGACGTCAGGCCCGTCGACCGGATGGAATTGCCGGCCTGTCCGCGCCGGTCGCCGGCCTGTTAGGAACGGACCATGCCTACGGCGAAGCGGCAGTGGAGCTGGCGGCTGACCCTCTCGCTGGCCCTGGTCGGCGGCTCGATCGTCCTCTATGCGGCGGATTACCTCGTTTTCGGCCGCCTCCGGGAGATGGCCGTCGGGTTGATGGACAACATCGCCTTCCTCTTCATCTACATCCTGGTCGTCGTCCTGGTCGTCGAGGATGTCCTGGCCCGCCGGGAAAAGAAGGCCCTGCTGAAGAAGATGAACATGGTCATCGGCGCCTTTTTCAGCGCCCTCGGCCGCGATCTTCTGGCCAAGTTCCCTCTCTTCATCGGAAACACGGGCGAGCTGGCCCCCCGGTTGGCCTTCACCGCGCGCTGGGAAAAGGCCGACTTTCACCGGGCCATGGAGACCGCCCGGACGTTCCCCTACCGGGTCCAGGTCACGCCGGCCGCGTTGCGCGACCTGCGGGCCTGCCTGTCGGACAACCGCGGCTTCCTGCTCGGTCTGCTGGAGAATCCCAATCTCCTCGAGCACGAGCGGTTCACCGACCTGCTCTGGGCCGTCTTCCATCTGGTCGAGGAGCTGGAGATGCGGCCGGAGTCGCTGGAAGGGCTGCCCGCGGCGGATTACGCACACCTGGCCGTAGACGTCAAGCGGGCTTACTCGCTGATCGCCAGTGAGTGGCTGGCCTATGCCCTGCACCTCAAGGACAGCTATCCTTTCCTCTTTTCCCTGGCCGTCCGGATCAATCCCTTCGGCGACGCCCCGTCCCCCGTCATTCAGGAGTGAACCGGCCGCGGAGCGGCAAGCGGCAGCCGCACGGTGAAGGCCGAGCCGCGGCCTTCGACGCTATCCAGGCTGACGGTCCCGCCGTGGAGCTGAACGATGTGCTTGACGATGGACAGCCCCAGGCCGGTCCCGCCCAGCTTGCGCGAGCGGGATTTATCCACGACATAAAAACGTTCGAAGACCCTGGAACGGTGTAGGGGGGGGATGCCCGCTCCGGTATCGGAGACGACGATGACGTAATCCGACCCCTCGGATCTCAAGGCCACCGTGACGCTCCCCTTGTCCGTATATTTGACGGCGTTGTCGACGAGATTGAACAGCAGGCGCTCGATCTGATCGCCGTCGCCCCGCAGCGGCGGCAGGCCGGAGGCCGCGTCCAGGCGGAGGGCGATGTTTTTGGACTTGGCCTTGGGCTCGAAGACGCTCAAGACGCCGGCCGCCAGCGCCGGGCCGTCGATGTCCTGAAGATCGAGCTTGAAGGAGCGGTCCTCGAGTTCGCCCAGCTTGAGCAGGTCTTCGACGATCCCCATCAGCCGGAGGGAATGGCGCTTAAGGATGTCGATCGCCGCAGCGCGGTCCTGGGCGTTCGTTTCACCCCCCAGGATTTCCACGGCTCCCGTGATGGCCGATATCGGCGTCCGCAGCTCATGCGAGGCGTTGACCACGAAATCCTTCTTGATGTCCTCGACCTTTCGGGACTCGGTGAGGTCATGGAGGATCAGGACGACCCCGTCCTGGGCCGGGAGATAGCTCAAGTTGCAGAGGAACGGCCTTTCGTCCAAACGGCACTCCTGGCGCGCGCCCTCCCTGCCGGACCGGACCTGGGCGATCAGGTCGCGCAGCGCGGGACGGCGCAGGACTTCCCAGAAATAGCGGCCCTCGACCGTCTTCTCGCCGACCAGCCGGAGGAGGCTTTCGTTGGCCAGGGTGATCCGCCCTTCCCTGTCCACGACAGCCAGCCCCTCTTTGATCGAGCCGATGATATTGAGCAGGTTTTCACGCTGGGCGGTCACGTCGCCGAAGAGCCGTTCGATCCTTTCCGTCATCAGATTGAACCCGTCGGCCAAGGCCTTGA
This sequence comes from Candidatus Aminicenantota bacterium, assembly GCA_963729855.1. GTDB lineage: Bacteria > Acidobacteriota > Aminicenantia > Aminicenantales > UBA4085 > UBA4085. Next base: position 358,507 of record CAVSPT010000007.1, on the reverse strand, counting down.
GCTCGTCTTGATTGTGGATGTGGACCCGGACCCCGAAGTCCCCGCCTTCGACCTGACGGGCGGCGCCCGTGAGCTTGCGGATCGGTCCGCTCCAGTGGAGCGACAACAGCAAGGCGGCCAGCAGAGCCAGGAGAGAAACGATCAGAACGGCCCGCCCGACCGCTCCGCGCAGGTGCGCGACGAGGACATCGATCGCGCTCATGAAATAGCTCAGGCGAAGGACGGCCCGCACCCGCCCTTCCTTCACGAGCGGAATCCCGATATACATCATGCGGGCCTCGACCGTATAGCTGAAGCGCAGCGACTGGCCGATGCGGCCTTCCAGGGCCTCGGACACTTCCTTCCGATAGCGATGATTTTCCATGGCCGCGGGGTCCTTTTCCGAATCGGCCAGGACGAGGCCCTGCGGATCGATGACCGTTATTCGGACGCCGGCCCGCGATCCAGCCTGTTTGACGAACGTCTCCAATTCAGCCGTTCGGCCATCGTCGAGGAAGGATTCGACGTCGGCCTGGATGGCCCGGCCCAGCGATTCCAGGCTGCGGGCCGAAGTGTCCTCGGTGCTTTCTCGGACCGAGGCCGAGGACAGCAGGAAGATCAGACCCGCGGCGAGGAGAATAATCAGGGCGCAGCCGCCGAAGAGCTTGAGAAAGATGGTGCGTCTCATTCTTCGACCTTGTATCCGACGCCTCGGATGTTCCTGATCAGGCGGCCCGCCGTCCCGAGCTTGTTGCGCAGGTTCTTGATGTGGACGTCGATCGTCCGGTCCAGGACGATCTTGTCGTGGCCCCACAGCTCGTCCAGGATCTGCTCCCGGGAAAGAACCCGGCCTTTCTTGGAGGCCAGGAGGCGCAGGATCTTGAACTCCGTGGACGTCAGCTCGAGGACGGTCCCGTCCCTCCGGACCTCGAATCGTTCCGCGTCCAGGACGAGGCCGGCCCCGATTTCCAGGACCTTCGGCGGTTCGGCCGGCTCGGCCCGCCTGAGGACGGCCTTGATCCGCGCAGCCAGTTCCTTCAGCGAAAAAGGCTTGGTTACGTAATCGTCCGCCCCGAGTTCGAGGCCCAAGACCTTGTCCGTCTCCTCGGCTTTGGCCGTGGCCATGATGACCGGGATGGCCCGCCACTCGTCGCTTCGCTTGAGGGCCTTGCAGACGTCCAGCCCGCTCATGTCCGGGAGCATGAGGTCGAGGAGGACGAGTTCCGGGATTTTCTTGGTTAAACTGCGGAAGAACCGTTCGGCGTCTCCGAACGTCTCCACCCGGAACCCTTCCTTGCGGAGATGGGAAGAGATCAGCGCGGCCAAATCCGGTTCGTCTTCGATGACGGCGATGAGAGCGTTCATGACAAAAGACTTCAAGGTTCGTCTTTTTTATATATCAACTCTGGAGCAAAGTAAACGAACCGACCCCGGGCCGTGCGTTCAGCTATGAGGAAACAGTGCATCGCCATTCTCACCCGAAACGGCCGGTGATGTAGTCTTCAGTCAATTTGTTCTTGGGGGCGGTGAAAATAGCGTTAGTTTCCCCGAACTCGATGAGCTCGCCCATCATCAGGAAGGCCGTGAATTCGGAAACGCGGGCGGCCTGCTGCATATTATGGGTGACGATGACCACCGTATAGTCCTTCTTCATCCTCTGGATGAGGTCCTCGATCTTGGCCGTGGCGATGGGGTCGATGGCCGAGCAGGGCTCGTCGAACAGGACGACGTCCGGATTCACGGCCAGCGTCCGGGCGATGCACAGCCGTTGCTGCTGCCCCCCGGACAGGGACAGGGCGTTCTCCCGGAGACGATCCTTGACTTCGTCCCACAGGGCCGCTTCCCGCAGGCTGCGTTCCACGATCTCTTCGAGACGGTCGCGGTTGCGCAGGCCGTTGATGCGCAGGCCATAGGCGATGTTGTCGAAGATCGACTTGGGAAAGGGGTTGGGACGCTGGAAGACCATCCCGACCCGCTTGCGCAGCTCGACGACATCGACCTTGGGAGCGAGGATGGACTCTCCATCCAGAAGGATTCGGCCCTCAACGCGCGTGCCGGTGACCAAGTCGTTCATCCGGTTGAGCGTCCGGATGAAGGTCGATTTGCCGCATCCCGAGGGACCGATTAGCGCCGTGACCGTTTTTTCGGGGCAGTTCAGGCTGAGATTCTTCACGGCCGGCTTGGTCCCGTAATAAAAATTCAGATTCCGGACTTCGATCTTGGGCCGGGCGGGCATTTCAGGCCCTCCTTTTTCGGCGCAGCCGCCAGCGCAGGACGACCGCCGTCATGTTCATCCCCAAGACGAAGACGATGAGGACGAGCGCGGTCCCATAAGCCAGGGGCCGGGCTTTGGCGAGATCGTGGTGCTGGGTGGCCATGATGTAGAGATGGTACGGGAGGGCCATGAACTGGTCGGAGAGCGATTTCGGCAAAAAGGGCAGGGCAAAAGCGGCCCCGGTGAACATGATCGGGGCGGTCTCCCCCGCCGCCCGGGCCAGGCCGAGGACGGTCCCCGTCAACATGCCGGGGAGGGCGTAAGGAAGGACGTTGGTCCGGATGGACTGCCATTTCGTGGCCCCCAGGGCCAGCGCCCCTTCCCGGTAGGAATTGGGGACGGTTTTGAGGGCTTCTTCACTGGCGGTGATGGTCCAAGGCAAGGTCATCAGGCCGAGAGTCAGGCCCGCCGACAGGATCGACGTCCCGAACTTGAAGATATTGACGAACAGGATGACCCCGAACAACCCATAGACGATGGAAGGGACTCCCGAGAGGTTGCGGATGGAGAGGCGGATCAAGCGGGTGATGCGGGTCTGCCGGGCGTATTCGTTCAAATAAATGGCGGCGAACATTCCCATCGGCACCGCCAACACCGCGGTCACGAGAGTCACCAAGAACGTCCCATAAATGGCCGGGAAGATCCCCCCCTCGGTCATTCCGCGCCGTGGCATTTTGGTCAAAAACGTCCAGCTGATCGCGCCGCCCCCCTTCTTCCCGATGTCGTAGAGGAAGACAAGCAAGGCGGCCAGGACGAGATACAGGCAAATGCGCAAGGCCATGAAACCGACGAATTGGATGACCCTTTTCCTCTTCACAGCTCTCGCTCCTGGTATTTGCGGAGGACGACGTCGGCCGCGAGATTGACCAAAAAGGTCATCACGAACAGGACGAGCCCGATGGCGAACAGGGCATAATAATGGGTCGTATAGTAAGGGACTTCACCCAGTTCGATGGCGATATTCGAGGTCATCGTCCGAAGGCTCTGAAGAAGTCCGTGGGGGAACGTCCGGGCGTTGCCCGTGGCCATCAAGACGGTCATCGTTTCCCCGATGGCCCGCCCCATACCCAGCATGAACGCGGCGATGATTCCGGAGAGGGCGGCCGGGATCTTGACCCGGACGAGGGTCTGCCAGCGCGAGGCGCCCATGGCCAGCGAAGCTTCGACATAGCCGTTGGGAACGGCGTTCAGGCTGTCTTCCGAAATGCTGATGATGGTCGGCAGGGCCATGACGGCCAGCAGGATGCTCCCGTTCAGGCCGTTCAGCCCGTTGGATTGCCCGGTCAGCTTGGCCAGAAACGGGCCGATCAGAACGATGCCCAGGAAGCCGATGACGACCGAGGGGATGCCGGCCAGGACTTCGACGACCGGTTTGACGATCTCCCGGACGCGCTCGTGGGCCACGTCCGATAAGTAAGCGGCCACGCCCAGACCGATGGGGAGGGCGATGACCATGGCCGCGATCGTGACATAGATGGTGCTGACGATCATGGACAGGATGCCGAACCTGGCTCCCGTGGGAGACGTCGGATCCCAGAGCGTTTGGCCGAGAAACTCCGATATCTTGATCTCGCGAAAAGCGGGGATGGCCGAGGAGAGGAGCAAGGCGAAGATCCCGAAGAGGACGATGACGGCCAGGATGCCGTTGGTGAAGAAGAAAGCCCTGATGGCCGATTCTTTGAGGTTCCGCAGCGCTCGTTTGGTCATGTCGCTTCCGCCGATCCGCGCCTCATTCGTATATTCGCGCCCCGGGCGCGGCCCGTCGGCCGCTCCCGGAGGCGCAGGGCGGTCTTTAGCCGCCCTTCTGAGGCTGCGGTCTTACTTAAGGTTCTGGGCGTTTTCGGCGTAATACTTTCCGCCCACCGTGTAGAAGCCTTCGCGCTCGACGATCTTCTGGCCTTCGTCGCTGAGGATCCACTTGATGAAGGCGCCGGCCGTTCCCGCGGGTCTGCCGTTCGTGATCATGAGGAGGGGCCGGGCGATGGGATACTTGGCCGAATCGACGGCGGCCTTGTCCATGGGCGAAAAGGCGTCGTCCTTGTCGGTCTTGCTGATGTTCAGGACCTTGAGCCCCTTCATGGCCTTGCCGGTCGTCTTGTCCACGACGTAGCCGACCCCGACGTACCCGATGGCCGCGTCATCGGCCAGGACGCCTTCGATGATCTGGGCGTTGCCGTTCATCTCTTTCATGTCCGTCGAATAGGGCTTGTTGCCCATGACGTGTTCCTGAAGGAACGAATACGTGCCCGAATTGGACTGACGGCCGTAGAGCGAGATCTTCATGTCCGCGCCGCCGACGCCTTTCCAATTCTTGACCTCGCCCCGGTAAATGGCCCCGACTTGGAGCATGGTCAGCTGAGTCAAAGGATTCTTCTCGTTGACGATGATGCTCAATCCGTCCACGGCGACCGCGAATTTGACCGGCCGGACGCCCTTTTCCCAGGCCTGGTTCATTTCCTTGGGCTTGATGTCGCGGGACGCGTCGCAGATGTCGCAGGTGCCGTTGATGATGGCCGTGATGCCCGTGCCCGAGCCGCCGCCCAGGACGGCGATAGGCATCTTGGGGTTCTTGCCCATGAACTCTTCGGCCAGGATCTGGACCACGTTGATCATGGTGTCCGAGCCCTTGACCTGGAGCATCTTGTCCCCGGCCAGGAGCAGGGAGGCGCCGAAGAGCACGAGCACGGCTTCGGCGATGGCGATCATTTTCTGGATCTTCATTTCTTCTCTCCTTATCTCTTGTCGATCTTCAGAAGCTCAGGAAGAACGTCAGGTTGGCGACGACGTCGCTTTTCTTGGTCGCGTCCTTGTAGTCATAGAACCAGACATTCGGCTGGAGCTTCCAGCTGGAGTGGACGGGCGCCCAATCAAGCCCGACGATGGTCAAGCCCTGGTCCTTCAGGGACTGGGTCGAATCGGGGGCGTAGGAGTCGTGCCGGGCGAAGACGTTGAGCTTGCCGACGATGATCTTGTAGGACCCGAATACGGACCAGCCTCCGGTCTTGTATTGGACCGTTTGGCCGGCCGTCTTCTCGGTGAACGTCGGATTGTTGTAATTGAAATACTCGAAGGAAACATTCAAATTCTCGATCATGTTGAAATAGACATCGCCCTTGGCCATCTTGGCGGTGCCCGCGGAATCATAAGACTTGGACCCCGCGGCGATCATGGTCGCGGTCGCCGGCCGGTCTTCGATTTCGTAATAGCCGACGAGACTCAGTCCCGCCACGGGGATCAGCTGGACCTGGCCGCCGATCTTGCGGAACTCGGTCGTGGCCGGGCTGCCGTAGCCGTCGCCGTTGACGACCATCGTCGCTACGCGGAGATACTGGTTGACGGGAACCTGGAAATTGAGGCCCAGATCGGCGCTCGAACAGCGGATGTTGACGCCGGTGATGTCTTTATAAATATCGCACAGCGTCTTGGCCACGGAGCGATAGCCCCACTGGTCTTCGGCCATCTTGAACGGCAGCGTTTCGACCATGCCGATTTTCAAACTGGAATCCGGAAGAAGTCCCGACCAGTCGAGGAAGAGCTGCTTGACGAAGGGCCGCAGCTTGTTGTCCTGAGTGACGGAGCTGCTCTTGAAGTTGACGCCCGTCACGTTGCTCTGGTTGTCGGCGTCCAGGCGGAAGCGGAACTTCAGGTCGTCGTTGATCTTGTTCTCATAGGTGAAATAGGCCCGCCGGAAGGCGAACTTGTTGCTGATCAGCTTGGCCGCGTCCGTCCCCGTCAGATAGCCGTCGTTGGTGACGTTGTGGGTGTAGTCGAAGTAGATCGTGGTGCTGAACGTTTGGGCCGGGGGGGTCGCAGTTTGGGCGAAAGCGGTGAGGCCGGATATCACAAGGATTCCGGCGGCCAGGACCATTCGTCTGCCTGTCTTCATCTTCAGTTTCTCCTTTAGCTTCTTGTTTTTCCTCAGGGCCGGCGGTCGACCGCGAATCCCGCCGCCGAGAGGAAACCCGCCATCATTCAGCGGGAGCACAGGATAGGGCCGGCCGGTTAAGAAATGATTAAGGACCGATGAAATTTCGGAGTATTTCCGCCTCACCATCGAAACCGGCTTTCCGAAAGCGAAAAGAGCTCTCAATTCATTGTTTTTATTAGAGTTGCAAATATTGCGGTCAACTGCTTATATTTGAAAGAAAAGCCCCCCGGCGTCGTCCAAAGTATGGATGCTTTCAGCAAATTCACATTGGAGGAAGGAATGAAACGTCACGCTTGGATCGCGCTGCTCTTTTTCGCTCTGATCTTTTCTCTGCGGGCTCAAGCTCCTCAACAGCCGCAGATGAAGCTCGAGGACGTCCAGAAGGCCCTCAGCCTGGTGGACAAGCCTCAGCCCGTCCCCGACAAATACAAGATCGGCTTCGAGGCCATCACGGCGAAGGATTCCATCGCCATGCTGACCTTCATCGCCTCGGATCTCCTGGAAGGCCGCGAGACCGGGACCCGCGGCTTCCAACTCGGAACCGAATATGCGGCCTCCCTGATGAAAATGTGGGGCCTCAAACCCGCAGGCGACATGCCCGGCTTCGGCGGAGGCCGGGGCATGGGCGGTTTCGGCGGAGCCCAAGCTCAACCCGCCGCTCCGCCCGAGCGGACCTATTTCCAGGAATTCGGGCTGAAATCGGTCTCCGACGTCCAGTCCACCGTCACGATCGACATCAGCAATGGCGGCGCCCTGAAATCCCGAACGTTCCAGGGGGCCTTGGACTTTATCCAGCCCGGCATGGCCGCGGCCGGGACAATGAGCGCCCCGGTCGTGTTCGTCGGCTACGGCATCACCGAACCCTCGATTTCGTGGGACGAGCTCAAGGGCCTCAACCTCAAGGGCAAGATCGTCCTGATGCTGAGCGAAGCGCCCGGACGCGACGATCCCAAATCGCCCTTCAACCAGAAGAAGGAGCTTAAGGACAAATATTTCCCCTCCGGCCCCCAGGCCAACATGATGATGATGGGCCCCCGCGGCGGCGGCCCCGGCCGGTTCAACAAGGCCGCCGAGATCGCCAAGCTCGGACCCTCCGCCATCCTCCAGATCCAGAACAACGGCAAGGATTTCGACATCTACAAAACGCTCTCGGCCCCCCGGCGGGTCAACGACGAGCGGCCGATCATCAACAAGCCCCGCCTCCGTTTGTCCGTCGCCGGCGACACGCAGCCGGCCATGGGCCAGGGCGGCGCACCGACCCTGAACATCACCCGGGAAATGGCCGATGCTCTTCTCGAAAACACCGGCAGGACCATCGACGACCTCAAGAAACAGATCGAGACGGCGTACAAGCCCGCCTCCATGGATCTGGCCGGGACGAAGGTCACTCTGACCGTAACCTCCAAGACTTCGTTCGTCCGGGGCATCAATGTCCTGGGCATGATCGAAGGCTCGGACCCCAAGCTGAAAGACGAGTATTTCGTGGTCGGCGCGCACCTCGACCATCTCGGCCGGTGGGAAGACTATATCTACAACGGCGCGGACGACAACGGCTCCGGCTCGGTCGGTGTCCTGAACATCGCCAAAGCCATCGCCGCCAACCCGGTCAAGCCCAAACGGACCATCATCTTCGCCCTGTGGACCGGCGAGGAAGAGGGGCTTCTGGGCTCCCGATATTACGTCGAAAACCCGATCTGGCCGATGGACAAGACCATCGGGTACCTCAATTTCGACATGATCAGCCGTCCCTACGACGAAACCACGATCGCCAGGATCAAACAACGCTATGGAGTATCGGGCGCCGAAGACCTGGTCAAGAAGATCCGCAGCCCCTGGTTCGTCACCCTGAGCTGGACCGAGGGCACGGACTTGGCCGACATCTCCAAGGAAATGAACGCGTATGTCGGGCTCGATCTCGCCCTGCAGGGCAACGCGTTGGGCCAGGGCAGCGGCGGCTCGGACCAAGCTTCGTTCGCTTCTGTCAAAAAGCCGTTCGTGTACTACATGGCGGCCATGACCGCGGATTACCACCAGACCAGCGACAGCGTGGAGAAGGTCAGCGGGGAATTGATCGCCAAGATCAGCCAACACGGCTATTTGACGATCTTCGCCTTCATCGACAAACAGAAACCGGGATCGAGTCTCTGATGGACGGCCGTCCTCACACCGTTTCTCTTGGGAGACGGTGCGGGGGCTTTTGGTCGGGCCTGTTTCAGGCTTCGGACTCGTCCGGCTTCTCGGCCCGGGCGAACGCGGCCTTGACCGCGTCGAGGTCTAAATGCAGATCATCCCGGACTTTCTTGTAGGCGGCGATCGTTCGCTCGACATCCTCGTCCGTGTGGGACGCCGTGGGAATCATGCGGAAGAGAACGATGTCCTTGGGCACGACCGGGTAAATGACCCCGGTGATGAAAATCCCCTGCTCCCGCAGGCTGTGGATGATAGCCATGGCGATCTTCATGTCCTTATAATGGATGAAGACCGGGGTCACCGGGGAAGGGACTTCGCCGACCATGTAGCCGAGGGCGCGAAGCCCATCCTTGAGCTTGCGGTTCACGTCCCACATCCGTTCGCGCCGCCAATGGTCCTGGGCCACGAAATCCAGGGCTCGGTTGATGACCTCCACGTAGATCATGGGCAGGCTCTTGGCGAAGACCTGGGTCCGGGCGTTGAAGCGGACCCACTCCATGACGTCCTTCGGCCCGCCGGCCACTCCGCCGATCGCGGCGAAGGCCTTGGCGAACGTGCCCAGGTAGACGTCGATCCTGTCGTGGCAGCCGTGCAGCTCGCCCGTTCCATGCCCCGTCGGTCCGACGATGCCGAAGCCGTGGGCGTCATCCACGAACAGCCGGGCGCCGTACTTGTCCTTTAGGGCGCAGATATCGGCCAGGGGAGCCACGTCGCCGGTCATTCCGAAAACGCCCTCGGTCACGACCAGGACTCCGCCCCGGCGGTCTTTATCAGCCCGTTTCAGGTGGAGCTCCAGGCTGTTCATGTCGTTGTGCTTCCAGACGCGAAACTTGGCCCGCGACAGGAACATGGCATCGACCATCGAGGCATGGGCCAGCTTGTCGATGAGAATGAGATCGCCTTGATCGCAAAGGGCCTGAATCGTCCCCAGCACGCCCATATACCCGTAATTGAAGAGAACGGCCGCTTCCTTGCCCAGGAATGAAGCGAATTTCCTCTCCAGGGCGATATGTTTCTCCGTGTTGCCCGTCATCATCCGGGCACCCATCGGCGCGCCCGGGCCGTAGGTCCGGGCCGCCTCCACGGCGATCGCCCGCAACTCCTCGTTTTCGGCCAGGCCCAGGTAATTGTTGATCGACCATTGAATGACTTTATGACCCTGGTAGATCATCTCCCGGCCCGGCTGGGGATCGAGAATGGGCCGGACGAAGAAGTAATCGTCCGCCGCCCGCAGCATGCCGAAATAGCCGCCGTCCGTCTTGCACTTGTCGAAGAGGTCCATGGTGCTCCTTTGCGACACGGCTTCTTATAAACGGGTGGGGCCGGAATGTCAAATACCGCCGCAATCCGCCGGCCGAGGGAGAGCGGCGGCCGGCGCAGGCCAGGCCCCATAGGCTTTATTCTCAACCTGTTAAAACGTATAATCATAGACCAAAAAAGAGATTTTCTGTTTTAAGGAAGCGCGGGTGTATTCCCTGTTGATCAGTAACAGCACGACCGGCCCTTATTCCGGTCCTTTTTCCGCAGACGAGCTCAAAGAGATGGCCCGCCAAGGGACGTTCACAGGGACCCATCTCGTTTGGTATCCTCGGGACGGCCAATGGCAGTGGGTCGAGGCCAGAAGCGTCGCCGAATTCATCCAGCTGTTCCGCGCCGTCGAACGCGAAGCCATCAAGGAGGCCAAGGCCGAGGCCATAGAAATCCGCGCAGACGTCGAAGCCGGGACGGGCCGCACGACCACGATCGTCGCCTTCGGCGGCGGCAAGGGCGGGGTCGGCAAGACCTCGCTGACCGCCGGCCTGGGGCTGTGCCTGGCGGCCATGGGTCAATCCGTCATTCTCGTCGACGGCGACCTCGGAGGGGCCAATCTGAGCACGGCCCTGGGAGCGCCCGAGGCGAAGCGCACCAGCGTCGATTTTTTCATTCGCCGTGAGGCTGCGCTCAAAGATCTCGTGATGCCGACCCGCTTCCGGAATCTCCTCTACATCAGCGGGCAGAGCGGCGTCCTGGGGCTGGCCAACCCGAAGTACTCGCAGAAGTTGAGGTTTATCAACCAGCTGAAGAGGCTCGACGCGGACTTCGTTCTGCTGGATTTGGGGGCCGGCACGACCTACGACACGCTCGATTTTTTCCTTTCGAGCGATCGGGGCGTCCTGATCACCTGCCCGGATCCCCTATCGCTCGACAAAACCTACGGATTCCTTAAGACCGCCACGTATCGCAGCATCGCCCGGTCGAGCGCCGGCGACTTGGTCGTCTACCGGCATCTCGAACAAATGGCCGCCCGCGCCTTCCGTCCGACGATCGATCAGTTTCTGACGGAACTGGAGGCCGAATCGCCGGAATCGTGCGCCCTCGTCCGGAAGCGGCTTTACGAAAATCCCGTGGGGTTGATCCTGAACATGGTCATGCACCGCGGCGAAGTCAGGGACGCCCACAAATTGATCGCCGACGCTTCCCGCAAAATCGGCGTGGCCCTCGAATTTCTCGGCCTGGTGGCGTTCGACCCCTCGGTCCGGCTGTCGATCCGCAAACAAGCTCCCTTCGTCGTCGACAGACCGAAGTCCAAGGCCTCCCGGGACGTGTTGAAGATCGCCTTCGAAAAATTTCTGCCGCAGAGAAGCGCCGACGGAAGGATCCAGCTGCGAGGGGCGCTTCGTCGACTGAAGCGGTTCGGCGCGGGGGAATGATTCAAGGACGGGAAGGTCTGACCGGAAATGTCTTTGGCTCCCCGGGACGGACTCGAACCGCCAACCTATTGGTTAACAGCCAACCGCTCTGCCTATTGAGCTACCGGGGAGCGGACCGGGCTAAATTAACACGAGTCCCGACAAAATTCAAGGTCAAAATCTCCCCTTAAAACCGATCTTGAGGGCCCGAATTCATATATAATCTCCCTGTCGATATCCTCATCCCGCAGCGGGAGTCCCATGAAGACGACAGACGATCAGGAAAATGAAGGCCGCCGCCTCATCCTCCCGGACATGGATCCACAACCGTGAAAACGATCGGTCTCCTCGGGGGCATGACCTGGCATTCGACCGTCGATTACTACCGACTCATCAATGAGGGTATCCAAAGCCGCCTGGGCGGATCGAGCTCGGCGCGCTGCATCCTGTACTCGGTGGAATTCGGCGAATTCGAGGAATTGCAGCAGGCCGGAGATTGGGAGCGCCTGACGGGCCTGATGATCGACGCCGCCCGGAAGGTCGAAGCCGCGGGCGCCGATTTCCTGATCATCTGCGCCAACACCATGCACAAACCGGCCGAAGCGATCTCCGCGGCGGTGGCCATCCCCCTGATTCATATCGTCGACGCGACGGCCGCCGAGATCCGCAGGCTGCATCTGAAGACGGTCGGCCTTCTCGGAACGCGCTACACGATGGAGCAGGATTTCTATCGCCGGCGTCTCGAGAACAGGCACGCCCTTCGCGTCCTCGTCCCCGACGAAGCGGATCGGACCCGCGTCCACGACGTCATTTATTCCGAACTCGGGCACGGCCTCATCAAAGACTCCTCGCGGGCCGAATACCTGTCCATCATCGGAAAATTGCGCGCCCGCGGCGCCGAGGGCGTCATCCTCGGATGCACGGAAATCCCTCTCCTGGTGAAACCCGGCGACGCCTCCATTCCCCTGTTCGATACGACGGCCCTTCATGCCCGGGCCGCCGTCGAAGCCGCGTTCAACGATTGAAAATTCATCGTTTCGCTTTTTTCCGATCTCGGGGCGAGAGGGATCGGGGTGAAAGCCCCTCGACGAGTGAGCGGGCATGGTCCTTCGCCGATAGGCGAAGGGAGCGAACGAGGAGGGGAGGCCGATTCCTCGCTGGGGAATCGGCCGTGTTTTCACCCCGGTCCCTCGAGCCGCTTTTTTTGACAAGCTCCGCCGCCCCGTGATATTTTTGTACTCCATTTCTCCCGAGGACGGACCATGGCCACACCGGTCGAACGCTGGGTCGAAGAGCAGGCGCGGCTGTTCCAGCCGAAACGCATCGCCTGGTGCGACGGTTCGGAAGCCGAGGCCGCCCGTCTGATCGAAATCGGGATGCGCGAAGAGAAGATCGGGACCCATCCCATCTTCCAGGAGCTCAACGGCCGTCTCTGGCCGAAATCGTATCTTCACCGCAGCCACCCCACGGACGTCGCCCGGACGGAACAGCTGACGTTCGTCTGCCATCCCGAAAGGGACCAGAGCGGGCCCAACAACAACTGGATGGCCCCGAAGAAAGCCAAGGAGTTGATGGCCAAGCTCTCCAGGGGAGCCATGAAGGGGCGGACGATGTACGTCCTGCCCTACATGATGGGCCCGGCCGAATCCCCGTATGCCCAGGCCTGCGTCCAGGTCACCGACGTCTCCTACGTCGCCGTCAGCATGCGGATCATGACCCGCATGGGGGCCCACGTTCTGAAGCGCATCGGCACATCCGAACGTTTCGTCAAGGGCAGCCATTCGGTGGGCGATTTCGATCCCCTCCGCCGCTACATCATGCACTTCCCCGAAGAAGGCCTGGTCTGGAGCATCGGGTCGGGGTATGGCGGCAACGCCCTGCTGGGCAAGAAGTGCTTCGCCCTGCGCATCGCCTCTTACCTCGGCCTGCGCCACGGCTGGCTGGCCGAGCACATGGTCATCATGGCCATCGAGGACATGAAAGGCGACGTCACGTATATCACGGCGGCCATGCCCTCGGCCTGCGGCAAGACCAACCTAGCCATGCTCCAATCAGCGCTGCCCGAGTATAAAGTCACGACGATCGGTGACGACATCGCTTGGCTCAACGTGGGGATGGACGGACGTCTTTACGCCATCAACCCGGAAGCGGGCTTTTTCGGCGTCGCTCCGGGGACATCCCTGAAGACGAACCCCAACATGATCAGCACGCTCCAGGCTTCGAATTTCTATCCCACGATCTTTACCAACGTCGGCTTGGCCCAGGATACCAACGAACCCTGGTGGGAGGGCTTGGACGGTCCGCCCGACCACATGCTCGACTGGCAAGGACGGCCCTGGAACCCCGGCCTGGGAACCAAAGCCGCCCACCCCAACAGCCGGTTCACCGTCTCCCTCTCCAATTGCCCGACGCTGAACAGGGATTACGACAATCCCAGGGGCGTTCCCATCTCGGCCATCCTCATCGGCGGAAGGCGTTCACGGGTCATGCCCCTGGTCGTTGAATCCTTCGACTGGCCGCACGGCGTTTTCATGGGGGCCCGGACGGGCTCGGAAACGACGGCCGCCGCCGCCGGCGCCGTCGGCGTTCTGCGCCGCGACCCGTTCGCCATGCTCCCCTTCTGCGGCTACAACATGGGCGATTATTTCCGCCATTGGATGAACACGGGCGCGCTGATGCGTGATCCGCCGAAGATCTTCGCCGTCAATTGGTTCCGCGTGGACGAAGCCGGCAAGTTCGTCTGGCCGGGCTTCGGCGACAACATGCGCGTGCTCAAGTGGGTCCTGGACCGCGTCCACGGCAAGGTCGGCGCCCGGGAGACGCCGATCGGGCTCCTCCCCCAGATGGGCGATCTGAACCTCGACGGATTGAACGTCCCCCGTCCGAAAATCGAAAAGCTGTTCGAAATCAAGCCGCCCGAATGGCGGGAGGAGATCCGGGACATCCGCTCGTTTTTCGCCCCCTTCGGTCGCCACATTCCCTACGAGATCCGCAATCTGAGCGAGGACCTGACCAAGGCCATGAAGGCCTGAGCCGGGCGCTCAGAAGCGGTATCCGCCCTGCTTGATGTTCCGGCGGAAATCCGGGCCGTCGATGGCCACGACCTTGCACATCTCGTAGATCCGGGAGCGGAGGCGGACCCCGATGCGGTCCACTAGGGTGTCCTCGTCCTTCTTGAACGAGTCCTTTTTCCAGGGGGTCGGCGCTTCCGCCTCCCCCTCGTCGAGATAGTTGGACGTGAAAACGGTCAGCTTCTCCTGGTTGTAGCGATGGTTGATGATGTAAAAGATCGTGTCTTCGACCCAGGCCGACGATCGCTGGGCGCCCAGCTCGTCCAGGACCAGGACACGGCTGTTGAAGACCGGAAAGAGGACGTCCGATTCACGGAGGTCCGAATCGGGCGCGAAGGTCGACTGGATGTCGCGCAGGAGGTCGCGGAAATCGTAAAACAGGCAGGCGGCGGACTTGATCTGGATGAGCTCCCGAAGAAGAGCCACGGCCAGATGCGTCTTGCCCACCCCGCAGGGCCCGATGAGGAGCAGCCCGACGCTCTGGTCGGGGTAATTGGCGGCGAATTTGCGGGCCAGCTTGAGGGCGTCCGACTGGCTCGGATGATTGGGCTTGAAATTCTCGAATGTGCAGTCCCGGTATCGGGCCGGGATCCTGGATCGCTCCATGAGCAGGGACGGCCGCCGGGCGCCGAAGCAGGCGCAGCGGGCGGCCGTCGGTCCGGCCGGACCGGGCTCGACCACCCATCCGGTGTCGCGGCATCGGGGGCACGCGTTCGAATCGGTCAATTCAGGTATCCTCGGAGCTGCTGGAGTTTGTTCGAGCGGCTCAGCTTGCGCATGGCCTTCTGCTCGATCTGACGGATCCGCTCCCGGGTCAAGCGCAGCTTGTCGCCGATTTCCTGCAGCGTCAAGGGCTGATCGTCGTCCAGCCCGAAACGCCATTTTAACACACAGGCTTCCTTCTCATCCAACTCACCCAGGATATCCCGCAGCTGCTGCTCGATGCTGGCCTTGATGATCTGGTATTCGACGGAGGGAGTCACGTCGCTGATCTTCTCTTCCATCGTCTGGTCGTCTTCGTTGAAGCGGTCATTGAGCGAGACTTCCCGCTCCTCGAGCATTTCGAGATCCTCTATGTCGGCCACGGTCAGTCCCATGGCCGAGGCTATCTCCTCGCGCGTCGGATCATGGCCCAATTCGCCCTTGAGCAGGGCCGTCTTACGCTTCTTCTGCAGGATCAGGTCCGACAGCTTCTGGGGGACATGGGTGATGCGCGAAGACTGGGTCAGGGCATGGATGACCGCCTGGCGGATCCACCACACGGCGTAGGAGATGAATTTGACGTTGCGCTTGGGGTCGAAGCGCTTGGCCGCCTCGATCAGCCCCAGATTGCCCTCGTTGATGAGATCGAGCAGGCCCAGCCCCATGCCCTGATACTTCTTGACGTAGGAGACGACGAAACGCAGGTTGGCCTCGATGAGCCGGCTGAGGGCCTCCTCGTCGCCGCCGTGGATGCGTTCCCCGAGGGCTTTCTCCTCGGCCTCGTCGATCTGGGCGAACCGTCCGATCTCCTCCAGATACTTGCGCAGGTTCTTGGATTCGAGGAAGCTTTGGAATTCCATTTATTCCGGCTTTTCGATCTTGATCAGCTTGCCGGGGGCCGTGCGGACGAGGCTCTTCCTCCGGCTTTCGGACCCCTCTCCGCGCGCGGAAAGGTACTCGCCGCGGACGTAATCGAGAAAGGCGTTGACCTCGGCCTCGATGCGCTCGATATTCTGGCGCATGTTGAGGATGACCTCGACGCCGGCCAGGTTGACGCCCAGGTCACGGATCAGATTGAGGATGATCTCCAGCCGCTTCAGGTCCTCGTCGCTGTAGAGGCGGGTGTTGCCGATGCTGCGCGACGGCTTGAGCAGACCCTCCCGCTCATAGAGCCGCAGCGTCTGCGGATGGATCTTGTAGCGCTGGGCGACGGCGCTGATATGATAATAGGACTTGGGGTCCGTTTCGGCGTCGGTTTTTCGTCGGCGCATCTCAATGTCCTCCCCAGTCGGCGCGAGGGTTCCGGGGCGCGATCTTTTCCAGCTCCTTCATCAGCTCGCGGACCCGCTGGTCGTCGAACGGCGGCGGCACGATGGAGACTTCGACAAACTCGTCGCCCCGGCCCGCCCCCCCCAGGATGGGCACGCCCCGGCCGCGGATGCGGAATTTCTGGCCCGACTTGGTCCCCGGCGGGATGCGGATCGTCGTCGGCCCATCGAGCGTAGGGACCTCGATTTTGGACCCCAGGGTCGCCTCGGGGACGCTGATCGGAACCTTGATCGAGATGGCCGTTCCCTCGCGCTTGAAAAGCGCATGGGGGGCGACATCGATGGTGATGTAGAGGTCGCCGGAGGGGCCGCCGGCCCGGCCGGCATTCCCCTTCTCGGCAATGCGGACTTTCGAGCCCGCGTCGACACCGGCCGGAATGCGAACCGTGATGATCTCGGTTTTCTGGACCGATCCCTGGCCGCCGCAATCGGCGCAGTCCTCGCCCCGGATCGTGCCCTGTCCGCCGCAAGCGGGGCAGACGGCGGAGAACTTCATGAAGCCCTTCTGGACGTAGCTCCGGCCGCTTCCGCCGCAGGTGGGACAGGGCCGCGTCCGCCCGCCGGAGCGCCCGCCCGTACCGCGGCAGGCCTCGCAGGGAGCCTGGCGGGTCAGCTGGATCTTGGTCTGGACGCCTTTGACCGCGTCCTCAAAGGAAACCGTCATGGCGTACATCAGGTCCTCGCCGCGCTCGGCTGCGGCGGGCCCCGTCCGAACCGACGCTCCCGCTCCTTGGCCGAAGATGTTTTCGAAGAAATCCCGGAAGCTTCCTGACCCGCCGTTGGAGAAATCGAAGCCTTCGAACCCGCCCCCGCCTCCGCTCTGGAAAGGGCCGGCGCCTCCCGCCGGAGGGTGATCTCCGGCGAAGCCGAACTGGTCGTATTGGGAACGTTTCTTGGGGTCGTTCAGAACGGAATAGGCCTCTTGGATTTCCTTGAATTTGGCCTCGGCCGATTTATCGCCCGGGTTGAGGTCGGGATGGTATTTGCGGGCCAGACGGCGGTAGGCTTTCTTGATGTCGGCCGCAGCCGCCTTCCGATCGACGCCGAGGACCTGATAGTAATCCATGTCCTTCCTCGTCCTCATGGGGGCCGGAGACCCATCGACCGCTTTTCTCGTTCACCGGTTCGGCTTCGAAGACCTCGCCGGAGGGGCCGGCTTCACCATCGCTCAGCCGGCCCGCATGAAGGCCGGAGATCAATTGGTCTTTTTGTCGTCCACGACCTCGGCATCAATGACCTCGCCGTCCGAGTCGGCCGGGCCGTCGCCCGGTTTGGCGCCGGCCTGCGGACCGCCTGGGGAACCGGACTGGGGCTGGGCCTGAGAGGCCTGCTGGTACATCATCTCCGTCATTTTATGCGAGGCCTGGGTCAGGCGTTCCATGGCCGACTTGATCTGGTCGGCGTTTTCGCTCTGGATGGCCTTCTTGGTGTCATCGATCTCCTGCTGGACGCGCTCGGCATCGGCCGCGGGGATCTTCTGCTTGTTCTCGCGGAGCAGCTTCTCCATGCTGTAGACGAGCTGGTCGGCGTGGTTCCTGATCTCGATCACCTCGCGGCGCTTCTTGTCCTCGGCCGAGTGCGCCTCGGCGTCCTTGACCATGTGGTTGATCTCTTTCTCGTCCAGGCCGCCGTGGCCGGTGATGGTGATGGCCTGCTGCTTGCCGGTGCCCAGGTCCTTGGCCGAGACGTGGAGAATGCCGTTGGCGTCGATGTCGAACGTGACCTCGATCTTGGGCACGCCGCGCGGGGCCGGAGGGATGCCGTCCAGGTGGAAGCGGCCGAGGGTGCGGTTGTCCGTGGCCATCTCCCGTTCACCCTGGAGAATATGGATCTCCACGCTCGGTTGGCTTTCCGAGGCGGTGGAAAAGATTTCGGTCTTCTTGGTCGGGATGGTCGTGTTGCGCGGGATCATCTTGGTAAAGACCGCGCCCAGGGTCTCGATGCCCAGGGTCAGGGGGGTGACGTCGAGCAGAAGCACGTCCTTGACCTCGCCCGAGAGGACGGCGCCTTGGATGGCGGCCCCGACGGCCACGACTTCATCCGGGTTGACGCCCTTGTGCGGCTCCTTGCCGAAGAGCTCTTCGACCAGCTGTTGGATGCGCGGCATCCGTGTCTGGCCGCCGACGAGGACCACCTCGTGGATATCGCTGGCCTTGAGGTTGGCGTCGGCCAGGGACTGGCGACAGGGGGCGACCGAACGCTGGATGAGATCTTCGACCAGCTGCTCGAGCTTGGCCCGGGTCAGCTTCATGAGAAGATGCTTCGGCCCGGAGGCGTCGGCTGTGACGAAGGGAAGGTTGATCTCGGTCTCGATGGTCGTCGACAGCTCGATTTTGGCCTTCTCCGCCGCTTCCTTGAGCCTCTGAATGGCCATCTTGTCGACACTCAGGTCGATGCCCGATTCCTTCTTGAACTCGGACACGATCCAATCCTGGACGCGCTGGTCGATATCGTCGCCTCCCAGATGGGTGTCGCCGTTGGTCGACTTGACTTCGACGACGCCCTCCCCGACTTCCAGGATGGAGATGTCAAACGTCCCTCCGCCGAAGTCGTAGACGGCGATCGTCTGGTCCTTCTTTTTGTCCATGCCGTAGGCCAGGGCCGCCGCCGTCGGCTCGTTGATGATGCGGACGACGTCCAGACCGGCGATGGTTCCGGCGTCCTTCGTCGCCTTGCGCTGGCTGTCATTGAAGTAGGCCGGAACGGTGATGACGGCCTTTTCCACTTTCTCGCCCAGGTAGTCCTCGGCCGCCTTTTTCAGCTTCTGCAGGATCATGGCCGAGATCTCCGGAGGCGAGAATTTTTTTCCGAAGACCTCGACGCGCACGTCGCCGTTGTCCGCTTCGATCACCTTATACGGGACCTGCTTGATTTCCCCGGGAACTTCACGAAAGCGCCGGCCCATGAAGCGCTTGATCGAATAGACCGTGTTTTCGGGATTGGTGACGCGCTGGCGTTTGGCCACTTGGCCGACCAGCCGTTCGCCCTTTTGGGTGAAGCCGACGACGGACGGCGTCGTCCGGCCTCCTTCTTCATTGGCGATGACCGTAGGACTATCACCTTCCATGACGGCGACCACGGAATTGGTCGTTCCCAAATCGATTCCGATTGTTTTAGCCATTTCAATCCTCCTGGTTTAGTACTTGGTAAGTATAAAATATTAGCGTTATGTTGTCAAGTATAAATTAATATTATTTTATGGTAATTTTCGTCTTTGTTTAATTACTTAAAATGATGAGGCTCATGCCTTCTTCAGCGGTCCAGTAGATTCCTTGAGCGTCGCTTTTGTTCCGCATAACGAATTGAATATCCGTAAAATTTGTTTTTTTCGCCGCCGCCAGGAGCGTCTTGATTGGAAGATAGATCGACCGTCCCAGTGATCCGAAGAAATTCGCGACTCGATCCGAAACCGTTTTTGGCCGGCTTTTAAAATGGATCATGATCCCTTTTTCGCATTCGAAGCTGAAATGCGCCGGCATGTCCTTCATTTCAAGAACTTCCAGATCCCCGCTCTTCGGCTTCTCGTTCTTTCCCTTGTCCGCCACCGGCGTGATGTTCGTCCGCTTGGGCGTGCGCAGCGCCTCTTTTTTTTCAATCTTGAAGGATCCGCTGGCCAGCGGCCTCCCCCATTGGGAATATCCGGCCACGTCCCATGTTTTTAGTACGATACCCTTGATCCGGAGCTCGACCCGGCGCTCCTTCAAATCGACATAAAAATACGATTTGTTCGTTTTCGCCAAATTGATCTCTGCAGCCAGGAGCTTTTCCTGGTTTATAAGGGCCGCCCGCTCCGCGGGCTGGGCCGACGCTGCGAGCGCGGCGGCCGTCACGAGAATCCCCGTAAGCATCAACTTGCGCATTTCAGTATATGAAAATCCGCGTCCCCGTCCCGACCGATTCGAAGAGGTATTTCAGATCCGTGTCTCCCACCCGGACGCATCCATGGGTGACATTGCGGCCGAGCAGCCGCGAGTAAAGCGTCCCATGAATGAAATACCCGTCTCCGAATCCGAGCGCATAATCGCCCAGGGAGTCGTTGTCAATCCGGGAATTATATTCCGAGGGCGGTTTCTCCCCCTCCTCGATGAAGGCCCAGTCGGGTTTGATCCAGGTCGGATTGACGAGCTTTGATTGGACCGCGAATCCGCCTCTGGGCGTATCAAATGTCCATCGCCGCGTTCCGCCCGGCTCGTCGAGCACGTCCCCCGATCCGCAGGAGACGACGGCTTCGCGCATGACGCCCGCTCCATTTTTCAAGTAGAGCCGATTCGCCGCCGTATCCACGACGATATACAGCCCGAAGGGGCCATACATCCCCAACTGGCCGCGAAGTGCCTTGTTCCGCCTCTCCAGTTCGGCCGCCGTCTTCCCCCGCGGGCCCGTCGTGACGGTCTGCGGGACGGGCTTGGAATAGACAAAGATCTCTACGGCCAGACCCGCCAGTTCCAGCAACACAAAGAGTCCGGCCGCCGCGGCCGCCGCCCTGATCATTTTCTTTTTCATTGCTTGCCGAATTTTTCGATATCCGCCAGGATCGTGCCCTCGACCGAAAGCGTTCCGACGATGGTGACGGGAGTTCCGACCTCGGCAATCCTGTAGACTTCGTCCATATCCGCGTTCTCCAATCCGACACAGCCCTGGGTCAGCTTGTTCTTGCCCCCCCCGTGGATCTCGATGGCCCCGCCGGCGTCGCTGTCTCCGGGGACCAAACCCTTGCGGCGGGCCTCGGCAAAGCTCTTCAAATCGTCGGTATTGGGATAGTTGATGAGGAGCGCTTTATAGAAAGGCGTGTCTGGATATTTGCGGACGATCCGGTATTTTCCTTCAGGAGTCGCTTCATCGCCTTTGACGATCTTGTCGGAGAGCCCGTACTTGCCCAGACCGATTTCGTATGCGGCGATCGCTTTTCCTTTTTTATAGATGGTCAGCCTCCGTTCCAGCTTGCTGACGATGATGGCCGTCGCCCCCAGGGCGCGCGAAGTGACCACGGTTTCATCCGCCCAGCGGCTCCATTTCTTCCGTTCCCCGGGATCGCGATACCGTTCCAGAAGCCGAACGATCTCCTGCTTCGCCCCCGAAACAAATGCCTCCGCATCCGCGAGCAGGACCGCGGCGTCTTCGAATTTTTCCCCTCGTATCAGAAAGTCCATCCCGCCGAGCTTGATTTCGGCCTGGCTGACGGCCTTGCGGACTCCATCGTCCTCGTTAAAATAGCGGGTCATTTCGACGAGCCTGGCCATTCGAGCCTCGACGCGGGCGGCGCCGCCTTTCAAAAGCCCGGCCCGCCCCTCTTTGAGCGACCGGGCATCCTCCAGGACCCGCCGCCCGAGGGCGACAACCTTCTTACCCTCCGCGCCGACGGCCCCGAAATCCCTCCACCATCCGAACTTCGCCGTTTCCAGCGCCGCCAGGCGCCGCAGATCGATCAATTCGTTCCGGAAACGGCCGTAATCATCCGGGGATAAATAGGAAGCCCCGGTCCGTTCGAGGGTCTTTTCGAGGCGTTCGGCCTCCTGGACCTCGGGCGGGACCGGGGCGGATCGACAGGCGAAACACGCGCAAGCGAGAGCGGCCAGCAGGCCGAACCGGCTGCCGGACGGAACTCTCAAACGTCTCTTCCGCGGATTCCCGGCTCGACCGGTTTTACTTCTTTTTCGTCTTGTCCAGCGCGGCCTGGATCTGGTCCTTGACCCCTGTGACCTTGGCCTGGATGGACTTGGCGGTGTTCAAGGCGCCGATGTAATCCTGGCCGTCGAGGGCCTTCTGGATCCCGGCGTATTCGGTCTCCGCGCCGTCCAGGTCTCCCTTCAACGCGGCCAAGTCTTTGTCCGTCCCCTTGCCTTTGGGGGCCTTTTTCATCAATTCCTTGACGCCGGCGATGGCCGTCTGGAGCTCACTCTGCAGCTTGACGGCTTCGTTCTTGACCGCTTCGATCTTGGCCGGAAGGGCCGCCTTGAGGGCCTCTGCGTCGGCCTTGACCTTCTCCAGCATCTCCTTGGCCGTGCCAAACTTCTTGAAGAACTTTTTGTCCTGGGCCGTGATCTCGTCCATGGCCTTGGAGAGGTCAGCCTGGACCGTCTTCAGCTCTTCGGGAGCGTACTTGTCGGCGCCGCCCTTGAGGACGTCGTCGATGGCCGCCTTGGCCCCGTCGATTTGAGCCGTGGGTTGCTTGCAACCGACGAGGATGACCGCCACAGCCAATACGAGGACCAGCGATTTTGTGAGACTTTTCATGTTTGATTCCTCCTTTCTCACGTTATAACCCTGCTCGGACCTAGACCCTTACCCTCGGTCGGGTTGATGGGGTTCCGGGCCGATACAATACGTAAATATATTTAGCACTTTTTCCCCGGCTTGTCAAATTCGAGCCCATAAAAAAGCGGGGAAAGGCTTGCGCCCTTCCCCGCCGTCAAATCCGTTATGAGGAACGAAACCGGATTTATTTATCCGGATCGATGATGAAACCTTCCTTCATCATCCACTGGACCTCATTACGGGCGGCCTGGATGATCTCGTTGGCCATTTTGAACCGTTCTTCAGCCGTAAAGCTGAAACGGGCCACGCCCTGTTCGATGGCCTTGCTGCCCACGGCCACCGCTTCGCGGGGGAACACTTCCCATTCGTCCATGTTGGGGATGATATATTCTTCGTGGATGCCCTTGTCTTCGGCCACTTTGGCCAGCTCCATGGCCGCGGCGATGCACATCTCGTCCGTGATCGTCTTGGCCCGTACATCGAGGGCGCCGCGGAAGATGCCCGGGAAGCCGAGCGAGTTGTTGACCTG
The DNA here is from genome assembly GCA_963729855.1 of Candidatus Aminicenantota bacterium. GTDB lineage: Bacteria > Acidobacteriota > Aminicenantia > Aminicenantales > UBA4085 > UBA4085. The sequence goes on along the minus strand of CAVSPT010000007.1, from coordinate 335,581 downwards.
GTTCGGGAAGTCCGACCGGCCGGTGGCCACGATGCGGGCGCCGGCCTCCTTTGCTTCCCAGGGCCAGATTTCGGGGATCGGATTGGCCTCGGCGAAAACGATCGAGTTGGGGGCCATGGTCTTGATCCACTCCGGTTTAATCGTTCCCGGGCCGGGAGTCGAGGCGGCGATCAGCACGTCCGCGCCTTTGATGGCGTCGACGATCGAACCCACCCGCCCGTGCGGGTTCGTGGCCATGCAGATCTCCCACTTTTCTTTGAACTTTTCCTGAAGAACAGCCCGGTCGGCCCGGTCCCGGGACAGGATGCCCTTGGAGTCGACGGACAGCATGTTCTCCGGACTGGACCCGGCCTTCATGATCAGGCGGGCGATGTTGATGCCGGAGGCGCCCGAGCCGACGACCGTGCACTTGACCTGGCGGATGTCCTTCTTGACCAGCTTGAGGGCGTTGACCAGACCGGCCACCGTCACGCAGGCCGTGCCCTGCTGATCGTCGTGCCAAACCGGTATTTCGCACTCCTGGCGAAGGACATCCAGGATGCGGAAGCACTTGGGCTGGGCGATGTCCTCCAGGTTATATCCGCCGAAGGAGGGCTGAAGGGCTTTACAGATGGCGATGAGCTTGTCCGGGTCCTTTTCGTCGAGGCAGAGGGGAAAGGCGTCGACGCCGCCCAGGTACTTGTAGAGAATGCCCTTGCCTTCCATGACCGGCAATCCGGCCTCGGGGCCGATGTCGCCGAGGCCGAGGACGCGGGTGCCGTCGCTGATGACCGCAACGTTGTTCCACTTGTTGGTGTACTCGTAGGCTTTCTGCTTGTCGGCGGCGATTTCCATGCAGACCTTGGCCACGCCGGGCGTGTACCAGATGGCGAAGTCATTGAAGTCCCGTACCCGGCACTTCAGGGCCACGCCCAATTTGCCTTTGTAGAATTTGTGCAGACGCGGAGCGTCCTTCGAAGGCTGCTCGGCTTTTTTGAGCAGTTCCTCGACGGTGACCTTCTTCATAATGAGACCTCCTTTGGATTGAAAGCGAACGTGTATTATAGTCCAAGAAAATTCAATGTCAAACCCGGGAAAAGGCGGGAAACCGGCTATTTAAGGAGCTTGTCCAGGCCGAACTGGAGGTCGGCCCGGGAACGGGCGGCGATGTCGATGACGCCGGTGTCCATGCGGATGGCGTCCTCCGGGCAGGCTTCGACGCAGAACCCGCAGAAGCAGCAGCGGGTCAGATCGATGTCGAAGCGGGAGGCGTACTTTTGGATCTCGGGATCCGGATCTTCGGCCGCCTCGACGACGATGCAGTCGGCCGGGCAGACCGTGACGCACAGCATGCAGGCCACGCAGCGGGGCCTGCCGTCTTCACGCTTCAGAAGCCGGTGCAGGCTGCGATGGCGGGCGGCAAGCTCTTTTTTCTTTTCCGGGTAGGGGATCGTCACCGCGCCCGGACGCCGGGTCTTGATCCCGAACAGGCGGAGGGCATGGAAAAACAGGTTGACCAGGAAATGCCGGGCCGTGATCAGGACGCCCCGGATTAGAGCCCACAGAGTGCCGAGCGCTGCGATCATCCTATAAACCCACCAGGACCGCGGTCCCGACGATGTTGAGCAGGCTGAGGGGGATGAGGACCTTCCAGCCCAGGTCCATGAGCCGGTCGTAGCGAAGCCGCGGATACGTCCAGCGGATCAGGATCTGGAGCCAGCAGAAGAAGAAAACCTTGATCTGGAAGGCCAGAATGCGGGCGGCGGTGACGAGCCAGGCCGGCCAGGGCCAGTTTGCGCCCCACGGGAAATGGACACCCGAATCCGCCAGCCAGGGCACCTGCCAGCCGCCGAAAAAGAGCGTCGAGACCAGGCAGGAGACAATGAGGATCTCCATGAAATCGGTGAACATGAAGAGGCCCCACTTGAGGCCGCCGTATTCGGCGAAGAACCCGATGATCTCGGACTCCCCTTCCGGCAGGTCGAAGGGGACGCGCTTGGTCTCGGCGAAGACGGCGACGAAGAAGACGACGAATCCGAGCGGCTGCAGCACGACGCCCCAACGGGGCAGGAATCCGAGGACGGTGCCGCCCTGATAGGCGACGATGTCCGACAGGCGCAGCGACGGAAAAACCAGGATCAGGCCGACCAGGGACAGTCCCAGGGCCGCTTCATAGGAGATGAGCTGGGCCGCTCCCCGGACGCTTCCCAGGAGGGCGAAGCGATTGTTGGAAGCCCAGCCGCTGAGCAGGACTCCGTAGATGCCGAGCGACAGAAGGGCCAGAACAAAAATCAGCCCGGCGTCGATATCCAGGATCTGCAGCGTCAGAGGCCGGCCGCCGACCTTGATCGTCGGCCCGAAAGGCACGGCGGCCGCGTTGACGGCGACGAAGAAGAAAGACAGGAACGGCGCCAGCGTATGCAGGAACCTGTTGGCGAACGGCGGAACGAAATCCTCCTTGAAGAACATCTTGATGGCGTCGGCGATCGGCTGGAACAATCCGAATAAACGCAGCCCGAATATCGAGGCCCGGTTGGCGCCGATCCGGTCCTGCATGAGGGCGCTTTCCTTGCGCTCCGCCCAAGTCAGGTACAGGGTCAGGACCATGAACCAGGCCAGGGCCGCCACGACCTTGATGAACACAATCAGGAAGGGGCTCATGGCCCGCCTCCGAACCGGGGATTCGCCGAGCGTAGCGCCCGGGCCACGGCCCGGGGTCCGTCCAGGGCGGCGTAAAATTCGGGATCCAAGCCGAGGGACCGTCCGAGCTCGACCAGGATGGCTTCCTCGGAACGGGCGTTCCCGCAGGGACGATGGACGGGCTGGAACTCCTGGTCCCAGCCGTCGCCGTTGGCGAACGAACCTGACTTTTCGAAGACCGAGGCCGTCGGCAGAACGAAATCCATGAACGGCTCGAGTCCCGTCTCCTGGGGCGCCGAAAGGACCTTCGTGGGAACGTCCTTGAGCTCCGCGGCCAAGCTCCCGACCGGCTCCAAGGCCTCGCGGTCCGCGCCGAAGATCCAGGCGAACGAAGAGCCCTTGAGGGCGGCGGCCAGATCGCTTTGATAGGAGAACCCCAGCCGCGAAGCCGCTCGCCGGTTGGGCGTTCGGTCGGCCCGCAGAAGCAGGGTATCGGCCTCTCCGTCGGCCGGATCGGCGAAGACGAGGCGTCCCGCACCCAGCTCTTCATGGAAGATCTTTCTGGCCAGGAAAAGCTCCTCGCTCGTCAACCGGGAGCTGAGGACGATCGCCGCGCTTTCCACGGCCCCGCTGGTCTTCAAACCTCGAAGCTTGGCGGCCAGCGCATCGATCGTCATGGTCCAGCTCAGCTCGGCGTGGGAGGGCCCGTGAATCCAGCGCAGCTCGTCGATCCGGTCTTTCTCCAGGGCCAAGGACCCGTAGCGACCCGCGTCGCAGATCCAATGGCCGTTGACTTCGGGATTGAGCCGCGGCCGGAAGCGGTAGATCCTGGCCGATCCGGCGACCCGGGGAAAACCGGGATGATAGTCCGCCCAGACCGAACAGCCGCGGCTGCAGAGCGGACAGATCGTCGCCCGGGCCTCCAGGAACCAGGGCCGGGTCTTGAAGCGGAACTCCGTGTCCGTGATGGCCCCCACGGGGCAGATATCGACGAGGTTGCCGGCGTAGTTGTTCCGCACGGGTTCGCCTTCGTAGAGGTCGATCTGGGTTCCCAGGCCGCGATCGAAAAGGCCCAGCTCACGCGTGCCGGTGACCCGGTCGAGAAAGCGGATGCATCGCGAGCACAGGATGCAGCGCTCGCGATCGAGAAGGAGCTTCTCCCCGATGGGAATCTTCTTCTCCCGCTTCTCCCGGATTTCGGAGAAGGCATTGACCGTCAGGCCGGCGTCCAGACAGTAGTCCTGGAGCTTGCACTCACCGGACTTGTCACAGATGGGACAATCGAGAGGATGTTCGGTGAGCAGGAATTCGAGGACGGCCCGGCGGGCCTGGATAACGCGGTCGCCGCTCAGGCGGACTTTCATTCCTTCGCGGACGACCGTCGAGCAGGCCAGGTCGAGCTTGGGCATCCCTTCGATCTCGACCAGGCAGACCCGGCAGCTGCCTTCCGGAGGGAAGGCTTCATGGTAGCAGAAATGGGGTATCGCGATTCCGGCTTCCTGGGCCGCTTTGAACACGGTCGCGCCTTCCGGCGCTTCCACCGCGCGGCCGTCGATGAGGAGTTTGACCATTCCTCACCCCCTGCCTTTCGCCGCTCGGCCGATCTCCGCCTCCAGCTCGGGGCGGAATTTGGAGACCAGCGCCTGAACAGGCAAGGCCGCGGCATCCCCCAGCGGGCACAGGGTCCGGCCTTTGATGTTCGACGCCACCCGAACCAGCCCGTCGAGGTCGGCCGGGCGCCCCTCCCCCGCCGCCAGGCGTCCGACCGTCTTGGCCATCCAGGAAGTCCCCAGTCGGCAGGGTGTGCACTGGCCGCAGGATTCGCGGGCATAGAACGATGCGATCTTTCCGAGGACTTCGAGCATGGATGTTCCGTCATCGATGGCGACGATGCCCGCCGAGCCGAGCATTGATCCCGCGGCGGCCATCGAATCGAAATCCAGGGACAGGTCGATCTCGTCCGCCTTAAGGATCGGCGAGGACATCCCTCCGGGGATGACCGCCTTGAGCGTCCGGCCGGATCGAAGGCCCCCGGCATGGGTGAAGAGGATTTCGCGGAGCTTCGTTCCGACCGGGAGCTCGTAAATCCCCGGCCGAACCACGGCGCCGCTGACGCCGAAAAGCCGCGCTCCTCCGTCCTTGGGCGCGCCCCGGCCGAGAAACGCCGCCGCGCCGTCCCGGGCGATGAGGGGCAGATTGGCCAGCGTCTCGACGTTGTTGATGACGGTCGGGCATTGGAACAGTCCGACGACGGCCGGGAAGGGGGGCTTCAGGCGCGGCCAGCCGCGCTTCCCCTCCAGCGATTCGAGAAGCGCCGTCTCTTCGCCGCAAACGTAGGCGCCGGCGCCGCGGTGGACGAAGACGTCCAGGCGGAAGCCGGTGCCGAAGACCTTCCCGCCCAGGTATCCGGCGGCCGCCGCTTCGGCGAGGGCTGCTTCCAGGCGGCGGGCGATCATTTCATATTCGCCCCGGATATAGATATACGCGGCCTGGATGCCGACGGCGTAACAGGCCAGAATGATCCCTTCGATGAGGAGGTGGGGATTATGGCCGAGGATGTACTTGTCTTTGAAAGTCCCGGGCTCGCCCTCGTCGGCGTTGACGCAGAGATATTTGGGTTTCTCGTCGCCCTTGGGAACAAAGCTCCACTTGAGGCCGGCGGGGAATCCGGCCCCGCCGCGCCCGCGCAAGGAGGCCGCCTTGACCTCGTCGATGAACCCCGCCGGCGTCATTTCGGACAGGACCCGGCGGGCTGCGGCATATCCGCCTCGCGCTTCATAAGCGGCCAGCCCGCCGAGGCCCGCGGACTCGTCATCGGCCGGCAGCAGGCGCGTGTCGAGACTCATGTCAGGCCAACCCGTCCAGGAGCCGATCGACCGCGTCCGGATCGACGTTCCCGTGATAATCGAAATTGACCATCAGACAGGGGGCCTTCTCGCAATTCCCCAGGCATTCAACCGTCGTCAAGGTGAACTTTCCGTCGGGCGTCGTCTGGCCGGGGGCGATGCCCAAGCGACGGCGAAGGCGGGTCAGCACGGCGCCGCTTCCCCGCAGGCCGCAGCTGAGGTTGTCGCAGACCTGGAGATGGTAGCGGCCGATGGGAGTCCGGTGAAACATGGTATAGAACGTCACGGCTTCGCGGACCTGGATGGGCTTGATGTCGAGCAGGGCGGCCACGTCGCGCTCGGACTCGGGCGTGATGCAGCCGAGCTCCTCCTGAACGGCATGAAGCAGCGGAAGGAGGGCGGCCTGCTTGCGCGGATACCGCCCCACCAGCTCGGCGGCCCGGACTTTGTGGCTGTCGGAAAGTCCGGCGCTCACCGGTCGAGCTCCCCGCCGATCATGTTCATCGAACCGAACGTGGGAATGATGTCGGCGACCAGCCGGCCCCGGATCAGCTGTTCAAGCGCCGCGACCACGTGGAAGCAGGGCGCCCGGAGATGGAGCCGGTAAGGCCTGTCGGTCCCGTCGGAAACGATGTAGTATCCCAACTCGCCGTTGCCGCCCTCGACGGAGAAATAGACCTCGCCCTTGGGCGGGCGGATGCCGTGGCCCTTCATAAAATACTGAAAATGGTTGATCAGGCCTTCCATCGTCGTATAAGTCTCGTCCTTGGGCGGCAAAACATAGCCCGGGGCCTGGGCATAGATCTCCGCTTGGACGGTCCGCCCGGCGCCCTCCAGGTTCGGCGATAAGGCGACCGGCCGGTCCGGTTTCTGCCGCCGGGCCAGCCGGATGGCTTCAGCCGGCGCCAATTCGCCGGCCGCGGGCGCCGACGGCGTCTTTTCGAGAAGTCCGACGCATTGCTCGATCAGCCGGAGGCTCTGCTCCATTTCCTTCATCCGGACCATGTAGCGGTCGAAATTGTCCCCTCGCTCACCCAAAGGCACCTCGAAATCCAGTCGGTCGTACAACAGATAGGGCCGGGCCTTTCGGACATCGAACGGAATGCCGGTGGATCGGAGGCAGGGACCCGTCCAGCCGTAGGAGACCGCGTCCTCCTTGCTCATGACGGCGATGTCCCTGGTCCGGTCGAGGAAGATCTTGTTCTTGTCCAGCAGGCCGTGGACGTCCTTGAGGACCCGGCGTGTTTCCGCAACGGCCCGCCGGCAGGCCTCGGCATAGCCGGGATGGAGATCGGCCCGCACGCCGCCGACCCGGATGTAGGACGTCGTCATGCGCGCGCCCGTGGTCTGCTCGATGACGTCCCAGAGGAACTCCCGGGCCTTCATATTGTAAAGGAAGACGGTGAACGCGCCGCTCTCCATGGCCATGGCCGCCAGGGCGGTCAGGTGGTCGGAAACGCGCGACAGCTCGCTCATCAGCACGCGGATGATCTGGGCCCGTTCCGGGACCCGCAAGCCGCAGAGCTTCTCCACGGCCATGACATAGCCCAGATTACAGATGAGCGGCGAGACGTAATTCAGTCGATCGGTGTAGATCAGGAGGTTGAAGTAGGACTTGTTCTCGCACGTCTTTTCGAAGCCGCGGTGGAGATAGCCGATCTCGACCTCGGAATTCAGGACCCGCTCGCCGTCGAGCTCGAGCATGATGCGGATCGTCCCGTGCATGGCCGGGTGGGACGGCCCCATGTTGAGAAGGAGGCTTTCCGGCCGGGCCTGGCGCTCGAGTCGGGTCGTCATTTCGTCTCCGCCTTCCGCAGAGGAATGAGGGGCTGGCGTTTTCGCCAGGGATAATCCTTTCGCAGGGGATGGCCGTCGAATCCATCATAGAGGAGCAGCCGGCGAAGGTCCGGATGCCCGGCAAAGCGGACCCCAAACATGTCGTAAACCTCGCGCTCCAGCCAGGAGGCGTTCTTCCACGTCCCGGTCAGAGAGGCGATCTCGGGGTTTTCCGCGGACAGACCGGCTTTCACCCGGAGGCGGGTATTCGTGTCCAGCGAAAGAAAATGATAGACCATCTCGAAGGCTTCGGCGCGGTCCGGGTAATGAACGCAGGTCAGATCCAGCAAGACGGTCATGCGCCAGGGGCCACCGCGGAGAAACTCCGCCACCTGCGGCAGGAACTCTCCGCGGATCACGGCCACGGCATCTCCCAGGGAGATCTCCGTGGAGAGGACCGCGTCCGGGCAGGCCCGGCGCAGAGCGTCTAGGATTTTTTCTTCTTCCATCGCCAATCGGGCTCGCTGGTCTGGATTTTCTGTTGAAGCTTGAGCAGTCCGTCGAGGACCATTTCGGGACGGGGCGGGCAGCCGGGTATATAGATGTCCACGGGGATGATCTGGTCGATGCCCTGGACTACGGCGTAATTATCGTAGATGCCCCCGCTCAGCGTGCAGGCGCCGAAGGCGATGACCCATTTGGGCTCGGTCATCTGGTCGTAGACCGTTTTCAGGACCGGAGCCAGCTTCTGGGGGATCGTCCCGACGACGAGGATCATGTCGGATTGGCGGGGCGAGAAGCGAGTCCAGCCCGCGCCGAAACGGTCGATATCGAAATGAGCGCAGGCCGTGGACATGTACTCCATCCCGCAGCAGGCCGTGACGTAGGGATAATGAAACAGGGAGAACTTGCGCGCCCAGCCCAGGGCCGCGTTGAAACGGGTGGTGATGAAGTGACCGGGCATCCCTATTCCCATTCGAAGGCGCCCGTACGCCAAGCGTAGGCGAAGCCGGCCGCGATGACCGCGGCGTACACGAGCAAGGCGATCAGGGCCGGGCCCTTGACCGATTTCACGATCAGGGCCAGGGGAAAGAAAAACGCCGCTTCGACGTCGAACAGCAGGAAGAGAAAGGCGATCAGGCTGAACTTGATCGGAAAAGGACGGATGTCCTTCTGCAGCGGCGGACTTCCGCACTCGAACGGCGTTTCCTTGGCCGGGTTGGTCCGCTTCGGGCCGAGCAAGGCGTTGGCGAATAACAGCGCGATTCCCAGAAGACCGAAAACGGAGAACGTCACGACGATCGGAAGCATGCGTTTCTTTTTCTGCGGCTGGAAATTTTAACGGAACGGCCCGGCGATTGCAAGCATCGGCGCCCGGAGGCCCGTTCTCACCTTCAATTCACAACGTGGATGGCCTCGCCGCTGACTTTTAAGGCCGCTTCCATCACCGCTTCCGACAGGGTCGGATGGATGTGGATCGAGGAGGCGACGTCCTTCACCCTCAAGCCGTTGGTCATGGCCAGGGTCAATTCGGCCACCAGCTCACTGGCGCACGGTCCGAGGATATGGGCGCCCAGGACGCGGTCGTCCCGGCCGGCCACGACCTTGACCAGGCCCTCGGGGCTGTCCATGGTCAAGGCCCGGCCGTTGGCTTGAAAGGAAAAGATCCCCGTACGGATGTCGTCGCTTTGGGCCCGGGCCTCCTCTTCGGTCAGGCCGACCGAGGCGAATTCAGGTTCGGTGAAGACGGCCATGGGCAGGGCTTCGTAATGGACGGTTTCCCGCGCTCCCGCGGCGTTGGCCGCCGCGGCCCGGCCTTCATGCGAGGCCTTGTGGGCCAGCAGCTTGCCCCCGATGAGATCGCCGATGGCATAGACGCCCGGCGCGGCCGTCTCGAGCCGCTCGTTCGTCTCGATGAATCCGCCGCGGGCCAGGGGGAGGAAGGACGTCCCGGCGAACAGCCGGTCCGAATTGGGCCTCCGGCCGGCCGAGAGCAGGACGAGCTCGGCCGAGAATTCAAAGGGCAGTCCGGTTTTAAGGGAAACGCCTTTGAGCGTCATCCGGCCGCCGGCGGAGGCGGCCTGCTCGATTCTCATCTCGGTTTGGATTTTCAAACCCTGACGTTTGAGCAGGACTTCCAGTCGGGCGGCCAATTCCCGGTCGCTGCCGGGTAAAACCTGGGGCAGGATTTCGAGGACTTGGACCTCCGCCCCCAGCCGCCTGAAGATCGTGCCCATTTCCAGGCCGATCGCCCCGGCCCCGACCACAAGCAGGGACTTGGGGACCGCTTCGAAGGACTGGGCTTCGAGGCTGGTGACGACCGAACGTCCGTCGGCCTTGAGGAAAGGAAGATCGGCCGATCGGCTGCCGTTGGCCAGGATGACCGTCCCGGCCTCGTAAAGACGCTCCCCATCCGCGCCGCGGACGACGAGCGAACGATCATCCCGGAGCAGGGCCGTCCCTTTGACCACGTCGATTCCGCCGCGCTGAAGCAAGAGCTCGACGCCGCGGACAAGGCGGTCGACGACACGCTTCTTCTCTTCCTGGACCCGGGTCCAGTTGCAGACGATCCGGGCCAAGGGGCCGTCGAGGACCTTGCTCTTGGTCGCTTCGAGAAAGAGCTTGGTCTGGTGGAGCAGGAACTTGGTCGGGATGCATCCGTAGTTCATGCAGGTGCCGCCTATGCGGTCTTCCTCGAACAAGATGACCGATTTTCCAAGCTGGGCGGCCCGGATGGCGGCCACGTAGCCGCCCGGCCCGGCGCCGACGATGGCGATGTCCTTCTTGTCCGTCATGCGCGTGTCCTCCGCTGAACCAGGGGTGAAAGGCAACTAACATTATCGAACTCACGGCCGCTTTTCAAGCGCCGTCTGAGGAGGCAGTCAGATCCGGATCGTTCCCGGGGCGAGGGGCAGGCGATCCGATCCGTCCTCCTTGACAGGCCGTTCTAAGCATTAGAGAATATGGCGGATTTTCACGGCCGGAGACGCCTTTGGCAATGAACCGCACGTTCCGCCGCGCCCGCCGCGCGCTGATCGTTTTGGTCGTCTGCCTCGCGCCGGTGTTGGCCTCGGCGGCCGACGGGAGAATCTGGGGGCGTGTCGTGGACGGCCGGGGGGCCTTGGTCGTCGGCGCATCCCTCACCCTCATCGACGAGGACGAACGAACCGCCCCCGTCAGGAGCCTGAGCGGCGCCGCCGGTGTCTTTCAATTCCTGGCCCTGGCTCCCGGCCGTTACACCATCCGCGCGGAGAGGGACCGGATCGGACGCTCCGTCCGGACGGACATCGTCGTCGATGTGTCCGGAGACGTCTACCTTCTCCTGACGCTCGCCCCGGTCTCGCCGGATCCCGGCCAATCCTCGACCTCGGCCGTAGACGCCTCGTCGCGGGGCGCGCAGACCACGATCACGGCCCCGGAGATCGCCTACCTTCCTTTCGGAAATTCGATCAACTCCATCCTGGAAAACATGGATTTCTCGGCCACCACCAACCGCATCGACGTCGGCGGACTGTGGCAGACCCGGCCGGCCTTGTTCGGCGCGCGCGGCGGCGTGTCCTGGCAACAGAACGTCTATCTCCTCAATGGCATGGACATCAGCGATCCGTTCTACACGGGCCAGCCGCTCTGGCAGCCGGACGTCTTCAGCCTCCGCGCCATCGGCTCGACGACCGCGGCTTTCCCCGCCTGGGCTTTCACGCCGGGCGGGCAATTGACGCTGACTCCGAAATCGGGAACGCCCGATTACCACGGCGGCGTCTGGGGCTTCTACTCCGACAAGTCCTGGAGCGCCAACGATATCACGCCCGCCCTGCGCAGCGAGCACCTGACCGAAAGCGACACGGTCAACCGGATGATGGACACCAACATCCATCTGTCGGGCCCCCTCGGCCCGGGCGGCACGTCTTTCTTCACCTCCTGGTCGACGCAATCGGTCGGGCGGACGGTCACAGGATTCGAGCCGGAGGACCGCTCCCGGCTCGTCTCGGGCCTTTTTAACCTGGAAAACCCCTCGGCCGGGAACATTCTTAAGATCCTCTGGGCCGGCCAATCCGCATCCGACGATTCCGCGAGCGCCGCCCAGGACGTGGACTGGGCGGCGACGACGCGGCGCCGGACGCTGAGCAGCATCCTTCAGGTCATCTACGAGTCCAAACCAGGCCAGACTTCATACCGCCGTTTCGGCCTGAGCTGGGCCGTTTCGTCCGACTCCAATCAGCTCCAATCCGAGACTTCCGCGCTTCCCCGCATCGATCTTTTCCAGACCGACCGCAGCGGCGCGCCCGCGGCGCTTGACGGAGCCTCCCAAAACAAGCTCGTTCTGACCTTTGATGGATCGTCCCTGTGGGCGGGGCTCGGACCTTCCGATCATCGGCTCGATTACGGGATCCAGGCGCGTTGGGCCACAGGGATTTACACCAGCGAAATCCCGGGCAACACCCAGCTCCTTTACGAAGGGGACCAGGCCGTCGAGGCCGCGATCTACAGCGGCCCCTTCCGGTTCCAGGCCTCCACTCTCGACGCGAACGCGTATCTTCAAGATACGATCACGCTTTTCAACTTTCTGACCGTTCGAGCCGGGGTGAACGCAGACTGGACCCAGGGCTGGAACGGAACCTCGAACATCCGCTGGCTGACGCTCTCGCCGAGGGCCGAGCTGACCCTTCCCCTCTCCCGGAGCCGGACATCCGTCCTCAAGTTCGAGGGCGGCCGCTATGGCCTCCAGCTCCCTTTGAACTATCTGACTTGGGGAAATCCCCGGTCTCCGGGCGCATCGATCTATGCCTGGACGGATGCCAACGGGAACGGGACCCTCGATCCCGGCGAACTCGGTCCCCTCTTGCGCAAAGACGGCCCGGCCTTTTCCACAATCGACCCGGCCCTGCGGCGCCCCTATGTCGATGAGCTCATGCTGTCGTTCATCCAGGACCTGGGTTTGGGCTGGCGCCTGACGCTGAGCGGCTTTCTGCGTGAAACGCATGACCTCATCGCCGTCACCAATGTCGGGGTCACGGCCGCCGACTACACCGCCCAGACCTTCGTCGACAGCGGCGATGACCGCATTCTCGGCGACCAGGACGACCTGACCTTCACGATCTGGAACCGTAAAACGGAGGCTCTTGGCCGGGACGCCTTCCTCTTGACCAACGCCGACGCGGCCAACCGCGTCTCGACGTATAAAGGGCTGGACCTGACCGTGGCCCGGTCATGGAACGATCGGTTCTTCTTCTACGCCGCCGTGACGGCGATGAACATCGTCGGAACGACGAATCCCGGCAACACCGAATGGGAAAACGATGACGGCGTCCTCGGCTCGCTTTATACCGATCCCAATAACGCCATCAACGCCCGCGGCCGGATGCGCTTTGACCGCGCCTACACCGCCCGCATCGGCGGCAGCCTGCCTCTGCCGCTGGGAACGCGCCTGGGTCTGGTGGCCAAGTACTACGACGGCCAGCCGTTTGCCCGCGAGATCATCATCAACGGGCTCAACCAGGGTCCGCTCTTCATCATGGCCCATCCGCGCGGAGTGTCCCGCTACGAATACAACATGACCGTCGACGCCCGGCTGGAGAAGACCTTCCGCATCGGTTCGACCGTCCTCCGCCTGATGGCCGACGTGTTCAACGTCCTCAACCAAAACCTGGCCACGGAAGAAAGCGTCTTGACGAACGCCGAATTCCCCCTTCGCTTCCCCACCCAGATCCAATCCCCCCGGCTTTTCCGGGCCGGACTCAATTTCGAATTCTAAGGAGACGGCCATGCTTGCGCCGCTCGAAAAAATTCTTTTCGCTGTCATCATCCTGGCCGCCGCCGCGGCCTTCCTGGCCCCCCTGGTCCGGCGCTATCGGATCGTCAGGGCCGGGACGCCGGACAACCGCTTCGACAGGATGCTCGCCCGGGCGGCCGGCGCCCTGTCCAAGATCCTCTTCCAGCGCTGCACACTCAAGGATGAGCGCCTTTTCACCGGCCTGATGCACGTCTTCATCTTCTACGGCGCCTTGACCTTCGACACGATGACCGTCAATCACACGCTGGAAGGCTTCTTCCCCGGCTTCTTCCTCTTCGGCCCGTCCCGTCTCGGCCTCCTCTTCTCCGCCGCCGTCGACGTCTTCGGCGTGCTCGTTCTGTGCGGCGTCGTCTATTTCGCCGTCCGCCGCTTCATCGTCCGGCCGCCCGCCTACGCCACGACTCCGGGCGACTCGGCGGTCATCTATGCCGCGCTCCTTCTCGTCACGCTCAGCTATTTTTATTTCGAGTCCTTCGCCGTGGCCCATGACCCGGCCGCGGCCCGCTGGGCCTTCCTGGGGACGGCTCTGGCCCGGTCCATCGCTTCGTCCGGAATGGGCGCCGCCGCCGTCGCCGCCCACGTCAAGACCGCCTGGTGGCTGCACATTCTCTTCGTTTTCGCCTTCATCGACTACGTGCCCCATTCCAAGTATCTGCACATGCTTACGGGCTCGCTCAACCTCGTCTTTCGCCGGCCGGACGCCGGCCGGGCGCTGAGGCCCCTGGACCTCGAGAACTCGGAGATCTTCGGGCTGGAGAAGGCCGTTGACTGGAGCTGGAAGGACCGTCTGGACGCCCTGGCCTGCATGGAATGCGGCCGCTGCCAGGACGCCTGCCCGGCCTTCGCCAGCGGCAAACCGCTGTCGCCGAAGATGATCCTTTATAACGTGGAAAAACATCTCCTGGACAAGAGCGGAGCCGTGCGGGCCAAGGACCGCGAGTCCCTGCCCGCCCTCGTTCCCGCCATCCACACCGAGGGCGAAATCTGGACCTGCACCACGTGCGGCGCCTGCATGCATGTCTGTCCGGTGGAGATCGAACACATCCCCAAGATCGTCGGCGCGCGCCGGAGCCGCGTGCTCATGGAAAGCGCCTTCCCGGCCGAGCTGGGCGCTTTCTTCCGCAACCTGGAAACGAACGGCAATCCCTGGGGCATCGGATTCGCCCGACGGGCCGACTGGACCGAAGGACTGGGTCTCAAAACCCTGGCCGAGCATCCCGACGCCGAGTATCTCTTCTGGGTCGGCTGCGCCGGATCGTTCGATGAGAACGGAAAATCGATCGCCCGGGACATGGCCGTCGTGCTCCGGAAGGCGGAGGTTGATTTCGCCATCCTGGGCGCCGAAGAGAAATGCTGCGGAGACTCGGCTCGACGGCTGGGCCACGAGTATCTTTTCCAGACGCTGGCCGCCGAGAACCTGGCCCTTTGGGCCCGTTATCGCTTCCGCAAGATCCTGACCATCTGCCCGCACGGATACAACACGCTGAAGAATGAATATCCGGCCCTGCTCGACCGTGTTCCGGGACTTTCCGCCGGAGACAAGGCCCGGCTGCGGTCCGTGCCCGTCATCCATCACGCCGAGCTGTTGGCGTCGCTGGCGGCCGAGGGGCGCCTGCGGATCAAGGCCGGGATTCCCCAGCGCACGGCCTACCACGATCCCTGCTATCTTGGCCGGCACAACGGCATCCTCGAACAGCCCCGCGAATTGATCGGCCGGCTGGCCGGCGGAAAGCCGGTCGAACTCGCCAACAATCGTGAGCACAGCTTCTGCTGCGGGGCCGGCGGGGGCTTGATGTGGACGGAAGAGTCCCTCGGCAAACGGATCAATCACTTGCGCGCGGACGAGGTGCTCAAGACCGGCGCCGCGCAAGTGGCCACGGCCTGCCCTTTCTGCCAGACCATGCTCCGGGACGGGCTGAACGACAAAAACCGGAGCGATGTCAAAGTCCGGGACATCGTCCAGATCCTGGCCGCCGGGATCCGTTGAGGCCGATCAGTCGGCCAGGATCGCCCGGAACGCCGCGACGGCGGCTTCGACGTCGGCGTCGTCGACGTCCTTGTGAGTGACCATCCGGATCCCCGTACCGCCCGGCGCGGCCAAGACGCCGATCCCCCGGCGGGCCAGCTCCGAGACGAAGGCCGGAACCGCGTAGCGGGGATGTTCAAATCCGAAGATGATGATGTTCGTTTCGACCTCGTCCGGGTCCATCCGGACGCCGGGCAGGCCGGCGATGCCCCGGGCCAGAGTCCTGGCCCGGACATGGTCCTCGGCCAATCGGCCCGTCATCTCGGTCAGGGCGATGAGGCCGGCCGCGGCGATGATTCCGACCTGGCGCATTCCGCCGCCGAGGGCCTTGCGGATCCGGCGGCCATAATCAATGAAATCGGCCGGACCGGCCAGCATCGAACCGATCGGAGCGGAAAGCCCCTTGGACAGGCAGAACATGATCGAATCCACGCACTTGGCGTATTCCTGGACGGGCACTCCCGAGGCGATGCTGGCGTTATAGATGCGCGCCCCATCCAAGTGCAGGCGCAACCCGTGACGGTCGGCCACTCCACGCAGGGCCTGGAAATTGGCCAGCGGGACGACCGCGCCGCCCCAGTTGTTGTGGCTGTTTTCGACGCAGATGAGCGTCGTCTCGGGGGTATGGACGTTGGGGACCTTAATCGCCCGTTCCACGTCGGACGGGTCCATCGCCCCCCGCACGGACGGCAGAGGACGGGGATTGACCCGGGAGATGAAGGTCAGATGGGTCGATTCGAGATTGAAGATATGGGACTTGGCCTCGACAATAACTTCCTGCAGCTCGCGGGTCCAGGCCTTGACGGCGATGGAGTTGCCCATCGTGCCGGACGGGCAAAACAGGGCCGCTTCCTTGCCCATGATCGCGGCGGCCAGCGCTTCGAGCTTTTGGACGGTGGGGTCGAAGCCGATGACGTCGTCGCCGACTTCGGCTTCGGCCATGGCCTGGCGCATCTTTTCGGTGGGTTTGGTGACGGTGTCGCTGCGGAAATCGGAATATCTCATGGACGTGTTTTCTCCTGGTCTTGGAATAGGCCCCATTATAATGAACGGCCGCCCGACAAACAACGAATCCGCCAAGGGATCCCCCTGAAACGAGCGTGTTTTTATCCGGATGCCGCGAGCCCGCCCTCCCCTCCGCAACCTTTTTGCGATTTACACCGTTCGATGAATATGGTATAGATTTTCTTGGGATTTCGAACATCAAATTGAATGCCGGACAAGACGATCGCTAAACCCGTTTTTTATATCCTGCTTTACCTCGTCTTCTTTTTCGCTTCGGCCGTGGCCGCCTCCCAGATCCTTCTGCGGGGCGAGCTCGTCACCGTGCCCGATCTAGTGGGCAAGACCCTGGATGACGCCAAAGCCGATGCGGCCCGGAAGAGAACGAAATTGGCCGTGCAAGGCTACCAGTACGACAACCGGTACGAACGGGGCCGGGTCATCGGCCAGGATCCGCCGGCGATGTCCCGGGTCAAGTCCCACCGTTCGGTCAAGGTCGTGCTGAGCGAAGGCAGTGAAAAAGTGGCCATGCCCAAGCTCGAGGGACGGAGCCTCGAATGGGCCTCCCAGGCCCTCAAGGACGCCGGTTTGCGCAAGGGCCGGGTCTCCCAGATCCACACCCCCCAATACGCCGCCGGGAGGATCATCGCCCAGTATCCCCCCGCCGAGACGACCCTGCCCCGCGGCGCCGCGGTCAATTTCCTGGTCAGCCAGGGCGCCTGGGAGCCTTATTACATCATGCCCGACCTGATCGAAAAAAAGTCGGACGCCGTGCTGCGCCGCCTCCAGGAACTCGATTTCAAAGTCGCCGAGATCCACCCTTCGTATTATCCGGTGGAGCCCGGGATCATCATCAAGCAGTTTCCCGTTCACGGCTACAAGGTCCAGAAAAAAAACCAGATCTCTCTGGAGGTCAGCAAATAAGATGATCCTCGTGGCGCCCTCCCTCCTGTCGGCCGATTTTTCCCGCTTGGGCGAGGCCGCCGCGGCGGCCGAGGCCGGAGGTGCGGATTGGATCCATGTCGACATCATGGACGGCCACTTTGTCCCCGGCCTGACGTTCGGTCCCGGCCTGGTGGCCGCTCTCAAGAAGAAGACGCGTTTGCCCATCGACGTCCACCTGATGGTCGATAATCCCCATGAAACGGCGCCCTGGTTCCTCGACGCGGGCGCCGACGCCATCTCCATTCACGCCGAGGCCACGGCCCACCTCCATCGCGACGTCCATATTCTCAAGGAAGCCGGGCGGAAGGCGGGCGTGGCTCTCAACCCGGCCACGCCGCTGACGGTCCTGGACGAGATTCTCGGCGACCTCGATTACGTTCTCCTCATGTGCGTCAATCCCGGCCGGGGAAGCCAGGCGTTCATCGAGGCCTCCCGGCCCAAGATCGCGGCTCTGCGCCGGCGCATCGCCGGACTTCCCGGCGGCGGCCCGCTGATCGAGATCGACGGCGGCGTCAACGCCGCCAACCTGGCCGCGCTGGCCGCGGACGGCGCCCAGATCTTCGTGGCCGGAAACGCCGTCTTCAACCAGCCCGATCCGGTCCAAGCCGTCTCGCGGCTCAAGGCCATCGCCCGAAGCGTGGATCGGCCATGAACGTCGTTGTCACGGGAGCGGCCGGATTCATTGGCTCCCGCCTTTCCCGCCGACTTCTCGAGCGCGGCGACAAGGTCACGGGCGTCGACTGCCTGACCGATTTCTATCCCCGGCGGATCAAAAAGCGCAATTTAGCGCCGCTCCTGCGCGAGCCGAGTTTCCGTTGGATCGAGGCCGACCTCAACGAAGCCCCCCTAGGCCGGATCCTCAAGGGACAGGAGGCCGTCTGCCATCTGGCCGCCCAGGCCGGAGTGCGCGATTCCTGGGGCAAAAGCTTCGACGTCTACATCCGCCACAATATCGCGGCCACCCAGCGCCTTCTCGAGGCGGTCAAGAACAGACCGCTGGCCAAATTCGTCTACGCCTCCTCCTCCTCGGTCTACGGACTGACGCCGGATCTGCCCATGCGCGAGACGAGCCCGCTCCACCCCTTGTCACCCTACGGAGTGAGCAAGCTGGCGGCCGAAGATCTTTGTTTTTTATATTGGAAGAGCTACGAAGTTCCGATCGTCTCCCTGAGGTTCTTCACCGTTTACGGGCCCGGACAGCGACCGGACATGGCTTTTCACAAGTTCCTCAAGGCCATCCTCGAGGATCGCGAGATCAGCGTCTATGGCGACGGCCGGCAAACCCGCGATTTCACCTATGTCGACGACATCGTCGCCGCCAACCTGGCCGCCCTGGACCGCGGACCCGCCGGAGAAGTCTATAATGTCGGCGGCGGGCACCGCGAGCGGCTGGACGCTCTCTTCGCCGTCCTTGAACAGGTCTGCGGCCGCCCGGTCCGCCTGCGCTTTGTCGAGGCCCAGAAGGGCGACGTGCTCCATACTTCGGCCGACATCTCCAAGGCGGTCCGCGACCTGGGCTTCGCTCCGCGCACCGGCTTGGAAGCCGGGTTGCGGAACGAATGGGAATACATCCAACAACTGTATGCTCCGGCGGCCCCCCCGGCCGGGGACGAAAAAGGACCCTCATCATGAGCCAAAAAATCTTCGCTGCGCTGGCCGCCTGCTTCTTGATCCTCGGCGCGGCCGCCTGCGGTTCGAAAAAAGCCGAAATTTCTCCGCAGATCTCCAGTTCGGACGAGACCCTCTTCAAGGAAGGCGAGAAGTTCCTCAAAAAGGACCCCGAGAAGGCCCGTTTGTACATGCGCCAGATCATCGACTCGTTCCCCAAGAGCTATTACGCTCAACGGGCCAAGCTGGCCATCGCCGATTCCTATTTCGACGAGGGCGACGAGGGCAATATGATCCTGGCCGCGGCCGAATACCGGGAGTTCATCCAGATCTTTCCTTTCAGTCCGGCGGCCTCCTACGCCCAGTTCCGCATCGCCCTGTCCTTCTTCAACAAGTCCCTCAAGGCGGGGCGGGATCAGCAGAAAACCCAACAGGCGCTGGTCGAATTAAAGAAGGTTCTGACCAATTACCCCCTCAGCGAAGAGGCCAAACAGACGAGGGACAAGATCAAGCAGTGCGAGGAGCGGTTGGCCGAAAGCTGCTTTATGATCGGCGAACAGTATTACCGCAAGCGCGCCTTCAAAGCTTCCACCAGCCGTTTGACCGAGATCCTGACCACTTACCCGACGTATTCCGGAATGGACAAAGTTTACTATTACCTGGGCGTGTCCTATCTGGAATGGGGCAAGGCCGACCAAGCCATTCCCTTCCTCACCAAGCTGACCACCGATTATCCCACGAATCCGCTGGCCGCCAAGGCCCAGGATCGCTTGAAGGAAGCCCAGAAGCTGGCCGCGGCGCAGGCAGCCGCCAAAGTCCCGGAAAAAAAGAAATAAGGAGGACCCATGAACCGTTCCCGACGGAAAGGCATCCTGGTTTGGCTGGCCGCGCTGGCCCTCGTTCCGGCCGGACTGCGGGCCCAGAACGACGCGCCGGCCGGCCTCCATATGAAGCCGGGCTTCAACTTCGAATACCTCTCCCGGACCTTGAGCTGGGACAACGACGCCTACACGTCCACGGTGATCCTGCCAACGGGATATTTCAGCCTGGATTTCGAGATCGCCCGGGGGTTCACATTCGGGGTCCTGGCCGGATACACCCTGTCCAATTTCGACGGCCTGGTCTTCCGCCAGCTGCCTTTTTCCCTCGATTATGAGGCCGGGGCGATCAACGGCTTTGTCCTCGGAGCCCAGATGCAGAAATCTCTTTTCTCCTCGGGTTTCTGGGAGATCACCGCCGACGCCCAGTTCATGGCCTCGCTGGGGTCGACGCAGACCTTCACCATCGACCAGCTCAACACGAGCGGGTCGTTCGACGCCAAGGGCACCTGGATGCACCTGCAGGTCGGCCCGACCGTGATCTACCGGGGATTCGAGCTCTTCTCGCCCTTCGTCGGCGTGGCCTACGATAAACTCTGGGGCACGTTCACCGTCAACGAGACGATCGGCGACCTCACCGGCACCGAGGCCAAATCGGTCTCCGGAAAAGGCTCCGTGGCCATGACCATCGGAACGATCTACGAACCTTCCCCTAATTTCAGCCTTAAACTGTACGGCACGTTCATCCCCTATAACAAGGGGACCGGACAGGGGCTGGGGCTGGACCTCGGCGGCACCGTCCGGGCCGTCTTCTCATTCTGAAAGGAGGCATCGCCATGACCCTTCACCATCAACGCACCACCCGCATGGCGGCCTTTCTGGCCGCGGCCGCGGCGACCGTTTTGGCCGCGGCGTCCTTCGCCTCCCATAAGCCGCCGGAGCCGATCCGCTCGATAGCCGTCCATGGGCTCACCGCCCCGCCGGCCCGCCTAGACGGCCAGGTCCTGGTCAAATTCCGCGATCGCACACCCCTGGCGCTGCAAGCTTCGACGATCGTCGCTTATCGGTCCCGGGTCGTGACAAAAATCAACCACTTGGGCGTCTATGTCATGGAGATCCCGGCCGACCAGACCCCGGAGGAAATGGTGAACGCCCTTCGACAGAACCCGGACGTCGAATACGCCGAGCCCAACGTGCTCCTGCGGGCCCAGGTCACGCCCAACGACCCGCTCTTTAAATATCAGTGGGCTCTGTCCAATACCGGCCAGGCGATCGGATCCGTACCCGGGAGCCCCCAGGGCACGGCTTCGGCCGACATCAAGGCTCCGGCCGCCTGGGCGGAGACCGAGGGTCAGGCGGACGTCCTCATCGCCGT
Organism: Candidatus Aminicenantota bacterium; assembly: GCA_963729855.1. GTDB lineage: Bacteria > Acidobacteriota > Aminicenantia > Aminicenantales > UBA4085 > UBA4085. The sequence goes on along the minus strand of CAVSPT010000007.1, from coordinate 314,775 downwards.
GGTCGATTCGGGCGTGGACATGACTCATCCCGACCTCAAGAACAAGATCCAGAACAGCGGAAAGGATTTCATCAACAACGACAATGACGCCACCGACGATTTCTGGCACGGGACGTTCGTGGCCGGCATCGTCGGGGCCCAGAACGACAACGGCGAAGGCATCGCCGGCGTGGCCTGGAACTGCAAGATCCTGCCGGTCAAGGTTCTGGACAAGACGGGCGTCGGTCCGACGGACGTCGTCGCCGCCGGCATCCTTTGGGCCGCCGACAACGGCGCCGCGGTCATCAACCTCAGCCTCGGGGCGGAGACGGGGACCGATACGCTGCGGGCCGCCCTGAAATACGCCTACGACAAGGGCGTGGTCATCGTGGCCGCGGCCGGGGACGCCAACGGCAACGTTTACTATCCCGCCGCCTATGACACCTATGTTCTTTCGGTGGCGGCCACGGACTACAACGACAACCGGGCCGCCTTCTCCAATTTCGGGGCCCGGATCGACGTCGCCGCGCCGGGCGTCCGCATTCTTTCCACGGTCCCGACCTGGTATTTCGGGCCGGACGTCCTTCCCTACGCCTATCAAGACGGAACGTCGTTCGCCGCGCCCCACGTCTCAGGACTGGCCGCGCTGATCAAAAGCGTGAAACCATGGTTGACGCCGGTCCAGATCATGGACATCATCCGCTACTCCGCCGACGACGTGAACGCCGCGCAGTACCCGGGCCAGGACGAATATCTCGGATACGGCCGGATCAACATGGCCAAGGCCCTCGTCCCCCTAATCATCAGCAAGCCCACAGGGCAATAACGAGCGAGGCCGAATGATCGGATTCCTGCGCGTCCGGAACCTGGCCACGATCGAGGACCTGGAAATCCGCTTCGGGCCGGGGTTCTCCGTCCTGACCGGCGAAACGGGCGCAGGGAAATCCATGATCATCGACAGCATCCGCCTGATTTGCGGGGAAAAGGCCTCCTCCGGCATGATCCGGACGGGACAGAAGGAGGCGGTCGTCGAAGCCATCTTCGCCGCGCCCGACGGCGGCGAGCTCGTCGTTCAGCGGGTCGTCTCCGAGGACGGCGCGGCCAAGGCCTACGGCGACGGCATCCTCATCCCCGTCAAACGGCTGCGCGAACTGTGCGGCGACCTGGTCGACATTTACGGCCAGAACGATCACATCTTTCTCCTTAGCTTGGACAGCCACCGCGACTATCTCGACCAGTATGCCGGGGCCTCGGCCTTGCGCCTCGAGACGGCTTCGCGGGCCCAACGCCTGCGGGCCCTCGTCCAGCAGCGCAACGACTGGCGCGGCCGCGAGCGCGAGCGCCGCCAGCGTCTCGACTATCTCGAATTCCAGATCCAGGAGATCGAGAAAGCCGCTCTGCGCGAAAACGAAGAGGACGAGCTGCGGGCCCAGCGCCACATCCTGCGGAACGCGGAGAAGATCCGCCGGCTCCTGGACGAGGCCATCGCCGTCTCCTACAACGAGGAGCCCTCGTTCAACGGGCTGGCTTCCCGTCTCCAGTCTCTGCTGACCGATCTGTCCGCCTTCGACCCGGCCTTCGGCGAGCTTCGCGACGGTCTCGATCCAGCGGTCATCGCCGCCCGTGAAACGGCTGATTTCCTGGTCCGTTACAAAGACAGGCAGGACGACGGGCCCGAGCGTTTGGAGGCGATTGAGGAGCGCCTCAGCCAGATCGAGTCTCTCAAGCGCAAGTACGGCGGCCCGGTCGAAGAAATCCGGGTCGACCTTGAGCGTCTGCGCCAGGAGAGAGACGACCTGAACCGCATCCAGGAGAAGCTGGCCGAGGCCGACGCGGCGACGGCCGCCATCCTTTCGGAGTACGAGGCCAAGGCTAAGGCCCTCTCCGCCGCCCGTCAGGCTTCCGCCGGCGAACTCGAAAAGCAGATCGAGAAGGAAATCGGTTTTCTGGGCATGAAAAAGGCCCGCTTCCGCGTCCGCGTCGAGCCGCGGCCCTTGGCCTCGGACAAACCCGAGGACGTCCGCGACCACGGCCTCGACGACGTCGAATTCCTGATCAGCCCAAACCCCGGTGAAGACCTCAAGCCCCTGCGCAAGATCGCCTCGGGCGGCGAGCTGTCACGCATCATGCTGGCCCTCAAGGCCGTGAGCAAGGAACGAGGCGGCGTGCGGACACTCATCTTCGACGAGATCGACGCCGGGATCGGCGGCAAAACGGCCGACTTCGTAGCCCAGAAGCTGCGCAGCCTGGCCCGCGCCCACCAGGTCGTCTGCATCACCCATCTGCCGCAGATCGCCTCGTTCGCCGACCATCACTTCCGCATCGCCAAGCGAGTGGCCAATGAACGGACCTTCACGACCGTGGAAAAGCTCGGCGCCGAGGAACGGGTCGAAGAGATCGCCCGCTTGATGTCGGGAAGCCGCGTCACCGAGCTGTCGAGGCAAAGCGCGCGGGAAATGATCGAACACCATCAGAAGGAATGAGCGGGCATCATCCGCCGGAGGCTCCCATGAACGAAACCCATCACCCGTCCGGGGCTTTGGCGGCCTTTGGCGAAGGGTTCAGCTGCTCTCAAGCCGTTTTTTCCGTGTTCGCCGCGGACATGGGCCTGGACCGGGAAGCGGCCCTGAAGCTCAGCCAGGCGTTCGGCGGGGGGATGGCCCACCTGGGCGAAGCTTGCGGCGCCGTGACCGGCGCCTTCCTGGCCATAAGCCTCAAACACGGCCGGACCAGGGCCGAGGACATTGAGGCGCGCGACCGGACCTACGCCCGGATGCAGGAGTTCGCCGCCCGGTTCAAGGCCCGGTTCGGTTCGCTTCATTGTCCGGAGCTCTTGGGCGTCGATCTCGGGACGGAGGATGGAATGCGCCGGGCCCGGCTCGACGACCTCTTTCGCAAGCGCTGCGACGCGTTCGTCCGCACCGCCGCCGAGTGGACGGACGAGCTCCTCTGAGCCCGCCCGGCCGGCGCCTCGGCCCGGATGGATGATTTCAGGCTGACTCCCATGGACCTCAAAGACAGAACCTTCTTCCTCCGGACGTTCGGCTGCCAGATGAACGAGAATGATTCGGAGAGAATCGCCGGCGTACTTGCGGCGGCCGGGGCCCGCCCCGCCGAACGGGCCGAGGACGCCGACATCATCATCGTCAACACCTGCGCGGTACGGGAAAAGTCCGAAGAGAAGCTGTATTCCTACCTCGGACGGGTCCGGCCGCGGCCGGAGAACAGGCCCGTCCTGATCGGAGTGGCCGGCTGCGTAGCCCAGGCCGGGAGCGCCGAGCTGATCGCGCGGCGGCCGTTCATCGACTTTGTCGTCGGCCCCGACAATTATCTTCGTCTGCCCGAACTCATCAAACGGAGCGGCGGCCGGACGGTCGTGGCCGACGAATGGACGGCCGAGTGGAGGGAGACCCCCGCCTCGCTCGTCCGCCGCCGGAGCCCGGTCACGGCCTACGTTTCGATCATGGAGGGCTGTGACAACTTCTGCTCCTATTGCATCGTCCCTTTCACCCGGGGTCGGGAGAAATTCCGTCCCCTCCGTCACATCCGATTCGAGCTGGCGGAATTGGCGGCCCGGGGCTACCGGGAGATCCTGTTCCTCGGCCAAAACGTCAATTCCTACCGCGACCCGGAGACGGGAACGTCGTTCGCCGCGCTCCTGGCCGAGGCCGGGCGCGCGCCCGGATTGAAATGGGTGCGTTTCCTCACCTCTCATCCGAAAAATTTCTCGGCGGACATCGTCGAAGCGATGGCCTCCTCCCCGGTCATCTGCCGACAGGTCCATCTTCCCCTGCAATCGGGATCGACGGCCGTCCTGGCTCGAATGAACCGGGGATATACGCGCGGGGACTACCTGGCGAAGGTCGCCCTCCTGAAGGAACGGATTCCCGGAATAAGCCTGAGCACGGATATTATCGTCGGCTATCCCGGTGAGACCGAAGAGGACTTTCGGGAGACGCTCTCGGCCCTGGAAGCCGTTCGCTTCGCCAATATCTTCTCCTTCCGCTATTCTCCGAGGCCCCGAACGGCGGCGGCCAAGGGTCCCGACGACGTCCCCGTCGAGACCAAGCAACGGCGTCTCATGGAGGTCCAGTCCCTTCAAAAAGGGATTCAGACCGCCCTCCACAAGAGCTTGGAGGGCGCGACCATGCCGGTCTTGGGAGTGGGGCCGAGCCGGAAGGATCCGGCCGTGTTCGCCGGGAGGAACGAAAGCCATCAGGTCGTCAATTTCCGTTCGCCGACCGATGTCGGCGGCCGTTTCGTCCAGGTCAAGATCACCGGGTCGGGGCCCTACAGCCTCCGCGGCGACCTGGTCGACGACTGAAATTTTATCGATTTCCTTTTGCCGAAACCGGATCTGGCGGAAGCCGAGGCGAAGGGTATGCCGGGGAAAACCCGTGCGACGACTGAGCGGGCATGGTTTTTCGCCGAAGGCGAAAAGAGCGAAGAAGGAGCGTCGGAACGAGTTTTTCTCGCAGGGAAAAACACCTGTGTTTTCCCCGGCGCCCCGAGCCTCCCTTTGCACTTGGCCCCTCTTTCCGCTATAATCTTTGTTTACTGCGGAGAGATTTAAGGCCCGTGCGATGAAGATCAACGTCTGGAATACTATCCTGCAATTGAGCAAGGAGCGCGGAGTGGAGTCGTCCGTCATCATCGCGGCCATCGAAGAATCTCTGCGGGTGGCGGCCTCCAAATTCTATATCCATGGGGAGTCCGTCAAGATCGTGTTCCGCCCGGAAAAGGGGGAGTTGCGCGTCTACACCGAGCGCAAAATATCCGAAACGCCCTCCGATCCCGCCCTGGAAATCGGTCTGGAAGAAGCCCGGATGGAGAATCCCTCGGCTGAATTGGGCGAAACGCTGGAAACCGACCTGCCTTCGGATACGCTGGGGCGAATCGCCGCCCAAGCCGCCAAACAGGTGATCGTCCAAAAAGTTCGCGATGCCGAACAGGAAAAAATCTACGACTTGTACGCTCCCCGGGTCGGCGAGATCGTGGCCGGCGTGTTCCGCCGCGCCGAGACCGGGGTCGATGTCCTTGAAGTCAACAAAACGGACGTCCTCCTCCCCGGGCAGGAGAAGCTGCCCGGCGACCGCTTCGAGCGGGGCGACAGAGTCCGCGCCGCCATCACCCAGGTCCGCCGGGGATACAAAGGCCAGGAACCCCAAGTCATCGTCTCCCGGGCCACGCCCAAGTTCCTGGAGCAGCTTTTGGCCCTGGAAATCCCCGAGATCGCCGGCGGGACGATCGAGATCAAGGACATCGTCCGCCAGCCCGGGGAACGGGCCAAAGTGGCCGTCCAGACCCGCGAGCGCGACGTCGACCCGGTCGGCGCCTGCATCGGTCTGAAGGGCGCCCGGATCCTGGCCATCAGCAAAGAATTGGGCGGAGAGAAAATCGACATCATTGTCTGGTCGGCCAACGCCGCTCAGTACGCCCGGGCCGCCCTCAGCCCGGCCCGCGTCGAGAACGTCGTCGTCGCCGATAAGAACGCCAAGGTCCTGCAGGCCATCGTGTCCCCCGACCAGCTCTCCTTGGCCATCGGCAAGAAAGGCATCAACGTCAAGCTGGCTTCCAAGCTGGTCGGCTGGAAGATCGCCATTCAGGCCCATTCATGAATCGAACGATAAAGGAACCGACTTTGACCGAAACAAAGACCGCCAAGCCCGCCAAAACGGCCGCGGCCAAGCCGCGTCCATCCCTGACCCTGCGCGAAGGATCGACGTTCAAGGATTTGGCCGATCGATTGAAAGTTCGTCCGCGCGACCTTCTGGACAAGCTGGAGGCCCGGGGTTACCACCTGGGAACCAACGAGCTTCTCGACGACGGCTTGGCCGCTCAGCTGGCCAAGGATCTCGGCATCGGCATCGAGATCGTGCCCGTCGAGCGGGAGATGCGCCTGTTGGCCGAGAGCAAAAAGGCCGACCTGGTTACGCGCCCGCCCGTCGTCACGATCATGGGCCACGTCGATCACGGCAAGACGACTCTCCTCGACGCCATCCGTTCGTCCAACCTGGTGGGCAAGGAATCCGGCGGCATCACCCAACACATCGGCGCCTACCGCGTCGTGCATAACAAACGCGCCATCACCTTCGTCGACACACCCGGCCACGAGGCCTTCACCCAATTGCGCGCCCGCGGGGCCCGGGTGACGGATATCGTCGTCCTGGTCGTGGCCGCCGACGAAGGGGTCATGCCCCAGACCCGCGAAGCCATCAACCATGCCAAAGCGGCCAAAGTCCCCCTGCTGGTGGCCATCAACAAGATCGACAAGCCGGAGGCCAATCCCGACAAGATCAAGCGTGAGCTGCAGAAGGAAGGCCTGCTCGTCGAAGACTGGGGCGGGGACGTCATCGCCGTCCAGCTCTCGGCCAAGGAAAAGAAAAACATCAAGGAGCTACTGGAGATGATCGCGCTCATGGCCGACGTCTTGGAGCTCAAGGCCAATCCCAAGGTCCCCGCCCAGGGCGTCGTGCTCGAAGCCCGGATGGACGCCAAGAAAGGCCCCTTGGCCACGGTCATCCTCCAGCATGGCACGCTGATCCCGGGCAACGCCTTCATCGCCGGAACGTCCTACGGACGCGTCCGGGCCCTCAGCGACGAGCATGGCCGGCTGATCAAATCGGCAGGCCCGTCGACACCCGTGGAAATCCTCGGCTTCAGCGAGGTGCCCCAAGCCGGCGATTTCTTTCAAGTCACGTCCAATCCGGAAGAGGCCAAGGCCATCGTCGATTTCCGCCTCTCCCGGGCGGCCAAGGACGGCGGAAAGAAGGCCTCTTCGGCCACCCTGGACGATCTGTTCAAGAAAATCGAGCAGGGCGAATCCAAGGACCTGGCTCTCGTCATCAAGGCCGATGTTCAGGGCTCGGTCGAGGTCCTGCGCAACCTGATCCCCGCCCTGGGCACGGACCAGATCAAGATCAAGATCGTGGCCGCTTCAACGGGCCTGATCAACGAATCGGATCTGCTTCTGGCCTCGACCACGGGGGCCATCATCCTCGGGTACAATGTCAAAACAGCCCCGAGAATCGAGGAGCAGGCCCAGAAAGAAGGGATCGAGATCCGCCTCTACAAAATCATCTACCAGCTCACCGACGACATCAAGAAGGCCGTCAGCGGGATGCTCGAGCCCGTCATCAAGGAAACCTACCTCGGGCGGGCCCTGGTCCGCAAGGTCTTCCGCATTCCCAAGGTCGGGACGATCGCCGGCTGCTACGTTCAGGACGGCAAGATCACCCGCAACGCCGAAGTCAAAGTCCTGCGGGGCAAGGAGGTCATCCACCGCGGCAAGCTGGCTTCGCTCAGGCACATCAAGGAAAACGTCAACGAGATCAAGAGCGGATATGAATGCGGGATCGGATTGGCCAACTTCAAGGACATCCAGGAGGGCGACCTGATCGAGGCCTTCATCACCGAAAAGGTCCCGGCCCGCTGAGGAAGGGGCCAAGGATGTCCCTGATCGTCGGTCTTCTGACCCTGGAACTCCATTTTCCCCATGCCCGCTCCCTCAAGGACAAACGGACGGAGTTGCAGGGCATCCGGGACCGCGTCCGCCGCCATTTCAATGCCGCCGTCGCCGAGCTCGACCACCAGGACGTCTGGCAGAGGACGCGCCTGGGCATCGTCACGATCAACGCCCAGGCCGCCGTGGTCGAAAGCGTCCTCGACCAGGTCCTGCGGGACATCGAAAGCCATCTCAACGGCGAAGTCGCCTTCGCCGACCGGCAGTTCTTCTGAGGGCGGGAAACGGAAGCAAGACATGAAAACGGCCGAATCCCGACGCCAGAAGCGCGTCGACAGCGTCCTCCGCGACGCTCTCAGCCTCCTTCTCATCCAGGAGCTCCAGGACGTGACGCCCGACCTGGTCACCGTGACCGGGGTCGAGACGGCCGCCGATCTGCAGTCCGCCCGCGTCCGGATCAGCCTCTACGGATCGGGCGACAAGGATGCCGCCCTGGCCCATCTGCGCAAGCGGACCGCCCCCTTGCGCCGGATTCTTGCGACCCGGGTGGAATTAAAGTATAATCCGATGCTATTTTTCGAGCTTGATCCGGCGCCGGCCTTCGCCGAGCGGCTGGAGACGATCCTCGCCCGTTCGAAAAGCCATGACGACGACGCCGACTGAACGAATCGCCGAGGCCCTCCGCAGGGCCGGCCGTCTGGCCATCACGTCCCATCTTCGGCCCGACGGCGATTCTCTCTGCACCGCCCTGGCCCTGGCCGCCGCGCTGGAGCAGATGGGAAAGCGCGTCGACATCGTCAACGCCGACAAGACGCCCTACCCCTTCGCCACGTTCCCTTCCTGCGCCCGCATCCACATCGGGCAGATCGATCCGATCGCCTACGACGCCGTCATCCTGCTCGAGTGCGCCGACGTCTCCCGCTCGGGGATGACGGGCCTGGACGGCGGCTTCAAGATCAACATCGACCATCATTATTCCAACGACCGCTACGCCGACATCAACTGGGTCCAGCCGGAAGCCTCGGCCGTCGGCGAAATGGCCTTCGCCCTGATCGAAACGCTGGGAACGCCCGTCACCCCCGAAATCGCCGGGCATCTCTACTGCGCCATCGCCTCGGATACCGGATCCTTCCAGTTTTCCAACACGACCGCCCGGGCCTTCGAGGTCTGCCACCGCCTCGTCCAGTACGGCGCCGATCCCCTGCGGGTCAGCGAGTCCCTTTTTCACAACAACTCGCCGGAAAAGATCCTTCTCCTCGGACGCGTTCTGTCCACGCTGACCCTCAACGCGGCCGGCGACGTGGCCGTCATCTCCATGCTTCGCTCGACCCTCCAGTCGCTCGGCCTCAATGAAGTGGACACCGAAGACATCACGACCCTGGCCCGCTCGATCAAGGGCGTCAATGTCGTCCTGTTTTTCAAGGAAATGGAGCCCGGAACGTTCCGCGTCAGCATCCGCTCGCGCGGCGAAGCCCATGCCGCGGCCATTGCCGAACATTTCGGCGGCGGCGGCCACGCTCACGCCGCCGGCTTCACGGTCTACGGCCCTCATGAAAAGCTTCTGGCCGATGTCACGGCGACGGTCGAAAGCCTCATGCGCGAGAACGCCGGCCGCCCGCGAACGACTCCGTCCTGATCCATGGACGGGCTGATCCTCGTCGACAAGCCGGCCGGTCTCACTTCGCACGACGTCGTCGCCCGCATCCGGCGCCGGCTGGCGGGCGCCAAGACCGGCCACTTCGGAACGCTCGATCCGCTGGCCACCGGCCTCCTCGTCGTGGGCACCGGAAAAGCCGTCCGGCTCAATCCCTACTACGCCGCCCGGGACAAATCCTATGAAGGCCGAATCCGGCTGGGCGTATCCACGGACACCTACGACGCCGAAGGGACGCCGACGGGGCAGCCGGTCCTCGACCTTCCTTCACCGGAGACGATCGCCGCCGCCGTCCGATCCCTGACGGGACCCATCGAACAAGTCCCGCCGCCTTTTTCGGCCAAGAAGCTGGCCGGACGGCCTCTCTACAGCTACGCCCGCAAAGGGCGAACGGTCGCGATCCGGCCGGTCCGCGTCGTCATCCGCGAATTCGCCGCCCGCCCAGCCGATCCCCCGGATCTGGCCTTCATGGTCCGCTGCTCGACGGGGACCTACATTCGGTCCCTGGCCCACGATCTCGGCCGGGCGCTCGGCTGCGGAGCCTATTTGGCCGAGCTGCGCCGCACGGCCGTCGGAGAATTCGATCTCCGGGCCGCCCATTCTCTGGCCGAGGTCGAAGACGCCTTTGATGAGGGTTGGGGCGAACGCCTGATCATTCCCCTCGACCGCCTGTTGCCCGATTATCCGGCGGCCCGCCTCGACGCGGCGGGCCGTGAGTTCGTCCGGAACGGCCGCGCCCTCCCGCCGGAATGCATGGTTTCCGGGAAAGCGCCGTCGTCGGCCGCCGCCGAGGATTCGAAGGGGATTGTCCGGCTTCTTGATCCCGAAGGACACCTGATCGGCCTGGGAAAATTCGATGCACTGTCCGGTTATTTGACACCGTTCCTCGTTTTAATCACTCTTTGAACAAACTGGGCGATTGGACCCGGTGGATGATGTTTTCATTATTATGAATGCTTTTTAGCCGCCGCGCCCAACTTCTTATAAAGCGCGAGAAATTATTGGAGCCGCTTTGCAAAATTCCTTGAATTCGCCTGCTCATCTAGTGTATTTTATACGGTCATGAGGCTGAATAAAAACCAGATCGAGCATTTAGCCTTCCTAGTGGTCCGCAATCTGCAAAAAGACGGGAAAGTCCTCATCGAAAGCAAGGACCAGCTCGTCCAGGACCTGACCTCCGTTCTCAACGAAGAATTCCAAAAGGAAGATGTGCTCGACCAGGAAGTGCGGGAGATCCTGACCAAGCATATCGATGAGATCCGCAAGGGGAACATTGAATACCAGACGATGTTCCGCATGATCAAGACGAAACTGGCCAAGGAAAGGAACATCGTCCTGTGAGCGCCCGTCTGTCCCGCGAAAAGGTCAATCATCTGTCCAAAAAGATCCTCGAGTTCCTGGCCAAGAGCGACAACGTCGAGTTTCTTGACGACCCCAACGAGATCCGGCTGAGCGTCGTCCGGGCCATCGAAGAGGAAATGAAACTCTACGACCAGCTCGACAAACGGGCCATGGACAAGATCAAGACCCAGAAGAAGCCGATCGAGGAAGGCAGCCGCGAATGGGAAATCCTGTATCGAAAATATTATAACGAAGAGCTGGCCAAGATCGGCAAGCTCTCCGAATAGCCGGCTCCGCTCAAGCCCGGCCCAGGTGCCGGGCCAAAGCCTCCCGCCAAACCGAGAATCCGGGCAGGGGCAGCCGTTTGGCCCTAGCATTTTCCAGCACCGAATAGGCCGGCCGCCTGGCCTTTTGGATGAAATCCGTGCTGGAAACGGGACTCAGGTCGGCCCGGACGCCGGACAGGGCGAAAATCGCCGCGGCGAATTCGTACCAGGAACACTCTCCCTCGCCGGTCATGTGATAGAGCCCATAGGCTCCGGTGGACAACAGGGCCAGGACGTTGTCGGCCAGCTCCGCGGTTGATGTCGGCGTCATGCGCTGGTCGTCGACGACGCGGATGGCCCCCCCCCGCCCGGCCGCGTCCAGCATGGTCTGGATGAAATTGCGGCCTTTGTCGAGGCACCCGGCCTTCCCGTAAAGCCCGCACGTCCGGATGATGAAATGCCGCTCGCAGAGGGCCCGGACAAAATGCTCCCCGGCCAGCTTGGATTCACCGTAAGCGTTGAGCGGGATCGGCACGTCGTCCTCGCTGTAGGGGGCGCCTTTGCGGCCGTCGAAGACGTAATCCGTGCTGAAATGGACGAGAACGGCGCCGATCTCCCGGCAGGTCCGGGACAAGCCGCGGAGGGCGAAGGCGTTGACGGCGAAGGCCTCCTCGATCCGGTCCTCGCACTCGTCCACCCGGTTGAAGGCCGCCGTGTTGATGACCACATCAGGCCGGAGGGACCGCAGGGCCTCCGCCGCCGCGGCCGGCCTGGTCACGTCGAAGGACGGATAATAGAGGGAACGCAGCGATTCCGCCGGAATGCGCTCGGCCAGGTCCGTGCCCAGCTGCCCGTCAGCGCCGATCAGGGCGATGACCGCCTGTTCCATCCTTGCCTCCTCCCGTCCGCCGGAAAAAAAACGGGGCCAGGGATTGTGCGAATCCCCGGCCCCGAGCGTCAGCGGTTGACGGTCGAACCTCAGAAAATGTAGCGGAAGCCCAAGAGCAGCTTATAGTGTTTGTCGACGACGCGATCGGCGTCGAAGACCGGAATCCGCCCCTCGGCGAAGATGGATCCGGCCGACGAATAATTGTTGAAGACGTTGACCCCGATATTGCCGACCAGATCGAAACCGCTCAGGCGGGTCGGCTGCTCCTTGGTGCTGTAGCCGAGGCCGGCGCCCACGTAGAGCGATTGGCCGAGGTGCAGGTTGAGCAGGGCGTCGGCCAGGAAAATAAACTCCCAGGGATCGCCCTGGCTGGGGATGGCCCCGCCGGCCCGGACGATGAAATCAAGGACGTTGGGAGCCAGGTTCCAGAGAAGGCCCAGGCGGCCGAAGAAATAGCCCGTGTACGTGCCGCGGGCGAGCAGTCCGCCGGCCTCAGCCAGGAAGAAGAACTTTTTCTGGGTGACTTCGAAGGAAATGTGGCAGGGGTCGGTGTTGGCGGAGGCGGCGCCCATGTCGTCGAAGACGACCACATTGATGCCGTACTTGCCCGGAGTGTAGAACGTCTTTTCCCAGACGAACGGCTTGGCCGTTTTGGTCGCCGTGTCGATCACGTGGCCGTTCTCGTCGGTGATCTCGAAGATGACCTTGACGATCTGGCCGTCGACATCGGTCGAACCGGACGCGTCGAACGTGATCGGCTTCCCGACATAATCTTCGCAGGGCAGGCAGGACGTCCACAGCTTGCAGACCGGCAGCGCATTGATGAGCAGCTTGGTCTGGCAGGAATTTTCCGAAACCTTGCCTTCCTCATTGACCGCCCTGGCTTTGAAAACATACTCGCCGGGCTTGTCGAATTTGGTCTGCCACATGGTATTCCCGGGAGTGAACGCATGGGAAGAGACCTTGACGCCCTGGGCGTTGAAGACATCGACGTCCATCGAAGCGGCGTTCTTGGTCCCGGTCATATCGACCGTGATCGGTTCGTTGAGGTTGGCCTTGGCCGGGCCGACCACGAGATTGCAGACGGCCAGCGGAATGACTTTTTTCTCGCTGACCTTGTAGAGGGCGATATTGCCGCAGGGCTTGGGGATGATGAATTCGTATTCCTTGTTGTCCACGGCGACGGAGAAGGCGAAGACGTCCAAAGGGGCTTTTCCGTCCCACTCGACGTCTTCCCAGACCTTGACCTGGCCGCGGACGCGGAAGAGCATCCAGATGAACTTGTCGCCGACGGCGATGGACGTCTCGGTGAACCGGGCCGTCCGCAGCTGCTCCAGGAAGGGGAGGTAGGCGTCGCCCATTCCGACCTGATCGAAGCCGTATTTGATGTCTCCGGCATAGGTCTGGGCGATGGTCTTCATCACCTCGGCCGTCGGGATCTTTCCCTTGACCTGGGCGAAGGTGTTCACGCCGATGCGATGGAGCTTGTGGGTCTCGGCCGAGGCGGTCGATACGGCGAAAGCCAGAAGGATCCCCATCAGCGCTACGAGCGTCTTGGATCTCATGCCATCCTCCTTCTCGGGAACATAGCCTTTCCATTCAAGGCTTAACTTAGACAAATGCATTATCTATACAATACCGAATCCCCCGCCCTTGTCAAGCGGAATTCAAAAGGAACGAATCGGCAATCCGGGCCGAACGATTCGGACCGCGGGCCGGGCCGGCTTTGTGTTGCGTCCCCTCTCTGGTATAATGATCCATCAGCAGGAGGTCCTGTCCGTGCACAACATCGTTTATGAAACCGAACTCCATGTGGCCACTCCCAACGAGCCGGGCATCCTGGGCCGCATCCTGGGAACCCTGGCCAACGCCGGGGTCAATATGCGCGCTCTCAGCGTTTTCACGCACGAAGACGAAGGCCATTTTCGTCTTCTCACCTCGGACAACAAGAAAGCCGAGGCGGCCTTGCGATCCCTGGGCTACAAGGTCAAGGTCAACAAGGTCATCGCCGTCGAGATCAGCGACCGGATTGGAGCCGGCGCGGAGCTCGGGGCCCTGTTGGGCACGGCCGTCATCGACGTCGAATACTGCTATGGCAGCTCCTCCGGACAGGGCACGGCCGTACTCGTCCTGAAGACCAACAACAACAAGAAAGCTTACGAAACCCTGCGTTAAAGCCTTGGGTATAAAGCGCGTCCTCGTCGTCACGTCCGACGTCCCCTTCGTCGAGGGCGGCCATCTGACGATCGCCCGCCAGACCGTCCGCGCTCTCCGCGAGGCCGGGCACGAGGCCGACCTCCTCCTGACGCCGCAGAACCGTTTCGGCCGCCAATTGCGGGCCTATGCGGCGACGCGTCTCACCGATGTCGGCGTGGACGGCCTGGGCCGGCCGATCGACCAGGTCATCTCCCTGCGCTTCCCCAGCTACGCAGTCAAGCATCCGCTCCACGTCTGTTGGTTGAACCACCGCCTGCGCGAATACTATGACCTGTGGCCCGATCTGCGCGCTCGTCTGTCCTGGAAGGGACGGATCAAGGAAACGGGGCGCCGGACGGTCATCCGCGGCCTCGATTCGCACCTCCTGAAACGGAACGTGCGCAAGGTCTTCGCCATCTCCGCCGAGGTCCAGCGGCGGCTGGAGCGCTGGGGCTCCATCCCGGCCGAGGTCCTCCTTCCGCCCCCGCCGCAGCGCCCCTACCGCACCGAAGCCTATGGAGACTTCGTTTTCACCGTTTCCCGGCTGGCCGCGCTCAAGAGGATCGATCTTCTGGTCGAAGCCTTCCGCCACGTCCGCAACCGGGATCTTCAGGCCGTCATCGCCGGCGAAGGGCCGGAAGCCCCCCGCCTGGCCGGACTGATCCGCGAATATGGGCTCCAGGACCGGGTCCATCTCCGGGGCGGGCTGGACGAGGCCTCTCTTCTCGATCTTTACGCCCGCTGCCGGGCGGTGTTCTTCTGCCCCTATCGAGAGGACTTCGGCTTCGTCACCGGCGAGGCCTTCGCTTCGGGCAAGGCCGTCCTGACCGCCGCGGACAGCGGCGGGCCGCTCGAACTCGTCCGGGACGGGGAATCCGGCTTCATCGTCCCTCCGGATCCCCATCGCCTGGCCGAGAGATTGGACCTCCTGGCCGAGGACCGCGCCCTGGCCGAACGGCTCGGCCGGGCGGGGCACTTGTCCATCGCCCGCTTGACCTGGCCGGCCGTCGTGCGCAAGCTTCTCCTTCAAGAACCCTGACATGGCCCTTCTCTCCGCGCATTGACGGCGGATGAAGCCGCGAGTAAACTGGAGCGTTCATCCGGGAGCCCGGATGCGGACTCCTTTCGAAAGAAGGCCCCATGAACGCCGTTCCCATCGTGATCGGTACGCTTCTCGTTTTGGCCTTGGCGTACCGCTACTATAGCGCCTTCATCGCCGCCAAGGTTCTGACCTTGAGCGACAGCCGTCCGACGCCCGCCCAGACTCTGAGAGACGGGCAAAATTACCTGCCCACCAACAAAATCGTCCTCTTCGGACACCATTTCGCCGCCATCTCCGGCGCCGGGCCGCTGATCGGACCGGTCCTGGCCGCCCAGTTCGGCTTCGCTCCCGGCCTGCTCTGGATTCTTCTCGGCTCGGTCATCGCCGGCGGGGTCCACGATCTCATGATCCTGGTCGCCTCCGTCCGCCGCAAGGGCCGCTCGCTGGCTGAGATCGCCCGCCACGAAATCAGCCCCCTGGCCGGGATCGTGGCCCCGGTGGCCATTCTCATCATCATCATCGTGGCCCTCTCCGGCCTCGGCCTGGCCGTGGTCAACGCCCTGCGCGACAGCGCCTGGGGCACATTCACCATCGGGATGACCATTCCTATCGCTTTCATCGTCGGCTTCTGGATGTACAAAATACGCCCCGGAAGGATCGTCGAAAGCAGCGTCATCGGGGTCATCGGCGTGTTCGCTGCCGTCATCCTGGGCAGCGTCGTGGCCCGATCGAGCCTGGCCCCGGTCTTCACCCTGTCCCGCGAGGGCATCATCGTCGCCCTGGCCGTCTATGGATTCGTGGCCTCCGTCCTGCCCGTTTGGATGCTCCTGACGCCCCGGGATTACCTGAGCTCCTACCTCAAGATCATCACCATCCTGGCCCTGGCCGTGGGGGTCTTCGTCGTCCATCCGACCCTGAAGATGCCGGCCGTCACGCCCTTCGTCCATGGCCACGGCCCGATCATCCCGGGAAAAGTATTTCCCTTTCTTTTCATCACCATCGCCTGCGGAGCCATCTCGGGCTTCCATTCCCTGGTTTCCTCGGGCACGACGCCGAAGATGCTGAGCCATGAGACCGAGGCCCGCTTCATCGGCTACGGAGCCATGATGATGGAGGCCGCGGTCAGCGTGATCGCCCTCATCGCCGCCTGCTCGCTCTTCCCCAGCGATTATTTTGCCATCAACCTGACCTCGGCCAAATTCGCCTCGATGGGCCTGGCCCCGGTCAAGCTGGCCGAGATTTCCCGTTCAGTCGGCGAGAACCTGGCCGGCCGCCCCGGCGGCGCGGTGTCCCTGGCCGCCGGATTCACCCAGATCTTCTCGGCCATCCCCGGCCTGAAATCACTGATGTCCTACTGGTACCATTTCGCCATCATGTTCGAGGCCCTCTTCATCCTGACGACGATCGACGCCGGGACGCGCATCGCCCGTTTCCTGGTCCAGGAATTCGGGGGCCGGATCTGGAAGCCACTGGAACGGACGCATTGGCTCCCTGGGGCCGCCGGCTCGACGGCCCTCGTGGTCTTCGCCTGGGCCTACTTCATCTGGACGGGCAATATCGACACCATCTGGCCGATGTTCGGCACGGCCAACCAGCTCCTGGCCGCCGTGGCTTTGGCCGTCATCACCTCGGCCGTCATCAACGCCGGGAAGGTCCGCTATGTTTGGGTCAGCCTCGTCCCGTTGGCTTTCGTGGCCACCACGACGCTCTATGCCGCCTGGCGCAACATCTTCGACAGCTTCGGACCCATGATCGCAACCCCCGGCAAGACGGTTCTCGGACTGGTCAACGTCTCCTTGACCGCCGTCATCATGCTCAGCGCCCTGGTCATTCTGGTCGAGGCCGGCCGGAGGGTCTATCGCGTGCTGGCCAAAGGCATTTACACGGTCCAGGGGAAAACCGTCCTCAAGACCGATCCCGGCTTTCACCCGCCCGATTACGGCGAAGCGTAAGCGCGGCGGAAATCCTTTGACAGACCGTGGAAGATGGCATAAAATAACTGTTCCTTAGGACTCTCGAAGGAGGCCATTATGGCGAAAGCTGAACCTAATGTCGTCCCGCTGTGCGACGTGCTCCTCGTCCTTCTCATCATCTTCATGGTCATTACACCCCTCGTCCAGAGAGGCATAGACGTCAAGCTCCCTGAAACCGCGTCCGATGCGGCCGGCGGCCAGCCCGTCGGTCTGATCGTCGTCACCTTGAACAAGGACGGCACGGTCCTCATCAACAAGGACCAGTTCGCCGACTTCAAAATGGCCGGCGATGAGCTGCGCCGTCTCTATTCGACCCGCGCCGACAAGACCATCTTCCTGCGGGCCGACGCCAAGGCCGCGTTTCTCAAGGTCGTTGAACTGATCGACGTCTGCAAGGGCGCCGGGGCCGAGACCCTCGGCCTGGTTCCCGAATACTTCACCGACTAGCATCTCCTTCCGGGCGAAGGCCGTGGGCCGCCGCTTCGTTTTCATCACGATCGTCGCGCTGACGGCGGCCTTCGCCGCTTCCGTCCCCCCCGCCGAATTGACGGGTCCCGTCACCCGGTCACAAATCCTGTCCGCCGTTCCCGACTGGGAGCCGGTCATGGCCGTTTATCAACCCAAGCCCGAAGCGATCGAAGCTTTGAAAAGCGCCGCCGAGCCGGTATTGATCGAAGCGTACTTCGGCTCGTGGTGTTCCGATTCGAAGGCCCATGTCCCGGCCCTCTTCAAGGTTCTGGACCTGGCCGACAATCCCCTGCTCCAAGCCAGCTACACGGCGATGCCCCGGGACAAAGGCGGCCGTTCCCGCTTTATCCCGGAAGGCCGGTCCATCGACAAGCTCCCCACGTTCATCGTCTTTCTGAACGGCAAGGAGGCCGGCCGGATCGTCGAAACGCCGATCCATTCCGTCGAAGAAGACCTGGCCGCTCTTCTCCGCCGCTAGCGGCGGTACCCTTGAAAAGAGCGCTCCTTGGGGCGTCCCTTTTTGTTCGGCGGCCGATCACTCTTTGACCGGGCCGATCACTTCATGGGCGATGATCAGGCGCTGGATCTCATTCGTCCCTTCGTAAATCTGCAGAAGCTTGGCGTCCCTGAGGAGCTTTTCCACGGGGTAATCGCGCATGTAGCCGTAGCCGCCGTGGATTTGGATGGCTTCGCTGGCAGCGGCCATGGCGATGTCCGAGGCGAAGCACTTGGCCATGGCCGATTCTTTGGCGTTGCGCAGACCCCGGTCGGACAGCCAGGCGGCGTGCCAGACCAGGTGGCGGGCAGCCTGAAGCTCCATGGCCATCTGGGCGATCTTGAACTGGGTGGCTTGATAAAGGGCGATGGCCTTGCCGAACGTCCTGCGCGTCTTGGAATAGGCCACCGAATACTCCAGGGCGGCCCTGGCGATGCCCAGGGCGGCGGCTCCGACGGAGGCTCGGGTCGTGTCGAACGTGCGCATGGCAATGATGAAACCCAGGCCCTCGCGGCCCAGCAAATTGGCGGCCGGGACCCGGACGTCTTCGAAATACACCTCGGCGGTGTTCGAGGCCCGCTGGCCCATCTTGTCCTCGACCTTGCCGATCGAAATCCCCGGAGTCTCGCGCTCGACGATGAAGGCGCTGACTCCCCGCGCGCCCTTGTGCGGGGCCGTATTGGCGAAGACCGTGTACAGGCCGGCGACCCCGCCGTTGGTGATGAAGCACTTGGCCCCGTTTATCACGTAATGGTCGCCCGTTTTAACGGCCTTGGTCTTGACCGCCCCGGCGTCGGAGCCCGCCTCCCGCTCGGTCAGGGCGTAGGCGCCCAGGATCAGACGCTGACACATGGGGGCGAGAAACTTCTTCTTCTGCTCCTCGGTCCCGAACTGAACGATGGGCGTCGTGCCCAACGAACAGGCCATCATACTGGTGAACAGGCCGGCGCAGCCAAACGCCAGCTCCTCGCTGAGGATGGCCAAGTCCAGGTTGGACAGCCCTCCTCCGCCATAGGATTCGGGGATATTGCAGGTCAGAAAACCCGCCTCGAAGGCCTTTTTCATGACGTCGATGGCGAAATCGTGGCTTTGATCATATTGGGCGGCAACCGGGCGCATCTCGTTCAGCGCGAAATCACGGGCCATCTCCTGGAGGGCTCTCTGCTCCTCGGTCAGGGTGTAGTCGATCATGAGGGTCGTCTCCTTTATCGCGAAACGCTTTTCTGCGGCGAAACGCACACTTTTATACAGGAACCCGATCGTTTGTGTCAATCAAGGGGAGCCCATCAAACTCGAACGATTCGCGGACCATGTAATGGACCGCCTTGTCGAATCCCAGGACCCGGCGGAGGAGGTCCTGCGGCCGGGGGATCTTCCGGGCGCCGATGGACACGCTCAGGCGCAAGCGTTCTCCGTCCTGTTCGTAGACGACGTCCCTCAGCCAGTCGGCATCGGCCCGGACGCCGGGTTCGTCGAACGATTTCAAAAGGGCTTCCGTCGCGGCGATGCCCGCGCCTTTGAGGTCGAACATATAGACGGCCCCCCGCAGGCGGTCCATCCAGGACGGCGCGCCGGCGGGGATTTCGACGGCCGCGCGGAACCGCAAGCCGTGCGGCGCGGAAGCGTTCGCCCTCTCCAGAAGCCTTCCCGTCTCCAGCGGTCCTCCAGACTTGAATTCGAAGAACTCCGCTTTTCCTTCCATGCCCAGAGGGAGGGCGGGGCCGAAGGACATCAGCGGCTTGGGATGGAACCCTTCCGAATAGAGGATCTCGATCCCGGCCCGACGGAATACGCGCTGCAGGGCGCTGACCAAGTCATTGTGCCCGAGGAAGCGGAACCGCCCGGTCTTTTCATAGACGACGCCGCAGCGGATGGGTACCGCCGGTCGGGCGGGTTCGGCCGGGCGCAGTTCCGGCTGGAGAGGCTCGATGACTGCGGGGATTTCCTTTTCGAACATTTCGGCGTAGGCGCATCCCCGGCAGGTTGCGCAGGAGCGGTCGGTGCAGGCCGGCGTCGGCTCAGCCCTCAGGGCCCGGCCCAGCTCGGATCTCAGGAAAGCCCGGCTCATGCCGGAATCGATGTGATCCCAAGGCAGAGGGATGTCCAGGTCCAGCCGGCCAAGATAATCCCGGGCTTCGACGCCGCAGCCGGCCATAGCCCGCTCCCAGACCTCGGCCCGGAAATGTTCGTTCCAGCTGTCGAAACGGGCCCCCTCCTTCCAGGCCGTTTCGAGGACGGCGCCAAGCCGACGGTCGCCCCTCGAGAAGACGGCCTCCAGGACGGAGACGCGCACGTCCTGGGTCTTGATCTCCACGGAGCGGTCCCGCCGTAGGACTTCCCGCAGGCGCTGTTGTTTTCCCAGGAGGCGTTCGGGACTCTCCATGGCCGCCCACTGGAAAGGGGTATGCGGCTTGGGGATGAAGGAGGAGAGGCTGACGTTGATCCTCGGCGGGGCGCCCAGGATCGCCCGTCCCCGAGCCGACAGCTCACGGACCAGGAGCGGGATGGCCTCGACGTCCTCGTCGGTCTCGGTCGGCAGGCCGATCATGAAATAGAGCTTGAGCAGCCGCCAGCCGCGGCGGAAGGCATGGTCGGCCGCCTCCCAAAGCTCACGGTCCTCAACCGGCTTGTTGATGACCCGGCGGAGCCGCTCCGTGCCCGCCTCGGGGACCAGGGTGAATCCGGTCCTGCGGACCTTGGTGATCGTTTCGGCGATCTCCGCGGAAAGCCGTTTCGGCCGCAGCGAAGAGAGCGACAGGGAGACGCGGCGGGGCGCGAGGAAAGCCATAAGCCGCTCCACGACGGGCTCGAGATAGGGATAATCCCCCACGGACAGCCCGAACAGCGAAGCGTCCTCGTAACCGGTCGCCTCCAAGCTGTTGCGAACGGCGTCGATGACGCATCCGGGGTCCTTGACGCGGTACGGAGCATAGATGCTGGTGGCCTGGCAGAACCGGCATTTCTGCGGACAGCCCCTGGCCACTTCGACGGCGACCCGGTCGAAGACGGCTTGGAGATTGGGCACCACGATCTTTTCGGGGAAGGCCGAGCGGGCGAACGAGGCCAGCACGCGCTTGCGGACCGCGGCCGGAGCCCGGCCCCCGACTCCGGTCCGAACCGCTAAAAGAGGCGATCCGGCGGGGCGGAACGTCTCATAGAGGAACGGCACGTAGACGCCGGAAATTTCCGCCAGAGCGGCCACCCTCTCCGCCCGCCGCCGGGAAGGCCCTTTCGATGAGGCCCAGGCGTCGCAAATCTCCAGGAGCCCTTCCTCGCCGTCGCCGAGAAAAAAGGCGTCGAAAACCCCAGCCAGCGGCTCCGGGTTGAACGCCGCCGGGCCGCCGGCCAGGACGAGGGGGTGTTCCGCGCTCCGAGCTTCGGCCGATCGGGGGATCCCGCCCAGATCCAAGATGGTCAGAATATTGCTGTCATTCAGCTCATACAGGAGCGAGAAGGCGACGATATCGAATCCGGCCAGCGGAATCCGGTTTTCCAGCGAGCGCAAGGGCTCGCCGGCCGCCCGCAAAGCCCGCTCGAAATCGGGCCACGGGGCGAACACCCGCTCGGCCAGGACGTCGGGCCGGGCATTGGCCCGTTCGTAAAGGATCTTCTGCCCAAGATAGGACATGCCGATCTCGTACACGTCGGGGAAAGCCAGGACGATGCGGGAACGAACGGAGGCGGGATCTTTGCGGACCATGTTCCATTCTCCGCCCACGTAGCGGGAAGGCTTTTCGACCGCCGTCAAGGCCGCGTCAGACATAGGCAAACCGGCGCAGCTTGACGTTGGCGACGAGTCCCACCGCCAGGTACGTGGAGAGCAGAGACGATCCGCCATAGCTGAGCAGAGGGATGGGCACTCCGGTCACGGGAAAGAGCCCGATGATCATCAGAACGTTGACCATGAAGGGGAACGTGACCAGGCAGCCGCAAAGAAAGACGATGTAGAGGCCGGCCCGGTCCCGTGTCTGGCCCGCAGCCTGGAAGATCCGGGCCAAAAGAAGGAAATAGACGCCCAAAACGACGCATACCCCCAGGAAGCCGAACTCCTCCCCCAGCACGGAGAAGATGAAATCGGTGTGCCGGGCCGGCAGGAAGCGGAGCAGGCTCTGGCTTCCCTTCATGAACCCCTTGCCAAGGACACCCCCCGAGCCGATGGCGATCTTCGACTGCAGGACGTGGTAGCCCGATCCGCGCGGATCATGAAGCGGATCGATGATCGTTTTGAGCCGCGTCTTCTGATAATCCTTGAGCAGAAACTGCCAGCTGAAGAACGAGAGAGCCACCGCGGCGAGGAGGATGATGACGAGCGTTCGGCGGTTCATTCCGGCCAGGGCCAGACTGCCCAGCCAAAGGAACAGGATGCTCATGGCCGTCCCCAGGTCGGGCTGAACGGCGACGAGGAGCAGCGGCCCGGCCGTGACCGCCCCGCTCACCAGCGTCGCCGCCGCCGTGACGTACATCGACTTGAATCCGGCAAAAACCCGGGCCAGCATGAGGATGACCACGACCTTGGCCAGCTCGGACGGCTGTCCGCCCATGAAGGCCAGCCCGATCCAGCTTTTGTGTCCCCGTTCGGCCTTGCCCAGGACAAGAATGACCAGGAGGCCCATCAGGAAGACGGCGTAAGCGTAAGGGGCCAGGTCCATCAGGATCTTGTAATCGACGGTCAGGAGCAGCAACAGGAAAAGCAGGCTGACCAGGATCCAGACGGCCTGCTTGACGACGAATCCGCCGTGAAGAAAATACGAGGCGCCCTGGATGAGGACCAGCCCGATGGCCGAATTGACCAGGAGCAGTCCGATCAGGACCCAGTCAATTTCCCGCGGATGGATGCGATCGAGCATATTTGTCCCTGTAAATTCCGAACAGTTCCTTGGCCACGGGCGCGGCGGTGGCGCCGCCAAGCCCGCCGAATTCGATCAGGACGCTGACCACGATCTGGGGATCGTTGCGCGGGGCGAAGCCGGTGAACCAGGAATGGGTCTTGCGCTGCTTCGATTGGGCGGCGATGCGGTCGGCCTGCTCCTTGCTCATGGTCTGGGTCGACCCGGTCTTGCCGCAAACGTCGAATCCCTCGATTTGTGCGCCTTGTCCCGACCCTCCGGCGTTGACCGAACGCCACATGCCCTCGACGACCCGTTCCATGTTCACCGCGGTCAGGCCGGGGCCCGCTGCCGTTCCCGCCGAGACGCCTTCTCCGGACAGGATGTGAGGAATGACGGACCGGCCGCGGTTGGCAACGACGGCGGTCACTCCGGCGATCTGCAGGGGCGTGACCTGGAGGGGACCCTGCCCGATGGCCACCGAGATCGTCTCGCCCGGGAACCAGGCCGCCTTTTGGGTCTTCTTTTTCCATTCCGGAGTGGGCACGAGGCCGGCCGCTTCGCCGGGAATGTCGATCCCGGTCTTCCGGCCCAGGCCCATGCGCTGGGCATAATCGGCGATCGTTTCGATGCCCATGCGCCTTCCTACATTATAGAAGAAGATATTGCAAGAGTAGCGGATGGCGTCGGGCAGGGTCAGCGCCCCATGGGCCCCCATGCAGGTGAATTCATGCCCGTAGATCTCGATCGTCCCGCCGCAGAAGAATGTTGTCGCCTCGGTGATGGCGCCCGACTCCAGGCCGCCCGTGGCCATGACCATCTTGAACGTCGACCCGGGAGAGTAGAGACCCTGGACGGCCCGGTTCAGCAGAGGTTTATCCGGGCTGGTCATCAAACCGACCCATTCCT
Source organism: Candidatus Aminicenantota bacterium (assembly GCA_963729855.1). Taxonomy (GTDB): domain Bacteria; phylum Acidobacteriota; class Aminicenantia; order Aminicenantales; family UBA4085; genus UBA4085. The sequence continues at coordinate 291,274 of CAVSPT010000007.1, read as the reverse complement.
CGGGCGTGAATCGGTTGATGAACTTGTTCGGATCGAAGGTCGGAGAGCTGGCCAAGGCCAGGACCTCCCCGGTCTTGGGCGACAGGACGACGATGGCCCCTTCCTTTCCCTTGAGCAGGTCCTGAGCCTTGGCCTGGAGGTCGAAATCCAGGGTCAAGTGCAGCGCTGGGCTCGGCTTGGGTTCGACGCTTTCCAGTTCCTGACGCTTCCGCCCCAGGCTGTCGACGATTTCGACGATCTGGCCTTCCTGTCCGACAAGATCGTTCTCGTAGGTGGCCTCGACGCCGGACTTTCCGACCATGTCCCCGGCGCGGCGGCCCTTGTATACGGTGCGCAGCTCGTCGGGAGTGAGCTCCTGAAGGTAGCCCAGGGCGTGGGCGGCGAAATCGCCGAAGGGGTAGAGCCGCTTGGGTTCGGTCTCGACGATGAGTTCGGGGCGCTCGCCGCGGCGGGCCTCGATCAAGGCCACCTCCTCAAGGCTCAGCTCGTCCTTGACCACGATCGACCGAAAAGCCGGAAGGCTGCGGAATTTGTCGATCCGCTCCCGGATGACGGCCGGGTCCAGAGCCAGCAGACGGGCGGCCTCGCGGATCGAGCCTTCGAAATCCTTGGTGTTTTCGCGGATGAAGCAGGCCTTGAACGAGGCCCGGTTGTCGGCCAGGAGGATCTTTCCGGTGCGATCGGTGAGGACGGCGCGCGGAGCGGGCACGGCGATTTCCCGCGTCCGGTTGGCCTCAGCCTGGGTCCAGTATTTCCGATAATCCAGGACCTGGATTTTCCAGTAGAAAAAAACCAGCCCGGCGAAGGCGATCTCGACCAAAATCCAGACGAGGCGGGAACGCTTCTGCAGCGGGCCCAGGTCCTCATAGATCCGATCAGCGCTCATAGGCTTTCCGTATCCGGCGGAAAAGGGCGAAAGCGGCCGCCCCGGCCAGGCCCATGACCGGAGGCTGGAACAGGAGACGGCCCTGGTTCCAAGGCGCGGACTCGCCCAGGACGGCGGTCGCCAGGCTCACCCGGAGGGTCAGCTCGAGCGCCGAGAGGAGCCCGATGAAGAGGAAGGAACGGGCCGGGGACACGACGTTGATGCGCCGCGAAATCCATCCGGCGAGAAACCCGACGGCGGTGAGAACGACCCCGTTGGCCCCGAAGACTCCCAGGGAGAAGGCATCGGCGACGATTCCCGCCGCCGTCCCCATCAGCGCCCCGGCCAGGTCGCCCTTGACCATGCCGAAAAGGATGACCGCAAGGGGAAAGACTTTAAAGCCGAAGACGGAGGAGGCCAGCCCGGGGCCGACCAGGGCGTGGACCAGGACAGCCCCCAGCAGGGTCAAAGCGCCGTGAATGACGCCGCGCATCGATCAGCGCTCCCCAAGGCCGGCCTGCTCCGCCGTCAGGACGGCCACCGTGGTCAGCCGATGAAGCTCGAAGAAAGGACGTACGGTAACGAGCTTGAAAAGAGCCGTGGTATTGCGGGCGCTCAGGATCCGGCCGACCGGGATTCCCGCCGGGTAGATTTTGTCGAAGCCCGAGGTGACCAGCCCTTCCAGGGGCTCGAGCTTATCGTTGGTCGAGAGGATATACTTCAGACGGCACAAACCGCGCTCGGGTGCGCCGACCAGGATGCCCACCACCCGGCTCTTTTCGGAGACAACACCCACGCTGCAGGCTTCGTTGGTGATGAGCTCGACCGTCCCCTCGCGGCGGGAAATCGGCTCGATCGTCCGCCCGACCAGCCGGCCGTCGCCGTCGACCACGGGCTGGTCGGGGACCAGTCCGTCGGCCCGGCCCAGATCGATTATGACCGATTTGTGCACGTTGACGGCGTCGACGCCGATGACGGAGGCGACCCGGAACGACCGCTTGAGCCCGGCCAAGAGCGTCGCCGCGGCCTCCCGATCCCGGAGCCGCGACAGGCCCTGCCGCATCCGGTTGTTCTCCTGGCGGAGATGGAACAGCTCGTCCCTCATGGCCTGATTCTGAGCCTCCACGCCGCGCAGGTAAAGGTAGCGGTTCCAGACGCCCGCCGCCGCCGCGGTCAGGCCGCGCACGGCGTGCCCGACCGGCGCCAGGACAAAAAAGACGGCCCGCTCCAGGAGGCTGGGCTCTTCGCCGAGGGGAACCTGGAGGGAGACGAAAAAAAGCTGAATAACAACCAGGCCCGACACGATCAGGATCTTTTTCCGTTCCGGCCGGGCCAGAGGCATGCCAGGTCTCCCGCCGGTTTAGGGAATGGCTACTTTTTTCAGCAGCTCCATGTCGTCGAGCATCTTGCCCGCGCCCAGGACGACCGTCGTCAGCGGTTCCTCGGTTATGAACACAGGCAGCTGGGTCTCCTCGCGGATGCGCTTGTCCAGGTTCTTGAGCAGAGCGCCGCCCCCGGTCAGGATGATGCCGCGGTCGATGATGTCGGCCGACAGCTCGGGCGGGGTCCTTTCCAAGGCGATGCGGACGGCGTTGACGATCGCGGCGACGACCTCTTCGAGGGCTTCGCGGATCTCCTGGTCGTCGATGACGATCGTTTTGGGGATGCCTTCCCGGAGGTCGCGCCCCTTGATCTCCATGGTCAAGGGCTCGTCCAAGGGATAGGCCGAGCCGATTTGGATCTTGACCTGTTCGGCCGAGCGCTCGCCGATGAGGAGGTTGTATTTCTTCTTGAGATAGGAGATGAGGGCCTCGTCCATCTCGTTGCCGGCGATGCGGATGGAGTGATTGAAGACGACGCCGTCCAGGGAGATGACGGCGATGTCGGTGGTGCCGCCGCCGATGTCGACGACCATGTTGCCGGTCGGTTCGGAGATGGGCAGATCGGCCCCGATGGCCGCGGCCATGGGCTGTTCGACCAGGTAGACTTCAGTGGCCTTGGCCCGCATGGCCACGTCCTTGACCGCCCGCCGTTCGACCTGCGTGATGCCGGTGGGAATGCCGATGACGATGCGCGGGCGGAGAAGAAAGCCGCGGTTGTTGGTGGCCTTCTTGATGAAGAAATCGAGCATTTTTTCGGCGATCTCGAAGTCGGCGATGACGCCGTCGTGCATCGGTTTGATGGCCTGGACGTTGACCGGCGTCTTGCCCAGCATCTCCTTGGCCCTGATGCCGACGGCCTCGACCTTGCCCGTCTGCCTGTTGACAACGACGATGGAAGGCTCCTGGATGATGATGCCTTTGCCCTTGAGATAGACCAGGGTGTTGGCCGTGCCGAGATCGATGGCCAAGTCACAAAGGAGACGATTCTTGAACCAACGGGCTAAACTCATTGATCGACCTCTAAAAACAGTCTTTTAACACATTTCCGGCGGTTCTGCAAACTGTAACCGGCGCATCTTCGCCTTGACGGAGGAGGTGGCTTTTTCATATACATAGGTCATCCCGAAATAAGGAGAGCATGGAATGAGCCATCAACCGTTCGTGCCCGAGAAGACCGACTTGAGGGAGTTCACCCTCCGGTCGCTCCTCATCGGCCTCGTCCTGACCGTCGTTCTCGGAGCGGCCAACGCTTACCTGGGAATGCGAGCGGGGATGACCATCGCCGCGACCTACCCGGCGGCCGTCATTGGCATGGCCGTCTTGAAGCTGATGAAGGGCTCGATTCTTGAGGAGAACATCGCCCGGACCGTGGGCTCGATCGGCGAATCCGTGGCCGCCGGGGCTATCTTCACCATTCCGGCTTTCCTCATCACCGGGGTCTGGGGCCAGCTCGATTATTGGAAATCGACGGCTTTGATGTTCGTCGGCGGATTCCTGGGCATTCTGTTCGTGACCTTCCTCCGCCGGGTCATGGTCACCGACCCCGACCTGGCCTTCCCGGAATCGGTGGCCGCGGCCGAGATCCACAAGGCCGGCCAAAAGGGCAGCGCCGGGGCCAAATTCCTGTTTCAGGCCATGGGACTGGGTTCTCTGTTTTACGCTCTGGGGATGTTCCAGCTTTTCGCCGCCAGCAAGGATTTCATCATTCGGGTCGGCCGATTGGGCTCGAGCTTCGTCCGGCTCGGCGGAGCTCCGGATTCGCCGAAGATCGCGGCCGGCGGCACGGTGGCCGTTTCCGGCCCGGGGATCTTCCCCGCCTACCTGGGCGTGGGCTATATCATCGGGCCCCGCCTGGCTTCGCTCAACTTCGCCGGCGGCATCCTGGCCTGGGGGCTTTTCGCTCCCCTCTTGATATTTTTCCTCGGCCCCGACCTTGTCGCCCAACTGGCCGGACCCGGCGCCGCCGCCTCGGCCGTCGACTGGGGCACGAACGTGACCAACGTCTGGAAATTCATTATCCGGCCGATCGCCGTCGGCGGCATGCTCGTCGGCGCGGGTTATACCCTCTTCCGGATGCGCAAGAGCCTCGGCGCAGGAATCAAACGCTCTTTGGGAGACGTCAAGAAAGCGGCCGGGCAGGCCGAATCGACCTCCCGTCTGGAAAAAGACCTCAATGTCAAGCTTGTTCTGGGCGGCCTTCTGCTGGCCTTCGTCATGATGATCTTCGTCTACCGCATCTTCATCGGGGCGTACCCGCCGGCCCTTCTGGCCGCCGCGGTCATGGCCGTCGCCGGGTTTTTCTTCGCCGCCGTCTCGGGCAACCTGGTCGGGACGATCGGCGCTTCCAACAACCCTCTATCCGGCTTGACGCTCTCGACCCTCATCATCGCCGCCCTGCTCATGGTCGCTATCGGAGTCTCTGGGACGCAAGGCCTGCTGGCCGTCCTGGGCGTCGCCGCGGTCGTCTGCGTGTCCTCCGCCGTGGCCGGAGAGATGCTGCAAGACCTCAAAGTCGGCCATCTTTTGGGCGGCACGCCCTGGAAAATGCAGGCCGGCAATCTGATCGGCGTCCTGGTCGCCTCGCTCGTCCTTTATTTTCCGATCATGCTCCTGATCAAGTCGTTCGAGATCGGCAGCAAGGACCTCCCCGCCCCACAGGCCGGGCTGATGGCCGTCCTGGCCAAGGGCATCGTCGGGGGTGAACTGGCCTGGCCGCTGGTCATTGTCGGCATGTTCATGGGACTGGCCTTCATCCTCATCCAGGTCAAGTCGCCCATGCTCGTGGCCGTCGGCATGTATTTGCCGCTCGAGACCACTTTCGCCATTTTCGTCGGCGGCATGATCAAGGGACTCCTCGACCGGCGGGCGGCCAAGCGCGGCTGCAATCCGGCCCAAAAAACGAGGGTGGACAACGTCGGCATCCTCCTGGCCGCCGGGCTGATCGCCGGAGAGGGTTTGACCGCCCTGCTCCGCGCTTTGTGGAAATTCCTTTTCCTCCAAAAGATCATCCGCTTCGACATTCCCAAGATCTTCCAGGACCCAAGCTATCTTTTCGGCCTCGTCGTCCTCGGCTTGATGGCCTTCTATCTCGTCGCCGTGCCGCTCAAGAACGCCGGCGCGGCCGACGAGCCGCCGCCTCCGTCCGCGGTCATCTGATGGGGGAACGGGACGATCGGACCGAGCGTTGGAGAGCGTTTTCCCGGCAGAATATAATTAACCCCGGATGTCTTTGTCGCCCGGTTCGTACTCGGGGAGCAGTAAGGATTATGTAACATATTTGCGGCTCCCCGTAGTAAAATGGCCGCTGGAGACATTCCGTGGCCACTCGCGAAATCCTCAAGCTGGGCCATCCGACGCTCATCAAGAAGTCGGAACCCGTCGCCGAACTGGACGGCGAGGTCCGCCGGCTCATCCGGGACATGATCGAAACGGTCCACAAAGCCCCGGGAATCGGCCTGTCCGCTCCCCAGGTCGATGTCCTGAAACGGGTAATTGTCGTCGACCTGTCCATCGGAGAAAACCCCGACGAACTGCACGTCTTCATCAATCCCGAGATCGTCCGCAAGGAAGGCAAGCTCATCCGCGAGGAAGGCTGCCTCTCCGTTCCCGAAGTCTACGAGAAGGTGGCCCGCCCCCAGAAGGTCACCGTCCGCGGCCTGGATCCCGAAGGCCGGGAGAAAATGATCGAGGCCGAGGACCTCCTGGCCCGGGCCCTCTGCCATGAGATCGACCATCTGGACGGGCGGCTGTTCGTCGACCTGCTTTCGCCGCTCAAGCGCGGGCTCATCAAGAAGAAATTCAGGAAGCCGGAAACCAAGAACAAAGGCTGATGCGCATCGTTTTCTTCGGCAGTCCGGCGGCCGCCCTTCCTTCCCTGGAACGCCTCCTTCGGGCCGGCCACGACATTCCGCTCGTCGTCACCCAGCCCGACCGTCCCGCGGGCCGGGGCCGCCGGCTCACCCCGTGCGCCGTCAAGGCCTTCGCCCTGGAACACGGAATCCCTTCCTACGAACCCGAACGGATCCGCAAGCACCCGGCCGCCGTGGGACGGCTTCGGGAAACGGGCGCCGCCCTTCACGTCGTGGTCGCCTACGGTCAGATCATGCCGGGGCCGGTCATCGACCTCCCCCCCTACCGCTCCTTGAACGTCCATTTTTCCCTTCTGCCCAAATATCGAGGGGCCTCGCCGGTCGCCTGGGCCATTCTCAATGGTGAGACCGAGACCGGCATCACGATTTTCCGTCTCAACGAGCGCATGGACGAGGGCGATATTTTGTCGTCGATCAAGACACCTCTGCGTCCTGACGATACCACGGGATCGCTCGAGGCCCGCCTGGCGGCCCTGGGCGCCGAGCTTCTGGTCGAAACGGTCGCGCGGATCGCGGCCCTCGTTCCGCGGCCCCAGAATCATGCCTTGGCCACTCCGGCCCCCAAGCTGAAAAAGGAGTCCGGTCTGGTCGATTGGACGCGGGACGCGGCGGCCGTCGATCGCCATGTCCGGGCCATGAACCCCTGGCCTACCGCGTACACCTTTCTCCGCGGAGAACGATTCCTCCTTCTGAGCGGTCGGGCGGCTGCGCCCGCCGACGCCCGGGAGGCCGCGATCCCGCCGGGAACGGTGCGGGGACTGGTCCCGACGGGGATCCTTATCGCTTGCGGCGGCGGTTCGGACTACATCGTGACCCGGTTGCAGATGGAAGGCAAAAAACCCCTGGACGCGGCGGTTTTCCTCAGGGGCGCAAAAATCGTGCCCGGCGATCGCTTCGGCGTCGGCCCATAAGAACCGGAGACCGGAGAGCGGTTAAAAACCGTCCTCTCTAAAACGACGATGAGGGGATAGTTTCAGGCTTATTCGAAAATATAGGACAAGGGATTGACGTTGGTCCCGTTGACCCGTACTTCGTAATGGACGTGGGGCCCCAGCGCGTGGCCCGAATTGCCCAACTCGCCGATGACGTCGCCGCGTTTGACCTTTTGACCGACCCGGCACGTGAATTTATTCAAGTGGCCGTAGACCGTCAGGACGCCCAAGCCGTGGCTGATCTGGACGGACCGGCCCAAACCTTGATCGATGTTCGTGGCGACGACGATCCCGCCGGCCGTGGCCACGACCGGATTCCCCAGGACCGAAGCGATGTCCAGGCCGAAATGGAACTGCTGTTTGCCGGTGAACGGATCATTCCTCCAGCCGAAATATCCGGTCAGCAAACCCGCCGTCGGATAAATCGACGGCGTCGTGGACAACAGCTCCGAACGGTTCTGGAAAAAAGTGACCAGCATTTCCAGGTTTTTCTTGACGTCATCCGCCTTCAGCTCGACGGATTTCAGACTCCCCGGAACGACGTTCGGCGGGACCCCCGGGATGACCTGACCGTCCGGAGGCGTATAGCTCCGGCCGCCTCCGCCCACTTCCTTGAGTTCGTCCTGCGACCGGACACCGGCCAGAATATTGATTTTTTTCCGGTATTCGTCGAGGTCCTTGATCTGTTTTTCCAGGTTGGATATCGAAGTTTCGTATCCGGACAGCTTTTCTTTCTGTTTGGCGTTCTCGGCCACCAAGTTCTTGTAGCCGATGCCGATGATCCGGATGCGGACATAGTCCCCTATGGCTCCAAACAGCAGGACACCCAGGACGATCGCTCCCCACTTGGTGTTTCGAACGAAACGCTCGGAGAAAGACAGAGTTTTATACCCTGATTTGTTGTGGGGAACAATTATAAGAGAGAAGTGCTTTTTACCCATAATTCTCTTGATACGTTCTTTTGAGTAACACAGCTTCAAATTGCCTGTCAAGCGAAAATTTCCCGCTCAGGCCCCGCACAGGACTCCGCCGCCGTTGACGCTGAGGACCGCCCCCGTCATGTGGCGGGCCAAGTCGGAAGCCAGGAACAGGATCGGGCCGGCGATGTCTTCGGGAGGAGGGATCCTCTTCAAAGGGATGGATTGCCGGACCGATTCCCTATAAGCGGCATCTTTGAAAACCTCCGTGCACATGTCCGTATCCACCCAGCCCGGGGCGACACAGTTGACATTGATGTTCCAGGGCGCGAATTCGACCGCCCAGGACTTGGTCAGGGCGTTCATGGCCCCCTTGGTGGCGGCATAGTGGGAATGGTAAGCCTCGCCCCGGATGCCGGCCGTCGAACCGACGTTGACGATCCGGCCCCGGCCCTGCTTTTTCATCAGCGGCACGACGGCGTTGGCCAGGAAGAACAGGCTGTCCAGATTGACGGCCATCATGGTCTTCCAGGCCGCCGCGTCTCCCCCGCCGATTTCCAGGTAATTCCAGATGCCGGCGTTATTGACCAGGCAGTCGATTCGGCCCCAGCGGCCGACGAGATCACCGACCATGGCCTCCACGGAGTCCTGCCGGGACAGTTCGACTTTATAAATGAGGCACGTCCGGCCTTTCTTGGCGATCTCGGCCTGGACGGCCAGGGCCGCTTCATCCCGGCACTGAAAGGTGATGGCCACGTCCGCGCCCGCCTCGGCAAAGAGGAGGGCTGCGGCCCGCCCGATCCCCCGCGATCCTCCCGTGATCAGCGCTTTATGGTCTTTCAGGCTTATCATGGCGCCTTAGACATAGCTGAGGGAAAAATTCTTCATCTCGTCGAACTGGAGATACTTGTAGATGTCCTTGGCGAAGGGAAGGACTTTCTCGTTCATGACGGCGAAATACTCGGCCGGCGTGGCCAGCTTCCCCCGCAGGGCGCTCACCGCGGCCAGTTCGGCCGAGCCCAGATAGACGCGGGCCCCGTCGCCGATGCGATCGTCGAAATTGCGGGTCGACGTCGAGAGGATCGTCGCCCCGGGCTGGACCCGGGCCTGGTTCCCCATGCAGAGTGAACAGCCCGGAATCTCGACCCGGGCGCCGACCTGGGAGAAGATGGAATAAAAGCCTTCCTTCTTGAGCTGGATCTCGTCCATCCTGGTCGGCGGCGTGACCCAAATGCGGGTCTTGGGGTAAGCCGCCCTGTCAAAGATCCGTCCGGCGGCCCGCAAATGGCCGATGTTGACCATGCACGATCCGATGAAAACCTCGTCCAGCCCGTCCCCGGCCACGGCCGACAGAGGTTTGACATCGTCGGGATCATTGGGGCAGGCCAGGAGGGGCTCCCGAATGTCGGCCAGGTCGATCTCCAGCTCGGCGGCGTATTTGGGGCGGGCGTCGCGCTCGAAAAGGACGGGCTTTTCGAGCCAGGCCCGGCAGGCATCGATCCTGCGGCGGAGCGTCCCGGCATCCTGGTAGCCCGCGGCGATCATCGTTTCCATCAGGGCGATATTGCTCCTTAGAAACGACGCCACCGGGTCCGCCCCGAGGGCGATGACGCCGCCCGCGGCGGACCGCTCGGCCGATGCGTCGGTCAGCTCATAGGCCTGCTCCACGGTCAGGTCGGGCAGACCCTCTATTTCCAGGATGCGGCCGTTGAACACGTTCGTTTTGCCCTTCTTGGCCACGGTCAGCAGGCCTTTCCGGACGGCCTGGTAGGGAATGGCGTTCACCGCGTCGCGCAGGGTGATGCCGGGTTGGAATCGCCCTTTAAATCGGACCAGAACGGACTCAGGCATGTCCAGGGGCATGAAGCCCAGGGCGCCGGCGAACGCCACCAACCCGGACCCGGCCGGGAAGCTCAGACCCATCGGAAAGCGTGTATGGGAGTCCCCGCCCGTGCCCATCGTGTCGGGCAGTAGGAGGCGGTTGAGCCAGGAATGGATGACGCCGTCCCCGGGTTTCAAGGCCACGCCTTTGCGGGCGATCATGAATCCCGGAAGAGTCTTGTGCATTTTCACGTCGGCCGCCTTGGGATAGGCCGCGGTATGGCAGAACGACTGCATGAACAGGTCGGCCTGGAACTCCAGGCAGGCCAGCTCCTTGAGCTCGTCCGCGGTCATCGGTCCGGTCGTGTCCTGCGATCCGACCGTGGTCATCTTCGGTTCGCAGGCCGAACCCGGCAAAACTCCATCGACGCCGCAGGCCCGCCCGACGATCTTCTGGGCCTGCGTATATTCCTGTCCCGGCCGCGGCGCGGGATTTTTCAAAGAGGCGAAGAAATCCGCCTCCGGCAATCCCAGCGCCGCCCGGGCCTTGTTGGTCAAGGCCCGGCCGATGATGAGATTCAGCCGGCCGCCGGCCCGGAATTCATCCCTGATGGTGGGCGGCTTGAGCACGAACGTCGAGAGGAGCGCGCCGTTCTCTTTCTTGAGACGACCCGCCGCCGTGTCGAGAACGATGACGTCGCCCGTCTTGATCCCCGTGACGTCGACGTTCTCGACGGGCAGGCCGCCGGAGTCCTCGGTTGTATTGAAAAAAATCGGAGCGATCAGGCCGCCCAGGATGACCCCGCCGCGGCGCTTGTTGGGGACGAAGGGGATGTCTTCGCCGATATGCCAGAGCACCGAATTGCAGGCCGATTTGCGCGAAGAACCCGTGCCGACGACGTCTCCGACGAACGCCACCCGATGGCCCTCCGCGCGGAAGCCGGCGATCGTTTTCAGGCCGCCGGGGAACCGGGTCAGGCCCATGGCCTGGGCATGCAACGGAATATCCGGCCGGGTTGCGGCGTGTTTGGCCGGCGAGAAATCGTCGGTATTGATCTCGCCTTCGACTTTGAAGACTTTCAGAGTTATCGAGGCCGGCAGGGCCGGCTTGGACAAAAACCACATCCCTTGGGCCCAGGATTCGAGGACCGTCCTGGCGGCCGGATTGGAGTCGGCCAGGCGGGCGATGGCGTCGAACGCGCCGTAGACGAGGATGGTGTGCCGCAGAGCCTCGGCGGCCGGCGCGGCCAGCTCCTTATACTCCAGGAATTCGACCAGAGGGCCGACGTTATAGCCGCCCAGCATCGTTCCCAGCATGAAGACCGCTTCCCGGGGGGTTACCGCCGCAGAGCGGACTTCGCCCCGGGCCACCCGCGCCAGCCATTCGGCCTTGACTCCCGCCGCCGGATCGACGCCCGGCGGAACACGGTCGCGGAGAAGAGCGGCGAGCTCTTCAGCTTTTCCGGCCGGAGGACTTTCCAAACCGCGGCAAACTTCGGCCGTCTCTTCGGGGGTCAGGGGCAGGGGCGGAATCCCCAGCGACCGCCGTTCCGCGGCCGCTTTTTCGTAGCTTTCCAGCATGGCGGGCCTCCGCTTCGATAACGATTCCGGATTGAGAGCATCCTAGTTTATAAACGGGCAGGGGGGAAGGTCAAGAAGGAAAATCCGGAAACGGGGCGGGTTCGGCGATGGTTGCTTTTTAGGCAAAAGTCGGTATAAAATGGTGTTTCTTCTATCCGTCCAATTTTATCTCAGGGAGGAATGTTCATGGATCAAAACGCCATCAATCGGGCCAAAGAGCACTTCGGCAAGCTCCTCGAAGTCCAGATGAAGCGTATGGAAAAAGTCAAGGCCGCACCGGACTGGGTCGACTACACGCGGATCAAGCCGCTCCGTATAGGCATCCTGGCCGGCGACGGCATCGGCCCTTCCATCGCCGCCGAATCGAAGCGGGTTTTGGCCCATCTCCTCAAGGATGAGATCAAAACCGGCAAGGTCATCGTCAACGACATCGAAGGATTGACGATCGAGAACCGGGCCGCCCAGCACAAGGCCATTCCCGACGACGTCCTGGCCGAGATCAAGACCTACCACGTCACGCTCAAAGGCCCGACCACGACCCCGCGCAAGGGCGATCCCTGGCCGAACATCGAGAGCTGCAACGTGGCCCTGCGCAAGGAACTCGACCTCTTTGCCAATGTCCGGCCCGTCCGCGTCCCCAGGCAGGGCATCGACTGGCTGTTCTTCCGCGAAAACACCGAGGACCTCTATGCCCTCGGCCCCTACGGCATCGACGTCGACGCCGACATCTCCATCGACTTCAAGCTCATCACCGGCCCCGGCTCCGACCGCATCTGCCGCCTGGCTTTCGAACAAGCCAAGAAGTTCGGCCGCAAGCGGGTCACCTGCGTCACCAAGGCCAACGTGGTCAAAACGACGGACGGCCGCTTCCTGGAGAACTTCTACCGCATCGCCAAGGACTACCCCGGCATCGAGTCCGATGATTGGTACATCGACATCATGACGGCCAAGCTGGTCGACGACAAGCGCCGCCGCGATTTCCAGGTCATGGTCCTGCCCAACCTCTACGGCGATATCCTGACGGACGAGGCCGCCGAATTCCAGGGCGGCGTCGGCACGGCCGGCAGCGCCAACATCGGCAAGCAATACGCCATGTTCGAAGCCATCCACGGTTCCGCGCCGCGCATGGTCACCGAGGGCCGGGCCCAATACGCCGACCCTTGCAGCATGATCCGGGCAGCGGCCATGCTCGTCGGCCACATCGGCTATCCCGACAAGGCCAAAGCCCTGGAGATGGCCCTGGACGTCACCGGCCAGTACGAGAAAAAGATGACCATCACCGGCCGGCCCACGGGCGCCACGGGAACGGCCTTCACCGACTACGTCATGGACTGGCTGCACAATCCCAAGCTGGCTTCGACCTGGGAAGGCTACATCAAAGTCTGAACGCGAGGAACCGTCTTCGTCCCGACGAGGACGGAAACACCATATTAAGGAGTCACACGATATGAGAAAGAAGATCGCGCTCATCGGCGGCGGTCAGATCGGCCAGATCCTGGCCATGCTGGCCGCGCAGAAAGAGCTGGGGGACATCGTCGTCCTTGACATCCCCGAGCTGGAGAACCCGGCCAAGGGCAAAGCTCTCGACCTGATGGAAATGGCCCCCCACGGCAACTACGACGCGGCCATCAGCGGCACCTCGGACTACAAGGACATCGCCGGGTCGGACGTGGTCATCGTCACGGCCGGCAGACCCCGCCAGGCGGGCATGACGCGCGAGGACCTCCTGGCCGTCAACCTGGACATCATCGGCAAGGTCGCCGCCGGCGTGAAGCACCACGCGCCGAAAGCGTTCTGCATCATCGTCACCAACCCGCTCGATGCCATGGTCTACGCATTCTACAAGCTGACCGGCTTTCCCAAGCACCAGGTGCTGGGCATGGCCGGGACGCTCGACACGGCCCGTTGGCGGGCCTTCATCGCCATGGAGCTCGGCGTGTCCGTGGTCGATGTGGCCGGCACCGTCCTCGGCGGACACGGTCCGGACATGGTTCCCCTGCCCCGACTGACGACGGTCGGGGGCGTCCCCCTGGCCGAGATCGCGACCAAGGAACAGATCGACAAGCTCGTTCTGCGCACGCGGGAGGCCGGCACCGAGATCGTCAAGCTCTTCGGCAAGGGCTCGGCCTTCTTCAGCCCGGCCTGGAGCGCCATCGTCATGGCCGAGAGCTATCTGAAAGACAAGAAGCGGGTCCTGCCCGCCTGCGCCCTGTGCGAGGGCGAATACGGCGTCAAGGGCCTCTTCATCGGCGTGCCCTGCCTCATCGGAGCCAAGGGGCTGGAAAAGATCTACGAGATCAAGCTCAACGAGGAGGAATCCGCCCAGCTCAAGAAGACGGTCGCCTCCGTCTCCAAGACGGTCGAAGAAACGAAGCTCTAAGCTTCGTCGGCCCGACGCTTATCCATCCGCGCCGTCCTTGGGCCTAAGCCCAAGGATGGCGCCGTTTTTTCCTCCCCCGATGCTCAAGATCGATTTTCACACCCACACCGCCGAGGACCCCCAAGACCGGATCCGCTATTCCGCCCGGGACCTCATCGACCGGGCAGGCCGCCTCGGATTCGACGCATTGGCCGTCACCAACCACAACGCCCTGACCTATGGAGACGATCTGCGCGCCTATGCGGAGTCGAAGGGCCTCCTGCTTTTGCCGGGGACGGAGCTGACCGTGGAAGGTTGCCACATCCTGGTCATCAATCCCCGCTTTCCGGTGGCCCCGGACATCCGCTATCGGCTGGCCGAAATCTCCGGCCTGAAGACTCCCGACAGCCTGTTCATCGCCCCACACCCGTTCTTCTCCATTTTCCAGTCCCTCCGTTCGCGCCTCTACCCGCTTCTGCCCGAGTTCGACGCCATCGAATTCGCCAGCTATTACAACCGGGTCGTCGACTTCAACGCCAAGGCCGTCCGTCTGGCGGCCGAGGCGGGGAAGCCTTGGTCGGGACCTCGGACTGCCACACGGCTTGGCAGTTCGGCCGCACCTATGCCCTCGTCGATGCCGATAAAACCCTGGCCTCCATCATCGGCGCGGTCAAGGCCGGGCGATTGGAATATCGGACCCGCCCGATTTCCCTCTTGACCATGGCCCGCATCGTCTTGTCGATGTTCTCCTTGAGGAAGCTGCGCAGGCTGTTCGAGCATTGAGCAGGCCGCTTGGACTCCCCTTCCTCTTCCGCTATACTTGATGAGATCTTGAAAGGAGTCCGCCCATGACCCGAAAAATGATGGTCGTTTCCCTCCTTGCCGCCGTCTTCGTCGCCGGCGGAGCCGCTTTGGCCCGCCAGGCCGCCCCCGCCGCCAAGCCGGCCTCCCAGGCCCCCGAGCCGCTTTCCGCGGTCCGGATCAAGGACCATCTCTATTGGCTCAAGGGCGGGGTCATGGCCAATTCCGGCTTTTACGTCGGAACCAACGATGTCACCGTCATCGACGTCAAGATGACCCCTGAGGGAGCCAAGGCCATGCTCGCCGAGATCGCCAAGATCACGCCCAAGCCGATCGGCACGATCATCCTGACCCACAGCGACGGCGACCACGTCAACGGCCTGATCGCGTTCCCCGCCGGCCTGCGCATCATCGCCAGCGAAAACGCCAAAAAGGAAATGGAAGAGGCCTTCAAGGACGAGAAAATGGCCGCCTACAGGGCCTACTTGCCTACCGTCACGTTCAAGTCCGGGCAGGAATTCCGCCCCGAGGGGCTCCCCGCCCGGCTTTACAGCTTCGGCCCGGCCCACACGAGCGGCGACACCGTCGTTTTCTTTCCCCAGGAAAGGACCGCCTTCGTCGGAGACCTCGTCTTCCTGGGCCGCGATCCGCTCGTCCACCGCCAGAAAGGCGGCACTTCGTTCGGCCTGGTCCGCAGCCTCGAATCCATTCTCAAGCTGGAAGCCGACGTCTTCATCAGCGGTCACAACGATCCGGAGACGAAAGCCGAAATCCGCGGGGAATTGATATCGATCCAGGACAAACAGGCCAAGATCAAGGACATGATCGCCGCCGGCAAGACGCTGGCCGACATCCAGGGGGCCTTCGGCATCGAAGAACCGCCCGCGGGCGGACGGCGCTGGCCGAGCCTGGTCGAGGTGATCTACCTCGATATAACGGAAAAGCGCTTCTGACGGACGCTGCTCAGTCCGGCCAATTCTCGTAGGGCACGACCGGCAGGTCCTGCGATTTCGTCAGCCGATAGAAGGCCCAGACGTCTCCGGAGGCCGGCACGAGCTTGTACGCCCAGTAGCGGATCAGCCCGAATTCCGACTGCGGCTCGAGCAGGCAGGGGATGAGGTTCGCCGCGGGCTGGGCACAGGAGACATAATAATCGCCGCGCCGGGCGGGAAGCCGGAGCGACGCCTTGGCGACGTCGATCCGGTCGGGGGCCAGATAATCGTATTTGGCCGGGATGATGGTCCCTACCGAATAGGCCTCGACATCCAGAATCTGGTCCCGGGTGAACATCATCACCGCAACTCCCAGACGGAGCAGGTTCTCGACGACATCCGCGTGACGGGCCGGGATGACGTAGCCGAGGGGCCGAGCCACGGACAGCCGGGACTCGACGTTGGGAAACCAGTTCTTGACCACGACCGTCACGATTTTCGATGACTTGGCCGGAGGGGGGGCGATCAGGTCGGAAGCCCGGACCTCATCGCCCGCCTTTTTGTCCGTCTTGAGCGAGCCCAACGTCCGGGACTGCGGCTCCTCTTCAAATTGCCTGATCGCGAGGTTGGGAGTTTTGGGATCGCGGGCATAGGCCATGCGCAGGTGAACGAGGTTTGATTCATTGTATACGGCGGCCTTGGCCAAGAGGTCCCGGCGGATCCCGTTGACCAGCGTCAAAACCTCGGCGGCGTGTCCGGCGGCGGCTTCGCAAAGCCCGCGCAATCCCCAGTATTGGCGATCGGTCCGCTCGCCCAGGGTTGGAATGTCGTGGCGCGAAGCGCCCTCCTGAATGAAGCTGAGCGTCTC
Source organism: Candidatus Aminicenantota bacterium (assembly GCA_963729855.1). Lineage (GTDB taxonomy): Bacteria > Acidobacteriota > Aminicenantia > Aminicenantales > UBA4085 > UBA4085. The sequence goes on along the minus strand of CAVSPT010000007.1, from coordinate 274,947 downwards.
GAAGATGCCCAGGCTGTTGCGGCCGTCATTGAGATCGGTCGTGCTGTAGCGCTTCATCTCCTCCCGCCCGGCCAGGTCCTCGGGCCTCAGGGCCGCCCCGGCGGACGTATTCAGACCCATCTCCTCGCTGACCAGGTATTCATGGAAGGCGATCGCCTTCATTTTCAACGCGGCTTCGACCTCGGCCAAGAGGACGCGGCGGGAGAAGTCCTGGAGCCGGGCATCGATGTTGGCGTTGGAGACGCAGCCGATGTTGACGCGGTAATAATCGTCACCCTTTTCATGGACGTCGATCGTGACCTCGGGCCGGAATTCGCGGAAGACCCTGTGGATGGCGGCCACTCCTTCGGTCTCGACTTTGACGTGGTCGCGGTTCATGTCGAGTTCGATCTCATTGACCCGGACGTCGAACTGGTTGCCGTAAGGATTGGCCTGGGGCATGATCAGGACGTTCAGCCTCTTGAGAAGAGGCTTCAATTCGCCCGCGGCGAAGTCGCGCAGAAGCCGGAGGGCGGCTTCTTTGGCCGATTGCTCATTGCCGTGCTGGGCCGCGGTCAGCAGAATGGTCGGCTTGGCTCTATCGAGCTCGCGGCCGCGCAGAGCCCCGTTTCCGCTGATCACGGCCAGAAAAATGTCCCGGGCCGGAAATCCGGGAACATCTTTCGTCTTCCCGACGATGCGGATTTTCAGCTCGCCGCATTGGGCGGCCAGGGTGCTCAGGAAACGGGCGAGGTCATCGTTCTGGCTGTAGCGCAGGTAGCCGTTCTCCTCGCCCGGAGTGGGCGGAGTCTGGGCCGCGGCGGCCGCACCGAGGGTGAGCAAGGCCAGGACGCCGAGCGCAGCGACGAAAAAAGTTCGATGGATCATAGGCGTTTCCTTCCAGGATGACGCCGGACCGCCGGGTCAGTTGGCGAACAGAAAATAGTCGTAGACCACCCGGGCGATCTTGGCGATCACGGCCTCGACGACGGCCGTCTCCTCTACGAAATCCTTGGTCAGCACCGCCAGGACAACATGGCCCTGGCCGTCGGGCAGGGTGATGATCCCGACGTCGTTGACCGTGCCGGCGATGGTGCCCGTCTTGTGGGAAACGGGGGTCCCCTGCGGGAGATCACCCTTGATGCGGCCCTCCCCCGTCTCGCATTTGAACATGATCCGCAGCATCAGGTCGCAGGAATCCGGGTCGATGATCTCCTTTTTGAAGACCTTTTCCAGAAGAGCGGCAAAGGCCGCCGGGGTTGCCTGGTCGCGCGGATCCTGTCCGAATTTGATGTACGCGGCTTTGGTCGCTTCGCGGCCGGAAGCGGTCATCAGGGCCAGCAGGTCGGTGATGAGGACCTGGCAGGAGCGGTTGACCGAGATGCCGTCGATGCCCAGTCCCTTGAGACGGGCGTTGATTCTCTCGGCCCCGACCTTGGCCAGAAGAAGATCAGTAGCCGAATTGTCGCTGATCATCATCATGAAGTGGATCGCGTTCAGGACGCTCAGCTTCAGACCGGGCATGACCAGGCGGGAGAACATCCCGCTTCCCAGGTGCTGGTCGGTCTTCTGGACGTCGATCTCGTCCTCGAGGCGGAACTTCCCCTCCTTGACCTGGCTCAGGAGCTCGACCAGGATGGGGACCTTGAACGTGCTGGCCATGGGAAAGGAAGCGTCGCCGTTCAGCTCCAGGGCCTGGCCGGACTCGATATGCCGGACGGCCACGCCGACCACGCCGTCCTGGTTGCGGACGATCCGCTCGATCTGATGCTTCAGGCGCTCGATTTTCGGAGCGGCCGCCGGCTCCTGGGCGGCCAGGAATCCGGCGGTAAGGACGAGAGCGAGGGCGATCGGCAAAAGCCTTTTTTTCTTCATGGCGTCTCCTGGAAGGGCGGATATCCCTCTACTTCTTGGCTTCCGGCGCGGGCGGCTGCTCGTGGAACTTCAGGGTGAGCTCCTTCTCCGCTCCGGCCCGCAGGATGCGGAACTTCGCCTCGGCCTCCCAGGCGAATTTGGCCAGGGCCGTGCGCAGCTCATTCGCGTCCGTGTAGGCGCGGCCGTCCACCCCCAGAACCACATCGCCTTTTTCGAAATCCTGGCCCAGGGCCACGCCGTCGATGGGCTTGGCCTCGACGACCAGGTTGTCCAGGCCCTTGAATTTCTTGAACCCGAGCCCCACGGACGGATAGGCCGGCCGCTCCTCTTCAGGGATGCCGACGATGTAATCGGCCAGCGATCTCGAAACCGCCAACGCGGGCTTTCCTTTGGGCACGGCCACGGCGACGACGGTCTTGAAGGGCAGCCTGCTCTTTTCAAAGGCCCGCCGGTTCAGGCCGAGATTGTAAAGGAGATGGCCTGATCCGACCAGGACGACGACCTGGCGCTTGTCGAGATTATGAACCCGGACGGCGTTGAAGCCCATGACTTCGTCCCAGGCGGATTGGCCGCGATAGAGCCCCTCGAACATCATGTCCATCCCGGCGCCCTTCATCTGCGGCGGCAGATGCTCGTTGCCGAAAATGGTCCTGAGCAGCTCGCGGTGCTCCTTATGGGTCAGATCGGGCTTGGGCACGAGGGCCTTTTCAGCGTCGTAAAGGGCATCCCAGCCCTGCACGCGGATCTTGCTGATGACCTCACGCGGGGCGTTCAGCCCATAAAGGGGGATGGCGTTGGACTTGGCGAAGGCGAAAATCGGTCGGTAATACGCGAAGTTCTGGTTCCAGGTGACGTACCACTGGCCCTCGCGGATGAATTCGTCCTCGGTCAGTATGCCGAGGCTCCATTTGGATAAGGGTTCCTGAAGGGTCGTCGGATACATCTCCAGCCCGAGGGCGATATGATGGTCCTGTTCGTAGAGCGCCTTGAGGATCCGAGCCTGCAGTTCATGCATGGGCAGAGAGTTGTGCGATTCTCCGACGTGAACCAGGGGAACGCCTTTCATCTCCTGGATCATCCTTTCGAAGGCGATCGGTTTGCCCGTTTCCATGGCATAGATCGCTCCGGGAGCGACCTCGATCGTCTTGTCCTTGAAGCGCGGGTCGCCGATCTTGAGGGTCAGCGTCTTGTCGGACTCATCTTGGGCCATGAGCCCGGCCGAAAGGAAAGCCAACGCGGTAAACATTATCAGCAACAGCCTCGATGCGTTCTTCATCAATCAGCTCCTTGAAAGGGCAAAATGGGAAGCCTCATTATATCCGAATTCAAGCGGTGAACGGAGAACCGCCTATCGGATGAAAGCCGGGCGGCGCGCGGTTTTTGACGCGTCGGGCGGAAATGGAATAATCTGGGGCCGAGGAGAACCTTAATGATCCCGAACAGGCGCTTATATTTCCGATTTCCGACTTTGGCCGTTGCCCTGGCGGCCGCCGCCGTGCTTCTGCTCGCGGCCTGCGCCGTCCCGGCCAAGCCGCCGGAAAAGCCGGCCCAATCGCCCGCCGTTTCGGCCAAGTATCATGCCGAAGTGGACGGGTTGGCCTTGACCCCGCCCATGGGCTGGTACCCCTGGAACATCTTCGGCCAGGAGCCCCAGAACGAGAAGCTCATCCGGGAGATCGCCGACGCTCTCGTCGCCAGCGGGATGAAGGAGGCCGGCTACGCCTACGTCGGCCCCGACGAAGGCATCTGCTTCTCGCGCGGGGCGAACGGCCTCCTCACGCCCAACCTCCAGCGCTACCCGAGCGGCCTGCGCGGGCTGGGCGACTATATCCACGGTCTCGGGCTCAAGTACGCCCTCTATACCGACGCCGGATCGAAGACCTGCAGCACGGCCATGCCGGGGACGAAGGGAAACGAGCAGGCGGATATGAAGTCGTTCGCCGATTGGCGGGCCGACTACATCAAGATCGACTGGTGCAATTCCGAGGGCCAGGACATCATCAAGACCTATTCGCTCCTCGGACAGGCCCAGCGCGCCGCGGGCCGACCCCTGGTCCACAGCCTGTGTTCCTGGGGCGACGGGTATCCCTGGCAATGGGCCGGGGCCATCGGCCATATGTGGCGGACGACTTCGGACATCTGCGCTCCCGGCGCGGCTGACTGGGCCCGGGCCCTGCGGATTGCTTTCGCCAACGAGAAGCTGGCGGACTACGCCGGCCCCGGCCGCTGGAACGACCCCGACATGATGATCGTCGGCATGCCCGGGATGACCGATGCCCAGAACCGGACGCTGTTCAGCCTCTGGTGCATGATGTCCTCGCCGCTCATCGCCGGAAACGACCTGCGCGGCATGCCTCCGGCGACGATCGCGGTCCTGACTAATATGGAGGCGATCGCCGTCAACCAGGATCCTCTGGGCAAGCAGGGCCATGTCGTCTGGAACGACGGCAATATCAGCCTTTGGGCGGGAAAACCCCTCTTCGACGGAAGCCGGGCCGTTCTTTTGCTCCATCAGGGCAAGCACAGGGCCGAGAAGAAGATCCTCTGGGAGGAAATCGGATTCGCGGCGGGCGATGCGCTCTATGTCCGCAACCTCTGGACGCACGAGACCAGCGGGCCGCTGACCGGAGGGGTGACGGTCGGCGCCGGCCCCGACGAGGCGGCCTTCATCCGGGTCTCCAAGACGAATGATTTCCCGATCCCCCCGATCATCACCGCCGACTCCTACCGGATCATGCTCCGGGCGGACGGTTCGGATTCCCAAGCGCCGGCGGGGATGATCACCGTGACGAACAAAGGCAGCGCGGAATTAGGGCCTTGGAAAATCGATCCGAAGCCGGTCCCCGCTTGGCTTTCGGTCTCCGTCGAAGGCGTCGGCAAGCGCCAGACGTTCGTCAACAAGGCGTCCACGACGGGCTTGGCGAAAGGGTCCTACCACGCCCTCATCCGGGCGGACAATGTCGAACCTGTTTCGGGCCGACCGATGTCGGCGCTCTACTACGACGTCGATCTGGAGGTCACGGACGGAGGCCGAAAATAGCGCGGCAAGCCCAAGGGACCTTGGCGCGGCGCCCGTTCTTTATAGCCGCGGAGATGACGTCGCGGCCAGGACCGTCCGGGAATGGCTGTCTCAATGGATTATCCTTTTTGCAATCCTCTCTTTTGCATGGCTCAGAGCTTCACTATTTACGATATACCTAAGAGCTTGATCTAGATTCGTATTCGAATTTGCTTCTGCGAGTTTTACAACTATGATGTTGTACTTGGGGTTAATGGTCAGCCTTTGGCCTAAATAACCATCGGCCACGATTTCTCTATCAGCTCCATCATTCGGAATCCACCATAAGAAATTATGCTTTAAAAACGGTTGCTGATTTGGAGAGGCCGGAATATCAAAGATATGAGTTACCCAGCTTTGGGGCACTATCTGCTGGTTGTTGAATTTGCCGTTATTCAAATAAATACAACCGAACTTCAGCAGGTCTCGAGCACAGGCATTGAAGGAACTGCTGGCTTTCTCAACGCCGTTCTTTGTGTCAAGGCTCCAATAGGCATCAAATTCCGCCCCCATAGGCTCCCAAAGATACTTATGAACCAAGTCGGAAAGAGTAGACCCCGTCGCATTTTCAATAACCCAGCCCAATAGTTCTGAATCGATATTTTTATATTCCCAATTAGAACCAGGAACCGAGATCAGTTGAAATACTTCTCATAGACAATCTGGTTGTTAATATAAATAATGAATGCCCTCGTCTTATCCTGAGACAGAAGCGCATCCAATGTGGATTCCTGTTTCGTAAGAGGATTATCGAGCTTAACCGTATCCAAGTAAGGCAAATACTTATTTGAGTAATTGAAATGGTAAGGCTGGCGGCTGGGTGATATTGATCGATTGGAAAAGATCTTCCCATCATCCACTTTTGGGGACTGGTGGACCAGCATGTTGTAGTAAGTGCAACCGGCCAACAGGTTCATAGAAAGTAGACAGAGAAGCCTTTTAAACGGATTTACCGATATTGAATTCATGAATTATTCCCGGAAGGACATGAAATTCCCTTTCGGCGGAGATTTCCCGCGCTTTTCATTTCATACCGATTTCCCATCCTGCCAACGCCGACAAGAATAAATTCCGGCCGGGGCAATGTCAATATCGCCCGGATGACGACACGACACAACACGACTCGGCGGCCCCCGTCGGCGAAAGATTTACAGGAAATCGGCCGAACTTCCCCCCTCCATTGCGCTCGGGAACAATGAGGGAAAATATTCGGCCGGAGGATCGGCGGCCCAGAGAAATTCCTGAAAGGCAGCCTACGCTGGACCCTTGCTGCAGCTCGAGAAGCCCTCGATCAGCCTGACTAAGGCCTCATTCCTCTTCCTGGTGGACCCGGCCTTCCTTGACCGCCTCGGCGATGATTTTTTGCTGGAGGTGGGACGGCACCTCGTCCATGTGGCTGAACTCCATCACGAACGAGCCGCGGCCTCCGGTGATGGAGGTCAACGTCGGTTCGAAGTCGAGCATCTCCGACATGGGCACGACGGCCTTGAGAATGCGCATGCTGCCCTTGGATTCCATCCCGCTGACCTTGCCCCGGCGCCCGTTGAGATTGCCCATGATATCGCCCATGTACGCCTCGGGCGTGTAAACCTCGACATTCATGACCGGCTCGAGCAGGGTCGGCTTGGCCTGCTGCATGGCCAGCTTGAAGGCCTTGGAAGCTGCGATCTTGAAGGCGATATCGGACGAATCGACGTCGTGGTAGGACCCGTCATAGAGGGTGACCTTGAAGTCGATCACAGGGTACCCGGCCAGGATGCCTTTCTTGCGGGCGTCCTGGAGCCCCTTCTCCACGGAGGGGATGAAGTTGCGCGGGATGGCCCCGCCGAAGATCTTGTCCTCGAACTCGAAGTCCCTTCCGCGCGGGAGCGGTTCCATCTTGATCCAGACATCGCCGAACTGGCCCCGGCCGCCGGTCTGTTTTTTATGCCGGCCCTGGACGTCGGCCCGGCCCTTGATCGTCTCCTTGTAGGAGATCTTGGGCGGCTTGAGATCGACGTCGACGTTGTAGCGCTTCTTCAGCTTCTCGGTGATGATGCGGACGTGAAGCTCGCCGCCGCCCGAGATCAGAAGCTGGGCGCTGTCCGGATCGCGCTCGAAGCGGACCGTCGGATCCTCCTCGGTGATGCGGTGCGAAGCCTGACTGATTTTATCCTCGTCGGCCCGCGTCTTGGGCTCGATGGCGAAGGAGATCGACGGCTCGGGAAAGCGGATGGCCGGGATCTTGATTCCGGACCCTTTGGCCGAGAGTGTATCGCCGGTCATCGTCGCCTTGAGCTTGGCCGTGGCCAGGAGATCGCCGACCCGGGCCTGTCCGGCCGGGATCTGCTCCTTGCCCTGGAGAAAGAACAGCCCACCCAGCTTCTCGTCCGTCTCCCGGGCCGGGTTGGCCACGACCGCGTCGGGGTTCATTTTGCCGGACATGACGCGCATCAGGCTGATTCGTCCGGTGTAGGGGTCGGAGAGCGTTTTGAAGACCAGGGCGGCGAACGGGGCCTCGGCGCTGGTCTTGATCATGTCATCCTTGCCGTTGATCGAGGCGGGGGTTTCGCCGCGGTCGACGGGCGAAGGCATGAGCTCGACGATTCCGTCGAAAAGAGGCTGGACGCCCATGTTGAGAAGGGCCGAAGCCGTGTAAACAGGGAAGATCTGGCGGGCGGCGACGGCCTTCTTCAGGCCGATGCGGATGTCGTCGGCCGAGAGTTCGCCGTTTTCAAGGTACTTTTCCATAAGCTTTTCGTCGCTCTCGGCGATCATTTCGACGAGCTCCCGGGAACGCCGATCGGCTTCCTCCTGAAGCTCGGCCGGGATGGGCGCCTCGCCGAACTTGCCGCTCTCGTCCTTTTCGAAGAGATAGGCCTTCTTGGCGATGAGATCGACGATGCCGCGGAAATTCTTTTCCTGCCCGATGGGGATCTGGACCGGCACGGCCTGACGGCCGAAGAATTGCTGGATGGACTCCAGGGTCCGATCGAAGTTGGCGTTCTCGCGGTCGATCTTGTGAATGACGACGAGACGGGCCAGTCCGTTTTCCTCGAGCATCTCCCAAACCTTTTCCGTGCCCACCTCGACGCCGGCCACGGAATCAACGAGAACGGCCGCCCCATCCACGGCCCTCAGGCTGGCCCGGGTGTCCCAAAGGAAGTTGGAGAATCCCGGCGTATCGATGATGTTGATCTTGTGATCCTTCCATTCCAGGAAGCAGACGGCTGAGCTGATGGAAATTTTGCGGTCGATCTCTTCGGGCTCGAAATCGGTGACGGTATTGCCCTTATCCACCTTGGTCAGGCGGCTGGTGACGCCCGCGTCAAAGAGAATGGCGGCGGCCATCGAGGTCTTTCCGGACGAACCATGCCCGACCAGGGCGATGTTCCGGATTTTTTCGGCGGTAAAATCTTTCATAATGACGGGCCTCCCAGGGTTCGGTGACGTCCGCGCCCCGGGCGCCTTTGCCTGCCGGTGCGCCCTGAACGGCGGATTTTTCCTCGCGAGGAACGGGTATCATATAATAAACGCCCAGGTTATCTCAAGCGCGCGGAACGGCCGTCCCGGGGCGCCCTGGATGACCCCGCCTCTTACTTTTTCTTCTCGGCCAGCAGCAGAGCGTCGCGGTTGTCCTTCCAGTGGTAGCCCAGGTGGAAGGGCAGCTTGGCAATGATGCCCGCTCCTTCATCGAAGGCCTTCTTCAGGTCCGGCTGATCGACGCCGGAAAAATCCTTGATGGGCTTGGCGTACTCTCCGTAGAGCTGGACCCGCCACTCCTTGAGCTTAAAGAACTTGAACGGAACGCCCGTATCATCCTCAAGGATGAATTGGCTTTTGTCCATGACGATCTGCCGGATATGAGAGAACGTGGCGTAATGGAGCAGATACGAACCCGATTTGATATAAGTCGTCAAACCTGCGGGGAACCTGCTCAGATGACTGTGCAGGGGGGAATCGTCGGCGAAGGTCTTATTCTCCAGGTTGCAGGAAACATAGACGATCGACTTCACCGGGGCCGAACCTTCCGCCGTGAAGAGGATCTTCAAACCGTACGGCCGCGCGGCTTTCTTCTGCTTGTCGTAATCCAGGTCGACGGCCTGGCCCTTGGCGTCGAACTCGATGCGGCCGATATCCAAAACGCGATGGCCCGTTCTCTTAAGGAAGAAACAAAGAAGCGGCAGAACGCCTTCGACCTGGCCCTGGCCGTAGAGGGTCTCATCCATATGTTTGGTGATGAAATAGCTCTTGTCGAAAAAATCGGAGAGCGAGGCCGAGAAATTCTTGAGGTAGGCCTCGGCCTGGCGGTCCTTCCAAAGGTCCGGCCGGGGCAGACTTCCGCAAAACTCCAGGCCCATGAGGACATACGTTTCGGCTTCGGGAAAGAACTCGTGGGCGGTGAGAAAATCCGGGCCGCCGAAAGGATAGAACAGGAACTTCGAGGACGCCCGGGCCCGGATGAGTTCCTTGTCCGCCCAAGCCCGCATCGGCTTCAAACGCCTGGTTTCGAGGTCGGTCCAATTCTTCTCGATCGATTCGGCGTATTGTTTCCACACGACCGAAGCCCGCACCGAGGCGAGAGCGGGGACGTCCCCCGGCAGGCCGGCCACCAAAGCGGCGATTTCATCAAATGTAGGTTCCGCGCCGGCCGGCCGGGGCGCCACCGCGTGCGGGCCGCCCGCGCCGACGGCCATGGCGGCGACCATCAATCCAAGACACAGAAGCGCGAATTTCCTTTTCATCGTTGCTCCTTTTCAAGTCATGCCGGCGCATGAAATCATGGCTTCCCCCCCGAGCGCCTAAACACGGAGGGGTCATTATATACTCTTCGGGTCGCCTTCAATACAGGCCGGTCTTGGCGCTCGGCGGACATGCCGCCGGGTCCAGCTTCTGCAGGACCTGCTCAAGCTCGGGCGGCAGAGGCGAGCGGAATTCCAGCCACTCCCCCGTCTCCGGATGACGGAAGCCCAGCACGTGGGCATGGAGAAACAGGCGGGGAAACTTGCGTTTGGGCTTCTGTCCCCCGTAACGCCGGTCCCCGGCGACGGGATGGCCGGCCGTGGCCAGATGGACCCGGATCTGGTGCGTTCGCCCGGTGTGAGGATGGACCTCGAGCAGATCAAACCCTCCGTAATGGCGCCGGACCCGATAATCGGTGATGGCCACCCGAGGCCTGCGTGTCTTGATCGAAATCATGCGGCCGTCCGTGACGTGCCGCCCGATCGGCCAATCCAGCGTGCCTTCCGGCTTGTGCATCGGCCCCCCGACCAGGGCCAGGTAGATCTTCTTGACCTCGCGCTTCTTGAACTGGCGCTTCAACTCGTCGTAGGCCCGCGGACTGCGGGCGACGACCATGACCCCCGAGGTGTCCGCATCCAGTCGATGGACGATTCCGGACCGTTCCGCTTCTCCCAGTCCGACGACTTCCGGAAAATGATGCATCAAGGCGTTGACCAGAGTCCCCGTCCGGTTGCCGGTCCCGGGATGGACGACCATCCCGCTGGGCTTGTCGACGACGATGACGTGGGCGTCGCTGAAAAGAACGGTCAGGGGGATGGCTTCGGGCCCGATCGGTTCGGGCGGCGGGATCTCGACGTCGATCTCGACCCTCTCGCCGGCCCGCAGCTTATAAGACGATTTCCTGATGACACCGTCGACCGTGACCTTGCCCTTGTCGACGAAGTGTTGGAACTGCGAGCGGGTGATTTCCGGGACCACCCGCGAGAGGTGCACATCAAGCCGGACGCCTTCGCCGGAATCCGGCCGGATGCGGAATTCCTTTTTAGGCACGGGAACGTTTTTTGAAAACGCCGAGCAGGATCAGCGCCGAGCCGAAACCGACGATGCAGAAGAGCTGAGGATAGGTGATGCTCAACAAAGGGGAACCGCCCTGCAGGAAAAAGGCCCGGCTGGGATGGTCGCCGCGGAAAAACTCGGTGAAGTAGCGGATGACCGAATAGTTCAGGATGTAGAGCGAGAACACCTGCCCGTCGAAGCGCTTCTTGCGCAGGATCAGAAAAAGGACCAGGGCGTTCAGAAAATTGAGGGCCGATTCGTAGAGCTGGACGGGATGGATGGGCACGTCCATCGGAACGCCGGTCAGGGAATGGGCGTACGGATCGCGGAAGGTCACGGCCCAGGGAAGGGAACAGTCCCGGCCGTAGCAGCAGCCGGCCAGAAAGCAGCCGATCCGGCCGAAGCCGTGGCCCAGGGCCAGGACGGGGCCGGCGATGTCGGCGATCCTCCAGGTCGGAAGCTTGCGCCGGCGGAAATACCACAGGGCGAAGACGATGCCGAAGGCCAGTCCGCCCTGGAAAACGCCGCCCGTCCGGGCCACCCAAATGAGCTCCTTGGGGTTCTTCAAGTAATAGCTGATGTTGCCGAAAAAGAGGATCAGCTTGGCGCCGAGAAGGGCCACGATCATGATGTAGAAGGCGGCGTCGAGGACCCGGGGAGCGTCCAGCCCCTGTTTCCTGGACTGGCGGAAAAGCAGCCAGAGACCCATGGCGACGCCGACGGCCATCATGAAGCCATAGGAATGAATGGTCAGCGGACCGAGCTTGATGAGAATCGGTTTCACGCGGTCCTCCTCACGAAGAAAATGTAGATCAGCAGGACGGCCCCCGCCGAGACGCAGGCGTCGGCCAGGTTGAAGGTCGGCCAATAGAAGCGCCGGACGTGGAACTCCAGGAAATCGACGACGGTGCCGCGGAAGATGCGGTCGATCTGGTTGCCCAGGGCTCCGGCCATGACCAGGGCCAAGGTGAAGCGGTTCAGCTTCTGTTGAGGCGGCGTCCTGAAGAAATAGACCAGGACCAGGAAGAAGGCCAGAATGGACAATCCGGTCAGGAACAAGGCGATCGTGTTGCCGCGGACGTGATTGAAAACGCCGAAGATGGCGCCCTTGTTGCGGACATGCGTCAGGTTGAAAAAGCCGGGGATGACCCGGACCGTTTGAAAGAGGCCGATCTTTGCGGCGACCCAGCTCTTGGACGCCTGGTCCAGGACCAGCAGAATGACGACGATCAGGAGATAGGGAACCGAGCGCCTCATTCGGCCCGTCCTTCCACGACGTCGTCGCAGCGGCGGCAGAAATCCGGATGGGCCGAGCTCGTCCCGACGGAAGCCGAGTAGTTCCAGCAGCGGGTGCATTTCCGGCCGGGCGCCTTGGCCACGGCGACGGTCAAAATATCCGCGCCGGAAGGCTCCATGACGACATCGGAAACGATAAACAGGTCCTTGAGCGCGACGGCGTAGGCTGAAAGCAGGGTCATCTGCGCGGCCGGAACCCACAGCGTCACCTGGGCTTCCAGGGCGTTGCCGATGAGCTTCTCCTCGCGGGCCTTTTCCAGATCCTTGAGCACGGCCTCCCGGACCGCCCTCAGCTCATCCCAGGACCGGGCTTCGTCCGGCGCCATCCAAGTCCGCCCGAACTCCGGAAACAAGGACAGGTGGACCGATTCGACGCGGCCGGCCGCGGCGGGCATGGCCTCCCAGGCCTCCTCGGTCGTGAACGGCAGGATGGGCGCCATCAGCGTCAGGGTATCGCCCAGGATGCGGTGCAGGACGGTCTGCGCCGAGCGCCGGAGCCTCGAAGTCTTGGCCGAACAATAAAGACGGTCCTTGAGCACGTCCAGGTAAAAGGCGCTCAGATCGACCGTAAAGAAATTGGACAGGGCGTGGTAGACGACGTGATATTCGTAGTCCTCGAAACCCTGACGCATGCGGCGGCCGACTTCGTCCCAACGCTGGAGGGCCCAGCGGTCGAGCGGTTCCAGATCGGGCGGGGCGACGGTGTCGCGATCGGGCGAAAAATCGGAGAGGTTGCCGAGCAGAAAGCGCCAGGTGTTGCGGATTTTGCGGTAAGCCTCGACGATCCGCTGTTCGATCTCCGGCCCGTAGGGCGCGTCCTCCTTGAAGTTCATCATGGCCACCCAGAGGCGGAGGACCTCGGCCCCGCCGCGGGCGATGACTTCCTTGGGCTCGACGACGTTCCCGGCGGACTTGGACATGGCCCGGTTCTGGGCATCCAGAACGAAGCCGTGGGTGATGCAGGTTTTGTACGGCGATCCGCCCTTGGCCCCGACCCCGATGACCATCGAGCTGTTGAACCAGCCGCGGTGCTGATCGTGGCCCTCGATGTAGACATCGGCCGGCCAGGGCAGATCGGGGCGCCGGCCCAAGATGGAGTGGCTGGCGCCCGATTCGAACCAGACATCGAGGATATTGTTTTCCTTGGCCAGGTCGCCCGATCCGCACTTCGGGCACTTCGTGCCCGGCGGAAGAAGTTCAACGGCCGGGCGCTCGAACCAGGCGTTTGATCCGCGGACCTCGAAGATGTCGGCCACGAAACGGGCGATCGTCTCGTCGGCCACGACCTGGCCGCAGGCCCGGCATTCGAAAGCCGGGATGGGGACGCCCCAGGACCGCTGGCGGGAAATGCACCAATCGGGGCGGCTTTCCATCATCAGCGAGATGCGTTCCTCGCCCCAAGCCGGGATCCAGCGAACGCCTTTGATGGCCGCCAGGGCCTCGGCCCGCAAACCGGCCTGGTCCATGCCGATGAACCACTGGGCCGTGGCCCGGAAAACAACGGGGTTCTTGCAGCGCCAACAGTGGGGGTAGGAGTGCGAGATCTGGCCTTCCTGCAGGAGCGATCCGTCCTTGGTCATGTCATCGAGGATGATCCGGTTGGCCTTGAAGACGTTGAGGCCGGCATATTTCGAGACCTCGGCGGTGAAGCGGCCCTCGTCATCGAGTGGGGCGTAGATGTCCAGCCCATAGGCCAGCCCGGTCAGGAAGTCGTCATGGCCGTGGCCCGGCGCCGTGTGGACGGCGCCGGTGCCGTCCTCCAGGCTTACGTAATCGGCCAGGACGAACGGCGAATCGCGGTCGATAAACGGATGGCGGGCCTTGAGGCCCTCAAGGGACTTGCCCAGGAAGACGGCCAGGACCTTGGGGTCCTTGCGCCCGACGATCTCGGCCACGATCGGCATCAGGCGATGGGCCGTGATGAAGACTTCGCCGCCTGATTCCCAAGCGGCGTAATCATGCTCCGGATGGACGGCAATGGCCAGGTTGGCCGGCAGCGTCCAAGGCGTCGTCGTCCAGATGATGACCGAGACCTTCTTTCCCTTGAGCGCCGGAGCCAGGCCGGAGAGGTCGGAAGCGACCGGGAACTTGACGTAGATCGAAGGCGAGGTTTTGTCTTTGTAGATGATCTCGGCTTCGGCCAGGGCGGTCTTGCAGACCGGGCACCAATGGACCGCCCGCTTGCCCTTGACCACGTTGCCGGCGGCGAAGAAAGCGGCCAGATGGCGGAGGACATCGGCCTCGTAATCCGGGTTCATGGTCAGGTAAGGGCGGTCCCATTCGCCGAACACGCCCAGCCGTTTGAATTCGGCCCGCTGGATATCGATGTATTTCTCGGCGTAGCGGCGGCATTCCTCACGGATCTCGATGATCGACATCGATTTCTTCTTTTCGCCCAGCAGCTTGTCGACGTGGATCTCGATGGGCAGCCCGTGACAGTCCCAGCCCGGCACGTAGGGTGCGCGGCGTCCCATCATGGTCCGCGACTTGACGATGAAATCCTTGAGGATCTTGTTCATCGCCGTGCCCAGGTGAATGTGGCCGTTGGCGTAGGGCGGTCCGTCATGGAGAATGAACGGCGGATCACCGGCCCGGGCGGCCTGGATCCTGGCATACAAGCCCTCGTCCTCCCACTTGCGCAGAAGCTCGGGCTCCTTCTGAGACAGCTTGGCCTTCATGGCGAAGGAAGTCTGCGGCAGATTGAGCGTGCTCTTCACGTCCCGTTCGTCGGCCATGGGGATCTCTCCAAAAGCTAAAAATGAACGGCCCATTATAGAACAAGGGGACGGAATTGGCTATAAGCGGCCGCCGCGGCTCCGTTCAGTCGACGCGGAAGTGGGCCCCGGCGGAGACCGGGTTGGCCAGGGCGGCCCGGGTGATGAGCAGGGCCACGTCGATCCCGTCGCGCAGGCCGACGATGTCCGGGCTCATGGCCGCTTCGCGGTAGAACTTCTCGATGCGGTGGCGCAGGTATTCAAGGTCGGATTTGGCCCGTTCCAGGCGCTTGCAGGTGCGGATGACGCCGGCGTAATTCCACATCGTGGTGCGGATCGTCATCCAGTCCTGGTTGATCAGGGCCGGGTCGCTGGAATCCTCGCGGTCGGGGTAATACCAGTCATGGATCTCGGATTCCCTGTACGGCACCGGCCGCTCAAGCCGGTCAGCGATGTCCCGGGCGGCGCGCGTCCCCCAAACCAAGCCCTCGAGGAGCGAAGTCGAGGCCAGCCGGTTGGCCCCGTGGACGCCGGTGCAGGAGACTTCGCCCACGGCGTACAAGCCGCTCAAGGACGTGCGGCCCCATTCGTCCACGAGGACGCCGCCGCAGCAATAATGGGCCGCGGGGACGACCGGGATGGGATCCTTGCCGATGTCGATGCCGAAGTTCAGGCACGTCCGGGCGATATAGGGGAACCTTTTCCGGACGTCGATGACCGCATACGAGGCAAGATCGAGTAGAACGTGCGAGGCGTTGGTGTTGATCATTTCCGCATAGATGGCCCGGGACACTTCATCACGAGGAGCCAGGTCCTTCTTGTCGCTGTATTTCTCCATGAAGGTCCGCCCGTCGAGCGTTTTGAGGCGGGCTCCTTCGCCGCGCACGGTCTCGGAGATCAGAAAGCCGTCCGAATCGCGGTGGTAGAGGATCGTCGGATGGAACTGGACGTACTCCATGTTGACGATGCGGGCCGCGGCCCGGTAGGCCATGGCATAGCCGGCCCCGATGGCCGTCCGAGGGTTGGAGGTGTTGAGGAAGACCGCCCCGCTGCCCCCGCTGGCCAGCACCGTCGTCAGGGCCAGGATCTTCTTGACCCGGCCGGCGGCGTTGTCCAGGACATAGGCTCCGATGCAGCGGGGCTCGCGGTAGTAGGCGATCGGGTTTTTCGAATGGTGCGGCACGGTCAAGAGATCGACGGCGGTCTGAGCCGGGAGCAGGGCGACGTTGGACATCCGCTTGAGCGCGGCGATGAACAACTCCTCAATCGTCCGCCCCGTGGTGTCCTCCACGTGAAGGATGCGGCGGCGGGAATGGCCGGCCTCCTGGGCGAAATCGAGGACGCCGGCGCCGCTGCGGCTGAACGGGATCTTGAGCTCCCCGACCAGGATCCGGTCGACCAGAGGCTTGCATTCTCGGGCCAGGATCCCGACGGCCCGCGGATCGTTCAGGCCGTCGCCGGCCTTGATGATGTCGTCTTCCAGAAGTTCCGGGTCATCCCCCTCCCCCATGGAGACGATCCCGCCCTGGGCATAAAGCGTATTGGACTCCTCCGGAAGGGCGTTTGCCGTGATGACGGTGACGCGCAGGCCGGCTTTGGCCGCCTCCAGGGCCGCGCTGGCCCCGGCGATTCCGCAGCCGATGACCAGAACGTCCGTGAACAGCGTTTGATCGGCGCCCATGTCTACCTTTTGCGGCCCCGGCCGGGCGATTTTTTCAGCCGAATGCGGGGGATGTCGCCGCCCAGAAGGCCGAGAAATTCCAGACTCAAGTCGACGGCGGGCGCGGAGTGGGTCAGCCGGCCGATGGACACGAAATCGACGCCCAAGGAGACGATTTTCTTCAGCTTGGCCAGATCGACGCCTCCGGAGACCTCGACGGGCACTCGCCCGCCGATCCAGGCGACGATCCGGCGCATCGCCGGAAGGGACATATTGTCGAGCATGATCATGTCGGCCCTGCTCTCCAAGGCTTCGCGGGCCTGGGCGAAAGTCTCGGCTTCCACCTCGATTTTCAGCCGCCGCCCCACCCGGCGCCGGGCCGCGGCCACGGCCGCGGCGATTCCGGGCGCGAGCTTGAGGTGGTTGTCCTTGATCAGGACCATGTCGGAAAGCCCCGATCGGTGATTGACGCCTCCGCCCATCCGGACCGCGTATTTTTCCAGGGCGCGCAGGCCGGGCGTCGTCTTGCGCGTGTCCAGGATTTTCGTCTTGGTCCCGGCGACCGCGTCGGCGTACCGACGCGTGGCCGTGGCCACGCCCGAAAGGCGCTGGAGGAAATTGAGGGCCGTGCGCTCGGCCTTGAGGAGGGCCACGGCCGGCCCCTCGATCTCGGCCAGGACCTGCCCGGCGCGAAAGGCCTCTCCGTCCCGGGCCAGGCGATTGAACGATGTCCGGGGCTCCACGATATGGAAAACCCGGGCGGCGATCTCGAGGCCGGCCAGCACACCGTCCTGTTTGGCCAGAAGGATGGCCCGGCATTGGAGCTCGGGCGGGAACAGGCTTTCCGAGGTCACATCGCCCGCGGGCGCGTCTTCCCGAAGGGCGGCCTCGATGAGATCATCGGGAGCTGTTTTTTTCATCGGGACCGATTATACCCCTCCGCTCTCGGCGGAGGCAAACCCCGCAAGGTCAAGACGTCGTCTTGGAGCCTGCAGGACGGGTCCAGAGCGACCGTCGAGGGCCTCAATCCCCCGTGAGCTCGAAGATGTAGCGGCCCGAGCCGACCTTGATCAGGACGAGCTTGTCCGGTGTCTTCTCTTCGATCGACAGGACGCCGGCGGCGGCCGCGACGGGCTTTCCGGCCGCCCAGACCGTCGTTCCCCCCTCCCCGAGGACGATGTCGAGCAGGTTGAACGTGGGGAGGACGATCTCCGCCGTGCTGCCGCAAGGGATCTCGACGTCCAGCGTCACGCTCTTGGCCGAGCGCTTCCAGGACGAGACGATCCGGCCGCGGACGCTCTCGATCGAGCCGGCGGCGAACATCAGGTCGCGGACCATGGCCGGAACGATGCGGAGCTTTTCGAAGCCGACGGCCTGCTCGTCCAGATTGATCCCGGCCAGTGTTTTGTACAGCCAGGACCCGACGCTGCCGAACATGGGATGGTTGTGGGAGTTCATCGACGGACCTTCCCGCTTCTGCCAAAGCTCCCACAGCGTCGTGGCGCCGTTCTCGATCATGTAGCCCCAGCTCGGGTAGGTCGTCTGGCAAGCGATATCATAGGCCAGGTCGGCGTTGCCCTGGCGATCGAGGAGCTCCATGATATATTTCGTGCCGATGATGCCGGTCGTCAGGTGGGAGGCGTTTTTATAAGCGATGGAATCGAACAGGTTCCCCCAGGCCGGTCCCCGCTCGGCCGGCGTGGCCAGGTCCAGGAACAACGGCAGCGTGTTGGCCGTTTGCGAGCCGTTGGCGTAGTTGCCCGTCCGGGGATCGAAGAATTCGGCGTTGAAAGCTTTGCGGATGTTGTCGCCGAGGGCGTCATACATCTTGGCATCGGCGTCCTTTTTCAGGACGCGCGCCGCATCAGCCAGGATCCGGACGTCATAATAATAGTAGAACGCGGAGACGAGGCTGCCCGGCGTCTTGTCCACGGCCACCCAATCGCCGTAATAGCTGTATCGGACCAGCCCCTTTTCGGCTTTGCTCCGGAGGAAATCGACGTAAGCCTTCAGGCCGTCGTAATGCCCGGCCAGGATGCGCGCATCGCCGTAGTAACGGTACATGTACCAGGCGATCAGGGGGTAGGCCGTGCCCCAGGCCGGATCGGCCGGGCGACTGCCCCAGATGTGCGGCACGGTGTCCGTGATCCGCCCCTTCTCGTCCTGGACGTCGCGGATATCGCGCAGGAAATTGGTGTAGAAGGCGGCCATGTCGAAATTCATGATCGCCTCCTCGGCCGTGCCCTGGGCGTCACCCATCCAGCCCTGTCGCTCATCCCGCTGGTTGCAGTCCGTGGGCACGCTGTGGAGATTGGTCTTCTGCCCCCAGGTGACGATGCGTTGGAGGGCGTTCAGGACGGGCTTGGAACAGGCAAACGATCCGGTCTGGGCCAGGCCCGAATGGACGAGCCTCCCGCGGATCGTCTCGGCCGTCGGAACGCCGGGGAAGCCGGTCAATTCGACGAAGCGGAAGCCGTGATACGTGAAGCGAGGCTCGAAGACCTCCTGGCCTTCGCCCTTGAGGATGTAAACATCCTCGACGCGCGCCCCGCGCAGATTCTCCTGGTTGATCATGCCGTCGTCGTACAGCATCTCGGCAAAGCGCAGGCGGACGGCCGTCCCGCGCGGCCCGGCGACGCGGAGGCGGGCCCAGCCGCTGAAATTTTGGCCCATATCGAAGACATAAACGCCCGGCTGGGGATTGGACATCTTGAACGGCACGATCGTGTCCATGACCTGGATGGCCGGCATCATCTGGGCCGAAAGGACGCCTTTCGGGGCCGGCCCTGCGGCCGCCGGCTTCCAGCCTTGGCCGGCAAATCCGGGCTGGTCCCAACCCGGGGTTTCCATGCGGGCGTCATAAGTCTCTCCGTTATAAACGCTGTCCATGACGACCGGTCCGTCGGCCATCGTCCAGGTCCGATCGCTGACGACGGACATCGTCCGCCCGCCGGCCAGTTCGATGTCGATCTGGGCCAGCAAGGCCCTGTTCTTGAACCAGCCCTGGCCGAGCAGGACGCCGACGGCATTAGGGCCTTCCCGAAGCATAGCGCTGATGTCGTACGTCACGTAGAGGACCCGTTTGTCGAACGTGGTCCATCCGGGATCGAGGACCGCGCGTCCGACCTTGCGGCCGTTGACCCTGAGCTCGTGATAGCCCAGCCCGCAAACATAGGCCCGGGCCCGGACGACGCGGCCGGGAACGTTGAATTCCTGGCGCAGCTGGTTGGCCCCCCCGATCCAGGTGCCCTTCCAATCCGAGGCGTTCAACAGGCCCATGTCGAAGCGGGCCGCGCCGCTCCAGGGCCCGGCTTGGCCGTCCTTGTCCCAGGCCCGCACTTTCCAAAAGTACGTTTTTCCCGACCGGAGGGCCGGGCCGCCGTAGACGACCTGGGTGAATTCCTGGGAGGCGGTCTTTTCGCTGTCCCAGACGTCCCCTTGAACGCAGGCCGGCCCGGCGCTGACCACGATCTGATAGGCGGTCTGCTTCTGTCCCCGCCCCTCAAAGCGCGGCGTCCAGAAAAAGCGAGGTTGAGCGACATCGACACCCAGGGGATCGACCAGATATTCCAGGCGCAGCCCCGCCGGGGCCTGCGGTCCGCCGGCCGGGACCGCGGCCCGGGCCGCCGAAACAACCAGCAGGACCAGTCCGGCCAGGACGATCGCTTTGAATGGGACGGATGAAGACATAGGGCCCTCCAGGATGGATGGAATCGCGAGTCGGACGATGGACGTCATCGGACGCGGGCAGGATATCACGCCGCCCCGGGCGAGACAAGAACCGCCGCGGGCCGTCTCCGCCGTCCCGGACCTAGAACTCCGCCTGGATCCTGAAAATCAGCGAATTGTGCTGGGAAGCCGCGGAAATGACGCCGGGGACGAAGGGAGGATCATTGTCGAAGAAATATTTGTAGTCGATCACCAGGGACACCCGGCGGGCCCAGGCCGGGGACTTGGGCAGATCGTATTTGACCGTGACGAAGGTGTCCGTCCGCATGTCGTAGCGCATGGTGCCGTCGAAGGCGACCGCCTCGGTCGGGCCGAAGGCCGGCAATTTGAAATAGGTCTGCCACTTGATCGACAAGCCTTCCGAGGGCCGCAAGGTCAATCCGGGCCGAAGGGCCACTCGGAAACGCCGCCGGGGATCGATCACATCCGCGGCGCCGCTGGGCAGGGTGATGGAGGCCCGCTCGATCTCGGCCATCGTCGTGCAGGCCAGCCCCACGGACAGAAGAGCGTATTTTTTCTTGAGGCCGATGACCGCGTCCCGGATCTGTTCCCGATCGACGGCCAGCGCGGAGGCGACATCCTCTCCGCCCGTGACGTTCTGGGCCCGGCTTTCGGCGGCGGTTCTTTCGAATTCGAGGACGTCCTTGATCTTCTTCCGCCCCGTCGCGGTCAGGCCGATCTCGAACTCCGCCTTGACCCCGATGCCCGTCTCGTAGCGCTGCTGGATGCTGAGGTAGGAATCCGTGAACCGTTCGACAAAACCGTAGGCCTTGAGATAAGAGAGGATGTTGTGCTCGTAGCTCAGCAGGAGCGACGTCATGTTCTCCAGATAATTCGTGGCGACGCCGGAACGCTTGAGCTGGATGCTCGAAGCGAAGTCGAACTTGATGTCATTGGGATAGCCGCTCTTGGCCACGGCGGCGTTGATGTCCAGTCTGTCGAGTTCGCTTTGCGAGGAAGCGTCTCCATAATATCCGGCGCCGACCGTGAACGTCATGCCGTTCAAATCGGCCAACAGGTCCCGCCACATCTTCCAGCCGGAAAGCAGGTTCTTTTTCAGGTCGGAATCCTGGTCCGCCAGGGCCGCGGAGACCAGGACAAGCGCCAGAAGCAGGACGGCCGAAGCCGCGCGGACGGTCTTGGAGGAAGAACGGTGTCTCATGCTCACTCCCTTCGATAGGGGGTACTTTATCGGGCGAGGCGGCGGGAGTCAAGCAAGGAAGGGCGAGGGGGAATGCGAATATTTCGGACCTCCTATTCCTTTTAAAACCTATTTACCGCGGCATGCGGAATATGCTTAAATAACAGGTCCTTGACGAGATAAAATGAACATCCCCGCAACGTCCGAACCTTTCCGATTCGAAGACCGAACCGGGCTCGGCCCGGCCGATCTGCGCCGCGTCATCGACCTGGCCCTGTCCTCGGGGGGGGACTTCGCCGAGGTCTTTCTCGAATACCGCGGATACTCCTCGGCTCATATGGAAGACGACATCATCAAGGACACGTCCGAAAGCCTCAGCCTGGGACTGGGCATCCGGGTCTGGTCCGGGGAAACGACCGGCTATGGTTACACGAACGATCTGTCCTGGGAGAAGATCGAGCGGGCGGCCCGCTCGACGGCGGCCGTATCGGCCGGCCCGGTCAAGATTCGATCGCTGGATCTGCGGGAATCCATCGTGGACGACCACATCTATCGGGCCCTTCTCCCTTCCCATCAGGCCTCTTTCGAAACCAAGATCGAGCTGGTCAGGAGGGCCTACTCGGCCTGCCAGAAAGCCGATCCGGCCGTCAAGAAGGTCAAGGCCTCGATCCAGGATCTCATCCAGCACGTCCTCATCGCCAATTCCGAGGGCCTGCTCGTCCGCGACGCCCGGCCGCTCCTCAAGCTGACCTGCATCGGGATCGCCGAACGAGGGGCCCTCCATGAATACGGCTATTCGGGAGGGGGCGGCCGCGTCGGCCTCGAGTATTTCGACCGGACGCTCACGCCCGAAGCCATCGGGGCCGAAGCCGCCCGCGAGGCGCTCGACCTGCTCGACGCCCGCGACGCCCCGGCCGGCGAGATGCCGGTCGTCCTCGCGCCCGGACACGCCGGCGTCCTCATCCACGAGGCCGTCGGGCACCTGCTGGAGGCCGACTTCAACCGCAAGAAGACGAGCGTCTTCTGGAACAAAGGCGGACAGACGGTCGGCACCCCGGCCGTGACGATCTATGACGATCCGACCATCCCCGGCTCGCGCGGCTCGTACGCCGTCGACGACGAAGGGACCGTTCCCCGCAAGACCCTACTCATCGAGAAGGGCGTCATCCGCGGCCTGCTCCAGGACAAGCTGTCCGCCCGGTTGATGGGCCGGCCGCTGACGGGGCACGGACGCCGCCAGGACTATACCGACGTTCCCATCCCTCGCATGGCCAACACGTACATCGAGCGGGGCGAACGGGACCCCGAGGAGATTCTCCGTTCGGTGAAGAAAGGATTCTATGCCGAGCGCTTCACCGGCGGACAGGTCGAGGACTCGGGCAAGTTCACGTTCTCGGTGAGCTCGGGCTGGCTCATCGAGGACGGCCGGCGGACCGCTCCGGTCAAGCAGGCCACGCTGATCGGAAGCAACATCGATATCCTGGGCAAGGTGGAGATGGTCGGCTCGGACCTGGCCTTCGGCCTCCAGACCGGGACCTGCAGCAAGGAAGGCCAGGACGTGCCCGTCAACGACGGCTGTCCCACCCTTAAAATTTCGGCCATGACCGTGGGAGGCCGCCGATGAACCGCGACGGCCGCGGGCGCGACGAGGACCTGGTCCTGGCCGAGAGGCTGGTCCGCTGCGGGCGGGACTGCGGGGCCGACGAGATCGAGATCGGCATCGGCGAAGGCGACGAATTCAACGTCGACGTCCGCCGGGGCCGGATCGAGAACCTCGTCGAGGCCGGTTCGCGCTCCGCGGGCGTGCGAGTGATCAAGGACAAGAAGACGGCCTTCGCCTCCTCCTCGGACATGTCCGAGGAGGCCCTCCGCCGCCTGGTCGGGGGGGCGGTCCTCAGGGCCGCGCTGGCCCAGGCGGATGAATACGCCGGACTGGCCGATTTGTCGCCCGCGCGGATCGACCCGGTGTCCCTGGACATCTTCGATCCCGAGATCCCGGCCCTCGAGGCCCGGACCAAGATCGACCTGGCCCTGGAGACCGAGCGGATCGCCCTGGCCGACAAACGCATCACCAACTCCTATGGGGCCGGTTTCAGCACCAGCCAGGTCCGTTCGGTGCTGGCCTCCTCGAACGGGTTCTCCGGAGTCTACGAGAAAACCTTCGCCAGCCTGAGCGTCGGTCTTCAGGCCGGCGACACGGACGACCTGGTCGAGGACTTCTGGTACTCGAGCCAGATCCATTTCCGCGATCTCGAGTCCCCCGAACAGGTGGCCCGGACGGCCGTCGCCCGGACGGTGCGCCAGCTCCGCCCGCGCAAGATCAAGACCCAGCGGGTCCCGGTCATCTTCGAGCCGCTCATGACCGGGAGCCTCCTCGGTTTCCTCTTCGGCTGCGTTTCGGGAACGGCCGTCTATCAGAGGGCGACGTTCCTGGCCGACAAGCTCGGCCAGGCCGTCGGGAACGGCACGATCACGGTCGTCGACGACGGCCTGATGCCCCGCCGCATCGGAACGGGGCCGTTCGACGCCGAAGGCGTCCCTGCGCGGCGGACCGTCGTCATCGAACGCGGAGTCTTGAAGAACTTCCTCTGCAACGTCTATGCCGCCCGCAAGCTGGGCCTGCAGACGACGGGCAACGCCGACGGCGGCGGCGTCGGCCCGAACAATTTTTACCTCGAGCCCGGACCGCACAGCCCGTCCGACATCATCCGCGGCTGCGACCGGGGTTTCCTGCTCATCCGGACCCTGGGACACGGGCTGAACTCCGTGACGGGCGACATTTCCCGCGGCGCCTTCGGACTGTGGATCGAGAAGGGCGAGATCGTCTATCCTGTTTCCGGGATCACCATCTCAGGCAACTTGGGAGAGCTTCTCCAGTCGGTCGAGATGGTCGGCTCCGACCTGGAATTCCGAGGCTCGATCTGCGGCCCGACGATCAAGGTCGCCGAGATGATGATCGCCGGGGAATGACCTTCACCTAGAATCGATTGACATGCATCACGGCGGCGCGCGCGCGCTTGGGAACGTGGAATTCGCCCGCCTCGTCTTTCCAATAGCGGGGTGAATCCTTGAACTCCTCGACGACCGAGGTCTCCGCCGGATAGCCGAGGGCGATCGCGGAATCGATCAGGCATTCTTCCGGAATTCCCAGGGCCTCGGCGATCCTGGGCCGGTCGATCGAAATCAGCCAGCAGCTTCCGATCCCCTCGCCCAGGGCGGACAAACAGATATTTTCCACGGCCGCGCCGACATCATACTCAACCATCTTGTCCTTGATCTTGGTGTTGACCAGGACGAAGACATAGGCCGTCGGCTCCCGCCCCGGCCTGGGATCGCCGTCCGGCTGAATATAGGCCGCCCACTTGAGGCAGGGAAAGACCTTGGCCCGCAAAGAGGGGTCATCGACGACGTAGAATTCCAGAGGCTGCATGTTGGCCGCGGAAGGCGCCAGCCTCCCGGCGTCGACCAGACGCTCCAGGATGGCCCGATCGACGGGCTTGGGCCGGTACTGGCGGATGGTCCGCCGCGAAACGATGAGATCGTGGATCGTCATGGCTTTCACCCCTGTTTCAGAATGGCCCGAATTTTGTCGGCATAATCGCGGCCGGCTTTGTCCCCGGTCACGATTTCGATGTCGTCCGGCCCTGTGACTCCCAATCCCAGCTCGACGGCCCTCTTGATCTGGTCCTGCTCGAAGATTTTGCGGCCCATGATCGTCTCGTTGGAGCCCAGCTGCTTGAGCACCGCCACGCCAACGGCGTCGACGGCCACGCGGTCCGTCCCGGCGATGAACACCCCGGCTTCGACCATCTTGCCGTTCGATGGACCGCCGTCGACGAAAGCGTTGACGCCGTCCATGACGATAACCTGGGGTTTGAAGCCCAGATTGAGCTCGGCGATCATCAGGCGATAAGCCGGTGATCCGTGGAGCTCGCCCATCATGGATTTGGGTGTCGTCCCGACCGCCAGCTTCAGGGCCATCGTGATATGGCCCCAGCGGTGGGTCTTGAGGCAGCAGGTCGAAACAAGATATTCGGCCTCGACGATGGGCCGGGCGATATCGAATCCGTTTTTCCAGTGGCTGCGGTCGGGCGGGAAATGCCTCCAACCGTCCGGGCCGAGCGTCTCGAAATTGATGATTTCGAATCCCATATCCTTGGCCAAGGCCGGAATACCCTTCTCTTCCATCACCTTCGCCGTGTCCGCCGGGCCGCTTCGTTCGGCCAGCGCCAACCTCGCGGCGCCGCGCGCTTTCATCTCCAGGACGATCTGGCGCAAGGTGTCGTTATGGGTTGAGGCGGGAGCAGGATCGGCCGTGTTGAAATTCGGCTTGATGATCACGGCCTTGCCCTTTGGCGAGGGAAACGCCAGGAGTTTCAACGCTTCCTTGACCCCCTGGGTACGGTCCGTCGTCTTGACCAGGGCCACGGCCGTACCGCCCGCCGGCGAAGCGCCCGAGAGGACGCCGGGACGAAAAGCGGACAGGGCCGTTGCTCCGACCAGCGATGTCTTGATGAAATCGCGCCGATTGAGGACGGTTGGAATTCGTTTGGACATGGGTCGCCTCCGGAGGAAGAACTCGTCCCTTAAGAATTAGCACGTTTCCTTATTTTTTTCTACGGCAGCGGTGGGGACCCAGTCCCTGCCTGGAATCAGGTTCCGCCATGCCCGTCTGGGGATAAAAATCGCAGACGAGCGCCGCGTTCGGACCTTTCGTTGGATACGGCCCCGTCTAACGCAACGACGAAGCCAGCTCAGCGGCTTTATCGGCCAGATCGTCCCAGCGTTCTTCGGCGATCAGCTTCGGATCGAGAAGCGCGGTGCCGATCCCGACGCAGCAGGCCCCGGCGGCGATGAAATCCCGGGCGTTCTCCAGGCTGACGCCGCCGGTCGGCATCAGCCGGATATGCGGCAAGGGGCCCTTCAAGTCTTTCAAGTACTTGGGCCCGAGCGACGTCGCCGGAAAAACCTTGACGATGTCCGCGCCCTCGTTCCAGACGTTCAAGATCTCGGTCGGCGTGAAGGCGCCCGGCGCGACCAGCACGCCGCGCCGGCCGCATTCCCGGATCGTCGGGAAATCGGACACCGGCGAGACCACGAAATCGGCCCCCGCGTCGATCACCGCCGCGGCCGTCGCGGCATCGAGGACGGTGCCCGCGCCGATCAGGACGCCGGGATTCTTGCGCGCGGCCACGACGCGGATAATCCCCAAGGCATCGGGCACGGTCATGGTGATTTCGATCGCCTTGACCCCGCCGCGCTCGACGGCTTCGACGACCCGGCTGAGCCGAGAAGCGTCGGTCAGGCGGATGACGGCGATGACCTTGAGCTCGAGAAGCGCGTTCAAAACGTCTTTCTTATCCATGGCATCCCTTCTCCGTTATCCGGCCGGCATCTCTCGTCACGCTTTCGTTCCTTGATTTTTACTACACAATGTCATAAAAATGAAGCGATTTCCCGCCGCATCCCGCCTGGGATCGACGCCCCAAGGAGGGCTCATGAAAAAAGCGATTCTCGTCAGCCTGGGAATCCTGCTGGCCGCCGCCTCGGCGCGGGCGGCCGATTTCGGCTACCCCGTGGATGGCGAGCCCTGGTACCATATCAAGGCCCGTTTCGACAACACAGCCTCTCTGGGGCCCAGCGTCTGGAGCGTCGCCGCCGTGACCGTCAACGGCCAGCGGGCCCGCGACTTCATCCTCAATCAGAACGGCCGGGAAACAACCGCCCCCGAGGTGGATGGCGCCCTGCCCTTCGAGCTCAAGGTTCGCTGGAGCTGGCAGGCCCGTCAGAGCTACGAGATCGCCGTCCAGATGCAAAACGCCAAGCTCAAGAAATCGGCCTCCTTGACGGCCAAGGACAAGGCTCCATCGGGCAAGGGCTACTGGGACCGCGGTTGGAAGAACTACCTGGCTCTGGTCGTTTCCGAAGACAACGGCATCGGACGGACCAACGATCCCGTCCAAGCCACCTTCGGCGTGCTTTCCAGCTATCTCCATTCCCTCGACGAATTGCGGCTGGTGCTGGCCGAAATAAAGGACAACGACGTCGTCTATAAAGACATCCCTTTCCAGGTCTACGATGTCCGGAGCTGGAACGACCCGGCCATCACCTCGCAAACGGACAAGGACGAGAAAACCGGGCAGACCATCGTCCGCTACCACCCGACGACCTCGTTCAGCGTGGCCTTCCTGGCCAACCTCAAGCCCCGGCAAAAAGGAACCTATCTCCTCTTCTACAACAACCCGGGCGCCAGGAAACCCGTCTTCAAGACCGATCTCAAAGTGACCGGGACGGGATTGGGCAAGACGATCGAGAACGATTTCTACAAGGTCGTCCTTCACCCCAAGAGCGGAACGATCTATGAAGTGATCGAGAAATCAACGGGCGCCACGTTCGAACACAAGCTGGAGACGAACGGCTCGATCCACTGGAACCCCGACGTCTATTCGCCCCCCCACGCTTGGTACCACGTCTCCGACTGGGACAATCCCAAGTCCGCCGAGGATTCCGGGCCGGTCTTCTACGCCCTGCGCCGCGAAGCGCCCCTGCCCATGCCCAAGGGCATCCAGGTGGCCATCACTTATTACTTCTACGCCGGCACCCCGTTCATCGTGACCGAAACGGCCATGGAGATCCAGAACGACATTTTCGTCGAGGCCCTGCGCAATTCCGAAGTCGTCTTCAACAAGGCCGTCTTCAACAAGGCCGCCTGGCGCCAGGTGGACGGCACTCTGAAAATGCTGGATTTCTCGGCCTCGCGTCTGCACCCCAAGCACGCCGCCCAGATCCGGCCGGACACCCCCTGGGTGGCCTTTTATAACGACGCCAAGGGGCTCGGTTTCGCCAGCCTTTTCGTCGACCAGGCCCTGCCCAACCTGCACGGCGGCTCGGCCTCCCAGCAGCAGCCCTACATCTACCTCGAGAACGGGCCCTGGTATTACATGTCCCGCGGCTTCGTCTACTCCTTCGGCTCGAACAATCAGACCCGCATGCTGCCGGTGAAGGCCGGCAGCCTCTACTACAACAAGGACGTCTGGCTGCCCTTCACCTTCGCCAAAGACAAGGGCTTCGCCGCCCGCCTGGACGCACTGTACGCCATGATGACCCATCCGCTCGGCCTGCACGAGGACGCCGAGACGTACAGCGAGAGCCCCGAGGGCTGGATCACGCCCATCCTGACCGAGCCCTTCGAGGAGGGCGTCAAAGGCGCCATCGCCAATCCGAAGAAGAAATAAGCCTCTCCGCCGGAATGAGGTCCCCATGTTCGCCATCGGCGTCGACAGCGGAACGCAAAGCACCAAGGTCCTGATCGTCGAATTCGAGACCGGTCGGGTCGTCGGGCGCGGCCAAGCCCCCCACGCGATGATGGCCGGATTGAAGCCCGGCGAGAGCGAACAGGATCCCGAGGTCTGGATCAGGGCTTTCGAGGAGGCCCTCAAGGAAGCCCTCGGCGAAGCGCGCATCGATCCCGGCCGGGTCCGGTCCCTGGGCGTCTCGGGACAGCAGCACGGCTTCGTCCCGCTGGATGCGGACGGCCGCCCGATCCGTCCGGCCAAGCTGTGGAACGACACATCGACCGTGGCCGAGAATGAGGCCATCCTGGAAGCCCTGGGCGGACCGGCGGCGGCGATCGAAAAGCTGGGGCTGGCTCCGGCCGTCGGCTTCACCGCTTCGAAGATCCTCTGGCTCAAGCGGCGCGAACCCGACGCCTTCGCCCGCCTGGCCACGGTCCTTCTCCCGCACAACTACATCAATTACAGGCTTACCGGACGGGCCTGCATGGAATATGGGGACGCTTCGGGCACCGGCCTGATGGACATCCGGGCCCGGAGCTGGGATCCCTTCGCCCTGGCCGCCGTGGACGCCGGCCTGGGCGGCAAGCTCCCGGCCCTCCGCCATCCCTTGGAACCCGTGGGGCCGATGAAAGCCGGCGCGGCGGCCGCCTTCGGCTTCAAGGACGTCCTGGTTTCCTCGGGCGGCGGCGACAACATGATGGGGGCCATCGGCACGGGCAATGTGTCTCCGGGCGTCTGCACCATCAGCCTGGGGACATCGGGCACGGTCTATGCGTATTCGGATCGGCCCTTCTCCGATCCCCTGGGGGAAATCGCCGCCTTCTGCGACAGCACGGGAGGCTGGCTGCCCCTGCTCTGCACGATGAACGTGACCAACACGACCGAGCTGTGGAAGTCCGTCCTGGACATCGACAACGCCGGTCTGGAAAGCCGGGCCGGAAAAGCCCCGGCCGGTTCGGACGGGCTGCTGTTCCTGCCGTTCATCGACGGCGAGCGCGTCCCCGTCCTGCCGCAGGCCTGCGGAGTTTTCTTCGGCCTGAAACGGGCCACCTTCGATGCCGCACGCATGACCCGGGCCGTGATGGAGGGCACGGTCCTCAATCTCGGCTACGGCTTCGGGAGGCTGAGAGAGCTCGGCTTGCGACCGACCCAGATCAGGGCCACGGGCGGCGGGGCCAAGAGCAGCCTCTGGCGCAAGATCGTCGCCGATGTCTTCCAAATCCCGGTCGTCACGATGCACGAACAGGAAGCGGCCGCCTTCGGCGCCGCCGTGCAGGCGATCTGGAGCTGGAAAAACGCCCACGGCCAAAAAACGCCCATCGAAAGCCTGACAGCGTCCATGGTCCGCATCGACGGATCGGCCGTCGAGCCCGACCCGGCCGCCGAGGGCGTCTACGCAGACGCCCAAACCCGTTTCAACACCCTGTGGCGGTCGCTTCTTCCGTTGTTTCAGACCGGCCGATAGAAGACTTCGCTGACCGATCGGTTGTAATGGATGCGGTTGATCGTCCGGGCCAGGATGTCGGCCAGTCCCCGAATTTTAATGAAGGAAAGCGCCCGGAAATCCTCCGTCTGGGGGATGCTGTCGGTGATGATCACTCTCTTCAGCCGGTAGGAGCGATGCATCTCCTCCAGCCTGTTCTTGGCCGAAGGCAGGCAGAGATTGTGGCTGATCCCGACATGGATCTCCCGGATCCCCTTTTCGCCGACCAGCTTCTTGGACAGCTCATAGATCGTCCCGCCTCCGCTGATCATATCGTCGAGGATGAGGGCGATCCTTTTGCCCCGGAAATCGCCGATGATGTCCTTGATCTCGGCGATTTCGGGCTTCGGCCGGAACTTCGAGGCGATGGCCGTCTGCAGGCCCAAGGCCCGCCCGAAGTGGGTGACGAACTTGGCCGCACCCTCGTCCGGGGCGACGACGATGACGTCCTTGCGCTCGCGGAAAGACGAGAACTCCTCGATGAACAGGGTCAGGGATTCGAGCATCTGGACGGGCAGACCGCCGTAGAATCCCCGGATCTGGGCGCAGTGCGGATCCCAGACGACCAGACGGTCGATGCCGGCGGTGATCGACAGGTCGGCCATCAGCCGGGCCGTGGTCGGTTCTCGCTGGAACTTCGTCGGCTTGTCCTGGCGGGCATAGGCCAGGTACGGCAGAAGCGCGGTGACGTGGGTGGCCCCGTGCTCGCGGAACGTCCGGGCGGCGATGAACAAGGCCATCATGTTCTGGTCGATGCTCCGATCCGCCGTGGGGTCAAGGACCGCCTGGAAGAGGAAGACGTCATATCCGCTGACGTGGAGAGGCAGGCGGACGGACGTCTCGGTGTCCGAGAAATTCGTATCGATGGCCTCGGCGTAGAGGACCCGTTCGCGGCTGGCCGTCTCGGCCAGCCGCTTGTTGTAGGCCGACACGACCTGGCGGGCCAGGGCGGCCCCCGATCGGCAGGCGGCGACCAGGAGCCGGCCGCGGGCCGATTCCATGCGCAGGGTCTGTTCCCGGGCGTACATCTCCGGGGTGAAGAAGGCGCTCTTGGCCGGGCGCTGGCGGCGTTTTGAGGCCATCGGATCGATCCTCCCTTGTTTATGACCAGCCGTTTTCACGGGCCGTTTGGTACATGACGACCACGTTCTCGGGCGGGGTCAGGGGTTGGATGTTGTGGCAGGGCGCCAGAATATAGCCTCCCCCCTCTCCAAGGACGCCCAGATTGCTCAGGACTTCGCGCCGGACGTCGTCGACGCTCCCGAAGGGCAGCGTGAACTGGTTGTCCATGCCGCCGTGGAAGATGAGCGCTCGGCCGAAATCGGCCTTCAAAGCCTCTCGCTCCATCCCCGGGCAGCGCCACTGGATGGGATTGAGGAGGTCGATGCCCAGGTCGATGAGGTCCGGCAGGATGCGGCGGCAGTTGCCGTCGTCGTGATGGAAGACCCAGGCGCCGCCCTGGTGGACCAGATCGATCATCCGCTTCATGCCGGGCAGGATGAATTCACGGATGTGGCGGACGGAAAACATCAGGCCGGTCTGGCCGCCGAGGTCCTCGGCGATGTAGCTGTAGGTGATCCGGCCCGGGATCGCTTCAAAAATCCGTCGGCTGTTCTCGTATTCGAGATCGAACAGCCGGCCCAGACAAAACCGGACGATCTCCGGGTTTTCAACGAGATCCATCAGGGCCTGCTCCTGGCCCCGAAGGTTCTTGTAGGTCAGAAAAGGCTCCGATCCCCCGCCGCAGACGGGATGATCCTCGCGGCCTTTGAGCTGGGCGGCGATCGTCCCGTGGTCCCACCAGTCCGGACTCGGCCAGCGGTAGCTTTTCTCGATTTCCTCGACCGAGGTGAAGCCGGCCAGGGGATGGCTTACGCATTCGTCGTAAATGCCCGGGCCGTAATCGACCCTGCTGAAGCGGCAGCCGAAGACGTCCGTGCGGGGCGCCAGAGCGGGCCCGATGTACACCGGCTTGGGCGAAACGACATCATCGACATGCAGCCGGCGCAGGGCCTGGCTGCGCGAAGCGCAGCCCAGATGGGCCATCAGCCGGGCATCGAATTCGGGCGTGGCCCAGTAATCCATGGGGACACGGTCGGGTCTTTGCCGACGGAAGACCGCCTGCCAGCGCTCGACGGGGGTCATGGTTTCGCGGGGCATGGGGGGATTCTACCCGATTCCGGGCCGTGGAACACATCTTTTCGGCCCCCCCCGCGGAGATTCCGGCGGTCAATGTTTGTGAAGATCCTTGTGCATGGCCTTGCGGGCCGCATGGGGGCGTTCGTCGGCGGGCGTCTCGGCCAGGACGCGGGCCAGATCCGCATCGTTCTCCTTCTCCAGGAGATCGGCCACACCGTCGATGACGCTGGATGGAAAAATGCCGTCCCGCTCGTACAGCCCGCGCTGTTCGCGCAGGAGCCGGGCCGAGGCGACGCAGCTCCCGGGCAACGACGGCAGGCGCCGGCGCAGCTCGGGATTGGAAGCGATGTTGCCCTTGACGTAGAGGCGCTCGGCCAACTCCAGCGGACCCTCGCCGTCCTTCCGGTTGCGGGCGTCATCGAAAGCCCAATCCGCCGACATGCAGAGGCCCGCCAGCAGCAGGTGGACCAGGGCGCTCCCATCGGGACTGCGGAGCTCGACCGTCTGGCGGCCGTTCTGGCCCTGGAAGGCTTCCTGATCCTTGGGATTGACCAGCCGCGAGAGGTGGCGCTGATGGGTCCATCCGAGAGGAACGCGAATGAGGGCGCTGCGGTTGAGGTCGCTCCAGCAGACGAGCGTCGGCGCCTCCTGGTCGGGAACGAGCCGGAGATACGAAGAGGCGACGGTGTTGCCGAAGGCGGTCAACGATTCGGCGTAGCGGCACAGTCCGCCGACGATTCGGCGGGCCGCTTCGGACAGCGCCCCGTCGGGGCCGGTCATCACGTTCTTGCCGTCCTTGACCAGCTGGAGGTGGAAATGGAGCCCGTTCCCGGCCAGCCCCTCGTCCAGCTTGGGCGTGAACGTCGCCGTCAGGCCGTGCTGATAGGCGACGTTGCGGATGAGCCATCGTCCGAGAACCACGTCATCGGCCATCTCCGCGATGGGACGGGGCAGGAACTCGATCTCCATCTGCTCGCCGCGCTTGTCGTTGATCTCCTCCCAGTCGCTGGGCAGGCTGTCGATGAAACCGACCTCCCCGTGGGCGTATTTGACCGCACCGGAGATCTGGGTGATGTGGCGGACCATCTCGTTGAGGACGGGCCCGCATTTGAGGAACGGGGCCGAGCCGTGGTAGCCCTGCTGGCGCTGGGCCGGGAAGAGCGTCTTGGAGCGGTCGCTGAAGAGGAAGAATTCGATCTCACCGAGGGCCTGCAGCTCGTACCCCGTCGCCTCCCGAAACCTGGCCTCGGCCTTGGCCAGGATATTGTCGGGGGCGAAGGACGCGGAGGCGCCGTCGCGGGTGACGTAGCGGCAGATGAAATCCAGGCTGTGGTCGTCGAAGGGATTGAGGAACGCCGTCCGGTAGGAGGGGACGACATAGAGGTCGGACTGGGCCGCGTCGAGCATGCCTTTGAAGAGGGACGATCCGTCCACCCGCTCCCCTTCGGCCAGAACGGAGTCGGCCTGTTCGGAGGTGGCCACCGGGATCTTCAGCTCCTTGAGTTTGCCGTCGGCGGCCGTGTAATGGAAGGTGATGCGTTCCAGGCCCATCTCGGCAATGAGCTTGAGGAAATCGGCGCGGAGGAAATCCTGGGGGTCTTTGTTCAGCAGAACGGCCAAACGGTTGGCCAGGGCGTACCGGACGGGGGAGGAAACCGGCATATCGACGACTCCTTTTTCCTGTTCATCCCTGGGCTAAAGGGAAAGATTGATATTTTATGAAAAAGGAGAGGGTCAATGCAACCGGGCGGGGCCGGAGCAACAGGCTACGGCTTTTTGGCCGGGCGGGTGAAGCTGATATGATCCAACTGGAGGACCCAGGAGGTCGTCTTGCCTGCGAGGTCGGTATCGGCGATGATCATCGTCCCGACGAACGGGAGCCCGCCTTTGGCGACGAACGTGAAAACGTAATCGGCCGTCCGTTCGGCGCCGTCCGGCGTGCCGATGATGATGCGGGCGGACGAGACGAACAGTCGTTCGCCGTTCTTCTCCGCCTTGCGGACGATCCTCCGAACGACGCCGTTGGCCAGCCGAAGGATCTCTCCGGATTGGGTCAGGTCGGCCGAAAGAAGAGCCCGGCGGGATTTGACCGCTTCATTGACCGCTTGTTCGTCCGAAAACACGTAGCCGTCCCCGGTCCGGACGGCGAAAAGCCGATCGTGATCGCCCTCCGTGAAAACGGATTGGAGCAGGCCCAGCTTGGCCAGCGTCGAGAGCCAGCCGGCCTCCTCGTCATTCAACGAACCGGCGAATTTCGTCGTCGTATCGGCGGCCTCGCTGTTCCATATTGAACGAGCCGTCCCGACGGGCGCGCCGTCTCTTTTAACGAGGTAGGAGGCATCAAAGGCCGTGGCCTCCGTTTCCACGATCGAATAATAGGACTTGATGACCCGGGCCATCAGGTCGGCGGCCAGGGCCCGGTTCGCGGCGGTCGCGGGGACGGCGGGAAGATCAGCGCCGGCCGGCTTGGCGGCCGGAACCCCGACGTCCGGCTTGGCCTCGGCCTTGGCCGGAGCGGTTTTTTCCTCCGGCCCCCAGGTAAAGTCGAGGATTTGGTGGGGGGTATGGTCGGTCGTTCGGCCTTGACCTTCATTATGATCATCGACCTGGACGATCCAGGTCGGGACCTGTTCGCTGATGTACGTCGTTCGCGTGCCGGTGACATCCTCCGTCGGATGTTTCTCCCGTCTCTCATAAACGTCGCAGAGGACCTCTTTTTCCTTGATCCAAAGTTTCTTCTGGCCCGTCTTGCGATCCCAAGTGTCCGTCAATTTCTTGAGTTCGGACGGAGGCACGAAACGCGGCAGAACGGACTTTTGGTCGTTTTTCTTCTTGCCGTTGATCGATCCGCTGAGTTTGACCGTGACCGAATCATCATCGGCGGCCACGACGTCCATGCTCTTCAGCGTGACGATGTCCTGAAAATAGTTCGGTTCGACGTCCTTCATCTCGACCCGCGTCCCGAGGCGGGCGTCGGACCAGGGGCCCCGGACTTTTCCGGCCGGCGCCTGACGTACGACGGCCCCGGTTTGTGCCGCCGTTCCCGCTCCGGCAGGCAGGAGGATCAGCGCCGTCAAAAAGAATAAAGAAGCGGTCCTTTTTCTCATCTTCATGATTCGACCTCTTTTGCGGGTTGAACGGAATATATCTCCGGCTGAATCTGGAAGTCAATCTCCTGAATGAAGTCACGACACGTGCGGAAGCAACCCTCATCTCCGGGCTGAACCGACCGATGAGGCGATGCCCTGCTTTTTCCGGTCAATATAGACGGTAGGGCCTGCTCAGCTCGGCGAAGGCCGCCAGTCCATCCGTCCAGGCGGCGACGATGGCAGCGACACTCGTCCCCTTTTCCAAGGCCATCCGAACCGAAGCCGTGCCCATGATCTTATCGAAATAGGAATCATGGAACTGGAACTTCGCGGGATAGAGTTTTTTCAAGACGACGATGATTTGAAGCGTCGTTTCCAGCGGCCTATAGAGGACCCTGTCGGTCACGTGGATCTGGCAGCCGCCGCACAATTCGCCCTGGAACTTGGAGAATGTCGGAGTGAACCATTGTTCGCGGAAAATGACGCCGGGTCGATTCAATCCATTGAGGGCCGCGGCCAGATCGTGGCCGTCGATCCAGGGCGCGCCGAAATACTCGAAGGGCCGGTTCGTCCCTCGGCCTTCAGAGACGTTCGTGCCCTCGAGGAAGACCTGGCCCGGATAGACGGTCGCCGTATCCAGCGTCGGCATATTGGGAGACGGCGCCACCCAGGGCAGGCCGGTCTGGTCGAACCACAGACCACGCTCGTAGCCTTCCATGGGCACGACCGTGAGCCGGGCTTTTTTCTTCAGGAACCGGTCATTATAGAGCCGGGCCAGCTCGCCGATCGTCAGGCCGAATCGCAGGGGAACGGGATAAAGGCCGACGAACGAGCTATACTCGGGGTATTCGAGGACGGGGCCTTCCATGATCGTCCCGGTGATCGGATTGGGGCGGTCGAGGACGATGAAATCCAGGCCGCTCCCGGCGCAGGCCTCCATGGCATAGGCCATCGTCGCCTCATAGGTGAATATGCGGGTCCCGATGTCCTGGATGTCGTAGATCAGCAAATCGATGTCCCGGATCATCGAAGACGTCGGCTTTTTGTCCTGGTGGGTCGTGTCGAACGAACGCATGAACTCGTCGATGCCTTTGAGCATCCCGGGCTGGGGCTTCATCGACGGCCCGTAAAGACTGAACACGGGCAATCCGGAGTGTATGTCGACGTAATAAGGGACGTATTCCCCCGCCTGGGCGTCTCCCCGGACCCCGTGTTCGGGGCCGTAAAGGGCGACGAGCGCCGCCTCTTTTTCCTGAAGGAGGCGATCGATCGCGCTGCGCAGGCGGCCGTCGACGGCCGAGGGATTCGTGATCAGGCCGATCTTCCGGCCTTTGATAAGGTCGAGCCGCTTTTCCATAAGCACCTCAAGCCCGGACCTGACGCGCCCGGCCGCGGAAACGGGAACGGCCGCCGAAGGCGAAGCGGGCTCGCTTTTTCCCCGGCAGGCCGAGGCCGACATGAAGAGCGCCAATGCCAGCAAGATCACGATCGGCCGGGCTGACGGCCTGCCATCGGGGTGGGATCCCCTTATCTTCATCGCGGCCCTCCCTTTGCTTGGAATGATCGCCACGGCGCCGCCAGCGTCCCAAAGCATGATAGGTGATCAGGAGCGAGGCGGCGGCTTCGGGAATCTTCAGCTCGAGCCCTTCCTGCAAGAGCGATTCGCCGGTCTTGACGACTTTAATTCCGTAATCCTCGAAAAAAACCTCATAAGACAGGCCGGGATTCAATCCATGGAGCTTGACCGCGCAAGTCGGGGTCTCGCATCGGCTGCGCCGGAAGGCCAGGGCCATTCCGTCCCGCGACTCGGGCCGATCGAATTGGTAGGCCAGCCAGTCGGAATCGCGGTCGCTGTAGGCCGTCAGCGGGTAGAAATCGCCGTAGAAATACGGGCGCAGGCGCTTGAATTCGGCCAGGAGATTCTGGGCCGGCCGGACGGGAAAAGCTCCGCTGAGGTTCCAGCCCACGATCAGGGCGCTGCTGATGGTCGAACGAAAGTCGTAAGTTTCCGGAGAGATGTTGCCGGTGCCGTTGCAGGGCAAATAGAGATGGATGCCGTAGGTCTGGCTCTGAGTGAATTCCGTGAATGGATAGTCCGATCTCCATAAGGGGACACTCCGGGATATCGTTTCCAAGTCCAGCCG
The DNA here is from genome assembly GCA_963729855.1 of Candidatus Aminicenantota bacterium. Classification (GTDB taxonomy): domain Bacteria; phylum Acidobacteriota; class Aminicenantia; order Aminicenantales; family UBA4085; genus UBA4085. The sequence goes on along the minus strand of CAVSPT010000007.1, from coordinate 237,567 downwards.
CCGGCCTCCGCCGGCGCAGTTGTCGATGAGCAAACCGGGGTGGCGTTTCAGCAATTCGTCCCAGAAGGCGTAAAGACCTTCGATATGTTTGATTTCCGAGATTCCGATCCGGTCGGGCGCGTCGGCGCCGCGCCAGTATTCCTGGGGATCGAAATTGAAGTCCTGGCGATAGATGGTAATGCCCTCGCGGTCGATCGTGTCGGAGATGTAATCGGTCATCCATCGCCGGGCGGCGGGCAGGCCGAGATTCAGGAGCGCGCTGTCCGCGGCGGGCTTATGGATCAGCCATTCCGGATGCTCACGGTCCAGGCGCGTCCCGTGATAAACCCGTTCGGGCTCGAACCAAACGCAGAATCCCATGCCCAATTGTCTGGCCGCGTCGGCGACGGGGCGCAGGCCGTTGGGAAAATTGGCCCGGTTGACCGTCCAGTTCCCCACGCCTTCCCACCAGGACGCCTGCGATCCTTCGAACCAGCCGGCGTCGATCCACCAGATTTCAGGGGCCAAGCCGAACTGGGCATAGCGGAAAGCGTTGGCCACGGACCAGCGTTCGGTCGTGCAGCTGTTTTCGTTGCAGGGCGCGGGCCCGCCGTTGCCGGAGCTGCCAGCCAGGGGCATAACGACCGGCCGGCCGTCTTTTTGGGGCGTGTGGTGCTTGAGGACGAAGCGGCGGAAGGTGTTGTGGCCGGCGAAACGGTCCTGTCCCGTCCAGAAGACCAAGGCGACGCGGGGCGAGCGGACTTCTTCGCCGGGGAGCAGGACGAAATGGGTCCGCTTCATCCCCGCTTTAAGGCGGGCCGTCCCCGCGGCGTTTCGTCCGACCTCGGCCTGCCATTGCCCGGTCCAGCCCAGGCCGGCCACGACGCCGCCGCCGGGAAGTTCAACATTGAAAAATGGGAGAGAGCCTCTGCCGGAGGATTTTCCTTCAAGGGCGCCGAAAGCGATCTCGCGGTCGGGAGTCAGGGGTTCATCGATCGGCGCAAAATCCGTGGGTTTGTCATCGCTTCCATACGCCCGGTGCAGGACGGCCTCCCCGGTTCCGACGAATGGAAGCTCGGCGTTGACAGCCTGGATCTCGTCGATAAAGGGCGTATTCGCCCGCGAATTATTCTTGAAGTGAAGGACCCATTCGACGGCCGGATCATCCTTATAGACGATGCAATCCGCCCGGACGATCAGACCCGTCGAGGAATCGGAAAAAGACATCGTCCTGGCGGTTTTCGCATCATCGATGACGGGCGGAGCTTCGATCACGTTCCATTTCGTCAGGAACGAAGACGAAGGCCGGCCGCCATAGAGGAAGGAGAAAGGCGGGGTCTTGCCCTTGGCCCAATAAGCTTGAACGAAAGATCGGGCTTTTTCGAATGCCTCCGGTTCGGCCGCATGGCGGTTCGCGCCGGCCGCGGCCGCAAGACTCAAAAGAAAAATGACGGCCGGAATGAAGTGCTTTCGGGACATCGGCGACTCCCTTCGCGATTCAAAGCGCTCGCGGGGCGGACGCCGGGCAGCATCCGCCCGATGGATGAAGGATCGAACGGGTATATATCAGAGGCGGAAAACGGAAGTCAATCGGCGTAAAAAGTCGGCTGGCCCTCGCTAAGGCGCAGGACTGCATCGTTTCTCTTCTCTTCGTCCCGGGCGAGGGGCAAGCGATCCGATCCCGTTCTTACACGCCTTCGCTTTTCTCGAAGAAGTAGGCCCCCAGGAACAGCATGACCAGAGAGAAGCCGATCATGACCGCCAGGTCGACCAGGACGGGGAGCGAAGATGTCCCGATCATGACCGCCCTCAGACCGTCGACGCCGTAGGTGAGCGGGTCGATGTAAGACAGGGCGCGGATGGCCCAGGGGAAATTCTCCAGCGGCGTCAGGGCCCCCGAGAGGAAGAAGAAGGGAAAGATGATGAAGTTCATGATGATGCCGAAGCCCTGCATGTCCTTCATCCGGGAGGCAAAAATGAGACCCAGGCCGATGAAGGTGAAGGCGATCAGCAGCATGAAGACGAAGGCGAAAGCCAGGGCGCCGGCTCCCGGGATGCGGAAGCCGAGGAAAAGCGAGGCCCCGAAGATGAGCAGACCCTGGAACATCGAAGTCGTCGTCCCGCCGGCGATGCGGCCGAGGACGAGCGACACCCGGCTGACCGGGGCCACCATGATCTCTTTGAGGAAGCCGAACTCGCGGTCCCAGAGCACGGACATGCCCTGCATGGACGAGGAGAAAAGAAGGGTCATGCCGATGATGCCCGGGGCCAGGAAGCCTATGTATCCCGCCCCGCCGCCCATCCCCGGGACGGGCATGCGGCGGAATCCCAGGCCGAGAAAAGCCAGGAAGAAAATGGGCATGGCCAGCGAGCCGATGATCCTGGATTTGGCCCTCCAGTAGCGCTTCATCTCCCGGAGCCACAAAACATAGACGGCGGTCCAATGGATGGTCATGATCACCTCCGCCCGTGGCCCCGCATCATGGCCCGGTTTCTCTCGCCCTGGCCGGCCTCCTGTTCGCGGATGGTCCGGCCGGTGAAATGCAGGAAGACGTCCTCCAGGCTTGGCTTGCGCAGGTGGACGCAGTTGACGATGACGCCCTTCTGCTGGGCCAGCATGACCAGCTCGGGAATGCGCCGTTCCCCTTTTTCCATGGTCAGGGAAAGGACGTCCTCATGGAACTTGGACCGCTTGATCCAGTCCTGCCGGCCCAGCTCCTCGAGAAAGGCCGCCGCGTCCCCTTCCAGCTCGAGCGAGACGACGTCGCCGCCGAGGACGTCTTTGAGGCGGGCCGGAGTGTCCAGGGCCACGAACTTGCCGTGATCCATGATGGCGATGCGGCCGCAGAGGAAGTCGGCCTCCTCCATGTAATGCGTCGTCAGGATGATGGTCACCCCGTTCTCTTTGTTGAGCTTCTTGATGTAGTCCCAGATATGCCGGCGGGTCTGGGTATCCAGTCCGAGCGTCGGCTCGTCCAGGAAGAGGACCTTGGGCCGGTGGGTCAGGCCGCGGGCGATCTCCAGGCGGCGCTTCATGCCGCCTGAATATTTTTCAACCAGCGTGTCGGCCTTGTCGACCAGATCGACCAGGCCGAGGACCTCGCCGATGCGGCGGCGTCGCTCGTCCCTGTCGATTCCGTACATCATGGTGTGGAATTCCAGGTTCTCCCGGCCGGTCAGCATGCTGTCCAGCGCGGGTTCCTGGAAAACGATGCCGATGCTGGTCCGCACGCTGTCGCGGTCCTTGGTCACATCGAAGCCGGCGATGCGGGCGTCGCCCGAGGTCGGCCGGAGCAGGGTCGAGAGCATGTTGATCGTCGTCGTCTTGCCCGCGCCGTTCGGGCCGAGCAGGCCGAAAAGCTCTCCTTCTTCGACGGAAAAAGAGATGCCGTCGACGGCGGTGAACGAATCGAACGTTTTCACCAGGTTGTCTACGCGTATGGCGTCCATGCGATACTCCATAAGAAATGGAGATTTTAGCACAAACGGAAGGCGGGGTCGCGGCCGGGATTATTTAAAGTTTAATAAAAATCTTTCTTTTATAGAGAGGGGCGATCAGGGCGATCCAAAAAAGGACGAACAGGACCGCATAGAGGAGCGACCCGAGATAAGGCCCGGCCAGCGGCGACAGCCAATGGGCATAGGCGTAGGTGATGGGGCTGACGATGTGCCCCCCATCCGCGATCTTGATCAGCAGGATCGTTTTAACGACCAGGGCCGAACCGGCGAAGACGGCGATGGCGTTCGTCCCCAGGACCAAGAAAGGTTTGGCCCAGCCTTTCCAGCGAGGTCCCTCGAGAGCCGCGAACACCAGTCCGAAGACGAGCATGGCCATCCCGGCCGTGAAAACGACATAGGAGCTCGTCCAGAGCTGCTTGTTGATGGGAAAGAAACGGCCCAGCGCCAGTCCGGCCGCCGCCAAGACGATGCCCCAGGCGAAGAGGCTCAGGCTCTTGCGAGTGTTGGTGTGGCCCGAGCGGAGCCGGTCTCCGGCTAGAGTCCCCAGAAGCACGGTGACGATCGCCGGGATCGTGCTGAGAAGCCCCTCCGGATCGAAATCGGGCTTGTAGAGATGCCCAGCCAGAAGTTTGGTGTCGACGTATCCAGCCAGGTTGCCATGTTCGGCCAGGACCCCCGGCCCGAATCCGGGCACGGGCACGAAGGTGAGGAGCGCCCAATATCCTAACAGCATCAGGACCGATAAGGCCGCGCGGGTCTTCACCCGGGTCTCGAGAAAAATCAAGGCGCCGAACAGGAAGCAGACGGCGATTCGCTGAAGCACGCCGGGAATGCGGACCGTGGCGAAACGGAACTTGGGGAAGAGCTGGAGGAAGAGCCCGAGCCCGAAAATCAGGGCCGAGCGCTTGAGGATCTTGAGACGCAACGCCCCGTTTCGGGCGCCTTCGGCGGCCCGCCGGCCGAGCGAGAGGGAGATGGAGATGCCGACGATGAACAGAAAAAAAGGAAAGATCAGGTCGGTCGGGGTCCAGCCGTGCCACAGGGCGTGGCGGAGCGGAGCGTAGATATAAGTCCAGCTCGCGGGATTGTTGACCAGGACCATGGCCGCTACGGTCAATCCCCGGAAAGCGTCCACGGAAACCAGTCGCTCTTGAGCCATGGGGTCTGATGTCCTTCGTTCGCGCGGCCGGCGTTCCCCAAGCGCCGTCACGCGGCGTTCTCAGGCTTGGGAAATCGTATGCCCGGGGGACGATTGCAGCAGCTCCTTGCTGTAGGCGTCGCGGGCCGTGGCAATCTCCTCCTTGAGCCGTTTGGGATTGCTGATCAAGGTATAAATTGTGGCCCCGTCCTCGGCGGCCGTCTGGATTTCGACCTGCCCGTAATTCAGCATCCGGCCGAGGATCGTCTGCTCATAGGAGAGGTTGTTGATCTTTTCCAAAGGGCTTTCCTTGGTGAACAGCGTGAAAATGCCGCGCTCGTCGATGACCCGGAGGTTGGTCACCACCCAGATGTCCCGGCGGCGGTACAATTCGCGATAAGTGAAATAGAGCGCGCCCAGAACGAAGAGGATCAGGCTGATCTTGCGCAGCGTCGGGGTCGCCCCGCCGGGATCCATCCGGAAATAAGCGATGAACAGGAAAACCGCCGTCGCCAGCAAGATCAGAAAAGGCTTCCACAGCGACAGCCAATGGGTGCGGGTTTCGAAAAGATTGCGTTCGTGGTCGCGGAGCTTCGTTCTCATGCCGCCTCCTATCAGTCTTTTGATCGATTATAGTCCAATCGCGGTCCGGCGAAAAGTGAAGAAAAAAATCGCCGCCCGTCCGGTTCAGGGCCGGTAAACACGCGGCACCCGGGTATTGATGGCGGTCAGGATCTCATACGGGTTGGTTCCGGCCCAGCCGGCCAGGTCCTCGACCGTGATGCGTTCCGCCCCGTCGGCGCCGATGAGGGTCGTCTCGTCCCCGTTATAGGCGGAATCGCCTTCGATATCGACCATGATCTGGTCCATGCAGACGGCTCCGACCTGGGGATAGCGTCGCCCGCGGACGATCACGGCGGCCCTGTTCGACAGGGCCCGGAAATATCCGTCGCCGTATCCGACGGGAATGGTCACCAGGCGAACAGGGTGGTCGCTCCGCCAGGTCGAACCGTAGCTCACCGGATGGCCCGGCCGAACGACCTTGAAATAGACGACCCGCGATTTCCAGCTCAGGGCGGGTTCGATGCCTGCCGGGCGGGCGAGCCCGGGCGCGGGCAGGACGCCATACATGAGGATGCCGGGCCGGACCATGTCCAGCCGGCTTTCCGGAAGCTGAAGGATGGCCGCGGAGTTGGCCATGTGCCGGAGGGGGGCCGGAAGCGAATGTTTCTCGTAGAACGAGAGGACTTCCTCGAACCGTTCGAGCTGGAGGCGGGCGTGGCTCAAATCTGGGGCGTCGGCATTGGCGAAATGGCTGTAAATCCCCTCGACCTCGATCCAGGGGCCGGCGCGGAGGCCCGCTTCCTGCAGGGTCGAGGCGCTGTAATAATGCACGCCGATCCGTTCCATCCCGGTGTCGATCTTCAAATGGACCTTGGCTTTGCGGCCCAAGGCGCGGGCCGCGGCGGCGATCTGTTCCAGGCGGCCGACCGAAGAGGCGGTGAGCGTCAGGTCGTGGCGGATATATTGCGGGATCTGATCACCCCAAATCCCTCCCAGGACGAGGATCGGCGTCCTGACGCCTTTCTCGCGCAGGAAGATGCCCTCTTCCAAGACCGCGACCCCGATGGCATCGGCGCGATCGGCCAGGTAACAGGCCACGGCGGACAGTCCGTGGCCGTAGGCATTGGCCTTGACCACGGCCATGACCTTGGCCGGAGACGCCAAGGCCCTGATCCGGTCGAAATTCTGCCCGATCTGGGCCAGATCGACTTCGACCCATGTCGAGCGGAGTCCCCCCCCGGCGGCGATGGTGGGTTCATTGATGGTCATCGGGCGGCTCCCCGGCGAAGGGCTGTTTTCGGAGCCGGTCCAGGTACCGACCCAGCCGCTTCAGTCCTTCTTCGATCGTTTCCGGAAGATTGGCGAAAGAGATCCTCAGCCAGCCCTCCCCTGCCGGTCCGAAAGCCGCCCCGGGTGTCACCACGACCCGCTCTTCTTCGATCAGGCGCAGGCAAAGCGCCAGCGAGCCGCCGGCCCGCCGGCATTCCCCGGAGGCCCGGGTAAAGAGATAAAAAGCGCCTTCGGGCGCCTCCGCTTCCAAGCCGGTATGTTTCCGGAGTCCGGCCAGCGCCCAATCCCGCCTTCGACGGAGCTCATCGAGGTTGGCGGCGCAGGCCGCGTCCGCTCCGCCGCTCAAAGCGAAGATGGCCGCCCGCTGGGAAACCGAGGAAGCGCAGATCACGGCCAGCTGATGAACCGCGCCGACCGTGGACGCGATCCCGGCCGGGACGACGATCCATCCGATCCGCCAGCCGGCCATGCTGTGGCTCTTCGACAGCGAGCCGACCTGGACGGCGTTCTCGCAGCGGCCCAGGATCGAAGGCGGCTGAGGCCCGAAGGCCAGGGCCCGGTAGCAATCGTCGGTCACCGCGTAGACGCCCGTCCCCTTCAATCCCGCCGCCAGGGCGGCCAATTCACCGTCCTCGTAAACCGCGCCCGTCGGATTGTTGGGGCTGTTGAGGATGACCGCCCGCGTCCTCCCCGTGAGCCCGGCCAGGACGTCGGCGGCCTGCAGCCGGAAACGTCTCTCGGGACGGAGCGGATAGCGCACGGCCGTCCCCGGCGTGAGCCGGGTGATCGATTCAAAGACCGGGAATCCCGGATCGGGAAGGAGAACCTCGTCGCCGGGTTCGACGACCGCCTGGAGGAAGGCGTACAGCGCTTCCTCCGATCCCACGGTCACGATGACTCGTTCAGGGGCGATCGGGACGCCCGCCTCGGCCGATTCCCGGGCGGCGATGAGCTCGCGCAATTCGCGATAGCCCTCGTTGGGCGTATAGCCGAGTTTCCATTCCGCAATATTCTCACGGACGTGGGCCAGGATCGGCGCGGGCGTAGGAAAGCCGGGCTCGCCCAGGCCAAGATTCAGGCAGTCGGGTCCGGCTTTATCGTTGACGAACCGGATCAGCGTTTTTTCCACGGTCTTCACGGGCGTTGTCCTTCCGGAGATCCGTGGACGGCCTCTCCCGCCAGAAGGCGGCGCACCAGGTTCTGAAAACCGGCGACGGCCTCGGCCAATTGGCTCTTCTCGACGCGCTCGTCGGCGGCGTGCGCCCAAACGGCCGAGCCGGGGCCGTACAAAAGCGGCTTGCCGAACCCCGTCAGGTAGGGGATGTCCGTTCCGAAGGGAAAAACCGCCGTCGGCAGCCCCGGCAGCGTCCAAAGGCGCTGCGGCTCCGAAGCGGTCAGGATTTCCATTTCCACCCGGCCGGCGACGGCCTCGGCCAGGCGGCTCAACACGTCGGACACCGAAACGGACGGCCGGACGGCCAAAAGGGCCGCGGCCTCATCGGCCACGACGTTGGCGGCCGTCCCGCCCTGGATATGGCCGATGTTGAGCAGGGTCGGACCGAGCCGCGGGTCCACGCCGAATCGGACCCTGCGGACATCGGCCAGGACGTCGAGGAGCTTTTCCACGGCGGACTCGCCGAGGTGGGGCAGGGCCGAATGGGCCCGCTTGCCGAACGCGGCCAGGCGGATGAAAACCGTGCCCGTGTGTCCCAAACCGAGCCGGTTTTCGGTCGGCTCCCCGACGACGACGAATTCCGATCCGACGCCCAATTCATTGGCCCGGCGCGCCCCGAGGCTGTCCGTCTCTTCGCCGGCCACGAAAAGCAGGCCCACGCCGGCGGCACCTTCCGCTTTCAAACGTTCGGCCGCGGCGATGATCGCCGCCGCGCTGCCCTTGGCGTCGCAGGATCCGCGCCCGTAGATGAACCGCTCGTCCTCCCGCGCCGCAGAAGCGCCGGGCACGGTGTCCAGGTGGGTGCAGAGAACGACCCTGGTCCGGGCGCCGTCGGAGGCGAAGACATTGCGCCGGTCGCCGTCGATGGATTGTTGTTTCACGGTCCAGCCCATTCCGGACAACCGGCCGGCCAAAAAATCGGCCAACGGCCCCTCGGCGCCGGTGACCGAGGGAATCGCGATCAGTTCCCGCAGGAGCCCGAAGACGTCGGTCATGGCTTTTTCTCCCAAGGATGCCGGCCGGTCAGCGCCGCCCTCGCAGCTTGGGCAGGAGGGCGATCTTGTCTTTGGCCACTTCGCTCGTCTTCTTGACGATCACGGCGGGAATCCCGGCAACGACGACGCCCGGCGGCACGTTTTTGATGACGACCGCTCCGGCCGCCACGACGCTCCCCCGGCCGACGGTCACGCCTTCCAACACGACCGCGTTGGCCCCGACCAGCACATGGTCGCGGATGACCACCGGCTTGCGGCTGGGCGGCTCCAGGACGCCGGCGATCACCGCTCCGGCCCCGATATGGCAGTCCCGCCCGACGATCGCCCGGGCCCCCAGGACGGCGTTCATGTCGATCATCGTCCGGGCCCCGACCTCCGCCCCGATGTTGATGACGGCCCCCATCATGATGACCGCATTCCGGCCGATCCGGGCCCCGGCGCGGATGACCGCGCCGGGCTCGACCCGGGCATCCACCCCGATCAGATCCAGCAGAGGGAGGGCCGAGTAGCGCGCCGCGACGTCGGCGTGGACGCCGGCGATGCGTTTCCGGTTCTTCTTGAGCCAAGCCCCGATGGCGGCGTAATCGCCGATCAGGACCCAGAACCGGCCTTCGCCGAAGGCCTGGAACCCGGCCTCGAGGAAATCCTTTTCGTCGAAACGGCCGCGAACGTACACGGTCGACGGCGTGATTTTCGTGCTCCTGGCGATCAGATCGGCGATCTGTCGATAATCCATGGTCCCTTCTTTCTTACAGGGCCGGATAACGGAGAAGACCCCGCTCATCGAGCAGGCGCTTCAACACCTCGCGGTTCGTCGCGGACAGACGCGTCAGAGGCGGGCGGAGCGGCCCGCCGGGCAGCCCCATCAGGCTCAGAGCTTCCTTGACGGCAATGGGATTCGTTTCCAGGCGCAGGGCCTCGAACAGCTCATAGTACGAATCGTGGATCGCCGCGGCCCCGGCCAGATCGCCCTTCAGGGCCAGCTCGGTAAGCTCGCGCATGACGCCGGGCACGATGTTCCCGGCGACGGTAAACACGCCCTGGCCGCCGAAAGCGATCAACGGATAGGCCGTGGCGTCTTTTCCCGTCAGCACGGCGAAATCCTTGCCCCGCGACATGTGGACCAGGCGGGCCAGGTGGTCGAGCTCTTTGACCCCGTCCTTGGTCCCGATGATGTTCGGATGGCCGATCAGCTGGGCGTACGACTTGGCCTCGATGGCTACGGCCGCCCGTTCCGGGACGTTGTGAAGGAGGATGGGAACGGGCGAGGCGTCGGCCACCCGCCGGAAAAAATCGACCAGGCCCGCCTGTGTCGGCTTGACGAGGTAAGGGGCGAAGACGACCACGTAGTCGCTGCCCAGGGCGGCGTAGAGCTTGGCCCGCTCGATCGTCACGTCCAGGTTGCACGAACACGTATCCGGGGCGACCTTGCACCGGCCGCGGGCCTCTTCGACGCAAATCTCCACCACCCGGCGGATCTCCGCACCGGTCAGCGAAGGGCTCTCGCCGGTGACTCCGAGAGGGGCTAGGCCATGGATCCCGCCTTCGACCTGGCTCCGGACGAGACTTCGCAATCCGTCTTCGTCCAAGCGAAAGTCCGGCCCGAACGGCGTCATCATAAGCGTATAAGCGCCTGTGAGCATGCTTTCTCCTCGACCGGCCGGACAACGTCCCCGGCGAAAAGCGGCACGGGAAAAGATCCGGCTCGATCAGGAAAATTTTATAGCATAGGGGGATGGGGATGTCAAAAAGCGGGGCCGGCTGAGCCGCCGCCCAAACCGTGGGCAAAGAGCCAGAACTCGCGCAGGATCAATTTCATGGGCCGGACCGCGGACGGCTTTTCAACAGGCTTATTCACAGATCCTGTTTAAAAATCCGCGAGGTAGTTGCGGGCGCCGATGATCCGCGTTCGGAAATAGGGATTGGAGAGCGAATCAACGCGGATGGCCTTGTTCGTCCCCGGCGCGTGGATGAACAGGCCGTCGCCGATGAAGATCCCGACGTGGCTCACCTTCTCGTCCCCGCCGGTGGCGAAAAAAACGAGGTCGCCCGGTTCAAGGCGATCGAGTGCCGCGGCCCGGCCGGATTCGAATTGGTCGTAGAGCGAGCGCGGCAATTCCAGTCCGTTCATCCGATAAACCGCCATCGTCAGACCGCTGCAGTCGAACCCTTCCCGGGCGGAAGCGCCGCCCCAGGCATAGGGAAAATTGAGGAAGCTCCGGGCCGTTTCGACCAGGTCATGGCGCATTCGGCCCTCGGCGCCGGCCGGCGCCGACGCCGCGGCGGCGAACGTTCGACCCTCGACGATGAAATATTCCCGGATGATGCCCCCGTCGACGAGCGACCGCGCCGCCAACACGGCGGACTCGCGAGAAGCATAGCGCCCGATCCAGACTTTGTAATATCCCGATGCATGGGCGAAATAAAAGGCCGGAACCGAACGGTTTTTCAAGGAGCGGGTCAGTCCGGCCGCGTTCATTTCCGAAGAAAAGACGCCGGCCTGGATGAAATAACCGCGGACGTCGGGAAATCCCGGCGAAACGGCCGGCTGGATGCGCGGACGGCAGGCGGAGGCGGCGATGGCCGATAAAAGGAAAAAAACGACCCATCGTCCGCCGATTCGTCTCATGCCGGCCCTCACCAGGCGTCGCGGACGCGGGCGGCGGAGGCCAATTTCCTCAGGGCCGAGTCGACGACATCCCGAGGCTGGCTTTCTATGTCGATGGTGGCGACGCGCTTGGTCGGGGCGCCTTTCAATCCCCCGATGAACGCGCCTAGGGAGCCGCCGATCAGCCCGCCGACGATCGCGCTCGTTCGTTTCCGTGACGAAGGCTTTTTAAAGGCGATGACGTCGCCGGCGATCGTGCCCACAAATCCCCAGCGCAACAGTCCTGTCCCCGCCCCCAGCCAAGCCGAGATCTTGGCTCTCTCGACGAAGCGGATATCCGAGACTTCGATGAAAATGTATCCGGATTCGTTTTGGCTTTCTTGGACGACGATCGAATTCGCCCTGACCGCGCAGAGTTCGCCGCTGATGCGCGTCCCGTCCGTTTTGACGACGGACACATCGATCCCCCGCCGATCGGCGGCGGCCGGACGGACAGCGCCCAAAACAAGCGCCGCGGCGCCGACGGCAATGAGACGGAAGGCGGTCCCGGGGCGACGAGAAAATCGCATGCTGTTCAATTCCCCCCTCATTTTAGCACCATTGCCGCGTGCCGCCCAAGACGCGGGCGATTCGGCAAGCCGAGCTTTCCCCCCAACCCCTGATCCTTCTTCCTTGACATGGCATCGCGGGGAAACTATATTTCAAGATATTTCGACGGAAGAGGAGATTCCCCATGTCAAGAAGACGCGATTTCTTGAAGGGTTCCGTGGCCTTGACCGGAGCGGCTGTTTTGGGCGGCGCCTCGTTCGCACAGGGCGCTTCCAAATTCCCGGCCGGCCTCATTTACACCAAAGACGCGCCCGGACGTTGGGCGGGCAGGGAAGGATCGCACGCCCCCAAGGTGTCCGTGGATGGCGCGGCGGTCAAGATCGTCACCGCCCATACGATGTCGGAGAAGCATTATATCGTCAAACACACGCTGCTGACGCCGGACGGCAAAGTCCTGGGTGAAAAAACATTTGCCCCGACGGACAAGGCGGCGGAATCGGCCTACCCCCTCCCGGACGGCTTCAAGGGCACGGTCTGGGCCGCCAGCTTCTGCAACATCCACGACCTGTGGGTGACCGAATTCACGGTCTGAGACGAAACCGTTTCCGGGAGCGGGACCTGGATTCCAATACCACTGCGGAACCGGAGCGCTGCGGCGTCGCCTTTGAAGCGCCCCACGCAAAGATGACCTCGAAATCGGGCCGCGCCGCTCCCGTAATCTAAAAATCGATTGCAAAAAAGTCGTCCTTGGTTAAAAATCGAACCTGTTTGACCGTGGTCCGGAAGCACAAACACAGACGATCGAAGGCGATGACAAAACGAAGCGCGATCGAGAGCATCCTGCTTGCAAAGCCGGTTTATCTAAGCGCGGTCGAAGGGGTGCCGCTCATCGTCATCGGCATCCTGGGATGGGTGTATTCCTGGCCCAAGATGCCGTTGAGCCCGGCGCTGAATGTGATCGGCGTGTTGTTGTTTTTGGGCGCATTGGCATTTCACCAGGATTGTGAGCGGGTCCATGAACAGGCCCACCAGCAATCGGATAAGATCACGCATATCGTTGAAACCGGTGTTTATTCGAAGATACGCCATCCCCTCTACCTGAGTCTGATATTCGTGAATCTGGGGATCGGACTCGCCTTTGGCGTCATCTGGACGGTCATTCTCGCTGTCTTGATAGGAATGCGCATCATCGTGACCGTTCTTATGGAAGAAGCGTTCCTGCTCGGAAAGTTCCCCGAAGAATATAAACAATATAAAATGAAGGTTCGATGGCGTATGATCCCGGGCGTGTTTTGATCATGCCGCCGCTCTCAGGAGGAAAAAGAAAATGAGGAAAACCCGGCTCGGAACTTCGGCGCTCTTGCTCGGCCTTTTTCTCGCGGCGGGCCGACTACCGGCCGCTGCGCAAGTTCAAATCGGCGTGCACGGCGGCCTCAGCATCCCCGATATTCGGGGGAACGCGGACGACAAATTCAGCCAGGGATTTACATCGCGCGAAGGTCCTTTCTTCGGGATTTTTGCGGATATCGGGTTGTCACGGCACTTCTCACTGGTCGTCGAGCTCAATTATACATCCCAGGGCGGCCAGGATAACGGCATGCAGCTCATTACCACCCTTCCCCCCGGCCTTCCCACAGGCATGGATCTTTATGCCGATTTCCAGAACGAAACCATCCTGGATTATATAGAATTGCCGGTGCTGGGCCGGCTGACCTTCGGAGATAAGATCAAATTTTTCATCAGCGCCGGCCCCTACGCGGGCTATCTCGTCCGGGCCAAGGCGGTGACCAGCGGCTCAAGTCTGATCTTTCTGGACAGGGCCGGGTCGATGCCCATCGTGCCGTCTCCCGTTTCTTTCGACGCCAGCACCGATGTCATGGACAGCCTCGAGAGGTGGAATTTCGGACTTGCCGGCGGCGGAGGCATCGTTTTCCCGGCCGGCCCGGGCAACCTGATTCTCGAGGCCCATTTCGAGTTGGGCCTGTCCACGATTCAGAAGGATGTCGCCACGAGCGGCAATAGCCAGACGGGCGCCGTCGTCGTATCTCTAGGGTATGAGTTCTCACCTTTCAAGCGTCTTTAGCGGTCACAATCGAGAAGTTCATCCTTCAAATCTATAAAAAGAAAAACCGCCTCCTGTGAGCGAGCGGGCGTCACCGTGGTAATCGCCTTTTTCGCCCAGAAACGTTTTTTAAATTCATATCAGATATATACAATATTATGGTTTATATCTAATATATTGGATATAGATATATCGTTTATTATAGCAGCAAATTTATAAGTTATTTATTTTCAACATATCTCTCCAATATGAATGCCTCAACTAGGTCGTGTCAACGGATGTTCGCAACTTCGGAGCCCTCGTAAGCCTCTTCAGTTAGCCGCTTGAGCCATCAGCTCGTGAAGCCTGTCCAAGGATCCGAGGACCTTGTCCTCCCGAATATAGCTCCGCTCACTCGTCCAGTCCTCGGAGTACTCGACGAGATAGCAGATCGTCAGCCGGACGTAAGATTCGACCGACGGGAACACGCCGACCACCCGGCTCCGCCGGCGGATCTCCATGTTCAACCTCTCCTGGCCGTTGGTCGAAGAGATCCGCTTCTTATCCACCTCGGGGAAGTCATAGAACGAGAGCGAGTCCTCCAGCCCTTCTTCCAAGCACCGGATCGCCTCGGGGAACCGCTTCTCATAGTCGTCGATCAGAGACGAAGCGGCCCGTCGGGCGCTCTTTTTATCCGGCTCCAGCCAGATCTGCTTCAGATGGGCCGCGAAACGCCCCTTTTCCCGGTGCGGCACCTTGGCCAGGATGTTGCGCATGAAGTGGACCTTGCAGCGTTGCCAGGAGGCACCCAGCCATTCCTTGCGGACCGCGGCCTGGATGCCGGCGTGGGCATCGGAGACGCAGAGCGCGGTTCTCTTCATCCCCCGGGCCTTGAGTTTGCGGAAGAAGGCCCGCCAGGAGTCCTCGGATTCGTCGAACATGGGCTCCACGGCCAGGATTTCCCGGCCTCCGGCTTGATTTACGCCACAGGCGACCATGACGGCCACCGAGACGACTCTTCCCTCGACCCGAACCTTCTGATACAGGGCGTCGATCCACAGGAAGGAGTACTCCTCGGCCAGGGGACGGGTCTTAAATTCAGCCACTTGGGCGTCGAGCTCCTTGTTGAACTCAGAGACTTGGCTCGCCGAGATGTCCTCGATGCCCATGGCCCGGGCCAGGCGCTCGATTTTGCGGGTGCTTGATGAACGTCAAGCATTATTCCCGTCCGCATTGACTCAACTATTTTGTTACTGAGATCATGTCGTTGCCTCAATTCAATGTTACCGAAAAAGGAGAGCAACGATGTCAACTCGGATCAGCAAGAGGGCAAGGGTAGAGCTCGTCGGAGCTCTAAGTGGACGTTATCGGCTCTCATCGAAGATGGAAAAGACCAAGATATTGGATGAGTTCAAAGCGTTGACGGGATTCCATCGAAAGCATGCCGTTCGGCTCCTCAACTCGCCCCCTGCTGAGCATGGGCTTAAGCGGGGATACGGCCTCCGCATTTATAATGAAGCGGTCCGGAAGGCTCTGGTTATCGCATGGGAGGCTGGAGATCGGATATGCGGGAAGAGACTGAAGTCCATTTTGCCGGCTCTGGTAGATGCGATGGAGCGATTTGGCCATCTGCAGCCCGATCCGGAAGTGCGGAGATGTCTTTTGGCAGCGAGTGCTTCAACCCTAGACAGGCTCCTGCAGCCGGTACGAAAAGAAGCCAAGCCCGGCAAACGGAAACGGCGAAGGCCTAAAAAACCGAGCGGTAGTATCCGAGTTAGAACCTTTTCCGACTGGAATGACCCGCCGCCTGGATATCTGGAGATTGATTTTGTCGAGCATAACGGCGGCTCGACGGCTGGAGCTTATATCTATAGTCTGGTTGCGGTCGACATCTGCTCGGGTTGGGTAGAAAGCGTTCCTCTTCTTGCTAGAAGCCAGGAACTGGTTGTGGAAGCATTCGATGTGATTAGCCGACAGTTTCCCTTCCCCATCCTGGGAATCGATTCCGATAATGATGGCGCGTTCATCAACGACACGCTACTCGACTATTGCCAGGGAAAACACATCGAGTTCACAAGATCCCGGGCCTATCGGAAGAACGATCAAGCTTGGATAGAACAGAAGAACGGGGCCGTTATCCGAAGGTTTGTTGGCCATGATCGGTTCACGGGAATCGTCGCCGGCCAAGCCCTGGCAACCCTTTATCAGGCCGTCCGGCTTTACGTAAACCATTTCCAACCGTCCTTCAAGTTGCGGGAAAAGGAAAAGATAGCCGCAAAGGTCAGACGTTATTACGAGAAGCCGATGACGCCCTGCGAACGGCTCTTAGGCCATCCGGCCGTGCCCGATGATATAAAGAAGTCGCTTAAGCTAATAGGTAGGTCCGTTGACCCGGTAGCCATGCTTCATCGGATTCGGCAACAGCAGGAAGTGTTGGCGGCATTAGCCTGCCGTGACACCTCGGCATCGGGGCCGGGCCGCGAGAGCCTTGAGCAGTTTATGCAACAACTGGGAGAGCTATGGCGACAGGGGGAAGTCCGCGCTACCCATCGTACTTTCCCTAAGACGCCTCACTATTGGCGCACCCGTAAGGACCCGTTTGAATCGGTTTGGCCGGATGTCCTTCTTTGGCTCCAAGATACGCCAGACGCCACAGCCAAGGAACTGTTCGTGCGTCTCCAAACAGAGCAGCCGGGACGCTTTCCAGACGTGCAACTACGAACTTTGCAGCGCAGGGTCAGAGCCTGGCGTCATGTGATGGCAAGAGGTCTTGTCTTCGGCGGACAAAACGCATCTGAAGTATCGGCCGAGGCTACTCCAATAAGCCTCGACAAGGCGCCGATTCTTCAGTAACATTTTTGATTGAGGCAACGGGGCCGGGAATAATGATTATCGCTGATCAGGTGCTGACGCCGTTGATGAAGGCTTCTTGGACGACCGCGATCAAGGCCTGCTCAGATCGGCGTCTTTCAGAGACGAAGAAGGGCACATAGCCGCCCTTCCGCAACTTAGGGACGAGAAGATAAACCGTGCCCAGCCGGGTATCTACCCGCCGGACTCGGGCTCCGGAAAAGTACGTGGCCCTCTCCGTCGAGTGTTGCCCCTTCATCGCTCCGACTTTGGCCTCCGCTTCGATTCTCATCATCTCCGTCATGACCCACTTGAGCATGGCCAGGAAGGGATCCGGCTCGGTGATGAACTGCAATAGCGCTTTTTTGAACGGTGCCCTATAATGCCTTTGAGCCATCGTAGTAAAAATCCTCCTCTCTTCGGATTGGTCTTCGAAGAGAGTTTACGATGGCTCCTCCTTCAGTCCAAATTGCGAACAGTTTTATACACTACCCTCAACTAGCATGGTATGAATCTTGCTTAGAATTTACACGTACGTAGAAGTTAAATGAATATCTCAACTAATAAAAAAGGAGGTGAGAATGATTTCGATTTCCGTCGTAAGCGAAGGGGAATAGGAGGAGTGGCCGACCGCTCCGGGGTTATGTAGTTCTCTTTCCATAGGAGGAAATGTGAAAAAGAGCCTTATCATTCTTTCCGTTTTGCTTCTTTCCGTTTCCGTCATGGCCCAGGTGCGTACCGGCACCATTTGGGGCCATGTCACGGATACGCAGGGCGCCCCCCTTCCGGGCGTCACCGTGACTCTGATATCCCCGTTTGGAGCTCCGCTCACGTCCATCACCGACAACATGGGAATTTTCCGGTTCCCGTCGATGGAATCGAGCGATAAATACGCCCTGACGGCCGAGCTCCAGGGATTTAAGAAGTCAGAGAAGACCGGCGTCATCGTCGACATCGGCCAGCAGTCCAAGATCGACATCCAACTGGAACAGGGCAAGCTGGAAGAGCAGGTGACGGTCGTCGCCGTCACGCCGACGGTCGACTCCAAGAACACCTCGGTCGGCAAGAACGTCAGCCAGGAAATCCTGCAGTCCCTGCCGACGTCCAGAGACCCCTGGACCATCCTGCAGCAGGCGCCCTCGATCCAGATGGACCGCGAGAACGTCGGCGGCAGCGAGTCGGGCCAGCAGTCCGGCTTCTATGCCAAGGGCGATTCGAGCGCCGGCGGCAACAACGTCTGGTCTCTTGACGGCGTTGTCGTCACCGACCCATCGAGCCTGTCGTCCCCGATTTATTGGGACTTCGACTCGTTCGAGGAAATGAACATCGTCACCGGCGGCGCGGATGTTACCATCCAGACGGGCGCCATCGGCCTGAACATGGTCACCCGCCGCGGCGGCAACAAGGTCACGTTCGGCGGCCGGTTCTACATCACCGACAATTATTTCCAGGCGAACAACCTGACCGATTCTCTGAAGGCCCTCGGTGTCACCGCCGTCAACCAGATCAACCTCATCAAGGACTACGGCTTCAACCTGGGCGGCCCGATCGTCAAGGACATGGTCTGGATGTGGATGTCCTACGGCATCCAGGACATCAACTCGACCACGATCATCGGCACCCCTCAGAAGCCGACCCTCACGGACTACAACTTCAAATTGAACCTGCAGCTCATCCCCTCGAACCGATTCGAGGCGTTGTTGACCGTCGGCAACAAGACGTTCCTGGGGCGGTCCTCGAGCCAGTCATTCCCCGAGGGCTACAACCAGAGCGCTCCTTATCACTGGGGCGACCCCATCATCAAGTTGCAGGACGAGCAGATGATCGGGAACGATCTTTTGATAGCCGCAAAGTGGTCCTACATTTACGCCGGCTTCGAGCTGATCCCCGGCAGCGACCCCAACAGCGTGAATCTGGTCCACTATGACCAGAGCGCGGACGTCGCCTACGACAACTGGGCCTACATCACGACACGCCCGATGTACGACTATGACTTACACGCCCAGTACTACAATGACCAAATGTTCGGCGTCAGCCAAGAGATCAAGTTGGGCGTCGAGTATTCGACCCGCCGCGTGACCACGGACTCCTTCGCCCCCGGGAACCTTGAGAAGATCTATGACATGAATGCTCCCCAGGTTGATCCGACGGGGCAGGGCAATCCGGTCCTGGACCCGACTATCACTCAGTGGTATCTCTCCAGCGCGTACAACCTGGATTATAGCGTCAAGCAGCTTGACGCCTTCTTCCAGGACACCATCACGACCGGCCGGTTCAATATCCTCCTGGGCCTGCGCTACGACCACCAGGCTCCTTCGATCAACTCCAGCCTCTATGACACCGTCAACACCAACCCGGTATGGAGCCAATATTTCTCGCCTGACGTCGCGTCGGCCCTCAAGGCTTTCATGCCCGGCATGACCGTTCCCAACATCACGCCCAACTATGCCTGGGATGTCTGGTCTCCGCGCGTGGGCATCACCTATGACATCTTCGGCACGGGCAAGACGATCCTCAAGTTGAGCGGCGCCGCCTACGGCGACTTCATGGGCACGGGCTCGACGGCCTACCTGTTCAACCCCCAAGGAGCGTCCGGCTGCTGGATGTACTTCTGGTGGAAGGATGTGAATGGCGACGGCAAAGTCCAGGCCAACGAGATCTTCGGCAACGATCCCACCACCTACGCCCCGATCCCCTTGATCACCAACGGCGCGGTGAATCCGGCTTTCATCAACGCCACCGAGTTCAACCAGTGGGGCGGCTTCACCCCCGGCAACTCGACCCCCGGGGCCTCGGCCTACACCGTAGATCCGAATGCCACGTCGAGCCGCACGTATGAGCTGATGTTCACGATCGATCACGAGATCATTAACAATTTCAGCGTGGGCTTGAGCGCCTCCTGGAGACGGTACAACCACTTCAGCTGGGATGACGCCTATTACGCCAATGGCCCGTATGGCGACTACTCCATCAACGGCCAGAACGTGGCCCTGGGACCGAATGCCAGCCTTCCCGCCGGCACGCTGCCGGATTCCATCACCTACACCAAGAACGGGCAGACGTATACGGTCAACATGGGCGCCGGCCCCGGAAAGGAATACTTCCTCCTCGATCCCGCGTACACAGGCACGCCGTACGCTTACCACACGCTCAACAGCAACTACGAAACCTGGTACGGCATCGACCTCACCTTCAACAAGCGGTTGTCCGACCACTGGATGCTGGACGGCTCCGTGTCCTTCCAGAATCAGACATACCACTACGGCAACGGCTACACCAACTCGACGAACCTGTGGGCCCTTCAAGACCAGCTCTATGCTCCGGCCTTGGGGGGGAGCTCGGGCAAGATCAACGCGTACATTTACTCCCCCTGGATGGTCAAGCTGGAAGGCCTCTACCAGCTGCCCATGGGTTTCGACATCTCCTTCACCTTCAACGCCCGCGCCGGCCACGTCATCCCCCACTACATGACGGTCGTCGATTACGCATGGACCAATGCGACCAGCCGTTCGGTCACGTCTTATCTTGATATCTTCGGCAACACGACGCTCCCCACCTTCTATCAGCTGAACATGCGCATCGAGAAGATGATCAAGCTCGGCGACACCGGCAAGATCTACCTCATGGCCGACGCCTTCAACGTGACCAACTCTTCGGTCATCAACCGACGGTATGACATGAACGAAGGGACCTACTACGTCTACGCGAGCGGATCTACCAAATTCGTTCCCTATTCTCACAACTACACGGTCAACGAGATCCTGAACCCCTTCATCATGCGGCTGGGTGTCCGCTTCCAGTTCTAAGCTGATCCCCGCCGAAACAGACGTGCAAAGCCCCTCCCCCCTCGGGGGGAGGGGCTTTTTTTATACCGCGTTCCCTGGTCCGCTTTTCTGACCATATTCTCGAAAGCGGCGAGCATCGAGTCGTTGCTCGGATGGCAGTAGCGGTTATAGGTCAGGCTGATCGTCGAATGGCCCAGGATTTTTGATAGCACGACGACGTTCCCGCCCCTACTTAATATATCTCTTGTGAAGCGGACGTTCGAGGCTCACTCAAATAATGGGTGGCCCATTTTTCAGGGATGAGGTCCACTGCGAACGAGCACCCCTTGTTGCTTGTTGAGCTAAAGAGGCCGTCAGACCTTAGGGAGCTATTTTCCCACTATCCTCGAGGCGGCGGTTGTCACACACTGCCAACGGCCGGCCTTTTTAATCCAAGTGTCGGTGATCCGGAACACGCTACTGATCTCCTCCCCCTTATATGTTTCTATGATCGCAGTGCGGGCGGTCAGCACGGCCGCATCTCCATAGACTCGGACCTTAATATCGTCAATCACAAAGGCCAATATTTTTCCTTCCCCGGACTTATAGTATGCCTGACACTGATCTTTGGTATGGACTTCGCCATCCCTGTCTATAAGCACATAGTCATCTGCCAGAATCCGATCCATCGGGGTCCAATCCATCTTGAGATCCGCATTCCTCCACTCTTCCTGGAGCTTGAGCAGTTCCTGCTCCGCACTGACGTCCTTTGCCCGGGGCGCGGAATTCGTTTGACATTGAGCCAAGCTGGCGACGGCAAAGACCAAGGCGACCAAGCAGTCCGTAAAAGCCATGCGTTTCATAAAACACCTCCCGGATCGGATTATGGGGAGAGCCTATTTTGCCTTCGAAAACATACTTTAGTTTGATCTTAATTTGTCCGGATTCTTGACTCCCTTGCCCTCATAGGCAGTCCACCAGGTGCCATCCTTATCGTCTTCCTCCTTCACGGAAACGGACTTTCCGTCAGGGCCGAAGGTCCAGGTAAACCGCCATTGCTTTGTTCGACCATCCGGATAATACGTCGTCCCGTTTTCGATGCAGGTTCTCTCGTTAATAAAGGTCAGCGAAGAGAGTTCCCACCATCCACTGTCACCATAGACGTGTGAGATACATGCCTTTTTTTGGGGGTCGTATCCAATCACCTCGAAGAACTCTTCAACGGTGCCTTTAATCTTCTCCCGGTGGTGGACTTCCAGAAAAAAGCCTCCGAGGATTCGTTGACCCGTGTAGCTCCATTCGCTCTTATAGACAGGCCCTGATGGCGTGTCTCTTGCTTCTCCAAGAAGAAGCCAGCTCCCGGTCCAGGCATCCAACACTCTGTATTCGGGACTTGGCTGAGCTGATTTGGTTTGTGCACGGGCAGTGACTCCCGATGCCAAGACGAGCAAAGAAATTGCAGCCACGATTCGTTTCATGTCCCCTCCAACTATGCAACGATTAGCCAAAATATAGCATAGCGCTAAGAGAGGCGTCAATTTCGTCTTTCTAACGGGAAGAAATAACCACCCAACGAACTGTGCGGCCGATAGCCAGCCCCCTACTTAATGTACCACCTGTAGAGTGAAAGTTCGAGGCTCCAAAATACCTTTCGTGTTACCTTTCGTGTTAAGACCACTAAACGGCCCTTTTTAGGACATTTTGACTCTTTTGAAAACGGGCCAAACTCGGGCATAAAATTGACCGATGAAAAAACTTAACTTACTCATTGATATGGGGATAGTAGCGGACGGGGCTTGTTCCGGAGGAGGAAATCGAACCCACACATCCATCGCTGGATACGGGATTTTGAGTCCCGCTTATAGAATGTCTAATTACTTAGCTTAGAATTAGTTACGGGCGGCGGAGCCGGTAAGCTTTCCGATTTTCTTTCGCTTTGATCCGATTTTCCGGCCATATTCTCGACCGCCGCGAGCATCGAAACGTTGCTCGGATGGCAGTAGCGATTATAGGTCAGGCTTATCGTCGAATGGCCCAGGATCTTCGAAAGGACGACGACATTTCCGCCTCTCTCTATGAACCTCGTAGCAAAGGTGTGCCGAAGGTCATGGAACCAAAGGTCTTTAATCCCTGCCTTCCGAAGCGCACTCGCCCAGCCAGCCTGGATGCTTTTATAGTGTTCCCCGGAACGATTGCGGAAGACGTAGCCAGCGGCAGGCGCGAGGCCGCGGAGAAGGTCGAGCACGACCGCGTTCATCGGGACCTGTCGGATCTTTTTGCTCTTCGAGTTTTCAGCAGGAACGGTAATGAATCGGGTCGAGAAGTTTATGTGCTCTCTCCGTAATTTTCGGATCTCGCCAAGACGGAGACCCGTATTGACCGCCAGGATTATTAACGGCGTTAGACGTGGCCCCGCCTTCTCCATGAGCCTCGTCTCCTCAACGGGCGATAAGACCCTGGTCCTCATATTGTTTTCCTTGGCGATCTCGATCTTTTTCAGCGGGAACCTAGGCACTAGTTTATTCCAGTCGACGGCGACCCCGAGGATCTTCTTCAAACACGCCATATCCCGGTTCACCGTGGCTATGGACACCACGGCCTGTCGCTGGAGTTTATATTTCTCGATGAGCAGAAGCGAAATCTGCGAGAGGCGACGACGTCCAAAGAACGCATTTAACTTCTGGATAGTATATTTATCTTTCTGCCAAGATCGTTTTCTTCTTTTCGCATAGAGCTCAAGATATTCGGCGGCGAAGTCCGGGAACGTCGGATCTTCGGCTTCGACGGCGTAAGTGTCCGGGGAATCCGGCTTGTCGAGGAGTTCAACTTGCAGCCGGGCCATAGCATCCTTCGCGGCCCGCTTCGTCGGTCCACCAACACGGATGTATCGCTTCCCGGATCTGGAAAAGTCAAAGTACCAGGCACCATTTCGGAACTTCAGATATTTTTCGTTCCTCGGTCTCATCCGTCCCGCTTTTTTATCTTATCTGCTAAATAGCGAACGTATTCTCTATGACGTTCCGCTGGAGCTTGGCCCACTCGGGCGGCATGATCTCTAAATAAACTAGGCTGGATTGCAGGCTTCTATGCCCCAGGTAACTCTTGATAAAAAATATGTCCTTCCCGGATTCCAAAAGCTTAATAGCGCAGCTATGACGCCATACGTGAGGATGAGATTTCGATTTCTCTATCCCAGCCAGCTTGCTATATCGGTCGTGGGCCTTCTGGACGTTTATTTGAGATATAGGCCCGCTGAGACTTCTCTTTGTAATGAATAGATAGGGATTCCCGTCAGCATTAGGAAACTCCTGCCGGAGCTTCAGCCACTTCTTTATAAGTTTCGCGTCCTGTAAGCTTATCGAGTACGTTCGGGATATACCTCCCTTTAATCGCGGGATCTTTATTTCGATTAGCTGGGCGTTAAGATCCGAAAGCTTTATGGAGCAGGCTTCTCCTACCCGGAGACCATAATGGTAGAGAAAGCTGAATATCAGCCGATCTCGGATTGATTCTATGACCGCGAAGAACCGGCTAATTTCTTCGTTGTTCAGGTATTTCACTTTTTCCATCGTCCTACCTCCTTATCACGGGCTAAAAAGCTTCGATAAAGAAATATGCCCTCGAAAAGTCTCCGAGTTCTCGAAAATACCCTCAAAAACATGCGAGGACATGTTGAGCCAAACGAGATTGCGCGCTCGGCTACCCCCCTACCGGGGGAACGGATAACGGCCTTAAAGTGCTTATTTAAGCTGAATATATTCATTTTCCCATATGCCTATAGGGAATATAGGGTTAACTCGCTTTTGTATAAAAGTAAATCGATTTTTTTGACCGAGAATCTAATCGGTCCCTGATCGGTTAGAAGTTATGAGGGGGGCGGGAATAAATTATCTTATCATCGTATTGCTGGCAGGGACGCGAAATATGAGGGCGGCCTTAATGCCGACTTGCGTCAAGCTGGGCTATCCAGGTTTCACAGATCCCGATTGCAGACTGATAAGATCAGGTCGTTACGGCGTTACTCTCGGATGCCCCCCGGACGCGCTGGGATCGTCCAGGACGGGGTTTTGGGCCTGACCACTAAAAAGCGAAAAAGACAAACCCGTTACTGTGCATAAAATTGATTTTAGATTTGTACTTTGATACTATATCTTAAGAGGGTAGGGAGATGAAAAATACGATGTGGGGCTTCTTGTTCATCGCCGCGGCGATATGGCCACAACAACTCTCCTATGATGTCCGGGTTATAAACATCGAAGTCCCAGTCCGAGTCTTCCAGGGCGATCAATTCGTAGATCACTTGACGCTCGACGATTTCGATGTTTTGGAAGACGGCGTTGAGCAGAAAATCGAAGCCGTCTATCTCATCAAGAAAACAAACCTCGAAAGGAAGGAAGAGAAAACGATCTTCAGGCCGGAGACATCCAGGTCTTTTTATTTGTTTTTCTCTCTGTACGAGCCCGATCCGCAAGTTAACATAGCTCTGACTTACTTTTTCCAAAACGTCATCACGGCCGATGATCATCTTCTCGTGATCAGTCCCCGGGCCGTTTACGATCTGACAAAAGAGATCTCGGCAAAATTCCCGTCCGAAAAGACCGTATCCGCCTTGGATAAAAAGCTAAGGAAGGATATTTTAGCCGGAGACATGGCATACCGCTCTGTCCTTTCCGACCTCAAGCGGATGGTTGGCGCTGGAGGAGTCGATAAGCAGACAGACAGTTCAGAAATGTCGGAACGCGAAATTCATGGGATGTTTGGCTCAGGGACAATCGAAGAATATCTGATGAAATATCGGTCCGACGTAGATCAATTAGAGCAGTTGCGGACGATTGACGAGGACAAATTCCTCGATTTCGCCAGGGCTTTGAAAAAGACGACGGGGCAGAAAATCGTTTTCTATTTTTATCAGAAAGAATTTGTCCCGCTTTTGGATTTAAAAACTCTTGGCAAATATTTTGAAAATCTCTTTGTGCAATCGCTCATTTCCGAGCTATCAGAGGTATTGAACCGCAAGTCTTCGCTCAATATGGACCGCTTGAAACAAACGTTTGCCGATTCCTCCATCAATGTCCATTTTCTTTATTTAACTAAAAATCCGGCCGATATGCCGTTAAACCAGGTAGGCGAAAGGCAGGATCTTTTTTCCACGTTCGACGAAATCGCTAAAGCGACAGGAGGCTTGACCGCCCGTTCGGCAAATGCGGATTACCTGATGCGGAAGGCCTCCCAGGCGACCGAAAACTACTACCTCCTCTACTACTCGCCTAAAGACAAAACCGCAGACGGAAAATTCAGAACCGTAACCGTCAGGGTCAAGTCGGGCAATTATCGCGTCGCCCATATGGCCGGATATTTCGCTAAATAAAGTGACTCGCTGTCTTGGGTAGGCCAATTACCATAACAATAGTATTTATGGGAGGCGATTGTGAAAAAAATAGCGCTTCAATTTTATATCGTATTGTGGCTATCTCTTTTTATATCTGTGACTCTGAAAGCAACTATCAACCCTGTCGAGATCCGCTCGCCTTGGAAAGCCGTAAAAAAAGTTACCCCTGAGTATCCTGAAAAATTACAAAAAGAAGGTATCGAAGGGGAGATCGTTCTTCTTATTTCCACCAATCGGAATGGACACGTGGGATTGGTCCAAGTCATGAAGTCTTTACATCCCGAATTGGATAAACTTGCTATACAAGCTTTCAAACAATGGGAGTTTGAGCCATACTGACCCGCCTCCACTTGGTGTGCCACCGGTGAAATAAAAAATCTCGGCTCCAAAACTTTTGGAGCCTGCGGCCGATAATCCAAAGAGCTGTGGGGACTGAAGCGATTATAGGTTCGCCTCCAATTCTCTATAACCACCCGGGATTCCCTATGCTACTTCTGTCTTATCCTCACTTGCTAATACCGTAATAGCATCAAGTTCGCTGAAGGGGCCGCAATATTGAAATATCCGCTCCCTTTCCAAGAATCATAGTTTGCGGTCGATCCTGCGTTCCGTACCCACACTTGGACGGCGTACTGCCCGGCTTGAGAGGGAGTCCAAATCCACGTATTCGAGGTGCTAAAATCCTGCGCAATTACCCAACCCGAAGTGGTGCTGTAAAGGTAGAACTTGTACTGCAAAGGAGCGATCCCGTTCGTCGCGATCGCCGTCCAGGTGATGGGTGTGCCAACGGATTGTGGCAGGCCCGGCGTCGGCGTTAGCGAGGTCACGCTCAGGGACGTGCCGGATATGTTGAAGTAGCCACTGCCCTTCCAAGCGTCGTAGTTCGCCGTCGAACCCGAATTCCGGACCCAGACTTGCACCGCATACTGCCCTGGCTGAGTCGATGTCCACGTCCATGTTTTCGACGTGCTGTAGTCCTGGGGAATAGTCCAACCCGTAGAAGCGTTGTATAGATAGAACTTGTACTGCAGCGGAGCGATGCCACCAGAAGCGGTCGCAGTCCATGTGATCGGCGTCCCAACGCTCTGGGGTGGGGCTGGCGAAGGTGTCAACGAGCTCAGAGACAAGGTCGATCCAGTGATATTAAAATAACCACTTCCTTTCCAAGCGTCATAGTTCGCCGTAGACCCCGCGTTGCGGACCCACACCTGAACGGCGTACTGTCCAGCCTGAGTCGGAGTCCATGTCCAGGTATTCAAACTACTGTAGTCCTGGAGAATAGTCCAACCCGTGGAAACGTTGTATAAATAGAACTTGTACTGCAGCGGCGCGATGCCACCAGAAGCGGTCGCGGTCCATGTGATCGGCGTCCCAATGCCCTGGGGTGGGGCTGGCGAAGGTGTCAACGAGCTCAGGGACAATGTCGATCCGGTAATATTAAAATATCCGCTGCCCTTCCATGTGTCATAATTGGTTATTGAGCCCGCATTACGAACCCAAACCTGAACCGCATATTGTCCGGCTTGTGTCGGAGTCCATGTCCATGTGTTGAGAGTGCTATAATCCTGGGCTACTGCCCACACCCCGCCACTATAGAGCCAGAACTTGTACTGCAAGGGAGCGACGCCTCCAGATACCGTTGCCGTCCAGGTAATTGGCGTTCCTACGGCTTGCGGCGGGGCGGGCAAGGGAGTCAACGCAGATATCGCCGGAATCGCCGCGCCGGTAAAAGCTTTGATCGTACAATTGAATCGGTATGAGTTGCTGTTGTAGTTGGTAAAATCGGTCCAGCTTGAACCATTGGAACTATAATAACTTTGACCGACGGCGTTGGCTGCCGCCGAACTGTATCCACTCACGTAGCCTTCGATCGGAAGCGGATATATATAGCTGGAGTTGGCGTATTTAATAACGATCGAAAATCTATCACCTGAATTGAGCGAAACCGGAGTCGGGAGTACGTACGTATAATAGCCGGCATAGGAATAGGTCCCGATCGTCCCCGACGACATCAGTGTTCCGCTGGTGGGATTTCCGGCCGTTGGGTTTTTATAGATCGAGTATGTAATGCTGCAGCTATCGTTGATGATGAAGCCGAAGGCGTTGAGGGGATCGCTTGTCGAAGCCGTGAAGACATTGGCTCCCCAGCAAATCAGCGCGTTATACCCGAATCCATTCGTCACACCTAATGGGTCGTATTGATATATATATTTGTAATTCGTGACGCTCTCAGCGTCGGTGAACACCGCCATATCGGTAATCGTTGGGTCGTAATAGGATAGCCAAAAATATCCGCCGTCCCCCCAACTCGTACCCCAACCGTTCTTGCACAGAAAAGCACCGTTTCCGGCCGGCATGTTAGCGAATTTGGACTTGTCGAAATTATCATCCCAACCGATGAAGCAGATTTCATGGTCGACGTAGTGAGCGGTGGGAAAATAATAGGAATTGTCCGTCGAATCAAAGTAGGAGTCGTCCCAGTAGAGAGCGAACGTGATAGCTCCATAGTTGGTTAAAAACCATTTGATTGTGTCGTTATCCGTCGAACTTGCTCGAGCCGGCAGCCACATGACTGTTTGAACGTGTTTCTGAACACTCGCTGTGCCTGCGGAAATAGAAGCAGAATAGGGATAAGGATAATCAGTTTCATTATAAGGTCCTGCCCATCGCGCCAAATAGGCTTCAGACATATTGGTGTTTCCCCCGGCGCATTCCGTCCAATCAAAGCCGTGATTGCGGGCAAGGTCGATTTCGGCAAAGTCCCTGTTCTCCCCCGGAAGGAGCGAGGACTCGAGCGAGCCGAAGGCTCCGAAAGCCCAGCAATCTCCGCAAGAACCCTGATTTTTTACGGACGTGACTTTGTTGTAGTTTCTGAGATCATACGAAGCGGCATAACCGGCTCGGACAATATTATCCTGAACGCCTTTAAGGTGGGATAAGTCGACTGGCGAGGGGATGGCACCGAGTCCGTGTAGGCCCTGATAAGATCTCCCGTTCCGCAAGTCATCCATAGATTCTAAAAACGCAGGATTGAGCGGCGCCAACTTAGGTTCGGAGGTGATTTGGGCGAATAGAACGAAAAATCCTAGACTTCCGGCCAAAACCAATGAAAAAAAACATGCAATTAACTTCTTCTGCATTTTCCGCCCCCTAGATATTTATTTTTAAGTATAACATGAACATAAATATGAAATCCAAATATCAATTGTCGGGAAATTCAGGGGGTGTGAGGATAACTGTGTAAACCTCTTTGAACGAGCAGAATGAATCAAGGAGGTTCCAATGGATCTTGCCAGAGACGAACTGAAAAAGCTGCTTAAGGAGAAAGGCGTTAAATCCCTCGATGATTTTAACACCTTCATGCGGGAGATCAGCAAGGAGGTCGTCGAAACGCTCCTCGAGGGCGAGCTGACCGTGAATTGCCCCCCATTAGATTGGTCTAGGCATAATGTAAAAAACCGGGGGGGGAAAGGAGCCTCCCGGGGCCGGGCATCGCAAACATCGTTTGCTATTATAGAAAATTTTAATATATTTTCTAGGGCTTGCTCAAATATTCAAAGGGAAAGAGCATTTATTCTATCGGTAAGTATGGAAAATATGTAATTTTATATAATAATAGTTCCTCTCCCTACGATTAGCGGGTTTTGTACGTTACTTCGAAATTGATTTAGTCTCGATTATCACTTTTTATGTAATTGACATCGATCTGCGGCCTGGATTATCTTTTTCTCATGAAGGGAGGGATCGATTCCGAGCTTAACGGGAAGGATTACCGCTTTGCGAGAAAAAGTAAATCCTTATCCTTCATCCGGACCGCTTTGTGGACAAACTTGGCCTTGCATGCGATGACGCTGAGCGTTTAGCGAAATGGCTCAAAGATCAGACGATCAAGTAGCCGAGGAACATAACTGATCGAACCAGCGCATGGAGCACTACGTCGTGCCCGCCGCGGGCACGCCGAGGCTCATACGAGACGTTGGGGCTGAATAACGGAATGCAGAACAAGTGACGCTTTTCGAATCAGAATCACAATACAGGGAAAAAGAAGCCATATGGAGAATCTTTTCAATGCTCCCCCTCTTTGCGGCTTTGGCCGGAGGCCGAATATGGCGCTGGTTTGCCATCAACATTCCTATGGATCTTGGGACAGGCGGAAGCTTCACGAGCGACATCGATATCTTGGCCCGCCTGCATGACTTTCCCCGGTCTGATGCGTGGCTCTACAGAACTTGGGAAGTGAAAGTCAGTCTTTTGTGCAAGGATGGATCAGCTCGTTCCCTCAAGTCCGGGAAGATGGATCGAACCGTGAAGCAACTGAAGGCCTACAGGAACTTTGGCTCACCCGACGTCTCGTTGCTGGACGTCTACCTCTGTGAAGCAGGTTTCGTGGGGCACAATCCTTTTCCCCCATCGTCGCTGAACGATTCGATCTCCTCCAATCTAGCACTCCTGACCAAAGACCGCTATGGTTATCAGTT
Organism: Candidatus Aminicenantota bacterium; assembly: GCA_963729855.1. Taxonomy (GTDB): domain Bacteria; phylum Acidobacteriota; class Aminicenantia; order Aminicenantales; family UBA4085; genus UBA4085. The sequence continues at coordinate 207,289 of CAVSPT010000007.1, read as the reverse complement.
GCTTCCGTTTGAACATGGGAAGGACGGTGATGTTGATGTTGGCTTACGTGCATTTGCAGAGGAAAGCAATCCGATACTAACAACGATCAGCATTAACTCCGCACTCACGTCCCAACCGCATGAACCATTCTCCCGCTGGGCCGATCGGATTAACAAGTTCTTCGAACAAACTCCTGATCAGCCAAAGAAGCACTTCAAGCAAATCGTCTTCTGCAGGAACTGCCATGCGTTGCAACTGATCAGAATGCGAGACACGCACGCATGCCCCATTTGCCAGAGTAATTTTATAATCCAGTCTTGAGACACTGAAGAATCGAACAAAACATCGAAAAGCGACAAAGACGAAACAAAGACAGCCAACTAGGTCGGCCAGCGTACGCGAAGCCCGCAACTGGTTTCGTCCTAGTGGCGGCTAACGTTCGCTCGTGCTCGAAACCAAGCGCCCCTTGGCCGAATTCACCATCCGTCAGGACTGCTTGCGAGTGCTTCTGGCTTGCACTGACATTGCGTCATGACGCAATGGAAACGTCATTTGATCGGAGTCACCATACATGGTCACATGGTCATAGCGTCCAAACGCACTTTCATTCCGCTGTGCCCGATGTCAGAAACCATGATTTTCCCGACAGGGTGCGGCTCGTTCTGCTGCGGCACGCTTCACGCGGGGCACCGCCCTTTGAAAACTGAATTCGCCTCTTTAGAATGTTTCATTTCCAGCCTATTTGACCGGCTGCCCGATGATGTTAATTTCGCGTTACACGTTGAAGCTCTCGGAGCCGTTCTTGGAGTCGAAACGCACCGCGCTCGCATCGCTGATCTTGTTGGTCAGTACGATTCCGGATGAGCCCTCAGCATCGCTACGGTCATCCAGGACGGCTTTTAATGAGGGGACGGGAAAAAGGGGTGGGGACCAGTCCACGTATGTGATCCTGGTGCGTGCCTTATGATGCCCGGGACGGCCCTCGCCATCGCAGGTTACTGCTCGAACGCTGACCAGGATTCCCTCGTCATCGGTCCCGATTACGGGATTCATCACCCCGCCGGTCCCGAGGGAACTTACGGAGAGGGCCGCTGTACGGTAACCCGGATCGAGCAGGCCGGGATAGCGACGCTGATTAGCATGGAATCCACCCTATTGGGATAGACCGAATCGGAATAGGCAGAATCGCGGCAAAAAATGACCGGGCTATTCAGGTCCGCCCTGGGATAGATGATGAGGATTTTACACCTCCCATTTTATACTATACGTTTTATTTTGTTCATTTTCGTATTAGCTGGTAAACAGCCGAGCCATATAGGGATGGTTTCCAGCTGATTCGCCCTCGCCGGGCGGCCGGACTCACGGCGTTCCGCCGACGAGGAGAAAACGGAAGAATATAACTAAGAAAACCTATACCCTTATACCCTTATACTCTAATGCCTAAAAGAGAAATAAAAAGAATATAAGAATATAAGAATATTATGTTAGGGAGAGGGCTATATTTCTATAACCCTCCCCCATTGAGAAAATTTAGAGATTTTCGGCCACTATATTCTCCTCCCTCTGCTCAGGCGGATACCATATCCACCTTCCCCGTTGTCCGAGGCCGGTGATTTTCTCAGCCTTGATTCCCAGCTCTTTCTTCGCTGCAAAGAGGGTGGCGCGGTTAATGCCATTTTGCTCGGCCTCGGCCAGAATCTCCCGAGATTCCCGCGGTCCGTCCTTCAGTTGCTCCATGATGAAGGCTTTAGCCTCCTCGCGGGGCTGACGACCCGTCGCCGGGGTCAGGAGCTCCATTGCGCTCGGGACAGGCACGTCGTCGTGGAACGAAACGTCGCCTGTTTCACGGTCGATCTTGAACGCCAGGCCTGACATACCCGCCCGCCGGTTGCTTTTCATCGACTGAAAGTACCGGAAGCCGTTCGGATCGCGGTCCCATTGGAGCAGCCATATCGTGCGCGGCAAAGCGACCAGGGCGATGCTCCCGCCCACTCGGTACATCATGTCCTTCTGGGAATCCTTGTTCAGATGCACCACGCCTACGACCGCCACGCCATACTTCTCCGCCAACAATTTTACAGGTGTAAGGACGGCTCGGATATGCGCGTCGACATGGGGGTTAATTTTGCCGCTTATCCCTGCGCCCAAATAGGCCAGTAACGGGTCGATGATGACCAGCCGCACGTCTTGTTCACGACGGATGAGGTCTTCGATCTTTCCCAAGTCCGTGAGCAACGAGACCATGCGATCCCCGCCTTCGGGCGTCTTCACTCCGTCCACTACGAAAACCTGATTGCGGTCGGCATCATATTTCATAAGTCGCGGCACGACGGTTTCGGCTACGTCGTCCTCGCATTGGAGGATGATAACTTTCCCCGGGCATTGGATAGCACCGTCGGGCCAAGCCTTTCCTGACGAGACCTGCGCCCCCATCCACGCACAAAAAAGGCTTTTGCCGCTCTCCGGGTCACCGACTATCAAACTGAGCTTGCCCAATGCGAAGCGGTCAGGCCAGAGCCAGTCCGTCTCCTCCGGCTCAATATCCGCTGCGCAGCGCACGATCAGCTGCTCTCCGGCGGCTATTGCCGAGCTTGAAGGGGTACTCTCAGCATGCCGCGGCTGTACCTTTTTCAGCGCCGATCGGACGTCCCATTGCAGGGCTTTTTCTCCTTTGGCGATGATGCGGTTCGAACATCCGAGGAACGGATTAAAGAAGATGCTCCTGATCGTTGGATAGCCGTAGTCCCGCTGAATCAAGGAGCAGATGATTGAGAAATCTCGCCCTGACCGCGTATGGTCAGCGTCCTCCTCACAGAGCATGTCGCCGGAGATAATGAGGTTCTTTTCCCTGGCGGGAATCTCGAGCTTCTCCACGTCCTCCCTGGCGCTTTTTTCGTCACGATGGCTAATCGGTGCTGTCCGAGTGCCGAAGGCGGGCATCTCGCCCGTTATGGCCTCCGGCTCCACGTATGCGGTGTCCTTGAATCGAACGAAGTCCTCTAGCCGGCACGTCCGGTCGGTGAGGCTCAGTACCTTGCATTCGATCGGTGGAGTGTCTTTAAGGTTCAGGGTGCCGGGCAGCCGGAGGCAGGCATCCAAGTGCACCTTGCTCTTGTCGCCGCCGATTTCCTTTATCACGCCTGATAGGGTTTGTTTGAATAAAGCGCGCTGGTTCCCCGCGAGATTTATCATCGGCTCCGTCAGCACCCAATAACCGTGGTATCCGTGGCCCGAATCGACAAAAATGGAAGGCGGGATTGGGAATCCCTGCAATCGCTGGAGCGCCTCCGCCTTACCGCCGTTGAAATCCTTGCCGTCGACGTCGACCCAGAGACAAACAACATCTTGAATGTCATTCTGTTTTTTGGCTTTGCTGAGAGGGCGGGGATTAACGCCAAAAATAATGTCGCTGTCCGAATTTATCTCCCGAATACCGGCGAGTGCTCCATCATCGAGATCTTCAGGTTTAAAAAATATAGACTCACTTGTTTTGGAGCTTTTCGATAGGGCACGGATTTCGCAGTAACCCTCGTGGTCCTCGAAATACCTGGAATACAGGGCGGAAAGGAATCGTCTAGTTTCCAGATTCGTTTGCTCGATCTTTAACGGCGTCATTTGAAATCTCCTTAATTAATTCGAATTGCTTCCCTTGAAGCAGAACCTGGAGATATAGGAGGACGCCAAAAAAATTGCGCTTCATCTCCCTTCAAAATTATTTGATCAAGAATGATATGAAGGATCCGCGCTTTTTCGTTTAGCTCTTGTTTTTTATAGGGACGGTTTAGCCCTTTTTTTAGAGCAATAACAGCAATAGCGATCCTGTATTCATTGTGATCAAGGGGGGTGAAAAAACAATTCAATTCGGGCATCCTCTACACCTCCACCGAACCGCATTCCAACTACGGCGGCGATGTCTAGGGAAGCCCTTTTTTGTGACCCAGCGGCCTTTTTTTGTGACCTAACGGTCTTTTCTTATGACCTGACGGGCTCTTTTTAGGGGCATATCTTTATGACTATTGCCTAACCTATTATACACATTTTCTTTGGAATAGCCAGTACTGATGTAAACATAAAAAAAATTTTGATTCGGAAGCTCTAATTTTCTATTTTTTAAAGTGTACCACCCGTGAAGCGAAAGTTCGAGGCTCACTCAAATTATGGGTGGACCATTTTTCGGGGATGAGGTTCCATATTAGAAAAGTTGATGACAAATTGGCAAGGAAACGAGGTGCGGGTCAGTCAGCAATGTGTTTCATGGGATGATCACATAACGATGAATGAAATAATCGGGTTCCCCATCCGGACTGATGGCGGTTGACAGGAAATAGAGAGACTCGTCTTTTCGATCAAAATAGCAAGACATTCTACTATGCGGGCACCTCGACTCCGTTAATGCCGATTCACCGAGCAACCGCCCATCTTTGGAATAGATCTGAGCGATAGGATAAAAATAATCCCTGCCCGGATCGGAATTCATAAATATAACAATGACAAATTTCTTGGAGGCGATGACTTTCCTCAAGGTCGAAAATTTCCCGAGTTCTTTATAATATGCATCGAGTTTTCTCTCTTTCTTTGCCAGCGCGAGGGCCGGTGTCAATTTTGGCGGGCGATAGGCCGCCGTAGGTTGGCCGAACTCAGACGTTTTCCCCGTAGCTCGATCACGGCGATGGATAATGAGCGCGCCCGTCCAAATGGAATAAAATGCCTGCGCGTCAAAATCACTATAGGTATTGACACCGATGTCCGCTACTTTTTCTCTGAAAGCATTCTCATTGATGGCCCCCGCCCCCCCGATCCTATACATCTCATTAAAAGAGAATAGAAACTCTTTAGGGCCGTTTCCAGAATGTTCAAAGAATCCCCTGAACCAGCTATCCGCTTTATCGGCCTTCGGACCCGATAAAAGATATCCATTGTCCATGATTTTTAGATCGTCGAAATAACCGTAAACTCGATCGATTTCCGCCCATAGACCATTTTTATTTTGATCATAAATTAAAACTTTATATCGATCCCAATCAAAGATGGCCAGCTTCCCTTCAGCATAATCAAAGATAGTAGGGACGGCGAACTCATTCGGTCCTTGGCCTCGGCGACCGAATTTATTCAGGAACCGCCCGCGCGAATCGAACGTTTTGATACTGGCGGCGATCGTATCGCTGATGATGATGTCTGATGATTCCAGAATCGCCAAGCCTTCGGCATTTTCGAGAATCTCTTTGTCTTGGGAAAGGTGGATCTTTGTTTGAAGGCGGATGGACTCAGCATGCAAGATGGAAAAACCAGATAGAAAAAGAGCAAAAAATATTTTCTGGCTATTCAAATTATTTCACTTCCTCTCAAGGCCAATTATATTGTCCGTTCGGTTATTATGGAATCTTTTTGTCTGCGCAAATTCCCGCCTCCAAATGACTAAGAAAGCGGTCCTGAATCCCCTCGCCGGCCGAATTCATAGCGCTGTAGGCATCTGATACTTAAGTGCCCGGCAACGAGTTTGAACTAGCGTATTCTATTCCCAATAATTGATCCACCCCCCACTTAGTGTACCACTTGTGATGACCAGCACCCGTTTCCCGCCCATTTTGTCAGCAACTTCTTTAATATCCAAGTCCATTGTTGACTAACCTGTTTCCTCTTAGTGTACTACCCGTGACGCGAAATATCGAAGTTCCAAAATACCTTTCGTTTTACCTTTCGTGTTGGGTACGAAAAACGGCCCCTTTTAGGGTATTTTGGTTCCTTTGATAACGGGTCAAACTCGGGCATAAAATTGACCGATGAAAAAACTTAACTTAATCATTGATAAGGGGATAGCAGCGGACGAGGCTTGTGCCGGAGGAGGGAATCGAACCCACACATCCATCGCTGGATACGGGATTTTGAGTCCCGCGCGTCTGCCAGTTCCGCCACTCCGGCGCCGCGGTATTTATAGACGATTCTCCCTCTTTTTGCAACCGCGGCGGGCGCAAAAACCATCGATCCAAAGCTTCCCCGAAACCGGAATACCCGGGCGGCGATTGACCTTGGGCGGCGAATCCGATTATAATGAGCCGCTTAGTGCCATGAACGAAGAGACGCGCCGCCTGTTCACGATCATCGGGAAATTCTCCGGCTTGAAAATAGCCGTCTGGGGAGACGTCATTCTCGACGAGTACATCTACGGCTTCACCCGCCGCATCTCGCGCGAAGCCCCCGTCCTCATCCTGTCCTACCAGAAGAAAGAGTATGCCCTAGGAGGGGCGGGCAACGCCCTCCTCAACCTCAAAGCGCTGGGCGTCGACGTCGTCCCCGTCGGCGTCCTCGGCGAGGACGAATCGGGCCGGGTCGCGCGGAAGATCCTCCGGGCGGCCGGTATCGACGCCGCTCTCCTGGTCCGGGAGCCGGGCTACCCGACTCCGCTCAAGACCCGCATCCTGGCCGGCGAGGAAAACACCAAGAAGCAGCAGATCCTGCGCATCGACCGGGAAGGCCGGGTTTCCGAATCGGAGGGCTTGAAAAAGAAGCTGGCCCGGGCCTTGGCCCTGGCCGCCCGCGACTGCGACGGGCTGCTCATCTCCGACTACCATTACGATACGGTCAAGACCGACCTCTTTCCGAAGGCCCTGGCGGCTTTTAAGAAATCCGGGAAGCCGGTCTCCCTGGACTCCCGCTTCCGCCTCCTCCAATTTCCGGGAGTGACCATCGCCACGCCCAACGAACCGGAAGTTGAAGGGGCGCTGAAGGCCCCCCTGGGCGGCAGCGAAGACGCCGTCCGCAAGGCCGGCGCCGTTCTTCTTAAAAAACTCCGTTCTCCCGCCCTGCTCATCACCCGCGGCTCGAAGGGCATGGTCCTTTTCGAGAAGGGCCGTCCGCCGTTCGTTCTTCCGGTCTCCGGCCCGACGGACATCGTCGACGTGACCGGCGCGGGCGACACCGTCATCAGCGTTTTCACCGCCGCCCTGGCCTGCGGCGCGACCCTTCCCGACGCCGCACGCCTGGCCAATCACGCCGGTGGCATCGTCGTCATGAAGAAGGGCGCCGCGGTCGTCTCGCCGCTTGAGCTCAAACAGTCCATCGTCGCCCCTTCATGAACAAGCTCAAAACGATCCCCCAACTCCGCCGCATCCTGGCCCGCGAAAAGAAGATGGGCCGGACGACCGTTCTGGCCAACGGCGGCTTCGATCTCGTCCACGCCGGCCACGTCCGCTACCTGAGGGCGGCCAAAGCCTGCGGGGACGTCCTGCTCGTGGCCCTCAACAGCGACGCCTCGGTGCGGCGTCTGAAGGGCCCGGGCCGGCCCATCCTTCCCCAGGCCGAGAGGGCCGAGATCATCGGCGCCTTCGCCTGCGTCGATTATGTCACGATCTTCGATGAACCCAACGTCGAGGGAATCCTGCGGGCCCTGAAGCCGGACGTCCATGCCAAGGGCTCGGATTATTCGAAGAAGACCGTCCCCGAGCGGGAGACCGTCCTGGGCTACGGCGGCCGTATCGCCATTGCCGGCGGGCCCAAGATCCGTTCGACCTCGGAGGTCGTCCCGCGCATCCTGGCCCTTCTGGGCAAAGCGGGTTCCGCGGCGCCGGGCGGCCTCTGAGCCCATGGAACGCTTCCTGATCATCCGGACGAGCTCGCTGGGCGATATCGTCCACACGCTCCCCGCTCTGGCCGTCCTGCGCAAGCACCGGCCCCAGGCCGAGATCCGCTGGGTCGTCGACGCCAAAGGCAAGGAGATCCTCGACTGGGCCGCCGGATTGGACGGCCTCGTCGTTATGGACGAACCGGGCTGGATCAAATCGCTTCGCGGCCGTGAGCAAACCGCCCTCGATTTCCAGGGCCTCCTTAAATCCGGAATGATCGCCCTGGAATCACGGGCCCGGTTGCGGGTCGGCTTCCACAAGAAAAATCTCCGCGAGCCGCTGGCCCGCTTTTTCTACACCAGACATGCCGAAGAATTTCCCGAGACCGATCACGTCATCCGCAAGAACATCCACCTTCTCGAGCCGCTGGGGATCCGCGATGCGATGCTGGAGTTCCCCCTGCGCATCCCCGAAGATAAGCGCCGGGCCATCCGGGAAAAGGCTCGGGAGCTCGGCTGGGACGGCGCGCGCCGCATCGTCCTGTTCAATGTCGGCGCCGCCTGGCCGTCGAAACGCTGGTTCCCCGACCGCTGGAGCGCCGTTCTCCGGTCCGTGGCCCCGCTCGGCGTTTTTCCCCTGCTCATCTGGGGCACCGAGGACGAGCGGGCCTTGGCGGCGGAGATTGCCGAAGAGACGGGTGTACCGTTCGTTCCTTTCCTGTCGATCCAGGAAACGATCGCTCTCATCGCCGAGTCCGCCCTGCTCGTCAGCGGCGACACCTTCGCCCTGCAGGCGGCCTGCGCCTTGGCCGTCCCGGTGGTCGGGATTTTCGGACCGACCAATCCCCGGCGCAACGGCCCGTTCCTGGCCCGAGACCGGATCGTTTACCACGAGATCGACTGCAGCCTCTGCTACAAGCGGGCCTGCGAATCTCTGGCCTGCCTGAAGGCCGTCACCGCGGACGAGGTCGCCGAGAGCGTCCTGAGGGGCCTGACCGAACATGCCTGAATCCAGGCTCGTCCGCACCCTCTACGGCCTGCGCGTCCGCATCGCCCCCCTCCTGGCGATCGGGGTGTTCCTGGCCGCCCGCCCGACATGGAGGTCCCTGGCCGTCGGGCTGGGGGTGGCGGCCATGGCCCTCATTATCCGGGCTTGGGCGGCCGGCCACATTCAAAAAGAAAGGAAGCTGGCCGTCAGCGGGCCGTACCGTCACACCCGCAATCCGCTCTATGTCGGCAATTTCGTTCTCGGCATCGGCATCGTCGCCGCAGCCAATACCTGGTGGGGCGCGGGTCTCTTCGTTCTCTATTTCGGCCTCTTCTACCCTCCAGTGATCATGGCCGAAAGGGAGCGGATGAAGCGTCTCTTTCCCGCTGAATACGCCGATTACACCACGTCCGTGCCGCTCTTCTTCCCCCGCCTGCGGCCGTCGCCGGAAAACGGAGAGGGGCGCTTCCGCTGGTCTCTCTACCGGAAGAACCGGGAGCCGCGCGCGCTCGTCGGGACCGTTTTCGTCTGGGCCCTGCTCGTCGCCAAGATGATGCTTTTTCGATAGAGGCCGGCCATGCCCACCGCCGAACGATCAGCCAAGATCAACCGGGTCCTTTCCCTGCGTCAGCCCGACCTCCGCATCGTCCTGGAGCAGGTCATCAATCCCCACAACGCCAGCGCCGTCCTGAGGACCTGCGACGCGGCCGGAGTCATGGACGTCGACGTCATCGGGTCGGCGGACGAACCTTTGGCCATCAACAACGCCATCACAACCAAGGCGGACAAGTGGCTGAATCTGCATCATCACGCCACCACCGAGGAATGTCTCGATCGCCTGCGGGCCGGCGGATTCGCCGTTGCCGCGACCCATTTAGGCGACGACGCCATCCCCTACACCCAATTCGATTTCACCCGGCCGACGGCCGTCGTGTTCGGAGGCGAGCACGTCGGCATCTCCGCCCTGGCCCTGGCCCGGTCTGATGCCAGGATCAAGATTCCCATGTTCGGCATGGTCCAGAGCCTCAATTTGTCCGTTTCGGTGGGGATCATTCTCTACGAGGCGGTCCGCCAGCGGCTGGCCCGAGGGTTCTTTGAACGGCCGCGGCTCACCCCCGACGAGCTCGAAGACTACCTGGACCGCTGGTCCGATTCATAAAAAAAGGGGCCGAACTTTCGCTCGGCCCCCAACGGGAACAAGTCCCGGCTTCCATTCAGATGATCGAGATCACCCGGATCCCTTTCATGATTTTCTGGAGGTCCGGGCTAGGAGACGATTTCGCTTTTCCCCCGGAATCGACATGCTCCTTGAGGAACGATTCGAGGGCGAGTGAAGACACGTCGTCCGAGTCGCGAAAGAGCGCCGGACCGTTTTTTTCGTCCTCGGCCACCGAAACATCGATGACCTTGGCCTTTTTGTCCCGGACGATGTCGAGCTTGACCGTGTCGCCCTTTTTCTTGTCCTGAAGCAGACCGCTCAAATCGCCGACCGCTTCGACTTTCCTGCCATCGGCTTTGACGATGATGTCGCCCACCTTGAGGCCGGCCTTTTTGGCCGGGCCCTCCTCGTCGAGCGCGATCACCAGGAGGCCGCAGCCGTCCCTGGCGCCCCAGGCTTCGGCCAGCTCCCTGTTCATCTCCTGCAGGGACATGCCGACGTATTTCCGCTTCTCCCAACGCAACGCCTCGGACGCGGACTTGGCCCGAGGCTGGGGCATGATCCCCTGCGGCGAGCGCGGCAGGATCTGGGGGAAGAGGCTGGGGAAACGGATCTCGAGCTCGCGCTTGGCGTTGTCTTCGCTGTATTCGCCCAGCTTCACCTTGACGTCCATGGGTTTGCCGTCGCGCTCGATCTTGATGGCGACTTCGGAGCCCGGCTTGCGGGAGCGGATCTCCTGGGACATTCCCTGTCCGGTGGTCAACTCCTTCCCGTCGATCTTGAGGAGGATGTCGCCTTCCTTGAGCCTGGCCAGATCGGCCGGGCTCTTGGGCTCGATCTCGGCGATGACGACCTTCGCGTCGGTTTCGCCGGCGGAGACGCCCAGCCAGCCGCGCATAACCTTGCCGTTTTTCCGGATGTCGGCCGCCACCGAGGCGACGACGTCCATGGGGACGGCCAGGGCCAGGCCGGCCGACGGCGCCTGGCCGCGGCTGAAGGCCATGCCGGAACCGACGGTGGACCGTTCGCGCCATTCGAAGACGACCGGCTGATCGTCGGTGTACGTCCCGCGCAGGAGCCCGATCATCCGGCCGGAGGCGTTGACCACGGGGCTGCCGCTCGAGCCGGGGACGACCCAGACGTTGAGCCGCAAGCCGGTGGCCGAGACCGAGCTGACGATGCCCTGCGTCACGGCCGTCGTGCCTTCGGGTGAAAGCCCGATGACGCCGATCCAGACGCCGGGTTTCATGTCGTCCGACCGGCCCACGGCGACGGGCGCCAATCCCTTGTCCTTCACTTGGAGGAGAGCGATTCCGGTCTGGGTGTCGAAGCCCTTGAACTCGGCCTTGTACGACTTGCCGTCGGACGTCGTGACCCGGATCTCCTCGTCGCGCGGCGAGATGAGGGCCGTCGTGGCGATGAACCCGTCCTTGTCCAAAATGACGCCCGTGGCCACCTTGCGGATGCCGTCGCGGGCCTCGACCCGGACGACCGACGGCGCCGTCAGGCGCGCGATGTCCTCGATCTTCTTGTCATCGATCCCCGCCGCCCCTCCGGGCACGGCCTGGACCGCGCCGGCGAGAGCGAGAGCGGCGGCCAGGAGAATGATGGTTTTGAGCGGGCCCTTCATGGCGATAACCTCCTTAAGACTTGACGAGAGTATTGGAAGCCTCGGAGACCTGTTCGAGGATATAAACCGTCCCCGGTGCGTACGACGCTGTACGGACCTCGTGGCGGTAATCGACGGGCTCATCGAGCGGAATCGCCCCCGAGACGGCGTTGCCGTCCGAGCGCAAAACGTTCAGGCCTGATGGATCAGGGCCGCGAAGGACCAAGAAATTGAAGCCGACCACAAGGGCCAGCACTCCGGCCGCCGTTCCGGCCGCCGCCAAGCGGACGGCCCGAGCCCGGCGTTGTCCCGGAAGACGCCGCAGCCGGACTTGGAGGGCGTCCAGAACGCGGTCCTCGAATCCTTTGGGCGCGGCGACGCGGGACAGGCGTTTCAGCAATTCAGTATTGTTCATCGAGCATCTCCGTTTTGGCCAGGGGTTTGCCGTCTTGGCGGGCCCGTTCGAGCTTGACCTTGAGCATCGCCCGCCCCCGGCTGATGCGAGCCTTGACCGTCCCCACCGGCCGGTTGATGATCCGGGCGATCTCCTCCTGGGAATAGCCTTCGATATCCTTGAGAACGATGGGGATGCGATAGCGGGGGTTGAGCGCTTCCAAGGCTTCTTTCAGGTTGGCCGAGAGGCCGGAGTCCGAAGCGTCCCCGCTGGGCGTGCTGACGGTCACGGTCGGGGGCATATCGTCCAGCGAGACCAGGGCCATCCGCTTGCGCTTCTTGATGTCGGTCTTGGCCAGATTGGCGGCGATGGCGTAGATCCAGGAGGAGAGCGGGGCGATGGGCCGATACCTGTCGGCTTTGAAATAGACCCGCAGGAATGTTTCCTGCGAAAGATCGACCGCCTTCTGGTAGTCGCCGGTCAGCTGGTAGAGAAAATTCACGATCTTGTCCTTGTAAGCAGAGACGATTTGGGCAAAGGCGGACTGGTCACCATCCTTGACCAGGGCGATCAATTGATGTTCGTTCATGCCCAATCTATTAAACCGGAAGAGTCGCTAAGGCGTTGCATCGACAACAATTTTATAGGAAAATGAGCTTAAAATTTAAATTCGATATATCTTTTCAAAGGAAAATCATCATGCCGGTCGACCGTTCTGGATCGATCCTCTTCTCGCCCGTCAAGCTCGGGCCCCTGACGATCCCCAACCGTTTCGTCCGCTCGGCCACGCACGAATACATGGCCGAGGAGGACGGCACGGCCACGCCTCGGCTGGCCGCCCTCTACCGGGATTTGGCCGAGGGCGAGATCGGGCTTCTCATCACCGGACATTTCAATGTCCTGGCCGAGGGCAAGGCCAGCCCCCGCCAGACGGGCATTTTCGACGACCGTTTCGTCTCCGGGCTGAAAATGCTTCCCCGGGCCGTCCACGATTTCCCGACCCGGATCTTCGCCCAGCTCGCCCACGCCGGCCGCCAGACAAAAACTCAATTCATCGGCGGAACGCCCGTCGCGCCGTCCGCCGTGTTCGAGCCCTCGGTCAAGCTGATGCCGCGGGAAGCCACCGCCGGGGACATCGCCCGCATCATCGACGGCTTCGTCCAGGGCGCCCGGCGGGCCCGCGAAGCGGGTTTCGACGGGGCCCAGATCCACGCCGCCCACGGCTACCTGCTGAGCGCCTTCCTGTCGCCCCATACCAACCGGCGGACGGACGAATGGGGCGGCTCGACCGAAAAGCGGACCCGGATCGTCGTCGAGATCATCGGCCGGATCAAAGCCCGCGATCCTCTCTTCCCCCTCATCGTCAAGCTCAACTCGGACGATTTCCTGGAAGGCGGCCTGCGCCCCGAAGAGAGCGTCGAGATCGCCCGCCTGCTCGAAACGGCCGGCCTCGACGGCATCGAAGTCAGCGGCGGCACCGCGGAAGCGGGCAAGGGTTCGATGTGGGCCGGACGGCGGGCCGAGGAGGACGAGGGCTACTTCGTTCCCGCCGCCGAACGGATCAAGGCCGCGGTGGCCATCCCCGTCTTCGGCCTCGGCGGCAACCGCACGTTCGCCGTCCTGGAGCGCTTCGTCCGGGACGGACGCGTCGATCTGATCTCCTTGAGCCGCCCGCTCATCCGCGAACCGCATCTGATCAGGCGGTTCCGTCTCGGGGAGATCGGTAAATCCTCCTGCGTCTCGTGCAACAAGTGCCTCAATCCCCGGGGCATCTCCTGCGGCGATCTGAAAGTCCGATCCCGACGGACCTAGTTTGAGCAAGCGGCCGCTTCTCGACGTCCTGCTGTCGGCGGCGCTTTTCGGCTTGAGCGCTCCCCTCTCGAAGCGGCTCCTGCGGAACGTCGACGCGCTCGTCCTGGCCGGACTGCTTTATCTAGGCGCCTTTCTCGGATTGACCCTTTTCGGGGCCGCCAGGCGGATCGTTCGCCCGCGTCCCGCACCGAGGTCCGCGGCCCTTTCCGGGCGCGATCGTCCCTGGCTTGCCGGGGCCGTCCTGTGCGGGGGGATCGTCGGGCCGATCGCCCTGCTCCTGGGCCTTCAGAGAATGAGCGGATTCGCCGCCTCGCTCATGCTCAATCTCGAAGGCCTGATGACAGCCCTCATCGCCGTCTGGGTCTTCGGAGAACACGCCGGCCGCCGGCTTTGGCTGGCCCTAGTCGCCATGACCGGCGCAGGAATTTTCTTGACCTGGGATCCGGCGACGGGATCGTTCGCCTGGTCGGGGGCCTTGCTCATCCTGCTGGCCATGGTGGCCTGGGGGGCGGACAATAATTTCACCCGCGCCATCGCCGACAAGGACGCCGGCCGCATCGCCCGCACCAAGGGATTGGCCGCCGGGCTCTTTTCACTCATCCTCGCCCTGGCCCTGGGCCGTCCGCTCCCCGGCTGGCAGACGGCGGCGGCCGGCCTCCTGCTGGGGGCTTTCAGCTATGGACTGAGCCTCGTCTTATACATCCGGGGACTGGCCGGTCTGGGGGCCTTCCGGGCGGGAGCGTTCTTTTGCGTCGGTCCCTTCATCGGCGCCGCCTTCTCGATGCCGATCCTCGGCGAGTCTGCGCGTTGGGCCATGGCTCCGGGGACGCTGCTCATGGCCGCGGGTGTCGTGGTCATCCTGATCGAACGCCACGCCCACGGCCATCGCCATGAGCGCCTCGTCCATTCCCATCCCCACGGCCATGCCGACGGCCATCACGCCCACATCCACGAAGGGCCGCCGTCCGATCCGCATGCCCACGAGCACGTCCACGAGGAAATCGACCACAGCCACCCGCATTGGCCGGACATCCACCACCGCCACGGCCATTGATCCGTCCGGCGCGGCTCAAATCCTGCAGGCGACCACATAGAGCTGAGAATCACCGAATTTGAAGGACGTCTTCCCGGCCGTCCCGAAAGCCGCTCCGAACAGGTTTCGGATGACGAAACCGTTGTCGGTCAACAGGCGCTGCAGCTCGGCCGAGGTATAGACCCGGTGTTCGGAGGCCCGCTTTTCCGTATGCCCGCCCCGGAGAAACGTATAATGCGTCACCAGGACGCTGCGCGCGGCGTCGTATTCGTTTTCAAGAAGTGCGGTGATGCCGCCCGCGGTCATCCATTCGCGTTCGCGGTAGTCGGGGATAAGGCTCTCCGCGGCCATGGCCGTGTTGACGACGAAGACGCCGCCGGGGCGCAGGGCCGCGGCGACGCGCCGGCAGAACAGACCCATGTCGGCGTCGTCCAGATAGCCAAAGCTGTTGCCCAGGCAATAGGCGCCGTCGTAAGGCCCCCCGAGCTCGCTCCGAGCCAGGTCCGCCCGCTCCGCCTCGGCCGGCAGGTTGTCCCGGCGGGCGATCTCGTTGACCTCGCGCGCGCAGGCGGCGGTGATGTCGTACCCCTTGACCCGCACGCCTCGGGCGGCCAGGGCCAAGGCGTGGCGGCCGAACCCGCAGGGGACGTCGAGCACGGCCGCGCCGGCCTTCAGCCCCAAGGCGTCCCAGAGGAAGTCGACCTCGGCCTGGGTCCACTCCGCCGGAACGCCGGCTTTCCAGAAATCCATGGCCACGCCGTCGAAGAAATTCTCGTACCATTTCATCGGTTCGGATCCTTTCGGCCGAGCGGCCAACCGCCCGGACCCTTGGCTTCGCATGTGCCCAGGTAGGCGAAGGCGGCTTCCATGGCCGCGTGGCTGGCGACGCAGACGAGCGTGTCGCCCTCCTCGATCCGGAAATCGGCCGCCGGCCCAGCGAACGACTCCTCGCCGCGGACGACGGCGATGACCGTGGCCCCGGTGGCGGCTCGCAGGCCGAGTTCCTTGAGCGTCCGGCCGGCCGCGCCGCAGCCCCGGCCGACGTAAAACGTCTCGGCCGTCCCCGCGGTCAGCAGGTCGGCGATCTTCTCCATCGACGGCCGGATCCCCGTCGATTCCCGCAGAAAACCGTATCGCTCGCTGCGGAGGAGCTTGGTCTGGGCGTCGATGACGTTCTTGGGGACGTGGTATTCCTCGAGGGCCCGGGAGAAGATCTCGATCGATGTCTCGAATTCCTCGGGAATGACCGCGTCCGCGCCCAGGGCGTAGAGTTCGTCGATTTCTTTGGCGTAGCGGGTCCGGACGATGATGAAGACGCGCGGGTTGAGGAGCCGGGCGAAGCGCACGCCCCTCCGCGTCGAAGTCGGGTCGGAGATGGCGAAGGCCAGGACCTTGGCCTTTTCGACGGCCGCCTGGCGGAGGATGACCGGACTGGAAATGTCTCCGAACAGGACCCGCTCCCCCGCGGCCGAGGCTTCGGCCACGATCTCCGGATCGAGGTCGAGGATGACGAAAGGGACGCCCGTCTCCTTCAGCACGCGGGCCAGGTTCCGTCCGTTCAGGCCGTAGCCGGCGATGACGACATGGCCCTCGAGCCCCGCGCCGGATCCTCCTTTCGCCGACGGGCTCGTAGGGCGGCGGGCGAAGCGGTCGAGCAGCCGGGGCCAAACGTTCATGAGCAGCGGCGTCAGCAGGAGGGTGAAGATCGAGGCGGCCAGGAACACCTGGAAGGCCCGGTCGGTCAGCAGGCCCGCGGCGCGTCCCACGCCGGCCAGGACGAAGGAGAACTCTCCGATCTGGGCCAGGCTGATGCCGGTCGAGAGGGCGACGCGGGGATTGCGCGAGATCGGCCAGACGGCCAGGAAACCGGTAACGATTTTCAAGACGATGATCCCGCTGACCAGGGCCGCGACCCATGGGACGAGGCCGTCCAGCGAGCCCAGTTTGAGGAGCAGGCCGACGGAGATGAAGAACAGGCTGTTGAAGACGTTTTTAAACGGCAGGATATCGGAGACGACCTGGTGGCTGTAAGGCGACTCGGAAATGGCCAGCCCGGCCAGGAATGCGCCCAAGGCCAGGGACAGGCCGAGCGCGGACGTGGCCATGGCCATGGCCAGACAAAGCAAAAGCGAGGACATGACGAAGATCTCGCGGATCCGGGTCCGGACGATGCGTTCGAGGAAGAAAGGGACGGCGTAGCGGGCCATGGCGAAGCCGGCCAGGACGGCGGCCAGGCTCAGCCCGGAGCGGGCGGCCAAAGGGCCGGCACCCTCCCCTGCCGCTCCGGCCAGGAGAGGAACCACGGCCAACATGGGGACGAAGGCCAAATCCTGGAAGAGGAGGATGCCCAGCGCGGCGCGTCCCTGGGGAGCATCGATCTCGCCGCGGTCGTTGAGGATCTTGAGGACGACGGCCGTGCTGCTCAGGCTGACCAGGAATCCGCCTAAAATAGCCTCGCCGGGAGACGCTCCCAGTCCGAATAAGACACCGGCGGCGGATCCCGTCGTCAATCCCGCCTGGAGCAGCCCGCCCCAGAGGAAAAAGCGCCGTATCGGCCGGAGCCGGCGGAGCGAGAATTCCAGCCCGACCGTGAAAAGGAGCATGACGATGCCGATCTGGGCCAGCAGATCGATGCTCTCGTTGTCGCGTACCAGGGCCAGTCCCGACGGGCCGATGAGAACGCCGGTCAGGACGAAACCGGTCACGGCGGGGAGCTTGAATTTGCGGCTGATAAGGACGACCGCCACGGCGGCGGCCAGGACGATCAGCAGTTCGCGGAGAAACGACAGGTCTGCCATCGCCCTCATGTTAGCAAGAGAATGGGGTCGCGTCTACGATCTGGTGCTTTTCATGGGAATGTCACTTTTTTCAAGCCACCCAAAAAAGCGGCCGATCGTCGACGCGACGCCGGCTCAAGGCGGCCGCGTCCGGTCCCGAATCAATTTGACAATTCCCCCCGCTTAAAAAAAGATAGAGGGGATCCGAACAAGGAGATCCGCATGCCTAAAACACGGACCACACGATTGCTGAGAACGCTTCTGGTCCTTTTCGTGCTGGCCTCGGCCGCCGTCGCCGGTCCCGCCGACCAGGCCTTCAATGTGCGCGACTACGGCGCGACGGGCGTCAAGAAAGACAATGCCCAGCCCGCCCTCCAGAAGGCCGTGGATGCCTGCGCCGCCGCCGGAGGCGGCACCGTCCTCGTGCCGGCCGGCGATTATACCACCGGCACCATCCGCCTGCGCAGCCACGTCCGGGTCTCCCTCGAGTCCGGCGCGACCCTCTTCTCGATCAAGGACAAGAACGCCTTCGACAAGGACAACCCGTCCCTCTTCTACGCCCAGGACGTTTCCAACATCACCCTGGACGGCCGGGGAACGATCAACGGCCAGGCCGGATACGTTTATCGTCCCAAGGGCGATCATCACGACGATTTCATCTACCCCAACCAGGTCGAAATGGAGAAGCGGAACAAGCCGCTCGTCCGCTCTTTCCCCAAGGACGACCAGTTCGGCCACCTCATCCTCTTCGTCCGCTGCAAGGACGTCCGGGTTACGGGGCTGAACTTTATCGACTCGCCGTCCTGGACGGTCCGCATGTACGGCTGCGAGCGCGTCGTCATCGACGGGGTTTATATCCGCTCCAGCCTGAAGGACGGCGTCTGGGCCGACGGCATCGATCCGGACGGCTGCAAAGACGTCCGTATCGCCAACTCGACCGTCGAGACGGGAGACGACGCCCTGGTCTTCTATTCCATGAACTGGTTCGGCCCGGCCCGGCCCTGCGAGAACATCACCGTCACCAACTGCCGGCTGTCGTCGGCTTCGAGCGCCATAAAGTTCTGCGACGGCAACATGAATGCCGTCCGCAACGTGACCATCAGCAACTGCGTCATCACCGACTCCAACCGCGGACTGGCCTTCATGAATTTCGACGGCGGAATCGTCGAGAACGTGGTCATCTCCGACCTGATCATCGACTGCGTCCGCTTTGACTGGTTCTGGTGGGGCGACGGCGAGCCGTTCCACTTCAACATCAAGAAACGGAGTGAAGTCCACAGAGACGCCAAGAAGGAGGACGACCACCCGGCCGGCATCATCCGCAACGTCCTCCTGCGCAACATCATCGCCCACGGCAAGGGCCCCAGCGTCTGCAACGGACACCCCGACAGCTGGCTGGACGGGATCACCCTGGAGAACGTCAAGCTGTTTGTGGCCCACGATCCGGCCGCGCCTTACGACAAGACGGTCAATGCCCTGACCTTCAAGCAGGCCCGCAACCTCAAGCTCCGCAACGTGGAAATCTTCTGGGACAAGCCCGCTTTCGCCCTTTGGGAGAGCGCCTTGGTCCTGGAGGACATTCAGGGCCTGACGTTGGACGGCGTGGAAGCGCGGCCGGCCCGGCCGGAGAGCCCGCGCGTCCTGCCCGCCGTGGTTCTCAAGCAGACAAACAACGTCTTGGTCCGGAATTGCCGCGCCCTGCCGGGGACGGGGGTGTTCCTGGGAATCGAGGGCGACAAGACGCGTGACGTCGTCGTCACGGGCAATGATTTCCGCTCCGCGCGGGCCGGCTTGTCGATCGATCCCAAGGTCCCGGCCGGCGCGGTCCGCGAGGCTGAAAACATCCGCGGTGCGGGCGGCGAAGCCCGGGCCATCAAAAAGAACGATTAGGAGCGCCCGTCCGCTTTGACCCCCGACTTGATAAACGTCCCGGAGCGGTATTCGCGGAAGGCCCGATCCAGCTCGGCCTGGGTGTTCATGACGATCGGGCCGCCCCAGGCGACGGGTTCGCCGATGGGCCGGCCGGAAACGAGAACGAAGCGCAGGCCTTCTTCACCCGCCGTCGCCGAAACCGACCGGCCCGCGCCGTAAAGAGCCAGCCGCCCCTTGGCCAGCGGCTCCGTCCCCTCGCCGAAGCCACCGCTTCCATCCAGGACATAAGCAAAAACGGTATGCCCCTCCGGAACGTCGTGTTCAAAACGGACGCCGGCGGGAACGCAGATGTCGAGATACCCGGGGTCGATGACGAGGTCCTTGACCGGTCCGCGGGCATTTCCGAAGCGGCCGGCGATGACCCGGATCTCCGCCCCGGATTCGACCCGAACCGACGGACAGGCGTCGCAAGGGATGTCCTGATAGCGCGGGGCCATCATCTTGCCGCGGCTCGGAAGATTCACCCACAGTTGCAGCCCCCGCAGATAGTCGGGCTGACGTTCAGGCATCTCCTGATGGATGATGCCGCCGCCGGCGGTCATCCATTGGATCTGCCCGCTCCGGATGACCCCTGAATTGCCGAGGCTGTCACCGTGGGCGACGCTGCCGTGAAGCATATAAGTCACCGTTTCGATCCCCCGGTGGGGGTGCCAGGGAAAACCGGCCATGTAGTCCTCGGCCGCGGAGGAACCGAAATCGTCGAGCAGCAGGAAAGGATCGAAGAGGGGAACCTCGGAAGACCCGAAAACGCGATGGAGCCGGACGCCGGCGCCTTCCAGGGTCGGCTTTCCGTCAAAAACTTCATGGACCGAGCGAAAATCGCCCATGGCCTTCTCCTTTTCCGCCTTTAATACACTATCCCCATAGTATAATTGTAATATTTACAAAGTCAATCCGCGCGCATTGACCGGCCCAGCCGATTTTGCTAATTATGGGCCGTCCATCCACTGCGAGGTGCCTATGCCCCGTCTCTCCCGCCCGTTTTCTCTCCTTCCGGGGGTTGGGAGGAACGATTTTCCCGACTCGGGCATCCCCAAGTTGCGGTCATCAAGGCTGCCGCTGCAAAGTCCCTCCTCGATATTCATGTCGTACATTCCATATGAGATACAGTTTATTTACGGGTCCTTGCCGCGCGGCCTTCGGCGGGCCCCATCCTTCTTCCCCTGGCTTTTCGCCGGCCGCCTTCCCCTTCAAAATAGAATGGGTGATTTTTCCCATGCGTTCACGGAACTCCGGCCGCCCCTTTCTCGTCTATCGAAGTGGTGATTGAACTTGGAAGCGATCATTCGGGATTGCCTGGACGGCAAGGAAGGAGCCTGGAAAATGCTGGTGGATCTCTATAGCAAGAAGGTCTTCAACATGGCCTTCCAATTCACCGGCAGCTACCAGGAATCGGAAGACCTGACCCAGGACATCTTCGTCAAGCTCTACCGCTCCCTGGACAAGTTCGAGCTGGGCAAGAACTTCACCGCCTGGATGCTGACCCTGGCCAAAAACTATCTCATCGACGAATACCGCCGGACCAAATGGGAGAAGAAGAGCCGCGACGATTTCGAGGATCATCTCCCCACCCTGGCCGGCGCGGACAACCCCGAGCGCGGCCTGGCCGAGGAGGAAACCCGCTCCCTGCTCTGGAGCGGATTGAACAAGCTCCCGCCCGACATCCGCATGGCCGTCATTCTGAAGGAAATCCAGGGCAAGAAGTACGAGGAAGTGGCCGAGATCACCGGCGTCCCGGTGGGCACGGTCAAGTCCCGGGTCAACCGCGGCCGGCTCCAGCTGGCCCAGATCCTCAAGGACGCCAAGGAGATAGACCATGAGCTGTGAACGGATCCAGGAACTCCTGTCTCCCTATCTCGACGGCGAGCTGGCCCCGTCCGAACGGGCCCAGGTGGAAGCCCACCTCACCGGCTGCTCGGATTGCGCCGACCTTCTCGGCCGGCTCCGGACGGCCCTGGCCGCCTTCGCCTCTTTCCCCGAGGTCGATCTGAGCGAGGACCTGCAAGTCCGCCTGTCGGCCATCCCCGAACGGGCGCGACGTCGGGACCGGTTCAGCCTTGACGTCCTCTTCAGGCCGGCTTTGCAGCCCATCCTGGCTGCCGCCACAGGATTCCTGATGCTTTTCTCGGTCTACATGGTCAGCCCGAACAAGGGGGCCATCAACCGGACGATCAGCCTGCAGTTCCATCGCGGCATCAGCTCCGTCGAAAAGCTCTACGTCAAAGCCGGTTCGCTCACCGACCGGCTCGGTGAATTCGCCAACGGCGTGTTCGCTTCGGCCAAGGACATCAATCCCCTCGGCCGCGGCGAGGATTGAAATAGAAAATCAACGGAGGCAACACCATGACCGACAAGATCTTCATTCAAAACCGACCGCCCAAGTCGCCGGCCGCCGCCGGGATCCTCTCCGGATTCTTCCCCGGCGCCGGCCAGCTCTACAACGGCGAGGCCCCCAAGGCCCTGATCTTCTTCCTCATTTTCGCCGGGTGCATCTCCATGATGCCCCGCGGCCCGATGCCCTTCCTGCCGCTTGTCTTCGCCGGATTCTATATCTATCAGATCATCGAAGCCATCCAGACGGCCAACGCCATCAACCGCAAGTCCCTGAACGATATGACGGCGGACCCGGCCGCCGGGGCGCCCGCCCCATCCGCGCCCCCGGTTCCGGTCAAGGCCCTGACCCAGGGTTCGATTTTCTGGGGCCTGCTGCTCATCGGCCTCGGGCTCGTCTTCCTGCTGGCCAATTTCGACGTTATCGCCATTGACCGCATCTGGGACTTCTGGCCGGTCCTCATCATCGTCATCGGCCTGAAAATGATCTTTGAATATTCCCGCAAGAAAGACTGAAAGGAGACCTCTCATGTCTCATCATGACCATCCGCATCGCCATCGCGACCGGCTCGTCTGGGGATTGATCCTCATCGCCGTCGGCGTCATCTTCCTCCTCCAGAACGTCATGGGCATCGAGGTCTGGGACTACGCCTGGAAGTTCTGGCCGCTCATCCTCATCCTCTGGGGCGCTCAGAAGCTCATCGACGGGCTGCAGAAGCCCAAGGACCCGACGGAACCGGCCCCCCCCGCGGCCGCCCCCAAGCAGGACTGACCATGCGGGCCCGGGAGGTCCTTCTGGCGCTGTTGATCATCTTCGGCGGCGTCTTCCTTTATTATGCCCAGACCGGCCGATTGAATTTCGAATGGGACGGCTGGGACGGGTTCTTCGGCAGCCGGGGCGAGGAGTTCGTCTTCGAAAGCACGCAGGAGATCGCGGCCCCCGTCCCCACCCGCCTGGACATCACCAACAGCCATGGGGCGGTGGAGATCGAAGCCGCCGGGACCGGCCCCGTGACCGTCCTTTTCCGCAAACACGTCTGGCGCAAGGACAAGGCCGCCGCCCAGTCCGTGGCCGACGAGTTGAAAATGATCGTCAACCGCGAGGGCGACCGGCTCGTCCTGTCGACCAACCGCGACGATTTCAAGCGCAAGAATTTCGAGACCGATTTCAAGATCGTCGTGCCCGCCGGGACGCCTGTCCTGGTCAAGAACTCCTATGGCCCCATCAAGGCCCGGGGGACCGGCTCGGCCGAGCTGATCAACGCCCACGGCCGCGTTTCGGCTTCGGCCGTCGGGGGGGGACTGGTCCTGCGCACGTCCTACGAAGACGTCGCCGTGGACGGCGTCCAAGGCGATTGCCGCATCGATTCCCCGCACGGACAGGTGATCGTCCAGAGTATCCAGGGGGATCTCCTCGTCGAAAACACCTACGGCTCGGTGAGGGCTGAAAAGGCGGCCAAAAAGCTGACCGTCAGCGCCTCGCATTCCGAGATCACGGCCTCGGACATCCAAGGCGACACCGAGATCGATTCCTCCTACGAGTCGATCCGGCTGACCCGGGCGGCCGCGGCCAAGATCCGCGGCCGGCATTGCAACATCATCCTGGCCGGGATCAAGGGCCCGGTCGACGTGACCGACGATCACGGGAGCGTGACGGCCGACGACGTTCAGGGCGCTTTCAAGGTCGAGGGCCAGGATCTCGGGGTCACAGGCCGCGCCATGAGCGGCCCGGACATCCGTCTGCAGACGACGTATCAGGACGTCCGGCTCTTCGATTTTTCCGGCCCCCTGACGGTTTCGCTCGGCCATGGCGACCTGACCCTGCGGCCGCGGGAGCTGGCCGCCCCGGTCGATGTCCGGGCCTCCTATTGCGCGGTGACCCTGGAATGGCCGGCCGGCGTGCGGACCCCGTTCGAGGGGCAGACGAATTCGGGGTCGATCGCCTGGGAACTGGCCGAAAAGCCTTCCTTCCAGAAGACCAACGGAACGTCGGTGACCAAGGCCTTCAGCGACGCCGCCGGCAAGCCGGGCGTGACCATCGTCACGTCCTACGGCGACATCAAGGTGACGGGCGCCGGACAAGCGGATTGAACGCGGATCCCGGTCTCCGGCGCCCGAAGGGCGCGGAGGCCGGGGTTTTTTTGTCCTGAAAAAGAGGGGCGGCGCTCAGGCGCCCGTTTTGGACCGGAAATGGGCAATGCGCTGGCCCAGGGCGCCGTTGATTTTTATGTTGAAGAAAAGGATGAGATTGGTCAGGTCTTTTTTATACTTGGTGACATAGCGGACGAAATCGATCTCCATGCGGAAGCGCAGGAGGTTTTCGAATTCAGCCACCTCGTCGTTGAGCTCGATCAGGAAATGGTTGACGGCCCGGTACTGGGCATTGATGTCGATGAGATCCTTCTCGCTCAGCTTGGCAAAATCGAGCGCCGGAGGAAGCGATTCGAGGATCGATGCGCTTTCGGAATCGAGCTCCCCTACCGATTCGCGGATCTCCTGGAAGAAGGCCTTGTATTCCAGGGGCCGCTTGAGCTTCTCCTCGGCGCGTTCGACCAGGCGGTCCGATTGGTCCCGCAGGGAAAGGATGGAGTCGCGGATGCCGAAGTACTTGCGCTTGAAGTTGAAGAGGTCGACGAAATCCCGCCCGATATAGATCTTGTCCTCGTAGTGCGTCAGCAGCTCCATGGGCGAGTGGGTATAGAATTGGATCTCATAGCGCCGCCCGCCGGAGTCCTTTTCCCGCAGGCGGGCCATCACCAGGCCGTTGTTCTGCTCGATGAAATAGCTGTTGACGTCGATGAGGGCGGAGTAGACGGCCAGGTTCTGGACGATGAATTCCTTTACGTAATCAAGCAACGGCTCTTTCTTGGCCACCAGCTCGTTGATGAGGTCGTTGGGGGCCGGATGGAGCACGGAGTAGCTCGGCGAAAGCAGGTAAAGGACGGCGTCCGTACCCAGCTCGAGATAGAGGTTCTTGAGGACCTTTTGATGCAGATCGTCCAGGATGATGGGCCGCAGGGCGGGCAGATCGCGGGCTTCGATCCTGCGCAAGGCCTCGATTTCATTCATTTCCGCCGCGCTCCAGGCGGCCCGACGATCTTAACACCGGGATTTATAAATTACAAGCGCGGCTCAGGGGGCGCTCGCTTTAGGATTAAATAATGTCGGCGAAAACTGCCTGCTCCGGCGCCCCATCCGTCCTCGCTCCACCCATCCCCCGGTGGGTCCCTTCTGCCGCGCGCGACGATGCATCCGTCGCGACACCCGTCGAGATTTTAGAATTCGTCCCTAAAGAGATCCAGACGAGGGGCGGGCCGCGCAAAACCCGTGCGACGACTGAGCGGGCATGGACCTAACTCGTCGGAATATATTTCGGTCCGACGAGTTAGGGAGCGAAGGAGGAGCGTCGGAGCGCATTTTCCTCGCCGGGGAAAATGCGCGTGTTTTGTCCGGCTTGCCCGGAGCCTGGATACAATTAGGGACGAATCAACAGATTCCGGGCGGGGATGCGGTCAGGCCGGTTCGATGGCCTCGAACGTCCAGCGGGGATCGGCGTACTTGCGGGCCTCGATCTCCCGGACCTGGCCCCATTCCTGGTCCGTCAGGACCAAGGGTTCGAGCTTCGCGCCGAAGAAATCGGCGAATCCGTTCTTGAGCCGCTCCACCCCCCACTCGAAATCGACCTCCCGGCCCAGCTCACGGCCGAGCGAGGTCATCAGGATCCCGCCCTCCGCCTGATGGAGCGAGACGGTCTTCAGGATCTCCTCATCATGATCCAGGGGGATCGAGCCGTGTTGAAGAAACCGCCCGCCCGCCCGTTTCTGGGCGCTTCCGACGATCTTCCGGCCGCGGATTTCGATTTCATCCTGGGCCGGATGGGAGAAGCAGGGCATCGTCCCCCGGGCATAGAAGGGCGGGGCTTTCTCGGCCAGCGAGGCGGTCAGACCCATTTTTTCCAGCCCTTTGACCAGGGCCTGGGAGATGAGCCTATAGGAGCCGCCCAATGTCGGCGTGAACGTTTCGATGTCGTTGGAGACGACGGAATAGGTGATCTCCCGGTGATGCAGGACGAGCTTGCCGCCGGTCTGGCGGCGGACGATGTCGATGCCGTTTCGGCGGCAGAACTCCGCATCGACGACCCGGGCCGCCCTTTGGCCGTAGCCCAGCGACGCCGTCGGCCGTTCCCATTGATAGAAGCGAAGGTACGTCACGGGCTCATCGCCCAAGGAGCGCAGGAGAAACTCGTCCACAGCCATGTTGAGCGAGCCGGGAAGAGGAGAACCATGGATGAGGAAAAGCCAATTTTTCATGGGAACGACAGAATACCCCTCGCTTCGCGTCCGGTCAATCGCCCGAGAACTTCAGATCCGATCCAAGGATGCGGGAAACGCGACATAAAAAAACGGGAAGAGAGAGCGGGCAATGGGACTCGAACCCACAACACCCGGCTTGGGAAGCCGGTACTCTACCATTGAGCTATGCCCGCCCACTCTCCCCGGCGGGGAATGCGGGCTTTAAGAACGGGTATATATAGCCGCATTGGACCGTTGTTGTCAACCCGCGGCAGGGGCTCCGGGCTCTTGCCTGAGGATCATGTTCCGCGGTACTCGCCTGCGCCTAAACCCGCAGGCGGGTATTGAATCCTCCTTCTGAGGAGAGCCCCGGCCAGCGGCCGCCCTTGGTTCTACTTGAACATCGGATCAGGCAGGAGAGTGACCTTCTTGGTCACGATGTCCTTGCCGTCCACATTGAGAGTGATCTTGTAAGTGCCGTTGTCGGCCTGCATCCCGCCGCCGCGGCCGCCCCGGCCGCCTCCCATCGGCCCTTGCGGCTGGGCATTGGGGTCGGCGCGCCGGCTGAGCGTCCAGGAGGCCTTCTGCAGGCCCTTTTTGGAGGAGCCCGTGACTTCCTGGACCAGATTCCCTTCCAGGTCCTTGACCACCAGCTTGACCGCCTTGGCTTCAGCCTTCAGGTAGTAGTACATCGGGGCGCCCACCGGCGGATTGTCCACTTTGGCCATTTCTCCGATCGTCTCGCCCCGCCGCTCCATTCGGTTCCAGCGGGTGACGTCCTTGATGTCGAAGAGATAGGCGTCCTTCTGGAAGCTCTCGGGCTTGAATTCCTTGAACGGGAAGATGTCGGCGATATAGATGCCGCGGCCGTACGTGCCGATGACCAGCTCGCGCTCGCGCTTCTGGATGTCGATGTCGCGGATGATGACGTTGGGAGCGAGGCTTGAAAAATTCGTCCAGCTCTTGCCCTTGTCGAAGGTGATGTAGACGCCGTAATCCGTGGCCAGGTAGAGGACGGCGGCATTGTCGGGATCTTCCTTGATCCGGTAGACGGGATTGTTCATCCCGGCCGAGATGTCTTCCCAGGTCTTGCCCAGGTCACGGGTGACGAAGACGTAGGTCTTGTCCTCGTTGTGCGTCCGATAGCCGTTGAAGCCCACATAGCAGGTCTTCTCGTCGAAGGCCGAGGGGACGACGGACTTGACCCAGCGGTCGTACGGAATCAGGGCGCCCTTGACGTCCTTCCTGGGCTTGCCCGCAGCGTCATAGAACTGGGCGGTGATGTTGACCCAGGTCACGCCGCCGTCCGGCGACATCTGGAGGTTGCCGTCGTCGGTGCCCGCCCAATAGAGCCCCGGCTTCTTGGGCGACTCGGCGAAGGCATAGACCGTCGCGTATTGGAGATTGGTCTTCTTGGACAGGGCGAGCCTCTCCTTGTCGGCCTTGGACAGGTCCGGGCTGATCTGCTGCCAGGTTCCCTGGGCGCCGCGGCTCAGGGACCGCCAGACATATTGGGAGGCAATATAGACGATGCCCGGGTTGTGCGGCGAAAGGACGATCGGAGCGTTCCACTGGTAGCGCAGCGGCGCCGCGCCGGCCGCGGTCTCTTCCGGCGTCCAGCGCTTGGCCAGGCCGATCATCTCGCCGGTCTTCATATTGATCCGGCTGGAGCTGCCGAACTGGCTTTCATAATAGACAAATTCGGGGTTCCACCAATCACGGACGGCGTAGAAGCCGTCCCCCGTGGGCAGATAGAACCAGTCGGCGGCGAAGACCCCGAACTGGTTGCGGTTCTGAGAGGGGCCCAGCCAGCAGCCGTTGTCCTGGGTGCCGCCCATGACGTTGTAGGGCGTCTCGTTGTCGGCCGAGACGTCATAGAACTGCTGGGCGCTGATGGCGTTTTTCTGGCTCCAGTGCTTGCCGCCGTCCCAGGTTTCGCAGACGCCGCCGTCGTTGCCGCTGAGGATGTGCTTGGAGTTCAGCGGATCGATCCAGACTCCGCGGTGGTCGACGTGCGTCTTCATGGCGCCGGCGTCCCAGCCGGTGGCTTTGAATGTCTTGCCGGCGTCGGAGGACGTGGTCACGTTGGTGTCGGTGCAGTAGAGCGTTTTATCGTCGTTCGGATCGATGTAGATCCGTCCGTAATACCCTCCCTCGGTCTGGTTGATCAGCGAACTGCCTCCCGAAAGGGCATACTCGGTCATTTTTTTCCACGTCTCGCCCTGGTCGTCGGAACGGTATACGACGCCGTCCCGCTTGGCCGGCTGCTGGCCGGCAAGGGCCTTGGCATAGAGCATCTCCAGGACGTGGCGGTTGATGAGCTGGGCCCGGCCCTTGGCGTCGGCCGAATCGGGCTTGGGGGCCTCGCGCTTGAGGAGCTTCTCGATCTCGTCGATCGAGGCCTGGATGTCCTTGTCCTTGGCATAGACCTTGCGGGCGGCGGCATTGAGCTTGAGCAAGTCGACGCCGTTCTTGGTCAGGAAGTCTTTGTCGCCGATCGCCTCGTTGAGCTTTTTAAGCAGATCGGCCTCATTCTCGGATTTGAAAGGAACGAACTTGGGCGCCTGCTTGGCCATGTCCGGATAGATCTTGAAGGACTTGAACTTGGCGAAGGAGAAATCCTCGGCCCACAATCCGGCCGCGGCGCCGCCGCCGAAGCCGCCCAGGCGGAAGTTGGATCCGCCATCGCGCTCCGCCAGCCCCAGGTTGACGCCCTCGTCAAGGCGGGCATAGACGATCTTGGGATTCTTTTCGGAGATGGCCAGGCCGGTGCGGCCGAGTTCGGCGTTGACCGGCAGGCCTTCGGTCAGCTTCTTCCAGGTCTTGCCGCCGTCCAGAGACTTATAGAGGTTGTTGCCGGGCTGGCGGTCGATGTACGTCCAGGCGCGGCGAAAGGTTTTATAAGCCGCGGCGATGACGACGTCGGAATTGCCCGGGTCGAGGACGAAATCGGCCACGCCCCGGTCCTTGACGCCGGCCGCCAGGAAGACGTTGGCCCATGTCTTGCCGCCGTCCGTGCTCTTGAACAGGCCGCGCTCGCAATCCATTTCGTTGTCGTAGAGCTTGCCCTCGGCCGCGACATAGACGATGTCGGGGTTCTTGGAGTCGACGGCGACCTTGGGGATGAAGAAGCTCTTCTCCAGGCCTATCCTGGTCCACGTCTTGCCGGCGTCCGTCGACTTCCACAAGCCGTTGCCGTGGGCCGCGGACCGGGCGTGCATCGGCTCACCCGTGCCCAGGTAGAAGATGGATGGATTGGAGGGCGCGATGGCCATGTAACCCATGCTCATGTTGCCGTATTTGTCGAAAAAAGGATCGAAATGAATGCCGCCATCCTCGGTTTTCCACAATCCGCCCGAGGCGGTCAGGACAAAATAAGCCTGGCTCTGTCCGCGCGGAACGGCGAACTCGGTGATGCGGCCGGAGAACGTGACCGGTCCGATCCAACGCCAGGAAAACTGGTTGAGATCTTCGGTCGTGACGGGCACCTGGGCGAACGCCGCGGTCCCCGGACCGACGACGAACCCCAAGACCAGAACGGCCGTCATGATCGCGGCAAATC
Source organism: Candidatus Aminicenantota bacterium (assembly GCA_963729855.1). GTDB lineage: Bacteria > Acidobacteriota > Aminicenantia > Aminicenantales > UBA4085 > UBA4085. The sequence goes on along the minus strand of CAVSPT010000007.1, from coordinate 177,862 downwards.
TGTGTTTCATCGCTTCTCCTCCCCAATGGATTGATGGATCAATATTGATCGAACGGAAGAATATTTCGACGGATGGCTCATATTCACGCACCCTGCCGCGGATACGGATCCCCGCAAAGCGGGGGCCCTTCCGCGGTCAATCGACGGAGGCCCGCCGGTTCAAAAGGACGAAAAGGAGCCCGAACAGCGTCATCAGCCCGCCCCACCAAACGGCCGGATGAAGACGGGACAAGACCTTGTTCGACTCGACATGGCGGACCAGATCGTAGACTCCGGAAGCCAGGATGACCGCGCCCATGACGAGCAGGATCAGCCCGACAAAAAACCAGATCGGCCTCATTTTTTTGACGCTCTCGGTCATGATTTCTTCCCTTCTCACCAAAAGATGATGTTAAGCAGGACAAAGACGAGAAGCGACAGAACGGCATAAAAGGCCGGCCGCTTGAGCAGGGGGACGGGCTCCGGAGCCGTCCCGGCGGTCAGACCCTTGACCAGCCCGACCAGCTCCGCTTCCGGCTTCCTTTTGGTGAACAGGCTGATGACGATGGTCACGACGAAGGCGATGAGCCAGGCCCACCACGCCCGCCAGAAATTGGCGGCCATATCGCTGGCCTTCCCGGACAGGGTCAGGAAGCTGACCGAGATCCATTCGAACTTGACGGCCAGGTACATCGTGAAGGACGAACCCATGCCGGCGATAAGGCCCCAGAAGGCCCCGTCGGGGGTGATCCATTTGACAAACATCCCCAGGAGCATGGTGGCGAAGAGCGGAGCGTTGACCCAGGAGAAAATGGCCTGCATATAGTCCATGATCGTAGGCATGCTCTTGGCCCAGTAGGCGGTACCGACGCTGAGGACGACGGCGACGATGGTCGCGGCCCGGCCCATCCACAGCAGGTGCTTGGGCGAGGCCTTTTTATTGATGATGGACTGGTAGATGTCGTACGTCCAGACGGTGTTGAAGGCGCTGATGTTGCCCGCCTGTCCGGCCATGAACCCGGCCAGAAGGGCGGTGATGCCCAGACCCACCAGGCCCCGGGGGAAATAGCGGGCGATGAGCATGGGCAGGGCGGAATCGTAGTTGAGCTTCCCCCCATCGGTCATCAGGGAGAACCCGCTCTTGGGATCGTTGGACAGGGCCAGGGCGGCCAGCCCGGCGACGATGACGATGAAGGGAACGGCCATCTTGAAAAACGAGGCGATGATGGGCGTCATGCGGGCCGAGCGCAGGTTTTTGGCCGAGAACGCCCGCTGGACGACGAGGAAGTCCGTCGTCCAATAGCCGAAGGACAGGACGAAGCCCAGCCCGAGGACGATGCCGCCCCAGCTGACGAGCATTCCGTTTGCCGAGGGATCGCCCGTGTTTCGCCAAAGATGGGAGAAGGCCTCCGGGACCCTCTTCATGATATCGCTGAAGCTGCCGACGTCGACGATGCCGAGGATGGAAACGAGGAACAGGCCGAACCAGATGAGAAAGAACTGGATGATCTCGGTGAAGATGGCCGACATCAGTCCGCTCAGGGTGACATAGCAGGCCACGGTGACCGCCGAGGCCAGCATGCTGACGTCCCAGTTCCAGCCCAGGAACGTGTGCAGGACGAGGGCCATGGCGTAAAGGTTGATGCCGCTGACCAGGAGTGTCATGACGGCGAAGGAGAAGCCGTTGAGGACCCTCGTCTTCTCGTCGAAGCGCAGCTTGAGGTAGCCCGGGACGGACTTGATGCGGGCGCTGTAATAGAAGGGCATCATGAAAATGCCCAGGAACAGCATGGCCGGGATGGCCCCGACCCAGTAGAAATGGGCCACCGACATGCCGTACTTGAAGGTGTTGCCGGTCATGCCCAGCAGCTCCAGGGCGCCCAGATTCGCCGAGAGAAAAGCCAGCCCGGCCACCCAGGATGAGTTCCTGCGGCCGGCCAGGAAGAAATCCTCCTCGCTCCTGGTGAAGCGCTTGAGGTAGAAGCCCAGGCCGATGATAAACGCGAAATAGAACAGGATGATGAACCAGTCGACGAAGTGAAGTCCGATGGCCTGCATGGGCTGCGCCTCCTTAAAACTGTATTCAGGAATACTAAGCCGGGCAGAATATAATCGATTCCAGATTACCTTGGTGCCCGGCTAGTACTCGGGGAGCAGTAAGGATTATTTATCATATTTGCTGCTCCCCTAGTATCACAGCCCGGCAAGCGAGTCAATTTGCCGCCCGAACCGCCGCCGGCGCATTGACTTTTCTTCATGATGGTCCATATAATCCTGTTCCGAACGTCGCCAGGAGCCGCTTATGCCCAAATCGGAAGACTCCGTTTCCGTCGACCCCTCCCCGCGGCCCATTCCCGCCCATGCGGCGCGGCTCAGCCCCGGCCACCATTTCCAAGGCGATCTTACGGGCTCCGAGGACCTTATCGTCCAAGGCACATTCAAGGGCAAGATCTTCCTCCTGGAACGGACTTTGACGATCGATCCGAAAGCCGAGGTCGAAGGGGACGTTGAGGCCGGCGACATCATCATCGCCGGGTCTTTGACCGGAAACATCCGGGCGACCGGCCGGGTCGTCCTGGAGGCCGATTCATCGGTGAAGGGCGACATCATCGCCGCCCGGATCTCGATCCGGGACGGGGCCCGTTTCAAGGGCTCGCTCCAGATGAATAAGGGCTGACCCCTCGCCGGGCCGCGATCCTCTTCCCCGATTTTCGCTTCTTCCGCTATAATGATGGTTTAACGGACTCCGCATGCGCCCCTTTCAACTCGTTTCCGATTTCGAGCCCAAGGGCGACCAGGTCCGGGCCATCGCCGACCTCGACGCCGGGCTGTCCGGCGGGGACCCCGATCAGGTCCTGATGGGGGTGACGGGCTCGGGCAAGACGTTCACCATGGCCAATCTCATCGCCAAGGCCAACCGGCCCGTTCTGGTGATCAGCCACAACAAGACCTTGGCCGCCCAGCTGTACGGGGAATTCCGGCGCTTCTTCCCTGGAAACGCCGTCCATTATTTTGTCAGCTATTACGATTATTACCAGCCCGAGGCCTACATCCCCTCGTCCAACACGTACATCGCCAAGGAAGCGACGATCAACGACGAAATCGACCGCATGCGCCTGGCCGCCTCCAACGCCCTTTTCTCCCGGCACGATGTCATCATCGTCGCTTCGGTTTCCTGCATCTATGGGATCGGCGCGCCCGAAACCTACTACGCCATGAGCTTCAAGCTGACCCTGGGGCAGGTCCTGCCCCGGCGCGAGCTTTTGCGCAAGCTGGTCGCCATCCAGTACGAACGGCAGGAGTCCGAGCTCAAGCGGGGCGGCTTCCGCGTCCGCGGCGACGTGTTCGAGATCTACCCGGCCTACGAGGATTTCGGGTTCCGCATCGAGCTCGACGGCGAGATCGTCGCTGGCATAACGGCCGTCGATCCGCTCCTGGGCAAGACGCTCGACGTCTACGACGAGCTGGTCGTCCATCCGCGGACGTTCTTTTCCACCCCCCGCGACATCCTCGACGAAGCGGTGGACGGGATCGGAAAGGAACTCGAGGAACGGGTGGCCCATTTCCGGGCCAAAGGCCTGATCGTCGAGGCCGAGCGCATCGAGGAGCGGACGCTCTCCGACCTGGACATGCTCCGCGAATTCGGATTCTGCCCCGGCATCGAGAACTATTCGCGGTTCCTCAGCCGCCGCCGCCCCGGCGAGCCGCCGTACACGCTCCTCGATTATTTTCCCAAGGATTTCCTGACCATCATCGACGAGTCCCACGTCACAGTGCCGCAAATAGGCGGCATGTACCATGGCGACCGCTCGCGCAAGATGACCCTCATCGAGCACGGCTTCCGCCTCCCCTCCGCCCTGGACAACCGGCCGCTCAACTTCGACGAGTTCGAGGCCCGCACCGGCCAGGTCCTGTACGTCTCGGCCACCCCGGCCCTCTACGAGATCAAAAAATCCAAGGGCCGGGTGGTGGAGCAGATCATCCGGCCGACGGGACTGATCGATCCTCAGATCGAGATCCGGCCGGTCAAGGGCCAGGTCGCCGACCTCAAAGCCGAGATCCTGGACGGGGCCGCCCGCGGCGAGCGGACCCTCGTGACCACGCTGACCAAGAAGATGGCCGAGGACCTGACGCGCTATTACCACGAACAGGACGTCCGGGTCCGCTATCTCCACTCCGACATCGAGACCCTCGACCGGGTCAAGATCCTGCGCGACCTGCGCAAGGGCGCCTTCGACGCCCTGGTCGGGATCAATCTCCTGCGCGAGGGACTGGACCTGCCCGAAGTCTCCCTGGTCGCCGTCCTGGACGCCGACAAGGAGGGCTTCCTGCGCTCGGCCACGGCCCTCATCCAGACCTTCGGCCGGGCCGCCCGCAACGTCCGCGGGCGGGCCATCCTCTACGCCGACACGATGACCGATTCGATGCGGACGGCCATCGCCGAGACCAATCGCCGCCGCGGCCTGCAGGAGGAATTCAACCGGAGAAACGGCATCACCCCCCAGTCCATCCGCAAAAGCATCGACGAGGTCCTGGCTTCGGTCTACGAAAGGGACTATTTCGACTTCACCAAGATCTCCGAGGACAAGGACGTCTACCTGTCGCCGCAGAAGCGCCGGCAGAAGATCGAGGAGCTGGAGAAGCAGATGCGGGCGGCGGCCAAGGCCATGGAGTTCGAGAAGGCGGCCCGGCTGCGCGACGAGATCGCCAAGATCAAAAAGCATGACCTGGAGCTGCTGAATGACTAGTCTGGCCGAGAAGGTCGCCGCTTTCCCCGAATCGCCGGGGATCTATTTTTTCAAGAATGCCGGGGGAGGCGTCATCTACATCGGCAAGGCCCGCCGCCTGCGCGACCGCGTCCGCTCCTACTTCCAGCCCAGCGACGACCCCAAGGTGGCCCATATCCTGTCCGAGACCGCCGACGTCGACTACATCCTGACCGATTCCGAGCGCGAGGCCGCCTTCCTGGAGAACAACTTCATCCAGCAGAACCAGCCGAAATTCAATCTCCGGTTGAAGGACGACAAGAGCTTCCCCTATCTCAAGGTCACCCAGGATGAACCGTTTCCGGGGATCTATTTCTGCCGTAAAGTGGGCAAGGGCAAAGCCCGTTATTTCGGGCCGTTCAGCCCGGCCCATGAAGCCCGCCAGACGATCCACTTGGTCAGCAAGTTCTTCGGCCTGCGGACATGCCAAGACGCCGTCTACAGGAACCGCAAACGGCCCTGCCTGGAATATGACCTGAAGCTGTGCACGGCGCCCTGCGTCCAGCGGATCGCCGGTGAAGAATACGGCGAAAACGTCGCCGACGCGCTCCTTCTCCTGGAGGGCAAGACCGAAAGGCTGGCCGAAATCCTGCGGACGCGCATGGAACGGGCCGCCGCGGACGAGGCCTTCGAAGAGGCGGCCCATTGGCGCGACGTCCTCAAGGCCCTGGAGCAGGTCCGGATCAAGCCGGCCATTATCAGCGTGCGGCTCGAGGACCAGGACATCTTCGGCCACGCCGGCGGCGCCGGCCTGCACGCCTTCCATGTCTTCGTCATGCGCAAGGGCAAGGTCGTCCGTTCCCACGAACGCGTTCTGGAAGCCGGCCCGGACCGCGCCGAGGATGAGCTTCTGCGCGAGGCCCTGATCGCCTTCTATGCCGACCACGACGTTCCGCCCAAGATTTTGGTCCCCTTCCTTCCGGCCGGCCGGGACGCGGCCGCCGCGGGATGGACGGGGGCCGGCGGGCGGCCGCCCGAGATCTCAGTCCCGGTCCGGGGCAAGAACCGGGCTTTGTTGGACATGGCCGGGAAGAACGCCGAGCGCGTCCTGTCCGCCCGGGACGAAGGTCTCGGCCCTCTCATCGCCCTTAAGAACGCCCTCGGCCTGCCCGCCCTACCCGTGCGAATCGAGGGCTTCGACGTCTCCAACACCCAGGGACAGGAGACCGTCGCTTCGCTGGTGACGTTCGAGAACGGCCGCCCCTGGAAAGACGGCTATCGCAAATTCAAGATCCGGACCGTCGAGGGACCGAATGACGTGGCCGCCATGGAGGAGGCCCTGCGCCGGCATTTCGGCCGGATCCTGGAGGAAAAGGCCGTGCTTCCCGATCTCGTCCTGGTGGACGGCGGCAAGCCCCAGCTCAACACGGCCAAGCGGGTCCTGGATTCCCTCGGCCTGGCCGGCCTGGCGCTGGCTTCGCTGGCCAAGCGCGAGGAGATCCTGTTCACCCCCGGCCGCCGCGAAGGCATCCGGCTGGAACGGACATCCCCCGCCCTGAAGCTCGTCCAGCACATCCGCAACGAAGCCCACCGCTTCGCCATCACATTCCATCGTCAAAGGCGATCCAAGAGCAGTTTCACTTAAGGAGTCCCGCATGGTCCTCGGCATCGGCGTCGATATCATCGAAGTGGCCCGCGTGCAGAAAGCGATCGAGCGCAACCCGCGCTTTATGGACAAGGTCTTCACCGGGACCGAGATCGCCTACAGCGAGGGTAAAAAGACGAAATTCCAGCACCTGGCCGCCCGGTTCGCGGCCAAGGAGGCCTTCTTCAAGGCCATCGGCCGCCGGGTCTCCTGGACGGCCATGGAGACGGTCAACCTGGAGTCGGGTCAGCCGCAGGTCCATGTTCTGAGCGGGGAGGATTTCGGCTTCTGCCGGGCTCACCTCTCCCTCACCCACCTCGCCGAATACGCCATCGCCATGGTGGTTCTGGAAAAAGACTAGAAAGGTCGGCGGGCTCAGGTTGCAAATCGTCTTCGAAGGGTCTAGATTGTTTATCCATGACCGGCCGCGAATCCGCTTCCCACGCCTCGACCCCCGCCCCTTCTCTTAAAGGACTCCGCTCCATGAATAAAATTCGCGTTCTCCGACTGGCCGTTCCGGCCCTTCTTCTGCTCGTCCTCGGCGCGCGCTCCTCTCCCCCGCTCCTCCAGCCTGACGCGGCCAAAGCGTTCGAGCACGTCCGCGTCCTGGCCGCCGAGGAGTTCCGGGGCCGCAAGTCCGGCTCTCCTGAATTCTTGAAAGCGGCCGAGTATGTCGCCGCAAGAATGAAAGAGTACGGTCTCCGGCCCGCCGGAGAGAAGGGGACCTATTTCCAGACCGTACCCTTCAAATCGGTCACGGACTTCAATCCCCCCAACCGCCTGGAAATCATCGAGCCCGTCAAAAAAACCTTCACCCCGGGCCGAAGCCGCGATTTCATGCCGGTCCCGGGCACCGGTTCGGGAATTTCCCGCGGCCCGACGGCGTTCGCCGGCTATGGTGTCTCCTCGGACCATCCGGCTTGGAACGACTACGCCGGTCTCGATCCCAAGGGAAAGATCCTGATCGTCCTGCCCGACGGCCCCGAGGACCTGGGCGAGGCGGCCAAGGAGTGGACGCTGGAAAAGAAGGTCAAATTCGCAGTCGAGAAGGGCGCCGCCGGGATGATCGAAATGGACCTCGGCGAATCCGGCCAGCCGCCCGCGCGCCGTCCCGCTTCGGGCCTGCTCAAGCCCGGCGTCGCGCCCCCCGGCTTCGTCGTCGGCCGCGCCGGGCGCAACGTCCTCGACGATATTTTCTATACCGCCCATTCGAGCTGGCGCGATGCCGTTAGCAAAATCCTGCGCTTGAAAAAGCCGCGGTCATTCCCCCTGGCCGCGGCGCTCGAGATGGAGGCCCATTTCGTCCAGGAGGACCGCAGCGCGGTCAACGTCCTGGGCCTCATCCCGGGCACGGACAAAAAGCTGAAGGACGAAGTCATCATCATGGGCGGACATCTCGACCACCTCGGCGTGGGCTTGGACGGCTTCGTCTATCCGGGCGCCGACGACAACGCCGCCTCCGTCGCGGTCATGCTGGAAACCGTCCGCGTGCTCAAGACCTCCGGCTGGAAACCGGCCCGCACGATCCTCTTCGTTTCCTGGGCCGGTGAGGAAATGGGCACGGTCGGATCGCGCTATTACACCGAACATCCCGTCTTCCCCTTGAACAAAACCGCCTGCTATCTGAACCTCGACATGGTCGGCACGGGCGATCCCACGCTCCTGGTCGGCGGGATGTTCGAATACGCCGGATTCTTCGAGCGGGTCAAGGCCGGACTCGATCCCGATCTGGTCAAGCTCCTCAAGCCGCGGCTCAGTTACCGCGGCTCGGACCATTCCACGTTCTGGGACAAGGGCGTCACGTCCATCAGCCTGCGCACCGGCGAAGTCCTGACCAATAAGCTCGACGACAAGCACCCCGAATACCACCGCCCCGGCGACCGGGCGGAGACGATCGATCCAGCCCTGCTGGCCCTGGCCGCCCGATATAACCTGGAGGTGATCACCCGCTTGGCCGACACCAAAGACAACCTCTTCGATCCTTTGTTCCGGTCCGAATTCGTCCACAAGGACGCCGCCGTCGTGGACATGCACTGCGACACGATCGGCCGCTTCATGGCCGGCGAGGACCTGCGCCGGGACCTGCCCCAGGGCCACATCGACATCCCCAAGCTGAAGCGCGGCGCCGTCGACCTGCAGGTCTTCGCCTGCTTCGCCCCGCCTCCGGCCAACGAGGCCGAGAAGGCCGCCTCGGCCAAAGGCGCCCTCAAGCAGATCGAGGCCGTCCACCGGCTCATCGGCCAGAATCCCGACGATCTCGAGCTGGTCCAAACGCCCGAGGATTTCGGCCGCATCCGCAACAGCGGCAGGACCGGCGTTCTCATCGGCATCGAAGGCGGTTACGCCATCGAAAACGACCTCGACCTTCTTCGCTCGTTCCACCGCCTGGGCGTCCGTCTCATGACCCTGACCCACTGGACGCACACCGACTGGGCCGACGCGTCCGGCGATCCCGGTCCCGTCTTCAACGGGCTGACCGAGTTCGGCAAAAGCGTGGTCGCTGAGATGAACGCCCTGGGAATGATCGTCGACGTTTCCCACGTTTCGGACAAGACGTTCTATGATGTCCTGGCCGTCACCAAGGCCCCGGTCGTCGCCTCCCATTCCTGCTGCCGGGCCCTGTCCGACCATTTCCGCAACCTGACCGACGACATGCTCAAGGCCCTGGCCAAGAACAACGGAGTGGTCGGGATCAATTTCTCGACGGGCTTCCTCAACGCCGGGGCCGACAAGAAACGGCAGGCCTTCTGGGAGGAGACGGCCCGGAAAACCGGACTCCCCCTCGACTATAGGGAAGCGGAACGATCCGATCCGCAGAAAACGAACCCCGCTTGGGCCGAATTCCGGAAGGGATTGGCCGCCTTGAATAAGACCCTGCCCGTCGTCGACGTCAAGACCGTGATCGACCACATCGACCACGTCGTCCGGGTGATCGGCGGCGCCGATCACGTCGGCCTGGGCTCGGATTTCGACGGAATTTCCGATACCCCCGTCGGCCTGGAGAACGCCGGGAAGCTGCCGGCCGTCACGGACGAGCTCGTCCGCCGCGGCTACAAGGAAAACGACGTCCGCAAGATCCTGGGCGGCAACTTCCTCCGGGTGTTCGGAGACGTCCAACGGGCGGCCAAGAAGTGAGGACGGCATGACCGCACCTTACGGCGCCCCCGAATCCGACCTGGCCCATTACCTCTGCCGGCGGACGAACCGGCCGCCGCGCATCGACGGCCGGTTGGACGACGAATGCTGGAAGACCGCCGAACGCTCGCCGCGCTTCGTCGATCTGGTCAGCGGAGAGCCGGGCTTCCTGGACACGCGCCTGGCCGCCCTCTGGGACGACGAGAATTTCTATGTCGCCTACTGGATCGAGGAACCCAATGTCCAGGCCCGCCTGACCGAACGGGACTCGTTCATCTGGACGGAGAACGACGTCGAGCTGTTCATCGCCGGACCGGACTGTTATTACGAATTCCAGATCAACGCCCGGGGGACGATTTACGAAGTCTTCTACATCTGGCAGGACGCCCTCAAGAAGGGCGGCCCTTTCGACCGGCCGGAGTTCGACCTGACCGCCCATCCCGTCGACGTTTTGGGCGGGTTCCAGGACGCCTCCCGCTATGGAAAACACCCCCGGGGCCGGCGCTGGGCCTTCATGGACTGGGATTTTCCCGGATTGCGCTGGGGTGTCGCCGTAGACGGGACGCTCAATGACGGCCGCGACATCGATAGGGGCTGGACCGTGGAGATCGCCTTTCCCTGGTCCGGTATGCGGACGCTGGCCCAGGGCCGCCCCGTTCCGCCCCTCCGCGGAGACGTTTGGCGCATGGATTTCAGCCGCTTTGAGGCCCTTCTCACGGCCGGCGTCCGGGTCGCTCCCGACCCCGGCTGGGCCATGAACAGGCACGGCGTCTACGATTCGCACATTCCCGAGTGTTTCTCCTTCGTCCACTTCATCGAAGACGACGGGCCGATCATCCGCTGACCGCGGGAAGGAAGCCCGGCCTCCGGAGGCCGTTCGGGGAAGGGGGCCGGTTTGACCCTCGTCTTTTTTATGTGTTAACGTAAGGCTCGCGGAAAATACTAAAACCATGCGTTTCTTCCGGCGTGCTCGTGTTCCGGCCGCGCTTATCCTGGCCGCCCTGCTGACCGGCCCGGCCATTCGAGCCCAGGCGCCTGTTTCGCGGGACGCCGATCCGCGCGAAACCGACGTCCTCGCCGCCCCGACCGTCTATAAGTTGAAGAACGGCCTGACGGTCGTCCTCTCGGAGGACGACCGCCTGCCGCTCGTTTCGGTCGTCGTGGCCTACAAGGCCGGCTCGATCAATGAGCCGCCGGGCAAGACCGGCCTGGCTTCGCTGATGGAGAACCTCATGTTCGAGGGCTCGGCCGACGTCCCCGATCATCAACATATCAACCTCATCAACCGGGTCGGCGGGACGCTCAGCGCGACCGCCGACGAGGACAGAACCGTTTTCTATCAGACCGTTCCCTCCAACCAGCTGGCTCTGGCTCTCTGGCTGGAATCGGACCGGATGCGCTTCCTGGAGATGAACCGGGACCGCTTCGAAAAAATCCGGCGCGATCTTCTCGAAGATCTCCGCCAACGCCGCCAGACCGAGCCCTATGGGGCCGGGTTGGCCGCTTTCGACGAGATTCTCTTTAAAGACTTCCCCTTCGGTCATTCCCTCTCCGGGACGGAAGAAGACATCCGCAGCCTGTCCCTGGAGGACGCCCGAAATTTCTACAACGCCTACTATCGCCCCAATAACGCCGTTCTGTGCATCACCGGCAATCTCAACAGAGCCCGGATCCGGGAGCTCGTCAGCCGCTATTTCGATACGCTGCCGCGGGGCCGGGACCTTCCCGCCGACTTGGAGCCTTTCACCTGGGTCAAAAAGCAGGAAGTCGGGGGGGCGGTCGATCCCTTGGCGGCCGCCCCGGCCTTCTATCTGGGTTTCCGCCTCGTCCCGCCCTCGAGCCGGGACTACTATACGCTCGTCCTCATCGATTATATCCTCCTCCGCGAGCGGACGTCGCGGCTCAACCGCCGCCTGCTCGGACTGAACAACAAGATCGCCTATGATCTGGCCGGCGGCATCGAGCGGCGCCGCGACCGGGCCGTCTACAAGATCTTCGTCCAGGCCAGCCCGGCCATGATCGAACCGTGCCAGACGGCCATCTTCGACGAGATGGACAAACTCAAGCGCCGTTTCATCTCCCCCGAGGAAATGGACACGTTCAAAGCCGTCCTCAAACAGGATTATTATCTGCGCATTTCCAACACCCTGGATCGGGCGCTCTTCCTCGTCGACGCCTGGTTCACCTTGCCCGAATTGGAGTCCGTCGGCCGGGAGCTGGACAAATACCTGGCCGTAACGCCCACCGACATCATCGGCATCGCCAACCGCTTCTTCACCGTCGAAAACTCGGTCCTCTGGGGCATCCGCACGAAATGAAGAAAATCGGCCTCGTCGTGCTTCTCTGCGCCGCCGCGCTGGCCGGCCCGGCCGCGGCCCAGGAGCGCTTCCGCAAGATGCCGCCGCCGCCCGATCCCCTGCCCGGCCTCCCGCTTCCGCCCATCGAATCCGCGTCCATCTCCAACGGCCTCAAGATCGCCGCGGTCCCTTGGACCGGCGCGCCGCTCATGAGCCTCCAGCTCATCCTCGATGCCGGAGAAGTGCGCTCCCCGGAGAACCTGCCCGGGCTGGCCACCTGCGCCGCCCACCTCTTCCTGCGCGGGACGAGTTTCCGCTCGGGCGCCAACCTCGAGGACCTGATCGAATCCCTGGGCGGCCGGATCACCCTGGACGTGACCCAAGACCACGTCTTCTTCACTTTTTTCCTCCTCGAAGAGGCCCTCGACCGAGTCCTCAATCTCCTGCGCGATATGCTCATCATGCCCGAGTTCTCCGAACGCGAGCTGGCCAACCTGAAATTCAGCCTGCGTTACGATCTCATCGACAAGAACAAGGATCCGGAGATCGCCGCCCGGCGTCATCTCCTCCGGCTTCTCTTCCAAGGCCACCCGTACGCCCGTTACGCTTTCGATCCCGATGTCGCTAAAAACTGGAACCTCGGCGACTTGGCCGCCTTCTATGACTGTTATTATCGGCCCAACGCCGCCCGGCTGGTTTTCGTCGGCGATATCCATGCCCCGGCCGCGGCCAAGAAGGCCGCCCGCTTCCTGAGCGCCTGGCAATCGCGCGATATCCCGGCCCTGACCTTGCCCGCGTTCCGCGTCCAGGACCACGACCGCATCTGCTTCATCGACGTCCCCGAGGCCAAGGTCTGCGCCGTGTCCGCCGGAACCCTCCTGGCCAACCCCGAAACGCCGGATCGGTTCACCCTCAGCGTCCTCAACCAGATGCTGGGCGGAACGACGGGATCGCGCCTGTTCATGATCCTTCGTGAAGGAAAAGGCTTCGCCTTCAGCGCATTCTCGGAGATCGATTATTTCCGCAGCGGCGCGGTCTTCGTGGCCCGGGCCCTGACGCCCGTCGCCACGATCGCGCCCTCCGTGCAGGAGATGATCAGGATTCTCCGCTCACTGGGCAAAGAAACCATCCCGCCGGAAGAGATCGAGCTGGCCAAGTCGACCCTGATCGGCAATTTTCCCCTGCGGCTGGCCCGCTTTGAAGACTTCGTCGCCCGGGCCGGGCTGATCGAGGCCGTCGGCTGGGGCCCCGAAGCTTGGAACGGCTATTACGAGCCGATGTGGCTGGTCGGTCCCGAGCGCATCGCCGAGGCCGCCGCCCGCAGCTTCCAGGCCCGGCTGGTCGTCGTCATCGCCGGCGATAAAAAGGCCTGCGACGAGAGCTTGGCCGAATTCGATACTGTCGAATACTACGACGCCAAGGGCCAGTATCAGTACCGCAAAGACCGCGGCGCAAAGGAGCCTTAGATGAAGATCGTGGAGTGCGTCCCCAATTTCAGCGAGGGGCGCGATCAGAACAAGATCCGGGCCATCACCCGGGAAATCGAAGCCGTGCCCGGCCTCAAGCTGCTCGACGTCGATCCCGGCGAAACGACCAACCGCACGGTGGTGACATTCATCGGCGCTCCGGAGGCCGTCCAGGAGGCGGCTTTCCGGTCCATCCGCAAGGCCGCCGAGGTGATCGATATGCGGAGCCACAAGGGGGCCCACAGCCGCATCGGGGCCACCGACGTCTGTCCGTTCATCCCCGTGTCCGGGGTATCCATGGCCGACTGCGTCGCCCTGGCCCGCGGGCTGGGGCGGAGGGTCGCCTCGGAGCTGGGCATCCCCGTGTACTTCTACGAAGAGGCGGCCTTGAAGCCGGAACGGCGCAACCTGGCCGCCGTCCGCCAGGGCGAATACGAAGGCCTGGCCGACAAACTCAAGGACCCGGATTGGGCGCCCGACTGCGGGGAGCCGGTCTTCAACGCCCGATCCGGAGCCACCGTCATCGGGGCCCGCGAGTTCCTGATCGCCTACAACATCAACCTCAACACCCGCGACCGCAAGCTGGCCAACGAGATCGCCCTCAATATCCGTGAAAGCGGCCGGGCCCTGAGGGACAAGGACGGCAACATCCTGCGGGACGAATCGGGCCAGCCGCTCAAGGCGCCGGGACGGTTTCCGAACGTCAAGGCCGTCGGCTGGTACATCGAGGATTACGGAACGGCTCAAATCTCCATCAATTTCACCAACTACAAGACGACCCCCGTCCATGTCGTCTTCGATGTCGTTTGCGAGGAAGCCTGGCGGATGGGCCTTCGGGTCACCGGCAGCGAGCTGGTCGGACTCATCCCCAAGGACGCTCTCCTGGCCGCCGGGCGCCACTATCTGGAAAAACAAGGCAAGAGCGCAGGCGTGCCCGAGGAGGAGCTGATCCGGACCGCCGTCCGTTCGCTCGGCCTGGCCGACGTCGCCCCCTTCGACCCCAAAAAGAAGATCATCGAATACCAGTTCGAAGAGCCGGCCCGGTCGCTGGTCCGCCTGACCCTGCGTGAATTCGCCAACGAACTGTCCACCGATTCGCCCGCCCCGGGCGGAGGGAGCGTGGCCGCCCTTTGCGGCGCTCTCAGCGCGGCCCTGTCGGCGATGGTCGCCAACCTCACCGTCGGCAAAAAGGGCTACGAGGCCGCCCAGAAAACCCTCAAACGGGCCGCCCTGCGCGGGCAGGAGCTTAAGGACGAATACCTCCGGCTGGTCGATCTCGACACGGAGGCCTTCAACAAAGTCATGGAAGCCCTGCGCCTCCCGAAAGCCACGGACGAACAGGCCGCCGAGCGCAGGGCGGCCTTGGAAGCGGCGACCAAGGAGGCGACCCTGGTCCCCTTCCGCACCCTGGAAGGCGCGCTCGAGCTTCTCAAGCTGGCCCGGAAGGCCGCCGAAAAAGGCAACCGCAACTCGCTGAGCGACGCGGGCGTGGCCGCCCTGGTCGCCCGCGCGGCCGCCGAGGGCGCTTTCTATAATGTCCGCATCAATCTGCCCGGCTTGCAGGACGGGGAATTCAAGGCTCTGACGGCGCGGAAGTCCGCATCCCTGCGCCGGCGCGTCCTGCGGACGGCCGGCGAGATCGGCCGTATGGTTGAAAAAGAACTCCAGAAGATGTAAGAAGACGGGCGAAAGGATTACGGCTCATGCCCAAGCTGCCGGTCGTCACGGGAGGATTGAAGAAGCGCCTATGGACGATCATCGTTCTGGTCGCTGCCTACCTCGTCTATATCAGCCTGGGCGATCTGATCCCCCAATATTGGAAGTGGATCGGCTTCCGTTCGCTGGAACGGTCGATCTTGACCCTGGGGTTCGTCGTCATCCTCCTCATCGCCCTGAGCGGCCTGGCCCTCAGCGACAAGCTGAGCTCTCTGGCCATCAAGGACGGCCTGACCGGGCTGAATAACCAGAGCTACATCAAGGCCCGCCTTCAGGAGGAGATCTACCGCTCCGAGCGGTACAAGTATCCGCTCAGCCTCATGTTGATCGACTTCGACGATTTCAAGGCCGTCAATGACCACCACGGCCATATCGTCGGCGACCGGGTGCTGAAGGCCACGGGCGAGCTCCTCGAGGACATGATCCGCTCCTCGGACATCTGCGGCCGCTACGGCGGAGAGGAATTCCTCATTCTCATGCCCCAGACGGCCTGTCTTGACGCCGCGGCGGCCGCGGAACGGCTGCGCAAGGATATCGCCCTCTATCCCTTCCGGACAGGCGACGACAAGGCGTGCCACCTGACGGTCAGCGTAGGCGTCTACTCGGCGCCCTTTTACAGCCAGAACATCGAGGAGATCATCAACCTGACCGACGCGGCCCTTTACCGGGCCAAGCAGGAAGGCAAGAACAAAGTGGTGGTCTTCATCAAATAAGCCGACTCTCAGCCGCGGCGCCGGATGAACAGCGTCGCGCCGAAGAGCAGGAACGCCGTAAGGACGATCGTTCCCGAAGCCGGCCAATCCAGGGCGTAGGCCGCGGCCAAGCCGGCAACGACCGAGGCCGCCGCCACCACTCCCGAGGCCGCGATCGCGCCCCGGAAATGCCGGGCCACCCGCAGCCCGGCCGCGGCGGGAATGACCAGCAAGGCGGCCACGAGCAGGATCCCGACGATCTTCATCCCCAGGACGATGGTCACCGCTGTCAGAACGGTGATCAGAGCGTCCAGCCGTTGGACCGGCACCCCGGCCACCCTGGCGGACTCCCGGTCGAAGGTCATGAACATGAAGCGGTGGTAGAAGACGGCCACAGTCGCCACGACCGCCGCGGCCAGGGCGACGGACAGAACGACTTCGGCCGGTTCGATGGCCAGGATGTCGCCGAAGAGATAATTGAGGATGGCCACGTTGAAGCGGCCCGAAATCGAGGCCAGAATGACACCCAGGGCCAGCCCGACGCTGCTGAGGATGGCGATGGCCGTGTCGCCGTGCAGGCCGGACGCCTGCTTGAGCTTCATGATCCCCAAGGAGGCCAGGACCGAGAAGAGGAGGGCCGTCAGCATCGGCATCCATCCGATGAGCAGGCCCAAGGCCACCCCCGCGAAGGTGATGTGGGACAGCCCGTGGCCGATCATGGCGTCCTTGCGCAGAAGGAGAAAGATGCCCAAGACGGCGCAGGCCAGGGCGATAAAGAGGCCGGCGACCAGGGCCCGCTGCAGGAAAGAATAATGGAGGAAGGCGCTCATGGTTCAGGAGGCCTAATGGCGGTGGGAGACCAGGTGATGACCGCCGGCCAGCATTTCGCCGACCGCATCGGAGCGGCAGAACTCCTCGTGCGTGCCGTGATAGATGAGGCGCTGGTTCAGGCAGGCCACTTTGGTGATGTGCTTGTTGACGATGCCGATGTCGTGGGTCACCAGAACGATGGTGATCCCTTCCCGGGTGTTGAGAGAGCCCAATAAATCGTAGAAATGTTCCTGCGTTCCGGCATCCACTCCGGCCGTCGGCTCGTCGAGGAAAAGCAGCCGCGGACGGCTGACGATGGCCCGGGCGATGAAGACCCTCTGTTGTTGGCCGCCGGAAAGCCGGCCTATGGTCCGGTTGCGGTGCTCGTCCATGCCGACCAGGGACAGGGCCGACCGGACGGCGTCCTCATCGCCCCGGCGAGGGGCTCCGCGGGCCGAGCGCAGGGCCATGGCCACGACCTCGCGGGCCGAGGCCGGAAAGAGCGGATCGAAATGCGTCGCCTTCTGAGGGACGTATCCGATCTCCGCCCAATCCTGGAATTCAGCGACAGGCTGTCCGAGCAGGAGGATGCGGCCGCGATCGGGTTTGAGAAGGCCGAGGACGAGCTTGACCAGCGTCGTCTTTCCCGATCCGTTGGGGCCGAGCACGGCCAGAAAATCGCCCCGGCGGATGGCCAGCGAGATGTCCTCAAGGACGGGCCGGAAGCCGAAGGAGAAGGTCAGCCCCTCGACACCTACGAGGACATCCGGATCAGCGGCATCCCAAGCCATTGATCAGGCTCTCCAGATTGGCCTCCATGAGCCGGAAGAACGTCTCCCCCGCCGCCGCCTGTTCGGGCGTGAGATTGTGACCGGGATAAAGGATGCTCACGCGGGCCCCGGTCTCGGCGGCGATGAGCCGGGCCATCTTGTCTCCGACTCCCGGTTCATAGAAGATGGTCGTGATCCTCTCTTTGGCCGCCCGGGCGATGATCGCCGCTGTTTCCTTGGGAGTCGGGGCGGCATCGGGGCTGGCGCCGTAAACGGCGACCTGGCGGAGGCCGTAGCGGCGGGCCAGGTAAGCGAAGGCGGCGTGTCCGCCGAGGATGAAATCCCGCCCGCGGCATGGCTTCAGACCGATCTCATAGGCGGCGTCGAGCGCCTTCAGGCGGGACTTCAGGGACTCGGCCGCGGCCAGGTATTCCGGGGCCCCGGCGGGATCGAGCTTGGCCAAGGCGGCGGTGATCCCGTCCGCGATGCTCTGGTCCGTCCGGAAATCCAGCCAGATATGGGGATCGAAGGCCCCGTGGTCATGACGGATATCGTGCTCCTCCGCGTCGGCGGCGAAAGGCAGGAGGTCCCGCCCGGAAGCCGCTTCAAAGCGGGCCAGGCGGGTCGTATTCGCACCGCCCAGCAGGCTGCCCAGCCAGGGTTCCAGTCCGCGGCCGATGTAGAGGAGAAGGTCGGCCGCCTCGATGCCGCGGATATCGCTGACCCGCGGCTGCCAGGTATGGACGTCCGCGCCGGGCGGGAGCAGCAACCGGACTTCGGCCCGGGCGCCTCCGATCTCCCTGGCGAATTCGGCCAGCGGAAAGACGGTGGCGATGACGCGGACTTTGCCGGGCGCGGCCGCGCCCGCCGCCGAAACCGAGGCGAAGGCCCAGATCAGGGCCGGAAGCATCGAAATTCGTCGGACGCGGTCGGCGGGCATGATATCCTTAAAAAGCCGAAACGCTTGCATTTTAAGAAGGGGTGGTTCAAATGTCAATGAACGGGCATGAACGTTCTACCCCGCTTTTTCGTATGTCAAGTCGGATCCCATTTCCGATAAGGAGAAAAATCGTGAGATTCAAATTAAGCGCCGCCGCTGCGATCCTGGCCGTCCTGTCTTTGGCCGCGGGCGCGCCCTCCTTCGCCGCCCGGCAGAACCCTCCAAAGCTCGTCGATATGGCCAAGGTCATGGCCGATATCGCCGGTACGTATGATTTCGACGTCCAAGGACAGGCTATCGCCATAGCTTTCTACGTTCAGGACGGAAAGCTTTACGGCATGCCCGAGGGGGAAAACGCTGAAATGCTCCTGCCGATGAAGGGAGACAATCCGCTCATGTTCGACGTGACGACGGCCGATAACGGCCAGTACTATGAGCTTGAATTCGCCCGCGATGACAAAGGGCAGATCGACCGATGCACCCTCAGGACGCAGGGCCTGGAGGCCATCGGCAAAAAGAGGGTCAAAACGGCATAATCGCTCCGCTTATTTTAGGCCCGACCGTTTGATGAACAGAAGCTCGCGGCCGGCCGCGCGGGTCAGGCACTTGGCGACCGTGCCCTTCTCGTCCCGGACGAACTCGAGTTGAGGACGTGGTCCGCTGAGCGAGGCCAGCTCGAATTTGAGGCTCTCGCCCGGGATCGGCACGCAATCGACCGGCGCGTTGTCGGCATGAACGGTCCGCAGCCGTCCGTTCTCGAGATAATAAGTGACGAAAAAAGGACGGCCGTCGACCCGGGCTTCATAGACGCTGACGATCTCCCGAAAAAACGCTTGAGGATCGGGCTTCGAATCCTGAGCGGCCGCCGCAACCGACATCAGCAGGAAGACCGCTAAAGGAACAAGTCCGAGAAGCCGTTTTCTCCACCCCATATTCATATCACCCTCCTCAGCGAGCCCGGATGGTCCGCCGGCGCCCGCTTCTAATATACGGCTTCTTCGGGAAAATTCCCAGGGGATCCGGCGGTCCGAAGAGAGCGAAGGAGGCGCAGCGCGCATTTCGGATCCTACGACCCGTGCCCTTCCTTGCCTATTCACTCTTTTTTATGGCATCATGGATCATCCACTTTAACAGGAGGCGTCATGTCCGTTTTATCCGAACTCAAACCCAGCCATTTGTGGAAGCATTTCGACGAAATCCTGAAGATCCCGCACGGCTCGGGCCATGAAAAAGCCCTGGGCGAATACATCATCGCTCAAGCCAAAAAAAACAGCCTGGCCGTCAGAAAGGACAAGGCCGGCAATGTCATCGTCAGCAAGCCGGCCACGGCCGGCCTTGAAAATAAACCCGGGGTCATCCTTCAGGGACACCAGGACATGGTCTGGGAGAAGAATTCCGACATCGCCCACGACTTCCTCAAGGACGCGATCAAGCCCGTCATCCGTGACGGCTGGGTCTACGCTTCCGGCACGACCCTGGGCGCGGACAACGGCATCGGCGTCAGCGCCGCTCTGGCCGTCATGGAGGACGCCTCGCTCGCCCACGGGCCGCTCGAATTCCTCTTCACGACCGAGGAAGAGACCGGCCTGACCGGCGCCCGCACCATCGAACCCGGATCTCTCAAGGGAAAGTATCTCCTCAATCTGGACAGCGAAGAGGAAGGCGCCTTCACCATCGGCTGCGCCGGCGGCGCCGATTCGGACGTCATCCTGCCTTTGGCCCGCAAGGCCTCCAAGATCAAGACCGCTTTCCGGCTGAAGATCTCCGGGCTGAAGGGCGGCCACTCCGGCCTCAACATCAACGAAGGGCGCGGAAACGCCGTCAAGCTGCTGGCCCGGGTCCTCTGGCAGGCCCAGGCCAAGTTCCCCCTCCTCCTAGTCCGGATGGAGGGCGGCAACAAGCACAATGCCATTCCCCGGGAGGCCTGGGCCGATTTCCTCGTCGAGCCGGGCAAGATCAAGAATCTCTCGGTTTTCCTACAGGCCGCCGGCGACAAGATCCGGGCCGAATACAAGACCATCGAACCCGGACTGAAATTCGCCCTCGACCCGGTCGAACCGGGCAAGAAAGACGTCCCCTTGACTCCCAAGAGCCAGAAAACCCTGCTCGATTTCCTGCTCGGCTGCCCGCACGGCGTCACGGCCATGCACGCCGAGATCGCCGGCCTCGTCGAGACTTCGACCAACCTGGCCATCCTGCGCACGGTCAAGGACAAGGCCTCGATCCTGTGCTCCAGCCGCAGCTCGGTCACTTCGGCCCTGGAAGCCCTGCGCAACGGCATCAAGGCCATCACCGCCCTGGCCGGGGCCAAGGTCAAGCAGCCTGAAGGGTATCCCGGCTGGACGCCCAATCTGCAGTCCCCGCTGCTCAAGACCATGAAGACGGTCCATGCCCAAGTCACGGGGAAGGAGCCCCGTGTGATCGCCGTCCACGCCGGCCTCGAGTGCGGGCTGATCGGCGAGAAGTTCCCCGGCCTGGACATGATCTCCCTGGGTCCGGAAATCCAATACCCGCATTCGCCGGACGAACGGGTCAAGATCGACTCCGTCGATCATTTCTGGACCCTGTTGACGACGGCGCTCCGGGAGCTGGCCCGCTGACGCTTTCCCGATTCCTCAGCCTTCCGGGGAGGTCGTCTTGTGCCCCCAACCGTTTTTTTGTAGCATAAGATCACCGTCACCATAAGAACTGGAAGAGGTGTTTCGATGAGGAAATCCCGTCCGTTCATCGCCGCATTCGTCTGTCTCGCCGCCGGCCTTCTGGTCCTGGCGTCCTGCGCGTCCAAACCCAAGGGCCGCGTGGTTGCCGAGGGCCCGGTCAAGGGCGACCTGCTCATCCTTCAGGCCAGCCCGAAGGGGGCCCTGGAAGGCCCGGGTGAGGCCGACCAAATCGTCATCATCTTCGACAAGACCATGGCTCCCCTCGAACCGCTTCCCATCGAGGACGACGGAAATCTGCTCCGAATCGAGCCGCCGTTCACGGGCCAATGCCGCTGGATGGGGACCCGGGCCCTGACGTTCACGCCCAAGGCCCACTTCCCCTTCGGCACCGAGATCAAGGTCACGATCCCGGCCGGGCTCCGCTCCCTCGAAGGATATGCCCTGCCCAAGGATTATTCCTGGACCTTTCAGACGCCGCGGCCGGCCCTGGTGCGCAGCCAACCGGCCCACGAGAACAAGCAGATCCGTCTGGACACGTCCGTCTTCCTCGTCTTCAATCAGGCGATCGACGACGGCAAGGTCAAGGACTTCTTGACCTTCGCCGGGACGGGGCCGGAAGGCAGGATCCACACGCCCGGGTTTTCGGTCTCCCACCCCGAAACCAAGCAGGCCGGCAAAGCCGGGATCGAAGACGGGCTGGACAAGGTCCTCGTCCTCGAACCCTCCGAGAAACTCCTCCCCGATTTCACCTACACCGTCCAGCTCAAGGCCGGGCTGCCGCCCAAGGAAGGGACGCTGGGCCTGGAGCGCGAGGCCGTCCTCACGTTCGAAACCATCCGCACGTTCCGGTTCGAAGGGCTCCTCAACGGCGACTCGATCTCGCCGGGGGACGAGCTCCAGTTCAAATTCACCAACCGCGTCTCTTATAAGGAGTTCCTCCAGAAGACGGTCTTCGAGCCCAAGATCGAGATCCCCGACTACTATCAATCCTGGGAACACGGCAACGACGCTCTCTACGTTTCGCTGCCGCTCCAGCCGGAAACGGCTTATGCCGTCCGCATCCCCGCGGATCTGAAGGACGAGTTCGGAAACGCACTGGGCAATGGCGCGGAAGCCAAGTTCAAAACCGGCTCCTATCCCGCTTCCATCCATATGACCTCCGGCCACGGAGTCCTGGAGGCTTACGCCGATCCGATCTATCCCATCTCGGCCATGAACTCCGATAAAGTCCGGGTCATGGGCGCGGCCCTGTCGAAGGACGAGATCATCCCCTACCTTAAGGAAGAGGCCGTCTTCCGCACCAATGTGTTCTTCCAGCCCCGTCCGTCCTTCTACGGTCTCGATAAAATCGTTTCGCTCCAGCTGCCGCGCAACAAGCGCCAGCTCGTGCCGATCGCCCTGCGCGACCTTCTGAAGGACCGTTTCGGGCTCGTCCTTCTCCAGTTGGACACCTTCTCCGACGAGGAATGGTCCCGCTACCCCAAGGCCCTGCTCCAGGTCACGGAGCTGGCCCTGACCGGCAAGTTCTCCCCTGACAACGACCTGATCTGGGTCACCGAGCTCAAGACCGGCCAGCCCGTGGCCGGCGCCGATGTCGAGATCCGCGACGCCGACAATATGGCCCGCTGGCAGGGCAAGACGGATGCCGACGGAAAAGCCCAGGCTCCCGGCTGGCGGACCTTGGGCATGAAACCGGCCAACGACTGGGCCAAGCCCGAACAATTCGTCTTCGTCCGCCGCGGCCAGGATATCGCCTTCGCCTCGTCCGAGTGGGGCACGGGCATCGACCCCTGGCGCTTCAACCTCGACTATGACTGGTCCCCCGAGCCCGAGCCCGTTCGCGGCTACATTTTCTCCGAGCGGGGGATCTACCGGGCCGGAGAGACCGTCCACGTCAAGGGCATCCTCCGCAGCCTGACTCAAGGTCAATGGACCCTCCCCTCCCTCAAGGAGGTCGATTACGACGTCACCGACCCCTTCCAGAAATCGGTCCAGAAAGGCAAGGCCGCCCTGGATGCCTTCGGTTCGTTCACGTTCGACCTGGAGACGCGCGAAAACGCGTCCCTGGGCTTTTATGGAATCGCGGTCAAGGTGCCGCCGGCCGCACCCGGGGCCAAGATGACGACGCTCGAGGGCAGCTTCCGGGTCGAGGCTTTCCGTCCGGCCGAGTTCGAAGTCCATCTCCGTGCGGACAAGGAATCCTTCGTCTTCGGCGAACCCTTCAAGGCCGAGATCCGGGCCAATTTCCTTTATGGCGGGGTCATGTCCGGCCAGCCCGTGGAATGGAGCCTGCGCCTCAACCGGACCTCTTTCGATCCTCCCGGCCACAAGGGTTTTCTCTACGGGACGGACATCGATCTCGAAGAAGACCGCTATGCCGAAAGCAGCCGGCTCCTGTCGGGGGGCAAGGCCAAGCTGGACGCCGAAGGAAAGTTGTCCGTCAACGTCCCGCTCAAACCCGAAAAGGAATCCTCCTCGGTCATGGCCGCCCTGGAAGCGACCGTCCAGAGCTCCAGCCGCAAGTCCATCTCCAACCGCATCCAGACGCTCGTCCACCGCGGCGAGTTCTATCTCGGACTGAAGCCCCAATCGTCCTTCATCAAGAAGTCCGAGACGCTGTCCGCCGAGGTCATTTCCGTTCTTCCCGACGGCACCCTGGCCCCCGACAAGAAGGCGACGGTCAAGCTGACCAAGCGAGAGTGGCGCTCGGCCCGCAAAGCCGGGGTCGGCGGGCGCTATGAATGGGTCTCGGAAAAGACGGACACCGTCATCGCCACGAAAGAGATCAAGACCGGGACCGAATCCGCGGCGGTCTCCTTCCAGCCCGACAAGTCCGGCCTCTACGTCCTGTCCGCCGAATCGGCGGACGGGCGCGGCAACGCGATCGCCACGGCGACGTACGTCTACGTCACCGGCTCCGACTACGTGGCCTGGGAGCGCAAGGACGACGACGCCCTGGAGCTGGTCCCCGACGCCGAATCGTACAAGCCCGGCGAAAAGGCCCGCATCCTGATCAAATCTCCCTATGAAAAAGCCAAAGCGCTGATCACCGTCGAGCGCGAGCTCATTCTTCAATCCCAGGTGATCGAAATCCAGGGAAGCGCCGTGCCGGTGGAAATTCCGATCACGGCCGACCTCATCCCCAACGCCTTCGTCTCGGTCATCCTCGTCCAAGGCCGGACCTCCGGCGCCGCGGTCACCGAAACCGACGACGTCGGCAAGCCCCAATTCAAGATCGGGTACGCCAAGCTGCGCATCGATCCGGCGGGCAAGCGTTTGGCCGTGGACGTCACCCCGGACAAGGCCGGCTACAAGCCGCGCGAGAAGGTCTCCGTCAAGCTGAAAGTCAGGGACGCCCGGAACGCACCGGCGCCCGCCTCGCTGACCGTGGCCGTCGTCGACGTCGGCGTCCTCAACCTGATCGGGTACCAGACGCCTGACGCCTTTTCCTGGTTCTATGGCGAGAAGCCGCTGTCCGTGCAGACGTCCGATTCACGGATCCACATCGTCGGTCAGCGCAGCTATGGCGCCAAGGGCGAGACCGCAGGCGGCGGCGGGGCCGAGGCGGGCCGCATCGCCGGCCTCTCCGAGGTCGAGCTGCGGGCCAACTTCAAGACGACGGCCTACTGGAACCCCTCGATCCTGACCGACGCCAACGGCGAGGCCTCCTTCGAGTTCACCCTGCCGGACAACCTGACCTCCTTCCGCATCATGGCCGCGGCCCAGGCCAAGGACTCCGCCTTCGGCGGCCAGGAATCGACTTTTAAGGTCAGCAAGCCGCTCCTCCTCCTGCCGTCCGCGCCGCGGTTCGCCCGGGTGGGCGACACGTTCGAGGCCGGCGTCATGGTCAATAATTATTCCGGCCGCAAGGGTTCGGTCGTCCTGGCCGTGGAGGCCAAGGGCATCACCCTCCGCGACAAACCCGACCGGCAGCTCGAGCTGGCCCCCAACGAGAGCCGCGAAGTCCTCTTCGCCTTGGAGGCCGAAAAGGCCGGGATCGCCCGGCTGGCCGTCCGGGCCAGGATGGGCGAGGATTCCGACGGCCTGGATTTCGGCTTCCCCCTTCAAGTCCCCCGCGGCACCGAGACCGTGGCCACCTTCGAGCAGACCAAGACCAACGCGGAGGAACGGGTCACCATCCCCGAATCGATCTATCCCGAGGACAGCCGTCTCGAAGTGACGGCCGCCGCCTCGGCCCTGACCGGCCTTAAAGGGAGCCTGGACTATCTGGCTAACTATCCCTACCTGTGCCTTGAACAGCGCCTGTCGGGCGTCCTCCCGTATATCGTGGCCCCCAGGCTGATCGAGGATTTCAAGCTCAGCCCGCTCGATCCGCCGGCCGTCAAGGCCCTGGTCAGATCGACGCTCAAGGACGTCTACGGCTGCCAGAAAGACGATGGCGGCTTCTCCCTCTGGCCGGATAGCAGCAACGAATCGCCCTTCGCCAGCGCTTATGCCGTCTTCGCCCTGAAAAAGGCCAGGGACGCCGGCTACGAGATCAACGAGGAACGCCTGGCCAGGGCCTCGCATTGGTTGAAGCAGCTGCTGACCACCAAGGTCGAAGACACGCCCTATCCGTATAAAACCAGCGGCTGGCTGACCACACAGGCCTTCGCCCTCTATGACCTGTCCCTCCTGAAGGCCTTCGACCCGGCAGCCGCCGAAATGCTTTTCAAGGCCCGCGGCCGGCTGACCGTCTTCGGCCGGACGCTCCTGCTGAAGGCTTACTCGGCCGGCGGGGGTTCGGTTCAGGCCGGTGAGACCCTGCTCAAGGAACTTCTCAACCTGGCCAAGGTCGAACAATCGCAGGCCCATTTCGAGGAGACGAGCGGCGCCGATCTCGGTTGGATCTACTCCTCCAACACCCGGACGACCGCCGCGATCCTTCAGGCCCTGCTGGAAACGAACGCTAAGCACCCGCTGGCCGCGTCCATCGCCCGCTGGCTGGTCAACGAGAGGAAGGCCGGCCACTGGCATTCGACGCAGGAGAATTTCTTCGTCTTCTACGCTCTCAACGACTTCTACCGCCGCTATGAAAACGCCAGGCCCGACTTCACGGCCGAGCTGGCCCTGGCCGGCAAGTCCATCCTCAAAGAAACCTTCCGGTCGGCCCAACAGACGGCCGTCGGAAGCCTGCCCTTGACCGAGGTCAAACCGGGCCGGGAGATCCCCCTGACGATCGCCAAGACCGGCGAGGGGACGATTTACTACGGCATCCGCTTGACCTACGCCCCGAAAAAGGCCCTTATCCCCCGCGATGAAGGGTTCGCCGTCTACAAAACGATCACGACACTGGACGGCAAGCCCTTGGGCGACATCAAGGCCGGTCAGCTCGTCATGGTCACCCTCCAGGTCCTAGTGCCCCAGGAGAGCCTGTTCGTCGTCGTCGACGATCCGCTCCCGGCCGGCTTCGAAGCGGTCAATCCGACGTTCGAGACCGAAAGCGAGGAGCAGCAGCGCAAGCTGGACGGGGTCGTCGTGAACGACGAGAACGATACCTGGTGGTGGACGGGTTTCAACCACGTCGAGGTCCGCGACAACAGGGTCGCTCTCTTCGCCGACTCCCTCGAGGCCGGGGTCCACACTCATCGGTACCTGGCCCGGGCCCTGACGCCGGGAACGTTCACTCTGCCGGGCTCCAAGGCCGAAGAGATGTACGCTCCCGAACGCTTCGGCCGAAACGACGAGCGGACGATCAAGATCGTGAAGTGAAGCGCCTGCGCAAGCGGACCGTCCTGATCGCCGGGGCGGCCGCTCTGGTCGCGGCGGCGCTGGGATCGTTTTATCTGCCGCTCCCGCGGGGAACGCTCAACCCCCGCGGCCTTGTCTCGCTGCGGCTGACCGACCGCAACGGCGCGCTGCTGCGCGAAGTCCTCTCCGACGAGGGCGGCCGCTGCCGTTGGGTCGGCTTGGCCGATATCTCGCCTTTTCTCCTCCGGGCGACCATCGCTTCGGAGGACAAGTCGTTCTTCGTCCATTCCGGCGTGAACCTCGCCGCCGTCCTGCGGGCTTTCATCCAGAACCTCAAAAGCCGCCATGTCGTGTCGGGCGCCTCGACCATCACCCAGCAAGTCATCCGCAACGTCTATCACCTGCCCCGCATTCTGCCCGCCAAGGTCCACGAAGCCTGGCTGGCCGTGCGTCTCGACCACACGCTGTCGAAGGACGAGATCCTCATCCAGTACCTCAACCGGATCTCCTACGGCAACCAGGCCTACGGTATCGAAGCGGCTTCGCGCCTCTATTTCGACAAACCGGCCGCCTTCCTGGGCCTGGCCGAATCCGCCTTCCTGGCTGCCCTGCCGCGGGCCCCCGCCCTGCTCAATCCCTACCGCAACGAAGCCGGGGTGCTGAAGCGCCAGAAGGAAATCCTGAGGCGAATGCAGGCCTTGGGGTACATTCCCCGGGATGAGCTGGATCGGGCCCTCGAAGAGCCGGTGCGCGTCCGACCGCCGGAAGAGAAATTCCGGGCCCCCCATTTCTGCGAAACCGTCCTTTCCTCCATTCCTCCGGACAAGAAACCGGACATCGCCGAGATCCGGACGACCCTGGACGGCGAGCTCCAGGACCGTGTCGAGGCCCTCCTCCGAACCGAACTCGCCCAGGTGCAGAAGAAAGGCGTCACCAACGCCGCGGCCATCGTCCTCGATAACAGGAGCGGCGACATCCTGGCCCTGGTCGGCTCGAGGGATTTCTTCGACGAGCACGACGACGGACAAGTGAACGGCGCGCTGGCCCTGCGCCAGCCGGGGTCGACGCTGAAGCCGATCACATACGGCCTGGGCCTGGAGCACGGACTCACGGCGGCCTCGATCCTGGAGGACGACCCGACGCCCTTCGCCACGCCCAACGGCGCCTTCGCCCCCGCGAACTACGATGAAGCCTACCACGGCGCGGTGCGCCTGCGCAGCGCCCTGGCCAGCTCCTACAATGTCCCGGCCGTCGCCGTCCTGCAGGCCGTCGGGCCGGACCTCCTCTTCCGCAAGCTGAAAGAGCTGTCCTTCGACAGCCTGCGCCAGACGCCCGGCTTCTACGGCGTCGGCCTGACCCTGGGCAACGGTGAAGTCACGCTCCTCGAGCTGGCCCGGGCCTACGCCGCCCTGGCCCGCGGGGGGGTGTTCAAATCCAGCCGCTTCGTCCTGCGCACCAGCCTCAAGGACGGCCGGATCGATCCGGCGCCTCGACCGCCCGCTCCGCGCCGCGTCTTCTCCCCCGAAACGGCCTACATCATCACCCACATCCTGTCGGATCACGACGCCCGCATCCCTTCCTTCGGCTATTACTCGCCTCTCAATCTGCCTTTTCCGGCCGCGGCCAAAACGGGAACCTCCAAGGATTTTCGGGACAACTGGACGATCGGGTATACGCCTTCCCTGACGGTCGCCGTCTGGGCGGGGGATTTCACCGGCAAGCCCATGCGCAACGTCTCCGGCATCACCGGAGCCGGCCCGATCTTCCGCGACGTCATCCAGCTGGCGGCGGCACGCCTGCCCCAGGAGGCTTTCGTCGAACCGGGAAACATCGTTCACGAGCGCATCTGTCCGGTTTCGGGGCTCAAGCCGGGCCCGCATTGCGCCGGCGTCATCGAGGAGATCTTCGCTCCGGGAACGGCCCCCACGGAGGTCTGCCGCCTGCCTCACGGGCCCGAAGAACGGACGAGGCCGGGCGGAGGCTTCACCGCCGCCGCCGCTCCGCCGGGCGGCATGGCCATCCTCCTGCCTCAGGACGGCGACGTCTTCAAGATCGACCCGGTCTTGCGCGGCGCCTACCAGTCGATCCGCCTGCGCGCCATCCTCGGTTCCGGGGCGGACGCCGTCAGGGTTGAATGGTGGGTCAACGGTCAAATGATCGGCGAGGACGGTCCGCCCTTCACGCGCGCCTGGAATCTCAAGCCGGGTTCCTATACAATAAAAGCCCGCGCCCGCATCAAGGGCTCGATCGTCGAGAGCGTCCCGGTGCGGATCACGGTCCTGTCCTGACGTCCCGCGCCCGAGAGCGCGGGGCACGAATCGATTTGAACCCGGGCGTTTTCCGCCCGTCAAGGAGCCTGCCCATGAAAAAACAGATCCAGACCGAAAAAGCCCCGGCGGCCATCGGGCCCTATTCGCAGGGCATCGCCGCCGGCGGGTTCGTCTTCTGCTCCGGCCAGATTCCCATCGATCCGGCCACCGGGAACGTCGTCGCCGGCGGCATCGAGGAACAGACCCGCCTGGTCTTCAAGAACCTCTCGGCCATCCTGGAAGCGGCCGGCAGCTCGCTGGACCGGGCCGTCAAGTGCACGGTTTTCCTGCAGGACATGAACGATTTCGCGGCCATGAACAAGGTCTACGCCGAATTCTTCAAGGGCGTCGCCCCGGCCCGCGCCGCCTTCCAGGTCGTCCGCCTGCCCAAGGACGTCAAGGTGGAGATCGACTGCATCGCCGTAAAGCCCTGACGTCAACCATCATCTCACGAATATATTTGTCGGCAAGCGGAAATCTCGTTTCATGGACTGATCTCTTATCTTTTGTTCCATTAGGGCGTTTAGAGGCAAGTTCTCAAAGGCGACAATGCCGGATGGGGCAAGGGGGACGCAGTCCGAAACCCGTCGACGACTGAGCGGGCATGGTCCTAACTCGTCGGATAAATATCATGTCCGTCGAGAGTTAGGGAGCGAGGGAGGAGCGGAGCGAAATTCCTCGCTGGGGAATTTCGCGTGTTTCGGACTGCGTCCCCCTCGCCCCATCCGCCCTCTTGTCGAACGATCCAAAGTCCTCTACAATGAACTTCTCATGCCACTCTACGAATTCTGCTGTGAAACCTGCAAAAAGAAGTTCGAGATCCTCGTCAGGCTGGGGCAGGAAGGGTCCGTCCGATGCGATTCCTGCGGCGGCCCGGTCCGCAAGCTGTTCTCGACCTTCGGCGTCGGCGGCGGGGGCAACCGCCTCAAAGCTTCGGGATCGGGCTGCTCCTCCTGCGCCGGCCATTCCTGCAGCACCTGCAAATGAAGCGACCGGCTGACGTTCGCATCGGCGTCGACACCGGCGGGACGTTCACCGATTTCGTCATCGTCCGCGGCGGCGGCCTGTCCACGAAAAAGCTTCCCTCCACGCCCGCCAATCCCTCGCGGGCCATTCTGGAGGGCGTGTCCGAGTTCCTGGAAGGGCCGGGCCGTCTGCAGATCATTCACGGCACCACCGTCGCCACCAACGCCCTTCTGGAGAGAAAGGGCGCCCGCATCGCCCTGATCGCCAGCCGGGGATTCGAGGACGTCATCTTCATCGGCCGGCAGACCCGCAAGCTTCTCTACAGCCTGAACGGAGAGCCGCGCCGTCCCCTCGTCGACCCCCGTGATGTCTTCGGCCTGGAAGAGCGGACGACCGCCGCCGGCCGCGTCGAGCGGGCCGTCCGGCCGCGCGAAGCGGACCGCGTCGCCGCCGAAATCGCCCGCCGGGGCATCGAGGCCGTGGCCGTCTGCCTGATCAACTCGTATGCCAACCCGGCCAACGAGCGGACGATCGGCCGGGCCTTGCTGCGGGCCGGCCTCCTGGCCTCCCTCTCCAGCGACATCCTCCCCGAATACCGCGAATACGAGCGGACGTCGACGGCCGCGGTCAACGCCTACCTCATGCCCATCCTGAACGCCTACCTGGGCGATCTGGAGAAAAACGTCGGCCGGGCCGATCTCCAGATCATGCAGTCCAACGAGGGCTATATCACCGCGGCCAAAGCCAAGGGCGAACCCATCCGCACCGCCCTGTCCGGACCGGCCGGCGGGGCCGTCGCTTCCCTGGCCCTGGCCAAGGCGGCCGGCTTCCCCCGCATCGTCTCCTTCGACATGGGAGGCACGTCCACCGACGTCTCGCTCATCGAGGGTCATATCCGCCGGACAAACGAAAATGTCATCGGAGATTTCCCCGTCCGCATCCCCATGATCGACATCCTTTCGGTCGGGGCCGGCGGCGGATCGATCGCCCACGTCGACGCCGGCGGCTCGCTCCGCGTCGGTCCGCAGAGCGCCGGGGCCGATCCGGGTCCGGCCTGCTACGGCCGGGGAGATCGTCCCACCGTCACCGACGCCAACGTCGTCCTCGGCCGCATCGATCCGGGCTTCTTCCTCGGCGGGACGATGCGGATCGATCCGCAGCGGAGCCTGCGCGCCGTCCAGGCCCTCGGCCGGCGGATCGGAAAAACCGTCCTGGCTGCGGCCCAGGGCATCATCGACATCGCCAACGCCAACATGGAGAAAGCCGTCCGGGTCATCAGCATCGAACGCGGCTACGACCCGCGCGATTTCGCTCTTTTCTCCTTCGGCGGAGCGGGCGGCCTGCACGCCGCGGACATGGCCGATCATCTCCACATGAAGGGGGTCGTCGTTCCCGCCCGGGCCGGCGTCCTGTCGGCCCTTGGCCTTCTGCTGGCCGACGCGGTCAAAGATTATTCCCGGGCGGTCCTGCGGACGACCGACCGCATCCGGCCGGACGAATACGATCGCTGGTTCCGGGAGCTGGAGCGCCGGGGCGCCCGGGGCCTGGCCGAGGAGGGCTTTCCTCCCGGCCGGATCGTTCTGGAGCGCTCGGCGGACGTCCGCTATCTCGGACAATCCTACGAGATCTCCGTCCCCTTCCCCCGCAACGGGCGCGGGCTGGTCGAGGATTTTCATCTCCGCCACGAGCGGCTCTATTCCTACCGCCATCCCCAGGCTCCGGTCGAGATCGTCGCCGTCCGGGTCAAGGCCCGCGGCCTGACCGACAAGATCCGCCTGCCCAAATTAAAATCGATGAAGGTCCGTCCTTCGGCCGCGGCGGCGCTGATCAAAAAGCAGGCCGTTCACTATGGCGGCCGCCGCTTTGCGGCCCGCGTTTTCGACCGCGACAAGCTCCCCCCGGGCGCGGGGCTGGAGGGTCCGGCCCTGATCATCGACTTCGGCTCGACGACCTTCCTTCCGCCCGGACATGTCCTCCGTACCGACGATCATCTCAACCTCGTGCTGGCCAAGGGCAGGGGTGCATGAAATCCTACGACCCGATCGAGCTGGAGATCTTCAAAAGCCTCTTCGTTTCCGTGGCCGAGGAGATGGGCGCCGTCCTCGGCCGGACCGCCCTCTCCCCCAACATCAAGGAGAGGAAGGACTATTCCTGCGCCGTCTTCAACACCCGCGGAGAGACCCTGGCCCAGGGCTCGCATATCCCCGTCCACCTCGGGGCCATGCCCCTGTCCGTGCAGGCCGCCCTGGCCGCCCTGACCTTCGAAGAGGGCGATCTCGTCCTGGTCAACGACCCCTATCACGGCGGGACGCACCTGCCGGACATCACCTGCATCGCCCCCGTCTTCCACCGCGGCCGGCCGGCCTTCTTCATCGCCAACCGGGCCCACCATTCGGACGTCGGAGGCATGACGCCGGGATCGATGCCGCTGGCCACGGAAATATTCCAGGAAGGCATGATCATCCCCCCTCTCAAACTGGTCAAGCGCGGCGTCCAGGACGGGGACGTTCTTCGTCTTCTTCTGGCCAACGTCCGCACGCCCGAGGAGCGCAAAGGCGACCTGCTGGCCCAGATGGCCGCCTGCGAGAAAGGCCGCACCCGCATGGCCGAAGCGGTGGACAAATACGGCCTGGCCAAGATCGTCCGCTACACCCGGCTGATCCAGGATTACACGGCGGCCTTTCTGGAGGACACCCTGCGGGCCATCCCCGACGGGACGTACCGGTTCGCCGACGTCCTGGATGACGACGGCATCAGCGGCGATCCCATCCGCATCCAGGCCGCCGTCACCATTAAAGGCGCCCGGGCAATCGTCGATTTCCGCGGCTCTTCGCCCCAGGTCCGCGGCGGCGTCAACGCCAATGCGGCCGTGACCGCATCGGCCGTCCTCTACGTCTTCCGCTCGCTCATCGCCGAGGACATCCCCTTCAACACCGGCCTGCTGCGCCCGATCACGATCATCGCCCCGCCCGGCCTCGTCGTCAGCGCCCAATTCCCGGCCGCCACCGCGGCCGGCAACGTGGAGACCTCCCAGCGCATCGTCGACGTCTTGCTGGGGGCCCTGGCCAAGGCCATTCCCGGACGCATCCCGGCGGCCAGCCAGGGGACCATGAACAACATCGCCTTCGGCGGTTTCGATCCCGTCCGCGGCCGGGCCTTCGCCTACTACGAGACGATCGGCGGCGGCATGGGGGCGAGCCGGGAACGGGACGGCTTGAGCGGCGTGCACAGCCACATGACCAATTCGCTCAACACCCCCCTCGAGGCGCTGGAGAACTACCTTCCCCTGCGTATCCGCCGCTACGGCTTGAGGAAAGGTTCGGGCGGGGCCGGCTTTCACAAGGGCGGCGAAGGGATCATCCGCGAATACGAATTCTTCGTCCCGGCCCGGGTCACGATCATGTCCGAGCGCCGCGCTTTCGCCCCCTACGGGCAGGCGGGCGGCGGTCCGGGCGCGCGGGGACGCAACTGGCTAATCCGCCGGGGCCGCCGGACGCTCCTCGGCTCGAAGTCCAACCTCCAGGTCGGGCCAGGCGATATCCTTCGCATCGAGACCCCCGGAGGAGGCGGTTTCGGCCGCCGAAAAAAGGAGAGACCATGAAAAAAATCGTAGGACTCGCGGCGGTCGCGCTCCTGGCGACGACCGCGCCGGCCGCGGCCGGCATCCACATCGGGTTCGGCGGCGGCTACGCCATGCCGCTCGATGCCAACCAGGGCCGGGGCCCGGCTTTGAACGCCTACCTGGCCTTGGATCTCACGCCCAACCTCGCCCTGGAAATCGGCGCCCTCGGCTATCAGACGGCGGTCACGGCCACGGGGACCGGGCTGATGGCGGGGACGCTCGACGTCCTTCCGATCGAACTGTCCCTCAAGCTCCATTTCCCGGTCTCGTCCGCGCTGGGGCTATTCGTCGCGGCGGGCGGAGGGGCCTACATTCCTCTGTTCACTCAGGACGCGACCGCGGTTCAGGCCTGGGAGGCGGTCGGATTCACCCCGTCCGAAAAGCTGGACGTGACGTATGGCTTCCATGTCCGCGGAGGGCTGGAGCTGGCCCTGGGGCGCAACCTCGGGCTGGTGCTCGAAACCCGCTATGCGATGGCCAAGGCCAACGGGACCTGGACATTGACCGACGAAATGGGCGGGCCGGCGGTCAGCGGCAAGATAACGGGCTTCAACCTGGATACCGTCGTCATCGGGCTCGGCCTCAATATCGCCCTCTGACGAGAGCAGGAGGAAAACCATGATCGCCCTGCGTTTTCGCCGATTCGCCCGCCGGACGCTCCGACTCGGCCTGCTGGCCGGAATCGCCGTCCTTCTCTTCGTTCCCGTCCGGGGCCTGATCGCGCCCCAAACCGTCGTTCCCGGAAGCGTCCGGATCGCGGCCGCAGCGCCGGCCGGCGCCGGGCATCCCAAGATCCAATCGGCCCTGACCCGGCTCGCCGACATCCAGCGCCTCAAGGGACCGGGAGCAGCAGCCCTTTTCGCCCGCCAAAGAAAAATGGACTTGAACAACGGCCTCGTCCGGGTCGTCACCGTGGCGAAAACCATCGGCGGGCTCCAATCGGCCGTCCAAATGGCGGCGGCCGTCCGCCAGCGGATCGAGGCGCTGGGCGGGACCGTGGAAACCACGTACCGCGGGCTCATCCAGCACACGATTCCCCTCTCCGCGCTGGAGACCCTGGCGGACGATCCGCTGGTCAAATATGTCCGTCCGCCGCTCAAGCCCTTTCATCAATCCACGATCAGCGAAGGCGTGGCCCTGATCGGGGCCAACCTGTATCGGACGCTCGTTCCTTTCCGGAACCCTAATCCGGCCACGGTTTGCGTCCTGGACGCCGGGTTCGCCGGGTATACCAACCTGCTCGGCTCGGACCTGCCCAAGTCGGTCACGGCCAAATCCTTCCGCGCCGACGGCGACATCACGGGCGGCGGTGAGCAGCACGGCGCGGCCTGCGCCGAGATCGTCTACGACATGGCCCCCAACGCCCAAATGTACCTCGTCAACTTCGACACCGACGTCGAGGAGCACAACGCCGTGGACTGGATCGTCTCCCAGGGCATCGATGTGATCTCCTATTCCCTGGCCTGGTACAACGCCGGGGCGGGTGACGGGACCGGCCCCATCGACGACGACGTGGCCTACGCCGCGTCCAACGGCATGGCCTGGGCCAGCGCGGCCGGCAATTCCGCCCAGAGCCATTGGACCGGAACATTCTTCGATCCGGACGGGGACGGCTACATGAATTTCGACGCGGCCGGCACGGAGATCCTCTCCTTCCACGTCCCGGCCAACGAGACGGTCGGCGTCTTCCTCAATTGGAAGGACTGGGGGACGTATAACGGCTACGACTACAGCGGTTCCGCCCAGGATTACGACCTCGAGCTGTATTTCAAAGTCGGCAATACCTGGCAATTCGTCGATTCCTCGAACAATCTGCAGAACGGAACGCAGTGGCCGACCGAGGATCTCTACGGATATTCCGCCCCCGTCGACGGCACCTGGGGGTTTAAGATCAAGAATGTCCACACAACCGAGACGCCCACCCTGGAGGTCTTCATCATGGGCAACGACACGGCGCTCCAGTACTATGATCCGACCCGCAGCGTCCAGGTTCCCGCGGACTCCGCTTCGGCCTGGGCCGCAGGCGCGACCTGGGTCGGAGATGACACGATCGAGTATTACAGCAGCCAGGGCCCGACCTGGGACGGCCGATTGAAGCCCGATTTCACCTCCCCGGACGGGGTCTCCACCACCACGTACGGTCCCCAAAACTTCTTCGGCACGTCGTCGTCCGCCCCGCACTTGGCGGGGGCCATCGTCCTGCTCAAAGGATTGACCCCGTACACGATCGCCCAGATCAAGGCCGTCCTGATCAAGAGGGCGATCGACCTGGGAGTCCCGGGACCCGATGATGTCTACGGCTACGGAAGGGTCAACCTCAAAAAATAAGGACGGTGCGAGATTAGGCGAGAACTTTTTTAATCTTGGACTTTTCGATCACCAGCTGACCCTGGTAGGACACGCAATTCAAAAGGATCATCACCCGGTCCTTATCGGAGAGGCTCTTGTTGAAAACGCCGCGCAGGCCCTTGAACGGACCGGCCGCGACCTCGATTTCATCGCCCTTTTCAGGCTCGGGGCCGTATTTCCTGATCTCGATGAACCCGTCCACCTCCCTCGAGCGGATTTCGGCGATGAACGATTCGTCGAGGGGAATGGGGCCGTGTTCGTTCCCGACGATGGACTTCACTCCCCGGGTGTACTTGATGAGCTTGTATTGCCCGGGATAGTCGAAAAAAACAAATTGATAGCCGGGAAAGAAGGGCCTGACCGCTTTTTCTTCGCGGGTCTTGGGAAGGTAGCTGAGGATCCCTCCTTCGCGGAGGATCTTCTCGAGATGGAATTCCTTTTTCGGTTTCGTGTTGACGACATACCAGCTTTCCATGGCGTTCAGTCCGTCAGCTTGAGCTTCCGGTAGATGTCCGGGCGGCGGTCCGGATAGAAATGCCGCTTGGCGTGACTTCGGGCGATCGCGGACAGGTCGCACTCGGCAAAGAGGACGTGATCGCGGCCGGAGGGCGCGCGGGCGATGATCCGGCCGCCGGGATCGGCGACGAAGGACTCTCCGGCGAAATGGAGGATGTCCTCGGCGCCGACCCGGTTGCACAGGGCGGCGAAGTAGCCGTTCTGGAAAGCGGCGACCTGGACCTCGCTTTCGTACAGGCCTTCGCCCCATTCGTTCAAGACTCCCGCCTGGGGAATGACCGCCAGCTCCGCGCCCAACAGACCGAGGCCGCGCATGTATTCGGGAAAATGGCGGTCGTAGCAAATGGCCACGCCGATCCGCCCGGCCTTGGTCTCATACACGAACGGAGCCCGGCCGCCGGGAGAGTAGTAGCCCTGCTCGTGGAAGCCCGGTCCGTCCATGATGTGGGCCATGCGCGTCGTCCCCAGCCAGCGGCCGTCGGCGTCGAGAACGGGCAAAGCATCGAAGGTCCTGTCCCCCTCCCGTTCGAAGAGATTGAGGACGGTGACGATGCCGTGCCGCCGGGCCAGGGCCGCGAACTCCTCGGTCAACGGACCCGGAACAGTCTGGGCGAAGGACCGGACGTCCGGCCGTTCGGCGGAAGGGACCTGGGGTAAAAAAGGCAGGAAGGCCAGTTCGGCGAAGGCCACGAGGTCGGCCCCTCCGCGGGCGGCCTCTTCGAAGGCCGCCAGGCCGCGGCGGACGTTGTCATCGAGATTGTTCCCGGCGTGCTGCTGGACGAGGGCGATTTTCATGGACCTGCTTTTCCGGCCGGCGGGCCGAAGGAAGGGAAATTGTGGACGATCGCCAACCGGGCGACAACTCAGAACGCCACAGCGGCCTCGACCTGATCGGCCTTCTTGGGGATGGGCTTGCCCAGGACGCGGCGGCCGGCCGCCGTCACCAGGACGTCGTCCTCGATCCGGACCCCGCCGAAGTCGCGGTACTTCTCGACCTTGTCGTAGGCGATGAAGTCGAGGTGCTTTTTTTCGGCCTTCCACTTGTCGATCAGGGCGGGGATGAAGTAGCAGCCCGGCTCGACCGTCAGGACATAACCCGGCTGGAGGGCCTTGGCCATGCGCAGGTAGGCCAAGCCGAACTGATCGCTGCGATCGACGGTCTTGTCGTAGCCGACGTTCTTCTCGCCGAGATTCTCCATATCGTGGACATCCAGCCCGATCATATGGCCGAGCCCGTGGGGGAAGAAGAGGGCTTGGGCCCCACGGCTCACGGCCTCGTCCATGTCGCCCTTCATCAGGCCCAGGCCCTTCAGCCCGACGGCGATCGTCTTGGCCGCCATCAGGTGGATGTCCTTGTACATCAGCCCGGGCTTGATGGTCCGGATGGCGTTCTCGTTGGCGGCCAGCACGATTTCATAGACTTCGCGCTGGCGGGCCGTGAATTTCCCGCCGACCGGGATGGTCCGGGTGATGTCGGCGGCGTAATGGAGCGGAGATTCAGCCCCGGAGTCGACGACCAGGAGGCGGCCCTTGGCCAGCTTGTGGATGTGCGAATGGTTGTGCAGAATCTGCCCGTTCATCGTCAGGATGGTCGGAAAGGCCGTGGCCCCGGCGTCGGCGATGGCCAGCCCGTCGATGCGGCCGACGATGTCCTTCTCGTGGACGCCCGGCTGGGCCATGCGCATGGCCGTCTCGTACATCTTGTACGTGGTCTTCAAGGCCGTCTCCATTTCGGCCACTTCCTCGTCGGACTTGACCGAGCGTTGCTTGATGACCGCATCCACGAATGCGGGCGAGATCTTGGCCTTGGCTTCGTCCGGCCGGATTCCCAGGAGGGACTCGAGCTTCAAGCTGTGTTCGGCCCTGTACGGCGGCAGGACATGGACCGTCCGCCCTTTGGTCCCGGCGTCCCGCAGAGCCTCGGCCAGGGCTTTCATCGGGCGGGTGTCTCGGACGCCGACCTGGACGGCCCTTTCCTTGAGCGTGGGCAGGAAGCCCATCCAGATGATGTCTTCGATGTCGATATCGTCGCCGAAGAGAATGTCCCTCCCCTCCTCGATGTCGATGAGGGCGGCCAAGCCGGGCGAAGCGAGGCCGAAGAAATAGAGAAACGAGGAGTCCTGGCGGAATTGGAAAGGATTGGCGGCGTAGTTCATCGGGGAATCCTCGTTGCCGAGGAACAGGACGAGACCCGACCGCAGATCTTTGGCCAGCCGGCGGCGGCGCTGTGAGTAGGTCTTGGCGTCGAACATGATGAAGCCTCCCGGAAGGACGGTGCGTTCGAAGGAACGAGAACGAAGATTAACAAAGACGCCGGGGGAAGTCAAAAAGGGCGTTCAGTTGTTGTTCCGAGGCAGATAGCGGCTCAGGACGAGGGCAATGTCGTTTTCGCTGAACGGCTTGATCACATGAGGGGAGACTTCCTCGGACGAGGAGCGGCCCGGCCAGCCGTCCTCCCCATAGGCCGTCAGGAAAACGACGGGGATGCCCCAGCGGGCCTCGATGACCCGGGCCGCCTCCAGACCGTTCATCGGGCCGCGGAGGCGGATATCCATAAGGACGAGGTCGGGCCGCTCGGCGCCCGCCCGGGCGATGGATTCTTCGCCGGTGGCCGTCGTCCCGATGACCACGCAGCCCTGGCCGCGCAAAGTGGCGGCCAGATCCATGGCGATGATGGCCTCGTCCTCGACGACCAGAATGCGGGCCGGACGGGGGGAATGCGGCGACCCGGTCCCGTAACGATCCTTGACCTTCACGCCTCTTTAGTCGCCCCCGAAATGAAGAAATTGAATTTCCGGCCGTATCGCCATCTTGACAGCGATCGGATGCCGGGAATAACCTTTTCGCATGACGGGAGGCAACGTTTCCGATCCGGCGGGTGTCCGGACGTTCGGCCCGGCGGGACGGGTCCGCCGACGGCCGCGGACGGTTCTAAGGTTTTTTTTCTCGACGGCCGCGGGACTTTTCATCCTTGCGGCTTTCCTCCTCGCCGGACCTCCCTTTTTCACCGACGACCCCGAGCCCGTCGATTTCCGCCATTGGGAATTCTATCTGGCCTCGGCGCAGATAAAAAACGGCCATGATGATTCCGGCACGGCTCCGCATTTCGAGATCAATTATGGAATTGCTCCCAACGCCATGCTCCATATCATCGCCGCGGCCGGTTATGACCGGCCCAAGGGCGGCCCTTTCCGCTACGGATTGGGAGACACGGAGATCGGATTGAAGTTCCGGTTCGTCGCCGAAACCGAGGGCCGGCCCCAGATTGGGACATTTCCCCAGATCGAGGTTCCCACGGGCGCGAGCGGCCGCGGCTTGGGAAGCGGCCGGGTCCAGGTTTTTCTTCCGCTTTGGATACAGAAGAGTTGGGGCCCCTGGACGTCCTATGGCGGGGGCGGATATCGGATCAATCCCGGCCCCGGCAACAGCAACTATTGGTGGTTCGGCTGGGAGGCCCAACGGGAAATTTCCAAGGCCGTCACCCTGGGAGCGGAACTGTTCACGAACACGCGGACCGCTGCGGGCGGATCGGCGGCGACCGGATTCAATCTCGGGGCCATCGTTTCTCTGGGCGGCATTTCCTCGGCCCTGGTGTCCATCGGCAGGGACATTCACGGGCCCGATTCACTCTTCCTGTATGTCGCCTATTACCTGACGTTCGGCCTCGGGAGCGCGCCCCGTCCCCGCCCATTATCCCGGCTGGGAATTTGAAATCCGGATTTTCGACAGGATCAAGGAGTCCCATGAAACGCCTGAGCTTCCAACGAATCGGAAAATTGCTATTCATCGTTTTTGCCCTGGCCGCGCTTTTTGACTTTGCGGCTTCCGCGGCCGCTCCGAACCGGACCTCGGCTGCTCAGACCGCCCGGATCCAAAATGCGTCCGGCGTCACGTTGCTCCGGCCGGCCCGCGTCTTTAACGCCGAGGACGGCAAAATTCACGAAGGTTGGGTCGTGCTGGTGAAGGGTGAACGAATCGCCGCCGTCGGGCCGGCCGCGCAAGTCATCGCCCCGGAGGGCGCCCAAACGATCGAGCTGTCCGGAATGACCCTGCTGCCGGGGCTGATGGACATCCACTCTCACATTTTCCTGCATCCCTACAACGAGACTCTATGGAATGACCAGGTGCTGAAGGAACCTCTCGCCTACCGGACCATCCGAGCCGTGCGCCATTGCGAAAGCACGCTCATGGCGGGATTCACTCTTCTGCGGGACCTCGGCACCGAGGGCGCGGGCTACGCCGATGTCTCGGTCCAGCGCGCCATCCGGGAGGGACTCATCCCCGGACCGCGCCTCCTGGTGGCCACGCTGGCCATCGTGGCCACCGCCAGCTACGGGCCCGGGCCGGCCGGCTTCGCTCCCGACCTCGTCCTGCCCAAAGGCGGACAGGAAGCGAGCGGAGTGACCGAGATCATCAAGGCCGTCCGCGAACAGGTCGGCCATGGCGCCGACTGGGTCAAGGTCTACGCCGATTACCGCCATGGAGTGGGCGGGACGGTGCCGACCTTCAGCGAGGAAGAGCTGCGTGCGCTGGTCGCGGAAGCCCGCTCCGCGGGCAGGCCCGTATCGGCCCATTCCACCACCGCGGAGGGGATGCGCCGGGCGATTCTTGCCGGAGTGGACACGATCGAACACGGCTACGGCGGCACCGAAGAGGTGTTCCGTCTCATGGCGGAGCGTGGGATCGCCTATCTCCCCACCCTGACGGCGGAAGAGGCCTATGGAGAATATTTCGAGGGATATCAACAAGGCCGGCCTTTCACGCCGGGGATGCAGCAGGCCCTGCACGCTTTCAAGCTCGCGCTGGCGGCCGGGGTGACGATCGGATTGGGGAGCGACGTGGGCGTTTTCGCTCATGGCACCAATTACCGCGAGTTGGAGTGGATGGTGCGGGGAGGGATGACGCCTTCCCAAGCGCTTCTTGCGGCAACCGCGGTGAACGCCAGGATCATCCGGATGCAGGATCAGCTTGGACGGATCCGGCCCGATTTCCTAGCCGACCTCGTAGCCGTACGCGGGGATCCCACGGAAAACATCCAGGCGATCCGCGATGTGCTCTTTGTCATGAAGGGCGGCGTCATCTACAAGCGTCCGTAGCCACGGCCGGATCGATTCGCGAGGGGCGGGTGCGGAGGCCCGACCTCTCAGCTTCATAGAGGCGACGGGGATGGCCTTCGTTTTTCAGGCAGGATGATCATAGCCCGGAATGAAGCGAGTGAGCGCGTCCCGGCCCCCGGCGGCTCGATTCCAGTGCCCCATGCTTCTTGAGAAGCTCGACCATGTCCTTGTGGCCCATATAATCGGCCCAGCGCATGGGCGTCCAGCCATCATTGGCCTTGGCGTTGATGTCCGCTCCTTTGGTGATCAGCCATTCGACCGTGTCCTTATGGTCCCCAAAAGCGGCCCAATGCATGGCCGTCCAACCGTCGTTGCCTTTGGCATTCACATCCGCCCCAGCGGCCCTCTCCGTCCCGATGTTTCGGATATTCATTTCGTCTCCCTTGCCGGATGATGGACTCCGTTCAAGTCTTGTTCTTCTTCGTCAAGTGGCGATGTTCATGTTCACGGCCGCCGGCGTGAGGAGAGACTCCCCCCGGCGCGGAGTTTCCGGAGTTCGTGGAGGGTTATGCAGCCTTCTCCGATCCATTATACCACTTGTTGAGGTGAAAGTGCGAGACTCCGCCCACCGCCCGGCAGAATTCGATTTGGGCCGGACAAGTTATCGACGAGAGAATAAGGGGGAAAAAAGGCGCGGCCATCGATCTTGTTTCGTTGACACTCCCCCTTTTTCGGCAGAAAATTGAGTCAACAAGGGACCAAAAGGAGAGTTGAGAATGGACGGGACGCACAGGGAAACGGTCATCGCGGTCGGACCGGAATCGCCGGGGTTCATCCATCGCCTGCTCCGGATTATTGCGGAAATCCGTCCCGGAGAGGCGGTCACGGTGTTTCTTCTGACGCTCAATATTTTTATCCTGCTCCTCGCTTACTACCTCATCAAGCCCGTCCGGGAAGTTCTGATTATAGGCGGGTACGGACCATATGTAAAAGTTAGCCTCTCCGTGGGGCAGGCCTTTCTCTTCATTTTTGTGGTCAAAGCGTTCAGCCGTCTTGCCTCTAAGGTCCCGCGCCACCTTCTCATATCCTGGGTCACTCTCTTTTTTATCTCTAACCTTATGCTTTTCTATGTCTTCCATCTCCTGGGTATGCCCATCGGAACCATGGGCGTCATCTTTTTCATCTGGACCGGCATCTTCAATCTTCTGGTCATTGCCCAGTTTTGGGGTTTCGCCAACGATATCTACACCGAGGAAGCCGGCAAACGCTTGTTCCCCGTGATCGCTATCGGACAGACATGCGGAGGCGTCTTCGGGAGCAGTATTGCCCAATTGATAATCGGTCCCCTGGGACGAAACTTTGAATATACCATGATGTTGATGACGGCGGGCCTCCTCGGAATTCCCATCGCCCTGACCATCATCGTTCACAAGAGGGAGATCAAACATATTCGTGAAGGAGCCTTCAACGCTGACAAAAAGATCCTGGAGGAAGAAAAAATAAAAGAACAACCCCTCCAAAGAGGGGGCGGATTCCGCCTGATCTTCAAAAGCAAGTATCTGCTCTTTTATGCTTTGCTCATTTTCTCGCTCAATTATGTCAACCAAACAGGAGAATCGATCTGGACTGTTACTCTCTTCAAAGCGGCCACTAAGGCCGTTCAAACGGGAACGGCGGGGGGCCTCGATAGACTGCAATTTATCGGCAAATTATCTTCAGAGTATCAATTTGCGGCAGCTATTATTGCCCTATTTCTCCAGCTCTTTCTGGTGTCTCGCATTTTCAAGTGGATTGGAGTCGGCGGAGCGCTGCTCTTTATGCCTTTGATCGCTTTGGGAGGATATGCGGTCGCTTCTTTTGGGGTAACTCTTCTCCTGATCAAGTGGGTGAAAGGCGTGGAAAACGGGCTCGATTATTCACTTATGAACACCGCCAAAGGCGCGGTTTTTCTGGTTACTTCAAGGGAAGAGAAATATAAAGCCAAGGCCGCAACGGATACGTTCTTTTACCGGGGCGGAGATGCCCTCGCCGGCTTAGTTTTTATTGCGGGAAGTAATCTTCTAGGCATTTCCACTAAAAGCTTCGCCGGACTCAACGTGGCTTTCAGCTTGATCTGGATTTTCTTCGGCATTTTGGTTATCAAGGAATACAATAAAATCAAAGCCAAATGACCGCATACGGGCCGCCCGCGACCGGAATATGAGCCCATCGCTGATACGGACATTGTTAGGCTGCATTCGACCATCTCCGATAGGCTATTTTGGTAATGACCCGCTCCCCGGATCTTGGCCTAGCCCAAAAAGCACATTATCGTCGGATCATTTTTTAAGGAATAAATCCAGAACTTAGCAATCGGCAACTCCGATTGACTTCCCGCCTGTCGCTTGTTATTGTTTGGCCAGCGAAGAAAGGGAGCGAGGGGTGGCCAACAAGTGCCCGGCCTGTCAGTCAGAGAATCCTTCCGATAACCGCTACTGTAAAAAGTGCGGTTCGGCCCTTGCCGAAATTACGGGCGGAACCCTCGCCTACTCCCCCGCGGAAAAAGCCGCCGTCCGGGAAAGCCTTAAATACAACCCGGGAGAAAAGTTCGGCGACCGGTACACCATCATCGAAGAAATCGGCCATGGAGGGATGGGCCGGGTCTACAAGGCCGAGGATCATGAGCTTGGCATCACGGTTGTTCTCAAGATAATCCGTCCCGAATTATCCTCGCGGCCCGGCATGCTCGATCAATTCAGGCATGAAACCCTGCTGGGCAGGTCGATCTCTCATGAAA
This sequence comes from Candidatus Aminicenantota bacterium, assembly GCA_963729855.1. Classification (GTDB taxonomy): domain Bacteria; phylum Acidobacteriota; class Aminicenantia; order Aminicenantales; family UBA4085; genus UBA4085. The sequence goes on along the minus strand of CAVSPT010000007.1, from coordinate 133,760 downwards.
ACGTGGTCCGGATCCATGACTTGGGAGTGGTCGGCGAGATCCGGTACATCTCCATGGACTTCATCAAGGGCGAAAACCTGTCCGAGCTGATCCAGACGTCCGGGAGCCTGACTCTTGCCACATGCCTCCAGGTCTCACTTCAGATCTGCCGGGCGCTGAAAGCGGCCCATCAGAAGGGGATCATCCACCGGGACCTCAAGCCCCAGAACATCATGATCGACAACTCGGGCAAGGTCTATGTCATGGATTTCGGTTTGGCCGAATCGCTGTCCGGGCCCGAAGCCGGCTTTCCCGGCAAGATCAGCGGAACGCCCAAATACTTTTCCCCGGAACAGGCCAGGTGCGAGGTACCCGACCAGAGATCGGACATTTATTCCCTGGGGATCATCCTTTATGAGATGACGACCGGCAAAACCCCTTTCAAAGCCGATACGGCCGAGGGCTTCATAAGAAAGCATCTCTTCGAAAAACCTTTGCCTCCTTCCAAGGCCAATCCGTCCATTCCGCCGGCCTGCGAGAAGATCATCCTCAAATGTCTGGAAAAGAAAAAAGAGGACCGTTATAAGACTGTCGAAGAACTTCTCCAGGATCTCGAGATCCAGAAAAAACAGAGCCACGTCCCGGACGCATGGCCGAGGATGAAAACACGGCAACGGATATTGACGGCCTCGACGCTGACGCTGCTTTTGGGAGTCATGATCTATGGATTTTATAGACTGATCATCAACCCGATTCCGCCGCCCGCGAGGGAGAGGAATTTGATCGCGGTCATGTATGCGGAAAACAATTCGGGAGACAAGCGCCTGAACGATCAGCTCCGGTGGGTGATCCCCAACCTCCTGGGAACGGCCCTCGCCCAATCCAAGTATCTCAGTGTTCTGCCCCAGGACCGCTTGAGGACGATCCTATCAGACATGAAACAAATGGATGAGGAACATCATCTTTCCAAGACTCTCGACCGGATCGCCGACGCCGCGGCTGTCCAGTATTTTGTCCTGCCCGGCTTCACAAAAGTCGGCGACAATTTCTGGATCAGCTTCCTGGTCAGGAAGGCCAAATCGGATGCGACGCTCGGCGAACCGGGTATCGTCAAGGGGAAGAGCGTCGAGGACCTTCTGGCTATGGTGGACGAATTGAGTGTAAAAGTGAAATCCGGGCTCAGCCTCTCCCCCGCGGACATCGCCGGCGATTCTAATCAAAAACTGCAAGAGATTACGACCGGTTCGCTCAAGGCCGTGCGTTATTACATCGACGCCGAAAAATCGTTCATCGAAGGCGATTTCAGGGGCAGTATAAAAACCCTGGAAAAGGCAGTCCATGAGGACCCGGATTATGCGCGGGCCTATCAGCTGATGGCCGAGAATTACAATGACCTCGGCGAATATGACAAAAACATGCTCTATCTCCGAAAGGCCCTGGCGCTCGTGGACCATGTCTCTGAAAAGGACCGTTTAATCATCCAGGAATACGCCGCGATCGATTTGGACGAATCCCCCCTCCAGGCCATGGAATTTTCCAAGAAATTGATCGCTCTCGACCCCAAGGATCAAGACAGCTATATAAAACTCGGAGTGATCTGGCGGAATCTCGAGGAGTGGGATCTGGCCCTGGAGCAGTTCGATAAAACTCTGATGATCAATCCGGAGAATTCGATCGCTCTCGAGAACAAGCTCTATATTTATGCAGCCATGGGCCGATACAGGGAAGCCAGCGAGCTCTGCGAGGCCCACGCAAAAATTCGTCTCAGGGATGCCTACTTCCTCAAACGCTTGGCGCTGCTCTATCTCTGCCAAGGCCGATATGATCAAGCGTCCGCGGAACTTGAAAAAGCGTTCGCCTGCGCGCCGGACGATCTCTATGTCCTCCAGCTCAAGGGCCATCTCCACCATTTGAACGGAGATTTAGAGTCGGCTCGACAGTTTTATGAACAGCTTCGACGCCGGGGAGAGGAAACCACCGGTGCCTCTAACCTGAGGGGACGTCTTTGGCTGGTACACCTTCATCTGCTGCAGGGGGAATTTCGCCAAGCCCAGAAAGACATATTACTGGGAATTGAATTGGCGCGCAAAGCCCACCGGACTTATGATGAGCTCGATTATCGATTGCTCTTGGCCTTTTCCGAGCTCCAGGGGAGGCAATTCTCCCAAACCGCCGAGGTCTTGAAGCCGGTTCTGGAACTTTCGCAGAAAATAATGGATTCAGACAGCCAGGAGCTCGCCCTGCATCTGTTGGGCCTGGCTTCTCTAGGGGCGGGTCAGATCGAAGAAGCGAGGCGAATCAGCCGACAATTACAGCAACTCGTTGAAAGGACACGCTGTCCAAAACATCTGAGATATTATGACCACTTGACGGGTCGAATCGCACTGGCCGAGGGACGGCCCGAACAGGCCATCCGTGATTTTGAACAAGCGATCGTTCTGCTCCCGAGCCAAAATGAGTGTAGCACGGATGAGCAGGCGTTCTTTTATGAAGGTTTGGCCGCAGCCTACTATGAAAACAACGATTGGTCCAAGGCCATTGAAATCGACAAGAGGATCATCGGCCTGACGACGGGAAGACTCCGCTGGGGCGACATTTATGCCCGAAGCCACTACTGGCTGGGAAAAACCCAGCAGAGAACCGGCCACACGCTCGAGGCCGCAGCCAGTTACGAGAGATTCCTTCAGCTTTGGAAGAATTCCGACGGCGGATTGCCGGAAATTGCCGACGCTCAAAAGCAGCTCGAGGTTCTGAGAAAGGCCCCTTAATCAGAGGACTTTCCCGTCGCGGATCGAGATTTTTTTTCAAGCCGATCCAAAAAAAGCCGTTTTTCTTTTCTGAAGATCTTCGCCGCCTGGCAGTTCCAGCCGGGAATCCTGCCGATTTCGCCCGTTGTCAGGGCCGCCGTGATCGGGCATACCCAACACTGTTCAATTTCCTCGCACATCAGGCACGCTCGATCTGGGGTCGAAAAGCGGTCCATTCGGAAAGCGGAATAGTCGGAGATCTTCTTAAGGTAGATCCCATGAGGATCCTTGAGGAATGCATCAACGTCGCCGAAGCAATATTTTTGATAATCCGCTGGCGCGTTTTTCTCAATGAACGAGTGCGGGAAAAGAGCGCATCCCCAGAGGGTCCCCTGGGCCGACAATGCCATCTTGTCCAGGCCGGCTGAGCAATAATGGACGGCCCCATCACGATCCTCATAAAAACCGGGCCAGGGGATCTCTGACGAGCATTCATAGCGGGAGAGAAAATACTCCCCGACTTGCGCCAGTTCCTTTTTCAGACGGAGGAGTGCGGAAGCGGTCCAAGGCGGCTTATGGGCGAGATTGACGTACAGCTTGCGCACGCCCAGGCGAATGATGGACCGAACCGACTCGGAAAGATAACCGATGGTCTCCGAGCTGAAGACGCTGTTTGTTTCGAATTTGATCCGAGGCCGGTCCAAAATCCGCGGAATGACCGACGTCAGAAGATCGAACGTTCCTTTTTTTCTCTGGAGATCCTGAGCAAGCCCGTCAAAGCTCAGCGTTAAGGAAAAACCATGCTCATCGAAGAATCCCAGAATATCTTCATTTAAAAGACTGCCGTTCGTGGTCAGGGAATAGCGTAACTTTTTGGTTCGTCCTGTCGACGGACATTCCAGATACTCAACGATCCGCCTCAGCGTGTCAAAAGCAAGAAGCGGTTCGCCGCCGTAGAAATTGATGAAGCACTCCGGAGCAAAAAAGGATTGAAAAAAGTCTATAGCCTTGACCGCCGTCGAGAAGTCGAGGCGCTGTTTCCCCTTCGCTTGATAACAATAAACGCAGTCAAAATTGCATTGGTCCGTCAATATGACGACCATGCTGGACAACTCCATTTCGCCTAAGGAGCGCTCCCGAAAGAATTGAGGCCTTAAGATCGACGTTCCCCGACACTTCCCCCCTGAGGTGAAGGGTCGGCTGTCTCAGGCCAATATTGTAGGATTTATCGTATGATCGTGATTGCATTCTCTTTTTTCGCTAGGCACTGTAGCGCGATAAATGGTCCTCACGAGTACGTCATACGCATCCTGTGCAACTTTAAGATCATGCAGCGAAGCGTTCGCGGGGTTGGATAGGTAGTGTCCGATCTGATCAAACAAAAGCATAAAATCCGGCAGATCTTTCATATTTCCCCTCCTGACAAATAAATTTGATACTATCGTCCGTCCTTTTAAATGAAAAGTCAAGACTCATCATCCCCCTGTCAAGGCAGAGCGAATATTTCCGCTCTTACGGAACTCGCCGTCTATTTATGGCAACTCCAGCAAAGCGATTATTGCCGCTCCAGGATTCTCGTCCAAAAAATATTCCCGGTAAAAATGCGACAAAGTGACCGTCTCGTTGCTATCAACGAGCGCGAGAGTGCGAGTGTTGTTTGTCGAAAAGAATATCCCAGACGACAAAAAGATGAAAGGTGCTTCATCTTTTACGTCGAACGTATTTTTCTTGAGCAGGATATTGTCTTTGGCGTCGTTCTGAACTGAATAAATATTTGCCGAGATGCCATATCCGAAGCCCCATTCTTTATTGATGGGTCTCCTGTTCACACACCCAGCCTCAATACAGGACGTTCGCCTCTCCGTTTTTCTTGATGAGCTTGTCGATCTCGGCCAGGATGAGGTCGCGGCGGACCAGCATGGTCTTGATCTCGTCATCCGTCAGGTAATCGCCGACGGCACCCTTGATGCTGTCGAACGTCAAAGCCTTGGTTTTCTCGACGATCGCCCGCGGCAGCTCGCTCATGAGCTTCGGCCCTTCCGGATGTTTTTCCGTGTAGAGGAGCTTTTTCCAGGTCCGGAAGGTCCGGGAATGGTCGATCAGGATCATCCGCCAGTCCTTGGTGATCAGCACGTTGCCCTCGCTGCGGTCCTCGTTGGCGATCAGGTTGTCGAAGAAACGCTGCAGGTAAGTCGCCCTGTTCCAGCCGAAGACCTTGTAGGACGGCGTCTTGATCTTCTTCTGGACTTTGTCCCTGAGCGACATGGTGTCGTCGATCCAGTACTGGCAGGAGCCGAGATCGTCATGAAACCGGCGCTCGACGGTCGGCGGAACCATGTCGAGGCCCAGCAATCGATCCAGGCGATAGGCCGCGATTTCATACTGCCAGCCCTCGATATACCCCTTTTGCCGGCCCCGGGCGTTTTTCCATAGGGCGTAGTGAGTGAAGTCGCCTTGTTGGAGCGTCAGTTTCCAGGGACTCGTCACGGCTTCTTCGCCGCCGAACTGCTTTTCGCCGACGACCTTCGCCGTCTTTAAAAAGTCCTCCCATTGGGCCTGCTGGGCCAGCTCCTCAGGAATGAGCTGAGCGAAAAGAGCTGAGACCCAAAGAAGAGACAGACCTCCAAGGACCGCCGCCAGCCATGTCTTTTTCATCGGTACCCTCCCCTAGATTCTATCAACCGCGGGCGACACGAGGTCGCTTCATTCATAAAGGATCTTGGCTTCGCCCTGCTCTTTGATCATGGCTTCGATCTCCTTGACCAGAAGGCCGCGCCGGAGGAGAATCGCCTTGATTTCCACGTCCGTAAGAGTGTCGCCGACCGCCACCTTGATGGACTCGAAGGTCAGGCCTTTGATCTTCTCGAGGAACCAGCGCGGCAGTCGCCGGAAGAGAAAAGGACTTCCGGTCTCGGATTTCTTGATCCCGTCGGCCCCGTACATGAGCCGATCGGTGAACTCCTTCGTTGAACGGAAGGCCCGGGAGTGATCGATGAGGATGGTCCGCCAGTCCGCCGTAACCAGGATGTTCTGCTGAGTCAGATCGTCGTTGGCCACCAGGCTAGCCCAGGCCCGGGTCAGCCACTTCGCTTTGTTAACCCGGTCGACGGCCTCCTCGGGGATGGCGATGTTCTTTTCGGCCACCTCGAGGAAGCTGTACTTATGCTCGGCGTAAAGCGACAGATCTCCCTTCTTGCCCTGGAATTCCCGCTCCATCGTAACCGGGACCATGTTGAGCCCGATGAGCTTGTCAAGCCGATAGGCCGCGATTTCATACTGCCAGCCTTCCCAGGCGCCGTTCATCATCCCGCTGGGGTTTTTCCAGAAAGCCGTGGTCTCGAAATCCCCTTTCTTCAGGTAGAGCCGAAAGGGATGGGTGACGCCCTCGCCGACCGGCTTGGACCGGACGATTTCGGCCGTGACGAGAAACGTCTCCATCTCGCCGCGTCGGGCGATCTCCTCCGGCTTGAACTGCCGGCCAAGGAGACCATGGGGGAAAGACAGCATCAAGGAAAATAGAAGGATCGTCGCGCAACGCTTCATGATGATCTCCCCCGGGAGCTTCCCTTATGGCATTATGATAGTCCGCATTTTTTTCAAGGTCAATTCAGATCCCGCTCCGGGACAAAGCGGATGGCCTGAGCCTTCATTCCCAGGAGAGCATATACCTCCGCGTCCTCACCGAAGTATAAGGCCTTTTCCTTTTTCTCGGCTCATCCGCCACCGCTGTTGCGCCGGTGTCGTTTCGAGTTCGCACGGCGCCTGATTCAGCTTTTCGTGGTCCTCGGTATCAATCCTTGACGGGAGAGTCGGATTGGGAATCGTCTTTTTTGTCTTGGTCTTTGCCGCTGATCGAGCCCTTGAAGTTCCTAATGCCTTCGCCCAACGATTTACCGAGCTCAGGGATCCTTTTCGCTCCGAAAATAATGATCACGATGAGTAGGATGATCAGCAATTCTTGAGGTCCGACAGTTTCGAACATTTATGCCTCCTAATGTATTCTCACGGCTAAATAAACAAATGTGTAATATTTAACATATCTGCCTCACGGGGAAATGTCAATAAAAACAAGGCGAGATCGACTCCTTGAACCCTTAGTCCGGCGGATACTCGCTGCTACTTCTCGTCGATCTTCGACCAATGTGCTGCTACGATCTGCCAACGACCGGATAGAATGTCAATTCACATTTATAGGCTTTCGTGATCATAGAGAGCAGGAGTCATGGGCTCTTTGGCCGACGCGAGATGATTTTTAGACCCGGCGCCTCTTCAGGCCACGATTTTCGAAGCGATTGACATCGCCCTCCGACCGGCCTTAGTATGTCATCATAATCAGGAGGGCGGAGATGGTTAGCCCCTCTGACGGTCCGTTCACTCCCCATGACGACTCCGGCACGCGGTCCGTAGCCGACGTCGACGCGATTCAGACATCCCATTTTCCGAGCTTTTCCCCGGGCCAGGTGCTGGTGGGACGATTTCGCGTGCGCCGATTCATTGCCCGGGGAGGCATGGGCGAGGTATTCGAAGCGGAAGACCTCGAGCTTCACGAGGAAGTGGCCATCAAGACCGTGCGCGCCGAGATCGCTGCCGATCCGCGTTCCCTGGAACGCTTTAAGACGGAAGTCCACCTCGCCAGAAAGGTCACGCACCCGTCCGCATGCCGGATCTTCGACGTGTTCCACCACCGTGGCCGGTCGGAGGGCCAGGACGGCCCGGACGTCACGTTCCTGACGATGGAACTGCTCCGCGGGGAGACCCTGGCTGAACGCCTGGCAAGGACCGGGCGTATGCCGCCCGGCGAGGCGTTGCCGCTCGTCGAGCAGATGGCCGGTGCGTTGGAGGCCGCCCATCGTGCGGGAGTGATCCATCGTGACTTCAAGAGCGCCAACGTGATGCTGGTTCCGCGCGGGCCGGGTTCCGACGAGATACGCGCCGTCGTGATGGATTTCGGGCTTGCGCGGCACGCTCCCAACATGGAGGGCTCGGCCGTTACCGCGACGATGACGGGATTCGGCGTGGGAACGCCGGACTACATGGCCCCGGAGCAGATCGAAGGCGGGGCGGTCACCGCGGCCACGGACATCTACGCCCTAGGCTTGGTGATGTACGAGATGCTCACCGGGAGGCGGCCGTTCGAGGGCGAGACACCCGTGGCGGCCATGGTCAAGCGCCTCAACACCGCGCCCCGTTCGCCGTGCGTCCACGTGAATGACCTCGGTCCCGTGTGGGAGTCCGTCGTGCTCCGCTGCCTCGCGCGCGAGCCGGAGAGGCGATTCGCATCCGCAGGCGACGTGGTCAAGGCGCTGCGCGGCGACGAGGTCGTGCCGGCGATTTCCTCGCGGCCGAAACGACTCCCGGGCCGCAGACTTTTCCGGGTGGGACTCACGAGCGTTCTTTTAGCAGGCGCGGCGCTCGTAGTCGTCGGATGGTGGATCGCGCGCCGGCCCCCTTCAGCCCCCGTTTCCTCTCGAGCGTCGGGAACTTTATCGGTGGTGCGGCGCTCCGTCGCCGTGCTCGGCCTCAAGAACCTGTCCGGCCGATCGGAGGAAGCCTGGCTAGCCATGGCCTTGGCCGAGATGCTGTCCTCCGAAATGGGCGCCGGCGAGGCGGTCCGGACGATTCCCGGGGAAGCGGTGGCGCGGTTGCGCGCCGAACTCCCGCTTGCGGAAGTCGACAGCCTGGCCCGGGACACGCTCGCCCGTGTGCGCGAACGGCTCGGCAGCGATCTCCTGGTGCTGGGCTCCTATACCGCCCTCGGCGAAAAGGCGGGCGGCCAGATTCGGCTGGACGTGCGCTTGCAGGACACGAAGCTCGGGGAAACCGTCGCCTCGGTGGCCGAAACGGGGACCGAAGCCGCGCTGTTCGACCTGGTTTCGCGAACGGGTATGCGCCTGCGCGAGAAGCTGGGCGTCAGCGTTCCAACGTCTGCCGAGCGCGACGCGGTCCGCGCGTCATTGCCGCAGAACCCGGAGGCCGCGCGGCTGTACGTCGAGGGCCTGGCGCGGCTGCGGCTTTTCGACGGTCTGGGCGCACGGACGCTGCTCGATCAGGCGAGGAGCAAGGACCCCCTCCACGCCCTTACCCGGGCCGCCCTTGCCGAGGCCTGGTCCGTGCTGGGCTACGACCAGCACGCCCGGGAGGAAGCGAAGACCGCCGTGGACCTGTCGGCCTCGCTCTCACGCGAGGACCGGCTCTCGATCGAAGGGCGCTACCGTGAGGCGACCAGCGAGTGGGACAGGGCTATCGAGATCTATCGCACGCTCTTCAACTTCTTTCCGGACAACCTTGAGTACGGGCTGCGTCTGGCGTCTGTTCAGGAATCCGGCGGCAAGGGGAAGGACGCCCTTGAGACGCTGGGCGCTCTTCGGCGGCTCCCCGTCCCTGCGGGCGAGGATCCCCGGATCGATCTCGAGGAGGCCGTGGCGGCACGCTTCTTGTCCGAGTCGCGCCGCGGCCAGGAGGCCGCGTCCCGGGCCGCGCGCGCGGCGCTGGCCTTGGGCGCGAGCCACGTCGTCGCGCGGGCGCGGTTCGAAGAAGGTTCGAACCTCCAGAACCTCGGAAAGATGGATGAGGCCGTGGCCGCTCTCAGCGAGGCTGAGCGATTGTTCGGAGAAACGGGCGATCGCCGCGGCATGGCGGGAGCCATGAACAACCGCGCCCTGGTGCTCACCGCGCGCGGTGATCTCGATGGGTCCCAGAGACTCTCGGAGGAAGCGCTCGCGGCTTACCGGGCGATCGGCAACAAGAGCGGCGAGGCGCTGATGGTCGGCAACTTGGGCAACATCGACTACTTCCGCGGCAACCTCTCCGGCGCGAGGCGCCGCTGGGAGCAGACGCTGCCGATCTACAGGGATCTCAACGATAAGAACGGCGCGGCCCGGATGCTCAACAACATCGCCAGCGTGCTCGGAGATCAGGGTGACCAATCGGGCGCGCGGACGATGTTCGAGCAGGCCCTAGGGCTTTATAAGGAAATCGGACACAAGAGCGGCATGGGCTCCGCCCTGGGCAACATCGCACGCTGCTGGCACCAGCAAGGCGACCTGCCCGCAGCCGAGCGCACCTATCAGGAGTCCCTTGTTATCTGGCGGGAGATCGGCGACAAGTCGTACCAAGCATCCGTGCTTCAGGACTACGGAAACCTTTTGCGCGACAAGGGAGACTCGCCCGGCGCGCGGCGCGCCTATGACGATGCGCTCGCCCTGTTCGCGGAAATGAAGCAGGAGGGTGACGCCGCCGAGTCCCGCCTCGCGCTGCTCAGCCTCGATGTCGACGAGGGGCGCGCGAAGGACGCGGAAGCCCCGGCCCGCGAGGCGCTGGCCGTTTTTCGGCGGCTGCGATCCTCGGACGGCGAAGCGTCCGCTTGTGCCCTGCTGGCGCGGATCGCGCTCGCGCTGGGCCGAAACGCGGAGGCCAAGGATGCGGTGGGACAGTCGCGCACTCTTGCGGCCAAAAGCGAGAACCGGGGCCTCCAATTAGCCCTGGAGATCGCCTGCGCGCGCGTCCTCAGCTCCCTCGGGGAAGCCGATCGCAGAACCTCGGTCGAATCGCTCCGGCGCGTGGAGACGGACGCTGCGCGCGCGGGTGTGCTGCCGCTGGTGTTTGAATCACGCCTGGCGCTGGGTGAAATCGAGGTGCGCTCGTCTCGGGCGGCGGGACAAGAGCATCTGCTCCAACTCCGGAAAGAAGCGGAGCTCAAAGGGTTCGGATGGGTCGCGGCGCGGGCGGCTGTATTTGCCCGATGATGGGCGAAGGATGCTTTGTTTTCCAGTCCTGTGGAATGGGCCTGCCTCGGCCTCATTTATCAGGGTTTATTGAAGAGAGAAAATGTCGGATGGTAGCGGGGGCTGGATTTGAACCAGCGACCTCCGGGTTATGAGCCCGACGAGCTACCAGGCTGCTCTACCCCGCAGTCACGCTGTCATTATATACAAATCCGCGCGCTTGTAAAGAGCAAATTGTGAGGAAAACGGTTTGACTGCCGGGCGATTTCCAATATAATTGAAGCCCGAAGAATGGCAGAAATTCTTTTTTACCTGTTGTCCGCGGTTTGCATCGGGGCCGTCGCCGGCATGATTCTATCCCGGAACCAGGCCTACGGCGCCCTTTTCCTCGTTCTGGCCTTTGCCGCCCTGGGCGGACTGTTCGGCTTGATCGGCGCGCCCTTCGCCGCGGTCATCCAGATCCTGGTCTACGCCGGCGCGATCATGGTCCTCTTCATCTTCGTCCTGATGACCATCGACGTCCGAACGGGGCTTCCTCCCGAGCGGAAGAAGTGGACGATCGGGGCCGCCGCGGGCCTGGCCGCCCTTCTCCTTGTCGAGACCATACTGGCCGCCAAAGGCTTCTTGTCCGCCTCCCCGTCCGCGGCGCCGGCCTCATCGGTCAAGGCCGCCGACATCGGAAAGCTCCTCTTTTCCAAATACCTCTACCCCTTCGAAATCACGTCCATCCTGATCATGGCCGCACTCGTCGGGGCCGTCGTCCTGTCCAAGAAAAGGGACGTCCCATGATCCCGGCCGGGCATTTCTTCGTCGTGGCCGCGGTTCTCTTCGCCCTCGGCGCGGTGTCCTTCTTCGTCAAGAAGGACCTGATCATGCAGTTCATGTCGGTGGAAGTCATGCTCAACGCCGCCAATCTGGCCTTTCTGGCCCTGGCCCCGCGGGCGCTGGCCGCCGACGCGCAGGTCGTGGTCTTCTTCGTCATCACCGTGGCCGCGGCCGAGGCGGCGGTCGGGTTGGCCATCATTCTGGTCGTCTTCCGCCGCCGGAAGTCCGTCCGGACCGAGGACCTCCGCGGGTTGAAAGGCTGAGCGCGTGAATCCCTTCTGGCTGATCCCGTTCGCTCCCGGCGCGGGCGCGTTGATTCTCATTCTGTTCGGACGGATGCTCTCGCGCCGCGCCGTTTCAGCCGTGGCCGTCTTCTCCGTGGCCGTCTCGTTTCTCCTGGCCCTGGCCTCCTTCGCCGGCCTGTCCTCATCGCCGGCGGCGGCCGCGCCCCTGGTCAAGACCCTCTTCCGCTGGATCGGAGCGGGCGGCTTCTCGGCCGATTTCGCCTTCCAGTTCGACCCCCTCTCGGCGGTCATGGTCCTGGTCGTGACCGGCGTAGGCCTCCTCATCCATATCTACTCGACGGGCTACATGGCCCACGAAAAAAGCTTGGCCCGCTATTTCGCGGCCCTCAATCTTTTTACCTTCGCCATGCTCATCCTCGTCCTGGCCTCGAACATCGTCCTGATGTTCGTCGGCTGGGAAGGCGTCGGCCTCTGCTCCTATCTCCTCATCGGTTTCTGGTTTGAAACGCCTGCGGCCGCCCGGGCCGGTAAAAAGGCCTTCCTGGTGAACCGTATCGGCGACGCCGGTTTCATCATCGGCGTGCTTTTTCTCCTCTTCGCCGTAGGAAGCGGCGAGTTTACGGCCGTCAACCAGGCCGTGAACGGCGGCGGCCTGACCCGGGAGCTGGCCACGCTCATCGCCCTGCTGCTTTTTGCCGGAGCAGCCGGCAAATCGGCCCAGATCCCCCTCTACGTCTGGCTGCCGGACGCGATGGAGGGCCCGACTCCGGTCAGCGCCCTCATCCACGCCGCCACAATGGTCACGGCCGGCGTTTACATGGTCGCCCGGCTGCACGCTTTGTTCACCTTCTCCGGAACGGCCGGAACGGTCGTCGGCATCGTCGGCGGGGCCACGGCGGTCTTCGCCGCCACCATGGCCCTCGTCCAGAACGACATCAAGCGCGTCCTGGCCTATTCGACGATCTCCCAGCTCGGCTACATGTTCCTTGGCTGCGGCGTGGGCGCCTACACGGCCGGGATCTTTCATCTCGTCACCCACGCCTTCTTCAAAAGCCTGCTGTTCCTGGCCGCCGGGAGCGTCATCCACGCCTTGTCCGGCGAACAGGACATGCACCGGATGGGCGGCCTGCGTCGCTATCTGCCGCGCACCTATCCGGCGTTCCTCATCGGGGCGCTGGCCATCGCCGGTGTGCCCTTTCTGTCCGGATTCTTTTCCAAGGACGCCATCCTGACGTCGGCTTACGCCGGCGGCCACTTCGTGCTCTGGGCTTTGGGTCTGGCGGGCGCCGTGATGACCGCGTTCTATATGTTCCGGCTCATATTCCTGACGTTCCATGGCTCCGAACGCCTGTCGCCCGCGGCCAAGGACCACTTCCGAGAATCGCCCGCCTCAATGACCGTTCCGCTCATGATCCTGGCGGGGCTGGCGGTCATCGCCGGATACGTCGGCCTGCCGGCCGTCTTCGGCGAGCGCGCCGACCTCTTCCGCCGGTTCCTCGAGCCGGTCTTTCCCGCGTCGGGCGGGGGCCCCGCCGGGGCGTCCGATTGGATCCTGATCCTTGTATCCACAGCGGCCGCCGCGCTGGGCATCGGTTTGGCCTATATCTTTTATCTGCGGCGGACGGCGATCCCGAGCCGGATGGTCAAGGCCGTGCCCGGGCTCTACAAACTTCTGTTCAACAAATACTACGTCGACGAGATCTATGACGCCGTCATCGTTTCCCCGCTGGTCAAGGGCTCCGATTTGGTCTACCGCCGTTTCGATCTGAAGGTCGTCGACGGGGCCCTCGACGGCGCGGCCGCCGCGACGCGGGCCGCGGGCCGAATGGCCGGCGCTTTTCAGACCGGATTGATCAAAGACTACACCCTGGTTTTCCTGGCCGGGGTGGCCGCGTTCCTGGCGCTGATTCTCTGGGCTTTATGAATATGCCGCTGCTGAGTGTCCTGATCTTCGCCCCCCTGGCGGGGGCCATCCTGCTTATTTTCCTCCCTAAGGACCGCAAGGACATCCTCTACGGCGCGGCCGGCGCGGCGTCGCTGGCCGCCCTGGGCGCCGCGATCCTGCTTTTCGCCAGGTTCAACGGCGCCTCGGCCGAGCTCCAGTTCGTGGAACGCGTCTCCTGGCTGGGTGGCGGCATCCAATACCACGTCGGCGTCGACGGCATCAGCCTGATGCTCGTCCTGCTGACGGCGTTTCTCCTGCCCATCGCCATCTTCTCCAGCTGGTCCTCCGTCCGGGAGCGGATCAAGGAATACCTCTTCTTCATGCTCCTCCTGGAAACGGGCATCCTGGGCGTCTTCTGCGCCGTCAACGTCTTCCTCTTCTATGTCTTCTGGGAGGCGATGCTCGTCCCGATGTATTTCCTGATCGGGATCTGGGGCGGGCGGCGGCGCGTATACGCCACGACCAAATTTGTCCTCGTGACCATGTTCGGGAGCCTCCTGATGCTGGTGGCCATCTTCGTCCTGGCCGCCCAATACCAAAAGGCCTCCGGCACGGCCTCCTTCAACCTCTTCGATTTTTATGGAATGTCGCTCCCGCCGCAGCTCCAGATGTGGCTGTTCCTGGCCTTCGCCTTGGCCTTCGCCATCAAGGTCCCGATGGTCCCCCTCCATACCTGGCTGCCCGACGCCCACGTGGAGGCCCCCACCGCCGGATCGGTCATCCTGGCCGCGATCCTGCTGAAGATGGGGGCCTACGGCTTCCTGCGCTTCGCCCTGCCGCTTTTCCCCGACGCCGTCCAGAAGCTCCTGCCGGGCCTGGCCGTGCTCAGCATCGTCGGCATCATCTATGGCGGGCTCATGGCCCTCGTCCAGAAAGACATCAAGTCCCTGGTCGCTTATTCCTCCGTCAGCCATATGGGCCTGATCATGCTGGCCATCTTCGCCCTCAACGTCGAATCGGTCGAGGGCGCCGTCTTTCAAATGCTCAATCACGGCCTGAGCACCGGGATGCTCTTCCTGATGGTCGGCGTGCTCTACGAGCGCTCCCATACCCGGGCGATCGCCGACTTCGGCGGCGTGAGCCGGGCCATGCCCGTCTTCGCCGCCTTCTTCCTCGTGGCCATCCTGTCCTCGCTCGGCCTGCCCGGCCTCAACGGGTTCGTCGGCGAGTTCCTCTGCTTCTACGGCATTTTCGCCGCCCGCAGCCTTTGGGCCATCCTGGCCGTATCCACGGTCATTCTGGCCGCGGCGTACCTGTTGTGGATGTATCAGCGGGTCATGCACGGCCCCATCGTCCATGACTCGATCAGGACCTATCCCGACCTGAACATCAGGGAGATCGCCCAGGTTGTTCCCATCGTCATCCTCATGCTGTGGATGGGCCTCTTCCCCGGGACCTTCCTGAAGAAAATGGACTCCACTGTCACGCGCTATATCCAGGCCCTCAAGGGCCAGGAAAAAATGTTCATCCTGAACAGGCCGGATATGGCCCCCTCACTCGTCCGCGGTTTAAATACGCGGACGAGTGCGGCGGAACCTGACCCCCAAGCGAAGCTTGGGATCCCCCCCGCCGCCGCAGCCGCTAAGGACATTCGATGAACTCGCTGCAGGCCCTCTTGCCGATCCTGGCCGCGGCCGGCGGCGCCATTGTCGTGCTTCTTCTCGAAGCCTTCTGGAAACGTCCATCCAAGAACCACCTGGCCTTCCTGTCGCTGGCCTTTCTCGCGGCGGCGGCGACGGCGGCGGTGCGGCTGTGGGACGCCGGGGCCGAGGCCTTCGGCGGCGCTCTCCGGCTCGACCGCCCGGCCCTGCTGTTCTCCCTTTTCCTTATCCTGGCCGCCTCCTTCACCATCCTGCTGGCGATGCGCTGGATGGCCCAGCAGAACGCCGCCTTCGGCGAGTTCTACGGGCTCCTGCTCCTCTCGCTGACGGGACTGCTGATCATGGTCTCGACCCGGGACCTGCTGGTCGTCTTTCTGGGCCTCGAGGTCTTCTCCGTATCCGCCTACGCCCTGACCGGCCTGAAACGGAACGACGAACGGGCGGAAGAAGCGGCCGCCAAGTATTTCCTGATGGGAAGCTTCGCTGCGGCCTTCATGGTCTTCGGACTGGCCATTCTCTTCGGCGCCGCCGGAAGCTTCGATATCAGCGACATCTTCGGGACCGGAGGCGCCGCGGGCCTGCCGGTGTTCACCCTGGCCGGGCTGGGGCTGGTGATCACCGGGCTGGCCTTCAAGATCGCCCTCGTCCCGTTCCACATGTGGCAGCCCGACGTCTACCAAGGCGCGCCGACCCCCGTTTCGGGTTTCTTCGTCGTCGCCCCCAAGACGGCCGGCTTCCTGGTCCTGCTGCGGCTGGTCCTTCCGATCGGGCGCGGCTCAAGCGGCGGGGAGGCGATCCATTATTTCCTTTACGCCGTGGCCGCTTTGACCATGCTGATCGGCAACCTCGGGGCGCTCCGCCAGAGGAATCTCAAGCGGCTGTTCGCCTATTCGAGCATCTCCCACGCCGGGTATATCCTCGTCGCCGTGTTGGCCCTCGATGCCCGCGGACTGGCCTTCTATCTGGCCAGCTATCTGTTCCTCGGCATCGGCGCCTTTGCCGCCTTGACCGCCATGAGCCGCCCCGACCGCGAATTCGGCGAGCTGGACGATTTCGCCGGGGTCGGCTTCCGCTATCCCTGGATCGGGTCGATCTTCTCGGTCATCCTGCTGGCCATGGCCGGGTTTCCCCCGCTCTCCGGCTTCCTGGCCAAATTTTATGTCTTCAGCGCGGCCGTCCGGGCCGGCCTCGTGCCCCTGGTCATCATCGGCGTCCTGACCAGCCTCATTTCGGTCGCCTATTACCTTCGGGTGATCGCCACGATGTACATGAGGGAGCCGGAGCATCCCGTCGACATCGACGTGGAAAACCCGGCCGTCCTCCTCGTTCTCTTTCTCTGCCTTTACGGGGTCCTTCAGCTGGGCGTGTTTCCGGGCAACATCCTGCAGGTCATCCGCCAGGCCATGTCCGGCTTGTTCTAAGCCTTTTTAAGAGCCGCCGCCGGGCCGGTTCGCCCGGCGTCTTCGCGGCGGCCTCCAGCGGCTCTTTTTAGGCTTGGCCCCGCCGGGGAAGCGCCGCTCGAAGATCGTTTCGTACGTTTCGCCCGGCCCGGGCGGGCGGCCCTCTTCGATCAGGAAGACCAAACGTTCGGCCTGCGGCCAATGCGTGCGCTGGCGGAGCGACCAGCGCATATGCCCGGTCCGGAAGGCCCGCAGCATCATCCCGGTCAGGTAGACGATCTGGATGACATTGGCCCGGACGATCTTGGGGATCGTCGCGCCCGTCTGGAGCCCCTGGAATTCCTCGTGCAGGGCCTCGTGCAGGTCGATCGGCTCCTCGGTCCGGACAAGGCCCTCGATCCAGGGCCAGAAGACGAGGGCATACATCTCTTCCAATGACAGCAGGACCCCCGTCAAACGGATGCGGTCCTCGATCTCCAGCAAGCCGCTCAGCCGGCGGTCGAGGCCGTCGTCGGCTTCATAGGCTTCGCCGGCCCGGCCCAGAATGTAGCGGAGCAGGCCGTGGCCGCGAAGAGCTTCGATCACGGGCCGCGTTTCGTAAGCCAGCTCCTTGTTGAACTCCTCGTAAAGCCGCGCCCCGGAGACCGTGCCGAGCAGGCAAGCCTGCGAACGGACGGCCTCAGCCGCGCCGGCCTCGACCTCGAATCCCAGCCGGGCGGCATGCCTCAGGACGCGCCAGATGCGCACCGGGTCCTCGGCGAACCTTTCGGCCGGATTGCCGATGACGCGAATGCGGCGGCAGGCCAGGTCTTCCAACCCCCCGACATAGTCGATGACCGCGTTGAGGACGGCGTCGTAGAGCAGGGCATTGATGGTGATGTCCCTCCGGAAAGCGTCCTCCCGGGGCGTGCCGAAGATGTCCACGGGCGCATCGGCGGGCTCCCCTTCCGGCGGGGCGGGGATGTTCCGCGGATCCTTCCGGAAGGTGGCCACTTCGATGATCTTGCCGTTCGGAAAATGGACGTGAACGAGCCTGAAGCGGCGGCCGATGACGTAAGCGTTGGGAAACCGCTTCTTGATCTGGCCCGGGCGGGCGTCGGTGGCGATGTCGAAATCCTTGGGCGTCCTGCCCAACATCAGGTCGCGGACCGCCCCCCCGACCAGACAGGCCAGGAAGCCCTGCCGGTCCAGGCGGTCCATGATTTTCAGGGCGTCGGGATCGATCTTCGCGCGGGTTATGGGGTGGCCGGGCGCTTCCAGAATGATCGGTTCGGCGGAGGACGGGTCTTTCTTTGTCATTCCTTCGTCATCGGAAGTCGAAAATAAGAAGTTATCTTGCGATATCCGGACGCGCGTGTCAATCGCCGGCGGCCTCCTGCGTGCGTTGACTTCCTTTTCCGGCGGCATTATCATCGTCCTCCGTCACCGAGGAGAAAATTCATGGACGCGCTCATCCTCAAGCTCCGCCGTCGACATCGCGAGCGCTTCGGCCTGGAACCCGTCTTCGTCTCCTATGCGCCCGGCCGGGTGGAGATCCTCGGCAATCACACCGACTACAATGAAGGTTTCGTCCTTTCGGCGGCCATCGACGCCGGCATCGCCCTCGGGCTCAATCCCTCCGGCACGCCGGAATCGATTTTGTTCGCGGCCGATTTCGACGAAAGCGTCCGGTTCCCGGCCGATCAACCCGGGCGGACGGACAAGGAGCGCTGGTCAAACTATGTCCGCGGCGTCTACTCGCTGATGCGGATCCAATACCGCTTCGAGCCGGCCGGGTTCCTGGCCACCCAGATCGGCGATATCCCCATCGGGTCCGGATTGTCCAGCTCGGCGGCCTTGGACATCGCCGCCGGGCTGGCTTTTGCCGCTTTCTACGGCCTGGCGCCGGATAAGCTTGACCTGGCCCGTATCGGCCAGAGGGCCGAGCACGAATACGCGGGCGTCAACTGCGGCCTTCTCGACCAGATCTCCAGCCTCTTCGGGCGGGCCCACAGCCTGGTCTTCACCGATTTCCGCTCCCTGCAGGTGGAGACCGTCCCCCTGCCGCCCGGCTGCGCCTTCCTGATCGCCAACACCGCGGTCAAGCATGCCCTGGTCGATTCCGAATACAACGAGAGGCGCCGGCGCTGCGAGCAGGCGGCGGCCTACTTCACCCGCGTCCTGGGCCCGCAGGTGAAAACGCTGCGGGACGTGAGCTGGGCCGACTTGGAGCGCCATCGCGGGGCCCTCGATCCGGCCATCTGGAACAGGGCCGCCCACCCCATCGGAGAGGACGAGCGGGTCCTGAAAGGCGTCGAGCTCTTAAAAAAAGGCGACGCGGCCGCCTTCGGCCGACTGATGTTCGAATCGCATAAAAGCTCGCAGATCTATTTCCAGAATTCCTGCCCCGAGCTGGATACTCTGGTTGACGCCGCCCGCTCCACGCCGGGCGTCCTGGGCGCGCGGCTGAGCGGCGGCGGGTTCGGCGGAAGCATCGTCGCCCTGATCGACGAGGCCCGGGCGGAATCCGTGGCCCGGGCCCTGGCGGCCGCCTATGAGAATGCCCACGGCCACGTCATCGAACCGCGCTTGGTCGTGCCTTCGGCGGGCGCGCACCTGATCTGACGGCGCCCCCTTTCAAGCGTACCGTCCGGCCGTCCAGCCCGACGACCAGGCCCATTGGAGATTGTAGCCGCCCAGCTGTCCCGTGACATCCACGCATTCGCCGACGAAATAGAGCCCGGGCACTTTACGGGATTCCATGGATTGCGAGGACAACTCCCCGGTGTCGATCCCGCCGACCGTCACTTCGGCTTTATCATATCCCTCCGTTCCATCCGGACGGAAGCGCCAATGGTGCAGGTCCTCGGCCAGCCGCTCCAGCCGCGCGATTGAAATAGCCGCCGTTGGTTTCGCCCCGCCCCGCGTTTCCAGCCAGGCTTCCACGAAGCGACGCGGCAGGCGATCGGCCAGAACGGCCATGAGGGACCGGCGGGTCCGCCGCTCCCCGAGCAGAAGCGCCCGCGTATCCGTGCCTGGAAGAAGATCGATCTCGATCGTCCGCCCCTCATTCCAATAGGAGGACGCTTGAAGGATGGCCGGTCCGCTCAGACCCCGGTGGGTGAACAGGACATTCTCCCGGAATTCGGCGCGGCCGCAGCGCACGAGGACGTCCAAAGATATCCCGCCCAAATTTCTGAAGGCCGCCCATTCGGCCGCCGTCACGATCAGGGGAACGAGTCCGGGCCGCAGGTCCGTGACCGCGATGCCGAATCGCCCGGCCAGGGCCTGGGCGAAATTGGTCGCTCCCAATTTTTGATACGACAATCCTCCGCTGGCCACGACAAGGGACGAGGCCCTCAAAGTCCCGCGGGAAAGGCGAATGCAAAAGGCGGCGTCCCTCCGCACGTCGAGGATGGGACTCGCCGTCCGGATCCGGACGCCGGCCGCCCGCGATTCCCGCTCGAGCATGTCGACGACGGATTGGGCCCGTCCGGAGCAAAACATTTGGCCGTGCGCCCGCTCCTCGACCCCGACCCGATGTTCGGCCAGGAGGCCGAGGAAGTCGGCGGGCGTGAATCGGGCCAGGGCCGATTTGCAGAAATGCGGGTTTTGAGACAGGTAATGGCCGGCGGACGAATCGAGGTTGGTGAAATTGCACCGGCCGCCGCCAGAGACGCGGATTTTCTCCCCGATCCGCGGATTGTGGTCGAGAACGAGGACGGAACGGCCGCGCTTTCCGGCCTCGATCGCGCACATCAGGCCGGAGGCCCCGGCCCCGATGACGATGACGTCAAAGGACGCGCCTTCGCGGCGGAATTCGCCCCCCGGGCCAAACCGGGGGCCCCGGCCGCCGTCGGACTCATTCATAGCGGCGGCCCGGAGGCCGCGACAGCCGATCGTCTTCTTCCCGCGATGCGCCCCGATCCCTTTTGCCCACGAACCACAGGACCGCCCCGACCATGATCGCCCAGCCCAGGAACCGGACGATGTCGCCGATCATCGTGTCCTGTTGAAGAAGGTGCAGGTCCGAGAGGATCGTGTTCCAATCGTGGTCGCCTCCGCCCACGAGCGGAAGGGCCATGGCCCGGGCGTCGGAAATATAGACCGAAATATAGACGAAATTCTCTCCGAACCAGAAGGCGCAGAAGGCCGTGCCCGCCGTCTCCCCGCGCAGGGCGAAATAAACGGCGAAGATCAGGGGAACAAGAAGCTCCATGATCGTCCCGCCCCAGACCTCGATCGTCCCGCCGAGCAGTCCGAAGATCGGGTGGCCGGCCTCATGGATGGGCAGGTTGACGTGGTCCAGGATGAGGAACCCGCTTTTTTCGGTCGCGGCATGGATCAAAAAGAGGGCCGCGGCGGAAATGCCGACGATCAGCGCCGTCTTGGATACCGGTTTCCACTCGATGGCCATGGCCTGTTCTCCGTTCCCCTCCCGGGTCCTGATCGGACCCATCATAAAATGCCGGCGGCATCGGGTCAAGGTCGACGGCCGCCCTTGACCGGCCCGGATAGCTGGACTATGATCTCCTTCTTTTTGCTTCCATATTCGGGAGGTCCTTTCCATGAGCGAGACGATCAAGACGATTCTCTGCCGCCGCAGCGTGCGCCAATTCCGGCCCGAACAGATTTCAGACCAGGATCTGGAGACGATCCTCCAGGCGGGCTGCTACGCCCCTTCCGGCATGAACGGCCAGCCCTGGCACTTCAGCGTCGTCCAGAACAGGGACCTCCTGTCCCGGATCAACGAAGCCACCCGGACGATGATGCTGAATTCCGGCATCCTCTCCATGCGTGAGCGGGCCCAAGCGCCGGGCTTCAGCGTCTATTATCAGGCCCCCACGCTCATCGTCGTGTCCGGCGATCCGCGCTCGATCACCCATCAATTCGACTGCACGCTGGCCTTGGGGACGACGCTCCTGGCGGCCGAGTCCCTGGAGATCGGTTCCTGCTGGATCCACGGCGCGGCCGCGGCCCTGGCGGCCAAGGAAAACAGCGGTCTGGCCCGCGATCTGGCCGTCCCGGAGGGCTTCATCGTCCAATCCTGCGACGCGTTCGGCTATCCGGTCGGGAAATCCCAGCCCGCCGCGCCGCGCCGCGCCGGGAGGGAACCGTCACGTTCCTGCGCTGAGCGGCGAGCGGCCGGAAGGCTCAATCCGCCGCCGACGTCAGGATGGCGTTGAACAGGAGCTTGAACGTGCCGTGCGTCTGGGCCCGGTTCTGGACGCGCAGAGGGAGGAGGACGATCCGTCCTTTGCCGAGCCGCGCTTCCGCCGCGCCGATCTTGTTGGCCAGATAGGATTCCCCCTGCAACCAGCCGCTGCGCAGGAGCCCGCTCTTCGGATACAGGACGACGACCGCCGACCGCGGCGCGGCAAAGGACGGCGCCGCGTCCAAGGCCATGGAATTGACGAAATAGGCGTCGGCTTCGGCCGGCAAGCCGAAGCCCAGAGGGTGGGAATTGTCGACCAGGACGCGGAGAATCGAGCCCGGGCAGAAGAAATTCTCGCGGCTCACCCCCTGCAGGGCGTCGCGAAACGGGGCCTGGAGCTTGTCGATGGCGAACTGGGCGCTGCGCCCGAGAAAGATCAGCGATCCGCCGTCGGCGGCAAATTTGCGGAGGGCCTTCAATCCGCTCTCATCAATCCCGCCTTTATACTCGGGAGGAACATTTTTTCCGTTCTGGCCCGTCATGATTGCGAAAGTGCCCATATCCGGGAAAATGATCGCGTCGAAGCGGCCGGCCGCGCCGCCCGTCCGCAGATCTTCCGGATGGATGGTGGTGAATGGAAATTCGTATTGCTCCAGCAGCCACCGCGTCCAGCCCTCGTCCATGTTCCCTCCCCAAGGCTGATAGAGGGCCGTCCGCGGCGCCCGGACGTGAATTTTTTCGCCCTCAGGAGCCTTAGATACGGCCAATGCGTTGATTCCCAACGAGTTGGCGATGGCCGTCATACGCCGGGCGAGATCGGCCCCTCCCCGGACGACGATGGCGCCCGGTGCGAATGTCCGTCCCGAGATTTCGGCCTTTCCCATCAGCCAGTCTACGGAGGCGCCGGCCTTCAACAAGCGGTTGACGGCCACGAGGCCGTTGTTGGTTTCGTGACCGAGAATGTAAACCGGCCCGCGGCCGTCGATGCGGCCGGGCGGAAGTTCGATCGTCTCCAGCCTCCGAAGGTCCGCTTCGAATGGTTTGCCGACGAAGACGGTCGCCACGCCCATCTGCAGTCCCAGCGACCAACCCGCCGCATCATAAGGGGCGCGCGGCGGGACGCCGGCGGCGGGGGCGATTTTGGGATAATCCTGGGCCTCGAGCATATCCTTGGCGTAGGCCCGGAACGGCTGGGCCATCAGGATGACGTAATCGCCGGCCTGATAATTTTTCCCGTCCGCCGCGAATGGCTTTTCCGCCCGCTGGACCTCCACCCCGCCCAGGGCCAGCGTCTGCAGCATCTTGACGGCCGTCGGGCCGTCCTGCTGGGCCGCGGGGACGATGACCGCGTAGGGATCTCCCTTCCGCCCCATCTCGATCTGGCGCCGGCCGGCGGTCAACACGGATTCGAGAATCTGGGCGCGCAGATCGGCCGCCGTATCCAGCAGACCGAAGGCAGCGATGAAATCGTAATCGACGATGTCGCGCAGGGTCCAGCGACCCCCCAGCCAGGGCCGGGGATAATTCGACCGGAATTGAATGTCGCGGGGCGCTGGAAGAGGCCGGTTGGCATCGGCCTGTTCGCGGCCCGTTCCGCCGGCCCGCTCGGGACCGCCCGCCGATGGGGCCGCGGCGGCAGCGTCGGCTTTCATTTGATCGACCGGAGAGGCCGTACGGACGGAGGCGACTTCGGTCAGCATCCCGATCATGTTGTGCCACCAGCCCGCCCAGCCCATCGCCCCTTCCCACCAATAGGTGTACATGTCGTTGGTGATGATCCCGGTCTTCCCGGCCCGCTCCAGCGCGGCGGCCTGGGCGTTGCCGAGAATCCCGGCGTAACTGTAGATCAGGGGATCGACGTTGGGGTTGATCGGGTCCATGGCCGGCATGACGAAGATGCGCGCGCCGCCGCTGCCCATCTGGTGCATGTCCAGCCAGACTTCGGGGAGCCAGTCTTTGTAAAGCACTTGGCCGATCAGGCGCGTTTCGATTTGGGTGAACATATAGGCGTCGCGGTTGTTGTCGTGGCCGGTGTACGGATGATAAAGCCAGGGCAAAGGGGCATCTTCGTAAGGCGTTCCAAGCGTTTTGTTGTACCAATCCGTAACCATGATTTCGCCGTCAGGATTCAGGCATGGAATCAGGAGGAAGACGACGTTGTCCAGGATCTTGCGAATTTCCGGCGAGTCGTCCGTCGCCAGCCTGTAGACGGCCTCCGGCGACATCTGGGTGGCGCCCACTTCCGAGGCGTGCATGCTGCAGGAGACAAGGACGAACAGCTTGCCCTCCCGGACAAGCGAGCGGGCCTCGTCCTCCGAGGCAACAAGCCGTGGATCGAAGATGCGCCGGTTGATCTTTTTATAAGCCTCGATGCCGCGCAGGTTGGCGGGCGAGGAGATGACCAGGAGAACGAACGTATTGCCGTTGGTCGTCTTGCCCAGCTCTTGAAGGACGATCCGATCCGATGACGTGCCCATCAGTCGGAAATAGTCCACCAGCTTGTCCCAGCGGGCCAGCTTCGTGTCGGCACCGATCTTGTGCCCGAAGAACGCCTCGGGCGAAGGGATCGTTTGCGCCGATAGGACGGCGCAGGCCAATATCAATGACGCGATTCCGAAGGGCAGGCGGCTTCGTTTCATGGGCGGTCTCCTTCGCCGGATGCGCGGCGGATCAAATATAGTCCTCGCCGAGGAGGACGGGCTCGTATCGGCCGTTGACCAGGTTGGCGTGGAAAGTCAGGAATTCGGGCAGGTCGGCGGAAGGAATCCGGACCCGCAGGACGACATGCTCGGTGAATTCTCGCCCCAGGACCTCGCCCCGCTTTTTTTCGACGAATTTTTCCATCGGCGCCAGCTGTCCGTGGGGCACAATGGCCTTGAGCTCGACCATGAGGCGGATCTCCCGCGGACGCGACTCGTCGAGGACGAGTTTGGCCGCCTCCCCATAAGCGTGGGCGAGGCCGCCCGTGCCCAGCTTGATTCCCCCATAATAGCGGGTCACGACGATCAGGGCATTGGTCACTTTCCGCCGTTCCAGAACCTGTAGAATGGGAGGCCCGGCGGTTCCCTGGGGTTCGCCGTCGTCATCGTAGCGGGCCTGCTCGCCTGTCAATCCGGTCCGATAAGCCCAGCAATGATGGCTGGCGTCGCGGTGGGCCTGGCGCACCCCTTGGACGGCCCCCAAGGCCGCGGCCGGCGATGCCCGCAGAAAACTCCGCCCGATGAATTTCGAGCGCTTGATCTCCAGGGCGATCTCGGCTTCGCGGGACAGGCCGTTCATAAGGGATGAGCATACCGTTCCGCCCGAACGCCTGTCAATGATGGCCGGCGTTGATTTTTCCCCGCGATGGATGGAGAATAGCCGGAAGGAGAGGTGCCATGACCAAATCGTTCCGGACGATCCTTCTATCTCTTTTGGTGATGTTCCTGGCGGCCGCACCCGCGGCCCTGATCGGAGAGACAAAGACCCTTGCCGGGCATTGGGAGGGCGCCATCGACCTACCGGGCCAGAAGTTGGCGTGCGCCGTGGATTTCGCGGCGAAGCCCGACGGTTCCTGGTCGGGAGTCATCGCCATTCCGGCTCAGAATCTCAAGGATTACACCCTGGCCAAGATCGAGATCAAAGGCCGCGAAGCGTCCTTCGAGATGCCCGACATCCCCGGAACGCCGACATTCAAAGGCGCGCTGAACGAGGACGGCTCCTCGATCGAAGGGAAATTCTCCCAGGGCGGGCAGTCGTTCCCATTCGTCCTCAAGCGCGCGGAAAGCCCGGCCGCCAAAGCCAAGGCCGCCCTGGCCGATTTCGACGGAATCGTCGAAGGCGGACTGAAGGCCCTCAAGGTTCCCGGCGCGTCCGTAGCCGTGATCGTCGGCGACGAGGTCGTCCTGGCCAAGGGCTACGGCCTGCGGGACGCGGAAAAGAAGCTGCCCATGACCGCGGACACCCTTTTGGCCATCGGCTCATCGTCCAAGGCCTTCACCGTGTTCGCCCTGGGGACGCTTGTCGACGAAGGCAGGATGGATTGGGACAAGCCGGTGCGCACGTACATCCCCTGGTTCAAGCTCTACGATCCCTCGGCCACCGAGCGCATCACGCCCCGCGATCTGGTCACCCACCGCTCCGGCCTGCCCCGCCACGACCTGGTCTGGTACAACAATTTCACGTCGACGCGCGAAGATCTGGTCCGCCGCCTGGCTTTTCTCCAGCCCACCGCCGATCTGCGGGAGAAATTCCAATACAACAACCTGATGTTCCTCACGGCCGGGTTCCTCCTGGAGCAGCTGACCGGGCAGAAATGGGAGGACGCCGTCCGGGCCCGCGTCTTCGCCCCCCTGGGCATGGCCCGCTCGAACTTCTCCGTGGACAGCTCGCAAAAGGACCCCGATTTCGCCCTGCCCTACCAGGAAGAGAAGGGCGTCGTCAAACGCATCCCCTTCCGCAACATCACCACGGTCGGCCCGGCCGGGGCCATCAATTCCAGCGCCAACGAAATGAGCCGCTGGGTCCGCATCCATCTGAACAACGGAAAATTCGGAGGCCGGAACCTCATCGGCGAAGCGACCATCGCCGACATGCACGCGCCCCATATGCCCACCGGCGCTCCGCCGTTCATCCCTGAAATCGGGCCGGAAATCTACGGCATGGGCTGGTTCACCGACACGTACCGCGGACACGCCCGCGTCCACCACGGAGGAAATATCGACGGCTTCTCGGCCTTCGTCGCTTTCCTGCCCCAGGACAACATCGGCTTCGTCGTCCTGACGAACATGAACGGAACGCCCCTCGGGGAGCTTCTGGTTCGCCACGCCGCGGACAAGCTCCTGGGTTTGCCGGACCGCAATTGGATCCTCGAAGCGGCCCAGAATAAGGCCAAGGGGGAAGAGCTCGGGAAAGCCGCGGAGCAGAAAAAAGCCACCCGTCGGACGCTTGGAACCAATCCTTCCCATAAGCTCGAGGATTATGTCGGAGACTACAATCATCCCGGCTACGGCGATCTCAAGGTCTTCCTCCGCGGCGGCCACCTGGCCTTCTCCATCAACGGCATCGTCAGCGATCTCGAGCATTGGCACTACGATACGTTCAACGCCAAGAAAATCGAGGACGCCACGTTCGACGACGCCAAGCTGACCTTCAGGACGAACGCCAACGGCTTCGTCTCCGCCGTCGAAGCGCCGGTCGAGCCGACCCTCGATGACATCTCCTTCGCCCGCAAGCCGGACGCCAAGCTCTTCGATCCCGCCTATCTCAAAAAACTCGAGGGTCGGTACGACACGGGGACCCAGAAGATCGCCGTCATCCTCAAAGGGACGGCGCTCATCGCGTCCATTCCGGGTCAGCCGGTCTATGATCTGCTGCCTGCGCTGGGCGGGGAGTTCATCCTCAAGCAGGCCAGGCAGATCATCATCTCCTTCCGTTTCGACGAAAAAGGCCGCGTCATCAGCGCCGACCTGATCCAGCCGGGCGGCGTCTACGAAGCCAAGAGAATCAAGGACGAATGAGCCCCGAACGGCGCTTTTTCGGACTCAGCCGGAACGTCTTCGTCTTCGGCTTCGTCAGCCTGCTCAATGATTGGAGCAGCGAGATCACCATCCGCATTCTGCCGCTTTTTCTGGCCAACGTCCTGGGCGTCAAGACGTCCATCATTGGGCTGATCGAGGGCGTCGCCGACAGCACGGCGACGTTCCTCAAGATGTTTTCCGGCTGGTTCTCCGATAAGTGGGGCAAGAGAAAGCCCCTGGTCCTGGCCGGCTATGCCCTCTCGGCGCTCTCCAAGCCGCTCTTCTATTTCGCCGGCGCCTGGCCGTTCGTTCTGATCCTGCGTTTTATCGACCGGGTCGGCAAGGGCGTCCGGACCTCGCCCAAGGACGCCCTGATCGCCGACTCGACCGAGGCCGAGCGACAGGGGCGGGCTTTCGGCTACAGCCGGGCCATGGACCCACTGGGGGCCGTCCTGGGCCTGCTCACGGCCGCCGGCTTGATCAGCCTGGGCGCGCACGTCGTCCGGACCATGACCATGGGGACGTTCCGCATGCTCGTCCTTCTGGCCGCCGTGCCCGCGCTGCTGGGCGTTTTCCTCGTCATTCTCTTCATCCGGGACCAGGCGGTCAGCGGGGAGAAGAGGAAGCCGCCTCGTTTCTCCTTGAAGGGCTACGACCGCCGTTTCAAGGTCTTTCTGGCCATCACCGTCCTTTTCACCCTCGGAAATTCCTCGGACGCTTTTCTCATCCTCCGCTCCCAGCAACTCGGCCTGTCTCTGGTCGAGATCCTGGTCATGCTGGCCCTTTTCAACCTGCTGACGACGATCGTGGCCGTCCCGGCGGGGATTTTGTCCGACCGCATCGGCCGATCGCGGGTCATCATCGCCGGGTGGATCATCTACGGCCTCGTCTACTTGGGATTCGCCTTTATCACCAGGGCCTGGCAGGTCTGGGGGCTCTACATCCTCTATGGGGCCTATTACGGCGCGACCGAAGGCGTGGGCAAGGCCCTGGTCGCCGACGTCGTCACCGCGTCTGAGAAGCGGGGCACGGCCTTCGGCCTGTACAACGCCGCCGTCGGGATCAGCGCCCTGCCGGCCAGCTTACTCGCCGGCTTGCTCTGGCAGGCCTGGGGTCCGTCCGCCCCGTTTCTCTTCGGCTCCGCCCTCTCGCTGCTGTCCGTGGCCGCTTTGGCAGTTCTTCTGCGTTCCCGACGCCCGGCCCCCGGGATCTAAGCCGAGGCGCGGCGCGTTTGCCCGCGGGAGCGTTCTCGGCTATCATGGAGACAACACAAGCAGAGAAAGGAGGACGTCATGATTTCCTCGAAAACCCTGGCCGGGCTCGATTTATTCAAGGACCTTCCGGAAGAGGACCTGAAAAAGATCGCCTCCCTTTCCCTCGAGCTGGCTTTTCCCGCCCATTCCCAAATTTTTTCCCCTGAAAAATCCGCCGACCATATCCAATTGCTTTTAAAGGGCACGGTCGGCTTGACCGTTCACGCCTCTCCCCTGGCCGAGCCGGTGACGATTTCCGTCTTGAATACGCCGGGCCAAGTCTTCGGCTTCGCTTCCCTTCTCGGGCAGGGCCATCACAACAGTTCGGCCCTGGCCATCAGCGACGTCCGAGTGCTGGCCATCGACGGAGACCGGCTGATGGATTACCTGGCCGCCAAGCCGGAAACGGGTTTCCTGGTTATGAAGCGGATCGCCGCCGTCATCAGCCGGCGCCTGGCAACGATGCGCACGCTCCTGCTCGAGACGATCATCGATTACGAGCGCCCGGCCAGCGCCACTCCGGAAAATTAGAGAATCGGCGGGCCGGAAAAATCCTATTTTTTTTCGGGTTCCGCCGGCTTCGCCGGGGCCGGCTTGAGATGCTTGTCGTACCAGGCCAAGTAGTGTTCCAGACGGTCGCGCTGATAGCTGGGCAGGGAGATGCCGTGGAACTGTCCGGGATAGATGATCAGCTGGGTCTCGATGTTCTGGCTCTTTAAAGCCTGATACATCTGCTCCCCGCCGGCCAGGGGGACGTTGAAATCCTTGTCGCCTCCCAAAAACAGCGTCGGCGTCTTGACCCGATCGGCCTGGAAGAAGGGATAGGAAACCTTGAGCCAGACGTCCCTGGCCTTCCACGGCTCGCCCAGCTCCAATTCGTACTGCATGACATACTGGTCGTGGCCGTACATCGTCAGCTGCAGCGCGCTGCCCGCACCGCTGACGGCGGCCTTGAAGCGGGGATCGGTGGCAATGCTGTAATCGGTTAGGATGCCGCCGTAGCTCCAGCCGCCGATGCCCAATCGGTTCGGATCGGCCACTCCCGCAGCGATCGCCTGATCGACCGCGCCGAGGAGATCCAGCACTTCCTTATGGCCCCAATCGGCGAAAATGGCCTTTTGATAAGCGGAGCCGCGCCCCGAACTGCCGCGGTAATTCATTTCCAAGACCACGTAGCCGTTGGCGGCGAAGTATTCGGCGTCGAAGGTCAAGCTGTAGTCATCCTGCCCGTTCGGTCCGCCGTGGATGTAAAGGAGTGTCGGATAGCGCTGACCCGCTTTCCAGGACGCCGGTTTGACCATCAGTCCGTGGACCTCGGCCCCGTCCTTGCTTTTGGAGGAGAAATCCTCGGTAAGGCCCAGCTGGAGCTCGGCCATCAGGCCGTCATTTTGATGGGTGAGGCGGCGCAGGGCGCCATTTTCGAGCGCGTAGACCTCCGACGGCTCGGAGGACGTGCCGGACAGGAGCGTCAGCGCGCCGTCGGCGCCCAGGGAGATGTGCGAAACCGTCCGCCGGCCGCTGGTCAGCCGTTCGATCGGGCTTCCGGCGACCGGGACCCGTCCGACCACCGAGGCGCGGTCGTCTTCGAAGAGGAAGAGAATGCTCTTTCCGTCCGCCGTCCAGCGCAACGGCCCTTCGGCCGAGCGGTCGAGGGACCCCGTCAAGATCCGGGGCTCGCCGCCCTCGGCCGAGACGAGGGCGACCTTGGAAAGATTGTAGGCCGAGTATTTGGGTTCGTCGCCTTGAAGATAGGCGATCCATTTTCCGTCCGGGCTCCAAGACGGATCGTGGTCCGGCCCGGCGAAAGAGGTGATTTGTTTGGGCTGGGCGCCGGCTTTGGCCTCGACGACGAAGACGTCGGAATCCTCCGTGCGGTCCGGATCGGGGCCGCGCAGGCTGACGAAAGCGATCCTGGAGCCGTCCGGAGACCAGACCGGAGTGGCGTCTTCAAAGGCGCCCGTGGTGAGGGGCTCGGCTTTCTTGGAGGCCACGTCGAACAGCCAGAGATGGGAATAGAGCCGTTTGAGGTAGCCCTCCCGATCCTGTTTGAAGTGATAGCGGTCAATAACGATCGGCGGCTTGGCTTTCTTCTTCCAGCCTTCCATTTTCTCGGGCTCATCGGCCGGATCGACGTCGCTGGATACGATCACCAGCCGCTTGCCGTCGGGCGACCAGGCGAAGGAAGACACACCGCCCTTCAGATCGGTCAGCTTCTGGGCTTCACCGCCCGTCCGGTCGAGGAGCCAGACCTGGGCGCCGGTTTTCTTTTCCTCTTCCGTCCCGCGGGACGCCAGGAACGCCAGCCAGCGGCCCTCCGGGCTCCAGCGGGGCGAGCTGGCGTCGTCCGGGCCGAAAGTCAGGCGGACCTGTTGGCTGCCGTCCCAGCTGACCATCCAAAGGTCGGAATCGTGTTTGTCCTTCTCGGCGTCGGTCGTGCCGACGGCATAGGCGACCCATTTCCCGTCCGGTGATCGCTGGGGATCGCCGACGCTGCGGAATTTGGTCAGGTCGTCGAGGGTGATGGCCCGCTTAACCGGCTGCGCGGATACGGTCAGCGCGGCGGCGGCGATCAGCAAGACGGCCGCGAGAACGCGGCGGCGGATGATCGGAAGGGACATGCGAGCCTCCTTGGCGACGGTGGAAATCAAGGCCCAATCTATCCCCGGCCGGAATCCCCTGTCAAGCCGGGACTGCCGGTGATGGCAGACAAAAAATCGGGAAGTCATTAAAACGTCGATTCGAGCCGTTTGAAAAGGCAATCACGGCGCGCCGTCTCAGGGCCGCTTGTTCGGGCCAAAGGAAATCGACACCGGGCGGCCCCCCCCCCCCCAGTTTCACGATGTTCGAGGATCCGTCCTCGAAAACGAGGCGGATGCTCCGCGGGGCCGCGGAGCGGTCGGTGAGTGTCGCCAGGCCTCCCTTGACCGAAACCTCGACACTGTCGATTCCGAAACCCCGGGCGCGCGTGCGGTCGATGAAAACATCGCCGTAGTGATCATAGATCCGATTGCGGGCCTCGGCCGCGGCGCCGTTGCCCCAATCGTAGATGGCGAACGAGCCGATGCCCTCGCCTGCGGCGCTGACTTCTCCGCCGTGGCCGTAGTTCTCCATGGTGAAGCCGTAATCCTTCTCGCCGAAGAAAGGCCAGACCTTCTCCCAGAGCGGCTTGGCCTTGGGATTCTCGGGGCAATACATCATGACGAACCCGGCTTTCAAGGCCGCTATGCCCCGTTCAAACAAGGCTGAATCGCCCGTGACCCGGTAATAGTCCATAAAGAGCTCGCAGAACAGGGACTGGCGGGAGTCGTTCCATTCGCCGTCGAAATTCATGACTCCGAACCCGCCCAAGGCGGGGATAAAGATGAAGGGCGGCTGCCAGGACTGCTGATACATCGACAGCTCGTCCAGGACACGGCGGCCCCAGCGCAGATAGCGATCATCCTTCGTCGTCTCGTAGCATTCCAGCAGGGCTTCAGCCGTCCAGAACAAGGACAGCGTGTTTTTCTTGTAAAGGGCGTTTCGAGGAACACGCCGTCCGAGGAACTCGGTTTTCCCCCAACCGCTGCAGGACCAATAGGTTTCAAAATCCTCCCACCGGCCGGCGGGAACGATCTCGACGAGCAAGGCATCCATGGCCCGTAGGGCGGATTTCCTAAAGCGTTCGTCACCCGTCACCCGACTCAGATGGAGAAGGAACGTCACGCTGGCCGACGTTTCCGGAGAATCCGACAGCGCGGCGGCCGGCCGAAGCGTCCGGGGATCGAGCCAGGCCGGATAGAATCCCTTCCCGTCCTGGAGGGTCAATAGCTTCTCGGCATAGGCTTTGGCATAGGCGACGAGCCGCGGATCGGGGGCGATCTCCTCGTTCCAGCGCAGCATCTGGAGGGCCGTCCAGCTGGCGTCGAGAACGTGATACCAGGCCGCGGTGATTCCCTGCTCGTCGGGGGTCCGGTCCGAATTCGTCCAATAACCGGTGGCCCAGCCCTTGGAGCGATGGACGACGGCACCGCCGACCCGGATCTCTTCCATCTGCGTCCGATAGACCGACGGGAAGATGCCGTCCTTCATCGGGGCGGCCAGGGCGAAGGCCTTGGTCAGGTCCGCTTTCCCGCGCAGGAAGGCATCGTTCGTCCGCCGGGCGAATCGGGCCACGCCGATGGCCGAGCGTAACGAAGAGAACCAGGCCTGGTTCCAAATGGAAAGGAATTCGCGCTGGTCCATGGGGCCCTTGTAATTCGGCGATTCGGTGGTGTCGGCGATGAATTTCGGGGCCCCGACCCGAATCCCGTCGATCACCGGCTCCTGCCAGATGGCGTCCTTCCAGGACCGGAAGGCCCAGTTGTACGTATGCCGGACATAGGCGTCCATCGGCACGGTCAGCGGCTCGCCCTTGGCCAGGAGAGGGCGGGCCCAGCACTTCCATAGAAAATCCGTCACCCGCGACCAGGGATTGGGCGGCGTTTGGTTGTCCGTATAGGCGGCCACGAAGAAGCCGATTTCGACCGGTCCCGGGCCGAGGACCATCCCCGGGGCTTGATGATATTGGACGTGGGCGACGATTTTCGTTTTGCTCAACCCGAGCCGGAGCGTCTTGGCCGGGGCGTCGAGATCGAGAAACCAGGGAGTCCTCGGATTCGCGCCGCAGATATCGAGATCGGGAACGATGACCAGCGTCCGACGCCCGGCCATGACGATAAGGGCCGGCGAACGGAAGACGTGCTGGGCAATGCAGTCGCCGGGGTTGGGGGCCAGGTGCGGCGTCCACCAGAAATCCGGCTCCCCCGCCGCTTTGAAAACGACGGCCAACTCGTCCTGCGGCAGGGAGTTTCCCAGACGCCAGGTCATACGGACCCGGCTCCATCCCTCCCCCGCGTCCGTCACTTTGACTTCAGGGCGACTTCCGTTTTTCAGAAGGGGCAAGTCGAACCGTGCCGCCTCGCTCTCGGCGCTTCGAATCTTATAGGTTGAGCCGCCCGGGGCGAGTTCGACAAACGTAGGACCTTGAGCGTACGCCGACGAGATCGTCGCGCACATCAAGAGAATGAGCGCCGTTTTCATTTTCATCGCCGTCCTCCCGAATCGTCCGGAATCTATCCCGGCCGGCCGCAGGTGTCAAGAAAAAGCGCCTCGCCCGGCGCGAATTGCGGCCTGCGGGAGAATAGGCTATGATCCCGCCTCACCCTACGGCAAGGAGTTTTCCATGCGCAAAAGCCACGTTCTCGCCGCGGCCGGCGCCTTCGCGATCATTGCCGCGGCGGCCCTGTTCGCGGCGTCCGGAAACCAAGAAGTCCCTTCACGGTCATACGTTGGACACAAGAAAGGCGACGATTCGCTGGCTTTCCTCCGCCGCTATCCCCAAGCGGCCGGGACCCGGCTCGACGATTGCCAGCTTTGCCATCGGGGCGGCCCGAGCGGAACGGACGCCGAACGGGAATACAGCCCCTGCAGCTACTGCCATCTGCTCGTTTACCCCAACGCCCGCTACAAGACCGGTGTGCCCAAAAATTACGAAGAAACCCTCAATCCCTTCGGATTGACCTATAAAAAGGCCGGCCGCGGCGTCGCCGCCTTGATCGCCATTGAATCGCTCGATTCCGACGGCGACGGCACGTCCAACGCCGCCGAAATCGAAGCTTTGCGATTTCCCGGCGATCCAGCCAGCCGTCCCGGCCAGCCGCTCGCTCCGACCGTCCGGTTCACTTGGGACGATCTGCATAAGCTTCAGGCCCGAAAACAGTTCATGCTGATGAACACGACGAAGGAGCCCACCGACGACTATGTGAATTATACGGGCGTCGCTCTGCTCGACGTTATCAAAGCGGCGGGCATCGATCTTCAGGGCGCGGCCGGCGTCACCGTCTTCGCCCCGGACGGCTACAGCATCGACGTCTCCCTCAGCGACATTCTCCAGCCCTTCCCGCAGGGATATTTCTACGCCGGGCCGCGTTCTCTGGCCGGCACCGAACGGGCCTTCGTCAAGTATCCGGACAAGATTCCCGCCGGCCTCGTCGACGGGCAAAAAATCCCCGAGACACCCTGGCTTCTGTTGGCTTTTGAAAGGGAGGGGCGGCCCCTCGATACGTCTTCTTATGAAAAAGGGACGGGGCGGCTGACCGGCGAGGGCCCCTATCGGCTGATCAAACCCCAGCGCGACCTCGCCGGAGACCCGGCCAGGCCCGGCCGCCCCGACCGTTCGATGAAGTCCAAGACGTACGGCGACGGATGGGACTTCAGTCCGGCCATCGACCATAACGCGGGGGCCTGCGTGCGCGGCGCCTGCGTCCTCCGCGTCAACCCGATGCCGGCCGGCGTCGAAGAATACGACTGGAAGAGCGGCTGGACGCTCATCGCCGAGCGCGCCGTGGTCATTTACGGGCACGGGGTCGCGGACAGGAAGTAGTTTGTCCCCGGGCCGCGGACGGCGTCGGGGACGGAAGGTTCCCTCGGCGGCGGTCTCTCACTCCGCCGTTTGTTCGAGCGGAAACGCGGCGACGAGCGCCGTCACGCTTCGTCCTTGAACGCGGATGAGCGGTCCGTTTTCGGAGGCCTCGATCCGCGGTTCCGTTTCCATCGTGCTCCAGGCCAGCCGCCAGGCCGGCCCGGGCCGCTCAGGCAAGCAAAACAGCCTCGCGCCCGGGGTGGCGTTGATGATTAGGAACAGATCATCATCGTCGGCCTCCCCGCCCGTGTTGCCGCGGTCGCCGTCGATCAGGAAAGCAAGGGCATCGCCGTTCTCCCAATCCGGCCCGCCGCCGTCCGGCCCGAACCAGCGGATGTCGGGCCCGTGCCCGTCCCCGGCCTTGCCGCTGTAAAAACAGCGCCGGCGCAGCCCCGGATGGGCCCGGCGGAAGGCGATCAGGCCGCGGACAAACGAACGCAGCGGCTCGTTATTCCGGGCCGCTTCCCAATCCACCCAGGAGATCTCGTTATCCTGGGCGTAGGCGTTGTTGTTTCCGCGCTGGGTCCGGCCCCATTCGTCGCCGGCCATCAGCATCGGCACGCCCTGAGACAGGATGACCGTGGCCAGCATGTTTTTCTGCTGACGGAGACGCAGGGCCTCGATATCGGGATCGTCCGTCGGCCCCTCGACGCCGTAATTGGCGCTATGGTTGTGCGCCTCGCCGTCCCGGCCGCCTTCGCGGTTGGCGTCGTTGTGGGGAACGGCATAGCGGACGAGATCGGCCAGGGTGAAGCCGTCGTGGCAGGCCACGAAATTGACGCTTTTCTGGGGGCTCTGGCCGGGCCGTTCATAAAGGTCGGCGCTCCCGCCCAGCCTGTCGGCCAAGCGCCCGAGCAGTCCGGGCTCTCCGGCCCAGAAGCGGCGGACCTCGTCGCGGAAGAGGCCATTCCATTCCGACCAGCGGGAATGGGGGAAGGAGCCGACCTGGAAAAGGCCGGCCGCGTCCCAAGCCTCGGCGAAAAGCTTGATTCGGGCCAGGGACGGCTCGGTCGAAATGCGGTCGATGAGCGGGGAGCGCTCCAAAACCCGGCCGTCCACGCCGCGGGCAAACACCGAGGCCAGGTCGAAGCGGAATCCATCGACGTGCATCTCTTCGACCCAATAGCGGAGACAATCGAGGATGAAATCCTGGACGACCGGATGGTTGGCCTTGACCGTGTTGCCGCAGCCGGAATAATTCTCATAGCCGGAGCCATCCGGCGTCAAGATGTAATAAGTGGTCCGGTCCAGGCCCTTGAAGGAAAAAACCGGTCCTTTCTCGTCGAGCTCGCCGGTATGGTTGAAGACGACGTCCAGGATGACTTCGAGGCCGGCCGCGTGGAGTTTCTTGACTAGATCACGGAATTCCACGATCGGCCCGTCCCCCTCCAGGTTCGAAGCATAGCGGGCCATGGGGGCGAAGTAGGACTGCGTGCTGTAGCCCCAGAAATTCCGCAGGTTGCGGCGCGGCCCGTTTTGAAGGAAAAATTCCATTTCGTTGAATTCCTGCAGGGGCAGGAATTCGACGGCCGTGACCCCAAGGTCCGTGAGATAAGGGATCTTCTCGGTGAACCCCCTGTAGGTCCCGGGATGGGAGACCCCCGAATGCGGATGGGCGGTGAAGCCGCGGAGATGGGCCTCGTAAATCACCGTCTCGGCAAGAGGGATCTCCGGAGAGCGATCCCCCGCCCAATCATAATCGTCCTCGCCGAGGAAAAGGCCTTTGGGAAAGGCCGCGCCGCTGCGCGGCCAGCGGCCGGGCTCGAGCCCGCTCCGCTCGCCCCAGCCTCGCCCGGCGTGGACGGCCCGGGCGCAGGGATCGAGCAGCCACTGGCCGGGGTCGAACAGGCCGAGAGGGCCGTCCATGCGGTAGAGATAGCCCTGCCCGGACCGGACGCCCTCAACCTCGATCGTCCAGAGATCGCCGACGCGGTGAACGGTCGGATCGAGCTCGATTTCCCGTCCGGGAACCGGGTCGTCAGGGCTATCGAAAAGCATCAGCCAAGCACGCTCGGCGTCCCGGCTGTAGACCGTGAAAACCGCGCCCGTCTCCGTCCAGCGGACGCCCGGCCGCAAGCCCGTCGTGTCGGTCATGCCGAGACTATAGCCTCCCGATGAAAGGCCGTCAAGACGGCACGGCACCCGCTTGCGTCCGCACATCGGCTGCATTAAAGTTAGCCGAACGCCACATTCAACAAAAAAAGGAACGGCCCATGAATCCACGCTTCGTCCCCTCGCTGATCGGCCTGCTGATCCTCTCCGGGCCCGTCCTGATGGCCCCGGTCTCACCGGCGGGCGGAGCCCGGCCCCCGCTTGAAGCCCGCCTTCTCCCCCAATCCGAGGAAGCTGCGACCTGGGCCGAGAAGACCCTGGCCGGGCTGACCCTGGAGAAGAAGATAGCCCAAATCATCTGCGCCGACCTGGCCGGAGGGTATATCGCCGACGATGATCCGCGCCTGGCCCAATGGATCCGCCTGACCCGCGATTCCGGCCTGGGCATGTTCGTTTTCTACGGCGGGACGCCGCGCGATGTGGCCCATCTCCTGAACCGCCTGCAGAAGGAGGCGGCCATCCCTCTTCTCATTTCCGCCGATTTCGAAGGCGGCCCGGGCCAGCAGGTCGCAGGCGCCAGTGAATATCCGGCCGCCATGGGCTTCGCCGCCGCGGGTTCCGAGGACCTTGTTTATCGGGCCGCGGCGGCGGCGGCCGTCGAAGGCCGGGCCATGGGCGTCCACCTGACCTACACCCCGGTCTCGGACATCGCTTGGCGGCCGGACAATCCGGCCGAGGGCGTCCGCTCCCTGGGAGGCGACTTGGCTCTCATGGGCCGGTTGTTGAAGGCCTATGTGCGGGGCTACCACGACAACGGCATGCTGACCACGGCCAAGCATTTCCCCGGCCGGGGCGACGTTGAAGCCATGCCTCAGTGGCCGCTCTGGAGCTGGATCTCCAAACCGGCGAAGGCCGTCGAAGCCCAGGAGTTCGCGGCTTTCCGATTGGCGATCGACGCCGGCGTCGATTTCGTCATGAGCGAGCACATCGCCGTCCCCTCGGTGACCGGCGGCTCGGAGCTGCCGGCCAGCGTGGAGAAGCAGCTGGCCACAGACTGGCTGCGCGGCAAGCTCGGATTCCGAGGCGTTCTGACGTCCGACGACTTATGGTATGACCACGTCATCAAGCGCTTCGGCGCCGAAGAGGTGGCCATCAAGGCCCTGGAAGCGGGCCACGACATCATCTTGAAGCCGAAGGACCCGGTCGCGGTGATCGCGGCGGTGGCCGCGGCGGTGCGCTCGGGCCGGCTGACGGAACAACGGATCGAGGAATCGGCCCGCAAGCTCCTGATCCTGAAGGCGCGTCTGGAACTGCCCAAGAACCGCTTCGTCGACGAATCCGCCGTGGGAGAATTCGTCGGGACGGCGGCGCATCTGGCGATCATCCAGGAGGCGGCCGACAAGTCGCTGACCTTGCTTAAAAACGACGGCGTTCTGCCCCTGCCCGCCGGTCGAACGTCCCGAATGGTCAATATCAGCGTCCAGAAAGCGGACGGCGATCCGGCCCCCGCGGCCCTGGCCGCCAAGCTGGCCTCGGCCTTCCCGGGAACATCCAGCTACGTCCTTCGGCCCGATCTGGATCCGGCTTTCTACGACAAAGCCTGGGCGGCCGTTTCGGGAGCCGATGTGGTCGTCCTTTCGCTCTTCGTCCCGCGCAACCGGCTGGGCGAAGCGGCGCCGTTCCGGGACACCGATCTGGCCTTCCTCAACAGGATCATCGCCGCCAAGCCCGGAGCCGTCGTGGCCATGACGTATGGCAACCCCCACCTCATCCGGAAAATCCCCCATGTCGCCGCGTACTTCATCGGTTATGGAGAAAAAGGCTGGTTCGGCAACCAGGCCGTCTACTTCGATTCGTTCATCAAAGCGCTCAAGGGTGAACTCAAACCGCGGGGCAAGCTCCCCATCAAGATCAGCGATGCTTACCCTATCGGCAGCGGACTGACCTACTGACGCGGCCCGCCCGCCGGTGAAAACCGCCTCCGATCAGACGATATCGCCCGAGTATTTGGTCAGGAGCTTGTTCCGCAGCTCGCGAAACATCTGAACGACCCTGTCCGTCCGCGAGACGGTCAGGTCGGTCAGGTATTTCAGGCCCGCCGCGGCATCCTGGGCCAGAAGTTCCCGGGCCTTGGCGTCGACGGCCGCCTGTTCGGCGAAGAAACCGTCTTCCAGGGGATCCCGGGCTTCGTGCAGGTCCTTGACCGCGGACTGCCAGCGCAGCAGCATCAGCTTCTCGACGAAATCGACGGCCCAGCGGGCCGAACGCTCGCTGTAGGCGGCGTAGTCATAGATCTTATAGGCATCGGCCACGTCCGTTGCCCCGGCATAGACCGGGACATAAGCGCTGACGAAGGGATTGTCCACATAGAACCAATAGATCCCGCCCACGGCGGCGGGCAGCCAGGAGCGGAGCTGGGCGACCATGCCGTAACCCTCGGTGGCGATCGTCCGATGATGGCGGATGCGCAGGACGCGCTCCATTTCCGGCGCCAGAAACGGCGTGGCCATGACGCTTTTCTCCAGCTTCCCGCCGTTCGAGACGAGCCAAGCCGGGTCGCGGGTCATGTCATAAATCGTGTTCTCGAACGTCGAGCGCTGGAAGGCGATGACGTCCCGGACGCCCAGCTTTTTATCGGGTTTGACCGAGAACGGATAAAACTCGGCGCCCTCGATGGGCTGGGCGTAAAGCGTGCCCGGCCCCGCGGCGTCGGAGAGGGACCTTTTGGGCCAGGCCTTGCCGGATGGGGCGATGCTGCTGTAGATGAGCCAAAGACGACTGAGATTGCCTTCCCGGATGGACGGCGCGTAGGCTTCCTGCCAAACGAACGGTTTGCCGCTCCGGGGATCATACCAGCCCCGGTCCACCGCTTCCTTCATGTAATTGGGCGAAACAAGCGTGTCCGGGCTCCGGGGATCGATTTCCCGGATACGGACGTAATTGGAGATGACGACCACATGGTCGTCCGGGACGCGCCGGGCGGCCCAGATCGCCCCCGGCTTGCCGCTCTCGGGGGTCCATTCCGCGCCGACGCTAAAGATCTCCATGACCCACAGCTCGCGCGGATCGGCGATGCAGAGGGCCTCCGATCCGCCGCAGGAGGGCAGAAAGCCGTACTTCTCGACGAGGCCGGCGATGAGCCGGACGGCTTCGCGGGCCGTCGCGCAGCGCTCCAAGGCGAAGACCTGGGCCTGCTCGATGGTCATGATCTGGCGGGTGACGCCCTCGACGTAGGGGACATCGAGCTCCGGCTTCTGCGAACACGTGCTTTCGCCGATGGCCAATTGGCGCTCGTTCATCTGGGAATACCCGGTGTGGAAATAGGCATAGGTCTTTTCGACTTGGGGAACCTGCCCGATCACCTTGCCGAAATCGCCGAGGGGCAGGGACCGACGGTCGTCGTCGTTGCCGAAATAGACCATCCCCCAGTGGACAGGGGCCAGGGACCCTTTGGGATGCGTGCGGCCGGGGACGACCTGGATCCGGCACTCGCTGCAACAATCGGTATGAGAGGTGATGACCGAGCCGTCGATCGAAGCCAGTCGCCCGACGCCGATGACGGTGCAGCCTTCCCGTCCGTCCTCGGCCGCCGCAAGGCCGGCCGCCAGCCCGATGCCGAGGAGACCGATGGCCAAACGGATTGGCCAGGACTTGGATGAACGCCGGCGTTTTTTCGAAACCATTCCAGTTCTCCTATTTCTTGACCAGGAAAATATAATCGAGCCCGAATAACCGGCCCGGCCGGGCCGCCGCATTCGCATCCAGCGCCTCGGCCGTCAGGAGGTTGTCGCCCTGATGAAGATCAAAAACGCCGAGACGAACCTGCTGCCAATAGAGTTTCGGCGAGTATCCGTCCACCTCCTGAAGCGCGGGGCGGCCGTTGACAAAAAGCCGATGGCGGCCGTATTCGGGAGACATGCAAAGATTGATCTCGATCGAATAGCGGCCGGCTTTGGGAACCGGGACGTGCACCGTCAGGCGGTCGCCCGGCCGGGCCCCGCGCCAGACCAGGTGTTCGGCGCCGGAGCAGTTGGCCAGTCGTTCTTTTTTCGCCGTTCCGCCCGTTTCCTCGTGCGCGAGGGCCTCGCCTTCCAGCGGCTCGAGCATGTCCTCGCGGATTCCCAGGTCCCGCGGGGCCAGTTTCGTCCGATCGACGGCCCGCGGTCCCGGGGTACAGGGCGCGGCGTACCAATAGATGACATGCGTCCAGGTGGGACGACAGGGCATCCAATGCCAGATCTCCTGGTCGAAGCGAAGCCCGGTCCGATAGGGCAGGGCGTCCAGGACGTACCAGCGATTCAGGCTGATGTGTCCCCCGCTCCA
The DNA here is from genome assembly GCA_963729855.1 of Candidatus Aminicenantota bacterium. Lineage (GTDB taxonomy): Bacteria > Acidobacteriota > Aminicenantia > Aminicenantales > UBA4085 > UBA4085. The sequence goes on along the minus strand of CAVSPT010000007.1, from coordinate 92,595 downwards.
AGGGCCGTCGACCCGCGTCTGGGCGTGGTAAGGACGGGCGAAGGGATGATTGTCGCCGTAGGCGAAACCATAGTCGTCCTCGGTGCCCGTTCCGAACGTGCTGGGGAACGTCTCTCCGTCGACGAAGATCTTCTGATCGCCCTCGCCCCACCAGATCAAGGTCGGATTGGCGATCTGGTAGACCGTCCCGACGACCTTGCCCTCTCCCTTCGCGTCCAGAAAATTCAGGTCAAAAAAGGGCCACGAATCGCGGGTCAGGCTGCCCCATTGGGCGCGCAGATGATAGGTCCCCTCGATAAAGGGCCGTCGCCCGGCCAGGACCTTCAGCTCGACCGAATAAGGGACGGAGCCGGCGTTCGTCAACCGCAGGCGCATCCCCGTCTTGAAGGGCATCAACAGGCGGCTGGTCATGGTGCCGTCGGGCGCGACGGTGAAAAAGAGGTTCTCGTAGGGGTTGATGCCCGGGGCCGAGCCGAAGAAATCGCCGAGCGGCACGGAGACGCTCCGTTCGCCGTCGAAGTCGATGTCCAGGAGCACATGGCGCCAGGCGTTATGGGGCCGTTTCGGATCGGACCAATCGCGGCTTTCCCGCGTCCCGAGGATCCGGGCGGACCATTCATAGACGGCCCTCTCCCCTTTCAATTCGGGAAATTCCGCCGTCCGGCCGGGCTCGACGATCAGCAGCGCGGCCAGGGGCTGGGCATCGGGCCCGGCCGCCGATTTCGGATGGACCAGAGCCCGCGCCGTTTCGGTTTGAATTTCCGCCCAATCGGCCGCCCGCGCGGGATCATAGGTCTCGACGGCCGTCCCTTCCGGGTAGGCGCGATGGCCGATCTCGTAGTACAAACGGACCGGCTTGTCTTTTTCCTCGATCGTGATCTTGAGCGAGTCGCCGAAGGGGATCGGAAAATAGAGATTGCCGCCCGTTCCGCTGATATACGAAAATTCCGGTCCCCAGGGGGACGTCCGGCCTGCGAAGAGCGCGGCCAGGGGCAGTTTCAGCCGAGGCCGCGCTTCGCCGTCGAAATAAAATCGCACCGGATTCGGAAGATCGGGATTGGCCGACCAGAAACGGGTCATCGCTCCGGGCCCGTGGAGATCGGCCAGGACGAGTTCTTTCCACCCGGCCTTCATCTCCGTCCTTATGTATTGGCCCGCGTCATTGTTGTCAAACCAAGCGTCGCCGCCCTTATGGCTCTCGCGGCTGTAACTGCTGGCCAGGGCCTGTTTGAAATGGGGGCGCGGCCGTTCGGCCAGGATACCGAAATCGGCCATCTCTTTGAGAAGAGTCCGAACCGTAATGACCGCCGACGGGAGAGCTTTTTCGCTTGCCGCCGGGGCGGCCGCCTCGATGAGGATCGCGATCAGCCCCATCGACAAACACCATCGACGCGTTCGGTGCACGATTCCCTCGTCCGGGTTCCGACGTCTCGGCTATGGTAATCCATTTCGGAAGCGGGACGCAACGGACGGCTCGCCGCAGGGAACGGGTTTTCCTTGCCTCCATCCGCCCGGACCGATACAATAGCTTCAGGATTCCAAAAGAAAAACCGATGCCCAGAAAAGCGGTCGTGATCGACGACGACAAAGTGACGGTCGCCATCTTGACCCGGATCCTGTCCGCCGCCGGTTTCGAAGTGGTTTCGGCAGCGGACGGCGCTTCCGGGTTGGAATGCGTTTATCGCGAAAAGCCCGATCTGGTCGTGACCGATCTGCTCATCCCCCGCGTGGACGGTCTCGGCGTCTGCGCCAAGATCAAGGCCGATGTCGGGCTCCCCGGCGTCAAGCTGGTGATCATAACCGCCCTCAAGAATTTCGCCTTCCAGAATGCGGCCCGCAACAGCAGCGCCGACCTCGTCTTGGAAAAACCGGTCTCCGCGGAAATGCTGAAGGCGGCTCTGGACCGGCTCTTTCCCGGCGCTTAAACCGCTTCTTGACTTGTTCGAGGGGCCCGGTTTATAAGGGAGTCACTTCTCGAAAGGGACCCATCGCATGATCGGCCAGAACCTTTTGCATTACAGGATCACGGAGAAGATCGGCGAGGGCGGGATGGGCGTCGTCTACAAAGCCCAGGACACGCATCTCGACCGTATTGTAGCCATCAAGATTCTTCCTCCCGATAAAACGGCCGATATCGAACGCAAACGCCGCTTCGTCCTGGAGGCCAAGGCCGCTTCGGCGCTGCATCACCCGAACATCGTCGTCATCCACGACATCGCTTCCGACCGAGGCGTCGATTTTATCGTCATGGAATTCGTGGACGGACAGTCCCTCGATCATCTGATCGGCCGGCGCGGGCTCAAACTCGCCCAGGCCCTGGAGTACGCCGTCCAGATCGCTGAGGGGCTGGCCCGGGCGCACGCCGCGGGCATCGTCCATCGCGACCTCAAACCGACCAACGTGATGGTCAGCGCGGGCGGGCTGGTCAAGATCCTCGATTTCGGGCTGGCCAAGCTGGCCGACCCGGGCCCTCAGCCGGAAAACGCCGCGACCATGACCATCGCCCAAGCCGAGAAGCCGAGGACGGAGGAAGGCTTCGTCGTCGGCACCGCCGCCTACATGTCGCCCGAACAGGCCGAAGGCGGAACGGTCGACGCCCGCTCGGACATCTTCTCCTTCGGGGTTCTTTTCTATGAAATGCTGACCGGGCAAAAGCCATTCCAACGCGAAAGCCGTTTGAAGACACTGGCCGCCGTCCTCAGCGAGGAGCCGCGGCCGGCGTCGGCCGTCAACGAATCCGTTCCGCCCGACGCCGAGCGGATCCTGGGCCGCTGCCTGCGGAAAGATCCCCAGCGCCGCTGGCAGACGGCCTCCGATCTCAAGGTCGCCCTCCAGGACCTGAAGGAGGACTCGGAGTCGGGGAAGTTACGGGCGGTCGAGCGCCCGGCCCGCCGGCGCGGACTCCGTCCCTTTCCGATCGCGGTCGGGGCCCTGGCCCTCCTGGCGGCGGGCGTTTTGATCGTCCGCCTTCTCAGCCTCAAGCCGGGCGGGAGCGCGGCCTACGAGACGGTCCGCCTGACGTTCGATTCCGGCCAGACGGCCTGGCCAGCCCTCTCTCCGGACGGGAAATTCGTGGCCTACGCTTCGGACCGCGAAGGGGACGGCTCCCTGAACCTCTGGGTCCAGCAAGTGGCCGGCGGCCGGCCGCTGCGCCTGACCAACCATCCGGCCAACGACTGGCTCCCCGATTTCTCCCCGGACGGATCCAAGATCGTCTTCCGCTCCGAGAGGGACGGCGGCGGGATCGACGTCATCGACGCCCTGGGCGGGGAGCCTCGGCGCGTTTCCAACCGGGGATTCCAACCGCGATTCTCGCCGGACGGGACCCAGATCGCTTTTGTCGACATTCCGGCTTCGCTCGAGACCAGCCTATGCGACATTTATCTCGGCCCGTCCGCCGGTGGGGCGGCCCGCCCGTTCCACCCCGAGTTCTCGGTCCTCTCGACCGGCACGGGAGCCGGGCCGGTCTGGTCGCCGGACGGGAAGGCCTTGCTTTTCCGGGCCGTCCGCGACAGCGATCCCGAGTCGGGAGATTGGTGGGTCTTCCCCCTCGATGGATCGGACCCCATAAAAACAGGGGCGCAGAAGAGCCTGGATCTGCCCGACTATGTCCAATATCCCTTCGGCTGGCTGGAAAACGACGTTTACTACATCGTGGGCACAACCGTCGAGGGCGTCAATATCTTCAAAGCCCCCATCGACCCGCAAACCAGGGTCATCGCCGGTCCGGGCACGCCCGTGACCTCGGGCCCCGGCATGAAGATCTTCGTCTCCCTTGCCCGGGACGGGCGCCTGGCCTATGCCGACATGAACGTGATCATGGATGCCTGGAGCGTCGCGGCCCGGCCGGATGAGGGTTTCGTCGGCCGGGACCCGCACAAGGTCACCTCGGACCTGATGCAGAAATTCTATCCCGCCCTGAGCCGGGACGGGACGAAGATCGCTTTCAGTGCCTTCGGCGGTCTCAAGAACAAGCGGATCGAAGTGCGATGGATGGATATGCTGAGCGGGAAGGCGACGATCCTGCCGGCTTCGGAACAGAGCCCCGGCTTTGCCCAGTATCCCCGGCTGAGCCCCGACGGCAAGCGGATGGCCTATCGCGACTACCTCTCGGGCCAATGGCACACGTTCCTTCTGGCCCAGGGGGCGGAAAGCGCGACGGACCTGGGCCCCATCGGCCGAGTGGTCGATTTCTTCAGCGAATCCGACGATCTTCTCGTCCGGGCGAAGGCCAATGAGCTCGTCCGGAGAAGCATCAAAACCGGCCGGATGACGCCGGCTCTAAGGATCCCGACGGGCTACTACGATGACGGCCATCTCTCGGCCGAAGACCGCTGGATTGTCTTCAGCACCGGCCTTCCCGACGGCCGGGCGGCGATCTCCATCGCCCCGATCGGTCCGACCGCCGCGGCGCCCCGGGACATCAGGACGGTCATCGAAAGCGACCGCTATCTCGGAAATCCCCGCTGGTCCCCCAACGGCCGTTTCATCTATTTCCTGTCCGAGGCCAGCGGGCGGTGCGGGCTCTACGCCCAGGAGCTCGACCCGCGGACAAAAGCGACGTTGGGCTCCCCCCGGGCGGTTTATTTCTCGCCGGGCGCCCGCTACGGGCTGAATTATCCCATGGGCAACGGCTTCATCGACGTGGCCGCGGACAAGGTCATTCTGGAGATCGACGAAGCCGTCGGCAACATCTATCTCGTGACGCCGGTTGTGCGCTGATCTTCCGCGTTTCGCAGGGGTCGTCAGGGAAGCGGCTGGAGCCGGACATAAGCCGAATTCTGTTCCCGCCGAAGCGGGGGCGGTTATTTGACTAGGCCCGCGGTTGCCCGCGGGCTCGAGCGGCCGACCCGCCCCGGGACGGGCCGTCCCATAGGGGGCCGTTTGGCCTTGCTCCGGATGGGGTTTACCATGCCCCCGGTGTCGCCACCGGGGCGGTGAGCTCTTACCTCGCCTTTTCACCCTTGCCCTCGCGGGCGGTGTCTTTTCTGTGGCACTTTCCCCCGGTCGCCCGGAGTCGCCGTTAGCGACCATCCTTGCCCTGCGGAGTTCGGACTTTCCTCTCCGGCGTGCCTCTTGCGAAGCCGCCGCAGCAACCGCCTCGCCGGCTCCAGCCGCCGCTATTATGCCACAAATCGCTCTTGGCTGCCGCCTTTGAGAGAGCGCGGGGTACGAGGGGGAAATCCATTGACTGCCATGGCCCTATTCAAGGCCATGGCCATATCGAGCGAAAGGATATAAAAACTCGAGAAATTATCAGATATATGGCGGGTGATACGGTGAATGGTCCGGTCGTGCTAGGATTTATAAACGGCGGTTCGGGTGACCCGAACCGCTCGGCCATCCAAAGAGCGCGAACGATACGACGATATGAATCACCCGCCGACGTTAATTCCGCCGCTAGCATTCTCTTTTGCTAGAGCGAGGGGTGTGCGGGGGAAAACCCGTGCGACGACCGAGCGGGCATGGTTTTTCGCCGAAGGCGAAAAGAGCGAAGGAGGAGCGTCGGAGGACGTTTTCCTCGCGGGGGAAAACGTCCGTGTTTTATCCCGCACACCCGGAGCTCTTCCTTGACAGCCTCCGAGATGGAACGCTATAGTCCGGATGCCGAAATCGGCGAAGCGAGACGCGTGGCCACTCTCATCACCGGCGCGAGCATGGGCCTGGGCAAGGCCATGGCCTGGGAGTGCGCCCGCCGCAGGATGGACCTGGTCTTGACCGCCCTTCCCGGAGAAGGACTTGACGAGACGGCCGGAGAGATCGGGAAGGCCTGCGGCGGCCGCGTTCTGGCCCGCGAAATCGACCTGACCGAGGACGGCGCGCCGGCCCGCCTGGCCGCCTGGGTTCTTGAAAACGCGCGGATCGACGTCCTGATCAACAATGCCGGCTTCGGCGGCAGCCGGACCATCGAGAACGCCGAGCCCGCCTACATTGAGCGCATGATCCGGCTGAACGTCCTGGCTGTCGGCCTGCTGACCCACGCCCTCCTGCCCGAGCTGAAGACTCATCACTCGTCCCGGGTCCTCAACGTGTCCAGCCTGGCTGCCTGCGGCCCGCTCCCCTTCAAGACCGTCTATCCCGCCTCCAAGGCCTTTGTTTTGCATTGGTCACGGGGCCTGCGAGCTGAACTCCGGAGGACGAGTGTCCGGGTCTGCGTCCTTCTGCCGGGACCCATGAGGACCAATCCCGACGTCTGCGGCCGGTTGGACAAACAGGGCTGGATCGGCCGATGGACGATCGTTTCGGTCGAGGCCGCCGCCCGCCTGGCCGTGCGCGGGCTCCTCAAGGGTCGGGCCGTCATCGTCCCAGGCGCGGCGGCCAAGCTGAACCGCTTCCTGATGGCCGTCGTCCCCACTCCGGTCCTCCTTTTTTTCACCGGCCGCTTCTTTTCCCGCGAGGCAAATTGACAGGCGCATGAAGATCCTGATCACCGGCATCACCGGATTGCTCGGCAATAACACGGCCCGCCTCCTCCAGTCCCAAGGCCACGCCCTGCGAGGACTGACCCGCTCGGCTGAGAAAGGGGCGGCCTTCGACGGGCTCGAAGTCGAAATCGTCAAGGGTGACATCCTCGATTCCGGCGACGTCCTGCGTGCGGTCCGGGGATGCGAGGCCGTCGTCCACGGCGCCGCGGAGACGCGCCAATGGCCGACCGCTCTCCGCCATTACGCGAGCAACATCGCCGGGACGGGCAACGTCCTGGATGCCGCGGAACGCGCCGGGGCCGTTCGGCTGATCCACGTCAGCACGGTCAACACCTTTGCCCGCGGCACGAAAGCGGCCCCGGGCACGGAGGAACGCGAATTCGAAGGCGGACGACGGACGCCCGGATACGTGCAGAGCAAGATCATGGGCCAGCGTCTCGTCCTCGAAGCCGCCCGAAGCGGAAGGATTTCCGCCCTCGTGGTCAATCCGTCCTTCATGCTCGGTCCCTATGACCATAAACCCGGCTCGGGCCGCCTCATCCTCGCATCCTACGGAAAGCGCGTCGTCCCGACGCCGCCGGGAGGCCGGAATTTCATCCATGTCCGCGACGCGGCGACGGCCATCGCCAACGCCCTGACCAGGGGAGCCGCCGGCGAATGCTATATTCTGGCCAACGAGAACCTGACCTACCGGGAATTCTTCGACGTCCTGGCCCGGGTGACAAAGACCGCAAGCCTGAAAATTTCCGTTCCCGCATTCATCCTCAAATCGTTCGGCGCCCTGTCCGGTTTCCTGGCGCCCTCCCGAACACCCCTCGACTCGGCCAACGCCGCCTGGCTCTGCGCCGGTCATTACTACTCGGCGGCCAAGGCCGTCCGCGAGCTCGGGTTGCCCCAGACACCGGTCAAAACGGCCGTCGCCGACGCCGTCGATTGGTTTCTCCAGAAAGGATATCTGTCATGAAGCATGCGCTCCGTTTCATCATCGTCCTCGTCCTCCTCGCCGGATCAATCCCCGTCCTTTTGGCCCAAACCGACGGCCCCGCCGATTTTGGCCTGCGGGCGGTCCGCGAGGCCCTGTCCGCCCGCGGATTGAACGCCGCCGCCTCCGTTCGGGTGACCGGGCGAGGCCTCCCCGAGAGCTACGCGGTCACCTTCCCCAAGGGAGGGGCCCTCATCCAGGCCGCTGATGCCAATGGCGCCCTTTACGGGGCCCTGGAGCTGGCCGAACGCATCCGGAGGCAGGGAAGGGCGGTCCTGACCGGTTTGTCCTTCTCCGGGCGGCCGTTCCTTCGCGACCGGGGCTGGAACCTGTTCCTGACCCTGCCCTGGGATTACGCCAACTCGAACACCGATTACGATCCGCAAGCCCTCGTCGACCCCAACCGCTGGTGGTTCGCCAACGACGGCTACTGGCGCAAGCTTTTCGACCAGATGGCCCTGGCCCGGCTCAATTGGCTCGACCTGCACGGAACCTGGGACATCAGCGTGACGGACGCGCCCAATCTGTACGCCTACTTCATCCAGAGCGACCGCTTCCCCAAGGTCGGCGTCGCACCCGAGATCAAGGCGGCCAACCTCCGCCGCTTGAATACGATCATCGAGATGGCGCATGCCCGGGGCATCCGCGTCAGCCTGATGGCCTACGAGGCCCGTTTCCGCACGCCGCACGCCAAAGAGCCTTACCCGGAGAATGAGGCCGATCTATACGCCTACACGCGCGAGGTCGTCGAGAAGATGATCCGCCGGGCCCCCGGACTGGATTCGATCGGCTTTCGAATCGGCGAAAGCGGCCACGGCGAGTCCTTTTTCAAATGCTATATCGAGGCGGTCAAGGCCTCCGGCCGGGACATCCCGCTCTACACGCGGAGCTGGCTGGCCCGCAAGGCCCTGGTCGTCCCCCTGGCCAAGGCGGCCCGGGACTTCACGGTCGAGATCAAGTACAACGGAGAGCAATGGGGCGCCCCCTATTTGGTCATGGGGGGCCGCATGTCCGGCTGGTACAGCTATTCTTTCGAGGATTACTTGAGTGATTCGGGGACGCCCGACGCGGTCCGGCTCTGGCCGGGCAATCCCGCCCCCGGCGGCGGGACCTGGCCGGCCCAGCCTTATAAAATCGTCTGGCAGGTCCGGTCCAACGGCACGAACCGCATCCTGCCCGTCTACGACCCGGCGGCCGTCCGCAAGGCCGTCAAATCCATGCCCCTGGGCACGGCCTCGGGATTCGTTATCGAGGGCCTGGATAGCTACTACCCGAAATCGCCCCGCTATTACCTGGCCGACCCGGCCGACGCCTATTGCGAATGGACGCACGAGCGCGACTGGATGTATTTGACGACCTGGGGACGCCTGGGCTTCGATCCCGAGACGCCCGAGGAGACGTTCGACGCTCTCGTCGCGGACAGGCTGGGAGCGGCCGCCGCGCCGCTGACCGCCGCCTGGAAAGCGGCCAGCCGGATCGTTTCCACGGCCTTTTCCGCTTTCTCCCTCGGACCCGACCACCGCAATCACGCCATCGAGCTCGAATGGGGGGGCGACACGGCCGCTTACCTGGCCGCAGAACCTTTCGATACCCACGTCTTCGCCTCGATCCGCGAAACCGTCGCCTCCGACGGCGCGGCTTCCGACGGCCGCATCCCGGCCGACGCCACGGCCGCCCGGCTGGCCGCGCTCGCGGACACCGCGGCCAAGGCCGCCGCGATCCCGTCCGAGTCCGTCCCTCCGGCCGAACGAAAAAGATTGAAAGAGCTGGTCACGGCCTGCGGTCAGGCCGCCCATCTCGGCCGCTATTATTCCGAGCGTTTCCTGTCGGCCTGGCGCGCCGGCCTGGCCGAAACAGGGGCTCCCGACGCCGCCGGGCAGGCGTCCTTCCATATGCAGGCGGCCGCCAGGGAATGGAACGCCCTGGCGTCCTGCGCTTTTTACAAGCCGTTCACCGAGCGGCTGCGAATGCACACGAACGCCTATCACTGGTCCCTGGAGATGCCTAAAGTCACAGCCGAGGCGGAGAAACTGGCCAAGACCGCGGCACCCATCGCCGATCCGCAGAAGCTGCGGCCGCCTGAAGCGCGGCCGCCGGCCCCGGCCCTGGAGATCGGGTCTTTCTCAGCCCGGCTTTCCGTGCCGGCCGACGGCCTGACCAAGGCCTGGGCCCTGATCAAGCCGCTGGCCAGCAGCACGTTTTTCCATAGGGTCGCCATGGTCAAACGCGGCGGCCGCTTCGAATACGAATTCCAGCGTGAGCCATGGGGCCACTCCGTGGCCGTCGAAATCGAATCGCCCGGCCGCATCCGGCGCATTCCCGGCTGGGACGACGACGCGCCCTATCTCGTCGTGCCCTCCCTCAATGCTCCGACACCTCTCATCTATTCCAGCGAGGAAGCCCTGACGTTCCTCGATCCGGCCGTGTTGTCGCCGTCCTCTCACGGGCTGCTGCTCATCGCGACGCGGGCCTCCAATTTCCACCGCGCCTTCAACATCCCCCTTCAGAGGAAGATCCTCGACCCCGTTCGACGCGGGATGACCCTCGTCGTCCTGGCCCAGGATTACGCCTCCGGCCGCTACACCCTCGATTGGCTTCCCCGGCCGCTGCGGCTGCAGGCCGCAAGCGACGGGATTTTCGAGCCGGCCGGCGCCCTCGGTCTGCCCCGGATCGGGAAGGACGACATTCTCCGCCACAGATTCCTGCCCAGCCCGGGCTGGAGCGTCCCCGGCAACGGCGGCTTGGCCGTGCTCAAATGGGGCGAGGGCCGCATCGTCCTCCTCAACGCCCGCCTCGTCGAGAACATCCATATCCCCTCCTGCGCCTCCGCGCTGGCGGCCGTCCTCGGCCTGGGCGGCCCGGCTAAGCCCGTCGTGGTCGTCGAAGCGGGTACCGAAGGCGGCGAGAAAGTCTCGTCCATCGTCATCGACTTCATGAACGCGCGCGGAATTCCGTTCCAACTGCTGGGCGAGGTGATGGCCGGGAGGCAGGGATTGAAGGCCAACGTCCCGATTTCCGGCGTAATCGACGACGACGATCTCCTGAGCTCGCAAAACATCCGGGCGATGCCGATGGTCAACGCGTTCCTCGAGAACAAGGTCAAGGGGGCGGCCGCCCGGCCCGCGCCGGTGGACCGCGCGGAGTTCGAAAAGCAAAGAAAACAGCAGCGGCCCGAGATCATGCGCGACCTGGGGCTCGATCCCTTGCCGCCCTGCACTCCGCTCAAAGCCCGCATCACCGGGACGCTGCGGCGGCGCGGTTATCGGATCGAGAGGCTGGCCTTCGAAAGCCGTCCCGGTTTTCTGGTCACAGCCCTTCTTTACGTCCCCGATGGCGCCGCCGGACGGAAACTGCCCGTCATCGTCAATCCCCATGGTCATTGGGGCTATAAAAAGAGCGAACCGACCGTCCAGTCCCGCCTCATCGGGCAAGCTCTGAACGGATACTTGGCCATCGTCGTGGATTCTCCCGGCTTCAGTTTCGAGGGAGATCGGCCGATCGAGCGCCGCTTCGCCGGGACCCACGACGACCTCCGGCTGATCCTGGGTTCGCAGAATGCGACCAGCGTCTATGTCTGGGACCTCATGAGGGCTCTCGATTACCTGGCCACGCGGCCGGAGGCCGACATGACCCGGATCGGCCTGACCGGCGCCTCCGGAGGCGGTTTGGCGACCATGTGGGCTTTCGCCGCTGAACCTCGCTTCACCTGCGCGGCCAGCGTCGTCTACGCCAGCAGCCTGGAAGTCAACCCGGAGAACGGTTGCCTCTGCAATCACGTCCCCGGCTCGCTCCAGCTCGGCGACCGGTCCGACGTTCTCGGCCTGCGGGCCCCGGCGCCCGTTTTGATCATCGGCGCCGAGGAGGACGTCGAGTTCCCGGCCGGGGGCATGCGCCTGACCGAGGACAAGCTGCGCGGCCTGTGGGGGCTTTTCGGCAAATCGGACGATGCCTGGCTGCGCATGTTTCCGGGCGGACACGACTACAGCCGGCCCATGCGCGAGACGGCCATGGGCTTCTTCGACAAATATCTGAAAGGCCTGGGCGACGGATCGCCGGTGCCGGAGCCGGACTTCGCCGTTGAACCTCCGGAGTCTCCCGAGATGTTCGTGGCGCCCGCGCCGCCGGCCGGCCTGCTGACCATGCGCGGGATCGCCCGCGCGATGTTCGATCGGCCCGCGCCCGCTGCTTCGATCGCCGAATATGTCCGCCTCAACGGCGGCCTTCCGGCCGCGGTCTCCGCCGACGTCAAACGGCTGGACGAGGGCGAAGACAAGGTCCGCTTGACGCTCGTCTCCGAGCCCGGCCTGATCATCCCGGCCCTGTACTGGCCGGCCCGGGGGACGGCCAAAGCCCTGGCCGTCCTCGTCACGGAAAAGGGGAAAGCGGCCGCCGCGGAGGAATTCGGCGTGGACAAGCTCCGCCAAGCGGGCATCGCCTGTCTGGCCGTCGATCCGCGCGGCCTCGGCGAGCTCGCAGGGCTGGAGCTGAGATTCACGACGTACCTGGGCCAGGCCCCTGCATTCGGCATGGGCTGGGACATCGTCCGGGCCGCCGCCGCCCTGGGCGGCGAGTGCCCCAAAATCGCCGTGATTGGACGGGGCCCCACGGCCGGACAGGCCGCCTTGGCCGCCGCCCTCATCGAGCCGCGCTTCGGTTTCGTCGCCGGCCTCTCCACGCTGGAATCGTACGCGGACGCCTTCAGCGACGACATCCTCCTTCTCGCCGTCCAGCCGCGGGCGAATTATGCTCCGACATTGTCAGGGCTGCGCGGCTTGGTCAAGGCCGAAAACGTCTGGAGTTTCGGCGGCGGGCAAGAGCCGGATTGGGCCGCATCTCTGATTCGTTGGTCGCAGAAATGAGCGGACGGAAGCCATGACCGGCCCGCGCGCCGACGGCCTCTCCGGCGGCCCCCTGCCCGTCGAGATCGTTTTCCACCCATCCTGGTGGAACCGCCACGCCGGGATCACGTTCGATGAAGATTTCTTTTATCACCCCGCCCGCCGCGTCGAGGCCGAGCGGCGCATGGAACAGGTCCTTTATGAACGCTTCGGCGACCTGGGCCTTGGGGAGGACCGGGACCGTGACCTGCCCGTGATCGGCGCGATCCATAACGCCGCCGGGTTCCTCGTTTCGGAGATGCTCGGCTGCCGTGTCGATTATCTGGAAGATGCGCCTCCCCAGGTGATCTGCGCGAACCGCCCCGATCTCGCCCTCGATGCCGAAGCGGCGTTCCGCAGCCCGGCGGCCCGCCGTCTGCGGACCCTGATCGACGCCCTGAAGACCAAATTCGGTTTTGTCGTCGGCGACGTGAACTGGGCGGGCCTGCTCAATCTGGCCCTCGACCTGCGCGGGCAGGCCGTCTTCCTGGACATGGAGGACCGGCCGGACGAAGCGCGGGGCTATTTCCGCCGCATCGCCGCCGTCCTGGAACGGTTCACCGGGGAGATCGCCCGGGAAACGGGAACGACCTCGATTTCGGTCAATCGCACCGTCCGGCATTTCCCCGAATCCATTTATCTCCACTCCGAATGCGCGCTGACGATGATCTCCGCGGCCCACTACGACGCCTTCATCCGTCCGATCGACGAGGTCTGGAGCCGCCGCCATCGCCCCTTCGGGGTCCATTACTGCGGCGCCGATCCGCACCGCTACGCCGAGACCCTGGCCGGGCTTCCCCGCCTCGATTTCCTCGACGTCGGCTGGGGCGGCGACGTGGCCGCCCTGCGGGCCCGGCTGCCGGAGACCTTCTTGAATATCCGCTTGAGCCCCGTCGAGATCGTCGATTGGACCGCCGGCCGCATCCGCGAAATCGTCACCGGGCTTGTCCGGGCCGCAGGCGGCGCGGAACGGACCGGCGTCTGCTGCATCAACATGGACGACCGGGTGACGGACGACAAGATCCGGGCGATCTTCGAAACCGTCTTTGATCTGCGGAAGCGCTTCCGGACCGCGGGAACTCTATAAATAATATCGGTGCAGGCGTTCGACGAATTCCGGCCGGATGTAATTGTTGACCGTCACCTTAGGGCTTTCGACCCATTCGTGTTCTTTCTTGTCGTAACGTTTATGCCCCAGCTTCGAGGCGATCTTGATCAGAAGGCCGTAGACCTCGCCTTTCGTCGCCGTCCGGTGCGTCCGGAAGAATTTTTTCACTTCGGTATCGGCATAGCAGGAACGGACGATATGCGGATAGAAAGCCTTCCCGCAATAGGCCTTGATGGCTTTTTTGATGTCTTTTCCGTCCAAGGGGCGGCGGGGATCGGATTCGTGGGAAAAGACGTAATCGCCGGGTTTCCTGGCTTCGAGGCGGTCGGAAAGCCTCCGGATATAGACATCCGGAAAGCGGACCCGGAGTTTGACGGGGACTCCGTCTTTGGCCACGTAATCAAAAACGACGTCGTTTCCTTGGATCCGGATATTCCGTTTTTGGAGGGTGGTGAGCCCCCTGTGGTGATGCGCGCGATAGTAGATCTCGTTGCCGACCCGCATATAGGTCTTGATCAAGGTGAATAGGGCGGTGGGATAGACGTCGTCCGTCTTCTCCTTCAGCGCCTTCAGGACGTTCCGTTTGAGAAGGGGAAAAACGCGGGCGAACTCGTCGACGACATGGGTCTTGCGCTTTTTCGACCGGGCGATCTTGTTCACTTCGTAGAGATACCGGAACCCCGCCGGATTCTCGAACATCACGTCCCAATGGGCGTCGGTGTCCTCATCATGAAAGCGGAGGTTCCTGGCGAACAGCGAGAAACCCGCATTGAGCTTTTTTCCGTCCGGGAGGACGGCGATCCGGGCGCCCAGGGCTCTCCCGTCCGGCGATCTCATCCCTTTCAGGAATCGGGGGTTCCTGCCGTCGACGAGCGTTTTGAACAGGCCATGGGATCGATAGAGATGGACGGCGTGCAGGGCGTCGGGAATCGTCGTCTCCGAAACCCGCCATCCCGACGGCGACATCTCCACGACGGCCAAGTCCCTGGTTCGGATCCGGGCGGTCCCGGGAGGGACGGACGGGAGTCCGGAGGTCATTCCGTCGGCTCCTCATCTCCGGGGTCGGAAGGGCCGGCCTCGCCGACCCCCGTCGTGATCTTGATACCGTACTGTTCCAGCTTCTTGTAGAGGTTGGAGCGGGGCGTGTCGATGTCCCGGGCGGTCTTGGAAATGTTCCACTCGTTGGCCTCGAGCTTGGTCAGGATGAACTCTCTCTCGGCCAGGTCCCGGAACTCCTTGAGCGTTTTGACCTTGGAGGCCTCAGGCATGAACAGGGCGCGCTGGCCCCGGATATTGTCGGGCAGGTCGCGCGTCTCGATCCTCTCCCCGTCGGTCATGATCAGGAGCCGCTCGACGACGTTGCGCAGCTCACGGACGTTGCCCTTCCAGGAATACTTGACCATGGCTTCGAGGGCCTCGGCGCTGAAGGCCTTGACCTTGAAGTTGTTCTCCTCGGCGAAGAGCCGGCCGAAATAGTCGATCAGCAGGGGGACATCCTCCCGCTTCTCGCGCAGGGCCGGCGAGTAGAGGGGCAGGACGTTGAGGCGGAAGAAGAGATCGTCGCGGAACCGGCCGGCTTCGATCTCCTTCTTGAGGTCCTTGTTGGTGGCGGCGATGATCCGGACGTCGACCTTGCTGATCCGGCTCGAGCCGACTTTCTGGACCTCGCCCTCTTCCAGAACGCGGAGGACCTTCGATTGGGTCTTCAGGCTCATGTCTCCGATCTCGTCCAGGAAGATCGTCCCCCCGTCGGCCTGCTCGAACTTGCCCGTTTTGCGCTCCGTGGCCCCTGTAAACGAGCCTTTCTCGTGTCCGAACAGCTCGCTCTCGATGAGCTCCTCGGGAATGGCCGCGCAGTTGACCTGGACGAAGGGCTCCTTGGCCCGCAGGCTGAGGGCATGGACGGCCCGGGCGATCAGCTCCTTGCCCGTGCCGCTTTCGCCGAAGATCAGGACCGTGGCATTGGTCGGCGCGGCGGTCTGGATATCCTTCCACAGCTTTTTCACGAGCGGGTGGCTGCCGATGATCTCGTAGCGCTTCTCGGCCTTCCGCCGCAGGTCGACGTTCTCCCGAACCAGCTTGTTCTGGTTCAAAGCGTTGCGGATGCTGAGCAGGACCCGCTCGCGGTGCAGGGGCTTCTCCAGGAACTCGAAAGCGCCCAGCTTGGTCGCTTCGACGGCCGTGTGGATCGTGCCCTGGCCCGAGATCATGATGACCTCCGGCGAATAGGGCTTGGCCTTGATCTCCTTCAGAATGTCCAGTCCGTCCCGGCCCGGCATTTTGATGTCCAGCAGAACGATGTCGATGCCGGGGATCTCATCGAGCATCCGCAGGCCGGACTCCCCGTCCCCGGACTCCAGGAAGCCGAAGCCCTCGTATTCGAGGATCATCTTGAGGGATTTGCGGATGTTCTCCTCGTCGTCGATGACGAGGACGCGGGCCTTGCGCTCGGGTTTCATGGACGCTTTCCTTGCCGCCTCATTTTAGCACAAGTCGGCGGCCGGCCAAGGCCCGGTTCTTCCGGCTCGGGCGCATTTTTTGTTTCGGAAACGGCGGAGATCGTTTTACAATAAGGCCTTCAGCATGATCAAGAAAATTCGGATAGGGATCCTCCTCCTCGGCGCCGGGTGGACCACCCAGGCCGCCCCGGCGGCGGACCCGCCCGTCGTCAAATCGTTGACGCTGGAGAACGGCCTCCGCGTCGTGCTTCTCGAACGGCACAACCTCCCGCTCGTCAATATCGTCGCCGCCGTCGATGCGGGGAGCAAAAACGAAACAGAGGCCTCGAGCGGCATCGCCCATCTCCTGGAGCATTACGTCCTTTACCGCGGCACGGAAATGCGCAGCGGAAACCAGGTCGCCCGAGACATCCGCCGTCACGGAGCGTACGTCAACGCCAGCACCGGCCAGGATCTGCTCGTGTTCGAGATCAGCCTGCCGGCCGAGGAGGCCGATTTCGCCCTGGCCAACCAGAAGGATGTCCTCTTCCACCTCAAACCGACGCCGGCCGAGCTGGACGCCGAGAAAGAGGTCATCCTGGAGGAGATCCGCCAGATCGAAGACGATCCTCTCCGCTTCGGCACGGCCCTCGTCTTTCAGAACCTCTTCCCCGGCCATTCTTACCGGCGGCCGGCCTATGGACGGACCGATTCCATCAAGGCGCTGACCGTCGAGGACGTCGAACGCTTCTACCGGTCCCGCTTTGTGCCCGTGGCCATGGCCCTGGCCGTTGTCGGCGATTTTGCCATCGCCGACATGGAAGCCAAGGTCCGGGCCGTCTTCGGGCCCGTCCCCCCCGCCGAGCCCGCCGGCGGCTCCCTGCCCGAGCCGGCGCCGCTGGCCAAGACCGTCGAGATCGAGATCGAACGTGACGTCGAGGAGGCCTATCTCTTCATCGGCGCCGCCGGCCCCAGCTACAATGATCCCGATCAGTATGCGGCCGAACTCCTGGCCCGGGCCCTCGGCCAGGGGCTCAACCCCATGCTGAATATCGCCCTTCGCGGCGGCCGGCGCGATCTGATCCATACCGTTCAAATGAAATGAGCTATATCGCCCTCAAGAAAGCGGGGGCCTTCATCGTTTATTTGGCCCTTGATCCGAAGAACCTGGCGGCGGCCAAAAAAGCGGCGCTCACCGCCCTGCACCAGGTCCGCACCAGCAACTTCTCCAGGGAGGAGTTCCTAGGTGAGGACCAGGCCTACGCGTATGAGCACTTGGAAAGCGCCCGCAACGAGCTCCGTATGGATGTCCAGCGGACCTGGGAAAGCGGACTCGGACTGGGCGATTCCCTGGCCATGAACGCCCTGATCAACGAGTCGGCCGAAGGCCTCGATTATCTCGAGCGGATCGCCCGGGTCAATCCGTCCGACCTGCGCAAGATCGGGTCCAAGTACTTGAGCCGCAACGAATTCGTCATCGTCACCGTCAAGCCGAAGAAAAAATGAAACGTCCTTTTTTCGCCGCAGCCCTCCTGATCGTCCTGACCGCCGGTTCCTCCCCCCGGCCCGCCGGGGCCGCGGCCGAAGGCCCGAAGAGATACCTTCTCGACAACGGCCTGACCGTGGTCGCTTGGCGGGACGTGTCCTCGTCGCTTACCGACCTGGAGATCCTGGTCAGGGGCGGGCAGACGGCCGAACCTGAGGGCAAAGCCGGTTTGTCCTGCCTGACCACGCGGTTGGCGGTCGATATTCCCGACCAGGACAAGGTCCGGGATTTCATGGACAAAGCCTTTCATTATTCGGTCTCGGCCAAGGCCGACTATTCGGTCATCCACCTGGAGTGCCTGACCGAATTCTTCGGCGAGGCCGCGGCGGCGTTCGGCGGAATCCTTTCCGACCCGCTCTTCACCGGAGTCCGCATCGACCGGCTCAAGGAATTCATGGACAACCAGCGGCGGATGGCGGCGGACGAGTCGGACACGGCCGGCCACGCCGCCCAGCTCGAGGCGTTCTTCGGAAAGACGGCCTATGGCCGGTCGGTTTTCGGAAGCGAGGCCTCGCTTCAGGCGATCCGGACGGCCGATCTCAAGGATTTCTACAACCGCTGGTTCGTTCCCGGCAACATGACCCTGGTCGTCGTTTCGGACTTGGAGTACGTCAAACTGTCGGCCATCCTCAAGAAGAGCTTTGGGGAGTTCCGCAAGGGTGCCGTCGTCCCGGCCCTTCCCCCCCCGGTGCCGCCTCCGGCGGAGGTCTTCCCGGAAGAGCGCGATATCGCCAAGGACTCCCTTCAGACGTTCCTCTCCGCGGCCTTCGTCCTGCCTCCCCTTTCGCCCCGGACGTTCATCCTCGACGCCCTCGTCGAAAACACCCTGGGCCGGGGGCCGGGCACGCGGCTGTGGAGTCTGCGGGCCGAATTGAAGCTGGCTTACGCCGTGGCCTCGCGCTCGACCCAAATGAAATCCTTCGGAATCCTGGAATCGACGCTGGAGACCGAACCGGACAAGGCGGATGAAGCCCGGGCCGCCCTGGACCGGGCCTTGCGCGATTTCGCCGCCGGGGGGCTCACGCCCGACGAGTTGGAGGCCGCCAAGGTCGAGGTCAAAGCCCAGTTCCTGCGGGGCAACGAGAGAAAAGACGCCCGCGCCGCCACCCTGGCTGCCTTGGAAATGCTGGGCCTGGGCGCGGCGTTCTTCGAGGCTTTTCCCGCCGACCTCAGCGGCGTCACCGTCGAGGAGATCAACTCCTTCATCAAGGACGCCCTGGCCCCCGGCCGGGCCTCGTGGGTCCGCATCGGTCCCAAGCGCTGACGGCCGTCACCCTTGACATCTCCTTCCTCAGGGCGATAATGGGGAGCATGGCGGACACGGTTCTCGACGACGATCACTTCTGTTTCGCCTGTGGAGCGCGCAATCCCGACGGCCTGCGGATTCAATTTGAATATCCCGCCGAAGGCCGGTGCCGGGCCGTCTTCACCTCGCCGCGGAAATTTCAGGGCTGGCACGGCATCCTCCACGGCGGCATCATCTCCACGCTGCTCGACGAGGCCTTCGCCCATGCCGCCGGAGGGGCCGACCGCGGCATCGGGGGCTTCGGAGCGGTGACCGCGGAGATGTCGGTCCGGTTTAAAAAACCGGTCAAAATCGGGGAACCGGTCTTCCTGGAGGGCCGCGTCCGGGCCGTGAAAGGCCGAGTCATCGAATGCGCCTCGACGCTCCGCGACGCCGACGGCCAGGAATTGGCTTCCGCCGCCGGAAAGTTGATCCTCTTGAAAAAAAACTCCGAAGGAGGCGCACCATGAGCCGGATGATTTCGATGTGCGGGCTGGATTGTTCCGCCTGCCCCGCCCACCTGGCTTATCTGACGAACGACCAAGCCCTGCGGGAGAAAACCGCGGTTGAATGGTCCAAGGCCTTTCAAGCGGAGCTGGCGCCCCACATGATCAACTGCGTCGGCTGTACGGACGTCGAGGGCGTGCACATCGGCCACTGTTTCGAGTGCGCCATGCGCAAATGCGGACTGGGCCGAGGGGTCCGCAATTGCGGCGAGTGCGACGATTACGGCTGCGCCACGATCGCCGCTTTTCTGGAAAAAGTCCCGCCCGCCAAGGCCAACCTCGAGGACATCCGGTCCGCCCGGCGGAAATGATCCCGAACTAAAAAAAAAGGCCCTCGCAGAAGCCTCAGGGGCTTCTCCGAGGGCCATGGTTCGGGCGTGAGAGGAACCGAGAATTACTTGATGTCGATCGCGCCGCGGGTGCGGGCCTTGCGGTCCTCATCCATCTGGTCCCATTTCTTCATGCAACGGTCATTCGGCCCCTTGGTCAGCGAACATTCGAGATAATCGGACAGGTAGATGACGCAGGCCCGGATGGCCTTGCCGGCCGGGGTCCTGTCGAATCCGCCGCCGTGAAGCGACACGTTGCCGACGGACAACCCGCCGCCCAGCCCCACGCCGCTGGACTCGGCCTCGATCGTCCGGGTATCGACGATCTCACCCGTTTCGGTGTCGACGACTTTCAGGTCGCAGGCGATATACGTTTTGTCCTTGTGGCCGCCCAGGCTGAGGCCGCCGACGCTGATGCCGCCGCCGCCGCCGCTGGTTTTTTCCTCGTACGAGGACACGGTGGCCGCGACGATGTATTTGGCGCCCTTGATGTTGCCCATTTTGGCTTTGGTGGCCGCGCTGATCCGGCCGGAATTGCCCAGGTCCTGTTCGGTCAGGACGGCATCGAGCTCCTTGCGCTCCAGCACTTGAAAGGCCTTGGTGCTGACCAGCTCCGAAACCAGCATGTCGGTGAGCTCGTTGCCCACCGAAGCGCTCCACCAGCCGGCGCTGGTCTGGTTGGTGAATCGCAGGACGCCGATCCGGGGCTTTTCATCGCCGCCGGGAGCCGCGGACAGCACCGTTCCCAGGGCCAACAGAAGGGCCAACAGAAAGACGATCTTTTTCATATTTTCTCCTTTCGTATTCTTGTTGATAATATAAGCAAATTGCCGGCGGATTGCAATGCCCCTCTCCAGGCCGGCCTGAACGGCCGGGTCTTCGCGGGCCTCAAAACGGCGACGAATCGACCGGGCATTTCTGCGATTCCCGGATAAAATGAGCTATAATAGGCCGCCGGAGCCGACAAGGAGGCGAAGCCGTGGCTTTTCCCGAAACCTTGCTCTCAAAAACCACCTGTTCGATGGGCGTATCGTTCATCCGCGAAATGCTGAAGGCGACCAAGGGCGTCGAAGGCATGATCTCCCTGGCCGGCGGCCTGCCCAGCCCCGACTCCTTCCCGAAGGAGCAGCTGGCCGAGCTGTTCCGGGAGGTCGTGATCAAAGAAGGAACGGACGTCCTTCAATACGGCCCCAGCGAAGGCGACGATCTTTTGAAGGAACAGATCTTCATCCATGAGGTCGAACCGAAGGTCGGGAACGACGAGATCCTGATCACGGACGGAACGACCAACGCCATCTACCTCTTCACCCGGTCGGTCGTCGATCCGGGCGACGTCGTCCTTTGCGAGGCGCCCTCGTTCAACGGCTCGCTGGTGGCCATCGAGGCCTGCGGGGCCGAGCTGGCCGGCGTGCCCATGGATGAAGAGGGACTGGTCGTCGACCGGGTCCGGGAGCGAATCGCCGAGCTGCGCCGGGCGGGGCGGACGGTCAAATTCATCTATGCCATCCCCGAGTTCCAGAACCCCAGCGGCCGGACCATGAGCCTTCTCCGCCGCCGCGCACTCATCCGGACAGCCCGCGAGGCGGGCGTCCTCATCCTCGAGGACCAGCCCTACCGGGACCTGCGATTCTACGGCGAGCGGCTGCCCAGTCTGTGGAACCTGGCCCGGGCCGAATTCGGCGACGAGCACACGGTGACGATCTGCAAATCGTTCTCCAAGATTCTCGGACCCGGCCTGCGCCTCGGCTTCGCCGTCGGCCCGGCGCCGCTCATCGCGGCCATGACCAAGTGGGTCCAGAAGGTCATCGTCTCGCCCGAGGGCGTCGTCCAGCGGGTGGCGGCCAGGTTTCTGGAGCGCGGCTACATGAAACCGCATATGAAAAGGATCCTGGAGCTTTATCGTTCCAAGCGGGACGTGATGATCTCCGCGCTGAAGGAGACCATGCCGGCCGGCGTCCGCTGGACCGAGCCTGAGGGCGGGCTGTTCTGCTGGGTCACCTGCCCGGAGGGCGTGAACACGGACGAGCTTTTCCACCGCGCGGCCAAGGCCGGCGTGGCCTACATCCCCGGCAGCAAATTCTATCCGCCCGGGATGGTCCTGGCCCGCGAAATGCGGCTCAATTATTCCTATGCCTCGCCGGCGGAGCTTCGGGAAGGCGTCACCCGCCTGGCCCGGCTCCTGTCCTGAGCTATTTCTGCTCGAGACGCTGGAGGATCTTGAGGATCAGATGGTTCTGATTCTCCAAATGCTGGAGGACGGCCTCGATCTCCCGTTCCGCCCGGGTGTTGACTTCAAAGTCGGCCTCGGCCCGGATTTCCGAGTGCCGGCCCTGGAGATTCTGGCCGATCATGATCAGGGGCATGAGAAAAATCTGGAGCATGTTGGAGATGAAGAGCCACAAGACGAAAGCCGGGTAGGGATCGAAACGAAAGTGTTGCGGCCCGATCGTGTTCCAGGCCAGCCAGAGGGCCGTCCACAACAGGATGATGAAAAAAAATCCCATGGTCCCGATGTGTTTCGTGATCCACATGGCGAAGCGATCCAGCCGCGTCAGCTTCTCGCAATGCTCTTCGTTGGCGTTGCGCGTGGGTTTGCGCAATTTCCGGAGGACGTCCAGGCTGAGGGGATGGTGGGGGCTGTTCATGGGGCGTATCTTATCATAGACGGCGGATCAAATGAGGCGCGTCTCAAACCCTGCCCCCTACCGCGCCGCCGTCATCGTCGAGGCGAAGCGATAGGCTCCCGACCCCACGGTCAGGACGGCGCAGCCGTCCTCCCAGCGCAGAAATTTCACGCCCCGGGCCCTCTCGACGGATAAACCGTCCTCCCGGACGGCGGCCGCCTTCGCGGCGGGGACGTAAACCGTGGCCGTCGTGTTCGGCGGAACGACGATATCGAGACTCAACCGCCCGCCCTGGCGCGTCCAGCCGCAGCGGATCTCGCCGCGGACGGACCGATAGCGCGCCCTGGCCCAGGTCACGTCCCCGACGGGAACGGGCCGGATGACGAACCTCTTGAACCCCGGCGCTTCGGGATCGGGCCGGATGCCGGCCAGGACCTCGTGCATCCAGATGTTCAGATCTCCCACGAGCATGACGTGGTTGCCCGAATTCATGGACGGATCGGCGGTGTCCCCGTTCCACAGCTCCCAGATCGTCGTCGCCCCCTTGGCCAGCATATAGCCCCAGCTCGGATAATCCGTCTTCTCGGCCAGGGACAGGGCCAGGTCCGCCCGCCCGTTGTCCGAGAGGACGCGCATGAGCCATTGGCCGCCGACCAGTCCGGTGCCGATGTGCCCCCGGTTCTCCGTTTCAATCGTCTCGACCAGCCTGCGGAAAACGCCGGCCCGGGCCTCCGCCGGGACCATGTCAAAAGCCAGCGGCAGGACGCAGGAGGTCGGAGTGCCGTTGTCGTAATAACCGGCCGCCGGATCGTAATAGCGGCGATGGAACGCCTTCTTGACCGACCCCCCCCGTTCCAGAAAGCGGGCGGCGTCGGCGGTTTCGCCGAGGCGCTCCGCGCTCCGGGCCATCAGGGTCAGGTCGTAGAAAAAATAGGCCGTGCTGACCAGCGCGCCTTCGGTCAGCCTGCGGGGGTCCTTGGCATGGATGAGCCCGGGCGACTCGGGCGGCACGCACCAGTCGCCATAGGTGTTGCGCGGCATGAGGCCGTCCTGGAGGAAGCCGGACATGTATTCGATCCATTTTCGCATGGCCGCATAGCGCGGGCGCACAGCCGCCCGATCGCCGTACATGTCGTCAAGCATCCGGGGGATGATGATGAACGAGCTGGGCCAGACGACGCCGTCGTTGTAGAAGGCCCAATATGCCGGGGCGACGTCGGGAATGCTGCCGTTCTCTTTCTGCTCGTCGGCCATATCGGTCAGCCACTTGTCGTAGAAGGCGGCCAGCTCGTAATCATAGGCTTCGCCGCGGCATTCCGCCGAGCGGTCGCCGAGCCAGCCCTGGCGCTCATCGCGCTGGGGACAATCGGTGGGGATCGAACGGTAGTTGCCCCGGGTGCCCCGGACGATGTTGTCGTGGATCCGGTTGAGGAGCGGAACCGAACATGAAAAAATCCCCGCGCGCCGAACGTCGTCGTGGACGACCCGCCCCAAAAGCGCGTCCCGGGCCGGGACGCCCGGGTATCCGGTCATTTCGACGAAACGAAATCCATGATAGGCGAAGCGGGGCTCGTAGACCTCCTCGGCCCCGCCCTTCATCGTATACACGTCCGTGACCAGCGCGCTCCGGAGGTTGTCGAGATAGAGCGTTCCGTCGGCTTTCAGGGTCTCGGCATGGCGAAGCCGGACCGCGGTCCCGGCCGGCCCGCGGACGCGGAGGCGGCACCAGCCGACCATGTTCTGGCCCATGTCGAAGATATAAAGGCCCGGCTTGGGGTTCGTCACCGCGGCCGGAACGAGGCTCTCGATCACCCGGATCGGTTCGATCATCTCGGCGGCCGGGACTCCGCCCGGGGCCGGCAGGACGGCGGCGGGCTTCCAGGCCGAGTCGTCGAATCCGGGCCGATCCCAGCCGTCCATTTCCCGGCGGGCGTCGTATTCCTCGCCGTCGTACTCGTTGTTGGCGCCCAAAGGCCCCCGGTCCGTCACTTTCCAGGCGCCGTCGCTGACGATCAGCTCGGAGGATCCGTCGGCGAAACGGATCGCCAGCTGAAGGAGAAGGCGCGGAACGCCGAAATCACGGGTCGGCGCCGGAACCTTGGTCCGGGGGGCATGGAAACGGCCGTTGCCCAGGATGACGCCCACCGCATTCGTCCCCCGCTTCAGCCGGGACGTCACATCATAAGCGACATAGAACACGCGCCGATCGTATTCGGTCAAACCGGGTGAGAGAACCCGATCCCCCACCTTCCGTCCGTTGAGGTCGACCTCGCTCAAGCCGAGCCCGGACATGAAGACGGTGGCCTGGTCGATTTCCTTGCCGCAGGCAAACTCGCGGCGGAGATAGCGCGCGTTCAGGCGGCGCTTCTCGTCGACCGCCGGGGATGCCTCGTCCAGGCCGATCCAGCGCCCGCGCCAGTCGGCCGGATCGAGCAGGCCCATCGACCAGGAAGCCGGCTCACTCCAGTCCGTCGCCGTTCCATCCTGATCCCAGATCCGCACCTTCCAACGGCAGCGTTGTCCCGATTCGAGGGGACGGCCCGCATAGACGATGCCGACCGATTCTTCCGAGGCCGTCCGGCCGCTGTCCCACAAATCGGCCCGGCCGGCATCCAGCCGGTCCGCCGAAGACGCCACGAGAATCCGGTAGGCGGTCTGGCGCTGGCTGCGGACGGAAGGCGACGCCGCTTCCAGGACCCAGCTCAGGCGCGGCCGCCGGGCGTCGATGCCCAGCGGATCGGTCAACGATTCACAGTGCAATTGGACGGGTCGTAAGGCCGCCGTGCGGGATTCCCGCCTCCAGCAGGAAAGGCCTCCTCCGCCCAGGAGGATCAGGGTGAGGATCGCGATTCCGCGACGCCGATCGATCGTCCGTCCGGCCATGGTCAGACCCCACCCGCTCAGCGTTCGCCCGCCTTGAATATCGTCCAGGGCTCGGAGGGGCGGTCTTTGATCAATCCCGTCATCCAATCGTATTGGGGATGGGTTCGGAGGAAACCCGCCGCGTCGAACGGCCGCCCGCAGGACGATCCCCAGCGGGCCAGGAAGGCCATGTCCTTGGCCAGGGCCGAATCGACCACCTTGCCGTCGAAGGCGCCCTGGGGCGCGAAGGGTTCGTCGAGGCCGGAGGCCTGGTCGTCGATCTCCCCGTGGCCGCAGATCGTGCGCGAGCTCGGGGCCTCCCGGTTCAAATAGGCATCGAAATGATCGGCCAGGAAGGCCTCCGCCCGGTTCCGGTCGATCCGCCCGGCGTTTTCCTTGAGCAGCTGTTTCCAGCGCACGCGCCTGGCGATGTCGGAGTTCTTGATGTTCGTCTCCTGCGTTTTGGTCTCGAGGCGCAGGAGACGGAGGTCTTCGGCCACGTTGGACCCGGCGAAATACCCGTCCTTGGTCCGCTCGAAGCCGACATATTTCAGGCCCAGCTCCAGCCGGGCGATCTCGTTCGTCCGGATATCGCCGAGGAGCCAGGCATTGGCGTAGCCGCCGTTGTTGCCTTTCTTCATGACAGCGCACCACTCGTCGATCGAGGAGGCGTATTGGGTGGCCCGGCGCATGCGCACGAATTCGGGCGTCCCTTTGGGATCGAAGGGATAAAAGCCGCCGATCGTGGTCTCCGAGCCGACCAGCCCGGCGTCGGTGATGAAGAAATCCGTGCCGCTGTGGATCAGGCCGGCGCTGGCCTGCATCAGGATGCGGTGGCCCCGGGCCGGAAGGATGTCCAGGATGACGTTGGACACCGCGTAGAAGTAATCGCTCCAGGTGTTGTGTCCGAGAACGATCCCGCCGTCCGCGGTCAGGCTCCCGACGGCGATGAAGGAGCTGCAGTTCTGCTTCGACCGTTCGGGCGCGTTGGGCGAGATCGCGTCCTTGACGTTCGGCCACCAGGACCCGAGGAGCTCGGCCGATCCGTTGTAGGCGATGAGGTCGTCGCGGCCCATCGGGGTTCCGGCCGCGGCCATGCCCTCGACGATGCCGTCGATTTCGGCCGCGTTTTCGGCGTCGATTTTCCCTTTGAACAACTCGGCGGCTTTGTCGACCAGCCAGCTCCACTCCATGGCGCTCTGGTATTCCCACACCCGGCGCTGGATGCGGACGCCCTCGACGATGTCCTTGGCCAGGAGATATCCGTGCTGAAATCCGCGCTCCCGGGGCTCGCCTTCCATATGAAGATAAATCCAGCCGTTCTTTTCGTGCCGCTCGGCCTTGGCCAGCCAGGCTTTCTGCTGGGCCGTGAGCGCCGCGGCGGTCTGCGGCCGCAGCCCGGTCAGGCCGCAGGCCAGAACGAGCACGAGGGGAAGAAGTCGCAGTTTCATGGGTCCTCCGTCCGTCGGGATGGTCCTTCCGGCACCGATTAGACCATAACGACGGTCGAAACTGAAGCCTGATCCAGCTGATCGGACTGGTGATCGTCTTGACACGGCGGGCGAAGTTGCTATGCTTGATGCGCGTTTTGCGGGAAACGCGCCATCCCGTCCGAGGCCGTTCCGGCGTCGCGGGATCGCATCAATTGCTCGAACCGGGAGTGTCCCATGAACGACGGCTCCGTCAAATTCAGGCCTTATTACTCGGTCCTCATCGGCGCGGTCGCCCTGATCGTCTGCGTCCTGATCGCCGCCCAGGCGGTCTCGTCGCGCCGGACGAGCGGCCCGCTCATCACCGTCTATGGACTCGGCACCCAGGACTTCGTCTCCGACCTCATCGTCTGGGAAGGCTCATTCTCCTGCCGCGACATCGAGCTCAAAACGGCCTATGCCGAGCTGGACCGCGACAAGGACGCCATGCGGCGCTACCTGCTGGCCCACGGCGTCAAAGAAAATGAAATCGTCTTTTCCGCCGTGTCCATAGCCAAGGAATACGCCCAGCTGAACGGCGCGCCCGGGACCGACAAAACCCGGTTTTCAGGCTATCGCCTCACCGAAAACGTGACCGTCGAATCCAGCGAAGTGGACAAGATCGAGGCCGTCTCACGGACCGTGACCGAGCTCATCAACGCCGGCGTCGAATTGTCGTCCCAAAGCCCGCGTTACTTCTATACGAAACTGGCCGGGCTCAAGCTGGAAATGATCGCCATGGCCGCGGACGACGGACGCCGCCGGGCGGAGGCCATCGCCCTGAAGTCGCACGGCCGCCTGGGCCCCCTGAAGGCGGCGACGACGGACGTTTTCCAGATCACGGCCAAGTATTCCACGGATTCCTATACTTACGGCGGCGTGTTCGATACGACGGCCAAGGTCAAGACCGCCGCCATCACCATTAAAATCCAATATTCCGTGAAGTGAGGGCGCCGAAAAATCGAACAGCGCTTACTCGGCCATCTTCTTGTAGGACACGTAGCGCTTCTTGGCTTCCTCGGCCGCCTGGGCAAAGAGCACTTTGGCGATCTCCGGGTACTGTTGAACGAGGGTTCGATAGCGGATCTCGTTCTTCAAGAAAGCGTCGTATTCCATCTTGGGCTCCCGCGAGTCCAGGACAAGCGGATTCTTGCCTTCCCGGGCCAGCATCGGGTTATGCCGGTAGAGCAGCCAATACCCCGTATCCACGGCCAGCTTTTCCTCGGCCTGGGCCTTGCTCATGTCGATCCCGTGATTGATGCAGGGTGAATAGGCGATGATGATCGAGGGGCCCTCGTAGGCCTCGGCCTCGTGGAAGGCCTTGAGGCACTGGTTCATGTTGGCGCCCATGGCCACGGACGCGACATACACGTAATTATAGCTCATGGCCATCCGGCCGAGGTCCTTTTTGGTCGTCTTCTTGCCCGAGGCGGCGAACTTGGCCACCGACCCCATCGGCGTCGACTTGGAAGCCTGGCCGCCGGTGTTGGAGTAGACTTCGGTGTCGAGGACGAGCAGGTTGACGTTGCGGTTCATGGCCAGGACGTGGTCCAGGCCGCCGTAGCCGATGTCGTAGGCCCAGCCGTCGCCGCCGATGCACCAAACGCTCTTTTCGACCAGGAAATCCCGGAGCTCGGCGATTTTGGCCAGGTGGGGCTTGGCCGCTCCGCCCTTGGCCAGGGCGTCGGGAAGCGCGACCCGAACGGCCTTGGCGGCCGCCTTGCCTTCCTCGCCTACATTCTTCCAAGCCGCTTTCATCCTGGTCAGAGCGTCCGTCAGTTCGGGCGTCGTTCCGGCCGCCAGGGCGGCCTCAATGGACGCGGTCAACAGGCGCCGGTTGGCGTCCACGGCCAGCCGCATGCCGAATCCGTATTCGGCGTTGTCCTCGAACAGCGAGTTGCCCCAGGCCGGGCCCTTGCCCTCGGCCGTGACGCAGTAGGGGGAGGTCGGGAACGTACCGCCGTAGATCGAGGAGCAGCCGGTGGCGTTGGCGATGATCATGCGGTCGCCGAAGAGCTGGGCAGCCAGCTTGACATAGGGCGTCTCGCCGCAGCCGGCGCAGGCGCCGCTGAATTCGAAGAGCGGCCGCATGAACTGGCTGCCCTTGAGCTGGTCCGGACGGACGCCGTCCAGGACGTTGTCAGGGAGCTTGTCGAAGAATTCGGCCTTGGCCGCTTCGCCGGCGGCGCGCTGTTCCTCGATCGGGGTCATGACAATGGCCTTATTTTTGGCCGGGCAGACCTCGACGCAGGAGCCGCAGCCGATGCAGTCCTCGATATAGACCTGCAGGTGGTACTGGAGGCTCCGCTCGTTCTTGGTGTTCGATTTGACCACGTCGAACCCGGCCGGGGCTTTGGCCAGGTCGGCCGGGGCGATCTGCTTGGGCCGGATGGTGGCGTGCGGGCAGACGTAGGAACACTGGTTGCATTGGGTGCAATTGGCCGGGATCCACTTGGGGACGTCGATGGCGATGCCGCGCTTCTCCAGCCGGGCGGTGGCCGTCGGGATGGCCCCGTCGAAGGGCATCTTGGAAACGGGCAGCAGATCGCCTTTAAAACGGGTGACCGGTTCGATGACCGTCCTGGCGAATTCATCGGCGTCGTCCGGGACGACCTTGATGACCGGGGCGGACTTGGTGATCTTGGCCGGGACGGGCACTTCCTCGAGGCCGGCCGAGGCGCGGTCGACGGCGTCCCAATTCATCTGGACGACGTCCTTCCCCTTGCGGCCGTAGGTCTTCTCGATGGCCTTCTTGATCAGGGCGATGGCCTCCTTCTCGGGCAGGACGCCGGAGATCTTGAAGAAGCAGGCCTGCATGATGGAGTTGATGCGATTGCCCAGGCCGATTTCCCCGGCGATCTTGACGGCGTCGATGTTGAAGACCTTGATCTTCTTTTGGATGATCGTCTTCTGCATGTCCTCGGTCAGGTTCTCAAAAACCTCGGCCGCCTTCCAGTTTGAATTGATCAGGAAGGTCCCGCCTTCGCGGATGCCTTCCAGGATGTCCAGGCGGCCGATATAGGAGGGCTTGTGCAGGGCCACGAAGTCGACGGTGTTCAGGAAGTACTGGGACTGGATGGGACTTTTGCCGAAGCGCAGATGGCTGATGGTCACGCCGCCGGACTTCTTCGAGTCGTACTGGAAGTAGCCCTGGCCGTACATTTCGGTATTGTCGGCGATGATCTTGATCGAATTCTTGTTGGCCCCGACCGTGCCGTCCGAGCCGTAACCCCAGAACTTGCAGCGGATGGTGCCTTCGGGTTCGGTGTCGAGCACCGGGCCGACGGGCAGCGAGGTATGGGTGACGTCGTCGTCGATGCCGACGGTGAAGCCGTGGCCGGCTCGGCCGTCCAGGTGGTCGTAAACGGCCTTGACCTGGGCGGGCGTGAAATCCTTGGAGGACAGGCCATAGCGGCCGCCAATGACCTTGACCGGCCGGCCGGAAAGGGACAGGGCCACGTCGAGGTAGAGCGGCTCTCCGATCGAGCCGGGCTCCTTGGTCCGGTCGAGGACGGCGATCTTCTTGGCCGTGGCCGGGATGGCCGCAATCAAGGCGGCCGAATCGAACGGCCGGTACAGGCGGACCTTGACCAGGCCCAGCTTGGCCCCGCGCTTGTTCAGGTAGTTGATCGTCTCCTCGGCGGTCTCGGCGCCCGAGCCCATCATGACGATGACCTTGTCGGCGTCGGGGGCGCCGACGTAATCGAAGAGATGGTACCGCCGGCCGATGGCCTTGGCCACCCTGTCCATATAATGCTGGACGATGGCCGGGGCCTCGTCGTAGTACCTGTTGACCGTTTCCCGGCCCTGGAAGTAGACGTCGGGATTCTGCTGGCCGACCTTCATCATCGGCCGCTCGGGATTGAGGGACCGCTTGCGGAAGGCTTCCAGGTACTGGGGTTCGAAGAGCCCGGCCAGCGTCTCGTAGGAAACGAGCTCGACCTTTTCGACCACGTTCGAGGTCCGGAAGCCGTCGAAGAAATGGAGGAAGGGAATCTGCGTCCGCAGGGTGGCCAGATTGGCCACGATGGCCAGGTCCTG
This sequence comes from Candidatus Aminicenantota bacterium, assembly GCA_963729855.1. Taxonomy (GTDB): domain Bacteria; phylum Acidobacteriota; class Aminicenantia; order Aminicenantales; family UBA4085; genus UBA4085. The sequence continues at coordinate 62,103 of CAVSPT010000007.1, read as the reverse complement.
GGCCTCTTGGACCGAGCCGGCGCAGGTCATGGCGAAGCCGGTGTTGCGGGCGGCCATGACATCGCTGTGGTCGCCGAAGATTGACAGGGACTGGCAGGCCAGCGAGCGGGCCGAGACCAGGAAAAGCGTCGGCAGCATCTCGCCGGCGATCTTGTGCATGTTGGGCAGCATGAGCATCAGGCCCTGGGAGGCCGTGAACGTCGTGGTCAGGGCGCCGGCCGAGAGCGAGCCGTGGACGGCGCCGGAGGCGCCGCCTTCGGACTGCATCTCGATGACGTCAACCGTCTGTCCCCAGATGTTCTTGCGGCCGTGGGCCGACCATTCATCGGCCAGCTCGCCCATCGTCGAGGAGGGCGTGATCGGATAGATGGCCGCGACTTCGGCATAGGCGTAGGCGACGTGCGTCGCCGCCGTGTTTCCGTCGATCGTTTCCTGGCGTTCTTTCATGGATGTCTCCTTGCGTATTCCGCGTGTCGGATATGAATGCGTTTCAATCCTTGAACTCCGTCCGCCCCTCCAGGGCCTTGCGCACGGTGACCTGGTCGGCGAAATCGAGGTCCGAGCCGACCGGCAGGCCCAGAGCCAGCCGGGTCAGCTTGAGGCCGTAGTCCTTCATGATCTTGGCCAGGAAATGGGCCGTGGCTTCGCCGTCCGCGGTCGGGTTTGTGGCCATGATGACTTCCCGGACCCGGCCTTCCTTGAGGCGCTTCTCCAGCTTGTCCAGCTTGAGATCCTCGGGGCCGACGCCCTTGAGCGGGGCCAGCGTTCCGAGAAGGACGTGATAGCGGCCGTGGAAGACGCCCGTCTTCTCGATCGACATGATGTTGAAGGGCTCTTCGACGATGCACAGGACGTCGTCTGAGCGGCCGGCGTCGGCGCAGTAGGAGCAGGGGTCGACGGACGTGATGTTGTTGCAGACCGAGCAGGTGAAGAGGCTCTTTTTGACGTCGCGGATGGCCTCGGCCAGGTCGTCGGCCGCGCTTTGGGAGCCGCCAAGGATGTGGAAGGCGATCCGCTGGGCCGTCTTGGCCCCGATGCTGGGGATCCGGCGCAGCTCCTCGATGAGGCGGCTGATCGGCTGGGCGAAATCGGCCATCATTACATTCCCGGGATCTTCAGCCCCGCCCCGAGGGCCCCCAGCTTCCGGGCCAGATGCTCGTCAACCTTGGCCGCGGCGTCGTTGAAGGCGGCCAGGATGAGGTCCTGGAGCATGTCCACGTCATCCTTGTTGACCACCTCGGGATCGAGATTGAGGGAGACCAGGTTTTTCTGGCCGTCGACGACGAGGGTCACCATGCCGCCGCCGCTCGAGCCTTCCATGCGCAGGGCGGCCAGCTCCTGCTGCATCTTCTCCTGCATCTCCTTGGCCGATTTGAGCATCTTATTCAGATCGCCGAGATTTTTCATCGTCTCATTCCTCCTCGTCCTTGCCCGAAGCCGCCCCCTCGACCACCCCCATCCGTCCCTTGAACTTGTCGATGAACAGCTTGACGGAAGGGTCCTTGAGGGCCATCTCGCGCAGGGGCTCACGCCGAGGGATCCCCGTCTCGGCCGGCGCAGCGGTCTTATCGGGCCCCGGCGCCGGATGGACCGGAGCGGCTTTCGGCGGCGGTTTGGGCCCGGCCGCCTGGCCCGGCCGGTCGGGCGGCCGCATCGCCGGCGGGGGCGGCGGGACCGCCCGCCGGGGTTCCCCGGAGCCGCCTCCGCTCTTTTTCATCTCTTCGATGTCTTTGAGCAGGTCGTCGAGCGGAACGATCGTCTTGAAATGGCACAGCCGGACCAGGACGGTCTCGAAATAGATCTGCGGATGGGCGGCGTACTTGAGCCCGGTTTCGGCGTTCTGCAGCGCCTGAAGCCAGCGGAGCCATTCTTCGGCCGAGGCCTTGGCCCCCTCGGCCTTGAGCCGGGCCGTGTCCTCGGGGCCGAACGGAAGAAGGTCTTTGGGGTCCTCGACCATCCGGATGAGAAGCAGGTCGCGGAAATGCCTGACCAGTTCCTTGTAGAAATGGCGCAGGTCGTGGCCGGCCTCGATGACCCGGTCGGTCAAGGTGAAAATGATGTCGGACTTTTCTTCGGCCACGGCCGTCGAGAATTCGAAGAAAAAAGAGCGGTTGATGACGCCGAGGATCTCCTGCAGTTCCGGGTCCCCGATGACGTCCCCGCAGAACGAGACGGCCTGGTCCAGGAGGCTCTGGGCGTCGCGGATGCTTCCCTCCGAGGCTTGGGCGATAAGATCCAATCCGTAATCGCTGATCGTCAGGCCTTCCTTGGCGGCGATGCCGCCGAGGTGGGCGATGATCTCCCGCCGGGAGACCCGCTTGAACTCAAAATGTTGGCATCGCGAAACGATGGTCGACGGGACTTTCTGAAACTCGGTGGTGGCGAAGATGAAAACGACGTCGGGGGGGGGTTCTTCGAGCGTTTTGAGGAGGGCATTGAAGCCGGGCCTGCTGACCTGGTGGACCTCGTCGATATAGATCACTTTTTTACGGCTTTGCATGGCCCTGTACTGGACGACTTCGCGGAGCTTGCGGATGTCATCAATCAGCCCGTTGGAGGCGCCGTCGATCTCCAGGACATCGATGCTGCGGTCGTTGTCGATGTCCAGGCAGGAAGCGCATTTATTGCAGGGGGTCGGCGTCGGGCCCTCGGCGCAGTTGAGGGCTTTGGCCAGGATGCGGGCGGCCGTCGTCTTGCCAACTCCGCGCATGCCGGAGAAGAGATAGGCCTGGGCCACGCGGTCGCCCTTTATGGCGTTTTGGAGAGTCTGGACGACGGCCTTCTGACCGATCATCTCTTCAAACGTTTTCGGCCGGTACTTGCGGGCGTAGACCAGATATTCCATGGGCGTGGTTTTCCCTCGGAGAAGGGCTTTTGTCCTTCGTCGGAACGAATTAGATTAGCATAAAAGGGCCCGTATTTCCAAAATGTTTTTCGCGTTTGGAGAATCCCCGGACGGCCGCTATAATGCTCGCGGACGAAAAAACCATGGTCCGATGGAAAAAGCGCCGCGAGGGGCCCGCTCCGCCCCGCATTTGGGAGATCGATTTCCTGCGCGGGCTTTCCCTCATCCTCATGCTTTTTTACCACGGCGGGTTCGACATCACGGAACTGGCCGGGAAGCACACCGTCTTCGGCATCCGCTGGGACCTCGGCAGTCCGGGATTTCAAGTCGCCGTGGACGTCTTCGCCGGTCTGTTCATCCTGCTTTGCGGAGTCAGCAGCACGCTGACCCGGAGCAACGTCCGCCGAGGCTTCAGACTGCTGGCCGTCGCCGCCCTGGTCACCGCCGCCAGCTATGTCTTCAACGGGGAGGAAACGATCTATTTCGGCGTCCTCCATTGCCTGGGCGCCTGTATCTTGATCTACGGTTGGACGCTGGAGAAGGCCAAACCGTGGCTTCTGGCGGCAGCCGGACTCGGAGTTTTCGCTTTGAGTTTTATCCTGCCCGCCGTGTCGGGAAACGCGCCGGTCCGATCCGATTGGCTGGCGCCGTTCGGCATCGTCCGTGACACCTTTTCCTCGTATGATTATTTCCCGCTCCTGCCCTGGTTCGGCGTTTTCCTGGCCGGCACGGCCGTCGGCAAATGGCTCTACCCCGGGCGGCAGAGCCGGATACATCGGCCGATGCCCGCGACGTTCATCAATCTCGCCGGGCGCCATTCCCTGCTGATCTATGTCGTCCATCAACCGGTCTTTCTGGCCGTTCTCTTTGCCCTGGGTTGGATCAAATGAGAAGCGCCGCCGGACGGGCCGAAAGCCTGCTGGAAATCCACGGGGCCGTCGTTCTCTTCGGCCTGGCCGGCCTGTTCGGCAAGTGGCTGGGCCTCTCGCCTTTGATCATCGTCCTCGGCCGCGTCGTCTTCGCCGCCCTGGCCTTGGGACTGATCCTGTTCGTGACCCGTCGATCGGTCCGCATCGCCCGTCCGGGCGATCGGCTCCTGTTTCTGGGGCTGGGCATTTTGCTGGCCGTTCATTGGACGGTTTTCTTCCTCTCGGTCCGGGTCTCGACCGTGGCCGTCGGACTTCTCTCGTATTCCAGCTTTCCCGTATTCACGGCTTTCCTTGAACCGGCCCTCTTCCGCAAAAGGCTTGATCCTTTCAACATCCTTTTCGCCGGCATCTGCCTGCTGGGCGTTTTCCTCATCGTCCCCCGCTTCGTTTGGACGGATTCCGTGTTCCGGGGCGTTCTCTATGGCCTGGCTGCGGGATCGACCTTCGCCGTCCTCAGCATCGTCAACCGTATGCTGACGGCGCGCCACGACAGCGTCAAAATCGCCTTCTGGCAGGATTCCATCGCCGCGCTGGCTCTTCTCCCCTTTCTCTTCATTCTCCGCCCCGTTCTGTCCGGAAAAGACCTCGGGCTTCTCATCGTCCTGGGGGTCGTGTGCACGGCGGGGGCGCATACGCTCTTCATCGACGGGATGCGCCGGCAGACCGCCCAGACGGCCAGCATCATCAGCTCCCTCGAACCGGTCTATGGAATCGTTCTGGCCTATCTTTTCCTGCGCGAAATTCCCGCGCCGCGGACGCTTTTCGGCGGCGCCGTCATCCTGGCCGCCGTGATCGTCATTTCCATGAGGGCCCTGAAGCCGGTCCCTTCCGGGCAAGGGCGCCGATAAATCCCCATCCCTGTCTCCGGGGCGTTACAGGTTTGTTGTTTTCGGCCTTTTACCGAAAGGCCAACATTTTAAATCGGATGTCCAGGACGTTTCCGGAAAGAGCGAGCGTTCCGTACTTCTTCTGGAAATCGATGAAAGTGAATCCAGTCGGGCCCGTTTCGACGATTTTCAGGTAAGGATCCAAATTCGCGCGAAGATCGTCCAGCGCCGCCGCAGCGGCGGCCGGATCGGGGTACGGGATGATCAGGCGGTTGTACTTTGAACCGTCGGCCGCCGCATATTCGGCCAGCGCGGCGAATATCCTGCCGTTCAATTGAAGGATGTCCCCCTCGCCGAAAGTGAAATAAGGTTGGAGTCCATACGGCCCGCGGATCAGCCGTTCGCTTCCGGGAACGCGATTTTCAATCGGCAGACGGCCCAGGACCGGCCCGGGCTTTTCGTCCGGAAGGCCCGCCAGCAGCGCTTTCGCTAGGGAAACGGATGTTGGCCGCGGCGCGGGTTTGTCGCCGAAATTGTCGATCTGGATGAAATAGCGCCCTTTCAGGATCGTCAGCTGGGCGTCTTCGCTGGAATTGCGGGCCGGGATCTCGGGGAACGGGGTTTCGTTCCCCATTTTCATGAGATAGATGCCGAGCGCGGCCGTTGCGCTTTCCATCTCGTACACGGCGGCCGTCAGCTCGGACGATCCGCCCCCATAGGCCTGGACGAGGAGCTTGGAGAAGCCGAATTCGAGGAAGAGCTCGGCCCCGCCGTCGATGTGGTTGAAGAGGTCCTGACTGATGAACGTCCGTAGGGGGGCGGATATTTTCCAGCCTGGGGCGAAGCCGTCGCCCGGCAGGATCTGGGAGGCAGCGGGCAAACTCAGCAGGAGGACGATCGCGGCAGCGGCGATCAGAAGCCCCATCGCGGCACTCAGGCGCGGTTTGCAGCCGCGCGCGGGTGCGGCGAAACATGATCCCCGCGCAGGGCGCGGGGTCCCCCCCGCCGCGCGGCCGGGCCGTTCAGACGCGGACATGCTGGATCTTCTGCGGATCGGCGACGCCCAGGCCGAGCTTCTCGGCATACCGCAGGTACTCCGTGAACCGCGGGTTCTCATTGACGGCGACGCCCATTTCTTTGCGCTTGGCCGTGATCCGGTTGTGGCAGATCATGTCCAGGGCGAACGGATCGGTGGCGAAATAAAGCCGGTTGTCCAGATAGACGAATTTGGCGTTGGAATCGGGCCCGCCGTCATACTGGGAGCGCAGGCCGTCGGTGATGTTCAGGACCATCTTGTCGCGGACGGGCGGGAAGGCCGGCACCTCGACGCAGACGTCCAGGAACAGGGGCGCGTGGAGGCGGTTCGTGTTGCAGACCGCGCCGTAGCCGATGTTCTTGGTGGCCATGGAAATGGCGTTGCCGGAGTTCTTGAAGGCCGGCAGATTGACGATCTTGGTCAGCTTTTTGGTCAGGAGTTTGCCGAAATAGGAAAATTTGCCGTTGAAGACGTGCTGGTTGAGATAGGGCAGGTCCTTGGGGCCTTCGACATCAGCCCAGTAAAAAACGTTCTGATCGAAATTCGGCGCGCTGACGTGCGAGCCGTCCGGCTTGAGCCACTTGCTGTTGTCCTGCGTCTTGCCCTCGGCGGCGGCCTCGTCCATGGTCTGGAGGCCCTCGATGCCCACACCCGGATACCGCTCGGCGGTGAAACCGGCGTCCTTGAGCATGAAATCGAAACGGTCCCAGATGATGATGTTCCTGCGCGGCAGGCCGTTCGCTTCCAGCCAGGCGATCATGGCGTCGACGAGTTCCAGGCGCGTGCTGATGAGGCCGGGGCCGACCGGATTGACCTTGAGTCCGACGATGTCGCCGGCCTCGAAGAAGAGCTTGAAGCTCCCCTTGAGGTCCTTGCCCGTGAGCTCGCGGATGCCCTTCTCGAACATGGCCTTGATGATCGCGGCGTCGGGCTTCCCGCCGGGCATGGCCTTGTCGTCGGCGACTTCGATGACCCGGCCCGGAAACGGCCCCGGCAGGCTCCACTTCGTTTTGGGGACCTTGAGGGCGTCCGCGATGTTCGTCTTCGGCCGGGGCGGCGGAATTTTCTTGGTCGGCGGCGTTTGGGTCTGGGTCTGCTGCTGGGCGGCCAGCAGGCTGCGGCCGGTCATGAGCAGGCCGGCGCCGACAGCGCCGCCGATCTTGATGAAATCGCGGCGATCAAGGGATGAACGTTCGCCGCCGTCGGCGGAATACCCGGAGGGCATGGACCGATAGAGTCTTTTGGCCATCGTCAATTCTCCAGCTTGGCGAAAACTTCGCGGATCCGCTCGAAGGCCCAATCGAGGTCTTTCGCGCCGATGATGAGCGGCGGGGCGAAGCGGATGACATTGTCGTGCGTTTCCTTGCACAGCAGGGAGTTGTCCTTGAGGGCCTCGCAGAAGCGGCGGGCGCCACCGGCCTCGGGATAAAGCTCCACGCCGATCAGGAGGCCCTTGCCCCGGATTTCCTTGATATTGCGGCTCCTGATGGTCTTCAGCCTTTTCATGAAATAGGAGCCCATCTTGGCCGCATTGGCGACGAGCTTCTCGTCCTTGATGACGCGCAGGGCTTCGCGGGCCACGGCGCAGGCCAGGGGGTTGCCGCCGAAGGTCGAGCCGTGTTCTCCGGGCTTGAAGACGCCGAGAATGGGCTCGTCGGCCAGGATGGCCGAGATCGGGTAGCAGCCGCCGCCCAGGGACTTTCCGACGATGAGCATGTCGGGCTTGAGGCCCTCGTGCTGGAAGGCGAAGAGCTTGCCCGTCCGGCCCAGGCCGGTCTGGATCTCGTCGGCGATGAAAAGAATGTTGTGCCGGGCGCAGATCTCCTTGGCCTTCTTGAGATAGCCCGCCGAGGGGATGATGATTCCGGCCTCGGCCTGGTAGGGCTCGACGATGAAGGCGGCGGTGTTGGGCGTGACGGCCCGCTCCAAAGATTCGGCGTCGTTGAAGGGGATGATATTGAAACCGGGCGTGAACGGCCCGAAATCCTTGCGGTAAAGCGGCTCGCTGGAGAAGCTGATGATCGTCACCGTCCGGCCGTGGAAATTGTTCTGGCAGGCGATGATCTCAGCCTCATCCGGGGCGATGCCCTTCTTCTGATAGGCCCATTTGCGGGCGGTCTTGACCGCGGTCTCGACGGCCTCGGCCCCCGAGTTCATGGGCAGGATCATGTCATAGCCGGCCAGGGTGCACAGCTCCTTGGCCAGCATCGGCCACTGGTCGTTGCGGAAGGCGCGCGAAGTCAGCGACAGCCGGCGGGCCTGGGTGATCAGGGCGTTGATGATGCGGGGATGGTTATGGCCCTGGTTGACGGCCGAGTAGGCGCTCAGAAAATCGAGATACTTCCTCCCGTCAACGTCCCAGACCCAGATGCCTTTGGCCCTGGTGATGACGACGTCCAAAGGATGGTAATTGTGGGCGCCGAATTTGTCTTCGATGGCCACGAATTGTTTGCTGTTCATTGGTGGGCTCCTCCCCCTCAATCGGGCGCGCCGTCGGCCGGATCGCCGGGCGCCTTCGGCGGCGTTCGATCGAGGCGGTTATTATAGCGCGCCTTCGATCCGCTTTCCAAACGAAGCGTCCGGAAAAACTTTCGCCGGGCTCCCTCGCCTGAATGTGGAACTCGGAGCGTCCGGGGAAAGACACGATCGTTTTCCCCGCGATCGAAAGAACGCCCTTCGACGCTCCTCAACTCGATTTTCAGGTCCGCCCGCCGAGTTTTTGGACCCAGATGAAATCGAGGCCGATTTCCGGACGGGCGATTCCTGCGTTCGCCCCTTTGTATTCGATGATCAGCGTGTGTTCGCCCGGCAACAGGTCCAAGGGCTCCAGGGAGAACGTTCTCAACAGCGTGCGGAAAGGAACATAAAGATCGATCGCTTCGGGTTTTTCCGTCCCTCCGGCCGGAAGGCCGTCGAGCCAGGCGGCCATCCGGCCCGACTTTGGAGTCAGGGCGGCCGTGATGTGAACCTGAGTTTTCCCCGGCGAAGCCACTATGATTTTCAGCTTTTTTCGCTCCCCGGGCTTCTCCGGTGTCCAAACGAGGAGCCGGCCGCCGGCCCACAACCGTCCGTCGCGAAGGACCGTGTCTTTCCGGTCGGCCATGATGTCCTCGGCGGCATAAAAAACGGAATTCGCGGCCCCGAACCGGGCGGCCGGCTGCCAGCCGTCGGGAAGCCGGAGCTCGCGAAGATCGTCCGGCATGATGGCTTTATGGTCGTCGATCGTCCCCGGCCGGGCATAGTAGTATCCGGTCCTGGCATACGAAAAACCAGGAGTCCGCTCATGGCTGCAGAGTTCCATTCTGAAGTCTATGGAGTCCGCAAACGGAATGCGGTCAAGGATCTGCCAGCGGAAGTTCGAGACGAACCCCCGGTTCCCCGGCCCGTCGTTTCGCGGCTGTCCGCAATACGGGTAAAAGAAGATATCGGGCGAGGACCAGGAATAGTTGTAAAAATCCTCGGAACCCGTCCCGAAGATCGACGGAAACTTATCGTCGTCGACAAAAACCTTTTCGTCCCCTTCCCCCCACCAATTGCCCCAAGACGCGGGCACGGTCGCCGGGTTGAGGAGGATGGAGGTCGTGCCGACGTAGACCCCCTTGCCCCGGGCCAGGAGGAACGGCAGGTCCTGGACGTCCTCGCCCGAGGCGATGAGGTTGTGATCGACCCGCCAGCGGGCCCGAAAGTGCATCGTCCTTTCGTCCCAGGCGAAGTCCCTGGGCACGGCTTCACCGGCCGCGCGGACGGCCTGGAGGCCGCGGTTCTCGAGGATCAACCCGACGGATTTCTCGAAGGGCATGACAAACCGGCAGGTCATCCAGCCGTCCTCCCCGACCGAGAACGGGAGCGACCGATATGGGTTGACGCCCGGCGCGGCCCCGAAGAAATCGCCCACGGGGGATTGGACTTGTCCCCGAGGATAGCCGTCGCATACGACGTTGAGGACGGTCTGCCTGAGGGCCGCGTCAAGATCGTCCGCCTGCAGGCGAAGCCGGAATTTTTCGATGGCACCCGGGCCGTCGAGTCTGATCACTTCCCTTTTTTCCCCGGGCGCGAGGCTGACGCCAAAATCCCGGGCCGGCTTCGCCGACGGCGAGGCCGGACGCGCGTCCGGATCGGCAAGGGCCGCGGTGACCCGGTTGATCGTATCCTTGAACTTGACGATGTCGTCAGGGTGGAAAGAAACGACGGCGGTTCCCGCGGCGTACCTCCGCACCTGGATATGATAAAAATGCACCTCGTCCAGCTTCCCGATCCAAATCATGCGGAGCCGCTTGGCGAAGGTGATGGCCGCATAAGAGGCGTCGCGTTGGTACACGGTCGACCGGAAACGTTCGCCGTCAATGGCCCTCATCTCCGGGAATACGTCATAAGGGCGGCGGAAGAAACCATCGGCATGGCCTTCATAAAGGGGGTGCTTCATGTCGTCCACGTAGAACCGAACCCGGCCGGAGATCGAAGCGGTCCAGAGCCGGACAACGGCCCCGGGTCCGGGGACGTCGGCCATGAGATATTCGCCGAGGCCGTCCCCTCCGGGCGGCTTGAGGACCTTCTCGAAGTTCGGGATGGGCTCGTCGCCGCCGTCCGCGTTGGCGAACCAACCCGGCCCTTCGGGCACGCGGCTGCGGCGGTCGTAAGAGGAGAACTGGACGGTGCGGAACGCGGGTTCGGGAAAGCGGGCCAGGGCCGCGAGGTCGATCATCTCATCGAACAGGGACCCGGTGGTCACGGGCGGCCGGCTGACGCCGCAAGCCGCGGAGAGAACGAAAATCGATCCGAGGAAAAGTGCGACGGCAGCGGATCGGGTGTTCATGCGCCTTCTTCTCCTCCGACCCGGACGGTCGGCTCACTCGTAAAGGACGAGCTCCCGCTTTTCCCAAGGCGGCGGGTAGGCCGTGATCCAGGCCTCCGGCTTTACGCCAGGGGTTCCGTCCCGGGGAACGAGGACGACGATTTCAATGGTCTTTCCGGCCATCCCTGCCGATAGGGGGAAATAATATGTCGAGTTGCTGTCGGTCTCGACGTTCTGGTATTCCCAGGTGTTGCTGGGAAAGGAAACGGCCCGATCGGGGGCGCCCACGAGTTTTCCATCGACGCGGAGCGCGGCCGTGGCTCCCTCGCCGTGTTTTCCGTTCAAGGCCACGGCGAGATAAGCGTTCCTGCAGACCTGCTCCGGCTTGAAGGTGAGCCGCCAGGCGGCCGCGGCCGGATTCTCCGCGTAAGCCCGGAAGAGATTGGACGCCCGCCAGCCGGTCCGGTCCATCGGCTTGCCGTCGAGATAACCCTCGACTTCGGAGAGGCGCCGGGGAGCGCCGCGCATGCGGAGATAGCGCACGGGCCTGTCCCGGGGCGTCTTGAGGACGGCAATGGTCCCCTTGCCGCCCCAAGTCGAGGCCAGAGGGAGCCATGTTTCGAGGTCGGCGGAGACCTCGGCCGAAGCGTCTTTCCCAAAGCCGTCCAATTCCGGGCTGAGATCAGCGGATTGCCGGTCCCGCACCTTGAGCACGATGCTGTCCACGCGGAGAGGCCGGCCGAAATCCAGGCGGAACGTCCGCCCCGGGAGCCGGGCGACGAAAAACGTGTCAAATCGACCGTCGAAAAGATTCCGGTCCCAGATGCCCCGGTTCACGAACATCGGCTTGGAAAAAAAAGCCGTCCGGGCCGCGTTGACCTGAGGGATCGCGCTCGGGCCGGAACGGAGAAGGGATCTCACCTCGAGAGCGTTGTTGTCCGCGGCAAAGCAGGTCGCTTCGAACAGGGAATCCGCATCGCGGGGAACGGGGCAAGGATCGAGGTTGCCGATCTTCCGGTGCCAGGGGGCCGCGGGAACCCCGCCTGGGAAATCCAGCCATAGAGTCTTTCCCGCGAGAAGCCGGCTCGCGTCGGCGCCGTCCAGGACGACCCGGCGGAACGTGGGGCCGCCGGGTGACAGGCGGATCTCTTTTTTAGCTCCCGGCATTCCCAAAAGCCGAACGATGGCCGGCTTGCCCGTCGTCTCCCGGACGACTTCATAGTCGCAGCCTTCGACGCCGATTTCGGGCAAGGGCCGCGACGAGGCCGCGACCAGACAGGACCTGAAGGCCGGCACTTCGATCGCCGCTTCGGATCCCGGGGAAAAGCGGCCGAGCACGGATTCGGAGGGGTGGAGACGCCGGACCTCGATCGTTCCTCCGGATTCGAGGCCAATCGTCTCATCAAGCCGGATGGAGTAGGTGATGGGATTCCAGGTCAGGTTGCGGAGCGTGATGAACCGCGTCGCGCCGTCCCCCCGCGAAACGGCGGACGGGCCGTATCGATCTTCGGGCAGGACAATCCCTTTGACCAGAATGTCGCGATACCTGCGGTGGAGGTTGAAGAGACGAGCCAGCTTGGGAAATTCGTCGTCCCTGAGAAGCCACGGATTCCCATAGATCGAGGGAGTGAGCGGAAGACACCTGTTGAAAGCCTGAAGGACGAGGTCGTCCTCCCAGAAATCCAAACACGACGACAGGCAGACACCATGGTCTTCCAGCCGCCGGGTGAGGCCCGGCGGAAGCTCCCTGGCCAGGGCTCCGGCCCTATGGTGGGAGGCCGTCCCGACGTTGGACATAAAAACGTCGATATAGGTCTCGACGCCTTCCCACAGCGATAGGGTTGCGGCGCCCTCGGCCGCGCCGAGCTTCACCCGGTGATTCTGGACGATGAGATCGGGACAATACAACCGGCAGGCCTCGATGGCCCGGCGGAAGGATTCCTGTTTCTCCGGCCTGAGCTGCCCGGCGACCGCGTCAAACTTGAAGGCGATGAAGTTGTGGTCGCGGCAGAGCGAAACGAGCATGTCCGTTCGGGCTTTTTCTTCCTCAGGAGTGTCGCCGAAGCCGTCGGGTCCCATCCACACGCCCAGGCGGCCGCCGAATCCGGCCGCCTTTTTAACGAGCGGCAAGAAGCCGCCCGGAAATTGGGCCTTGAACTCCGAGGAATCCAGCGTTCCGTAATGATAGGGGATGAGACGCCCGACGCCGGCCGTATACGGCCCGTCGTCGATGTTCCCGACGTCGAGCGAATAGATGTCGAGGGTCAGCCCGTACTCATCATGAAGCCATTGGAAGAACTCCATATTGACAAGCGTCTGGGCTTCGGTCGTTCCCTCGTATTGGCTGTTGATCCAATCGAAGTAGTGGGACTTGACGAGAGAAATCTCGGCCGCCGGCTTGGGTATCGGGGATGGGGCCGGGCTCTTTTGCCGATCCGTCCCCGAGTATAAAGACAGGCCGAGCAAGAAAAAAAACAGGAGCTTGGCCCGGGCCGCCGCCGCTTTCGCCGGCAGGCCTGAAGACCGAGGTCCTCCGCACACATGTGCATGCCGGTCCCTCCCGCCGGAATGAGCTTGTGCCCGGACCGATCCGCCGTGAAGTTTTGACATGATGAACGGCTCCCGGCGGGAGATTATCGCAGGCCCTCTCGGGTGTCAATGCCGTGTCCGACGGTTTTAGACGCCTGTGTCCGTATCCCTCCTCCAAGAGGAGGGATACGCAGGTACTCACCTTCGGGGCAGCATTAACTTTTATTCCGAAGGCTCGTTACAAGCCTCAGTTTTATATTACCACCCTTATCCCTCCTCCAAGAGGAGGGATACGCGGGTACTCACCTTCGGGGCAGCATTAACTTTTATTCCGAAGGCTCGTTACAAGCCTCAGTTTTATATTACCACCCTTATCCCTCCTCCAAGAGGAGGGATACGCAAGTACTCGCCTTCGGGGCAGCATTAACTTTTATTCCGAAGGCTCGTTACAAGCCTCAGTTTTATATTACCACCCTTATCCCTCCTCCAAGAGGAGGGATACGCAAGTACTCGCCTTCGGGGCAGGAACGGAGAGGGCGGGATTCGAACCCGCGGTACACCTTGCGGCGCACACGCGCTTTCCAAGCGCGCTCCTTAAACCGCTCGGACACCTCTCCGCCGAAATACGCGGGAAAGCGGGGGCTAAGGTACCAGAAACGGAGCCCGTGGTCAATTTCGGACCGATGAGCGCCCGCGTTTGGATGTTCGAATCGTGGATTTATGATCGGAAGATATTGATGATATCCTTCAAAACGGACGCGGCCGTCCCGCGCGGATCGGACTTGCCGTCGGTCACGGCGACGGTGCCCATCGTGTCCGTCAAGAACGCGATGCCCTTGCTCGTCCCCGTCAGCCGGTAAAGGGGATGCGTTGGCTCCACGGCGACCGGCTTGACCTCGGCCAAGTAGCGCCCATCGTCCCAGATCAGCCTTCCCAGCAGCTTGAGGGCCTTGCCTTCGGCCCGGGCCTTGGCCAGGTCGGCGGCCGTGACGGATCGGATTCCCTCAACCTTCATGTCCTTGAGGGTCAAATCGATCCCGGCGGCGGAGTTGGCGATGAGGAGGAGCTTGCAGGCGGTGTCCCAGCCGTCGATGTCCATGGACGGATCGGGCTCGGCGATGCCCTTGGCTTGGGCCTCGGCCAGGGCGGTCTCGAAGGACAAACCCTGCTCGAGCCGGCCCAAGATGTAATTCGTGGTCCCCGTCAGGATACCGTCGATGCGCAGGATGTCGGCGCCGGCCAGCGAGATGGTGGCCACGTCGAGCGTGGGCAGGGCGGCCGCAGTGGCTCCGCTGAATTTCAGAGCCAGACCTTTGGCCCGGGCCTTGGCCCGCAAATTCTTGAAATCCACGACCAGCGCGCCCTTGCTGGCGGCGGCGATATTCCACCCGCGATCCAAGGCCAGGTGGAGGAAATCGAGCTGCGGCTCTCCCGTCTTCCAGTTCGAAGGCGTGGATTCGACCAAGACTCCCGCCGGCACGCGGGACAGAGCCTCTTCCAGCGTCAGCCCGGGTGTCCAGCCGGAGTGCGATTCGAGCGGCGCCGAGGTGTCGGCGGCCAGGGACTCGAAGTCGTCACAGCCTTCCGCCAGCCATCCCCCGCTCCGGCGAAGGACCGCCGTGAGGTCAAGATCAAGGCCATAACGCCGGGCGCAGTCTTCGCGCTTGTCCAGGAGAAGCCGGACGAAGGACTTGCCGACGTTGCCGTATCCCGTCAGGACGAGGGGAACTTTTTTCATTTCTTTTCCTCCGCCAAGGTCGGAAAAAAGACCGGTTGAGATTCTACTTGGAATGCCGGACGGCTTTCCAGCGGTGGATCTCGGCGGCCAGCTTTTCGGAAATCAGCCGGCAGCCGCAATGCTTGGCGTGTTCGACATGCCAGGTCAGGCGCTGATCGATGGACGGGTTCGCCGGCATGCGGTTTTCAACGTGCCATTCTCTGTTGATGGTGGACATATCTTCACCTTCGGGGCAGCATTAACTTTTATTCCGAAGGCTCGTTGCAAGCCTTAGTTCAATATTACCACCCTTATCCCTCCTCCAAGAGGAGGGAAAAGCCGGGACTCGCCTTCGGGGCAGCATTTACTTTTATTCCGAAGGCTCGTTGCAAGCCTTAGTTCAATATTACCACCCTTATCCCTCCTCCAAGAGGAGGGAAAAGCCGGGACTCGCCTTCGGGGCAGGTACGGAGAGGGCGGGATTCGAACCCGCGGTACCCTTACGGGCACACCGCTTTTCGAGAGCGGCGCCTTCAACCACTCGGCCACCTCTCCGCCAAAATAATCGGCGAAACGGGCCACTATTATAATCAAAACCGGATTAAATTCTAGACACGCTTTAACCCGACCTGGAATCGCAGCCTCAAAGTCAGCGCCGGGAACGGAAAAACGCTTTGAGAAGAGCGGCGGATTCAGCGGCCAGGACTCCCCCCGTCACCGACATCCGATGATTGGTCTTTTCGATGGGAAAGCGGAGGAGAGAATGGACCGCGCCCGCCTTGCGATCGACGGCGCCATAAATCAAGGTCCGAATGCGGGCATTGAGGGCCGCTCCCAGGCACATTGCGCAGGGCTCGACGGTGACGTATAGATCACATCCCGTGAGCCGATAATTGCCGATCTTGCGGGCAGCTTTGCGCAGGGCCACGATCTCGGCATGGGCCGTCGGATCGTCTCTGCGGATCGGCTGATTAGAGCCGCGGGCGATAACGACCCCGTCCCGGACGACAACGGCGCCGACAGGCACCTCTCCCCGTTCCGCCGCTTTACGGGCTTGGGCCAATGCCAGTTTCATGAATGGGTCGACGTTCATCGATGACTCACGAAGATATCAGGATGTCTTGATATTTTAGTTTACTTAAGGAGATAACGGAAATCCATTCCGGATATCAGCGGACGCGGGCCTATTTTTAATCGTGGCCGGAGCCGGTCTCATTTCGGAAAATCAGCGAATCGTAGACGTGGCCCCGATCCGTCGCGTATACTTTTCATTCATCCGGAGAAGAGAATGACCACGCTCGAATGCCTGTTTTGCGGCCGGCGCCGACCCTTTGAGATCTACGACCCGTTCTGCCCGGCCTGCGGAGCGCCCATGCTCGTCGATCCTCCTCACGCCCGAAGAATCGTCCGCCGCTCCGCTCCGACGGCCGCCGAGCGGTTCGCCGATTTCCTGCCCCTTAAAAGATACGATCCCTCGCTCTCCTTGGGCGTCGGCGGAACGCCGCTTCTCTGCCTCGATCAAATGATCGATCAATTCGGCCTCCCCGAAGTCTTCGCCAAAAACGAAACGGCCAATCCCACGGCCAGCTTCAAGGACCGCGGCACGGTCGTCGCCGTCCAGAAAGCCCTCGAGCTGGGGGTCAAGAAAATCGGGACGATCTCCACCGGCAACATGGCCGGTTCGACGGCCGCCTACGCGGCTAAAGCCGGCCTCCCCTGCCTGATTTTCGTCAAGGAGGATACCCCGCGGGACAAGATCATCGCCGCGGCGGTCTATGGCGCGACGATCATCAAGGTCCGGGGCGATTACGGCGGATTGTTCCGCAAGAGTTTCGAGATCGGCCGCCGCCGGGGGATCGCCTTCATGAACTCCGTCGATCCCTTCCGCATCGAGGGCTACAAGGTCACGAGCTATGAAATCTTCGAGCAGCTCGGCCCGGGGGCGTTTTCTGGTCGAGCTCCGGTCATGGTCTTCGTGCCGGTCAGCGCCGCCGGCCACCTGATCGGCCTCATCCGCGGATTCCGCGATCTCCGCGACCTCGGTTTGATCCCCCGCATGCCCACTCTGGTCGGCGTCCAGGCTTCGGGCTGTGCGCCCATCTCCCGCGCGTTTCGTCGGGGATCCGAGCGGGTCGAACGATTTCCCGATCCCCGGACGATCGCCCACGCCATCTCCAATCCCACGCCGCCCGGCGGAGAGCTGGCCCTGAGCCTGCTGCGGGAATCCGGCGGGGCCATGATGGACGTCGGCGAAACGGAGATCCGCCGGGCCCACGCTCTTCTGGCCTCCCGGGAAGGGATTTTCTGCGACCCGGCCTCTGCGACCCCCCTGGCCGCCGTCCTCAAGCTCAAACGCCGCAAGCGCCTCCCCATGGAAGCGCGGGCCGTCCTCATCGTCACCGGATCGGGGCTAAAGGCCATGGAAGCGGCGCCCGCCCGCCTCGACGTCCGCTCGGCCGACCTAAAAACGCTGGACGAGGCCCTCTAATTAACTTTTTTCCCCGAATCACGTAGAATTGATGAGATAATACATTGTTCCCGCATCGACAGCGGAAGAAGGAGGCTCCATGCCGACCAATATCCCGACGTACGAGATTCGTATGCCGAAGATGCCGAAGATCCCCAAGGGCGCGGTCAAGATCGGGATCATCGTCCTGATCGCCGTCATCGTGCTGTGGGGCGCATTCTACCAGATCGCGCCGGACGAGATGGGCGTCATCCTGCGCTTCGGCAAGTTCGTCAGGACGAGCGAGCCCGGCCTGCACTTCAAGTGGCCGCTGGGCATCGAGGCCCTGACCAAGGTGCCCGTCCAGCGCCAGCTTAAAATGGAATTCGGCTACCGGACGACCAATCCGGGCGTCCGCTCCGAGTTTGCCGTCCCCGAGGAGGCCCAGAAGGAGTCGGTCATGCTGACCGGCGACCTGAACGTCGTCATCGCCGAGTGGATCGTCCAGTACAAGATCAAGGACCCCTACAAGTACCTGTTCAAGCTGCGCGACGTGGAGAAGACGTTCCGCGACATCAACGAGGCCGTCGTCCGGCGGGTCATCGGCGACAACGCCGTCGACGAGATCATCACCACCGGCCGGGCCCGCCTGGCCGCCGAGGCCAAGGACGAGCTGCAGAAGCTGGTCGACCGCTACGAACTGGGCGTCGACGTCAGCCAGCTCATCTTCCAGGACGTCAACCCCCCCGAGCCGGTCAAGCCCTCCTTCAACGACGTCAACGAGGCCCTCCAGGAAAAGGAGCGCAAGATCAACGAGGCGCTGGCCGAGTTCAACAAGGAGATCCCCAAGGCCCAGGGCGAGGCCGAACAGGCCATCCGCGGGGCCGAGGGCTACGCCATGGAGCGGGTCAACAATTCCCAGGGCGACGCCAGCCGTTTCACCCAGATCTACAAGGAGTACATCAAGGCGCCGTCCGTCACCCGCAAGCGCCTCTACCTGGAGACGATCAACGAGGTCCTGTCCAAGATCGAGAGGAAATACATCCTGGACGACAAGCAGCGCAACCTCCTGCCCCTCCTCAACCTGAACCAGGAGGTGAAAAAGTGAAGCCCCAGACCCGCAACACGCTCTTGATCATCGGGGCCGTCATCGTCCTCTTCGTCCTCCTCGATGCGGTCTACATCGTGACCGAGACCAACCAGGTCATCATCACCCAGTTCGGCGAACCCATCGGCGGGGCGGTGACCAAGCCGGGCGTCCATTTAAAGATGCCCTTCATCCAAAAGACCAACTTCTTCGAGAAACGCTGGCTGGAATGGGACAGCGACCCGACCCAGATCCCGACCCGGGACAAGAAGTATATCTGGGTCGAGACCTACTGCCGCTGGCGCATCAGCGATCCCCTCGTCTACTTTCAGCGGGTCGGCGACGAGCGGGGGGCCCAGTCCCGCCTCGACGACATCGTCGACGGCGTGACCCGCAACCAGATCGCCAAATACGATCTGATCGAAATCGTCCGTTCGTCCAACCGGCCCTTCGAGATCTCCGAGGACGCCTCGGTGCTGGACATTTCCGAAGTGGCGACCAAGATCCAGACGGGACGCGAAAAAATCAGCCAATTCATCCTGTCCGAAGCCGACAAGATCACACCCCAGTTCGGCGTGGAGATCCGCGACGTCCGCATCAAGCGGGTCAACTACGTGGACGAGGTCCAGCGCAAGGTCTTCGACCGGATGATCGCCGAGCGCCAGCGCATCGCCTCCAAGTACCGGTCCGAAGGCGACGGCAAGAGCGCCGAGATCCGCGGCCAGAAGGAGCGGGAGCTGAAGAAGATCCAATCCGAGGCCTACCGCACGTCCCAGGAGATCAAGGGCAAGGCCGACGCCGAAGCGACCCGGGTGTACGCCCAGGCCTACAATCTCGATCCGGAATTCTACCAGTTCATGAAGTCGCTCGATTCGTACAAGACCAGCCTGACCAAGGAAACCTGGATGTTCCTGAGCACGGACAGCGAATTCCTGAAGTACCTCAAGGACAGCGGCATCCGATGAAAAAATAGACGCGCGCAGGTATTTTTTAAGAAAGAAACTCGATAATCTTGTTCCGGTTCGGGAAGAGGGCCGGAGTCCCGCCCGTGTGGAAAAAGACGATTTTGTCCGTGGACTTGAAATAGCCCTTGGCGATGAGGTCGAGCGTTCCGATGAAGGCCTTGGAGGTGTAAACGGGATCGAGGACGATGCCTTCGCGGGTGAAGACCCGGCGGATGACTTCAGCCACGTCCCTGTTGACGATGCCGTATCCTTCGCGGATGTATTCATCGAACACGAGAACGTCTTCGCGCAAGGCGACCGGATCGAGCTTCAATTCATTCTCCAGGGCTTCCGTGATGTCCCAGACGATCTGGGTGAAGGGCTCCTTCTCGTCCGAAACGCTGATCCCCACAACGCGCGTCCGCGGCGCCAGGGCCTTGGCTCCGACCAGCAGCCCGGCCTGGGTGGCGCCGGACCCCGTCGAATGGACCACGGCGTTGGGAATAAATCCCGCTGCTTGCGTCTGGGCCAGCATCTCGGCGAAGGCGTCGACGTAAGCCACCGCGCCCAGCGGCCGGTCCATGTCGGCCGAGGGCATGGAGCCTCCGACGGGAGCGATATAGGTCTTTTTTCCTTGAGCGTGAAACTCGGCCGCCGCTTCGTTCGCGGCCGCCAGCGCGAATTCCAGGGTGGCGAGCTTGCCCTTGGCCGCCTCTTTGAAGCGGATTTCAGCGCCCAGGATGCGATCCAACAGAATGTTCCCGTCCGGCTCGGGCGGAAGATCGTATGTTTTGAACAGGATCAAGACGGGTTTGATGCCGAACCGGACGCAGGCCGCGGCCGTCTGCATGGCCCAATTCGACTGCAGGCTGGCCCAGGTGACGAGAACTTCGGCTTTCTTGGCCAGAACGTCGGGCAAAATGTATTCCAGCTTGCGCGACTTGTTGCCGCCGAAGGCGATGCCGGTCAGGTCGTCGCGCTTGATCCAGATTTCCGGGCCGCCCAGTTCGGCCGATATGGCGGCCAGCTTGCGCACCGGCGTCGGCCGGTGGATCAGCTCGATCCGCGGGAATGATGCGATTCGATGGAGCAGCTTATCGTGCATCGTGTCGATCTCCTTGATTTGAGGGTACCGCATCAAGCGCGGGGAATCAACGGCCGCGAAGGGCGGTTTCCTCGAGCGCATCGATCGGCCGGCTCTTCCCCCGCCGCTTCTCGACATAGAAATAGAAGATCGGCACGACGGCCAGGATGAAGATGGTCGAGCTGACCAGGCCACCGGCGGTGCACAAAGCCAGCGCGTTCCAGATCTGGCGCTTCCCCGTTTCAGCGGTCAGAAGAAGCATGGGCAGGATGCCGAAGACGGTCGTTCCGGTGGTCATGATGATCGGCCGGAGCCGATCGCGCGTGCCCTCGACGACGGCCTCGAGAAGCGGCCGCTCCTGGCGCCTCTTCAGATTGATGTGATCGACGAGCAAGATGGCGTTCTTGACCACGATCCCGCCGAGCAGAACGACGCCGATATAAGCCGAGGCATCGAAAGCGGCCCCGGCGATGATGAAGGCGACAAAGACCCCGATCAATTCCAACGGCACCGCCAGCAGGATGAGAAAAGGCTGGATCA
The DNA here is from genome assembly GCA_963729855.1 of Candidatus Aminicenantota bacterium. Lineage (GTDB taxonomy): Bacteria > Acidobacteriota > Aminicenantia > Aminicenantales > UBA4085 > UBA4085. The sequence goes on along the minus strand of CAVSPT010000007.1, from coordinate 41,327 downwards.
GGGATTCGTAAAGCGAAGCCAGGATCATGAAAATCAGGGCCAGCGACACGACGATGGCCATGGTGATCTGGCCCTTTTCCTTTTCCGTCATGCGATAGCTTTCCTCCATCACGGCCGAAAACCCGGCCGGCAGATGGAGGCTGGCGAAAACGCTCTTCCGATAGCGGTCCTCGGCCTTGGACGGGCCGCGGAACTCCCACATGATCGTCTGCTGGAACTGCTGGTTCTCGCGGTCGATGCTTCCCGCGATCGGCTGCTCTGCAAAGGAAGCGACCTGTCCCAGCCGCAAATACTCGCCGCCCCGCGTCTGGATCAGGGTCTCGCGCAAGGCCCGCATGTCGAGCGTCTCGGCGTCGGGAAACTTGACCGAAATGTCGATTTCCTTCCCCCCCATCTGCATCCGGGCTGGGGCGCCGAATTGGCCGCGCAGGAGCGTCTGGAGATAAAAATACAGATACGAAGGGTCGACGTCGTACTGGCGCAGGGCGGCCTTGTCGATCTTGAGGATATTCTCGAAGGTGTCCCCCCGCCACCAGCCGTAGCGGCTGGACACCGTCCGCACTTCCTTGATGCGCGGGTTGCGCTTCAACGATTTTTCCAGGTCGGCCGTAAACTCCCTCAGCTTCTTGAGATTGTATCCGTAAAACTTGATCTGGGAGCTGTAAAACGTCCCCGTTCCCATGCTCGAATAATAACCCTGCGGATCGAACCCGCTGACGCTGATGTCCAGGCCGGCGAATTGGGTGGCCAGCTGGATCAATTCTTCCTTGAGGGCATAAGGCCGATAGGACCTCTCGACGTCCGGCGGAAAGCCGATCCGGATGTAGGCGCTCTCGGCGGTGATATCGGTATTCATGTCCTTGGCGTACGGTTGTTCCATGACCTTCGTTTCGAACGTCCGCATGGCCGTGTCCGTTCTGGAAATATCGGTCCCCGGCGGCATGCCGACGTAGACGTAGAGAAATTCTTTGGAATACCAGCGGAACCATTCTCCGATCGTGACTTCGGCCCGGAACCATTTGTAGGTCCCGAAGAGAATCGCGCCGACGATGAGAACGACCTCGATCGGATGACGCAGGAGGAACCGCAACACCCGGTCGAATCTCCCCCGGGACGGTTTGGGCGGCCGGAGTTTCTTTTCGATCAGAAGGCGCGGCGCCAGCGCCGGGATGACCGTGAAGGAGACGACCAGCGAAGCCAGGAGGGCCGAGGTCATGACGACGGCCAGCGGCAGGTAATAGATCTTGAGCCGGCCCTGGAAAAACGGGAAACAGCAGAAGACCGAAACGGTGGTCAAGGTCGAGGCCAGGACGGCGGTGAACACCTCCTTGGGGCCCCGGATGGCGGCCTCGCGCGGAGAGAACCCCTTCTCCCGCTGGCGCAGGATGTTGTCGAAGACGACGATGGCGTCGTCGACGAACATGCCGAAGCCCAGGGCCAAGGCGCCGAGGGTCAGCATGTTGAGCGAGATCCCGAACGCATAAATCAGCAGAAAGGTGATGACCACGGAAAAAGCGATCGAGGAGAGGATGAGCAGCGACGGCTTCCAGCGCCGCAGGACGACGAAGATCATGGCAAAGACGATGATCGTGATGATCGCGGCCAGGCGGTAGAGATCGTTGAGGTTCCGGCGGATCTCCTCGCTTTCGTCATCGACGGTCTTGAAATCGAGATCGCCGGGCAGGCTGCGCTTGATCTCCTCGACCTTGCGCTTGACCTCGCGGGAAACCTGCAGGGTGTTGGTGCCTTTTTCCTTGGAAACGGTCACCCCGATCGTCGGCCGCCCATTGATGCGGCTGATGGAATAGACGTCCCCGTAAGCCAGCCCGATTTGGGCCACATCACGGATCCGGACGGGATGGGCGCCGGCCGCGCCGACGACCGTTTCCCCGATTTCGCTCATGTCCCGGACAGAGTCCGTGAACTTGAACAGGTATTCCTGCGTCCCTTGGACGATGCGGCCCGAAGGATAGGTCTTGAGCCGGTTGCCGATGGCCGTGATGACCTGGAACGGATGGATCTCGAACGTCTTGAGGGCGGCTTTGTCCAAAGTGATCCGGACTTCGGGATCGGACCCTCCCCTGACATCGACGCGGGCCACCCCAAAAACCGAGCCCAGGCCGAATTCGATCTTGTCCTTGACCAGCTCCCGGAGCTTCTGCAGGGAATAATTGCCCGAGACCGTGTAGCTCAGGAACTGCCGGACGCGGAAATCGTCCGGAACGTAGGCCTGGACGATTGGCCTCACCCCGGACGGAAAGTCGGTTCGCCGCCGCACTTGATCGATCGCCTCGCGCAGGGCCAGGGTGGCGAACTCCATGTTCGTTTTGGAGCTGAATTCGAGGGTGATCTGCGACGAGCCGATGGCCGAAGTCGAGGTCATCTTTTGGACGCCCTTGACCGCGGCCGCGACTTCTTCGAGGGGGGCCGTGATCTTGGTCTGGATGATCTCGGGCGGGACGCCCGTCCAGGAGGTCTGGATATCGACCTGCGGATAGTCCTCCTTGGGCGCCAGCTCGAGGGGTGTGTTGAGAAACGAATAGACGCCCAGGACGAGGAGCGCGAGGAAGATCATGGCCGTGGCCACCGGCCGGTCGACGAAGAATTTCACGGCCGCTCCTACTCCGCCGCCGTCTCCGCGACAATGCCCGCCCGGACGCCGATGCCCCGCCGCTCCTTCTGTGCTTCGACCGCCTCATAGACGACCGGAATCAGGACCAGCGTCAAGAGAGTCGAAAACAACAGCCCGCCGCCCACGACGATGCCCAGGGGCTTCAAGAGCTCCGATCCGCGCTCCAGGCCCAGGGCCATGGGGATGAGCCCGGCCACCGTATCGAGCGAGGCCATCAAAATGGCCCGCAGGCGGGTCATGCACCCTTCGACGACGGCGGCCCGCAGGCCCTTTCCGGCGCGCCTCAGCTGATTGATGAAATCGACTTCGACGATGGCGTCGTCCACGACCAGCCCGACCAGAACGACCATGCCGATGATGGCCATGACGTTGAGCGTCTGACCGCCGACCCACAGCGAAATAAAAGCGCCGGCCGCGCCCATGGGGAGCGTCAGCATGACCAGGAACGGATGCATCAGGGACTCGAACTGGGCGGCCATGATCATATAGGTCAGCAGCACGGCCAAACCCAGCGCCAGCAGCAGGCTCTGGAAGGACTTGCTCATCTCCTCCTGTTCGCCGCCGAAGACGATATGATAACCTTCGGGGAGCTTGACCTGCTTGATCGCCTCGTTGATGGCCGGAACGACCCGGCTGAGCTTGGCGCCTTGAAGATTGGCCGAAACGACGATCTCCCGCTGCTGGTTCTCGCGCCGGATTTCCTGCGGCCCCCGGGCGGGTTCCACCGTGACCAATTCGCGGAGCGGGATGAGCGTCCCCTGGTGCGGGAGCTCGCCGTTCAGGAGCGAATCGAGCGTCGCCCTCGAAGTCTCGCCCAGCCGGACCAGGACGTCGTATTTCTTCTCCATGTCGTTGAACTGCGTGGCGATCTTCCCGCGCACCGCGTTGACCAGCCAGCCGCTGATCTCCCCGGGCGTGAGCCCGGCGTATTTGTCGAGGGCGTCCTTGCGGATCTTGATCCGGAATTCCGGCTTGCCCTCGCCGCTGTTGGCGCTGAGATCGACGAGCCCATGGATCGTCTTCAGTCGGACGACCAGCTCCCGGGCGACAGCATTCAGGCGGTCCAGCTCCAGGCCTTGGACTTTGAGGCTGATCTCGCTAGAGGAGAACGTCAGGAAATCGGCCAGAACGGATTGCTCGCCGGCGATGGAATAGCTGACGTCGGGAAAATCGGCCAGCTTCCGGCGCAGGCTGATGAGGGCCGGCTCCCAGTCGGCGGGCGAAGCGACTTCGACATAGATCTTGGCCGCGTTGAGGGCGACGTCCGGACTGAGACTTTCCATGCCGCTGACCAGCCCGATCTGGGAAAAGATCTTCTTCACCGCCCGATTCGACTGAATGTGCTGTTCAAGCGTCTGGACGACGCCCATGGTCTGGTCGAGCGAGTAATCGACAGGCGTTTTCAGGCTCACCTCGAAGGAAACGGCCCTGATCTTGGGCATATGCTCGCGAGGCAGCCGGTAGCCGATGAAAAAGGTCACGGCAAAAAAGACGATCGTCACCGCCCCGATGATGCGTTTATGGTCGAGGCTCCAGACGAGCCAGCCCCGATAGCGCTTGACGAACGGATGATAGACGGCGTTGAATCCCCGGAACACCAGCTTCAGAAGGCGGGCGAAGGGCCACGCCAGGACGCCGGCGATGGTCTTCAGGCCTTCCCAAAAGATTTCCAAGACGGCCCGCAATGCCGCGAGGACGCCCTGGGGGATTTTGTAAAGGACCCAATGCAGTCCCTTCAAAGGCCAAAGGAGAACGGCGGCCCTGGGCTTTGCCTGGGATCCCATTTCCGCCGCCTTCGCATGGGAATAAAAATCAGGGGCGAGCGGCGAACCGGAGCCCGCCGGCGTCATTTTTTGCGGTAAGGCGAGTTCGGCCCGTTTTTTGACCCAGCGCCCCTGCAGCATCGGCAGCAGCGTCATGGCCAGCACCATCGAGGCCAGCAGGGAGAAGCTGACGGTCAGGGCCGCGTCCTTGAAGAGAGGGCCGGCGATGCCGCGGACATAGATGATCGGCAGGAAGACGACGACGGTGGTGAAGGCCGTGGTCGCCACCGCGCCGCCGACCTCGCGCACGCCGTCATAGGCCGCCTGGGCCGTCTTCTTGCCCATGCTCCGGTGGCGGAAGATGTTTTCCGAGACGACGTCGGCGCAGTCGTCGAGCATACCCACCCCCAAGGCCAGTCCGCCCAGCGACATGATGTTCAGGGTGATGTGGCAGAAATACATCAGGTTGAACGTGGCGATGATCGAGATGGGGATGACGATGTTGATGATGATCGGGGTCTTGAATTCCTGGAGGAAAAGCAGGACCACGAGAAAAACCAGAATCGCCCCCTGGACGATCTCGTCTTTGACGGCGGCCACGACCGACTCGATATAAGAAGCCTGCTCGGAGACGACGAAGACATTGATCCTGGGATTCTCCCTCCGGATCTGCTCGAGCACCGCCCTGGCCAGCTTCGTCGTCTGGACGGTGTTGGCGCCGGCTTCCTTGTGCACCAGGATGCCGATGCTCTCCTTCCGGTCGAGCTGCGTCATTCCCTGCCGCTCTTTGATCGAATCCTGGATGCGGGCGATATCCAGCAGGCGGACGACCCCGCGCTCCTTGGTGGTCTTCAGCCCGATCTCGCCGATCTCCTTGACCGTCTCGAACTCGCCGACGACGCGCATGGCGTATTTGAACGTGCCCTTGCGGATCGTTCCGCCCTGGAGGTTGCGGTTGAAGGCGTCGATGCGCGCGGCCACGTCGTCGATGGTCAGCCCGAACAGGGCCAGCCGGTTCGGATCGATCTCGACCTGGATCTCGCGCTCGATTCCGCCGGTGATCTCGGCCGAGGCGATGCCGTCGATCTGTTCGAGGCGCGGCTTGACCATCTCCTCGCCGAATTCCTTGAGATCGAGAAGTCCCCCCTCGCCGGACAGGGCCAAAACGAGAATCGGCTTGCTCTGCGGGTCCATGGGGATGATCGTCGGGCTGGAGGCGCCCTCGGGCAGGCGCTCGCGGGCGCTGTCCAGCGCTTCGCGCGTGTGGAGCATGGTGAAGTCCATGTCCGAGCCCCAGGCGAACTCGAGGGTCAGGAACGAGACGCCTTCCTTGGAGACCGATTCGACCCGCCTCAGCCCGGGAATCCGGCCGACGGCCGACTCGAGCGGTGCCGTGACCAGCGTTTCGATTTCTTCGGGGGCGACGCCGGTATATTGGGTCATGACCGAGAGGCGCGGATAGCTGATGTTGGGCATGAGGTCGACGCTCAACTGGCGCAGGGAGATCAGGCCGAGCAAAACGACGGCCAGATAGAACATCAAGGTCGTGACCGGCCGCTCGATGGCGTACTTCGAGATTTTCATGGTTGTGGGCTGAAATCAAAACTCGAAATTGCGGAACGCCAATCCCTTGGTCTTGAGCGTTGTGCCCATGACCTTATCGAGCTTGGCCAAAGCGATCTTGTAATCGACCAGGGCCTGGACTTCGGCCGTCTTGGCCTGGGCCAGGTCACGCTGGTAGCTGAACAGCCATTCGCTCCCGACCAGCCCCAGATCGAATCTCTGCTGTTCGGCCGCCAGCCGCTTTTCCACCATGGCCCGGTAATCCGCCGAAGATTTGATCTTGCGCTCGGTGTTGCGCAAGTCCAGGACCGCCCCCGTGACTTCGGAAGCGATCGTTTTTTTCTGCCGCTCAAGCCGCAGCTCGCTCTGCTGGCGGGCCAGATTGGCCTTGGCCAGGCCGGCACGGGAGAAGATGCTCGCCAGCGGCACGGTCAGGTTGAGATTGACCGTCCAATTCTGATATGTCTTTCGGAAAACGTCTCTTATCGAATCGAGACGGCTGCCCACGATTTTGCCGATGATGATCTGGGTCAAGGGATCGTCATTCAAGTAGAGGTATTTCACGCCCGACTGGCCGGGATTCCAAATCGAGAAACGCAGGTCGAGCTGGGGCAGAAGCTGGTTGCGATAGTAGCTGACGTCGTTGGCGCTCGTTTCGAGATCCTTTTCCAAAGAGACGATCTCCGGCCTTTCGGCCAGGGCCGTGCGAAGGGCGCCGTCCAATTCCACGGTCCGCTTCTCCGCGTCCGGCCGGTCGGCCAATAAAAGTCGCGCTCCCTGCCGGCTTGCCTCTCCCCCTCCCGATTCGCCGGCGTTTCCGGCGTTCATGAGAAGCCGCAGCTGCTCTTCCAGCCGTTCGACTTGCAGACGGGCGGCGATCGCTCCGTCCTCCCAGCGGGCCGCTTCGGTCTCGGCGCTGAGGACATCGATAGCCGATTTCGATCCGATCCGGGCCGCTTCGCTGTTGCGTTTCAGCGTCTCCCGGCTCTGGACCAGGAAGGCCTCCTGAACCGTCAGATTTTCCCGCGCGGAGAGCAGGTTCCAATAGGCCTCCTCGACGTCATAGACGGTCTGGATCACGGAGGCTTTGAGCTGGGCCAGCGCTGAATCGCGGGTATTCTCCGCCCGTGTCGTTTCGATGCGGTTGATCTTCGGCCCGAAACCCTTGAGCAGCGGCTGGGTCAGATCGAATTGCAGGACGCTGTAATAAGACGGATTGATGACCGTATAGGACTGCGACGTGTTGGTCATCGAATTGGACAACGTGAGCGAGAGATCGGCGCCGGTGATGACTTTTTGGCTCAGGCCGGCGGAAGCAAAATCATAATTGCTGCGGATATTCGTTCCTTGGAGCCCCCAGGTTCCCAGGGCCGTCAGGTCCTGGCGATCGTAGGACATATTGAATTGGGGCAGAAATTTCTCTTTGGTTTCGGCGACGGCCGCGTCATCCAGCGTTGAAGTGACGGCGTCGACGGACAGGTCCAAGTTGCGAGCCAGGGCCTCGCGGATGCAGGCCGCCAGCGTCAACGGCTTGGATAGATCGGTTTGCTGAGTATGAACGACGGGCACGAGGAATGCGGCCAGTATTGCGGTGATCAAGCGCGAAGTTCGCTTCATGGCTCCCTCTCGATGACGGCCCGGGCCGTCAGTTCTTGACGACGACTTTGGCGTCGTGGGCCAAGGTGAAGTGGCCTTCGACGATCACGGGCTCGCCGGCCTGCACCCCCCAGCCCGGCTCGGTGCTGGTCAGGATCTCGGCGAAGCGCTCGTTTTCCAGGCCGATCTCGACGTAGCGCCATTTGGCCAGGCCGTTCTCGACCACGAAAACGAGCTTGCGGCCGCCGCGCACGAGCACGGCCTCCTGCGGCACGAGCAGGCGGTCCTTGTAGACGTCGGCGGCGATTTCGACTTCCGCGTGCATGCCGGGTTTGAGCTCTTCGGCAGGATTATTGACGGCGATGTGGACGGCGCACGTGCGGTCTTCGGCGTTGACGACGGGACTGATCGCTTCGACGATCCCCTTGAAGACTTTCCCCGGATAGGCGCTGAAATGGAGGTCGACTTCGCGGCCCGCTTTCATTTTGCCGATCTCGCTCTCCAGCACCTTGGCCTTGACCTTGATGCGGCCGATGTCGACCAGGGTGAACAGCTCGCGGCCGGGATCGAGCCGCTCGTTGGGCGAGATCTTCAGGTCGGTGACGATGCCGTCGAAAGGCGCCCGTATGAGAGTTTTATCCAGATCCATCCGGGCCAGCTTGACGTCGATCTCCCCCTGGGTCAGGTTCTTGGACGAGGCCATGATTTCGTCTTTTTTACGGCCGGCCTCGATCAGGGCCATCTCCAGGTCCTTCTGCGACCGATCGAGCTCGGGGGAAGCGATCAGCCCTTTGCGGAAGTCTTCCGAAGCCTTATCGTAATCGGCCTGCGCCTTTTTCAGCTTTTCTAGGGCGGCCGGAGGGATTTCCTTATCGGCCGCGGCGAACTGCTTTTCCAGATACAATTCGGACAGCGCTTTGAGACGTTGGGCCTCCAGCCGGTCCAGCTTGAGGCGCATCTCGCGGTCGTCGAGCTCCACAAGGATGTCACCGTTCTTTACGTGTCGGCCTTCCGAGGCGTAAAGATTCTTGACGACCCCTCCGACCTCCGCTTTGAGGGCGATTTTCTTTTCCGTATAGGCTTCGCCGGGCGATTTCAAGGTCATGACAAGGTCGCCCTTGGCCGCCGTAACGGTTTTGACGGGCAAAGGCGCCGCCTCGGTTTTTTGATTGGGATCGCCCGAATCGGGCGCGGCCGGAGCCGAGCCTGAGGATGAACGCGAAGCGGCCGATGCGGTCGCCTCCCCCGCCTGATTTTTCACGCCGGCTGGGCCTCGATTGAAGAAGATGAAATAGATTCCAATAGCGATGGCGGCGAAGGCGAGAATGACCCCTAAGGTTTTTTTGGCTTTGGCCATAATCCACCCCTTGATTCGATCCGGATGATTAGACCGACGGCGACGGGAAAGGAGAAACCCGCCGAGGAATTCAGCGTATGCCTCACCCAACCGGGATACCCCATCAGCGTCCTATGCCCCGATTAATAGCAATATTCGGGCCAATTTGTCAAAGACTGTTTGATGATTTTCAATCGCTCCCAAATCTATGGACGCTTGGACTCAGGCCTTTTCGTCATTCCACTGAAAGAGGAGGGCGGAAACAATTCAATTTATTAGACCATCGGCCGGTTCTTGCGTCTCACTTCCAGACCATCGAATAAACGAGGAGTTCCTTGTAGTCGTTCGCTTTTTCGCGGAGGCAATAGCAGCGGTCTTTCTTTATGACGATGTCCATATCCTGAGCCGAGGCAAGAAGCCAGGAGGCGAGATTTCGCCGTCCCATTCCGGTTCTCAGGATTCGGACGCCGTCGGGGGAGTACGTATCGCAGATGTCATCGCCCGTTTTTTCGTCCTTGCCGAAGCCGGGAATGAACAGGCGATCCTGATCGTCCGCGAGAAGCGCATGGAAAGGCGGAATCGTCTCCATCCTCTGAATGAGCGTTCTAAAGGGATCATAAGATTGGGAAGCCGGAACTCGCTCCAGCATTTCCTTCCGTTTCTCCCCGGACATTTTCACGGGGGGGTATTCCGCGCGAATCTTCCGTTGAAGATTTCCGTTCAGATCAAAAACGCCGATATCCATCCCTGTTTCGCCGATATTGACGAAAAAAACCGTTTTGGAAATGCCGACCAACGCGACCTCGGAGAGCAAGACTTTAATATCTTCCGCACGATCCGGCGCGGCCATCACTCGAATATCCTTGATTCTGCGGAGATGGTCATCGAAGAGACCTAAGCGTATCGTGGAGGAACGCAACTTGTCATCGACCGGAAAGTATAAGATCAAAAAATTGCCGTTGGGAATTCGCCGGAAACCGATTTGAACGAAGCGCATTCCCCTTTCATTCGGTAGAGGGATCGAACGCAAATAGCGCCCCTCCGCATCGAAAAATCGGACATCCCGGGTCCCCTGGCTATAGACCGGGATCTCGTCCGCGTCGGTTATTCTCAGGTAATGGGGATACATCACTTCGCCGGGGCCCAGTCCCGACGAACAGAAAGATTTCAAGAATTTGCCATGCTCATCGAATTGAAAAACGAATTGTCCCTGGTTCCCGCCGCGCCGGAAGAGATAAATCCGCCCGCACGAATCGATATCGACATTCGCGGTATCGGTGAGGCCCGCGGCGGCCAGCGCTTCGTCTTCGAGATCGATCCGGAATTCCTCATGCAGAGACAGGGCCGTCGGCTGCCCGGCGACGGGATAGATCCCCTTCCCGTTCAGGACGACTTCGATGCCGTCCTCCATGATCCGCTGCGGGCCGCTCGTGCGATGGGAGCAGGCGAGGGCAGACGCCGCCATGAATATCAGAATATCGATGAATCGATGGGCGAACTTCTTTTTTAGGGCCGTGCCGACCGACGATTGCCTGATTCTTCCGGGCAAAAGAGGTTTTCCTTGTAAAAAGATGTCGGGGAACTGTGGGCTCATTATAGAGCGTTATGGCGGTTTTAGCCACCGGGAAACCGTCCGCACGGGCCGCCTTTTTCAAAAATAAGATAAACGATTCGAGGGATTTGGACGTATTTGATTCGGTGGTCTTATGGACGTAAGATCGACAGGAGGGAGGTTCGCATGAACGCTCGACGGCCGCATTTCAGGTTTCTCTCACTCCTATTCGTCTTCGGCATCGCGTCCGCCGCAAAGCCGACGCCCGGGGAATTGGTCGCCAAGCTGCCCCAGGTCATGAATCCGTTTTTCGTGACGATGGCCGATGGCCGGATATACATCGTGGAGAATTCCGCGACCGCGCACATCTACACGATGGGCGCGAAGGAGATCAAATTCGTCAAAACCTTCGGACGCGCGGGGCAAGGCCCCGGCGAGTTCGATTTCATGTATCTCATCCGTGTCTTCAAAGATCACCTGGATATTCCGGGCTCCAATAAGCTGGCCCGCTTCTCTCTCGACGGCGAGTACGTCGGTGAAGTCAAATTGCCCATCCAGGCGTTTAAAGGAGGGATCTATCGCCTGGGCGAGAATTATCTGGCCAAGGATTATCAATTTGATTCCGTTGGAACTACGGCGACGATCCGTTTATACGACAAGAATTTCAAGCTGATCAGGGAGATCGGCGTCCGCAAGGACTCGATGGGCATCGAAAAGATCAACCTCGTGTCGGATTATTATTCCCCCCGGGTGGCCGGCGATCAAATATTCGTCATCGATTCGGGAAAAGAATCGATTGTCACGGTCTATGACCGGAACGGCATCCGTCAAAAAGAGATCCGCTTGCCTCTCTTGCCGATCAAAATGACGTCCGCTTTGAAGGAGGCCATCATCAAGCCCCTCAAGGAGAATCCTGAGATGAAGCCGAATTGGCAGGCTTTCGAAAAGCGGATCTACTTGCCCGACCACACGCCGGGTCTCGATTATTTCGATATCGTCGACGGGAAATTCGTCACCAGGACCTATAAATACAGGGGTAATTCGGTGGAATTCGTCATCTTTGACGATCAAGGGCGGGAATTGCGGCGGATGGACCTCCCCTTCACCGGACGTTTATCCAATGGCGTCTTCTTTTGTTTTTATCAAGGCCGCTATTTCTATCTTCGGGAAAATATCGACGACGATGTCTGGGAGCTGCATTCCGAAAAAGTATGGTAGACGGCCGGCTCTCAGTAATTCCGGATGGAATAACCGTATCGTTTGACGTATTTGAAGCCGTCGACGTCGGCCACCGCGTACGCTTTTCCGTTGGCGAAGGTCAGCAGGTTCACGGGGATATCGGTTTCGAAGCGGCCGATATAAATGCCTTTTTGGTCAAAAAGATCGATTGTGGAGGATTCCAGAAGCGAATCCTCCACGACAAAAAACCAGCCGTTGTCCATGGGGAAGCAGAGGCGATAGGCGGGTAAATACTTGGGATACGTCATGGCCTTTCGAACGTCCTCCTTGACGGCCAGATCGTTTTGGCTGCTGGAGAGAAAATCCATGACGGCCGTTTCAAAATAATATTTTTTATGCGCGTCGGTGACGGGCCTCGACTTGGCCTCCTTGCGGATGATCATGAGGGTCTTTCCAAGCTCATCATAGATTTTGATGTCATAAGCCGAGGGATAGGCAATGACGATCCGTCCATCGTCCGTCACGCAGGGATTGAGGGCGGGTTTGAAGGCGGTATCGCTCATGATTCCGGCCAAGGATTGGGCACGAGAGGCCCCGCTCGCCCGGTTTTTGAATTCAATCAGCTCCCGATGAAGCTCGGTTTGAAGCTTGAAATCTTTGTTGAAAATCCCATAGACGGTCGAGAAGGACATCGCGTTTCCCGTTTGGTTATCCGTCGTGGTCGAGGAAAAATAGGTCCCGTTGGGAAGAAGAAAGACGGCCCCCGCCTGCGAACCGGTCTTGATCTCGTCTTGGTATCGGCCGTTTTCCTTGTTGAAGAATGAAACGCGTTTGGCGACGATATCGGTGGCGTAAATGCGGCCCTTGCCGTCGAATCGAGGCGCCCAGATATTCTGGAATTCGCCTGGTCCCTGGCCCAGCCGTCCCATGGTGAAGAGGTATTTCACGTTGGCGTCGTATTTCTGGATCCTCTTGCGGTCCCAATTGACAATGTAAATGGAGCCTTTCTCGTCGGCCGTCGGCTGGATGTTTTTTTCGAACAGGTAGTTCTCGTCCCCTTCGGCGGCCCCGATCGTCAATTCCTCCTTGAAAACGATCCTCTTTCGTTGACCGGCCGGAGGGACCGGATCTTTCGGATTGGCGACGATCACGGGATTGTCGCCCGGTTTTGACGGCCCGGCCGCGGCGCCGCAAACAAATGCTCCGAGGATTGCACTCAACAAGACAACGACTCCAACGATGTTTTCCCGGTTCGTCCGCATCCCCTGCTCCTTCAACATATTGGCGATCGAACGGGCTCAATCGGCGGGAACCTTAGATGTAAAGGCTCTTTAACCCTAGCCAAGCGGATCTGTCTTCATTCAGGGTACCACATGTCGAGTGAAAGTTCTTTCAATGACGAGACCCTTGTTCGTGCGTTATCGCCAGATCATTTGATAGACCGCCAGCCGTTTGAAGCCGCTGGGCTTCTCCTGGACCACGTACAGGCGATTTCCGCGGATCCGGGCCAAGGTCCTGTCGTACGAAGGGGTTGCCATGCCCAGATTCAAGCGGCTCGTGAAGACCCCGTCTTGATCAAAAATATCGAAAATAAACTCGCCCGGCACGCCGCCGGGTTCGTAGGTCATGACCATTAAGCGGCCCTCATCGTCCGCCAAGAACGACTGGAAGGGATGCCAATTTTCGGGGAAAAAGATCTTGGCCGCGTACTTCGGCATTCCGTTATTCCAATACTCCAAGGTCTTCTTTTTAAAATCTTCAGGGACGGGCACAGGTGTGTATTGTTTTCGGATCTTGCGGAGAACCTTCCCCTCGAGGTCGAAAACCAGGATTTCGTAACCCCGATCCGAATTCCCGACGAAGATCCGGCCGGCCGCGGGCCTGGCCAGAAACACGAAGTTTGTCCCGCACACGTACTTTTCCGCCACTTGCTCGAAAATCGTCCTGTTTGGGAATTTCGTGAACCTGTCGATTTCGCGGCGGATCCGAAAATCCCGATCAGAGATCCCGATCATCAAGGAAAGGTATTTCCCTTTGAGATCTCCTTTCTCCATCCGCGAGACAAGAAAAGTCCCATGATCGAGTTGGATGAGATCCTCGAATCCACGCTCGGGACTGCCCTCGGCCAACGGTTTTCCCGAAGCGTCATAAATGTGGTATTTCTTCTTCGGACTCTCCAGAACCCAAACCCGATCCGTCGTATCGATATGGAGTCCGCTCGGATACTCGAGCTCAAAAGGCCCCTGTCCCTTCGGCCCGAATGAGAGGAGGGGTGTTCCTGCCGGAGAAAGTTTGAAGATAAAGTTCCCATTGTGCGTCGGCGGGACCATGACATAGATGTTCCCCTGGGAATCCACATCGAACAAATAAAAATCCGTCACACCGGCGTGGGCGATGGCATCGTTTTCCGTATCGACGGCCATGATTTCTTGAAGAGCGAGGGACGATGTCCGGCCGGACAGGCGATAGGGCTCGACGTGATTGAGGACGATCTCCACGCCGTTTTCCGTCATCTTCTCGACCGTGCCGTCTTTGCCGCCGCATCCAGCTAGAAAGAGACAGACGAGTCCGACCGCCAAGACGGACCCACGCCGACGATTCTTCAGAAGGATTTTTCCCTCGCGGCCATTTTCAAATGGCTACAACCTCTTTTTGGCGAGATCCTTCCCCTTGGCGAGCTCTCGCAGGACGGAAAAATCTCCTCGCTCCTATCAGCCCGTGAAATAGAGATACGCCGCCAGGATGCAGGCCAGGACGAAGGCCGAGCCGGCAATCTCGCGCCAGTCCCAGCTGGCCCGGGTCAGCCGCTTGTCCTCCGCCGTCGTCGTGCCGAAGGTCAGGCTCTGGATCTTGGTATAATCGGGTTCCTTGGTCATGTAGCTGACCACGATCATGACAAGGATCGAGACCACCGTAATGAACACCGCGAAATACTGAAAATAGAAGTTGTTGACGATCCAGAGGAACGAGCCCGAGGCGTAGCCGTTGGGAATTGTCTTGGCCGCGTCGGCGTAGCCGAAAAGCCCCAGGGCGACCGGCGTATCCACGAACATCCGGAACAGCCCGAGGGCGAAGCCGGTGATCAGGGCCCACAGGCAGCCCTTGGCATTGAGGCGCTTCCAGAAGACGCCGAAGAAAAAGACGACGAAGATGGGCGGCGCCAGATAGCCCTGCACCGTCTGCAGGTAATTGTAAAGGCCGCGGGCACCCTGAATGACCGGAATCCACAACAGGGCGATGAAGACCATCCCCGCCGTGGCGATCCGCCCGGTCCGCACGATCTGGTGCTGGGTCGCCTTCGGTTTCCACTTGTTGTAGAGATCGACCGTGAACAGCGTCGAACAGGCGTTGAAAACGCCGGCCAGCGAGCCCATCAGCGCAGAGAGCAGGCCGGCCACGACGAGGCCCCGCAGTCCGACAGGCAAGAGGTATTTCACCATGAGCGGGAACGCGGCCTGGGCCTGATGGGGAATGGCCGCTCCGCTGGAGTTGACCATGACGTCCAGTCCGGGGACCTTGCCGCTCTTGGCCAAAGCGAAGGCGATCATGCCCGGGACGATGAAGAGATAGACGGGCAGGAGCTTGAGGACGCCGGCAAAGATGCTGCCGCGGCGCGCCGTTTTCTCGTTGGGCGCGCCGAGCGCTCTCTGGACGATGTACTGGTCCGTGCACCAATACCACAACCCTATGATCGGGGCGCAGAACAGCATGCCCAGCCACGGATAATAGCTGTTGAAATACCAGGCTTCCTTGACCACGGCGCCGGCGGCGCTTTTAACCATCACCGGCGCCCAGGTTGCGGTGACGCCATGCGGGATCAGCGGCTTCCATAGGTTGAACATGTCCGAGCCGCAGAGGGCCTTGAGGGGACCCAGGCCGCCCAGCTTGATCAGCCCATAAACCGTCAGCGTGATCGATCCGGCGATGAGGACGAAAACCTGGACGGCGTCGTTGTAGGCCACCGCCCGCATTCCGCCCAGGATGGTATAGAGCCCGGTCAGGAGGATGACCATGATCGATCCGATCCAGAAGCTGTTGATCTCCAGTCCGGCGATGCTCAAGTGCATTTCAGGAAGCAGGGTCGAGAAGACGACGCCGCCGGCGAAGATCCCGACGGCGATTTTGGTCACGACAAACGTGATCAGGGAGACGATGGACAGGACATAGCGCGAATGGACGGAGAACCGCTTTTCCAGGAATTCCGGCATGGTGAAGACCAGGGACCGGGCGTAGAAGGGAACGAAGACCCAGGCCAGCACGAGCAGGCACCAGGCGTGCAATTCATAGTGGGCCATGGCCACGCCGTCCGTGGCGCCCGTCCCGGCCAGGCCGACGATATGCTCCGAGCCGATGTTCGAGGCGAAGATCGAAGCGCCGATGATCCACCAGCTGAGGTTGCGGCCGGCCAGAAAATAGTCTGTCGCGGTGTCTTTTCGTTTGCGGATGACCCACCAGGCGACGCCGATGATCAGCGCGAAATAGCCGCCCAGGGTGACCCAGTCAAGCGATTGTAAGCCCATGGGATTCCTCTCGAAAAGTTTTGAATTGAGAGCATGGAGGCATACAGACCTCGATTCTCGGTGAGTATATTAAATTAGCCCAAAAAAGTAAAAAAAACCGGGGCCGCGATCCCGTTCGATCTACAAAGTGATCATCACCGGCTCGGGTTCCTCTTCATAGACGATCGTGAGCTTTTCGTAGACGAAAAGCCGCTGGGCCAGATTCACGCCGATCAGCACCACGGCCATCGTTCCAAAGAAAATCGGGAAGCCGCGCGGCGATCGCCACAGCTCACGCTCCAGCAAAGCCAGCGCCGAAAACGCCAGCAGCACGCCGAACAGATACGGAAGCCAAAGGGAATAGAGCCGGGCTTTCCCGGGCACGACCCGGCAGGAGAACGGGATCCGCGCGTACCGCCAGAAGAGAAGCTCCCTGGCCAGGAGGGCCCAGGTCAGCCCATAGAGGCCATGGACCGCCGCCGGCCCCGCCCCCCAGAACCAGGCGTGTACGGCGAAAAGAAAGGCAAAGAGAGGAAGCAGAATCAAAAAGAAAATGGCTTTTTTCAAAGCCGTGAAATAAAACCGGTGGATAGCCGTTTCGGTCATTTGAAACACCCAATTGGCCTCGGCCGTCAGGGGAATGTTCATGCCGGAACGGATTCCAAGCAGAAGGGCGAAGGCCAGCAAAAGGGGCGCGGCGTAAACGTTCAGCCCGGCCCCGGCGGCCGAGCGGAAGATATCCTTCCGGCCGCCGAGCAGGATCCAGAGCAAGCCGAGCGTCACGGCCAGGTATCCGGCCATGCGGAGCTTGTGGGCGGCGCTCCGGCGGAGCGTTTGTCCGGTGAAATGGAAGATGGCCCGCTCCGTCGGATTCCGCAGGAACAGGCGATCGAACTTGGCGGCGAGAAAACGAACGACCGGGGCCAGAACGCGACGGGGCGTGCGGACCTCGAGCAAACGCCGGACATGCGTCCGATAACTCAAGGTCATGCCGGCGAAGAAGGCCAGGGCAAGAATCAGAAGCGAGACGAAACCGATTTTCGCCCCGGCCCGATAAAGCGGGTTTCCTCGGCCGATGATGATCTCATAGATGGACGTGAACCACATCGGCGGGAACCAGAGGAGGTTCATGGTCCGGCCGCCGCGCAGCTCGGACAGGGTCCCGATCAGCCAGGACGGATTGATCAGCGAGAACAGGCCGATGATGCAGCCGACGGCCAGTGCGAAACGGACTGCCAGGGAAACAACCCTGAACAGCCATCCCCGGAACAGGACCAGCAGGACCGACTCCAGAAAAACGAAGAAAAGGAAAACAAAAACGAAGGCGGCCGTCGTGCTGACGATATGGGCCAGCGCGTAGCGGCCCAGTGAATCCAAGTCGCCGCCGATCCAGCGCGGCAGGAACATCGACACGGCGACGACCGACAAGACGTTGACCGCGGCTGAAAAGAAGGCGACAAAGACGAACGAAGCCAGGAACTTGGCCGTGAAGATCGTCCCCATGCGGATCGGCAGAGGGACGAAGTTCAATTCGTCGCGCCGGTCGAGAAACAGGACGTCCCATTCCAGGACGACGGCGATCGCCAGCAGGCTCATGAAAAAGGCGATGAAAACGAATTTTCCGGACCAGGACTCGCCGTTGTCGGGGGCGAGAAGATACGGCAGGAACAAGGTGCTGCACATGAACCAGCCCATCGGGGCGACCATGGCCAGGAGAACATAGAGCTTCTCCTTCATCTGCTCTTCGAAGGTGAAGACGTCGTTTTGGAAGAAGCGATTGAAGAAATGGCGGGTCAGGACAAGGATCTGGCGCGGCCGCCCGGACAGCCGGCCGGCCCAGCGCTCGAAACGGAACCACCCCTTCACGCCCATCCACTCCTCCGTCCGCTCAGCCCTTCATGACCTCGACCAGTCCGCGGGCCACGGCGTCCGTGTCCTCCTGGGCCGTGAGCTGGTTGAAGATCTCGACCAGGGTGGGCAGCTTCATCAGCGTCCGCAGGCTGGCCACCGAATCGTCGGCCACGATGCGGCCTTTGTTCAGGATGATGACCTTGGTGCAGATCTTCTCCGTCACTTCCAGGACATGGGAGGAATAGATGACGATCTTGCGCTCCGCGGCCAGGCGCTGGACGAGATCGCGGATGACCATCCCCGTCGTCACGTCCAGCCCCGTGAGGGGCTCGTCCAGGAGGAGAACGTCGGGATCGTGCATCAGGGCGGCGGCGATGAGGATTTTCTGGCGCATCCCCTTCGAATAGGACCCGATGGGGCTGTCGCGCTCGACGTCCAAGTCGAAAACACGCAGGAACGCGCGCGCCTTTTCGTTCAGCTTCCGTTCCGGGATCCCCCGCAGGCGGCCGACGAGGAGCAGGTAATCCATCCCGCTCAAATGGGGATAAATCTCGGCCTGCTCGGGAATATAACCGAGGCGGCTTTTATACCTATAAAGGTCCTTTTCGATCTCGCGGCCCTGGCAGAGGATGCGGCCGCGGGTGGGCGCAAGAAGCCCGGCCAGCATTTTTATCGTCGTCGACTTGCCCGCTCCGTTGGGCCCCAGGTAGCCGAGGACTTCGCCCGGCTCGACCCGGAAGCTGATGTCGTCGACGGCCGGAAATATCGTGTATTTTTTGGTCACCCCGATCAGTTCGAGCATGCTCACCGTCCCCTCGATCGGCGCCGCCTATTCCCTGACTGACTCTTCAGCAAACCTCATGCCAAACCACAGACTCCCTGAATCAGACAAAAAGACGATTGGAAGTGGATGATTATTCCCCCTATCGTAAATATTCCTTACAAAACGGCTGCGGCGCGACACCGGCGGATTTCCGGTCGAACGTATCTATAAAAAAAGGGCTATGGGCCCTTTCGGACCCATAGCCCGTTCTCATATTCAACGGCCGTTCAACGGCCGCATTTCCATACCCGGCGCTTTCGGCGAACCGGCTCGCTTTACTTCTGCGAATAAATGTCCGGAAGAATGGTCGCCGTCGTCGTCAGGGTCTGATTGTCCACGATCAGGACAACCTTGTAGTCGCCGTCCTGGGCCGCGAAGGAGACGTAGTTCGGGTCCATCTGCGCCCGGAACTGGGCCGCGTATTCGGGCGGGATGTCGGCCAGGTCGTCCGCGCTGAAGCGCTGGCGCCGGCCCTGCATGGCCTTCTTTTCCGCCTCGCTCCGCTCCCGGCGGGCGTTCATGTTCCAAAGCACGCTGTTCAGCCCGGGATCGCCCGTGCCCTTCATTTCATTGATGAGCACCGAACCCTTGAAGACCTGGACCTTGACATCGCCCTTGGGCCTGGCCTTGAGGAAATACGAAATGGTCAGGCCCGCCGGTTCGCTCTTGCCGTTGAAGTTGGTCGTGGCCGAGGCGTTGCGTTCGGACCGGCCCCAGCGGATCTTGGGGACAACCGTGAAAAGATGGACGTCTCCGGCCAGGACCGCCGGGGTCATCTCCTCGAGCGGGGCGATGTCAGCGATGTAGAGGCTGCGGCCGTGGGTGGCCACGATCAGATCGCGGTCGCGGGGCTGGATCTTCAGATCATGGACGGGCTGGGTCGGCATGTTGGCCTTCATTTTTGTCCAGGACTTCCCGGCGTCGAGCGAAGCATAGACGCCGAATTCCGTCCCGACAAAGAGAAGATCGGCGTTGCGCGGGTCTTCGCGCACGACGTTGATCGGCTCGTTGGGCAGGTTGGCGGCGATCGAGGTCCAGGTCTGGCCGTAGTCCGATGTCTTGTAGATGAACGGCTTGAAATCGTCGTTGCGGAACCCGGTGAACGTCACGTAGGCCACAGCCGGATCGGAGCTCGAGGCTTCGACGCGGCTCACCCAGTAGCCCGGGTTTCCGGCGATCTTGTCGCTGACCTTGGCCCAATTTTTGCCGTCGTCCTGCGTCACCCAGACCAGCCCGTCGTCCGTGCCCACCCAGAGCAGGCCGGGCGAGAGCGTGGACTCGGCGAAGGCCGTGATCGTGCAATACTGGATGCTGCCGTCGCCGCCCGTGCCGTTGGGAAGCTTGGATTTGTCGTTGGTCGTCAGGTCGGGGCTGATCTCGGTCCAGCTCTCGCCCCGGTTGGTCGATTTCACGACGATGTTGCCGCAGTGGTAGATGGTGCTACCGTCGAACGACGAGACCAGGATCGGGGAGCACCAGTTGAACCGCTTCATATTGGCGCCGCGGTAGGCGATCGACTTCGTCTCGCCCGTGACCAGGTCGAGCCGGGAGAGCGGCCCGAACTGGGACTCATTGTAAAGATAGCGGTTGGTCTTGCGGTCGAAGACGTTGTACTGGCCGTCGCCCCCGCCGACCGTCGTCCAGTCCTCGAACCGGATGGGCCCGCCTCCCTTCTTGGTGCTGGGGCCCATGAGGGAACCGTTGTCCTGCAGGCCGCCGGCCACCCGATAGGGCACGGACATGTCGTAATCGACGGCGTAGAACTGGGCCACGGGCAGGTGATCGGGACGGTGCCAGGTCTTGCCCGCATCGAACGTCACGCCCAGGCCGTGGTCAAAGCCGAGCAGCATATGCTTGGAATCGGCCGGGTCGATCCACAGGGCGTGGTTGTCGCCGCCGAAGCGGAAGGCCGAAGCCCAAGTCTTGCCGCCGTCCTTGGATTCCTGGACGCCGACGGTCAGGGCATAGACGTGCTTGTCGTCGTTGGGATCGACGATGATATTGCAATAGTAGTAGCCCGGGCCGGAGCCGATGCTCTGCTTTTCGGGGCTGACTTTCTTCCAGGTCGCTCCGGCGTCGTCCGTCCGGTACACTTCGCCGTCGGAAATGCCCGAGCTGAGCTTGCCCTCGATGACCTCCTGCCAACGCTGCTCGACGGTCAGGCCCGGCTTGTTGGCGTTTTCGATGACCGCGTAAAGAATCCTGGGATTTTTGGGAAAGATCGTCAAACCGATGCGGCCGAGGATGCCGGACGGCAGCCCGTTGGTCAATTTCGTCCAGGACTTGCCGCCGTCGGTCGATTTGTGGATGGCGCTGCCCGGGCCTCCGATCTGGTACGTCCAAGGCTTGCGCAGCCTGTCGTAGGTGGCGGCGTAGATCGTTTCAGGATTTTTAGGGTCCATGACCACATCGACGCATCCGGTGCGGGCGTTGACGGAAAGCGATGGGGTCCAGGTCCGTCCGCCGTTGGTCGTCTTGTAGAGCCCGCGCTCGGGGTTTTCCGTGTAGAGATGCCCCAGCGCGGCGACATAGACGATGTCCGGGTTCGTCGGATGGACGACAATGCGTCCGATGTGATGCGATTCCGGCAGCCCGACGTTCTTCCATGTCTTGCCGGCGTCGGTCGATTTATAGATCCCATCGCCCCAATAGGTCGACCGGGAGTTGTTCGCTTCGCCCGTTCCGACGTAGAGGATGTTCGGATCGGACGGAGCGACGGCGATATCGCCGATGGAAAAAACCTTCTCGAAATCGAAAATCGGCGTGAACGTCTCGCCGTTGTTGACCGTCTTCCACAAGCCGCCCGAGCCCGCCGCGGCGTAGAACGTATATGGCTGTTGAAGCGGCACCGCGAAATCGACGAAACGGCCGCCTTGGGCGGTCGGGCCGATGTCACGGTACGTGATGGCCTTGAACGGGTCCGGGGCGGCGGCCTGCTGGCCGAAGACGCCGGTCATCCCCGCCAGGGCGGCGAACAGGACAGCCGCTGCAAGAAGCCGGATGCTTTTTCTTTGATTCGTCATGACTTCTCCTCAAGAAACAATCGGGGATCGGAGGCAGGTCGAAAGGACGACAAACAAGAGCCCTTTCCTGCGTGCTCCGGTTTGGACAAAGAATATCACATTCCTCGTCTTAAGGCCAATCGGGCCGTCTTTTTTATGACGGATCGGCGGGACATTTCTTCCGCAGTCGAACGTCAGGCGGCGCCAAAGCCGATTGAGGCGGTCCTCGCTCCGGCGGGCCGAAGATTGAACTTTAAGCCGAAATGGGTTACACAAGGAGCTGTTGCCCACCCATGGAGCTTGTCCAGGGGCCTCATGATCGAGACGAATTACGCCGCCACCCGGGCCATACGCGTCCTCAAAGAGAAGGGCGCCGCGTTTGTCATCCATTCCTACAAGTACGAGGAGCACGGCGGCACGCCCGTGGCGGCCCGCGAGCTGGGGGTGGACGAACACGCCGTGATCAAGACGCTCGTCTTCGAGACGGACGCCCGGGAGCCGCTCATCGTCCTCATGCATGGAGACAGGGAGGTCTCGGCCAAAAACCTGGCCCGCATCCTCGGCGTCAAGTCCGTGACGCCCTGCACCCCCGAGGCCGCCAACAAACATACGGGCTACCTGGTCGGCGGGATTTCTCCGTTCGGGACGCGGAAACGGCTGGAGATTTATATGCAGAGAACGATCGCCGATCTGCCGAAAATTTACATCAATGCCGGCAAACGAGGGCTCTTGGCCGAAATCGTCCCGGCCGACCTGGTCCGGATTCTCGAGCCCAGGCCCGTCGACGCCGCGGCTTGAGCGGTCCGCGCGAAAATCGCAGCGTCACTTCTTGTTCAGCACGACGCCCCGGCCGGCGGCGGCCGCGCCGGGGATCGTCACCGGCAGCTTTCCGGTCACGTCGATCTCGCCAAAGATCGCTTCGGCCGCCGTGGTCTGAGCTTGCGGCTGGTTGCGGTAGAGACAAACGTAGGCGTCGATGCCGGGGAAATCGCGCAGGAAATAAGGGCTGCCGAACGAGACGGCCACGACCGGCTTGCCCGATTCCTTCAGTTTTTTGATCAAGGCAATGTGCTTGGCGTCCAAGGCCACGCTCCCCTTCGAGGCGCTCAGGCTGGAGAACAAGGCGCAAAGATAGACGTCCGAGCCGGCCGCCTGGCCCAAAGCTTCGTCCAGATACTCCTGGCCGGTATCGGCGTCGGCATAAAAAATCTCCGTCCGAGGAGCGCGCGCCTTGACCGCGTCGGCGAACGTCCGCCCCGCGAAATACTCGCCCCGGTCGCCGCTGAGGGAGAAGACGGCGATTTTCGTTTCGGGCTTGAGCGGAACAACGCCGCCGTCGTTTTTGACCAGCGTGGCGGAAGCCTCGAACGTCTTGAGCGCCTGGGCGAGGGCCTCTTTACGCCCGATCTTCAGCGGCAGCGAGGCGACGTCGACGAAACGATTCCGGTGCAGGCCCAGCCGGGCCTTGGCTTCGAGAATGCGGCGGGCCGAGGCGTCGACCCTCTCGGCGGAAAGGACGCCCCGCCGGACCTGCTCTTTGAGAAAGTCGACGACCTTTTCCGTTTCCGGGGACACGAGAACCATGTCGCAGCCGGCCTGGATGGCTTTCAGCGCGGCCTCGGTCGGCGGGTAGGCATTCGTCACTCCGCCCATCTCCATGGCGTCCGTGACGATGAGCCCCCGGAAGCCCATTTGCCCGCGCAGAAGCCCGGTCAGGATGGCGGACGACAGCGTGGCCGGCAGGTTGGGGGTCGGATCGAGGGCCGGGACGACGAGATGGGAAACCATGATCGCGCCGACGCCCGCCTCGATGGCCCGGCGATAGGGATACAATTCGACCTTCTCCAGCCGCTCACGGTCGGCCTTGATCACCGGAAGCAGGATATGCGAATCGAGATCGGTGTCGCCATGGCCGGGGAAATGCTTGGCCGTGGCGATCAGGCCATGCTCCTGGCAGCCTTTGATGAAGGCGGCAGCCAGTCGGGCGACCTGTTCGGGGTTCTCGCCGAAGGCCCGCGTATTGATGATCGGGTTGTCCGGATTGATATTGACGTCGACGACGGGAGCGTAGGTCATATGGATTCCGAGGGCCCGGCCTTCGAGGGCCGTATGGCGGCCCATCTCGTAGGCCAGATCCTCGGAATCGGCCGCGCCCAGCCCCATGATCGAGGGAAAAAGCGTCGCCCCGGTGATCTGCGTGCCCGCGCCGCGCTCCAGGTCCGAGCCGACGAGGAGCGGAACGTCGGCCAGCGACTGAAGGGCGTTGTTCAGGAGGGCCGTTTCGTAGGCTTGGCCTTTGAAAACGACCAGCCCCCCCACCTTGTGCCGGGCGACAAGCCGCTTGAGGGTGGCCGTTTCTTCCCCGTCCGCGGGGTAGAAATCCCCGGAGTAGCGGCAGCCGATCATCTGGGCGACTTTCTCCTCCGGCGTCAGGCGCTCCATCATCGCTTCCACCCAGCGTGATCCCGCCCCGGCCGGAAACAGCCCGGTCCCCGGATGGGCCGGCAGGACGGGCGCGCAACTCAGGACGGTCAGAGCGGCGCCCAGGACGGAAGCGTTTTGAAGGATCATGGCCGGGATTGTCATGCCGTTCTCCGCGGAAAACGCCGATTCACCTCGTGTACTTGATAAGGCTGAAAACGGGGACGTCCGGATGGGCCTTGTGGACGGCCGGGACCCCGCCGAGGAAGCTCAGCTCGATGGCCGCCCCGAACCCGACGGGTATGCCCTGGACCATTTTAACAAGCTCGATGGCGCTCACGGAAGACGATCCGGTGGCGATCAGGTCGTCGATGATGAGGACTCTCCGGCCGGGGGCCACGGCGTCGGCGTGCATCTCGAAAACCTCGACGGCGTATTCGTTGGGAGCCTGGACGCAGACGGTCGCCCGCGGCAGCTTGCCTTTCTTGCGGATGACGGACAGGCCGCGCTTCAGGTCGCGGGCCACGGGCGCGGCAAACAGGTAGCCGCGCGATTCGATGCCGACGATCAGGTCGGGCTTGCGGGTCTTGGCCCAGGCCGACAGGGCGTCGATGACGGCGCCGTAGGCGTCCTTATCGGCGATGAGCGGCGTGATGTCTTTGAAGCCGACGCCGGGCTTGGGATAATCCTTGACCTCGTAGATCTTCTTCTTGAGCGCTGCCGTGTTCATGGCCTCTCCTTTAATCTTCGATGGTGATGGTCCGTGTCTCGTCGGGCCCGGCCTCGATCCGGACCTTGATCGCGGGCATGGGAAAGTCGATCTTTTCCGCCCACTCGACGACGATGACGCCGTCCCCGACATAGTCTTCGAAACCGAGGTCCCGGATCTCGGGGGTGCCGGCCAAGCGGTAGAGGTCGAGATGGTAGATCGGCACCCGGGCCGCGTAAACGTTCATCAGGGTGAAGGTCGGGCTGCAGACCTGGCCGATATCCGCGAGTCCCAGGCCGGCGGCGATCCCTTTGGCGAAGACCGTTTTTCCCGCGCCCAGATCGCCGATCAGGAAGACGACTTCGTCGCCCCGGAACCCTTTGGCCAGGGCCGCCGCCGCGGCCCGTGTATCCTGCTCCGAACGCGAACGGATGACCCTCGATCGATCGTTTTTCGGAGACCGGGACTTCGGCCGCGGGGCGGTCTTGCTTTTCATGCCCGGGCGTCCTCCAGGGACTTGACGGCCGACGGAAGAAATCGGATCAGGTCGCCGGCGATAAGCGCCTTCTCGGACAGGCGGGCCGCCGCCAGATCGCCGCTCAGCCCGTGGACATAGACCGCAGCCCGTGTCGCGCCGAGAGCGTCCTTGTTCTGGACGAGCAGCGAGCCGATCATTCCGCTCAGGACGTCGCCCGATCCGCCCGTGGCCATGCCCGGATTGCCCGTCGGATTGATCGAGACGCGCCCGTTCGGCGCGGCCACGATCGTCCGGAAACCCTTCAGGACGAGGATGACGTTGTGATCCCGGGCAAAGCGCGGGGCCAGCTCCAGCCGCCTGGCTTGGACCTCCGAGACCGAAAGCCCCGTCAGGCGGCCGAATTCCCCCGGATGGGGCGTCAGGACGACCGGCCCGGCGGCGGCGCGCAAAAGCTCGAGATGCCCGGCCAGGATATTCAGTCCGTCGGCGTCGACGAGAAGCGGGACCTTGATCCTTGGGATGAGCGTCCGGACGAACTCGGCCGTCGATGGATGAATCGTCAAGCCGGGACCGAGAACGACGGCGTCCTTGCCTCGGGCGATTCTCTCCGCCGCGGCGACCGCGCCTGCGCTGATCGTCCCCTCGGACGTATCGGGGAGCGGCTCGGTCATGAGCTCCATCATGCCCCGGGCGACGCCGGATACAGCCGCGTCGGCCGTGCCGATCGTGACCAGCCCGGCGCCCATGCGCAGGGCCGCCTTCCCGGCCATGACGGCCGCGCCCGTTTTCCCCTTGGACCCGGCCAGGACCAGGAGATGGCCGTAAGTCCCTTTATGTCCGTCCCGGCGCCTCCTCGTGAAAAAAGGCAAAACGGCCGCCCGTTCCGTCATTTCCAGAGTCAGCTTGTCATCCTCCAGAAGGAAAGCCGGGATACCGATATCGGCGACAACCAATTCGCCGACAAGATCGGAAGCGGGCGCGAAAACATGGGCGATCTTGGGGGCGGCCAAAGTGACCGTCAAATCGGCCCGTACGGCGGGCCCGGCGATCTCGAAGGAGTCGGAGGAGAGTCCCGAAGGGATGTCCACCGCCAGGCGGAAGCCCCGGGCCTTGTTCATGTCCTCGATGGCCCGGGCGTACAGTCCCTCGGCCGGTTTCTGCAATCCGGTGCCGAACACGGCGTCGACGATGATGGAGGCGTGGGCCAGGGTCATGGCCTGTTTCTTCCAACACAGCTCGGTCGACGCGTCCACGACCTCGACGCCCGATTTTTCGGCCGCGGCCTGATTCAACGCGGCGTCGCCCTTCAGCTCGGACTTGGGGGCCAGAAGAAGGACCACGGGCTCGGCCCCCCGATTGCGGAGATGCCGGGCCGCGACCAGCCCGTCTCCCCCGTTGTTGCCCTTGCCGGCTACGATGACGATCGTCCTCCGGGCGAAATCCGGAAATCGGGCGGCGATCTCGGCGGCGATCCGGCTCCCGGCGTTTTCCATGAGAACGGCGCCCGGGAGGCCGATCTCCTCGATCGTCGTCCGGTCGATCGATCTCATCTGGTCCGCAGTCAGGATTTTCATGGTTCATCCCCGCTGAATTTTATCATAAATCCGGAGACGGAAGGCGCGTGGAAAGGACGCCGAATATTGTATGATAGATTCGATGGGCCTGAAAAACAACGGCTATATCTTTACCGACCGCGTTCCCCGGCCGGACGAAGGCCTGTCGGTGGCGGCCTTTTATGCGCGTCATTACACCCATTCCGACGAGGCGGCCTGGCGGCGGCGGATCGAAGCGGGACAGATCCAGCTGAACGGATGTCCGGCCAGGCTGAACGATTTCCTGGCCGGAGGCGACCGTCTGGATTACCATCGTCCCCCCTGGGAAGAGCCCGAGGCCCCCGGGAATTATTATGCCCTGTACGAAGACGAGGATCTCCTGGTCCTGGCCAAGCCTTCCGGACTTCCGGTGCTTCCCGGCGGCGGTTTTTTGGAAAACACGCTGTTGAACCTGGTTCGCCGGCGCCATGGAGCCGCGTGTTCGCCTCTTCACCGGTTGGGCCGCGGAACGTCGGGCGTCATTCTATTCACTCGAAACGCCCGGACCGCGCGATTTTTAACGCTGGCCATGGAAGAGAAACGCATCCGCAAAGTCTATTTGGCCTTGGCTTCGGGGACCGGCATGCCGAACGCCTTCACGGTCGATGCGCCCATCGGCCCCGTTCCCCATGGTCGGCCGTCCGCCGGGGGCGGGGACCCGGGCATTGCCCGGGAAGCGACTTCAGCCCCAAAAGCCGGCACCTCCACCATTCACGCCTATTCGCCCCAAGGCCGGGCCTCGACAAGCCACGTCCGGGTGATCCGCCGCCTGCCCCGGGAAAACGCGACGATCCTAGAGGTGACGATCCCCACCGGCCGGCCCCACCAGATCCGCATCCATCTCGCTCATGCCGGATTTCCCCTGGTCGGCGACCTTCTCTATCAGGCGGGAGGACTTCCTTATCCCGGCGGCGGAGACGACGGCCGCGCCGCGCGGCCCGGCGACGGCGGATATTTCCTGCATTCCTGGAAGATCCGGTTTCCGCATCCGGCCGGGGGAAAGGACGTGGAGGTCGTCTGTCCTCCCCCGCCGCGCTTAAATCCCGATCTAAGATGACGTTATTTCTAAAATTTTATGAGTGCTCGGGGCATGCCTCCCGAAACCCGTTGACGACTGAGATGCCCCAAGCCCTCCGCTTGCTCTGAGTGGCGAATTCGTGCTAATTTAATCGGTACTTTTCGGCATTCCCCGTACACTTTAGGAGGTCTGATATGTCCACAAAAGTCGGAATCAACGGTTTCGGACGCATCGGCCGCAATATGCTGCGCGCCGCGGCCGACGATCCCCGGATCGAATTCGTCGCCGTCAACGACATCACGGACGCGGCCACCCTGGCCCACCTGCTCAAGTACGATTCCGTCCTCGGCCGTTTCAAGGGCGAGGTCACGGCCGCCGCCGACGCCATCGTCGTCAACGGCAAAACCATCAAGGTCCTGGCCGTCAAGGACCCCGGCGACCTGCCCTGGAAGGACCTGGGGGTCGAGATCGTCATCGAATCGACCGGCAAGTTCACCAAGCGTCCCGACATCATCAAGCATATCGAAAAGGCCGGGGCCAGGAAGGTCATCGTCTCCGCCCCGGCCACCGATCCCGACGCCACGATCGTCCTGGGCGTCAACGAGAAGACCTATGATCCGGCCAAGCACCACCTCCTGTCCAATGCTTCATGCACCACGAATTGCCTGGCCCCGGTGGTCAAAGTCCTGAACGACGCCTTCGGCGTGGAGAAAGGGTTCATGACCACGATCCACGCCTACACCAACGACCAGAAGATCCTCGACGCCCCCCACAAGGACCTGCGCCGGGCCCGGGCCGCGGCCGTCTCCCAGATTCCGACCACGACCGGCGCGGCCAAGGCCGTCGGCATCGTCATCCCCGAGCTCAAGGGCAAGATCGACGGGATCTCCATCCGCGTGCCGACCCCCGACGTCTCCCTCGTCGATTTCGTCGCCGTCATGAGGAAGGCCGTCACGGACAAGGACGTCAACGCCGCCTTCCAGGCCGCCGCGGCCGGGCCGCTCAAAGGCATCCTCCAGTACACGGACGAGCCCCTCGTTTCCTGCGATTTCCTGCACAATCCGCATTCGGCCATCGTCGACGGCCTGTCGACCAAGGTCATCGGCGAGACTCTGCTCAAGGTCATGGCCTGGTACGACAACGAGTGGGGTTATTCCTGCCGCCTCGTCGACCTGGTCCGTTACATAGCCCGGTGACGGCGATGCGTTCCATCGAAGACCTGGACGTCAAAGGCAAGACGGTCTTCCTTCGGGTGGATTTCAACGTCCCCTTGAACGAAGACGGGACGATCCGCAACGACAAACGGATCAAGGCCTCGCTTCCGTCCATCACCTATCTGCTGGGCAAGGGCGCCAAGCTCGTGCTGGCTTCGCACCTGGGCCGCCCCAAGGGCAAGCCCGATCCGAAAATGAGCCTGGCCCCGGTGGCCAAGCGCCTGGCCGAGCTCATCGGCCGGGACGTGATCATGGCCCCCGACGTCATCGGGCCCGAGGTCGACCGCCTCAAGGCGGGCCTCAAGGAAGGCCAGGCCCTGCTGCTCGAGAACGTGCGCTTCCATCCCGGCGAAACCAAGAATGATCCCGGGCTGTCCAAGGCCTTGGCCCGAGGCATCGACATTTTCATCAACGACGCCTTCGGCTCCAGCCATCGGGCCCACGCCTCTGTGGTCGGCATCGTCGATTTCGTTCCCCTGGCCGCGGCCGGCTTCTTGATGAAGAAGGAAGTCGATTATCTGCGCAAGGCCGTCGTCGATCCGGCCAAGCCTTATGTGGCCATTCTCGGCGGGGCCAAGACCGAAGACAAGATCCCGGTCATCGAAACCCTGCTCAACAAGGCCGACACGATCCTCATCGGCGGGGCCATGGCCTACACGTTCTTCCTGGCCCAGGGCAAGGACACGGGCAAGTCGCTCGTCGAGCCGGACAAGGTCGAGATCGCCAGGGACATCCTGGCCAAGGCCGCGGCCAAAGGCGTGGCCTTTCTCCTCCCCCTGGACAACCTTCTGACGGCCTCGATCGAATCGGGCCGGGTCGACAAGATCCAGGAGGATTTCCCCTATCCGCCCGACCTGATGGGCGTCGACATCGGGCCGAAGACGATCGCCGCCTATACCGCGGTCATCGCCAAGGCCAAGACGATTTTCTGGAATGGGCCGCTGGGCGTGTTCGAACAGCCCGCCTTCGCCCAGGGCACGATCAAGATCGCCGAAGCCGTGGCCGCCTCGGGCGCCATCTCCATCGTCGGCGGCGGCGACTCGATCGCCGCCGTCGACAAGGCCGGGGTCGGCTCCAAGATCACCCACATCTCCACAGGCGGCGGCGCCAGCCTGGAATTCGTGGCCAACCAGACCCTGCCGGGTATCGAGGCCCTGGAAAAGAAGCGATAATATGCGCCGCCGCCTTCCGCCTCTGATCGCCGGGAACTGGAAAATGCACCTGACCCGGGCCGAGGCCGGAGCTCTCCTCGACGCCGTGGCCAAAGGCGCCCCCGCTCTGGCCCCGGCCGAGATGGTCGTCCTTCCTCCCTACACGGCTCTGGCCGAGGCGGCGTCGCGACTGGCGGGGGGGCCGATCGCCTGGGGCGCCCAGAATCTCCATTGGGAGGACCAAGGGGCTTTTACAGGCGAGATCTCCGGCCCGATGCTGGCCGACGCCGGCTGCCGCTTCGTCACCGTCGGCCATTCCGAACGCCGACAGTATTTCGGCGAAACCGACGAAACGGTGAATCGCCGGACGTTCGCCGCCCTGAGGGCCGGCCTGCGGCCGATCGTCTGCGTCGGCGAGACGCTCGAACAGCGCGAATCCGGAAGCACAATGAAGGTCATCGCCGGACAGCTCGACAAGAGTTTGGAAGGGCTGGCCGCGGTGCAATTCGGGCGCGTCCTCCTAGCCTATGAGCCCGTCTGGGCCATCGGCACGGGACGGACGGCCTCCCCGGCCCAGGCCGATGAAGTTCAAGCCTTCATCCGCTCCCGTCTCCGAGAAAAGTATGGTCAAATCGCCGCCGATTGTGCTATAATTCTTTACGGCGGATCGGTTAAAACCGCCAACGCCTATTCTTTGTTCAAAGAACAGAACATCGACGGGTTTCTCGTCGGTGGGGCTTCCTTGGAGGCGGATTCTTTCCTTCGCATCGCCGCGGAAGCCTTGAAGGCGTATAAGGAAGTCCAGTGAGCGCGTTAATTACGGTTGTCCATGTGATCATTTGCCTGATCCTGATCGTCGCCGTCCTGCTCCAGTCGGGCAAGGCCGCTGATTTGGCCGGCGCCTTCGGCGGCGGCGGAAGCGCCACGGCGTTCGGCCCCCGCGGCAATGCCAGCCTGATGTCCAAGGTGACGGAGGTCTCCGCCATCCTGTTCATGATCACGTCGTTGGCCCTGTGGATCATGTCCGGAAAAGAGGGCAAGTCGGCCGTCAGCGGCGTAAAAGCGCCGGCGACGGCGGCCCAGACGACGCCCCAGGCCGAGACGAAGCAGCCGCCCGTTCCCCAGCAGCAAAAACCCGCCGCGGCCGGCGAGGTGAAGAAGGACGGAAAGCCCGCGGCCGGGCAGGCCCAGCCCGCGAACAAGGCCGCTCTGCCCCAGACCAAACCCTCGACGACGCCGGTCAAACAGCCCGACGTCAAGAAATAAATCGTTTTGTCGATCGTGCCGAAGTGGTGGAATTGGCAGACACGCTAGCTTGAGGGGCTAGTGAGCCTTACCCGCTCGTAGGGGTTCGAGTC
Organism: Candidatus Aminicenantota bacterium; assembly: GCA_963729855.1. Lineage (GTDB taxonomy): Bacteria > Acidobacteriota > Aminicenantia > Aminicenantales > UBA4085 > UBA4085. The sequence goes on along the minus strand of CAVSPT010000007.1, from coordinate 9,590 downwards.
CCCTCTTCGGCACTCCTTCTCGTGCGGTCTGTTCTCAACCCTTGGACGCCACCCAGAGGGAAAAGTCCGTCTCGTTCATGGCCCCGGAGACGCGGCCGACCTCGAATCCTTTCTTCAGCACGATGAATGTCGGCACAGCCTTGATCTTGAAGGCCTGGGCCAGCTCCGGATTTTGATCGGTTTCAATCTTGACGACCATCAGGCTGCCGGCCCTCCGCTTGGCCAGGCTTTCCAGGACGGGACGCATCATATGGCAGGGCATGCAGGTGGGCGAAGAGAAATCGAGCAGAACCGGAAGGGTCGCGTTCTGGATGAGGGCTACGACGTGCTCGGGGGAAAGATCGAGCACCGTCCCCGGGACCGGCAGGGCCGCCTTGCAGCGGCCGCAGACGACGGCCTTGTTCCCCGCCCCCAGGGGATAGTTGTTGGTCGCTCCGCATTCGAGGCAGCTGACTTTCACTTTATCGGGCGTCATGGGTTCTCCCCTTTCGTTTTCTTCAGCAGCGTCTTGCGCTCAGCCACGGGAAACCGCTCGATGGCGTAGCGCACCGTCGTACGCGGAATCGCCGGGCCGTGCCGGAGAAGGAACGCCCCCAGCTGGGCGGCGTCCTTCTTTCCCGCTTCGCGCAGCATCCAGCCGTTGGCTTTTTCCAGCAGATCGTCGCGGACCGGAAACATGCGCCGGGCGACATCGTAGGCGGCATACAGGAAACGGCCGTGACGTGCAAGCGGGACGAACGCCACGATCGCCGCCCGCCGAACCCAGCGGTTGGGATGGGCCGTCCATGTCATAATTTCTCCGACCAGTTCGGGATGCTGATCGATCAGCCAGGACAGCGCCTCGGGGCAGAGCGCGTCGACGCAGGCCCAGTTGTCGCAATAATCCGCAGCCAGCCATCGCTTCAGGCGCGGGACGAGCGCCGGGGTGAACTCCTTTTTGAATTTCAAGAGCAGGAGGATGGCCGAAGTTTTGGCTTCAAATGTCTTCCGTGGAAGAAGGATACCGCAGAGCGCCAAGGCGTCGTCCAGCGACCAATGGTCTTTGATCCGCCCATGGAACTCGGCGGCGATCGCTCTCGTCCGGGGCGCCGTCAAGCCGAAGCATTCGACCGTTTCCCTGAAATAGCGTTGGCAGCCGGCCGCCCTGATGGGATCCCCCTCGGCCTCGAGCCGGTCCAGGATCTCCGCGGCGATCGCAGGGGGGGAATAGGCCGGATCCCTCGTCAAGGCCCGGCGGCGCCGGGCGGTGGATTTGGTCGTCGTGGTCATTATCGACTCTTCAACATTATAGCAAATGGCCAGGAGGGGACGATAGGAGACGGATCGGGCGCGGCCCCCACGAATTCAGGGAGATCGTAAAATATAGACTTCGTAGTCCCCCAGGGACTTAAAACCCCCCTTCTTGTAGAGCTCGATGGCCCGGGTGTTGTCACGGGCCACTTCCAGCTTCATCTGCATGCCCGCCGCCCGGGCGTGCTCGAGCGCCGCCCGCAGCAGGATTTTGGACAGGCCTAGCCCTTGCCGGGAAGGCTCGACGGCGAAATGATGGAGAAGAAGCCGCCGCCCGTCGCAGGTGATCCAGGACGTGCCCACAATGCGCCCGCCAGCCGTCTCCTCCAGCAGAAGGAAGCGGGCGTGTTCGATTCGCAGGGTCCGCTCGATCACGTCGGCGGAGTCGCCCTGGCCGGCCGTGGCCATGTCAACGGCCCGCCAGACGGCTTCGACGGCCGGATAATCGCCGGTCCCATAATCGCGGACGCGGTAGGGATCGCTCATGGCCTCCTTCAATTCCCCCGCCGCTTCTCCGTGCCGGTGGAAGCGGCCGCCGCTTTCGTTCCCGACTGCTCCTTTTCCCGGTTCAATTCGAGGATGTCGACGGGCTGGGAAAAGTCGCCCAACAGCCACTTGCAGAAATAATCCGCCCGGATCCAGGTCCAGTAGTCGCTCATGTCCCCGTAGCCGTGGCGCTGACCGGGGAAGATGAAGAAGTCGAAGCGCTTGTTGGCCCGGATGAGGGCGTTGGCCAAGCGGTACGTGTCCGCCGGATGGACGTTGTTGTCGATGTCGCCCGTGGTCAGGAGAAGATGGCCCTTGAGATTCCTGGCGATCTCGGAGTTCTTCTCGATGGCGTATTCGAACTTGACGGCGTTGTCCTTGTCGATCACTTCCTTGACCCCGTGGTGTTTTTCGCTCCACCAGCGGTTGTAGATATTGTTCTCGTGATTGCCCGAGGAGGAGACGCCGACTTTGAAGAAATCGGGATAGACCAGCAGGGCCGCGGCGGTCATGAATCCGCCGCCGGAATGGCCGAAGATCCCGACCCGGTCGATGTCGATGAAGGGATACATGGCCGCCAGCTCCTCGATGCCCCGCTTCTTGTCGGCCAGGCCGTAATCGCGGAGGTTGCCGTAGCCGTAGTTGTGGTACCACTTGGAGCGCTGCGGGTTGCCGCCGCGGTTGCCGATCTCGATGACGATGAAGCCGAACTGGGCCAGCATGGCGCTGGCGCTGCGCGGGACGAACGTTTTGGACACGCTCTCGGTCTGGGGTCCCGGGTAGACGTAGGCGATGATGGGATACTTCCGGCCCGGGTCGAAATCGTAGGGCTTATACATCACCCCGTACAGGTCGGTGATGCCGTCGTCCGCCTTGACCTTGAACGGCTCGGGATATTTGAAGCCGGCCTCCAGCAGGGCGGCGACGTCCGTCTCTTCCAGGACGAGAAGCGGGTTGCCCTGGCAATCGCGGAGCTCGCTCTTGGGGGCCCGATCGACGCGGCTGTAATTGTCGATGACGTACTTCAGCCCGTCATTCATCTCCGCGGCATGCATGGCCTCGCCCGGGTTGAGGAGCCGCAGCCCCGTGCCGTCGAAATTGACCCGGTACAGGTGCATGTCGTAAGGATCCTCCCCCTCCTCCCGTCCGCAGGCTTCGAAATAGAGGACGCGGGCCTTTTCGTCGACGGCCTCGATGCCCTGGCCGGTGAACTCGCCCGAGGTGATCTGGGTCTTGAGCTTGCCGGCGCCGTCGTACAGATAGTAATGGCCCCAGCCGTCGCGCTCGGACCACCAGATCATCTCCTGCCCGCCGTTGACCAGATGGAGAGGCTGGACTTCGACATAGGTGTTGAGGACCTCTTGAATGAGGGTCTTGACCCCGCCCGTCTTGAGATCGGCCAGGCAGACGTCGTAGCGGTGCAGGTCGCGGCTCTGGCGGCCGAAGTAGAGCTTGTCGGTCGTATCGGCCAGCCACATCGCCGGGGGCGGATTGTCCTTCTCGCGGTCCGTCTTCCGGCGAGGGGCGGACATGATCGAGACGGTCTGGTCCTTGAATTGGTCGGTTTTGACCACGGTCTTGGCCTTGGAGGCCAGATCGTACACCAGGAGCTCGGGCTGGGGCTGGCTGTCCTCACCGGGCATGGCGTAGCGGTACGTTTCGAGCGTCGGGCGGGGATCGGACAAGGCGTTGATGACCCACAGGTCGGCGACCTTACGTTCGTCTTCGCGGACCAGGGCGATCTTCCGGGAATCCTTGGACCAGACGATCGATCCGGCCGGGACGCGGTAGTCCTTGCGTTCTTTTTCGTCCTTCTGGTAGTCCTTTTTCTCTTCGTTGTTCAGCTCGCGGGTGTAGCTGAAATGCTCCTCTCCGTCCGTGGTCAACTGGATCTCCTTGACGGCCTTGTCGTCGGCCTTCTTCTGGGCCAGCTTGTAGCTGTCCGCGTCCATCATGAACAAATTGAAGCCTCGGCCGAAAATGACGGTCTTTTCGTCGGGCGACAGCGAAGCCCAGCCAGGACGTTTCTCGGGCGCCTTGAAGTCCTCGAGCAGGGTCAGCTTGCCGTTCTGCAGGTCATATTCAAAAAAGAGGGTTTTCGTTTTGCTCTCCGGCTCCTTGGTCTTGTCGGCATCCTTTTTATCGTCCTTCTTTTCTTTATCCTGCTCCTTTTCTTTTTCCTTCTCCTTGTCCTCCAGCTCCTTGCCGATGTCGCCGACTTTCTTCAAGACACCGCCGGCCAGGACTTCGTTGTCCTTGGGAAACTCGATTTCAAAGCGGATGGCCGTATCCTTCCTGATGAATTTGATGGTCTTGATCGGCAGGTGCTGGGCGTCGTAGGGAACGAGCGTCGTCTTGGTGAGAAGGGCGGCCATTTTGGCATTGTCGAACAGAGGTTTTCTGGTTTTCAGGAAGGGATCGACGATGAAAAACGAGCGGCCCCTGCCGGTTTCGAACGTATACCAGAAGCGGTCGCCCGTCTCCAGCCAATGAGCCTGGACGGCCGTGTCGAAGACGAGCTTGCCCACTTTCTGGGACGTCCAGCGGGAGGCCAGATCGTAGTTGGCTTTCCGCGCAGCGGCCGTTTCCGCGGCCGGCGCGGCGACCGATCCGAGGATGAAGGCGAGAACGAGGACGGGCACGATCGTTCGGAGAGCGCGTTTCATGGGGCCTCCTTGGGCCGAAAAAGGAAATTGGGACCCGGCCGAGGACGAGGGGCCGGGATGACGGGGCGGAGATAAACAGGGCAGAACGCCGCCGGGTCTTGAATTCATGAAAAGGAATTATTATACGGGCGCCGCCGAAAAATCAACCGGGGATTCAAAGCGCGCCGTCCGGGGAGCGGGACCGCAACGAAAACACCTTTTCAGCGATCCCGCCCCCCCGCGCTTATGGACGCCAGCCCTTGAGGAAGCCGGCCGCAAAGGATTCCACGCCCGCCCACGTACATTCGGACAGGACGGTCAACGCGACACCGAACACCGGCCGGACCTTCGTGCGTCCGGCCCACCGAGGGGCGTTGGAACCCTTCACCTCCACTTCATCAATAAGTCCCGCAACGCGGTTTGTCAAGCCCCGACAAAGCCCCTTCCCCATTTTAACGAAAACGAGGAAAGCCGAGGAGATATCCGGCGAAAGGCGGGCCACGGTCAGCGCAGGGTCAGACCGAGAAGATTCATCATTTCAATATAGGCGCCGATGAAGAAAAAAACCGCCGAGATCACATAAAAAACGGCGAAAATCTTCAGACCCGAGATAAAGGCCTGTCCCCGCGAAGCGAAGCGGAAGCGCCGGAAAAAGGCCGTCCACAGCAGAACCGTCAGGGTCCCGCATAAAGTCATGAAATAACCGCCGAACTCGGTCAGCCAGATGAGCCAGGCCTGATCGCCGGAGCGCGATTGGGCCAGGATAAGCCCCTGGACGAAGCGCCCGAAGGGATAGAAAACCAAGGGAACGACAAAAATCGCCCGGACGATCTGCGTTCCGTCGGCGAAAATCCAGTTATTGAGAAAAATATTGAACATTGTCGAGACGGCCCGGCCCCGGGAAAGGCTTCGCAGCAGCATCGGCCGTCCTCCCGTCTTGTAGCGCTGAAGGCTCGGACCGAGGAGGGGAATCCGGTAATCCAGGTTGCGGTTCAGATCGAAGACGAAAGAGGCCCGGACTTTGCCCAAATCGACGATCTTGAGTTTGCCTGCGGCGTACCCCAACCCGAACGAGATCAGGTAGACGGCCAGGAGGATCAGGACGATCCAGCGCGCGCGGCGGAAAATCTCGAGCATGGGCATGGCGGTCTGCCGCGGATTCAGGGTCCGGGGGCATCGTCCAAGATACCGGAATCGGCTCCCCTCCGCAAGAAGGACTCCGAAGGAACCGCCATGAAGTTTGTTGGAATTCTTAGCTGATTGAACACATTTCTTCGGCTATATTATAAAATGATACTTGTTGAAATATTATAAGCCCCCCGACCGGTTGCTTAAGAAATCAGCCTGTGTGTCCGAGACCGCCTGGTGACGGACGCTGAAAGGAAAAAGGAGTGGAAAGATGAAGAAGCAGATGATGGGCATTTTCCTTGTCCTCGTTTTCGCTTTGCTCCCCCTTTCATCTTTAGCCCGGGAGAAAGCCGATTCCCAGGGTCCAACCAACCCCGCCGAGCTCGAGGCCTTCATCGACGGGATCATGGCCGTCCATCTCGAGACCGACCATGTTGCCGGAGCGACTATCGCCGTGGTCAAGGATGGAAAGCTCTTTTTTGCCAAGGGCTATGGCTGGGCGGATCTGGAAAATAAGAAACCCGTGCTGGCCGACAGGACCATGTTCCGCCCGGGGTCCGTATCCAAGCTTTTCACCTGGACGGCGGTGATGCAGCTTTATGAGCAGGGCAAGATCGACCTCGATGCCGACGTCAACACCTACCTCAAAGATTTTAAAATTCCGGCCACCTATCCTCAACCCATCACGATGAAGCACCTTCTTTCCCATACGCCCGGCTTCGAGGATTCAAGCACGGGGTTGTTCGCTCGAACGGTCAAGGATATTTCCCCTCTGGGCCAATGGCTGGCCGCGCATAGGCCCGCGCGGGTCCGACCGCCCGGAGAACTGACCTCCTATTCCAACTATAGCACCGCGCTGGCCGGGCATATCGTCGAACTCATCGCTGGAATTCCTTTCGGAGACTACATCGAGCAGAACATCTTTAAGCCCCTGGCCATGGAGCACAGCAGCTTCCGGGAGCCTCTGCCTGCGGCGTTGGCGCCCGATATGTCCGTCGCATACACTTTCAAGAACGGGCTGCTCAAGGCGGAAGACTTCGAGCTTGTCAACGGGATTTATCCGGCCGGTTCTTTGAGCGCCTGCGCGACGGATATGGCCAATTTTATGATCGCCCATCTTCAGAATGGAAAATTCGGGGAACAGAGAATTCTCAAAGAAGAAACCGCCAAGTTCATGCACGCCCGGCTTTTCGCCCACGATCCACGCGTCGCCGGAAACGCCCACGGTTTTTGGGAAGCCGATTACAACGGTCTCCATCTTATTGAACACGGCGGAGACACGCTTTATTTTCATTCCCAGTTAGCCCTGATCCCGGAGAAGAATCTGGGCTGGTTTGTCTCCTACAACACCCCCAACGGCCCCGCCAGGGAAGAGCTCTTTAAAGCATTTCTCGACCGCTATTTTCCGCCGGCTGCGCCGCGAGCGGAGCCCCAAGCATCGCCGGATTCGGCGAAAAGATTGAAACAAGTTTGCGGAACCTATGGAGTCACCCGCGGAAGTTATACGACCTATGAAAAATTGGCCTCCCTGATGACGTCCATAAACGCCAGCCCGACCAAGGAGGGGAACCTGTTGTTGTCAGGCGAGCGGGTGGGCGCGAGGCAATATGTGGAAATCGAGCCTCTTGTTTTCCAGCAGCTCGAAGGACGCGATAAAATCGTCTTTAAAGCGGACGCGAGAGGTCGAATCACCCATGCCTTCTCTGATGGGATCCCCCATATGGCCCTGGTGAAATTGGTCTGGCATCAAACGCCGGCCTTTCACTATTTCTTGCTCGGTTTCTGCGTCTTCTTTTTCATCACTGCGGTGCTGGGCTGGCCGCTGGCCGCATTGTCCAGAATCTTCTGCCGGCGCAAGTGCGAAGGCGTCGCCGCTCCCAAAGCGGCCCGCTGGCTGGCCGGAGTCATGAGCGGGCTGTTTGTCGCCTTCCTGCTCTGTGTTTTGGGCGCGGTCAGCAACGAAAAAGAATTGATGGCCGGTGTCCCCCCGCTCCTCAAATTCGGCCTGGCCTTGCCTTTGCTCGCGGCCCTGCTGGGGATCGGGGTCTTTTTCTATTTGCTCAAAGCCTGGCGGAAAGCCTATTGGACACGCTGCCACCGCCTTCATTACACCTTGGTTTTTGCGGCGGCACTGGTCTTTATCTGGTTCCTCAATTACTGGAATCTTCTCGGCTGGCGCATTTAGCGCAACCGGTCGTGATTTAAGAAACGTATCGGATCATGACCAGGGATCGAGACCGTTGCGTTCATTTTCGATATATATTCACCCGCCATCTTTCCGACATCGGGAGCGGCCTCATAGGACTCTTCAGGCGGAGCTCGGAACCCGTCAGTGGACAGGTCTGCGATAGCCCGGCCCGCGCAGAGCACGGCCGGGACGGTTTGAGGTCACTTGGCCTTCGGCGACGACGGCCTGCCCGTTCACGAACACGTATCGCATGCCGACCGAGTAGTGACTCGGATCTTTGAAGGTTGCAACATCCCGGACCGCGGCCGGGTCGAAGACCGCCACATCCGCCATCATCCCCGGCCTGAGAATCCCCCGGTCACGGAACCCTACGCGGGACGCCGGCAGCGAGGTCATCTTCCGGATCGCTTCTTCAAGACTCAGCAGCTTTTCATCCCGGACAAATTTTCCCAGAATGCGGGTGAACGTCCCCCAGGCGCGAGGGTGGGATTTCGATTCGGACAACGGCCCGTCTTCGGCCCTGGCCTCCGAATCGGTGCAAATCGAAACCAGCGGGTTTCTCAAGGCCGTCCGCATGTCGTCTTCGTTCATGATCGAGGTGACGCACGAGCTCTGTCCCCCGTCGGCCATGATGAGATCCATGACGGCATCACGCGGATCCTTGCCGAGCAGCTTGCCGATCTCCGTCATATTCATCCCTTCATATTTCTTCAAGTCCTGATTGAGGACCGAGACGAGCATGATCCCGTCCCCGCCGCCGGCCCCGTGCCATTGATTCTCCCAAGCGGTCACGGCCGGATCGACCATCTCTTTTTTGATGCGTTCGCGCAGGGCGGAATCCTTCAGGCGCTCCAGCATCTTGTCGACTCCGCCCTCTCGGGCCCAAAGCGGGAGGCAGGCATCGAGGCCGTTGGAGGCCCGAATGTAGGGGTACTGATCGGCCGTGATGTCGAGCCCTTTTCTCCGCGCCTCTTCGATCCGGGCCAGCACGTCCGCCATCTTGCCCCAATTGGCTTTATAGGCCACCTTGAGGTGCCAGATCTCGGCGGGAATCCGGGCTTTATCCGCGATGGTGAAGACTTCCTGGAGAGACTCGAAGATCCGGTTTCCTTCCGACCGCTGATGCGTGAGATAGATGCCGCCGTAGCTGGACGCCACGCCGGCCAGGGCGATCAGTTCATCGGTCGTTGCGAAGCGGTCGGGCATGTATTGCAGTGATGAGCTCAGGCCGAGGGCGCCCTGCTCCATGGCCTCGGCCACGAGCGTCTTCATCTGTTCGAGTTCTCGAGGCGTGGCTTGCCGGTCGTCCTCGCCGATCACGTAATTGCGCAGGCCGCCCGCTCCGACGAACGTTGCCAGATTGATCGTCGGGTGGGTCCGTTCGTCCAGGCGCTTGAAATACTGGCCCAATGTCCTCCAGTCGACCATCACGCCGAAGTGTTTGTACGCCGGCGACGCCTCTTCGATCATCCGGTCATTGACGGGGGCGATGGAACGTCCCTCCCCGGTGACCTCCGTCGTCACACCCTGCATGATCTTGCTGGCGGCGCGGTTGTCGACGAGCACGCTGAGCTCGGACTGGCCCAGCATATCGATGAAACCCGGAGCCGCGACGAGGCCGGCGGCGTCGATGCGCAGGCGAGCCGTGGCCGCATGGAGATCGCCGATCGCTTTGATCCGATCGCCCTGAATTCCCAGGTCCCCGCGGAACCAGGGCGCCCCGGTTCCGTCGACAATGCGCCCTTTCGAAATGATGACGTCGAAATCGGGTCCCGCCGGCGCTTTCGCTTGCGCGCGTGGGTCCGATGCGGCCAGGCCGAGGACGGACAACCAGGCCATGGCCAAGACAGGAA
>CAVSPT010000006.1:0-1414599 GCA_963729855.1 Candidatus Aminicenantota bacterium | reverse complement strand
GTATTTTGCAAGTGGCTCAATTTGCAGTTAATTAAGTAGTAAACTGGCCACTAAATCGCACAGAATCAATATGTTCCACGTGGAACATTTCGGCGGATTCGCATCCTCTGTTTCACGGGTTCCGGGCGCCCAGGTCCCGCGTTTGAGACCCGGGAAACACCGCCGGGTGGCCCAGGTGCCTCGCATTTGGGCACCTGGAAGCCACCACCTTGGCAGTCCGGTTTTGTCGAGTCCTTCCCTTACTGCTCCACGTGCAGCGGCTTCTCCTTCGCCGTCGGCATTTGCACCTTCAGTATCCTCGCCACCGTCGGCGCAATCTGCCGCATATCCACCACGCCCAGGTTGCGGTTGCGCGCGATCCCCGCTCCCACGGCGAAGAACGACGAATGCATCTCCGGGTACTCCGGCGAGAATCCGTGCGATCCGCGCGCAGTCGGAATCACCGTAACCAGATCGCCGCTGATGCCGGAGCCCGTATAGTAGCCGGGTTTGAGAACGACGAGAAAAGCCGCGTCAGGAAAGGCTCCGCGTTGCTTGATGGCGTCGCGATCCAGAATCGCCGCGATGCCGTTGGCCGGGTCCGCGGCCAGCTTATCGAGCATCGCCTTCACCTGCTGCTCGGTCGCATGGTCGTTCGGGTCGTGCAGCACGATAGCAGCCATGCCGCCAGCCAGCCACGGCTCGGCTTTCCATGACCCAATAACCGGCGCCTTGATTGCCGGGTTTTGCGCGGCATCGATCAGCCCCGCCTGCAAGAAAGGAATATAGAGATTGACCAAGTGCGTAATATTCATGAACCCATGGTCGGAGACGAGCACCACCACAGTGGAGGGATCGGCCTCAACAGCGGCTTTCGCCAGCCGCGCCATCATTCCGTCCAGCGCTTCCAGATCGGCATCCGCCTCCACGCTGAATGGGCCGTGCGCGTGCTGAGTCTCGTCGAGCGAACTCAGATGCAGCGTCATAAACGCGGGCTTCATTTTGCGCAGAATCTCGATGGCGTAGCGGGTCTTGACCTCGTCGCCGTCGATGCTGGTGTTGTTGCCCATCATGTATTCGCCCGCCGTGGGCTGCAACTGCTGGAACAGCGTGGCGGGGCGCGAGAGCCCTGCGATCAGCAGCCGGTCTTGCGGGTTCAGTGTGCCCGATCCGCCCGACGGATCGGCGCTGCGCCAGTACTCCGGAATCAGGTAATCCACATCCGCCGCGCCCACGCTCACCGGCCATCCAACGCTCGCCGTGCGCAGGCCGCTGGTGCGCCGCCTTCCACAGAGTGGGCACGCGAATCAGCGGCGCATACCAGTTCCATGCGCCGGAATAATGCTGCTGCGGGTCGAATTCAAGATTGTTGTAGATGCCGTGCTCGGCCGGCCAAACGCCGGTAATCAGCGTGGTGTGGCTGGGATAGGTGACGGTGGGCCAAATCCCCACCACGCCCTCGGCATACACTCCGTCGCGAATCAGCGTGCGCAAATATGGCACCTTCATGCCGTGCGATCCGCTTGCGTAATGTACTCGGGCTTCAAACCGTCAATGGAGATCATCAATACCGGAGCCGCATGACAGAACGGAACCAGCGCGGCCACCAGCAGAAGAACCGGCAGTAACGGTATAAAAAGACGACGAAAAATCCGATTCATAAATAAGCTCTCCTTGCGTCAACCGGCACACTCTCAAGCTGCATGGTGAGTTACCGCTTCCGCCGACCATATGAACTGGCCAAAACAAGTCTATCGCCGCCGGGAGGACGAAGCTCGCAATTGAAAAGGCTGCTGGCCTGCGCGTGGGTGGAGGCCAGCGACCCGTGCGGCGCTTTCGCCGCGTCTGCCAATTCTGAAGCCGGAGGATTGCTCCTGTGCGTATGACGAAACTACTGCACCATCCGGCAAATCAACCGCACGTTCACATTGCGCGCGGCATAGGCAAATTAGGATAGTAGGAACCAGAGAATGGAACCGGGACTGGGAAAATCACTTCAGATAGGCGCGCACCAGGTCGATCAGGTCTTCGGCCAGTTCCGGCGCGATCTGCTCCTTGGCTCCGTCCGCCAGATGAAACCGGATATGCGTCTCCAGCACCTCGCCCATCAGCCCGTTGACGCCGCCGCGCACCGCGGCCAGCAGCATCAGTTGGTCGCCGCAGTCCTCATCGGCCGTCAGCGACGCGCTCGACGGCGTCCAGTTGTCCGCGCAGCTTTCTGCACGTCGTTGCAACATCTTGATCTTTTCCCGTCATGGTGGGACATGGGAGGCCTCCTTGCTTGACAATACCCACCCCCGGTATGGTATCTACCGAGTGGGGGTATGGTTGCGTCTCCATTCTATGCCTCAGTCAACACTGCCGCGCTACGATCTGTAAAGGCTTCCTCATGTTCGGCCTCGCTCACGCGCCGATGTCTCCCGTCGCTCCCGGCATACGCTCGTCTGGCTGCTGCGAGCCTTGCGCTGGCCTTAGCGCTGTCTGCCACGGCGCAGACGCCCAGACGCTGCGCTGCTCCGCACCGCAAGCCGCAACTCGTGACCTTGCACCAGCTTGCTGAGGCCGGAGCCCAACCGCTCCTGACTCGTCAGCGGCCAAGACGGCACGCGTCGACGGTCATCCGGCGCGTCGAGCCCCGCGACCCCCGCACCAGACAAGCCCATCGTCACCATGGCCCCGCACCACGGCAACGAGCCGCTGCTGGCTCTCCGGCCAGGCCAACATCATCTTCCAGGGCAATCTGCCCTTCCACTCCCCCTACCAGGGCACGAACAGCTTCCGCAACGCGGCCGAGTACAAGACCTCGCTGCTGGGCACGCTCTACACCGCGCTGCGGCCCACGCGCTCCATCCGCTACAACACTGACCTGATTCTCGACCTGGAGAGCTCCGGCGGGCGCGGACTGAGCCAGGCGCTGGGACTGGCCGGCTTCACCAATCTGGACGTGGTGCGCAACCCCAACCTCGGCACCAAGCCCTACCTGGCCCGCTACGGGATTCATCAGGTCATCGGCCTGACGCAAGAGACCACCGCCCAGGAGCCGGGCCTCTTTGCCCTGGCGCCCAGCGTGCCCGTGCGCCGCGTCGAGTTCCGCATCGGCAAGATGACGCTGCCGGATTTCTTCGATGTCAACGGCCCCGGCTCCGACAGCCACCTGCAGTTCATGAACTGGACGGTGGACAACAACGGCGCATGGGACTACGCCGCCGACACGCGCGGCTACACGGTGGGCGGCATGGCCGAGTACGACGACCGCAATCTGGAGCCTGCGCTACGGCCTCTTCGCCATGCCCACCGTGGCCAACGGCATCGATATGGACTGGGCCTTCAGCCGCGCCCACGGCCAGAACGGCGAGTTCGAACTGCGGCACAGCTTTGTTCCGCAAGCGCAAAGGCACCGACGCGCCTGCTCTTCTACGCCAACCGCGCCCACATGGGCACCTATCGCGAGGCGGTCGACGCCTTTCTGGCCGGAACCGACAAGACGCCGAACATCCTGCTCCACGAGCACTTCAGCGCGCTCAAATACGGCTTTGGCTACAACACCGAGCAGGAGCTGACGGAGAATCTGCGCGTCTTTGGCCGCTTCGGCTGGAACGAGGGCCAGCACGAGTCCTACGCCTACACCGAAGTGGACCAGACGGTCGAGGCCGGCGGCGATTACGCCGGAACCCGCTGGCATCGCCCGGTGGACAAGATCGGCCTGGCCGTGGTCTCGAACGCCATCAAGCGCGATCACCAGAAGTATCTGAAACTGGGCGGCCTCGGCTTCCTGCTGGGCGACGGCAACCTGAACTACGGCCGCGAAAACATTGTCGAAAGCTACTACAACTGGCACGCATGGCGGGGCCTGTTCTATGCCGTCGATGTGCAGCACATCAACAATCCCGGCTATAACCGCGACCGCGGCCCGGCCTGGGTGGCTCGGTGCGGGCGCACGTGGATTTTTGAGAGCAGGAATCAGGAATCGAGCTAGTCAATTGCCGACTTAGCTCACGTTCCCGCCGGCTGGGCTGCGCCTGCTTGCTCCGGCGGGCAGGGTGACGATCACTTCGTTGGGCTTGGCGTAGTGCAACTGTTCCCGCGCCACCTGGCCGATGGCGTCCGGGTCGGACTTGAGCCGCTCGATGCGGTCGCGCAGGCGCGCATTCTCCTGCTTCAGATCGTCGATCTCCTTGCGCAACTGCCGGTCCTCGGCGCGCTTCTGCTGCCAAACCGACAAGCCATTCTTGCCGTTGATCACGTGCCAGACCAGCAGCAGCGCCAGCGCCACGGCCACCACGGAGGCCGCCGGACGCCACACCCGCCGCACAAATTCCAGCGCACGCTCTGGCAGGCGACGGGAACGGCATCATCCTCGCCCGCTTCGCATTCTTCCCGGCTTGCACGTTCTCGTCCTGCATCGAACCTCAATCCGCTTCTTACTGGAGTACAAACTTTTTGGCCGCCGCTTGCAGCGCCTCCACGTCCTGCTCGCTGCGCGCTTCGGTGTAGGCCCGCACCACCGGCTCGGTTCCGGAGAGGCGGTAGCAGACCCAGGAGCCGTCCTCCAGAATCAGCTTCAGCCCGTCGGTCCGGACCACGCTGCGCAACCTTGCGCCCGCTCAGCTCCGCCGGATCGGCCTTCAACTTCTCAGTGAACGCGGCCATCCCTGCCGGGGTCAAGCGGAAGTTCTCCCGAACCGGATAGAAGGAACCAACCTTGGCAAATAGCTCCTTCAGTTGCGCGCCCAGGCTCTTGCCGCGCGTGGCCACCATCTCGGCCACCAGCAGGCCGGCCAGCACGCCGTCCTTCTCCGGCACGTGGCCGCGAATGGTCAGCCCCGCCGACTCCTCGCCGCCGATGGCGATCTTGTCCTCGTTGATCAGCTCGCCAATGTACTTGAAGCCCACCGGCGTCTCGTAGAGCGGCACCTTGTGATACTCGGCCAGCGCGTTGATCAGATTGGTCGTCGCCACGCTCTTGGCCACGCCGTTCCGCCAGCCGCGCGTCTCCACCAGGTAGTCGAAGAGCAGCGCAATGATGTAATTCGGCTGGATGAAGGTGCCGTCCGCGTCCACAATGCCGAAGCGGTCCGCGTCGCCGTCGGTGGCGATGCCCAGATGCCGCGCCGATCTCCTTCATCTTGGCCTTGGCGTCGCCCAGCAGATGGTCGTCCGGCTCCGGCGCATGGCCGCCGAACAACACATCGCGATAGTCGTGAACCGTTTCGACGGCTACGCCGGCCTCGCGCAGAATCTCGGAGCTGTAGCCGCGCCCCGCGCCCCAGAAGGGATCGTAGACCACCTTGATGCCCGACTTGGCGATGGCCTTCAGGTCCACCAGCTCGGCCAGCCGCTTGAGGAAGGCGGGCTTCACGTCGGCGGTTTCGAAGCCTGCTTCGGGCGGATTGGCCGTGGGAATCGCCGCGCCGCTCTGCTGCAAGCGCCGCAATCGCCGCCTCGATCTGCTTGGTCACCTCGGGCAGCGCCGGAGCGCCGTCGTGGGTGGAAAACTTGATGCCGTTGTACTCCGGCGGATTGTGCGAGGCGGTAAAGTTGATCGCGCCGGAGGTCTTCAGCTCGCGCACGGCATAGGCGATGGCCGGCGTCGGCGCGGCCTCGGGAATCACGATCGGCGTGATGCCCGCACCGGCCAGCACGCGCGCCGCCTCGTCCACAAAGCTCTCGCCCAGAAAGCGCGGATCGCGGCCCACCAGCACGCGATGCGGCTCCGGTTGCGTCTTCACATAGGCGGCAATCCCCGCCACCGCCAGCCGGATATTGGCCACGGTAAACTCGTCGGCCACAATCGCCCGCCAACCCGAAGTGCCAAACCTGATCCCTGTCGCCATCGCTCTTAGCCTCCTGCGGATTCGGGGTTCACCACCCGCCAAGTCCATACTGCATCACTCAGCCGAGCACGGCAAGCGCCCAGTGCTTGAATTGGCAGAGCAGATCGCGCATCATGCGGCTACAGGCAAACGATAGTTCAGATGCAACTCGTCGATTTGGCGCATCAGCCATAGGTTCTCGGCGGAGAACGGGCGCGGCTGGTATCAGACCCTGCCGCGACTGATCGCAAGTACTGCCGTGGAAAATAAAGGCAATTCATCGCGAAAAAACCGGCCGCAGGATTGAATTTATTGTATGCGATCTTGTATACTTTGCCGCAGAGCGCAATCTTTTGACGGCTGTATTATCCGATTCAGGATTGCAGATACCATCTTGGGATTTTGCGCTGGTCTTCCCTCTTGCACGCGAAAAAATTTCATTGTGGCGGGTTGTATTTACCCGCATGAGCAGACGTTTATGACGAACGCGCAACAGCCTCTTCGTATGGATGTCATCGACTCGCACACCGCGGGAGAGCCGACTCGTTGTGTTTTGTCCGGCGGACCGCATCTCGGCACTGGTCCGCTTGCGGAGCGCCTTGGAAATCCTGCGCCGCGACTACGACCACTACCGGCGCGCCATTCTTTGCGAGCCGCGCGGCTCCGACGTTCTGGTGGGCGCATTTCTGGTTGAGCCGGTCGATCCGGCTTGCGCGACGGGCGTGATCTTCTTCAATAATGCGGGCTACCTGGGCATGTGCGGCCACGGCATCATCGGCGTCGCCGCCACGTTGGCCTACCAGGGACACATACGCCCGGCGATCATCTCATCGAAACCCCGGTTGGGGTCGTCAAGGTTCGACTTGCAGGCCGATAACCAAGTCACCTGCCGGAATGTCCCAGCCTATCGCCATCAAGCCGGAGTCACGTGGATGTTCCCGGCTACGGCGTGGTTCCCGGCGACGTGGCCTGGGGCGGCAACTGGTTCTTCCTGGTCGAGAACACAGCTTTGCACGCTCAGCGACTGACGCCAGCGAGTGAACCGCTGACCGCTTCACCTGGGAGATTCGCCGGGCGCTACCGAGGCAGGCATCACCGGGAGCCGACGGCGCCGAGATCGACCACATCGAGCTGTTCGGCGCCGCTCACGACCCGGCCAACCACAGCCGCAACTTCGTTCTCTGCCCCGGCAATGCTTATGACCGTTCGCCCTGCGGCACCGGCACCAGCGCCAAGATGGCCTGCCTGGCCGCCGATGGCCTGCTCAAGCCGGGCGAAGTCCTGGCGGCAGGAAGGCATTCTGGGCACGGTTTTCGAGGGCACGCTATGAGCTTGACCAGGAGAGCACGCGCAGACAAGATCATCCTCCATCATCACCGGCTCGGCGTCATATCACCGCCAAAGTGCACGCTGATCTTTGACCCCGCCGATCCCTTCCGGCTGGGAGTGCCTGCATGAACGTCACCGCGCCGCAGTCCTGCGATGTCGTGATTGCCGGAGGCGGCATTGTGGGCGCGGCCTGCGCACTGGCCTGCGCGCAAGCCGGACTGCGCGTGGCTTTGGTCGAACGCGAGCATTCTCGGCGGCGGCGCCACCGCCGCGGGCATGGGACACATTGTGGTGCTCGACGACTCCGAGGCGCAGTTCGCCCTCACCCGCCGCTCGCAGGAGTTGTGGCATCGCTGCAGCGCGACCTTGCCCGCAGCGCCGAGTACGAGACGCCCGGAACGCTCTGGGTCGCCGCCGATGACGAAGAGATGGCCGAGGCCGCGCGCAAGCACGCCTATCTCGCACGAGCGCGAGGCTCCCAGCGCACTGCTCTCCAGCCGCGAGCTGGCCGCGATGGAACCCAATCTGCGCCCGGGCCTGGCCGGCGGATTGCTCGTTGCGGGATGACGCGGTCGTTTATCCGCCCGTCGTTGCGCTTATCTGGCGCAGCAGGCGCAGTCGCTGGGCGCCGACGTGCTGCTAGGCTCGGCGATTACGCATTTGGCCGATGGCGAAGCACGGCTCGACGACGGCACACGCTGCGCGCACCACGGCTGGTCAACGCCGCTCGGCGCCGACGCCCCGTTCTGCACGCCGGGACTGCCGCTCAAAAAACGCAAAGGGCATCTGGCCATTACCGACCGCTATCCCGGCTTTCTTCACCATCAACTCGTCGAACTCGGCTACCTGAAGAGTGCCCACTCGCTGACCACCGACTCGGTTGCCTTCAACGTGCAGCCGCGGCAGCACCGGCCAGGTGCTCATCGGCTCGTCGCGCCAGTACGGCAACGAAGACCCCGCTGTCGATCAGGCGATGCTGGGCCGCGATGCTGCAGCGCGCGATCGCACTATCTGCCTTCGCTCGGCTACGCTCAACATCCTGCGCGTGTGGACCGGCTTTCGCGCCGCCACGCCCGACAAGCTGCCGCTGATCGGGCCCGTTCCCGGCGACTCGACGCTATGGCTGGCTACCGGCCACGAGGGTCTGGGCATCACCACATCCCTGGCCACCGCGGAGCTGCTCGCTGCCGCATTCACAGGCAGCGCGCCGGCCATTGCGCCCGAGCCCTATTTTCCGGCCCGCATTTTGCGCACGACTCACAACGCATCCGCTGACACTCGGGAATTGCCCACTCTAAGGAGACTCTATGAACTGGAACGGCGTAATGCCCGCCATGACCACCGCCTTCGACAAGAACTGCAACGTTGATCACGCCTTTGTCGCCCGGCACGCCCAATGGCTCGATCGAGAACGGCTGCACCGGCATCGTCTGCCTGGGCTCGCTGGGCGAAGCGCCGACGCTGAGGTTCGAGGAGAAGATCGACGTTCTCAAGACTGTCGTTGCGGCTCTGGACGGCAAGGCTCCGACAGTGGCGGCCATCTCCGCGCTCTCCACGGCTGAAGCGGTCGAGCTGGCCAAGGCCGCCCAGGCCGCCGGCTGCGCGGGACTCATGATCCTGCCGCCCTACGTCTACAAGGGCGACTGGCGCGAGACCAAGGCGCATGTTGGCGGCGATTCTCGAAGCCACGCCGCTGCCCGGCCTGCTCTATAACAACCCGGTTGCCTACGGAACAGACTTTCTGCCCGAGCAGATTCGGGAGCTGGCCGCGGAATATCCCAATCTTGCCGCGGTCAAGGAGTCTTCGACCGACGTTCGTCGCGTCACTGCCATTCGCGCCCTTATCGGCGACCGGACTGCGCCCTTTCGTCGGCGTGGACGACGCCATCGTCGAGGGCATCAGCGCCGGCGCCGTGGGCTGGATCGCCGGACTCGTCAATGCCCTGCCCCGCGAATCGGTCGACCTGTTCAATCTGGCCAGCGCCGGCAAAACCGCGGAAGCCTTCGAGCTTTATCGCTGGTTCCTGCCCCTGCTGCGCATGGACACGGTGCCCAAGTTCGTCCAGCTCATCAAGCAGGTGCAGCAGGAAGCTGGCATCGGCTCGGCCCGCGTCCGCGCACCGCGGCTGGAAGTGATCGGCCAGGAGTTGCTGAAACCCGCCCCATCGTATCACCAAGCGCTCATCACCCGCCCCTCGGTCGCTGTTCCCAGCTCAGCTTTCTAAGCGGTTCGCAGGAGTCTCCCCAATGCAACTGACAGGTCAGTCTTTTATCGGCAGCCGGCGGAGCACATCCGCCGGCGCGACCATCTCCGCAAGCAATCCTGCGACCGGCGAGAAACTTGCGCCAGCCTACTATGCCGCAAGCACCAGCGACTTGAACCAGGCCGCCGGGCTGGCTGCGCAGGCGTTTCCCGTCTATTCCCTGGTTCCAGGCAAAGAGCGTGCCGCATTTCTTCGCCGCATCGCCGATGGGCTTGACGCGATCCAGCAGCAGTTGGCCGAGCGCGCACATCTTGAAACCGCACTGCCCATGCCGCGCCTCCTCGGCGAGGTTGCACGCACCACCGGCCAGCTTCGGCTCTTCGCTTCCGTCCTCGAAGAGGGCTCCTGGGTCGATGCCCGCATCGATACGCCGCTGCCCGAGCGAAGGCCGCTGCCCCGCCCCGGCCTTCGCTCGATGCTCCGGCCGCTCGGCCCCGTGGCCGTTTTTGGCGCCAGCAATTTTCCTCTCGCTTTTTCCGCCGCTGGCGGCGATACCGCATCGGCACTGGCCGCCGGATGTCCCGTCATTGTGAAAGCGCACTCCGCGCATCCCGGCACCAACGAGATGGTGGCCGAGGTGATCCAGCAGTCGGTTGCTGACAGCGGTCTGCCGGAAGGTGTGTTCTCCCTGCTCTTTGGCTCCGGCGCAGAGATCGGCGCTGCTCTCGTGCAGCATCCATCCATTAAGGCCGCTGGCTTTACCGGCTCGCACGGCGCCGGGCGTCTGCTCATGGACATGGCTGCTGCGCGCCCACATCCGATTCCCTGCTTCACTGAAATGTCCGCCACCAATCCGGTCTTCCTGCTTCCGGGAGCGCTGCAATCCGGTCCGGAGAAGCTTGCGCCAGAGTCTCTTCAACTCGTTCACGCTCGGCGCCGGGCAGTTCTGTACCCGCCCCGGCGTGGTGTTTCTTCGTGGACCAGCCCGAGGCACCGGCGTTTGTGAGCCGTCTCAAGGAATTGGTGACAGCAGCGGCCCGTTCACACTACTGACGCCGGGCATCGCCTCGAGTACGCACATGGAACCGAACTGCGCGCGCAGTCGGCACAGGCGGCAGCGGCGGCCACGGCCCAGGCTGCGGTGGGCTGCCGTGCAACGGCCCGGCTCTTTATCACGTGGAACTCGAGGAGTTTCTTGAGAAGCCGGACCTGGCCGAGGAGGTCTTTGGGCCTACGACGCTGCTCGTCCGCTGCGACACGACCGGACGAATTGCTCCGCGCTGCGCAGGCGATCGAAGGCCACCTGACGGCTACGATCTTTGGAAAAGACGATGAGGTTCTGCACCAGAAGCCGCTGCTCGCCTGCTGGAACAAAAGGCCGGCCGCGTGATCTTCAACGCCTTTCCCACGGGCGTCGAGGTTTCGCACGCCATGGTGCACGGCGGCCCGTATCCGGCCACCGCCGACGCGCGCTTTACCTCGGTCGGCAGCCAGGCGATTTTCCGGTTCGTGCGCCCGGTCTGCTTTCAGGCGTTTCCCGACGCGGTGGTTCCCGCCGATTGCAAGCGGCCAATCCGCTGGGCATTGAGCGCCTGGTGGATGGCGTGCTTACGCGGGAGCCCTTGCCAACCGCCTGATCCGCTCTCCCCGCCACAGAATAGCCCCAACCACCCGCCGGGGCTTTCAGCTAACTCCGCTAGCACCGCTAGTTCTCACCATCACACGAACGCTGACTACTGATTCACTGTTTCTACCAACTGCCGCGCTCTCCAAAGATTTCAATGACCTTGGCCAGCCGCTTGCAGCCGTTCTCCCAGTTCACCACGAGTGCCCGCTCCAGCCGGTCCGGTTCCCGGAGAGAAGAGCGGCGATGATCTCTTCATGTTCCTGTACCGAAACGTGCAACTCGTTGATGATCGAACTGGAATAGAGCCGCCAATAGCGCTCAGTCTGCGGCTCGATGGCGCGATGCAGCTCGCTCAGCCGCGGCCCCGACCCGGCGCCGACCAGCAAGCGATGGAACTCGTGATCCAGTTCAAAGATGTCGGGACCGTGGTTGCTGCGTGTCTCCGCGCAATCCGAGCCAGCTTTCGTTGACCGGCCTTCAGCTTGGCCGCCAGTTCGTCGCGCTCACTCTGCGGCAGCGCCGCGGTGCGGCGTCCCGCCAGCCCCTCGATCCGCCCAATGATGGGATAAAGCTCGTTGGCGTCCTCTTTGGTCAGCGGCGCCACGACCATGCGCGACTTGCTGCCGTTGCGGCAATCGAGGACATAGCCCTCGCGCTGCAGCAGGTAAAGCGCGCCCCGCACCGGCGTCCGGCTCATGTTCAGGTGTTCGCACAGATCGCCTTCCACGATCCATGTGCCCGGCGCCATCCGCCCATGCACGATCAAGTCGCGAATCCGCAGAAACGCCGAATCTACGCTGGTTCCGTGCTCGGCCTTCGCGGATTGCTTCTTTACGCCTTTGGCTTTCTTCTCTGCTAACAAGACCATGCGCCTTCACTCCCCAGCCAGGAGCCTCCGAGACTCCGCCAGCTTCCCGGGATTACCCCTGTCCCTGGTTGATTTTAGCAACACTCATGTTATCACTGTATTTCGTATTAGATACCCTTTCACGCGGTGTTGCTTTGCTGAGATTCCCCCGATAAAACTGCCGCGCCCCTCAAACTCTCCCGCACCACGATCTGGTCTCTGAAAGTCACCGAAGAATACGTTTTTCGCTCAAATAAACGGCCCCGAAGCATCGCTCCGGGGCCGTTTTCGCTGACTTGCTGACTTGCTGACTCGCTTTTACGCCGCCTTCTTCCGCGGCCAGGGCCACCTTGGCCTGCTCCACCAGTCCGGTGAAGCCGGCGGCGTCCTTGATGGCGATGTCGGCCAGAATCTTGCGGTCCAGCTCGACGCCGGCCTTCTTCAGGCCGTTGATGAGCTGCGAGTAGCTGAAGTTGTTCAGCTTGGCAGGCGGCCGAGATGCGCACGATCCACAGCGAGCGGAACTGGCGCTTCTTCTGCTTGCGGCCGGTGTAGGCAAACTTCAGGCCGCGCTCGACGGCCTCCTGGGCTGCCTGATAGAGCTTGGATTTCGTAAGGAAATAACCGCTTGCTCTCTCGAGAATCTTCTTGCGGCGGTCACTCCGCTTGGTACTGCGTTTTACGCGGGGCATATCGTTTTCTCCATTTTGCGTTCGGTTATGCGGCTGGAGGCAGGAGGCCTTCACCCTTTGCGGGCCGGGCTGTAAACCTCTTCACTCGCTTGTGCAAGCCTGATTTCTCGACTGGCTGGACTCAAAAACTGTCCGCTAATCGGGGGCCCGTGCAACGCGTTTGCCGGGGCCCTGAAGCGCCGTCTCCGTCAGGAGACGGCACAGCAATCAGGCGTAAGGAATCATGCGCGCTACCTTCTTGTAGTCGCCATCGGAAACCAGCAGGGTCCTGCCCAGCTTGCGTTTCACCTTTGGCGGCTTCGAAGTAAGGATGTGCCGCGTCTTCGTCTGGCCCCGCTTGATTTTGCCGGTGCCAGTCTTGCTGAAGCGCTTGGCCGCGCCCGTATGGGTCTTCAACTTGGGCATTTTCTTCTCGTTGTCGCGGAAGGGCCGGTTCAGGATCACTCTGGCGCGTTGCCCGTGAGACAGGGCTTCCCCTGCCCTCTTGAGGCTTCAACCAGTATACAGCAATCCCGGGCCTGAATGCTCTGCGAACTGCGAAGGACTGCCTCTATCGCCTTCTTCGACTTGACGCCTGTGCGGCTGGATGCGTGCGGCCGCTGAGGCTGCGGCGGCGCGGCGGGCTTGGGCTTGGGCGCTTCCTGCTTCTTGGACGGGGCCAGAATCGCGTGCAGGATGGTGCCTTCCATGCGCGGCATGAACTCCACGATGCCCGCGTCGCCGATGTCCTGGATCAGCCGGTTGATGATGGCGTAGCCCAGATCGCGGTGGGCCATCTGGCGGCCGCGGAAGCGCAGGCTGGCCTTCACCTTGTCGCCATCGGTGAGGAAGCGCACCGCCTGGTTCTTCTTGGTCTGGTAGTCGTGCTCGTCCACGGTCACGGAGAACTTGACCTCCTTGACCGTGATCACCTTCTGCTTTTTCTTGGCGGCGCGCTCGCTCTTTTCCTTCTCGTAGAGGAAGCGGCCGTAGTCCTGGATGCGGCAGACCGGGGGAACCGCGTTGGGCGAAACCTCGACCAGATCAAGGCCGCGCTCGCGGGCGATCTTCAGCGCCTCAAAGGGCGGCAGGATGCCCAGTTGCTCGCTGTTTTCGTCGATGACGCGGATTTCGCGCGCGCGAATCTTCTCGTTGATGCGGATAAAGGACTTTGCCGAACGTTTGTCGAGTGCGATGGTGCTCCTCCAAAAGTCGCTCGCCGCCCGCCTCCGGAGTCTGCCGGAATCGCCGCGGGCACACGAACGCACCCTGAGTATAGCATTGGCCCGGCTCGGCTGAACAAAGGGTTTATGGCCGAATCTCTCGGCCGCTGCAGGCCGCCTCAAGCGCCCCCTCGGCGGTCAGCCCGGTCACGCGCACCCGCACGAGCCGGTTGGCCGCCAGCCGGCCCGTCCAGCTCCACGGGCAGAAAATTCTCCGTCAGCGCGGCGGTGCGCCCGCGCGCGGCCACCTCCGCCGGCGTGTGCAGCGTGATGGCCTCCAGCTCCCGGCCCACGAAGCGCCTGCGGTGCGCTTGACTCTTTTCCGCAGCCAGCGCGCGCAGAGCCGCCATCCGCTCCTCGACCGCCTCCGCCGCGACCGGCCGCTCGGCGTGGAGTGCCCAGCCCGGCGTCCCCGGCCGCGGCGAAAACGGAAACAGATGCAGGTAGCCGAAGGGCAGCGCCCGCACCAGCGCCAGTGTCTCCTCGAATTCGGCGTCGGTCTCGCCGGGAAAGCCCACCATCACGTCCGCGCCCAGCGTCAGCTCCGGCCCGGCGGCGCGCACCAGCGCCTCTACCTTTTCCACGTAATGCCAGGGCCGGTAGCGCCGGTGCATCCGCCGCAGCACCGCGTCCGAGCCGGACTGCAAGGGCAGGTGCGCATGACGCGCCAGCCGCGCCTGCCGCCAAACTCCGCCATCAGCCCGATCAACTCCGCATCCCAATCCATCGGCTCAATCGAGCTGAGCCGCAGGCGGGGCAGCGCCGTCCGCTCGAAGATCTCCCGCACCAGCCCGGCGAGCGTGCGCGAAGGTGAACTTCCGCACTCGGAAAGATCCCGTCCCCATCGCCCCAGGTTGATTCCCGAGAGCACAAGTTCATTGCCGCCGGCGGCCACAAATCCCTCCACCTGGCTGAGAACGCTTGCGGCGGGCAGACTCTTGGACGGGCCTCGCGTCTGGGGAATCACGCAAAACGTGCAGCGGTTGCCGCAGCCCTCCTGAATTTTGAGGTTGGGCCGGGTCTGCGCGCCGGGCACGATCTGCGCCTCTTCAAGAAAGGAATGGGCAAACCGGTCGTCGGCCCAGACCACCTGCGGTGGGGCGGACGCGGCTTGCGCCAGCGTGAACGCTGTATCAGTCGCGTTGCGCTGCGGGCAACGCTCGCGCGCCCGAACAGGCCCAGAATAATCTCCGGCGCCAGCGCCTTGTGGCTGTTGCCCACCACGGCGGCCACGCCCTCCAGGCCCGCCAACTCCTGCGGCGCGCGCTGGGCGTAGCAGCCGGTCACCACGATCCTTGCCTCCGGGTTCAGCCGGTGCGCCCGGCGGATGAAGGCCCGCGCCGCCCGGTCGGCCTCCGCCGTCACGCTGCATGTATTGACGATCACCACATCGGCCGCCGCGGGCTCGCTCGCTCAGCCCCGCGGCGCGCAGTCGCTCGCTCACCGCCTCGCCGTCGGCGCGCGCCGCCCTGCAACCGAAATTCTCCACATGAAAGGTGGACGCCATAATTTCAGTGTAGAGCTTGCCCAGTGCAACCGGCGAGGCACCGTGCGTTGGCGATTGGATGGTTTGCCGCCTGCACTTTTGATTCGGCAAAAATGGTGTCGATGCTTCCCACTCTTGCACCAGAAAACGCGAGAGGATGGGACATGGATTGTTCGGGTTAACGGGCTGGATCGGTCATTATCCTTGTCCAATTTCTCAATTATTCACTTTGCTTTATCCATTCCGAGACATTCACGTTCTTATCCTGCCCACATGAAACAGCAATCTATTTTCTCTCTCCTCCGAATTGCTTTCATGGCGCTTATGGTAATAATGCCTTGTAGCGCCCCAGCTCAATCGTCCATCAACTGGCTCACGGCTATTCAGTATGCCAAGCTGGCGAAAATCGCTGAAGGCGTTTCGCCCAAAAGCGATTACACCAGCGTCGACAAGCAACTAATTTCCGAACAAGGCTATACCTTCCTCCAGCCCATCTATGGAAGCGACCTCAGCACAGACGCCACGCCTGATGTCAGCGACACCGTCAGCTATGGTTATCTCGCTCTGTCTTCTGCCGGCGAACTGGTAGCCGTGCTTCGGGGCACCGACACGGTTCTCGAATGGATTGACGATGCGCAGTTCTATTTCGTTTTCAATCCCATTCCGCATACCTATGGGTTCACCGAAGAAGGCTTCTCAGGCATCTACAAATCTCTGCGCGTGGCCAGGAGCACCAGTTCGCAAACCGTAGTCTCCTCCATAAAGGGCTATGTCAGCGCTGGCACCGCAAAAAGCGTAACCATTACCGGACACAGCCTGGGCGGCGCGCTGGCCACTCTGCTGGCCCTCGACGTCGCCCGCAACACCAGCCAGGAATCACCCGTGGTCTTCACCTTTGCCAGCCCTCGCGTCGGCGAGGAATTCTTCGCCAATGACTTCAACGATACAGTTCCCGCCAGTTACCGCATCTACAACAACACGGACGTAGTGCCGGATTTACCGCTCTGGCCTTATACCTCCGTCAAAACATCCTTTAAGCTGGTCTCGAACTCCAGCCAAGTCAATACGGATATTACCTGCTCACATCACCTGACCACCTATCTTTGGCTGATGGGGCAGAAAGCTGGCGTCAACGCCGGCAGCCTGGAAGCGAACTGCATCCCCGGCAACTGATCAATCGCTTGGTAAGCAAGGCACGGCGCCGATAATCAGGAAAAAGCGCGCTGCGGTATCCGATCTGCGCCGTGCCCCCTATTCGCTATACTGTGGTATGACCACCTTATTTCTTCGGGTCATACCCTGATATGCAAGAACTGACAACCGCCAGCGTCTCAGCCGCGTCGCGCACTGCCTCGGAACCGAGCACGCGGCACATCATCGGCTTTGTCTACTTCACCTTCATCGTCTATCTCTCCATCGGTCTGCCGCTGGCCGTCCTGCCGCCTTATGTGCATCTGCGCATGGGCTATAGCGCGGCGCTGGCAGGTCTGGTTATCAGCATCCAGTACATCGCCACGCTTGCTAGCCGCCCCTGGGCCGGACGCATCAGCGACCGCGCCGGGGCCAAGGTTTCCGTGCTCTGGGGCATGGGCGCCTGCTCGCTGAGCGGAGCGGTGCTGATCGCCGCCGCCGCCCTGCACTCCATTCCCTGGCTCAGCTTTTTTACTCTGCTGCTCAGCCGCCTGGTGCTGGGCGTCGGCGAGAGTCTTGGCTCGACCGGCTCGACGTTGTGGGGCATTACCAGCGCCGGACACGCCAGCACCGCCAAAGTCATCTCCTTCAACGGCATCAGCACCTATGGCGCCATGGCGCTGGGCGCTCCGCTGGGCGTGGTTCTTGATTCGCTGTGGGGAATCCGCAGTTGGGCCTGGCATCCATCGGCCTGCTGACCCTGCTCATCGGCGCCTTCAGCTTTGCCCTGGCCTGCCGCAAGAGCCCTGTCCCGGTGCATCCCGGCGAGCATCTTCCCTTCCGCCACGTAGTGGGCCGCGTGGCCCCGCATGGCATGGGCCTGGCGCTGGGCGGCGTGGGCTACAGCGTGCTGGCCACCTTCGTCACCCTCTTCTACGCCAGCCGCCACTGGAATGGAGCCGCCCTCTGCCTCACGGCTTTCGGATTGGCGTTTATCGCGGCGCGTCTCCTCTTCATCCATACCATCAACCGCTTTGGCGGATTCCCGGTGGCCATCGCCTGCCTCTCGGTCGAATCGCTGGGAATGCTTTTGCTGTGGCTCGCGTCATCGCCGTGGATGGCCTTTACCGGCGCCGAATTAGCGGTTTCGGCTTTTCGCTGGTCTTTCCCGCCATCGGCATGGAAGCGGTCAAGCGTGTCGCCGATCAACAATCGCGGCGCAGCCCTGGGCGTCTACACCGCTTTTGCCGACGTCTCCTTCTTCCTTACGGCCCCTGGCCGGCGCGGTTATCGGCGTCTTCGGCTATGCCAGCGTCTTCTTCTTCGCGCTGTTCTGCGTCCTCACGGCCCTGGGAATCGTTATTGTTCTCGCGGCAGATGCAGACGAAGTAGAACGGAATTCATGACGAGAATTCAGGCTGCCGGATCCTCCGCGCAGGGCATGGCGGATTCCGTATCAGACACGACGAAGCGAGAAAAGACCGTGACTCGTGCGAAGACAAACTCCGATCAACTTCCGAAAGCAGCTGCGATGGACTTGATCTGTTCCGAATACTCGTGCTGGATTGCCCGGAGGAGCGATGTCATTTTGTGGAAGATGCGGTTACGATTCGCAACTTCGACTCATGGGCTTATGTCGCAGCTTCTATGCAAGGAGAGTCATACCATTCTCGATGTCGATTGCGGCGGAGCCACGACGGTGAGCAAGGTGGCTGACGGACGCCTCGCAGGGAATCAGGCATCGATTATTCTCGCGAAGCGATGGCCGCATCGAAGAAAGAATGCGCAGATGGAATGTTCCGCCGCGAGGTCGAGGTAGTGCAAGGTTCAGGTCTCGCAGTTGCCGTTTCCAGTCGGCGCGTTCGATCTGGTTACGGCCGTGGAAACACAGTGATTTCTGGCCGGATCTCGCCGCCGATATGCGGGAAGTCTTCGCGCGTTCTCAAGCCTGGTGGCTCTTTCATCGCTGACTCGCCGAGATACTACAATGCGGGTGGCGGAAAATGGCGAACATACATTCCAACAAGAGTATATTGAAATGAATATCCTGAGCGATGACTGCGAATGAAGCATTCTGACGCGCTGGAGGCAGCAATGCAATAGCTCTTCGCGAGCACGCGGCGTGCTCAGATACTTCAGGTTGCGAGGAACCCGACAAAGCATCGGATTTGCTGCGTCGCTGAGAAAGCCGTTGATCTCTTGATTCGAAGCCGATTGCTCCGCAGAGACGGCTAGTTGCGCCTGAACGCAGAACGGCCACCCCGAAGGGTGGCCGTTCTGCCTTGCTTGAAGGAAAAGCGACTGCTGATCTTACTCGCTCTTCTCGCTCTTCGCAGTTGATCAGATCGCCAAGCGTGGTGGTGGAGCTGGAGACGGGGGCTTGTGGCTCTCCTCCTTGTAGCTCTCGACCTGGGCGCGGCTGGCTTCGTGGCCGACGGCGCGCAGGCTCAAGCCCACCTTCTTCTCTTCGACGTTGATCTTGATGATCTTGAAGTCGTGCTCCAGGCCCGGTTTCGAGCTTGGAGTGCCGCCGCCTCGTCGCCGGCCTCGGAGATGTGGCAAAGACCCTCCACGCCCTCCGCGATCTCGACAAATGCGCCGAACTGCGCCGTGCGCAGCACCTTGCCGTGGACCACGTCGCCCACGCGGTGCGTGGCGAAGAAGCTCTCCCAGACATCGGGCTGCAACTGCTTGATGCCCAGGCGAGAGGCGGCGGTTCTGCGGCTCGACGCCGAGAACGACAGCCTTCACCTTTTCGCCCTTCTTCACGATCTTCAGAGGGATGCTTGACGCGCTTGGTCCAGCTCAGGTTGGAGACGTGCACCAGGCCGTCGATGCCGTCCTCGATCTCGATGAAGGCGCCGAAGTCGGTCAGGTTGCGCACCCGGCCCTCGACGATGGTCCCGGCCGGATAACGCTCGGTCAGGTTCTCCCAGGGATTGTCGAGCAGCTGCTTCATGCCCAGCGAGATGCGGCGGTCGGCGGGATTCACGCTCAGCACCACGGTGTCGACTTCGTCGCCCGGCTTGACCAGCTTGGAGGGATGCTTGAGGCGCTTGGACCAGGTCATCTCGGAGAGGTGAACCAGGCCTTCGATGCCCTGCTCCAGCTCGACAAACGCGCCGTAGTCGGTGACCGAAAGCACGCGGCCATGCACGTGCGCGCCCACCGGGTAGCGCTCGGTGGCGTCCAGCCACGGGTCGGGCGTCAACTGCTTGAAGCCCAGCGAGACGCGCTGCTTGTCCTTGTCGAACTTGAGCACCTTGACCTGAATCTCGTCGCCGACGTTGACCAGGTCGCGGGGATGCGTGAGGCGGCCCCAGCTCATGTCGGTGATGTGCAGCAGGCCGTCGATGCCGCCCAGGTCGACGAACGCGCCGTAGTCGGTCAGGTTCTTCACCGTGCCGGTCAGGACCGCGCCCTCGCCCAACTGCTCCAGGGTGGTGGAGCGCTTGGCGTTCTGCTCTTCTTCCAGAATCTCCTTGCGGCTGACCACCACGTTGCCGCGCTTCTTGTTCAGCTTGATGACGCGGACTTCAATCTGCTGGCCGAGATAGCCGTCCAGATTGCGGACGGGGCGAATCTCAAGCTGCGAGCCGGGCAAAAACGCCTTCAGGCCGATGTCCACGGTCAGGCCGCCCTTGACGCGGCTGACCACCGTGCCCATGACCGGGGTCTTGTCGGCGGCGGCCTTCTCGATCGTGTCCCAGACGCGCAGGCGCTGCGCCCGCTCGTAGCTGACCAGGTAGCCGCCTTCGGGCTCCTCGCGCTCGATCACCACGTCGATCACGTCGCCGGGCTGGAACTTGACGGCGCCGGTGTGATCCAGAACCTGCTCGAGCGGCACCAGCCCCTCGGACTTCAGGCCCACATCGACGACCAGATGCTTTTCCGTCTGCTTGATCACCGTGCCGGAGACAATCTTGTCGCCATAGGCTTCCACGGCGGCGGCCTCGGCGGCCTGCTCGCGCTCAAAGGCCTCCAGAGCGGCGGAGAAGTCGTCCATGGATTCGAGGCCGTGCTCGTGGCTGCGCGGCGGCGCTTCGGCGCTGCAGCGGCGCGGCGCTTCGGCAGCAGGCTCGGGCTGGGCTTCGGCAGCGGGAGCGGCTGCAGCTTCGGCTCGGCCTGGGCGCGGGCTCGACGGCTTCCGCGGCGAGCTTCGGCTGGGGCAGCACTCGGCAGCGGGCATTCTCGGCACGTGCGCAGGCTTCGCCACGCGGGGCACGGCCTCGGCTACAGGCTCGGTTGGGGCATCGGCGTCCAGCGCGGGTGCTTCGACTGACTTCGGCGGTCTCGGGGTTGGACGTGGATTCGGGCGACGGCTGCTCAAGCTCCGTCGCAGGTTCGAGGGTTGGGGTTTCCAATTCGGTGTTCAGGGTTGTGCTCTCGGTTTCGGGATTGAGGACGTTTGCCATCACTGCCAGCTCCGGGATTCCTTGCTCCCGCGACGGATAGTGCCTGCCGCTGGGGGTGGCTCCCGCGCCGCGATTGCCGCGTCGCGGAACGCCTTGAGGCCATATTCCCTGCCCGCGAACCCGTGACTGTGCCGGAGGCGTTTTCGCAGGAGACAGTCCGTCCCAGCCGGTTGCGCTGGCAGTGGAAAGCGACTGGTCTCCTTGGGAAACACCCGGCAGGCAACGGCTTGCTGGAGGGCGGCCGCAACTCACTGCTGGAATCCGCGCAGGAAGCTACGCTCACGAGTGTAGCAACCCCCGCTTTCCAGCGTCAATGCAACAGATTGGCGAAACGTGCAGCTCGCGCAATCGGAATTCACAGCGCAGGGGATTGCAGCGCGACTGACGGTGCAGAGGCGAACGGCGTGCGCAGACTGGCGCAGCATGCTCGCGCAGATCGCGCACTCTATACTGGATTGCCGATACGGCTGCTATACTGACCGAACGGATCCATCATGGATCTTCTCTGGACTCCCTGGCGCTATGCCTATGTCACCACGGCGGATGAGCGCGGCGCGCCCCGGCGTTCCGGCGAGCCTGGCGGCCTGGCCGGGCGACCTGGGCTGCGTCTTCTGCAACCTGATTGCCTCCATCGACTACGCCATCGCCAACGGCATGAGCGCGGACGAGGCCGAAGCAGCCGGCGGCCTGGTCCTGCGCGGCAAGCATTGCTTTATCTGCCTGAACGCGTTTCCCTACACCTCCGGCCACGTGATGGTGATGCCCTATGCGCATCTGGACCGGCTGGCCGCGCTGCCCGCCGAAGCCGCGCACGAGTTGATGGACCTGGCGCAGCGGACCGAGCGGGCGCTGGAGCGGCTCTACCGCCGCACGGATTCAACTTCGGAATGAATCTGGGCCAGGCCGGCGGGCGCCGGCGTGGCCGGGCACCTGCATCTGCACGCCCTGCCGCGCTGGGCTGGGCGACACCAACTTCATGACGACGGTGGCCGAGACGCGCATGCTGCCGGAAGATCTGGAGACGACCTGGAAGCGGATGCGGGAGGCGTTTGCGGAGTTGGCCAAATCTGTTTCGACAAAATTACAAGAGTAATTGTCGACTGCAATTTTGATCTACGTGAAACGTCATTATACTGGGACCGCAAAACATAGCGATGTATAGTATCTACCAGGAGTCGAGCTGTTTCAAAATGTTGACTGGGAAGGAATACTGATGGCGGAACGTGTGTGTCCGTGGTGGTTGGGGTATATGTTTGTGAGTCCGATCCGGCGATGGTTTATGCAGAGTCCGGAGAAGATGCTTGCTCCTTTTCTCCGCGAAGGAATGACGGTGCTGGAGCCTGGACCGGGATGGGCTTTTTCACCTTGATTATGGCCAGGATGATCGGGCCAACAGGGCGCGTGATCGCGGTGGATATTCAGCCTAAGATGCTGGAAGTTTTGCGAAAACGGGTTTTGAGGGCCGGATTGCAGGACCGCATAGAGACCAAACTCGCGCAACCGGATTCCATGCAGCTCGATAACCTTAAAGGATCTGTAGACTTCGTGCTGGCCTTTGCCATGGTGCATGAAGTGCCCTCCGCGGAAGCTTTTTTTGTTGAAGCGGCGGCTGCGCTCCGGTCAGGAAGCTTGCTCCTGCTGGTGGAACCCACCGGACATGTGACGCCAGAGAGGTTTGAGGCTGAGTTGGAGGCGGCGCGCACGGCTGGCTTTGGCCTTTCTGAGAGACCGGCTGTGCGCGGCAACATGGCTGCGAGCTTGCGCAAGACTTAGGGAACCTCTGCTTAAGCCGATTTCTGTCAAGGCATAACTAAGGTCCTGCCCCGCCGCAAAGCTGCTCGGCGAAACCAGCGTTAGGTTAACAATCTATGAATAAATTGCACCCTACTCCGCTTCGCCGTTCTCGTCTGCTCCGGCAGCCAGCGTCAGCCCCGGCTCCTCGACAGCCAGCCGCATCCAACATGCTGTGCGACACTGACTTCCCCGTCCTGATCCCGAGCCGCTTGAGCATCTCCACCTGGCGAATCAGGTTACCGGGACCGATCGTGAGCTTGCTCTTCGCGTCTTCATAGCTTTCGGTGGCCCTGCGCAGACTTGTGCCGATGGCCTCGATATCCGTGACAAATCCGGCGAATTTCTCATACAGCGCAGTGCCGCGCTTCATCACATCCTTGACGTTGCGAACCTGCTGCTCCTGACTCCGATAGGTTTTCAACGATGCGGACCACGAAGAGAACAGTTGTCGGACCGGCAAGCAAAACGCCTTTATGATATGCATCAAGCCAGAGCCCATCATCCTCCTGCAATGCCAGCATAAAGGCCGGCTCAATCGGCACAAACGCCGAACAGCAGGAAAGTTAATTTGAATCAATCATATGGGTATTACCTGGATTTGTCAAATGGAAGGGTCCCGGCCGGATATCCTTTTTCAGCTTTCAATTGGAGTAGAATAAGGGGCATGAAATTCCGATTTCTCGGACTTCTCGCCATCCTGGCCTCAGGGGGCAGCCTTCCTTTCGACGGAAGGCTGCCGGCAGGCCCCGCCGCCGCCGAAGCCCGCCGTCCCGGCCGACCTGTCGGCCTTCAAACCGAAGTTCGAATTCCGCGGCCGCATCCTTTTCCAATCCGATCTCAACGGCAACAACGAAATCTACCTGCTGACCCGCGACGGCCTGCGCAACCTGACCAACGACCCGCCTCGGACGAGTTTCCCAAGTGGTCCCCCGACGGGCGGCGGATCGCCTTTTCCTCCAACCGAAGCGGCCGCTACCAGATCTACGTCATGAACGAGGATGGGACAAACGTGGTTCGGCGACCCATTCGGATAACGACGCCGGCGAACAGGCCTGGTTTCCCGACGGGAAGAAGATCGCCTTCACCGAATCCTGGAAGAGGATGTTCGGCCGGTCCTATGTCATGTACAGCCTGGACCTGGCTTCGGGCCGGACGGAGAAGCTTCTACCCCGCTTTGCCGAATCGAACGCCCTGCCCGAATTCTCCCCGGATGCCCGCCGGCTCGGATTCACCGGGAAGCGTCTGGCCGGCTGGGATGTTTTCCTCGCCGACTTGACGACGGGCGAAGCGCGTCCGCTGACCGAGGGAGGCGCGGCCTGCAGGCCCCATTTCTCGCCCGACGGGGCCAAGATCGCCTTCGTGTCCGCTTCGGCGGACGGCAAGGGTGATATCTGGCTGATGAACGCGGACGGAAGCGGGAAGGAGAACCTGACCGAGCGGCCGGAAACCTGGGACTATTTTCCGGGCTGGTCGCCCGACGGCAAATACATCGTCTTCAGCTCGGGCACGGCCCATTACCGACGGAAGGTGTCTGGTCCCTGAACTTGGTCAAGGTGGAGACGAAGCGCATCATTCCGCTTTTCGCCAGCGGGGCTCGGGACGTCTTCGCCGATTGGCGCTAGTTCATGCTTTTGCGCAGGGCCCGCCCCAGGAACTGGCGCGGGATGCCCAGGATCTTGGGCCGCCACAGCCGGTCGCATTTCGAGCACGTCTCCAGGCCGTCGATGTCGCGGGCCAGGATCTTTTTCCGCAGATCGATCATCTTGTCGTTGTTCCAGATCTCGCGGATCGCGGCGTCCTTGACGTTGCCCAGGGTATAATAGCCGAAGAAGTCCTGCGTGCAGGGCAGGACGGAGCCGTCCCAGAAAATGATCAGGGCGTGCCAGAGGAAGGTGCAGGGGGAATAGTCCTTGGAGCGGCGCGCGGCCCCTGCGTCCCCGGCCCAGTTGTGGAGCTCCTTGATGTGGAGCCGGTCGAGAGGCAGGCCCTTGAAACGGGCCTTGAAGGCCTTCAGGGCGCCCCTGCCCAGCCGTTTGAAGACCTCGGGGAAATAGATCAGCTCGATGAAAGCGGCCGGCTTACGGGCGCCCCTCTCCTTCTTGATCTCCAGGAAGCGGATGATGTTGGCCAGCGTCTTCTCGAAATCGGCGTTGACCCGGATCGCTTCGTAGCTCTCCTTGTCCAGGCCGTCGAAGGAGAAAGCGAATTGGTCCAGTCCCGATTCAATGAGCTTGCGGGCCTTGTCCTCGTCCAGAAGAGTGCCGTTGGTGTGGAAGCGGGTGACGATCCCGGCGTCGTGGGCGTAGCGGACCATCTTGAAGAAATCGGGGTGGAGGAGCGATTCCCCGCGATGCAGGAGGTGGACGTCGGAAACGAAGCCCTTGGCCTCGTCGATGATCTTCTTGAACAGCTCGAAATCCATGAAGCCCTTCTGCTCCTTGGTCAGTTCTTTGTTGGGGCACATGACGCAGCGCAGGTTGCAGATGCTGGTGGGCTCGATCCACAGGCGGATGGGCAGGTAATCGAGGCGGGTCTTCCGGCCCTTGTAGGCGCGGAAGATTTGCCATAAACGCTTATAATACGCCGATCGGGTCATGGGGCGCTATTGTAGCGAAAAACCGGGATTTGCGTAAGAGGCGTTTAAAAAGGTCGGCGGGCTTGCGACATTTGGGGAAAAACACGCTCGTTTTCCCCGGCGAGGAAAACTCGCTCCGATGCTCCTTCTTCGCTCCCAGCCCGAGAGAGGAACGAAATTGATTTTACTGGGCTGGACCATGCCCGCTCATCGTCGCACGGGTTTTTCCCCAAACGATCGCGCGCCCGCCCCGATTTTAATCGCTAACGCGAAAAGCATCCTTTATTTTTGCCCAGAGGGGGATTTCGATCTGCTCGGCTCGGACTGTTTTTGCTAGGTTTAAGCCGGAGAGAATGCGGGCGATTTCCTCGACGGGATAGCCGGCGGCGGCCAGGTTGTTGGACAGCGTCTTGCGGCGCTGGGCGAAGGCGGCGAAGAGAAATATCCGGAACCCGGCTTCGTCTTCGACGGCGACGAGCGGACGCCCGCGCTTCGTAAGCGAGAGGACCGCCGATTCGACTTTGGGCGGGGGGAGAACGAGCCGGGATGCAGGCGGAACAGGATCTTCGTCTCGAAATGGATCTGGAGCAGGATTCCCAAGGGAGCGTAGTCTTTGGATCCCGGGCCGGCGGTGATGCGCTCGGCCACTTCCCGCTGGATAAGAAAAACGGCCCGGGAGATCGCGTCCTTGAGATCGAGGACGCGGAACAAGATCGGCGAAGAGATCGAGTAGGGAAGATTGCCGGCCACGGCGAACGGATCGTCCGAGGCGCGGTTTTCTTTCATCAGGGCCGGCCAGTCGAGATCGAGAACGTCGCCTTCGACGATCGTGACGCCCTCCATTTTTTGGGCTTTCATGTCCGCCGCCAAAGCCGCGTCGATTTCCACGGCGACGACCCGGGCGCCAGCCCTTGCTAAGGCAAGGGTCAGCGGTCCTTTCCCGGCGCCGATTTCCAGCACTGCCTCTCCCGGCGCGGCCTGGACGGCGGCGGCGATCTTGTTCAGGATGTTCGGATCGCGCAGGAAGTGCTGGCCGAGGGCGTGCCGGCGCGATTTTTTCATCGAAGGGGTTTGACGGTGGCGGGAGTGTAGCGCCTCTTGAACTTGACGGCCATGAGCAGGGTTTCCAGCAGGGCTAGGAAATCGAGCTTGGTTTGGCCCCTGGTTCGGTCGATGAAGACGATGGGAATTTCTGCGATGGAAAAGCCCAGAAGCTGGACCTTGCGAAGGATCTCCAAAACGACGGACTGGCCTACGGAGATCAAATCGTCGAGGTCGACGGCCTCCAGCACCGAGCGCCGGAAACAGCGGAAACCGGACGACACGTCCTTGACGTCGATCCGATACAGGCGGCGGATGAAGGCCCGGACGAAGAAGGTGATGATCCGGCGGTGCAGGCCGCGGTCGGCGTCCCGTCCTCCTTTGACGAACCGCGAGCCGACAACAAGATCGCGGCGGTCCGCCGCTGCGACGAGAGCGGGGATGAACTTGGGCTGATGGGAAAAGTCGCCGTCCATCTCGACCACGAAATCGGCGTCCAGGGCCAGCGCGGCCTTGAAGCCGTCGATTCCGCCCGAGCCGCGGCCGCGCCGTTTCATGCGGATCAAAGCGTGGACGCGCGGATCGGTCCTGGATAATTCCTCGACATAGGCGCCCGTGCCGTCGGGGGAGTTGTCGTCGGCCACCAGGACGTGGATGTCGTGATCGGGCAGCGGCAGGGCCAGGATGGCCTGGATCAGGTCGCCGATGTTCTCCCGCTCGTTGTACGTGGGCACCATGGCCACGACACGCGGGCGGCGGCTTTCGGTCATTTCGTTCCCAGCAGGCCGCGCATGGCCGCCAGCACCTGGACCGGGGTGATCGATTCCATGCAGACGGGGTCGGGGCAGGTCTGCTTGTAGCAGGGGGAGCAATCGGCCCCGGCAAAAAGCTTGACGCCGCGGCCGTAGGTCTCGATCTCCTGGGGGCAGGTCGGTCCGAACAGCACGACGGTCTTTCTTTTCAAGGCCAGGGCGATGTGCATGGCCAGCGTGTCCGAGCAGACGACCGCGTCCATCTTCTCCAGGAAGCCGGCGAACTCGAGCAGCGAATTGTCCGTGCCCGTGTCGAAGACGGGTATCGCTGCGCGCGCGGCCAGGCGGCGATTGAGAGCTTTCTCACGCTTCCCGCCCAAGAGGAAGATATTGGGCTTGAGCTCGCGTTTAAGGAGCTTGATGAGGGCCAGAAAACGGGCCTCCGGCCACTGCTTGGTCGTGAATTTGGCCCCGGCGCCCGTGTTCAGGCCGATGTTCGGCCGGTCTTTCGGGACGCGCTTGGCCTTGAAGAAGGCGGCGGCCTTGGCCCGGGCCGAGTCCGGCAGGACGAAGACGTAATCGTCGTCCCGGTAGTCGAGCTCGACGGCCTCGAAGATCATCCGCTGGTAGGATTTTTGGTTGACTTTGAACTTGAGCCCGTCGTCCACCCCGAGGCGCATGGAATAATCCGCGGCCGGGGTGAAGACGGTCAGGCTGCCGTGCTCGTTCAGGCCGAAGCCGAACTTGCGGGGCGCGGAGACCAGCCCGGCCAGGGCCACCAAGCCGGGGTCCTTGTCCAGGGAATAGACGGCGTCGAAGCGCTGTCCCTGCAGCGCCAGGGCCGTCTCTACGTTCAGGGGCAGCAGGCGGTCGATGAGCGGGATGTCGCGCAGAAGCTCCAGGCTTTCTTCGTCCACCACCCAAGTGATGAAGGCGTCGGGGTATTTGCGGCGCAGGCCGGTCAGGATCGGCGTCGTGCGCAGGACGTCGCCTTGGGCCCGGCACTTGATGACCAGGATCTTCGGGCCGAAGGGCTTGAACTGCGGGCAGCCGTCGCAGACCCGCTTGAATTTACAGGGCTTTTCGCCCTTGAAATGGACGCAGTCCGGACGTACAAGCAGCGAAATTTTCATCGCCGTATTGTAAGCCACAACCGCGGGGCTTTTCAACGCGACTGAATAGGCTCGGGGCAAGCCGGCTAAAACGCGCGGGTTTTCCCCGGCTTGCCCCGAGCCTGTTCAGTCGCTAATTCGTTCCGGCGAAATACTCGAGCATGCAGAGCTAAAAATCTCAGCGGGTGACGCGACGGATGCACCCGGACTCCGCTCGCGGAAGGGCCCCACTGGGGGATGGGTGGAGCGAGCGGAATTCGGGGCGCCGGAGCAGGCAGGACCCGCCGACATTAATTCTTTTTCGCCAGATAGAGGATGTGCGGGTACCAGTATCCTTTGTGCTGGGGGACGACCTCGACGTCGAAGCCGACGCGGTCGAGAAGGGCGGTAAATCTTTCGCGGCCCTGGAAGTGGAACCGGCTGCCCAGGGTGAAGCCGATGATCTTGACCGCCAGGGTCTCCTGGATCATGTTCCAGGCGTACTTCCAGCGCGGCCGCGTGTCCATGTCCTTGACCGCCAGCAGGCCTCCCGTCGGGAGGGCGGCGTGGCACTTGCAGAGGATGGTCTCCTTCGCATCGGAGGGAATGAGGTAGAGGACGTCGATGATGGTGATGACGTCCGCGGGCGGGTATTCCGATTGGACCAGGTCGCCGACCGAGAAATCCATGCCCGGCCGGCCCTTGAAGGCCGCCCGGGCCGATTCGATCTTCTTCTCGTCCAGATCGAAGCCGGTGATCGTCCGCTCGGGCGAACCCAGCTTGAGGATGGCGGCAAAGAGGCCGTTGCCGCAGCCCAGATCCAGGACCCGCCCCGCGCGCGGCAGGAGGGGCTCAATCGGAAGGAGCGGGCAGATCTTGAACTTGGTGCGGGTGTAGAACGCCGTCCAGGCCCCCTGGCCCTTGAAGATCGGGTAGAGCCTTTTTTTATCCACCATCGCCGTTCTCAGCGTCCGATGTAACGGTCGTGCCAGAACTGGAAGATGATGAGCGGCCAGAGGAGCTGGCGGTGGTTGTGCGAGCCGGCCATGTGCTCGTCCAGCACTTTTTGGACGAAGGCCGGGTCGAAATAGCCGTGCTTCTTCAGGCGATCCGGCGCCAGCGTGTCCAGGGTGAAGGCCCGCAGCTCCTTCCGGATCCACGGCCCCAGCGGGATATCGAACCCGATTTTTTTCTTGGTCAGGATCTCCTTGGGCAGGCGCGATTCCATGGCCTTTTTCAAGATATATTTGGAGGCCATGCCCTTGAGCTTGAGGCTGCTGGGCACCCCGGCGGCGAATTCGACGAAGGTGTAATCGAGGAAGGGGACACGGATCTCGAGCGAGTTGGCCATGCTCATCCGGTCGACTTTAACCAGGAGATCGTCCTGCAAGTAGAGTTTGAGATCGAGATAGGCCAGCCGGTCGAGCGGGTCGGCCGCTTGAGTGTTGGCGGCTTGGTCGGCGATGGGGGCGAAGGGATCGTCGGACAGGCGGCTCCGTAACGCGGGGGAAAACAGCCTTGCCTTCTGGGCCGGCGAATAAGCGCCCCACCACAGGGTGTTGGCGATTTCGAAGGGATGTTCGGCGCCGGCCACGAATTTCTTGGCCTTGAACTCGAAGCTCAGGCGCTTCTCCGAGGCGGGCATCCTGCGGACGGCCGGGCCGATCAGGCCCTTGCGCAGAAATCCGGGGATTTTCCGATACAGGCGGGCGATCTTGAAGGCTTTATAAGTGTCGTATCCGCCGAAGAGCTCGTCGCCGCCGTCGCCGGCCAGGGCCACGGTGACGTGCTTCCGAGCCAGTTTGGAAATGACATACGTGGGGATGACGGAGGCGTCGGCCAGGGGCTCGTCCAGGTATTCCATGAGCGTGGGCACGAGTCCGGCGGCCTGAGCGGCATCGACCACGAATTCGGTGTGCTCAGTGCCGAAGCGCTCGGCCACGATCCGGGCATAGTCCAGCTCGTCGAACGTCTTTTCCTTGAAGCCGATGCTGAAGGTCTTGATCCGGCCGCCGGCCGTCTCGCTCATCAGGGCGGTGACCGTGCTCGAATCGATGCCCCCGCTCAGGAAGACGCCCAAGGGCACGTCGCTCAACAGGCGCATCCGCACCGATTTGCGGAGGCGCGAGGCGATCTCCTCGGCGTATTCCGCTTCCGGCCGGGCTTTGATCTTGGTCTTGGCGTAATGGACGTCCCAGTAGCGGCGGATCTCGGATTTTCCGTCCCGCACGGTCATGATATGGCCCGGGAGGAGCTTCTTGATCGCGATGAAAATCGAACGGGGGGCGGGGATATATTCGAAGGTGAAGAATTGGGAGAGCGATTCGAGGTCGATTTCACGCGGAACGCCCGCCCGCAGAAGCGATTTGATCTCGGAGCCGAAGTAGAGCCGACCGTCCCGCCAGGCGTAATGGAGGGGCTTGATCCCCAGCCGGTCGCGGGCCAGGACGAGCTTTTTGGCCTTGGTGTCCCACAGGGCGACGGCGAACATGCCGTTCAGGCGCGTGACGAAGTCCTCGCCGTATTCCTCGTAAAGATGGACGATGACTTCCGTATCGGCGTTGGTGTAGAAACGATGGCCTTGGGCCAGCAATTCGGGTTTGAGGGCCGGGAAATTGAAAATTTCGCCGTTGTAGACGACCCAAATCGTCTTGTCTTCGTTGTGAATCGGCTGGCGGCCGGTGGCCAGGTCGATGATGCTCAGGCGGCGCATGCCCAGCGAGACGGGGCCGTCCGCGTAATAGCCGTCCTCGTCCGGACCCCGGTGGATGATGACGTCGCACATGGCCCGGGTCAGGGCCTGGGCGTCCTCGGGCAGGCCCGCAGCGCCGTAGATCCCGCAGATGCCGCACATGGGGGCCATTGTAGCTTTTTTCAGGGAAAAAATGTACCCTGAGGGCGGCCCAGGCCATGAAAAGGATCATCATCAATGCCGACGATTTCGGCCTCTGCGCCTGCGTCAACGAGGGCATCGTCCGGGCCCACCGCGAGGGCGTCCTGTCCAGCGCGACGGTCATGGCCAATATGCCCGGCTTCGCCGAGGCCGTCGATCTGGCCCGGGAAAACCCGGATTTGGGGGTCGGCGTCCACTTAAATCTCTTGCGCGGCCTGCCCCTGTCGGATCCGTCCACGATCGCCCCCCTCCTGGGACCGGACGGCCGGTTTCTCGTCTCGCCCCGGAAACTCATGGGGCGGATCATCTCCGGGAACGCGGGGCGCGCGGCTTTAGAGCGGGAATTGCGGGCCCAGATCGAGAAAGCCCTGCGGGCCGGCCTCGTCCCCAGCCACTTGGACAGCGAGAAACACATGCATGCCTTTCCGCCCGTCTTCCGTGTAGTCATCGACCTGGCCGTCGAGTACGGGATTAGGAAAGTGCGCTTTATCAGGGAGTTCGGCCTCTCCCGGCACGTCTCCCAAAACGCCAAGGCCGTCTTCCTCTCGCTCTGCTGCGCCCGCGTTTCGGCCCGGATCAAGGCCGCCGGATTGGTGATTGTCGACCGTTTTTATGGTATATCTAATAGCGGCCGGATGACGGCGGCGGACCTTCGCCGCCTGATCGAGCGTCCGGAAGAGGGTTCCGCCGAGATCATGGTCCACCCTGGCTTGGCCCGTCCGGAACTCTTCGCCCTGGAAGCGCTCACCGGGCCTTATTACATCAACCGGTTCCGGGAAGGTGAATGGCGGGCCGTGACCGATCCCTCGGTCCGGGCCCTGTTCGGCGGTCGCGGCCGCCGGCTGATCAGCTACCATGGATTGTGACGATGATTAACGACGCTCCAAGCCTCAAAATCTCCATCGTCGTGCCCTTCTATAACGAAGAGGAAAACGTCGAGGAGATGCACCGGCGCCTCAAGGCGACCCTGGACCCGACCGGCGAGACGTACGAGCTGATTTTCATCGATGACGGCAGCACCGACCGGACCGGGACCCTCCTTCGGGAGATCTATAAGAAAGACGAGAACGTCGTCATTATCAAGCTGCGCCGCAACTTCGGCCAGACGCCGGCCCTGCAGGCCGGCTTCGACCACGCCCGCGGCGAGATCATCATCTCCATGGACGGCGATCTCCAGCACGATCCGGCCGAGATCCCCCAATTCCTGGCCAAGCTGGACGAGGGCTACGACATCGTAAGCGGCTGGCGCAAGGACCGCAAGGATAACGCCCTCGTGCGCAAATTCCCCTCCTGGGTGGCCAACCGGATGATGAAGAAGCTGGTCAAGGTCCAGATCCACGACTTCGGGACGACCTTCAAGGCCTACCGGCGCGAGGTGGTGCGGGGAATCCACCTGTACGGCGAACTCCACCGCTTCATCCCGGCCCTCATCAGCCGGGAGGGTTTCAAGATCACCGAACTGCCCATTTCCAACATCGTCCGCCTCCACGGCAAGTCCAAGTACGGGTTGTCGCGCGTGCGGCGCGTCCTCTTCGACCTGCTGACGGTCAAGTTCATCGTCACCTTCATCGACCGGCCGCTCCAGATTTTCGGCCCGCTGGGGCTCGTTCTCGGGAGCCTCGGCTTCCTCATCGATTTCGTGCTGACCGTGGGGTACTACTTCCTCGGCTGGCAGATCCGGGACAACCTGGGCATGCTGATTTTAGGCGTCTTCCTGATGATCGTCGGGGGGCTGTTCATCTCGACCGGCCTCCTGGCCGAGGTCATCTCCCGCATCTATTTCACCACCCACGCCCTCAAGATCTATTCCCTCGAGCGCATCGATATCCATGCCGCGGCCGCCGGTCCGGCCGGGCGGTGAGCCCATGGCCGAGGACGCCCCCTCAGGCCTGACCTCCCGGCGATCCTCCAGGATCGACCTCCTCCTGTGGATCGCCCTGGGTCTCGGCTTGGCCGCCTGGGTCGTCCTGATGCTCAGGAACCTCGGTTATCTCTCGCTCTGGATGGACGAGGGGTTCCACTACCTGGCCGCCCAGGGAATCAATCAGCACGGCTATCCGCTTTTTCCGAGCGGACATATCTATTACAAAGTCGCCCTATACACCTATGTCCTGGCTTTCTTCTCCAGGATTTTCGGCTTCACCGCGGCGACCCTGCGCGCCGTCAGCGTCTTCTGCGTGGCCGGCGTCATCGGCCTGGCTTATGGAGTGGGCAAACGCTTCTTCTCCCGCACCATCGGCGCGCTGGCCGCCGTCCTGTTGGCCTTCTCGGTCTGGGAGGTGGAGGACGCCCGCCTGGCCCTTTATTTCGCCCCGACCCAATTGCTCTACCTGGCGGGCCTGTATCTTTTCTACCAGGGCTTCATCCTCGATCGAAAGAAATTCCGGCCCTGGGCCACGGTCGTGTTCATCCTCATCCCCTGGGTCCATCAGCTCGGCATGGGCCTTATCTTCTGCTATGCCGCCCTGGTCGTGATGAAGGGGCTGAAGCGGTTTTTCAAGAAGGACGTTCTGATCAGCTTCGGCCTGGTCACGCTGGCCTATCTCGGCGTCCAGCTCCATGAATTTTTCGTCTGGCAGGTCGGCTACGTCTACGAGAAGACGGACTCCAGCCTGGCCGGGATGTTCCACTACTTCTTCTCCAGCTTCAACTTCGATTATTTCAAGGAATTCTTCGTCGCCTTCCCGGCCATGACCCTGGTCGTATTGGGGGGGGTCTTTCTTTATTTGGGCGCCCGTCTTGGAAAAAGCGGGCCGGACGACGACCGAGGCCGGTCACCCTATCTCTACCTCACGCTCGGGTTGCTTTTTCCTCTTCTCTTCTTCGGCGTCTTCCGGACGCATGTCCAGCCGCGCTACCTGGCTCCGCTTTATCCGCTGTTCGTCCTTCTGTTCCTGGCCGGCCTGCGCCAGGCGGCCGCGGCCCTGGCCGATCTGGTCATCGCCCCGTTCGTGTCCCTCACACCCAGGGCCAGGGGTGCGGCGGCCATGATATTATTTCTGGCTGCGGTCTTCGTCCTTACCGAGGGTGTCGGGCTGGGGCGGACCATGGCCGTTGTCGACCGCCGTTACCGTGATCCCGTCACGGCCGATATCATCACCCGCTCCGGCCGCTTCGCCCAGGAGGACAACGCCAACACCGGGCTGTACGTGCGGCATTTCCTGAAGCCCGACGACGTCGTCATCGCCATCCACGTCGTCTTCGGAAAGATCTACGTCGGGCGGGTCGATTACTGGCTCTGGTCAGGCGGGCCCGGCACCTGGGACGCCTGGGAGAAAACGCCCGACGGCTGGAAGGATTTCTACGTCGGCGCGCGCTGGCTCAACAGCCTTGATGATCTGAAAAACGTCGTGGAAGGAAATCCGGGCCGGCGCGTCTGGCTGGTCGGTTCGACGTCGCTTGTCCGGCGCGACCACATCAACCGGGAAATCGCCGATTATCTGGCGACGCAGAAGAACAAGATCGTCTTCCGCGGCTGGGACGGCGTCAGCGAGGTCTATTT
Organism: Candidatus Aminicenantota bacterium; assembly: GCA_963729855.1. Taxonomy (GTDB): domain Bacteria; phylum Acidobacteriota; class Aminicenantia; order Aminicenantales; family UBA4085; genus UBA4085. Next base: position 1,380,226 of record CAVSPT010000006.1, on the reverse strand, counting down.
GTGGAACGACGGAGGGGGCGCGCTGACCGGCGCCCGCCACACCTGCGAAGGCGAATGGCTGCCTTCCCGCCGGGGGGCGATCGTCTATGGCCGAGATTACAGCAAGCAGGCGGCCCTGGCTTGGGATCCGGGGCGGCCGGAAGAATTCTCGGCCGAGATCCTCGGCGAGTTCAAGGCCGGACGATACCGGCTGCGGCTGCGGATCGAGGCCGAAGGCGGAAGCGGCGAGGCCTTTGCCGCGGCGATCGTCTCGGCCCGGACCGGAGAGCGTCTGCGCACCCTGCGCGTCCCGGCCGGGAGCGGTTGGATCGAACCCGAGATCAGCTTTGCCCTGCGGGAAGGCGACCGGCCGAACATCCAGGTTCAGGTCCGCGGAACGTCCCGTGTCTTGCTCGATTATCTCGACCTCGTTCCCGAGGAGGGCGGGCTATGACGGACAACGCTTTTCCCGGAAGCACGCAGAAAGAGCTTTTGGACGGGCGGCGCTCCGCGGCCTCCAAATACCGCGATCTTTTCGTCGGCCGGAAGGGCCTCTGGGCGCTGCTCAAATACGAATTCATCACCCTCTTCGTCGCTCCGGTGCCCGGGGCGCTGGGGTTGGCGCTGCGTAAAATATTCTTCCCCCGAATTCTGGACGGTCTGGGCCGGGGTGTGGTCTTCGGACGGAACGTGACCCTCCGCCATCCCCACAAGATCCGGATCGGCGACCATACCGTGATCGATGACGGCGCGGTCCTCGACGCCAAGGGCTCGGGCCGGGACGGCATCCGCATCGGGTCCAATGCTCTGATCGGCCGGAATACGATTTTGACCTGCAAGGAAGGCTCGATCGTCATCGGCGATTACGGCAACATCTCGGCCAACTGCAGCCTGCTCAGCGAGACGATCATCGAGCTGGGGAGCTGTTGTTTCTTGGCCGGGAACTGCTTCCTGGTGGCGGGCGGAAACCATCCCGTCACGGACACGACCCGGCCGATCATGTTCCAACCGTCGACGGCCAAGGGCGGGATCCATATCGGCGACGACGTCTGGCTGGGCGCGGGGGTCACCGTGCTGGACGGCGTGACCATCGGGACGGGCAGCGTGGTGGGCGCGGGCGCCGTGCTTGCGGCATCACTGCCCGAATATACCTACGCCGTGCCCGACCGGCGGCTTCGCCTTATCGATCGCCGTTCGCTTCAATAGATCGGGGCCGCGTCTGCGATCCGCTGATTTTCGGAAAGCTTTCGCTCCAGACCCTAGGCGGGCTTGCGGGCCTTGAAGATGAAGTTGGACGAGCTATTGAAGCGGCCGGAGTGGGCCAGGTAATTCTCGATCGTGAAGCCCTTGCCTTCCAGGTGCGTCCGGATCTCGTCCGGTCTGTAATAGTGCCGGATGGGGACGAAATACCAGTCCAAAATGAGTTCGGACAGCGTCTCGCCCTTGCGGGCCTTTTCCCGGCGCTTGAAGATCCAGACGATGGGCGTCCCGAAAAAGGCCATGATCCTGGCCAGGAAATTCCAGGAAAATCGCGGCGTCTTGATCAGGGTCCTGCGGATGGCCTCGTGGATCCAGGTGACCTTGGTTCTCTTGTAGATGGCCAGCAGGATCGAGCCCCCGGGTTTGAGAACGCGGATGAGGCCGTCGATCGCCCCCAGAGGGTCGGTGGTGTGATGGACGGTGCCCCAGGCCCAGACGATGTCGAAGGACGCTTCGGCATAGGGCAAGTGGAGCATATCCTGCCGCTCGAAGCGCGTGTTGCTCAAGCCGAATTTCTGCTTCAGGTTCTCGGCCGTGCCCAGGCTGCCGGGGCTGATGTCGATGCCCGTGACCCGCCCGGCGCCGTTCTTGGCGAAAATGATGGAGAAGATCCCCGTCCCGCACCCGGAATCGAGGACCGCTTTGCCCTTCACTTCTTCCGGGCTGAAGAAAAGAAGCCAATGCTTCTCCGAAGCTTCATATTCGGGAATGTATTCCGTCCAGACGACGTCATAAAAAGAGCCGACCTTTTCCTTGTTCATGGGCAAATCCTTTAAAAAGAGAGGGCTAGTTTATCCGCTCGCCCGCGGACTGTCAATTTCAGTTAAGAATCTTGACGTCCGTATACACATCCTCGACCAGCATGCGCGTGTTCTTGATGAAGAGAAATCCCCCGTCGACTTTCATTTTAGAGTGGACGATGAATAGATGCTTCCCGCCGAGGAGGGCGATATCGGCTTCCGCCCACAATTCCCGGACGAAGGTGGGATTGTCGGACGGCCGCACTTCGGCCCTGACGATGTCGAACGTGACAGGATCGATCTTATAGATCCCATTCCATAATTTGGAGTCTTTTTCCATGGCCGCGGCTTCGAGAACCGCCAGCTTTCGGCCTCCCTCGCCCTCGACCGACCGGAGTTTAAAGTTGTAAAATGGCCTCTTTTTCGGTGCAAAAGGGAGAATCTCGTCCAGGTCCAGGACCCCGCTTCGCCGGCTGCCGGCCGCCCGCTTGGCGCGTTCTTCAGCCCACTGTTGGCGGGCTTTTTCGGCGGTTTCGCGGGTCACGTCCGTCGTTTTTCCGTCCGCGGTCTCGACGGCCTTGAGGATATCCTCATCGCGGTCGCCGTTCGTCACCCGGACGAGCTTGTCGACCACGGTGACTTTGACGACGGCGCCGCGGCGGTCGAATTCCGTGTTCGTGGACGTCGACGAGGCCGTCCAATTCTTATAGGCGAATCCTGCCTCCAGCCGAGCTTCGACATTGACCAGAAAGGCGTTCAGATCGGGAACCGTCTGCGATAAAAGCGGGGCGGCCGATAGAGCGAGCAGGGCGGCCGCCAAGCGGCCCGCCCTGCCCGCGCGGGGAATCGAATTCATGCCCGGTTCTTCACCGCGCGGTGGCCTTGTCCACGAAGCGGGCGATGTTGTCGTGGAGGGCGGCGCGGCATTCGTTCTGAAGGTACATCATGTGTCCGGCGGGGTAATAATCCAAGGTCAGGCGGCCCCGCAGGTCGGCCGGCAGGCCGAGATGGTCCATCGTATGCTCGGTGGCGAAGAAGGGCGTGGCCATATCGTAATAGCCGTTCTCCACCTGGACGAACAGGCGCGGATTGGTGATCATGGCCTCCAAGAGGTCGCCCATGACGTTCGGCGCTCCGGGGAAAAAGCCGGCGGTCGGGGCCCCGAAACGTCCGGTCGGGAGGCGTTTCCAGTTCCATTCGCCCCCCGCGCCGATGGAGGTGAGATAGGTCTTTTCCAGCCCGAATTTGAGCTCGTTGTGGGTGTAGGCGTTGAGCAGGGCCGTGAACGCGCCGGCCACGGCCGGGCCCTCGGGATCGCCTTGGGCGGACTCGGACAGGAGGTCCCGCGTATAGCCCGAAAAACGGGCGTCGATGCGGCCCAAGGTCAGGCCCCGGCTGCGCATGAGCTCGACGTTGAACTGGCCGAGCGTCACCCGGAGGTCGGCTTTCAGGAAATAGTCCGGGCTCAGGCCGGTGAAGCCCGAGAGTCTCTTGGCCACGGCCTCCTTTTCGGCGGCAGTCAGCTTGGCGCCCTTGAACAGGGCGGCGGCGTATTCGCCGGCCGCGTATTTCCTGGCCTCGTCGATGAACGCGGGCAGATCCGCCGGCTTGTTTTTCAGGACGTCATGGTACCAGGCCACGGCGGCATAGCTGGGCAGATAGAAGATATAGGTCCGGTCGTCGCCGGGCGTGAAGTTCAGGGAGGCCATATCGAGGACGGATGAGATGAGGACGATGCCGTTGAGGTGCATGGAATAACGGCTTTGCAGCAGGTTGCCCAGGACCGCCGAGCGGAACGTCCCGTAGCTCTCCCCCATCAGGAACTTGGGCGAATTCCAGCGATCGTTGCGGTTGACGTAGGTCAGGATGAGCTGGGCGAAGGCCTGGGCGTCCTCGTCGATGCCCAGGAAGTCCTTGATCTGGGCCTTTCCGGCCGGACGGCTGTAGCCCGTGCCCATGGCGTCGATGAAGACCATGTCGGTCTTGTCGATGAGGCTCTCGGTGTTGTCGATGAGTTCGTAGGGAGCGGGCGGCGTGAAGGCGCCGTCCTTCGTCACCGGCCGGCGCGGCCCGAACGCGCCCAGGTGCAGCCAAAGGGAGGCCGAACCGGGCCCGCCGTTGTAGAAGAAAGCGATGGGGCGGCGGCTGAGGTCCTTGACGTCGCTCCGCGTATAGGCCACGGAGTACATCAGGCCCGTCGGTTCGCCCATATCGTTCTTGAGCAGAGTCAGGCCGGCCGTCGCCCGATAGGGGATGATTTGGCCGCCGATGCGGATGGTGTGATCGGTGACCGAAAACTCCTCCTTGGGCGCGGGGGGCTGGGGCGCCGGGGCGACCCTCATGTCCTGAGGGCCGGTGTTCGGGGGCGGCGTCTGAGCGGTCAGACGGGAAGCGGGAACAAGGAGAAGGACGAGAGCGACGATCCAGGTCATGCGAGCGGTTTTCATAGTGCGACTCCTTTCGATCGATGTTATTCCAATCGTCCGGATTGTCAAGCCGGAGGCAGCGCCGGTGAACGTGTTCTTTCTTGGCGGGGCGAGGGGGATGGGAGGGCAAACCCCTCGACGAACGAGCGGGCATCGATTCCCGCTTCTTAGCGGGAAGAGCGAGCGAGGAGGGGAGCGCATTTCCTCGCCGGGGAAATAAGCGTGTTTGCCCTCCCGCTCCCGAGCCGTCCTTTTTTCTTGACAGCCTTCCGCCGGCGTGCTATAAATCTATACTGTTCCGAGTGTTTCTATAGTATTTGTAAGGAGGAGAGGTATCGATGTCCACGCTTCTCAAGATCATCCTCATCGTCATCGGCCTGCTCGGCGTCGGCATCGGCGTCCTGATCTGGCTCTTCTTCCACCAGGGCGGATGTTGCATCCGCAAGGCCAAGGCCAAGCTCACCCGCAAAGACTACGCCGCCCCCGTCCTCAAACAGGGCTGACCCTTTTCCGCCGGCCGCGGCGCCGAGGACCTCTTTCCGCCGCGGCGGATCTCCCCCCCCGGTTGCATTTCGCCGCCGCCCGTGTACAATGATCGCTTTCAATGTTCTTCAAGGAGTCCTTCATGGAGCCGATCAAGAATGAAGTCGCGGTGATGTTCTCGGGCGGCATCGATTCGCTGCTGGCGGCCGTCCTGCTCCTGCAGACCTACGACAAGGTCCACCTGATCACCTTCGACAAGGGCTACCTCGAGTTCGGCGTCAAGAACAACATCCCCAACGTCGATCGCCTAAAAGCCAAATTCGGCGCCGACCGCGTCCATCACGAGATCATCGACCTGAAAAAAGTCGTCAAGCGCATCGCCTACAAGAAGCTCCGCAAGGACCGCAAGAAATACAACCTGGAAACCCGCTGGTGCGTCGGCTGCCGGCTGGGCATGAACACGGGCGGCCTGCTCTATGCCCTCGAGCACGCCCTGGTCGGCTACGCCGACGGGTCCAACCGGGAGCAGATCCCCTCCGAGGCCAACCTGACCGGCACGGCCGAGAACTATCCCAGCATCGTCAACCGCAACAAGAAGTTCGCCGCCGAGTACGGCGTCCATTTTCTGACCCCGACCTACGAGTACGGCAGCCGCGAAGAGCGGCGCCTGAAGCTGGGCGATCTGGGTTTCGACATCGACTTCCTCAGCCTGGATACGACCAAAAAGCTGTCCGGATTGATGACCAAACAGGCCACCAAACGGTCCCAGCCGATGTGCTTTTCGGGCTGGATCATCCATTGGAAGCGAAACCTGCTGGGCAAGCCTGTCGAACAGAACGAGGCGATGACCGTCGATTACGTGGCCAACAAACAGGCCCATATCGTCCGCGAGGTCATCCGCGATTATTTCGCCGAGAAGGGGATGGATGTCGAGCAGATGGTCAAGGCCCGCAAGGGCGACCCCCGCGGCCGGTTCGCTCCGTCGCTGGTTTAAGCCCGGATCCAGCCGGCCCGGCGGCCCCAGTCTACGGTGACGGCCAGGCCCGCCGCGAATCCCGTTTCAGGCGCATAGCCGAGGTCCGCCCGGGCCTTGGCGATGGCCAGAGGCTTGGGGTGGAGAAAGAAGGCCAACCGCGAGGGATTGAGCGGCGCCTCTTTTCCGATCAGGCCGAAGGCCCCCCCCGTCATCGCCGCCAGAAGGCGCGTCGGCCCCATGGGGACCCGCCAACGGGGGAGCTTCCGCCCGCAGGCGGCGGCGATCATTTCGACCATGGCCCGCACGGACAGGGCCTCGCCGCCGGCCAGATGGTAGATTTCGCCGGCCCGGCCTTTTTCCGCGGCCAGGAGCGTCCCCCTCACCAGATCGTCCACATAGACGGGCGTCTGCAGGGCCGCGCCCCGTCCGACCAGGACGAAACGCCGGCCGGCGATCGACCGGATCAGCTTGAACGTCCGCCGGTCGCCGGGCCCGTAGACCCAGCCGGGCCGGATGACCACGACGTCGAGCCCCTGGGCGGCGATTTCCAGGGCCGCCCGCTCCCCGGCCAATTTTGTCCGGTCGTAGGCGTCCCGCGGGTCGAGGGCATGGTTTTCGTCGGCGGGCGTGTTTTCCTTGACGTGGCCGAGGACGCCGGCCGAGCTGAAGTGCACGGCCCGTTTGACGCCGTGGACCCTCGCCGAGGCCAGGACGTTGCGCGTCCCGCCTTCGTTGACGGCCTGAAACCCGGCCTCCCCCAAGCGTGAGGCGCCGAGGGCCGCGGCCAGATGGAAGACGACTTCGGCGCCTTGGACGGAACGGCCGACGAGCGCGGCATCGCGGATGTCTCCTTCAACGAATTCCAGCCCGGGCCTTTCCGGACCGCGGCGGCCGAGGTCGAAGGCCCGGACCGTCCATCCCGCCTCCAGCAGCCGGTCGATGAGGCGCGAACCGACGAAACCGGAAGCTCCCGTAACGAAGGCGAGCATGGCGTCCTCCTCAGGCCCGGCCGACGGCCTTGGACAGGGCCCGGGCTATCTTTTCCAGGTAGTGCGGATAGACATACTCGGCGTCGGCGCGGATCTTGGAATCCCGGGCCCGCCGCCGGGCCTCCTCCGCCGTCAATCCGAAATCGAGTCCTTCGGCCAGGCCCCGGGGCGTCGGGTCGGCCAGGATGACCATCTCATCCGTGAGCACCTGGGTGTGCGTGTAGAGCCGGGTGGCCACGAACGGCTTGCCCGATTTGAGGAAGGAATAGATTTTCAGGGGGGTGTTGGTGCCCGAGATCCGAGGCGAAACAAGAACGTCGGCCGCGCTGATATAGCGGGGGACGTCGCGAGGGGGGACTTTTTCGGTGTAGCGGACGCGGCCGGCCGCGCCCAGGGCCCGGGCCTGTTCGTCGGCCCTGGCATGATCGGCCTTCGACCCGCCGACGATCAGGAGCACGGCTCGGCTCTTGACCCGGGCCATGGCTTCGATGAGGAGAGGAATGCCCTGGTAAGGCTCGAAGTTCCCGGCGTAGAGAATGATCTTTTCCCCATCCGGCGCCGTTTCGCGACGGATGGCGGCGATCGTCTCGGGCGAGGCCGGACGCTCCTCGAAATCGTTGAAGTCCATGAAATTTTCCAGGAAAACGGCCTTGTCGGCGAAGCCCTTGTCCTTGACGTAATCGAAGAGGTCGCGGCAGATGACGATGACCGAACCCGAGTGCTTAAGCACCGCGTCCTCCAGTCCGGTGAAGACGGATTTGAGGAGGGACGAGGTGGAGAACTGGAAATTGGTGAGCTGCTGGGGGAGGCTCGAATGCATGTCGTAGAGATGCGGCTTGCCGAACAGCCGGGCCAGGACGACGCCGAAGAAGGCCGCCTCCTCGTGGCTGTAGACGAGATCGTAGCGCCGGCGGGCCAGGGCGCCGAAAGCGCCCAGGGCCATCATTCCGTCGAGCGGGATCTTCGGCCAGGACGGCCCGATCTTGATGGCCCGCAGGCCGGGGAGATTGGGGACGCGGCGGATTCTGAGGCCCCGGAAGAGGATGTCCTGGCCCAGGGGATAGGTGAGAAGATCGGTCTGATGGCCGAGATCGGAGAGGGCTTTGATCCGGAAATGCACGCTGATCGGCGTCCCCCGGGGCTGGAAAAAAGGCTCGGGGGCGAGCATGAGGATTTTCATGCTCAGCCGTCCGTGTCCGGGGGGGGATCCGCGCCGAGGACGTCGCGGACGACGTAGATGCGCTTTTCCACGGCCTCGTGGTACGTCCGGACCATGATTTCGCCCAGGAGGCCCATGGTGATGAACTGGAATCCGATGACCATGAGCAGGATGGCCAGGAGGAGGAGGGGCCGGTTGGAGATGCTCTGCCGCAGGAAGAGCCGCTGGTAGGAAAGGACGGCTCCCAGGACCCCGCCGAAACCGCCCGAGATGAGGCCGAGCAGGCCGAAGATCTGGAGCGGGCGGGTGGAATAGCTGAGCAGAAACTTGACCGTCAGAAGGTCGAGGAAGACGCGGATCGAACGGGAAAAGCCGTATTTGGATTGGCCGTGGATGCGGGGCCGGAAGCTGACCGGCACCTCGGCGATGTCCACCCCGATCGTGGCGGCGATGGCCGGTATAAAGCGGTGCATCTCGCCGTAGAGCTTGATGTTCTTGATGACGTCGCGGCGGAAGGCCTTCAAGGTGCAGCCGTAGTCGCGGAGCCGGACCTTGGTGATGCGGGAGATCAGCCAGTTGGCCGTCAGCGAGGGCAGCCGGCGGGAGAAGAAGTGCTTTTTCCAGCGGTCTTTCCGCCAGCCGCTGACGAGGTCGTAGCCCTCCCCGATCTTTTCCAGGAGCAGGCCGATGTCGTTGGGGTCGTTTTCCAGGTCGGCGTCGATGGTTACGATGATCTCCCCGAGGGCGTAGTCGAACCCGGCCGACAGGGCGGCCGTCTGGCCGAAATTCTTCCGGAAGCGGATGACCTTGATCCGGGGGTCCGTTCCGTGGGCTTCCTTGAGGGCGGCGAACGTGCCGTCCCGGCTGCCGTCGTCGATGAAAATGACCTCGTAGGAGATCTTCAGGCGGTCGACGGCGGCGGTGATCTCCTCGACCATCCGGGGGACATTCTTCTCTTCGTTGAAAGCCGGGACGATGATCGAGAGGCCGATTTCGGGCGTGCTCATCCCCGGCAATATATCATGAGGTCCGATGATGGTCAAACTTCGAGGATTTCCAGGGGTCGTATCTGCGCTTTGGCCGGGGTTTCGGGAAATCCCCGCTAGCCGGGAATTTCAAGATGATAAGCAAAGCGCGGACGCGACCCTCTTCTCTCCGGCGTTCCAATTGTAATAGAATAGACCCGTGACCGATAAAAAAGTTCTGATCGTCGATTATGATGCTCGTTCCGTGGAGCTGATCGCCCGTCTCCTCAAGCCTTACGGCCTGAAGGCCGAGACGGCCGCCGACGGTTTGACGGCTTGGGAGAAGTACCTCCTGGACAAGCCCGATCTGGTCGTCCTGGAAGCCATCTTGCCGAAGCTGCATGGCTTCGACTTGACCAAGCGGATCGTCCAGGAGGCTCAGGGGACCGTCCCGGTCATCATCGTCACCGGCCTCTACCGGGGCCCTCAGTACCGCCACGAGGCTTTGACCTCGTTCGGGGCGTCCGGATATTTCGAGAAGCCCCTGGACGAAGCCCTCTTTCTGGAGTGCGCCTTGGGCCTTTTGAAGGAGCGCATCGACATCCGCCTTGATCTGCCAGCCGCCGAGGCCATCGTCGACTTCCTGAGGAAAAAGCTGGAGTAAACAAGGATCGGTCCACATTTTGCCGCTTGTCCCTGAATTCCCGGGGCTGCCGGAGTTTTCGATGACGAGCAGCAAAGTGTGGACGCGACCCCGTTCTTTTTGTTAAACTTCGCTCCGCACCATGAGTGAAAATCTGTGGACCCGCTGCAACAACTGCCAGAGGATCCTGTTCAAAGAAGACATCCTGGAAAATCTGTCCGTCTGCCCCGCCTGCGGCTTCCATTTCCGGTTGTCCGCCGCGGAGCGGCTGGCCATGTTCTTCGACGACCAAAAGTTCGACATCATCGACCATAATTTGAATCCCTGCGATCCGCTCCATTTCGTCGACAGCCAGCCGTACGACAAGCGCCTGGCCGACTCCCAAGGCAAGACCGACCTGCCCGAGGCGGCCGTCACCGCCGTGGGCCTTGTCGGGGGCGTCCGGACGGTCATTTGCGCCCTCGATTTCGCCTTCATGGGCGGAAGCGTGGGCTCGGTCGTCGGCGAGAAAATCGCCCGTGCGGCGGAAAAGGCCCTCCAGGAAAAGATCCCCTTGATCATCGTCTCCTGTTCCGGCGGGATGCGCATGCAGGAAGGCGCCCTGTCCCTGATGCAGATGGCCAAGTCCGGCGCGGCCTTGGCCCGCCTGGAGGCGGCCCGCCTGCCGTTCATCTCGGTCATGGCCGATCCGACGACCGGGGGCACGACGGCTTCCTTCGCCATGCTCGGGGACCTCAACATCGCCGAACCGAACGCGCTCATCGGCTTCGCCGGCCCGCGGGTCATCGAGCAGACGATCCGGGAAAAGCTGCCCAAAGGCTTCCAGCGCTCCGAGTTCTTGCTTAAACACGGCATGCTCGACGATATCGTGCCTCGCAAGCAGCTCCGCCCGTATCTCATCCGCATTCTGCGGCTCCTGCTCAACCGCCCCTTATGAACCGGGCCGGCCGCGGGACGTATCTCCAAAGCCTGCAACGATTCGGCGTCAAACTCGGCCTGCAGAACGTGGCCGCGGTCCTGGCCGCCTGCGGCGACCCCCAGCGGCGTTTTCCATCCGTCCATGTCGCCGGCACCAACGGCAAGGGATCGGTCTGCGCCATGCTGGCCTCCATCCTCAAAGCGGACGGCCGGCGCGTCGGATTGTACACGTCGCCCCATTTGGCCGACGTCCGCGAGCGCATCCGGATCGGCGGTCGGCCCATCTCGGAGGCCGACTTCGACCGCTTGCTCGGCCGGATCAGGAAGACGATCGACCGGCTCTTCGCCGCCGGGCGCCTGGAGGCCCATCCCACCTATTTTGAGGTTCTGACCATCCTGGCCTTCCTTCATTTCGCCGAGCGGAAGGTCGATATCGCCGTCCTCGAGGTGGGCATGGGCGGCCGTTTCGATGCCACCAACATCGTCACTCCGCTGGTCTCGGTCATCACTTCGATCTCCATCGACCATCGCGAATACCTGGGGCCCACCCTGGCCGCCATAGCCTTTGAAAAGGCCGGGATCATCAAGCCCGGCGTGCCCGTCGTCATCGGCGTGGAGGGCGGCACGGCCGCCGCGGTCATCGGCCGCCGGGCTAGGGAGCTCGGCGCGCCGCGCGTCGCCGTGTTCGGGCGCGACGGGGCGCTTTTCGCGGCCCGCACTCCGGGCGGTTTCCGCTTCCGCTACGATTCCTGCGGGGAGACGTTCATCTTCCGGCTGAAGCTGCGGGGAGGCCACCAGGGCGAGAACGCCGCCGTGGCCGTGGCCGCGGCCCGGACCCTCGGCTGTCTGGGACGGCCCCTCGATCGGCGGGTGATCCTGGCCGGTTTAGCGGCCGCCGAATGGCCGGGCCGGTTGGAAGCCGTCGGCCGGCGGCCGCTCGTCCTTCTGGACGGGGCCCACAACGAAGACGGGGCCAGGGCCCTGGCCGCGTATGTCCGTGATTTTGTCCGCGGCCCGCTGATCCTGGTCTTCGCCATGCTCAAGGACAAGGCCGTCGGCCGGGCTGCGGGCTTTCTTTTCCCCCGCCCGGAGATGATCGTCCTGACGACCATCCCCTCGCCCCGGGCCGCTTCGCCCGAAGAGATCCTGAAAATCGCGGTCCGGTTCCGTTCGAAGATCCGGATCGTACCCGATCTCCGGGCGGCCATCGCCCTGGCCCGGACCCAGGCCGGGCCGAAGGGGACGGTCCTGATCGCCGGTTCGCTCTACCTCGTCGGCGAAGTCAAAAAACTTCCCCGCCGCGTATTCGCCGGCGAAAGACCAAAATAAATTCGACGTGGATATCGGGCTCGGGGCAAGCCGGGTAAAACCCGTGCGACGACTAAGCGGGCATGATCCTCGCTGGTCGGGCACATTATCGTCCCGATGAGCTAGGGAGCGAAGAGGAAAATCATGGCAGCGCTCTTCTCCCGGCGCGGGGCGTTGAATCCGAAACCCGTCGACGAGCGAGCGGGCAGGGTCCGTACTCGTCGAAAACGAGTTCAATGCGATGAGTACGGGAGCGAGTGAGGAGCGGAGCGAAAATTCTTGCTGGGGATTTTCGCGTGTTTCGGATTCAACGCCCCGCGCCCGCTTTATTGCCGTTTGAACGGGAGGACGGAACACGGTATAATTTCGGCCTCATTTTGGAGAGCGTTCCGCCGTATCATGCTTGACATCAACGCGACGTTCCTCGTCACCTTCGCCGTCGTCTGGATTCTCGTCCTGATCCTCGGCAAGGTCTTTTTCCGTCCCTATCAGAAATTCCGCGAGGAGCGCGAAGGACGCGTCACGGCCGACCGCCAGGCGTCCCAGCAGGCCTCCGAGCAGAACCGGCGCAGCCTCCACGACATCGACGTATCGGTCAAGGCGGCCCGCGCGGCGGCCTCTCGGATCCGCGAGGACCTCGAGGCCGAGGCCCTCCGGGAAAAGACCCGCCTGCTCAATGAAGTGGGAGCCGCGGCCAAGGCCGAGGTCGAAGGAGCCCGGATCAGGCTTCTCGGCGAGCTGGATGGTCTCAAAGCCGAGCTTCGGGCCAAGGCCGGCGGCCTGGCCGAAGCCATTGAAAAAAGGCTCCTGCAATGATCGGCAAGATCATCAATTTCGCCATCCTCTTCGGCGGATTGTTCCTCTTCCTGCGCAAGCCGTTCCTGGCCCTCCTCGACAAGCGCACTCGAACGATCGAACGGACGCTGGCTGAGGCCACCGAGGCCCGGGCGGCGGCCGAACGCCAGCTCGAGGAGGCCCGCCGCAAAGCGGCCGCCCTGGAGGCCGAGATGATCCGGCTGAAAAGCGAAGCCGAAGCGGATGGCCTCAAGGAGAAGGAGCGCATCCGCGAGCTGGCCGGGAAGGAAGCGGAGCGGCTTCGGACCCTGGCCCGCCAGGAGATCGAGGCCCATCTCAAGGCCGGCGTGCGGGAACTCAAGGCCATGACCGCCGGGCTGGCCGCCGGGCTGGCCGAAGAGCGCTTGAAAAACAGGCTGACCGCGGCCGACCAGGACGCCTTGATCGACAAATCCATCGATCGATTGAAGACGCTGAATGAAGAATCCGACACTCGTTAAGCGTTATACCGACGGGCTGGCGGCGGCCCTGTCCACTCCGTCCGAGTACGGGACCGTCCAGCGTGAGCTGGCCGATTTCGCCTCGCTGCTCAAGACGAACGAGAACCTGGGCCACGCCCTGTTGCGCCCCTTCCTCAATGCGGCCAAGAAGGGGCGCATCGTCAAGGCCATCCTCGACGCCCAGCAGGTCCGACCCAAGACCGCCCGCTTTCTCGAAGTCCTCCTCCGCCACGGGCGGATGGAGATTCTGCCCGATGTCCTGGCCGCGCTGCCCGACGTGTGGCGCGGCCGCCGGGGCGTCCTGTCCTTCGAAGTCCGCTCGGTCGTCCCCCTCGATCAGGCCCGCAAAACCCGCTTGGAAGCGGAGCTGGCCCGCATCGGAAACCGCCCCGTCCATTGCGATTATGTCCTCGACCCGTCGATCGTCGGCGGATTGCGCGTCGGCCGGGGGAACCTGGTCTACGACGTGTCGCTCAAGGGCCAGCTGGAAAAACTGAAAGACCAAATCAGCGAGAGGTAGAGTGCCATGGCCATCAAAGCCGACGAGATCAGCAAGATCATCCAGCACGAGATCGAGGGGTTTCAGAGCGACGTCGACATCCGGGAGGTCGGCTCGGTCATTTCCGTCGGCGACGGCATCGCCAAGATCTACGGCCTGGACCGGGTCATGTACAACGAACTCCTCGATTTCCCCCACGGCATCTCCGGCATCGCCCTGAACCTGGAGGAGGACAGCGTCGGCGCGGTCCTGCTGGGTGAGAGCCACCAGATCAAGGAGGGCGACACGGTCAAGCGGACCCACCGCATCATCTCCGTGCCGGTCGGGCCGGCCCTGGTCGGTCGGGTCGTCGACCCGCTCGGCCAGCCCCTCGACGACAAGGGGCCCATCCGGACGGACACGTTCCTGCCCGTCGAGCGCCTGGCCCCCGGCGTCGTCGACCGCCAGCCCGTCCGCGAGCCCCTCCAGACGGGCATCAAGGCCATCGATGCCATGATCCCCATCGGCCGCGGCCAGCGCGAGCTCATCATCGGCGACCGCCAAACCGGCAAATCAGCCATCATTATGGACACCATCCTCAACCAGAAGGGGACCGGGGTCATCTGCATCTATGTGGCCATCGGCCAGAAGAACTCGACCGTGGCCCATTTCATCAAGACCCTGGAGGACAACGGGGCCATGGACTACTCCATCGTCGTGGCCGCCTCGGCCAGCGATTCTTCGCCGTTTCAATATCTGGCGCCGTACAGCGGCTGCGCCATGGGCGAATATTTCCGCGACAACGGAGGGCACGCCCTGTGCATCTACGACGACTTGAGCAAGCATGCCGCCGCCTACCGCGAGATTTCGCTCCTGCTGCGCCGCCCGCCCGGCCGCGAGGCCTACCCCGGCGACGTCTTCTACCTCCATTCCCGCCTCCTGGAGCGGGCGGCCAAGCTGAGTGACGCGCTGGGCGCCGGCTCGCTGACGGCCTTGCCGCTGATCGAGACCCAGGCCGGAGACGTCTCCGGCTACATCCCGACCAACGTCATCTCCATCACCGACGGCCAGATCTATCTGGAGCCCGAGCTCTTCAACTCGGGCGTCCGCCCGGCCATCAACGTCGGCATATCCGTCTCGCGTGTCGGCGGCGACGCCCAGATCAAGGCCATGAAGCAGATCGCCGGAAAGCTGCGCGGCGATCTCCAGCAGTACCGCGAGCTCCTGACCTTCGCCCAGTTCGGCACCGAGCTGGACAAGATCAGCCAGGCCCAGCTCGACCGCGGCGTGCGCCTGACCGAGATCCTCAAGCAGGGCCAGTTCCACCCCCTGCCGGTGGAGAAGCAGATCCTGATCATCTACGCCGGCAACCGCGGCTTCCTCGACGAATTCCCGGTCTCCCGCATCCTCGATTACGAGTGCAAGCTGGATGAGTACTTCGAACGCGAACAAAGCGGCATCCTGGCGGCCATTGTCCGACGCAAGCAGATCGACAACGACTTGGACGCCGAGATCGCCTCCGCCCTGACCGAATTCAACACCTGCTTCCGGGAACAGAGCGTCTGATGCCGACCCTCATCGATCTTCGCCGCCGGATCAAGAGCAGCAAAAACATGCAGCAGGTCACCAAGGCGATGAAGACCGTCTCCACGGCGAAGTTCAAGAAGGCCCAACGGGTCATCCACGAGGGACGGCCCTATTGGCACGGAACGCCGGCCCTCATTTGGGACGCCTCCCGCTGGACGGATGGGTCGGGCCACCCGCTCCTGCTTCCCCGCGAGGAGCGCCGGGTCCATGTCATCGTCCTGACCTCGGACAAGGGACTCTGCGGGGCCTTCAACTCCAACCTGCTTCTCCGGGTCCAGGAGTTCCTCGACGAGAAATCGAAGACGGCGGCCGTCCGCCTCGTTCTCATCGGCCGGAAGGCCGTCCATCATTTCCGCAGGCAGGCCTTCCCCATCGAGCGGACCGTCGGCGACAAGACCGACAAGCTTGAGGAGGACGTCCTCCGCGACATCGCCCGCCAGCTCGTCCGGCTCTTCCTCTATCAGGAGACCGACGCCGTCTACCTGGCCTTCAACGAGTTCAAATCCGTTCTCTCTCCCCGCCTCAACATCAAACGCCTCATCCCCGTGGTCCCGCCGGAGCAGGCGGTCCGCCATAACATTCCCGGGGGGATCGTCGTCCCCGCCTGGGAGCCGGGCCCTCGCAGCGTCCTGGATGTTCTGCTGCCCCGGTTCATCGAGGACCAGATCGGACACGCCTACTACGAGTCGCAGGCGGCCGAGCAGGCGGCCCGGATGATGGCCATGGACAGCGCCTCGCGCAACGCCGGAGAGCTGATCCACAAATACTTCCTGGTGATGAACAAGATCCGCCAGGCGGGGATCACCAAGGAACTCCTTGAAATCATGACCGCGGTCGAAGCCCTGAAAAAATAGCCGCATCGATTGGAGCCCATCATGAACACAACCGCGAACGCCGAGCGCGTCGGGACGGTCGTCCAGGTCATCGGGCCCGTCGTCGACGTGTCCTTCAAGGACCTGGAGCTGCCCGAGATCTACACGGCCATCCGCATCACCAGCGAAGGCATCGACACGCCCATGCCGATCGATATCATCGTCGAGGTTGAACAGCACCTCGGCGAGGACACCGTCCGATGCGTGTCCATGCAGTCCACGGACGGGCTGGCCCGGGGCATGAAGGCGATCGACACGGGCGGTCCGATCATGGTTCCGGTCGGCCCGGAGACGCTGGGACGGGTCATGAACGTCATCGGCCAACCGGTCGACCACGCCGGCCCGATCGCGACCGCCAAGCGATATCCCATTCACCGCCAGGCCCCCAAGCTCGACGACCAGAGCACCCTCCTGGAGGTGTTCGAGACGGGCATCAAGGTCATCGACCTGATTCAGCCCTTCCTCAAGGGCGGCAAGATCGGCCTGTTCGGCGGCGCGGGCGTGGGCAAGACCGTCATCATCCAGGAGCTCATCCACAACGTGGCCTTGAAGCACGGCGGATATTCCGTTTTCGCCGGAGTCGGCGAACGGACGCGCGAAGGCAACGACCTGTGGCTGGGGATGATCGAGTCCAAGGTCATCGGCAAGACGGCCCTGGTTTACGGCCAGATGACCGAGCCGCCCGGCGCCCGCCTGAGGATCGGCCTGACGGCCCTGTCCGTGGCCGAGTATTTCCGCGACGAGATGAACCAGGACCTCCTGCTCTTCATCGACAACATCTTCCGCTTCACCCAGGCCGGGTCGGAGGTGTCGGCCCTCCTCGGTCGCATGCCCTCGGCCGTCGGCTATCAGCCCAATCTGGCGACCGAGCTGGGCGAGCTCGAAGAGCGCATCACCTCGACCAAGAAGGGCTCGATCACCTCCGTCCAGGCCATCTACGTCCCGGCCGACGATTTCACCGATCCCGCCCCGGCCACGACGTTCTCCCATTTGGACGCCTCGACCCAGCTTTCGCGAGCCCTGACCGACATGGGCATCTATCCGGCCGTCGATCCCCTGGCCTCCTACAGCCGCATCCTGGACCCGAACATCATCGGCGAGGAGCACTACCGGGTGGCCCGCCGGGTCAAAGAGATCCTCCAACGCTACAAGGACCTCCAGGACATCATCGCCATCCTGGGCATCGAGGAGCTCTCGGACGAGGACAAGCTCGTCGTGGCCCGGTCCCGCAAGATCCAACGCTTCCTCTCCCAGCCCTTTCATGTGGCCGAACAATTCACCGGACGCCCCGGGCAGTACGTCACCGTCGAGGAGACCGTCCGCGGCTTCAAGGAGATCATCGAAGGCCTGCACGACGACAAGCCCGAACAGGCGTTCTACATGGTGGGCGGCATCGACGACGTCGTCCGCCGGTCGGAGGAGCTTAAAGCCCAATGAGCGAGGAGAAGGCGCTCCGCCTCCACCTTCACGTGGTGACGCCGCGGCGTCTCCTTGTGGACGCCGCCGTGGACGAGGCCCGTATTCCCGGCCTGGACGGCCAGATCGGCATCCTTCCCGGGCACCGGCCTCTGATGCTGGCCCTGGGCGCAGGTCCGATCGTCTTCCGGCAGGGGACGGTCGAGGAGACGTTTGAAATCGAGGGCGGCACGGCCGAAATCCTGGCCGACCGCGTCCTCGTCTTCACCTCCCAGCCGGAGTAGGGCCGCCGGCCCGCCGTTCGCCCCATGGCCAAAAGAGGAATGCCGCTCGGAACGGATGAAACGATCGATGAATTCTATCGCGGGCGGGTCCGCGTCATCCAATCCCGGAGGGGCTACCGTTTCGCCCTGGACGCCCCCCTCCTGGCCGATTTCATCGAGATCGAGGCCAGGGATGAGGTCCTGGAATTGGGAACGGGAAACGGGATCATCCCGCTCCTGCTCGGTGCCAGGCCGTTCCGGAAATTGATCGCCCTGGAAATCCAATCCGGCCTGGCCGCCCTGGCCCGCCGCAATATCGCCCTGAACGGCCTCTGGGACCGGGTCGAGGTCGTCCGGACGGATTTCCGCTCCTACCGCCCGGGCCGGCGTTTCGATATCGTTTTCTCCAACCCGCCGTACATCAAAATCCGGACCGGATGCCTGAGCCCTTCCGGCGAGAAATCCCTTGCCAAACACGAGCTGGCCTGCGATCTCCCCGAGGTGATGCGTGCCGCTTCCCGGCTCATGAAAGCCGAGGGAACGGGCTATTTCATCTATCCGGCCGCCCGCGCCGATGAGCTCCGGGCGGCCGCCGCGGCCCTGGGGCTGGGGGTCCGCGAAAGCCGCCTCGTCCGGCACCGTCCGGGCGGTCCGCCGGCGTTCATGCTGGTCCGGCTGGGCTTCGGCCCGGTTCGCGAACGCCCCCTGAGGGCGTTGACGCTGAAGACCGCCGCCGGCGCCGACACCGCCGAAGCCCGCCGTATTTACGAGGGGCGGCCCCGGACCGGCGGACACACCCGAAATCGCGTTCGACCTTAGCCCTTTTCTCCTGATAAGGGCTTGTGTAGCCGGAATTTTCCGGTCCCATCCTGAATCCTCGGCCTTTCGACGAGCTCCATCAGGCCGACCCGCAATCGAGAAACCGATTGCAAAACCGGCCCCAACATGCGATATTTTAGCGGTTATGCAAGTCCTATCCGAGACGCTCCGGGCCCGGAACCGGGCTCGTCTCTAAAGGAAAGCCTCGTGTCACGGCTCATCGCCAATCTCCGCCAGCTCTTCCGCTACCGCGTCCTTATCCAGAGCCTGGTCGGACGGGAGCTGAAGGCCCGCTACCGCGGCACCGTTTTGGGCTTTTTCTGGTCGTTTTTCAATCCTTTCCTGCTGATGGTCGTCTACACGGCGGTCTTCGGCCTGATCCTGCAGCCGCGCGACGCCAACTTCATGGGCAAGCCGCTCGTCTACGCGCTTTATCTTTTTACCGGCCTTCTGCCTTGGCAGTGGTTCGTCGCGTCGACCCTGGAATCGTCGACCGTGCTCATGACCAACGGCAACCTGCTCAAGAAGATCCTCTTCCCGGCCGAAGTCCTGCCGGTCGTCACCGTGACGGCCAACCTGGTCCATTTCCTGTTCGGCCTGCCCATCCTGTTCATCCTCATTCCCTTATTTGGCTGGCATTTTTCCCTGTATATGCTCTTCCTGCCCATCGTCATCTTCGTCCAGTACGTTTATTGCCTGGGCTTCAGCCTGCTGATTTCCGCCCTGACCGTCCATTTCCGGGATATCCGCGACATCCTGGGCAACCTGATGACGCTGTGGTTCTTCTCCACCCCGGTCATCTATTCCATGAATTTGCCCCAGATCCAAAACTCGCCGGCCCTGCGGACCCTGCTCAACCTCAATCCCATGACCCACATCATCGAGGGCTATCACAGCGCCCTTTATTACGGCGAGCTCATCCATTGGAAAAAGCTGGGCATCACCTTCCTGGTGTCCCTGGTTTTCTTCGTCATCGGCTATGCCGTCTTCGACCGCCTGCGCGATTCGTTCCCGGAGGAAGTCTAGGTGTACGCCATCGAGCTCGGCCATGTTTCGCGCGTTTATCAGAAATATTCCGCGCGGCACCGCTTCCAGACGTTCAAGAGCGCCATCGTCCGGGGCGACCTGTTCCGCTCGATCAAGGCCGACGAGCTCGTCTCCGCCGTGGAGGACGTCACCCTGCAGGTCGAAGAAGGCACGACGCTCGGCCTGATCGGCCGCAACGGCTCGGGCAAGAGCACGCTGCTCAAGCTCATCGCCGGCATCGCCAAGCCGACGGCGGGGACGGTCTCCGTCCGGGGCAAGATCTCGGCCCTCATCGAGCTGGGCGCGGGCTTCCATCCCGAGATCAGCGGCCGGGAAAACGTCTTCATCAACGGCATCATGCTCGGGTTGAGCAAAAAAGAGATCACCTCCAAGTTCGACGAGATCGTCCGTTTCGCCGGCCTCGAGGGGTTCATCGACGCCCCGGTCAAGACCTACTCCTCGGGCATGTTCATGCGTCTGGGCTTCTCCATCGCCATCAACGTCAATCCCGACGTGCTGCTGGTCGACGAGATCTTGGCCGTGGGCGACGCCGCCTTCATCCCCAAGTGCCTCGACCGCATCGACGATTTCCGGCGCCGCAAGAAGACCATCCTCTTCGTCAGCCACGACCTGGCCATGGTCGGGAAGATCTGCGACACGGTCGCCTGGCTGAAGGACGGCCGGCTGCGGATGCTGGGCGAACCCAAGCGCGTCGTCGACGCCTATCTCCAGGACGTGGCCGAGAAGCAGGAAGAGGACTTCCTGGGGAAGAAAGACGCCGCCGCGGCGGCCCCCGCCGCCGCCGTCGACGGCGGCCGGGAGCAGCGCTGGGGGAAGCGCGAGATCGAGATCCGCAAGGTCGTGCTGCGCGGGACCGGCGGCGAGGAGAAGCATGTCTTCTCTCCCGACGAGGGGATGGTCATCGAGATGGACGTGGCCGCCCGGGAGCCGCAAAAGGACTTCGTCTTCGGCATCGGCGTCTTCAACTCCCTGGGGACGCTCTGCTACGGCACGAACACCGATCTGGAGGAGCTCGTCCCCGAATCGATCCAGGGCCAGGGCCAGGTCGTCTGCCGGATTGATAAGCTCGGGCTCATCAACGGGACGTATTACCTGGACGTGGCCGTCCACAAGCGCGACGGATACCCCTTCGATTATCACAAGAGCCTCTATTCGTTCCTAGTCTCCTCGACCAAGCGGGACGAGGGCGTCTCGCGCCTGCTCCATCGCTGGGCGTTCGGCCCGAATATCGGGATCAAGGCTTCGGAGAAATAGGGATGGTCCGTTCGAAGGTCCGGACTCTCCCGGAGCTCGTCAGGATCCGGGCCCGCCTGCGGCGCCAGGGGAAGACCGTCGTCTTCACCAACGGCTGCTTCGATCTCCTCCACGGCGGGCATATCCATCTTTTCCGCGAGGCCAAGGCCCTGGGCGACGTCCTCATCGTGGCCCTCAACAGCGACGCATCGATCCGCCGGCTCAAGGGCCCCGCGCGCCCGATTTTCCCGCTGTCCGAACGTTTCGAGGTCCTCTCCGCGCTCGAGTCCATCGACTACCTGACATCGTTCTCCCAGGACACCCCTCAAAAGACGATCGCCGCATTGCTGCCGGACGTGCTGGTCAAGGGCGGCGACTGGGGCGCCGATGAAATCGTCGGTCGTGCCGAGGTCGAGGGGGCGGGAGGCAAGGTCGTCCGGGTGGCCTATCTCCCGGGACGCTCCAGCACCAACATCATCGGCGCGATCTTAAAGAATTTCGGTCCCCGCGCGTGATCCTCAGCGAAAGGCGACATCGACGAGCATGATCTCGGAAACCCCCGCCGTCCGCACCCGTGGACCCCAGAACTGGACGCCGCAGCTGACGAAAATGTGGGTCGGGCCCTTCTTTTTGTATCCCCAGCTCAATTCATACTGGAGGGCCGTGATGATGTTGACGGGGAAGAGCTGGCCGTCGTGGGTGTGGCCGGAAAATTGGACGTCGACGCCCGCGGCGGAAGCGGACGGAAGATCGGTCGGACGGTGGTCGATCAGGATGACCGGAAGATCGCGGGGTATTGCGGCCAGGAGCGCGGCCACCGTCTTCCGCGAGGGAGGACCAGATCGACGGTCCCCCTGATCGTCGCGGCCTGCCAGATAGGCGACTCCGCCGATCTCGCGGACTTCGTCCCGCAGCAGGACGATTCCGGATTGGGCGAAAAATCCATACCGGCCCGCGCCGCCGAATCCTTCGTGATTGCCGGGAACGCCGAAAACTCCGTAGCGGGCCCGCAGGCGCCGGAACTGGGCGGCGAAAATATCCGATCCCTCGTCTCTTCGATCGGCCTCGAGCACGTCGCCGCCGATCAGGATGAGGTCCGGCTCCAGGGCGTTGACCGTCGCGACGAACCGGGGCAGAAAGCGGGGCGACGTCGCCGCGCCCAGATGGAAATCCGAGGCGAAGACGATGCGCACGCGCTCGGAGGTCGAGGAGCGGCGCGGGACTTCGATCGCGTAGCGGCTGATTGAAAGATGGTTGAAGTTCAGAATCCCCGCCGCGACGATGAGAGCCGGAACCAGGAGCATCCCCCAAAACCGGATCGCCCGGATGCGCGGCCGTCGGAGCGTCCCGGGGGCCGGAATTCCCAGGAGGCGGAAGAGCCCGAGGAGGAGATCGGTCAGGACGACCGTCATGACGAGATACATCAGGTAGGGGAGGGCGTCATAGCCCGCCGTGATCAGGTCCGTCGTCCAACCCGGCCCGTTTCCATGGGCCAGCCTTTCGGCCGATGGAAAGGCGGCAACGAGGAGAAGGTAGAAGACCGCGAAGACGACCCTTCCGCTTTTTCCGCGGATGAAGGCGCCCATCCGGAGCCCGGTGTAGACGACGAGCGGCATCGTCAGAAGCATTTCGTTCAGAAAATACACGGGAGCGCCCTTCTCAGGAGATCCGCCGGAGTCAAAAAATCCGGACGGTCACTCTGTCCCGGTCGTTCCGCCGTCGGGCGCCTGATTTCGCCGCGGGCGATGGACTTTTCCCAATCGCTCGTCCGGCGGGGACGAAACGTCGGGCGGCGGCGAGGGCGCCGTCCATCTGGCAACGATCGCCTCGAGATCATCGGCGAAGATGCTTTGAGCTTCGAAACGTCCTCCGCGGCCGACGCGAAGGACAGGTTCTTTCTGGAACAGCGTCCCGATAAACCGCCCGGTCGGGGTGATTTCCAGTTCCTCCGAAACGACCAGATCTCCCTGAAAGACGCCGGCGATGACGGCCCGGCGGGCCTTGACCCGGGCCTCGACCCGGCCCTCCGGGGCGATGACGAGTTCATGGTCGGCGATGATGGTCCCCTTGAACGATCCGCTCAAGCGGATGGAGGCCGTCGAACGCAGGACTCCGTTCAAAACGGCGCCGTCGCTGATGACCGCCAGCGAATGCGGGTTGCGGCGCTCGTCTGAATCGGTCGTGTCGTCCTTCACGGGTCCCCGAGACGAGCGCACGGCCTTCTCCTCACCACTCGGCGACGGCTTTGTCGAGATCGTCGACATAGACGCTCCGGCCTTCGAAGCGCCCGCCCTTGGCCACGCTCAGGCCGGGTTCCTTCTGGATGAGCGTTCCTAAAAAACGGCAGGTGGGCGCGATTTCGATAGCCTCCAGCACGATCATGTCGCCGGCGAAGCTGCCGGCCACGACGGCCCGGCGGGCCTTGACTTTGGCCTCGACCCGTCCGGTGGCCGCGATGACGAGCTCGCCTTCGGCGATGATCTTGCCCTTGAACGTTCCGCTGATGTGAAGAGGGGCCGTCGAGCGCAGGGTCCCTTCCAAAACGGCATCTTCGCCTATGACGGTCGGCACGCCCGCCGCGTCGCCCTCGTACGCTTTATCTTTCGGCATGAATCGATTCCTCCGCCGCCATCATATTTTCCGCTGGCCCGTGTGTCAATGAAGCGAGGCGAAGAACCAGGCCCAGAGTTTTTTATGGAATTCGAAACTCGGCGGATGGGCCTCCAGGTAAGTCCGGCAGCCGAAGAGGTCCTTGTCCCCGGGCGCGATCTTAAAACGGGCCTCGGTCTCCCAGAGCATCGGGAATTCGGGGTGGAACTGCAGGCCGAGGACGTGGGGGTATTTTTCGTGTTCGATGGCTTCGACGACCTTCCCGTCGACGGACGTGGCGGCGACCTTGAAGCCCTTGCCGATCCGTCCGGCGGCCTGGTGGTGGGCGCTCATGACGAAGGGCCGGTCGGCGGCTTTGAGCCCGAGGGCGGCCCCGATCCGGCTCGTTTCGGCGAAGCGGACGGGGTGGAGCATGTAAGGCAGCAGGTTCTTTTCGAGGACCGCGATCTTGCGGTAGGGATTGGTGTGCCAGGCGGCCTGGCCCAGGGCGACGGCGTCCTCGAACGTCTTCACATGGTAGGTTTCCGTCCAAATGTCCTGGATCAAGGTGCCGCCCGTCCCGACGTTGAGGGTCTGCATTCCCAGGCAGATGCCCAGGACGGAAAAGTCCGGCCGTTTCTCCAGGTATCCTTTGAACGCAGGATCCTGGAAACCGCCCAAAAGATGGAAAACGGCGGCCAGCTCGAGATAGTGACGCCAGGGGTCCTCGATGACCGTCAGCAACCCCGTCTTTTCTCCGTAGAGAGAGGGGACGATGTCCGGGCCGCCGAAGAAGATCACGCCGCTCGACAGGCTGAAGATCGTTTCCAGTTCGGCCGAAGCCGCATTTTTTTTGAAGATCGTCTCCGGGCCCAGATCGGCGGAGACGGTGTGGAACTTGATCCAATCGAGCTTATTGTCCCGGACGAAATTTTCGGATTCGGCGTAATTGGTTTTTTCCTTCCGGTGATGGACCCCGACGATTTCCAAGTTGGAAACGGGGATGAGGCCCTGTTCCCTGAGGGCCAGCAGGGCTTTGAGCGTGCCCACGGAGGGGAAGAACACGGTCAGACGGACCTTGCCAGCGGGGGCCTCGGCCGTGTCGAAGAACCGGGCCGGGGTCTGGGCCGGCAGCAGGCCTGTCCCCGCGGCCGCGATCAGGATGACGAGTGCGGCGATGCGGAAGCGGTGGTTCATGGGCAACTCCTGGCGAAGAGAAAAGGTCGGGATGTTCTTAAACCAGCCGGATCAAGGCGACGACGGCCAGGCCCAGGAGGGTGGCCGCGGCGGGGACGGCGATGCGCAGGCCGGACCGGTCGTCCCAAGCCCACCTCTCGGCCCGCCGCATGAAGGCGAAGGCCAGCGGCACGGCCAGCGCCCCGGCGGCCATGGCCACGGGGGCGAAGGCGATGGAGAGCGGAATCGCGGAACCGGGGACAAGGCAGGCGGGGACGCCCGTGACCAGCTTGACCAGGGGGAACGCGAACGCCGAAAGGCCCGCCGCTCCGGCCCCGAGCAGGGCTCGGCCGCGGAGACCCGACTCGGCGGTCCGGCCCAGCAGGGCGAAGAAGATGATCGCCGCCGCGGCTTCGGTCACAAAGGCGAATATCGGGTTGGCCACGGCCCCGCTGCGGAGAGGAAGACCGAGCCAAGCGGCGTCGAAGAGCTTGAAGCCGATGGCCAGGCCGACGGCCAGCAGCGGACCGCGGGCGGAGCGGGCCCGGAGGCGGGCGGCGGCGAGGAAAAACAGGGCCACGCCCGTCATGATCGAACCCGAGGCCGGCTTGGCGCAGGCGTTGAGGGCCAGGCCGAGGCCGGCCTCGGCGACGCCCCAAACCGAACCCAGGACGATGACCAGCCCGAAACCGTAGAGGATTTTTTTTTGCGGCATGCCGGACTCCTTGATGACGAGTCGGATTCGCACACGTTTCTCGTATGGAGATTATACCGAAAAAGGATGGGGCTTCAAAACGGCGGAAGTGAACCTTTTCTTCGCAGCCTCCGTCTAGGAGAGTGAGGCGCCCGAAATGTCCGCATTCCCCGCCTTCACTTTTCCGAAGGATGATCGTCATGACCAAGTCGGTCCGCTCGACGAAAACGGAGAAATCCCTCAGGCGGCTGGGTCTGCTGGGCGGGGCGCTGGCCGCGGCGGCCTCGATGGCTCTCGCCGGGGGCCAATCCAAGGCGCCCCTGGCCATTCCGAGGATTTCGACGGCCCCGAAGATCGACGGGCAGCTCGATCCGGGCCTCTACGAAAAAGAGTTCCTGCGCATCGACGGCTTCGTCCAGTACGCGCCCAAGGCGGGCGACGCGGCCAAGCAGAAGACGACCGCATATATCGGTTACGACGAAAAAAATCTATATTTAGCCTTCCGCTGCGAGGATACGGAGGCCGGCAAGATCCGCGCCTCGGTCACGAACCGCGACGGGGCCATCGACGATGACTGGATGCTCGTCCTGCTCGATACCTTCAACGAGAAACGCCGGGCCTTCACCTTCGGTGTCAACCCGATCGGCATCCAGATGGACTTCATCCGCACCGAGGAAGGCGGCAATGACAACATGGACCCGAGCTGGGATGCGGTCTGGGAGGCCGACGGCCGGGTCGACGCGAACGGCTACACCTTGGAAATGGCCATTCCCTTCAAGAGTCTGCGCTTTCCCGACCGCGAGGAGAAGCTCTGGGGCCTGACGCTGGCCCGCAACATGCCGAGCACCGGAGAAGTCGACATGTGGCCGGCCTATTCCAGGGATATCCCGGGCCTGCTGGCCCAGTCCGCGCCGATCATGATCAAGGGCCATGTCGAAAAAGGCAAGAATTTGGAAATCATGCCGGTCCTGACCGCCCTCAAAAAACAGGGGCAGAAAGCCGACGTCCAGCCGGGCGTCAACCTGAAATACGGGCTCAATTCCGACCTGACCGTCGACGCCGCCATCAACCCCGACTTCAGCCAGGTCGAGGCCGACGTGCCCCAGATCGACATCAATCTCCGCTACGCCCTGCGCTACCAGGAGAAGCGGCCCTTCTTTTTGGAGGGCATGGAGATCTTCCAGTTTCCGGATATCGAGATGGTCTATACGCGCCGGATCACCGACCCTCTCTGGGGGGCCAAGGTCTCGGGCAAGCTGGGCGGGTTTTCCTACGGCATTCTCTCGGCTTACGATGAGCACCCCAGCCAGAGCGTCTGGGACGTCCACAACAACGTCGGCGGCGGAAACGAAACGGCGCTCTTCAATATCGTCCGCCTCAAGACGGACGTCTTCAACCAAGGGTCGTACCTGGGGTTTTGCCTGGCCGATAAAGAGGCCGGCGGCTCGTGGAACCGGGTGGGGGGCATCGACGGGCAATGGCGATTTGCCGACAAGCTGTTTTTCAGCTTCCAGGCAGTGGCCTCCAAGACCAGCTATGACGGCGAACAGACACGGCTGGCACCGGCCGTCTATGCCCAGGCCTACTATTTCACCCGCAATTTCACCTTCGGCGGATACTGGGAGTCGATCCATCCGGATTTCGAGGCTTCGTCGGGATTCGTCAACCGGACCGATTACCGCACCGCCGGCGTCTTTACCAACGTCACCGTTTATCCCGACAAACCCTTTCTCAACCAGATCCGCTTCACACTGCGGGCCAAGCAGCACGATTCCTATTTCTCGGACCTCGTCCAGGACAAGTCCCTCCAATTCCAGACCCAGTTCCGCTTCACCGAGTTCAATCAGCTCGTCGTCGAATTCGATTCCGGGAAGGAACGCTACGCCGATCAGGATTTCCGCAAAAACGTCTTCAGTCTCCAGGGCCAGGGCAACATGATCGGCTGGATGCCGATCCAGCTGTTCGCCGAAATCGGCGACGAGATCAATTACGACACCGCCGATGCCTTCCGGGGCTGGGGCGTCACCTATGGCGTGGGCACGACCTTCAAGCCCAGCAGCCGTCTCCAACTGGAGGTGGATTTCAGCAAAAGCACGTTCTGGCGGACGCGCGGCGGCGAGCAGCTCTGGGATTATAATGTCGTCCATACCCGGACGGCCTACCAGCTGAGCAAGTCGTTGTCCCTGCGGGCCATCATCGATTATAACCTGTACTACAAGCAGGTCTTCGGCAGCATTCTCTTCAGCTATGTCCTGCGGCCTGGGACGGTCTTTTTCCTGGGCTACGATTCGAACTACGACCGGAACTCCATGGGGAGCTTCGACCGCAACAACTACAACATCTTCGTGAAGTTCTCTTATTGGTGGAGGATTTAGAGGGGCGGGAATCAAGAGAAATCCCCTCGTTTTATGGCGAGGGGAAAAGAAAAGGGGCGATGCGGTTTCCCGCATCGCCCCCGGAGGAACGTTCCGTTTGAAGATCAGGTGGCGGAGACGCCGGCCCGAGGTCCGCGAATGAACGATCCGTCCAGATTGACCAGGTCTTTGTTGAAGTCCGCCGTGGTCGATATCTGGTACAGCCCCGCTTCCGGCGTGGCCGCATTGTACGTCCAGGACTCGATGGTGGCGTCGCGCCCGTACGAGGCGACCAGGAAGTCGTCCGTGGCCGAGCCCGTGATCCCGTACTGGTTGCAGTTGACGCCCGTGTAGACCTTGAAGGGCGTGCCCCACTGGTCGTTCAACGGCAGCACCTTGACGTACATCGGCGACAGGGCGGCCTTGCCCGTGGCGTCGATGTTCCCGTTCTCCGCGAACGGCACGCCGTGGTCCGTGACGTAGTCGGCCAGGGACGTGGCGATGGTGGCGATGTCCTTCTGGGTGCCGCGGACTTTCGCCTTCTGCAGAGCGGTCATGGCGTTGGGGATGAGCAGAGCGGCCAGGATGCCGATGATCGCCACAACGATGAGCAGCTCGATGAGGGTGAAGCCTTTCTCTTTCTTAAGCATTGAAACCTCCTGATGGCTTTATCTTGTCCCGCAATCGCAGGACGCCCTTTCTATTGCAATCCCCATGCTAATTTATAACTCATTTATTAATAACAAATTATTCTGATATACTATATTTTTTTCATGGAAATTAATGTCGCAGAACGGCAAGTTATGCCAAAAATTGGCGATAAAACGCCTTTTTAAACGAATCCCGCTCCTTTTCGTTTCGGCCGGTTTCGTGGACGAACCGTGTTCCCGGGCGTATAATCGTCGCCCTAGGCGGAACCGATGAGTCTCGATTTTTTAAAGGACGTTCCGGAATTCAGGGATTTCGTCAAGGGCCTGGAACGGTTCCGGGAGGATTTGCCCCGGCTCTCCCTTTCGGGCCTGACCGACGCGGCCCGGCCGTATTTCCTGGCCATGCTGGCCATCCATGCGCCCGCTCGAATCATTTACGTCCAGACGTCCGACCGGCCGTTGTCCGAGCTCGAGGAGCGATGCCGGTTCTTCCTGGACAAGCTCGGCGTCTCCCGCAACGTCAAATCGCTTCCCTCGCTGACCGAAAATCCCAACGGCGGCGCGCCCCCCTCTCTCGAGGACGTCGCCTCGCGGATGCGGTTTTTCTACGACCTCAAACACCGCCCTCCGGCCTTGGTCCTGACCAACCTCTTCGGACTGCTGCGCCCCTTCCCCGGGCCGGGCCGTTTGGACAAGCTGTTCGTGCGCCTCGAGCGCGGCCTGGCCTTCGAACGCGACCGCCTGATCGGGCTGCTGGCGGAATACGGCTACGTCCGCGAGGACCTCCTGGCCTTCCGCGGCGAATACGCCTACCGGGGCGGCGTCGTCGACGCTTTTTCGCCCTGGCACTCCCGGCCTTTCCGGATCGAGTTCAGCGGGGACGAGATCGCTTCCATCCGCGAATTCGATCCCGCCAGCCAGCGGACCATCCGGAAAATCGAGCGTTGCGTCATCCCCTCTCTCGTTGAAACCGTCGACGAGGAGGAGACGGTGCCGTATACGGCCTACCTGGGTGACGCCGTCGTGATCGTCGAATCGCCCGAAAACGTGGAGCTCGAATACGTCGAAGTGATGGACGAGATTCGGGAGCAGGCCGCCGCGGCCGCCTCCTCCGGGATTCCGGTCCGGGCGCCCGAACATTATTTCCCGCCTTCGCTGTGGGCGGCGATCCGGTCGCGGAGCATCCGCGCCGGCGAGCTTGCGCCCGAGGAGAGCGGCGGCGATTTTCATTTCGGATTCCAGTCCGTGCCCCGGTTCGACAACCGCATCGCCTTCTTTCTCTCTTACATGAAGCGGCTCCAGGAAGAGAGTGAACGCTGCCTGATCTTCCTCTCCACCGCGACCATGAGGCACAAGGTCATGGGCCTGCTGGCTCAGGAGGGCGTGTCCGCCCGGGCCGTCGATTCGGCCCTCGATCGGCCGGACTCCGGGGAGATCCTCCTTCTCCTCGGCGACCTGGAGAGGGGCTTCGCCTACCCCCGCGAGAAAGCGGCCGTGTTCGGCGAGACCGACATCCTGACCGAGGAGAAAGTCGTCGTCGCCCGGCCCTCGGCCAAGCCTTCCATCACCCAATTCCAGGACCTCAAGGCCGGTGATTTCGTCGTCCACGCCGATTACGGGGTCGGCCTCTTTCGCGGCCTCCTGAGGATGGACGTCGAAGCCCAGCCGCACGAGTTCCTGGAGCTCGGTTACCGAGACGAGGACCGTCTCTTCGTCCCGGTCGAGGACCTCAACCTCCTTCAGAAATTCACCCCCCTCGGCGCGGGCGCGCCTTCCCTGGACAAACTGGGCACGTCGGGCTGGGAGAAGACCAAGGCCAAGACCAGAAAGGCCGTGGAAAAGCTGGCCAAGGAGCTCCTCGATCTCTATGCCCGGCGCAAATCGGTCAAAGGCTTCGCTTTCAGTCCGGAAGGCGCCTGGCAGGAGGAGTTCGACAAAACCTTTGAATACGAGGAAACCGAGGACCAGCTCCGCTCGATCAGCGAGATCAAGGCCGACATGGAGTCCGAGGCGCCCATGGACCGGCTCCTCTGCGGCGACGTCGGCTACGGTAAGACGGAAGTGGCCATGCGGGCGGCGTTCAAGGCCGTCATGGACGGCAAGCAAGTGGCCGTGCTCTGCCCGACGACCGTCCTGGCCAGCCAGCACGACAAGACGTTCACCGCCCGCATGGCCCTCCATCCCGTCCGCGTCGCCGCCCTGACCCGGTTTCAGAGCCGGGCGGAACAGGCCCAGGTCCTCGCCGATCTTAAGGCCGGCCAGCTGGACATCCTGGTCGGCACGCACCGCATCCTGTCCAAGGACGTCGAGTTCCGCGATCTCGGCCTGCTCGTGATCGACGAGGAGCAGCGTTTCGGCGTCCACCACAAGGAGAAGATCAAGCAGATGAAAACGGCCGTCGACGTCCTGACCCTCACGGCGACGCCCATTCCGCGGACCTTGAACATGTCCCTGACCGGCCTGCGCGACATCAGCCTGATCGAGACCCCGCCCAGGGACCGCCTGGCCGTGCACACCGCGGTCACGACGTTCAGCCCCCGGCTCATCGCCTCGGCCGTCAAGCACGAGCTGGCCCGGGGCGGCCAGGTCTACTACGTCCATAACAGGATCGAGGACATGGACGCCCTGGCGGCCAGGATCGCCGAATGGGTGCCGCAGGCCCGAGTGGTCACCGTCCATGGCCAGATGGCCCCGGCCGAGCTGGAAAAGCGCATGCTCGGCTTCATCGAACAGCGCTTCAACGTCCTGGTCTCGACGACGATCATCGAAAACGGCATCGACATCCCGTTGGTCAACACCCTCATCGTCCAACGGGCCGACCAATTCGGTCTGGCCCAGCTTTATCAGCTGCGCGGCCGCGTCGGGCGCTCCTCTCGCCAGGCCTATGCCTATTTCCTGGTGCCGGCTTCGAGTGGCCTGCCTCCTCTGGCCCGCAAGCGCCTGGAGGCGCTCAAGGAATTCAGCGAGCTCGGATCGGGCTTCCGCCTGGCCCTGAAGGACCTCGAGATCCGGGGCGCCGGCCACCTTTTCGGCCAGCAGCAGAGCGGGGTCATGGAGGCCGTCGGCTACGAATACTTCATCCATCTGCTCGAGCAGGCCATCAAGGAGCTCAAAGGCGAAGCCCCCGCCGAGGCCAAGAGCGAGATCAACCTGCGCGTCGACAACCGCATTCCCGACAACTACGTCCCCCAGGTCAACGTCCGGCTCAGCCTGTACAAGCGCATCTCCTCGGCCGAGGACCTGGCCGAATTCGAGGCCATGGGCGAGGAGCTGGCCGACCGCTTCGGCCCGCCGCCGGCCGCGGTGCTCCATCTCCTCGATTACGGCCGGATCAAGTTTATGGCCCAAAAGCTCCGGGTCCAGTCCATCGACCGCGTCGAGGGCCGGGTCGTCTTTAAGTTCGATCCTGCCGCCGTGATCCCCCCGGAGCGCTGGACCGGCCTGATCAAATCCCGAGGCGCGCGGCTGACCCCCGAAGCCGTTTTGGCCGTGCCGCTCAAGGGGCGTCCCGACGGCGACATCATGGCTGAAACGATCTCCATCTTGAAGACGTTGTATGGGGTGTAATATACTAAGCCGGGCGGAATATAGTTGACTTCGGATGTCTTTGCCGCCCGGCTAGTACTCGGGGAGCAGTAAGGATTATGTAACAAATTTACTGCTCCCCGCAGTAATGTCGTGAAACTAAAAAAGATGTATGAAAGAGGACGCTCGGAGATCCGGAAGGCGGCGGCCGCTCTCGTCGGCCTCCTCCTGGTCGCCGGGGCCTGCCGGACGAAGGCGGCCGGGACGGACCGGCCCGGCGGCGGCCGCTCCGGGGCCGTCGTCCTCCAAGTTGAAGGCACGGCCTACTCGGCCGCCGATTTCGAGACCTACCTGAAGCGCAATGTCGGGCCCGAATGGAAGAGCCTCGACCCCGGAGCGCTGAGCCGGATCTTCGACAATTACGCCCAGGAGAAGCTCCTCCTGGCCCGGGCCAAGGCCCGCCGCATCGAGCTGACGGATGAAGAACGGGCGGCCTACCTGGCCAAGCTCAAGACGGCCTCGACGATTTCCGGGGCCGACGTGCCGGCGGCGGTGATCGACGACGATGCGGTCACCGACAAGCTGGTCATCGAGAAATACCTGTCGACGCTCCTGTCCACGCTCAGCGTGGACGATGCCGCCGTGGCCGCGTATTACGACGGGAACAAGAAGAATTTCCTCCAGCCCGAGCGGATCCAGGTCAGCCAGATCCTCCTGGACAGCGAGGCCAAGGCCACCGATCTCCTGAAAAGGATCACGGGGGCGGGCGAGGATGCCTTCCGCGCCGCGGCCCGGGCGGAATCCAAGGGCCTCGAGGCCTCCAAGGGCGGATTGCTGGGCGAGTTCAGCGCCGGCCAGCTGCCGCCCGAGCTGGAGAAGGCCGTTTTCGCCCTGAAAACGGGCGAGCTCAGCCGGGTCGTCGAATCCTCCTATGGATTCCACATTTTTCGGCTGGACAAGCGCATAGAGACGCGTCTGCAGACGCTGGCCGAGGCCGTCCCGGCCATCCGGGCCAAGCTCCTGGGCGAAAAGAGCGCGGCGCTCGTCGCCGCCCATGTCGAGGAATTGAAAGCGACGATGGAATGGAAAGCGGACACCGGCAAGCTGCCGTTCGCTTATCAAAGGATCGAATCATGATCACCGTAAAAAGAACCCGCCTGTTCCTGATCCTGCTGGTCGTCTGCGCGGCCGCGGCCGCCGCCCAGCAGGTCGTTGAAGAAATCGTGGCCATCGTCAACGACGAGGTCATCACCCTGTCCGATTTCAAGAAAGAATACGAGATGCGGCTGGCCCAGATCAAGGCCCAGGTCCCGAGCGCACAACAGGAGAAGGCCATCGAACAGACCAAGACCCAGCTCCTGGACTCCATGATCACAAACGCACTGCTCCTCCAGCTGGCCAAGGAGAAGAACCTCAACGTCAGCGACCAGCTCAAGATGGCCATCGAGAACATCAAGAAGGAAAACAATCTCGATTCGGACGACGATCTGAAGCGGGCCCTGCAAAGCCAGGGACTCCAATACGACCCCTGGCTGAAGCAGATGGAGGAGACGATTTTGCGCCAGAGCGTCGTCTACTCGGAGATCAATAAATCGATCGCCGTGGACGAGGCCGAGGTCATCGACTACTACAAGAAGCACGGCGCGGAGTTCGTCGTGCCCGATGAATTCAGGGTCAAGGCCGTGTACCTGGCGCCCGACCTGCGCTCGGCGGCGGAGACCGAGGCCCGCAAGGCCGAGGTCTTGGACAAGCTCAAAGGCGGCCTGCCGTTCGACAAGGCGGCCGAGGAATACTGCGACGCGCCGCTCAAGGAAGCCAAGGGCGACCTGGGCACCCTGAAGAAAGGCGAGACCGACAAGATCCTCTTCGACGCCCTGACCCCGCTCAAGAAGGGCGAGCGGACCGGCTGGGTCGAAGGGAAGAAGGGCTGGTACCTGCTCAGCGTCGAAGACAAGAAGGACAGCCGGACGCGGACGTTCGACGAGGCCAAGCGGGACATCGAACAGAGGATGTTCGAGGAACGCCAGGCGGCCAAGCTGGACGAGTTCCTCAAGGCCCTCAAGAAGCGGAACTACATCAAGATTCTCAAGCCCAATCCCCTGGGCTGAGGCGCGTTCAAAGGATCGACGGCATGGGTCTGATAAAAAAAGAAGACGGCCTCTTTTTTTTCGAAGATCTGTATCCCGATATCACCTACGGCTTCAAGGTCTCCAACGTGATTGTCCCGGAGACGGATACGGGATTCCAAAAACTGATGATCCTGGAGACCAACCGGCTGGGAAAAGTCCTGGTTTTGGACGGAATCGTCCAGCTGACCGAAGAAGACGAGGGCATCTATCACGAATGGATCGCCCACTGGCCGCTGTTCAATCTCCACAAGCCGGCCCAGCATGTCCTCATCATCGGCGGCGGCGATTGCGGCGTCGCGCGGGAGGTTTTGAGGCACGACAGCGTGAAATCCGTGACCATGGTCGAGATCGACCGCCTGGTCGTCGATTTATGCCGAAAACACCTGCCGTCCGTCTGCGAGGGGGTCTTCGAAGATCCCCGGTTCAAATTGGAAATCGGGGACGGAGCCGTTTTCACGGCCTCCAACAAAGGCCGCTTCGATGTCCTCATCATCGATTCCACGGATCCGATCGGCCCGGCCCAGAGCCTCTTCAACACGGATTTCTATAAGAACGTCTACGAGGCCCTCGTCCCCGGCGGGATCGCGATCCATCAAACGGGTGCCCTGATCCTTCAGCCCTATGAATGCCCCGGCAGCTGGCGCCAGATGGAACGGATTTTCGACGAGGTCCGTGTCGTCCAGTTCGCCAACGTGAGCTATATGGGAGGGCCTTTCAGCCTGACGGCGGGTTCGCGGGGAAAAAACGTTTTTCAGGACACGCTGGGCCAGGTCCGGAAGCGGTACAAAGCGGCCGATATCAAAACGAGCTGGTACTCCCCGGACGTATCGGCTTGTCCGTACCCGGAATTCCAGAAGAGACTGGAACGCGCCCGGTATGGGGAGGAGATCGTCTTTGATCTCGAGATCCAGGAGGCGGAGACACCGACCCTGGACCAGGTCCAGCGCTGGGGGCGGGAAACCTGCGAAGCAATCCATATGAAGCCCTTCGGCCGGCCGAACATTTCGTCGCCCGCGTTCGCCGAAGGGGACACGTATGTCCAATACATCGAAACCAGCGCCATCAGCTGCCGGCGCTACGGGCGGATCCTGAGCGCCAATTGTTTCACCTGCGATCGCCTTCCGGCGAAACGGGTCGTCGATTTTTCTTTGCGCTCTTTTAACGCCAAGTCGGCGATGTGCTGGCATCTGCCGAGAGGATCGTTTGCCAGCGTCAACGAAATCCGGAAGAGCACCAAAATTTTCAAGGTTTCGAAAGCGGCCCTTAAGAACAAGGAGCCGAACGCGTCTCCGCGGATTTTCGGCCCGCGTTTTGTCGAAAGCCGTGAAGTCTTCTCTCCGGACTTCCGGACTCCCATGGACAACGGGATCTCCTCCGCCTACGAGTTGATTTTGGATATTTACGGCTGCGATTACCGGGCCATTTCGTCCTGTGAAAGCGTGGCCAACTGGGCCGGAAACGAATTCTGCCGGATCGCCGGGCTGAAGCCGATCGGCCCGGCCGATGCCCCCGATTTCGGGCATGCCAAGAAAAAAACGTCCGGTCCGTCCGTCACCCAGTTCTTCAAGGGAGGCTCGAATATCAGCCATTATTCGGAAAATTGGCTGATGATCGTGGTGAATATCGTGCTTTGGGACAAAATCCCCCTCCAAAAAGCCATCGCCTCGACTCTCGAATATTTCAAGGGACGATCGGCCGTCGGCTGGATCCTGCCGCGCGGAATCCGTTCCGGCGATGTCGGCGAAATCGCCAAAAATACGATTCTTTTT
Source organism: Candidatus Aminicenantota bacterium (assembly GCA_963729855.1). GTDB lineage: Bacteria > Acidobacteriota > Aminicenantia > Aminicenantales > UBA4085 > UBA4085. The sequence goes on along the minus strand of CAVSPT010000006.1, from coordinate 1,344,484 downwards.
GAAGTGAAGAATTGATCCGTTTGTGGGAATGCCCCGCGGCCGTCCGTCACTTCTTGGCCGCGGGCTCGGCCGGCTCGGACTTCTCGACCTTTTTGCCCTCCATGTGGACGGGCTGGTCTTCCTTGAAATCGATGGCCCGGGAGACCGGGAACTCTCCGAGCAGGGAATGGCGCGAGCCGCCGAACTGGGCGTAGATCTTGACGTCGTATTCGAGCTCCTGGGGGAAGAGCTTGAACTGTTCGAGGTTCCGTCCTTCCCGGCCGAAGTTGCTCTTTAAAGTGATGACCGGGCTCAATCCGCCGGGGGGAATGGGCTCGTTGCGGATGGCGGCCAGGAAGTTGTCGCCGAGATTTACGGTGTCGCCGGGTTTCAAGAAAACGCCGTTGAAGTTGATGTACTTGAGCGGCTCGGCCGTTTTATTGCGGACCTGGAACTGGACCATCGGGACGAGAATGAGCTTGGGCTGCGGCCATTGCCGGTATTCCTTGACCACCCACTTGGTCTGGACGTTGACGACCTCGAGCGCGGCCTTGACCTGTTCGATCGAAGGGGTCTTGCAGGCGGCCAGCAGGAGCGCGGACAGGACGGCCAAGGCCGCCAGGGCGGCCGGATATCGATGAGGGTTTTTCATTTTCCTTCTCCTTCCCCCTCATTTTACTATGGATCCGCCCGCGCGGTCATCCCCTTTTCCTCGACCCCTCGAGCCTCAATGTGCTGGGTCAGATACATGGTGGACACTTCTAAGTAGGTAAGATGGGGGCATGTACCCCCATCAAGCAATCCGCTATGGCGACATCATCCCCCGCTCGGAATCCGTACGATCGCTGGCCCGTCAATCCAAGATCTCGAAGACCGCGACCGCACGGCTCAAATGGATCGACTTCTACCGGAGCTGCCAAAATGTCCGCTTGACCTGCCGTCATTTCGCTATCTCCCCTAGCACTTTTTATAAATGGCTCAACCGCTTCGACTCCTCTGTCCTGCCGACACTCGAGGACATCTCCAAACGGCCCCATCATGTCCGCCAGGCCCAGACGCCCCAATGCATCGTGGAGAAGATCCGGGCCTTGCGGGAACGATATCCTCGGTGGGGAAAGGAAAAGCTGGCCGTTGTGCTCCACCGGGAGGGGATCCACATCAGTGGCTCGACGGTCGGTCGAATCATGGCCAAGCTTCGCGCCCGACGTCTTCTCGTTGAACCTGAGAACATCCGACAGGCGAAACTGGTTCGAAAACGCCGACAGAAGCCCCGCTATGCAGCTCGCAAACCCCGGGACTTCCAGGCCTATCGGCCTGGAGATCTGATCGAGATCGACACGCTCCAAGTCCGCATTGGTCCCAGCGATATGCGCTGCCAGTTCGGCGCCGTGGACATCATCAGTCGGTTCAAGGCTGTCCGCGTCTATCGCCGGCAGACCAGCACGGCCGGAGCGGACTTCCTGCATTACATGAGGAAGAAGTTTCCCTTCCCGGTCCGAGCCATCCAGATCGATGGAGGCTCGGAGTTCAAGGACCAGTTCGAGGCGGCCTGCCAGAAGTTGAAGATCCCGCTTTATGTGAACCCACCCCGTTGCCCGGAGCTGAACGGCCATATCGAACGGGCCAATCGGACATCGCGGGAAGAGTTTTATGAGGTCCAGGATCTCGAGCTGAGCGTGGAAGGGTTGAATCGTCAGTTGGACCATTATGCGTATGAGTTTAATTATATCCGTCCCCATCAAGCTCTAGACTACCGGACTCCCTATGAGTACTTCCAACAATGGAAGCGATCCCACAAGGCCAAAGAAGTGTCCACCATGTCCTGACCCAGTACACTCAATTGACAAGGCGCGCGCGCCTGAATTACCTTAAGCCTTCGAGTCATGAACATCCGATTCTCCGGCTTGTCCGATACCGGCCGCAAGCGCCCCTTCAACGAGGACCGCTATCTCTGCACCGAGCTGTCCGGCCCGGTCCCCGGTCCCGGGCCCTGGGTCCTGCTGGCCGTCGCCGACGGCATCGGCGGCCACGCCGCGGGCGAAGTGGCCAGCGCGATGGCCGTGGACATCCTGGAGAAGGACGTTTCCCGCCAACGGACAAACGGGGACCGCGACGCCCTGAGCGCCAAGGTCCTGGAGGAGTCGTTCATCCGGGCCAACCGCGAGATCTTCCAAAAGGCGGCCCGGACCGCGGAACTGGGCGGGATGGGCACGACGCTCGCGGCGGCGCTTATCGACGGCCGCCGGTCGGCCGCGGCCAATGTCGGCGACAGCCGCGTCTATCGGATCCGCGAGGACGATCTGACCCAGATCAGCCGAGACCATTCCTGGGCCACCGAACAGAAGCGGGGGCCGGGGCTGACCGCCGACGATATCAGCCGCTCGCCGTTCCGCAACATGGTCACCCGGTCGATCGGCTATACGGAGACGATTCTGGTCGACACCTTCGCCCTCGATCTCCGGCCCGGCGACGGAATTCTTCTCTGCACAGACGGGCTGCACGGCATGCTCACGGACCCCGAGATCCTGAAGATCGTCCGCAAGCATCGGGATCCCGGAGAGACCGCCGCGGCCCTGGTGAAGGCGGCCAACAAGGCCGGGGGCCGCGACAATATCACGGCCGTGATGGCCCGGATCGATTGACCGGGCTCACCGGACGATCTGGGAAGCGAAGACCAGCCTCACACCCTCGGCGTCGGCCAGGGCCAATCCCGCTTTGAGGGCCTCGACGGTCTCCGGCCGGGCGTGGCCGATGCCCACGGCCGCGCCGTCCTTGCGGGCCAGGTGGAAAAGCTCCTCGAGACGGGAGCGGACCATGCCCGCCCCGGGAGGCTGATCGAGAAAAACACGGCGGGAAGCGGAGGGGATGCCGAGGGCCCTGGCCGCATCGTAGGCCACGCTCCGGCTGGACGTCCGGCTGTCGATGAAATAAAGCCCTCGGCCCTTGATGACCTCGAGGACGCTGATCATGACCGTCGGGTCCTCGGTGGCCTTGGAGCCGGCGTGGTTGTTGACGCCGCGCGCGCCCGGGATTTCGTCCAGGAACGCGGCCACCCTCCGTTCGATCTCGGCCGGGGGCATGTCCGTGTCGATCGTGCCCGGGGCGCGGGCAACGCCGCGCTGGAGGGACTCGAGCGGGAGATGGAGCATCACTTCCAGGCCGAACGCGAGGGCGGCCTGGGCGGAATCCCGGGTATAGGGACAGCCGGGAAGGACGGCCAGCGTCAGCGGCCGGTTCAGAGCGCCCAGGGCTCGGACGATGTCCATGCTGAAGCCGACGTCGTCGATGATGATGGCGGCCATGGGCCCGCCGGACGGCGCCGGCCGTTCGCGGACGGCGGGCGGGCTCTCGGGGCAGATGAAAAGCAGGACGGCCCTCGTCGGAGCGTCGTCCGATCCGCCGAGCACGTCCCAGAGAAAGCGGATCGAACCATCGCGGCGCTCCTGTTCTTTCCTGGCGATGCGCGCCGGGACGGCCTGGATGGTTTCCTCGAGCCGCGCTTCCAGGGCCGAATACTTTTCCAGGGAAAGAATGACCTGGATGTGCCACTCGCCCTCGCCGGCTTTGATCACATGGACGGAGGAGGCCCCGGAGGCCAGGCGGGAGACGGATTTCTCGAGGGTCCGCCCGAGATCATTGGCCGGGACCGCCGGACGATCGGGGCGGCTCGGGCATTCGACGGCCACGAACACGACGGCGACGGTCAGCAGCGCCGCCGCAATGAGAAGCAGGCGAGCCCGGCGCGGCATTCCCGTCTAGCGCGCCAGGAGGCCGAGCGTTTTATCCAGATAGACTTTCCGGTCCAGCTTGTCGAACTCGAGCTTGACGTCGGGAGCGATGCCCTTGCCCCAGACCTTTTCGCCCGAGGCCGTGCCGAAGACACCGGTGGTCAGAAGAAGGGCGTCGCCCCCGGCCAGGGGATAGACGTCCTGGCGGGCCGCCAATCCGGGGGTCAGGACGCCGACGGCCTTGGCCTTGCGGGATTCGCGCAAACACGCGGCCGCGATTTCCGCCGGTCCCATCGTCGCCTGGTCGATCCACAGGACGACAGGCAGGGCCTCGAGCGGGGCGGCCTCGAGGCACGACAGGACGTCCTTGGCCCCGCCCTTCTTCTCGAAAGCGCCGGCCTGGGCCGTCTTGAGGAAGAGGTTCAGGAATTTCCGGGCTTCCTCGTTTTCGCCCTCGAAACAGCCTCGAAGATCCAGGATGAGGGTGCCCGACCTTCCGGCCAGCTTGGGCAGGAGCTCCCGCTTGAGGTCGTCGACCAGCGGAGGATAGAAATGATGGACGGCCAGGATCCCGGCCGTGCCGTTCTGTTCGGCGAAGGTGAACGTCCGCGGATAGATCGGGCCGCGGGTGACCATGATTTCCTTGGTCGTGTTTTCGCGGACGATGCGGACCTTGACCGGCTTGGCTTCGGGGTCTTTGGCATAGAGCCGGAGCTCGGGCAGGCCCATCAGCGCGGTCGAGCGGTCGTCCAGGGCGCTCACCACGTCGCCGGCCTGGATGCCGGCTTTCTGGGCGGGCGACCCTTCGATCAGGCCGACGACCAGGGGGAAGGTCGAGGCCCGCTTGAACAGGATCAGGCCCAGGTCCTTGTAGCCGGAGCGGGCCGGATCCGCCAGCTTGGCGGCTTCGGCCTTGTCCAGGAAGCTGGACAACGTGTCCAGGGAGTTGACCATTCCCTGGAACGCGCCGCGCATGGTCTTGGCCGCGTCCGGCTCGTCGATGTAGTTATTGCGGATGATGTGGACGACGGATTCGACCAGATCGACGCTCTTCTGGGGGGCGGAAGGGCGGGCGTCACCGGGCAATATGCGGCGTTCAAGCCAAAAAAAGAGGACCCCGGCGATCAGGGCGACAAGTCCCAGCAAGCGTGCCCGCGCGGATCGGCTCATGACGGCGATGTCCCTCTATGAATTTCAGATTCTATCATCACCGCACGAGCCATTGCAAGGGATCGACGGGCTTGGTCTGGAAGCGGATCTCGAAATAGACCGAGATTCCGACGAGCGAGCCGGTGTCCCCGGCCACGGCGATGGGCTGGTCGGACCGGACGAAATCACCGGCCTTGACCAGGAACTCGGCGCAGTGTCCGTACAGCGAATGATAGCCGTAGCTGTGATCGATGATGATGAGGTTCCCGTAGCCGGGCAGGCGGTCGGCGAAAGCGATCCGCCCTCCCTGGACGGCCCGAACGGCCAGGTCCCCGGCCGCCGGGGCTATCTCGATCCCGTTGTTCATGGTCAAGGTGTTGAATTGGGGATGGCGCTGCAGGCCGTAGCCCTGAACAATTTTGCGCCCGCTCGTCGGCCAAGGCACCCGGCCCTTGAGCTCACCCAGCGAAGTCAGGGGAAAAGGGGCCGTGAACCGGAGCTTTTCCAGCCGCAGAAGAAGAGCCTGGAGCTCCTCGGCCCGGCGGGCCAGCTCGGCCAACGTCTGCTCGTGCGTTTTCTTGTCGGCCCGGATCTGGGTCACGAGGGTGCCGACCTTCTCCTCTTCCCGGTCCAGCTCGGCCTTCTTGGCCGCGGTCTGGGCGAGGATCTGGTTGATCTCCGCTTCCCTGGACACCAGCGTCTGGGCCTCCCGGCCGAGCGAAGCCAGGTCCCTGCCGTAATCGGCAATCAGCCGTTCCTGGCTCGAAGCCAGGACCGAGAGCCGCTTGTTTTCCTCGGACAGCGTGCGCAGGTCGTGGGCCTGAATGAGGAAACGGGCGAAGCTCAGCCGGCCGAACTTGTAGAGCGTGACCAGGACGCGCTCCAATCCCTCCTGCTCCTGGCCCAGGCGGGCCTGGAGCGCAGGGATGTTCTTCCGGGCGGCGGCGAGGTCGGTCCGGTTCTTGTCCAATTGGATGGCCAGAAGGCCCAGCTCCTTCCGGATGAGCGTTTTGGTGGCGCCGATCCGGTCCAACCGGGAGAGGGTCGTTTGTTCCTTGGACTCATCCTCCCGGAGCCAGCTCTTCAGGGATTCGATCTCACGGCGTATCTGAGCCAAACGGCTTTCTTTGTCCGCCTGTTCGGACTGAGCCGGGGCCGCGGCCGGGGGGGGCGTTTGGGGCGGGGCGGCTCCGGCGAGGAGAAAAAAAGCGAGGAGGGCGGCCGTCGTTTTCATCGGCGGGCGGCGTAGAGGACGGCCCCGAGCAGGCCGATGATCAGGCCGAAAGCGATCTCGATCAAGGCGAACGACCAGGCGGCCGAGGACGACAGCCCGTAGAAGGCGAAGACGGCCACGTAGGCGCCCTCCCGCACGCCGTAGCCGTTGATGAACACGGGGATGAGCTGGAGAAGAAGCACCAGCGGGATAAAGACGAAGTAATCGAGGGCGGGAATGTTCAGCCCCAGCGAACGCCCGATGAGGATGTAATAAAGGACGACGTTGAGCTGGAGCAGCACGGCCCAAACCGTCGCCCGCAGGAAGGCGGCCGGATGGCCGCGGTAATCCGTGATGGTATCGCGGAAGAGCCTCAGCTTTTCGAGTAATCGGCCGAGGAGACCGCGCCCCGGGCCCTGGCGGAGCAGGCGGCCGACGGCGGGGAGGAAAAAGGCGGCGATGGCGGACAGCCCGGCGGCGCCCAAAAGTAGGGTGATCCCGATGACCGGGATGCGGCGGGCCATGTCCAACCGGAGGAGCGAAGCCAGCAACGCGAAAAGGAACAGGACGATGATGCCGGTCATCCGCTCCACGACGACGATGGCTGAGGATTTGACGAAGGACGTCGAATACTTGGCCCCGTCCCACATGCGGACGACATCGCCGCCGACGCTCGTCGGCAGGAAGGTGTTGAAGAACCGGCTGACGATGTAGGACTTGACCAGGTAGCCGAGAGGGATGTGGTCGCCTTGGGCCTTGGCCAGGATCTGCCAGCGATAGGCGCTGAAGAGGAGTCCGAGGGCATGAAGGGAGAAGGCGACGGCCAGCCAGCTCCGGGACGCCGAGGCCAGCGTCCGGCCGATCTCCGGCAATTTCGCCCGCGAAAGGAGAAAGACGGCGGCTAATCCGCCCAGGCTCAGGGCGAGCTTGAGAATGTTAAGAAGGGTGCGTTTGGAGCCCGCCATGTCAGTGGGATTCTATCATAAGGGAGAGTTCGTAGCATTGGGGGAGGATCGAAACGCCCTCGTTTTCCCCGGCGAGGAAAACTCGTTCCGATGCTCCTCCTTCGCTCTCCTACTCATTTATGGAGAATACTGATACCAATGAGTAGGAACCATGCCCGCTCAGTCGGCGCACGGGTTTCGCTCCTCCCCCAATGCTCCGAACTTTGCTTTGATTTTTATTTCTCGGAGATTTTCTTTAATATGGGGATTGCCAATGCCATTGACTTTATTCGACTCCGCCCGGACGATTTATGAAGCCGCATTGCGGGCGATCAAGCCCGAACGATTGATGCGGGACAAGATCAGCCGCGCCGGGAGCCGGCTGATCGTCCAAGGCGAGACGATTGAAACCGCGGGAGCCGGGGGCGTCGATCTGCTGGCAGTGGGCAAAGCGGCTCCGGCCATGGCCGGGGCCCTGGCCGAAATACTCGGTGATCTCCTGCGGGAAGGGCTTGTCGTCGGACTGACCGGAGCGGATCCTCATGTGGACCGGCTGAAATTCATGCCCGGATCGCATCCGCTGCCCGACGAGCGGAGTGCGGCCGCAGGACGGGCGGCCCTTGATCGGACGGCCCGAACGGGGCCCGGCCGGATTCTGGTCGCCGCTTTTTCGGGTGGAGGGTCGGCCATGGCCTGCGTTCCGGCGCCGGGGATCCGGCTCGAGGACAAGGTCCGGGTCACCGCCGCCCTCCTGGCCCGCGGCGCCGCGATCGGCGAAATGAACGCCGTCCGCAAACACCTCTCGGCCTTCAAGGGCGGGCGCTTGGCCCAGGCGGCGTTCCCCGCCCGGATCGTCAATCTTCTCCTCTCGGACGTCGCCGGCGATGATCCCGGAACGATCGCCTCGGGGCCCGGATATCCGGACGCGACCACGTATTTCCAAGCGGCGGAAATCCTGTCCCGCTATGGGATCGGCGCCGCGGATTTTCCATCCGTGCTCGCCCGTGTCGAGGAGGGAGCCGCCGGGCGGATTCCGGAAACCCCCAAACCGGGCGATCGGATTTTCGCCGGGGTCGGGACGTTCGTCATCGGCCGCAACTCCGATGCCGTGGAAGCCGCGCGCCGGTCCGCCGAAAACCTGGGGTTCGACGTGCTCGTGAAAAGCGGGGCCGAGACCGGCCAGGCCCGGCTCGCCGCCCGATCCGCCGTATCGGACCTGGCGGATGCGGCGGCGGCGCGGATGGCGGGAAGCCGGCCGCTGTGTCGCATCAGCGGCGGCGAATACACCGTTCGCGTAACGGGGAAGGGGCGGGGCGGCCGGAACCAGGAATTCGTGTTGGCCTCTCTCTTGGAACTCGGCCCGTTTCTGGATGACGGCGGTTTCATCCACGGGCGCGACTGGCTTGTCCTCAGCCTGGGAACGGACGGCATCGACGGACCGACCGACGCCGCGGGGGCCTGGGCCGGGCCCGAGATCTGGCGGCGCGTCCGCTCCCTCGGCCTCGATCCGCCGGCCTTCCTCGAGGACAACGATTCCCATTCTTTCTTCCACGCCGCCGGCGGCCTGATCCTGACCGGGCCGACGGGGACGAACGTCATGGATCTCCGTTTGACTCTCCTGGCCTGACGGAGGGCTTGATTAAGTCCCGGTGTTTCTGTATAATCCGCGAAGTTTAACGGTGCCATTGAAAGTTCTCAGAAAGGAGAGAACATGAAAAAACTCATCGTGATCGCGGCCGTGGTGTTGGCGTTGGGAGCCGGCTTGGCCACCGCGGGCCCGGCGGAATTCTCCAAGGGCAACTTCTTCCTGACCCCGCAGGTCGGTTTTGCGTCCTGGGGAGGCGGAGTCGTCCCCTTCGGCGTCAACGCCGAATACGCCGTCTCGGACAATATTGGCCTCGGCGGCTCGGTTATGTATCAGGGCTGGACCGAAACATTGGGGTCCGTAAGTTTGCTCTCGTTTGCCTTCCAAGCCAATTATCACTTCACCAAGCTCGATGCCTCCAAGTTCGACCTTTACGCCGGCGCGGAGCTTGGCTATGGCCTCTATAACGTTACCTATGACTCCGGCATTTCGTCCGGCATCTCCGGTTCGTCCGGATTGGTCCTCGCGCCCGTTTTGGGGGGCCGATATTACCTGTCTCCGACGATCGCCCTCAGCCTGAGGCTCACCGGTTCGCTCGTCCTCAGGCCAGGTTTTGGAGCCCTCATCGGAGTGAGCTTCAAGCTGTAAGCGGATCGCCCAGTCGGGTGTTCGGGCTTTGCTTTTTGCCCCTTTTTCCGCTACTATCAAGAGGGGCGTATGCGGATTTCAATATTTATTGATGGAGGAGTATCGATGAAAAAGATCCTGACTTTCATGGCCATCCTGGCCGTCGCCGCCCTCTCGCTGAGCGCCGACATCTATGTCAAATCCAAGAGCCACACCGACGCCATGTCCGTCATGGGGCAGAACACCCCGGCCAAAGACGATGTGTCCGAACAGTGGATCTCGGAGAACGCCCTGGCCCAGATCGGCAAGGACCAGGGATTCGTCATCGACTTGAAGAAGAACGTGATGTATTTCATCAACTTCGGCAACAAGTCCTACGTGGAGACGACCCTGCCCCTGGACTATGCCAAGCTTCTTCCGCCCCAGATGGCGGCCATGGCCGGCATGATGACCATGACGGCAACCGTCACCCCCGGGAGCGAGACGAAGAAGATCGGCAACTGGAACTGCTCGCTCTACAACATGAACCTGTCCGTCATGGGCATGGCCATGCCCATGAAGGTCTGGGCCTCGAAGGACGTTCCCTTCGACACGGCCAAGTACGCCAGCCTGTTCGCCAACCTGATGAAGGGCCAGATGCGGCTGGATGACGCCTCGGTCAAGGAGTTCCAGAAGATCAAGGGCTTCCAGATCGCCACCGAAATGAACGCCGATATCATGGGCGCCAAGATGCACACGTCCAGTGAAGTCATGGAAATCGCCGTGAAAGCGGCGCCCGCCGGAGTGTATGAGGCTCCCAAGGATTTCACCAAGAAAGACAAGCTGTCCATGGACGAGATCCAGAAGCGCTGACCCGCGCTCTCCGGATTTCTTTCTGAATTCTCATCCCCCGTCCTCCTTCGAGGATGGGGGATTTTTTTTAATAATTTCTTTTAACCTTGGGGCGTTCTTTGTTTTCAGCCAAGGCGAAGGGGGGTTGGGGGGAAACCCGTGCGACGACCGAGCGGGCATGGATTTTCGCCGCAGGCGAAAAGAGCGAAGGAGGAGCGTCGGAGCGGATTTTCCTCGCAGGGGAAAATCCGCGTGTTTTCCCCCAATCCCCCGAGCCCTACTGGTATTCCGCCCAGTGCTTGACGGCCAAGTCCGACAGCTTCTTTTGGGCCAGGGCGTGGGCGAAAAGGTCGGCGACCTGCAGGTTGGTCAGGAGGGGGATGGAGAAGTCGACGGTCATCCGCCTCAGCTCGTAGTCGCTGCCGAAAGCCGCCTTCCGCTCCGGGTCGGGCACGGAGATGACGAAATCGATCCTCCGCTCGCGGATGTATTCGCGGATGTTGGGGGATTTCTTTTCATGAACCTTGTGCAGGAGGGTATTGGCGATGCCGTGCTGTCGGAGAAAGGCCGAGGTCTGCTCGGTGGCGTAGATCGTCAACCCCTGCCCCCGGAGCTCTTCCGCGGCATGAAGAAATTTCTGCTTGTCCGCGCGGGAGCCGATGCTCAGCAGGATCGAGGATCGCGGCAGCGTGTATCCGGCCGAGAGGAGCGACTTGAGGAACGCTTCCGAAACGTCCTCCCCCAGGCAGGCCACTTCGCCGGTCGAGGCCATTTCCACGCCCAACGTCGGGTCGGCGCCGTGCAGCCGGGAGAAGGAAAATTGAGGCGCCTTGACGCCCACGTAGTTCAGGTCCAGCGTCGAGCGGGCCGCCTTCGGCGTCTTCCCCATCATCGACTCGACGGCCAGGTCGACGAAATTGACCCGGGTCACCTTGGAGACGAAGGGGAAGGACCGCGAGGCCCGCAGATTGCATTCGATGACCTTGATCTCGTTGTCCTTGGCGATGAACTGGATGTTGAAGGGCCCGGTGATGCGCAGGGCGGCGGCGATTTTGCGGCCCGTCTCGCGGACCCGGCGCATGGTCTCGATGTAGGTCTTCTGGGGCGGCAGGACCATGGTCGCGTCGCCGGAGTGGACGCCGGCGTTCTCGACGTGCTCGACCACGGCCGCGGCCACGACGGCGCCGTCCTTGGCCACGGCGTCGAATTCGATCTCTTTCGCGTTGAGGATGAACTTGCTGATGACGACCGGGTAATCCGGGGAGACGCGGGAGGCGCGCTTGAGGTAGGCGGCCAGGTCGCCCTCGTCGAAGACCACACTCATGGCCGCCCCGCTGAGGACGTAGGACGGCCGGACGAGAACGGGGTAGCCGACCGTTCGGGCGAACCTCTCGGCCTCCCGGACGCTGGTCAGCTCCTTCCAGGCCGGCTGGTCGATGCCCAGCGAATCGAGGAGCCGGCCGAATTTGTAGCGGTTTTCGGCCGTGTCGATCGATTCGGGCGACGTGCCCAGGATGCGCAGGCCGGCCCGGCGGCATTTCAGGGCGATGTTGTTGGGGATCTGCCCGCCCATGGACAGAACGATGCCGCGCGGGTTTTCCCGTTTGTAGATGTCCAAGACGCGCTCGAAGCTCAGTTCCTCGAAGTAGAGCCGGTCGCAGATGTCGTAGTCCGTCGAGACGGTCTCGGGATTGTAATTGACCATGATCGTCTCGTACCCCAGCCGTTTCAAGGCCAGCACGGCCGTGACGCAGCACCAGTCGAACTCGACCGAGGAGCCGATGCTGTAGGAGCCCGAGCCGAGGACCATGACCTTTTTGTTTTTACGCTCGAAACGGATGTCGTCCTCCGTCCCGTTGTAGGTGCTGTAGAGATAGTTGGTCCGGGCCGGGTATTCGGCCGCCAGGGTGTCGATCTGCTTGATGGCCGGGCGGATCTTCAAGCGCTCGCGCCGGGCCCGGACGTCGCGCTCCTCGGACCCGGTCAGGATGGCGATCTGCTTGTCGGAGAATCCCCTGCGCTTGGCCGCCGCCAGCAAATCCTTGGGCAGGGCCTTGAGGGCGTACCCCCGGACGGCGGCCTCGGTCTCGACGATGGCCTTGATCTTGTAGATGAACCAGCGGTCGATCCTGGTCGACTGGTGGATGCCGTCGACGGTCCAACCCTTCTTGAGGGCCTCGGCGATGCCGAAGAGGCGCTCATCCGTGGGCTGTCTCAGCTCGAGCTCGAGGTCCTCGAACGAATAGCTGTCGTTGCCGACCACGCCGTAGACCCCGATTTGGAGCATTCGGGTGGCCTTCTGAAGGGCCTCCTCGAACGTGCGGCCGATGGCCATGACTTCGCCGACCGACTTCATCTCCGAGCCGATCTTCTTGGACACCCGGCGGAACTTCTTGAGGTCCCAGCGCGGGATCTTGACCACCAGGTAGTCGAGGGCCGGCTCGAAGCAGGCCGTCGTCCGCTTGGTGATGGAGTTGAGCAGGCCGGGCAGGCTGTGTCCCAGGCTCAGCTTGGCGGCGATGAAAGCCAGCGGATAGCCCGTGGCCTTGGAGGCCAGGGCCGAGCTGCGGGACAGCCGGGCGTTGACCTCGATGATGCGGTAATCGCCGTTTTTGGGATGGAGGGCGTACTGGATGTTGCATTCGCCGACGATGCCCAGGTGTCGCACGGCCTTGATGGCGATCTCGCGCAGCATGTGGTATTCGCCGTTGGTCAACGTCTGCGAGGGGGCGATGACGATGCTTTCCCCCGTGTGAATGCCCATGGGATCGAAATTTTCCATATTGCAGACGGCGACGCAGTTGTCGTCCTTGTCGCGGACGACCTCGTATTCGACCTCCTTCCAGCCTTCGAGATACTCCTCGATGAGGACCTGGGGGGCGGTGGCGAAGGCCTTCTTGAGGGCCTCCTTGAGCTCGGTCTCGTTGCGGGACAGCCCGCTGCCGCGGCCGCCCAGGGCGTAGGCGACGCGGGCCATGACCGGGTAACCGATCCGGCGGGCCACGGCCAGCCCTTCCTCGATCGTCACGGCGGCGACGCCCAGCGGCGACTTCAGGCCGATTTCGGCCAACCGGGCGTTGAAGAGCGCCCGGTCCTCGGTGTTCTCGATGGCTTCGATGGGGGTCCCCAGGACGGCCACGCCGTGCCTCTTCAGGACGCCCGTCTTGGCCAGGGCCACGCCGCAGTTGAGGGCGGTCTGGCCACCGAAGGAGAGGAGGATGCCGTCGGGCTTTTCCCGGGCGATGATCGGCTCGACGAACGCCGGTGTCACGGGCAGGAAATAGACTTTGTCGGCCAGGTTCTCCGACGTCTGGATGGTGGCGATGTTGGGATTGACCAGGACGACCTCGAGGCCTTCTTGTTTGAGGGCCTTGATGGCCTGGCTGCCGCTGTAATCGAACTCTCCGGCCTCGCCGATCTTGAGGGCCCCGCTTCCGAGCAGGAGGACTTTCCGCCGCTTCCGCGCGGCCGCCTTCACGGCAGGCTCTCCAGGAAGCGGTCGAAGAGGAAATCGGTGTCCGTTGGCCCGGGGGCGGCTTCGGGATGGAACTGGACGCTCTGAAAAGGCCGGCTGATATGGCGGATGCCCTCGTTGGTCCCGTCGTTGGCGTTGACGAACCAGGGTTTCCAGCCGGGCGGAAGGGCCCGGGCGTCCACGGCGAAGCCGTGGTTCTGGCTGGTGATGTAACAGCGCTTGGTCCCTTCCTCGAGGCAGGGCTGGTTCTGGCCGCGGTGGCCGAACTTGAGCTTGTACGTATTGGCCCCGGCGGCCAGGGCCAGGATCTGGTTGCCCAGGCAGATGCCGAAGGTCGGGACTTTGTCCGCCAGAAGGCGGCGGACCGCGGCGATGGTTGTGGCGCACTGCTTGGGGTCGCCCGGACCGTTGGAAATGAGGACGCCGTCCGGGGCGTAGTCCATGATCTTCTCATAGGGCGTATCGGCCGGAACGCGGACGACCTTGACTCCGCGGCGGAGCAGGCTCTGCAGGATGTTCAGCTTCATGCCGCAGTCGATGACGGCCAGGCACTTTTTCTGGTCCCGGTTGTAGACCTTGATCTTCTTGGCCGTCACTTCCCCGACCAGGTGGCGCTTGTTGGGATCGGGGATGAGGCGGGCCTCGCGCCGCAGGGCGGCCAGGTCGGCCTTGGTGTAATAGGTCTCCAGGATCCCGAGCATCACGCCGTGGACGCGCAGCTTCTTGGTCAGGGCCCGGGTGTCCACCCCGGCGATGCCCGGGATGGCGTTCTCCTTGAGCCAGACGTCCACCGTCTTCTCCGAGCTGGCGTGGGAGGGTTCGGCGCAGATCTCGCCGACGATGTAGCCCCAGATTTTAGGCTTGTCGGATTCGAAGGACTTGGAGGAAACGCCGTAATTCCCGATGAGCGGGTAAGTCTGGCAGAGGATCTGGCCGTGATAGGAGGGGTCGGTGATGGACTCGGGATAGCCGACCATGCCCGTATTGAAAACGACTTCCCCCGAGACCTTGGCGAAGGCGCCGAAGCCTTCGCCCGGCCAGACGCTACCGTCTTCGAGGACCAGGACCGCTTTCAAGGAATGGGGCTCCGTAAAAATCGGCCTATTATAGCCGGTCTTCAGCCGCCCGGCAAACCTTTTCAGCGGGCTACCGCGGAACCCGGGTCTGGTCCCAAAAGCGGAAGATCCGATTTCGAGCCGCGTCCGAGGAACCCGCATACGAATCGAGGGCTTTTTCCAGGCCCCGGCAAAGCTTGTCGGCCGTTTCGAAATAAGACCGGTCCGCCGCCGCCCGGGACTCCTCGGGAATCGGCGTCAAGCGGCCCATCCGGGCCACGCGTTCGTTCAGGGCGGACGACGGTCCCGTCCCGGTCTCGATTTTTGCGGGCGCCGGAGCACCTTCCATGGTTTTGGAGGAGGCCCGGGGGCCCGTCGTTTCAAAGGACGCGTTTCCCAGCGCGATCCGGATCCGAGCTTCCGCGGGGACTCCGTCATAGGGCAGAAAAACTTTCTTCGCCTCGAACGTCGGCCAGGTCCGGCCGTTGATCTGAACGCCCGTCACCGGGCCGCTTCCCACGGTCGATAAATACAGCCGCTTGGCGCCGAAGCGGATCGGGAAATCCTGGTCGAGCGACGTGATCCCCGCCGGGACGTGGGGAAGCACGGTCAATCCTTCGGCCGTGTAGAGATATTCGAACAGGCCGCGGATGAACGCGGCCGGGATGCCCCAGGCGTCGTAGACGCAGTTGATCGGCTCCTTGGGCTGGTAGACCTCGCTGCCGAAGTTCGTCAGATTGTTGTCCATGCGGAAGCGTTTGGCGAATCCGAGAATGCGCTCCATGGAACGGCGCGCGTCGTCCGTTTTGTCCAGCCGGTAGTAGGCCATGATCATGCGCGCTTCGCAGGTGGACCAGTGGCCGCCGTTCACCCAGCGGCCGAACTCCCAGAGGTCCTTGGGCTCGGTGTAGAGATCATCCAGCGACGGATAGTTGGTGATGATCAGGTCATAAGGGCGAAGGCCGGGGATGGAAGCGATTTTGTCGTAAATTTTCCCCGCTTGGGCGTCGTCGGCGATGCGGAAGCAGACGGCGTCGTGGTTGGCGACGGCCTCGAAGTAGCCGTGCTGGACGGCGCCGAAGACGCCGTGCTTCACCCCGTCGGGATCGAGGGACTTGATGAAATAGCCCTCGTCGGTCGTGAGAAGGGACAGGCCGCGCCGGGACCGCTCGCGCCGCCCGGCATAGAGCCCGGCCTTCTCGGGGCGGCCGGCCATTTTTTCCAGTTCGATGAGCCGGTCGAGGGCGGCGATCGTGGTGATCGAGAGCCCGGCCAGGTAGGCTTTTCCGTACGTTCCGTCGGGCTTCTTCCAGCCGGCGTAGCTCGGCGCCAGGAGGTTTCCGGCCGGGCCGGCGAGATAAAGATTGTTCCGGGGATCGCGCCGTGTTTCCAGAAAGTCGGCGCAGCGCTCGAGCTTGGGCAGATAGCGCGCCGTCGCCGCGTCGTCGCGGGCGATGAGCAGCGCCTCGGCCTGCAGGACGACCCCGGCGGCGGTGAACTCCATGCCCCAGTCGTGGATGTCGACGCGGCCGTCGCCCTGCTTGTAATAGATCCAGCCCGGGCGGGCGGCGTCGCAGAGGCAGCCGTCGGGAGCCACCCACTTGTACGGCTCGCCGCCGGCGTGCTTCCCGTCGCCCATCTGGTCGAACCAGAGGTCCTGGGAATTCTGCATGAAAGTGACATAGGGCTCCTGCCAGAAGGGCAGGGCGCAGTAGGTCGGCCCGTAGCTGTTCTGGATCCACCAGGCGTCCCAGGTCGGCCCCTCGACCAGCCCGTTCCAGGCCGGATCGTAGAGCATGGGCAGGCTCTGAAATTCGGGATCGGGCTCGAACAGGCGGCGGGCGGTGTCGAGGAGGCGGAGATATTCGACATCGCCCCGGCCGGAGAACCATCTCCCCCTGAACTCGCCGGGCGCGTTCGCGGCCCGGCCGGGGACAATGGAAAGGGCGGCCGCCCCAACAAGAGCGGCGAGAATGATGATGCGGCGGCGATGGCCTTTCATGGTCGATCCTCCCGGTGTGCGAAAAAGGATTGATTCGAGGTCGTATCGCTTTCGTTAGCGTATTTTCGCTTTCCGTGATTGTCAAGGAATGCGACCCGGACGGAGGGGAACGGAAATCCCGCGGGCGTGATATGATAATCGGCGAGAGGGACTCATGGACCGCATCATCCGCATCAACCCCTTGATCGAGGTCCTGAAGTCGTCGCCCCGGCGGGTCAACAAAATTCTCCTTCAAAAGGAGGAGGGGCACCGTCCGCTGGGGACGATCGTCAGCCTGGCCAAGGCCGCCCACATCCCGTATCTCTTCATCCCCAAGCAGGTCCTGGATAGGACCGCCCCGCACCACCAGGGTGTCGTGGCCATGCTCGCTCCCAAAGCTTTCGATACGCTCGATTCCGTCCTGGCGGCGTCCGGCCCAGCGCCTTTTCTCGTTTTGCTGGATGAGATCGAGGATCCCCAGAACCTGGGGGCCATTTTGCGCAGCGCCGAAGGCGCCGGAGCGCACGGCGTCATCCTGCCCGAACGGCGGTCGGCCGGTTTGACCGAGACCGTTTCGGAAGTGTCCGCCGGGGCGCTCGAGCATTTGCGGGTCGCGCGCGTGCCGAATCTGGCCCAGACCATGATCCATTTGCGGGAAAAAGGGATCTGGCTCGTCGGCGCGGAGGGCGAAGGGGACGGCCACTTCTGGGAATTCGACTACACCCAGCCCGTCGGCATCGTCCTCGGCTCGGAAGGGCGGGGCATCCGTCCGCTGGTGCGGAAGAATTGCGACCGGATCCTGTCCATCCCCATGGGCGGGAAGGTCAATTCGCTCAACGTCGCCTCGGCGGCTTCGGTGTTCCTCTTCGAAGTCGTCCGGCAGCGCCTGGCGGCGGCCAAGGGCTGAAGAATCTCATCGTTCGGGACGCGGGCGATGGGGAAGGCTTTGCGCCCGCGTCTCAGCCCCAGATGTCTCCCACCGTGAAGCCCTCGGGGAAAGGATCGTCGTCCTCCAGCACATATTGGGCGAAGCCGGTGATCCAGGCCCGTCCGCCGATGGTCGGGATGACGGCGCGGTAGGGCCCGACCCGCGTTTCTTCGACGAGGCGGCCGGTGAAAACCGTCCCCAGGATCCCTTCGTGGACAAAATCCTCGTTCAGGCCGAGCTTGTTCTTGGCGTAAAGGGCGGCCATCTTGGCCGAGGTCCCGGTCCCGCAGGGGGAACGATCGATGGCTCCGGTCCACGTCGAGGGCCGGTCCCAGTCGAGCTCGCCCGTGGAGACGACGACCGCGTTCTTTGCATGGGCGCCGGGCCGTTCGGGAGGGCCGGACAGGACGGCGATGGTGATGCCGGAAAAACCCGGCTGTTCGGGATGGACGACCGGGAGCTGCTCCCGGGCGGCGGCTTTGATCATCTCGCCGACGCGGACGAGCTCCCCGCCTTCCTCGGGGCGGAGGTGCAGTCCGAGCGGGCCGACATCGGCGATGACGTAAAACATTCCGCCGTAGGCCACGTCCACTGTGACGGTGCCGAGATGCGGGACCTCGACGGGCTTATCCAGATGGACGGCGAAGGCCGGGACGTTGCGGAAAGTGACCTGCCGGACCTGGCCGTCCCGGCAGACCGCTTTCACCCGGATGAGGCCGGCCGGGCTTTCCAGGGTCAATTCCGTGACCGGCTCCTTCATCGGGACCATGCCGGTCTCGAGGAGGACGGTGGCGACGCAGATGGTATTCGTCCCCGACATGCCGGGATATTCGACCTGCTCCATGATCACATAGCCCGCATCCGCCTCGGGCCGGGTCGGGGGAAGGATGAGATTGCAGTTGGCCGCCGGATAGCCGCGGGGCTCGCGCAGCATGAGCTTGCGCAGGCCGTCCGCCTTCGTCTGTAGAAACGTCATCTTGTCGAACATCGTCTCTCCGGGTACGTCGAGAACCCCGCCGATTATGACTCGTCCGGGCTCGCCGCAGGCGTGGGCGTCCACGGCTTGGATGAGGCGGGAAAATCGCATTGGTATCACTCCTTCAAGAAATCGAACGGCCCATTATAATTCCGCCGTCCTCAGCCGATCCAGTTTTCGATTTTGAGGCCGGGGATGCGGCGGAATTCCCGGACGTTGTTGGTGACGAGGACCGCGCCGAGACTGAGGGCGTGGGCGCCGATCTGGGTATCCAACGGCCCGATGGGAGTTCCGGCTTTCTCCAGCCCGGCCCGCACCCGGCCGTAGGACTCCGCGGCGGAGGCGCCGAAATCGGCGATTTCCAAAGGCAGCAAAAAATCATCCAGCGCGGCGGCGTTGCCATCGATGGCGGAGCTTTTCATGACTCCAAAACGGAGTTCGGCCAAAGTGATTGCCGAGATGCCCGCGTCCCCGGGCGCCAGGACGGACAGGCGCCGAATGACCGAGGCGGGTTTGCGCTTGATGAGCGCGATGCAGGCGTCGGTGTCCAGCATATACCTCATCCGAGGTCCTCGCGTTTTTGCGCCTTCGGCTGATCTCTTTCGGACAGAAAATCATCGGAGAACTCGTCCAGGCTCCGGACGAGGGAATCCCACGCTCCCTTGGCCGGCAGGAGGACGACCGCCGGGCCGGATTTCTTTATATAGACGAAATCGTCCTCGAATCGGAATTCGCGCGGCAGGCGGACCGCCTGGCTCTGGCCGTTGCGGAACAATCGGGCTGTTTTCATCATGATCAAAGTATATATTATAAATATATACTAGGCAACCCCCTATTATTCCATGCCCCATAGGATGAGACGCTTCGGGCCCCTTCCGATTCTCGTTATTTATCGAAAGGGATCCGGCGGAGCGGAAATCCCGCCGGCGTGATATGAAAAAAAGAGGGAATCCGTTCTCGAAGTGGAGCGATCGCCTTTGCCCAACGGGGGCCGTTTCTGGTGTTGGATGATAATGACGATAAAGTCATCAAGGCGATTTACTCTTGGCCCAAGAAATGAATCTATCGAAATAGGTCCGCTGAAGTGCGCTAACTGATCGGGAGTGCCCGTGCCCTCGGTGGATTCCTTAGATTCGACTGCCAATAATCGAAAGAAGAGAAAAAACGATTTTTCCCGGACAAGTTTGACTAAATCTCGCTTTATGTACACAATGTATTACGGTGATGAGAGGAGATGCATTATGACTACAGCGATATCCGTAAGACTTCCCAAGCAGCTGGCCGACCAATTGGACGCCATTGCCAAGGAGACGGAGAGGCCGCGGTCTTTCATTATTCAGAAAGCGCTGGAATCTTATATTGAAGATTTCGCGGATCTTCAGATCGCTCTCGATCGGCTCCATGATAAAAGCGACCCGCTTGTTTCGGGTAAAGAGCTGAGGAAGTCCCTTGGCCTATAACCTCGTTTATAAAAGATCGGTCCATCGCGACCTGAAAAAACTTCCCAAAGATGAAATAAGTCGGATTCTCGATCGAATTGAGGAAGACCTTCTTAAAAAGCCGGAATCCTATCCTGCGCTCAAGGGGCAATTCGCGGGCCTCCGCAAGTTCCGCGTCGGTGATTACCGGATCGTTTATGCCCTTTTAGGAAATGATGTTCTCGTACTCAGGATTGCCAATCGGCGCGACGTTTATAAGACCGAAATATAAGCGCCGGCCTCACTCCGGGTTGAGGCCCGGCCCCCCGCTCTGATAGAATGAGGAAGGTCCAACCTACGAACTGAGAGAGTCCCATGAGCAAGCCCGAAGACTTCTACACGCTCGAGAAGCCGATCGTCCGGCTGAAGGAACAGATCGACGAGCTCCTCCTGTCCGGAGAGCCGGGCGCGAAAGAGAAGATCGCCGAACTTCGCAAACAGATCGAAACGGAATGGGCGGCATTCTCGTCCACTCTTTCCCCCTCCCAGATCGTCCAGATCGCCCGCCATCCCAAGCGGCCCCAGTCGCTCGATTACATCGGGGCCCTGATGACCGATTTCACCGAGCTCCACGGCGACCGCCGCTTCGCCGACGACCAGGCGCTCGTCGCCGGGTTGGCCTTTTACAAGGGCCGGACGGTGGCCGTCGTCGGCCAGCAGAAGGGCCGGACCACCCGCGAGAGGCTGGACCGCAATTTCGGCCAGATGAACCCCGAGGGCTACCGCAAGGCCCTGCGCATCTTCCAGATGGCCGAGAAATTCGGCCATCCGGTCGTGTCCATCATCGATACCCAGGGGGCCGCCCCGGGCATCGGCGCCGAGGAGCGCGGCCAAGCCGAGGCCATCGCCTACAACCTGAAGATCATGTCCGTCCTGCGCGTCCCCATCGTCTGCATCGTCATCGGCGAGGGCGGCAGCGGCGGGGCCCTGGGCATCGGCGTCGGGGACCAGATCCTGATGCTCGAGCACGCCTATTACTCGGTCATCACCCCGGAGGGCTGCGCGGCCATCCTGTGGAAGGACCAGGCGGCCGTCCAGCAGGCCGCCGAAAACCTGAAACTTCAGGCCCAGGACCTCCTGGGCCTCGGCCTCATCGACAAGATCATCCCCGAACCGGCCGGCGGCGCGCATATCGACTACGAAACGACGTTCCGCAATGTCGACAAGCACCTCCAGCCGGCCCTGAAAAAACTGGAGGAGATGCCGGTCGAGGACCTGCTCGAGGCGCGTTACCGGAAATTCCGCACGATGGGGGTTTTCGAGGAAAAATGAGCGCCGAAGGTCCGACCCCCAAAGAATTGACGGCGGTCAAGGGCACCCACGACATCCTGCCGGGCGAGGTGGAGATCTGGCAGAGAGTGGAGGCCGAGATCGCCCGTCTCTGCGAACTCTACGGGTATAAAGAGCTCCGCGCTCCGATCATCGAACACACCGAGCTCTTCGAGAAGGGGACGGGCGAGACGACCGACATCGTGACCAAGGAGATGTACACGTTCACCGACAAGGGCGGCCGGTCGATCACTCTCCGCCCCGAATACACGCCGTCCGTGGCCCGGGCCATCGTCGAGCACCGGCTCGATCTGCTGGGGACGCCGATGCGCTACTACTATATCGGCCCGATGTTCCGCTACGACAAGCCCCAGAAGGGCCGCTATCGCCAGTTCCACCAGCTGGACGTCGAGGTCTTCGCCGAGAAGGACCCGGCCCTCGACGCCGAGATCATCGAAATGGCCGACACGCTGCTCCATTCGCTCGGCGTGAACGAGACCGAGACGCTGGTCAACTCCGTCGGCTGCAAGGCCTGCCGGCCGGCGTTCTCCCGGGCCCTGCGGGAGCACGCCGCGTCGGTCAGGGACAAGCTCTGCGCCGACTGCCGGCGCAAGATGGAGACCAACCCCCTGCGGATCTTCGACTGCAAGGTCGAGAGCTGCCGGGAGTTGACCCGCGCCTTTCCCAAGATCACGGGATTTTTATGCGAGGAATGCCGCGCCCACTTCGCCGGCTTCCGCCGCACCCTCGATCTCTACGGGCTCCGCTACCGGGTGGACGAAAATCTCGTCCGGGGGCTCGATTACTACACCAAGACGACGTTCGAGGTCGTCAACACGAGCGGCGGCCAGCAGAACGCCATCCTCGGCGGCGGCCGCTACGACGACATGATGAAGGACTTCGGCGGTCCGGACATCTGCGGCATCGGTTTCGCCATGGGCGTCGAGCGGCTGATCGCCGCGCTGTCCCTCAAGCCCGAGCCGCGGAAGTTCCTGTATATCGTCCACCACGGCGAGGCGGCCAAGGACAAGGCCATCGAGCTGGCCCGGACGTTCCGGCGGGCCGGGGTGGAGACGCTCATCGAGTTCGGGGGCCGCAGCTTCAAGAACCAGTTCGCCCGGGCCAACAAGCTCGGCGCGGTCTGGGTCCTGATCGTCGGCGAGGACGAGGCGTCCAGGGGCATCGGCCAGCTCAAGGACATGGCCGCCGGCACCCAGATCTCCGGAACTCCGGACGAGCTCCTGAAGATCCTGGCCTCGAAATAATCACGAAAAGATGAACCGACCATGAATGTACACCCGCTTCCCCCGAGCTTCCAGCGCTCCCACTATGCCGGCGCCCTGCGCGCTTCCGACGAAGGCCGCGAGGTCGTCCTCTGCGGCTGGGTCCACAAGGCCCGGGACATGGGCCATCTGGTCTTTGTCGACATCCGGGACCGCGAGGGCCTGGCCCAGGTCGTCTTCCGCTCCGACAAGCCGGAGCTGATGGAGGAAGCCAAGAAGCTGCGCAACGAGTTCGTCGTCGGCGTGCGCGGGCGGGTCCGCCGGCGCGAGTCGGTCAACAAGGAGATCCCGACCGGCGAGGTCGAGATCGAAGCCGAAGCCCTCAAGCTTTTCGCCGCCGCCAAAGTGCCGCCGTTCGTCATCGCCGATCCGCCGCAGGCCTCCGAGGAGCTGCGCTTGAAGTACCGCTATCTCGACCTGCGCCGGCCCAAGATGCAGCGGCTGATCCGCCTGCGCCATGAAGCCGCCCTGGCCGCGCGCAATTACATGAACGCCAACGGCTTCCTGGAGATCGAGACGCCCATCCTGGCCAATCCCACCCCCGAGGGCGCCCGCGACTACCTCGTCCCCAGCCGGATCTACAAGGGCCGTTTTTACGCCCTGCCCCAATCGCCCCAACAATTCAAACAGACGCTCATGATCTCCGGCTTCGACCGGTACTTCCAGATCGTCCGCTGTTTCCGCGACGAGGACCTGCGGGCCGACCGCCAGCCGGAATTCACCCAGATCGACATCGAGATGAGCTTCATCGACCAGGAGAGTTTTTTCGACCTCAATGAGGGGTTGATGGAGGCCGTTTTCGCCGCTTCCGGGACGAAGCTGGATCGCCCCTTTCCCCGGCTCTCCTACGCCGAGGCCATGGAGAAATACGGCTCGGACAAGCCCGACCTGCGCGTGCCCTTCGCGATGCGCGACCTCACGGCCGTCGGCCGGGAGCTGTCGTCGGACCTGCTCAAAGGCGTGTTCGCCGCGGGCGGCGAGCTGAAAGCCCTGCTCGTCCCCGGCGCCGGGAGCCTCTCCCGCGGCCAATTGGACAAGCTGGGCGAGAAGGCCAAATCGCTCGGCGCCAAAGGGCTGATCTGGATCAAGAAACAGGACGGCTGGAAGGCCGCCCTCAAGCTCACGGAGCCCGAATACGAAAAAATTTGGACCGCCCTCGGCGGCGGGCCCGGCGATCTGGCCCTTCTCATCGCCGATAAAAAAGCCGCTGCCCTCAAGGCCCTTGGTGAAATCCGCCGGACCTGGCCGGTCGACGAATCCCTAAAGAAGGGCGTCCTCAAGTTCGCCTGGGTCACGGATTTCCCCCTTTTCGAATGGAGCGACGAAGAAAACCGCTTCGTCTCCATGCATCATCCCTTCACCTCGCCCGTCGAAGAGGACGCGCCGTATCTCGAATCCGATCCCGGCCGCGTCCGGGCCAAGGCTTACGACATGATCCTCAACGGCGTCGAAGTCGGCGGCGGTTCGATCCGTATCCACGAGATGGACCTTCAGCGGCGCATCTTCAAGTCGCTGGGGCTTTCCGACGAGGAGACGCAGGCCAAATTCGGCTATTTCCTGGAGGCCCTGAGCTACGGCGCCCCCCCGCATGGCGGCATCGCCTTCGGCTTCGACCGTCTGGTCATGCTCCTGGCCGGCGAAGAGTCCATACGCGAGGTCATTCCCTTTCCCAAGACGACCAGCGCGCTCGACCTGATGACCAACTCGCCTTCGGACGTCAACGAGCGGCAGTTGGCCGAGCTGGGGCTGAAGCTGCGATAGACGGGGGCCTCGCTCCGGAGCCCTCTCCTGGGAATTGTGTTCTTTGCGCCGGATGGCTATACTTTTGCCCATGAGCAGCATATTCAAGCAACTCGGTTGCGGCGCCACGATCGGCATCATCGGCGGCGTCATCGGCGCTTTGGTCGGACTGTGTGGCGTCTCCATGGCCGGCACGGGCGCGGTCATAGGCTACCTGGCATTCCTCTTTTTGTTCTTCGGCGTCTTTTGGAAATTCATGTTCGGACCCATGGTCCGGGCCAACCGCCTGATGAAGGTCGGGGTGGAGGCCGAGGCGACCATCTTGAGCCTGGCCGAAACAGGATCGTCCCTGCAGGTCGGCGGCAGCATCCCCAAGGCCGGCGTCCGGCTCCAGCTCGAGATCCGGCCCGAAGGCAAGCCCGCCTATCAGGCCCATGTCACCACCTACATCTCGATGTTCGAGGCCCAGAAATACCAGCCGGGCTCGATCATCCGGGTCAAGGTCGATCCCGTCGATCCACAGAAGGTCGTGATCGCCGAAGGCACGCCGACGCTGGGCCGTTTCCAGACATCGGTCCCCGCGGGGACGCCGGCCGCCGCCGGGACGGCAGCGCCGGCGGCGAACACGGCCGATTTCCAGAAAATGGCCGATGATATGGTCGCCGAACAGCAGCGCCTGTTCGCCGTGGGCGTCGAGGCCCCGGCGCGCCTCAAGCGCATGACCGAAACCGAGATCACGATCAATGGGGACAATCCCCTGGTCGAGCTGACCCTGGACGTGACCCCCGCCGGCGGCCCATCGTTCACCGCAGAAACGAAGGCCGTCGTGGTGCGGACTTCGCTCTATAAATTCGAGCCCGGCCGGACGATCCAGGTCAAGTTCGATCCCGGCGATCGGACCAAGGTGACGGTTTTTCATTCCTGACGGGCGGCCGGGCGGCAGGGTGCGTGGATGACCTTCTGGCCCGTCGACTGGATCATCATCGGCGTTTACGCCGTTGTCATCGGGGCGGTCGGCCTCTTCATCGTCAAGCGGCCGAAGACGAGCGAGGGATATTTCCTGGCCGGCCGCCGCCTGCGCTGGCCGTTCATCGGGGCCTCCATGCTGGCCTCGAACATTTCGGCCGAGCATTTCGTCGGCTTGGCCGGGGGCGGCTATCTGGTTGGCTTGGCCATCGGCGCGGCCTACGAGTGGAGCGCCATCTTCTGCATGCTCCCGCTCATCACCGTCTTTCTGTCCTTCTATCTGAAGAACCGGATCTTCACCGTCCCCGAGTTCCTGGAGCGGCGCTTCGACGCCGGAGTGCGCCTCCTTCTGTCCTGGATCATGGTCATCTTCTCCATCCTGACGAAGATTTCCATCTCCCTGTGGGCCTCGGCCCTGGTCTTCCAGACCCTCTTCCGCTGGGACCCGGTGACGGTCATCTGGATCGTGGCCGCGGCCACAGCGCTGTACACGATGAAAGGGGGATTGACCACGGTCGTTTATACGGACTCCATCCAGACCGTCGTCCTGCTCTCGGCCGCCTGTGTCCTGACGGTCCTCGGCCTGCACGAGGTCGGCGGAATTGCCGCCCTGCATGCCAAGGTCCCGGCCGATCTGTTCAAGGCTTTCAAGCCGATGACCGACCCCAACATCCCCTGGACCGGGGCCGTCTTCGGAGTCATGGCCCTGGGCGGGGCATTCTATTGGTCCATGGACCAGGTGCTCGTCCAGCGGGCCTTCGCCGCCCGCGATCTGAACGATGGCCGGAAGGGGGCCATCTTCGCCGGGGCCCTCAAGCTCCTCATCCCCTTCGTCCTGGTCGTGCCGGGCCTGATCGCCCGGGCTTTGTGGCCGGGCCTGCCCAACGCCGACCAGGCCTATCCGAAACTGCTGGGGGCGGTCATGCCCCACGGACTGCTCGGATTGACCGTGGCCGGGATTTCGGCGGCCCTCATGGGGCACATGAGCGCGACGTTCAATTCGATCTCGACGATGTTCACCCGCGATCTCTACATGCGCGTTCGCCCGCAGGCCGGTCCCAAGCGCCAGATTCTGGTCGGACGCCTGGCCGTCGCGGCCGTGGCTTTGATGGGCGCCCTCTGGGCGCCGATCATCGGCCGGTTCGGATCGCTGTGGGATTATCTCCAGCAGGTCTCCTTCGGCCTGGTCGTCCCTTTCGCCGGCGTCTTCTTCATCGGCGTGGCCTGGAAGCGGATCACCACGCGGGGCGTGTGGGCCGGGACGTTGACGGGTTTCGTCATCGCGGTCGTTCTGATGGGCGACCGGATGTGGACCCATCTCTACGGTCACGCCCCGGTCCTGCCCTTCATGCACACGAAATATCTCGAGCCTTGGCTGCACGGGGCCATCATCGAATTCGCCGTCAGCGCCGCCGTGATGATCGCGGTCAGCCTGCGGACGGCGCCGGAATCGGCCGATAAGCTGGCCGCGACGACGATCGCCTGGGGCGGGACGAAGACCCGCGCGAAGCTCCCCTTCTGGACCGATTACAAGCCCTGGCTGGCCATCGTCCTGACCGCGGCCGTGGCCCTTTACGTCATTTTTTCGATCGGCGTGATATGAAAATACCCTGGCCCGGCCGCCGCGCCGGAGCGATCGCCGCTACGTCGCCGAGGAGAAAGACCATGTTCCGTCGTCCCACCGCGTTTTTTGCCCTGACCTTCGTCCTTCTGGCCGCCGCGGCCGCGGCTCCGGCCCAGACCATCAAGCCGGGCCCTCAGGTGTTGACGTTCTTTTCGGACGTCGATGACACGGACCAGCCCTACGCGATCTATCTGCCGAAGGATTTCAATGCCAAGAAGAAATACCCCCTGGTCATCAGCCTGCATGGCGCGAGCTCCAATCATCGCCTGAACCTGCGGCGCGTGTTCGGCAGGAGCAACCAAGACGATGAGAGCGATGTCGAAGCGACGCGCTATTTCCCCGCTTGGCCGGACGTTGATTTCATCGTCGCGTCTCCTTTGGCCCGCGGCACGATGGGATACCAGGGCCTCGCCGAGAAAGACGTCTATGACGTGCTGGCGGACGTCGAAGCCCGTTTCCCCATCGACGAGGACCGTGTTTATCTCACGGGACTGTCCATGGGCGGCGGAGGGACGCTCTGGCTCGGCTTGTCGAGGCCGGACATCTGGGCGGCCATCGTTCCGGTTTGCCCGGCCCCGCCCCCCGAGACGGGGGACCTGGCCCTCAACGCCTTGAACGTCCCCATCCATTTCTTCCAGGGCGGGGACGACCCCGTCGTCAAACCCGAAGGCACGCGCGAATGGGTCCGCAAGCTCAAGGAGTTCGGGACGGCGATCGAGTACACCGAGTATCCCGGCGTGAAGCATAATAGTTGGGAGGACGCTTATAAGGACGGGGCCATTTTCAAATGGTTCGGCCGATTCCGCCGAGACCGCTTTCCCGACCGCGTCCGGTTCGCCACCAGCCGTTATAAATATGACCGCGCCTACTGGGTCGCCGTCGACCGCCTGACGCCCGGCACGCCGGCCGGAATCGACGCCGAATTCATCGCGACCAACGCCTTGGTGATCACGACGTCGGGGCTGGAGGCCTTCAGCCTGGATTTCAAGGGCCACCCCAAGATCAAGCCGGGGCGTCCGTTCACCGTCCAGGTCGACGGCGTTTCCTTCAACCGGACGGCGGCCGAGACGATCTCGTTCTTCAAGCGCAACGGCGTCTGGACGGCCGGCCAAGCGGAACCGGCGGCCGAGGCCAAAACCAAGGGATTGGAGGGGCCGCTCGGCGAGGCCCTGTCCGGCCGGCACATCTATGTTTACGGCACGGCCGACAATCCTTCGCGGGAGGAGCTGCATGCGCGCCGCGAGACCGCGGCCAAAGCGGCCGATTGGTCGTCCGGCCGGGGCCGCCTGATGGTCTTCCCCCGCGTCCTGGCCGATAAGGATGTCCGGCCGAGCGATTTCCAGAGCTCGAATCTTATCCTGTTCGGGAGTCGGGAAACCAACGCCGTCATCGCCCGTTTCGCCGACCGCCTCCCCCTCGAGCTCAAGACGCCGGCCGAGGGATATGGGCTGGTCTATATCTTTCCCATCGACGGCCGCTACGCCGTCATCTCTTCCGGTCTTCCTTGGTGGATGCCGCCGCCCGGGACGCCCGCCGCCCCGGTCTCGGGGGCGGCCCCGGCCAATCCCCCTGTTCGGCGCTTGAATTTCGCTTCGGGCGCGGCCCTGGCCCTCAATAATTTCGGAGACTTCCTGCTGTTCAAGGATTCCCCGGCGGCGCCGCTGGCCGAAGGCCGTTTCGACGCCGAGTGGAAGCTTTCCGCCGCCGACTCCGAAAAGCTGTCTGCTTCGGGCGTCGTCATGGTCAAGTCCGGGGCGGCAAAATAGAGAGGCGTGGTTCTATAAAAAAACCCGCCGCCGGCGGCAGCAGGGGCCCCAGCTTTCTGGGGATCCGGTTCTGCCGCACTCGGACATGCCTAAAACCATGTACGAGTGCAGGAGCGGGCCTGGAGAATCAACGGGGCGTCAAGACGCCGTCACTTCACCTCGATGACGGCCGTATTGAGGACTTTTTTGGTGTCCTTGGCCTGAGCGAAAACGACGACGCTCAGTCCCTGCCGGTCGATTTTCGCATGGCGCTCCGGGAACTTGTAGCCCTGAAACCGGGTGCTGGTCTTCTCGAAATTGGTCAGGTATTCGTCGGCCGCTTTTTCGGAGGCGGCCAGATCGAACGAAACCGACTTGGCCCCGGCCGGAAGGACGACCAGGTCGCGCACGACCATTTTATGGAAGACGATGCCGTTGCTGCCCGCGTATTTCTCCACGGTCTGGGCCAGGACGACGTTGATCTCGGCGCCGGGGGCGGATTTGTCCGCCAGGCATTCGACTTTGATCACGTCGCCCGTCCGGACGGCCTTGACTTTGAGGACGAGGGCCGGTGCGGCGGCGATGCGGGGATCGATCTCGGCTTTATAGGCCTTGAACTTGCCTCCGGACATACCCCGGCTGCCTCCGCCGCCCAGCTTGGCTTCGCCGTCGAAAAACGTCGAGGGGGTGCTGTTGACGCCGTAAAACTCCTGGCGCTTCTGGGTGGCCGCGTTGATCATCGGATCGGGCCGCGGGATGGGCAGGTGATATTCGAGGACGGCCAGGACCTTCGCCGGGTAGGCCTCGAGCAGGCCGTCGAAGCCGAGGTCGGCGGCGACGCAGGGCGGGCATTCCGATCCCGTGAAGATCTCGGCCAGGACGGTTTTGCCGCTCCAGCCGGCCGGGGCCTTGAAAGGCTCGGGATGGTAGGGCAGCTCCCGGAGCTTGGCCTCGAAGGCGGCTTCAAAGCCGTCGGCCCTGCCGTTGAGCTTCGCATACAGCTCCTTGGCCTTGGCCTCCGCGTTGCCGTATTTCTCGGTCGCCGCGGCGAGATAGGCCTCATAGGCCTCCTTGGTCTTGTTCAACTTCTCGCAGACCCCCCCCAGGGTATAGGAATAGACGCCGTCCGGAGTCCCGCCGTTCTTGATGTAGGCGTCGAGCGCGGCCTGGGATTTTACCGCGTCGCCGGCCATCATCTGGGCCCCGGCCACGAGGACCTGGAAGCCGTTGACGAAATAGGCCGTGAAGTCATTCTTTTGGTCGGCGGGAACGCCTTGATAGGTCTCCGGCTCGCCGGCCGCCTTGGCCGCCTCGTCCCGGTACCTCAGGACGGTGGCCAGGACCTTGGCGGAATCGAATGATTTGACTTTGGGGTGGCCGAGGATCTGGTCGGCGGCCATGAACGGGTTTTGGAGGCGGTCCGGGCCCTTGGATTTGGCCAGCATGTCCTTCTGCAGGGCCAGGATGGCGTCCAGGGAATCGGAAATCAGGATCTTCGCGCCGAGGATGTTCTGTTCGATCATGGCCATGTATTGGCTGGCCGGGAAGGCGGCCTTGATCCGCTCGAGCTCCTTGAGCCGGGCGGCCGGGTCCTGGATGCGGAAGGCCGCCGTGAGGTCTTTGACCTCGGGCGGCTGTTGCCGGGGGGCGTTCTGGGCCGAAACGGCGACCGCCAGGCCGAGGATCAGGGCCAGGCCGAGAGCGGCGGTGCCGTGGAGGGACATTGTCTTGCGCATAGCGGGTCTCCTTTTTGAAAACGTATATTATCAGAATTGCCGGGATTGGACACGCGGGAATTGGCGGCCCGCCGCTCCGGATTGAAAAAGCCCCTCCGGGCCCGAAAGCCGGTCGGGCGATATTTCCGGAAACCCCCGCTTCGAGGCCCTACGCGGCTTCCGCCGGGATGTGGTATTCTGTCCGGTGATAGAGACCGGATTGTTCCCGATCGGAGGCGGCCCATGCCCGAGAAAAAAGTCCTCATCATCGGCGGCGGGATCGCCGGCCTGTGCGCCGGCATTTACCTGCGACGAAGCGGATTCGATGTCGAGATCCTGGAAAAGCATCAAATCGCCGGCGGCCTGGCCACGGCCTGGAAGCGCCAAGGATACACCTTCGAGAACTGCGTCCATTGGCTGGTCGGCTCCAAGCCCGGCGGGGACCTCAACGCCATGTGGCGGGAAGTCTTCGACATCGACAAGCTGCGCTTTTACGAGGGCCAGGAATTTCAGCGGATCGAGGAAGGCGGGAAGATCCTGATCATGTATCGGGACGTCGATCGCCTGGAGCGGGAGCTGCTGGAGAAAGCTCCGGGAGACGAGGCGGCCATCAGGGACATGACGGCTACCATCCGCAAGTTCTCGAAAATGCGGATGCCCGGCCCGGGGAGCGGGCTGAGCCTGGTCCGCGCGCTCTTTTCCATGGTCCCCATGATGCCGGCCTACAAACGGGTGAAGAAGCTGACGATGGCCGACTACGGCCGCCGTTTCAGCGATCCCCTTCTGCGCCGGTTCTTTACGGCCGGGCTGAACGAATTGTCGGCCCTGGCCATCCTGATGTCGCTGGCCTGGATGAACAATGAAAACGCCGCTTATCCGATCGGCGGCTCGCCGGCCTTGATCGGCCTCATCGAGGAGAATTTCCGGGCTTTGGGCGGGCGTATCCGGTTCAAAGCGACGGTCCATACGATCACCGTCGAAGGCGGCCGGGCCTCCGGGGTCGTGCTCGAAGACGGGGAGCGTATCGCCGCCGACGCGGTGATCTCGGCGGCCGACGGCCGCGCCACGATCTTCAAGATGCTGGAGGGGAAGTTCGTCAGCCCCAAGATCCGGGCCGTCTACGACACCTATACGCTCTTTCCGTCCTATGTCCAGGTGTCCTTGGGCGTTGCCGATCCCTTTTCCGGCGAGCCGGGGTTCATCGACCTGGCCCTGCCCGAGCCCCTTCGGATCGATCCGTCCACGCAAACCGGCGATCTCTCCTTCCGGATTTTCAACTTCGATCCCACCTTCGCCCCGCCGGGAAAGACGGCCGTGGTGACCTTCCTCGGCACCTACGATTACGCGTATTGGGAAAACCTCCGCGCGTCCGTGCCGGAAGGCTACGCCGCGGAGAAGAAGCGGCTGGCGGACGCCGTCATCGCCGTGCTGGAGAAGCGTTTCCCCGCCGCCCGCGGCAAAGTGGAAGTCGTCGACGTGGCCACTCCCGCGACGGTCATCCGCTATACCGGGAATTGGAAGGGGAGCATGGAGGGCTGGCTGCTCACGCCCAAGTCCGGCATCCGCACTCTGCCGGGGACCCTGCCCGGCCTGAAGAATTTCCATATGGCCGGACAGTGGGTCAGCCCGGGCGGCGGCTTGCCGTCCGGGTTGATGGGCGGGCGGGCGGCGGCCAAAAAACTCTGCCGCGAAATGGGATTGCGTTTTCTTTCCAAGTCGGCGCTTAAAGGAGCGGCGAATGAATAAGCGATTCGGAGCGATCGCCTGCCGATTATTTCCAAATAATTTTTTGAACGGTCAATTCGCTGAACCCGTTTTCCTTTTCTTTGTATGCATAGAAAAGCCCTTTTTTGATTAAGGCATATTTTGAGCCAAGACGAAGCCCGGACCAAGAAAAGTTCAGGCTCTTTCGACCGAAAAAAACACCGTTTGAGTCAAAGATGTCCCAGACATATTCTCCCGGTCGATCGCCAGATTCATAGGTCATGACGAAAAGCCGGCCCTCATCATCGACAAATAGAGAACAAATGGGGGGCATGGGAGTGGGAAGATAATGGGCGACTCCCGGCTGGTTATAATTCGGCCCGAGAATGGATTTTCTGATCGCCGACGCAGGGGCGACCGGAACAAATTCCTTGCGGAT
Organism: Candidatus Aminicenantota bacterium; assembly: GCA_963729855.1. Taxonomy (GTDB): domain Bacteria; phylum Acidobacteriota; class Aminicenantia; order Aminicenantales; family UBA4085; genus UBA4085. Next base: position 1,312,050 of record CAVSPT010000006.1, on the reverse strand, counting down.
TTTACGGCGAAGATTCCCTTCCAAATCGTAATCAAGGATCTCGTAGCCGCGTTCTTGGTTGGCGATAAAAATATGGCCGGAGGAAACTCTCCATAGAAAGTAAGGGAAGAGCTTTTCATTGCCTCCGTCGGCCGGCCATTGAAAATGATCCAGTTCTTATATTTCAAGGAAATTCGGATTATAGAGACAGAGCGATATTTTATGAGAATAATCGTTTGAAGTTTTAGTCTCATATCGAGTGATTTGGGCCACAAAACGTCCGTCGTCGAGAGGGTAGATATACGAAATTGAGAATCCCGGGCGGAACTCCCGGATAGCGTTTCCGTCTCGGCCGAAAACAACGTATTTACTCATTCCATCTGTCAAAGCGATCCGCCCGTCGTCGAACACTCGGTCGAGGAACGGCCATTCGATTTCCCCTGGACCTTGGCCGTTCCTCCCGAAAGAATTCAGAAGCCGGCCTTGGGGATCAAAGCGATAAATGAAGTTTTTTTGATTTTTGAAGGCGACAATATAAATGTTCCCTTGGCCGTCGACGTCGAATTCGCCCGCCTCGCCCATGCCTACCTGGACGATATCCTCCCTTTCGGTATCGATTGTCAAAATCGTTTGAAGATCGAACGTCGAAGGCTGAGTTTTCAGTTTATAAGGCCGGATATGGTTGAGGACGACTTCCACGCCGTTCTCGGTGATACGATCGATTTTTTCCCCCGACTTACAAGACGAGGCGGCCGCAAGAAAAAGGACGATTAACGAGACTTTTTTCAAGGCCACCTCCGGCTTTGTTCCCGCGTTCAATTATACGCTTGGCCTCGTCGAACCGTTTATGGGGGAAAAGGGTTTAAGCTGGCGCGTATGATTGACAGATGATTGATAATTGTATTACAATAAATCCGGCGGAGAGGCATCTGGGAGAATGAAAATGCGCTATGTCACCGTCCGGGACTTGAACACGAAGCCAAAAGAGGTCTGGGATAAGGTCAAAGAGGCCGATGTCGTCGTCACCTCGAACGGCAAGCCGATCGCTATCCTGACCGGGGCCGATGAATCCAATCTGGACGCCCGTTTGCAGGCGCTTCGCCGGAGTAGGGCGCTAATGGCCATGGAAGAGATGCAGAAAACGGCGGCCGCAAGGGGGCTCGATCGCTGGCCCGAAAAGAGGATCGAAGAAGAAATCCGGGCCGTCCGGAAATCCCGACGGGTATGATCGTCGTCCTGGATACGAACGTCCTGGTTTCCGGGCTGTTGAAGCCGTTCGGGCCCTCCGCCGCCGTCCTCCGCTTGGTCCTCACGGGGATGGTCCAGGTTGCCCACGATTACCGGATCCTGTCCGAATATCGGGAAGTTCTCGCCCGGCCGGTTTTTGGCTTCGCCCCGGCCGCCGTCGAAGCTTTCCTGATCCAGATCGAGGAGGACGGCGTTTCGGTGACGCCGGCACCGGTTTCAATCCAATGGCCGGACCCGACCGATGCGCCCTTCTGGGAAACCGCCTTGGCGGCGAGAGCGGGCTTCTTGATCACCGGGAATCAGCGTCATTTTCCGAAGAAGAAAGAAGGACCGAGCGTCGTCTCGCCCGCTGAATTCACGGCCCAATATGAAGCGGGCATCCCGTCGAAATGAGAGGGACCGCCAGGCGGTCAGCCGAAGCGGCCGGTGATGTAGTCTTCCGTCCGCTTGTCGCGCGGCCGGGTGAAGATGTCGGTCGTCTTTCCGAATTCGACCAGCTCTCCCATCAGCATGAAGCCCGTCTCCTCCGAGACGCGGGCCGCCTGCTGCATGTTGTGGGTGACGATGACGATGGTGAACGAGGACTTGAGCTGGTGCATCAGCTCCTCGACCTTCATCGTGGACATGGGGTCGAGCGCCGAGCAGGGCTCGTCCATGAGCAGGACCTCGGATTGGACGGCCACCAGGCGGGCGATGCACAGCCTCTGCTTCTGCTCCAGCGACAAATCCAGGGCCCGCTTGTTGAGCCGGTCCTTCAGCTCGTCCCAGAGGTTGACGGCCCGCAGGCTCCGTTCGACGATCTCTTCGAGGGCGTTTCCCCGCGACTGGTGGTGAACGCGGGGGCCGAAGGCGATATTTTCATAGATGCTCAGGGGGAAGGGGTTGGGCCTCTGGAAGACCATCCCGATTTTCTTGCGCAGATCGGTCAGGCGGGCCTTCTTGCGGTAGATGTCGTCGCCGTCGAAATCGACCGAGCCGGTGATCCGGACGTCCTCGATCAGATCGTTCATCCGGTTGAGGCACCGCAACAGGGTCGATTTGCCGCAGCCGGACGAGCCGATCAGCGCAGTGATCGACTTTTCGCGGATGGCCATGTTGACATCGATCAAGGCCTGGAACTTGCCGTACCAGAGGTTCAGGTGATCGACCCGGATCTTCATCCGAACCTCCCCACGATGTAGTCCTCCGTGCGGGGATTCTTGGGCGCGGTGAAGATCGTCTCGGTGGGCCCGATTTCGACCATGTCGCCCATCAGAAAAAAGGCCGTCCGGGTGCCGACGCGCGCCGCCTGCTTGGTGTTGTTGGTGACCAGCACGATGGTGTGGTCCTTCTTCAATTCGGTCATCGACTCCTCGACCTTGGCCGTGGAGATGGGGTCGAGGCCCGAGCAGGGCTCGTCGAAGAGGATGACGGCGGGCTCGAGGGCCAGGGTCCGGGCGATGCACAGCCTTTGCTGCTGGCCGCCCGAGAGCTTTTGTCCCGAGCACTCCAAGCGGTCTTTGACCTCGTCCCACAAGTAGGCGGCCCGCAATCCGGATTCAACCAGCCGGTCGAGCTCGGTCTTCCTGCGGATGCCGCTCATCCGCGGGCCATAGGCGACATTGTCGTAGATCGAAAGCGGCAGGGGGATGGGCAGGGCGAAGATCATGCCGACCCGCTGGCGCAGGGACTCGGCGCTCATGTCCCTGAAGATGTCCCGGCCATCCAACTTGACCGTGCCCGTCGTGCGGGCCAGCGGCTCAAGATCGTTGAGGCGGTTGAGCGTGCGCAGGAACGAGGTCTTGCCGCTGTTGGACGGACCGATGATGCTCAGGATCTCGTTTTCATGGATATCGACGGTCAATTCCTTCAGCCCCTGGACCTTGCCGTAGGAAACGGCCAGGTCCCGGACTTCGAACTTGGGCCTCACTTCTTCCTCCGGAACCGGGTGCGCAGGATGACCGCCGAGATGTTCATGATGAGGACGAGTCCGACCAGGACGAAGGCCGTGCCGTAGCGATAGTTTTCCGGGACGTTGGGGATCTGAGTGGAAATGATGTAGAGATGATAGGGCAGGGCCATGGCCTGGTCGAGGGGAGAGTGCGGCAGCCGCGGCAGGTAAAAGGCGGCCACGGTGAAGAGGATGGGCGCCGTTTCGCCGGCCACGCGGCCGACGCTTAGGATGGCCCCGGTCAGGATGCCCGGGACGGCCGAAGGCAGAACGGAATGACGGATGGTCTGCCAGCGCGTGGCGCCCAGGGAAAGGCTGACCTCGCGATAGGATTTGGGCACGGCCCGCAGGGCTTCCCGGGTCGTGGTGATGATGACCGGCAGGGTCATGATGCCCAGGGTCAGGGCCCCGGAGATGATCGAGACCCCGAATTTGAGGAAGACGACGAAGAGGCTCAGCCCGAACAGCCCATAGACGACCGAGGAGACGCCGGCCAGGTTGACGATGGCCAGATTGATCGTCCGGGTCAGGACGTTGTCCTTGGCGTACTCGCTGAGATAGATGGCGGCCATGACGCCGATGGGCAGGGCGAAGGCAATTGAAACGATCACCAGATAGAGTGTGCCCACAATAGCCGGGAAAATCCCTCCCTCGCGCATGCCCTGGCGGGGCATGGTGAAGAGGAAATTCCAGCTCAGGGCGCTCCAGCCTTTGCTGATGATGAGCCAGATGATGAAGAGGACGGGGATGACCACCACGAGGGTGGCCGCGAGGAGGACGCCGAAGCCGAATTTTTCCTTGATCCGTTCCGGGATCATCGCTTCCTCCCCCGGTTGAGAAAGAGGTCGGCCGTGAAGTTGATGGCGAAGGAAATGATGAAGAGGACGATGCCGATGGCGAACAGGGCGTAGTAATGCTCGCTGCCCCGGACGGCTTCGCCCATCTCCGCGGCGATGGTCGCCGTCAGAGTCCGGACCGGCTGCATCAGCCCCTTGGGAATGACGGCGGCGTTGCCGGTGACCATCATGACGGCCATCGTTTCGCCGAAGACGCGGCCGATGCCGAGCATGGCCGCGGCGATGATGCCCGGCAGGGCGCCTTGAATGACGACCCGGTAGAGCGTCTGCCAATGGGTGGCGCCCAGGGCGATGGCCCCTTCCTTGTATTCGCGCGGGACGGCGTTGATGGCGTCCTCGGAGATGCTGATGATCGTGGGCAGGGCCATGAAAGCCAGCATGATCGCGCCGGACAGGGCCGTCAGGCCGGTCGGAAGGTTGAAGAATTTCTTGACGAAGGGGACGAGGGTGATCATGCCGATGAAGCCGAGGACGACCGAGGGGATGGCGGCCAGGATTTCCACAAGCGATTTGAGCGCGTCGCGCAGCCGGCGGGGGGCGATTTCGGCGATGTAGAAGGCCGAGGCGATGCCCAAGGGGACGGCCAGGACGATGGCCCCGGCCGTGACGAGGAGCGAGCCGAGGATGAGGGGCAGGATGCCGAGCTTGGGCGGATCGGAGATCGGATACCAGAATCGGCCGCTCAGGAAATCGCCGGGCGCGACGGTCTTGAACAGGGCCGCGCCTTCCTTGAGCAGGAAGATAAAGATCAGGGCGACGAAGACGATGGAGGCGATGCCGCTCAAAAAGATGAGCTTCTCGATGACGAATTCCTTGGCCGCCCTCAGCCTCATGGCGCCTCGCTTTTTCGCAGAAGCCGGGATCCCGCCGCCTCACTTGATGGGGACGAAATCGATCTTCTTGACCAGCTCCTGCCCTTCCGGGGAAAAGACGAAGTCGACGAAATCCTTGACCGCGCCCTTGGGCTCTCCGTTCGTGTACAGGAAGAGGGGGCGGGAAATCGGGTAGATCTTGGACTTGACGTTGGGCAGGGTCGGCTCGATGAAGGGCGACTTGGCGTCCTTGGCCACGGCGATGACCTTCTGCTTGGCGCTGATGTAGCCCATGCCGTAATAGCCGACGGCATTTTCGTTGCCGGCGACTTCGTCGGCGATGGCCTGGGAGGACGGCATCAGGAGCGCCGACGGGGAGAATTCCTCGGGCCCCTTGGCCTTGCCGCGGCGCAGGACATGTTCCTTGAAGAAGATGTGGGTGCCGGAGTTGAATTCGCGCGACAGCAGGACGATGGGCTTGTCGGCTCCGCCGATCGCCTTCCAGTTGGTGATGTCGCCAAGGAAAATTGCGCGAAGCTGGTCGAGGGTCAGGTTCTTGATGGGGTTCTTGGGATGGACGACGATGGCGATGCCGTCCATGGCCACCAGGAACTCCTTGGGCGCGATCCCCTTGGTCCTGGCCGTTTCGATCTCTTTCGGCTCGATCGATCGGGACGATTCGGCGATGTCGCAGGTGCCGTTGATCAGGGCGGTCAATCCCGTTCCCGAGCCGCCCCCGGTGACGGCGACGTTGACGCCGGCGTGCTTTTTACTGAACGTTTCGGCCCAGGCCTGGCCGAGGTTGACCATGGTGTCCGAACCCTTGATTTGCAGGGCCTTCGTCTGAGCGGACACGGGGCGGGCCGGGATCAGGGCCAGGACAAGGGCAGACCCCCAAATCATCGCTCGCAGCCTCATCGTTGGACTCCTCTCCCCATGAATGGGGAAGCCGTAAGATTCGCAGCCGTGCCCATCATAAAAAGGCCCCGCAGGGGCTGTCAAGACTTCGGGCGGTTATTCACGCGATCTTCACGGAACCTTCACCGAAACTTAACAATCGGGAGATAACATGGTCTGCGCCGGCCGGTCGGTCCGCTTTCGGCCGTCCCGAAATGGCGCCCGGCCGTCGTTTGTGTTAATAGATATCGGTGACCGCGGAAACGGGCGGGGCCGGACGGGACGCCCGCGAGGAGGCCGCATGGAACGGCTGTTCGACGAAGAACTCAAAAACCTGAAAGAAAAGCTCCTGCGCATGGCCGGGCTGGTCGAGGAATCGATCGAGCTGGCCGTCGAGGCGATCAAGGAGCAGAAGGACGAGCCGGCCCAGGCCGTCCTGAAGAACGAGGAGCTGATCAACCTCCTCGACGTGGAAGTGGACGAGACGTGCCTGCGCCTGATGGCCCTCCGCCAGCCCATGGCCGGCGACCTGCGCTTCATCACCTCGGCCATGAAGATCGACAGCGAGCTCGAGCGCATGGGCGACCTGGCCGTGAACGTCTCCGAGCAGGCCTTCATCCTCAACAAGCTGCCCCCGCTCAAGCCCCTCCTGGACATCCCGCGCATGGCCCGCATCGCCCAGGCCATGGTCCGCGATTCCATCAACGCCTTCATCAACCGCGACGAGGCCCTGGCCCGCAGCGTTTGCGAACGCGACGACGAAGTCGACGCCCTGGACGAGCAGATCTTCCGCGAACTGCTCACGTACATGATGGAAGACGCGGCCAACATCGGCCGGGCCGTGGCCCTCATCCTCGTCAGCCGCAACCTGGAACGGATGGCCGACCACGCCACCAACATCGGCGAGGACGTCATCTATTTGGTCAAGGGAAAATCGATCAAGCACCACATCGACCGAAAGCGCGAGTCCGATTCGGTCCGGCCTTCCGACTGAGGCCGTGAAGGATTTTTTTAAATAACGCTTGCATCGATTTTCCTTTTTGATAGAATGGAACCAAGTTTTCTTGTGCCGGCTGGAGAAAACTTCATCTTACCTAATGAACATCATTTTTCCCTTTTCTGCTGTTAACAACAGCCGGCTCTTCCCCCCCCGATGAATCGGGTCCTCCTCTACCGGCCCGGAGGGCTGGGCGACCTGATCGTCGGCCTTCCCTCCATCCGGCTCCTGCGCCGCCTCCATCCGCGCGCGGCCCTGCACCTGGCGGCCCGGCGCGGATGCGCCGCCGTTCTTTCGGCCGCCGGCGTCATCGATGGGATCCTCGATCCGGACGACCGGGCTTGGGCGCCCTTCTTTTCGGAGGGCGGCGCGGATCCCGTTTCTCTTCCCGGCGGCGCGCCGTCCGCGTTGTGGTCCTGGTTCTTGAAGCCGCCCCCTGCTTCATTCTCCAGGGCCGCAGCGCTCCTTCCGGGCGGTTCGCGCATCCTCGTCGCCGATCCCCGCCGCGGTCTTCCTTTGAGCCGGGATTGGTTTGAACAGACTGCGGCGGCGGCGGGGGCGACCGTCACGGACGGCGATTTCGAAGACTGCGCCCGACTTCCCCCCATCATGCCGAAGGCCGAGGTCCCGTTCGGCCGTCCCTTCGCCGTCGTCCATCCGGGCAGCGGAGGGCTGAACAAACGCTGGCCGTTCGACCGGTTTCTGTCTCTCATCGGGGTCCTGGCGGATCGCGGCATTCCCGGGATGCTGGTCACCGGACCCGCCGAAGAGAATGATGAGGCGGGGCGCGGGCGAGGACCGCTTCCCCCGGGCTGGCGCCGATATCCGTCGCCGCATTTGGCCGAGCTGGCCGGCTGGCTCTCGGCCTGCCTCCTTTATATCGGCAACGATTCCGGGGTGACCCATCTGGCGGCCGCGGCCGGGGCCCGGACACTGGCCTTTTTCCTCGACGAACATCTGCCCGCCTGGAAACCCTTCGGCCGGGCGACCGTCCTGAGGGCCGGGCGGATCGACGGAATCGCCCTGGAAAAGGCCAGGGAAGAAGTTCTCGCGCATCTCCCCGGTTGAGGCCCGGCTTGCCCTTTGATAAAATAGAACTCCGACGAAAGGCGCCGCGCATGGTCAAACCGGAATGGACGTACGAGATCGGATCGTGTTTCGACGATCTGCGCATCCTGGAAAAATGCCGGGCCGAAGTCGACGCCCATTTCATCCGGTTCTACGAATCCGTCGCCGAGCCGGCCTTCCGGGCCTTGGCCGATGAACTCAAGCGCCACAAAGTCCGTTGCCGTTACGGGCGGGCCAAGGATAATCGATTCCGTCTCGAGGCCTCTTTTCCCGGCCGCCGCGAGGCGCAGTTCGAGTACGCCCTTTGGGTTCCGCCGAAAGCGGTCGAATTTTCCCTCCAGTTGACCGTTCAGGGACGGACCGCGCCGTTCGGCAAGATTATGGAGAAGACGTTTCCCTTTCTTCAGAGCCTGCCGGTCGAGGACATCCTGGCCATGGTTCCCGAAGATCTGGCCCATGACTTCGTGGCCCGGTATAAAAGGTTCGTCACCGAAGCGGCCCTGACCCCCGACGGCGCGCCCGAGGCCCCGTGAAAAAAACAGCGGCCGAACGGGAGGATCCTCCGGCAGGCGGGAGCGGGCGCCGGACTCTCACTCTCCGGGCCGAGCTGTCCGATCTGGACGGGGCCCGCAGCTTCCTCCGCGACGCCCTCCGGGCCGTCCGCCTTGAGGAGGAGGAATTTTACAAGCTCGAGCTGGCCCTCGTCGAAATCTGCGTCAACATCATCCGCTACGCCTATCCCCAAGGCGCCGGAACGATCACCGTGACCGTGACCCTCGTCCCCGGCGTCTGTCTGGAGATCCGCGACTCGGGCCGGCCTTTCGATCCGCGCCGGGTCCCGCCGCCCGATTGGGACGAACACGTGAAACAGGGACGCAAAAACGGATTGGGGGTGTATCTGGCCCGGTCGCTGGTGGACGATTTCGACTACCGGCGCGTGGGCGGCGAGAACATCGTCACCCTGACCCAATGTCTGCCCGCGGCCCCCTGCGGCTGATCAAGTTATACGTCTCGTCAGTTCGTCCAACGATCGAAAATCAGCATGGACGCATAACCGCCCGGAAGCTTGACTTCCCTGGGAGCGTCCCGTCCCTGAGGACAACTCGAGCGGAGAAATTACAAGACGGGATACTAGCACAGGGTGTTCTCCTCGCCGTTCCGCTTGATCATGTCGTCGATCTCGGCCAGCAGGATCGGCTTGCGGGCCATCAGTGCATCGATTTCCTCCGCGGTCAGATAGGGCCCGACTGCGTTTTGGACAGCCGATTTTTCGAGGGCCCGGATCCGGTCCACCAAGGCGCGGGGAAGGCGGCGGAAAAGGGCCGGTCGCCGGCCCCCCTTGCCGTCGTCCAAGGTTTTGAGCCCTTTCGACCCATAGATCAGTTGATCGCGGTGGGCCTTATCGGAACGGAAGGCCCGGGAATGGTCGATCAAGATCGTCCGCCAATCGTCCGTGTAGAGGATGTTCTGCTGGGTCCGGTCGTCATTGGCCAGCAGGCTGTCCCAAGCCCGGGTGATGTATTTCATGGCATCAACCTGGGCTTGGACGGATGCGGGGATAGGAATGTTCTCCTCCATGATTTTGAGAAGGCTGTACCTGCTATCGGTCCAGAGCGACAGATCCCCGGCCTTGCCGCGGAATTCCCGCTCCACGACGGGCGGGACCATGTTCAGACCAAGGAGCTTGTCCAGTCGGTAGGCGGCGACTTCGAAGCGCCAGCGGTCGGGGATCTCCCCGTCCACGGTGTCGATGTCCTTCCAGGCGGCCTTGCGCTCGACGTCACCCTGGCGCAGGGTCAGCTTCCAGGGATGCGTCACGCCCTCCCCAGTGGGCTCGGCCGTGATGATCTCGGCCGTGCGCATAAAGGCCTCCCACTTTTCGCGCCGGGCAATCTCCTCCGGCCGGAATTGGGCCGTCAGCGGAATCGCCGCGGCCGCGGCGACGACGATGCCCAAAAGGCCGAACGATTTGAGGCTGTTATTCATGTCTCGCATCCTGCCTTCAGAACAGCACGGCCCGTTCGCCTTTCTCTTTGATCAGCTGCTGGATCCGGGCGACGATGCGCTTCTTCCTCTCCCAGAGCGAATTGATCTCCGAGTCGCTGAGGTAGGACTTGAGCTCCGACTCGGCCGCGGAGCGGGCGGCCCGGAGCATCCGTTCGTAAAGACGGCGCGGGCAGCGTTCCAACGGGCAGGCCCCGTCGAGGGCCGGATCAGTCGGAAAGGCCTCGGAGAAATCGACCCGGCAGACCTTCCAGGTCGGCTTGTGGATCAGGGTGTCGTCCTTGTCGCCGCAGGCGTCCCCGGTCAGGATTTCGAAGACGCGGATCTCGTCGAGAGCCTGGCGGAAAGCGGTCTCGTCGGGAGGGCGGAAATCGAGACGCTCCCGGTCGCGCTCGCTGAGGCTGTTCTCGACGAAGAGCTGAAGGGCGCCGGGCCGGCCCTCGATCGGGCGTTCGACCGTGGGCGGTATGATGTCCAGCCCGAGGAGATCGGCCAGCCTGCAGGCGGCGATCTCGTAGCGCCAGCTGGCCGCCATGGGCTGAGGGCGGGCGCGGTTCATGTGTTTGAAGATGGCCCGGATTCGGCCGCCGCCGGGACCGTCCAGGAAGACGATCCAGGGAACCGTCCGGCCCGATTCGGCCGTCTTGGATACTTCGACGACAGCCGCCGTGCGGAGGAGCTTCTCCGCGGCTGCGCGGTTCCAGGCGAACGGCTCAGCGAAGGGCCGCGCCGGCGCCGCCCACAGGCAGGCCGCTGCCGCGGCGATCCATTTCGTGGCGTTCATCATCCCTACTCCAAACCTTGAAATGGCCGCCTTCGATGACCAGGGCGCCGAGGCGGCCGGAAAACGGATCCCAGATCCCCGTATCAATCGTCCAGACGCGGTCCCCCAGCCGGGACAGTTCCAGGGTCCGCGAACCGACCGTGGAGGTATGTCCGACGACCAGGGCCTTGGCCTCCAGATTCCGCAGGACCCGCTCGATCTCGCTGGCCATGATCTCTTCGCCCTTGTCGGCATCGTCGCGGTACCACAGCGGACCGCGGCTGTCGAAGATGATCCGCGGCGGTTCGGGGCGGTTCATCATCACCCCGAGAAGCTCCATGGAGACGGTCCGGTTGAGCCGCGCCAGGGGCCACAGGCTATAATCCTCGCTGAAGCCCCCGTGGACGAAAACGACGCCGTCGATTTTGATGGCCGTGTCGTGATCAGCGATCCAGCGTCCGTAATGTCCGCGGAGGAAATCGAAATAGGTTGATTGCGCTCGCAGATCCGTCTTCTCTAATTTCTCCCAGTCCGAGGCGAGGTCCGCGTCCGGCCCGGCCCGGCGGCGAAACTCGGCTTCCTTTTCCCTGCGATAGCGGTCGGGCAAAAACGCCAGAAATTGTTCGACGCCGACGAATCCCTCGTAATCGAAGGACAGGCCCATGAGGGCGATGGCCTCATGGTTCCCGATGAGCATATGGACCCGCCCGCCGGCCGCCTCGGCTTCCCCTTCCAGCCGCCGGATGAGATCGAAAATTTTCCGGGCGCCCGTGCCGCGATCGAGGATGTCGCCGATCTGGACAAGGTGGGTCTTCCCGCCGATCCAGCGCAGGTCGTCGTCCAGGATTTTAATTTTCGCGTCCTGCAGGATGGTCACGAAGCTGTCATAGGCGCCGTGCAGATCGCCGACGGCCACGATGCGCTCGACCCCCGTGAAGATCGGGCCGCGCTGGTCGTCGCGCCGGCCTTCGGCCGGCGCGACGGCGACGGCCGCGGCCATCAGGATGGCCAGGACGGCGAACGTCCTCCGCTCGGTTTTGAAGGCGATCCCCATTCTCGTCCTCCGCTTCTCCCACTATGGGGATAATGCGGAATCGTGTCAAGGGCGGCGCCGCGGCGTTCCCCCGGAGACGTTGCGCGGCGTTCATTGACTTGGGGGGCCTGTTTTTGATAATAATTCGGCGGGGAAGACGGACATGACCATCGCCAAACGGCTGAAGAACGACGTCGTCATCTTCGATATCGAGGGCGAGATCAAACGCTCCGACATCACCGACGCGACGCTCCACGACCTGGTCAAGTCCGTTCTCGAGGAAGGCCGCCGCTTCATCCTCCTCAATTTCGAGAAGGTCGGCTTCATCGACAGCTTCGGTGTGGGCGAGATCCTGGCCAGCTACATCTCCACCCACAACCTCGGCGGCCAGCTCAAGCTGACGCGCATCTCCAAGAAGCTCTATCTCATCTTCCAGGTCACCATGCTGACCAAGGTCCTGGACATCTTCGAGGACGAAGACGCGGCCCTGCAGAGCTTCCGCGGCTGAGACCGGCCGTCCGGATTGAGTCCGGCCATGGCCGAACGGCGCATCGCCTCGAAAATCGCCGCCGCCCTCGGGGTGCGGGCCGGCGAGGGGCCCGCGGCGCTGCTCTTCTTTCTTTATTTTTTTCTCATCACCGCGCCGTTCACCATCGTCAAATCCGTTCGTGACGCCAGCTACATGGACGACATCGGCGTCCGCCACCTGCCCTGGGCCTACGCCACCGCGGCCCTGGTGGCCGCGGCGGTGGGACTTCATGCCCGCCTGCAGGCCCGGCTGGAGCGGCGCCGCCTGCTGATCGGGAGCCTGGTCTTCTTCGGCTCGACGGCCCTCCTCTTCCGGGCCCTTTTCGCCCTCGACTGGCCCGGAATCACCCTGCTGTATTGGTTGTGGGCCAACATATTCATCGTCGTCCTGACCACCCAATTCTGGTTCCTGGTCAATGACCGGTTCGATCCGCGGCAGGCCAAGCGGCTGGTCGGATTTCTCGGCAGCGGCGGAATCCTGGGCGGCATCGCCGGCGGTCTGCTGACCGGGTTCCTGGCCGAGCCCGGGCGTCCCGAGGATCTGCTCTATATGGCGGCGGCCCTCCTGGCCGCGGGGGCCGCGGCCGTGGCCGTTCTCTTCCGCCGCCTGGACCGCTCGCCTTCGGGCGCGCCGGCCGGACCGTCCGCGGCCCCCGCCGCGGCCGGCTTCGCCGATTCCTTCCGGACCGTCCGCGGCGATTCCTACCTGCGGGCGCTGGCCGGGCTGGCGATCCTGACCGGCATCGTCTCCACCTTCATCGATTGGCAGTCCAAGGCGGTCATCGACGCCGTGCCCGCGGCCAAGGCCAATCTGGCTTCGTTCTTCGGCCAGTTCAACGCCGGCCTGCTGGCCCTGACCTTCGTCTTCCAGCTCGTTCTGACCAGCCGCTTCCTCGGCCGTTTCGGCCTTCGCCCGGGCCTGATGGTCTATCCGCTGGCCCTGCTCGCCTGTTCCGCCGGTGTCGGCGCCTGGCCGCTTCTGGGCTGGGCCCTGGCCATCAAGGGGGCGGACAAGGCCTTCTCCTATTCCATCCACCAATCGACGCGCGAGCTCCTCTACATCCCGGTCGCGGTCGAGCGGAAATACCGGGCCAAGGTCTTCATCGACATGTTCCTGAACCGATTCTCCAAGACGATCGGGGCGGGCCTGTTGCTTCTCCTCTTCCTCCTTCCGGGCGGCCGCGATATCCGCGTCGTCTCCGCGGCCTCGGCGGCCCTGATCGCCCTGTGGATCGCCCTGAACGTGCGCATCGGCCGGGCCTATGGCCGGGCGGTCAACGACCGCTTGAGCGAGAAGTGGAAGCCGGGCGAAGGCTTGGTCGCCGAGCTGACCGATGCCGACACGGCCAAGACGATTCTCGATGCGATGGAAAGCCGGCGGCGCAGCCCCTCGCTCTATGCCCTTCATCTTTATGACATGGCCCGGGAAGGCAAGCTGACCCCCGATATCCTGCGCTTCCTGGACGAGGAGAGCGCCGCCTTGGCCGCCCCCGCCTCGCATCCGCTCCTCGACGCCGCCGGTCCGGCTTGGATTCCGGGACCGGAGACCGAGCTCGTCTCGGCCGGGACCGAGATCAGGGAAATCCTGGCCCTGCCCGAATACCAGAAGCTGATGACCGATTATGCCTCGCGCGTTCTCAGGGACGGCGCGGGGGGCGAGACCGCACGGATGGAGCTGGCCAAGGCGGCCGGGCTGATGGACCCGCTCTCGCCGCTGGCCGGCCGGGTGGAGGATCTGCTCGTGGACGCCTCGCCCGAGGTCGTCCATCTGGCCATCGCCGCCGCGGGCCGGCTGCGCCGCCGCGCTTCCGTGCCCTTGCTCTTGGCCAAGCTTTCCGACCCCCGCTCCCGGGCGGACGCGGCCGAGGCCCTGAGCGGCTACGGGGCGGCCGTCGCGGGCACGCTGGGCGACGCCCTGCTCGATCCGGATCTGCCCACGGAAGCGCGACGCCGCGTCGCCGCCATACTTTCCGAAACACCCGACCAGGACTGCGCGGAGGCCCTCCTGGAGGCCCTGGCCGGAGGTGATCCGGTCCTCGACCGCGACGTCATCGATGCCCTCGACCGCCTCCGCGCCCGCGACCCGGAGCTCCGCTTCGACCCCGATGCCGTGCGGGCCGCAGCCGGCCGCGAAACGGCCCGGCTGGCCGCGGCGCATTCGCGGGCGGAGGGTTTTTGGCTGTTCAAGCTCCTGGGACTTCTCGTCCGCGACGAGGATTTCGCCCGGGCCGGGCAAAATTTCGCCGGCGGGACGGAGCGGGAGGCGGCCTACGCCCTGGAGCTCGTCGACCATGTCCTGCCCCTTGAATTGAAGGAGCGGGTCCTGCCCGTCCTGGAACGCCTGGCCCGGGCGGAGGCGCCGCGATGAGGAAGCCCGCCCGTCTTTTCCGGGGCCTCCGCGAGAGCGCCGGCGAGCAAACGTCCGCGGCCGCCCGCCTGGCGGTCTACTTTTTTCTGGTCACCGCCGCGGCGTCCATCGTCAAAGTCTCTAAAACTTCGCTCTTCCTGAACGGGTCCCCGGCCCGCCTGCCTTTCGCCTATCTCATTTCGGCCGTGGTCATTGGCTTCATTGTCGTCTTCAACGCCCGCTTCCTCCAGCGCCTGCCGCTGCGGGCGACCATCCTGGGCAGCCTCGGCTTCTTCATCGCCGGGCTCGCGCTTCTGCGCCTCCTTCTCCCCGGCCATCCGAAGAGCGGCGCCTTGATGATTTTGTTCTGGCTGTGGGGCGAGATCTTCCTGGTCATGTCCGTGGCCCAGTTCTGGATCCTGGCCAACGACGTCTTCCCCCCGCGGCGGATCAAGGCCCTGGTCGGTTCGTTCGTCAAGGCCGGCCTCCTGGGCGGCATCGCCGGATCGCTGGCCGCCTCGCGGCTGGCCCGCCCTCTGGGCACGGTCAACCTTCTCCTGGTGACCGCCGGAGCGCTCGTCGCCGCGGCCGCGCTCGTGGCGCCCGTCCTGGCCCGCCCGTCCGCGCCGCCCCCCGAGGAGGGCGGCGGCAAGCCGGCGTCCCGTGAGCCTTCCGGGTACCTGAAGGGTTTCCGGCTTGTGGCCGGAAACCGCTATCTCCTTCTTCTCAGCGGGGCCATGTTCGCGGCCATGACCGTGACGACGCTCATCGACCTCCGCTTCAACACCATCCTGGGGACGGCCAAGTCCGTGGAGGCCGAGCGGACGGCCTTCCTGGGCGCTTTCTCCACCATACTTTTCGTCGTCTCCTACCTGCTCCAGGCCGGCCTGACCCACCCCGTCCTCCGCCGTTTCGGCCTGCGCACCGCTCTGATGGTCACGCCCGTGACCCTGGCCCTGGGGACGGCCGCCGTCGTCTTCGTGCCCTCCGCGGCGGCCCTCTGGTGGGGCGCGGCCCTGCGCGGGGCGGACAAAAGCCTGACTCATACATTCAGCCAGTCGACGCGGGAAATCCTTTACATTCCCGTACCCTCCCGGCTGCGGGCCCAGGCCAAGGTCGTCATCGATATGTTCGTCAACAAGCTCGGCGACGGGGCGGCCGCGCTCCTGCTTATCGCCTCCAGCGCCCTCTTTCATCCCGGTTGGCGCGGCTACAGCCTCATCACCGCCGTCTTCCTCCTGGGCTGGATGGCCATGAATTGGAGGCTCATGAAGGAGTACGGGGGAGTGGTCAAGGAGAACCTCCGGGTCTCCTGGCCCGACGCCGACAAGCTCGTCCTCGAGCGCGTCGACGTGGACGCGGCGAAGCTCATCTTCGATACGCTGGAAAGCCGCAACCGGAGCACGACCCTGTATGCCATGAACCTCCTGGACCTCGTCCGCAAGGAAGGGCTGAGTCCCGAGCTCAAGGACCTGCTGAACGCCGGAACCTCGCGGGTCCGGGCCGGCTCGCTCGACACGCTGCTCGACGCCGGAAGCGGCCCGCTCTTCCAGGAATGGGACGAATCCGTCGCCGACGGCAACCTCGATGCCGAGATCCGGGAAATCCTGGCCCTGGACGTCTATCGCGACGTGATGAAGACGCGCTTCGCGGCTTGGGCCGAACGCCCCGACGGGGGAAAGGACACAGAGGCGATGGAGGCGGCCAAGGCCCTGGGGCGCGTCCCCCCCGGTTCGCCCCTGACCGCGAACCTCAGACCGCTCTTGGCCAGCGGTTCGCCCGAAGTCGTCCGCTACGCCTTGGAAAGCGCTGGCAAGCTGGGACGACGCGAATTCGTGCCGCTGATCCTGCCCCATCTGGGGAGCCCCCAGCTGGCCGACGCCGCGGCGGCCGCCCTGCTGGCCTTTGGCGAACGGATCGCCGGGACGTTGGGCGATGCGCTCTCCGATCCCGGCGAGGACCCGGCGGTGCGCCGGGCCGTGCCGGGCGTGCTGGCCCGGACCGCTGCGCCGCGGGCTTCGGCCGCTCTGCTCCGTTCCTTGCGCCGCGGCGACGAGGCCGTCCGGGCGGAGATCATCGAAGCCCTGGTGCGGATCAGGGCCGCCCGTCCGGAGACGGTTTGGCCGGCCGAGACGATCGCCGCCGAGGTCCGCAAATCGGCCGAGGCGGCCTGCGGCTGGATCGAACGGCTGGCCCGAGGCGGGACGAAGGACGAGGCGGCTGCGGCCGCCCTGGGCCGGAACTTCAAGCAGATCTTCGACCTGCTCAGCCTCGTCTATCCCCACGACGATATCGTCCGGGCCTGGCAGAACTATTCCCGCGGCGAACGGAGGGCCGTGGATTATTCGCTCGACCTGCTCGAGCACCTCCTGCGGCGCGGGGACAAGGACGTCGTCCTGCCGCTTCTTGAAGAGGCCCCGGCCGAGGACAAGATTCGCCGCTGCCGCGAGCTCCGCCGCCATAAGACAACCGCGGCCGGCTGAGAGCGGGAAGTCGCTTCCGAATTTTGATATAATGACTTCACCGTCGATGCCGATTTTGTACGTCTACCCCAAGCGCGGCGCGGCCTTTTCCTTGGAGCTGGCCGATGAGCCGATCACCATCGGCCGATCCGCCGACAATCAACTTCCCCTGGCCGATCCGTTCTGTTCCGGCCGCCACGCCGTCGTCCGGAAAGGGGCCCTGTCCGGCTGGCTGATCGAGGACGCCGGGAGCAAGAACGGCACCTTCCTCAACGGCCGGCCGATCGAAGGGCCTCAGCCGTTGACGACGGGCGACGAGATCCGCGTCGGCGGCGTCCGCATCATCTATGACCGGCCGCCGGCGGCCCGGGTCGAGATGACCGACGACGCCGTCGGGACGACCCACGTCAACACGGTCGTTCCCCTGCAGGACCTCCTGCGGCGGTCGGGCTCCGGCGGCCCCTCGGCCGAAGATCGTCCCGAAGAGCGGGAAATCGCCTCGGTCATCGGCGAGGTCAGCCAGGCCCTCCTCCTGCACCGGCCTTTGCGCGAGCTCCTCGAACATATCATGGGCCTCATCGGCGCCCACGTCTCCATGGACCGCGGCGTCCTGATGCTGCAGGAAGGCCGGCCGCCGCGCCTGCAGATCAAGACCGTCCGGGTCAACAATGCCGCCCTGCAGAGCGAGAAGATCCAGGTCAGCCGGGGAATCGTGGCCATGGCCCATGAGCAGAAGCTGTCCGTGATCATCACCGACGCCTCGGCCGACCCGCGCTTCATGGCCCGGGAGAGCATCGTCCAGGCCGGCATCCGCTCGGCTCTGTGCGTCCCTCTCTGGGACAACAAGGAAGTCATCGGCGTTCTCTACGCCGACCGCCTGTCGCTGAGCCGGCCGTTCACGGAGCGCGACCTCCGCCTCCTGACCTTGCTGGCCAATCTGGCCGCAGTCAAGATCGAGAATGCCCTGCTCATCGAGGACAAGGTGAAGAAGGAGCAGATGGAGCGGGAGCTTCTCCTAGCGGCCAAAATCCAACGCGACCTCCTGCCCAAGGAGATTCCGTCCTGTGATCAGCTCGATCTTGCCGGTCGGAACGAACCATGCCAGCAGGTCGGCGGCGACTATTACGACTTCATTCCCATCGCCCCATGCCGAATCGGCATCGCCTTGGCCGACGTGTCGGGCAAGGGCGTCAGCGCCTCGCTGCTCATGGCCTCGCTGCGGGCCGCCCTCCATTCGGAGCTCCGGCCGGACTATGACCTGTCCAGGATGGCGGCCAAGCTCAACGATTTCGTCCACTCGAGCACGGCCATCAACGGTTTCATCACCTTTTTCTTCGGCGAGCTGGACACCGAGTCCGGGACCATCCGTTACGTCAATGCCGGCCACCCGCCGCCGCTTCTGTTGGGTAGCCGGGCCGAGCCGGGTACGTTTCCAGGGACGGGGCTGGCCTTGGGGATGCTGCCCCATGCCGACTTCGAAGTCGGCCGGGCGGAGATCCGGCCGGGCGAGACCTGGATCCTTTACACCGACGGCATCACCGAGAGCCGCAACGCGGCGGGCGAAGAATTCGGGCCGGACCGGCTGGCCGCCGTCGGCCGCGCCGCCGCCGCCCCGGCCAGCGCGGTCATCGACCGCGTCTTTGACGAACTCAACGCCTTCACGGGAGGGAAAGACGCGGCCGATGACCGCACCCTGGTCGTTGTCCGCCGGCTCGCCTAGCCGCCCGCCGGAGTGATTATTTTCAGGCGATTTGCTATGATAGGCGATCCGCACCGCATCGAGAACGGTTCATGAAAGGTCCGACGATGAAGACAATCGCCCAGGGGACGATCATCCTACTTATCTGGCTGGTCCTGGCCGGCCCGGTCCCGGCCCGGGCCGCCGGTCTTCAGTCCCCGCCCGCGGCGAAGCCCTCTGCGACGACCGGGTCGGGCGCCCCGGCCCAAGCCCCCGCCCCGGAAACTTCCCAGGCCGACAATTTGGCCTTCGAGGAAGCGGCCCGCTTTGTGAGCGGACTGCCCTGCGAGTCGGAATCGCTGCGCAAGCTGCAGGAAGCCAAGGAGTGGAAAAGCTTTGCGGAAGCCATCGACAAGGCCTGGAACGATTTGGAGACGCGGCGGCTGAGGCCCATGCGCCTCTGGGCGGCCGCCGAGCTGGGTGATTCGCGGGCAGCCACCCACATGCTTTTTTATCCTTTCGGCGGCCCCGATATCCTGACCGCCTTCCTGTTTTATCCCGATGCCGAGACGTTCGTCCTCGGGGGGCTGGAGCCTGTCGGCCGTCTGCCCGATTTCCGGTCCTTCTCTCCGGCCCAGGCCGCCGGCTACCTGCAGACGCTGAACGGAGCCCTCTGGGATTTCTTCAATAAAAGCTATTTCGTCACCAAGAACATGAAAGCCACCCTGTCTGGAGACAAGATCAACGGCGTCTTGCCGATTCTCTGCCTGTTCCTCAAACGGATGGGCAACGATATCGTCTCGGTCAAGCGCTGCGAGTTCCTGGACTCCGGCGAGCTCATGGAGATGGATTTCTACGCCCGCAAGCGCCGGCGAGCTCAGCCCTACGGGGTGCGGATCGATTTCCTGACCCCCGGCGGCATCCGGCCCCGGACGCTTTACTATATCTCGGCCGACCTGTCCGACGGCCCCTTCGGCCCCAAGGCCAAATTGCACCGTTTCGTCGATTCCCTGCCCTTCGAGACCGCCTTCGTCAAGTCGGCCTCCTACCTCATGCATTATTCCTTCTTCTCCTCCATCCGCGGCCTGCTGCTGGACAAGAGCCGCTGGATTCTGGAGGACGACACCGGGATTCCTTATCGGTATTTCAAACCCGAAATTTGGGAGGAACGGCTGTTCGGCGAGTACACCAAGCCCATCGAGCTCTTCCACGGCGTTGAGCAGGAGGACCTCAAGAAGGCCTACGCCGAACCCGGAAAGGCCCGTGTCCTGCCCTTCCATCTGGGCTATCACTGGAGCACGAACAAGGATTCGCTCCTGTACTTCCATAAAAAAGCCGCCGCCGCCGGTCCGGAAATCCGCTGATGCGGTCTAAATTCAGCCTGTTCACCGCGACGGCGCTCGTCATCGCCAACATGGTCGGGACGGGCGTCTTCACCAGCCTGGGCTTCCAGGTCGCCGGCCAGTCCACGGGGCTGTCCGTCCTCATGCTGTGGGTCGTGGGCGGGGCCCTGGCCCTGTTCGGCGCGCTGACCTATTCCGAGGCCGGCATCCTTTTCCCCCGCTGCGGCGGCGAATATCATTTCCTGACCCGCATGTTCCACCCGGGTCTGGGCTTTATGGCCGGCTGGATCTCGTTGCTCGTGGGGTTCGCCGCTCCCGTGGCGGCCACGTCGATCGCCTTGGGCCGCTATCTGACCACGGCGCTGGGCCTTCCCGAGCGGCTCGGCGGGCTGCCCGGGCTGACGACCGGCACCTGGATCGCCCTGGCCGTCATCGCCGCCGTCACCGCCGTCCACGCCCTGGACCGCTCCGCGGGGGCCCGCTTCCAGAACGCCCTCACGGCCTTCGAGATCCTCTTCATCCTGGCCGTCATCGTCGCCGGGCTCGTCCTCGGCCGCCCCTCGGGATTGTCCTTCGCCCCTGGCGGCAAGGCCGTTCGTGAGATCCTGACCGGGACCTTCGCCGTCAACATGTATTTCGTCTCCTTCGCCTACTCGGGTTGGAACGCGGCGGCATACGTGGCCGGCGAGATCGACCGGCCCCAGCGCAACCTGCCCCGGGCCCTCATCGGCGGCACGATCTTCGTCGCCGCCATCTACATCCTGCTGAATTTCGTCTTCCTCTACACGGTGCCCGTTTCCGAGATGTCCGGGAAGATCGAGATCGGGGCCATCTTCGCCGGGCGGGTCTTCGGCCCTGCCGGCGGCCGCATCATGGGCGGCGTCATCGCCTTCCTGCTCCTCTCCAACATGAGCGCCATGATCCTGGCCGGCCCCCGGTTCTCCAAGGTCCTGGGCGAGGATTACTACCTCTTCCGTGGATTGTCCCGCCATTCCCGGCGGGACGTCCCGGCCCTGGCCGTCGTCTTTCAAAGCGCCTTGTCCATCGTCTATGTCCTGACCTCCACCTTCCAGCAGGTCATGATCTTCGTCGGCTTCACCCTGAACCTGTTCACCTTCATGACCGTCCTGGGCGTCATGGTGATGCGCCGCAAGCGGCCCGATCTGCCGCGGCCTTACCGGACGCTGGGTTATCCCGTCGTGCCCGTCCTGTTTCTCCTCATCCAGGTCTGGATCATCGTGTGGGGCCTCGTTCGCGAGCCCAAGGCTTCGCTGGCCGGCGTGGGCATCACGGCCCTGGGCTTCCTGGTCTACCTCCTCGATCGGAAGATCCGTCCGGCCGGCTTCAAGCCCGCGGATGACGGTGCCTGCTGAGGGGAGACGTCGCCTCCCGGGGGCCGACCATGAGAATTCCTTTGGCCCGCCCGTGTTTGGGGCGGGAAGAAGCCGCCGCC
The DNA here is from genome assembly GCA_963729855.1 of Candidatus Aminicenantota bacterium. GTDB lineage: Bacteria > Acidobacteriota > Aminicenantia > Aminicenantales > UBA4085 > UBA4085. Next base: position 1,290,651 of record CAVSPT010000006.1, on the reverse strand, counting down.
GTCGAAGCCGTGCTGGCGAGCGGCTGGCTCGGTTCAGGCGCCCTGGCCCGGCGTTTCGAGGAATCACTGGCCGCCCGGATCGGAGCGCCCCGCTGCGTTGCCGTCCAAACCGGCACGGCGGCCCTGCATCTGGCCTTGGAGGCCGCCGAAGCCCGGGGCTTCGAGGTCATCGTCCCGTCCCTGACCTACGCGGCCACCGTGCAGGCCGTTTTGGCCGCCGGCGCCATTCCCGTCTTCGCCGATTGCCGCGAGGACGATCTGACGATCGATCCCGCCGACGCGGCCGCCCTCGTCACGCCCCGTACGCGGGCGTTCCTGCCCGTCCATTATGGCGGGACGACGGCGGATCTCGCCGCCCTCAGGTCCCTGGCCGCCGCGACCGGCGCGGTGATCGTCGAGGACGCCGCCCATGCTTTCGGCTCCGCGTTTCCCGATGGGCCGGTGGGTTCTTCGGGCGATCTCGTCTGTTTCAGCTTCGACCCGATCAAAACGGTGACCTGCGGGGAGGGCGGCGCGGTCTGCGCCGGGCGGCCCGAATGGGATTCCCGCCTGCGCGCCCTGCGGGGACTGGGAATGTCCGCCGACTCGCGCGACCGCGGCCGCCGCGAGGAAGGCGCGGTGGACCTTGTGGTCGGGCGGGGCTTCCGCTCCCCTATGAGCGACCTCAACGCCGCCATCGGCCTCGTCCAGTTGGGCAAGGCGGACGCGCTGATCGCATCCCGCCGCCGCGTCGCCGACCGCTACGACGCGGCCCTGGCCGGCCTGCCCGGGCTGGTCCGGCCGGTTCGCGATCGCCTGCGGCACGTTCCCTTCTGCTACACGGTCCGCGTTCCGGGCGGCCGCCGCGAGGCCTTCCGGGCCAGCCTGCGGGAGCGGGGGATCGAAACCGGCGTCCTCTACCCGCCCAACCATCTTCAACCGGCCTTCCGGGAATTCCACCGCCCCCTCCCGGTCACGGAAAGGATCGGCCGGGAGATCGTATCCCTGCCGCTCTTCGCCGGCTTGCCGGACGCCGACGCCGACCGGGTCGTCGAAGCCGTGGCCGGCTTTTTCGAGGCCGGGTCCCGGGCCTGAGTCCGTCCCGTGCGCGTCACCGCCGCCGTCTGTCTCCACGACGGGGCGGCCTTCATCGGCGAAGCCCTGTCCTCCGTGCTGGCCCAGACCTGCGGCGATTTCGAGATCGTGCTCGTGGACGACGGCTCGACGGACGGGGCCGCGGAATTTCTTGAGGCCTGGATTCGTGATCCGCGGCTGAAAATCGTACGCGCACCGCACCGCGGGCTCGGCGCGGCGCGGGCCCTGGCCGTGGAGCGGGCGGCTGGAGAATGGATCGCCTTTCTCGACCAGGACGACGCCTGGATGCCCGGCAAGCTGGAGCGCTTCCTCGAATCGGCCGCGTCCTGTCCCGAAGCCGGGCTCATCTTCTCCGACGTCCGGTTTGTGAACGAAGCCGGGTCGCCCATCGGCGCGCTCTCGGCCCGGTTCGACTTCCGCACCCTGGACCTGGCCCCGGGGGCGGCGGAGGCCGAACTGCTGAGACGGGGCAATTTCATCGACGCTTCGGCGGCCATGGTCCGCCGCGAGGACGTTCGGGAAACCGGAAATTTCGATCCCCGATATCGTTATGTCGAGGATCTCGACCAGTGGCTGCGGATCGCCCGCCGCCGGCGCCTCCTGGCGGTCCCCGAGGCGCTGTCGGTCCGCCGGATCCACGCCGGGCAATTCACGCAAACTTATCCCGAGACCGCCCTGGCCGAACAGATGGCCCTTCTGCGGCCGCGGACGACGGACCTCTCTCTTCCGGCGGACGTCCGGATCGCCGTGGGGGATTATCTCCTGGGCCAGCATTACGAATGCGCCCGCCGGCTCCTCGGGCGAAGGCGCCCGGCCGCGTCGGTCCGCGTCGCCCTGGGCGCCTTCCGTTTTCCCGACCGGATCATGGACGCCGTCCATTTCCGTCTTCTCCGGCGGGGCACGCCGAAGGCTGTCCGGGGCGCGGCCCTCGGTGCGCTCTCCGTCCTTGTCCGGGGCTTGCATAAAGGAACCTCCTGCCTCGAAGCCCTCCGGGGGCGCCCGCGCCGGCCCGTCCACGTCCACGTCGACGGGACGCCCCTCGACGGCGACCGGACGGGCTATTTCACGTTCGTCACGGAGCTTGTCCGATCCCTCCTCGTCGGGGGCCCCGGCGCTCCCGTCGTCCATGTCTCCGCGACCGCCGCCGGCCGGGCCGCCCTGCGCGAAGTCCTCGGCCCTTCGTTCGCCCGGCTGTCTCCGCGGCGGATCCGCGCGGAAGCCTGGCATTGGTCGGTCTTCTACGACGCCGCAGCGCGACCCGAGTTCCAGGCCCTCGTTGCGCTGGGGGCCGCGGGGCTTCTGCTGGCCGGGCTCCTCGGACCCCTGCCGCGGCTGGCGCTCGCCGGCGGCGGGCTGGTCCTGCTTCAGTCCCTGTTTCTGGCCGACCGTCTGCGCTCGGAATTCGTCCGGCTCCGCGGGGATTCCGATCGTCCGCCGCTTTTCCAGAAAGCCGTCCTCCGCGTTCACAACAGGATCTGGGCGCCGCGCCGCCGTTCCGGGCAAAAATCGGTGGTCGAGATCGTGACCTGGCGCGGACGGTTCCGTTTCCGGGATTCCCGCCGCCTCGCCTACGTCCCCGACCTGACCACGCGGATCGGGCCGGAATGGCATACGGCGGCCAACGTGCGCGAATTCGACGAGTATCTGCGCTATGCCGCCCATTATGCCGGGACCTTGGCCACGGTATCCGAGCACAGCCGCAGCGACATCGTCGAGCGGCTGGGCTGGCCGCTCGAACGGGTCTCCATCGCGCCGTCATTCGTGAACCCGGCCTTCTTTGCCGGCGTCTATCCGCCCGCTGTCCCGGCCGCCTACGGCTTGACGCCGGGCTATCTCCTGTCCGTGTCCACGGTCGAGCCGCGGAAAAACCTGCGCCGTCTGGTGCGGGCCTTCGAGCTCCTCGCGGAGGAACGCCGCGGCGGTCTTGCCCTGGTCCTGGCCGGGCCGCGGGGGTGGGACAAGGGGTTCGACCGGTTCCTGGCCGAAAGCGACGCCTATCCCGGCATCCTCCGCCTCGGGTTCGTTCCTCTGGACCGCTTGCCATCGCTCTATCATCACGCCGCGGCCTTTATCTATCCCAGCCTCTACGAGGGCTTCGGCCTGCCCGTCCTGGAGGCCATGGCCGCCGAAGCGGTCGTGGCCGCGGCGCGGACCAGCTCCCTGCCGGAGGTCCTCGGCGGGGAAGGCATCTATTTCGATCCCTACGATATCGAGGACATCGCGGCCGCCCTGCGCCGGGCCCTGGCGCTCCGGCCCGCGGATAAGGCGGCCTACCGGGCCTACGCCCGGCGGCGGGCCGCGTCCATGACCGAAGAATGGAGGCGCCGCGGACCCTGGCCGCTGCGGCCGGATGAGACCGGGCCTCCGTCGAAGGCGGGATGAAGACGATGCGCCTGACTCTGGTCCTGCCGTTTCCCAACCGGACGGGAGGCGTCCGCCTGGTCCTGCAATTCGCCAACGCCCTCCAGGACGCCGGGCATCGCGTTTGCGTCGCCTATCCGCGGCGCCCCTACCGGTTTCATCATTCGCGCCGGGAATGGCGGAAGGAATTCCGGGAGACGAAACGGGCCCCGGTCCTGGTTCCCTGGTTTCCCCTTCGCGCGCCGCTGCTCCGCGCGCCGCAGATCCGGAGCCGCCATCTTCCCGACGCCGACGTCGTCGTGGCCACATCCTGGCCCACCGCGTTCGACGTCTCCGGGTTGGCTCCGCGCAAGGGACGCCGCCTGCAACTCGTGATGCACCACGAGGCCGGGACGGGCCCGGCGGCGAGGATCGCGGAGGTCTACCGGCTTCCGCTGCTCCGGATCGCTCTGTCCCGGGCCGTCCAGTCGCAGCTGAACGATGAATTCGGATGCGCCGTCGACGACATCGTCCCGGCCGGCATCGACCCGGCGGTTTTCCATCCGGACGGGCAGGCCAGCTCGGCCGCGGTGCTGATGCTCGTCCATCCCGCCCCCCGCAAGGGCGCCCGGGAAGGCCTGGACGCGCTCGCCCTTTTGGCCGGCCGCCGCCCCGACCTCCGCGTCTTGTTGTGCGGCACGGTCAGGCCCGCGGGCCTGCCGGAGAGATTCCCGTTCCTTCTCCATCCGAACGACGCGACCTTGCGGCGCCTTTATTCCACGGCTGCGGTGTTCCTCTATCCCAGCCTCTATGAAGGATTCGGCCTGCCTCCCCTCGAGGCCATGGCCTGCGGCTGTCCCGTGGTCGCGACGCGCGTCGGGGCCGTTTCCGAATATGCCCGGGACGGCCATAACGCGCTCCTGGTTTCTCCGGGGGATATTGGGGGAATGGCCGGACGCCTCGGGGAGATCCTCGACCGGCCCGGGCTTCGCCGCCGCCTGATCGAGGCCGGGCTGGAGACGGCCGCCGCATGGACGATCGAGCGGGCGGCCCGGCGGTTCGCCGAGGTTCTGAAAACGGCGATGTAAAAAAAATCCCCCGTCCTCTTCCATCCCCCCGGGGCGGAAGAGGGCGGGGGCGGGATATCGGGGTGCTTCCGTTATCCGAAGAACGACGCCGGGGCCGCCTGGAGGCGGGCGATGTCCGAGGCCCGTTCCCTTACGTCGAAGCCCATGGCGCATTTCACCGCGCAGCGGCTGCAATCCGCGCAGGGAGCCTGCGGCACGTCGAGCGAGACCAGCAGATCGTAAGCCGCGCCCAAGTTCTTGTAGGAATAAGCGTACATGTAACCGCGCATGAGGGAGGGGATGGGCAGGGCCTTGGGGCACTGGGCCAGGCATTGGTTGCAGCCCTGGCAGTAGAATCCGCCGCCGGCCTGCGGTTCGCCGAGCTTGAGATCGGTCTTTTCCTGGGCCGTCAGGGCGATGTCCTTCATGACCTGCATGTTCAGATCGAGCTGGTCGAAAGAGGTCATGCCGGGGATGGCCGTGGTGATATGGGGATTGTTCAAAGCCCATTTCAGGGCGGCCTTGACGTTGATCGGCTGGGTCCGTTCCCTGTCCCACCACCCGCCGGCCAGCGTCTTCATGGCCACGATCCCGATCCCGGCCTTGGCCGCGTCGGCCATGGCCGCGTCGAGCTCGACCAGGTTGGTCTTGCGGAAATTATAGCCGCTCAGGACGACGTCGTGGATCTTGGCCTCCAGGACGGCCCGAAAGACCTCGTGTTCGTTGCTGTGGGTGGTGACCCCGATGAAACGGGCCTTGCCGCTCTTCTTGGCCTGTTCCAGAGCCTTCATGATGGGTTCGAAGAGCACCGCCTCCCTGGTCTGGACGTTGTGGAGATAGATGATGTCGACGTAGTCCAGCCCCAGGCGCTGGAGGCTGATGTCGAAGTTCTTGGCCCACGCTTCGCCGGTGGTCTCGGGCGAAAAGTTCCCCTGCCGGTCGCGGGGCTCGCCGGGGACCTTGGTGGAGATGAAGAAGGAGTCGCGGGGGCGGCCCTTGAGGACCTTGCCGATGACCCCTTCGTTGGTGCCGCGCTGGTAGCCGTGGGCCGTGTCCAGGTGGACGATCCCGGCGTCCAGGGCGGCCTGGATGAGGTTGTCGTTGTTGGAGTTCATGACACCCATGGACACGACCGGGAGCGTGACGCCGGTCCTGCCCAAGGGGCGCAGGATAAACCCGCCGTCCTTGGCCTTGGCCGCGGGGGCGGTGAAGGACTGCTGGCCGCGCAGGGCCGAGGGGAGCGCCGAGAGCGCGCCGAGGCCGGCCGCCCCGGCCAGGCTGTTCTTCAGGAACGAACGGCGATCAATTCTCTTTGAGCTCATTTTGATTCCTCCGGACCCGCTATTATACCATAATCGCCGATCGGCCCAAGGGGCCCGGGACTCTTCTCATCGGGCCGGGAATTCGTATAATAGGGTCGATTCCGGAAAGAAAGAGAAATCATGCCCGAACGCACCGTTCCATCGACCCTGAAGAAATGGCTCGTCGCCGCCCGGCCCTGGTCCTTCCCGGCCTCGACCATGCCGGTCGTTTTCGGCACCTCCCTGGCCGTGGTCATCGGGGGGGCGCGCCTGGACGTGCCGCGCTTCGCCCTGGCCCTGCTGGCCATGGTCATCCTCCATTCGGCGGCCAACATGCTCAGCGACGCGTTTGATTTCAAGCGCGGCCTGGATACCCAGGTCACCCCGGTCAGCGGGGCCATCGTCCGCGGCTGGCTTTCGACAAAAGCGGTCACCGCCGCCTCTTTCATCCTGTTCGCCGCGGGCATCGGGCTGGGTCTCGTCCTTGTGGCCCTGACCGGGACCGCGCTCCTTGTCATCGGGGCCGTCGGCGTGGCCATCGGCGCCGGCTACACGCTGTTCAAATACAACACCCTGGGCGACCTGGCCGTTTTTCTGAATTTCGGCATCCTCGGCGGATTGGGCGCCTGGGTTGTCCAGACCAAGTCATTCTCTTGGATCCCGGCCGTCTGGACCGTGCCCATGGCCATGCTGGTCATCGCCATTCTTCACGCCAACAACTGGCGCGACACGATGTCCGACGGCGAGCTGCGGGTCCGGACGTTTGCTTCGGTCCTGGGCGACAAGGGATCTTTTGTTTATTACGGCCTGCTCCTTTTCGGGTCGATGGGCCTGATCTTCGCCTTTATCCTCGTCCCGCGCTTCCTTTTGAAGAGCCTGCCGGCGATGCCCTGGACGTTCGTCCTGGTTCTGTTGGGCCTGCCCGAGGCCGTCCGGCTTTGGGGCCGGGCCTCGCGCCGCCGCGCGCCCCGCCAAGCCCTGGATTTCATCATCCTGGACGGGTCGACAGCGCGATACAATCTGATCTTCGGACTGCTCTGCACGGCTTCGGTCTGGGCCTGGTTCGTCCTCGGATTTCTGCGGAAGTAGGCCGGGAGCCTGGTCGTTATGTCCGGTTCACCCCTTCTGCGATCGCTTCTCGTGGCCCTGCTGGCCGCCGCCCTGGTCATCCCGCTCTTCATTTGGCGCGGAATCGGGGCGTTCGATTTCTGGTGGTGGATGAGCGCCAACCTCGTCGTTCTTGTCGGCCTGGGGGCGGCCTTGGACGCCGAGTATGGACCGGCCCTGCGCCGGGACGTCGGAAGCGAGGTCCGGCGCAAGATCGGTCTCGGGCTGCTGTCGGCCGCGGGCCTCTACCTGGTTTTCTTCGTCGGCAATTGGGCTTCGCGCCTCGTCCTGCCGTCCGCCGGAGCGGACATCGGGCAGGTGTACGGCTTCAAGACGGGGGCGCCCGTCCTTCGCCTCGTCCTGTCCATGATTCTGGTCATCGGGCCCGGCGAGGAACTTTTTTGGCGGGCCTATCTCCAGCGGCGCTGGCAGAAGCGGTTCGGGCCGGTCGCAGGCTGGCTGGCCGCGACGGCGCTCTATGCCCTCGTCCACGTTGGAAGCGGCAATATTTTGCTCGTCCTGGCCGCCGCCGTCTGTGGGCTTTTCTGGGGCTATCTCTATCTGAAAACGGGTTCGGCACTCCTTGTCGTCGTCAGCCATACGGTCTGGGACGTCGTCGTTTTTCTGATCATCCCGTTTCGTTGAGGGCCGCCGTGCTGTTCATGGTCATTGAGACGTTCGCCGAAGGCCAAGTCGCCGGGATCTACGCCCGTCTTGCCGAGCTCGGCCGAATGCTCCCCGACGGGGTCGTCTATGTCGACAGCTGGGCGGCCGCCGATCAAACGCGCTGTTTTCAGTTGATGGAAGCCCCGGAAGAGCGGCTGATCCGGGAATGGACTCGGCGGTGGGATGATCTCGTGTCGTTTGAAATCGTGCCGGTCATCCCGTCCCTGGCGATGCAGGCGCAGCACGCGGTCTCCAAAAAGGGGGGGGAGCGGATGATAAGCGTGGCGGGTGATGCGCGGGCTTTGCGGACCTCCGCGAGGCCGCTCTTCGCTGGGGCGAGGGGCAAGCCTTCCGAAACCCGTCGACGACTGAGCGGGCACGGTCCCTGACTCAGCGGGCGCTAGCTTTGCCCGCAGAGTCAGGGGAGCGAAGGAGGAGCGGAGCGAAATTTCTTGCTGGGGAATTTCGCGTGTTTCGGATGGCCTGCCCCGAGCCCTTCTTCAGCGCGTCTTGAAGCGGATGACGTTGTCGGCGGTTGTATCGATGTATTGGTAACCGTATTGTTGGGACGGCTCGATGATCGATGATTCGCCCCACTCGTTCCAGGTCGTGATGAAGACGCCGTCCGGTCGGGCGGCCAGGGCCTTCTCCCAGGTCATCTGGTAATATTCGCCCGCGCCGCGCTGGATGAACAGCGAGCTGGGGCCCCAGTAGTGGGTCGAATCGTAACCCGGGGTGACCGTGGCGTAGAATTTTTTGTCTGTCCCGTAGGCTTTGACGGCCGGGGCCATCCCGGCATAGGCATCGTAGAGGGAAGAGTAGTCCCCCCCGCCGAAATTGTAGAGCCCGTCGAACGCCGTCAAATAGGACAGGTTGTAGGTCCCGGCGTAAAAAACAGCGGACGGGTACTTGATCCGGGTCTGGTCGATGACGAGCTTCCAGTCCGCGGGACGGAGTCCGACGTATTCCGCCAGATAGACGAAGATGGCCGGATGGGCCTCGATGGGCGAGATGATGTTCAGGAGGTAGTCGAAATCCGCCGCCGCGTTGATCCGGGCCTGGTCCCGCTCGGCTTCGGTCTGCAGAGGGGTGAACTTTCCGTCGGGCACGAGCAGATTCATATGCGATTCATAATGGATGTAGATCTTGAAATTCATCGGCGGCCCCAGGCGGGCAAAATTCTCCAGCGTCGGCGGGAACAGCATGTCGTAATCGAAGTCGAACTTCACCCGATTGGTAAACCAGGAGATGACAAAGGCGTCGATCCCCGCGTCCCGGGCCATGCGGATATGCTGTTCGTTGACGTCCGGGGATTGGGGATCGTAGGGTTTGATCGTGGGCGTGTAAACCGACCAGAGCTGCGAATCGCGCGGTCGCGGCGGCGGGGGCGTGTAACGTTCGGAGAACCAGGGGAAATAGGCGGCCACGACTTCCCGGTCGGGATTGTCGGGGATGGACCTCGCCGGGGAGACTTGAACGTCCACGTATTTGCGCAGGCGGCCGCTGGCCGGCATGGAGGAATCGGGCTCGACGTAGATGCGGGTCGTACCCGCCCGGATGGCCGAGAATTCGCCCTTGGTGATGAAGAGGCCCAGCGGATGGGCCGAGTCCTCCTTCCAACGGAACATTTCGGCCGGGAGATAGGTGAAATTGAAGGGGATGGGCAGGGACACGGCCAGGTTCATCGTGCCGCCCGCCCGCAGACAAAGGGGATCGGGAGAGAGGCGGACCTGCAATTCGAGCGCATCCTGGCCGGCCCGAACCCCCACCCAGACGGCCAGGGGAACGAGGACCACAGCGAGTACGATTGCGCGCCTTTTTTTCTTCATGATTTTATCTTAACGGTCCTGCACTCTATTAGCAACAGCGGCTGACCTGTGGAAAATCATCGGCGACAACTCCAACAGGCCGCCACTTTTACGAGGGCCCCGGGCATTTTTTCGGGAGTCGATTTCCGCCTTGTCCCACGGGTGGGGTTGGGATATAGTCCCCGATTGGGGCCCCGGCCTCGAAGCTTCAGGCCCGCGCAGACAAAACCGCATGACCGAACCCAAAATCGGCACATACCGCTGGCGCATCCTGGCTCTTCTTTTCATGGCCACAACCATCAATTATATAGACCGCAGCATCCTAGGAATCCTTGGCCCGACTCTTCGCGACCACGTTTTCGGCTGGTCCAACCGGCAGTATGCGGCCATCAATATCTCCTTCAAGATCGCTTATGCCGTCGGCCTTCTGACGATGGGGGCCGTCATCGACCGGAAGGGGACGAAAAAAGGCTACCTCTACTCCATCGGCACGTGGAGCCTGTTCAGCCTGGCCCACGCCCTGGTCACCCGCGGCATGGGCTGGATCGGCTTCGCCGCCGCCCGCTTTGGGCTGGGCTTCGGCGAATCGGGCAATTTCCCGGCCTGCATCAAGACCGTCGCCGAATGGTTCCCCAAGCGGGAGCGGGCCCTGGCGACCGGGATCTTCAACGCCGGAACGAATCTCGGGGCCGTCCTGACTCCGCTGTTCATTCCCCTGATCGTCGCCGCCGACGGCCGGCGCTGGCAGTTCGCGTTTCTGATGACCGCGTTCCTCAGCGCGGCTTGGATCCTCCTTTGGATCCGCTTCTACCGCAAGCCCGAGGTCCATCCACGCTTGTCGTCCCCGGAATTGGCCTATATCCAAAGCGATTCGACGGCGGAAACCGCCGAACGGATTCCCTGGTCCCGGGTCCTGCCGGTCCGCGAGACGTGGGCCTTCGCCGTGGCCAAACTGCCGGACGCGGTCTGGTGGTTCTACCTGTTCTGGGGAGGGTTCTTCCTGAATGCCCAGTTCGGCCTGGCCTTGAAAGGCCTGGCCTTGCCGCTCATCGTCATTTACCTGGTTTCGGATGTCGGCAGCATCGGAGGCGGCTGGCTGTCCTCGGCTTTCATCAAGCGGGGCTGGCCGGTCAACAGGGCGCGCAAAACGACGCTCTTCATCTGCGCCTCGGCCGTTCTGCCGGTCATCTTCGCCACTCAAACGGGCAGTCAATGGGTGGCCGTCGGGCTGATCGCCTTGGCCGCGGCCGGCCACCAGGCCTGGTCGGCCAACGCATTCACCCTTGTCTCGGACGTCTTCCCCAAGAAGGCGACGGCCTCGGTCGTCGGCATCGGCGGAATGGTCGGTGCGGCGGCCGGGCTGGCCGCGGATCTCGGGCTGGGCCAGGTTCTGGACCGGAGCGGGAGGAAGGGCTACTTCTTCGCCTTCCTCATAGCCGGGCTGCTCTATCCCGTCGCCCTTCTTCTGATCCAGCTGATCATGCCCCGCATGACGCCCTTGGGCAAGGATCTCAAGCCCGTCCTGAAGACATGAACATCGTCGCCGACCGGAACCTCCCCTTGGCCGCCCAGGCCTTCGGCCCGTTCGGCGACCTGTCCCTGGTCGACACGCCGGATTTCCGACCGGAGACCGTCCGCCGCGCGGATGTCCTCATCATCCGCTCCGAGACGAACATCGGCCCGGCCCTCCTCGACGGAAGCCGGGTCGGGTTCGTCGGCACGGCCTCGATCGGCACCGACCATCTCGATCTCGAGTACTTGGCGGCGCGCGGGATCGCCTTCGCCAACGCCCCGGGGTGCAACAGCCGTTCCGTCAAGGACTATGTCGCCGCCGCCCTGCTCGAGACCGGGCGGCGTCTCGGATTTTCCCTGCGGCAGAAGACGATCGGCATCGTCGGCGTCGGCGCCGTCGGGAGCGAGGTGGCCCGGGCGGCCGAGGCCCTCGGATTGAAGGTCCGGCTCAACGATCCGCCCTTGGCCCGGGCGACCGGCGATCCGAGGTACGTTTCCTTGGAAGCGCTCATGGACGCCGACATCCTGACGCTCCATGTCCCCTTGACGAAAAGCGGGCCCGATCCGACGTTCCATCTCTTCGACGCGGCGCGCTTCGCCTGTTTGAAGAGCGCTCCCCTCTTTCTCAATTCCTCGCGCGGCGCCGTGGCCGATACGGGGGAGCTGAAAAAAGCCCTGGCCGAAGGCCGCGTTTGGGCCGTCGTCCTCGACGTCTGGGAGGACGAACCGGCCATCGACGTCGAGCTTCTCGACCGGGCGCTGATCGGGACGGCCCACGTGGCCGGCTATTCGCTGGAGGGAAAGATCCGGGCGGTGCGTCTGGTCCGCGACGCCCTGGCCCGGCATTCCGGCCTTAGCGCCGCGGAAGCGCCCGGGCTCGAACCCGGCCCGCCCGATCTGCCTATGATCGCCGTTTCCGACGGCGGCTTGGCGGACGAAGGCGTTCTCCGGGCGGCGGTCTCGTCCGCCTACGACATCGCCCTCGACGATCGTCTGTTGCGGACCGCCTGCGCCCGGCCGGCCGCCGAGCGGCCTGCGGCTTTCGCCCGCCTGCGGACGGAATACCGCGTCCGCCGCGAGTTCGGCGCCCGGACCGTGAGCCTCCCGGCGGGCCGCGCCGCCGCCGGGGCCGTCCTGGCCGCCCTCGGGTTCAAAGTGGTTTTCAGGCCCTGATCGGTTCTGCTATCATGACGGCAGCGGATGAAGGAGCGGCCATGAGCTTGACGATCAAATCCGGGCGCGAAGCGGAGTTCGATCTCCTGGCCCTGGGCGAGTGCATGGTCCGGCTGAGCCCGCCCGGCCACCAGCGCATCGAATTGACCCCGGTCTTCGAGGCCTATGCCGGCGGCGGCGAGTACAACGTCGCTTACGCACTGGCCCGCTACGGCCTGCGCACCGGCTGGGTCTCGCGGCTGGCGGACAATTCCCTGGGCGCCTTCATCCGCAACCATGCCCGGGCCAGCGGCATGGACTTGAGCGAGGTCAAATGGGTCCCCTATGACGGGCTGGGCCGGGCCGACCGGATCGGCTTGAACTTCACCGAGGTCGGCATCGGCATACGGCCCAGCGTGACGATGTACGACCGTGGGCATTCGGCGGCCTCGCACATGACGCCCGCCGACGTGGACTGGGAGCGCCTCTTCCGCGTCCGCGGGGCCCGCTGGTTCCACACCGGGGGCATTTTCGCCGCGCTGAACGAATCCTGCGCTGAAACGGCCGGGGCGGCCATGGCCGCCGCCCGCGCGGCGGGGGCGGTCGTCAGCTACGACCTGAATTTCCGGAGCAAGCTTTGGACGAGCGCGCGGGCCGTCGCCGTGACCGGAAGGCTCATGCCGTTCATCGACGTCCTCATAGGCAACGAGGAGGATTTCCAAAAATCCCTGGGCCTCGAGGTCGAAGGAACGGATGAACATTTGCGGACCCTTCCGGTCGAGAGCTATAAAAAAACGGCCGGGCGGCTCATGGAATCGTATCCTCACCTGAAGGCGATCGGGACGACTCTGCGCGAAGTCGTCTCCGGCTGCGTCAACAATTGGTCGGCCGTCCTGGCCCTGGAGGGGACGTTCTACGAGTCCCGCCGGTTCGAAGGGCTGGAGGTCGAGGACCGCGTCGGCGGCGGGGACGGCTTCTCCAGCGGGCTCATCTACGGCCTGCTGAACGGCCGGCCGCCCCAGGAATGCGTCGATCTGGGCGCGGCCCACGGGGCGCTCCTGCAGAGCACCCGGGGCGATACGAGCATGGTGACGCTCGACGAAGTCCGCCGCGTGCTGGCCGGCGGCGGCGCCCGCATCCGGCGCTGACCGGTTCTTGACGATTAACTCGTTGATTCTAAAAGGTGTCAACGCCGATCGCGTTGACTTCATCGAGCAAGACGTTTATATTATCGGCTGCCGTTTCAAGGAGCCGCCATGAAAAAAACCGCCTTCCTTATAGGGCTCATTCTCGCCCTGGGACCGGCCGCGTTCGCCCAGAAGGACGAACCGATCGTCAAGGTCAACCTCATCCCGCCCGAAGACGGGTTCAAGGCCGGCCGGACCGCCGTTCTGACGCTCGAGCTGAACATCCGGGCGCCTTACCACATCAACGCCGATCAGCCGTCGGAGGATTACCTCGTCGGGACGACCGTCGATTTCAAGGCCTGCCCGGGCGTGACCTTCGGACGCTTGGTCTTTCCGCCCCCGGTCATGAAGCGGATGGGCTTCTCCGACAAGCCCCTGGCCATTTTCGAGGGTTCGGCCCGCATTACCGCGGACGCGGCCGTGGCTCTCGATTTCAAGGGACGGGAGCTTATCGTCGAGGGCTCGATCGGCTACCAGGCCTGCGACGATCAATCCTGTCAACCGCCCACCGACGTCGCTTTCAAGGCGGTATTTCCTGTGGCGGGCGGCGCACCTGTCGCGGCCAAGCCGGATGATGCTCCGTCGTCCAAGCCCGCGCTTAAAGCCGACGAAAAGTCCAAGGACGTCGCGCCCAAGGACGTTTTAAAAACCATCCAACTCCTTCCCTCCGCCTCGGCCCCGGACCAAAAAAAGGACGTCCCGGTCTCCGGCGAGGTCAAGCCGGCCGCTACGCCGGCGGGCGGCATCGACTTCGGGAACAAAGGATTGCCGTTCATTTTTCTGCTCGTTTTCCTGGGCGGCCTGGCCTTGAACCTGACGCCCTGCATCTATCCCCTCATCCCCATCACCATCAGCTACTTCGGCGGCCAGGCCCAGGGAAAGAAAGGCGGCGCCGTCCTCCACGCGTTCATCTACGTCGTCGGCATGGCCGCGACGTACTCGATCCTGGGGGTCATCGCCGCCTTCACCGGCAGCCTCTTCGGAGCGGCGCTGACTTACCCGCCCATCCTGGCCGGCATCGCCCTGATCATGATCGCTCTGGCGCTTTCCATGTTCGATGTCTACGAATTCCGCATGCCGGCCTTCCTGAATAGAGCCGCGGGGACGTCTAAAAAGGGATTTTTCGGGTCGTTCTTCATGGGCCTGACCGTGGGCATCATCGCCGCTCCGTGCATCGGCCCCTTCGTGCTCGGCCTGCTGACCTATGTCGGCAACAAGGGCAATGTCCTCTTGGGGTTTTCGCTCTTCTTCGCGCTGGCCCTCGGCCTGGGCGTGCCCTTCCTGATTCTGGGAATCTTCTCCGGCAGCATCAACAGGATCCCCCGCTCCGGCGCCTGGATGGTCTGGGTGCGCAAGATCTTCGGCTTCATCCTGGTGGCCATGGCGGTCTACTTCCTGAGGACGCTCTTCCCCAATCCGTTGGCTTATGACCTGACCATGGCCGTGACCCTCCTGCTGGCCGGGATTTATATGGCCTGGATCGAGGGGACGCCGTCGACCGGCAGGGTCTTTCCCTTCATCCGCAACGTGATCGGGGTCGTTTTCTTCGTCCTGGCGGTTTATGCCGCCGTGACCGGCGTCCAGGGGTATATGGAAAACCGGACGACGGAAATGTTGAAATCGATCAGCGCGGCGGGCGGACGGGTCACGCTCAACGCCGTCGACTGGCAGCCGTATTCCGAGGAGGCCTTGGCCGCCGCGCTCAAGACGGGCCGGCCCATTTTCATCGATTCGACGGCCGACTGGTGCATCGCCTGCCATGAGCTGGATGCCAAGACCTACTCCCGACCCGAGATCATCGAGGTCTCGCGGAAATTCGTCTGCCTGCGGGCCGACCTGACCCGCAACGGCGACGAAAAGGTCAAGGCCTTCTACAAAAAGTACGCGGCCAAGGGCTGCCCGACCCTCATTTTTCTCAAGCCCGACGGCCAAGAGATCGGCGAGCTGCGGGGCGTGGGCTTTGAAGACAAGGATGTCTTCCTGGCCAAGATGAAGAAAGCTCTGGCCGCGAGCGGGCTGTAAGACCTGTCTTCAGTCCGGCGTCCGGCCGGCCAATTCGGGCAGGCAGAACGCGATCTCCTGGGCTTCGCCGCAGCCGACGCAGGCGATGCGGGCCTCGAGCGTCCGGCACTTTTTTCCCTCGGAGACTTCCGGCCGGACGACCCAGGAGCCGCCGCAGGCGGGACACGCGGCGGGCAGGACGAGCCTGATTTCGAGCGTCCGGCGCGGCCGCCGCGGGTGGGGCACGCGGACCGTCTCGACGTGGAAATCCAAATCGTGGACGTCGCGCAATTCCTTCAACAGGCCGGCATAAAAGGCCAGGGTGTCGGTCGACTTGCGCAAAGCCATCGTCCGCCCCGCTTTCGTCCGCATGTTGAGAGGCAGGCAGGCGGCATACGTCAATTCCTTGCTCAGCGAGTTCATGACCGCGGTCCGGAGGGTCTTTCCCCGCAGCGTCGACTTGATGAAGAACTGGGCCACGCCGAGGTAGCCGAACTTGGACAGGAAATCGGCGTCGTGGACGATGTCGGCCAGCGGGGACGCGCGCCGGCCTTCCCGATAGAGGGCCCGGACGGCGTCGACGACCGCGGCCCGGTCGGCCGGGGCGACCCGGGATTTTTTAAGCATCGTCTCGGCCCGGGCGGCCGCCGTTTCCTCCTCGGGCGTGTCGCCGTCGTGGTAGCGCCCGCCGGCGAATTTGCCGGCGTCATGGAAGAGGGCGGCCAGGGCGGCCAGGAGGGCATCGCGCTTTTCCTCCCCGGCCAGCTTGAAGGCCAGCGAGGCGACGTGGACCGTATGCTCCCAGAGATAGCTCCCGTCGGTCTCGGGTGTGTTTCCGGCGTAGGATCTTTCCGATTCGGCGACCAGGGCCTGGATCTTCTCGACGAGGCCGGGATAGCGGGCGGAAAGCTGGATGTAAAACGATTTCGGCTTGTCGCGCCGGAATTTCGCGGGCATGAATCTATTATAGCCCTGCCGGCAGGGAATAGAAGACGAAGCGGCCCAGGATTTCGGAGACGAAGGCGACGGCCAGGGCCGCCGCGATCCAGGGAGCGGACGAGGGGGCCGAGGCCGCCGGAACGGCCAGCCCGAGGGCCGCGGCCAGGAGAACAAGCCGAATCGCCTGGGCCAGGGCCAAACCCCGAGCGGGCGCAACGACGGGACAGCTTTCCTTTTCGGCCCAGATCCCGAACCGCGGCGCATAGAGGATGGCGGTGACGAACGCGGCGCCGAGCGCGATGAGCGCCGCGGTCGTCAAGCCGGTGTGGAATCGGGCCTGGTCCGGCCCGGCCGGCGCCCCCGGCGTCGCCGAAAACACGGTTGCGATCAGCGAGCCGAGAACGAGGGTTGTCGATACGAAGGACACGGACGTGGACGGTGAGAACCAGACCGGGACCGCGGCGATCGTGTAGATCCGGGCCATGGAATAGACGAAGGCGCCGGCCCCGGCGGCGGCGAAGACGGACAGGATCGGGCCGGCGGCCGAATGCGGCGTTTTCCAGGCCACAATCGCCAGCCCGGCCGAGGCGGCGCCGAAGACCAGCTCGGACACGATCTCCCGGCTCAGCCAGGATGCGCCCGGTTTGGCCAGCGCGCGATAGGCCCGATCGGGGCGGCCCAAGTGGAAGAGCGAAACGATGACTGCGGCGCCGAGCAAGGCGACGACGGCCAGGGGGCCGGCGAGGCGCAGCGCGTCCATGGCTCGGAGGGCGGCCCCATGGGGCAAAAAATAAAGCGGAAAAACGAGGAAAAAGGCCGCTCCCGCGGCCGCTTGTCCCAGGACGGTGAAAAAGACCAGCGGCCATTCGCGGGCCCGCATATCAGATCTCCTCCGAGTTCTTGACCAGGCCCTTCTTTTCCCGGGCCTTGGCCGCGTCGCGGTGCGGCCTGACGGTCAACGAGGGTTTTGTCCTTTCGGAAGGCGGCAGGGGGTGGATGTCGGCCGTGCCGCCGTAGCGCCGGCGCAAATCCTCGATCTTGCCGAAGTCCAGGGCCCGCATCGGGCAGGCCCGGACGCAGGCCGGCGTCGTGCCGGCATCGACGAGGTCGGCGCACAGGTCGCACTTGGTCATGACCCGGGCTTCTTCGTCGTATTGCGGCGCGCCGTAGGGGCAGGCCCACTCACAGTATCGACAGCCGAGGCATTTGTCCCGGACGATGATCACGACGCCGTCGTCGCGGCGGATGATGGCCCCCGAGGGGCAGCCCTCCAGGCACTCGGCCTTCTCGCAGTGATTGCAGGCGATCGAGAGATTGTAGGCGATGAGGTCGGGGACCCAGGCCCCGCCCTCCCGCCGCCAGCTCCCGCCGGCGATTTCGTAGACCCGGCGCCAGCGTACGCCGGACGGGAGGTTGTTTTTGTCTTTGCAGGCCATGGAGCAGGCCTTGCAGCCCGAGCAGGACGAGGCGTCAACGAAGAATCCGAGGTTGCGGGGCATGGTCAGCGCCTCCCCGCTTTGGCCGCCTGGGCCATGATCGTGTGCTGGGCGTTGCCGAAGGCGAACGGGGTCCAGCGCTCCGAGCTGAGGACGTTGACGTTGCCCCCGCGGTCGACGCCGTCGCGGTCCGGCGCCCACCACGCGCCCTGGGGAATGGCCAGGACTCCGGGCATGACCCGGGCCGTGATCCGGCAGGGCAGGACGAGCGCGCCCCGCGCGTTCCACACTTTGACCGCATCGCCATCGCGCAGGCCGCGCGGCGCGGCGTCAATCTGGTTGATGAAGACACGCTGGGGGAAGGCCTCCAGGAGCTCGGGGACGTTGCCGTGCGTGGAGTGGACGCGCGACAGGGCGTGATGGCCGACGACCTGAAGGGGGTAGTCCTCGGCCTCCGGCCCGAACGGGCTTTCCCATTCGCGGACGTACTTGGGGACGGCCGGGATGTCGTCCGGCCGGTTCATGTCGAAGAGGCGCTTGGAAAAGATTTCGATCCGGCCCGACGGAGTCGGCAGGGGATGGGCGACGGGGTCGCGGCGGAAATCGGCGAAGGCCACGGCGGGCGTTTCAACCGGACGGGCGTAAAGGCCGGCATTGGCGGATTCGAGCGTCTCCAGCCCGGGCATCCGGGGGAAACGCGTCTTCCGATAATGGTCGATCGCCCATTCCACCCAGCCGTGTTCGTCCCGCCCCTCGCTATAGGCCTCGGCTACGCCCAGCCGCGCCGCGATCCCGGCGCAGATGGCGTAATCGCTCTTGGCTTCCCCCGGGGGATCGACGATTTTGGGCGCCAGGATGACTTCCTCGCCGTATTTCCAGCCGTCCTGGATGCCCCAGGTCTCGAATTGGGTGCAGGCGGGCAGGACCAGGTCGGCATAACGGGCCGTGGGGGTCAGGAAATTGTCCTGGACGGCCAGAAATTCGACCCGGCTTTCGTCGGCCAGGATGGACGCGGACCGATTGACGTTGCCGTGCTGGTTGATGAGGATGTTGGAGGCCACGGACCAGATGAGCTTGATGTCCGTGCCCAGCCGGTCCGCCCCGACGACGCCCTCGGCCGGCCCCATCGCCCGTCCGCGGAGGACGGCTTCGGACCAGAGGAACGAGGGGATTTTGGCCCGGACCGGATTTTCGCCCACGGGCAGGATGGCCCAGCGCGGGCCGCCGTCGGGCGCCTGCAGGGCGATGCCGCCCGCCCAGCCGCCCGGAATGCCGACGTTGCCGGTGATGGCCGCCAGGACGCAGCCGGCCCGTACGGCCTGCTCGCCGTAGGCCCGCCGCTGCATCCCGTAGCCCTGGTAGAGGACGGACGGCTTGGTCGTGGCGTATTCGCGGGCCAGCCGGGCGATGGTCGCCCGCGGCACGGCGGCGATCGGCTCGGCCCATTCCGGAGTCTTGGGGATGCCGTCGTGGACGCCGAGAATATAGTCCTTGTAACTCTCGGCCCGCTCGGCGCCGGCCGGCATCTGCGTTTCGTCGAAGCCGATGCAGTGCGTCCGGACGAACTCGCGGTCGTAGAGGTTTTCTTCGATCATGACATGGGCCATGGCGCTCATCAGGGCGGCGTCCGTCCCCGGCCGGACGGGGACCCATTCGTCGGCCAGGGCCACGGCGCTGAGCGTTTGGCGCGGGTCGAGGCAGACGACGCGGGCCCCGCGCTCGCGGGCTTTCTTGATGAAATACTCCGAGTTCGTCCCGTCCCGCATTTCGGCCGGGTTCCAGCTCCACATCAGGATCAGCCGGGCGTTCAGCCAGTCCTGGCGCTGGTTCCCGGTGACGTTCGTCCCGTAGACCGTCGGCGTGGCCGCCGAGATGCAGGCCCAGGAATAGCTGTTGTAATAGCCCAGCGAGCCGCCGACGAGGTTCAAAAGGCGTTCGGCCGTCCAGCGGCCGTTGGTCAGGTTGTAGCTCCCCGTGCCGTAGGGGACGAAAATCGCGGCGGCGCCGTACGCGTCCCGAACGCGGACGATCCGCTCGGCCATCGTTTCGAAGGCCTCGTCCCAGGAGATGGGGGCGAATTTCGCCTGGCCGCGCTTCCCCGTCCGCTTCAGCGGCCGGAGCAGGCGGTCCGTGCGGTTCTGGCGGAACCGGTAGGCCCGGCCGCGGACGCAGGCCCGCAGCTGGGGATCGGACGGATCGTCGGTCGGACGGTCGTCGGTGTCGATTCGGATGATCGAGTTCCCGCGGACCCAGACACGGAGAAGGCAGCGGCCGCCGCAGTTGTGGGCCGGGCAACCCGCCCGGACCATGCGATCGGCGCCGGGAACGGGTTCGTTCATGCGGTCCGGCGGACGAGGCGCGGCACGGCGGCGAAGAGCGCCGCGACGAGGAGCCCTTCGAAGAGGATGGCCAGGGCCGGGCGCAAGGCCATGGACGGCCCGCGGCCGGGCAGGGCCAGATCGGCCAGCTTGACCGCGGCCGCGACGAAAGCCGCCGCCGCGATCGAGCCCGGGCGGACTGTTTCCGAGAAAAGCCGGCCCAAAATGAGGATGCCGATGGGGATCATGACCAGGCCGGCCAGGCCGGGAACGGGGATCCAATGGAGGATGTGTCCGACGCTCGCTTCGGCCGTCCCCCAAAGCAGGCCCCAGGCCAGGACGGAACGCACCATCGAGGTCCGAAACCCGTTTCCGCTCATAACGTCATTGTACGCGCCGCGGCCGCCCCGTCAAGACGGAAGCTCGGACGGTCGGCCCACCTCCCGTTTCAACGGCCCTTGGCGGCCAAGAGGGCCTTATAGGCGTTGACCATCCCCCCGCAGGCGATTTTTCCCTTGAGGCCCGGCAGGGGTGTCGCGGTGTCCATCAGAAGCTTTTTCAATTCGAGAGCGGAAAGGTTCGGATTCACGGACAAGGTCAGGGCGGCGATCCCGGCCACGACGGGGCCGCTGTTGGAGGTGCCCTCGGCGAGCTCATAGGTGCTTCGGCCGTTCTTGAGGAAGGTCGTGAAATTTTGGTCGAGGGCGGCGATGTCGACGTTCCGCATTCCATAGTTCGATCCGAGCCATCGGTCGCCGGCCTTGTAGCGGACGAGCCCGCCCCGAAAGTCGATCATGGCCACGGTCAGGATATTGTCCAGGGGAAAACAGGCGGGAAACGTAAAATTGATCGGCTTGTCGATATCCAGCCCGGAATTCCCCGCGGCGACGACCAGGAGGACGTCCTTCCGCCCGGCGTATTCGATCGCCGCCCGCAGCTCTTCGAGGGCCGTCGGCGCCGGGTCGCTGACGAAGCCGCTCCAGTTGATGACCCGGGCGCCGTTGTCGGCGGCGTAGCGGATGGCCCTGGCCGCCCGCCCGGGCCGGGCGGTGTCTTTTTCGCCGCGGCCGGTTCCCTGGGCCCCGATCTTGAGCAGCATCATCGAAATGTCCCAGTTGATGCCGGCCACCCCGATGCCGTTGTTTCCCCGCGCGCCGATGATGCCCAAGGCTGATATGCTGTGCCAGTAAGGCTGGATGCGGTCCTTGCGCATGCCGTCGAAGATATAACAGTCCGGATCGGGATCGTCGAAGGCGAAGTCCCAGCCCATGACGTCATCGACGTAGCCGTTCTTGTCGTCGTCGATTCCGTTGGTTTCTTTGGGATGGCCGGTCGCATCGAGTCCGGATTCTCCGGGGTTGGTCCAGATGTTGCCGGCGAGGTCCTCGTGATTGTAGAAGAATCCGTCATCGAGCACGGCCGCCACGACGCGCTTGCTGCCGGTCGAGATCGTCCAGGCCCGGGTGATGTCGGCGTCGATGCCGGCCAGCGCGTCGATCGTGACCGGCGACGGCTTCGCCGAGCTCCGTTCGATGGTGATCGCGCCGCCGGGATTCAGGAAGCTGATCTGGTCCTTGAAATAGGGATCATTGGGAATGACGCGCGGGCCCGGCGCCTGCCAGGCCAGGACCGCCGCGGCGAAGACGAATACGATCTTTTTCATGCCGCCACTCTCTCCGTCCATTCTACCTTCCGGCCGGGACAAAAGTTAAGGCGGACGATCTAGCGGCCCGGGACGAGCTCGGCGAGGGTCAGGCCGAGGAGGCGGTTGAACTCGCCCGGCTCTTCCAGGTACAGGAAATGACCCCGCCCCGTCATGATCCGGACTCCGAAGGATGCGGCGATCCTGCGGTTGCCTTCGATGTTGGTGGGATACTTGTCCGAGTTGATGGCCCGGATGGGAAGCCGGACGTCCCGAAGCGTCCGGGCCGGGCGATAAGCGAACAGGCCTTCGAATACGGCGATGGCGATGTCGGGCTTGGCCGAGGACATGGCCCGGACGATTCGCTCGACGAGGTTGGGATCGACGCCCCAGGGGAACATGGCCCGGACGAAGAAGTCCGTGGCGGCCCTGAAATCGGCCTTGAACGGAGCGACGAACTCGTCGATCTGCCCGGGGGTCATCACATCGGCGAAATCCTGGAAGGTGTCCACGCCGACGATGCCCAGGACGCGGCCGGGCAGGGCCCGAGCCGCCTCCAGGCAGACCTCGCCGCCCATGGAATGGCCGATCAGAATGACCCTGCGGAGCCCTTCCTCCTTGACGACCGCGGCGACGTCCGACCCGAAGGCGGGGATGCTCCAGTTCCTGCGCCCGGTCCCGGATTCGCCGTGGCCGGCCAGGTCGACGGCGACCACGGTATGGGTCCGGGCGAAGACGCCGACCTGGTCCCGCCAATAGGTCCGGTCGCAGCTCCAGCCGTGGACGAAGACCAGCGCCGGAGAGCCTTTTCCCTCGATGTGATAGGCGATCGTCACGCCGTCGGGCGCGGACGTCGCCCGTTCCGGCCCGCGCCGTCCGCACGAACCGGCTGAAAGCAATCCGATGGCGGCCGCCGCGGCGGCGAAGAGAAACACCCTCCCGGCCGCCGGGCGGCGTCTCGTTTTATCGGTGCGGGAATTGCACATCATTTTTATCCGCCATCCGGCAGCTCCAGGGGGACGGGGGGTTGACGTCCGGCTGAGACTTTAAAAAATGACAAGGGGGCGCGCCGGGCGCCCCCCGCCCGTCTTTACTGGAGGAATCCCCGCCGCTTGAGCAGGGGCTCGACCTTGGGCTCGCGCCCGCGGAAGGCTTTATACAGGGCCATGGGCTCCGCGGTGTTTCCTTTGGAGAGGATGTTGTCACGGTAGCTCTTGGCCGTTTTCTGGTCGTACAGGCTTGTCTCCTTGAAGGCCTGGAAGGCGTCTGCGTCCAGGACCTCGCTCCAGACGTAGCTGTAATAGCCGGCCGAATAGTCGCCGGAGAAAATATGCTGGAAATAAGGGCTGCGATAGCGGACGACGATCTCCGGGATCAGGCCGATCTTTTTCAGCGATGCGGCCTCGAAGGCGGCGGCGTCCTGCTCTTTGGCCTCGGTCAGGGTGTGCCAGTCCATGTCCAGGTAGCAGGCGGCCATGAACTCGACGGTGGCGAATCCCTGGTTGAACTGCCCGGCCTTCTTGATCTTGTCGACCAGGGCCTGGGGGATGGGCTCGCCCGTCTTGTAGTGCTTGGCGTAGACCTTGATGACCTCGGGGTCGCCGGCCCAATTCTCCATGATCTGCGACGGCAGTTCGACGAAGTCGCGCGGCACGTTGGTCCCGGCCAGGGACTCGTACGTGACGTTGGACAGCAGGTCGTGCAGGGCGTGGCCGAATTCATGGAACAGGGTCGTGGCCTCTTCGAAGGTGATGAGCGAGGGCTTGCCCGCCGTCGGCTTGGTGAAGTTGCCGACGTTGTAGACGATGGGCGCTATCTTGACGCCGTTCCGGACGCATTGCTCCCGGATGGCGCTCGACCAGGCCCCGCCGCGCTTGGCCGGACGGGGGAAATAATCCGAATAGAGGATCCCGATGGGGGTGCCGTCGGCTTCCTTGACCTCGAACGTCTCGACGTCGGGATGATAGACCGGGATGTCCGTCCTCTTCTCGAACCTCAGGCCCCACAGCTTGTTGGCCACGTCGAAGGCGCCTTGGCGGACGGCCGTCAGCTCGAAATAGGGGCGGAGGGCCTCGTCGTCGAGATCGTACTTGGCCTTTTTCAGCTTGTCCGCGTAATACCACCAGTCCCAGGGTTGAAGCTTGCCCGCGACGCCGTCCTTGTGCATCATCGCCTCGAGCTCGCGGGCCTCGGCCTTGGCCGTGGCCAGCGCCGGCTTCCAGACCTGGTCGAGGAGCTTGTAGACGGCGGCCGGCGTTTTGGCCATGTTCTCTTCCAGGACGTAGTCGGCGTGGGTCTTGTAGCCGAGCAGATTGGCCCGGGAAACCCGCAGGGCGGCGATCTTGCTCAGGATCGTCGTGTTGTCGTTGGCATTGCCGTTGTCGCCGCGCTTGATGAAGGCCTCGAACAGCTTTTCGCGCAGCTCCCGCCGCGAGGAGTACTGGAAAAAGGGGATGCAGCTGGGCTTGTGCAGGGTGAAAACCCACCGGCCTTCCAAATGATCGGCTTTGGCCGCCTCGGCCGCGGACGTGACCATGTCCTCGGGAAGGCCGGCCAGGTCTTCTTTCTTGTCCAGGATCAGCTTGAAGCCGTTGTCTTCGGCCAGGACGTTCTGGCCGAACCGCTGGGTCAGCACCGCCAGATCTTCGTTGACCTTGCGCAGCTCGGCTTTCTTGGCCTCATCCAGGGCCGCCCCGCTGCGGACGAAGTCCTTGTAGGTTTTCTCCAGCAGGCGGGCCTGTTCGGGATTCAAGCCCAGCGTTTCGCGCTCGTCATAGACGGCCTTGATCCGGCCGAACAGCTTGGCGTTGAGGGCGATGTCGTCGGCGTGCTTGGACAGGACCGGGGCCAGCTCGGCCTGGATCTTCTGCAGGGCGTCGCTGGTGTTGTTCTCGATCAGGGCGCCGAAGACGTTGTTGACCTTGGACAGCAGCTCACCGCTGCGTTCCATCGCTTCGATGGTGTTGGCGAACGTCGGGGCTTCGGCCGAGGCGGCGATGGCCTCGATTTCCTTTTTCTGCCGGGCCATGCCTTCGTCAAAAGCGGGCCGGAAATGGGTTTCTTTGATCAGGTCGAAGGGCGGCGTTCCGAAGGGCGCCGTCCATTCAGCCAGGAGGGGGTTTTGATTTTGGTTCACGGGAGCGGGGGTCTCCTTTTTAGCGCAGGCCAAAGCCAGGATCGCCGGGATGGCGATCAGGATGAGCGACTTTTTCATGATGCCGGGTCTCCTTATGGACGTCTTGCGGATCAAAAAAAGTATTTTAATATGATCGAGAGGGCAATACAAAGGGCAGGGCTTGGACGCGTTTCATTCGGCCGAGCGGAGGATGGCCAGGAATTCGGACAGGATCATGGCCGTGGCGCCCCAGATCTTGTGCCGGCCGAACGCGTAGAACGGCACGGAGACCGTCCCCCGCTCCAAAGTCCATTGTTCTCGCCTGATCGAAGCCGGATCGAGCAAATGGGCGACGGGCACTTCCAGGATCTCGGCGACCTCCTCGGGAAACGGGACGAAGCCCGGAGTCTCCGCGGCCAGGCCGACGACGGGCATGACGCAGTATCGGCTGGGCGGGATGTAGAGCGGCGTCAGGCTCCCGGCGACGCGGATCAGGGACGGCCGGACGCCGACCTCTTCCTCCGCTTCGCGCAGGGCCGCTTCCGCGGGCGACTCACGGCCTTCGATCCGGCCTCCCGGAAAGGCGATCTGGTCCTTGTGATGGACGGAGTTGCCCGGTCGGCGGATGAAAACGATGTGGGGAGTGCCGTCCCTGGGATAAGTCAGGACGAGGACGGCGGCCGGGACGCTGTCCGGCGGGGTGTCCGGGTAAGCGACCGTGCCGGGTCGGGGCGAGGGCGCCATTTCAAGCTGGGCGGGCAGGCCGGGCAAGGGGCGGCGGAGGATCGCGGCCTGGAAATCAAAACTTGGATCCATGGACGTGAACAATCCTTTTACGGGGCGTTATTATACACCTGTCGGGGGTCCGGGGCCCGGGCTTCAAGCGATTTTCAAGACCTTGGCCCCGCGGATGCGCCGCATTTTCAGGTCGACCAGGGCGCGGTTGGCGTCTTCCAGGGGGAACGTCTCCACGTCCGGTTTCAGGCCGATCCGACCGGCCAGGGCCAGAAAATCACGGATATCGGCCCGGGCCACGTTGGCCACGCTTTTGATCTCCTTCTCCATCCAGAGATCGCGGCCATAGTCGAGCCCCAAAAGGGCCGTCTTGTCCCCATCCTCTTTGCGGATGGCGTTGACCACGAGGCGCCCGCCCGGGGCCAGGTTCTTCAAGGCGCCCACGACCGGCGTCCAGGCCGGCGTGGTGTCGATGATCGCGTCCAGTTTTTCGGGCGACGGCTCGTCCGTGTCTCCGGCCCAATCCGCGCCCGACTCGCGGGCGAATTCCCGTTCTTTGGGACTGCGGGCGAAGACGAAGACCGGGCTTGCGGGATGGGCGCTCCGAACCATTTTCAGGACAAGGTGGCCCGAAGCGCCGAACCCGGTCAATCCGAGCCGGCCGCCCTCGTGAAGGCCGGCCAGCCGGAGGGCCCGGAACCCGACGGCGCCGGCGCAGAGGAGCGGGGCCGACTCGACGTCCGACAGCGTCGACGGGAGGGGAAAAGCGGACGCTTCCGGCACGACCATGAACTCGGCGTAGCCTCCGTCCGCATCCCGGCCCGAGGCCTTGAAATCCGGGCAGAGATTTTCCCGGCCGGACCGGCAATACGCGCATTTGCCGCAGGCCGAGAAGATCCAGCCCACCCCGACCCGCTCCCCCGGCTTGTAGGCCCGGGCCGACCGTCCGCGCCTCTCCACGCGCCCCGCCGCTTGATGGCCGGGAATGACGGGCAGGACCGGCGGCGGCGTACGGCCTTCGATTTCGTCGAGCTCGGTATGGCAGACGCCGCAGGCGGTGATTCCGATGAGGATCTCATCGTCTCCGGGTTCGGGGACGGGCCGCTCGACGGCTTCAAGGGGTGTGGAGTTTTCGCCGACCGGCTGGATTCGTTTCAGGACCATCGTTTTCATGACGGGACGATCCTTATTTATGAAATGGGAGAAAATCGACCGGCCCTATTGTAGCACGAGGAGGACGCCCCTTCGATGAATCAGCCCTGACGGCCGCGGGCTCGGCCCCTGCCGCTTAAAACGGGCGTCGGCCGGGCTGGCTTGAAGGCCGGAAATGATTTTTGAGCTTATGGGTCGAGCGGAAGAGATGAGCGCGGATGTTGCCTTCGCTGCAGTCCAGGCGAAGGGCGATCTGGCGGATGTCCAGCTGGTCGCGATAGCGCAGGGTGAAGATGATCCGTTGCCGGGGGGACAACCGGACCACGGCGTCCTGGACGCGGGTGAAGGTGCGGCGGTCGATGACGACCTGCTCGGGGGAGGGTGTTGTCGACGCCGGTTCCCGGGTCAGGCCGTCGAGGGAAACCTGGCCGAGGCCCATCCGCCTTTTCTTGCTGCGCAGGAAATCGATGGCGCAATTGACGCAGATGCGGTTGATCCAGGCCTGGAAACACGAACCCAGCCCGGGATCGTACGTCCCTATGGCGTCGAAAGCCTTGATGAACGCGTCCTGGGCCACGTCCTCAGCGTCCTCGGGGGAGCGCACATACCGGCGGGCGATACGGCAGACGCGATCGAAGTTCCGCTGGTAGAGGAAGCCGTACGCGTCCGGGCGCCCGACCCGGGCCAATTCGAGGGCCGTTCCTTCGGTCATGGAGCCTCTTACCGCTTCGACTTCTGCGGATTTCGTGCCAGTTCTCAATGGATCTTTTGGGGAGAAGGGAAAGGCGGGGATGTAAAAAATCATCGTGACATGGAAAGAATCTTTTCAGGGCGGGCCCTTGTGACAAGGCCGCCGCGATGTGCTAATTTAGCGGCAGGGAGATGCGCCCATGAAGCTCCGTTACCATCAGGTCGATGCTTTCACGGATGAGCTGTTCCGCGGCAACCCGGCCGGAGTCTGCCCCCTGGCCGAATGGCTTCCCGCGGCGACCATGCAGAGGATCGCCATGGAGAACAACCAGGCCGAGACGGCGTTCTACGTCCGGGGGCCGGTCCGTTATCATATCCGCTGGTTCACGCCCGCCGTGGAGGTCGACCTGTGCGGACACGCCACGCTGGCCGCGTCCCACGTCATTTTCTCCATCGACGGCGCCCCCGGGCCGGTCATCGAATTCGATTCCCGCTCGGGCGTCCTCACCGTCCGTCGCGACGGCGATCTTCTGACCCTCGATTTTCCCGCCGACCCTCCGTCTCTCGCGGCCCTGCCGCGCGATCTGATCGAAGCCCTGGGCGCCGCGCCGCGGACCGCTTACAAGGGCAAAACCGATTACATGCTCGTCTACGGTTCGCAGGGGGACATCGAGGCGATGAATCCCGATTTCGGGCTGCTGGCCAGGGCGCCCGTCCGCGGGGTCATCGTGACCGCGCCCGGCGACTCCGTCGATTTTGTCTCGCGATTCTTCGCCCCCCAAGTCGGGATCAACGAGGACCCCGTGACGGGATCGGCCCATACGACGCTGACGCCTTTCTGGGCGGCCCGCTTGGGAAAGACGGACATGGAGGCCCGGCAGCTGTCCCGCCGCGGCGGGGCCTTGCGATGCCGTCTGGCCGGCGGGCGCGTCCTGATATCGGGGCAGGCCCGGGCCTACCTGCAGGGGACGATCGAAACCGGGGACTGAGCGGGCGGAGCCCCCGGCCCCGCGCTTTCCGGATCAGGATTCATCCGAGCTCAGGACGATGGTTTGTCCGGCTTTCAATTCCCGTTCGATGATGGGGGTCGGACGCTTCAACGGCTTCCCGTCGATCCGGAAAAGACCGGAAAATGGGTTGGCCAGCTTGAGAAAGCCGCCCTTCTCCGCTCGCACGCGGACTTCCCTGACCTGCCCGCCCGTGCGCCTGGCGGAGACAAGGAACGCGCCCTCGGCCCGGAGCCCGTCGAAGGCGGCGTCCGCCCAGGCCGCAGGCACGGCCGGGAAGACGCGGACGACGCCGGTGTGGCTCTGCAGGAGCATCTCCTGCAATCCGGCGGCGAAGGCGAAATTTCCCTCCAGGGTGAACGGCTTATAGGTGAATTTTGATTTGCCCGCCCGGCACTGGTCGCCGTTGACGTGGAAGCCGTTGGGCAGGCAGAAGCAGGCGGCGAAGTCATGCAAGGCCTTGGCCGCCGCATCGCCGTCGAATGCGCGGGCCTTCAGATTGCCCAGCCAGGCGTAGGAATATCCGCACCACCCGTCCGGGCCGACCCGGTCGAGCGTGGCCAGCGTATGGCGGATGATATCGGCTTCGGCCGGGCCGTTCGAGAAGTCGAGCAGGCCGAGGGGGTGGAACGCCATCAGGTGGGAGAAATGGCGGTGCGACTCGGCGTAAGGCGCGCCGGGCGCGACCATCAGACCGTCGGCGGGGTCGACCGCGAAATCCGGCCATTCCGCTCCGATCGTCCGCCAGTGGGCGGCCTCGTTCTTTTTTCCCAGCTCGGCGGCCAGCTCGGCGGCCTTGGCAAACGTCCAACGGATGAGAGCCAGGTCGTAGTTGGTCGTTTCGGCGAACCAGGCCTTGGCCGAGTTGTCGAAGATCTCCGGGCTGGAGCTGGCCGGCAGGCGGCGCCGGCCGCGCCCGTCGCGCTCCGATAGCTGTTCCAAATGGACGGCCGCGCCCGCGATCCAGGGATAGGCCCGCTCGGCCAGGAAGGCGCGGTCGCGGCTGTATCGCCAATGGAGATAGAAGTGCTGGCCCAGCCAGGCCCCGACCGTGGGCGAGAACGAATACTGGATCCAGCCGCCCATGGGCTGCCCGGTCAGTGTGGAGACTCCGGGAACGTTGAGCCCGTCCGTCCCGAAATAGGACCTGGTGTAGGCTTTGAATTCGCTCCGCAGGTCCCACAGCCAATCGAGAAAGCCGAGCCCCTCCTCCAGGTGGTCGGCCGCGTAACAGGGCCAATAGCTGAGCTGGGTGTTGAGATCGTAGTGGAAATCGCCCTTCCACGGCGGCAGCTTGCCGTTGTCCGCCGTCCAGACGGCCTGCAGGCTTATGGGCGGAGCGCCGCGGCGGGCGGCCGAACCGAATTTGTACTGCTCGAGGTACCATTGCTTTTCCAGGAGCGGGTCGGGGACGCGGACGGCCGAGCGAGACCAATACGCGGCCCACCAGGAGGCGTGCTCGGCGAAAGACGCGTCGAAGCCGCGGCGCAGGGCGGCCAGGACGCGGTCGGCCGCGCCGGGTTGGCGCTGTTCGTCGGAGAATCGGGAGCCGGCGCTCCAGGCGATCTCGACGATGTCCGGGGCCGTACGCCGCCAGCCGACGGCGACCGAGTAATAGAATCCGCCCCATCCGTTCTGGCGGTAGAGGAGGAAATTCCCGCTTTCGCGGACTGCGCCCTGCTTGTAGCCGAGGCGGCGCAGGTCCTGCCCGGTGACGGGGTCGGCGGCGGCCCCGGATGAGGCTGCGTACGGCGGCATGCGCAGGACGGGTTTGAAGTCCGCGGGCGCCCCCTTGAGGCGGATCCATCCCACCGGCTCGCCGGCCGAGACGAACGTCTCCAGGATCTTGCCGTCCTTCCAGCGCACGGTGGCCATGGCGTTGTCGAGCGCCAGACGGGCCTCGAACGGGTCGCCCCAGTTCGAGGCGTCCAGCTCCAGCGCCGCGGCGGGAATCTTGGACGGCGCGGGTTCGGTGTCGTAAGGAGCGTCGAAACGGTCCTGCACCGGCCTGTAGTCGCCCTTCTTCCATTGGCCGACGACCCAGCGATAGCTCCATTCCGGCGCCTCCAGGTTCTTCATCGGCCGCAGGTCCCAGAGATCGGCCCGGTCAAGGGAGAGGCGGACGAACGGCCCGTTGGCCCAGAGGAGCTCGCCCAGGACGGCGTCGCCCAGCGGCAGGCCCTCGTCCCAAGTCGCGGCCAGGGAGGAAAAGGTCAGGGCGTGCTGCGGTCCGGGCCCGGCGGCCAGCCGCGGCAGGACCTGGGGCGGAACATTCCCCGCGCAGGCGGCCAGAAGGACGATCGAAACGAGGGCCCCGATTCTGCGCATGGAAGGCCTCCTTGTCCGTCCTTTCTTATACGTCAAGCGGACGGAACGGACAAGGAACGGACGCCCGCCGCGGCGATCCCGGCCTTACAAGCCCCAGCAGTAAGAGAATTTAAGCATGAAAATGTTGTCGCCGGGCGCGGTCAGAAGGTTGGCCATGTCGCGGCGGAATTCGAAGTCGCCGGGATTGGCGTAGTCGGCGCGGTTCTGCGTCCAGACCAGGTAGAGAAGCGAACCGGGCCGGTATTCCCAGCGCAGGACGACCGTGCCTCGCAGAGACTTCATGTTGAAATCGGGATTGGCGAAAGAAAACGGGGCGGCCGGGCCGGGCCCGTCCGGATCAACGGTGTAGACGCCGTCGGAGTACTCGATCGTCGAGGCGCCCTGGCCGTAGGTGTTATAGGCGTACTCACGGGGCCGGGCCAGCTCCTTGAAAGCGTCGTAATGGCCGACGCCGATGAACGGCTGGAGATAGGCCTGCAGCGACAGCGTCGGCGTGAATGTCCAGTTCAGGCGGATCTCGGCGGAGACGACCTGCTGTTTGATGTGCCCGAAGACATAACGGTTCCCGTATGTCGCCGTCATCAGGGGGTCGGCAAAGGCTCCCACCCATTGGGTCTGGGTCGTTTGGTAAACATATTGGGGGCCTATGGACAGGTTGATGTTGGACACCGGCTTCCAGATGATGGTGAGCTGGGCGTTCCAGGCGCTGCCGTCGCGGGGGGTATTCGTAACGGAGCCGAGGCCCTGCAGGACGATGGCCCGGCGGCTGTTCGTGTTCAGGCTGAATTGGCCCTGCCAGCCCCCGGGCGAGACGGCCAGGGGGCCGCCCCGCGTCAGGCTCGTGCTCAGCGAATCGGGCGCGAAGATCAGCGTCGACTGGAAATCCCAGAAATTCGAGAACGTACCCTGAAGGAGGCCGATGACGCCGCCCCCGGTGCGGTCGTCGTCGAAGTCGTAGTTGACGAAGCCGCCCAGGGCGGCCATAACGTACTGGAAGACCTTGCCCGGCTTGGTCCACTGTCGGCCTTCCACCGCTGTGGCGTTGATGACGTCGGAGCTCGAAGACTGGTAGCCCATGTCGTTGATTTCGAATCCGGGCGAAAGGGCGCCAGCCTGGAACAAGGAGATCCAGTCCCCGTTTTGCTTGGCCACGTTCAAGCGCCCGCCCCAGCCCGACAGCGATGTGGCCCCGGGGTCGAGCCGGACGGTCTCGGCGTCCGGCCGCTGGAAATAGTGCATGGACGAAGTCTGCAGGCGGAGGATGTCCTCGGCGCTGCCTTCGACGCGGGTCCCGCCGAGCCAGCCGCTGACCACCCAGTCGCGTTTCTTGTCCAGGAAGCTCCAGCCGTCGACGGCCAGGCTGAAGGCGTTCTTGTTGAGGATCCCGGACAAAGGGTCCGTCTGCAGGTCGCGCGTGACCCCGGTGGCCAGGATGCCGATCCCCTGCTGTCCCTTGTCGATGTCCTTCTGGGCCCGGAAGACGCCGTAGTAGGAAAAGGGCTCGACCTGCTCCTGGCCGCGGACGCCGGACGAGTCGATGTCCGCGTACTCCCGGGAGGTCAGGGCGTTTAGGAAGCCGATGTTCCAGCCGCCCAGCTGGCCGGTGAGCTTGGCCGCCCCGAGGATCGTCGTCCGGTCGGGGAAATCGACGTATCCGTCCTGGGTGACGGAACCTTCCGGCGCCCGGCCGATGCGGCGGCTGTAGAAAAAACGCGGCTGGGGCCAATCGATGTTGGCGTTCATGTAGACCCCGCCGTTTCCGAATCCATTGAAGATCGAGGCGCCCTCGATGAAGAAGGGCCGCTTTTCATCGTAATATGTTTCGTAGGCCGAGAGATTGATGACGGCCGGGTCGACCTCGACCTGGCCGAAATCCGGATTGACCGTGGCGTCCAGGGTCAGGTTGCTCTTCAGCCCGACTTTGAGGTCGAAGCCGGCGTTGACTTTGCCCTTGCTTCCGGTTTCAAAGGGATTGCCCGGCTCGGCCGGTTGGAATTCGCCTTGCCCCGTGACGTAGGGCATGATCTCCACGTGCGTGCCGGGATCGATGTTCCGGACGCCGACGAGGCGGGCAAACCTGGAGACGAAGGCCGACTCGTTCTTCGGCACCCAGGCGAACGAGGCCTTCTCGTTCTTGCGCTTGATGATGCGGGTGAAGTTGACTCCCCAGGCGTACTCGTCCTGCTTGGGGAAGCGGAGCTGGGTGAAAGGGATCTTGATTTCGACCACCCAGCCGTCGCTCTTGACGACCGCCTTTCCCTCCCAGAGGCCATCCCACGAGAGATCGCTGTTGACGTCATTGGACAGGGTCTCATCCAGGATCGAACCCGACGGATTGACGCCGAAGAGATATCCCGTCCGCTTGTCATAATAGGGGTCGATGGCGAACATGAACCAGTCCGAATCGACCTGGGCGTCCCTCCGGCCGAGAAGGCCGATGATGCCCTTGGGGTCGGAATCGTGGCAATAGGCGGCCACGTAGAGGAACTTGTCGTCGTAGGCCACCCAGACGTCCGTCTGCTCGGTCGCGGGCTCGCCGTCTTTGGGGTCGTTTTGGATGAATCCGGTCGTCGGCGGGTTCTTCCAGACGCTCTCGCTCAGCCGGCCGTCCAGAACGACCAGCTCGGTGGTCCGGTAGGCCTGGACGATCTTCTGGTTGGGCTCCGGGGAGGGGAGATTGGGCTTGACGTTTCGGGCCGTCGCCGCCATGGGCAAAGCCAGGAACATGGACGCCAGGGCCGTCTTTTTCATCGTCGAGCTCCTCCGATACCGAGTCGCGCCTTTTTTTCTTCGACGAATCCGCTGACGAAATCGGCCGGCCGATGGTTCCGGCCGGCGGGCTCGTTAGGGGGAAGCGAAACCGCCGGGCGTGTTATCTTACGCTTATCAATACGTGTTCAGGAAGAAAAAAGTTGCCGGTTGGGCCCGGCGCCGGTTGACAGCGGGCCGTTATTCGGATCAAGATTTCCGCGGAAAACGGTGATGGCGATTCTTTGTCCCCGCTGCGGCCGTCAATTTGACGTCACTCTGTTCCAATTCGGCGCGGCGGTCGACTGCGATTGCGGCGAGCGCGTCGCGCCCTTCCCGGGCGAAGGCTCGGTCGAGCTCCCCATCGACAGGACGCTGGATCTGCATACCTTCCGGCCCCGGGAGGTCAAGGACCTCGTGCCCGAATACCTGGCGTTGTGCCGGGAGAAAGGGATTCTCCGCGTCCGCATCGTCCACGGCAAAGGCGACGGATCGATGCTCCGGACGGTCCACGGACTGCTCAAGGCGATTCCTGAAGTGGAGTCGTTCGCCCTGGCCGGACCCGACGAAGGCGGCGGGGGGGCCACGATCGTCCGCCTGCGCGGGCCGCTTCCGTCCCGCTGAGCGGCCGCGACGGGTCAGAGAATGACTTTCGCCGCCAGAACGGCGCCCGAAAGCAGGAAAAGCGCGTAGATCCAGCGGTTGAATTTTTCCGCGAGGATGCGGCGGGAGAGGGCCCGGCCGATCGCGGCGGCCGCGGCGAGCAGGGGAATCGACCATAGAAAAATCTTCAGCACGGCTTCCGTCCACAGCCCGGCCGCGCCCTGGCCGATCAGGATGGCCAGCCCGGTGGGAAGGAAATAGCCCTGGAGCGTGGCACGGAACATTTCCGGCGGCCAGCCGCGCAGGGCGCCGTAAAGAATAATGGGCGGGCCCTGGGTATTATAGGCCGCGCCCAAAATACCGCCGAGGAAGCCGAAAGCGGCCGCGGAACGTCCTGATTTGAGGCGCACCAATCCAGGCCGGAACAGGCTGTAAAGGGCGAACAGGATGATGACCGCGGCCAGGAGGAGATTGACGAAGCGGGCGTCGACCCGTTTTAGGAGGAACAATCCGAACGGGATGCCGGCGATCGTCGAGAGAATGAGGACGCGCGTGTCCGCCCAGTCGATATGACGCCATTCGCCGAAAAGAAGTAGCAGGGACAGCGCGGGACCGACGAAGGCCATGAGCGGCGTGGCCGTCGTCAGCGGAACGACCAGGGCCAGAAGCGGCATCCCCAGCAGGGCGTCGCCGAAGCCGAAGGTCGATCGGACCAGGGCGGCCAGGAAGACGATGCCGAGAACGGCGGGGAGGGGGGCGTCGATGGCGTCACCGCATTTCGTCGGGGATCATGGGCTGGTATATAATACGCTCGTTCCGACATCATCCGTCAAGGAGGGCTTCATGAACAAGAAATCCTTCGTCCTTTTATTCCTCGCGTTGGCGTCGGCCGCGGCCGGCTTCGCCCAGGTTCAGGCGCCGGTCCCGGCCAAGCCTGCCGATGTCACCGGCGTCTGGGAATTGACCATGCAGACCCCGCAGGGAGAGATGACCCGCGACGCCACGTTCACCCAAGAGAAGGATGCCATCAAGGTGACGATGGAAGGCCCCATGGGCGAGATGAAGGGCGAGGGCACGGTCAAGGAAAACGAAGTCCAGTGGACGATGACCATCAGCACGCCCAACGGCGACTTTGTCCTTGTTTTCAAGGCCAAAGTCGACGGCGACAAAATGACCGGCGATATTCAGATGGGCGACATGGGCACGTCCACCTTCTCGGCCAATAAAAAGAAGTAACCCGGCCGATCACTCCGCGCCGGTTTTCATCTTTTCCCAGTTTTTAATCCGGGAGCGGACGATCGCGTATTCGCCCGACTCCTTGTCTTCGCGGACTTTTCCAAACAGGGGCCCGGCGAATTGATGTATCCCCATTATCTGCGAATCACGGCCGCCGATGAGATCCCCGTTTATAGCCAGGGCGCGGCGAGCATGGTTTATTTAGATACGGCCGGCCGCCTGCTTCGCTCGATGCCCATGCCAACCGACGATCATTTTCTCCCGCATCATTTCGTACTTCTTTCGAATGGGAATTATTTGGGCCAATACCTGCCTGCCAACGAACAGTTGCGATTTTCCAAGATCACCTTGGCGATTTTCGACGGCCATTTGAAGAAAATCCGGAACATTCATGATTTCAAATTACCCGAGCCGGAATCCTTCGAGAACCTGCTGGCGAGCCTCCCATTGACCGCCGCCACGGATCACGGGTTTTTTGTCAATTCCGGCCCCTCCGGAACCGATATCGCAGCCTACGACTTCGACGGGCAATTGATTCGCCGGATTCAAGCGCCCTTTCGGGCTCTCCGGATCTCCTCGGATTATAAAAAGAAGTTGTTGGACCGCATTCCCAAAACCCAGGGATATGAACTCGTCCGGACGCTCATCCGGAGTGTGGAAATGTATCCTTTATTCCAAGCCCTCTTCTCCGACGATCGAGGCAGGCTTTTTGTAGCCGGCGCTGAGAAGGACCCGACGACCGGGGCCAACATGTGCGACGTTTTCTCGCCCGACGGAATCAGAATCCTTCGAACGGCCTTGGGTTACCAAGACCTTCTTCTTTTGCTCTCCGCCCAGCAGGCGTTCGACGTCGTCATCAAAAAAGACCGCTGCTATTGCCTCCGCGAGAAGGCGGACGGCTTCAAGGAAGTTGTCGTTTACTCGATGCGCTGGAGTTAGCCGTCAGTCCAGGGCCTTGAGTCCTTCGTCGATGGACTCGATCTGGGCCTTCAATTCGGCCAGTTTGGCCCGCTCCCGTTCGACGACGTCGGCCGGCGCGCGGCCGACGAAGCCCTCGTTGGAAAGCTTGGCTTCCGTCTTGCGCAAGTCCTCGGCCAGCTTGGCCCGCTTGGACGCCAGGCGTTCTTTTTCCTTGCCTGGATCGATGAGGCCGGGAACGTAGATTTCCATTCCCGCCGCGGCGTGTGAGGCGGCCGTTGCGGGCCGCTCCACGTCCGGGGCGATGACGAGCGAATCCAGACCGGCCATGTTCATGATGAGCGCGCGCAGGCGCTCCAGCACGGCCGCGCCCGGACCCTCCGCGCGGATGAGGGCGGCGACCTTGCGGCTGGGCGGGATGGCGTGGAGAGAGCGCATCTCCCGGATGCTGCGGATGACCTCGCCGATCAGGACGAAGTCGGCTTCGGCCGCCTCATCCTCCCAGCGCGGATGGGCCGTCGGCCAGGGGGCCGTGATGAGCAGTCCCGAGGTGCGCATCGGCGACAGAAGTCCGCGGGTCGGGCACTGTTCGTTCAGCCGCTCCCACAAGACTTCGGTGATGAAGGGCACGAAGGGGTGGAAGAGCCGCAGGACGTGGTCGAAGGCCAGGGCCAGAACGGAGCGGGCGGCGGGGGCCGCGGCTTCGTCCTTCATGCGCGGCTTGATGTATTCGAGGTAGCGGTCGCAGAGATCGCCCCAGAAGAAATCGCGGGCCGCGCCGACGGCGGCCGAGGGATTGTAGGCTTGGAGCTGGGCCGTCACTTCGCGCACGGTCTTGGACAGCCGCGACAGGATCCAGCGGTCCTCGGGGGCCAGCGCATCCGAGGAAAGCGGCGTGAATTCGTGTCGGCCCAGGTTCCCGAACATGAAGCGGGCGGCGTTCCAGAGCTTGGTGCAGAAGGCCCGGCCGATGTCGAAGCGCTCGCTGATGATCTTGGCCGGCGGGATGTCCGGCATGGTGCCGAGAACGTCGAATTCCCCGCCCGTCTTGGGGTCGATATAGGTGAAGATCGAGCGCCCGTGCTTGGCCACGGCCAGGTCGACCAGCTCCCCGGTGTAGGGCGAGACGGCCTGGACGGGCAGACGGATGTCCTGCGTGCCCGTCTGCATGTCGCAGAGGACGTAGCGCATGGCGTCCGTGCCGTACTTTTCGATGATGTCTTCGGGGTCGATGCCGTTGCCCTTGCTCTTGCTCATCCGCTCGCCCTTGCCGTCCTGGATGTTGGCGTGGATGAAGCTGTCGGTGAAGGGGACGTCGCCGAGGAGGTAGAGGCCCATGATCATCATCCGGGCCACCCACAGGGTGATGATGTCGCGGGCCGTGACAAGGCAGGAGCCGGGATAATAATAGGAGAGAGCGTCGCCGAAACCGGCGGCTTTGAGCGGGCGCTGGCCGGGGTCGAGGGCCGCCGTGGCCGGGTCGGGCCAGCCCAGGGTGCTCATCGGCCAGAGGGCCGAGCTGAACCAGGTGTCGAGCACGTCGGGGTCCTGGAGAAGGCCGAGCGCTTCGAGCGCGGCGGCGTATTTCTTCTCCGCCGCTTCGTCGCGCAGGCAGACGAGGATTGAATAGAATTCTTTCGGCTGGAGCGTTTGTCGTTTTTCGAGAGGGATCGAATCGCCGGCTTCGTTCGCGACCCAAGAACAGAATTCGGCGGGGTCGGCCTTGGGCAAGCTCGCGATAAGAGCTGAGATGATCTCGCCTCGGTGGGTTATATGCCAGATGGGGATGCGATGGCCCCACCACAATTGGCGGCTGATGCACCAGTCCCGCTTCTCGCCCAACCAGGAACGGAACGTTCCGCCGTAGCGGTCGTCGTCGGGAGCGAAGGCCAGCCGCCGGCCGCTGGGGGACTGATATCCGGGCAGCGAAGCGTCGATGGCGGCCTGGGCCAGACCGGAGGCTTGGAAGGTTTTATTCGTTCCGACGCCGCAGGTGATGCCGCCCACGACGTCGTTCATGCGCACGAACCACTGTTTGCTGAGATAGGGTTCGATGGGTGTCTTGGAGCGGTCGGAGTGGCCGATCTCGATCTCCCGGTCCTCGACCGATTCAATATAGCCTTGGGATTTCAGGTCGGCGACAATCCTTTTGCGAGCTTCAAACCGGTCGAATCCTTTATAAGGACCCTCATTTATCGTTCCATTGGGGTTTAAAATGTTGATGAAAATCTTCTCTCCGCGGCGGATCCAGACTGCGTAATCATTCGGATCATGTGCTGGAGTGATTTTTACGCATCCCGTACCCAGTGATGGATCGGCCCATTCGTCTTGAATTAATGGAATTGCATATGGAGGTGTCGCTGGGTTTTTCACCAATTTTTGATTCTTTGCCATTGCGCTTAGTTGGAGAAGAACGGGAAGATGAGTTCGTTTCCGTAATTCAAGTGCCGTAAGGCGCGTTTCCAATTCTTCGCGATCTTTTTTGGCCGAGTCTTTTAGCGATTCCTTTACCGCTTTGATCTGTCTATCGAGTTCACCCTCCGGATCCGGATGGACGGCGATCGCCATATCTCCAAGCATCGTCTCGGGCCGAGTAGTCGCGACGACAACGAACTTGGGTTCGTCGTCCTGGGGAGAGACGATGGGGTAACGTATATACCAGAAATGGCCCTGCACTTTTTCGTAGACGATCTCGTCGTCCGAGACGGCCGTCTCGAGCTGGCAGTCCCAGTTGACCAGGCGGTTGCCCCGGTAGATGAGCCCGTCGCGGAAGAGACGGAAAAAGGCCTCCCGCACGGCCCGGGCGCAGATGGGGTCCATGGTGAATCGCTGGCGCTTCCAGTCGCAGGAGCAGCCCATGGCCTGCTGCTGGCGGATGATGCGCTCCCGGTACTCGTCTTTCCAGGCCTGGATGCGGGCCACCAGCACGGTCCGTCCGATGTCGTGGCGGGTCCTGCCTTCGAGCTCGAAGAGGCGCTTTTCGACGACGGCCTGGGTGCCGATCCCGGCGTGGTCCGTGCCTGGCATCCACAGGGTGTTGTTCCCCATCATCCGGTGCCAGCGGATGAGGAGGTCCTGCATGACGTTGTCCATGGCGTGGCCCATGTGCAGGGCCCCGGTGACGTTGGGCAGGGGCATCATGATGACATAGCGGTCGGCCCGCCCGTCGGGGACGGCGGCGAAGGCGTCGGCGGCTAGCCATTTTTCATAGACCCGCTTTTCGTATTGGGCGGGTTCGTACAATTTCGAGATTTCGTCGGCCATATTGGTGTCCTTTGGGAAAAAAGAGCCTATTACTATTACCATACCACCGGATGGAGACACAATACTGTGTCCCCATTTAACCTTAGAAAATAGACGGGTTTGCGCCTTGCGGGTAAAAATGCGGGATACGGGGTTTGTGCCCCCCTTTGAAGCTATCGGGGGCGGTGGGCCCGATAGAGCGAAAAAGCGGCGATGAGGATCCAGGCGCCGTTGACGACGACCGAAGGCAGGGCCCCGAAATGAAAGGAGTTGAGCAGGATCAGGGCGCTTCCGAACAAGTTCAGGAACTGGAAAAGGAAGGCATCACCCGGCAGTCTCTTCGTCGAGATGAGGAAATAGGCGGCCAGGACCATGGCCGCGCCCGCCCAGCCCGCGATTTGGATCAGCATTGGCCGGCATCCTATCAAAAACGGCGGCTTGGCGGAAGGCCGAATGCCGGACGGGTGATGTCCTTGACTCCGTCCCCGGCGCGCGTTATCGTTCCTGAAAACCGCAAGGAAGGAAACACGATGAACGACCCTTCGATCCGGCTGATCCGCGGCCGCGGATTGTCGATTTTTACGATGTTCGGGATCGTTCTTGCGGCCGCTTTGCCGGCGAACACGGAACAGGCCGGCCCGGAGAAGCTCGCCGGCCGCCCCGCGGACATCGCCCCCAGCGCCTATCAATTCCGCGCCGACCGCGAGGCCGGGCAAAACCCGCCGGAGAGCTGGATCGCCCTGATGCACTATGCGGGGCAACCGCTCAACAAACCGCTGGATCCCGGCGCCCCGGCCATCAAACAAGCCCTGGCCGCGCTGCTTTGGGAGGAGATCCGCCCGGTGAAGACCCTGGAATTGAGCTGGCCCGCTTCCGCCAAGCGCCGCCCAGCATCGGAGGAGCTGACCGTCACTCTTTTGATCAGCCAGGGCAGCGCCAGCTCGTGGTGGAACAATCTCAAGGCCGATAAACAATCCATCCATCCCAAGGTGTCCGACAACGGGAGAACCTATTCCTACGATCTGGCCAAGGACACTTGCGGCATCGTCATCAGCCTGGGGGACGGCCGGATCGCCGCGGATTATGACGTCCCCGCGATACGAGTGATGACGGGCGAAGTCTGGAAGAAAATGGACGTCGAGATCGAGTGGGGCTTCGATGCGGCCGCCTCGGCGAAAGATTACAGCGGCCGGATCGAGACGTATGATGGCGCCGTTTCCTCGCTGCGCCCCCTCGCCGGCGACGGCCGCACGACGGCGATCGATACGGTTTCGTGGCGATCCGAAGGCCAAGGCGCCGCCCGGCGCGGCTTGAAATTCAGCCTCCTCTACATGGGTACTTCGAAATGGCGGAAAGTCCAGCCGTTCGTGAGCCAACGCGACGACGTGGCCCGGACCATCGTGACCGTTTGGACCAAGGCGGGAAATTTCTCATTCCTGGCGGCCGACCTGGAGAATGGGCCGATCCTGGCCCCCGAATACGGATTCTTCGTCCGGCGGACGTCTGAGCTCGCCGCGCCTCTGGATGCGAAGCTCTCCGAATCGCCAATTTCCCAGGCCTCGCAGGCGGCGAGCGCGGCCGCATTCATCGCCGAGCTCAAAACCAGAAGCCTGGGCACCATCCGCCAAAAGATCCGGGCCCATGAGGAACAGACCTGGGAGGGCGCCGTCACGGCCATGCGCGGAGACGATTTGCCGCCGCATCCCCAGCCACCCGCCGGAATGGAGCCCGCCATGCAGGTGAGTGTTCCATCGGAGCGGCTGACGGCCCAATGGAACCTGGGGGCCTGGCATCTCGTCCGGCACTGCGAAAAAAATCCCAAGAACGGCCGCCTGTGGTTCAACGACTTTCCCTACGGCATCCTGGGCGCGGAGACCTACATGATCCTCGCGGCGCTCGACCTGATGGGTTCGCATGAAGCCGCCGAAAACGGCTTCGATCAATGGACGTCGCTGCCTATGGATCCCGATTCGACCGGGCATCACGAGTGGGCCCTGCCCGACCGGCCCAACGGGCTCTTCACGGACGGACACGGGTGCTTGACGCACGCCGTGGGTCCCAAGGGCACCGGCGGCCACATGGACGGCGTCCACGCCTTCGGGCCGGGCTCCATCGGCTGGGCGCTCACCGAGCACT
Source organism: Candidatus Aminicenantota bacterium (assembly GCA_963729855.1). Taxonomy (GTDB): domain Bacteria; phylum Acidobacteriota; class Aminicenantia; order Aminicenantales; family UBA4085; genus UBA4085. The sequence continues at coordinate 1,249,190 of CAVSPT010000006.1, read as the reverse complement.
ACTGGCTGACCGGCGACAAGGAATGGCTGAAGGCCAAAGCCCCGCGGATCAAGGCCAACGCCGAGTGGATGCTGCGCCAGCGGCAGGCCCTAACGAAAATGCTTCCCGGCGGCCAACGCCTCTGGGCCAAGGGGCTGCAGCCGGCCCTGGAAGTGACGCCGGACAGCGGCGGATTGTGGATGAATTTCTACGAGTGCGAAGCCTATTACTGGGCCTCCGTCTCGCGGCTGGCGGCCACCTTGCGCGAGATCGATCCCGCCTCCGGCGCCGCGCTCGCGGCGGAAGCCGAAGCCTACGGCCGGGATCTTCGGGCCGCGGTCGAGCGGTCGATTGCGCTCTCACCGGTCGTTCCCGTGCGCGACGGAACCTACCATTCGGTCGTTCCGTTCGCCTGTTACGTGCGCGGCCTGGCCACCGGGGCCTGGGGCTGGGGCCGTGACGGCTCCGGCGACCATGTCGGGCCCCTTTATTGGGAGACCGTTCAAACCGCCGCCGCGCTCATCAGCCCGGCCGGGCTCTTGTCGCCGAAGGATGTCCGGGTGCAGGGTTATCTCGACGTGCTGGAAGACCGGCTGCTCCTGGAAAATTCCTATGTCGGCAATCGGGACTGGTTCAACGCCGGCTGGCAGTATCAGGGCGGGCTGGAACGCACCTCCAACATGCACCTGGCGGCCGACGACATCCCGGTTTTCCTGCGGTCCTTCCTCAACTGTTATGCCATCGATATCCTGCCGAAAAACGGATATATCTTCAATGAACATGCCGTCCACGGCCCCCCGGATAAGATTTTCGAGGAGGCCGCCTTCCTAGAACGCTTCCGCGCCATGCTGGTGATGGAGGACGGGGATTCGCTGTGGCTGGCCCGGGCCCTGCCGCGGGCCTGGCAGGAGCAGGGTAAAAAGAGCCTGGTAAGAAACGCTCCGACGCATTTCGGGCCGGCCGGGTACGAAATCGTCAGCGATGCGGACAACGGAAAGATCATCGCGACCGTGGAACTGCCGTCCCGCCGCCCGCCCGCTTCGGTGCTTCTGCGACTCCGGCATCCGCGGGCCCTGCCGATGAAAAGCGTTACGGTGAACGGCCGTCCCTGGAAGGATTTTGATCCGGCCCGGGAAGTGATTTCCCTGCAGGGCCTCAAGGGGACGGTCACGGTGGAAAGCCGCTACTGAAGGCGGAGCCGATCAGGCGCGGGGATGTTTCAGGAGGAGGACAACATGACCAACAAGCATTTCATTACCGCGATCCTGGCCGCCGGGCTGGCGGTCCTGGGCGGGTCGATTTTAAGCCTGGCCGCCGGAGCCCAAACCGCCGGTCCCGCGGAGGCCGTCGAGCTGGGCAAGCTGCCGGCGGGCGGGCTGGCCCTGAGCGACGGGTTGATCAGCCCCGACGGTTCCCGCTGGGCGGCCGTTATCATTGGTCTGCGCGACGCCAAGAAGCCGGCTCTGCCGGAGAACATGATGGCCGCCGTCGTCGTCGACGGCAAGGCCGATCCCTGGTCCAGCCGCGCGGCCGATCTGAGCTTCAGCCGCGACGGCCGGCATTTCCTCTATCGGGCCTATGTGGACGCCGCACGCGGAATCACCACCTCGTCCCTCATTCTGGACGGGAAACCGGTCGGCGATTACGACTCCATTCTCTCAGAACCGGCGTTCGACGCCGAAGGGCGGCCGGCCCCGTTTCTGGCCAGGAAAGGGAGCCGTTATTTCGCGGTGATCGGCGGCAAAGCCGCGCAGGAGTATCCGGACGCCGTTTCGGCGCTCACCGTTAGTCCCGACGGGCGGCGGTCGATGTACTGCCTGACGCGGATCGTCAAAGGCGCGGGGGCGCCCGCCCTCAAATCGAGCGTGGTCGTCGACGGCCGGGAAGACGCCGGCCGCTACGACAAAGTCCTTTACACCTTGTTCAGCCCGGACTCCAAGCGCACCTTGTGGGCGGCGCTGGATGACGAGAAGTTCCTCGTGGTCGTGGACGGAAAAGTGGAGCGGAGCGGGGCCGAAAAGCTCACTCCCGCCCGCTTCAGCCGGGACAGCGCGCATGTCGGCTACGGCATCGGCGTCCGGACCAGCTCCCGCATGTGGGACTGCTCGATCATCGAGGACGGCAAGCTCATGAGCAAGCACGAAATCATCGGAAACATGCAGTTCTCGCCGGACGGCCGAGCTTGGTGGTCCGGCAACTATTGGGAGAAGTCCGCCGACGGTTCGGACGAGGTCGTGTTCGGCGTGTTTTGCGATAACCGCAAAGTCTACTCGTCCGCCGATTACCAGGTCGTCAACATCGACTTCAGCGCCGACGGCCGGCATACGGCTTACGAGGTCCTGCCTAAGAACCCGGACAAGGCCCATCCTGAAAGCCGCGCCTACATTGTGGACGGAAAGCCCGAAACCGTTTACGAAAAAGTCCTTCCTCCTCTGTTCAGTCCGGACGGCGCGCACCTGGCCTACGGGGCGGCTAAGGACGGCAAGTGGCTCGTCGTGCGCGATGGCCGGCCGCTGCCGAAGTTCGAATCGGTATCCCGCATCGCCTTCAGCCCGGACGGCGAGCATTTGATTTATCAGGCCAAAATCCAGGGCCGGCCGGTCTGGATCATCAACGGCAAAGTTTTCACCGAATACCCGCAGATCAGCCCGCCCCAGTTCAGGCCCTATGGGACGATCGAGTTCCTGGCCGCCAAGGCGGGCGCCCTTTTCCGGGTGAAGCTGAAGGGTTAAGCGGAGCGAGCGGACCATGTGCGACACGCTGGTTGTGCTTGGAAACTCCTCCGCCGACGGGGCGGCCCTGTTTGCCAAGAATTCCGATAGGGATCCCCGGGAAGCCCACGAGATCGTCCGCATCCCCGCCGCCCGGCATGCGCCTGGAGAATCCGTCCGATGCACGTATATTGAGGTGCCCCAGGTCGAGCGGACTTTCGAAGTGCTTTTGAGCAAGCCGTTCTGGATCTGGGGCGCGGAGATGGGCGCCAACGAGCACGGCGTGGCCATCGGCAACGAGGCCGTCTTCACCAAGGTTCCCTATGAAAAGGCCGCCGGCCTGATCGGCATGGACTTCCTGCGCCTGGCGCTGGAGAGGAGCCGCTCGGCGGAGGAAGCCCGTAATGTCATCCTCGCCCTTCTGAAGAGGCACGGCCAGGGCGGCAACTGCGGTTATCCCGGAAAGCTCTTCTACCATAACAGCTTCCTGATCGCGGACCCGAAGGAGGCCTGGGTCCTGGAGACGGCCGGCCCTCATTGGGCCGCCGAGCAGGTCCGCGACGTCCGGAGCATCTCCAACCGCATCACCATCGGTGGACGATGGGACCTGGCCTCGCCCGACCTCGTCTCCTACGCGGTCGGACGCCGATGGTGCCGCGGCCGTGATGACTTTGATTTCGGCCGCTGCTATTCGGATTTCCTTTTCACCCGTTTTTCCGACGCCCGACGCCGCCAATGCCGGTCGACGGAGCTTTTGCAGGCCCGCCAGGGCCGGCTCACCGTCGAAGACATGATGGGCATCCTGCGCGACCACGGCCCCGCGGCCGGCCCGGATTGGACGCCCGTCCGCGGCCTGACCGGCGCGGCCGTCTGCGATCATGCCGGCTTCGGCCCGATCCGCCGGAGCCAGAGCACGGGCTCCATGGTTTCTCATCTGGCCTCGGGCGGCCAGACCCATTTCCTCACTGGCACGTCGGCCCCCTGCACTTCGATCTTCAAGCCGGTCTGGCTCGGCGCGGAACTGCCGGATAGGGGTCCGGCGCCGACCGGGACGTACGACGAAGCCGCGCTCTTCTGGCGGCACGAATCGCTCCATCGGGTGGTCTTGCGCAACTACGCGGGGAATCTGCCTCTCTACGTGGGCGAACGCGATGGGCTGGAGCGCCGCTTCACGGCGGACGCGATGTCCATTCGTAAGCAGGCGTCAGGCGGCCGGGCGGCCTTCTCCGCGCGCTGTTTCGCCGAAGCGGACCGGGCGGAGGCCGGCTGGCGCGAGCGCCTGGCGGGGGCGGGGCTGCCGGACCGCCGGCCGTTCCTTTACGCTTCGGCCTGGAGGGGTATCGAGCGCGCCGCGGCGGAGAGGGGCCATCGACGGTCGCGGCCCCGGCGAATTTAAGAGGCGCCCGAAGGAGCCGGGACGGGGAGGAACGAAGGCGCGCTCACTTGCGCAGGGAAGCCTTGGACAACAGGGCTTCGGGAATGGGAGCGTCGAATTCAACCGAGAGAACATTGAAGTCCGTTCCCTCGCCCTGTTTGAGGAAGTCCTTGAAGACGGCCGACGTCGCCACCCAGCGGTCCTTGAAGAGAGCGGCGCTCTTCACTTCGAGCGTCTTCAGAAGCCGGCCGCTCTTGGCGTAGCGCTCCTCCTTGAGGACCAGAAAGCGCTCCTTGTCCACCCAGATCTTCCGCGATTCGTAAGCCACGTCCCCTCCCTTGGAAGTCAGAAGCAGGACCCAGCAGGGCCGGCTGATGACCGTGTCCTCGCCGTCGATTTTGGGGTTGTAGGCCTTGCGCAGCTTGCGGTCTTCCATGAGATCCTCGTAAGAAAGGTCCGAGCCCATGACCGATTGGCGGAGCATGTGGCCGGAGATGGCGATGATGCGGTCCGTGTCCGGCGAATAGGTCCAGAGCTGGTCCTCCAGCTTGAGCATCTTGGTCCCGCGTTCGCGCGGCGGATCCAGATACTCGGTGAAGCCGTCGGCTTCGCCCCGGATCCAGGATTTGGATTTGACCGTCCGGCTGTCGCGCCGGCCATGGATGGTCATTTCGCTCGTCATGACCTTCGTCCCGGCGAAGTCGTTGCGATCGACCTGATCCAGAACGGCGTCCGGGGAGGGGGCCCGGGCGGGGATTTGGGCCCGGGCGGCCGAAGCCGCGAGCCCGCAAGCCAGGAGCAGCAGCGAGGCGGGGATCCGGTTCATGATTCGAGCTCCTTGAACAATTGGGCGGTCTGGCGTTTGTAGATGGCCCGGCCGGCGATGGCCGAGCCGATGAGCGTGGCCACGAGACCGGGGATGAAGCCGATGACATAGCTCAAGGGCGTGACCTTGGCGCGGATCACCGTCGGCATCACGAAGCTGAGGTTCTTCAGCATGCCGCTGAGGTCGATGCCCTTGGCCTGCAGGTAATAGGACAGGCCCAGGCCGAGGAGCGTTCCGGCGATCGAGCCCAGCACTCCGATCATCAGTGCTTCGGCGATCAGGGACCGGTAGACGCGGCCCTTGTCCTCGCCGATGGCCAGGCGGACTCCGAACTCCCCGTAGCGGCGGAGCGTCCCGAGCAGACCGGCGTTCCAGAGGACGAGGGACATGGCCAGGAGAAAGACTGCGACGATGAGGAACGTGACATACGCCAGCTGCCGGAACAGATAATCCATCCCCGGCTGGCCGCGCAGGGTCTGGATCACGGGCCTGAACTCGTCCGTCCCGTCCCCGAAGCGCGCCTGGAAATCCCCGGCCAGGCGGTCCATGCTCTCCTGGTTATAAAAACCGTCCCGGGAGAATCCCAGGATTTCCCCCGCCGCGTCCGGCATGTCCAGCGCTTTTTGGACGTCGGCCAGGTCGGCGATGGCCGCCATCCGGTCCGTGGCCTCGATGCCGAAACGGATCGTCCCGGAGATGACGAAATTCTCCAGGGCCATGCTGCCGTGCATCGTCGTTCCGATGAGCGTGGCTTTGTCGCCCGGGTTCACTTTGAGCTTTTCGGCCAGTCCCTCGCTGATCAGCATGTCCCCCGGCTTTTCGGGGAGGCCGCCGCGGACGAGGATCCGGTCCAGGCCGAGGAGCTTCCGTTCCGGGCCGGACGGCGCGCGCAAGTCCACGGCCAGGCCGGCGATGGGGGCCTGGGCCCGCGTCTCGCCCTTTTCGTCGGGCACGTCGAGAAGCCCGCCGTATTCGATCCGCGGGGTCCAGATCAGGCCGGGGAAGGCGGAGCGCAGCTGGTCGGTCAAGGCGGAAACACCGGTCAGGGCCAGGTCGTTGGGAAGCTGTTCGATGTCCCGGGCGTAGGCGGCGGTCAACACCCTGACGTGGCCGAAGCGCAGGTTGGCGTTGGACCGGACGATATCGATTTCGACGCCCCTGATGTAGCCATAGAGGGCGACCGAGAGGAAAACCCCCACCGTGACGATGACGAAGGGGAAGAGGCTCCGGGTCCGGTCGCGGAGGATGCCTTTGAGCAGGAACTTCATCATGTGAGCTTCCCCCGCAAGGCGTCGGTCGGCTTGAGACGCGAGATCCTCCGGGTCGGGATGAAGCTGACGATCGTGGTGATGAGGAAGACGAGGACCGTCGTGCCGAGGACCAGCTTGGCGCTGTACGTGGGGAACAGCTTCTCGCTCAGGGCGATCCCGAAGTCGTCCCCCAATTTTGTGCCCATGGCCAAGCCATGGGCGGTGAAATACGCCAGCAGGGGGATTCCGTAGACCGCGCCGATCAACGCGGCGAAAACCCCGTTCAAGGCGCCCTCCAGCGTGAACAGGGCGATGACCCGGCCGCGGGCGAAGCCCAGGGCCATCATCGTCCCGATCTCGCGGCGCCGGCGCCAAATCGACAAGAGCTGGGTGTTGAAGATGGCCAGCATGGCCAGCAAGAGAAGGATGACATAGAAAATGGAGGCTCCGATCGTCTTGCCCTTGACGAAGTTTTTGATGTCGATGAGCAGCTCATCGAGCCCCTTATGGGTCCAGCCGGGGACCGTGAGCGACGGCCCCGCGTCCGGGGCGGCCACGACGATCGTGGCCTGGCCGGGCATGTCCGCCAGGGTCCGCAGCGTCTCGAGCGGGAGCCAGATCTGGCCGTCGTCGATCGATTGGACGGTCGTCGACATGACTTCGACGATGGTGATGTCCTGGGCGTCGAATGTGCCTTTGGCGTCGCGCCAGCGGGCGGTAACGATATCGCCCTTTTTTAGGCCCGTCGAGCGGGCCATACGCGTGCCGATCAGGCCCGGGATCTCGTGGTCGAGGGGCTTTAAAACGGCCGAGGGGATGGACAGGATCGTTTGGGCGGGGTCGATGCCCTTGAGAAGGACCGAGCGGATGCGCCCGTTGGGATAGACCGTGCCCGGAACCAGAAGAACGGGCGTGGCCCGGCCGGCGTCGATCCCGGATTGGAGCGGCCCAGGGACGGCGACATGGGCGTCCTGGAAGGAAAACGGGTCGAAGGGGTCGTAGGCGTTCATCCAATACTGCCCCCCGCCGTATTCCGCGGCGATCATGGCGTGCGAGGCCTCGACGTCGAGCCCGATGTAGAGCCCCTGGACCCAGATGATGACGACGAAAGCCATGGACAGGACGGCGGCGTTCAACCAGGTCTTGGTCCCGGCCCCCAGCATGTTGCGGACGGCGAGCTTGGGAATGATCATGCCTCCTCCTAGGCGCCGGCGAGCGCCTCGTCCTTGGCCGCCCGGCCGTCGACCAGCGTGATCTTGCGCCGCAGGTACCGGATGACCTTCTCGTCGTGGGTGGAAAAGAGGAACGTCGTGCCCAGCTCCCGATTGATGGTCCTCATCGTCTCCAGGATCAGGCGGGAGTTCTCCGCGTCCAGGTTGGCCGTGGGCTCGTCGGCCAGGACGATCTCCGGCTTCTTGACCACGGCCCGGGCGATGGCCACGCGCTGGCTCTGGCCCCCCGAGAGCTGGGCCGGACGCGACTTGGCCCGTTCGCCGAGATGGACCCAGTCCAGGGCGTCGAGGACCGCCCTGCGGCGGGCCGCCGGGGCCAGCCCCAGGAGGAGAAGCGGAAATTCCACGTTTTCGTAGACGGTGTAGACGGGCAGAAGATTGAAGGTCTGGAAGATGAAGCCGATATGGCGGTTGCGCAGCTCGGCGGCCTGCTTGTGTCCGAGCTCCTCGATCTTGCGCCCCAGGACCTCGGCGCTGCCGCTCGTCGGCGCGTCGAGCGAGCCGATGATGTTGAGCAGGGTCGTCTTGCCCGAGCCGCTGGGACCGACCAGGCCGGCGAACTCGCCGCGGGCGAAGGCCAGGCTGACGTCGTCGAGGGCGGTGATCGACTGCTCGCCCATGGGATAGATTTTCATCAGATGGGTCGTTCGGATGATGATGCCGTTGTCCGTCGTCATGAGGACCTCGCTCTAGTGGTTGAAGACGATCGTGAACTGGAGGCCTTTTCCGGCGAAAAAGTTCGCGCCGCTCTGGCCGGGAAAGATCTGGTACTGGTCCGGGTTCCAGAACCCGATGACGTAGAAGCTCCATCGGTCGTAGGTCCGCCGCCAGGTCAGGAAGCGGTACCAGGCCCCTGTCGAGCCCGAATAGAAGACCATGCCGCTCAAGTGGTCGAGCACGCCGAGGGGATAGTCGGCGGTCAGGCCGGAGAAGTTCCGGGAGACTCCGCTTCCCCAGGCGTCCGCGGCGGACGCGGCGTAGAGCTGTTCGGCCAGGATATGGAGCCCGTTGCCGAGCCCGAAGGTGTAATCCGCCCCCACGGTGAGCATGCGCTGGTATTTGAGCGGTTCGACATCGAAATCCTGCCGGACGATCGCCGCTTCGACCCACACGCCGATCCCAAGGTCCCATTTGCCGTCGAAGCCGAGACGGTCCTCCGGCGGGTTCTTTTTCTCCTGGGGCGGGAGCGGGATGAGGCTGTCGCTCGTATCCAAAATGCGATGATGATAGGAGAGGGCGATTTCGCCGGCGGGCACGGGAACCTGGACCCGCCCGCCGAATTCGGGCGCGGTTTCTTTCGTTCCGACCGTCTCCCAGCCCTTGGGATCGCCGTTGTCGTAGAGACTCCACATCCAGATGTTGGCGTTGCCCGCGAACGTGTATTTGAGCAGGAGCCCGTAAACCCCGTTGGTGAGCTGAAGCGGATCGTTGGGGTCGAGGCGGTCGAACCACATCAGCGGGCGCAGGAGCATGGCCGAGCCGAAGTTGATCCTCTGCAGGCCCAGGCGGGCTTCGAACCGGTCCGAGGCCAGGCGGACCCACATCCGGTAAGGCTTGACCTCGCCGCTCGTCTCAAGACCCGAAAATGAAGCGCCGCTGGCGGACCCATAGGCGTTGAGGGAGACTTCAGAATCGAGACTCCATCCGTGGCCCAGTTTCAGTTTCAGGGAAAACGCGGGAATATAGCGCAGCCCGAGCCCGCTTTCGGCGGCCGTCGCGTCATGATAGGCCAGCCAGCCGGAGAGCTGGCCGCTGAAGCCGATCGTCGGGTCCTCGGCCGCTTTCGCGAACGACGCGGCGCAGAAGATCATGAGCGCCGTCGCCGCCTCGCGCAGGATTTTCACGGCTGCTTCTCTTCACCGGCCCCGAGGAATCCGAAAAAGAGGAAGTTGAGGATTTCCGTGGCCAAGGCCTCGACCGTCACGAAGCGGCCGGCGAAACGTTCGTCGTTTTCCCACTCGATCATTTTATCGATGGCATAGAGAAGGGTCTCCGGGCTCACGTTGGTCCTGATTTCTCCGGAGTCCTGCCCTTTTTTGAGATGGTCTAAAAACAAGCGGAGGATCTTCTCGTTCCAGACCATCATTGCGTTCAGCCATTCGAGGTTGCGGGCGCTCTGAAGCTCCTTGACGAAATCCCAGCTCATCGGTGCTGTCTGGTCGATCTTCAGACGGATGAAGGCCTTGATCTTTTCCCGATAAGGAAGATCGGATTCGCGGATGGCGTCGATCCGGCTCTCCAATATCCGGAATTGATCCTCAAGAATGGCCCCGATGAGAGCCGGCTTGTTGGCGAAGTATTTGTAGAACGTCATTTTGCTGACGCATGCCTCGCGGCAAATGTCCTCTACGGAGATGCGCTCGATCCCATGCTTCATCATTAGGGCCAATCCCGCTTTGAGGAGGGCCGAACGTTTTTTAGAGACGTTTTCTTTAGCGTGATGAGTAGACATATGTATACTTTATTGGATCATAATATACAAATAGGTCGTGTCAACGGATGTTCGCAACTTCGGAGCCCTCGTAAGCCTCTTCAGTTAGCCGCTTGAGCCATCAGCTCGTGAAGCCTGTCCAAGGATCCGAGGACCTTGTCCTCCCGAATATAGCTCCGCTCACTCGTCCAGTCCTCGGAGTACTCGACGAGATAGCAGATCGTCAGCCGGACGTAAGATTCGACCGACGGGAACACGCCGACCACCCGGCTCCGCCGGCGGATCTCCATGTTCAACCTCTCCTGGCCGTTGGTCGAAGAGATCCGCTTCTTATCCACCTCGGGGAAGTCATAGAACGAGAGCGAGTCCTCCAGCCCTTCTTCCAAGCACCGGATCGCCTCGGGGAACCGCTTCTCATAGTCGTCGATCAGAGACGAAGCGGCCCGTCGGGCGCTCTTTTTATCCGGCTCCAGCCAGATCTGCTTCAGATGGGCCGCGAAACGCCCCTTTTCCCGGTGCGGCACCTTGGCCAGGATGTTGCGCATGAAGTGGACCTTGCAGCGTTGCCAGGAGGCACCCAGCCATTCCTTGCGGACCGCGGCCTGGATGCCGGCGTGGGCATCGGAGACGCAGAGCGCGGTTCTCTTCATCCCCCGGGCCTTGAGTTTGCGGAAGAAGGCCCGCCAGGAGTCCTCGGATTCGTCGAACATGGGCTCCACGGCCAGGATTTCCCGGCCTCCGGCTTGATTTACGCCACAGGCGACCATGACGGCCACCGAGACGACTCTTCCCTCGACCCGAACCTTCTGATACAGGGCGTCGATCCATAGGAAGGAGTACTCCTCGGCCAGGGGACGGGTCTTAAATTCAGCCACTTGGGCGTCGAGCTCCTTGTTGAACTCAGAGACTTGGCTCGCCGAGATGTCCTCGATGCCCATGGCCCGGGCCAGGCGCTCGATTTTGCGGGTGCTGACGCCGTTGATGAAGGCTTCTTGGACGACCGCGATCAAGGCCTGCTCAGATCGGCGTCTTTCAGAGACGAAGAAGGGCACATAGCCGCCCTTCCGCAACTTAGGGACGAGAAGATAAACCGTGCCCAGCCGGGTATCTACCCGCCGGACTCGGGCTCCGGAAAAGTACGTGGCCCTCTCCGTCGAGTGTTGCCCCTTCATCGCTCCGACTTTGGCCTCCGCTTCGATTCTCATCATCTCCGTCATGACCCACTTGAGCATGGCCAGGAAGGGATCCGGCTCGGTGATGAACTGCAATAGCGCTTTTTTGAACGGTGCCCTATAATGCCTTTGAGCCATCGTAGTAAAAATCCTCCTCTCTTTCGGATTGGTCTTCGAAGAGAGTTTACGATGGCTCCTCCTTCAGTCCAAATTGCGAACAGTTTTATACACTACCTACAAATATCGTATATTAATGTCAATATCGTATAATTATATAAATTATAAGTTATATCTTTATTTAAAATGCTGACAGTTAAGTGGGGTTTGCGATTATCGGTTCACTCAGACCGGCATCAACAGGCCAGGGGTCAGTTGAAAGCTGCCTTGAATGGAGACGCTTTGCGGACAGGCTCGTCGACGGATCGTTCTTTCAGAAATTCCGTCGGAGTTAGGATCCGGACGCTGCCGTACGATCCGATCCTTCGGAGAACCTTGTCCCCCGTGATGAGGAATTCCGCCTTCAAAGCTACGGCGCAGGCGGTGAATTCGTCATCGTCCGGGTCTTCGTGGACGATGTGAAGCTTGGGCGTCTCGATCCGTCAAAGATCGACAAGCCGGCATTTCCGGATAATAACGAGGTCGTCGGCGTTTTTATCGTCGAAATAGACAAACCCTCCAGCGAAGGTGAACCGCTGGCCGACACGGTTCGGATCGACGTCTTTATCCGACCATTTTAAATAGAAGCGGTCGATGTATCGGCCGGAAAAGTCGAACACATCGATCAGACCCCCCTTTTGGCGATCGATGGTCGAAGTCTGGACCCAGAGTTTGTCGCCTGCGACGTGCAAGGCCGGTATATCCGCCCAATACTTCGGGACAGGCGGGCGTCCATCAGCCAAGATCGAACTTTTTCCCTGGGATTTTGTCCTGATCCGATCATAAAAGCGCCGAAATTGCCGAATCACAATCCCGGTTTCGTTATCAATAATTTTTATTAAATAATCCGGCGTATGGGAAATGGCGATATTCTTCTTCCCGGCCGGTACGGCGATGAATTGCTGAGGAACCGTTACGCCCATTCCGCCGGAATTCCCGTAGACGTATCCCGGCATAAGAAATGAACCCAGCGTTTTGGCCTGTCCGCTGTTCAGAGCGACAATGACGATTTCCTGCGGGATGTCTATCCATCCTGATCTTCCCTTGACGTCGGGAACGCCCCAGCGGCTGAAAATAATATATCCATCAATGACGTCGATGAATCTGAACAGACCCTGCGCGGACCCTCGAATCGTGATCTCCCGGGATATTTTCCCGTTATGGTCGAAAATGACGGTTTTTATCGGTGAGCCGCAAAGAAGGATCTGATCTCCTTGAACCCAGATGTCATTGATCGAGTTCAGCTCGCCCGGCCCTTGGCCTTTTTTCATTAAATTGCGCAAGAATCGACCGTTAGCGTCAAATTGAAGCGCTTGTTCACCGCCGTCATTGATGACGATCGATCCGTCCGGAGCCACTCTAAAGCCGAAAAAATACTTGATGAAAAAATCTTTCCCCGTATCTTCGATCCGCATTTCTTCCTTGACCGTGACGACACGGCCGGCTTGCGGATTGTCGGGTTTGGATGGATTTTCGATGATCGTTTGGGCGACGGCGAGGCTGGATGCCAAGGCGAACGCTATAAGGCCGATTGCGCGGGCGATTCGTCTCATTGATCGTCCCTCTTTAAATGTGTTCCTTAAAAGCGTATATCGTCCATAGCCGGATAAAACACGGCCAACAACTCCTTCTTTGTGTCCTACCAACTCCCCTTGATGAACCGCTGGAAAAGCTCGACGGCCGGGATGACCGGGCAGCCGGCGGCGGCCCGTTCGGAGTAAGAACGGATTCCGCCGGGGGAAACGCCCGGGCCGCAGACGGCGAAGGGGACGGGCTTGCCGTCGTGCGTCTTGGTGGCGACCGGAGTGGCGTGGTCGGGCGCGACCAGGACGCGGACGTCCGTCCGTCCCGCAGCCCAGGCCAGGATTCCGCCGACGATATTTTTATCGAATTCCTCGATGGCCTGGATCTTTTTATGGACATCGCCTTCATGGCCGGTCTCGTCCGGCGCCTCGACGTGGAGATAAACGAAATCCTCGGCGGTCAACGCGTCCTTGGCCGCGGCGACCTTGCCGGCATAATTCGTTCCCAGATATCCCGTGGCGCCGGGCACCATTCTCACTTTCAATCCGGCCAAAACGCCCAGCCCGCGTATAAGGTGGACGGCCGAGATGACCGAGCCGGTCAGCCCGTATCGTTCGCGCAGCGTGGCCAGCTTCATGGCCCGGCCCTGGCCCCACAGCCAGACGTCCGTGGCCGGCTTCCTGCCCGCCGCGACGCGCTTTCTGTTCATTTCGCTGGCGGCCAGGATCGGCCGGGCTTTCTCCATGAGGTCGAGCACCAGGTCCTGGCCGGGCCCTTTCGGCAGATGGGGCGCCCATGGCTGCCCGCTGATGTCGTGCGGAGGGGTGCAGCTCAGCCCGGCCGGGAAATTCTTGAAAATGGCCAGATGCCTGTAGCTGATACCCGGTACGAGACGCAGGGATTTCGAGCCCAAGGCGGCCTGAAGCTCTTCGATCAGCGGCCGGGATTCTTCGGTCGTGATGTGGCCGGCCGAATAATCGTCCATCAGGCCGCCGCGCAGCGTGACGACGTTGCAGCGGAAGGCCGTATCGTCGGCGTCCAGGGCGACGCCGATGCTGGCCGCTTCGATCGGGCCGCGGCCCTCGAAATTGGCCGCTGCGTCGTAGCCGAGAAGCGACAGGTTGGCCACGTCGCTGCCGGGCGGCAGTCCATCCGGGACGGTCTTGACCCGGCCGACCCGGCCGAGCGCCGCGATGCGGTCCATGTTGGGGATTCGGGCCGCTTCCAAGGGAGTCCGTCCGCCGAGCTCGGCGACGGGCTCGTCGGCCATGCCGTCGCCGACCAGGAATGCATATTTCATGGGGTCATCCTTCCTTGATCAAGCCCGGCCGACCAGGCCGTCGGCGAAGCCGATCACCGCTTCACGCATCTGCGAGATGCTCAGGACCTTGTCGTGAAGGACGGGCCGTTCCTTCAATCCTTTCACGGCCCGGTGGGGAGGCTCGCCGGCCAGCCGGCCCAATTCGTCGACGGCCTTGAATTCGTCGGGCTCGGCCCGGCCGGTGATGGCCGCCAGCACGTCGCCGGCGAACTTGAACGGGCTGGCCGTCGAAGCGATGATGACGGCCGGACCGTCCGCCGGGCCTTCATCCCGCGACACGGCCGAAGCCACGGCCGTATGGGTGTCGATGACCAGCCCGGTCTCTTCGTGGACTTTTTTGATTTCGGCGAAGACCCGCGGCTCGTCCGCCCAGCCGGGGACGATGAGGGCGTCCATGGCCCGCTTGGTCCCGGCGTCGATCTCGAAGACGCCCTTGCGGAACCGCTCGGTGAACCAGGCCTTGATCCGCCCGGCGTCGCGGCCGGTGATCTCGAAAAGGAAACGCTCCAGGTTGGAGGAGATGAGGATGTCCATGGAGGGCGAGGACGTTCGATGGAATTCCCGGTGGGTGTCGTAAACCCCGGTCCGGAAGAAGTCGGTCAGGATGTTGTTCCTGTTGGAGGCGCAAAAGAGTCGCCGCACCGGCAGTCCCATGGCCCGGGCGTACCAGGCGGCCAGGATGTTGCCGAAGTTGCCCGTCGGAACGCACAGGTCCACCTCTTCGCCCGTCTTGATCTCGCCGCGGGCGGCCAACACGGCGTAGGCCCGGACGTAATAGACGATCTGCGGGGCCAGCCGGCCCCAGTTGATGGAGTTGCCCGTGGAGAGCTTGATGGCCTGCCCGGCCAGGTAGTCGCGCAGGGCCTGATCGATGAACAGGGCCTTGACTCCCGTCTGGCAGTCGTCGAAGTTGCCGCGGACGGCGAAGACCTTCGTGTTGGTCCCGTCCGTGGTGGTCATCTGCAGGCGCTGGACCTCGCTGACCCCGCCATCGGGATAAAAGACGACGATGGAGATGCCCGGGACGTTCTTATATCCCTCCAAGGCGGCTTTGCCGGTGTCGCCGGACGTGGCCACCAGGATGAGCGTGTGGGTCCCGTCGCCGGTCAGGCGCTTGGCCGTCGTGGTCAGGTGGGGCATGATCTGCAGGGCCACGTCCTTGAATGCGGCCGTCGGCCCGTGCCAGAGGTCGAGGACGAAGCGCCGCCGGCCGAGGGGTCGGACGTCGACGATGTCCGGCGTGTCGAAGGTTCCGGGATTATAGGCCCGGCGAAGACAGGAATCGAGAACGGCCGGCTCGAAATCGGTGAAGTAGGGCGCCAGGATGCGCCGGGCCGTTTCGAGGTAGGACGGCTGGGCCAGAATCTCCTTGTCAAGCGCGGGGATCTCCTCCGGCACGAAAAGCCCGCCCCGGGGGACCATTCCCAACAGGACCGCTTCCGAGGCCGAAACGAGGGGATAGTTCGCGTGCGTTCCGATATAGCGCATGTTTGCCTCGTCGATTTGATTTTTATGATCGGTGAAAATGGTAATGCGCCGTCCGTGAAAGTGTCAAGGCGACTTTCGCAGGTAGACCTCGGCGTCCAGGAATTCCCGTTTCATGACGGCGTCCAGCCGGAATTTTTCGTCCAGGTAGGCTTGGAACTTTGGAAAGTCGGTCAAAGACACGAGATGGTGGGCCGAATGGCCCTTCTCGACGAAGATCAGGGCCGTCGGCGCCGCTTCGCATTCCCTGCGGATGTCCTCGGACGTGATCAGCCCGCCCTTGGTCCAGGATTCGGAAACGTCGGCCAGCCGGCCCGGGCAGGGCCGTTGGGCCAGGAAGTTGATGAAGGGGTCGTCGCCGAAGACGAACGCGCCGCTATTCGTATGGCCGCCGACGTAGGCGGCGAGCGCGCGTGTTCCGCGGTCGTAGCCGGCCAGCCGGGACGGCTCGAAGGTCGGGGCCAGGCCGAGCGCGATCAAGACCAGCACCGCCGGCAGGAGCAGGCGGCGCGCTCTTCCGGGCCGCCCGAGCTCCTCCAAACCGGCCGCGCAAAACAGGGCCAGCGGGACGAGAGCGAAAACGGCGTAACGGATGAAAAAGCGGCCGGGAAGGAACAGAAAAACGAGGGGCAGGATGGCCGAGACGCCAAGAAGCGCCCCTTTTTTATTTTTCATCGCCGGGCCGAGGAATCCGCCGGCCAGGGCCGCCGCGACGAGGCCGTAATTGTGGTTGCCGACGAATTGGATGAACCGGACAAACGGGCGGGAAAAGACGCTCCCCTCGGCGGCTTGTTTACCCGCGTGAAAAAGGACGGTTTGATAAGCGGCGCCGGGCACGGACAGCAGGAGGGCGGCGAAAGGAAGGCCGAACGACATCAGGAACCCCGCCGCGGTCCAAAGGCCGTCGCGCAGCCGGGCCCGGAGAGGAGCCCGGCGGGCCCATCCGGTCCCTATTAAATAAAAGATGAATCCGGCGAAGATTAAAGTTCCGTTCAGCTTGGCCAGGGCGGCCAGGCCGGCCAGGGCGCCGGCCGGGAAGAACAATCGGCGGTTTGGCCCGGCTTCCGCCCGCAGAAAAAGGTAGAGAGCGGCCGCCCCGCAGAACAGCATGAGGTCGTCGGGCATGAAGGCCCGGCCGAGGTAGAAGACATGTTTGGAAAAAAGAAATACGCCGGCCGCCGCCGCCGAAGCCCAGGAGGAAAACCTGAGCACGCCTCTGGAGCAGGCGAAAATGAAAAGCGCGGCCGCGAGGACGAGAAGATAAGACAAGCCCCGGGCCGCGCCCACCGAGGGACCGACGATCCTGAACACGCCGCCCATGAGCCAGAAGCTCAAAGGCGCCTGGACGAGGTTGAAATCGGCATAGGGCGCGTCTCCGGCGCTGACCCGCCAAGCCGAGTAGAGATAGTTTCCTTCGTCGTCGTTCATCAGGTCGCCGGTGAGGTTGTAGAAGCCGAGGACCGTGGCCAGGACGATGAAGGCGACCAAGGGCAGGGCGGAAAATCGGGATCGGGCGGAGATGTCGGCCATGACGGGACTGTACATTCCCTCGAAGCATGCGTCAAGCCGCGGCGCCCCCTTGACAGGAAACGGCGGTTGGACCATAGTGCGGGGATGACAGCGCCTCCAGCGCGCCCCGCGGTCCCTCATTCCGCCGTTGCGGCTTCCAGGAGAATCCCATGAACGATGAAATCGCCGTCAAGAAATACGGCTACCGTTGGATCGTCCTGCTGGCTTTCATTTTCATCGCCTGCATGACCCAGGTGTTATGGATCACGTTCGCCCCGGTGACGAGCGCCGCGGCGGCTTTCTATCACACCAGCGACCTGATGATCGGTCTGCTCTCGATGAGCTTCATGATCGTCTATATCCTGATGTTCCTCCCCGCCGCCTGGGCCATCGACACCTGGGGATTCCGCGCGGCGGTCGGGATCGGGGCCGGGTTGTCGGCCGTCTTCGGATTGACGCGCGGGATCTTCGCTTCGAACTTCACCATCGTCTTTATAAGCCAGGTCATGATCGCCGCCGGCCAGCCCTTCGTTATCGGGGCCATCACCAAGATCGCCGCCCGCTGGTTTCCGGCCGAGGAGCGGGCCACGGCCTCGGGCCTGGGGACCCTGGCCCTCTATCTGGGCCCGCTCCTGGCCATGCTCCTGACGCCGGTCTTCGTTCTCCATATGGGGCTCGCGCGCACGCTTCTTCTTTATGGGATCATCACGGTGGCCGCGGCGGTCGTGTTCATCGTGCTGGCCCGCGAGCATCCGCCCACGCCGGCCGGCCGCGATGAGCGCGTGCTCATGCTGGACGGCCTCAAGTCCATGCTTCGCCAGCGCGACTTCCTCTTCCTTCTGGTCATGTTCTTCATCGGGCTGGGCCTGTTCAACGGACTGTCCACCTGGATCGAGGACATCGTCCGGCCGCGCGGCTTCTCCATCGCTCAGGCCGGAGTCCTGGGCGGACTCATGCTGATCGGAGGTGTCGTCGGGGCGGTGGCCATCCCTCTCATCTCCGACCATCTGCGGCGGCGCAAGCCGTTCCTCGTCCTGGCCTTGGCCGGTCTCATTCCCGGCCTCCTGGGCATGACCTACGCCACGGGCTACGGCCTGCTCCTGGCGTCGGGGTTCGCCTTCGGCTTTTTCCTTCTCAGCGCCGGCCCCATCGGCTTCCAATATGCGGCCGAGATCACCCGGCCGGCCCCCGAGGGGACGTCCAATACGCTTCTCCTGGTGATGGGACAGATTTCGGGGATCATCTTCATTTTCGGCATGGATGCGCTCAAGTCGAAGGCCGACGGGTCCATGACCGCCTCGCTTGTCGGTTTGGCCGTCCTGGCCGCTTTGGCCGCCTTGCTGGCCTTGAGGGTCGGGGAATCCCCGATCCGGGCGGCCGGAGAAAAAAGCTCCGGATCGTGACCTTCGCCGCACCACGATGCGCCGCCTTTTAGCTGGATTGCTGTTGGCGGCGGGGCTCTTGATTCCAACGTCCGCGCGGAATACGGCCGTTCCCGATCTGGCCTTCATCCCTTATCCCAGGTCCGGCGACGTGGACCTCAAACCCGTCCCCGCCGTTCTCCAGCGCATCGCCCGGGCCCGCCTGAAATTGTCCGCGGGCCAATCCCGTCTCCTGCTTCAACAGCTCTTCGACGACCGCATCCCCGCTCTCGATTACATCACGGCCGCACTCAACCTGGACGCCGAGGTGACCCCGGCCCGGCGGCAGGAGCTCATCGCCCGGGAGAAGTCCGTCGATCGCGACCCCGGGGATACGACGATGATCTGCGACCGGATCGCCGCCCTGGACGTCCAGAAAAACGAGCTTGAGGGAAATCCGTCTTTCACCGAAGGGCTTTACCGGTTCTCGGTGCTGGATGTGGACGCCCCTTCCGGGCGGGCCGACCTGATTCTCATCCCGGCGATGTATTTCGGTCCGTCGGCGGGTTTGAAATTCTATGGCCGCGGACGGGAACGGTTCGAATATCTCGGCGAGCAGTCCGGCGACATCCGGCGCATCGATGAAACCCCTTCATCCACCGTCTTCCGGTTCCAGGTGAATATCCTCGATCCTTCCGAAACCGGGATCGTCCTGAATTTCGCGTTCGACCGCAGCCGCCGATCCTGGATGGTGACCCGCCAGTACTACGCCCAGCAGACCGAGATGCCCGGCCCTTTTTCCCTTCCCGCCGCGTCACGAACGGTCCGCGTCACCGAGCTCCGCACCGGTCCGGGCGCGGACGACGGGCCCGGCCGGACGGACCGCGACGAGGAAATGGTCACCACGACCCTCCGGGGCAACGTCGTGGCCCGTTTTCCCGCGAACGCCGGGTGTCTGCTCCTGGCCGCCAAGAGGGAGTGGGCTTTCTGCGCTTTCCTGCCGGAGGCCAAGCCTCTGGAATGCAGCCTTTATCATGATCTCGACCATACCTTGGACCGGACGAGGAAACAGATCGGCGCTCCGCCGCTCCCCAGCTATATCTGCGGCTGGGTCCGCCGGGATGCCCTGCGCGCCGACCATTGAACGGCCCTCTCGGGCTCGAAACAGGTAGGACGGATTCCAAGATTCCGTCCGGGGCCCGATCGTATGATCATAGGCCGGACCTGAAAGGCCGCGGAGAGGAGGCTCTGCCATGAAAATCGTGTTCCTGATCGGCCGGGTTCTGACCGGCGGCTTTTACATCTACAGCGGCGTCAAACACTTTCTCGGCCTCTCGCAACTCGCCGGATACGCCAGGATGAACGGCGTGCCCATGCCGGAGCTCGCGGTGGCGGGGACCGGGCTGCTGATCATCGCCGGCGGGTTCTCGATCCTGCTCGGGTTTCAACCGCGCCTCGGGGTCGCGGCGATCGTCCTCTTCCTCGTCCCGGTGACGCTGATGATGCACGCGTTCTGGGCTCAGGAAGGAGCCGCCCGGGCCTCAAATCTCGTGAATTTCACCAAGAACCTGGCCCTGCTGGGCTCGGCGCTGATGTTCGTCCTGATCCCCCGGCCCTGGCCGCTGAGCCTGGGCCGGAAAGCCTGAGAGCGCCGTCGGACGATTGAGCCCGACTCAGGGGTTGGGGGCGGCCGACGATTCCCAGATCCTGAAGGCTTCGAGCGCTTCGTCGGGCGTCCGCACGGTGCGCAGGATCTGCAGCAGCCGCCGGTTCTGGGCCGCCCGGCTGGCCAGCCCCAGCAGTTGGACCTGGATATCCGGCGTTTCGGCCGGCGAGAGAAGCAGAAAAATAAGCTCGATCGGCTTGTCCGTGGCCACGTCGGAGACGCCGGCCCGGGGCAGTCCGATGGCCGCGATCGGCGCCTTCAACCCCGGCACGCGGACGTGGGGGAAGGCCACACCCTCGTTGAAGAACGTGGACCCTTGCTCCTCGCGCTTCTGGATATCGTCGAAGAGAGCGCATTCGTCGTCGATGCCGTTGTCCCTGCCGGCCGAAAGAGCCAGCGCCCGCAGGGCCTCTTCTTTGGTCACCGGGCCCGACCAGAGGAGGATGCGGCTCGAGGACAGGCACTGCCCGAGCGTGAGGCGGTCTTCGGCCGGTTCTTTTTCCATCGCCGGAAGAGAGGCCGCGGGCGGGGCTCCGGTCCGCTCCTCCTCCTCTGCCGATTGGTCCTTGGCGGTCGGAGGGGCTTCCCGGGCCGTGTCGACGACGACGATATTGAAGCCGTGGGCATCCCGGACCAGATGGTCGATGACCGCTTTGTTCCGCCCGAGTTTCTTCCATCGGGGTTTCGGGCCCGACTTGCCGACGACGATGTGGCCGACCCGGTATTCGCGGGCGAAACGCAGGATGGTGTCGACGATGTCCTCGCCCTTATACGTAAAAACCATGGCTCCCAGCTGCTTGGCCAGGGTCAGCGAATCCGAGAGGTAGCGCTGGGTTTGGGCGTCGATGACGGTGGCCTCTTCCGACGGCGTCTGGACATAGACGGCGTACCAATTGCGGTTGAACTTCCCGGCCAGGCGCGAAGCGAAGCGCAGCAGCCGTTCGCTGTTGGGGCCTCGAGAGCTGAGGCAGACCATGATTTGATCGGAGGCCGTTTCGGTCTCGTCTTCCTTCGTCTCGCGGCGCCGCAGATCGATCTGCGACGCCAGTTCGCGCAGGGTCAGTTCGCGCAGTTTCTCCAGATTGGAAGGGACGAAGAAATTGGCCAGGGCCGTCTCGATGCGCTCGGACGGGTAAATCTTGCCTTCCTCCAGACGGGTGCGCAAATCTTCGGTGGCCAGGTCGACGTCGACGATCTGGTCGGCCTCGGCCAGGATCGAATCGGGGATGCGCTCGCGGACCTTGACCCCGACGGCGTTTTCGACGACGTTGTAGAGGCTCTCCAGGTGCTGGACGTTCATCGTCGTGATGACGTGGATGCCGGCGGCCAGGATGTCCTGGACATCCTCGTAGCGCTTGGCGTTGCGGCTCCCGGGGACGTTGGTGTGGGCCAGCTCGTCGATGAGGGCGACCTGCGGCCGGCGGGCCAGGACGGCGTCGGCATCCATCTCCTCGACGGTGATGCCATGGTAATCCTGTTTCCGGCGGGGGACGACCTCCAGGCCCTGGGCCAGCCGGGCGATTCCCTCCCGTCCGTGCGTCTCGAGCAGTCCGATGACCACGTCGATGCCTTCGGCTTTTAGGCGGTGCCCTTCCACGAGCATCTGGTGCGTCTTGCCGACGCCGGCGCTGTAGCCGAGGTAGACTTTCAGGCGCCCCCTTTGGGAGCTGCGGATCATCCGCAGGAAGGCGTTGGCCCTATCTTCCGGCATTTCCTTGGCCGTCGAGATCGAGATCGAGCTTCAGGACATTGACCCGCGGTTCGCCCAGGACGCCCAGATCGCGCCCTTCCGTGAATGCTTCGACGCGGGACAGAACGAACGATTCGGCCAGCCCTCGGGCGCGGGCGACGCGGGCCGCCTGCAGGCGGGCGTTGGTCGGGCTGATATGCGGGTCGAGGCCGCTGGCCGAGCTGGTCACGGCGTCGGCCGGGACGAGCGTCCCGGCGGGCAGGCCGTTCTCCGCCCGGTAATCGGCGGCCCGGCGCGCAACCGCCTCGCTGAGCGCCTTGGACAAGGGGCCGAGGTTCGTCCCGCCCGAGGCTGTTCCGTCATAGCCCGCTCCGGCGGCCGAAGGCCGGGGATGAAAATAGCGCGGGCCTTCGAAGGACCGCCCGATCAAGGACGATCCGACGACCACGCCCCCGCGCACCAGGAGCGAGCCGTCGGCCCGGCCCGGAAAGAGACCGCGTCCGGCCAGGGTGACGATCAGCGGATAAACGCCGCACAGGAGAACGGCCAGGGCGGCCACGGCCAGAAGGGACGTCTTGATTTCCGCGATCCAGGTTTTCATCGGTCTATGTCCTTCTCCATCCTAGACGAGATGCAGAGCGTTGACAATCAGGTCCAGGAGCTTGATGCCCGGGAACGGCGCCAAGAGGCCGCCCAGCCCGTAAATCAGGATGTTCCGCTTGAGCAGGGCGGCCGCGCCGAGCGGCCGGAACTTGACCCCCCGGAGGGCCAGGGGGATGAGGGCGACGATGATCAGGGCGTTGAAGATGACCGCGCTCAGGATGGCGCTCCGCGGCGAGCGCAGGCCCATGATGTTCAGCGGGGCGATGACCGGGAAGACGCCGACCAGCATGGCCGGGATGATGGCGAAATACTTGGCCACGTCGTTGGCGATGCTGAACGTGGTCAGGGCTCCGCGGGTGATGAGCATCTGTTTGCCGATCTCGACGACCTCGATCAGCTTGGTCGGGTTGGAGTCGAGGTCGACCATGTTCCCGGCCTCCTTGGCCGCCTGTGTTCCCGTGTTCATGGCCACGCCCACGTCGGCCTGGGCCAAAGCCGGGGCGTCGTTGGTCCCGTCGCCGGTCATGGCCACGAGATGCCCCTCGGCCTGCTCCCGCCGGATCAGGGTCAGCTTGTCCTCGGGTTTGGCCTCGGCCACGAAATCGTCCACTCCGGCCTCGCGCGCGATGGCCGCGGCGGTCAGGCGGTTGTCGCCGGTGATCATGACCGTCTTGATGCCCATGGCCCGGAACCGTTCGAAACGGTCGCGCAGGCCTCCCTTGACGATGTCCTTGAGATGGATGGCCCCCAACACACGGCTTTCGTCGGCGACGAGAAGAGGCGTCCCGCCGGAAAAGGCGATCTGCGTGACCGCGTCATGGACCGCCAGGGGAACCTCGGTCCGGACGAAGGCCAGGATGGCGTCGGGCGCGCCCTTGCGGATGCGCCGGCCGAGGAGATCCAGGCCGCTCATGCGGGTCTGGGCGGAGAAAGGAATGAAGACGGCGCCGGGCATCTCCTGGACCGGGCGGCCGCGCAGGCCGTATTTCTTGGCCAGCACGACGATGCTGCGGCCCTCGGGCGTCTCGTCGGCCAGGGAGGCCAGCTGGGCGGCATCGGCCAGCTCCTCGACCGTGACGCCGGGCGCCGGGAGGAAGGCCGTCGCCTGGCGGTCGCCGAGCGTGATCGTCCCCGTCTTGTCCAGGAGCAGGACGTCGACGTCGCCGGCGGCCTCCACGGCCCGGCCGCTCATGGCCAGGACGTTCTTCTGGACCATGCGGTCGATGCCGGCGATGCCGATGGCGTTGAGCAGGCCGCCGATGGTGGTCGGGATGAGGCAGACTAGGAGCGCGGTCAGAACGGTCAGCGAGAGATCCACGCCCGAGTAGCGTCCGAAGGGCTTCAGGGTGATGATGACCGCCAGGAAGATGACGGTCAGGGCCGAGAGGAGGATGGTCAGGGCGATCTCGTTGGGCGTTTTCTGCCGTTGAGCGCCCTCGACCAACCCGATCATCCGGTCCAGGAAGCTTTCCCCTGGGTTCGCGGTGACTCGGACCTTGATGCGGTCAGAGAGGACTCGCGTGCCGCCGGTGACCGCGCTGCGGTCCCCGCCGGCTTCGCGGATGACGGGAGCGGACTCGCCGGTGATGGCCGATTCGTCCACCGTGGCCGCGCCCTCGACGATCTCGCCGTCGGCGGCTATGATTTCGCAGGCCGTGATGACGATGAAATCGCCCTTGCTCAGCCGGTCGGCCGGGACCTCTTCGATCGTCCCGTCGGCTTTAAGGCGGCGGGCCTGCGTCAGGGTCCGGGTCTTCCGCAGCTCATTGGCCTGGGCTTTGCCCCGTCCCTCGGCCATGGCTTCGGCGAAATTGGCGAAGAGAACGGTGAACCACAGCCACAGGCTGATCTGGATTCCGAAGCCGAACGGCTCGCCGGGGGTCCGGAAGAAAAGCCCGGCCGTAGTCAGGACGGCCCCGACCTCGGTGACGAAGATGACCGGGTTCTTGAGGAGGGACCTGGGATTCAGTTTGCGGACGGCATCGAGCGCCGCTCCGGCGACGATCGTCCGGTCGAAAAGGGAATGGGCCATAGCCGGCACGGTGGAATCTCCTTTAAAAAAGCACCGTCGAGCCTGTCATCAGGAAGTGCTCGACGATCGGGCCGAGGGCCAGGGCGGGCAGAAAGGTCAGGGCCCCGACGATGAGGACGGTCCCGGTCAGGATGACGATGAAGAGCGTCCCGTCGACGGGAAAGCTGGCCTCGCTCGCGGCCAGGCGCTTTTTGCGGGCCAGGTTCCCGGCCAGGGCCAGAACCGGAACGATCATGAGGAACCGGCCGAACAGCATGCCCAGGGCCAGGGTGATGTTGTACCACGGGGTGTTGCCGTTCAGCCCGGCGAAGGCGCTGCCGTTGTTTCCGGCGGCCGAGGAGAAGGCATAGAGAATCTGGCTGAATCCGTGCGGACCGCCGTTGGACGGCCCGGCCATCCCGGCCCGACTCGCCGCGCCCCAGGCCGCGAAACCGAGGATGCTGAAGATGATGACGAGCAGGGCCAGAACGGCGGCCTTGACGTCGTAGGACTCGATTTTCTTGCCCAGATATTCGGGCGTCCGTCCGACCATCAGGCCGGTCAGGAAGACGGCCAAGATGATGAAAATAATCATCCCGTAGAGCCCCGAGCCGACTCCGCCGAAAACCACTTCGCCCAGCTCTATGTTGAAGAGCGGGACGAGCCCGCCCAGCGGGGTGAACGAATCGTGCATGGAGTTGACCGCGCCGCAGGAGGCGTCGGTCGTGACCGTGGCGAAGAGCGCGGAATTGAAGATGCCGAAGCGGACCTCCTTGCCCTCCATGTTGCCCGTCCTGGGGTCGACGCCGGCCCCGGCGAAGCGGGGATTTCCGGCGCTCTCGGCGCCCCAGGCGACGAACAAGGCCGCCAGAAAAAGGGCGGCCATGACCGTCCATACGGCCCAGCCGTGCTTCTGGTTCCCGACCTTCCGCCCCAGGTAATAGGTCAGCCCGGAGGGGATCAGGAAGATGGACAGCATCTGGAAGAAATTGGACAGCGGCGTGGGGTTCTCATAGGGGTGCGCGGCGTTGGCGTTGAAGAAGCCGCCGCCGTTGGTCCCCAGCATCTTGATGGCCGCCTGCGAGGCCGCCGGGCCCTGGGCGAGCGTCTGGGCGGCGGCCGCGGGGGCAGCATCCGGCCGGTCCGTTTGAATCGCCGCCAGGCGGTCATAGGGTTTGAAATTCTGGACGATCCCCTGCGACATCAGAAAGACGGAGAAGACAAGGCCAAGCGGGAGCAACAGGTAGAGATTGATCCGGACGAGGTCGGCCCAGAAATTGCCGATCGTCCGGGCCGTATGCCTGGCCAGGCCGCGGACGAGGGCGGCCGCCACGGCGATTCCGGCCGCGGCCGAAACGAAGTTGTGGAAGACGAGGCCGACCATCTGGGAGAAATAGGACAGCGTCGCTTCCCCGGCGTAATTCTGCCAGTTGGTGTTGGTGGCGAAACTGGCGGCCGTGTTGAAAGCCAGGTCCGTGCGGACCGGCCCGAAATGCTGGGGATTGAGGGGTAGCTTGTGCTGGAAGCGGAGCACGGCGAACGTGAAGAGCAGTCCGACGGCGCTGAATACGAGGAGGGAGAGCGTATATCGTTTCCAGCCCTGCTCGGCGGCCGGATCGATCTTCAGAATCCGATAGAACGCCCGCTCGACCGGCTTGAGGACGGGGTCGAGAAACGTCTTCCCGTCGGGCTCCAGAACGCGGGCGAGGTACAAGCCGACGGGCTTGGTCAGCAGAAGGAGCGTTCCCAGGAAAAGAATGAGCTGGATTCCGCCGATCAGGTTCATGGCGATCTCCGGATTAAAATTTCTCGGGCCGCAGGACGGACAGAAACAGGTAGACGATCAACAACAGCCCGACGATCAGGCCGATCAGGTCGGACACGGTCAAACCTCCTTCCGGCCGTCGTTGCCGTTCCCGCTCCGGTCGGCCCGGGGAAGGGTGAAGATGAACGTCGTGCCCTGCCCTTCGCGGCTTTCCACGTCGACGGTGCCGCCGTGGGCCTCGACGATTTCCTTGACGATGGCCAGGCCGAGTCCCGCCCCGGCTTTGCGGTCCGGCGCGGGCACACGGAAGAACGGCTCGAAGACGCGGACCAAGTGTTCGGGCGGTATGCCCGTGCCCGTGTCGGCCACGGTGAAGCGGACGGCGTCGGTCTCCTCCTTGGCCGTCAGTGTGATGCGGCCGCCGGCGGGCGTATGTTCGATGGCGTTCGTCAGCAGGTTGCCGAAGACGTGGCCGATCTGCGCGCGGTCGACGCGGACCGCGGGCAGGACGCCCCGCAGCTCGAAGGCCAGTCCGATGCCGTGGTCCTGAGCCGTTTGGCGGAAGGGTTCGGCCGCGTCCATGACCAGCGCCTGCGGCGAGAGGCCCACGAATTCGAGGCGGGCCTTCCCCGCCGCCATGCGGCTGATGTCGAGCAGATTGGCCAGGATTTCGTGCAGGCGATCGCTGTCTTCCCGGGCGGCCGCCAGAAGTTCCGCCTGTTTGGTCGTGAGGGCCCCGATCTTCTCCTCGAGGAGGAGATGGATGGCCAGGCGGATCGAGGTCAAGGGGGTCTTGAGCTGATGGGAGACCGTGCGGATGACGTCCCTCTTCAGTTCGTCCTGCTGGCGCAGCTGGGTCTCGTCCCGGAGGACGATGATGATGCCGGTTGGACGGCCCTCCAGATCCAGGATGGATACGCCGTCCGGCCGGTAGAATCGCTCCATGCCGGCGACGAACTCCTGGAGGAGAGCCGGGCCGTTCCTGGGCGAGGCGACGCGGCCCTCGGCCAGGACGTCGTCGTAGATCTTGACCAGCTCGGGGGCCAGGGCGCGGATGTCCGTCCCCGGCCGCAGGCCGAAGACGGTCTTGGCCGATTCGGTCGAGACCTCGATCTTCCCCTCGAGATCGAGAACAGCTACGGCGTCGGGCAGACGGTCGAAGGCCTGCTGGGTGGCCCGCTGGATGCGCATGAGCTTGGCCTGGTCGGTGCGGCGGAACTCGCGCAGGCTGGCGGTCATGGCATTGAACGAGGCGGCCAGGCGGCCGATTTCGTCATGCGCATCTTCGGCCACGGAGAGGTCCAGATTGCCCCGCCGGATTTCGTCCGTCGAATAAGTCAGGCGCCGGATGGGACGGAGGATCCAGCGGCCGGCGAAGGAGATGAAAACCAGGGCGAGAACCGTGCCGATGGCCAGGAAGACGTACATTTGGCGGCGGGCCTGGGCCGCCTGCCGGCGGGCCCGGTCGTTGGCGTCGCTCATGTTCTTCTGGTTCATCTGGAGGATGTCCTCGGCCGCGGCCTTGATCTGCCCGAAGGTCGGGAAAAGGACGGTGAAGTAATCCTCGCGGCGCAGAACGAGCGGATTGTCCGGATTCTTGACGAACTCCAGCGCGGTTTTATAGCGGCCGTAGAGGTCCTTGACCTCGGCCGCCTTCTCGCCTTCTCCCGACAAGGTGATGTTGTTCAATTCGGCTTGAAGGGCCTTTTCAAAGGCGGTTTCGTTCTTGAGGATCAGATCTTCCCCCTCCTTGGTGTCGCCGAGGAGAGTGAAAAGCAGGCCGCTGTCGATCCTTTCCAGGCCTTCCTTCATTTGTTGGCAGGCGATAACGCTGCGGTAGTTTTCGCGGAGGATGACGTCGATTGAATCGCCCAAGCGCGAGAGGTAGATGATGCTCTGGACGCCGATGACCATCAGGATGACGAGCAGGACTCCGAAGCCCAGGATCAGTTTTTGGCGAAGACCAAACATAGTCTTTCTCCTTCACACGGGATAAAGCCGGAGTCGTGCCAGGAGAAGAGGGCATATAAATATAATAATATCAAGATGATGAACGCGCATTGAAAAAGTCGGCTCTTGCTTTTTTCAAGTTTTGATCTTTTAATACCTTGCAGATTTCAATGCCGGGATCAGGAGACGGCGGCGCGGGCCGAGGCGAGGGGGACGCGGGGAAAAACCCGTGCGACGCCGGAGCGGGCACGGATTTTCGCCGAAGGCGAAAAGAGCGGAGAAGGCGCATCGGAGCGAATTTTCCTCGCCGGGGAAAATGAGCCTGTTTTTCCCCGCATGCCCCGAGCGGCGTCCTGAGATAGTCGTCAGAGCCCATATTGCTTGCGCCGGCGCCAGAGCGTGGCCTGGTCGATGCCCAGGATCTCGGCGGCTTCCTGGAGCGACTTGGCCGAGGCCAGCACGCGGCGGATATGCAGCTCCTCGATGCGGTCGATCGGAACCGGATCGCCGATTTTCGTCGCCGGCTCTCCGGTGGGTCCGGACATTCCGAGGCCCTCGGGGCCGATTCGCCCGGAACTTGAAAGGATGACCGCCCGTTCGACCGCATTGCTGAGTTCGCGGACATTGCCCGGCCAGGCGTGCCGTGTAAGCAGGGCTTTGGCCTCGTCGGTGAAGCCCGGGACGGCCCGATGGTTGGATCGGGCGAAGAAGGCCAGCAGGCGTTCGGCCAGGGGGATGACGTCGGCGGGCCGCTCGCGCAGGGGAGGGATTAGGATGGGAATCACGTTCAATCGATAGAAAAGGTCCTCGCGGAACCGGCCTTCCTGGACGGCCGCTCCGAGGTTCATGTTGGTCGCGGCCAGGATGCGCACGTCGGCGCGGCGGGTGCGGGGATCGCCGACCCGCTCGAATTCGCGGTCCTGGAGGAAGCGCAAGAGCTTGGGTTGGAGGGGGAGGGGCAGATCGCCGATCTCGTCCAAGAGAAGCGTCCCTCCCTCGCACGAGGATACCCGCCCCGGATTGTCGCGAACGGCGCCGGTGAAGGCGCCTTTGACGTGGCCGAACAGCTCGCTTTCCAGGAGTTCGGCCGAAAATCCGGGGCAGGAGATGACGCCCATGGGCTTGTCGGCCCGGCGGCTCCAGGCGTGGATGGCCCGGGCCAGGACGGTCTTTCCCGTCCCGTTTTCGCCGCACAGGAGGATGGTGGCTTCGGATCCCGCGGCCTGGCGGGCCAGGGCGACCGCCCTTTGCATGGCCGGTTCGGAGCTCGAGAAGTCGGTTTCCGGGCGGGCCCGGCCGAGATCCTCCTGAAGCGCGGCCAGCTTCTGCTCCAGGGCGCGCAGGGCGAAGACCTTGCTTATGGCCAGGCGGATTTGGGCGGGCGTGAACGGTTTGGGGATGTAATCCGCCGCTCCCCGGCGCATGGCCTCGACCGCGGTGTCGATGGAGGCGTAAGCCGTGATGACGATCACCTTGATCCACGGCGCGGCCGTCAGGAGCGCGGGAATGAGATCCAGGCCGTCGTCCACCCCTAGGCGCAGATCGACGAAAGCCAGGTCGAAGGACTGCCGGGAATTTTCGGCCACGGCGTCGGCCACGTTACCCACGCCGACGACATGGTGGCCGTCCGCTTCCAGGGCCAGGGACAGGACCCGCCGGACGTTGACCTCGTCGTCGACGACGAGAATATTGAGCGGGGCGGCCGTCCCTGCGCTCGAATCGGGATTCATTGCGGTTCCTCGTCCGGACTATAAACTCCGGAGGGAACCGCTGTCAATTAGGGACTTTGCGGGCAAGGTTCCTGCCCGAAAAATCCATGGGGCTCCATCCTCAGGGCAGGAAAGCGAGAGAGGAGCGTCGGAAGGGATTTTCCTCGCTGGGGAAAACGAGCGTGTTTTTACCCGGCTCGCCCCTCTCCCGATCTTCCAAATCTGTCAGCTCTTGATACCGAAGTTCGCCCCGAAGACGAGAATCTTGAAGGATCCGGGTTTCATCTTGGCCCGGGGCGCGGGCTGGCCGGCCGCGGCCGGAACGGGCGCTTCATAGTCGGCCGCCGACAGATAGATCTTGTGGGTCTTGGGATCAAGAGTCATCGTCCGGGCACCGCGGGCCGTCTGCAGGGTTTGCACCACTTCCAGCTTGTCCGGGGCCGTGTATTTGGCGATGGTGACGAAGCCCTCGCCGGCCGAGGCCATGGCCAGGCCCCGCCCGGCATCGTAGATGCAGGCGTCCGTGCCGTCGCCGGTGGGGACGGTCGTGACGACCTTGCCCGTGGCGTCGTCCATGACGATCATGAGCTTGTTGCCGGCGACGATGAACAGTCGGTGGCTCTTGAGATCGATGGCCATGCCGGAGGCCTCTTCGCCCGGGGCCAACGGCCAGGTGGCGGCCACCGTATGGGTCTTGGCGTCGATGGCCACGACCGTGCTCTTGTCCTCGATATTGTCGTAGACCCGGTCCGTGGCCGGATCATAGACGGCGAACTCGGGCTTGCCGCCGAGCGGGATGGTGGCGATGAGCTTGCCGGTCTTGGCTTCCAGCACCGAGGCGTCATTGCTCCGGCCGTTGAACGTATAGACTTCCTTGTGGCCCGGGACGTAAAGAATGCAATCCGGATTCTTGCCGGCGTCGGCCTTGCTGATCGTTTGAAGCGTCTTCAGGTCGACGATGCTGATCTTGTTTTCTCGGCCGTTGCTGGCGAAGCCGAGGCCGAGTTCGGGGGCTACGGCGAAGCCGTGGACGCC
This sequence comes from Candidatus Aminicenantota bacterium, assembly GCA_963729855.1. Lineage (GTDB taxonomy): Bacteria > Acidobacteriota > Aminicenantia > Aminicenantales > UBA4085 > UBA4085. Next base: position 1,218,429 of record CAVSPT010000006.1, on the reverse strand, counting down.
GGGGGTGTCGGGGATCTCGCCGACGACCTCGTCCTTGTCCATGTCGATGACCACGACCTTCGTGGCGTGCGAGACGTAGAGACGGCGGGCGTCGGCGTCGACGGACAGGTAGTCCCAGCCGCCTTCCCCCCCGACCGTGATGGTCTTGAGCAGTTTGTAGGGCGGCGTCGCGCCGAATGCCGCCGCGCCCAGGACCAGCAGGAACAATGCGAACCAAACGGTTCTTTTCATCCGATTCTCCTTTCTATCCGCGGCCCGGGCCTTGGCCCGGGGCCTTTTCGCGGGATCTCTCAAACAGGTAATAAACGGTCGGCGTCGCCACAAGCGACAGCAGGACCGAGATGCACAACGCGCCGATGACGGCGACGGCCAGCGGCTTGAGCATGTCCGCGCCCGAGCCGATGCCGTAGGCCAGCGGAAGCATGCCCAGGGCTGCGGCCAGGGAGGTCATGAGCACGGGCCGCAGGCGGCGCCGCCCCGAGCGGACGAGCGCTTCGGCCAGATCGGCGCCTTCGGCCCGCAGGTGTTTGACGAAATCGAGCATGAGGATGCCGTTCTTGGCTACGATGCCGATTCCGATGATGGCCCCCAGCAGGGAGACGACGTTGAGTGACGTCCCGGTCAGCCAAAGGGCCAGGACCGTCCCGAACATGGCCAGGACGGCGCCGAAGACGATGGCCAGCGGCTCGAGGAAGGAGCGGAATTCGAGGAGCAGGACGGTGAAGACGAGGACGATGGCCATGAGCAGGACCAGGACCAGGTTCTTGAACGATTCCTGCTGCTGCTGGTAGAGCCCGCCATATTCGATCGATCCGGGCGGAAGCGAGGCGTCCCTGGCCAGCGTTTCCTTGATCTCGCGCATGGCGCTGCCCATGTCGCGGCCCTCGAGGCGGGCCGTGACGGCCACGTCCTGGCGAAGGTCGTCGCGCCGGAGCTCGAGCTGTCCGGGCTCCTCGACGACGTCGACCACCTGCGACAATTTGACCAATCCGCCTTCGGCCGTCCGCAGGGGGAGATCGCGCAGGGCGGCCACCCGTCCGATCCGCTGGGGATCGACCTTGACCCGGATGGCCACGACGCGATCGCCTTCGAGCACCGAGGAGGCCGTCTGACCGAGCATGGCCGTATTGACCGAGGCGGTGATGTCCTCGGCGGTCAAGCCGAAACGCTGGGCTTCGACGGAGCGGACGCGCAGGCTGATGGCCGGCCCGGTATAGACGAGGCCGTTGAAAACGTCGACGACGCCCTTGATCTTGCCGAGAGTCTCGGCGATCTCGGGCGCTTTCTTCTTCAAGAAGGCGGTGTCGGTGGAAAAGAGCTTGACCTCGATGGGCTGGGGCGCGTACATCAGGTCGCCGATAAGGTCTCCCAGGATGCCCGGAAACTCCCAGATGATGTCCGGCAGGGCGGCGTTGAGCTTGTGCCGCAGGTCGGCCAGGACTTCTTCCGTCGAGCGCTCCGCGTTCGGTTTCAGCTTGAGGAGGAAATCGCCGTTGTTGGGCTCGGTGATGAACAGCCCCAGCTGGGCGCCCGTCCGGCGCGAATAGCTCTCCAGCTCGGGAGCGGCCAGGATGATGTCCTCGGCGTACTTGAGCTGTCGGTGGGTCTCGGCCAGGCTCGTGCCCGGCGGGGTCAGGTAGTCGATGACGAAGCCGCCCTCGTCCATGGGCGGCAGGAATTCGCTTTCCAGCTTGGTGTAAAGGAAAATTCCCAGGACCAGGATGACGGCGCAGGCGGCGATCGTCCGGCCGCTCCGCCGCAAGGCGGCGCGGACCACGGTTTCATACACGCGGATGACCCGCCGCAGAATGGGCCCGCCCTGCTCCGCGGCGGCGGCCGCCCTCTCGTCCTTGCGCGAACGGATGAGCCAGCCGGCCAGCGAGGGCGTCAGCGTGACGGCCAGGACCAGCGAGGTCAGAAGCGATGCGACCATGGTCAGGGCCAATGCCCGGAAGAAGATGCCGGTGATCCCTTGCAGGAAGGCCAGGGGCACGAAGACGACGACCGGCGTCAGGGTCGATCCGACCAGGGGCCGGATGATCTCTCGGATGGCCTCCTGGATGGCTTCGAGCCTGGCCAGGCCGGTCATCCGTTTCGTGTGGATGGCCTCGACGACGACGATGGCGTCGTCGATGACCAGGCCGATGGCCGCGGCGATGCCACCCAGGGTCATCAGGTTGAAGCTCAAGCCGGTTCCTTTCATGGCCAGAAGAGTGACCAGAACGGTGACCGGGATGACCAGCGTGGCCACCAGCGTCGTGCCCCAGTTTTTAAGGAAGAAATAGAGGATCAGCACGGAGAGGAAGAGCCCGAAAAGGATGGCCTCCCAGACGCTGGCCACCGACGACCTGACGAGCAGGGACTGGTCGTAGAAGAACGACAGCTTCATGTCCGGCGGGAGCTCGGCCTTGAGAAGCTTGAGCTCCTCCTTCAGGCGCCTGGCGATGTCCAGGGTGCTGCCGTCGGGCTGGCTGTAGATGTTGAGCAGGACCGCTTCCTGGCCGTCTGCGGTGACCACGTTGAAGACGGGCTCGGGGCCGCGCTCGACGCGGGCGAAGTCGCGGATGCGGACGGGATGTCCCCCGGCCGCGGAGACCGGATAATTTTCGATATCTTTGATCGAGTGGACGCGGCCGTCGACCACCGCCAGATAAAGGCGATGGTTCTCCTCGTGCAGGCCGGTCGATTCGACCAGGTTGTTTTTGTTGAGGGCCTCGGTGACCTGAGTCAGGGTCAGGCCGGCGGCCTGAAGCTTCAGCGGATCAACGATGATATGAAACTCGGGGGTGCGGCCGCCGATGAGCGTCACCCGGGCGATGTCGGGGATGCGCAGGAAGCGGACCTTGAGGTTGTAGCGGGCCGTCTCCCACAGCTCGGTCAGCGGACGGACCTTGCTCGTCAGGCTGACGCCGATGATGGGGAAGTTGGAAAACGTCACCCGGTAGACTTCGGTCCCGGCCGAGGCCGGGAGGGTGCTGCGGATCTGGCCCAGCCGGCCCAGGACGTAAAGCTCGGATTGGACCATGTCCACTTTCCAGTTGAAAAAGACGTTGACCTCGGCCGAGCCCCGGCCGGTGGCCGAGCGGACGGTGGCGACACCCGGGATATCCTTCATGGCCTCTTCGATCGGCCGGGTGATCGTGGCCATCATCTCGTCGGCGGGCATGACCCCGTTGTCGACAAGGACGACGACGCGCGGAAAATTGGTCTGGGGAAAAACCGAGGAAGGGATGTTGAATGCCGTGTAGACCCCGGCCAGGCAGAGGGCCAGGCAGATGAAGGCGATGGACAGGGAATGGCGGGTGGCGAATTGACCGAGGGCCGACTTCGTATTCATCCGCGTTTATTTTCCGGTCTTGTCGGCCTTGCCGCCCTTCTCCGCGGGCTCGCCTTTCTCGGCCTTGGGGGCCGCGTCAAAGGGGTGGATCTTGACGCCGTCGGGAACGGCGTAGGCGTCCTCGGTGACGATGGACAAGCCTTCCTTCAGGCCCTCGCCCTCGATCTGGATGAGGCCGGCTTCGCGCAGGCCCAGCTTGACCTCCTTGCGGACGGCCTTGCCGTCCTGGGCCAGGACGATGGTCCCGGTTTCGCTGCCCACGGCGTCGGCGATCACGGCGGCTTCCGGAACGGCGAGGCAGCCGGCCTTTTCCTCGCTGACGATGCGGACGCTCAGGAACTGCCCCGGGTGGAAGCCGGCCCCGGCCGGGATGGAGATCCGCACCGGCAGGGTGTCGGTCTTTTCGTCGACTTGGGCGCCGACATAGATGACCGCGCCCGCCGCATCGCTCTTTTCGAATCGGGCCGGCTGGCCGACCTTGAGTCCGGCCGCTTCCCCGCTGGGGACGCCGACCGCGGCCACCAGCCGGTTGAGATCGATGATGACGGCCATGACGGTGTTCAGCTCGACGGCTTCGCCCGGCTCGGAATTGATCTTGACGACGGTGCCGTCGAGCGGCGCCGTGATTTTGGTCAAGGCCAGGTCGGTCTCGGCCGCGCGCAGCTCGGCCCGGGCGGTGTGGAGCTGCTGCTCGGCTTCAAGATAGGCCTTCTTGGACGTGCCTTCGACGGGCAGGAGCTTTTTCTGGCGCTCGAAATTATCCTCGGCGAACGTCACGCCCTTCTTGGCCTTCTCCAGGGCCACCTCGGCCACCCGGCTGTCCAGGCGGAAAAGGACCTCGCCCTTGCCCACCCGCCGGCCTTCGATGCAGTCGATGCGGGCGACGACTCCGGCCACGGGCGAGGCGACCTCGGCGTCGGCCGGGGCGCGGCCGGGCATGGCCGGCTCGGGATCGACCTTGCCGTAGGCGGTGACGAAACGGTGAAGGGTCGTTTTCTGGATCGTCCCGGTGTGGACGGCCATGTCGGCGGTAACCTCCTCGTTTTCCCCGCCTTCCGAGGATTTCAGCCTCGGGATCAAAAAGACGGCCACGAGGACGGCCGCGATCAGGATGATGATTATGGTCAATGTCCGACGTTTAATCATGCTTGCGCTCCTTGGCCGGTCCGGCGGGACTATCCGCGGTCCGCAGGGCCCCATCGATCTGATCGAGCGGGCTCTGGAGGGCGTCCTCCAGCTCCCCGGCCGCCTGCTGGGCCTTGACCAGGGCGTCCAGCCTGGCCAGCTCGCTGGCCGCCAGCTCGATTCTGATGCCCAGCCATTCAAGCTTGGAGATATCGCCCAATTCGTAGCGGGCCTTGGCCGCCGCTTCCTGCTTGAGCAGTCCCCGGCGGAGGTCCTCGGCGGCCTTTATTTTTCCGGCCGCCGCCCGACAGGACGCGATCGCATTGTCGATGTCTTCGATCGTCTTGGCCTGCAGGGCCAGGAAGCGGGTTGCCGCTCCGGTCCGCCGGGCCTCCGCTTCGGCGATGGGTCCCTTGTTCCGGTTGAGCAGGGGCAGGATAAGCGATAACCCGAGCGTCCACTTGGCGTCGGTCTGGTCCATCTGGAAGTCGGGGGTGAGGTTCAAATCGGGATATTGCCTGGCGATCTCCAGCCGAAGGTCGGCGTCGGCGCCGGCATATTCGGCCAGGGCGGCCAGGATATCGGCCCGGCCAAGCAGGGCCCGGCGCCGCATCTCGATCGTCGGCAGGTCCAGGCGCGGCTGCAGCCAGCCTTCGAAGGACGGCTCGATTTCATCGAGCGCCCGGAGGGGAAGGCCCAAAGCCCCGGCCAGCCGGATGCGGGCCTGGTCCTTCTGCTTGGCCGCGTCGTTGGCCGCCAGTTTGCTGTTGGCCAGGGCTAGGCGGGCCTGGGTCACGTCGGCGGGCCCGGCCTCGCCGACGGACAACTGGGCTTCCAGGATGCGGACATTTTCCGTTTGCACGTCCTGCTGGGCGGCCCAAAGGACTTCATTCTCCTTGGCCGCGAAAAGATCGTAGTAAGCCTGGCGCAAACGGCTGCGCACGTCCCAGGCCGTTGAAAGGATATTCAGACGGGCCGCTTCGGAAAGATGACGGGCCAGAGCGATCCGATAGCCGCGCTTGCCGGCGGTCTCGATGGGGATCTCCAGGGATGTCTCGGGGATCCAGGGCGTTATCTGCGTAACCGGGGTGGTGCTGTCGTATCCCGTCAGCACGCTGAGCGTCGGGTTGGGCCGCTCTCCGGCCGTGATGCGCCCGGCCTGGGCCTCCGCCCATCGGGCCCGGGCCACGTCCAGGTCGGGATGATAGTAGAGAGCGACCAGGGTCAGAGTTTTGAGGTTCCAAGAGGTCGGCGTCCGCGCCCGGCCTCCGTTCTTTTCCAGGAATTGGAGGAGGTCGGGCGAGTCGAGGCGCCGGGCCTCGAAGTCATCCAGCGTCTTGGCCGCCGTCACCGGCTTGGGCGTATAGCGGACGCAGGCCGCCGCACCCCCCAGCAGAAGAACCAAGAGGACGATCGGAAAGCGGCGGAGTTTTTTCACGAAATCACCACGGGCGATTCTAGGGACGTTCGGATGAACGAACAATGAATTCCGGCGGCCCGTCGCTGCAACTCGAATCCTTCATTTATTAGACTACAAATGGGCCGGGTTCTTCCACAAATTTCGTTTGGATAGACGCCGTCCGGGGAGGCTGAACGCGAGGGTGTCTCTTTCCATCCCGTCAACTCCGGCTTATGATTGACTTTAACCAAGGAGGCGGACGCCATGAGCACCGATAAAGCCGGGTTATATGTCCATTTCCCCTTCTGCCTGCGGAAATGCCCTTACTGCCATTTTGCCAGCGGGCCGATGAGGGCCGGCGATCTGGGCAAGTGGCGGCGGGGATTGGACCAGGAGACGGACCGCTACGCCGACGGGAGCCTGGAATTCGACACATTGTATATCGGCGGCGGGACGCCGTCGCTGCTCGACGCCGACGGCGTGCGTGGGCTTCTCGATTCGTTGAAGGCGCGATTTATGCTGCGGCTTCAAGAGTTCACGCTCGAGGCCAACCCTTCATCCTTCAATAATGTTGAAGCCGGCGACCTGCGGATGAAGGACGAGGCGCCGGCTCGTCCAACGGCTTCCGATGATGAACAAAGTCTGGCCGGGTGGGTCGAGGCCGGCGTGACGCGCCTGAGCGTCGGCGTCCAGTCCTTCGATGACGACGTACTGGATGTCCTGGGCCGGGAATCCTCGGAGGCCCGGGCCTCCGATTTCGTCCGCCGGGCCCGGCGGGCCGGCTTCACCTCGGTCGGTCTGGATCTCATGGTCGGCGTTCCCGGCGAGACGCGCTGCGGCCTGGTCAAGACGCTCGCCGGCGTCCGCCGCTCGGCGCCCGACCACGTCTCCCTCTACATTCTGGAGAACGTCGAAGGCCTCCCGTTCGAAGATGTCCTGCGCCGGCAACCCGTCGGGGACGACGCCGCGGCCGACGCCTTCGAGTTCATGGCCGCGGGGCTGGAGGCCGAGGGCCTGCGGCGCTATGAAATCTCCAGCTTCGCGCGGCCGGGACACGAATGCCTTCACAATCTTAAATACTGGGGCTACGAAAGCTTTCTCGGGCTGGGGCCGTCGGCCGGCTCGCACCTCGGGAACGAGCGCTGGATGAATGCGCCGCGGCTCGACGATTGGGCCGCGGCGCTCGCCGAAGGCCGCGATCCGCGGGCCGAGATCGTCTCCCTGGCGCCGCCGGACGCGGCCAAGGAGGCCCTGATCGCCGGCCTTCGTCTGGTGAAGGGGATCGATGCGCGCGGCATCGGGGACCGGTTCGGAATCGACCTTTTCGCCCGTTATGACAGGGAGATCGACGGCCTCGTCCGGGACGGGCTGCTGGTCCGCGAGAAGGACACGCTCCGGATCCCCGAAGAACGGCTCCTCGTCTCGAACGCGGTCCTTTCGCGATTTGTCTAGACGACGATCTTTTTGATGAGGGGGTTGATCCGGGTCAGGACCTCGTAAGCGGTCGTGTCGATTCGGGCGGCCAGCTCGCCGGCCTTGATTTCCTCGCCGCCGTCGCGGCCGATCAGGGTGACCGTGTTGCCGACGCGGCAGGGGATGCCGGTGACGTCGACGATGATCATGTCCATTGAGACGCGGCCGCGGACCCGGGCCCGCCGTCCGTTGACGAGGACGTCGCCCTTTCCGGACAGGCCGCGGTCGAAGCCGTGCCAGTATCCGATCGGCACGATGGCCAGCTTGGACTTCCCGGACAGCCGCTCGCTCATGTCATAGCCGACGAAGGCGCCCTTCTCGGCCGTCTTGATTTCCGAAAGGATGCTCCGCCAGGACAGGACGGGCTTGAAAGCGAGGGCGCCGTCCAACCGGAGCTCGAGCTCCTTGGACGGCCAGAGCCCATAGAGCCCGATGCCCACGCGGACGAGATCGAGATGGTAGCGGCGGTCGAGATACGTCGCCCCGCTGGCGGCGCAGTGAAGGAGCGGCCCCTTTCCGAAGGCGCCCGATTTTTTCAAGGCCGCCGCGGCCGCGCTGAACCTTTCGAATTGGATCCTGGTGTAAGCCTGATAGGTCGGGTCCTTGGCCGCCGCGAAATGCGTGTAGGCCCCTTTCAGCCGCGGGGCCAGGCCGCGGCTGCGGATCCGCTCGACGATTTTCGTGATTCCTTCGGGATCGAAACCTTGACGGTGCATGCCCGAGTCGATCTTCAAATGAAATTCGGGTTTGGCCGTGGAGCGGCCCAGGGCGTCCAGATATTCGCGGCCGGCGATGGTCAGAAGAATCCCGCGCTCCGCGGCCGTCGCGAAGAGGTGCGGCAGGGTCGGCCCCAGGGCCAGGATGGGTTTGACGATCCCCGCCTCGCGCAGCCGCCCGCCTTCGACGACGCTGTCGACGCAGAAGCCGTCCAGGCCGCTTTCCTGGGCCAGCGCGGACATGTGGACGAGGCCGTGGCCGTAGGCGTTGGACTTGACCACGATCCACAGGCCGGTGCGCGCCCCGAGGAGCCCCCGGATCGTTTTGACGTTGGCCCGGAAGGCCGATGCGTCCAGCTCGATCCAGGTCTTGAAATGGATTCGGGAAAGGGACATGGGGTCTTATTATAGCAAACGGATTCGTCCGTCCGAAATGGGGCTCCGCGCCGGGTAGTGACGCAGTTTGAAATTATTAAGATATATCTTAAATCAAACTTGTTGACATTTGTGAAAAGCGGCGGATATTATCATGTCTCCCCTTCAAAAGGAGTTTTCATGGGAATAAAAACGAAAGTCGATATTAGTGGTGAAATGGTTGACGGAGAAGAGGTAAGCTTCCAAACCGTTAAAGAAGAATGGAACACCTATAATATAGAGGATGGATCAAGCCTAAAAGTTAAAGCAATCCCCGTTAAGGTAATAAGAACAGAAAAAAAACAGCCGCAAAGAAATGATCCTATTTATGTCGTCATGTCTCAAGTCGTTGTCGATGTTTCAGTCCCAGAAAAGTTAAAAAAGAATGGCTGAACAAATAATGGCCTTTAATCTAGATTTTTTGCCCAATAAAAATATGAATATTAATACAGATAAATACGTAAACTGCTCCGATCTATTTAATTCGGACAATTTTTATCAGCATATCGAGCCAGAAATCAAAAACAGTAGAAACGCTTTCGCGCTCATTACCGCGTTCTTAAATAAATCATATATTGACATAGGGGGCATCTCAAAAAACGGAGATATTAATATATTTTATTACACTAATCCTGAAATTAAAAATGTTAAAGAAATTATTATATCAATCGGAGTTAATGAGGATAATTATCAAAAAAGAAGTGCCCTGTGGGATGTTCTGCGCAATAACCTTTGGCAGGAATTTCTAAAAATAAAAAATCCATTTAAGAAAAAATTGATTAAGAGAATTTACGATCATCTGTTTATTGAGGTAATTGATCGTACACATGTTTGATCCCCTAGGTTTCCTGGCTCTATGCGACGAGTTGTTGGGCTCATGCTCTGGAAATCAAGCGAAAATCAGAACCATAATCGGGAGAGCCTATTATTCGGCATTTCTTAAGGCAAAAATATGGCTAAAAATACATGGAACGACATTTGACAACAATCGTGGGGATCATTATAAGGTAGCGGATACGTTAAAAAGAAAATATCCACAATTTTCGATTGCAGATAAATTTTTGAGACTACAGAAAATGCGCAGAGAAGCGGATTATGATGTTAACATTTGCCCAAATGAATCCCTTGCCTCTGAATCCATAGAGTTGGCAAAGGATATCACTATCAAGACAACGTAAACTTCTTACTTTTTGTTTTTTCAATAATTTTATTTTAATAATAATAAAAGTTCATTAATAGTCCAAATATGATCCGTTACTTTCGTGGCCATCGCCGGGGTTATTCTTAGGGTCTTATGGACGCGGCAGAAATTGTAATACATGAAATACAGGGCCAAGGCATGAGCATGATTTTCGATCTTTTTAGAGAAGGCATTGGTTAGGCGAGTGAACCGGCGCATGTTCATGCGCATGGTCAGGTTTTGCCGTTCAACGTAGCTCGTCGAAACGTGGTCCCGATCTGGATTTCCGTTTATCTTTTCCTTTATCGTCCCTATGCACTGGGGAGGGCTATACCGCTTCTGCCCCTCCGCAGTCTGCCCATATATCTTTACGAGTTGGCTAAAATCGATGTCCGATCCGAAGGCGCTTTCTACGGCCTCTAAATACATTTTGTGGCCGTCCGTCGTTAATTGGACTCGATTAGAAAGCCGGGAAGCCAGGTCCTTCATGAAAATCTTAGCATCTATTAAATCCCGATGACCTATTAACCACGTCGGGATAAGCTTCGTATCAGCGCAGATCGCGGTAAACGTCCAAACATCTCCGAAGCCGCGTTGACCCCTCTTTTCCTTCGGTACGTTTCGCTCTTTAGCATAGCAGAATGACCAAATCTCATCACATTCGATGCGCTTGCAGGAGAGGTTATGGAAAACCTTATCTTGATATTCGGCACAGGCAGTTCCGATATCTACAAGCAGCTTCGAGACCGTATTAATCGAAACGTCAACGATCCGAGAGATAGACCGCATGGACGCCCCTTCGCAGAGCATATGAACGATTTTCCCTTGTTTCTCTTTCGGTAACTTATTCATGCCTTAAATATACAGTAATGGATTTTATTTGTCAAGCATTAATGTCATATACAAATATCCAATTGTCATATAACATAATGTATTATTAACTTGACATTTTTAATGGTTACTGTTATGCATATATAAAAGGAGACGGAAAATGGAAACGAAAAAGGATAGAAAAAAAAACAAGCTAGAAAAAAACTATGAAGAATTATTTGCTCCTGTTCCAGAAATAGACGAAAAATTGGATAGGGTTACGCTCTTGCAACCTTATGAATTGAGGGTTGTTCAAAGTTGCGTGACATACGGGGCTTACGAAGAACCGATCTAGGGATATTATGCCAGATTGGGGAGAAGTCTTAACCGAAATAAACTCGCTCAAATCCTTAAAAAACCAAGAAGCACTTCAAGCCGTCGACATTGTACGCCGCCAATATCTTAAAAAATTATTCACATATACTGGTAGAAATATTATTGCATATTATTCCGGCTGGTTATCTAAACCGGATATAGCTCAAACTGACATTGTTGATGAGGATAAGAACGGATTTATGATGGCTTGCCATAATATTGATAAAAATGCGGGGCTTGCCCTAATCATTCACAGTCCCGGTGGCGACATCGCTGCCACACATTCTATTGTCAATTATCTACATCAAATGTTCGGAAATAATATCCGTGCGGTTGTCCCACAAATTGCGATGTCCGCTGGTACTATGATGGCTTGTTCCTGTCGTGAAATCATTATGGAGAAGCATTCTAACTTGGGACCTACCGATCCGCATTTGCGGGGCGTCCCAGCCTATGGAGTCATTAAGGAATTTAAACGGGCCTGCCGAGAAGTTAAGGCCGATGGAGATAAGGCCATAATATGGAAAGAAATAATTGGACAATATCGGCCCACGTTTTTAAGCCAATGTCGGAATGCAATTGATTGGTCCAATAGCTTTGTAAGACAAGAACTTGAAGGCGCAATGTTTGAGCACGATAGTGACGCAAAAACTAAAGCTAGAAATATTGTACATAAGTTGACAGATTATAGGGGTAATAAAACTCACAATAGGCATATACATTTTGATGAGTTGCGAGCAATGGGACTAAAGGTGTCCTTATTAGAAGACGATCCGACTCTCCAGGACCTTGTTTTAACCGCCCACCATTGCTATATGCACAGTTTAATGAACACGCCCTCATTCAAGATGATAGAAAACCACACCGGAGCGGCTATGGTAAAGCAACAGGCCGTCGTGGTTAGACAGTAAATTTATCGCGGCCCCGACTTATCCCACCTTGCGCGTGCCGCTATTCGGGCGATCTCTTTTTTTTCTTGGGCGATAGCTTTTTAGCCCTTGCCCTTCCTCCCATCAATCCAGCCATTTTCCTTTTTGCATATAGATCGCTGGTTTTCTCTTCAATCTCTCCGGTCGCAATTTTTGCCACCATGACGGCGGCTCCAATAACATCGGCTGGTCGCTTTTGCCCTTGCGGTCCTTTTGGCATATCCCTATTATGAACGCGGCCAGGATTATTTCAACCCCCCAAATAAATCAAACTGAGACACTACCCCGCGCCGCTACGGCCGGACGGACAGCGTGATCTTGATGACGCCCCGCTCCTCCAGCGGGGCGAAGCGGCTGATGGGGTCCCAGCGCCGTTCCCAATTCCGGTTGTAGACGAAGTAGATCTCGTTGCCGGGCGAGATCTGCCAGCGCAGGCGGGCGCTCCAGCCGAGCTGGTTGGAGATGTCGTCGAATTGGATGTAGTTCATCAGGCCGAAATCGGGGGAGAGGAAAAAGTCGGCCTTGAGCTGGTAGAGGTTCTCATTGAAGCTCCCCTCGGCCAGGCGGCCGCGGATGATGTCGGCGTTGAACGACAAATTGGCCGCTCCGCTGAGCTTGACCGTCAGGCCGGCCTGCCATTCGCCGAGCCAGCCGGAGTAATACGGCCCGAAGCTGTAGCTCAGGTTGAGGGCTGCGGGGCGGTGGGTGGCCGTATTGAACGAGGCCTGGTAGCTCGTGAAGTCGTAGCCGCGCGCCGGCAGAACGACGCCCTTGGCGATCTCGAAATCGTAGGGCAGGATGTCGCGGGTGACGGTCGCGTTGACCATGACCGTTTCGCCGCTCTCGGTCTTGAACCCGAGGGGCGAGAGGCTGAAGCGGCTGGTCTCCAGGCGCCCGGCGAGGTCCCAGTAATTGTCGCTGCTGACCGAGAAATAGAACTGGCGGATGAACGAATCGAGAAATCCCGGCTTCGGCCGCGGCTGGTAGGCCAGGTCGAAAAAACCCGTCTGGATGGCCGGGCGCATCATGTATCCCAGCCCCGGGTCGAGGGCCTCGCCGTAGTAGGCGTAGACCGACTGGAAGTTCCAAAGGTCGTTGGGCAGATCGAAGCGGAACCCGAATCCGTGGTGCCGGCCGTCTTCGTTGTTCCAGTCGTAGGCCGCCCAGGCGGCGACCATGATGTTCTTGTCGCCCAAGAACTTGGAAGAGGAATAGTTGAAGTCGATGCCGGCCAGGCTGTTTTTCGCCCCGGTCGGGCTGCCGTTGGTGAAGATGACACCGATCTTGCTCTGGGCGAAGATGTTCTGGACGATGCGGGCGGCCAGCAGGTTCTGGCCGGCCAGTGTATCGAACCTGCCCGTCTGCACGTCGAGGACGGCCAGGTTGGTGTCGCCGACCCTTCCGTAGAGCTTGGTGCCGAAGACGACCGGGATCGGATTGCCCTCGTAGAGGCCGATGCTGCGGCTGATGAAAGGCGTGAAGCTGATGCTCGAACTGAAGCTGAAGACCTCGGAGCCCTCCAGGAAGAACATGCGCTTTTCGGGAAAATTGATCGGGAAGCGGGTCAGATTGATGTGCCGGTCGTCGACCTCGGTCTCGGCGAAGTCCATGTTATAGCTGACCGCGCCGACCAGGTTGGGAGTGAAGCTCTTGTAAAGATCGAAACCGCCGTCCGTCTTCCGGGACGTCCCCCCATCCGGGCCGCTGATGGTGTCGGCGCTGGCCAGGCCGTAGGGTTTGAAGGTCAGGCCCAGTCCCTGCTTGATGCCTTCGATGCCTTCCAGGCTGGCCGCCTCCATGGGGTTGTTGAAATTGCTGTCGCGGTTCGTCCCGGACAGGCGGATGGTCTCTTGTTTGCGGGCGATGACACGCTCGACATTGAGGCCCCAGGCGGCCAATCCGGGCTTGAACGAGATCGTCTTGAAGGGGATGCGCAGCTCCGTGCTCCAGCCGTCTTTGAGGATGCGGCTTCCGGCGTCCCAGATCCCGTCCCAATTGAGGCTGGGGCTTCCGGCATAGGCCAGGCCTTCGCTGCGCGCGCCGAGGGGATTGACGTAGAACACATAGGCCGTCCGCTTGTCCTGGAAAGGGTCGATCAGGACCCGGATCAGATCGTCGCTGACGGTCGATTGGCCGCCGAAGCCGTAGCCGTAGCCCATGCTCATCTGTGAACCCCCGACGGTGTCGTGGGCCAGCGTGTTGGCGGCGATCCTGCCCGGCTCCCGGTCAAAGCACATGATGCCGATATAGAGGTTCGCGTCGTCGTAGAGGATCCGAAGCTCGGTTTTTTCCGTGGGGGTGCCGCCGGCCGTGGGCTCGAACATGCGGAATTCCGTGACCGGCGCGGCCGACTGCCAGACGGGGTCGGTGAGGGCGCCGTCGATCTTGGGTCCCTGGGCCACACGCACGGCCCTGATCTCGGCCGCGGCGAGGGGGGAAGCCGCGAGAACGGCGAGGGCGAGGCCGAAGAGGATGGGCCTGGGAACGGCCGGAATGATTCTTTTCATCGTGACTTTTCTCGGATGCCGCCGATCGGGCGCAAAGCGCAAAGGGCCGCCTATTGTAGCCCGCCGCCCGCCTCTTTTCAACCTTGGCGGCGCCGCGGGTTTTTCCCCCTCCGGTTTAAGGCCCTTTGAGTAAGATCCCGGAACGGGCCGCTATTCGGCGGGCGCGAGGACGAGTTTTTTGGCCCGGATATCGATCGTGACGATGAATCGGGACAGGATGTCGCTGCCGAGCACCAGCGCCACCGGCCGATCGAAGCCGGCCCCGCGGCGAATGGGAGATTCGCGCAAATCATCGAGCATGAAGGAGCGGCCGCCCAATTCCAAGGGAACGTTCGTACGGAAAACCTTGAATTTTCCGGGGCGTTCGACCCGAGTCAAGCCTTCGCCGAAGGCCGGATCGATGAAGGACACGTTGGTGCCCGTATCAAAATAGACGATGGCCTCACGCCCGTTCACCCGGCCTCGCGCGTAGAGGATATGGCCCTGCGACTTCGGTGGATCGACGAGATCAAGGGACAGATAATGTCCGGGATCGAGCCTTTCCGAGAGAGGCGACGCCGAAACGCCTACCCTCCGGGCTTGGTAATCCAAGGTCAGGCGCCGATTCAGGAAGAAGTCGAGCCCGACCGTTCCATCGAACGGAACGGAGGCAAACATTTTCCAATCGGACAGACTGCCCGAAACATTCTGGAAGACTTCGCCGAGGACGGAAACCGTTTCGACTCGGATGAGGAACGATTCGCCCCGGCGGCTGCCGTCGGCATTGAGTTCCTCCGTGCGCCCCTCCACGCGGTGTTTGATCGAAGGCGCGTGGGTCGTTATCACCAGGCCTCCGGCCGTGCCCGAATCGAGCATCAGGGAGACCTTGGCGCCGGCGACATCCACGTCCACGAAGGGACTCCCCAAAGCGCCGAGAACCAACGGATAGAGCTGGGTTTCCTGATAGCCCAGGTCGCGCGGCCACTGTCGGAACGAGGTCGCCTCGAGCGTCGTTGAGACGACCGCGGCCTTGATCGTCTGGCCCGCCGCCGAAGATCCCGAATTCACCGCGGCGGCCATGATGAATGACAGCAAGACGGATGGGACGATGGCGGATCGGATTGTCCGGGGACGCGGAGCCGTTATTTGGAACATGATTTATCGGCCGGCGAAGAAATTCAAATGATTGGCCGCGTCCCGGCCCAAATTGATCCGAAGGATGCGGCGGCCGGCTTGGCCCAGGGCCTGGGCGTCGCCCGAGGCCTGGGCGCGGATAAGCCTTCCGAACGTCAAATCCGTCTCGGGCACCGGCAGGTCCGCGTCGGGCTCGTCGACGAATTGGATGAACAACCCCTCATTCGGGCCGCCTTTATGGTATTGGCCCGTCGAGTGAAGAAAACGGGGTCCGAATCCCAGCGTCGTCGCCAGCCGGGTTTTTTCGAGGATCGCCCTGCGCAATTCTTCGAGGGCCCGTTCCGTCGCGGCGTCCGGATTAAGAAAAGCCTGGATGGCCACATAATCACCGGGCTTGGCTTTCGCCAAGAAACCGGCCAATGCTTGGGGAGTGTCGCCGGCGGCGATGGCCTCGTCCGCCGGAGCGGCTCGCTGCGCACCCGGTGCGGGGGCCATGACCTTGCGGGCCAGGTCTTTGGCCAGCTCGACGTCCGGCTGGTTGAAGGGATGGACACCAAGAACGGCCCCGGCCGCGGCGATGGCGATCTCCCAGCGATAGATCTCCCGGCCCAGATCGTAAGCATCGGCCAAGCGGATGCGGATGACCGGGAAGCCGGCTTTTTCGAGCTCGTCCAGGCGGTTCTCGAGCTCGGCGTTTTCGTCGCCGTCGAGAAGGAGGGCGGCGAAAAAGCGATCGCCCCCATAATCGGCGGCCGGAATCGCGGGCTCGCCGGCGATCGGCAGGACGCCGCGGCCGACCTTGCCCAGGCTCTCGGCGATCAATTGCTCCAGCCAGTCGGGGAAGCTTCGCAGGCGCGGCGAGGTCAGGATCGTCAGTTTGTCACGTCTTCGTCCGATTTCGCCGATGGCGGCGCCCAGAAGCAGGCCCGGTGCGGCATCCATCCGCGCGGCGGGGCTATGGCGGTCGGCCTCGGCCGCGGCGCGTTCGAGCAGGCGCCCGATGTCCACTCCGATGAGGGCGGCCGGGACCAACCCGAACTCCGTGAACGCGGAGAAGCGCCCTCCGACGTTGGGATCGGCCAGGAAGATGCGGCGGAATTTGCGTTCGAGGGCCTGGCCCGACAAAAAAGAGCCGGGATCGGTGACGGCAATGAAATGGGGTCCGGGGTCCGGCAGGGCCCGCCCGGCCACGTCCCAGAAATAGCGGAAAAACGCCAGCGGCTCGATGGTCGTCCCCGACTTGCTGGAGACGACGAACAGCGTCCGGCGCGGGTCGATCCTGTTCTCGACGGCGGCCACGGCCGCGGGATGGGTGCTGTCGAGGACGATCATTTCCGGAAAGCCGGGCGCGCTGACGAACGTCTTCCGGAAGACATCCGGCCCCAGACTCGATCCGCCCATGCCCAGCAGGACGACGTGGCGGAAGCCCTCGGCCTTGATTTCCCCGGCGAAAGCCGTGATCGAGGCCGTCCGTGCGCCCATCGCCCGGGGGAGTTCAAGCCAACCCAGGCGATTGGCGATCTCGGGCACGGGACCAGCGGCCCACAGCGCCGGATCTTTATCCCAGAGGCGGGTCAGGAAACGGTGCGTCCGCCAATCATCAAGACGGGACGATACGGCATTTTCGAAGTTCCCGAGACCGAACGCAAGGTGGGCATCGTCTGGTTCGGGCATGCTGAATTCCTTTCGCGCTCCTCTTCAGCGGCCGTCCTTGCGCAGAGCGTCCCTGGCCGCGGCGGCGACGGCGTCGGGCGTGAAGCCGAATTTCCTCAAGATGTCCTTGAGAGGCGCGGATGCGCCGAACGTGTGCATGCCGAGGACGCGGCCGACGGGGCCCGTATAGCGCTCCCAGCCGAGGGGAACGGCCGTTTCGACCGCCACGCGGGCGCGGACGGCCGGCGGCAGGACCGCGTCCTTATAAGCCTGTTCCTGCCTTTCGAAAAGGTCCCAGGACGGCATGCTGACGACGCGGGCCTGGACGCCCTCGGCGGCGAGCATCGCCCCGGCCTGGAGGCAAAGCGCGACCTCGCTGCCGCTGCCCATCAGAATGACGTCGGGGCGGCCGCTTGGAGCGTCCAGGAGTACATAGGCGCCTTTGGCCAGGCCCGCGGCCGAAGCGTATTGAGCGCGATCGAACGTCGGCACGTTTTGCCGCGTCAAGACGAGCAGGGCGGGCGCGCAGGTTAAATTCATGATCACGCGCCAAGCCTCCACGACTTCGTTGGCGTCGGCCGGACGGAGGAGGACGAGTCCCGGCATGGCCCTCAGGGACGGCAGGTGTTCGACCGGCTGATGGGTCGGCCCGTCCTCGCCCACGGCGATGGAGTCGTGGGTATAGATGTGAATGACGGGGAGCCCCATGATTGCGCTCAGACGGATGGCCGGGCGGGCATAGTCGCTGAAAACGAGGAAGCTCGATCCGTACGGCCGCAGCCCGGCCAGGGCCAGTCCGTTGAGAATGGCGGTCATGGCGTGTTCGCGGACGCCGAAATGGAAATTGCGGCCGCCGTACGAGCCGGATTGGAAGACGCCGGCGCCGGGGAACGTCATCCTGGTTTTCGTGGAAGGCGTCAGGTCGGCCGAGCCGCCGACCATCCAGGGCACGTTCTTGGCGATGGCGTTGAGCACGGTCCCCGAGCTGACGCGGGTCGCCTGTCCCTTCTCGTCAGCCGGAAACACGGGCAGGTCTTTGTCCCAACCGTCCGGCAGACGGCCGGCCCGCATCCGCTCGAGCTCGTCGGCCGGGCCGGGGAAGGCGCCTTTGTACGCGTCCCAGAGGGCGCGCCAGGCGGCATGGAGAGCCCGGCCGCGGGCGCCGATCCCGGCTTCGAAATCGGCGAGAGCGGCAGGAGGGACCAGGAATTTTGCGTCCTCCGGCCAGCCATAGGATCTCTTGGCCTCCCGGATTTCGTCTTCGCCCAGCGGTTCGCCGTGGGCCGTTTCGGAATCCTGCTTGCGCGGCGAGCCGTAGGCGATGTGACTGGAAACGATGATCAGGGTCGGCCGGTCGCTGGTTTCCTTGAAGACGCCGAAGGCCCAGGCCAGCAGGCCGAGATCGTTGGCGTCGGGGACGCGGACGACCCGCCAGCCGTAAGCGGTGAAACGGGCGCCGACGTCCTCGGAGATGGCCAAGTCGGTCTTGCCCTCGATCGTGATGCGGTTGCTGTCGTAGATCCAGCACAGGTTGGAAAGCTTGAGATGGCCGGCCAGCGAAGCGGCCTCGCTGGTGATCCCTTCCATCATGCAGCCGTCGCCGGCCAGGGCAAAGACGTCGTGATCGAAGAGATCGAAGCCGGGGCGGTTGTAGCGCGCGGCCAGCCAGCGGGAAGCGGCGGCCATCCCGACGCTGTTGGCCGCCCCCTGGCCCAGGGGCCCGGTCGTCGTCTCGACGCCCGCAGTCCGGCCGTATTCCGGATGGCCGGGGGTCAAGCTGTCGAGCCGGCGGAAGCGTTTGAGGTCGTCGAGCGATACGGCCGGCCCGCCCGTCCGCGGGTCCCTGACCCCGGCCAGGTGGAGCAGGGCGTAGAGGAGCATCGAGGCATGGCCGGCGGAGAGGACGAAGCGATCGCGGTTCGGCCAGGCGGGATCGTCCGGATCGAAACGCAAGAGGTCGCGCCAGAGAGCGTAACCGACGGGGGCCAGGCCCATGGGCGCGCCGGGATGGCCGGAATTGGCCGCCTGGACGGCGTCCATGGCCAGGGTCCGGATGGTGTCGATGCTGATTTTCGCCGCTGGATTCAAAGGGGCCATCTTCTTCTCGCTCCGGGGGGGAAATTGCGGAAAGGAGTTTATCACGTTCGTATCGTCGAGGGAATTCGGCGGGGAGAGAAGAACGCGGAGGCGGCGATACTGGCGCCGGCGAAGTCCGGGCGGCATTGACGGGCCGTTCCGATTGTTGTTAGATACCCCCGTACTCCGAGTCCCGGCGGCTAAAGCCGGCAAGCCAGGCCGCGGGACCGCAAGGGACGGGCGGGAAACGGCCCGGCCTACCACCGTGTAAAGGAGTTTCCATGCGCGCCGCGAAATTTCCCGGTTTTCTCTTTTCGGCTTTGGCCGGCTTGGCGGTCTTCATCGGACTCGCGGGGGCGGGGCCGGCCGCGACGCCTGGCGGAGCCGCTGAAACGCTGACCCTGGCCTCGACGACTTCGACCCTCGATTCGGGGTTCTTCGATGTCTTCATCCCCGCCTTCGAGAAGAAGTTTTCCTGCCGGGTCAAGGTCATCGCCGTCGGGACCGGCCAGGCCATGCGCCTGGGCCGCGACGGCAACGCCGATGTGCTGCTCGTCCATGACCGGGAGTCGGAGCTGAAATTCGTGGCCGACGGCTTCGGCGTCGAGCGGCTGGACGTCATGCACAACGATTTCTTCGTCGTCGGCCCCAAGTCCGATCCGGCTGGGATCCGCGGAAAGAAGGCGGCGCAGGCGTTCCGGGCACTGGCGGCGGGGCCGGGGGTTTTTGTTTCCCGCGGCGACGATTCCGGGACCAATAAAAAGGAGCTCCGGTTGTGGGCGGCCGCGGCCGGCAAGCCGGCCGGGGACCGCTACATCGAAAGCGGGACGGGCATGGAAGCCGCTCTGCGGATGGCCAACGAAAAAGGGGCCTACACCCTGGTCGACCGGGCCACCTGGCTGGCCCATCGCCGGGAAATCGACGCCCTGGAGCTTCTCGTCGAGAATGATCCGGACCTCTTCAATCCTTATTCGGTGATCGTCGTTTCGCCGGCCAGGTTCCCCGGGCTGAATTCGAAGCTGGCCGCCGCCTTCGCCCAATTCATCCGCGGGCCGGAGGGGCAGGCCATCATCCGGGATTTCGGCAAGGACAAGTACGGGACTCCGCTCTTCTTCCCCGACGTGATCAAGTAGAGGAAGGCTCCCGCGCCTGATGGGATATTTTCTGGAAGGACTGCGGCAGGCGCTGAAACTCCTTTTTCCGCCCAGCCGGGACGTGCTGGAGATCGTCGGCCTGTCGCTTCTCGTGTCCGGGGCGGCCACGGCCCTGGCCGCGGTTTTTGCCGCGCCGCTGGGGCTTTTTCTCTCGCTGGCCGAATTCCGCGGGCGCCGCTTCCTCATCGGACTTCTGCAGACGGCCATGTCCGTCCCGGCCGTCCTCATCGGGCTGGTGGTCTATATCCTGGTCAGCCGGCGCGGGCTGCTGGGGTTCCTGGGACTGCTGTTCACGCCGGGCGCCATGATCCTGGCCCAGGCTTTGCTCGCTTTTCCCCTCATCGCCGCGCTGGCCCTGGCCGCGCTCAAGGACAAGGCCCGGGACGGCCGCGACCTGGCCTACGCGCTGGGCGCTTCCCGCGGCCGGATGCTCCGGACGATCCTCCGCCAGGGGCGCTTTGCTTTCCTCACGGCCATGGTCGCAGGCTTCTCGCGCGTTCTGGGCGAGACGGGCATGACCCTCATGGTCGGCGGCAACATCAAGGGCGCGACGCGGGTCATGACGACGGCCATCTCGCTGGAAACGATGAAGGGCAATTTTGAGATCGGCATCGCCCTCGGCCTCGTTCTGCTGGTCGTGGCCCTGCTCGTCAACGTCGTCCTTCAGTGGTGGCAGGGAAAGTGATGAGGATCGAGGCGCGGGGGATCGGAAAGAAAGCCGGCCGGAAGGCCCTCCTGCGCGGCGTGTCCCTGGACATCCCGGCCGGCGCCGTCTCGGTCATCATCGGACCCAACGGCGCGGGCAAGACGACGCTGCTCAGGATCCTGGGGATGCTCGACAAGCCCTCTTCGGGCCGGATGGTCTATGACGGGCGGCCGTCGGGCGGACTGAACGCCCGGGAAAAGACCGCGCTCCGGCGGAGGCTGGGATTCGTCTTTCAGCACCCGCTGCTGTTGAACGGAACGGCCCTCGGCAACATGCGGCACGCGCTGGCACTGAGAAGGCGGCCGTTCGACGGGGCGCGGGTCGAGGCGGCCCTGGGGGCGGTCGGGCTGGCCGTGAGGAAGGACCTCGACGTCCGCCTGCTGTCGGGCGGGGAAAAGCAGCGGCTCCAGCTGGCCCGGGCCCTGCTCCTCGAGCCGGAGGTCCTTCTGGCGGACGAACCCACGTCCAACCTCGATCCGTTGTCGGCGCGCTCGATCGAGGACCAGCTTCTGGCCCTGGCCCGCGCGGGCAAGACGATCATCCTGACGACCCACAATATCGCCCAGGCCCGGCTGCTGGGCGGACGCCTGTTCTTCCTCAAGGACGGGGAGATCGTCCAAAGCGGGACGCCCGGCCAGGTCCTTCAGAATCCGGCGACCTTGGACGTGGCCCATTTCGCTCCCGTCACCAATGTCCTGAACGGGCGGCTCGTGCGGGCCGGCGAGGACGCCTGCCTGGAGGTCGGGGGAATGGCGATCCATGTCGTTTCCGCGCTCGAGCCGGGCCCGGCGACGGCCGTCCTCCGGCCGGAAGACATCCTCCTGTCGCGCGAACCGTTTCGTTCGTCCGCCCGCAACGTCTTGTCCGGCCGGGTGGAAGCGGTGGATGATTTGGGGCTGATCGTGCTCGTCCGGGTGCGCTGCGGGGAGCTCCTCATTGGCGCGGCGATTACCCGGACGTCGCTTCAGGAGTTGGGCCTCGGCCCGGGCCAAGCGGCGGTCCTGACGTTCAAGGCCTCCGCCGTGCTGGTCTTCCCCGCCGACTAATTCCGGGACACCATCGTGCGTCCCGGTTTAAGGCGTCCCGGTTTGGTGCTTGCCGCCGCGGACCATCTCCGCGCCGTGTTCGAGGACCGGGACCAGCACCTTGGCGCCGAAGGCCGCCCCTTTGACCGACCCGGGCAGGTTGATGACGATCGTCCGGCCCATCAGTCCGCTGTAGCCGCGCGACAGCACGGCGTTGGGCGTCTCCTTGATCGATTCGCCGCGCAGCCATTCGGAAATCCCCGGCACGTCCTTGTCGCAGAGTTCCTTCGTCGCCTCGGGCGTGATGTCGCGCGGCGAGAGCCCGGTCCCTCCCGTCGTGATCACGTAGTCCTTGTCCGCGTTGGCGCGGATGGCTTTTTGGAGAGCTTCCTTCTCGTCCGGCACGACCGTGATCGTGACCTCGGCCCCCAGTCCGGCGAACAGGATGTCCCTGATCACCGGGCCCGAGACGTCTTCGTATTCTTTCTTATAAGCCCGGTCCGAAACGGTAATCACCGCGATCGCCAGCATGGATGACTCCTCCTTGAAGGACCTTGGCGAATATGCCCAGGTCCGGCATGATGCACCGCCCCGCCGCCCGGAAAATGGCGCACGGCGTATGGCATTCTTTGCCGATTTGGGTGATTTCGAGGCGGGCGGCGCCGATTTCGATCAGGCCGCCGATCCGGGCCCGGCGCCAGTCGATCCCCCGCGTCACGATGTTCTCGCCGAACGCCCCGGCCGCCAGGGTCAGCCCCTCGGCCCGCAGGGAATCGACGTCCTCGCCCGCCAAAAAAGAAACCTGGCGGTGCCCGCTCCCGGCGTGGGCGTCGCCCTCGACGCCCGATCCGGCGACGAGGCGCACGCTCCCGACGGCGAGCTTGGGTTCCCCCTTGCGCGCGGCCGAGCAGACGGCCTCAACGGTGAACGGCATCCTTGGTCTTCTTCCGCAGCCGGATGTCCTCGATGGACATGGCCTTGTCGACGGCTTTGCACATGTCGTAGACCGTCAGGGCGGCCACGGCCACGGCTGTCAGGGCCTCCATCTCGATCCCCGTCTTGGCCTCGCAGGCCGCCTCGGCCTCGATGAGGACGCCGTCGGGCCGGAGCGTCAGCCGGACCTCGATTTTCTCAATGGGGATGTTGTGGCAAAGGGGGATGAGCGCGGCGGTTTTCTTGCCGGCCATGATCCCGGCGATGCGGGCCGCGGCCAGGACGTCGCCCTTCTTGATGCGGTTGGCCCGGATGAGGTCGAGCGTCGCCGGGGCCAGGCGGATCCGTCCCGAGGCCAGGGCCGTCCTGCGGCTGGCCGGCTTGGCGCCGACGTCCACCATGCGGGCTTCGCCCGCCGGGCCGACATGGGTGAGTTCCATGCTATCCTCCGATTTGCCAGACTCCGCGGACGGTGCAGCTCTTGCCCCGCGCCGGCTTCTCGCGCACGGCTTTCATCAATCCGGCGGAGATGTTTTCCAGGTCGACGGGGATTTCGGCGTCGGAAAACAGGCAGGGCTTGAGCTTGCCGTCGGCCGTCAGCCGGATGCGGTTGCATCGGGCGCAGGCCCCCGGCCGCTCGGCTTCGTCCGATTCCCGATCGTCCCCGCGGTCGCGCAGGGAGTAATGGCGGATGCGCTGGAGGGCCAGCCCCCGCTCCAGGCAAAAGGCGGCCATGGCCTCGACTTCGTCCTCGTTGAGGCCGGGGATGAGGACCATGTTGATCTTGGTCCGTTCGAAGCCCGCCCGGCCCGCCGCGGCGATTCCGCGCCTGGCGTATCCGATGTCGCCGCCGCGGGTGATGCGGCGGTATTTTTCCGGGTCGAGCGTGTCCAGGGAGATGTTGAGCCGGTCGAGCCCGGCGGCCTTGAGAGCCCGGGCCAGAGGGGCCAGAAGCGTCCCGTTCGTGGTCAGGGCGACTTCCTCGACCCCCGGAACGGCCTTTATGCTCTTGATCAACACGTCCAGGTCTTTCTTGATCAGCGGTTCGCCGCCGGTCAGCCGGATCTTGGTGAGGCCGAGCGCGGCCGCCTCGCGGACGACGGCGGCGATCTCCTCGTAGGACAGGAAATCGCCGCGCGGCCGGAGCGGGACGCCCTCCGCGGGCATGCAATACGTGCAGCGCAGGTTGCACAGATCGGTCAGGGAGATGCGGAGATAATCGATCTTCCGGTCAAATGAGTCGTACATCCACCCGGCTCCCCGCGGCATATCCGGCCTGCCCCTTGGGAATGTAGAGCAGGCCGTCGGCACGGCCCAGCGCCCGGATATGGGCCGACCCGTGGTAATCGAGCTGGATCACCGCATCGCCGCGGACGCGGACGGGCACGAACGCGGCCCGCTCGGTCTTGCGGCGCAGGAGGTCCGCGGCCATCGCCGCCCGGACGAGCAGCGGCCCCTCGTCCAGCCCCATCATCCGCATCAGCACGGGCTTGATGAAAACCTCGAAGATGACGAACGTCGAGACGGGATTGCCGGGGACGCCGAAGACGATCCTGCCCCGCCGTGTCCCGAAGACCGTCGGCTTGCCCGGTTGGACGGCGACCTGTTCGAATTTCAGTTCGACCCCCAGCTCCCGCAGGATCCCCGGCACGAAATCGAGATCGCCGGCCGATACGCCGCCCGAGATGAGGACCATGTCGCAGCGGTCAAGGGCCTTGACGATCGTCTTCCGGATGAGGGCGGGGCGGTCGGCCGCGCGCCGCCGGATTTTGACGGTCGCGCCGGCCTTGGCCGCCTGCGCGGCCAGCGAGTAGGAATTGCTGTCGTAGATATGTCCCTTTTGGAGCGGCCGGCCGGGCTCGACGATCTCCGAGCCGGTGGCGATGACGGCCACGGACGGCGGGACGTAGGCCGCCACCGTGCCGATCCCCAGCGAGGCCAGGATGCCGATTTCCTGCGGACGGATCCGCGTGCCCTTCTTCAGGACGACGTCGCCCGGGCGGACATCCTCGCCTTTTCGGCAGATATTGGGCGAGTCGTCCGGTTTGACGACGCGCATCCAGCCGTCTTCCTCGGCCGTCCATTCCTTGCGGACGACGACGCCGGCGCCGCGCGGCAGCATGCCCCCGGTCATGATCTTGGCGCATTCGCCCTTCCTCAAGGGCCGGGCGGGAACCGCGCCGGCGGGGATCGTCTCGCCGACGCGGAAGCGGCCGGACGGATCGCCGGCCCGGAGCGCGTAGCCGTCCATGGCCGATTTGTCGAAGGGGGGCATGAAGATCCCGGACACGACATTCCCGGCCAGGACCCGGCCGAGGGCGCGACCGAGGGGCACGGGCTCCGTGCGCGGGCGGACCGCGGCGGCGCGGAGAATCGCTTGGGCCTCTTCGACGGTGATCATTTGTTTTTCTATGATAAAGGAGTCCGGCGGCGGAATCAATTTGCCCCTTTTTCAGGCGCTTGCAAAAAAGGGCTTTCATGAGGACAATGAACCCGGTTCTCTAAGATAAAGGAGGTCCCCATGAGCCCGAACATCCCACGCCGCGATTTTCTCAAGCGGATCGGCGTCGCCGGAGCCGGCCTGGGGATGGCCGTCGCCGCCCCGGCGGCCGCCGCGAAATCAGAGCCCCGCGCCCCCGCGGCCGGAGCGGGGCGCCCCCTGGGGGCCAACGACCGCCTCCGCGCGGCGGTCATCGGCGTCAACAGCCGCGGCGCCGCATTGGCCGAATGCTTCGCCGGCCTGCCCGGCGTCGAAGTCGCCGCCGTCTGCGACGTCGACGAGCGGGCCGTCGGCAAGGGCATCGCCGCCGTCCGCCGCTGCGCCAAGACCGATCCGAGGGGCCTCCGCGATTTCCGCAGGATCCTGGACGATCCGGCCGTCGACGCCGTGGCCGTCGCCACGCCCGACCATTGGCATGCGCCCATGTCCATCCTGGCCCTGGCCGCCGGCAAGCACGTCTTCGTCGAGAAGCCCTGCAGCCACAACGGCCGCGAAGGCGAGCTCCTGATCGAAGCGGTCCATAAATCCGGGCGTGTTTTCCAGATGGGCGCCCAGCGCCGCTCCTTTCCCAACATGATCCAGGCCATTGCCGAGATCCGCGCCGGGCGGATCGGGAAAACCACCCTGGCCAAGGGCTGGTACGCCAACAACCGCGGATCGATCGGCCGGGGCAAGGCGGCGCCCGTCCCGTCCTGGCTCGATTACGAGCTCTGGCAGGGGCCGGCCCCGCGGCGGCCCTATCGCGACAACCTGATCCACTACAATTGGCACTGGTTCTGGCATTGGGGCACGGGTGAAACCCTCAACAACGGCACCCACGAGATCGACGTCTGCCGCTGGGCGCTGGACGTCGATTGGCCTCGCCGCGTCGTCGCCTCCGGCGGGCGCTATCATTTCCAGGACGACTGGGAGACGCCCGACACCCAGGTCATCACCTGGGATTACGACGCGGGCAAGACGATCACCTGGGAGAGCCGCAGCTGCAACGACCATCCCGTCGAGGGCCTCTCGCGCGGCGTCATGGTCTACGGCACGGAGGGCTCGGCCCTTCTCGACGGCGACGCCTATACGATCTATGACCTGAGCGGGAAAGTGATCCGGGACGTCAAGAGCACCGCGGCCGCGGCGGACCGGACCAATCCCATCAGCGCCACAGGACTCGACCTTGATCAGCTTCACGTGAAGAATTTCGTCGACGCGGTGCGGGCGGGCGGCGGGACGACCTGCGGCGTCGAAGACGCCCACAAGAGCACGGGCATGCTCCATCTGGGCAACATCGCCTGGCGCACCGGCCGGGCCTTGGACATCGATCCGGCGACGGGCCGCGTGCGCAACGACCCGGCGGCCATGGAGCTGTGGTCGCGCGCCTACGAGCCCGGCTGGGAGCCGTCGGTCTGAACGATCCGGCAAGAATTCATGAAGCCGAAATACAAGCGCATGCTGAAGGGGATGGAGGCCCAGGAGAAATCGCGGGTCGCCGAAAGGGGCGCCGTCTGGCACCTCTACATCCTGGAATGCGGCGACGGGACTCTCTACACCGGCATCACCACGGACATCGACCGGCGCGTCCGCGAGCACCAGGAAGGAAAGGGAGCCCGGTATACGCGGACGCATAGCCCCGTCCTCCTCGTCCACGAAGAGGAATGCGGCAGCCGGTCCCAGGCCTTGGCGCGGGAGTGCGCCGTCAAGTCCCTGCCGCGGCGGAAGAAAGACGACCTGATCCGCCGCGAGGAAGCCTCGCCTCGAAAACGCTGAGAAGCGGGCCGGCGTTTTCCCGGTTTGATTTTTTCCCGATTGCTATATAATACCCGCTTGCGACGCCGTTTCAGATCCGCCAGGGGCGGACGCCGGCGAGGCCCCCAGCCCGGCCGCGCCGACGGCTCCCCCGGCCCGGTTCCCGGCGTCCATCCGATTCGGTCGCCCCCGCAGGAGGTTTTTTATGCGACGGACTCGCCTCCGTTTCATCGGCGCCGCGGTCCTGCCGTTGCTTTTTTTCGGCTGCGTCCATACCGACGCCCTGGCCCCGCGCACATCCCCATCTCCCCAAACGGCTTTTTCGCCGCCCGCGGATGCCGTTCCGCGCGCCGTCGAAACACCCGGGTTCCAGCTTCCTTCCGGACTCGCTGCGGCGAAACGGCCCTGGATGCTGGCCGAGCTCATCGACATCGGGCTTTCCAATAATATGCAGACGCGGATGGCCTGGACCGCGGCCCGTTCGGCCGCCGCCCTCCTGGGGGCCGCGCGCGGGGCCTTCTTTCCCAGCCTGGCCGTGGACTTGGCCGCGGCCAAAATCCACAGCTCGACCGACGTCGGCGGTCTGGTCCTTTACGATTACAGCAGCCTGACGCCGAGCGCCGGCCTGAACTGGCTGCTGATCGATTTCGGCGGACGCTCCGGATTGACCGAGGAGTCCCGCGACGCTTTGGCCGCGGCCAACTGGACCCAGAACGCCGTCCTGCAGAACGTCATCCTGCTGATCGAACAGAATTATTACCAATACGTGGCCGCCAAGGCCCTGCTCGAGGCCCAGGAGACGAGCCGCGGCGAGGCGGAGAAGAATCTCGAGGCGGCCGAGGCGCGGCGCCGGGCCGGTGTCGCCACGCTGGCCGATACCCTGCAAGCCCGGACCGTCCTCTCGAGCATCCAGCTCGACCTGGTCACGACCCAGGGCCTGATCCAGACTTCGAAGGGCGTCCTGGCCAATTCGTTGGGCTTGCCGGCCGACGCCGCCTTCGAGATCGACGCCGTGCTGCCCGCGACGCTTCCCGTGGCCGACGCGGCCGGGCCGGTCGAGCGGCGGATCGCCGAGGCTCTCGTCCGGAGGCCCGACCTGGCCGCGGCCCGGGCCCTGGCCCTGAGGGCGGCGGCGCATGTCGGGACCGTCCGCGCCCAGGGGCTTCCGACGATCAGCTTCAGCGGCTCGTTCGGCCGCGTCTTTTACAGCCCGCCCGCCCAGAGCAACGCCTTGAGTGCGGCGGTCGTCCTGAAT
The DNA here is from genome assembly GCA_963729855.1 of Candidatus Aminicenantota bacterium. Lineage (GTDB taxonomy): Bacteria > Acidobacteriota > Aminicenantia > Aminicenantales > UBA4085 > UBA4085. Next base: position 1,190,015 of record CAVSPT010000006.1, on the reverse strand, counting down.
ATCCCCTTGTTCAGCGGATGGACGGTCGCCTATCAGGCGCTCCAGGCCGAGATGGACGCCGAGACGGCGCGGGCCCAGCTCAAGAAAGCCGAGCTCGACATCGCCCTTCAGGTTTGGACGAGCTATTTCAACGTCCAGACGTCGGCCCAGCGCATCCGGACAGCCCAGGACCTTCTCAATCTGGCCCAGCAGTCCTACGATGTCGCCTTCGGAAGCTATAAGGAAGGCGTGAACAGCATCCTCGACCTTCTGGCGGCCCAGAGTGCGCTGGAAAACGGCCGCGTCCAGCTCGTCCAGGCCAAGGCCCAGTGGCTTCTGGCCCTGGTCCAATTCGCCCGCGATTCCGGGACGCTCGATCCTCCGGGGGGCGCCTCTTCTCACGCGGAAAAAGGAGACCGATGATCATGTTCGCCGCAGCCAGGTTCAAAAATAATCACGGATACTTATTCATCCTGTCGGCGCTTTTCGCCGCCCTCGCCTTGGCCGCCTGTTCGTCAAAGAACGGAAATCCGGCCTCCGTCCGGTCCTCTCAGGGCGCGCCCGTCAGCGTGGCCCCGGCCGTGGCCAAGGACATGCCTCTCCAGATCAAGGTCATCGGCAACATCCAGGCCTATTCGTTCGTCCAGCTCAAGGCCCAGGTTTCCGGGCCGCTCAGCGGGGTCTTCTTCCGCGAGGGCCAAGACGTGAAGAAAGGGGACGTGCTCTTCAAGATCGACCCGCGGCCCTTCGAGATCGCCCTGCGCCAGGAAGAGGCCGTCCTGGCCAAGGACCGCGCCCAGCTGAAGAACGCCAATGATGAAGTGGCCCGGTTCACCGACCTGGTCGGCAAGGAATACGTGACCAAGGAACGCTACGACCAGATCCGAGTCAACGCCGATGTCCTGAAAGCCACGGTCCAGGCCGACGAAGCCGCCGTGGCCAACGCCCGCCTCCAGCTCGACTATTGCACGATCGCCTCGCCCATCGACGGCCGGACGGGAAGCCTGATGGTCTATCCCGGCAACCTCATCCGGGCCAGCGACACGACGCCGCTCGTGGTCATCTACCAGATCCGTCCCATCTATGCGGCCTTCTCCGTGCCCGAACAGAACCTGTCCCTGATCCGGTCCTATCAAGACAAGGGGGAGCTGAAAGCCGAGGCCTTCATTCCCGACAAAAATACATCCATTCCCGGCGTTTTGGCCTTCATCGACAACGGCATTGACGCGAACACCGGATACGTCCTCCTGAAAGCGGCCTTCCCCAACGCCGACCAGGCCCTCTGGCCGGGCCAGTATGTCAACATGATTCTGACCCTGACCGTGGAGAAGAACGTCGTCGTCGTGCCCGCCCCGGCCGTGCAGTCGGGCCAGTCCGGCCCCTATGTCCTGGTCGTCAAGGCCGACCAGACCGTCGAATCGCGCCCGGTGACCGTGGAGCGGATGGTCGGCCAGGAATCTGTTATCGGCACGGGCTTGAAGGCGGGTGAGACCGTCATCACGGACGGCCACCTGCGGGCCGTTCCGGGAGGCCGCGTCGAGATCAAGAAAGCCCTCTGAGCGGAGCCGGCCATGAATATGTCGCGCCCCTTCATCGAACGGCCGGTCATGACCACCCTGGTCATGATGGCCATCCTCATCTTCGGCGTGATGGCCTTCCGCCTCCTGCCGGTCAATGACCTCCCCAACGTCGATTTTCCGACCATCCAGGTCTCGGCCGGCCTGCCCGGAGCCAGTCCCGACACCATGGCCAGCTCGGTGGCCACGCCCCTGGAAAAGCAGTTTTCCACCATCGACGGCCTGGATTCGATGACCTCGACCAACATCCTGGGGAGCTCGACGATCACCCTGCAGTTCTCCCTGCGCCGCAATCTCGACGCCGCCGCCCAGGACGTCCAATCGGCCATCTCCCGGGCCCAGCGCCAGCTTCCCGTGCAGATGCCCTCCCCGCCGTCCTATCAGAAGGTCAACCCGGCCCTGACGCCGATCATTTTTATGGTCCTCACTTCGCCGACCCTGCCGCTCTCGGCCCTGGACGAGTATGCCGAGATCATGATGTCGCAGCGGATCTCCATGGTCGACGGGGTGGCCCAGGTCATGGTCTACGGCTCGCAGATCTACGCCGTCCGCGTCCAGCTCGACCCGGACAAGCTGGCCTCGCGCAAGATCGGCCTGGACCAGGTCGGCCAGGCCATCCTCGGCGGGAACTCCAACCTGCCCACCGGCGTCCTCTACGGGCCCGACCAGGCCTTCACCGTGCAGACGAACGGCCAGCTCTTCAACGCCGCCGCCTACCGCGAGCTCATCGTCACCTACCGCAACGGCGCGCCCGTCCGGCTGAAGGACGTCGGCCGCGTCCTCGACAGCGTCCAGAACGACAAGATCGCGGCCTGGTATTTCAATAAAAGCGGCGGACAGCGGGCCATCATGCTGGCCGTTCAGCGCCAGCCCGGCACCAACACCGTCCAGGTCGCCTCGGCCGTCCGAAAGCTCCTGCCCATCTTCCACCAGCAGCTCCCGGCCTCGGTCGATTTCCAGGTCCTCTACGACCGTTCCGAGTCCATCCGCGATTCGGTCAACGACGTCGAGTTCACCCTCATCCTGGCCGTCGTCCTGGTCATCCTGGTGATCTTCTTCTTCCTGCGCAATCTCTCGGCCACCATCATCCCCAGCCTGGCCCTGCCGTTCTCGATCATGGGCACCTTCGCCGTCATGTCGCTGTTCGGCTACAGCCTGAACAACCTCTCGCTGATGGCCCTGACCCTGTCCATCGGCTTCCTGGTCGACGACGCCATCGTCATGCTGGAGAACATCTTCCGCCACCAGGAGCTGGGCGAGGATGTCCGCTCGGCCACCCTCAACGGCTCGCAGGAGATCGGCTTCACCATCCTGTCCATGACCCTCAGCCTGGCCGCGGTCTTTCTGCCCATCCTGTTCATGGGCGGGATCCTGGGGCGCCTGTTCCACGAGTTCGCCGTGACCATCGCTGCGGCCGTCCTCATCTCCGGCCTCGTTTCCCTGACCCTGACGCCTCTCCTGAGCAGCCGCGTCCTCAAGAATCGCGGCCAGGTCCGTCACGGCCGCATTTATAAGGCCATCGAGCGGATCATCGACGACACGCTGGGTTTCTACAAGACCACCCTGCGTTGGGCCCTGGGGCACCGGCCGCCTCTGATGGTCTTTTCGGCCGTCATCCTGATCGCCACGGTCGTCATGTTCAGCCGCATTCCCAAAGGCTTCATTCCCAGCGAGGACACCGGCCAGTTCAACATCATCACCGAGGCGGCCCAGGGGATCTCCTTCGATGCCATGACCCGGCACCAGAACGCCGTGGCCGCGCAGGTCATCCAGCACCCGGACGTGGCCGCCTTCGTCTCCAGCCTGGGCGGAATCAGCGCCAGCAATTCCGGCCGCATGTTCGTCCTGACCAGGCCGCGCGACCAGCGGAAGGCCAGCGTGGACCGCATCATCGAAGAGCTCCGGCCCCGGGTCAACGGTTTCCCCGGCATCAACGTCTTCCTCCAGAACCCGCCGCCGGTTCAGGTCGGCGGCCGGGTGGCCAAGAGCCTTTACCAGTTCACCCTGCAGAGCCCGGATACCGACGAGCTTTACCGCGACGCCGCCCAGTTCGAGGGGAGGATCCGGGCTCTCCCGGGGCTGCAAGACGTCACCAGCGACATGCAGCTCAAGAATCCCCAGGTCAGCGTCGAGATCGACCGGGACAAGGCCCTGGCCCGCGGCGTCAGTCCGGAGCAGATCCAGGACGCCCTCTACTACAGCTACGGCCAGCGTCAGGTCTCGACGATCTATACGTCCAACAACCAGTACTGGGTCGTCGTCGAGCTTGAACCCCGCTACCAGCGCGATCCGGCCCAGCTGTCCAAGCTCTACATCACTTCCAATTTCGGCGGTCTCGTGCCCCTGGATTCGGTGGCCAAGCTGTCCCGGTCGCTCGGGCCCCTTTCGGTCAACCATTCGGGCCAGCTGCCCTCGGTCACGATATCGTTCAACCTCAAGCCGGGCGTGTCCATCGGCGACGCCGTCAACGAAATCACCGCCCTGGCCCGGACGACCCTGCCGACCACGATCAGCACCAACTTCCAGGGCACGGCCCAGGCCTTCCAGTCCTCGCTGCAGGGCCTGGGGGTCCTTCTGATCATGACCATCCTGGTCATTTACATCATTCTGGGGATCCTTTATGAGAGCTTCATCCATCCCCTGACCATCCTGTCGGCCCTGCCTTTTGCCGGGTTCGGGGCCTTGGCCACGCTGATGATCTTCCACACCGAGCTCAGCATCTACGGCTATGTCGGGATCATCATGCTCGTCGGGCTGGTCAAGAAAAACGGCATCATGATGATCGACTTCGCCGTGGCCGCGGAGCGGAAGGAGGGCAAGAACGCCTTCGAATCGATCTTCGAGGCCTGCGTCATCCGCTTCCGTCCGATCATGATGACGACCATGGCCACGCTGTTCGGGACCCTGCCCATCGCCCTGGGCTTCGGGGCGGGGGCGGAGGCCCGGCGCCCGCTGGGGCTGGCCGTCGTCGGCGGCTTGCTGTTCTCCCAGCTGGTCACGCTGTACGTGACTCCGGTCATCTACACCTATTTCAGCTCGAGGACCCGGGGGTCCAAAGCCCCGGGGAGTGCGGGGGCGCCCGAAATCCCGCAGGCCTAGGCGGGCTGGGGAGGTCCCCAAGGAAGCGGAAAGAAGGATGTCTAACCGTCCCGAGGCGAATTCCATCCCGTCGCGCCCATGAAACTCACTGATATCATCCGACGCCACCGCAAAGGCTTTATTTTCGCGGTTTCCCTGATCATCATCGAGAAGCTGGCCTGGATCATCGAGCCGACCCTGTTCGGCCGCCTGCTCGACGCCTTGATCAACGCCTTCGGATCCGGGCACAAGACATCCTACACTTTGCCCCTGACTCTTTGGATCAGCGCGTTTCTGATCAATTCGGGGGTCGGCGCGGGACGGCGGTCCGTCGATGAGCGGATCTACCTGAAGATGTTCACCAGCATCGCCGTGGAGGTGGCCGAATCGAGCCGGGGGAAGGGGCTCGACGCCGCCCGCAGCGCCGCCCGCGTCGAGCTGTCCCGCGAATACGTGACCTTCCTCAAGCGCCGGATCCCCGACTTCATCGAGCAGTTCTTCGACCTGGGCGGAACCATGATCGCCCTGGCCTTCCTGGACATGCGGATTTCCTTGAGCTGCCTGCTCGTCGCCATCCCCCTCCTGTTCATCAACCGCCTCTACAATAAGAAAGTGATCCTTCTCCAGAAGGATCTGCATGACATGCGCGAGGATGTCTTCGAGACCTTCGCTAAAAGGGATTCCCGGGAGATCCGCGCCTATTACGAAGCCATGGCCGGCCCGCAAAAGAAGATCGCCAACTGGGGGGCCATTAATTTCGGCGTGCTGAGGCTCTGCCTGATGGGGATTTTTCTGCTCGTCCTCTATATCGCCGTCGATATCGACAATCTGTCGACGGGCCAGACCTATTCCGTGGTGGCCTACCTGTGGACGTTCATCACCAGCTCCGAATACCTGCCCGAGCTGATGGAAAGCACTTCGTCCCTCAAGGAAATCCAGGCCCGCGTCCGGACCGAGACGGACACGAACCATGACGGAAAGGTTTGATCCTTCCGGGCGGAACCGGCTTTTCCGCCGGGCCGCGATTTGGGCGGCGGCGGCCGCCTTCGCCTGGGCCGGCGCCTGCAGGGGCGGCTTGGGGTCGCGCATCCGGCCTCCGTCCGAGTCCGGCCGGCCGTATCTCCAAAAATACGCCCAGATCGAAGACATCGCGGTCTGGATCGTGGACGGGCCTTATGTCCGGGAAAACCTGGACGAGGAATTCACGAATTTCGGCCAGCACTATGCCTTCCGCTTCATCCCCCGCGATGAATTCTGGCTGGACCGGGAGAATTGTCCCGGCGAAGCGGGATTTTTCGTCGACCATCTGCTCGTGGAGCATCGCCTGATGGCCGGAGGGATGGACTACATTCACGCTCTGGAGAAGGGCGACGCGGCGGAAACGGCGGAACGGAACCGGACGGCGCCGGTCCGGGACGGGGAGGCCCTGCGGGCGGCGAAAGGAGAGGCCGCCCTCGTGGCCAAAATGCACAAGGAGCTCCTGGCCGAATTCAGCGGCGCGGTCAAAGTCTGGATCGTGGATGGAGAATGGGTCCGCGATTTCTATGACATCGATTTCACGGAAGGCGGCCACGACAAGGTTTATAAGTTCATCCCGGCCGGGGAAGTCTGGATCGACGACGACGTCACGCCCGCGGAGCGCAAATTCATTCTTCTCCACGAACTGCACGAACGCAGCCTGATGGACAAGGGATGGACCTACCCAAAGGCCCATCGGGATTCGAGCCGGGTCGAGTTCGAGTGCCGGCGCCATCCCGAAAAACTGGACGCGCGTCTGCGGGAGGAAATCGATAAAAACCGCGCCCCCCGCGGCTGAGGCCGGCGGACGAAACGGCGACGGACAGACCACGAGCTCGAGTCGTCCGGCGGGGAGGCGGTGCGGTTCTCCTTGACGCGCGTCCGCCGACGGCGATATAAACCCTTCTTCTGGAGGATGCCATGCGACGATTGCCGATTTCCTGCGCGCTGTCGGTTTTTATTCTCTTTTTGGCGGCCTGCGGAGGACCATCACGCCGTTCCGCGGAGCCTTCGAACCTGAGCGTAGCCGCCCTGCCTGCGGTTGACGGCCGGGCCGTACTGGAGCATGTGGGGGTTCTGTCCTCCGACCAATACGAAGGCCGCGCCCCTGGAACCCTGGGCGAGGAATTGAGCGTGGCCTATATGGTCGATCAGGTCAAACGCCTCGGCCTCAAATCCGGAAACTCGGACGGGACGTATATCCAAAAAGTCCCGCTGGCCGGAAGCGCCGTCCAGGGCAGCCCTGTCCTGAGCTTCCGCCGGGGCGGCCGCCGCCAGGATCTGAAATGGAAAGACGATTATGTCGCCTGGACGAAGCGTTTTGTCGAGACCGTCAGTCTGGACAATTCCGAAATGGTCTTTGTCGGGTATGGAGTCCAGGCCCCGGAGTTCTCCTGGGACGACTACAAAGGAGTCGATCTCAAGGGCAAGACGATGGTCGTCCTGATCGGAGATCCTCCGGTCCCGGATCCGGCCGACCCGGCCGCGCTCGATCCCAATACGTTTGCCGGCCGGGCCATGACCTACTACGGCCGGTGGTCCTACAAATACGAGATGGGCGCCAAGATGGGCGCGGCCGCGGTGCTGATCGTCCACGAAACCGGGCCGGCGGCTTACCCGTTCTCGGTGGTCCAGAGCAAGGTCACCGAACAATTCGATCTCCTGGCGCCCGACAAGAACATGGGACGCGCGGCGGTCGAAGGCTGGATCACCTTGGAACAGGCAAAAAAGCTGTTCGAGGCGGCTGGGCAGGACTTCGACGCTCTCAAGAAAGCCGCGGTCACCCGCGCCTTCAAACCGGTCCCGCTCGGGACGACCGCCTCAGTCACTTTGAAGAACAGGCTCCGGACGATCGACTCGACGAATGTCGTGGCCCGGATCGAAGGACGAGATCCCGTCCTCAAGGACGAATGCGTCATCTACTCGGCGCATTGGGACCACTTCGGGATCGGGCCCGAGATCAACGGCGATAAGATCTACCATGGAGCCATCGACAATGCCAGCGGCGTCGGGGGAGTGATCGAGTTGGCCCGCGCGTTCACCAAGATCAACCCGGCTCCGAAACGGTCCGTCCTCTTCCTCCTCGTCACCGCCGAAGAACAGGGATTGCTGGGGTCTGCGTATTACGCCCTCCACCCGATTTTTCCGCTGGTCAAGACGGCCGGCGTCATCAATATCGACGCCCTGAATGTCCATGGCCGGACGAAGGACCTCGTCATCGTCGGCCTGGGAAACTCGGATCTCGACGATGTAATGCAAAGGGCGGCCGCGGAGCAGGGCCGGGTCCTCAAGCCCGACCCGACGCCGGAAAACGGATCGTTCTTCCGTTCCGACCACTTCTCCTTCGCCAAACTGGGCGTTCCGGCGATCAATCCGGGCTGGGGGGTCGATTACATCGGCCGGCCGGCCGGCTGGGGCCTCAGGATCCAGGAGGATTTCACGCGGAACGACTACCACAAGCCTTCCGATAAGATCCGTCCGGATTGGGATCTCAGCGGCGCCGTCGAAGACCTCCAACTCTATCTGGCGGTCGGCTATCGCGTGGCCAACGCGGTCCGGATGCCGGAATGGAAGCCCGGCTCGGAGTTCAAGGCGCGGCGGGACGAGTCCATGGCAGGGCGGAAATAGCGGCCGGCGCGCAGAATTTCCAACAGGAGGAGCCTCGCATGAGAAAGAAAATAGCCGTCTGTTCTTTGTTGTGTTTTGCGTTCCTGGCCGCGGCGCTGGCCGCCCAGGTGCCCCCGCCGGATAAGCTCCCGGTCAAACCGTCGGGGCCGGCCCAGGGGCCGCAATCGACGCCTCCACCGCAGGTCGTTCAGCCGGGGCCTTCGGTCACCCAGCATACGATCAGGGTCGGCGGCAGGATGTTGAACTATACGGCGACCGCGGCCGTGATGCCGATGAAGGAAGATTCCGGCAAGCTCCTGGCCAACATGTTCTACATCGCCTATACGCTCAATGGAGTCACGGACCGGACCAGGCGGCCTCTCCTCTTCTCCTTCAACGGCGGCCCCGGATCGTCGTCGGTCTGGATGCATATGGGTTTTCTCGGCCCGCGGAAGGCCGTCTTCGACGAGGAGGGCCGGGCTCTTCAGCCTCCCTATAAGCTCGAGGACAACGAAAATTCGATCCTCGACGAGGCCGACATCGTCTTCATCGACCCCATCGCGACCGGCTACAGCCGCATGGCTCCCGGCGAAGAACCGCACAAGTACCATGGAGTCATAGAAGATCTCGATTCGGTCGCGGAATTCATCCGGTCGTACGTGACGAAGAACGGTCGTTGGGACTCCCCGAAGTTCATCATCGGCGAGAGCTACGGGACGACGCGGGCCGCCGGGCTGACCGGCTATCTCTTGAGCAAGCACAATATGTATCTCAACGGGACCATCCTTGTCTCGTCCATGACCTTGGGGGTGCGCCTCGGCTCCGACATGGAAACCGCCCTCATTCTGCCCCACTATACGGCCACGGCCTGGTATCACAAGAAGCTTCCGGCCGACCTGCTGGCCAAACCGATCCGGATGGCCCTCGACGAATCCGAGAAGTTCGCCCTGGGAGAATTTTTGGGCGCCCTGGCCAAGGGCAATGCGCTCACCGTCCAGGAACGAGACGACATCGCGGCCAAGCTGGCCCGTTTCTCCGGGCTCTCGGCCGAATATCTCAAGCGCAGCAACCTGCGGGTCGACGCCATGCAGTTCCGCAAAGAGCTTCTCCGGGACGAGGGACTGGTCGTCGGGCGGCTCGACAGCCGCTACACCGGAGTCGACAAGAGCTCCGCGGGCGAGTATCCCGAAGACGATCCGGCCATGTCCGACTGGAACGGCGGCTTCACCGGCGCCGTCAACCAGTACTTTAAGAACGAGCTGAAGGTCGAGACCGATCTCAGCTACAACATCTTCGGCGACGTGGGGTTCTGGCGGGGGATGAATATGTTCGGCGAAATGCAGGCGGCCGGCGGACAGATGTTCGGCCGGATGGAGGGCGTCGGCGAGATGCTGCGGCAGGCCATGGTCCAGAACCGCTTCCAGAAGGTCCTGGTCCTGGCGGGCTATTATGACGGCGGCTGCGATTACTTCAGCGCCGAATACGCCTTCTCGCACCTGGACCCGGCCGGTACGGCCAAGGACCGGGTCAAGTTCGCCTATTATGAATGCGGCCATATGATCTATATGCGCAAGGCGGACCTTGCCAAAGCCAAAGGCGATCTGACCGAATTCATCCGCTCCTGCCTGCCGAAATAGAATCAAAATAGATGAACGGGAAGGATTTCTTCGGGGCGGGAAGGCTGCGCCTTGCCGCTCGCTGAATCGGCTTTTATGCCGCCCTTCGACAGAGACGATCCTTCGGCATATTAGTGGGATTTGTTTTTTGCGCAGCGCGATGAGGCCTCCCGCCGGGCGCGGCATCTGTGCATCGCGAGCGTTGTCGAAAATGAATCGGTGCTCGTGTCGGTTGCACGACCAATCTCCTCTTAATAGAATACTAGCGCTAAGGAGTTCTCATGAATCGAAGACAGTTCATGGTCGGAAGCATGGAGGGAGCCCTGGGAGGGTTCGTCCTATCGCGATGGGCCCGGAATATACGTGCCTCTTCTGGCGCGGCTTTCTCTCTCTCCGAATCCCTTTTTGAATCAACGAGCGCGGATCTTGTTCTCCTCGCGGACGATGTCTTCCGCCAATGCGTCCTGGACAAGATCAGGTCCCCGGAGGGAACGCTGAAACATCGCTGGCTGCAAGCCGGCACGGGGAACGATTTCTACGGGCAGTGGATATGGGATGCCATGTTCGAGGCGGACCTCCTGGCGCTCCTCCCGGACAAGAAAGAGTTCATCCGCGAGATATTCCAGAATTATTGGGATTTCCAGGACAGGTGGAACGAAAAGCGCCCCGACTATGCCCATGGCATGATCGCCTGCATGATCGAGCCCCGAAATACGCAAACCTGGAACGAGTACCCGGCTTACTCCCAAATCCCCATTCTCGGGTGGGGGCTGGAACGCGTATTCAAGCGCAACGCCGACAAAGAGCTGCTCCGGCAGAGCCTTGGGCCCCTGGAGAAGTTCCATGAATGGTACTGGCGCGAGCGGGATGTGACGAACGTCGGCCTTGTCGCGGTCGGATCCTACAGCGGGAAGATCCAACACGCCCGCTTTGAAACGTTCGACTACGAGTGCAATCTCGACGATCTCAAGCTGACCGTCCACCCGGCACGCAAGGGCCGCGACGAGGGCGCTTGGTACGGCGATATCTGTCTGCCCGGGATCACGAGCTATTTGATCGGCTCCGAACGCAGTCTGGCGCGCCTGGCCGGTGTCTTGGGCGACCAGGCGATGGCCGAACGGCGCCAGAGGCGCATCAGCAAATCGGTGGAGGCCGTTCGCCAATACATGTGGGACGAGGAGAGCGGGACGTTCCTGGCCGTGAAGCGGGACACCTTGGAAAAGATCAAGGTGGCGACCATCGGAAGCTGGATGCCGTTGATGGCCGAAGTTCCGACCCGGGCCATGGCCGGACGCATGGCGGAATCTTTCATGACGGAGCGTTGGCAGACGCCTCTGCCGATTCCTACCGTGGACCGAAAGGATCGCCGCTGGAAATCGGATCAATACTGGCGCGGAGACGTCTGGCCGGCTTCGAATTACCAGGTCGCCAGCGGTTTCGCCCTGAACGGCTATCCCGATATCGCCGCCGGCATATCCGACAAGACGATCGCCAACGCTCTGAAGAACGGCATCAACGAGCATTACGATTCCATGACCGGGAAGCCGTTGGGAGTCCCCTACAACGGCATGACCTGCACTGTCGTGACCATGATGCTTGACGGGCTCGCGCGTCAATACAAGCTGAAAGCCAAAAGCGAGTCGGGAGGTTAGCGCTCTCCGCTTCCGCGGCCGGAATTCGCGTCGCCCTCAAGGGCCGCGACTCCATTGTTTTGTCAGGCCGCGGGGTCGTGATAGTCGCCGAGAAGGAAATGGTGGGCGATACAGGATTTGAACCTGTGACTCCTACCGTGTGAAGGTAGTACTCTGGCCACTGAGTTAATCGCCCAGCCGCTGGCTATTTTACCGAAAGCGTCCGCAAAGTCAATTTTCCCAGGATATCATGAAGACTTGATTGACTTTCCCGGCCGGGCCGAATATATATTAGGCAATGGCCATCCGGCGTTGTCCTTACTGCAAAGCGATCATCGACGAATCGCAGAAATATTGCAATAACTGCGGCACCCAACTCCTCTTCCCCGAGGACGATTCGAACGAGGAGCCGATCAAGGGCGAGAAGATCCTGGACGAAGATTTCAAGGACGATAACAAGGGGTTTGACGAGCCCGCCGACGACCTGGGACTCGAGCGCGAGGAGATCGACCTGGATGCGGTATTTGAGGGGGGAGAACATTTTCCCGACGAGCCCCCCGAGGTGATCCGGCCGTCCGGACCCCGCGGCGCCACTCCGCCCGTCAAGGCCCCGGAATCCGAAACTGTTGAACCGCCCGCCGGCCGCCGTTCGTCCAGGCCGCGTGGAAAGCCTGATTCGGTCGAATCGAAAAACGACACCAGCGAAGAAATCGCCCGTCTGATCGCGGCCCTTGAAGAAAAAGAAAAAAAGGGCGGTGAAACGCCGGAGCTTCCGCTCTTCGAGAACGTTCCCGAATCGGAGCCGGAAACGAAGGCGCCGCCCCCGGCGCCGCCCCAAGCGCCGCTCGAACAACCCGAAGCCGAGCCCCGCGACGAGGCCCTGGAAATCCCGCCCGAAGAACCGGCGCCCGAGCCGACGTCCTGGGAAAACCTGCTCAAAAAACCGGCCACGACCGACCTGGAGAACGGGCCCCTGCCCGGAGCCTTCACACCCGCCGACGAACTCGAGGCGGAGGAGCCGGCGGAGATCGAAGGTCCTCCGGCGAGTTCCACCTCCGGGGACACGATGGATTTCGAGGAGGAGCTTTTCCGGCATACCCCCCAGGCCGCATCCGCCCAGACCCAGATGGGGATCCCCGAAGGCGTGACCGGGGAGTCGGCCCTCCTGCCTCAGGAAGACGAAGAGGAAAAGCCTCCGCGCGAGGAGATCTCTCGGCCGCTTTTCAGGGAGGAGACTCCCGCGGACCTCACGGCCAAAACCGGATCATTCGAAGAGGAAGCGGTCCCCAAACGCCCGGGTTTTATCCGCAAGATCGCCGCCCTGCTTTTCGACGTCGTTTTCATCGGCGCCGTTTGCCTGGCTTCGCTATGGCTGGCCGCCCGGCTGATGGATGTGGCGCTTTTCGATCTGGTGTCGATCGCCCGTGTCTCGGTCGGGCTCTACTTCCTGGCCCTGTTGTTCGGGTATTTCTTCCTCTTCCTCTTCTTCCTCGGCGAGACGCTGGGCGGCCGCATGGCCTCGCCCCGCTCCTGACGGTTCAGAGCTTCCGCTCTTCCCCGAAGGTGAATTCCATTCCCAGGAACTTCTCCCGCGCGCCCAGGTGCCGGGCCACGGCCTCGGGGATATCTTCGACCAGAATCCGGCCGTCGTCGATGATGTAGGCGCGGTCCGCGATGCGGAACGTGTCGCGGACGTTATGGTCGGAGAGAAGGACCCCGATCCCGCGGGCCTTGAGCCGGAGGAGGATTTTCTGGATATCGATGATGGTCAGGGGATCAATGCCCGTAAAGGGCTCGTCAAGGAGCAGGAACTTGGGCTTGAGGGTCAGGGCCCGGGCGATCTCCAAGCGGCGCCTCTCCCCCCCCGAAAGCGAATAGGCTTTCTGGCCGGCCAGGTCGGCCAGGCCGAATTCGTCGAGGAGCGACTGGGCGGCCGGACCCCGTTCGGCTCGCGAATAAGGCAAAAGCTCGATGGCCAGGCGAAGGTTGTCCCGGACCGTGGCCTTGAGGAAGATCGAATTTTCCTGGGGAAGATAGGTCAGTCCGGCCCCGGCCCGCTTGTCCGTGGCCCAGGGGGTGATGTCCTGACCGTCGAGCAGGATCCGCCCTCCGTCCGGCTTGAGCAGGCCGACGATCATCTGGAAGATCGTCGTCTTGCCCGCTCCGTTCCGTCCCAGCAGGCCGATGATTTCGCCGGAGGCCAGGCGGACGTCCGCGCCCTGGACGACCTGGCGCCGGCCGAATATTTTGATCAGATGTTCGGCGAAAAGGAGGGGCATTTGCGCGTCGTGACCTCGAAGGCTACAATAGCCTTCCCTCCCGCGGACTGTCAAGAACGGCGGCGGACTTGAAAACGATCATCAGCGCCTCGCGGCGGACCGATCTCCCGGCCGGACATCCCGGCTGGCTGGCCTCGGCCCTGGCCCGGGGCGAGGTCTCCTTCCGGGCGCCGCACGGCCGCCTGAGGACGATCGATCTGCGGCCCCGGTCCGTCCACACGATCGTCCTTTGGTCCAAGGATTATTCCCGCCTCCTGTCCGGGGAATCCGGCCTGCGGACAGCCCTTCGCTCGTATCGGCAGACGTATTTTTTTCTCACGGTCACCGGTCTGGGAGGTTCGATCGTCGAGCCGGCCGTGCCTGAACCGGCCCGGACTCTGAAACAGATCCCGCCGCTCGTGGAAACGGCCGGCGATCCCCGGCGGGTCTCTCTGCGGTTCGACCCCGTCGTCCATTGGAGGGAAGGCGGGGCGATCCGGCATAATCTGGATTTTTTCGAGGACCTCGCGGCGGAGGCGAATCGGAACGGAATCGAGGATATCCGGATCAGCTTCGCCCAATGGTACGGCCGGGCGATTCGCAGGGCCCGGGACCGGGGCTTTGATTTCGTCGATCCGCCGGAGGGCGAAAAGGCCGTCCTGGCCCGCCGCCTGGCCGGGATCTCCTCCGCGCGGCGGCTTCGGCTTCATTCCTGCGCCCAGGATTTTCTGGCCGGAATCCCCGGCCTTCTTCCGTCCGCCTGCGTCGATGGCCGGCTCCTGGCGGCGCTTCATCCGGACGGTGAGCCCGCCCGCGCGGCCAAAGACCGGACCCAACGGCCGGCCTGCGGCTGCACGGAATCGGTGGATATCGGGAGCTACGCCCAGTCCTGCCCGTTCGGTTGCGTGTACTGCTACGCCAACCCGGCTTAAATTCCGACGGCGAGGCGTTCGGCCAGGGCCGGGGGAAGCTCGGCCCGCTGGATTTTCTTCTGGGCAGCGGCGATATCATACGGGGCGCGGTGAAACCGGACCGTCTCCCGGTCGGAATCGAAGACGGCGAAGGCGGCCTGGGGATTGCGGTCGCGCGGCTGGCCGACCGAGCCGGGATTGATGAGGTACGAAAAACCCTTTTCCAGCTTGAATTCCCCGTCGCGGCCGTCCTTGTAATCGCCGGTCACGACCTCTCCCTTGCGGGCGTAAAGAAAGGGGAAATGGGTGTGGCCGAAAAAGCCCAGCGCCGTGGGCAGGTAGTCAAAGGCTTCCTCGGCGTCGAAATCGCCGAAGATATAGTAGTCCTCGTCGAAGGGGGCGCCGTGGCAAATCGTGAACAGGCGGTCGACGGACTGGGGGCCCTTGGGGAGCCTGTGGAGGAATTCGGCATGGGCCTTGGAAACCGTTTTCCGGGTCCAGCGGATGGCCGCGGCGGCGATCGGGTTGAACGTTTCGATGGTCTCTTGTCCGCTGACCGCCTTGTCGTGGTTGCCCCGGATGACCGATAGGGGCTTGAGCGCGCGGACCTTGCGGATGACCTCGTTGGGCGATGCGCCGTAGCCGACGAGGTCGCCCAGGCAGACGTAGTGGTCGATCTTCCGCTTGGCGGCGAAACGGAGCAGGACGTCCAGGGCTTCCAGGTTGCCGTGGATGTCGCTGAAGATCAGGTAGCGCACGGTGAATCCTGGGCGGCGGTCAGCGCTTCGTACAGCTTCTGGGCGTGGAACGAGCTGCGGACGAGGGGGCCGGTCTCGGCGTCGCGGAATCCGATGGCCAGGGCCTCTTCACGCCAGCGGCGGAATTCGTCGGGAGTGTAATACCGGGCCACCGGGGCGTGGGTCCGGGTCGGCCGCAGGTACTGGCCGATGGTCAGGAGGTCGCACCCCGCCTCGCGCAGGTCTCGCAGGGTCCGGAGGAGTTCGTCTTCGGCCTCGCCCAGACCGATCATGAGTCCGGACTTGGTCGTCGCGCCCATGTCCTTGGCCCGCCGCAAAACGGCTAGTGAGCGGCGGTAATTCGCGGCGGGCCGGCCGATCCGGGGATAGAACGACTCAACCGTCTCCAGGTTGTGATTGAGGATGTCGGGTCCGGCCCCCAGGACCAAAGCCAGGGGCCCGGCGGCGCCCTGGAAATCGGGCACGAGCGTCTCGACCAGGACACCGGGGATGCGGTTCCGCAGCACGCCGATGACCGCAGCGAATTGGGCGGCGCCCCCATCGGCCAGGTCGTCGCGCGTCACCGAGGTGATCACGACATACTTCAGTCCAAGGGCGGCGGCCGCTTCGGCGACCTGGGAGGGCTCGTCGGACGAGAGGGGGGCCGGCGTCCCCTTGGCCACGGCGCAAAAAGCGCAATTCCGCGTGCAGACTTCGCCCAGGATGAGAAAGGTCGCGGTCTTCTCCGACCAGCACGCGGTGCGGTTGGGGCACTGGGCGCTCCGGCAGATCGTGTGCAAGCCGTGCTTCCGAAGCAGAGCCGAAACGGCGAAGTACTCCTCCTGGGAGGGGAACTTGACCTTCAGCCAGTCGGGTTTACGGGAGGACTCGATGGGGTCGGGAGGATGATTCGTCAATAATCGAGGTCTTTTTCGCGCTTCATCCGGCGCCGCATCCGTTTCCGCGCCTGGGCTTCCTTCATGCGTTTCTTCTCGCCCGGCTTGAAATAAACGGAATGCTTCTTGATCTCTTTGATGATCGCTTCCTGCTGCACCCTGCGCTTGAAGCGCTTGAGCGCGCTCTCGATCGATTCGCCTTCGTCGACAACGACAAACGCCACGAAATTCACCTCCTCCCGACTGGGAAGTTAGAGTTATATACCCGACTTGACCGACAAAGTCAAATGTCGGCGGGAGATCCGGCCCCCGACCTTCCGCCGATACGAAAGGCCGGGGGGGGCTGGAAAGCCGAGTAAAATCAGCGTTTGCCGATGCCGACGCGAAGGCCGACCGTCCAGGACGCCGTGGCGGCGGGCTGGTAGGAGTTGCCGTCCGGATCGGGCTCGGTGAAACCGTAGTACAGGACGCTGAAGATGTTGCGTCCGGAAAGGAGGAGCTCGAAAGGCACGCCGCCGAGATCGAACTTGTAGCCCACGCGGACATGGACCAGGGCGTACGGACTGGTCTGGCCGTAGTAGACGCCGGGATAATTGACGGGATCGAACTGGTACACGCGGTTCGTAGAATCGAGGTACCAGGCGGAGACGTATTCGAGCGCGGCGCCCACGGTCAGGGCGGAAGTGATTTTGAACTCGACGTCGAGATAGAGCTGGTGCTGGGGCGAGTTGGGCAGCCAAGTCCCGGTATACGTGGAGCCGGACGCATCGAGCGTCTCGACGGTGACGTATTTGAAATGGCTGAACGTGTAGGCCAGCCGCACGGTCAGGGGCTCGATCGGGTACCAGGCCAGCGAGGTTTCCAGCCCGTAGCGGTTGGTCGAGCCGACGTTCCCATAGAACGTCTCCAGGGGCCGGGAGGTGATCCGGTAGCGGCCGAAGTCGTTTTCCGTGGCCAGGTAGAAAAGAGCCACGTCATAGGCGAACTGGGAGCCGATGGAGCCGCGGCCGCCGATCTCCTCGCCGTGCGAATAGGCCGGCTTGAGGGCCGTATTGAATCCGCCGAAGGCGTTGGGGTTGTTGGACAGCTCCTCCGTGCCCGGCGGCAGGAAGCCGGTGCCCCAGCTTGCGTAGAGGCCGAAGTCCGAGGCCGGATTCCAGGTCAGGCCGAACCGTCCGGTGCCTCTCTTGTAGGTGTTCTCGCCGGACAGCGTGCCGATATGATCGTCCACCTTGCAGGTCACGTCATCGTAGCGCAGGCTGAGGAAGGCCCCCCATTGGGGCCCCAGCTCGACCCGGTCCAAAACGAAGACCCCGGCCGACGTCTGGTTCATGGTCTGGTCGGCGAGGACGTCCGTCCCTTCCACGGCGTTGCCCAGGTTGGGATGGATGATTTCGTCGATCGTCTGCCAGCCCAGGTCGGCGCCTATGCTGAAGTGGTTCTTGAAGTCGCTGTCGCCGGTGGTGTAATTGATCTGGGCCGAGGCGCCCGGCGTGTCGTAACCGCGGTGGATGATCGAAGAAGGCACGGACTCGGTGTATTTGGTATGGCGGTAGAAAGCGGTCAGGGCCAAGTCCAGGTTGTCGGCCAGGGCGATGGTGCTCGTGAGGCCGCTGGTGAAGCGGCCGGTCCGCTGATATTCGTTTCCGGGGACGCGGTCGAGCCCGAACATCTCCCGGTACCAGAGCGGCGTTTTCTGATATTCGGCCAGGGAATAGGCGTCCGGGTTGGCCAGCTTTCGGTCGACGCTCGGGTCGGCGCTGAACCAGGCCAGGTTGAGGCCCTCGGCGTTGTCGTTGAAGAAATCGGTGTAGCCGAGGATGGCGCTGATCTTGACCGCCGGCGAGACGTCGAAGTGGAACTTGCCGTAGAAATTGTCGGCCCAGAATTTGGTGTGGTCGCGGTAGCCGTCGCTGGACGTGTAGGAGCCGGCGACACGGTAGTTCATGGCCCCGGTCGTTCCGCCCACTTCGGCCAGGGCTTTGTACCAGCCGAACGAGCCGGCGCCGAGATAAGCGTCGGCGCCAATTGGGTCCGGTCCGCCGTCATCGGTCAGGATGTTGATGATGCCGCCGGAGGATCCGCTGCCGTAGAAAGCCGCCGCCGGTCCTCGCAGGATCTCCACGCGATGGACGGTGGCCCAGTCGATGTCGAAGAAATCGGGGACGAAGCCCGAGGGGTCGTTGAGGGGGATGCCGTCGACGACGGCCGCGATCCCGCGCGTGCCGCGCTCGGTCAGGATGCCCTGGCCGCGGATGGACAGGTGGACGCGTTCGCCGTCGGCCTGGTTGTCGACCTTGACGCCGGGCACGAGCTTGAGGACCTCGTCGATGGCGATCGTCCGGGCCATGGACTGCAGGATCGGCGTCTCGACGACGGTCGTGGCCGCGGGGTTCTCTTTAAGCGGGATCTCCACCCGGGTTGCGGTGACGGTGATCTCGATCTTCGGTTTCTGTACCTCGACATCCTTCGTTTTCTTCTCTTGGTCGGCGGTCGCCGCCGTTTTTTTGGCGGAATCCTTGTCTTCGCCCGGGCCCGCGAGCGAAGGACCGGCCAGCAGGGCGATGAGACCGATGATCATGATGGCTGAAAAAGCAATTCGAACCGGTATTTTATGCATAAAAATCTCCTCTATTTTAGTTAGACCTGAGCGGCCGTCTTTTTCTTCCATGGCATCCGGCGTTCCCAAAAGGGTCTTCGGGTTTCCTTGACAGAGGCGGCCGGTGGTCCTATAGTGCGGTCCGAAAGGCGATCGAAGACCGTGTCCGCCCGAGAACGAGACTGCCCGTCCGTCGACGTCTGGTCCGCCGGCGCGACCGCCGCTCCGCGCGCCGCCCGGCCGAGGAAGGAGCTCCCGACGGGCGTTCCGCGGCGGCCCGCCGAGCCAACCGGCGACGCGGCCGCTAAGGCCGGCGCCGAGGAGCGGCGGCTGGTCCTGGCGGCCCAGCGCGGCGAACCGCCCGCCGTCCGCGAGCTCTACGAATTCTATCGCCAGCGGATCTGGACGCTGATTCTTTTTTCCATCGGCGACCCCCAGCAGGCCCAGGACGTCCTGCAGACCATTTTCTTCAAGGTCTTCCGCGGGCTGGGCAGCTTCCGCTTCGAATCCAGCCTCTTCACCTGGATCTACCGCATCGCCCGCAACGAATGCTGGAATCATCGCCGCCGGCGTCGGGAGCCCCATGTGTCCCTGGAATCGATCCTTGGCAGCCGTGCCGAGATGGACCCGAATCTCCTGACCGGCGGGCCGGACGCAAGCGCGGACCGCGACAGGCTCCTGGAACAGGCCGTGATGGGGCTTCCATTCAAGATGCGGGAGGTCGTCGTCCTGAAATACCGGGAAGGGCTCTCCTATGACGAAATGAGCCGCGCGCTCGGGTGCGCGCCCGGGACGGTGGCCTCGCGCCTGAATCGGGCCCTGGCCGAGCTGGAGGAAAGACTGCGTCCGCTGCGGGGGCGCTGGTGAATCCGTCGGGGACCGGGGAGGCGGCGCGATGAGGTGCCGGCGGCTCGGCCTGCGACGGAAATTGATTCCCTTTTTCGAGGGGCAGCTAACTCCCCGCGCGGCGAGACGGCTGGAAAAACACCTGCGCCGCTGCGGAGAGTGCCGCTCCGAGTTCGCCCGGCTCCGCGAAGGACACCGGCTGGCCCAACGCCTGTCGGCCCTCCGTCACGGCGACGCGCCCGAGGGGCCGGCTTTCGCGGCTCTCGAGACCGGGGGAAAAAACGCCGGCCGCCGGTGGGGCTGGTTCTGGGAGCGCTGGTTCGACGTCCTGACGATGCCCCGCGTCGTCCCGGTCCTGGCGGCGATCGTGGTCCTGCAGCTGGCGCTGCTCGTGGTTTCCAGCCGGACCGCTTTCCTCCAGGGACGCGGCGGCGCGGCCGTGAAACCCGCGGCCCTGGACGTCAGCCGCTTCCGGACGGTCAGCATCTCCGATCTCTCCACGAACACCCTGCCCCAGGTGGCGACCGAAGGCTATGTCCGCGACGTCCGCGTCGACGAGGAAGAAAAGACCCTGCATTTCATCCTGACCCAGCGTCCCGAAGGGCCCGGGCCCTTCGTCGTCTGCGAGATCATGAACCCGGGCGGGATCGCCGTCCCTCGCGTGGGAAGCCGCGTGCGCGTTTACGGCGTCGCCCGCTATGACGGCCAGGCCGGGCGGAATTGGCACGAGCTCAATCCCGTCCTGGACATCGCCGTCCTGAAACGCTGATCGGGGCCGCGACCCCGAATATTCAACGGCGGCGGTAGCCGGCTTTTTTAAGACAGGCCGCGGCCCCGATGGCCATGGGCTCGAGAAGGGGGACGCCCAAGTCGGCGGCTCGGAGAACGAGCGGAATTTCGGTGCATCCGGCGACGATCGCTTGGGCGCCCCGATCGGCGAGCCGCCGGGCGATCCGGACGACGGATGTCCGTGCCCGCCCCGTCTTGATGCCTGCCTTGATGCCGTCGGCCGCGTAGATTGCGTCCATGATCCGCGCTTGATCGCGGTCGTCCGGGACGAGAAGATCGACGCCGTGCCGGGCGAAGGCGCGGCGATAAATGCCCGAGCGAAGGGTCCCGGTGGTGGCGATCAAACCGATTCTTCGGAGGCCGGGAAGCGTTTGCCGGGCCCGGCGAACGGTCTCGTCGATCAGATTGATGAAAGGAACGCGGGTCTTGGCCTTGATCTGCGGGGCCCAGTAATGGGCGGTGATGCAGGGCATGACGATGAGCCCGGCGCCGCCCCTTTCGAGAATGCGGACGCCGGACAGGAGGGCGGGCAGGGGGCTCCGGCCGTTTTCGAGGATGGCCTCCGTGCGGGGAGGGATGGCGGGATCGCTCCAGATCAGGACCCGGGCGTGGCCCTGGTCACAGGAGGCCGGGGTCTGGCGGACGACCGCCTCGAAGAAAAATCCCGTCGCCTCGGGTCCCATGCCGCCGAGGATTCCGATGGTCTTTTTCATGCGGGCCGCTCCGTCATTTCAGCAAATCCCGCAGCTTGTCCAGGGGCAGGGCCTCGGCGGTATGGCCGTTTCTCCCCTCGACGCGATGGGCCTTGAACAGCGAGTCGAGGATGGCCTCTTCGGCCGCTTCGGCCGCCGCCAGGAAGAGCGGCGAGACGGCGTCGTTGCGCAAAACGGTGAGCGTCTGCGTCGGGGACGGCGATTGATGGGGGACGCGGACGTCCTTGGCGGTGGAGAAGGCGACGGCGTAATCGCCGCTCCCATTGGAATAATATCCTCCCGTCCGGGCGATGCCCAGAAGAGCGCGCATGGCCAGGCGCTTAAGGTTGCGGGAGTCGAGCGGAGCGTCGGTGGCGACGACGAGCATGCACGAGCCTTCGGCGGGCGGATTGAGGGCCGTGTCGGCCGCGGCCGGGGCGTCCGCGCTTCCGCGGCGGAGCTTGTCGGCGACCGGAACGCCGCCGATCTGGAAAACGCCGCCGTGGTTGGTCTGGACGAGCACGCCCACCGTCCAGCCGCCCTGCCCCTTGGGAAGGACGCGCGAGGACGTGCCGATGCCGCCCTTGAATCCGTAGCAGATCGTGCCCGTGCCCGCGCCGACCGCGCCCTCCGCGACCGGGCCGCCCGTGGCTCCGCGGATGGCGGCCAGGACGTGTTCTTTCTTGACCGCCCGCCCGCGGATGTCGTTCAGGAAACCGTCGTTCGTTTCGCCCACGACCGGATTGACCGACTCGACGCGCTCGTTGCCCGGCAGCCCCAGGATATACTCGATCACGGCGTCCGCCGCCGCGGGAACGGCCAGCGTGTTCGTCAGGACGATGGGTGTTTCGATCGTCCCCAGCTCCTCGACCTGCGTCGATCCGGTCAGCTTGCCGAAGCCGTTGGCGACGCCGACGGCGGCCGGGACCTTGTCCTGGAAGATATTGCCGCCATGGGGAAGGACGGCCGTGACCCCGGTGCGGACCGACGTCCCCTCGACCAGCGTCGTTTGACCCACCAGCACACCGGCCACGTCGGTGATGGCGTTGAGCGGGCCGGGCGGGAGCGTCCCCGTCGTCAGGCCGAACTCCCGCAGGCGCGGACGTTCGGGCGGGAGAACGGCGGCGAGGCCGAACCCGATCAAGACCGGAAGTGCGATCGAAAACGCGCGCATGGGCGGCTCCTTTCCGGTCCCTATCATACCCGCCGCGGCCGGACGGCGGCAAGCCGGCTTTGGCCGCGGCCCGCTCTCGATTATAATTCCGGGCGATGCCCGATTTTCTGACGATCCCCGCGCTGAGCCGTTTGCCCTGGCTCTTCCACGGCTTCGGGACGCGGCGATTGTCCGAAGCCGGCCTGCGCGCCGCGGCCGCCGAAAACGAGGCGCAGCCCGTCCTCCTCCGGCAAATCCATTCCGCCCGGGTGCTCGTCCTGGACGAGGCGCCCGCGGCCCCTCCGGAAGCCGACGCCGCCGCCACCCGCCGGCCGGGATTGGCCCTGGTCATCAAGACGGCCGATTGCCTTCCCCTGTTCCTCGTCGATCCGGAGCAACGGGCCGTTGCCGCCGTCCACGCCGGCTGGCGCGGGACGTCCCGGCGGATCGCCGCCGAAGCCGTGGCGGCGATGATCCGGGCCTTCGGAACGCGGCCTCTTTCCCTTCAGGCTGCGCTGGGTCCGTGCATCGGAGGGACCTGCTACGAGGTGGGGGAGGACGTCGCCGTCCCGTTCCGCCGCGACCCTTCTTTCGCCGCCCTGTTCACCGCCGTCGCCGGCCGGCCGGGGAAATATCTCTTCGATCTTCGGGCCGCCAACCGCGCCCAGCTCGAAATCGCCGGCCTCCCCCCGGAAAACATCCATGAGGCCGGCGGATGCACGCATTGCGACCCCCGGCTTCTTTCCTTCCGCCGCGACCGCAGGAGCGACCTGCGTCTTTTCAATTTCGTCGGCCTCCGGGCGGGCTGAAGGGAACCATTTCTCCAGCGCCTTCGTCTTAAAAGGATGGGAATGTCCGTCTCGAGGTAGGCCATGAAAAGATGGTTCGTTCGCGCCGCCGCCGCGGCCTTCATTCTGGCATTCGTCTATTTTCTTCTGGCCTGCGGGAATAAGAAAGAGGTTCTCAAGCTGGTCCCGGTTTCGCGGGGAGACGTCCAGGAAAGAGCCTTGGCCGTCGGGACCATCGAGCCCGAGCGGGAGACCAAGGTGAAATCGACCATCTCCGGGATCGTCTCCGACGTCTATTTCAAGGTGGGCGACGCCGTGAAGTCGGGCGCGCCGCTTTTCAAGATCAGCCCCAATCCCACGCCCCTCGAGTACGTCGAAGCCCGCCGCAGCATGGAAGTGGCGGAAGTGACGATGAAAAAGCTGCGCGCCGACTGGGAGCGCCAAATCGAGATGTTCAAAAAGAACCTGATCTCGAAAGCCGAGATGGACGCGGTTGAAAGCACCTACCAGGGGGCCAATCTCCAGTTCATGACCGCCCAGGAACGGCTGGAGCTCCTGGAGAAGGGGCGGATCCGCATCTCGGACGTGGACATCGATTCCATCATCAAGGCGCCGGCCACAGGCATCATTCTCTCGCAAAGCGTTTTCCAGGGAGACCCCGTCGTGCCCCTGACCACCTATCAGCCGGGCACCGAGCTGTGCTCCCTGGCCGACATGGAGAGCCTCCGTTTCAAGGGCACGGTGGACGAGATCGACGTGGGCAAGATCAGCGCCGGGATGGACGTCGAGATCCAGATCGGCGCCCTTCCCGACATGAAGATCCCCGGCCAGGTGGCCCGCATCTATCCCAAGGCCAAGAAGGACGGGAATGCCACCCTTTTCGACATCGAGATCTCCATCCGGCCGGCCGCCGGGCTGACGCTGCGGGCCGGGTTCTCGGCCACGGCGAGCATCCGCATCCGTGACCGCCGCCAGGTCCTCGTCCTTCCCGAGCGGCTGGTCGTCTTCGAAAGCGGAAAGCGGTACGTGGAAGTGAGCGCGGGGCCGGAGGGCCCGGTTCGGAAAGTCGAAATCCGGACCGGCCTCTCCGACGGCCTGAGCGTCGAGATCCTGTCCGGGGTCCGGGAGGGGGACCGGGTCGTCGAACGGCCGCCCCGGGAAATCAAGTGAGGCCGTGATCGGCATCTTCTGGCGGGCCATGCTGCGGGACCTCGTCCGCCAGCCGTTGCGGACCGCCCTGACCTTTTCCGGCGTCGTCTGGGGCACCTTTTCCGTCGTCCTTCTCATCGCCTTCGGAGATTCGGTATCCAAGGCGCAGATCAAGCGCTTCCATGGGATGGGCCAGGGCATCGTCCTCATGTTTCCCTCGCGGACGACGCTCCCCTGGCAGGGATTCCTCAAGGGCAAGGCCGTGCGGGTCACCCCCGAGGTGGTCGAGGCGATTCCGGAGAAGGTTCCCGGCATCGAGCTCATCAGCCCGGAATTCGTCGGCAGCCGCCTCATCAGCCACGGCCGGAAGGATTTCCGCAATACGGTCCGCGGCGTCAATCCCGGGTTCGAGCGGATGCGCAATACCATCGCCGCGCGGGGGCGTTTTCTCGACCCCGAAGACTTGGCCGGCCGCCGACGGGTCTGCCTGATCGGCGACGTCCTGGCCGAGGACCTCTTCGAAGGGGAGGAGGCCGTGGGCCGGACGATCTTCATCGAAAGCGTGCCCTTCGTCGTTGTCGGAGTGATGCAGAAGAAATCGCAGAGCTCGAATTACAACGGCCAGCGCGACGAGCGATGCGCGTTCATTCCCTGGACGACGTTCGCTGCCCTGTACGGGACCAAGTACGTCTCCAACTTCATCTTCCGGCCCCTCGATCTCGGCCGCAGCCCGGCGGTCGTCCGCGGCATCAAGGAGCATCTGTCCAAGCTGATCGGGTTCGATCCGCAGGATCCGGACGCCCTTGCCACCTGGGATACCCTGGAATTCGAAAAGCAGTTCGCCGCCTTTTTCCTGGCATTCACCATGTTCCTGGGCCTCATCGGCTCGTTCACGCTTCTCGTCGGCGGCGTCGGCGTGGCTTCGATCATGAGGGTCGTGGTCGAGGAGCGGACGCGCGAAATCGGGATCAAGCTGGCCGTGGGCGCCCGCCGGAGAACGATCCTCCGGCAATTCTTCGGCGAATCGCTGACCATCATGCTCCTGGGAGGCGCGGCCGGCTTCGCCCTTTCGGCCGGCGCCCTGGCCGCGGCCCGGGCCTTCCCCTCGGCCAGCTTCTCCGAATTCGTCGGAAATCCGGTCCTGAACCCGCTGGTCATCGTCTCGACCGTCCTCATCCTCCTGGCCATCGGCGTCGCGGCGGGAATGATCCCCGCCCGGGCCGCCGCTTCGACCGACCCGATCGCCGCGCTGAGGAAATAGCATGAATCCGACGCTGGCCCGACTTTTCTGGAGCGAATACCGCAAGCGCCGCAGGAAGGCTGCTCTCATCACCTTCGCCCTCTTCTGGGGCACGCTGTCCATCATCCTTCTCCTGGCTTTCGGCCAGGGCCTGACCACCCAGTTTAGGATCAGCTTCAGCGGACTGGGCGATACGCTGATCATGGTCTCCGGCGGCCAGACGGCGCTCGAGTTCCAAGGCCTGCCCAAAGGGCGGCCCCTATCCCTCTACCCGGAGGACGTTGATGATCTCCGGGCCCGCATCCCGGAGATTTTGCGCATCGCTCCGGAGTCCTATGCGTCGTACCAGGTTTCGGCGGGCGGCAAGGAGGTCAACCGGACCGTCCACGGCACCACGGCCGAATTCGCGGCCATGCGCACGCAGGTCCCACGGGTCGGCGGCCGGTTCCTCAACGTCGACGACGTCAAGTTCGGACGGAAAGTCGCCTTCCTCGGCTGGAAAGCGGCCGCGGACCTGTTCGGAGCCGAAGAGCCCGTCGGCCGAACGATCGTCATCAACCGCATCCCCTTCATCGTTGTCGGGGTCCTGCAGAAAAAGCTTCAGGACTCCAATTACAATGGCCCGGACGCCGACCAGGTTTATCTTCCTTTTCATTCCTATCGACAGCTCGACAATCGCCGGCGCATCGACCGTATCCACATCCAGCCGCGAAAGGCGGATCAATCCCGGCTCGTTGAGGAGCGCGTCCGCGCCGTGCTCGGCCGCAAGGACCGCTTCGAAGCCGCCGACCGTTACGCGCTCGGGTTTTGGAACACGATCGACGATGCCAAGGACGGCGAGGCCATCTTCAAGGGGATCGAGATCTTCCTCAGCCTCATGGGGGTCCTGACCCTTCTCATCGGCGCCGTGGGCGTCACCAACCTGATGTACGCCGTCGTCAAGGAACGGACCCGGGAGATCGGCATCAAGCTGGCCATCGGCGCCCGGCGCCGGGTCATCGTCCAGCAGTTTTTCCTGGAAACGGTTTTCATTTTCGCCAAGGGGACGTTCTGGGGGTTCCTCACCGCCTTCAACCTCATCCACCTGATCCGGCTCGTCCCGGTCAATTACAACACCTTCGGCATCGACGCCTATCTCCTGCGCCCGGTCTTCTCCTGGCGGATCTTTCTCGCCTATGCGGCCGTCCTGGGCGTTCTCGTCTTCCTGTCGGGAATCTTCCCGGCCCTGCGCGCGTCGCGGGCCAATCCCATCGAATCTCTCCGGTATGAATAGGGCCTGACCATGATCGAACTTCGCGGCATCAAGAAAGTCTACAGCATGGGCAGCCAGTCCCTGGAGGCTTTGCGCGGCGTATCCCTGAACGTCGGGCGGGGGGAGTTCGTCTCCATCATGGGGCCGTCCGGCTCGGGCAAGTCCACGCTGATGAACATCCTCGGCTGCCTGGACACGCCCACGGCGGGGGAATATATCCTCGATCAGGCCCGGGTGGCCGGCCTGACCTTCGATCAATTGGCGGCGGTGCGCAACCGCAAGATCGGGTTCGTCTTCCAGAACTTCAACCTCATGCCCTACGCGACCGCCTGGGAAAACGTCGAGCTTCCCATGCTCTTTGACGGGAAGAGCGCCCGAAAGCGGCGGGAGCGGGTCTCCGAGCTCCTGGCGGCCGTCGGGCTCACCGATTGGCGCGGCCATCGTCCGGCCGAGCTCTCCGGAGGCCAGCAGCAGCGGATCGCCCTGGCCCGGGCGCTGGCCAACGATCCGCCCATCCTGCTGGCCGACGAGCCGACGGGGAATCTCGATTCCAAGAGCGGCGAGGAGATCATGGCCATCCTGATGGATCTCTGGAAGGGCGGGCGGACGATCGTCATGGTCACCCACAATGACCACATCGCCGACCGGTCCCAGCGGATCATCCGCCTCCTGGACGGCAACGTAGTTGCTTCGCCCTTATAAATGAACGCCGGGCGACGGGTGAGCCGGCGAAAACACGCTCGTTTTCCCCGGCGAGGGAAACTCGCTCCGACGCTCCTCCTTCGCTCTTTTCGCCTGCGGCGAAAAACCATGCCTGCTCAGTCGTCGCACGGGTTTTCTCCGGCCCTCCCGTCGCCCGCCGAGACCTTGAATAGGGTCTGCTATCGATGGATTATCTTCTCCTCGTTCAGGGCAAAGGGGGATGGGAGCGCAATTCGTCGCTGGGGAATTGCGCGTGTTGGCCCTCCCGCCCCGAGCCCCCTTCGGATTGACCGCGCGTTTCCATTCGAGTATCATGTTTTCTGCTCTCTTCATCCCGCCCGGTGATAGGTGACTCATGATCCAAGCGTATGCCGACATCGAATTGCCCGACGTGCCGCTCTTCAAGAAGGGTAAAGTCCGCAATGTCTTCGAAGTGGACGACAAGCTTCTGATCGTCGCCACGGACCGCATCTCGGCCTTCGATTACGTCCTGCCTTCGCTCATTCCGTACAAAGGGACCGTCCTGACCCAGCTCTCGCGGTTCTGGTTCGAATACACGTCGCTGGTCGTCGGCAACCACCTGATTGCGGCGGACGTGGCCGAATACCCGGCCGTCCTGCAGAAATACAAGGACGTCCTGGACAAGCGCTCCATGCTGGTCAAAAAAACCCGGGTCGTCCCCATCGAGTGCGTTGTCCGCGGCTACCTGTCCGGCTCCGGCTGGAAGGAATACAAGGCCTCGGGCAAGATCTGCGGCATCAAGCTGCCCGCCGGCTTGAGGGAATCGGACCGGCTGGAGGAGCCCATTTTCACGCCTTCGACCAAGGCCGACGTCGGGCATGACCAGAACATTTCCTTCAAGGGGATGGAGAAGATCGTCGGGTCGGCCCTGGCCAAAAAGATCCGCAAGATCAGTCTGGAGCTCTTCCAAAAGGCCTCCCTCCACGGGCTGTCCAAGGGCATCATCATCGCCGACACCAAGTTCGAATTCGGCCTGGACGGCGACGATCTGGTCCTGATCGACGAAATCTTCACCCCGGATTCCTCGCGCTTCTGGCGGCTGGCGACCTATGAGCCGGGCAAGGGCCAGCCCAGCCTGGACAAACAGTTCGTCCGCGATTACCTGGAAAGCACCACTTGGGACAAGCTGTCCGATCCCCCGGTCCTGCCGCCCGACATCATCGCCAAGACCTCGGAAAAATACCTGGAGATCTACCGTCTCCTGACGGACAAGGCCGAGCTTTGAAGGACGGGTACGTCGACTTCCATATCCACTCGACGTTCTCCAGCGACGGCGACTTCACCCCCCGGCAGATCGCCGTCATGGCCCGGGAGAACGGCTTCGTGGCCGTCAGCATTTCCGACCACGACAGCGTGGCCGCCTATCCCCAGGCCATCGACGACGGCCAGGCCGAGGGCGTCGAAATCGTGCCGAGCATGGAAGTCACGACGGTCTACGACGAGCGGGAATTCCACTGCCTGCTGCCCTTCCTCGATTGGACCCATCCCGTCGTCGGCCGCATCGCCGTGCATGTCAGCGAAGGGCGCTGGAGCGAGGCCCGCGAACGGGTCGATCTTTTGCAGCGCTTCGGCCTGGACCTGACCTGGGAGGAAGTGGCGGCCCGGGCCGGCCGGACGCCGCCGCTGGGCGTCTTTATCGCCCAGGTCCTGCTGGACAAGCCCGAATCGCGGCGCGACCCCCGCTTGGCCCGGTATTACGACGCCGCCGGCCGGCCGCTCATGCCCAAGTATTTCTATCTCGATTTCTTCATCGAGGGGAAGCCGGCCTTCGTCCCCAAGCGCCACATCCCGCTTCTCGAAGTCCTGGAGACCGCCCCGGCGTCCGGGGCCGTACCCGTCTTGTCCCATCCCGGGGCCTACTTCGAGAACGCCACGCCGAAGGACCTGAAGGACCTGCGGACGCATGGACTCGAAGGGCTGGAAGTCTTCACGTCCTACCATGACCAGGCCCAGACCCGGTTCTTCGCCGAGCAGGCCCGCGCGCTGGACCTGGTGGCCACGGCCGGTTCGGATTTCCACGGCCGGATCAAGCCCCACGTCCCCTTCGGCTTGATAAAAGACGGCCATTATGGAATGATATCGGCATTACGGAAGAGACGGATGGGAGAGCATGGGCTATAATTGGTTGGACATCCTCTTGGGCCTCGTCGTCCTCTCGGCGGTCATCGTCGGGCTGATCAAAGGGTTTGTGCGCGAGCTCATCGGGCTGATCGTCATCATCGTCGGAATCATCGCCGCGGCGCGCCTCTTCGGCCCGCTGGCCCGGTTCGCCGGGAAATTCATCTCCAACCCGACCACGGCCAACTTCGTCGGCTTTCTCCTCGTCTTCCTGGCCGTCCTCATCGTCGGCGGGATCCTGGCCGGCTTCATCGCCAAGCTGACCAAGGGCGGGCTGGGCTTCGCCAACCACGTCCTGGGCGGCCTCATCGGGTTCGTCGAGGGCATCCTGGTCGCCGGAGCCGTGGTCTTCGCCATGCTCGCCTTTCCGATCAATAAAAAAGCCATCAACGGCTCCAAGCTGGCGCCCTCCATCTACGAATTCACTAAAACCATCGTCCAGTTCATACCCCGGGAGTTGAAGGACCAGCTCCGGGAAGCGTACGAGAACATCTCCAAGGGCGGGGCCGACCATGGAAAAGAAATTTAAGGAACTCAACATCCATCAGAAGATGGATCTCCTGATCGAAGATCTCGTGGAGAGGGAGGTCCGCTTCAAAGACGCCCAGAAGGAGTTTCAGAAGCTTTATATCGAGGCGGCGGCGAAAAAATTCAAGGGCAACAAGTCGGAAATGGCTGCGGCCCTCGGTTTGCACAGGAATACGCTCCACAATCGAACAAAATCCCTCAAAATAAAGAAAAGTTAGCAGACGGCTCTCAGGTCTGCCAGTTTTCATCTTTTTCACCTTGACAAATGTGCCTTTCCGGTCTATATTAGCAGAGGTCTTTTCAGACTGCTAAATTTCAACCATAAAAGGAGGTTTTCATGAAAATTTCCCCGTTATACGACCGCGTCCTCGTCAAGAGAATCGAGGAGCAGGAAGTGCGGAGAAGCGGAATCATCATTCCGGACACCGCCAAGGAAAAACCCCAGCAGGCCGAGATCATCGCCGCCGGCAAGGGTAAAATGACGGATGAAGGGAAGACGATCCCCCTGTCGGTCAAGAAAGGCGACAAGGTCCTGATCGGCAAGTACAGCGGCGCGGAAGTGATGGTCGACGGCGTCGAGCACCTCATCCTCCGCGAGGAAGAGATTCTGGCCATCGTCGAGTAAGCAAGGAAACGAAGGAGACAATCCAATGGCGAAACAAATTCTTTTAGGCGACGATGCCCGCCACCAACTGCTCAAGGGCGTCAATATTTTAAGCAATCTGGTCAAGGCGACGCTCGGCCCGCGGGGCAAGAACGTCGTGATCGACAAGAAGTTCGGCTCCCCCACGAGCACCAAGGACGGCGTCAGCGTGGCCAAGGAAGTCGAGCTCCAGGACCACCTGGAGAACATGGGCGCCCAGCTGGTCAAGGAAGTGGCCTCCAAGACGTCGGACGTGGCCGGCGACGGCACGACGACGGCCACCGTCCTGGCCCAGATCATCTACGCCGAGGGCCTGCGCTACGTGACGGCCGGGGCCAACCCGACCATGATCAAGAAGGGCATCGACAAGGCCGTCGAGACCGTCGTGGGCGACCTGAAAAAGCTCAGCCGCGAGGTCTCGGGCGAAATGATCGCCCAGGTCGGCGCCATCTCCGCCAACAACGATGAGTCCATCGGCAAGATCATCGCCGAGGCCATGGAGAAGGTGGGCAAGGACGGCGTCATCACCGTCGAGGAAGCCAAGAGCATGGAAACGACCCTGGACATCGTCGAGGGCATGCAGTTCGACCGCGGCTACCTCAGCCCCTACTTCATCACCGATCCGGACCGCATGGAGTGCGTCCTGGAGAATCCCCTCATCCTGCTCCACGAAAAGAAGATCAGCAACCTTCGCGAATTCCTGCCCCTTCTCGAGAACGTGGCCCGCATGGGCAAGCCTCTCGTCGTCGTGGCCGAAGAGGTCGAGGGCGAGGCCCTGGCCACCCTGGTCGTCAACAAGATCAAGGGCACGTTCGTCTGCGCCGCGGTCAAGGCCCCCGGTTTCGGCGATCGCCGCAAGGCCATGCTCGAGGACATCGCCATCCTGACCGGCGGCAAGGTCATCACCGAGGACATCGGAGTCAAGCTGGAAAAAGTCGAGATCGATTGGCTGGGCGAGGCCAAGAAGGTCGTCATCGACAAGGACAACACGACCATCGTCGAGGGCAAGGGCAAGGCCTCCGACATCCAGGCCCGCATCAAGCAGATCCGCACCCAGATCGACGAGACGACCTCCGACTATGACCGCGAAAAGCTCCAGGAGCGGCTGGCCAAGATGGTCGGCGGCGTGGCCCTGATCAAGGTCGGCGCGGCCACCGAGACCGAGCTCAAAGAAAAGAAGGCCCGGGTCGAGGACGCCATGCACGCGACCAAGGCGGCCGTCGAAGAGGGAATCGTCCCCGGCGGCGGCGTGGCCCTGCTCCGGTCCCAGAAGTCGCTGGAAGCCTTCAAGGCTGAGGGCGACCTCAAAATCGGCGTGGACATCGTCAAGCGCGCCCTGGAAGAGCCTCTCCGGACCATCGCCAACAACGCCGGACTGGAAGGCTCGATCGTGGTCGAAAAGGTCCGCGAGCTGAAACAGGACATGGGCTTCAACGCCCTGACCGAGAAGTACGAGGACATGATCAAGGCGGGCATCCTGGATCCGACCAAGGTCGTCCGGATCGCCCTGCAGAACGCCTCCTCCATCGCCGGCCTGATGCTGACCACCGAAGGCCTCATCACCGAACTGCCCGAGGAAGACAAGAAGGCCTCCTATCCCACGCCTCCGGGCGGGGATATGTACTGACGGCGGCAGGGGCCCCAAGCGTAGCTTGGGGAACATGGTCCGCCGCGCTCGCCCGTGGCTAAAATCCGCGGGCGAGCGGCTCGTCCGAGTTTTCCCGAGGGGAGCGGTCGTTCGACCGCTCCCCTTTTTTTTGATATAACAATCCCGGGATGCTGAAGTATTTCGACCGCTACATGCTGCGCGAGGCGGCCGCGCCCTTCGGCATCGGCCTGCTCGTCTACAGCTTCGTCCTGCTGATGAACCAGCTCCTGGTTTTTCCGGAGATGTTCATCGCCCGCGGCGTCCCCCTCCTGACCACCCTCAAGCTGCTGGGCTACCTCATTCCGGCCATCCTGGCCTTCACCGTGCCCATGGCCGTCCTGATGGGCGTGCTGGCCGGCCTGAGCCGGATGTCCTCCGACTCCGAAGTCACGGCCTTCAAGACCCTCGGCATCGGCCATCTCCGGATCCTCCGCCCCCTGCTCCTGTTCGCCTTCTCCGGCTGGCTGGTCACGTCGGTTCTGGCCATGTGGTTGGCCCCGTCCTTCAATTTCAAGTTCCAGCAGACCCTCGCCGCGGCCCAGGCCGAGCGGCTCCAGCTCCAGCTTTCGCCCCGGGAGTTCATCGACATTTCCGGGACGATGATCTATTTCCAGGATGTGGCCGAGAACCGGGAATGGATGAACGTCTTCATCCAGGCCGGGAACCCACCCGGCGACACCCGGATCCTCCTCGCTAAACGGGGGCGGCTGGTCGTCTCGGCCCGCGAAAAGAGGGCCGTCCTCGAGCTCCAGGACGTCGTCCAGCACAGCGTTTCATCGGACAATCCCGACCGCTATTCGGTCAGCGTCTCCGCCCGGATCGAGGAGGAGATCAACGCCGAAAACTATTTCGGCTATGGCGGGGCCGTCAAACGCGTCCGGGAATTGACCCTGGGGGAGCTCGCGGCGGGGCGGCGGGAGATCCTGTCGCGGATCGCCGGCCTGCAAAGGGAGCGGGCCTCGATGGCCGGATCGTCCGATCCGGCGGTCGACCGGAAGCGGGCCGAAAACGCCGTGGCCATCGCCCATGCCCGGGACGGGATCCGGGCCCACGACGTCGAGATCCACAAGAAATTCGCCCTGCCCTTCGCCTGCTGGATCTTCGTTTTTTTAGGGCTGCCCCTGGGCATCTCGACCAAGAAGGGCGGCCGGACGAGCGGCTTCACGTTGAGCCTGATCATCATTCTTTTCTATTATATTTTCATCACGGCCGGCGAAAAGTTCGCCATGGACGGGAGGATCCCGCCGTGGCTGGGGATCTGGGGAGGGAATATCATTTTCGCCGTACTCGGGGCGCGGTTGTTCGCCCACTCGGCCCGGGAAATGCCGTTCTTCGCCCGGTTCGACCTCCGCCGGCGGCAGACCCGCCGGACCCGGACCGCCGCGGCCGCGGAGGCCTCCCCCGGGTCCTCCCGGCGTCTCCGCTTCCACCTGTGGTTTCCCAATATCCTCGACCGATACGTCCTGCGCAAGTACCTGGCCATCGGCGCGTTCACCATGACCAGCCTGCTGGCCATCTTGTCCATCGTCACCTTCTTCGAGCAGATCGACAACATCTACCGCAACCATCGGCCGATCAGCCTGCTGCTGTCCTACATTTGGTACCGTTTCCCCGAGTTCATCCACTACGGCCTTCCGGTCACGGCCCTGACGGCGACCCTCCTGACCTTCGGCTTGCTGACCAAGTCCAACGAGATGACGGCCATGAAGGCCTGCGGCATCAGCCTTTATAGGATCGTCCTTCCGGCGGTGGTCATGGGGCTTGTCATCGGATTCCTGGCCTTCCAGATCCAGGAGCGCGTCCTGCCCAAATCGAGCCGGCTGGCCGACGAAACCTGGAACCGGCTCAACAAGGATTCGGACGAATTGGCCGCGGCCAATTTCCGGCCCTGGGCGATCAACCGGACGCGCGACCGAATTTTCCATTATGGGGATTTCGATCCCCAGCGGGCGACCTGGAGCCGCCTGTCCATCATCGACCTCGACCCGTCCTCCTGGACGATCCGGCGGCGCATCGACGCCGACCGGGCGGAATTGCACGGGGACGATGTCCGCCTGGAGAACGGCTGGCTGCGCGAGTTCGAACAGAGCGCCGAGATCCGCTTCGATAAATTCAAGACCCGCGAATTTCCCTTCGCCGAGGACCGCCGGCTTTTCTATCAGAAAAGCAAATCGCCCGCCCAAATGACGGTGTCCGAGCTGAACAGCCACATCGAAGACGTCGGCAGCCTCGGATTCGACACCCGGCGGCTGCGGGTCGAAGCGGGCCGAAAGCTGGCCTTTCCCTTCGTCGCGATGATCATGACGTTCCTGGGGCTGCCGTTCGCCTTCATCATGGGCAAGCGGGGGGCGCTGGTCGGCGTCGGCATCAGCCTGGTGATCGCCATCGGCTATTGGGTTCTGCTCGGCGTTTTCCTGAGCCTGGGAAACGTCGGTTTCCTGAGCGTTTTTCTGGCCACCTGGGGTCCGAATCTCGTCTTCGGATTCCTGGGGCTCACCCTCTTCATGCGCGTACGGACCTAGAAAAAGGGTGGTGAGGGGGGCGACGGCCGGCCCGGATCGATCGGGCTCCGGGGATCACATTTTATATTTGCCGAGCATGTCCGGCGACATCGATTCCAGCCATTTTCGGATATTTTCCAGACCGTCCGGGTTTTCCTCGCCCTTGAGGCCGTGGGATTTGCGGACCACTTCGTCTTCCACGAAAATCGGCGATTTGGTGCGAAGAGCCAGGGCGATGGCGTCCGAAGGACGGGAATCGAAAACGACCGCGTCGTCGCCGCGCCGGCAGTGGATGGCCGCATAGAACGTGTTGTTGCGGACGTCGGTGACGACGATGCGTTCCACGGCGATGTCCAGCCGGGTCAGGAGATTTTTCATCAGGTCGTGGGTCATCGGCCTCGGGGTGGGGATGTTTTCCATCGTCAAAGCGATGGCATTGGCCTCGAATACGCCGATCCATATCGGAAGGACCCGCTCGGAACCCAGATCCTCCAGGATGATGACGGGCATCTTGGACAGGGGATCGACCGCCAGCCCCTTTATGCGCATTTCGATCGGCATTGATTATCCTGAATCAGGATAAAATATAGGAGCGGGTGGGGCTATTGTCAAGAAATGAGGGCGACCCGCCGAATCCATTTATTTGGATTGATTGCAATTTATTGAATTATCGGACAGGTTTTGATCCTTTCTATCGTGTTTATTATGAGCTTGCTATGGACTTTTTACACCGGCATGTTTATTCCCCCGAACAAAGACGGACTTATGCCCGCGGCGGAAGGCGGCTGGGAGGCCGATCAGCGCTTGATGGCGTTGAGGATGTTCTTGACCAGAGCGGCTCGCTCGCCCTCCGGCTCCAGGGTCAGGAACTTCTCGAACTTGGCCACGGCGCTGGCGTTATCGGCCTTGTTCAGGTAAACGTATCCGAGCTTGAGATACGGGTCGGGCCATTGCGGTTTGATCTGGGAGGCCAGTTCGAAATACTTCAAGGCATCCTCGATCCCCTGGTTGGAGAAATAGATCTCGCCGACGTTGTAAGCCAGGATCTCGTCCTTGGGCGAGCAGGCGATGGATTGTTTGAAATATTCCTGGGCCGCGTCGAGCTTGTTCTGCTTGATCATGATGTTGCCCAGCCCGGCCAGGCCCTTGGCCATCATTTCCTTGCCCAAGGCCGAATCGGTCTTCGAACGCTCGATGATCTCGTTGTACAGGGCGGTCGCTTTCTCGAACTCGCCCTTTTCCCGATAGCAGTCGGCGATGCTGATCCGGACCTGGTAGGCGGCCGGGTTCTTCTCCAGGAACTGCTCGAACTGACTGATGGCCTCATCGAACTTCTGTTCGCGGAACAGCTGGTTGCCCTTGTCCAGAAAGGCCAGGGAGGACTGGTCCTGGATGAAACCGCCGCCCGTCTTCTCGGTTTTTTTAAGCTTGATGGAGACTTTGGGGTTTGTATCGAGCTGGCTGATGTAGACGGCCTGCGTGACCTGTTCGTAACCGGCTCCGGTCGCGGTGAGGTTCCATGTGCCCGTACCCAGGCCGAGGAACGACCATTCGCCCTTTTTGCTGGAAACCGTATCGAATTTGAGGTTCTGGTTCTGGGAAAAGACGATCTGGACCTTTATGTTTTCCAGGGGGTTGCCTTCCAGGTCGATGCAGAGGCCGCTCATCCGTCCAATGCCGTGGCCCGCTTGGGCCGCGGCCAGTCCGGCGGTTGCGATGACCACGGCCGCAATGGCGATCAGGCGATGGATCCGGATGATTCTCATTTTTGCCTCCGCTCTCTATCAATGTGCGCTTCGCGCCGGGTGGCTTCGCCGCGAAACCCGCAACGCATTCATGACATCGCGTCTCACAAGAGCCCGCCCCGACGTGGTGAGGGCCCGGCCCCGACGGCGTAAACCTGACCCTTGTATGGCATATTTTATCATTTTCGGCCGGCAATAAAAAATCAAAGACCGAAGGACTTGGCCTAGAACAGCGACATCTGGCCGGCGGCCGAAGCCCCGTCTTCCTCCTCGTCGGCGAAGACCTTGATGACCCCGTACTCGCCGTCGCGGCCGGGCACGGCTCGGACCAGGCCTTGGCGCATGCGCTCGATGCCCCGGCCGACGCGCTCAGGCTGGAGGCGGACGATGTCCTCGACCGGAGTCTCGGTCAGGATGGTCCGCTCGTCGCCGAATTCGTGGATAAACCGGAAATAGAGGTCCCAGATGCTGGCGCCATCGGGCGATTTCCCGCAGGCCTGTCCGATGATCTCGTTGAGGGGGATGAGGTTCTTGAAGGGGAGGCCCACGGCGGCCGGGGCCTCTTCGCGGTCGGCCATCTCCTCGATCCTGTGCATGACCCCGACCGTCAGGGACTTCCCGCAAACCGGGCAGAGATCGTTGTGGGCCCGCGATTCTCGGGGCGAGAAGAGCACGCCGCACTTGCGGTGCCCGTCATAATGGTACTTGCCTTCCTCGGGGAAGAATTCGATCGTGTGGAGGAAGCGCTCCGGGTCCCGGCCGCGGATGGCGTCGAGGACGCCGGCGTAGCTGAAATCGGCGTTGAAAACGTTGGCCTCCCGCCCGAGCTTGGAAGGCGAATGGGCGTCGGAGTTGGAGATCAGGGCGTATTTGTCCAGGGCCGACAGGCGCCGGTTCATGGCCGGATCCGAGGACAATCCCGTTTCCATGGCGAAGATGCGGGGCGTCATCTCTTCGAAGCACTCTTCGACCGCGTCGAAGCCGGAATTGGCCCCGAAGAGCGAGAACCAGGGCGTCCAGATATGGGCGGGGATGACGGCCGCGCGCGGGCAGAGATCGGTCACCAGGCGGACGAAGGCCTTGGCGTCCAGGCCGAGGATGGGGCGTCCGTCCGAGCGCAGGTTGCCCAGTCCGCCCAGCCGGGCGTTGATTTTCTCCACCGATTCGAGGTCCGGGGCCAGCAGGAGAAGATGGATCTTGCGGACCTTCCCGCGTTTGGAATAAATGAGGCTGATTTCGGTCGAGAGGATGAAATGGACGTCTTCCGTGGACAGCGGGAACGCCCGCAGCGAATCGTGGTCTGGCGGCGTGATCTTCTTCAGGCGCAGGAGGCCGTTGCCGGCCGGCTCGAGCTTCTGCTTGGTCAGAAAGAACCATTCGGGATGGGTGAAATCGGCGGTGGCCAGGAGTGCCAGGCCCTTGATCTTGCCCCAGGCGGCCAGATTGTCGAAGGTCATGTCCCGGGACGTGGCCCGGGAGAATTTCGAATGCAGGTGGAGGTCGGCGGCAAATTTCATGGGTTCCGGCCGTAGTGTATGGAATCCCCCGCCCGAGGGCAAGGGCCAACCTGAAAAAATCGCCCTCAAAGGCTGAAGGGCCGAGTCAATTCAAAATTCAAACGATCGGGGAAAGTCACTTGACCGTGAAGTCGACCTTCTTTTCGCACTTCATGCCGGACACCTTGTCGGTGATCTTCAGGACGAGCGTGTACGGGCCGGCCGGCAGGTCCCGGATTTCCGACCGCGTTTCCTCGCCCTTCTTGATCTGGACGGTCTGTTTCATCTGAAGGGGCAGGCTGACGAGAGGCGATTCATAATTGCCGTTGGCGTACTTGATGGCCACCTTGTCGTCCTGCACGACCTGAAAATTGATCTCGATATCGTATTTTCCGCCTTCCTTGGGCTGGGTGCCGAAGATGTAGAGGAACATGTCTAGGTTATCGCCCACGGAGAAGACGTTGTCGATGTTGGGCGTCATCTGGAGAATGGAATACCTGAAGAAACCCTCATGGAGCTCGGCCTTGTTCTCGGGGGCCTGAAGCTGTTTGATTTCCTTGTTGAAGAAGATCGGCGTCGTATCGAGGGACGAGGTGAACGACTTGGGATCAGGCAGTTTGACTTCGGCGTACTGGATGCCGATCTTCTTGAGATCCGGGGAGGCGATGGCGATCGAAGCCAGGTAATCGCCGGGCATCAGCGGATAGCCGATGGCATACCATTCTTCCCGGGCCGGGTCGAATCCGTTCTGGTCTTTCTCGACGGCCGCGGGGACATAGACTTCCCTGACCAGCGTCGCGGGCTTGTCGTTCTCGAGCTTGTAGAAGGCCAGGAAAACGTTGAACGTCGCCTTGAGCTTGGCCGCGGCGGCGGGGGCGGCCGGGTCGGCCGCTTTGGCCGCTGCGGGCGCGAAGCCGAGGTCGGTGTTCTTCATCTTCAGGAAGAAGATGTTGTAGAAGGCCTGTTGGGCGGGAAGGTACAAGGTCTTGAACACCTCGAAGGGGATGTCCAGACGGGGCTGTCTGGCGGCCATGCCGGCCACCATCGGTTCCTTGACTTCCTTGGGGATGTAGACTTTGGCCGGCGGTGTTTTTTCCTTGTCTTTCTGGTCCGCGGAAGCAGGGGCGGCCAGGCAGGCCAGGATGATTCCCGCTAATAGAATGGGAACGACCGATTTTTTCATGACGAGCGTCCTCCTATCCGGATATTCCATGAATCCTCTCGCCGATCATTGAGCAAATAATATGCCAACCGGTGATTGATGGATTTGCCCTGTTTTCAAGACAAGGCCGTGATCTTTGTCGTAAATATTTTTTACACATGGAAAGGGCTCTTCAACGTCGATACTCATCGACGGCCCGGTTGTGTTCGCGCAGAGTGCGGCTGAACTGGTGGCTGCCGTCATGCCGGGCCACGAAGTAGAGGAATCCGGTATCGGCCGGATGGAGGGCGGCTTCGAGGGAGGACCGGCCGGGGTTGCAAATCGGACCGGGCGGCAATCCGGCGTGGAGATACGTGTTGTAAGGGGAATCGAAGCGCAGGTCCTTCCCGTGCAGCTTGCCGTCATACGTTCCGGCTTTCTTGAGAGCGTAAATAATCGTCGGATCGCATTCGAGCCTCATATCCGCCCTGAGCCGGTTGTGGAAGACGGAGGAGACCAGCGGCTTCTCTTCGGGACGGCCCGTTTCCTTTTCGATCATCGAGGCCAGAATGACCGCGTCCCGGACGCTGAAACCAAGGGCCGCCGCCCGCCGGCGCCACGGTTCGGTGAGAACGCCGCGGAACTGTTCGACCATCTTGGAAAGGATCTCGGAGGCCGAGATCCCCTTGGGCAGGCGGTAGGTCTCGGGAAAAAGGTACCCTTCAAGATCGGCGGCCAGCGGATCGAGGACCCCCAACGCGGACGTATCCATCGAGGCTTTTTTGAACGCCTCCTCTCTGCCGAAGCCGGCCGCCACGAAGAGAGGAAACGTTTCCAGCGCCGTCAGACCCTCCGCGACCGTTACGGGGCGGAGATAGACCAGGCCCCGGCCGAGGGCGTCGAGGACGGCCTGGGGCGTTGACGGGGCGGCCATTTCGTACTGTCCGGCCTTCAGAGCCGCGCGGTGGAAAAAGAGGCGGTAGCGGCCGACGAAGAGCGTCTTTTTCGTCAGGACGCCTTCCCTTTTAAGGGCCTCGGCGATCGTCCGGACGCCCCAGCCTTTCTCAATCTCGACGAGCACGGTCCGCGGACTGATCGTAGCGACGCGGCGGGACTCCAGAGCGACCCAGACGCAGACACCCAGGAGGAGGACCTGGGCCAGGGCCAGGGCGGATTTAATCGCCCGGACGAGGAGGTTCATCGGGGCGGAGACTTTCCAGGTAGCCCTGAAGGATGATGACGGCCGCAATTTGGTTGATGGCGGCCCGCTTGTCCTTGATTTTGATCTTCTGTTCCTGGACCGAGCGAATGGCTTGGTGCGTCGTCAGCCG
Source organism: Candidatus Aminicenantota bacterium (assembly GCA_963729855.1). GTDB lineage: Bacteria > Acidobacteriota > Aminicenantia > Aminicenantales > UBA4085 > UBA4085. Next base: position 1,149,326 of record CAVSPT010000006.1, on the reverse strand, counting down.
TTCGTCCCAGTATTCGACGGGCCGACCGGTCGTTTTTTCCAGCCAGGCGGCGAAGGTCCGCGTCTTCTCGACGCGCGAGCCGGGCGTGCCGTCCATGCGCAGGGGCAGGCCGATGACGATCCGGACGATCGAATGATCACGGACGAGGGCCCTGAAATAATTGCCGTTGTCCTCGTCGCGGGCCTGCAAATGGTATGTGCTCAGCGGCTGGGCGGTCATCTGCAGCGGATCGCTCAAAGCCAGACCGATGTGCCGGTCGCCGTAATCGACGCCCAGGACCCTCATGCGCCGTCCTTGGCCGTGCAGCGGCGCTTGGCCGCGTGGCGCTCGAACCCCAGCTCGATCAGCCGGTCGAGGAGGCGGCCGAAGGGCAGGCCGGAGACGGCCCACAGCTTGGGGTACATGCTGATTTCGGTGAAGCCGGGGAGGGTATTGATCTCGTTGACGTAGAGGTTCCCCGTCCCGTTTTCGAGGAAGAAATCGACCCGGGCCAGCCCCTCGGCCCCGCAAGCCTGGAAGGCGGCGACGGCCTGGGCCCGGATCCTGCGGACAACGGAGGCGGGCAGCACGGCCGGGATGCCGAAGCGCGTCCGGCCGTCCCTGTATTTATCATTGTAATCGTAGAATTCGTTGTAGGGTATGACCTCGCCGGGCAGGGAGGCCTCGGGCGCATCGTTGCCCAGGACGCTGCATTCGAACTCCCGCCCAACGATGCCGCGCTCAACCACGACTTTCCGGTCGTAACGGAAGGCCCGGTCGAGGGCCGGACCCAGCCCGGCGGCCGATTTGACTTTGGAGATGCCGACGCTGGAGCCCATGTTGGCCGGTTTGACGAAAACGGGCCAGTCGAAGGCCCGGCGCAGGCCGGCCAGGACGCTTCGCCGATCCGATTCCCACTCGAGGTCCCGGACCACGCGCCAGGGCGAAACGAGCAGCCCCTGGGCATGGAAGAGGACCTTCATGACCGCCTTGTCCATGCCCGTGGATGAGGCCAGAACGCCCGGCCCGATATAAGGGGCATCGGCCAGGTCGAGAAGCCCCTGAATCGTGCCGTCTTCGCCGTAAGGGCCGTGCAGGACCAGAAAATAGATGTCGGCCCGCAGCGGGCGCCCGGCGGCCCGGACCTGCCAGGGGAGGAAGGAATGGGCCCGGCCGCGCTTCAATTCCCCGGGCGCGGCCAGCGGGGAGGAGACGGCCTTCCATCGTCCGCCCCGGTCGAAATAAAGGGACAGGACCTTGTAGCGCGACCGATCGAGATTCTCATAGACGGCCGCCGCGGACCGGATGGACACTTCGTGCTCGGCCGATCGGCCGCCGAAGAGAAGCGCAACAATGGTTTTCTTGGCCATGACGATTGGTCATTTTAATGGAGCCCCGGCCGTTTGTCCACTGCGGCGGCCCGGCCGCCGTCCCGGGGGATCAAAGGCCGCTTTTGAAAATGCGGCTGGGCGTGAATTTGATTCTTTTCTTTTTGGGAATGGCGATCGTCTGCCCGGTCTTGGGATTTCGTCCCTGGCGGGCTTCCCTGATTTTTATCTCGAAGCTGCCGAAACCGGACAGGTTCACCTTGCGCCCCGTTTTCAGCGCGCTCTTGACCGTATCGAGAAGGACGGCATAGGCCTTCTGGGCCTGTTGATGGGTTATCCCGGCCTCGTGCGCCATACGGGTGGTGAAGTCTTTTTTCCCCATAGGATCCTCCTTTTCAATATGCTGACCAGCACTGAATTAATGTTAAGTCCGGGGATATGAAAAGTCAAGAACGCCGATCGACGATCCGGCCGACAAAGACCTCTTGCACTCGAGCCGGGGAAAATGTGCTAATATATATGAAAATCAAAAGAGGATTAACCGAGGTGCCGGAATGAGCAAAAAGTGCAGTCCTACGCTGGTTCTGTCGGTTCTTGTCCTCGGCCTGACCACGGCGGCGGCCGCCCCGGCTTCCCAGGACCAGATCGACAAAGCCAAGAGCTCCCGCAACACGTATGCCGTGATCACCGAAACCGATCTCTATTGCGCGTTCTTCGTCGTGGACAAGGAACCCCTGACGCGCATTCTCGCGCCTGCCATCGGCGAACGGCTGCTGCTTTCCGACGCCGACCAATTCTACGGCGGGCCCGTCGGGGAATGGCGCGAGGGCCAGATCTTCCAGATTGTCGAGATCGGGCCAAGCGTCCCCGGCGTACGGGGCAACATAGGCTTCGGGCGCGGCCGGGCCAAGATCGTCCGGGTCGAAAGCGAACGATTCCTGGCCCAGATCGAAAAATCCTGCGGCCCGGTGCACATCGGGGACCGCCTCGTTCCCTTCGAAAAAAAGAGCCCCGTCGTGGGCAGGGACCTGGGCTATCAGGGGATCCCGAAGGGCGGGAACGTGCTGACGAGCCGCATCATCTTCATGTCCGATGATCACCAGGAGATCGGGGCGGACAGCTACGCCCTCATCGACCGGGGCCTCGAGGCCGGCCTCCGGCCCGGCCAGCAGATGACGGTGTTCGACGCTTCGAGCGGCGGCAAGTCCCCCCAGGCGGTCGGCAATGCCGTGGTGATCGACGCCGGCCGGCTGACGGCGACGATCAAGATCATGTCGCTCAAGAACATCATCCAGATGGGGGATCTGGTCCAGGTTAAATAAACGTTTGTTGACAGGACCCGGTCTTTTTGCTAGTTTAACCCAGGATTTCCCTGGCGGTCGGCCAGGGATTTCGGCCGACGCGGGCGTAGTTCAGTGGTAGAACGTCTGCTTGCCATGCAGAAGGTCGTGGGTTCAAGTCCCATCGCCCGCTCCAATTCCATTCGACGACCGGTCCCATTGATGTTATCGACGGCGCGGTACCCAAGTGGCTAAGGGAGAGGTCTGCAAAACCTCGATTCGCCGGTTCGACTCCGGCCCGCGCCTCCACCTCCTCCCGTTTCCGGGCCGCCTCCGGCCTTTGTTTGACAGGTTTACCCGAATGGTATAAAGTCTAACAAAACATCTGAAAGGAGAAGGACACAATGGATTTAGTCGCCCGGGCACAAGGTCTCATCCTCAAACCGAAGGACGAATGGGTCAAGATCAAGGGTGAAGAAACTCCGGCCATGCAGCTCATCACCGGCTATGCGGCCCTGCTCTGCGCCATCCCGGCCATCGCCCAGTTCATCGGCTACAGCCTGATCGGCATCCACATTCCGTTCCTGGGCTCGTACCGCTATCCCATGGGCAGCGGTCTCCTGCGGGCCGTTCTGTATTACGTTTTCACCCTGGCCAGCGTCTATGCGTTCGGACTGGTCATCAACGCCCTGGCCCCGAATTTCGGCTCCAAGCAGAACCCCCAGAAAGCCATGCAGCTGTCCGTCTACAGCATGACCATCCCCTTCGTCGCCGGGATCTTTTACATCATCCCGTCGCTGGGTGTGCTGGCCGCCATCGCCGGGCTCTACGGCCTGTACGTTCTCTATCTCGGGTTCAACACCCCGATGATGGATACGCCCAAGGACAAGGTCATCGGCTACCTCGTGGTCTGCTGCATCGTCGTCATCGTGCTCATGCTGATCGTCGGCTTCATTCTCGGCGCAATCTTCGCCGTCGGAGCCGTCTCAGCCCTGTAATTCGTCCACGATTTTCTGAAACGCCTCGCGTGGGGAGGCCGCTTGGGTGATGGGTCTCCCCACGACGAGATAATCCGATCCTTTTTCAACCGCCAAGGCCGGCGTCATGATCCTTTTCTGGTCCTGGGCCGCCGACCAGGCCGGCCGGATGCCCGGCGTGACGATCAGGAACTCTGGGCCCACTTCCTTCCGTACGATCTCGATCTCCTGGGCCGAACAGACCACCCCGTGCATCCCCGCGGCTTTAGCCAACGCGGCCAGGCGAAGCACCTGGGCCGACGTGTCCGGGATCATGCCGATGGACCGCAGGTCGTCGTTTTTCAAGCTGGTCAGGATGGTCACGCCCAGCAGGATGGGACCGGCTGCGCCGAGTTTGGCCGATTCCTCGCCCACGGTGGCCGCGGCCCGGGCCATCATCTCTCCGCCGCCCGACGTGTGGATGGTCATCATCCGGGCCCCATGACGGACGCCGATGCGGGCGGCCTCGCCGACCGTGTTGGGGATGTCGTGGAGCTTGAGGTCCAGGAAGACGCCCTTCCCTAGGGCTTTGATCTCCTGGAGGAGGGCCGGGCCTTCGGCGGTGAAAAGTTCCAGCCCGACCTTGAAAAGGACGGCCTGATCGAGCTCCCGGACGATGGCCAGGGCCTGGGCCTTGTTTTCGACGTCCAGGGCGGTGATGATGCGATGGGCGGGGGGGATGGTGCGGGTCATGGGCAGAACCTCCAGGCCCCATTATAATTTTTTTCCTCTGGTTGTCCACGCGCGGCCGGAGGAATTTTTGATGGCGGATGGAAGTCCCTCGAAGATTCGGACGGGCCGGCGTTCGGAGGGTGGACGCTCAGGTTCTGAGCGTGTTGACCAGGTCGGCCGCGCGGGCGACGCCGTGCGCGTCGCACCAGGATTCCATTTCCCCGACGATGCGGACGGCCGCGCCCGGCTCGACGAAATTGGCCGTGCCGACCTGGACGGCCCCGGCCCCCGCGACCATGAACTCGAGAGCGTCGGCTCCGCTCATGATCCCGCCCATCCCGATGACCGGAATGTGGACCGCCCTGGCGACCTGGCAGGTCATGCGCAGGGCGATAGGTTTGACGGCCGGGCCGCTCAATCCGCCGAAGAGGTTGCCCAGTTTGGGCCGCCGCGTTTCGAGATCGACGGCCATGGCCAGGATGGTGTTGATGAGCGAGACGGCGTCCGCGCCGCCGTCCTCGGCGGCCAGGGCGATCTCGACGATGTCGGTCACATTGGGCGACAGCTTGGCGATGAGCGGCCGGCGGCAGCGGGCCTTGGCCGCGGCGACGATCGAACGGGTGGCCTCGGGGAACATGGCCGGACAGGTCCCATTCTGCTTGACGTTGGGGCAGGAGATATTCAATTCGTAGCCGGCGATGCCGTCCTGACCCTCCAGGAAATCGATGACCCGGAGATATTCCTCGTTGTCCGCTCCGCAGACGTTGACGAAAACCGCCGTGTCGTATTTCCTCAGCTCCGGCAGTACGTCGGCGGCGAAGTGCTCCACGCCGACGCCTTGAAGCCCGATGGCGTTGATCAGGCCGGAAGCCGTTTCGACGAGCCGCGGGGGGGGATTTCCCTCGCGCGGACCGTAATACAGGCCTTTGACGACGATCCCGCCCAGCCGGTTCAGGTCGAGATAGGGGGCAAACTCCCGGCCATAGCCGAATGTTCCGCTGGCCGTCAGGACCGGGTTTCGCAGCCGGAGGAAGCCGAGGTCGACGGTGAGATCAGCCATGTCACCCTTCCTCCCAGAGGATCTCTTCGGCCGCGAAGACCGGGCCGTCCTCGCAGATCTTGAGCCATTTCCCGCCCTCCGGCCGCTTGATGCGCTTGACGCAGCCCCAGCAGGCCCCGAAGCCGCAGCCCATGATGGCCTCGAGCGAGATTTGGGCGGGGATGCCCCGCGCTTGGGCCAGCCTGGCGGCCCGCTCCATCATCGGGTCGGGCCCGCAGACGAACAGACCGGCCGGGGCGCCGGCGGCGAGCTCTCTTTCCAGGAGCGCGGTGACGAAACCGTGGAAACCCTGGCTCCCGTCGTCCGTGGAACAGGCCACATCGAATCCGGCCTCTCGGAATTTTTCGGCGATGGGGACTTCGGTCCGCGTCTTGCCGCCGTAGAAAACCCGCACCCGGGCGCCGCGCTCCCCCAGCGCGCGTCCCAGAAGGTACAGGGGGGCGATTCCCCGGCCGCCCCCGACGAGCCAGGCGGCGCGGCCGCTCCATTCCCCCTCCAGGCGAAAGCCGCCGCCCAGAGGGCCGATCACGTCGAGGGTCTGGCCCTCTTCCCGTCGGGCCAGGAGGGCGGTGCCCTTCCCGGCGACGCGGAAGAAAATCTCCAACCATCTCCGGCCGGCGTCGTGCAGGCTGATCGGGCGGCGCAGCAGCGGATCGTATCCCTCGGCCGTCCGGACCATGACGAATTGTCCCGGTTTGGCCCCGGCCGCCAGGGCCGGCGATTCGAACCGGAAAAGATGGTAATCGCCCCAGCTCTGCTTGCGGACGATGCGGGCCCGGGAATCGTGGGGCATGGCGGGGACAAAATAACAGAACGGGGGGATGCGGTCAATCGCCGGGCCGGCGGCCGGCCTCGGACGTTCCCGGCGATCCGCCCGGGAAAACGCGGACGCCGAAATTCCGATGGGTGAATATCCGAAATCCGATTTTTGACAGGTCCCCCGGCTTTGGGCCATAATTTCAGGGTCCTCATACGGTCGGCAAGGAGTCATCCATGGAGATTTCCAAGCGCGGGCAGTCCGTCCAGGCTTCGCCCATCCGCAAATTCAAGCCCTATGCCGACGCCGCCATCAAGGCCGGCGTCAAAGTCTATTTCCTCAATATCGGCGATCCCGACATTCCCACCCCCAAGCCCATCCTCGACGCCGTCCGGAGCTTCAATGATCCGATTTTGAGCTACGGGCCGGCCCAGGGATTTTTAGAGCTGCGGGAAGCGATCGCCGGCTATTTCGGCGGCTACGGAATCGCCCTCACGGCCGACAACGTCATCATCACCTGCGGCGGTTCGGAGGCCATCCTTTTCGCCTTCGCCACCGTGGCCGACCCCGGCGATGAGATCATCATCCCCGAGCCGTTCTACACCAACTACAACGGCTACGCTTCGCTGGCCAACCTGAAGATCGTCCCCCTGACCCTGAAGGTCGAGGACGGCTACCGCCTGCCCGCGGCCGCGGAATTCGAGGCCAAGATAACGCCCCGGACAAAGGCCATCGTCCTGTGTTCGCCCAACAACCCGACCGGCTCGGTCTACACGCCCGAGGAACTGGAGCGCGTGGTCAAGATCTGCCTCAAGCACGGCCTTTTCCTGATCGGCGACGAGGTCTACAAAGAGTTCATTTACGACGGCTTGAAACACAAGAGCATCCTTGAATTTCCGGAGGCCAAGGACCGGACGATCGTGGTCGACTCGATCTCCAAGCGGTTCTCCTGCTGCGGCGCCCGCATCGGCGCGGTCATCTGCCGCAATCCGAAGGTCTACGAAGCGCTCCTGCGGTTCGCCCAGGCGCGGCTGTGCCCGCCCTCGATCGAGCAGAGGGCGGCCATCGCCGCCTACAAGATGGGCCTCGGCTATTTCGAGCCCGTCCGCCGGGAGTACGAACGCCGCCGCGACGTCCTGTACGAGGGGCTGGCGGCGATTCCCGGCGTCGTCGTCCGCAAACCGCAGGGCGCCTTCTACATGAGCGTCCGTCTGCCGGTCAGGGACGCCGAGACGTTCGTCCTCTTCATGCTCAATGATTTCCGCTTGAACAATGAAACGCTCATGGTCGCTCCCGAGTCGGGCTTCTACAGCACGCCCGGCAAGGGCCTGGACGAGATCCGGATGGCCTACGTCCTCAAGGAAGAGGACATCCGCAAGGGCCTGGCCATCCTGAAGGCCGGCCTGGAAAAATACAAGGCCGTGGTCGAGGCGTGACCTCGCTGAAGACCGGCCGCCGGAAGGCGCTTTTGTTCTTCGGCGCCCCGTTCGCCGCGGCCATCCAGTTTTCTTGAATTGATCCCCTTTTTCGGGGTATAGTTTAGTGTTTTTACGACCAATTGTCGGTAAGGAGACGATCCCCATGGCCAAAAAATACGTGTATTTCTTTGGCGCCGGCTCGGCCGAAGGAAACAAAGAGATGAAAGACCTGCTCGGCGGCAAGGGGGCCAACCTGGCCGAGATGGCCGGCATCGGCCTGCCCGTGCCTCCCGGTTTCACCGTGTCCACCGAGGTCTGCGAGCTTTATTATGAGAGCAAAAAACGGATCCCCGCGGCCGTCAGGCAGGAGATCGAGAAGAACCTGAAGAAGCTGGAGAAGGCCGTCGGCCAGGGTTTGGGCGACGTCAAGAATCCCCTCCTCGTGTCCATCCGCTCCGGCGCCCGGGCCTCCATGCCCGGCATGATGGACACCATCCTCAACCTGGGCCTCAACGACAGGACGGTCGAGGCCCTCATCGCCAAGACGGGCAACGCCCGGTTCGCCTACGATTCCTACCGCCGCTTCGTCCAGATGTACGGCGATGTCGTTCTGGGCCTGAAACCCGTCAACAAAGACGACATCGACCCCTTCGAAGTCATCATCGAGAAGAAGAAGCGCGATCGGGGCATCCGCAGCGACACCGACCTGACCGCCGAGGATCTCAAGGACCTCGTCGCCGCCTTCAAGGCGGCCATCAAGGAAAAGGCCGGGCGCGATTTCCCGGAGAATCCCATGACCCAGCTGTGGGGCGCCATCGGGGCCGTCTTCAGCTCCTGGATGAACGACCGGGCCATCGCCTATCGCAAGATGTACGATATCCCCGAATCCTGGGGCACGGCCGTCAACGTCCAGCTGATGGTCTTCGGGAACATGGGCAACGATTCCGGGACCGGCGTGGCCTTCACCCGCGACGCGGCCACGGGCGCCGACGTCTTCTACGGTGAGTACCTGATGAACGCCCAGGGCGAGGACGTGGTGGCCGGGATACGGACGCCGCTCCCGATCGCCGAATTGGCCAAGGACGACGTCAAGGCCTATGCCCAGCTGGAAAAGATCCGCCACATCCTGGAGAAGCACTACACCGACATGATGGACATCGAGTTCACCATCCAGCAGGGCCGGCTCTACATGCTGCAGTGTCGGGTGGGGAAGAGGACCGCCTTCGCCGCCATTAAGATCGCCGCGGACATGGTCGAGGAAAAGCTCATCAGCGAGAAGGAGGCCCTCGTCCGCATCGAGCCCGACCAGCTGAACCAGCTCCTCCGGCCGATCTTCGACATCGAGGAAAAGGAGGCCGCCATCAAGGACGGACGCCTCCTGGCCAAGGGCCTCAACGCCGGCCCCGGCGCCGCCGCCGGCCGCCTCGTTTTCAACTCGATCGACGCCGCGGACTGGGCCAAGCGGGGAGAAAAAGTCATCCTGGCCCGCATCGAGACCTCGCCCGAGGACATCAAGGGCATGAACGCCGCCGAAGGGATCCTGACCGCCCGCGGCGGCATGACCTCCCACGCCGCCCTGGTCGCCCGCCAGATGGGCCGGGTGTGCGTGGCCGGCTGCAGCGAGCTGATCATCGATTACGCCAGGCGCACCCTGACGGCCAAGGACCGGACCCTCAAGGAAGGAGACTGGATCTCCATCGACGGCACGACCGGCCAGGTCATCGAGGGCCGAATCAACACCAAGCCCTCCGAGGTCCTCCAGGTCCTGATCGAGAAAACCCTCGATCCGCAGGACGCCCCGGTCTACCGGACGTTCGCCAAGATCATGACCTGGGCGGACAAGCACCGCAGCCTGAAGATCCGGACCAACGCCGACCAGCCCGACCAGGCGCGCAACGCCGTGGCCTTCGGCGCGGAAGGCATCGGTCTCTGCCGCACCGAGCATATGTTCTTCGGCGAGGGAAAGATCGGCCCGATGCGCGAGATGATCCTGGCCGACACGGTCCAGGACCGGAAGGCGGCGCTGGCCAAGCTCCTGCCGCTCCAGCGGAAGGACTTCGCCGGCATCTTCGAAGTCATGGCCGGCCGCCCGGTGACGATCCGCACGATCGATCCTCCGCTCCATGAGTTCCTTCCCCACGCGGAGAAGGACCAGCGGGAATTGGCCGCCGATATGGGCCTGTCCTACGAGAAGGTCAGGGATCGCGTCGAGTCCCTCCACGAATTCAACCCCATGCTCGGGTTCCGCGGCTGCCGCCTGGGCATCATCTATCCCGAGATCACCGAGATGCAGGCCCGGGCCATTTTCGAAGCCGCCGCGGACACGAAGAAGAAGGGCATCGATGTCGAGCCCGAGGTCATGATCCCGCTGGTCGGCAACGTCAAGGAGCTGGCCAACCAGGACAAGCTCGTCCGGCGGGCGGCCGACGCCGTCATGAAGGAGAAGGGCGTCAAGTTCAAATATCTTGTCGGCACGATGATCGAAATTCCGCGCGGCGCCCTGACCGCCGACGAGATCGCCGGCCTGGCCGAGTTCTTCAGCTTCGGCACCAACGACCTGACCCAGACGACGCTTGGCGTCAGCCGGGACGACGCCGGGCGGTTCCTGACGCCGTACGTCGAGATGGAAATCTACGCCAAGGACCCGTTCGAAGTCCTCGACCGCGACGGCGTGGGCCAGCTCATGCGCATCGCCGTGGCCAAGGGACGGGCGACGCGGCCGACGATCAAGCTCGGCATCTGCGGCGAGCACGGCGGCGAGCCGTCCAGCGTCGAGTTCTGCCACCTCATCGGGTTGAACTACGTCAGCTGCTCGCCGTTCCGCGTGCCCATCGCCCGGCTGGCGGCGGCTCGGGCGGCCCTGCTGAACGCCCCCGCGGCCGAGAAGCCCGTCCCGGCGAAGACATCCTCGAAGACCGGAAAGCCCGCCGGCCGGCGCTGACGCGCTTCCCTAGGCCCGGGAATCAGGGGGTTTTCGTCGGCTTCCACTCATAGAGGATTTTCCGCCCGAGCTGATCGAAAAACTCCAGGTGGGGGAGATTGTCTTTGTCGACGAACACCCGGATGGCGTCCCGGCCGTATTTGTTGCGGATGAAAAGCCCGGTTTCGTCGTAGGGTTGCCCTTCCTTGGTGCCTCTTCGATTGCCGACGAACATCCTTTTTTTTGCGACCTTGTTTTCGTCGGCGTATTGATGGAGAAGGGCGTCCTTTTGTTCCTGGGTCCCTTTGAACTCGTCCATCATTTTGTAAAACGCATACTCGTCCTTGACCAGCTTCCAATCCGGCCGGGCGATGATGTTCAGCCCGTCGTCATAGTGGGCTCCCGCCGCATCGACGGATTCATTGTGTTCCAGGGAGAGGGTTTGATCCTGCCGGTATTGGTCGAAGGTCAATCCCGAGCCCGCGTCCTGTCCGGTGGGCGTCTTTTTCCCCATATAGACCAGGCCGCCGCATTCATATCCGTCCTCGTTGTAAAACAACATCCCGGCGATCCGGCCCTGCCCTTCCCGTTGATCGGTTCCCCGGGTCAGCCGCGCGGAATTGAAGAGGGCCAGTTTGAGGGTCCCGTCCTTCTCGATGATGTTGATCCGTTCCGCGTCGATTTCCTTGAATCGGGCCGGCCGTTGTTCGATCCGGCGGAGCGTGAAGAATAGGAAACCGTTCAGGAGAATGAGCAGGATCACCGCGATTTGCAGGATCAGGATTTGCTTGCCCGTGGGAGCGGCCATTTGATCCTCCTTTTTCAGGCTTGGATAGGGAGTTCGACGGATGTCTCCTCGTTGCGTTTCCCGGCGCGTCGTCGATCAGGTCCATAATAAAAACCGGATTCAGCGGAAAAGGTTACACACGGAAAGGGGGGGCCGGTTTCGCCAGTCAATGTTCTGAGCGCTATCGAACGGGGAGGATCTCCAGCCAGTAGCCGTCCGGGTCCTCGATGAAATAGATTCCCATGGCCGGATTCTCGTAGCAAACGATCCCCATTTCCTTGTGTCGTTTGCAGGCGGCTTCGTAATCGTCCACCGTGAAGGCGAGGTGAAACTCGTTGTCGCCGAGGTTGTAGGCCTCTTTCCGGTCGCGAAGCCAGGTCAGCTCCAGCCGGTGCGGCGTGACGCCATCGCTTAAAAAGACGATGATGAAGCGCCCATCCTTCGGGGCGATGCGGCGGTCTTCGCGGAGGTCGAGGGCTTTCCCGTAGAATTCCAGGCTTCTCGGCAAATCGAGGACGTTGAAGTTGTTGTGGACGAAGGCGAATTTCACGATAGGGCCCTCCTTCGTTCGGTCAGGTCGTTCCCGTCGCCGCCCTATTATAGAAAACGGGGCGCGCGGACGCAAAGCGCCGGGGGAACCTTCCGTTGACGCGGATCGTAGAGTATGAAGTGCGGCCATTCGTGCGAGAATCCGCCGCTCAACGAATACGGAGGAACGGCATGCGTGATGTTCGTTTTTACGCGCTCATCGTCCTTGGATCGGCCGCGGTCGTCATCTCCTCCGCCGCCCCCTCGCATCGTCTTTCCGCTTCCGTCGCCGGCCACACCGCCGCCGTTCCCGCCGGGCCGACGCGCATTCTCGTCCTGGGGACATTCCACCTTCGCCAAATCAAGGACCGTTTCGATCCGGCCTATTTGGATTCGCTCATCGAGCGCCTGGCCGCTTTCCACCCCGCGGCCATTGCCGTCGAAAGCCTGGCCGGCGATTTCATCAGTTCTCTGGAAGGACAAAGCCGAAAAACTCCGACGGTCCAGGATCTTCTGGACCGGTTCGCCGGAAAGCAAAGAACGCTCGGGCACGCGGCCCAGGCGCTGCTCCGGACCGACCCCTTCCTCGCGGCCGCCGAAGTCGAAAAGGAGCTGGCCGCGGGAGAGATCCAGGACCGTCCGGCTCTCGTGATGCGGCTGCTGGCCGCGTATAATTATCCCTCCGCCGTTCTCCAGTGGGGCCTTCTCCCGGCGGCGGAGAAGGCGTCTCAGACCGCGGTGCCGCGGGAGACGGCCGCGGCCTTGGACGAAGCTTCGCGCCAGGTCAACGAGACGCCCGCCCTGGCCGGCCGGCTGGCGGCGCGATTGGGCCTCCCGCGGCTTTATCCGGTCGACGATTTCGAGGACTTGGGGGCGTATGAACGGATCGATTCCGTTCTGGAGAAGGAAGCCGCCGACAATCCCCTTCTCAAGGCGGTGGCCGATGCGCCCGTCTACCGGGACGATCAAAAGCGCTTGGAAAGGGGCCTCGCCGGCCGCGATCTCCTGCCGGTTTACAAGGCTCTCAATTCCGCCGAACATGTCCGGGCGGATGTCGAAGCCCAATGGGGCGTTTTCCTGAGGACGCGCTTCCCCGGCGGAGAAGACCGGGCGCGGCTGGCCCTCTGGGAGAATCGCAATTTGAAAATCGCGGCCCGCATCCAGGCCGTCTGTTCGGCCTATCCGGGCCAAAACGTCCTGGTCGTCTACGGTGCCGCGCACAAGCCGTTTCTCGAAAGCTATCTGGGCCGGATGATGAATACCGAAATCGTCCGTTTCGACGATTTGAAGAGCCGCTAGGCCCCCGCGATCTTCGTTTGGACCCGCAGCCCCCGATTTGTATAAAATACATCCATGCCTTCCGATACCCAGGTCATCTTCTCCATGTCTCGGGTCAGCCGGACCTTCCCGCCCAACCGGCAGGTCCTGAAAGACATCAGCCTCGGCTTCTACTACGGGGCCAAGATCGGCGTGCTCGGTCTGAACGGCTCGGGAAAGTCGACGCTCCTCCACATCATCGCCGGCCGGGACACCGGATTCAGCGGCGATCTGGCCATGAACAAGGGCTACAGCGTCGGGCTGCTCGAGCAGGACCCGCCGCTCGATCCGGCCAGGACGGTCCTGGAGATCGTGCGCGAAGGCGTTCAGCCCTTCGTCGACCTGCTGGCGCGCTACGACTCGGTCAACGACAAGTTCGCGGCGCCCGACGCCGACATGGATGCGCTGGTCACCGCGCAGGCCAAGCTGCTCGAGGAGATCGAGAAACACGACGCCTGGAACCTCGACAACCATTTGGAGATCGCCATGGAGGCGCTCCGGTGCCCACCGCCCGATACGCCCGTTTCCACCCTCTCCGGTGGGGAACGCCGCCGCGTCGCCCTGACCCGGCTCCTGCTCATGGAGCCGGACATCCTGCTCCTGGACGAGCCGACCAACCATTTGGACGCCGAGTCCGTGGCCTGGCTGGAACGGCACCTGCAGGAATACAAGGGCACGGTCATCGCCGTGACCCACGACCGCTATTTCCTGGACAACGTGGCCGGCTGGATCCTGGAGCTCGACCGCGGCCAAGGCATCCCCTGGAAGGGCAATTATTCCTCCTGGCTGGAGCAGAAGAGCGCCCGCCTGGCCGTCGAGGAAAAGACCGAGTCGCGCCGCCAGCGGACCCTGGTCCGCGAGCTGGAATGGATCCGCATGTCGCCCAAGGCCCGCCAAGCCAAGGGCAAGGCCCGGGTCAACGCCTACGAGGAGCTGCTCGGCCGCGATTTCGAGAAGTTCCGCGACGAGCAGGAGATCCCCATTCCGCCCGGCCCGCGCCTGGGCGACGTCGTCGTCGATTTCGAGGCCGTGTCCAAGGGCTACGGCGACCGCCTGCTCATCGACGATCTGACCGTCCAATTCCCGCCCGGCGCGATCGTCGGCGTCATCGGGCCCAACGGGGCCGGCAAGACGACCCTGCTGCGTCTGATCGTCGGCCGGGAAGCGCCCGACAAGGGCCGGGTCCGCATCGGCGAGACGGTCAAGTTGGCCTACGCCGACCAGTCGCGCTCGCTCGCTCCGGACAAGTCCGTGTACGAAGAGATTTCCGGAGGCGAGGATCTCATGAACGTAGGCGGGCGGTCGATGAATGCCCGGGCTTATTGCGCCTCCTTCGGCTTCGGCGGGACCGACCAGCAGAAAAAATGCAAAATGCTTTCGGGCGGCGAGAGAAACCGCGTCCACCTGGCCAAGGCGCTGGCCGAAGGCGGCAACGTCCTTCTGCTCGACGAGCCGACCAACGACCTGGACGTCAACACCCTGCGGGCCCTGGAGGACGCCCTGACCAGCTTCGCCGGCTGCGCCGTCGTCGTCTGCCACGACCGCTGGTTCCTCGACCGCGTGGCGACGCACATCCTGGCCTTCGAAGAGGACGGCGGGCTGCGCTTCATCTACGGCAATTACTCGGAATATCGGGACGACCTTCACAAGCGCCTGGGCACCGCCGCCGACCAGCCCCACCGGCTGAAATATAAATCGTTAAAGCGCTGATCAGCGGCTCGGCTTCGGCTTTTCCTCCTGCTTGAGCTCGCGGGTCGCCTCGATGATCTACGTGTTCCTCCGGGCAATCGTCTCGTAGCCCTCCAGGGAAATCGCGAAAGAAGCTCTTTCCGCCGCGCTGAAGATCATTAAGCCTTGGTCCGGTTTGCGGGTGAAACGCGGACCCGCTTCGGCGGAAAATAGACTGGCGAGATAAAATGCTTTTTGACTAACGTGTCAGGATGCCCGGCAGTTTGTTCAGGAAGACTTTCCCGCCATTGATGATCAGGATGGGACGGCGCAGGACCGTCAGATCCTGGACCGGATTGGCGGCATAAGCGACCAGATCGGCATCCATACCGGGCTTCAGCGCACCCTTGAGGGTTGAGATTTTCAAGCAGTCCGCCGCGACCGTGGTGGCCGATCGGATCGCCTCCAAATTGGATAGACCCGCCGCTGCCAACTCGATGATTTCGTCGATCACTGTCTGCTCACCTTCGCCGTAACTCGTGTCCGCGCCCGCGACAATGGGGACTCCAAGGCGATTGGCCGTCGCGACGGCCCGGCGGCCGCTTTCCATCATCTTCTGCGCTCTTGGCCGGAGCGGCCGCCTTTCGGGCGGAGCATTCGGGGACAGGATCATGCTCAAGGGACTCAGCGTGGGCACGAAATAAACTCCGTGGTCTCGCATCAATTTCAGCGTCGGCTCCGTTATCAGGGAGCCGTGTTCGATGCTGCGAATACCGGCCGTTACGGCTGCGGAAACGCCTTCGTCCGAATAGGCGTGGGCCGCCGCAGGCAGCCCCAGGCGGGTCGCCTCCTCCACCGCCGCGGTCAGTTCGTCATCATTGAGATTCCGGGCGCTCGGATCCGTTTCCAAGAGGCCGGCGCGTTCGTTGGCAAAGACTTTGATCCAATCGACGTGATGCTCGGCGTCGGCCCGGACAATGCGGCGGGCGCCGTCGGGACTGATACGGTCACGGTTTCTGAGGTCGTCGAGCGCCGGATGATCAAGGAAAAGGGCTGAGATGTCGGGCTTGAACAGGACCGGACGAGCGACAACGGGATATCCGGCGGCCAGGACGGTCGGGATGTCTATGTCGCCGCGATTATGCAAAGCCCGCAGGCCCACATCGGCAGAGTTCCAGGAAAACACGCTGCGTCCGGTTGTGACCCCGCGCGACAGCATGCTCCGGGCGCCGGCGATGCCCGTTGGGTGGATATGGGCATCGATAAGCCCCGGCAGTACCCAGGCACCCCGCAGGTCGATCTATTCGCCCGGCAAGGTCGCCGGACTGGATGAAATGCTTTGGATTCTGCCATTTTTCAGGACAATGATCTGGTCATGAGGTGGTCGATCATTGATCGGATCGACGACATGGGCATGCTCGAGAATGAGAGTTTGTCGGCCCAGAACAAGCGCGGGACTTATGGCTAATGCCAGCGCCATGATAACCCTGACAATTCGCGCTTTCATGGTTTTACTCCTCTCAGGAAGGCTCTTGGCTTTGGAAAGAGGCCACGATGAGATCATGCTTTTCGCTTTCGACACGGAGGCCCCCCCTTTTCCTGGATACGGCGATGCGCAATGAACGACTCACGCTTAACTTAACACCTCTGAAGTGGAGTTTTCGAGCTTTGTAATGCGCCCGCGCAGCTCGAAGAAGCACTTGGCGCAGGCCTCGACGTCACGGGCCTCGTCATCGACCGGTTCAGGGTTTTTCCGACGGATACACGAGCCCCCACTGGGCCCGGATCTTGTCCATCGTCTCCATGATCGAAAGCGTCTCGCTCCAGGGCATGATCGGACTCTCGGTCAGCCCGAGATCCAGACAGCGCATGACCTCGGCCGCCTGGTAATGCAGCCCGTTGCCCTTGAAGGGAAGATGAATGGTCCTGCCGTGGCGGCCCTCGAAGGATTCGCGCACGCGGGAGACGGCGGGGACGATCCGGGCCGCGCGCCTCAGCCAGGCCACTTTCCTCTCCCCCAGGCCGGCCATTTTGTTGACCCCCAAAGAGATCCTTCTCGCCCGGAAGAACGGCGTATGGATGCCGAGAATTCCCTTTTCGCCGACGATGACGGCCTCGGTGGGCGTCGTCATGGCCACGCTGGCGTTCAGCGTCGCCGAACGGCCGCCGTCATAGCTCAGGAGAATGGCGTCCTGCTCGTCAACTCCGGTCGGGCCAAGGCGCGCGAGGCTCGAGATCCCGGCCGGGGGGCCCAAAACCATCGAGGCCAGAGAAAGCGGATAGATGCCCACATCAAGAAGGGCTCCGCCGCCGAGCTCCGGATTGAAGATCCGGCTTTTCGGATTGAACGGAGCCTTGAAACCAAAGTCGGCCGCCAGCCAGCGCGGCTCGCCGATCAGCCCGGACGCCAGCATCTCGCGGACCCGGACGATGGCCGGCAGGAACCGGGTCCACATGGCTTCCATGACGAACAGGCGTTTGTCGCCGGCCAGATGAAAAACCTTGGCCGCCTCGGCGGCGTTGATGGTGAAAGGCTTTTCGCAAAGGACGGCCTTGCCGTTCTCCAAGGCCAACAGGCAGTTGTCCTCGTGCAGGACATGCGGCGTGGCCACGTAAACGATTTCGACCTCGGGATCGGCGGCCAGATCTTGGTAGGAGCCGTGTGCGCGGGGAATATGAAAATCATGGGCGAATCGGTCGGCCGCCGCCTGGGTCCGCGAGCCGACGGCGGTGAGCTTCGCTTCCGGAAGCCGGGACAAGCCCTGGGCGAAAGACCGGGCGATGTGGCCCGTTCCGATGATCCCCCAGCGGTAGAGATTGGACATGGCCGAGCCCTCCTTGGGACCGGGCCCATTCTAACAGAACCGCCGGCCCGGTCACCACCCGGTTCCCGGCTTGGAGTGCGGTGCCCCGCCCGGAGCGCTCCATCTCGGCCCGGTCCGCTAGATTGACAGGCCGACGGGTTCTCCATAATATCTCTCCGTCAGTGGCCGAGTCGTTGAAGCGAGGGCGCCATGGATACGAAGCAAGTCAAGACGCTGGCCGTCCAATTCGGGGCCGATGTCTGCCGGATCGCTCCCGTCGAGCGGTTCGCCGCGGCGCCCGCCGGATTTCATCCCCGCGACATCGATCCCGGAGCCCGATCGGTCGTTGTCTTCGCCGCGCACATGCCGTTGAGCTGTCTGCGGGCCAAAACCAACGTTCCTTATACGCTCATGCGCAACCATCTCCTGGCCAAAATGGATCTCATCGCCATGGGCTTGGTCGAGGCCTTGGGGAAGGAAGGGATAGCGGGCGTCCCCATCCCCTCCTCCGATCCGTATGATTATTGGGACGATGCCCGGCGGCACGGACGGGGCATCCTGTCCCTCAAGCACGCCGCCGTTCTGGCCGGCCTGGGCATCATGGGCAAGAACACGCTGCTCGTCAATGACCGCTTCGGCAACATGGTCTGGCTGGGTGCGGTCCTGGTCGATGCGCCCCTGGAGGCCGATCCCCCGGCCGATTATGAAGGCTGCCCGGCCGGCTGCCGGATTTGCCTGGACCGCTGCCCGCAGAAAGCCCTGGACGGCCTGACGATCGACCAATCCCGCTGCCGGGCGCACTCCTTCGTCTTCACCGAGGGCGGCGAGATGGTCATCCGCTGCAACCTCTGCCGGACCCTCTGCCCCAAGCGCGCGGGGCTGCGGAGCGAGGGATAGGGCTTCGGGCCGGGGCGATGGGCCCCCGCTTCAGTCGCGCGGGTAATGTCCCCGCTTCCGCAGCTCGAAGAAGCACTTGGCCGTGGCCTCGACATCGCGGGCGGCGTCATGGGCCCCGTCATAATCCGTTCCGAACAGGAAGGCGTGCAATTCCTCGAGCTTGGGCCATTTGAAACCGTAGGGCCCGGGCAACTGGAGCAGGGCCGTCGTCGTCTTCATCGTGCACAATCCGGGCCGTTCGAACAGGCGGCTGGTCCGATGGGCCCGGATGAGCTCGGCGCCGACGACATTGATGTCGTACTCGAGGTTGTGGACGATGACGGCGTCGAAGGGGTCTTCCAGGGCGGCGGCGAAAAGGCCGAGCACGCCGCCCACCGGTTCGCCCGTTTCAACGGCCCGGTCGTGGCTGATGCCGTGGATCCTCGTCGAATCGGCGGGAATAAGAAACCCCTCCGGCCGGATGATATGGCTTTCGACCGCCTTGGGCCGTCCCCAGGCGTCATAGGACGCCCAGGCCAGCTGGACGAGGCGCGGCCAGCCGTCCACGTCGCGGACGGAAAGGTTCCGCCGGACCGGGAGGCCGGTCGTTTCGCAGTCGAAAAAGAAAAAATCGCTCATCCGCTTTATTGCAGCTTTTCCATGCCCATGAACTTGCGGTAGGGTGAGAGGAACTCGAGGATCTCGCGGTCCTTGGCCGGCAGCTTGTCCTGGACCATGTGGGCCAGGATCTCGCCCAGCCCGGGGCCGAGCATGAAGCCCTGTCCGCACATGCCCACGGCCAGGAGGAGCCCTCTTATCTCGCGGGCCCACCCGACGAGGGGGAAGCCGTCGGGCGTCATCGGATAAAGGCCCCGCCAGGTGCGGCGGACGCGCAGGGGACGCAGGCGGGGCATGAGGTCGACCATGCGCTGGGCGACCATCGGCAAAAATGAGCTGGTCTCGCGCCGGTCCGTGCCCCAAATGCTGGGATTGGGGGTGATGCAGAAGATGATCTGCCCCGTGGCGTGCTGGTAGAAATAATAATTGGCCGATCCCGGCAGGGGCCGGATGTCGACGACCATGGGATTGAGGAAATGGGCGACCGGCTCGGTCACCGCGCCTTCGTGCGACTCGGGAGTGACCGGCAGGGTCAGCCCGGCCATCCGCCCGACGTCGGCGGCCCAGCCTCCGGCGGCGTTGACCACGATATCCGCGCCGTAATCGCCTTGGCCGGTCGATACGCCGCGCACCGCGCCTCCTTCGATGATCAGGCTCTTGACCGGCTCGTTGAAACGGAACTCGGCGCCCGCCCGTTTGGCGTGAGCCCAGAACGCGTGGGCGGCCAGAAGCGGCGAGGCGTGGCCGTCTTCGGGGGAGAAGGTGCCGCCGAGGAGCCCGTCGGGATTGAGGTCGGGGATGACCTCGAGGATTTGTCGGCGGTCCAGCCAGTCGATGTTCAGCCCGAAGGCTTTCTGGGTGACCAGGAGCTCCTGCAGTCCCTCCTTGTCCCGTTCGGTATAAGCGACGAAGGAGTACCCTCCCTGGCGCCACTCGAGGTCCTCGCCGCGGGCCTTCTTCCAGCCGGAGACGATCTCCAGGCTGCGCAGGCCGATGCGGATCTTGGCCGGATCGGAGAACGTGGCCCGCAGTCCGCCGATGGCGTGCTTGTTCGAGCCCTGGCCGACGCTGGCGTTGCCGTCGAGCACCAGGACCTTGAGGCCGCCTTCGGCCATGGCCAAAGCGGCGGGGGCGCCGACGCTGCCTGCGCCGATGATGATGACGTCGTAATTAAGCTTACAGACGGCCATGGTCGCCCTCCTCCTCGGCCTCGACCCCGGCCAGGGTGCCGAGGGCGACTTCCATGAACAGCGGGCGCTTGGGCTGATCGACGATGTCCTTCTCGGCCACCCCTTCCTCGCGGAAGAGGCGGTGGATGAGGGCCGTGCAGGTCTTGGCCCCGCACGAGCCCATGCAGGCCCGGGTCACGGCCTTGATCTGGCTGATGTCACGGTGGCCCTCGCGGATCAGGGCCCGGATCTCCCCGGCCGGCACGCGCTCGCAGCGGCAGACGATGGTGTCGTCGGCCGTCCGGGCCACGTAGCGGTCCATCGGCTTGGTCACCGCGCCGTCCTGCACGCGCAGGCCGGCCACGCGCTTGGCCGCGGCCTTGGGCACGCGTAGTTTGACCAGGACGGTCCGGTCGTTGGCCTTGATGGCCCGCACACCCGTGACCTCGACCTCGCCCAGCTCCGCTCCGGTCGTGTCCAGGACCATGACCTTGTCGCCGGTTTCGATGTTCTCCTTGAGGAATTCGTAGGGAATCGTGACCGTGGGGAACTCGGCGTCCTTGCGGAAATCGACGAGCGAAACGGCCAGGCCCGGGCAGATGGTGACGCATTTCTCGCAGCCCGTGCAGCCCTTGGCCGGGTCGGGGACTTCAAAAGCGGGCAGGCCGCGGATGTCGTCGGCGTGGATGTGGATGAGATCGCGTGGGCAGACCGTCGTGCAGGGATCGCAGGGAATCTCCTGGACGCAGTGCAGGAGGGGGAAAACGCCGCTTTCGCCGGCCGGATAGTCCTCCCGCGCCGTCAAACCCGGCCGCGATTTGAGGATCTCGGCGGTCGTATACCAGTCCTTGGAGATCTCGCCGACGTCATGGCCGAGGTCGCGGGCGATCTCCAGGCCGCGGATCTTGCCGGAGAAGATGGCCGCCGAGGCCTCGGCGATCTCCTCGGCGTCTCCCGCGGCGTAAGCTTTGAGGCCGAATTCACGGGCCTTGACGAAGAACTCGTCGACCGGGTCGAGCCCGATGGCGATGAGGATGGTGTCGCAGGCGAAGGACTTCTCCGTGCCCGGCACGGGCTTCCATTTCGCATCCAGCGCGGCGATGGTCACCGATTCGACCTGGTCCGCGCCGTTGGCGCTGAGGATCGTGTGCGAGGTATAGATGGGCACGCCGAAGCGGGCCAGCTTGTCCCGGTGGACCTTGTAGCCGCTGCACTCGGGCAGGGCCTCGACCAGGCCGACGACCGGGATCTCGGCCTGCAGGGCATGATAGCCGGCGATCAGGCCGACGTTGCCGCCGCCGACGATGAAGAGCCGCCCGGCCGCCCGGACGAGGTCCCTGTTGACCAGCGTCTGGAAGGCGCCCGCGCCATAAACCCCGGGCAGGGTGTTTCCGGGGAAGGCCAGCGATTTTTCCCGGGCTCCCGATGTGACCAGCACGACGTCGGGACGGATCTGGACGTAGCGGCCGTCGCCCCTCAGGACGCCGACCTTGGCGTCGCTGAAGACCGCCAGCGCGGTCGTCTGGAGCCAGATTTCGACCGAGGGAAACGTCCGCAGCTCGGTTTCCAGCTTGGTGGCGATGTCGATGCCCCGGGTGCCCGCGTAGACGGCGTCGTAGGAACCGAAGAAGCGGTGTGTCTGCAAGACGAGTTTGCCGCCCAGTCGGTGCTTGTCGTCGATCAGCAGGGCCTTGATGCCGCGCTTGCCGAATTCGATGGCCGCCGACAGGCCGGCCGGCCCGCCGCCGATGATGAGGACGGGGACGGGGATCTCGTCGATCGGCCGGGTGGAAAGCGATCCGGTGGCCTTGGGGAGCTCCGGCAGGCCGTCGGCCGGCCGGACGGCCATGCCCGGCCGGACGAGCTCCATGCAGGATTTGACCGGCAGGCCGTCGGCCAGGACCAGGCATTGGGCGCACTGGCCGTTGGCGCAGAAGATGCCCTGGGGGGCGCGGTCCTTGGGATGGTAGCTGAAAATCCGTTCGCCGTGGGCGAACAGGGCGGAGGAAATGGTCTCCCCTTTGCGGGCCGTCAGGGGCCGCCCTTTCCAGGTGAAGGGGATCATTTCGGCGGTCTCCGGCGTCAGGATCGGGTGGTGTTCGATGCGATATCCGCTCACGCAAGCCTCCTCGAAGATGCGTTGCGTCCTATATAAGGCGCGTCATGAACCGCGGATTATATCATATTTTTCATTTCCGGATCGGTGTGATATCCTTGGCATTCCGCCATGGGACTCATCGATCGCCTCCTGTCGAAACGCTACCCTTTCCGCTTCGTCTACAGCGACGAATACTGGATGGTCGATCTCGGCCGGCATGTCTTCCCCATCCGTAAATACCGGTTGATCTATGAGCGTCTGCTGGCCCAGGGAGTGAGCAAAGATTCATTCCTCGCGCCGGCGCCGGCCGCCGACGAGGACATCCTCCGCGTCCATTCCCCGAAATATGTCCGCAGGCTCCAGTCGGGCGACCTTTCGCGTTCGGAGGTCGAGGCCCTCGAGCTTCCTTATCTGCCCGAACTGACCCGCTTCGTCTGGCTCCACATGGGCGGGACCGTCCTGACCGCCGAGAGCGCTTTGCGGGAGGGCCTGGCCTTCCATATCGGCGGAGGGTTCCACCATGCCTTCGCCGATCACGGCGAAGGATTTTGCGCCCTCAATGATACGGTGATCGCCCTGGAAAAGCTGCGCGCCGAAGGGCGCATCTCCAGGCCCATGATCATCGACCTCGACGTCCACCAGGGCAACGGCACCGCCTCCCTGTACGACGGGCGGAAGGACGTCTTCACCTACTCCGTTCACCAGATGGACATCTATCCGGCCGAAAAGCCTTCCAGCACACTTGACGTGGGGCTGTGGTCCGGCGACGGAGACGACAAATACCTGGCCGCCCTGCGGGCCGATTTTCCCCGCATCCTGGACGAGTTCCGGCCCGACCTGATCGTTTACCTGGCCGGAGCCGACCCACTCGCCGGCGACAAGCTGGGCGGGCTGACCTGCAGCCTGCAAGGCCTGGCCGAACGCGACCGGCTCGTTTTAGAGGAAAGCCGGGGGCGGGGGATTCCCGTGGCGGTGGAGCTGGCCGGGGGATACGGCCGCGACCTGGAAGACACCGTCCAGGCCCACTTGAACACCATCCAGGCGGCCCGGCGGGCCCAGCGCGCCGCCCGGCGCATGGCCCTGCGGAAGAGGCTGGTCAGCGGGAAATGAGGCCGGCGGGCATCAATCCGTTTCGGCTTCGATCCAGTCCAGGTAATCGGCGCTTCCCTCGAGGATCGGCAGGGCGATGATTTCCGGCACCTTGTAAGGATGATAAGCCCGGATCTTTTCTTCCAGCGCTGGATAGTGGGACTGTTTGGTGACGATGGTCAGAATCCATTCGCGGTCGTCGATGACTTTCCCCTCCCATCGGTAGATCGATAGACACGACGAGGAGACCTTGGCGCAGGCGGCCAGCCGGGCCTCGACCACGAGGCGGGCCAGCTCCCGGCCCTTGTCCTCATCGGGCACGGTTGTCTGGACGAGGATGGATTCGGTCATCAGTCCTGCAGCATGATGTGGGCGAAGACTTTGGCGTCGCCGACCATGTTGTCGATGATGCAATACTCGTTGGGCTGGTGGGCCGTTTCGTCCAGGCGGGCCCAGCAGGCCGCCGGGATGCCGGCGTGACGGAACAGGGCTGCCACGGTGCCTCCGCCGATGCCCAGGGGCTTGCCCTCGACGCCGTAGACCTTGCGGACCGCCTTCACCAGGGCCTTGACCACGGGCGCGGACGGGTCGGTCGGCGGCGCGGCGGGCGCGCTCTGCAGGACCTCCCAGGAGATGGCCACCCCGAACTTCTTCTCGATGCCCAGGCCGATCTCCTTGACCTTGGCCAGGACTTCGTCGATGGTATAGGCCGGCAGGATGCGCATGTCCATGCAGAAGACGTCCTCGCCCGGGATGGTGTTGACATTGGGGACGTTGGGCTCCTTCTTGGTCGGTTCGAAGGTCGAGATGGGCGGATCGAAGAGCGGATTCGATTGGGGGTAAATCGCATAGAGCTTGTCCAGCTCCGCGATATAAAAGGACGCCGCTTTGAAGGCGTTGATGCCTTTTTCCGGCATGGAGCCGTGCGTCTGTTTGCCCAGGACCTTGAACCTGAGCCAGAGGATGCTCTTCTCGGCGACTTCGATGAGCGTGCCGTCCTCGTTTCCCGCGTCGGGCACGACGATCAAGTCGCCGGGCCGGAAGGCCTTGGAATGTTGGAGGACATAGCCGAGACCCTTGTCGCTGCCCGTCTCCTCGTCGGCGACCAGGGCCAGGCCGACGTCGTAAGCCGGCTTGATCCCCTCGGCCTGGAGGGCCTTGACGGCGAAGATCGAGCCGACCAGCGCCTGCTGGTTGTCCTCGACGCCGCGGCCGTAGATTTTACCGCCTTCGATCCAGGCCTTGTAGGGATCGCCCCGCCAGAGCGAGGGCTCGCCCGGCGGAACGATGTCCATATGGCTCATGATCCAGATGGTCTTGGCCGCGTTGCGGCCGCGATAAAAGGCGAGGATGTTCGGCCGCCGTCCGGAGGGCGCATCCAGGTCCGGGGCGTTGATGACGTCGATTTCCCGAAAGCCGTCGGCTTTCAGGTAGCCGAGCAGGAATTCCGCTTTTTTGGCTTCGCCTTCGCCGCCGCTGGAGGGGGAGACGGCGGGGATGGCCGTCAGCTTGACCTGCAGATCGATCATCGCGTCGCGGTAGGAATCGAGCCGGGCGGCGATCTTCTCATACGACATCGGGGCACTCCTTGGCCTTGAATTCAGGACCCCTTTTTATATCATCCGCCCCGCCAATTCGCAAGGCCGGGCCGCGCCGCGCGCTCCGGTCCCGGGCGCGCTAACGGAAGGGGGGCTGTTTGACTTGAGGGAAGGGATGGCATACATTTACAAAAAATGCGCATCGGGTTCGATCTCCGCCCCTTTCTAAAGGAAGAAACCGGGGTCGGCGTTTATCTCCGGAACCTCCTGTTCGAGCTGGCCGCGATGGACGCCGAGAACGAGTACTTCCTGTTCTCGGCCTCCTGGAAGGACCGTTTCGCCGAACGCCGGCTTCCGCCCTTTGTCAATAGGCGGTTCCGCGATCTCCGCTGGCCGGTTCGGGCGGTCAATTTCCTTTGGCAGGACCTGGGCCGTCCCGCCCTCGACCGGTTCTTCGGAACGCGCCTGGACCTGACCCATTCGGCGACGCCGCTGAGACTTCCCACGCGCGGCCGAACGATCGTGACCGTCTGCGATCTCTTCTTCCTGGAGGACCCGGAGCGGGCCGACCGCGAGGCCCGCCGGACGTTCCTGCGCAAAATCGCCGGCGCCCTGCGCCGGGCCGACGGCGTCATCACCATCAGCGAGTTCAGCCGCCGGGGCCTCCTCGAGCGCTTCGGCCTGCCGGCGGGGAAGATCAGACGGACCTATCTCGGGCTGGGCCCGCTTTTCCGGTCGCCGGCCGACCCGGCCCGCATCGCCGCTTTGCGGAAGGAGCTCGGCGTGCCGGGGGAATTCCTGTTGTTCGTGGGCGCCTTCGAGCCGCGCAAGAACCTGCCCGGCCTGATCGATGCGCTGGGCATCCTCCACAGGAGCGGCCGGAAGATTCCGCTCGTCCTCGTCGGCCGGCCCGGCGGGGACAGCGCGCGAGTAGCGGCCAAGATCCGCGAATCGGGCTTGGAGGCTTGGATCAGGCCGGCCGGCTACCGGGCCGACGAGGATGTCCGCGCTCTCTACGGGGCCGCGACCGCCCTCGTCTTTCCCTCCTTCGCCGAGGGATTCGGCCTGCCGCTGCTCGAGGCCATGGCCTGCGGACTTCCGGCCGCCGTTTCCGGTTGTTCGGCCCTGCCCGAAATCGGGCGCGACGCGGCCGCCTATTTCGACCCGTCCGACGCCGGGGAAATGGCCGCCGTGATCGGTCTGCTCCTGGGCGACGAAGCGAAACGTCAGGAGATGGGCGCAAAAGGGCGGCGGCGGGCCGCCGAATTCGACTGGGGAAAGACGGCCGCCGAAACGCTCGAATTTTACCGAACGGTCGCCGGGAATCCATGAAGACCGTCCTGTTCGTCTCTCATTCGGCCGAGCTCAACGGGGCCGAGCTGTGGCTGTTCGAGACGCTCAAGGGCCTGGATCGGGGGAAATATGAGCCGCTTCTGGCCCTGCCCGGTCCCGGGATCTTCGAGGACGCCGCCCGCGCGGCGGAGATCGAGACGATCCGCGTTCCCCTTGTCTGGTGGATCACGGAGCGGTCGGGCCTGTGGAAGGGCCCGGCGGCCGGGATGCTGACGCGGCGTCACGCCGATCGGCTGGCGGCCCTGGCCGGCGAAAAGAAGGCCTCGTTGATATTCTCCAATTCGGCCGCCGTCGCCGCCGGAGCCTTGGCCGCGAAGAAAGCCGGACTTCCGCATGTCTGGGCCATCCACGAATTGCTGTCCGGCCCCCTGGCCCATCTTCATCATTGGCGCGGCCCGGGCCGCTTGGCCCGCTTCATCGCCGACCACTCCTGCCGCGTCATCGTCAACTCCCGGGCCTGCGCCGTGGCCTTTCCGCCGTCCGATAAAATCGTCCTCGTCTACAACGGCGTCAAGCGGAAATCCTACCCGGCCGGCCGTCTCGCCGACGTCCGCCGCGAATACGGCTTCTCCGAAGGGGCGCCCGTGGTCGGGGTCGTCGGCAAGATCTATGAGGACAAAAGGCAGGCCGACGTGATCGGTGCTGCCGCCCTTCTGGCCGGGGAGTTCCCGGGCCTGAATGTGCTCATCGTCGGAGAGACGCGGGACAAGCATTACGCCGCCCGCTTGAGGCTTTTGGCGGCCGCTTCGGGCCTGGCCGACCGGGTCCGATTCGCCGGTTACCGCCACGACCTGACGGGGCAGCTCAAGATCATGTCCGTCCTGGCGGTCGCATCGACGATCGAATCGTTCGGGCGGACGGCCATCGACGCCATGGCCGCGGGCACGCCCGTGGTCGCCGCGCCGTCCGGGGGATTGACCGAGATCATCGAAGACGGATCGAACGGGATCCTGGCTTCCCGGCCCGGTCCGGAGGGCCTGGCCGCGGCCATCCGCCGTGTCCTTGCGGATCCGGGGCTGGCCCGGAGCCTCGTCGAAAGCGGATACCGGACCGTCGAATCGCGCTTCAGCCTGGCCGCCCAGATCCGCGGGGTCGAAGCCGTCTTGGACGCCTGCGGCGGCACCGGGTGAGGCATGGACATCACGGCGATCCTCGTCAATTTCAGCGATCGGGGCCACCTGGCCCCCTGCCTGAACTCCCTCCGGGCCGAGCTCGGCGCCGGCGGCGAAATCATCGTCGTCGACAACGCATCCACGGACGGAAGCCGGGACTATTTGGCTTCCGAATTTCCGGAGGTCCGGACGATCGCCGATACGGTCAACAGGGGCTTCGGAGCGGCCAATAATCGGGGCCTCGCGGCCGCGGCTGGCGCACGGACGCTCTTTATCAACACGGACACGGTCGTTTGCCCGGGCGCGATCCGCCGCCTGGGGGAAACTTTGGACGAGAATCCGGTTGCCGCCGGCGTCGGCCCGGCGCTCGTCCATCCCGACGGTTCGTTTCAGGTCTCGTTCGGAAACAAGGTCTCGTTCCCGGGTCAGTTCGTGCAAAAGCTCATTCTCAATCCTTTTCAGGAGCGCCTCCTGCGCCGCCGGCGCCGGCCGCGCGCGGTCGGCTGGCTGAGCGCCGCTTGCCTGCTGGCCCGCACGGACGCGGTCCGCGGGGTCGGCGGTTTCGACGAACGCTTCTTCATCTATTTCGAAGACATCGACCTCTGCCGCCGGCTGGCCGCCGCGGGCGGGCGGCTGATCTTCGAACCGCGGGCGGTGGTCGTGCACGAGGGAGGCGCGACAACGGCGGGGCGGTCCCGGGACAGCCGGTTCGAATACCGGCGAAGCCAGCTTTATTATTATTCCCGGCACGCTTCGAACGCGTCGCGCTTCTTCCTGCGCCTGTACCTGCGGGCGGCCGTCGCCGGGCTGTCCGCGCGTGGGGGGTTCCGCGGCGAGGACGGCCGGGCGCTTCGCGACCGGTATCGCCGCCTTCTCCGGAGGGATCCCGTTTGAGCCGCCTGCGGGTCATGGAAATGATCGATAAGCCCTTTTTGGGCGGGGGCCAGGCGATTGCGTTCGCCTTGGCCCGGCACCTGGACAAAGACCGCTTCGAAACCTCGGTCTGCGCCCGTGGGGGGGGACCGCTCGAAGAGAACGTCCGCCGGGCCGGGCTCTCCTTCGTGCCCGCGCCCTTCGGCGGGAAATACAGCTTCGGCCTGACCGGCGCCATCAGCGGCATTCTCCGGCGGGAAAAGCCGGATATCGTCCACACGCACGGCGGGATCGCCGGATTGTACGGGCGGCTGGCGGCCCGCAAGGCGGGCATCCCGGCGGTTGTCCATACCATCCACGGCATCCACTACCTGCATTACCGGAACATCGTCCTCCGCGCGATCTCCATCGATCTGGAGCGGTATTGCTCGAAATTCACCGATGCCGTCGTTTTCGTCTCCGAGGCCGACCTGGCGGCCGGCCGGCGCTTGCGCCTGTCCAAACCGGCCAAGCTCCGGCTCATCCGCAACGGCATTGACTGCTCCGGGCTGGGAACGGAGCAATTCGCCCGTCAAGCCGCCGGAAGGCGCGGAGTCTTTCCCCAGGGCTCTCCCTTGATCGGCACGGTCGCCAGGCTCCACCGCCAGAAAGGCGTCTCTGTCCTTCTGCGCGCCGCCGCGGCCATGCTGGTCGGCCGTCCCGAGGGGCGGATCATCGTGGCCGGAGGAGGGGAGCTGGAGGATGATCTGCTTCGTGAAATCCGGACGCTGGGACTGGAGCGGCGTTTCCTGCTTTTGGGCGAACGGGCCGACGCCCGCACAATCCTGTCGCGCCTGGATGTCTTCGTCCTGCCTTCGCTCTGGGAGGGATTGCCTCTTGTCCTGATCGAGGCGGCCGCCTTAAGCAAGCCCATCGTGGCCACGTCCGTGGACGGATCGCGGGAAATCATCACCGACGGCGAAACGGGATTGCTCGTCCCGCCCGCCGATCCGGCGGCCTTGGCGGTGGCCGTCAACCGGCTTCTGGATGACCCGGCCCTGGCCGCCCGCCTGGGCGCCCGGGCCCGCGATACCATCCCCCCGCGGTTCACGCTGGCAAAAATGATCGCCGGCTATGAAGATCTCTATGCCGCGCTGACATCGGACGCGGCGCGCCGCTAGCTTCCGTTCCGGCCGCCCGTTCCGCCGATTGACAGCCTCGCTCCGGGGTGGTATCTTTTTAGATAAAGACGCCGCCAACGGGCGCGGGCCGCCTACCGCCAAGAGTCTGGGGAGGGGAATATGAATCGCTCGAAAAAAATCGTTCTAGCGGTCTTTCTGGCATCGCTCCCGGCCTTCAGCTTGGTTTCGTCCGCGCAATTGCAGAAGCAGGCCGCGACCCTGCTGGCCAGGCCGGATCTTCAGGTCGAAAAGATCGAATTCACGACGGTGCCGGATCCGAGTGGGGGAACCCGCCTGACCATTTTGTATACCCTTTATAATGATTCGAACATTCCGAGCCGGAACGCCCCTACCGCGGCAGGCAAAGCCGCCTGGAAGGCCAATCCTGTCCAGAACCTGATGTTCGAGAGCAGCATCGAATATCGTGATTATCCGAATGGAAAATTCCAGGGCTTGAGCGCCCTGGGGATGGAGCTGGGCCCCTACTCGCGCATGAAATGCAACGCGGTTCTGCTGGTGCCGGCGGGCAAGAAGCGGCAGTTCCGGGTCCGCGTCGACTCAAAGAACTGGATTGATGAGTCCAACGAGAACAACAACGAAAAGACGGCCACCTGGCCCTCCCAGGCGGTGCCTTCCCCCCTGAAGTGAGGGCCCGATCGCGGTTTCGCCCCGCCCGCGTCTCGTCGGAGACGGAGCGCGGCCGGGCGCCCGCCGCTTGTAAATTCGGGCCGCGGCGGAATCGTTGACGCCGGCCGCCGCTCTCGGCCCGCAAATTGACTTTGTCCGCCCCCCCTCCATATAATCGGGCATGAATGGAAAACCTCAAGGTCGCCCTGGTTCATGATTGGCTGACGGGACGCCGGGGGGGAGAACGGGTCCTCGAGGCCTTGGCCGAGCTCTTTCCCGGGGCCCCGATCTACACGCTTTTCCGTTTCCCCAAGAGCCAGGTCGAGGACCTCGAATCCCGCGTCATCCGGACCAGCTTCCTCCAGCGGATGCCGTTCCTGAAGCGCCACTATCGCTGGTACCTGCCGCTCTACCCGATGGCCGCCGAGCTCTTCGATCTCCAGGGTTTCGACCTCGTCCTGTCCAGCTCGCACTGCGTGGCCAAAGGAGTCATCCCCGCTCCCGACTCCCTGCATGTCTCGTATGTCCATTCGCCCGTCCGCTATGCCTGGAACCAGTATTTCGCCTATTTCGGGCCTGGAAAGCTGGGCTTCTTCTCCAAGCGCTTTGTGCCGCCCCTCATCCATGCCTTGCGCATGTGGGACGTGACCTCTTCCGCCCGGGTCGATCATTTCGTGGCCAATGCCGCCGCCGTGGCCCGGCGCATCGAGAAATACTACCGCCGCCCGGCGGAAGTGATCCATCCGCCCGTGGACACGGATTTCTTCACCCCGGGCGCCGGGGAGCCCAAACGGGATTACGACCTGATCGTCACGGCCCTTGTCCCCTATAAAATGGTTGATTTGGCCATCGCCGCGTACAAGACGGCCGGCCGGCCCCTGAAGATCGTCGGTGACGGGCCGGAATACAAGCGCCTGAAGGCCATGGCCGGGCCGGGTATCCAGTTCCTGGGGTCCGTCCAGGGGGAGACTCTGCGCGACCTCTACCGGAACGCCCGCCTGTATCTTCTCCCCGGCGAGGAGGATTTCGGCATTTCGGTCGTCGAAGCCCAGGCCTGCGGGACCCCCGTTCTGGCTTACGGAAAAGGCGGGGCCACGGAGACCGTTCTGCCCGGCCGTACGGGCCTCTTTTTCCAGGATCCGACCGTGGCCGGTCTGCGGGCCGCCCTTGACAATTTTCGGGGGTTGTCCTTAAATAGAGCGGCCGCCCGAGACCAGGCACTCCTCTTCTCCCGCGATCGTTTTAAGAGCAGAATCAACGAGTTCCTTCGTCACAAGTGGCGGGAGTTCAAGGAAAAAACGTGATCGCCAAGCAACGGGCCCGTCTCGCCGGACTGCTCGCCGTCAGCGATGCTTTCGCCGTCGCCCTGTCTTTTATCTATACCTACCTGTTCCGTTTCTACGCCAATATCTTTTCCGTCGATGTGGCCAAGGGCGTTCCCAGGATCTCCTCTTATCTCATTCTCCTTCCGCTCCTCATCGCCGCCCACCTGGGCCTTTTCTATTCCCGGGGGTTCTACAAGAACCGCCTGCGCCGGACCCAGCTGGACGATTTCCTGTCCATCATCCTCAACGCTGGGGCCTCCATCGTCCTGGCCTATCTCCTGCTGGGCGCTCTCAACGCCTATAGCCGCGACGGCGCCCATTTCTTGGGCATCGAGCTGATCAAGCTGTCCCGGGTCTTCCTGGCCATCTACTTCGTGGCCGTTGTCTTCACCATCTCCTTATTCCGCACCCAGATCTACTATTGGATGAAACGGCGCTACGCCCGCGGCCTGAACCTCGACAGCGTTCTCGTGGTCGGCGCGGGCGACATGGGCCGCTCGGTGGCCCAGAAGCTCGTCGAGTATAAGGACCTGGGCTTCGTCGTCAAGGGCTTCCTGGCCGATGACCGGCCGAAGGGGACGGTCATCGATGTCGACGGCGGAATCCCCGTTCTGGGTTCGATCGGCGAGATCGGCCCGGTCATCGAAGAACAGGGCATCCAGGAAATCTATGTCGCCCTGGATCTGAGCAATTACGCCAAGATCCTGGAAACGTTCCAAATCGTCAACAAGTACCCGGTCAATGTCCGTCTCATTCCCGACCTCTTCCAGCTCCTGACCCTCAAGGCCCGCGTCCAGGACCTCGACGGATACCCGGTCATCTCGATCGATGACGTGCCCCTGCACGGCGCGGGGAAGGTCGTCAAGCGGGCGGCCGACGTCCTGGCCTCGGGATTGGGATTGCTCGTCCTCTCGCCGTTCTTCGTGATCATCGCCGCGGCCATCAGGTTGACCTCCCGGGGCCCGGTCCTCTACCACCAGGAGCGGCTGGGCATGGACGGCAAGCGCTTCATCATCCATAAATTCCGGACCATGGTCTGCGACGCCGAGAAGGACGGCCCGATGATGTGCCGGCCCGACGATCCGCGGATGACCAAGGTCGGGCGTTTCCTGCGCAAGTACAGCATCGACGAGCTGCCCCAGCTGACCAACGTCTTCCGGGGGGAGATGAGCCTGGTCGGGCCGCGGGCCGAGCGGCCGGAATTCGTCAAGGAATTCACCGAGAACATTCCCAAATACATGCTCCGCCACAAGGTCAAAGCCGGGCTGACCGGCTGGGCCCAGATCCACGGCCAGCGCCAGAACTCTTCGATCGAGAAGCGGCTGGAGTACGATTTCTATTACATCCAGAACTGGTCCCTGCAGCTGGACATCAAGATCATCTGGAAGACGATCCGCGGGGGGTTCATCGACAAGACCGCCGCGTAGCCCGGCCGGGCCGGTCAGGCGTCCGGCGGGCGGCGATGCTCTTTCAGCACCTTCAACCCGTAGATGAAGTAGTCCGCCCCCGAAGCGACCGTGAGAAAAATGGCGGTCGCATAAAACGCCGCCATCCAGCCCGGCGCTTGGCCCAGATCGTTGAGAAGCAACACCAGAAAGACGGTCCCGACCTGGAAGGCCGTGCTGAACTTGCCCAGAAGCGAGGGCGGGAACGTGGTCTGCCGCCAGAGGCGGAAAGCGATCAGGGCGCCGAGGACGATGAGGACGTCGCGCAGAAAAACAAGAACGGTCAGGCCCAGGGGGATGGCGTTGGGGCGGGCGGCCGAATGAAAAGTCAGGACGATATAGGAGACGGCCATCAGCAGCTTGTCGCCGGCCGGATCGAGGATCATCCCCAACCGGCTGCGGACATGGAAAAGGCGGGCGGTGAATCCATCCAGGAGATCGCTGATCCCGGCGATAAAGAAGATCAGGAGGGCCTGGCCGGTGCGCCCGTCCAGGACGGCCAGGACGAAAAAGGGGATGAGGACGATCCGGAACGCGCTGATGACGTTGGGCAGGGTGAAGACCGCGGAGCGCAGATCGTCCGGAGGCCGCCGCGTCACGATCGCTCCCGCTTCCTCATTTGACCAGTCCGGCCAGAAGATCGAAGACCTTGATCGCTTCTTTCCCGGCGACCGGCTGTTCGGGCCTGAACGTGCGGTCCGGGGCCAGGTCCATGAGCTGGTAAGCCAGGGATTGAACGATCGGCTGGTAGTAGAAATGCTCCGGCGGGACGTCGGCGATGCGGATGCGGTCGACGGGGATCTGGGGCACGATGTTGGCCCCGTTCTTTTTCAGGAGGTCGATCAGCCGGACCAGCGTCTCCGCCAGCTCGGCCCGGTTCATGTTCTTTTTGGGCTGGAACGTGTGGTTGGAGTAGACCTCCATCACGTTCAGCGCGGCGGCCTTGACGATGTAGCGCTGGGCCCAGGACGTGGTGATGTCGACGATGACCGGGGCCTTGGGATTGAGGTCGCCCAGGGCGTCGCGGAGTTGGACGCCGATCAAGGCGGCCACGTCTTCCTTGGTCACGGCCTCGGAGGAGGCGATGGCATTGAACTGGTCGGGCAGGTCGACGACCCCCAGGCGGTTCTTGATCTGCTCGACGCGGTCCTTGATGACCTTGTCCTGGGGCGCGGCGGCCGCCGCCTGCTGGTAAGCGTCGAGGCTCCGCGACATTTCGCCGGCCTGGAACAGGCCCTCCGCGTATTCCTGAAGAAGCGCAGGGTTCTGGGGGTCATTCGAGCTGGCCGTCTTCAGATGGAAAAGCGCCTGCTGGAAATCTTTCTGTTTGATATAGATCCGGGCCAGGGCCAGATGAGCCTCGGGCAGCTTCGGCGAATACTCCAGGGCCCGCAGGTAGGCCTCCTTGCTTTGATCGATCTGCCCGGCCTGGGCCGCGGCCTGGGCCGCGGCCATGGCCTCGGCCGTTTTGGCGGCGCCGATGCGTTCGGTTTCTTGCTTGGCGAAGGAGTTCTCGGGATCCCATTTGAGCGCTTCGAGAAAGAATTTGTAGGATTGGTCGATTTGACCTGTTTTTTGATAGGTCTGCCCCAATCCGATATAAGCGGAGATCAAGTCGTGCTGAATATCCAAGGCCCGGACGAGGTAATCCTCGGCGCTGGCCGGGTTATCGTTGATCAGGGCGATGTACCCCAACCCGGCCAGGGCGAAAGGATGTCCGGGCTTGAGCCGGGCCAGACTTTTCTGAGCCTTGTCCGTCCGCCCCTGCCTCATATAATCCCAGGCCTCCTGGACGGCGATGCGTTCGTCGAGTGTGAGGGAGGCGGTCGCCGAGGGCGAGGGCGGTTCGATATGGATGGTCGGGGGAATGACCGGCGTGGTCAGGCAAGCCGCCGTTCCGGCCGCCAACGCCGCCAAAAGGACCAGCGTTTTCTTCACGAAAGCCCTCCTCTCCCGCCTTCCGTCAGGTAAGTCTCATAGGGCATCATCGCCTTGGGATCGGCCATGACCTGCAGGACATGATAATCCCCGTCCTCCTGCTTTTTCAAGACCAGGGCCCACCGTCCGATCGACTCGATCAGGTCCGCCCGGTCCCTGGGAAGGCGCAGATAAAATATCTTGAGGCCGCGGAAAAGTAAAGCCCGGAGGCGCCTTCTCAGGTCGTCCACCCCGGCGCCGGTGCGGGCCGAGAGATAGACCGCTTCTCCATCCGGTCCGGCGTTGCGGACCAGCCAGGATTCGGGCTCGGGCAGGGCGTCGATCTTGTTGTAGACGGTGAGCCGGGGGATCGCGCCGGCCCCGATTTCAGCCAGGATGCGGGTGACCGCTTCGGCCTGGGCTTCCGCCCCGGGCGCGGCGAAATCGACGACATGGAGAATGGCGTCCGATTCCTGGACCTCTTCGAGGGTGGCCTTGAACGATGTCAGCAGCTCTTTGGGCAGCTTCTTGATGAAGCCGACGGTGTCGCCGATGAAATAGACCAGCCCGTCGGGAAAGGACGCCCTTCGCACCAGGGGGTCCAGCGTGGCGAAAAGCTGGGCCGACGTCCAGGTGTTCTCCTGGGTCAGCCGGTTAAAGAGCGTCGATTTGCCGACGCTCGTATAGCCGACCAGCGAGACCATGGGAACGAGACTCCGGCGGCGGCTCTCCCTTTGCCCGGCCCGGCGCTTCTGCACTTCCTTGATCTCTTTCTTGATCCTGGCGATGCGGGCCTCGATCCGGCGGCGGTCCGTCTCCAGCTTGGTTTCGCCGGGCCCCCGCGTGCCGATGCCGCCGGCCAGGCGCGACATCTGGATGCCCTTTCCCGCCAGCCGGGGCAGGCGGTAGGATAATTGGGCCAGTTCGACCTGGAGCTTGCCCTCGTTCGACCGGGCCCTTCGGGCGAAGATGTCCAGGATGAGCTGAGTCCGATCGATGACCCGGACGCCAAGGTCCTTTTCCAGATTCCGCTGCTGGGTCGGTTTCAGGCTGTGGTCGAAGACGACCAGGGCGGCCCCGGTCTCCTCGATCATCCAGGTGATCTCCTCGACCTTGCCTTCCCCGATGAACGTCCGGGCGGAGAGGCTGGGTTTGACCTGAAAGATCTTATGGGCCACGGCCGCCCCGGCGGCTTTGACCAGGCCTTCGAGCTCCTCCATGGACTCTTCGGCCTCACGTTTCTCTTTCGGGCCGCGCGAAAGGTGGATGAGGATGGCTTTATCCATGGCCGTTCCTTTGTTGGAGAATATGGGCGGCGATCGCGCCGCCGTCGTCGGCATCGAACCAGACGAGGCCCGGCGTTTTGCGGAACCAGGTCTCCTGGCGCTTGGCGTAATGGCGCGTGTCGATTTTCGTCTGCATCTTGGCTTCTTCGAGCGTCGATTCGCCGCGCAGGAAGCGGAGAACATGGCGATAGCCGAGGGCCTTGAACGGAGGAGCGCTCTCCTCCAATCCGCCGGCCCGCAGGCCCCGGACTTCTTCGACCAGGCCCCGCCCGAACATCCGTTCGACGCGCTCGTCGATGCGCCTGCGGAGCGCGGCCCGCTCCCGGCGCAAGCCGACGAGGATGGACGCCCAGCCCTGGAGATAGCCCGCCGTCCGGCGGAAATGCTCGGAGAGGGGAATGCCCGTCACCGTCCGCACTTCGAGGGCGCGGATGATGCGGATTCCGTCGTTGCGCCCGATCTTGGCCGCGGATTCGGGATCGAGGGATTCCAGCCTCCGATGGAGGGCGTCCCAGCCGTCCCGGCGGGCTTTTTCTTCCAACGCGGCCCGGACGGCGTCGTCCCGTCCAGGCCCCGGAAAAAGGCCTTCGAACAAGGCCTTGATGTACAGCCCGGTGCCTCCGACGATGATCGGCAGGCGGCCCCGCCCGGAAATGGAAGCGACGGCTTCGGCCGCCCGGACGGCGAAATCGGCGGCCGTGAACTGGGTCCGGCCGTCGACGATGTCCAGGAGATGATGGGGAACGCGGGCCCGCTCCTCCGGGCCGGGTTTGTCCGTTCCAATGTCGAATCCCCGGTAGACCTGCATTGAATCGGCGTTGATGATTTCGCCGTCCAGGCGTTCGGCCAGGGACAGCGAAATTGCGGATTTTCCCACCGCCGTCGGCCCGAGGACGGCCGCGACGATGCGCCGGTCAGAGGAGGGTTCGGAGAAGAACATAGGCGGCCAGGAGGGTGAGGAGAATGAGCGCGGCCAGGACCTGCTTGCGGGAGAGGATCATCCGATCTTCTCCAGGGCCTTGACCAGGGCCGTTTCGTGCCGGGGGCCGAGGGCCTTCTTGACCGCCAGCACCTCGGAGACCAGGATCTCCTCGTATCCCTTGAGCAGGGCCCGGGTCAGTTCACCGGGCAGGTGGCCGGCATTATGGCTCACGGCCGTATCGGCGGACACGCGCCCGTCGGACAGCAAGGCCATCTTCTGGAAGAGCGGCCCCAATGCCGGGCGGGCTTCCTCGAGCGCGCGGGTGATCATGGTCCTGCCCAGGGGACCGATTTCTTTGGTCAGGTACTTATAGACGAACGCGCACTTCTCGTTGAGGATCTCGAAGGCGCGCCCGGCGTTCATGGCTTCGGGCCCTCCGGCCGTCCGGGCCTTGGACTTCGATGCCGATGCCGTCAGGATCCCCAGACAGAGAAAGGCGAAAAGCGTCTTGCGGGCCTCGCGCCGGCCGATCTGGCAGGCCTGGTGGAAGGCCCGCAGGCTGGGGACGGAACCCAGGACCTGAAGCGCATACCGCTCGTGGGCCTCCCAGGCGATGCGGTGCAGGCTGGCGGGCGCGGCGACCATGATCGGCGCGGCGTCTTCGGGCAGGAACCGCTCGATGAGAGCGGCGTTCTGAACTTGCCGGATGCCCTGGATGATCAGGTCCTGCGAGGGGATCGCTCCCAGCCGGTCGCGGACGGGCAATCCGTCGCCGGAATGGAATTCCCAATCGCCCTCCTCCGCTTCGAAAAGGGAAAAAAGGCGGCGGGCATAGAACGATTCCATCAGGTTCCAGAGGGGAAGGGGCGAGAGAAAGCCCGATTCGCCGAGGGCTTTGAGGAGGCTGTGGCCGCCCGCCTTGGCCTCGCGCGCGCACTGGCGGACCTGGTCGGCGGTCAGTACGTTCTTCTTGGCCAGCGCAGCCAGGAACTCCTTTTCGGCCAGGCCTTCGCGCTCGACGACCACGTCGCCGTTCAGCAGATGGAGGACGCGCGTACCGCCGCCCGTCCGGACCTCGAAGCGGCCGGTCCGCCCGCAGTCCCAAAGATCGAAGAGGATGCGGGCGAAGGGCGCCTCGGCAAGGGTTCCCTCCGTCGGCTGAATGGGGTCCATGGTCATAATTTATCACATCTCGGCGGCGGGGACACCCGGACTTTCGCCCGGCGGGTGCCGTGGGCGGCCGGAAGCTCAGACCAGGAATGAACGCCAGAAAAAGGCCAAGCCGATGTTGACCAGCGTCTTCAACAGCCAGAAAGTATAGGACAGGACCAGGCCTTTCCTGATCGTGACTTTGAAGAGAGCCGCCAGCCCGCAGCCGACCAGGCCGAACATCCAGAGCTGGAAGAAGTCGATCTGGCTGAGGATGATGTAAGGAACGGACGTGAATTCGATCTTGGGCGCCAGAAGGGCCAGGCTGGTCGTCGTCTGGAAGACCGATCGGCGGGCCAGGACGAGGGCGGTGCGGACGATCCCCCCCAGGATCTTGTCCACGAAGTTGGCGTGGACGAGGACGGCCACGATGGGCATGAATGCGCCCTCGGTGGAAACCAGGCGGCCCATGACCAAGATGACCAGCGCGGAGATGAACAGCCCGAAGGTGAACAGCACCGACCCGAACGCCGCGGCCCGGACCTGGGCCCCTCCGGTCTGCCCCGCCTCCATGCTCTGGATCATTTTGTCGTAGCGCTCCCGGCCCATCTTCTCTTCGAGCTTGGGGTTGTCCTTCATGGTCTTCAGGCTGTCCTGCGAGGCGAAGGGGGCGGTCAGGTAGGCGGCGACGGCGACGAAGATCAGGACGATGACCAGGGCGTCCAACCACTTGGGCTTCTCGGCGATGGCTTTGAAGGTCGGTGAAGGGGAGGCATAGACGCCCTGGAGGCGGCCGGAGAGATTCACTTCAGGCTCCTTTGCGCAGATCTTTCTCCAGCAGGCCGTCACGGAGGAAGAGGATGCGCTGGGTCTGGTCGGCGATGTCCCGGTCGTGGGTGACGATGATGATGGTGTGTCCGGAAGCGTGGAGGTTGTGAAAGAGCCTGAGGATCTCCTGTCCGGTCTTGGAATCAAGGTTGCCCGTCGGCTCGTCGGCCAGGATGAGGGAGGGCTCGTTGACCAGGGCCCGGGCGATGGCGATGCGCTGGCGCTCGCCGCCCGACAGCTCGGGGGGGCGGTGGTCGATGCGTTCGGTCATGGCCACGGTGGCGATGGCCGCGCGGACCTTCTGCTCGCGGTCCTTCTTCTTCATGCCCTTGTAGATGAGGGGCAGCTCGACGTTGCGGAAGGCCGTGGCCCGGGGAAGGAGATTGAAGACCTGGAAGACGAAGCCGATCTCGCGGTTGCGGATGTGGGCCAGCTCGTTCTCGGTCATCTGGCTGACCATCTTGCCGTTGAGGATATAGCGGCCGTCGGTCGGGGTATCCAGGCAGCCGAGGAGGTTCATCAGCGTGCTTTTGCCCGAGCCGGACGGGCCCATGATGGACAGGAATTCGTTGCGGCCGACTTCAAAGCTCACTCCGGCCAGGGCCTTGACCTGGGTCCGGCCCAAATCATAGGTCTTGGTCAGGTTTTCGCTCTTGATGATGATGTCGGTTTCGGCGCTCATTTTTTGACTTCGGCTTTGACGTCGACCTTGACCAGCAGGCCGTCCTTCAACTGGCGCAGGGCGTCATAGGGCCCGACGATGACGTCCTGCCCGGCCTTGAGACCGTCGACGACTTCGATGTCCAAGTCGCCCATGATCCCCTTGCGGATGGGGACGAACTTGGCCCGGCCGCCCTCCATAACGAAGAGCCCCTCTTCCTCGGCCTTCTTGCCGGCCTTGGTTTCCTCGGCCGTGGGGGCCTTGTCCCGCACGACAAGGGAGGAGATGGGCACGGCCAGGACGTTTTTCCGCTCGCCGGTGATGATGTCGGCCGAGGCGGACAGGCCGGGCTTGAGAAGCTTGGAAGGGTTTTCCAGGGTGACGACGACCTTGAAATCCCGGGACTCCTGGGTTGTGGTCGAGGTCGTAGCCGCGGTCGACTTCTGCAGGGCGGAGCTGCCGATCTCGGTGACCTTGCCCTTGAAGACCTGGTTGGGGAAGGCGTCCACCCGGACGTTGGCGGACTGGCCGATCTGAACGCCGACGACGTCCGTTTCGTCGACCTGCACCTCGACCTCCATCACGGACAGGTCGGCGATGGTCATCAGCACGGTGCCGGGGTTGTTCATGGTC
Source organism: Candidatus Aminicenantota bacterium (assembly GCA_963729855.1). Taxonomy (GTDB): domain Bacteria; phylum Acidobacteriota; class Aminicenantia; order Aminicenantales; family UBA4085; genus UBA4085. The sequence goes on along the minus strand of CAVSPT010000006.1, from coordinate 1,109,113 downwards.
CCGATGATGGCCATTTCGCCCTCTTCGACGCGTTTGCTGGTAATCATGCCGTCGATGGGAGAAGAGTAGACGGTCTTGGCCAGGTTGTCCAAGGTGCTCTTGAGCGAGGCCTCGGCCTGGGCGATCTGGAAGTCCAGGGACCGCAGGGAGGCGTCGGCGATGTCGAGCTGGGACTTGGCCTGCTCCAGCTGTTCCTTGGAGATGAGCTGATTGTCGTAGAGGTTCTTCTGGCGGTCGTAGAACTCCTGGTTCCGCTTGAGGGTGGCTTCGGCTTTGATCCGTTCGGCCCGGGAGGATTGGATAAAGGCCTGATCGCGCTCGGCGTTGGCTTCGTATTGGGTCGAGTCCAGCTTCATGAGGAAGTCGCCGGCCTTGACTTCCTGGCCTTCCTTGATGCCGATTTTGACGATGCGGCCAAGAATGAGGGCGCTGATGTTGATGTTTTTCTTGGGTTTGACCTCACCGGAGGCGGAGACCAATGCGGTCAGGTCGCGGGTTTTGGCCTTTTCAACGGTCACTTTGACCGATTTCTCGCGCTGGGAGCTCAGGTTGAGGATGACGATGACGCCGATGAGGGCGATCACTCCGATTATGATGAGCGTTTTCTTCTTCATGGAACGGGCCTCTCTAAAAAGACATAAATCATAGTCTATTACGGCCCCAAAGGCAAAAAGTTTAGCTGTCGGGCGGTTCGGGCAACCCGGGTCAAAACGCGCGGTTTTCCCCCCGCGAGGAAAATCCGCTCCGACGCTCCTCTCGTCAAAAAAAAACCATTTATGCTATTATTATTGTTCATTATGAGCACTTATGCCGAATTCCTTAAAACTGCCAAGGAGGCGGCCCGGGAAGCCGGGGCCCTGCTCAAGGCCCAGTATTTCCAGATGGGCGAGATCCGCTTCAAAGGCGAAATCAATCTTGTCACCGAAACGGACCTGGCCTCGCAGGCCCTCCTTCACGACCGCCTTGCGGCCGCCTATCCCGGCCACGATTTCCTGGCCGAAGAAGGCCTGAAAAGCCTTCGCGGCGCTGAATTCCGCTGGGTCTTCGATCCCCTGGACGGGACAACCAATTTTGCCCATAGGCTGCCCGTTTTTTGCGTCTCCATCGGCCTGGAGCACCGCGGCGAACTGGTCCTCGGCGTCGTCTTCAACCCGATGAGCGGGGAGCTCTTCTGGGCCGAGGCGGGCGGAGGGGCTTTTCTTAACGGAACGCGCCTTCGCGTTTCCTCCATCCCCGAGGTCGGGAAATCGCTCTTGGCCACCGGCTTTTCCTACGACATCCGGGAAACGCGATGCAATATCGCCCAGCACGAGCGGGTCATCCTCCGGGCCCAAGGCGTGCGCCGCTGCGGCTCGGCCGCGCTCGACCTATGCTGCGTCGCCGCCGGGCGGTTTGACGGCTTCTGGGAGCTCAAGCTCAGTCCCTGGGACACGGCGGCCGGCGCGGTTCTGGTCCGCGAAGCCGGCGGCCGGATCACCGATTTTCTCAATTGCCCGGTCAATATCTACCATCCCGAGGTCTGCGCCAGCAACGGCCTGGTCCATGACGAACTGCTCGGGCTGCTGAACGAGACCTGATTCCGATTCCATCTGGAGAGCGCCATGACGCCCATCAGCAAGCGATCCTCCCGACAAGGCGCCCGGGCCGCCGTTTGCGCCGCGGCCTTCGGGCTCGTCCTCGCCGGCGCGGCCGCCGCTCCTTCCGGCCAGGAGGCCAAACCGGCCGCGGCCGGCGAGCGGCCGGAAGGGTTCGAGATGGTCAAGAAAATGACCCACTTGGGGACCGCGCCGTGGACGGACACGGGCATCGAAGTCAAGGAAGGGCAGGAATTCTATTTCGAGGCCGAGGGCACGGTCTCGCTCCAAAAGGACAATCCCGTCGCCTCGTGCGGGCCCGAAGGACTGAACCTGCGGACGATGCAGCAACCGATGCCCGGCCAGAACCTCGGATGTCTCATCGGCCGGGTCCTGGAACGGACGGAAGTCGTCGAAGACAGGGACCGGGGGGAGAAAACCGTCCGAGAATTCGGCCCGATGTTCGGGATCGGCAAGCAGGGCCGACTGGCCATGCCCGCGTCGGGCCGGCTCCTCATCGGGGTCAACGAGAATTTGACCAAGGACAACGACGGCGCCTTCAGCGTCAGCATCTTCCGGAAGACTGGATCCCCAACGAAGCTTGGGGACCCTGCCGCCGCCCGTTCTTTTTAAACTCCGCCGTTATTTTTCTTGGCCAGGAATTTTTCCAGGAACTGGATGTCGTATTTTCCCTGCAGGAAGTCCGTGTTGGCCAAAATGGCCAGGTGCAGGGGGATGTTCGTCTTGACCCCGACGATCGTCGTCATTTCCAGGGCCGTCTGCATCTTTTTGATGGTCAGGAACCGGCTGGGGGCGAAGGCGATGACCTTGGCGATCATCGAATCGTAGTCCGGGGGGATCTGCCAGCCGCCGTAGGCCCCTGAATCGACCCGGATCCCCTCCCCGCCCGGCAGGACGAGGAAATCGATCGTCCCCGGCGACGGGGCGAAGGTGTCGGGATCCTCGGCGTTGATGCGGCATTCGATGGCGTGGCCGCGCATCTCCAGCTCGAAGGGGAAGTTGATCTTCTCGCCAGCGGCGACCCGGATCTGGGCCTTGACCAGGTTGATGCCGTAAACCATCTCGGTGATGGGATGCTCGACCTGGACGCGGGTGTTGACCTCCATGAAGTAGAACTTCTTGTCCTCGTCGACGAGGAACTCGAACGTCCCCAGGCTCTCGTATCCGATGTGTTTGGCCGCGTCTTCGACGGCTTTCATCATCTTCCGGCGCAGGCGCTCGTCGACGAACGGCGAGGGCGTCTCCTCGATGACCTTCTGGTATTTTCGCTGGACCGAGCATTCGCGCTCGCCGAAAACGATGATCGTCCCTTTTTTATCGCCGACGATCTGGATCTCGATGTGGTGGGCGCCGGTGATGAACTTTTCCAGGTAGAGGGAAGGATCGCCGAAGGCGTTTTTGGCCTCGTTCTGGGCGATGGGGAGCTGTTCCTCGAGGTGGAGGTGGTTGCGGCAGATGCGCATGCCCTTGCCGCCGCCGCCGGCCGCGGCCTTGAGGATGACCGGGTAGCCGATTTTCTCAGCCGTCTTCTTGGCCTCGGCGATGTCCTCGAGGATTTTGTCGCTGCCGGGAATGACCGGCACCTTGGCCTTGATCATCTCCTGGCGGGCCCGGTTCTTGTCTCCCATCATGCGGATGATGGCGGGCGGGGGGCCGATGAAGGTGATGCCGGACGTCTCGCAGATCTCGGCAAAGCGGGCGTTTTCGGCCAGGAATCCGTAGCCGGGGTGGATGGCGTCGGCCTTGGTGATCTCGGCCACGCTGAGAAGGTTGGGGATGTTCAGGTAGCTGTCCTGGGCCCGGGCCGGACCGATGCAGAACTTCTCGTCGGCCATCAGGGCATGGAGCGAGCGCCGGTCGCTCTCCGAATAGACGGCCACGGTCTTGATGCCCAGCTCCCGGGAGGCCCGGATCACGCGCAGGGCGATCTCCCCGCGGTTGGCGATCAGGATCTTCGAAAACATGGGGCCTCACGCGCCGGGGATGATGGCCAGGAGCTTCTGGCCGTATTCGACCGGCTTGCCGTTCTCGACGAAGATCTCCCGGACGATGCCGTCGATTTCGCACTCGATCTCGTTCATGAGCTTCATGGCTTCGACGATGCAGAGCGTCTGTTTCTTCTTGACCTGGTCGCCCACGTCGACAAAGGGCGGGGACGTCGGGGAGGGGGCCCGGTAAAATGTCCCCACGATCGGCGAAGTCACGAAGTGGATGTTGCTTTTCGGCTCGAAGACGGCGGAGTCCTGGGGAGGCATGGACGATCCGTCCGGCCGGGCCGGCGCCGCGGCTGAGGAAGAGGATGGGGCGGTCGGTGTATAGACAACTTGGGCGCTGCGGCTGATCTTGATCTTGAACCCTTCGACTTCGAGCTCGAATTCGGCCAGGAGGCGGTCTTCGAGAAGCTTGACGATTTTGTTGATTTCGTCGAAATCGATCTTGGGGGCCATGGGCGTCTCCTCGGCAAATTCGCGGATCTCGTTGTTTTTCTTCATCTTCGCGGGATTCTCTCAAGAATGCTTTTTAACCTTAACAGCAGACCGGGGAAACTGTCAAGAAGAGCTCGGGGGGGGCGGGAGGGCAAACACCCGTGTTCGCCCGGCGAGCGAACGGGCCCCCCTCCTCGCCCGCTCTTCCCGCAAAAGCGGGAAACCCTGCCCGCCCGTTCGTCGAGGGGTTTGCCCTCCCATCTCCCCTCGCTCCGGAAAATACCCGCGCGGGGTTGCAATCGATCAGGAGTTTAGCCGGAGCTTTTTTTGCTGGCGGGAAATCTCGGACTTGAGCGTCTCGATGGCCCGGCGGGCGGCTGCGGGGGTCCGGGCCTCGGCCTGGACGCGGATGACGGGCTCGGTATTGGAGGGTCGGATGTGGATCCAATGATCGGCGAATTCGACTTTCAGTCCGTCCCGCAGATCGATGGTCCCCTTCGTTTCATATTGCTTCTTGAGAAGACCGATGAGCCGATGGGCGCGCTCCGCGGAGCCTTCGATCTTTTCCTTGATCATGACATAGTGGGGCAGGGTCTTGGCCAGACCGGAAATAGGACGGTCCGCTTCGGCCAGGGCCTCGAGGATGAGCCCCATGGCCGTGAAGCTGTCCCGGCAGGGGTGGACATCGGGGTAGATAACGCCGCCGTTGCCCTCTCCGCCGATCACGGCCCGGGGCTTGACGGCCAGCAGTTTTTCCACCACGTTGATCTCGCCGATTTTGGTCCGGAAAACCTTGACGCCTCGGGCGGCGGCGATGTCGTCGATGACCCGGGACGTCGACAGATTACAGACGACCGAGCCCTTCTTCTTGCCCAGGATATAGCGGGCGGCCAGGGCCAGGGTCAGCTCCTCGCCCAAGGGACGGCCTTGCTCGTCGACCACGGCCAGGCGGTCGGCGTCCGCGTCCTGGACGAAACCGATGTCGGCATGGGAATCGCGCACGGCCCGGCAGATTTCGGCGATGTTCTCCGGCAAGGGCTCGGGGTCGTGGGCGAATTCGCCGTTGGGCTCCGTGTAAATCGGCACGACTTCGCAGCCGAATTCGGCCAGCAGGCGCGGCGCCAGGACCGCTCCGGCCCCGTTATTGCAGTCCAGGGCGACGCGAAAATGCCGGCGGCGGATCTTGTCCGCGTCGATGTGGGCCAGGATCCTGCGCAGGTGCGGCTCGTTGCCGTCGGCGATTGAGCCCGCCGTCTTGAAGCGTTCGGCCGGGACGTAGGCGAATTCGCCTTGGTGATAGATGTCGAGATATTCCTCGGTCTGGTGCGGAGTCAGGTAGAGGCCGTCGCGGCTGATAAATTTCAGCCCGTTCCATGGCTTGGGATTATGACTGGCCGTGACGGCGATCCCGCCGGCGGCCTTGTGGGCTTTGGTCAGGTAGAGGAAGGTCGGGATCGAGCATATGCCGGCGTCGATGGGCTGGCCGCCGACGGCCAGCAGGCCGGCGGTGACGGCCTCGCTCAGCATGATGCCGGAGCGGCGGGCGTCGCGGCCGACCAGGATCGGCCCGCCCCCGATATAAGTCCCGAAGGCCTGGGCCAGGGCGGCGGCCAGCTGGGGCGTCAGGCTGTCGCCGATGATGCCCCGGGCGCCGGAGATGCTGATTTTGAGGGTCGGGGTCGCTTTCATCGTATCAACAATTCGAGTTCGTGGAGGATTTCGTCGGCTTTGGCCCGGGCCCGCTCCTTGCTCCGATCTTCGGCGATGACCCGGATCATGGGTTCGGTGGCCGAGATCCGGACCTGGACCCAGCCGCCCCGGTCTTCGGCCCGCAGGCCGTCTCCGGTATCGACCGCCTTGCCGTGGAACAGGGTTTCCGCCGCATCGACCACGCTGTGGATGATGGACGGCGGACAGTAAATCTTTTCCTTGACGATATGGTAACGCGGCAAGGCGCCGGCGAGGGCGGACAGCCGCCTGCCGCTCTTGGCCAGCGTTTCCAGGATATGCCCCATGGTCAGGAACCCGTCGAAGGCGGGCTGGAAGGCGGGGAAGGCCACGCCTCCGCTGCCTTCGCCGGCCAGAACGCCTTCTTCCTGAAGGAGGGCCTGGATGGCGTAGCTTTGCCCGACTTTCGTCCGGACGATCGGCGATCGCCACGCCGCGGCCACGTCCTCGATCATCCTCGACGTCGAGAAATTGGTCACGACGACGCCCGGATGGCCGGCCAGCCAGGCGTCCGCGACCAGCGGGAAGGTGAATTCCTCGGACAGGCTTTCGCCCGTCTCGCTGACGAGCGAAACCCGGCTGACGTCGCTGTTGAGCAGGAACCCGGCGTCGGCGCCGACCGCCCTGACAACGGAAACGACCTGTTGGGCGTTGCGCGGCCGCGGCTCGGGATCGTGGGGGAAAAATCCGTTGGGCTCGTTGTTGATCGGGATGAGGTCGAAGCCCAGCAGGGCGGCGAACCGTTCGAGAAGGTGCGCGCCCGCCCCGGAGCAGGCGTCGACAACGACCTTGAAGCGAGCCCGGCGGATCGCCCCGGCGTCGAGGAACGCGCCCAGGGCCTCGAAATAGCGATCGACCGCGGCGGTCTCCCCCCGCAGCGCCCCGAGATGGTCGGTATCGGCCTTCTCCATCCGGCCGAGGTGATAGAGATCGAGGACCTCGGCGCCCTGGAACGAGTTGAGGTAAGTCCCGTCGGCGTGGATGAATGTCAGGGCGTTCCAGTGGATGTCGTTGTGGCCGGCCGTAACGGAGATTCCGCCGCCGGCCGAACCGTGGCGGACGGCGTGTTGGAGAATGGGGGTGGGGCAGATCCCCAGATCGACGACGTCACAGCCCGAGGAAAGGAGCGCCGAGACGCTGGCCGAGCGGAGCATGGGTCCGTGGATGCGGGTATCGCGGGCCAGGAAGACCGGTTTTCCCCCGACGAAGGCGCCGAAGGCGGAGGCGAAATCCATGACCAGCTTGGGGGTCACGGATTCGCCGACGATGCCGCGCACCCCGGAGATGCCGATCTTGAGAAGCTTCATGTCCCTTGTTTCATTATAAAGGTGTCAGGTGTTAACATTCAACAAATTGCTCGGTTTTGTTGAATGTTAACACCTGACCCCTTTTTCTTTTAAAGGTCGAAGGCAAAGCCCAAGCCGGCCAGCAGGCGCCAGCCGCCCAGGTCGACTTTGCCGTCGTAGGGCTTGGCTTTGAGGGCCGCGAACTTGGCGCCGATCGTAAGATAGATGAATTTCCAGGGATAGAAATTGAGCCCGGCCGCGGCCATCGCCGCCCAGCGGGTCCCCTCGACCGGATGGTCCTGGACGTAGGCGTAATCCACCGTCTGTTTGTAAAAATACGGGCCGTACCCTCCGCGGACGAAGATCGCGATCGATTTCAGGCGGAGCTCGTAGCCGCAATAAATCTCCAGTCCGGACAGGGTGAAGACGGCCGCGGAATCGTAGAGTCCGAGCGCGCCGGTCATCTCCGGGCCGGTTTCGTAGCCGGCCCCTACGAACCACCCCTTGCCGAAGCCGAGCTCGACGCTGGGTGTGAACACGGACCCGGGGTGATAGGTGGCCGTCAGCAGGGCGTCATTGATCGTTCGGGGGCCGTAAGTCAATACCGCCCGGATCGTCAAGGCCGAAAGGGCCGGGGCCGAAACGAGCAGAAGCGCCGCCGCTTTCAGCATCCTTCCCCGGGCGCTCAATTGCCGATCTCCGTGGCCGGGCTTTCCACGCCGTTCTTGTCCACGGCGATGATCCGGTACAGGTAAAACTCGTCCTTCTTCAACCCCTTGTGGTCGAAGCCCGGGCTGGCCGCGGCGGGGGCGTCGGCCAGGAAGACGAAGGCCGTATCGTCCGCGCTCCACGGCCGCTTGAAGATCCTGTATTTGACGATCGGAGTCCGGTTCTCCGGATTGTTCGACCAGGTCAGCCGGTTGATGTATTCCTGGAAGAATATGAAGTCGCTCGTCACCCGCCTCAGGAGCGGATAGACCGGCTGCCCGAGCGTGTAATGGATGTCGGCCGTCAAGCTCATCGTCGCGCCCGGCGGTGAAATGTCCGTCGTCGTGACGCCGGTGGCCGTTCCGTCGTAGCGGATGCTGGAGGGATAGGATAGCGGGCCGAACGTGCGGCCCGGGACATAATAGTCGCCGGCATCGGCGGGCAGGCCTCTTTCGATTTCTTCCAGCCCGTCCGCCTCCATGAGACGCAGGAGCTTATGGCTGGTGGTGGAATTGTTGTACGCGAAATCCGTCCCTTGAGCGTCAAGACTCGCGTCGACATGCCAGATGAGCAGGCCGTCTCCGGGCAGGAAGGCGTCGTTCAGTCCCCGGGTCCGGTTCTGGACCATGAAGAATTCGGAGAACGGGTCGGCGGCATCGAATTCCGGCATGATCACGAGGGCCTCGGGAACCGCCGCCGCCTGGCCCAGAGAGATGCGCTGGGTGCCATAGTTGAAGACCTGGGGCGTCACCCAGTCGAGGAGCATCTTGCTGAAACAATTGTGGTCGCCGCGGTCGGCGTCCATCATGTCCAGACCGCCGAGCCCGCCCCCCGGACCGACGGTCGGGTCGTAGTCGTAATAATCGGGTAGACCCAGGGCGTGCCCGGTTTCGTGCATGACGACGACCTGGTCGTAAGCCCCGGGCCAGTTGCGCGATTCCCACTGCCAGGAGTACTTGGCGCCGTAGAAATTCTTTCCGTCAAGGGTGAACGGCGTGGAGAAGGCGGTCTCGTAGCCCCACCAGAAGTTGGCCCAGCCGTTGTTCGGGCCGGTCCAGACGACGACGAAATAGTCGATCGTGCCGTTGTTGCCGTTGTCGTAGGAGGCGAAATTGCGGCCTTGGCCGTGGAAATATTGGAGCGCTTCGATGATCAGCCCCTCGCGCGCGGCCGTGGTCTGGGGCATGGAGGCCCGCGTGTACGCCGGCCGGTACCATCCCAAGGTCGTTCCGCCGATTTCCAGGAGGTTGTAGGACGAGCGCCGGTAGTAGTTGCGCAGGCTTTCGTACGGCCAGCCGGTGTCCCCGTCGCCGAACAGTTTGGAGTCGATCGTGGCGGCGGCGTTGACCGCCGGGTAATCGGGGAAATCGATGAGCAGGGCGAAGATCTTGACGTCGCCCTTGGACGGCAGGCCGTTCCTCCGGTCGGGCGGAAGCGTCTGCGCGTCGGGCGGGGCTCCCTTGCCGGCGTCGGCCGTCTTCGCGACCGTGCGGCGCAGGCGGGCCCTGAAATCCCGCAGAAGCGAGGGATCGATCCGGTGATTGCCCAAGGCCAGGGCGTTCTGCAGGCGTGCGGAGAGCGAACCTTCCCGGACATACTGATCGATCTCGGCCCGGGAGGGGGGTTCGAGCGCCCACAGGGAAGAGAAGCTCAATAACAAAAAGGCGATCAGGATTTTCTTGGCGCGCATAGAAATGAGTTTAGCACCAGTCCGGCGGCCTATCAACGCGCCGGCGGGCGTCCGCCATGGCGAGGGGGGGATTTGAGGCCGGGCCCTCTTCGGTTAAAATGGTCCCGCTTCAAGAAAAAAACGCCGACAAGGAAACCGCTCCATGTTCGACCAGCTCTCCGATCGCCTGCAAAAGGTGATGAAGTTCCTCAAAGGCGAGGGACAGGTCACCGAGAAGAACATGGGTGAGGCCCTGAAGATGATCCGCCTGGCCTTCCTCGAGGCCGACGTCAATTACAAGGTCGTAAAGGATTTCGAGGCCCGGATCAAGGAGAAGGCCCTCCACCGGGAGGTCCTCGACAGCCTGACTCCGGCCCAGCAGGTCATCAAGATCGTCCGCGACGAGCTGACCGCGGTGCTGGGCGGAACGGACAAGCCCCTGCAATTCGCCTCCCTCCCGCCTTCCATCTTCATGCTGGTCGGCCTGCAGGGAAGCGGCAAGACCACGACCACGGGCAAGCTGGCCCTGTGGGCCCAGGGCCTGGGGCGTCACCCCCTCCTCGTCTCCTTCGACTTAAAGCGGCCGGCGGCCCAGGACCAGCTCAAGATTATCGCCGGCTCGATCCGCCTGCCCTTCTACGAAATGACGGCCGAGAAGATGGCCCGGCCCGAAGAGGCCCTGCGCGAACTTATCCGGGAAACGAAGAACCGCGGCCACGACCTTCTCCTGGTCGACACCGCCGGCCGCCTCCACGTGGACGAGGAGCTCATGGACGAGCTCAAGCTGGCCAAGACCATCCTGGCCCCCGTCGAAACGATCTACGTCGGCGACGCCATGACCGGCCAGGACGCGGTCAAGAGCGCCCAGGCTTTCGGAGAGCGGATCGGCCTCACCTCGATCGTCCTGACCAAGCTCGACGGCGACGCCCGGGGCGGCGCGGCCCTGTCCATCGTCTCGGTCACGGGCAAGCCCATCAAGTTCATCGGCGTCGGCGAGAAATTCGACAAGCTCGAAATGTTCCACCCCGATCGCATGGCCTCGCGCATCCTGGGCATGGGCGACATGCTCGGACTGATCGAGAAGGCCGAGAGCGCGGCCGACCTCAAAGAAGCCGAGGAGATGGCCCGCAAGCTGCGCAAGGCCGAATTCACCCTGGACGACTTTAAAAAGCAGCTCATCCAGCTGAAGAAGATGGGCTCGCTGTCCGGCCTCCTCAGCCATCTCCCCGGAACCGGAGCGTTCAAGAAGCTGGCCGCCGCCGACATCGACGACCGCCGCCTCGTCCACTTCGAGGCCATCATCGATTCCATGACGCCGGCCGAGCGACGGGATCCCAAGATGATCAACGGCAGCCGCCGCCAGCGCATCGCCCGCGGCAGCGGGCGGCCGATCCACGAGGTCAATCAGCTGCTGAAGCAGTTCCAGGAGATGCAGAGGATGGTGAAGGGCGGGGCCTTCAAGCGGATGCTCGGCGGCCTTAAATAGCCGGCCGTTTATTTGGATCTTCTTTTATTTTTTCGACGCCGGCGCTTCGCCGTAAATCACGGCCTCGCCCAGCCGGATCGATCCGCCGGGCGCGGGATTCGTCCATTTGAGCCGGACCGTGTGCCGGCCGGCGGGAAGGGCGTATTTCCAGGCGATCGTATCGCGGCGGTCGTGTTCGGCCGTCGGCAGATCGATCGTCTCGGCGAGCGCACCGTCGATGCGCATCTCGACGCGGTCATGGAGCGGCGCCGCCCCGGCTGTTCGGGCTTCGCCCGTCAGGGCGAAGCCGATGCCGTCGAATTCGAAGCCCGACTCCCCGGCCAGGTCCGTGTTCAGCCGACGCCGCTCGACCGGATAATGCCCGGCGAAGCCGACTTCGAGCTTTTGCGGACGGGGCGCCTGGAACGGGATGGCCGCCTCTTCCCCGCCGGTCGTCCCGCCGGACCTTTCGATCACCGCCAGGGCCTGGCGATAGGAGTCGTCGTAAGCCTGGCGCAGGGACAGGTTGACGTAGGGGAAAGGCAGGTCTTCGACCTTGACCAGGGCCTTCCGCCAGGCCGCGGGAATGCGGTCGAAGCCGAGCACCGTGCCCAGGATCCCGCCCGCCGTGGACGGGTTGCAGTCCGAGTCGTCGCCGCAGCGGGCGGCGATGTCGATCGTCCGGCCGAAGTCTCCTCCTCCATAGAGAAGACCGAGGATGACCCAGGCGCAGTTGATCTTGGCGTCGATGTCGAACGGCGAGAAGACGCCGTCCGGGCAGCCGACATCCTCGGCCCAGCGGCGGGTCACGGCGAACCATGTCTTTTTCCAATCCGCCGGGTCGGCCCGCCAGCCGTCGATCACGCCCCGCATGGCTTGGGCGAAGGCGCTCTCGGCCGGCACCGCCCGGAGGGCCTCCTCGACGATCCAGGGGACATCGTCCGAGACGAAGGCCAGCGAAAGCATGGTGGCGACATAGAGGCCCCCGTACCAGCCGTCGCCGTAGTTCATGATGTGGCCGATGCGGTCGCAGAATTCGGCCGCCGCGGCGGGCAGGCCGGGCGCCATGAGGCCGGCGAAATCGGCCTCGATCTGGAAGTCGATGTCGTCGGCGTGGGGATTGTTGAGCCAGTGGCCCGAGGCCGGCGGCAGGAGGCCGCGGAGGATGTTGGAGCGGGCCATCTGATTGGCGTGCCAGAGCGGATAGGGCGCCGCGGCGAAAGCCCGGGCGAACTCGGCGGCCGGGGCGTCCAGGCCCCGCCTTTGAAAAACGTCGACGAAGGTCAGGTTCATGTAGACGTCGTCATAGAGCCCGGGGCCGTTTTTATACCAGTTCAGGATTTCATTCTCGCTCCAAGGGATGGGTATCGAGTCCCAGATGATCGTGCCCTGGAAGCGGAATTCGGTCGGACCGCCGTAGGTGCAGCCGATCGTCTTGCCCGCCCAGCCGCCCCGGATTTTGTCCTGAAGCGCCGGCTTGGAAAGGCGAACGGTCGCTCCGGAGGACGGGCCGCCGGACGCGGCCGGGGCCGGGAAGGATATCTTTTGATCCGGAACGGGGGCCAGGGCGGCGGCGATGAGAACGGCAAGAGGGAGGAACGGGAGGACGCGGCGGAGTGTCTTCATGATGGCCTCTTTTTTAAAAGAGTTGCGGCCGGCCGGCGGGGGACGGGAGACACGTCCGCGGGCGCCGCTCCAAGAGGGCATCATTATCAATTCCCGCCGCCGAAGTCAAAATGTCCGGCGGACCGCCACTTTATGATTGACTTGCGGAGGGTTTTTCGCTATTATCCCTAAACTCATTTTAATAGAATGGATTAACCTACCATGATGTCTATGCGTTTGATGCGAATCGGTTCCAAGAACCGGCCCTCCTACCGGATCATCGTCGTGGACTCCAAGAAGGCCCGCGAAAGCCGGGCCAAGGAGTACATCGGGATGTATAATCCCACGACCGAGCCTCCCGAGTTCAAAATCGACATGGCCAAGGCCAAGCTCTGGCTTGACCGCGGCGCCAAGCCTTCCCAGACCGTTCATTCCCTGTTGCAACAAGCTTCCAAGGCGACCAAGAAGGCCTAATTCGGATTCCTTATTAAGTCAGAAGGAGGTTCCCCGTGAAGGATCTTGTTGAACTGATCGCCAAAGCTCTCGTCGACCAGCCCGAAAAGGTACAGGTGTCCGTGCTCGACGGCGAACAAACCACCATTCTGGAGTTGAAAGTCGCCCCCGAAGACCTCGGCAAAGTCATCGGCAAGCAAGGCCGCACCGCCCGGGCCATCCGGATCATCCTGGGCGCGGCGGGAATGAAGCTCAAACGGAGATTCAACCTCGAAATCATCGAGAAAGGCTGATTTGAGAACCATCGGCAGGGTTTTGCGCAGCCAGGGCCGGAGAGGGGAGCTCAAGGTCCAGCTGGAGACGGCCGGGCTTCCTGCCGATTTTTTTTTACCCGGCCGGGCGTTAATATCGAAGACTCATTAGTCGCCCGGCCAGTACTCGGGGAGCAGAACGGACTGCCTGACGAATTAACTGCTCCCCGTGGTAAGGTTTTTCTGAAGCTTCGCGGGGCGGCCCGGGAATACCCGGTCGAGTCCCTGACGTCCCTGGGAAACGGATTCGTTCTCAAGCTCGGGGGTGTGGATACGATCGGCGCGGCCGAAGGGCTGGCCGGGGCCGAGATCCTGGTCCCCGAGGACGGCATGGCGCCGCTGGAGAGCGGCCGGGTCTTCGTCGCCGACCTCGTCGGCTGCGCCGTCGTCACCGTCGACGGCCGGCCGCTCGGCCCGGTGGTCGACGTGTGGGAGGCGGGCGGGGCGGCCGTCCTGGTCGTGGAGCGGCCGGAGACGGGGGCCGAACTTCTCATCCCCCTCAGCGAAGCCGTGTGTCCGGTGATCGATACGGCGGCCAAGCGGATCGTCATCGACCCGCCGGACGGCCTTTTGGACTTAAATGAGATTTGATATAATCACCATCTTCCCCGAGATGTTTGTCAACATCTTCAGCGGGGGGGTCGTCCGGAAAGCGCTCCAGAAAGGGCTCCTCGAGGTCAACGTGCATAATCTGCGGGATTTCACGACCGACAAGCACCTCCAGGTCGACGACCGCCCCTATGGCGGCGAGGAAGGCATGGTCTTCAAGGCCGAACCCATCTATGCCGCGGTCGAGGCCGTGCGGACCTCGCCGACAACGCCCGTCTATCTCCTCTCCCCCCAGGGCCGCCGCTTCGACGGCCGCCTGGCCGCCGAGATGGCCGGCCGGGAGCAGGTCATCCTTGTCTGCGGCCGCTACGAAGGCGTGGACGAGCGGGTCGCCGAGGGCTTGGCCGACGACGAGATCTCCATCGGCGACTACGTCCTGACCGGGGGCGAGCTCCCGGCCATGGTCGTCGTCGATGCCGCGGCCCGGTTCGTCCCGGGCGTCGTCGGCAAGGAAGCTTCCGTCCGTCACGATTCGTTCGTCGACGGGCGTCTCGATTACCCCCACTTCACCCGGCCCCGGGAATTCCGGGGTATGAAGGTGCCCGCGGTGCTGTTCTCCGGGGACCACAAGAAAATCGAAGCCTGGCGGCGGAAGAAGGCGCTGGACAAGACCGTGCGCCGCCGCCCGGATCTGCTGGCGCAGCTGGAGCTGTCGCCCGAGGAACGCCGGATCCTCGCCCAAATCACCAAGGAAAGGAACGAATCATGAATACCCTCCAGGCCGTCGAACAAAAGTATATGAAGAAGGACGTCGAGGCCTTCGCCGTCGGCGATACGGTCAAGGTCCACGTCCTGATCAGGGAAGGCGACAAGGAGCGCGTCCAGATCTTCCAGGGCGACATCATCGCCCGGCACGGTGCCGGCATGAGCGCGACGTTCACCGTCCGCAAGATCTCGTTCGGCGTGGGCGTTGAACGCGTCTTTCCCCTCCATTCCCGGACGGTCAAGAAGATCGAGATCGTCCGGCACACCAAGGTCCGCCGGGCCAAGCTCTATTACATGCGCGAGCTCAAGGGCAAGGCGGCCCGCCTGCGCGGCGACCAGCACTGACCCCCGGCCGGCGAACGGTCCCGCCGTGGCGGACTTTTCCATCGAGCGTTCGCATTTGGAGAGCGGATGCCTGTCCGTCGCCGGCGTCGATGAGGTCGGGCGGGGGGCGCTTTGCGGCCCGGTCGTCGCCGCGGCCGTCGTTTTTCCGCCGTCCCTGATCTCCGCCGAGCCGCCTTCCTGGGTGCGGCGGATCAACGATTCCAAACTCCTCACGCCCCGCCGCCGCGGGGAGCTCGTCCGCCCCATCCTCGAGGAGGCCGCTTCCGTGGGCGTCGGCTGGAGCATCAGCGGCGAAATCGACCGCCTCAACATCTTCCAGGCCTCCCAGGCGGCCATGCGCCGGGCCTTGTCGCTCCTTCCGTTTCCGCCCGGGATCGTCCTTGTCGACGGCGTTCCGCTGCGCGCCTGCCCTTTTCCCCAGCAGGCCCTTCCCCAGGGCGACCGCCGAAGCTCTTCGATCGCCGCGGCCTCCATTCTGGCCAAGGTCCTGCGCGACGCCTTCCTCCGCTTCTGCGATCCGCTTTTCGCCGGTTACGGCCTGGCCGGCCACAAGGGCTATGGGACGGCCGGCCATTACCGGGCCCTCGAGGCCCTCGGACCCAGCCCTTTTCATCGCCGCAGCTTTCAATTACAATGGCCGCGGGCCTTGTTCGAATGAACAGCAAGATGGACCGGATCAAGATCATCGAGAACGCCGAGCGGCTGGTCAAGGCCGAACGGTTGGGCGAGGCCGCGTCGGAGTACGAGAAGCTTCTCGACGGTTCGGCCCAAGACATCCCCACCCGCAACATCATCGCCGACCTCCATCTCCGCTTGGGCCGAGAGGAGCGGGCGGTCAAGATTTTCCGCGGCAACGTGGCCGCTCTGGAAAAACAGGGTTCCTATTCCCAGGCCCTGGCCCTCTGCAAACGCATCATCAAACTGTTTCCCCAAGACGTCGAGACCCTGATCAAGATGGGCGATCTTTACAGCGCCCTTGGATTCATGGTCGAGGCCAAGGAGCAGTACGGCCTGGCCGCCGAGTCCGGCGACGCGGTGGGCGATGACAAGGCCCTGGGCGCTCTGTACGAAAAAGTGATCGGGTTGGACCGGGCCGACCTGGAAACGCGCCTCAAGCTGGCAAGGCTTCTGGTCAAGACGGGCGGCCTTGACCGGGCCACGGTCGAGCTCAACGAGACGGCCGAGCTGCTCCTGGCCAAGGGCGATACGGCCGAAGCCGGGCGGATCCTCCAGGAGGCCCGCAAGATCAAGGACGGCGACGCCAGGACTCTGGGCAATCTGGCACGCGTGTTGAGGGAGGAGCGCCGCGGCGACGAGGCCATCGCCATGATCGAGGACAGCCTTTCCCGGCACGGCCAGAGGCCCGACCTGCTGTCCCTGCTCGGCGACCTCCTGCTCAACGCCCGCCAGGACGCCCGCGCGGCCGAGATCTTCGACCGCCTCCTGGCCGAGGACCCCGGCAACGCCGACGCCCTGGCCAAACGGGGCGTTCTCGACCTGCGGGCCGGCCGTTCCGATGACGCCTTCGCCCGCTATGAGCCGCTTCTCGCGTCCCTTATCGGGCGCTCCAAGGAGGCCCAGGCCGTCGGCTTGCTTGGATTGATCCTCCTTGCCGATCCGATGCATCGTCCCAGCCTGGAAAAGCTGGCCTCGGTCTTCCGACGCGTCGGCCCCCCCGAGTCCCTGGCCGTCGTCCTGCGGGTGCTGTTCAAGGAGGCCGAACGCGAAAAAGACGTCGCCGCGGTGCAGTCCCTGACCCGGGAGCTGGCCGAGATCTGCCCGGACGACCCGGAGATCCGGAAACGCTGGAAGGCCATCCGGGAAGCCGAATCGAAGGGCGGCGCCGAGCCGGTCCCGCAGCCGCCCGGCCGGGCTCCCGTTCTGCCCGAGAAGGACCAAGATATCATCCGCACCAACCTGTCCAAGGTCGATCTCTACGTCGAGCAGGGGCTTGTCCGCAACGCCCGCCGCATCCTGGAAAACCTGATGCTGCTCTATCCGGACGATCTCCGAATCATCGAGCAATTCGAGCGCCTGCCCAAGGACGGCCCGGCCGCGGCCCCCGCCGATATCGCCTTTCTCGTCAACCAGGCCGTCAGCCGGGAGGCCCCCAAGGAGGAGCCCCGGCCCGTCGTCCCTCCGGAACGAACGGTGCCCAAGCGGCCCGTCGTCCCTCCGGAACGATCGATGCCCGAACGGCCCGTTTCGGACACGGTGTCCCTGGACGAAATCTTTGGAGGGACCGACCTCACCGCCGCCCGCCAGACCCCGGCCGCCGATTTTCTCTACCCGGACCTGACGGCCAAGATCCGCGAGGAGCTGGACGCCATCGAGACGGCCTTCTATCGCCAGATCAAGGAAAAGACGGCGGTCATCGAAAAGGACCTGGGCGAGATCGTGGTCGAATTCACGCGCCAAGTCGACGAGAAGATCAAGCGGACGGATTTCGAAGCCCGCTACAATCTGGGTCTGGCCTTCCTGGAGCAGGGCCTCTTTGACGAGGCCGCGGCCGAATTCCAGCTGGCCGCCAAAGACCCCGCCCGGGCCGCCGACTGCTTTGCTTTGATCAGCCAGTGCTGGAAGCGGCGGCGCAATTTCCGCGAGGCCCTGCGCTGGATCGACGAGGCCCTGCGTCTGATCACGGCGGGAACGGACGCCGACTTCGCTTTGACCTACGAACGGGCCGAGCTTCTCGAGGACCTCAACGAAAACGGCAAGGCGCTCGAGCATTTCCGCCGGGTCAAAGCCTGGAACGCCAAGTACCGCGACGTCGGCAAACGGGTCAAGATCCTGGAAAAAATCGCCTAGAATGGGCCACGGAAGCCCGGCCCCGGCTTATTTCATCACCTTTCCCGAGATGATCAGGATCAGTCCCTTGTCCGCGTCGCTCTTGGAGACGCCGACCACGGTCTTTTCGCCCGGCTTGAGCATCAGCGTCGTCCGGACCAAGTCGCTGTTGAACGATTGCGGCGCGGATTGATTGGGGGCCATGGAAGGCCAGACCGTTTTGAAAAACTCGATGTTGACCTTGATGGTTTCGGAGGCCCCGTCCCGGATGAATTTCGGTTCGAGATGGAGAACGTACTCGCCCTTGGGCCCGATCTTGGCTTCGGCCCTTTCGTCTTCGATGACCCGGAGGATCGTCCCGTCCAGCTCGGCGAAGGATTTATACTTGAGCACACCGCGGAGCTCGCGGATGACGGGGTCGTTTTTGAGCGATTCGTCGCCCTTGTCCTCGGCCGCCTCGCTCCCCACGATCAATTGGGCGGTGAACTGCAGCTCGGCCGGTTTGATGTCGATCTCTTTGATCAGGGACAGCATCTTGTCCACGATCTCGGGCGTGTCGTTGAGAACGAGAATGTTCGTCCGGTTGGCGTCCATGGACATGGAAATCCGCCCGCCGCGGCTGGTGTAGGCATTGAGGAGTTGAATGGCATCCTGGGCGCGGACGTATTTCAGCTTGACCATTTCCTTCCGCATCTGCGGTTCGGTCTTGGCCTGGCCGTCCTCCCGGTCCTCAGCGAAGGCCGCCGCGGCCAAGGCCAAACAAAAGGCCGCGAGCAATCCGACGAGCATTTTCTTTTTCACGGTTAATCCTCCAATTTGAGATTGTTGTTGGTGAACCAAACGATTTGCAGACCGGTGTCGGGCGAGATCCAGGTGAAGGCGGGTTTGTCCCCGGCCGGCCGTTGAGTTCGGGCGGCGGAAGCGAGCCGATGGCGTGATTCGGGAAAATCGCCAGGGTGTGACGCGGCCGATCCGCCGGGACGGACGGAATCCGGAGAGGCGGTTTCGGGGATAGGGCGCATTTCTTCGGTGACGGGCGCGGCGATTTCCGTCGGCCGGGTCTCATTCCGGGCCGCAAGGTCCTCCGGCCGGGCTCTTACAAGGAAGATCGCCGCCCAAACAAGGATGATCAAGGCGGCGGCCGCGGAAACGAGCGGACGAAGAAGGGGAAAACGGGCGGATTCGGAATCCGGCGATTTTTGAGAGCAGGCTTTCTCGACGAGCCCGTTCCATTCTCCGTCCGTCCAGTCCTCCGGCCGCCCCTCCCGGGCCCAGCGCTTCATCGAAGCCAGGACTTCGGCGTAGGCGGCCCGCCCGCGGCGGTTCATCGGTCCCCCCCGATCAGATCCGGATATTTCGACCGGAAACGCTCCAGGACTTTCCGCCGAGCCCTGGTGAGATGGACGCGGACGGAGATCGAGGACGATTTCAGCACCCGGGCCGTGTCTTCGACGTTCAGCTCCTCGATCTCGCGGAGCCAAAACACTTCGCGCTCCCTGTCGGAAAGGACATCCAGGCACTCCCGAAGGCGGGCCCCGGCCTGGGCTTTATCACGGTCCGCTTCCGGGTCTTCGGCGGACCGATGAGGGCCCCATTCGGATGCGGCGGCGGCCAGGCCGCGCCGCTCGGCACCGGCGCGCTTGCGGAATCCCCGGGCGGTGTTGACCACGATCTGGTAGAGCCAGTTGCGGAATCCGAGCTCCGGATCGCAGCTTCGGAGATAGCGGAAGGCCTTGAGGAGGGCTTCCTGGGCGACTTCCCGGGCGTCCTCGGGGTCCGCTACGATGCGGAACGCCAAGCCGATGAGGGCGCCCCGATAGGGCGTCACCAGCGGCTCGAAAGCCGAGGCCTCCCCGGCCAGGACACGCTCGATCAAATCCCTCTCCTTCGGATCCATATCACATACGAGTATACCCTCCGCCTTGCCGAAATGTTAACGGGCCCGGAAACGGATCAGGCCCGGGGCCTCGAACGGGGGATGAGAAAAACGGCGGATCGCGGCGTCCATCCTTGTGTCGCGGCGGAACGATCCGCCCGCGGCGAAGGACGGATCCCAGCGATGCCTTCGGACGGCGGCCTTTTAGTCGGCACGAGCGCGGCCTTCGGCCGCATCCTGGCGCTGATCGAAAAAATCAGGAACCTGGACGCGCCCGTTTTGATCGTCGGCGAAAGCGGGACGGGGAAGGAGCTGATCGCCCGGGAGATCCACGCCCGCGGCTGCCGCGCCGACGCCCCCTTCGTCGCGGTCAACTGCTCGGCTATTCCGGACCATCTCTTGGAAAGTGAGCTGTTCGGCCACGCCCGCGGCGCCTTCACCGGGGCGCTCCGCGACAAGATCGGCCTGGTCGAGGAGGCCGCACGGGGCACGTTTTTCCTGGACGAGGTCGGCGATCTGCCCATGCCGCTCCAGGCCAAGCTCCTGCGCGTCCTGCAGGAGCGGGAAATGCGCCGCGTCGGCGAAACGCGCACCCGGCGGGTCGAAGCCCGCTTCATCAGCGCGACCAACAAAAACCTGGAACGCGAAGTCGAAGCGGGGCGCTTTCGCGAGGATCTTTATTACCGTCTCAAGATCATCGTCGTCGACGTGCCGCCCCTTCGTGAGCGGCGCGACGATTTCCTGGCGCTTCTCCACCGCTTCGGGGAAAGCTACGCCGAGGCCATGGGACGGCGCCGGGTCGAGTTTTCCGTGCGGGCCGTGGACCTGATGTGCGCCTACGGCTGGCCGGGAAACGTCCGGGAGCTTCAAAACGAGATCCGGCGGGCCCTGATCCTCTGCGGCGAAGACGGGGTGGTCAGGCCCGAACACCTGTCTCCCAAGCTGAACCCGGAGCGGGAATCGGGGAGTTCATCGGACGGGGGCTCGTTCGCCGAGGCCAAGGCGGAATTCGTCCGCCGCTTCCTGCACCAGGCCCTTCGCCGCTGCGACTACAACAAGGCCCGCACGGCCGAGCAATTGGGCATTTCCCGCCAAGGACTGTTCAAGTTGCTGAAGAAGCACCGCGTCGACCGTGAGCGCTCCGGCGCCGAATGATCGCCGCGACATCTCAAAATGAACGGCACGGCGGGCATAATTCACCCGCCGACCTTTTGGCCTTCGAGTTGCTTGCCTTTGCCGCTTCTGCTAGATTTATTGAACCATGAGCGAAAAGGTGTTCGAAATCGTCTGTCCGCACTGCCAAACCGTGATTTGGGTGGACGGGGAGAACCAGCGCGTTCTGAAGTCGGAAAAGGCGGCCCGGAAGAGGGAGTCCCTGGACGAGCTCCTGCTCAAGGAAAAGCAGAAGAAGGACGGCATGGCCACCAAGTTCGAAGCCACGGCGGCGCTGGAGCAGGAGAAGCTCAAGAAAGCGCGCGAGAAATTCGAGAAAGCCTTCGGGAAAAAAGACGACGACTGATCGGGCCTCAATCAGAGGGACGGGCGAACGTGCCGCGGGCCAAGAGGCGCCGTCCGCGCATAAGCAGGCGGCCGCGGGCGACCACGTCGGTCAGCTCGATCCCTTCGTCGAGGAGCACCAGGTCGGCGTCCGCGCCGGGCTCGAGAACGCCCTTGCCCGGCAGCTTGTAAACCGCGGCCGGATTGGAGGCGAAAAGCGCCGCCGACCGCTCCAGATCCAGGATGCCGCGTCGAACCAGGGACTGGAATTTGAGGAGCAGCGTCCGCTGGGTGGCGATCGTCAGCCCGATCAGGGCGCCCGCGGCGTCGAACCGCGGCGCGCTCCCGTTGGCGTCCGAGCTGACGGTGAGACGGCCGAGCGGGGCGCCGCGCTCCAGGGCCAGCCGGACGGCCGTTTCGACGCTGACGTCGGAGTCGGAGTCCTCTTCAGGATCGATGCCCGCGGTCAGATCGGCGAACCCGCCGGCGCGGACGTAGGCGATGGCCTCGTCGAGAAGGCGGCGGCTGCGGTTGGCATGCGTGGGGACGATCTGGCCGGGCGGGATCTCGGTTTCTTTCATCAGGCGCCACAGGTATTCGAAGCCCCGCGGCCCGTCGCCGAGATGGATGTGCAACACTCCGGCTTTTCCGCCGAGCATGCCGCCGACGCGGCATTCGGCGGCCAGCTTGGCGATGTCCTCGAACGACGGCTGGCTGGAGCGGTGATCGGACAGGGCGATCTCGCCGGCGCCGACGATCTTGTCGATCAGGACGAGATCGGAGCGGATGCTGCCCGTGATCGTCTTCACGGGAAGCTCGTAGGAGCCCGCCAACAGCCAGGTCGAGACGCCTTCGATCTCCAGGGCCCGGGCCTTGGCCAGGAGCGAAGCCAGGTGGCGGGTGATGCCGTCCGTGCCGAGGCAGCCGATGACCGTGGTCACCCCGCTCCCGGCGATGTCCTCGACGGCGATCTCGGGCGCCCGCGTCGCCGGGCCGCCTTCCCCGCCGCCGCCCAGGATGTGGACATGCGGATCGATGAGCCCGGGCAGGACGGATTTCCCCTCGGCCTCGATCACGTCGACGGCCAGGCCGCGCGTCTCGATCGCTCCCGGCGCCGCGACCGCTTCGATGCGGCCGCCGGCGATGAAAATGTCGCGGACGCCCAACGGCCGCGGCGCGAAGACGGTCCCCCGACGGATGAGCAGGGCCATGGAAATCCTCCTGGTCGAGATCGGGCCTAAAGTTAGCACAGCCGTCCGGCGATTTACAAGGCGGCGCGTTCCGCATAGAATAGCCCCTAAAAAGGAAGGACATGCGCAAAACGCGGCCGGTCGCCGATTACGAAACGGGGCTGCGCCGCTTTCTGCCCATGATCGACCGCCTCGGAAAAGTCGTGCTGGCCGGAAAGACGATCGAAGTCTCGGGAGCGGAGAACTTCGTCCGCCGGGGACCGAGCATCCTCATCGGCAACCACTGCGGCGCGTACAAGGATGTTTCGGTTCTCTTCCGGATCGTGCCGCGGCCGATCTTCTTCAACGCCAACAAGCAGCTCTTCACCCGGCCCGAGTTCAATTTCCTGGTCAAGAAGCACCTCCATCGCCACATGGGCCGGACCGGCGATTTCCTCAACTTCATCCTCAATCCGTATAAGTGGCTTTTCGTCGACTATATCTCCTCGAATATCGCCCGCGTCGGGGCCATCCCCGTCGACCTGCTGGGCAGCAAGAAGGGGGCCATCGCCATCTGCGAGGATTATCTGCGGCGCGGCCGGGCCATCGTCTCCCTGCAGGGAAGGGGCCGCGTCGATCCGTCGGAAAAAAACCCCTACATGAAGCCGTTCGGGCGGGGCATGGCCCTGGTCGCCTACGACATGCGCATCGAGGGCGGGATCGACGTCCCGGTGACGCCCCTGGCCCTGTTCGGAACGCAGCTGCCCTGGCTGATCCCGGGGACCATCCGCGTCCATTTCGGCGAGCCGATGTTCGTCCGGGACCATCTCCGCGCGACGCTCACGGCGTCCGTCGAGGCCTTCAAGGACGCGTTGGAACGGAAGGTCGACGCGATGATCCGGGCGCTGGCTATTCGGCGCTGAACCGGACCCCGCGCAAAAGGGCCCCGATCCAGGCCTGAGCCCCCGCATAATCCTTGACCGGCAGGTTGACGACGACAAGCAGCCCCGCGCCCTTATACGCCGCCACGACCCAGGCCAGGTTCTCGCCGTCCGAGTCCTTGGCCGTATACAGCATGACCGTCGTCTCCCGCCCGCCCACGTTCAGGACCGTCGGAGCTCCGTTGGCCTTCTTCCCGGCCGCGAAGCGGGCGGCCAGGGCGGTGACCGTTTCGTCGCCGCGGCAGTTGTGGATGATGAACAGCGTCTTCCCCGCCGGCATCTTGTACCAGGAGGCGTTGTCTTCGGTCTTCTGGGGGACGGCGCCGTCGGGGAGCTTGATCTTGTACCGGCCGAAGGGATCGGAATAGAGGCCCGGCTCGGGCTGGTCTTCCACGAGAGCCGGCAGGCTGCCCTCGGCTTTGGCCGGGGGCGAAGCCCAGGCGGGGTTGCGCTTGGGCGCTTCATCCGCCGCCGGGGCCGTGACCGGCGGATTGACCGGAGCGGCCGCGCCCTTGGGCCTCATCGTGTCGATGATGGCATCCCATTGCTTGCGGATCTCGCCGGCCCGTTCCGGCGTCATGGACATGAAGGCGAAGGGCAGGACCTCCGGGGCGACGATGACCGTGGCTTTGTCCGATTTTCGAGGCACGGCGAAGACGCACCAGCGGTAGGCGACGGGCCGGCCGCCGATTTCGAAGTTGAAGTCGTGGACGATCCCGGCGTAGCCGGCGATCTTGCGCTTGACGGTGGAGACGGGGGCGTACTTGTCATAGCTCTTGAACTCCCGCTCGATCCGGCTATTCAGGGCCTCTTCCGCGGCGGATTCCACGGACGCGCCGAAGAGCGAGGTGATGCCCGCCGTCTGATCGGGCTTCATGATAAACATGGAGGCGACCTGGGTGCCGCCGGCGTCGTACTGGCGGTACTTGGCCCCGGCCGGGTCGTCGGCCAATTGCCAGCCGGGGGGAAGATCGAAGTTCAGCCCCATGTCGTCTCCGATCAGTCCGGCGCCCGGCTCGATCGCGGGCTTGGTTTCGGGGACGACCGACGTCGGCGCCGGTTTCGGATTGGCCTTGACCGTCGCCATGACCGCGGCGAACGCCGGCTGGACGCTCATGAAATAATTCTGGAGCGTTTGGAAGAAGAACGTGTAGACTCCCCCGCCGGCGATCAGCGTGTAGGTTCGGCCGATCCACCATACGCCTCCCCCGGCGGGCGAGTAGGCGAATTCGTGGACCATGGTCGGCATTCCGCCGACGTTGATTTTCTGCGTCCCCCGGGCCTGATAATAGGGCAGGGACGGCCGGACCTTGGCCAGGCCGTCTTGGAAGACTTGTTCGACCGTCTGGCCCCCCGCCAGCGGCTGGCTGTAAAGGTACATTTCGCCGCACGGCATCCCCTGATAATAGAACGCGTAGTGGGCTTTCATGTCCGGCCCGCCCTGGACCGGCTGCATCACCCAGCCTTGGGGCATGGTATAAGTAATTTCGTCCCCGACCTGGCCGGCCTGGCCCGGCGCGCCGAACGGCCCCGCGGCCGATACGGCCACGGCCAAAGCCGAAACCATGATCAAAAAAGCGCGGAACCTCATGCGATCTCCTCCCTTCCGAACGCATCGATTGAATCGAGAATCATGATAGTCCGGCCGTGTTCCGTTGTCAAAACGCCCGGCGGACCGGTTTGACGCGGCCTGGCCGCCCGACTAGAATACGCCGCAAGGGAGTTCAAGCATGCCGCATCTGAAAAAAATCCCGGTCCTCCTGACCTTTCTTCTGGCCGCGGCGACCTGCGTCCGATCACCAAAGGTCCCGCCCATTTATCTCTCGAAGACCGCTTCGGCCCTGGAGCGGCTGGCCGCCGCCGAAGTCCGCCGCTATCTCTACGCGACGACGGGCGGCCTGGCCGTCCTGACGCCCATCGCCTCGCTGGCCGAGGCCCGGACTCCGGGCCTGGTCATTGACAGAGCCGGCGCGCTGTCGGCGTCCGGCGGGTTCGATCATTGGCCTCCGGCCGGGACGCCCAAGCCGGGAGCCCAGGATTATTGGCTCAAAACCCTGAAAAAGAGCGGCGAACCGTACCTGATCATCGGCGGCGGCGATGGGCCGGGCGTCTTGTACGCCGCCTACGCCTTCGCCGAAAGACTGGGTGTGCGTTTTTATCTCGAAGGCGACGTCATTCCCGATGACCGGATCGTCTTCCGCATGCCCGATCTCGACGAGTCGGGCCGCCCCTTGTTCTCCCTGCGCGGCATCCAGCCGTTCCACGACTTCGCCGAAGGGCCGGATTGGTGGAACGAGGACGCCTATAAGGCGGTCCTGACCCAGCTCCCCAAGCTGAAAATGAATTTCTTCGGCCTGCATACGTATCCCGAAAAGAATCCCAACGCCGAGCCGGCGGTCTGGATCGGCTTGGCCGAGGACTTCGGCGCGAACGGGCGGGTCGGCTTCAGCTATCCTGCGAGCTGGCAGAACACCCTGCGTTCGAACCCGGGCTCGCACAACTGGGGCTATCAACCGACGCCGACGGGAACGTTCCACCTCGGAACCTCGCTTCTCTTCGACCGTGACGACTTCGGCCCCGAAGTCATGAACGGGCTCATGCCCGAGCCCCGGACTCCCGAGGAATCGAACGAGCTCTTCAACCGCGCAGGGTCGATGCTGCGGGCCGCGTTCACCCTGGCCCGCTCCCTGGGCGTCCGGACCTGCGTGGGGACGGAAACGCCCCTGACCGTGCCGGCCGACGTCCAGGAGCATTTGAAAAAAACGGGTCGCGACCCCAAAGACCCCAAGACGATCGAAGCCCTTTATGAGGGGATGTTCAAACGCATCGCCGCAGCGTATCCGATCGACACGTATTGGTTCTGGACGAATGAGAACTGGACCTGGTCGGACGCCAAGGACGAGGAGATCAAAGCCGTCACGACCGATCTGGACATGGCCATCCGGGCCGCCCGCGCCGTTTCCGCGCCGTTCTCCCTGGCCACCTGCGGCTGGGTCCTCGGCCCGCCCAGCCGGCGGACGCTCTTCGATGAGGTCCTGCCCAAGAGCGTGGCCGTGAGCTGCATCAACCGCGAGGTCGGCAAGACGCCGGTGGACGCGTCCTTCGCCCGCATCACCGGCCGCGCCAAGTGGGCCATCCCCTGGATGGAGGATGATCCTTCGCTGACCTCCCCCCAGCTCTGGGCCGGCCGCATGCGCCGCGACGCCGTCGACGCCCTGCGCTACGGCTGCGACGGACTGTTCGGCATCCATTGGAGGACGCGCATCCTCTCTCCCAACGTCCTGGCCCTGGCCCGGGCGGCCTGGGACCAAAGCTGGAACAACGTGCCCGCCGCCTTCGCCGATCAGATCGGTCCGAACAACGGCGTCTACGTCCGGGCGCCGGAAGCGGCCATGCCCGGAACGGGGGAGACGGCGATCTACCGCGACGTCCGCGACCGGGTCAACGGTTACCGGATCCTGGTGTCCGACGGAGTTTACGCGGTGACCCTCAAGTTCTGCGAGACCGAGTTCGAGAAGAAGGGCTCCCGCGTCTTCGATGTCTACGTCCAGGGGCGTAAGGCCGCGGAAAACGTCGACCTGTTCGAGCGGGCCGGACGCTACAAGCCCTACGACCTGACCGTCCCCGCCGTCGAGGTCAAGGGCGGCCGCCTGACCATCGATTTCGTCGACCGCATCCATTATCCTTCGATCGCCGGGATCGTCATCCAGGGGCCCGCCTTCACCAAGAAGATCAACTGCGGCGGGCCTCAAACGCTCGATTACGACGCCGACTGGCCCGAGACGCCGCGGTACCTTGGCGTCGAGGACCTCTATCGAGATTGGGCCCGCAACCAGTTCGGCCGCGGCCCCGACATCGAGATCGCCGCCTTGTTGACCCGGGTCGACGGCCGGCTGCCGATCCCGGTGACCTGGACGTCCGGCCCGGGCGGCATCCGCCCGGACGCCCGGCCCTGGGGAGAAGTCGCCCAGGGCTTTTCCTTCGTCGACGAATTGGCCGCTCTCCGGCCGCGCGTTCTGGGCCTGGGCAATCTCGAGCGGTTCGATTATTGGCTGAAAAATTTCGAGGCCATGCGCGAGACCGCCCGTTTCCAATGCGCCTGGTCCGACTACAACAAAGCTTTGGAGAACGTCAAAGCGCTGCCCGACGCGGCGGCCAAGGCCGCCGCGGCGAAGCAGACCCTGCTTCCTCCGCGGATCGAGATGGCCCGGGCGCTCAAGAACATTCTGGGCGACCTCGCGGCCACGGCCTCGAACACGGGCGAGATGGGAACGATCGCCAACTGGGAACAGCATCTCATCCCCGATGCGTTCCTCAAGCCCGGCCAGGAGCTGAAGGCGCTGTTGGGCGGATCCCTGCCGGCCTATGCCGACCTGCCGGCCGAATACGAAGGGCCGGCGAGGGTCGTCGTGCCCACGGTCCGGACGATCGTGGCGGCCGGTGAGCCGCTGGCCCTCAAAGCCATGGTCCTGGCGGCCGAACCGCCGGCGGCGGTGACGCTGAAATGGCGGAAGCTCGGCGCCGGGAAATTCACGGCCGTCGGAATGGAGCACACGGCGCGGAATACATACCGGGTTTCGCTCCCCGGCTTGACCGACGACATCGAATATTACATCGAGGCCAAGACGGGCGGCCGGGCCGTCTTCTTCCCCGTGACCGCCCCCGCGCTGAACCAGACCGTCGTGGTGATGAGATAATCCCGGACGAGCGCAGGCCGTGTCCATCGTTTACGGGGCGATCGCGGACATCCTGTCCATCGTTCTGGCCGTGGTCGCGTTCACTCAGGCCCGGGAGAAGGGGCGGATCGCGATCCTGGTCCTGATGATCTGCGCCTTTGGGGTTCCGTATTTGTGGCCTTCCCGCACGGCCGCCCTGGTCTGCTTCCTGGCCAAGATCTCAATTGCGATCGGCTGTTATATTTATATGAAGTGGTCGAACGCGATGTAATCGTCTTGGCTAATTGAAAGGCCGGCCGAGCCAAGCTCGTCTTGGGTGTGGTTATTGATATACATCGGAGCGTGTTTTCCCCTGCATGCCCTGAATTCCCGCACCGAAGGAGGAATTTTTCTACGCCTTGACCCAGCGCCGCTCGATCTCCTCGAGGCTTTTGCCTTTCGTCTCGGGCAAAACGGCCCAGATGAAGATGAGGTTGATCAGGCACATCCCCGCGTAGAGCCAGAAGGCGAACGACTCGTGGAGTTTGTCGGCGATGACCGGGAAGGTCAGGGAGACGGCGAAATCGGCCAGCCAGAGGGCCACCGTGGCGATGGCCATGGCCCGTCCGCGGATGCGGGTCGGGAAGATCTCGGCAATGACCACCCAGACGATGGGCCCCAGGGTCATGGCGAAGAAGGCGATGTAGAGCAGGGTGAAAAGCAGGATCAGGCTGCCGGAAAAAAACTGGAACTTGAAGGCCGCTCCGAGGAGGATGAAGGACAGGCCCATGCCGGCCGAGCCGGCCATCAGCATCGGCTTGCGGCCGAGACGGTCGACCAGGGCGATGGCCACCAGGGTGAAGACGACGTTGACGACGCCGATGAGCGCCGACTGGAGGATGGCCGACGAGCGGGCCAGGCCGGCCGCCTCGAAGAACCGGGGCGCGTAGTAGATCACGGCGTTGATGCCCGTGATCTGCTGGAAGACGGCCAGGAAGATGCCGATGAAGAGGGCCGTGCGGAATCCGGGCTGGAGCAGCTCCTCGAGCGAGCCGCCCTCCAGCGTCAGGGTTTCCTTGATATTGATGAGCTCCGTCTCGGCGATTTCAGGGCCGTTGAGCCGGGTCAGGATCGAGTCGGCCTCGCTCTCCCGGCCCTGCTTGACCAGCCAGCGGGGGCTTTCGGGGACCCCCAGGACGAAGAGGAAGAAGACGACCGCGGGAATGGCGCCCGTGGCGAACATCCAGCGCCAGTTGGAGGCGCCGGCGCCGACCAGGATCCAGCTGACGAAGTAGGACATGAGGATGCCGGTGACGATGGCCAATTGATTGACCGAGACGAGCGCCCCGCGGATCTTGGGCGGGGCGACTTCGGAGATGTAGAGGGGCGAGACGATCGAGGCCGAGCCGATGGCCAGCCCGCCGATGAACCGGAAGGCCAGGAACTGGATGAGGTTCTGGGGGATGGCGCAGCCCAGGGCGCTGATGAAGAACAGCACGGCCGAGATGAACATGAATCGCCGCCGGCCCAGGCGGTCGCTGACCGTGCCGGCGATGGCCGCCCCGGCCATGCAGCCGACAAGGACGATGCTGACCGCCAGGCCCTCGCCGAAGGCGGACAGGGCGAAGCGCTCCTTCAGAAATCGGGCGGCCCCGGCGATGATGGCCGTGTCGAAGCCGAACAGCAGGCCGCCCAGCGCGGCCACGATCGAGATGTAGATCACGTAGGACTTGGAGGACTTCATCCGTTCACCTCGCGCAGGGCATCGAAGAGGGCGACGACGTTGGGGACGGGGACGTTGGACTGGATGTTGTGGATGGCGTTGAAGATGAAGCCGCCGCCCTGGCCGAAGATGCGGCAGCGCTCCAGGACTTCGGCCCGGACCTGCTCCGGCCGGCCGAACATCAGCGTCTTCTGGGTGTCGACGCCGCCGCCCCAGAAGACGATATCCCGGCCGTACTCGGCCTTGAGCTTCGCGGCGTCCATGCCCGCGGCGGAGACCTGGACGGGATTGAGGATGTCGAAGCCCGATTCGATGATCGAGGGGATGAGCGTCTTCACGGCCCCGCACGAATGTTTAAACGTCTTCCAGGCCGTGCGGGCGTGGATCCAGTCGTTCATCTTCTTGTAATAGGGCATGTAGAGGGAACGGAACGCGCCCACCGAACAGAAGGTGGACAGCTGGGTGCCGAAGTCCGTTCCGCAGATGTAGACGGCCTGGACGCGGTCGCCGACACGGGCGGCCAGCTTGGCCAGGTTGGCCAGGACGAAGTCGGTCTGTTTTTCAAAGACGGCGTGGACGTAGGCGGGGCGGGTCAGCGTCGAGACGTACCACTCTTCGATGTCGCGGATCCCCTTGGGGTGCTTCATGAACGGTCCCGGGACCAGGGCGATGTCGCCGATGCCGGTGCCGCCGAAATTGGCCATGACGGCCCGGTCGGAGTCGGCGGCCTCGCGCACGGACTGGTCGAAGTAATCGAGGTCGGCGTAGGAGATGGGGCCGAATTCCTCCCAGTTGTCGGCCGGGTCGAGCTTATCTTCGTCGAGGGGCGGCTGGCGGATGATGCTGTCGAAGAAGAAGCCGTCCTTGGGCAGGCGGCCGGAAGGAGGAACACTCAGGTCGCCCTTGGGATAGATCAGCGTATCGCCGTTCTTGTCCTTGGTCGTCTTGAACAGCTCGGAGACGAGGACCTCGGTGCCGTCATCCAGGCGGAAGGGTTTCCAGTTCACGTTGCGGAATCCGAACATGGTCTCGGGCGGAAAGACGCCGTTGATGTCCACTCCAAGGGCCTGTTTGAGATCCTCCTCGACCAGTCCCAGCATTTGGTACGGTTCATGGACCTTGACCGGACCCCGGGCCAGGCCGTAATGGGCGCGGAGCGCGCCGACGATCTTGACGTGGATTCCGGTCACCGCGGTGGCCCCGAAATCGACGGGGACGCGGTCGGGTTCCTTATGGTTCAAGGCGGCCAGGACTCGTTCTTTGCTGGTCATGGATGGTGCTCCTTCGGAATCTGGCCAAGAGTACCGATTTTCGGAGGCGTTTGCAAACGGAGGGGAAGGCGTGATAAAAAGAAATCAATGAACCTCGATCTCTCAGCCTTGGAAAAGGCAGTGGCCAGTCTCAAGCGGGCTATCGTGCGAGCCTCTCCGGTGCCCGGAGATACGGAACTCCGCGACGCGGGGATTCAGAGGTTCGAATATACTTATGAACTCTGCTGGAAGATGCTCAAACGCCGTATTGAACTCGATTCGCCCAACCCGGCCGCCGTCGATTCGATGTCCTTCCGGGAGTTGCTTCGCGAAGGGGCCGAACGGGGCCTGATCGCCGACGTCGAGAAATGGATCATCTACCGCGATCAACGCAACATCACGGCTCATACCTACGATGAGCGGAAAGCCCTCTCCGTTTTTCAAACAGCGGTCGTTTTCGTTGAGGACGCCGCGGCTCTCCTGGACATCCTGAAAACCCGGAACGTATGATCGACGTTTCTCCTGATCAGCTTCGGTTGGTGCGGAGCATTTTATCCGCATACGTGTCCGGAATCGAAGTCCGCGCTTTTGGGTCGAGGGTCGATGGATCGGCCAAGCCGCATTCGGACCTGGATTTGGCGATCATGACCAAAAGCCCGCTTCCCTCCCGCACCGCCGCTCTGCTGCGCGAAGCCTTTTCCGAATCCAACCTCCCGTTCCGCGTCGATATCATCGATTGGGCCGAGATTTCGGAGTCCTTTCGGAAGATTATTCAAGAAAAAAGCGAACTCATTATTCCAGCCGGTTGAAAAGGATTTTTCCGGGGGGCGCGAATGTCATGATGAACACGAACAAGTTATTTTCGGGGTACATGAAGGAATTATCCACGGCCGTGCGACAAGGGGATGCGCGGGAAGAGAGCTTCTATCCGGCGTTGGGGGAAATGCTAAAAGAGGTGGCGCAGGCGAGCGGACGAACGCATATCCACATTACAACGCTCCCAAAGCCCACGGATGCCGGCAACCCGGATTTCCGTCTCTGGAACGGGACCGACCGCATTGTCGGATATATCGAGGCCAAAAAACCCACGGAAGAACGACTGGACCAAATCGAGGATTCCGAGCAACTCAAGCGCTATCGCTCGACGTTCCCAAATCTGATTCTTACCAATTTTCTCGAATTCCGGCTATATCGGAATGGCGAACTCGCGGAGACGGTCCTGGCCGCCCGTCCGCTGATCCTGAATCGATTGGGTACGACCCCGCCCGTTGAAAAACCGGCCGAGCTTTATGCCCTGCTTGATCGTTTCTTGGGTTTTTCGCTTCCCAAGGCATTCACAGCGGAGTCCCTGGCCATTGAACTGGCCAGACGCACGCGTTTTCTCCGAGATGTCGTCTTCCAGCAACTACAGCTAGAACTGGAAACCCCCGTCGTACTCTCCAGTTTCTTCGAGGCCTTTCATAAATACCTTATCGGCACATTGACCCGAGAGGACTTTGCCGATTTATTCGCCCAGACCATCGCCTACGGCCTATTCGCTGCCCGTACCCGTGCCGGCGATGTTTTTAATCGCCGCACGGCTTTCGACAACATCCCCCATACCATCGGCCTGCTGCGCGACGTGTTCCGTTTCATCTCTTTTGGCGAACTCCCCGAAGAGCTGGCTTGGTGCGTCGATGATATTGCCGAAGTTCTCGCCGTCGCCGATGCTCCGGGCATCCTTGATCGTTACTATCATGAAGGCAAGGGCAGTGATCCGATCGTTCACTTCTACGAGACTTTTCTCGCCAAGTACGATCCCGCCGAGCGTGAACGGCGCGGCGTTTACTACACGCCCGAACCCGTGGTCTCTTACATCGTTCGTTCGCTCCATAGCTTGCTGAAGACCGAGTTCAAAAAACGCGACGGCCTTGCCTCCGACGGCGTGACACTTCTCGATCCCGCCGCGGGAACGATGACTTTTATCGCCCGCGCCGCGCAGGAAGCCGTACGCGAGTTCGAGACCAAATACGGCGCCGGAGGGCGAGAGGATTTTATCCGCCGGCACATTATGAAGAATTTCTATGCCTTCGAATTGATGATGGCTCCATACGCCATCGGTCATTTGAAAATGGGATTCTTCCTCGAGGAGCTCGGCCATCGCTTAAAAGACAATGAGCGTGTCCCTTTCTACCTGACCAATACTCTCGATACCGAAGAGCTCGACCAAACGCGCCTTCCCGGACTTTCTTCATTGGCCGAGGAATCACGGCTTGCAGGAGTGGTCAAGAAGCAAACCCCCATCCTCGTCATCCTCGGAAACCCTCCATATTCGGGCCATTCGAGCAATCCGAGTGAAATAACCTGCAAGATCAGTAAGGGGCAAGATTACATCGTTGCATGGGGCCCCAAAAAAGGCGGGGGGGCGCTCCCCGTTGAAAGCGAAGCTAAAAACGACCTGGTCGATTTTAAACAGCCGACGTTCATAGGGCGCCTGATAAAAGATTATTTCTTCATAGACGAGAAGCCGCTCGGGGAAAAGAACCCTAAATGGCTTCAAGACGACTACGTCAAATTTTTGCGCTTTGCCCAATGGAAGATCGATCAAGCCGGCTGCGGAATCGTCGGGATGATTACAAATCATGGATACGTTGATAATCCGACCTTCCGAGGTATGCGTCAGAGCCTGCTCCAAACTTTTGACGATATTTATATTCTTGACCTACATGGCAATTCGTTGAAAAAGGAAATATGCCCAGACGGAAGTGTCGACCAGAATGTTTTCGACATCCGCCAAGGCGTCGCGATCGCTTTCTTTCTGAAGCGAAGTGGAAACGATAAGGGGGATGCCCGGGTGCATCATGCCGACCTTTGGGGTGACCGGGAGATGAAGTATGCTTGGCTTAATGAACACGAAAAGAAGAGCACTGATTGGGAGGAGTTGAAGCCTGCCTCCTCTTTCTATTTGTTCGCGCCGAGTGATTATGCTCTTGAAACCAAGTATCGGCGTTTTTTTTCCGTTTCTGACATTTTCCCTATAAACAGCGTCGGCATAGTGACCGCGCGTGACGGGCTGACCATTCATTGGTCCGAGCAGGAAGTCTGGAAAACCGTAGCTACATTTTCCCGGATGGATCCCGAATTAGCCCGACAAGGGTTTAATCTTGGTAAGGATACGCGGGACTGGCAAGTAACGCTGGCGCAGAAAGACTTATTGGATTCAGGACCGGTACGTGAGAATCTCGTGCCGGTTCTTTACCGGCCGTTCGATATTCGCCGCACATACTACACCGGCCGCTCGCGCGGATTTATCTGTATGCCCCGGCCCGAGGTTATGCGCCACATGTTGGCGGGGGAGAATCTGGCGATTATGATGCCAAAGCAGCACAAAGATGAATTCGGTGCTTTGGCTACAGAAGCTATCGGAGCGCATAAAGCAGTTGCCGCATACGACATAAACTATTGTTTCCCCCTCTATCTCTATCCTACCGCCGAACGAGGCGAACTCTTTGCCCATCACGAATCTTCAGAGCGTCAGCCAAATCTAAACCCGAAGCTGGTGGCAATGCTGGCGAAAGCGTACGGCCGAACGCCGACGCCGGAGGAGATATTTCACTACGTTTATGCCGTGCTTTATGCACCCGCATATCGAGAGAAGTACGCCGAGTTCCTTCGTATGGATTTCCCCCATTTGCCGTTTACGGGCGATGCGGTGATCTTCAAGAAGCTCTCCGCCTTGGGCGAGCGCCTGACCGCGTTGCATCTTTTAAAATCGTCTGAACTCGATCCGCCGTCGTGCCGGTTCCAAGGTCGGGGTGACGGTCATATCGTCAAGAGCAAGGCGGCCGGTCTGCGTTATGAGCCGAGCGGCCATCGCGTTTATATCAATGCCACCCAATATTTCGCCCCTGTGCCTGATGCCGTTTGGACGTATCAGGTGGGAGGCTACCAGGTTTGCGAAAAATGGCTGAAAGACCGGCTGGAGCGAAAGCTGTCGGTTGAGGAGATAAGGACGTATTGCCGAATCGTGACCGCCCTCAAGCTTACGCTCGATATTCAGCAGAAAATCGATGCCCTCTATCCGAAAGCAGAAGCTAAAACCATTGCTTTGAAGGAGGAATAATGAAAATGCGCTGGAATCATTACCTCTCTTACTTTTTCGGCGGTGTCTTTCTCGCCAACGCTATCCCCCATTTTGTAAACGGGGTTACGGGACACCCATTCCAAAGCCCATTTGCTTCCCCGCCGGGCCAAGGGCTGTCTTCTGCAATGGTGAACGTGCTATGGGGCGCCTTCAACCTCGTTATGGGCTACTTGCTCGTGTGCCGTGTCGGAACCTTCGAGCTGCGCCGGACGAAGCATGTCCTTGTTGCGGGATTGGGTGCATTGCTGATGGCCTTGATGTTGTCCCAAACGTTTGGGCGGTTCTACGGGGGCATCTAGGAGGGCGGAAGCCGTGCATTCGGCGCCAATGCACCTTCACCCCCTGTCCAGTTTTTGGCGGGAAGCGCACTCATCTCTTCAATGAGGGATATCCGTCACCGCGATTCCTGATGGAAAAAAATGCGAAAACATGCTAAATTCTTAGCCCCCTTCATGTGGGCGGTTAGTTCAGCTGGGAGAACGCAGCGTTCGCAACGCTGAGGTCGCGGGTTCGAATCCCGCACCGTCCACCACTTTTCTTTCCGTCGCTCTGGAATTCCGTCTGTATGGCTTGTCGGCATTGTCCTCTTCCCCTAAGATGGTATCGAGGCTGCATCCATGACTTTCATCGTCGACGGGATGCTGGGCAAGCTGGCCAAGTGGCTGAAGATCCTGGGATTCGACGCGCTTTTCATGGCCGCCGACGACGATAAAATCCTGGCTGTCGCCCGGCGCGAAGGCCGCACTATTTTATCCCGGGACCATGAATTCATCCGGAGCGCCAAGGGACACCGCGCGCTTCTCATCGAAAGCACCCATTGGCCGGACCAAGTCCGCCAGGTCCTGGCCCGGTTCGATCTCCGGAGCGAGGTCCAACCGTTCACGCGCTGTCTGGAATGCAATGTTTTTCTCGAACCGTTATCGCGCCAGGCGGCCGCCAAAATGATCCCGCCGCACGTCCGGGAAAAATCGGCGTCCTTTTCCCTTTGTCCGTGCTGCGGCCGCGTCTATTGGGCCGGGACGCACCATTCGGCCATGGAGAGCGCGGTCCGGGAGCTTCTGGACGAGTCGCGGAATGCCGGAAACGTTTGACTTTTCTTGGTGTCTTCGTTAGATAAAGCCTATCCGGGAAATGCTTTAATTGAGGGAGTGCCGATCCATGTTCAAAACACGGTTTCATTATGCCGTCCGCGTCCTCGGCCCTTTGGCCGCATTCCTCATCGCGGCCGGTCCTTTAGCCGCCCCGTCCTGGGCCGGGACCAACACGCCGGCCCAGGATGCGGCCAAACGGCCGTTCACCAACCAGCAGCTTTATCAATTGGGAGCGCCGCGGACTTTCGAAGGCGAAGCCTTGCGGGAAGTCGCCTTTCCCCTCGGCGGGATCGGCACGGGCACGGTGTCCCTCGGCGGGCGGGGAAATTTGCGCGACTGGGAGATCTTCAACCGGCCCGACAAGGGCGTCAACCTGCCGTTCACGTTCTTCGCCCTTTATTGCGAACAGGCGGGACACGCGCCGTCCGTGCGCGTCCTCGAGGGTCCGCTGACGCCGCCGTTCACCGGCGGTGACGGCTACCGCCGCCAGGAAGTGCCCGGCCTGCCGCGCATGGAAAAGGCCGTTTTCCACGGCGAGTATCCTTTCGCCTGGATCGACATGGAAGACGGGCGGCTGCCCCTCAAGGTCACGATGGAGGCCTTCAATCCGTTCATCCCGCTGAACCCCGAGGAATCCGGTTTGCCCGGCGCCGTCATCCGTTTTAAAGTCAAAAATCTCAGCCGCACGCCCGTAAAGATCACCATCGCCGGATCCATCCTGAACCCCGTCGGCTTCGACGGCCTGGGTTCGATCGAGGGCGTCGGCCACGAGAAATTCGGCGGCAACATCAACGAGATCCGGCGCAGCGGGACGCTGTCCGGCCTTTATATGTCCTCGACCAAGATCAAGCCCGATGCGCCGACCTTCGGCTCATTGGTCCTGGCCACGCCGTGGAAAGCCATCACCTATCTTTCGCATTGGGTGCGAGGCGACTGGTGGGACGACCTGCAGATCTTCTGGGACGATTTCCGGGCCGACGGCCGGCTCAAGGATCTGGATGAAAAATCGCCCTCGCCCGACAAGCGTTCGGATATGGGCACGCTCGGCGTGATGGCCGAGATCGGCCCCTTCGGCGAAGTCACCCTTCCGTTCATCCTGTCCTGGAGCTTCCCCAATTTCGTCGATTATTTCGATCTCATACCGGAACAGCAGGGCGGGATGTTCAAGAACCACTACGCCGAGCGGTTCGCCGACGCCTGGGCCTCCGCCGAATACCTGCAGAAGAACCTTCCCACCCTGGAGCAGGAAAGCCGCCGTTTCCAGGACGTTTTCTTCCATTCCACGCTTCCGCCCTACATCCTGGACGCCCTGTCCAGCCAAGCGGCCATCGCCCGGACGACGACCTGCTTCTGGCTGTCCGGCGGGCAGTTCTTCGGCTTCGAGGGCTGCAACGACAAGAGCGGCTGCTGTCCGTTGAACTGCGCCCACGTCTGGAATTACGAGCAGTCGCTGGCCTTCCTCTTCCCCAGCCTGGAGCGGTTCATGCGGGAAGTCGATTTTCTGAGCAACACCAAGGACGACGGGGAGATGGTCTTCCGCACCTCGCTTCCGCTGTGGAGCGGCAAATACTGGAAATTCCGCCCGGCCGCCGACGGCTCGCTGGGGCGGATCATCAACCTCTATCGCGACTGGCAGATCTCGGGCGACACCGCGTTCCTTAAGAAAGTCTGGCCCAAGGCCAAGAAGATCTTCGAATACGTCTGGCGGGAATGGGACAAGGACAGGGACGGCCTGATCGAGGGCGAGCAGCACAACACCTACGACATCGAATTTTACGGGCCGAACAGCATGATCGGCGGGTTTTATCTCGGTGCGCTTCTGGCCGGATCGAAAATGGCCGAGGCCGTCGGCGACCAGTCCGACGCCAGGATCTATCGTGAGATCTTCGAAAAGGGCCAGGCCGCCTACAACAAGCTTCTCTGGAACGGCGAATACTACATCCAGAAATACGACCAGGTCATGGAGAAGAAATACCAATACGGCGACGGCTGCCTGTCCGACCAGATGCTCGGCCAGTGGCTGGCCATGATCGCCGGCTTGGGGCGGTTCCTGCCCGAGGACAGGCTCAAGACGACCCTGGGTTCGATCTACAAGTACAACTTCATGACGGATTTCCGGGAATTCAGCAACGGCCAGCGGACCTACGCCCTCAACGACGAGCGCGGACTCCTGCTCTGCTCCTGGCCCAAGGGCGGCCGGCCGCCGCTGCCGTTCGTCTATTCGGACGAGGTCTGGACGGGCATCGAGTATCACGTCGCCTCGCACCTCATCTACGAAGGATTGATCGAAGAGGGGCTGACCGTGGCCAAAGCGGTCCGCGATCGCTACGACGGGCTCCGCCGCAATCCCTGGGACGAGATCGAATGCGGCCATCACTATGCCCGGGCCATGTCCTCCTGGGGGCTCCTGCCGGCTTTGACCGGATTTTCCTATTCGGGCGTCGAGAAACGCCTGGAATTCTCGCCCAAGATCCATGCTGAAGACTTCGCCTCGTTCTGGAGCACGGGCTCGGGATGGGGCCGCTTCGCCCAAAAATCCGACGGCGGGAAAGGCGTCTCGTACGCCTTGGAGGTCGCGTCGGGGACCCAGGCCCTGTCCTCGTTCGCCGTCACCCTGCCGCCTTCCCTGCTGGGGAAGGGAGCTAAGACCGTCTTCGTCTCGATCCGCGAGGGAGGCCAAGCCCTCTCCGAATCCATGGCCGGTCTTCCCCCCTTGTCGGGCGGAGCGCACGAAGCTCTCGTCTCCGGCACGTTGGGGGGAAAATCCTTCCGACTGATGGTCCGGCAGGACGGGGACCGGTTCATTCTGAATTGGGCGTCCCCCATCCGGCTTCCGGCCGGACAGACGCTGATATTCAAGCCGGGATTTTAACGCCGCCGCCGTCGCGCAAAAAGCCCTCCGCTGTGGTATGATTTTTCGCCGAGGAGACCGTCATGAGCCTCAAAACCGTGCGCCTTCCCCACACCCTTGTCCTGATCTACCTGATGGTCGTGGCCGCGGCCGCGGCCACCTGGTTCGTCCCCGGCGGACAATACCAGCGCGTCGAGAAGGACGGACGAATGGTCCCCGTTCCGGATTCCTTCCAGTTCGTCGACCGCCGGCCCCAGGGCCTGGGCGCGCTCTTCATCTCGCCCATCCAGGGTTTTGTCCAGGCCAGCAATATCATCGCTTTCGTTCTCATCATGGGCGGCGTCTTCGCCGTCGTCCAGAAGACCGGCGCCCTGGACGCCGGCATCGGCCGGCTGGCCGGCCGCTTCGGCCGCAGCCGGGCCCTGCAGGCGCTTTTCATCCCGGCCACCATGATCGTCTTCTCCCTGGGCGGCGCCGTCTTCGGCATGTGCGAGGAGGCCATGCCTTTCGTCCTTGTCTTCGTGCCCCTGGCCATGTCGCTGGGGTACGACCGGCTCGTCGGCACGGCCATTCCCTTCATCGGGGCCGCCGCGGGATTCGCCGGCGCCTTCTTCAACCCCTTCACCGTCGGCATCGCCCAGGGCATCGCCGGCCTGCCGCTCTATTCGGGGCTGGCCTATCGGCTCATCGTCTGGGCCGTCGGCACGGCCATCGCCATCTTTTTCGTCACGCGCTATGCCTCCCGCGTCCGCAAGGATCCGCAAAGGAGCCTGACCTACGAAGATGATCTCGATTTCCGCAAGTCTCTGAGTCCGGACGCCGGTCCCCCCGGAAAGACGACGTCGACATTCGCCCACAAGGCCGTGCTCTTCTTGTTCCTGGCCGGCATGGTCCTGCTGGTCGTGGGCATCCTCAAATTCAAGTGGTACATCAACGAGATCGCCGGCCTGTTCCTGGCCCTGGGGATCCTGGCCGGGATCATCGGCCGGCTCAAGACGGACGACCTGGCCCGGGCCTTCGTCGACGGGGCCAAGGACATGGTCAACACCGCCTTCATCATCGGCATCGCCCGGGCCCTGCTCATCGTGGCCACGGACGGGCGCATCATGGACACTCTGCTCTACGGGATGGCCCGCTCGATCTCTCATGTCCACCCCGTCATCTCGGCCCAGCTCATGTTCGTCGGCCAGTGCGGCATCAACTTCTTCGTCCATTCCGGGACGGCCCAGGCGGCGCTGACCATGCCCATCATGGCCCCGCTCGGCGACCTGGTCGGCATCACCCGCCAGACCTCGGTCTTTGCTTTCCAATTGGCCGAATACATCAATCCCATCCTGCCGACGTCGGGTGTCACGATGGGGGTGCTCGGCCTGGCCAAGCTGCGCTGGGAGAAATGGGCCAAATGGCTTCTGCCGCTTCTCTTGGCCTGGTTTGTGTTCGCCCTGCTCGCGCTCGTCCCGGCGGTCCTCCTGAAATGGGGACCGATGTGAGCGGGCGGCCATGCCAAAACGATCGCCGGTCCGTATTCCGCTGAAGCTTTCCGGCGAGGCCCGAAAAGCGGTGCGCGCCCAGCTCACCGCCGCCCGGGCGTCCGCGCCCGCGGCGGCCAGGGTGGACGATGGTGGAATCGCCCGGGCGACCTTGGTTAGTTTTTTCCGCATCCATCTCCAATTTCTGGCCGCTCATCCCGAAATCGCCGCGATTCTATATGATGATGCCGCCCCGCCGGCCGGGGAACGGGCGCTTCAGGAGCACCGCAAACTGATGCTCTTCTTGATGGCGGAGTTCGAGAAGATCATCGCCGCGGGGAAAAAGGCCAAAACAGTCCGCTCCGACGTCGATTTGGCCATGGCCGCGGTTCATTGCCTGGGCGTGATCCAGATGGCCTGGACGTTTTGGACATTCGGCGGAAGGCGGAGCGACCTCGCCGATGCCGGATTGAATCTGTTCGATCAGCTGTGGGCCGGGATCCGTGTCTAGCGTGAAGCGTTTTTTGACAGGGCCGGGCGCTCGGCGATATAATTTGGACGTTTTCAAAGGGGGGAAGTTGCTAGAATTAATAACCACTGCGTAGTAATTAAATAACCGAAAGATTTATATATTTGACAAACAATAAAGTATCTAAAGAGGGGCTTATAATCATGAGTCTTGAAAATAATATACAAAAAATTGAAAAAGAAACTCCAATAAAAAGGAGAAGCTTCCTAAAAAAAATAGGATTAACACTAGGAGCAATAGTTCTAGCAGCAACCGTCGGATGCAGCCCAACAAAAACTACTACTCCGACTCAATACACGCACCAAGCTACCGTCAACGCACAAATCCTACAGAACGGAATCACTGCAAGCGGCACAGCAACATTTGTAGGAGTAAGCACAGGCAAAACCTACAAAGCAGCACTAGGCCAAGCCGCAGCTCTTGACACAACAACTAACCAAACAGAAGAGTATAACATCACAATCACAGGAGCAAACACACTTGAGAGAAGGATTAACAATGTAGGAATCACCAACACAACAATCAACACAAATATTTTGGACTTGACCAACGCTAACATAAGCGACCTACTAAACTATGTTCTTTTCGGCGGAGTAAATGCTGGCTGGTCTCCAACAACTATTAATGTAGTGATCAATCCTGATAGTGACGGAACAACACTACCACAATAATACATAAACCAAATAACTCAATCATTAAACGATGTAATCACTTACAGCAAGAAATACGGAACACAACCATACATAACAAACTTAACAGTTACAAGAGGAAATAACGCATATAATTCTGGCAATCTCATACCTCCCGAAGGTGAATTCTGGGTTTGGAAAGTGCATGATACAACAGGAGTAACAAATGCTCCTTTTCCTAGCGATGGTACTAAGGTTTCTTCTACTACTATGTTTGTTAATACTTCCAGCGCATCTCCTACTAGTTGTTATCTTGAGGTTTGGGATGCTCTTGTTCAGGGCAACCAGAACAGCTGGGGCCCGAGCATTGAAGCACCAAAGGTTTGGTGGCTTTTGATGATGAACCGTCCAAGAGACCAGAATAGTTATCAAATTACTGCAAATTATGAGTCTCAGGTTGGTCTTGATAGTTTTACAACAGCTCTTTCAACTGAGCAAAAAGCTTTCACAACCACAACAACCTCTTCTCAGTTTGGCGGATTATTGACAGGTCCTTCGCAGGGCGGGGATTTATCAGGTCAAAGAAATTATTTTATTGTCCCTCCGCAAAATGAGCAGCATCAAGGGCAAAGAAATAGTCCTATAAAAAATTAGAAAGGAGAGAAGAAATATGGGCTTCGAGCGTTATATCGGATTGAGAGCTATGGCCGGGGAACCGAAAGCCGCTATATGGAAAACGGGGCAGATCAACCTCAA
Source organism: Candidatus Aminicenantota bacterium (assembly GCA_963729855.1). GTDB lineage: Bacteria > Acidobacteriota > Aminicenantia > Aminicenantales > UBA4085 > UBA4085. Next base: position 1,066,862 of record CAVSPT010000006.1, on the reverse strand, counting down.
TCGGGCGTTTCTTGAAAAATATGACGTCAAGAAAATGAGCCACGCCCTGCTTTTCTTCGATAAGGATAAGAAGAAAATCGCTTTTCGTCTGATCCAGGACGGGAAAGAGCCTGGAGCCGCGAAAATGTCGCCGAAGGCCAATGGCGGGATGATCTTCGCGATGGGATTTCTCCGATATTATGGGATCGAATTCGGCAAAGCCCGGCGGTTCGATGTCCGCTATGACGAGAAGGAAAATCTTTATACTCTTGAAGCAGATAAATAAACGCCCAGCCGCCTCTATTCCAGCCGTTTCTTGAACCGCAGCGAGCTGATAGTCAGCAGGGCCAGGCCGGAGATCAAGAGCGTCAGCAGCTCCGGCCAGAGGATTGCCAGGCCGTTGCCCTTGAGCAAAATTCCCCGCACGATCCGGCCGAAGTAGCGCAGGGGATTGGCGTAGGTCAGGATCTGGGCCGGCCGGGGCATGCTCTCGATGGGCGAGAAGATTCCCGACAGGAGCATCGCCGGCAGGATGAAGACGAAGGCCGTCATCATGGCCTGCTGCTGCGTCCGGGAGACGGTGGAGATGAGCAGGCCGACGCCCAGAGCGTTCAGGATGAAGGCCGTCGCGCAGAGAAACAGAAAGGGCAGGCTTCCCAGGATCGGCACCTGGAAGACCAGCTTGCCCACGCCGATGATGAGGAAGATGTCGCAAAACCCGATCAAGACGAAGGGGATGGTCTTGCCCAGGATGAGCTCGACCGGCCGGATGGGCGAAACGATGATCATCTCCAGGGTGCCCATCTCCCGCTCGCGGGTGATGGCCATGGCCGTCATCATCAGGGTGACGATCATGAGGATGAGGCAGATGACCCCGGGGACCATGTAGATCGAGCTCTTGAGCTCCGGATTGTACCAGACGCGCGGTTCGGGCAGGGCCAAGCCCGAGGCCGTCTGCAGGATCACCCGGTCGACGATGTCCTGGGAGAATTTGGCCAGGATGAGCGAGACGTAGCTCTGGATGATCGTGGCCGTGTTGGGCGCCGTGCCGTCCAGGATGCAGAGCAGGGGCGCCGATTTTCCGGCCTGCAGGTCGCGCTCGAGATGGGCGGGGATGACCAGGGCGGTCTGGATGCGGCCGTCCCGGACGGCGGCGTCCACTTGGTCCGGCGAATCGAGCGGCGTCTGCACGTCGAAGTATCCCGATTCCGTGAAGGCCGCGGTGATCGAGCGGCTGGCCGGAGAATGGTCCTGATCGACGAAGGCCAAGGTGATGTTCTTGACGTCGGTGGTCACGGCGAAGCCGAACAGGATCAATTGGAGGACCGGCGCGATGAAGATGGGGATGAGCATGCGCTTGTCCCGGAACGTCTGGATGATCTCCTTGCGGAGGATGGTCAGCACGGTCTGAAACATGGCTACTCCAGCCTCAGCTTCATGTTTCGGGCGCAGAGCAGGACGATGACCAGGGCGAAGAGGGCCAGCGGCCCGGTTTCGCTCCACAGGGCCGCCGGCCCGGTCCCCTTGAGGAAAATCGCCCGGATGACGGCCAGGTAATAGCGGGCCGGGACGAGATAGGTGACGGCGCGGATGACCGGCGGCATGCTGGCGATGGGAAAGGCGAACCCGGACAGCAGATACGTCGGGAGCATGGTCGTCAGGACGGACAGGGTGAAGGCCAATTGCTGCGACTTGGCCACGACGGAAACGAGCAGCCCCTGCCCCAGCCCGCAGATCAGGAACAGGCAGGACACGGCCAGGAGAAAGAGCAGGTTTCCTTTGAGCGGGACGCGGAAAAGGATCCGGCCCAAGAGGACGACCAGCGTCAGCTGGACCAGGCCGAGCACGAAATAGGGCAGGAGCTTGCCCAGGATGATCTCGAACGGCCGGGCCGGGGTGGCGATCAGCTGTTCCATGGTCCCCGTCTCCCATTCGCGGGCCACGGTGAGCGAGGTCAGCATGACGGCCATGATCATCATGACCACGGCGATGACCCCGGGCACGACGAAATAGGAATTTTCCAAGTCCGGGTTGTACCAGATCCGCGTCCGCAGATCGACGCCCGGCAGCGACGTCAACGTCCCGCCCTGGGCCTGGAGCCTCTGAAGGAGGATGTCTTGGGAATAGGTCTGGATGATCTGGGACAGGTAACCCATGGCGATGAGGGCCGAATTGCTGTCGCTGCCGTCGACGAGAAGCTGGACGGAGGCGTTTTCGCCCTTGGCCAGGGCCTTGGCGAAGCCGCGCGGAAGGACCAGGAAAATCTTGGCCGTGCCGTCGTCGAGGGCCCGGACGGCGCCGCCGGTGTCGGCTGAAAGCGTCTTGAGCTCGAAATATCCGGTCGATGTGACCCGGGCAATCAGGTCGCGGCCGGCCGCCGAGCCGTCCTGGTCGATGACGCCGATCGGCATGTGACGGACTTCCAGGGTGATGGCGTAGCCGAAGAGGAGCAGCATGATGACCGGCAGGCCGACGGCCAGGTAGAGACTGCGCGGATCGCGGCGGATGTGGAGCGCTTCCTTGCGCATGAGGGGAACGATGCGGCTTTTCATGCGCCCGCCCTTCCGGCCTGCACGGCGGCGATGAAGACGTCCTCCAGGGACGCGTCCTCCCGGCCGGCGAAGCGGAGCTTCAGCTCGCGGGGCGTCCCGATGGCGGCGATGCGGCCGGCGAAGATGATGGCGATGCGGTGGCACCGCTCGACCTCGTCCATGTAGTGGGAGGTGACGAAGACCGTTGTCCCCTCCTCGGCCAGGGCGTAGATGAGATCCCAGAAGTCGCGGCGGGAGGCGGGATCGACGCTGGCCGTCGGCTCGTCCAGGAAAAGAATATCGGGGCGGTGAAGGATGGAACAGCCCAAGGCCAGGCGCTGCTTCCAGCCGCCCGAGAGGTCCCGGGTCAGCGACCGTTCCCGGCCGATGAGGCCGGCCATGCGCAGGATCCAGGCCTTGCGCTCGGCCAGCTGGGCCGGCGGCAGGCGGCGGATGCCGCCGTGGAAATCGATGTTCTCGCCCACGGTCAGATCGCCGTAGAGCGTGAATTTCTGGGACATGTAGCCGATGATGCGCTTGACCGCGTCCGGTTCGAGGCCGATGTCAAAGCCGCCGACGCGGCCCGTCCCCGAAGTCGGCTGAAGGATGCCGCACAGCATGCGGATGGTCGTCGACTTGCCCGCTCCGTTGGGTCCGAGGAAGCCGAAGATCTCCCCTTTGGCCACGTCGAACGAGATGCGGTCGACGGCGGTGAAGGCGCCGAACGTCTTGGTCAGCTCCCGGACCTCGATCGTCGGGGGATTCATGTCCGCCACGACTCCCGTTTCTCTGAAAGAGCCAGAAAGGCGTCTTCGAAGGACGGGGCGATCCTCTTCAGGCCGCGGACGGGGACGCCCCGCTCGGCTAGGCAGCGCCCCAGCGGCTCCAGACCGCCCTCCCCCTCGAGCACGATGTGGACGGTGTCACCGAAGGGATGGGCGCTTTTGACGCCCGGGCAGTCCCGCAGGGCCTTGAGGGCGGGAGCGACGGGGGCGGCCAGCTCGGCAATCTCCCCGCGCAGGCCGGCGATCACCGCGGACGGGGCGTCATAAGCCAGGATGCGGCCTTCGAACATGAGGCCGACCTTGCGGCAGCGGGCGGCTTCGTCCATATAGGGCGTCGTCATGATGATGGTCACGCCTTCCGCGTTGATCTGACCCAGCAGCTCCCAGAGCTCGCGCCGCGAGACCGGGTCCACGCCCGTCGTCGGCTCGTCCAGGAAAAGGATCTTCGGGGTATGGAATAGATTGCAGGCCAGGGCCAGCTTCTTCTGCATGCCGCCCGAAAGCTGGCGGGCCAGGCGGTCCTGGAACGGTCCCAGGGCACTGAAATGCAGCAGCTCCTCGCGGCGGCGGCTGAAGGCGGCTCCGTCCACACCGTAGAGATCGGCGAAGAACTTCAGGTTCTCGGCCACCGTCAGGTCGCCATACAGGCTGAAATGCTGGGGCATGTAGCCGATGAAGTCCTTGATTCTTTCGCCGTGGGAACCGACGTCGAGTCCGGCGATCGTCACCGTTCCGCGCGTCGGCCGAAGAAGGCCGATGAACAGGCGGAGCAGGGTCGATTTGCCCGCCCCGTCAGGACCGATCAGGCCGGCGATCGTCCCTTCATCGACATCCAGGTCCAGGCCGTTCACGGCGGCCGTGGGGCCGAACGACTTGGCCAGGTCCCGGGCTAGGAGAATGGTCATCGGCCGAACTCGCGGGCCGTGTTCAACGCTCCGCCGGGGCCAGGGCGATGGTCACGTCCACCGGCAACCCGGGCTTGAGGTCGCCGGCGGCGTTGTCCAGGTACGATTTGACCATATAGACGAGCTTCAGCCGCTCTTCCTTGGTCTGGATGTTCTTGGGGGCGAACTCGGCTTCCTGGGAGACAAAATCGACGTGGCCTTTGAAAATCTTGCCCGGCAGGGCGTCGCAGACGACGCCGACCGCTCCGCCCATCAGGACGCGCCCCAGGTAGCGTTCGGGCACATAAGCCTTGACGTACGTGTGGCCGAAGTCGATGAGGCTGAAGAGGATGGCCCCGGGCAGGGCCAGCTCGCCCTTCTCCACTTGGCGCGTCTGGACCAGGGCGTCGATGGGGGAGCGGACCTCGGTATCTCGCAGGGCCCGGAGCAGATAGTCCCGTTGGGCCTCCAAATCCCGGATCTCGGCCCGGACCATATCGATCTCCTCTTTTTCGTGGCCCCGGACGGCCATGTCATAGTTCTCCTGGGCGCTCTTGCTTTGTTCCTGGGCGGCCTTGAGGGCCAAGTCGGTTTTTTCTTTTTGGGTCTCGGAGATCGCGCCCTGGGACAGGAGACGCGCCAGGCGCTCCTGGTCTTTGGCCGCAATCTCCAATTGCTTGGCGGCGATCTCGACCTGGGTCTTGGCCATGGCGATCATTTCCTTCTTGCTGCCCATCTTTGCCAAATCGAGCTTGGAATGGGCCCCGGCCAAGCCGGCCTTGGCCTCGTCGAGCTGGATACGGATCCGTTCATCGTCCAAGCGGCAGAGAAGATCGCCTTTCCGCACCGGTTGGCCTTCCTGGACCAGGACTTCCTTCACTTCTCCCTGGACCTGGGCCCGGATGTCGGTCTGAACCGCCTCGATGAGGCCCGTGACGGAGAGGGAATTGAGGTCCGATTCCGTTTTGCGGCAATCGGCAAAAAAAAGTACCGCCAAGGCCAGGGGATAGATCGAGGCTGGGATTCGGCGCATGGGCGTATTCCTCCACGAGATTCCATTATATCCAAAATATCGCCCTTCAGAGGCAACCTTTTTACCGTTCTCCGCATCTTGGAGGGAGAAGAGAAAAAATGCCATGTCGTCCCCGGAGCTGATCATGGAAGTGGGCCGCCAAATGGTGGATAATTCCGGCATGGCTCCGGCCGGCGACGCTCCCGCTCCCCGCTCTACGACTCCGGACGCCGCGCTCGCCCTTCTCCTCGAACGCAGCCGGGGCGGCGACGCGACGGCCATGGAAGCCATCTACCTGAGATTCAAAGGCGCCTTCTTCAACCTGGCCTACCGCTATGGCGGGGACCGGGCCGCCGCCGAGGACCTGCTCCAAGAAATTTTCATCAAGATCTTCATCCATATCGGGGAGGTCCGCAGCCCGGAGATGTTCCCCGGCTGGGCCTATCGGATCGCCTTGAATTCGTGTTACAGCTATCTGCGGGAAAAGAAGTCCAAGACCCGCCAGACGGTTTCTCTGACCGATGTGGGGGAGACGATCGGGTTCGAGGGCCCGAATCAGGCCGAATCCGATCTGCGAAAACCCCTGCAGGACGCCATCGCCGGACTTCCGCGCCGGCTGAAGGAGATTTTCCTTCTGCACGACGTGCAGGGCTTCAAGCATGCGGAAATCGCCTCGATGCTCCGGCTCTCCGTGGGAACGTCCAAATCCCAGCTCTTCAAAGCCCGGCGCAAGGTCCGGGATTATCTCAAGGCCCGCCGGATCGGGCCGGGAGAATGACCATGAGATGCGCGAAATTCCACAAGATGATCGGCGATCAGCTGGAAGGCACCCTCCGGACCCGGGACCGGGCCCGGTTGGAGGACCATTTGAAAGCCTGTCCCGAGTGCCGCGAGCTGGCCGGCGACTTCCAAAAAATCGCGGCCGAAGCCAAATCTCTGGCGCAGGAGGATCCTGCCGACGAACTCTGGCCGGCCATTCGGGCGGGGGTCGCTGCCGCCCGGCGGATGGGACCAGTCCCGGCGATCGCCCATTCCCGGCTCAAGTGGGCCTGGGCCGCCGGGTTCGTTTTTCTTGGCGTCCTCCTCGGCCTGGTCGTCGGGCTCCGCCCCTGGAAGGCGGAACTCCCGACGGCGTTCGCCGCCGATCAGGACCGGACCGTGGCCAAGCTGGAGGAGGCCGAACAGCATTATCGGCTGGCCATTCAGGCCATGACCGAGGCCCTGGCCCCCGGACACGCCGCTCTCGACGCGCCGACGGCGTTCCTTCTCAAGCGCGACCTCCAGGCCGTCGACGCGGGCATCGCCTCGTGCCGCGGCGCGCTTCGCCGGGACCCCAAGAACCTCGACGCCCGGATCTACCTGCTGGGCGCCTATCAGATGAAAGTCGAAGTCCTGAGCAGCTTCATTGAAATCGGCAGGAATGCCCAGGCCGGGTCGCCGGCCGGGCCGGGTTTATAAACGAGATCGAAAAAGGAGTATCCCATGAACAACGCGAAAAACTTGCGCCGGGCCGTCGTGATCGGCGTGCTGCTGGCCCTGGCCGTGTATCCCCTGGGATTGTCGGCCAAGGAAAAATTCGAGCAGAAATTCGAGAAGATCGAGGATCTGGCCAGGGACGGCAAGATCGTCCTCAGCAACATTTCGGGCTCGATCGAGATTCGGAGCTGGGCCGAGGCCAAGGTCAAAATCGAGGCCAACAAAGTGTCCGAGGCCAAGTCGCTGGACAAGGCCAAGGAGAACGCCGACAAGGTCCAGATCGTTGTGGACAAGACGGGCGGCATCCTGCGCATCGAGACCAAGTATCCCGATCAGCGGGGCCAGAACGAATCGTTGAGCGTCTCCGTCTTCTACAAAGTCTGGGTCCCCGAGAAGGCTTCCCTCAAGGTCAAGTCGGTGAGCGGCGGCCTTTCGGTCGAAGGCCTGGGCGGGGCCCTGGAATCCAACACGGTCAGCGGCAACGTCACCCTGTCCGGTATCACGGGCGACGTGGATTCGACCGTGACCAGCGGAACGGTGAACGTGTCCGACGTCGCCGGCGCCGTCAGCCTGCGGACCATATCGGGCGGCATCACGGCCGAGCGGATCAAAGGCTCGGTCGAGGCCGAAACCACCAGCGGCGCCATCCACATGCGCGACATTGTCGGGGCCAAAAGCGTACGGGCCAAGGTCCTCAGCGGCAATATCGATTACGAGGGCGACCTGGCCAAGGACGGAAAATACACCCTGGAAGCGCTGAGCGGCCGGCTGGAGATGACCGTCCCCGCCAATTCGGGCTTCGATCTGGAAGCGGAGACGTTCAGCGGCGGCATCCAGTCCGATTTCCAGGTGACCGTGTCCGGCCGCCTCTCGGCCAAGGCGCTGCGCGGCGTCGTCAACAACGGCGGGGCCTCGGTCCGGCTGAAGAGCTTCAGCGGCTCGATCTCCCTGAAGAAGAAGTAAACCCATATTTCCCAGATAGAAATCAAAACTTATCATAATATTAGCTGAAAAGGCTGATAGCGATATTGTATTGAGGGGAGCAGGGCATGAACGCAACGGAAAATTCCGTTGACTCGCCGAGGCGGGGACTCTTGATCGAGATGTTGGCTGCCGGTTGCGCGATCGTCTTCATTTTGATTCTTGGAATCTCTGCCTATTGGGACCGCACCATTCGCGTGCTCCATGTCTTCGAGGCGCTTCCCTATGCCGCGGCCGCCGTGCTCGTTCTTCGCCGGAATAAGCTTGGATACACGCTCGGCGCCGTCGGCGGCGCCTTCTGGCTGTGGACGGCGGGTCTGCTGACCACCTTTATCCGCAACGGATTCGAGCGCGCCGCGATGCTGCTTCGCACCGGGCACGTCGATCGTCTCGATATCCTCATCGCAGCGCCGGCTGCGTGCGGCACCGCCGGTCTCGTTCTTTTCTCAATTTGGGGGTATCGGCGCGCTCGAAACAAAGCCTGGAGAGACTTCGGTTTATTGGCCGTGACCATAGGTGCGGTGGCGGGCTATTTCGTCGCGATCTTTGCCGTCTTTGCTCCCCGGTACCTCGGTCAGTTCAGGCACATCTTCGGCAGATAGCCACAAGAAAAGATTCCCTTATATTCTATAATGGATTTTAGGGTTTAAATGGTTTTTCGCGGCTACAATCTTCTATTTTTGATAAAAAATCGGGCGATTCGTTTCAAAAGTAAAAGACTGTAGACGCGACCCCCCCCATTTTTTCCTTTGATCATGCCCCCAGGGGCTTCCTAAACGGCGTCAACCCCCACTAAATGGAAGAGAACCAAAAAGGGAATAAAAATGAAAAGAAATTATATTTTGATTCGCAACCTGTTGCTGGTTTTCGTTGTGATTGCTTTGACCGCAGCAATTTCTTTTAAAAAAGAAGAGATCAAAAATATTAAAACCTTAAACGGTAATGAGATAACTCCGGCGGAAATGGATGAGTATTTAAAGAACCAAATGGATTCAATAGGACTGCCTGGATTGTCCATAGCCGTCATCAACGATGCAAAAATAATCTACCATCGGGTTCTAGGTGTGACCCACGTCGGCACGAAAGAAAAGGTGTCCGAAGATACACTCTTTGATGCCGGTTCCATGTCTAAAACGCCTTTTGCCTTTCTTGTCATGAAAATGGTTGAACAGGGAATCATGAATTTGGATCAGCCTCTTTATACCTATTTGCCGTATCCTGATATCGCTTCTGATGATCGATACAAATTAATAACGGCGCGCATGGTTCTCTGTCATACATCGGGTTTCCCCAATTGGAGGATCCTGAATAAAGACAAAAAATTGGACATCAAATTCACCCCTGGAACCCAATATCTTTATTCGGGAGAGGGTTTTGAATATTTGGCCAATGTCCTGGCCCATCTGAAGAATATTCAAAAAAATGACCTTTGCCAAAGGCAGCTGAAAGATCTCCGAGGAGAGAAAAAACCGGCTATTGGAGACGCGGCCCTGTTTTTATTTTGTTATAATCCCCTCCATGACCCTGCTCCGCCGCGTCAATATCCTCAACTTCGTCCGCAATTTCACCGTCACCTCCATCCTCTTCCTCCTGCCCCTGCATTTCGTCAAAGCCGGATACGGCGGGGTCAAGATCGGGGCGATCATCGCGGTCCTCTCCGTGGCCCCCCTCATGGCCGCTTTTCCCACCGGCTGGATCAACGACCGCTTTTCCATGGCCGGCATCGTCCGGGCCGCCCTCCTCATGGTCGGCCTGATCTTCATCGTTCTGGCCTGGACGACGAATTTTCCCGTCGTCCTGGCCGCCTTTTTCCTCCTCGGCACGGCCAACAACGCCCTGGACGTTTCCCTGCAAAGCCTCTATTACAAAGACGAGACGGACATCGATCAGAACCGCAAATACGGAATCTACGTCTTCTGGATGGGATTCGGCCCCGTGCTGGGCATCGCCGGCGGCGGCCTCCTGACCCAGGTCGCCGATTTCCGGGCCCTCTTCCTGGCCTTCGCCGCGATCATGCTGGCGATTCTCGGCATCGTCCGCCGTTTCGACGGTCCGCGCTTCCACTTGGTCGGCTTCCGCGACTACGGCCGGGATTTCTTCCGCCCCAAGACGCTGCTCTTCGTGTTCTTCCTCTTTTTCCTCGGCTTGCACTGGGCCGTCGAGGGGACGGTCTACGCTCCGTTCCTGCAGACCCGCTTCGGCCTGAACAATCTTCAAGCGTCCCTGTTCATGGCCTCCGAGCTCTTCTTTCTGCCCCTGTCGGCCTTGCTCATCGGTCGGCGGAAATTCGACCCGCGGGCAAACAAGCGCCTGGTCCTGGCGGCCATGGCCCTGTCCGGGGCGGGCATGATCCTGACCGTGACGGGCAGCGTCTTTCTCTCGCTCGGCTTCCGCATCCTTCACGAGATCGGTGACGGCGTCGCCGGGGCCTTGATCGCCGTCTATATTTCGCGGCTGTTCGAGAAGCGCAGCATCGGCGGAAGCGCCGCGCTCCTCCTGGCCATCGAGATCCTGGCCAAGATGGCGGGGGCCATGACCCTGGCCCCCTTGGGCTTCCGCTACGGCCTGCAGATCCCCTTCTACATTGCCGGAGGACTTCTTCTCGCCGACAGCGTCTACGGAGCTTTCGTTTTCAAGAGGATGGAGTATTGAGAGGCCGCCCATGATCGCGCGCGAGGGCTCCGGCTTCGACGTCGTCCTGGTCAGCGGCGAGCCGTACGCCGACCACCCGCTGTCCGCCTCGGGCGTCATCGCCCGAGTCCTTGAGAGCGCCGGATTCTCGGTCGGCGTCATCGAACGGCCCGGCTGGGCGGACGAAACGGATTTCCGGCGGCTGGGCCGGCCGCGTCTTTTTTTCGGCGTCACGTCCGGTTCGATCGACAGCATGCTGGTCAATTACACGCCGCTCAAGCGGCGGCGGGAGAAGGACGAGCATGCGCCTTATGCGTCCGGTATGCCCGATCGGGCCGTCCTCGTTTACGCCAATCGGCTCCGAGCGGCCTTTCCCGGCGTTCCCCTGGTCATCGGCGGGATCGAAGCTTCGCTCCGCCGTTTCGCCCATTACGACTACTGGGACGATTATGTCCGCCGCTCCCTGCTCCTCGATTCGCGGGCCGACATCCTGGTTTATGGGCCTGGCGAGATCCAGGCCGTCGAGATCGCCCGCCGGCTGGAGCGGGGGGCTGACCTGGCCGGCATCCCCGGCACGTGCGTCGTGCGCAAAGAGAGGCCGCCGGAATTCGAGGAAATCCCATCGTTCGAAGCCGTGATGTCCGACCCGGCCGCGTTCGTCCTGGCCCAGGCCGTCTTCTCCAACCGGGCGACCCTGGCCCAGGCGCACGGCGGCCGGTTCGTCCTGCAGTTTCCCATGCCGGATTATACGCCCGACGACCTGGACGGGATCTACGGCCTGCCTTTCGGCCGCGTCGTCCCGTCCCATTTTCCGGAATTCCGCATGGCCCAGTTCTCGGTCGTCACCCACCGCGGCTGCTTCGGGGCCTGCTCCTTCTGCGCCCTGTCCCTCCATCAGGGCGACCGCATCGTCTCGCGAAGCGAAGGTTCGATCCTGGCCGAGATCGAGCGGCTGACCCGCCACCCCGATTTCAAGGGCTATATCGACGACCTGGGCGGCCCTACCGCCAACATGTACGGCATGGATTGCCCGGCGCCCTGCGCAGCGGGAAATTGTCTCGACTGTCCTTCGATCGACCGCTCCCACAAACGGCTCATCGAATTGATGCGCCGGGCCCGGGCCGTGCCCGGAGTCAAGAAGGTTTTTGTCAGGAGCGGCGTCCGCTATGATCTGGCATTGGAGAGCGAAGAATACATCCGCGAATTGAGCGAGCATCACCTTTCGGGCCTGCTCAAGATCGCGCCCGAGCATGCCTCACCCAAGGTCCTGCGGCTCATGAACAAGGATGGAACGAAAATCGAGGAATTTCGCCGCGTCTTCCGCGCCATCAACCGCGGCCGCCGCCAGCATTTGAAATACTATTACATGGTCGCCCATCCCGGGTGCGGAGAGGACGAGGCCGCGGAGCTGGCGCGCGAGGTCAAGCGGCTGGAACGGGTCGGCGAGAAGCCCGTCGAAGGCGTGCAGATCTTCACCCCGACGCCGATGACTCGCTCGACCTGCATGTACCGTACCGGCGTCGATCCGATCACCGGCGAATCGGTCTTTGTGCCCCGCTCCTTCGCCGAGAAGAAGGCCCAGAAGCGGATCCTGCTTTCTTAGCGTTCGGAAACGATCCCGCGGAGGCGCTTAGGGCTTCAAAACGGCGAACCCGTGTTGTGCGTTTCCATCTCCGCGGGGGATTAAGGAGTCCGTTCCAGATAATCCTTTCAAAACCGCGTTCTATCTCCGATCCCGGCATTCCGTGATCAGATTCTTTTCAATCCACCACCACGATCTCGTGGATCTCGACGCGGGGGACGGCCACCCTCAATACGCCATCTTTCCACTCCCACTTCAACGGCGTATCCGCGGGCGCGAGCATTACGCGTGAGGGCTTTTTGGCCGTCTTGATATGGACCGTGATCGGACCGGCCGGCGGAATGTAATCCGTAAAATTGAAACGATCGGACAAGGGCAGGTTGGAGCGGTTGAGAAGGTGGACGCTCATTCTTCCCTGGGCGGTCGTGCGGAGCGAAACGTCCAGCACGGGCGGGCCGTCCACCCGCACGGCCGGCGCGGGAAACAGATCGCGAACGAGGCCGCCGAGGAATTGGCGAACCGCCGGATGATGAGAGCGGAAGTAGATGTCGGCCAGAGGCCCATAAACGGCGGCGATCCGGCCCTGGCCGCACGCGGACACGGTCGCGGCCGGAGACCCGTCTTTCCGCGTGTCGCGCGTCGGGTGGCGGAAACCAAAGGTCCGGGCGGTCGCCGGCGCGACGTCCTGCCAGCGGCCGTCGACGTTGACCGGGCCGGAGGGAGAAGCCAGCTCGGCGGTGATGCTCCTGGGCCGCCCTTCGAGCGTCGCCCCCAACGCGGGCGCGAAGAGGCGGGCGCATTTCTCGCCCAGAAGGAGCAGGCTTCCGCCGCCTTCGGCATAGCCTAAAAGAGCATCTCTGAACTCCGGGGCCAGCTTGGGCGAGTCGGGGACGACGACCAGCGGGAACTCGGCCAGCCGGGGCTGGAGCTGATGCTCGGCCAGGATGTCGACCGAATAGCCCAGCTCGAGCAGAGCGTGGAGCGCGCCCTCCAATTCGTCGAATTCGCCGCCCGACGGCGAAAAGACATTGTCCGAGACGTCCCAATGCGATTCGGATGATAGAAGCAGGGCGACCTGGGGAATGGACCGGCTTTTAAAGCTCGCCTCCCGGCGGGCCCGGCAGAAGCCGGCGACTTTTTCCAGCTGATCGACGATGGCGGGTGAAATGAAACCCGACCGTGTCGGCGTGTGATAGACCTGGAACCCGCCGCCCTGCATGAGGACCACGGCCGCCTCCTGCATCAGCTGGACGGCCGGTTTGATCGACCAGCCCAGATCGCGGTTCTTGTCGAAGCCCCAGGCCATCAGGTCCCAAGGCATACCCGTCGACGCCAGATAGCGGGCCTCGACGCGGGCGCGATCGACGGACAACGACGGGGAATAGTCGCCCGACAGATAATCGAGCTTGGCCTCGATCGGTTTGGGAGCGAAGGACGAATACATCCAATTGCTCGTGATCTGCAGTCCGGGTTTGAAGGCATGGAGGGCGTCCACCCAGGACGACAGGTATCTTTCGAAGCCGCGGCGGTTGAACATTTTCCATTCCAGCCAGTTCGGGTCGCCGCGGTTTTCGGGCGCTTCGGCCCGGCCGGTTTCCTTGGTCCAGGCGGCCAGCGCGGCCGGAGAATAATCGAGCCGGGCGCCCCAGCATTCGCCGTCCACCCACAGGCCGTCCAGGTCGTAGGCGGCCACGGCTTCCTTGAGCTGGGGAACGAGCAGGCCGTCCTTGTAGCCGCCGAAGACGCTGGTGGCCTGGGCGTCGATCTTGCCCTGGGCGTCGAGCCGGGCCCATTCCGGATGATGGAGGATGGCCAATGCGTCCCAGACGCCCGAATAATGGATGAAGAGCCCGACGCCCCGCGCCCGCGTGGCTTTGCGCCAAACGGCCAGGCTGTCGTTCTTGATTCCCGGCGCGGCCCAACCGACCTTGGTCGGATAGCCGGCCCAGCCGACGTGGCCTTTGCAATCGTACTGGACGTAATCGGGCTTGATCCGGTCGAGGAGGCCGCCGACCATGCCGTCCGTCACGTCCGCGCCGAGGGCCGGGTCGGCGTCGCTCGGATGGAGGTCGAAATGGAGGCCGAAGAAGGCGTCGCGGCGGAAAAACGGCTTTTTCGCCGCGTCCCCGGCCGGAGCCTGCCCGCCGGCTTCGGCGAATAAAGCAGGTAGAGCGGCGGCCGCCAGAATGACGAAGATCGAACGGAAACGGGATCGTGGGCGCATCGGGGGGTTCTCCTTGAAATTGCGGCCGGCCAAACCATAAACCGGGTTATGGGGAAAAATCAAGCCCGGCCGGAGGCGTGTTGACGGGTCCCGGCGATGATGATAATTTTTCATTCATGAAGGCCGCGCGCGCGACGGGCTGGATTCTGATCGCCGGAATGTTCTCGGCCGCGGGCCCGATTCGCGCCGCCGAAGGCCAGAAGCCCCAAGCCCTGCCTGGCATCTTCAGCTTGTATATCGAAAACGATCTGCCCGCCGGCACGGACCGGAACTATACCAACGGCCTCGAGGCCCTGTGGGTCTCACCCGAGCTGGGCGAGGGCGAAGGGCGGCTCCGGGCCCCGGGCTGGATCGATTTTCTGAGCCGCCTCACCTTCATCAAGTCGCCCGACGCCGAACGCTTTTTTTCGCTCTCTCTCGGCCAGGCCATGTACACCCCCGAGGACCTCAGCCGGCCCGTTCCCGATCCCGCCGACCGCCCCTATGCCGGGTTTCTCTATGCCGGCCTGGCCGTCCACAGCCTGAATGCCGGCAGCCTGGACACGGCCGGGATCGACCTCGGCGTCGTCGGGCCGCTTTCCCTGGCCGGCGTCATCCAGCGGCTGTGGCACCACACCTTCGGATGGCCGGCGCCGCAGGGCTGGGCCTATCAGCTCAAGAACGAGCCCGTCCTGTCCTTGACCTACGAGCATGAGCAGAAGATCCTGCGCCCGCGCGTCGACGAAGGTTTCGGACGGGACGCCGTCGTCCACGCCGGGATCTCGCTTTCGAACGCCTTCACCGGAGCCCTGGCCGGCCTGGAGTTCCGATTCGGCTGGAACCTGCCGCGGGACTTCGGCAACACGCATATCCGGCCGGGCGGCGACAGGTCGGCTCTCCTCGATGAACGGGGCCTGCGCCGGCTGGAAAAGCGTCCCTTCGGATTTCATTTCTTTCTGGCCCTCGATGGCAAGGCCGTCGTCAGGGATATCTTCCTGGACGGCAACACGTTTGGCGATGGGCCGCGGGTTGAAAAGATTCCTCTGGTCGGGCAGGCCATGGCCGGAATCGCGCTCCACTGTGGGCGGCTGAAGTTCAGCTTCGGCTACGTTTTCCTGAGCAAGGAATTCACCACCCAGCGCGGGACGCAAACCTATGGCTCGTTGAACTTGGCCTTCACGCCGGGCGGCTGACGGGCGCTAACGGACCAGGGGGATCGTCCACTCCAGCCCGGCTCCGGTCTTCTTCTCCTCCACCCGGCCCCCGGCGGCCCAGGCGCCGAGATGGACGACGACGCGCCTTAAATCGGGATTTGCGGGCGGGACGACGGTTAAATGAGCGGTCGCGCCGTCCGCGGATGCTTCGAGGGTCATCGTGACCGGACCGAAATTCGTGGCCACGCCGCGCAGCGCGGTTTTCGCCCCCGGCGCGAGCCATGGCCGGGGCAGCCCCTCGAGCAGGTGCAATTCGCCGCCCCGCTCCAGGACGAGCAGGTTCCGCACCAGCCGGATGAATTCGGCCGAGGCCCAGTTGTGGGGCATGTCCCCGACGAAAGGTTCCTGCGTTTTTTCGCCTTTGGGCGGCTGCTCCTCGCGCCAGGCGCGCAGAGGCGAGGCGTGATTGGCGTAGGCGTAAAGGATCTCGGCCGCTTTTTCGCCCTGGCCCATCCAGAGATGGGCGTGGGCCCAGAAGGAGGCAAAGTAGTTCCATAGGCCGTCGGCCATCCAGCCCGTTCCGAGAACCAACCCTTCTTTTTGGTGATCGTCGAGAAGCTTCATGGTCCCGCGGGCGAGGGGATCGGCCGATTCGAACAGCGTTCCCGGAAAGACGGCATGGCAGAAGCCCCATTGGCCGCGGACGGGATCGACGCCCTGGCGCGGAACCATCAGAATCGGCAGATAGACGAGCCCCCCGTCCATGGGCTTGGCGTCGCGCTTGGCCGCATTTTGGAAGACCGCCCAAAAATCCTTGAACTCCGCTTCCCAATCGGCGAGCTCGGGCATCCGGAGGCGCCGCGCGGCGTCCACCGCGGCCTTGAGGCCGGCCAGGTTCCAGTAGACGTTGGTGTATTCGGGGACGATGCCGTCGAGGCCGCCGTCGGGGAAGCCCGGCGGCATGAGGCCCGCTTCGGGCGCGGCCGGGTTTTTGCGGCTGTCCCGCCGCAGGCGCTTGATGGCTTCGACCACCCGCTTGACCGTCGGCCAGTTCTCTTTGAGCCAGGCGGAGTCGCCGGTCAGGAGGGCGTGGCGGGTAAGTATGTAGAGGACGATGCCGTTTTCCTTCCAATAGCTGCCCAGGATATCGAATGACCCGTCCGGTTTCTGGCGGGTCAGGAGATGCCGGATGCCGGCCCGGGCTTCCTGGCCGCGGCCCAGGTACGTCATCGCTTCGAGGATGAAGGCGCCGTCCACGACCCAAAGGCCGCGGTAGCATGTCGGCCCAACCTGGAAGATCGGCAGGCCGTCTTTGATCTCGCGGGCCTGATAGATGTTGCGGATGCACGAATCGAGGAGGCCCTGCACGGCCGGATCGGGAACGGCGATGACGCCGTAGGGGAAGTCCCGCCCGGCCCAGTAGCGGGCCGCCCGATCGGGCTGGGTTTTGGCCCAAGCGGCGTCGACATCGCCGGCCTCGTGCCCGGAGGCGCAGTAGACGGCCAGCTCCTCGACCCGCTCGGGAAAGGTCACGGTCAGCTTGTCTTTGCCGGGGGCGATGCCCGTCCAGCCGGCGCTGAAGCTCAGAAACCGGCGGCCTTTGCGCGAGATCGTCCGGTCGGCAATGTCCAGCGGATCCTTGGATTCGACGGTCAGGGCCAGGCGAAGGCGTCCCGGCGCTTTCTTGATCAGCAGGAGATCGCCGCGCGCGGGCCGGCCCTCGTCCGCCCGGCTCCCGCGGCGGACAGGCAGCGTCTGATCATCGCCCGGCACAACGGCCAGGGCGCTCCAGCGCAGGATCTCGTGCCCGCTTTTGTCGGACACGATCGTTTCGACCACCGGGACGCGCGGGTTGGGCATGGTTTGAGCGGACCTCGTTTCACCCGCGGTCTCGAGCCCGATGGAGACGCGGGTGCCGAATTCGTTCCCCCGGATATAGTCGTAGAGGAGCGCACCTTCTTTCGAGACGAGCGTTTTCTGCCAGTCGTCGGGCAGTCCGATGCAGGTCTGCCACCACGGCGGTGCGTAGCGGTAATCGGCGGTGAAGAGGTCGGCCCGGTTGGCCGGCGCCGGCGCCGGAGCGATGTCGCGCCGGGTTCCCGTTTTGAGCCCTCCGCCTGAACAGGCGGCCAGGGTCAAGGCGAGGGTGATCAGGATCGCCGTTCGAAAGGGAATGCGCATCGTCGATTCTCCCGGAGTTCGAGATGTGAGGGCCGGCGAAAAAAACGGATTCAGTATGGCCTTTTTCACGGACGAGAGCAATAGCCGGGCGGCCTCTTGCGGGGGAGGCGGTCCGGCCGGCTTCAGATCAGGTATTCACCGTTTTCAGCGATCAGGCGGCCGTTCGCCCGGATCGTGACTCGATCCACCAGGGCGTCATAGTGGTGCCGGCTGGCGTTTCGCCCCAGGCCGTAGGAATCGCCGATGGCGAAGTGGACGGTGCCGAAGGCCTTCTCGGCCTCGAGGATATTGGCGCAGATCCGGGCGCCGGGGTTTGTCCCCACGCCGAATTCGCCGATGATGAAGCCGCTCCGATCGTCGCCGATGTGGCGGACGATGGCCCCGACGCCCCGGCCGCCCCATTTCACGAGCCGCCCCTCCTCGAAATCGAGCACGCCGCGGCCGAGCTTGTCGTCGATCAGGCGGATGACGACGCGCCCGCTGAATGATTCCTCGACCGGGCAGGTGTAGCATTCCCCGGCCGGCAGGTTGCCGTGCCTGCCCTTGCGGGCGATGTCGCCGTTGCTGTTGGCCCAGCGGCGGCCCTTGACGCTGAAGGAGATGTCCGTGCCGTCGGCGTTGGTGATGCGGATGTCGGACGCGCCGCGCAGCGCGGCGATGACCTTGCGGGTGAAAACGTCCAAGGCCGCGTAATCGACGGCCACGAGCCGCTCCATCATGTCCACGGTGATCCCCGGCATCATCAGGATGCGGGACTTGGCCCGGGCCGCGCCGACCATGTAGCCGCGGAAAGCCTTCTCCTCGATCCGGGCGTCGAGCAGGTAGGCCACGGCCGAGGCGCGCTCGGCCATTTCCTTGAACAGCCGGGTCGGGCCTTCGATCGGCCGGAGCGACTCAGTCATGAGGTAGGTTGTGGTCTCCGCCCCGGATTTCTTGGCCCAAAACGCCAATGCTTCGGCTATCTCGAGTTTCGGCTCGTCCGTGACCAGGAGGAAGCTTTCTCCCCGCTTGAGACGGAGGGCCTGGGTGACCGCCTGCCCCGTCGCTTCTCCCTCCTTATTTGTTGGTGTTGTACTTGTTCAGGACGTCCTGGGTTGTCTGCTGGTAAAGATCATAGCGGACTCTGACGTTCTTGTCGGCGCGCAGCTTGGCCAGGTAGGCCTCCAGGTACAGATTTTTTTTCTGCTCCAGGATGGTCTTGGTCTGCGCGTCTTTTTCCTTGGCGAAGTCGGCCCGGGTGGCTTCCTTGCGGTCGAGGACGCGGAGCAGGGCGATGCCGGTTGTAAAATCGATCGGTTCGCTGAGCTGCTTCAAGGGCAGGCTGAAGGACAGCCTGTCGATTTCGGCGTTCTCGCCGATGACCCCCAGGTATTGATCTTTCTTGTGGTCGTCGACCGTCTTGTATTCGAGCTTGTACTTCTGGGCCATGTCCTCCCAGTTCTTGTCGGTCAGCTTGGCCCGGACTTCCTTGATCTTGGCCAGGGCCTGGTCCTTCTTCTTGGCCTCGATCACGTCGTTCTTGACGTCGGCCTTGACTTCCTCATAGGCCGCCGGACGGGGCGCCTCGGTCTTTTGCATCTGAACCAGCCCGTAGCCGGCGTAGGTCGGAACGGGGCCGGAGATTTCCTTGTCCTTCAGCCGGAAAAGGGCCGCGGCGATCGAGCCGGACGGATCGATGTCGCCGAGGGCCTGCCCGTCCTTGAGCAGGCCGGTCGATTCGGTCTTGATGTTGGCCGCCTTGGCCGCGGCCTCGAGATTCCTGCCCTTTCCGGCGGATTGGGCCAGCTTGGTGATCCGCTCCTCGGCTAGGGCCCGGGCCTTCTGGTCCTGGAGCATGGTCCGCAGGCGCGGCTTGGCCGCTTCGAGCGGGGTGACCGAGGCCGGTTCCTTCTCCGTCACCTTGAGGAAGGCGACGCCGAGATCGGATTCGACGAGCCCGGAGATCTTTCCGCTGTCCAGCTTGGCGATCGCTTCCTGTTCCTTCGGGGGCAGGGATTTCCAGTCGAAGAGGCCCCAGTCGCCGCCGTCTTTGGCCTTCTCGTCCTTGGAAACCGCCTTGGCCAGAACCGCGAAGTCCTCGCCGGCGCGGGCCCGGTCCATGGCCTTTTGGGCTTCGGCCGCGACCTTGGCCTTGTCCTTGCCGGCGAAGGGCAGGAAGATCCGGCTGACCTTGACCTTTTCCGCGTTCTCGAACTGGGCCTTGTTGTCCGCGTAATATTTGCTGATCTCCGCTTCGCTGAGCTCGATCTCCTTCTTCAGGTCGTCGTTTTTGAGGAAGGCGTAGAGGCCTTCGCGGCGCTCCGGCATCTTATAATTGTCCTTGTGGCCGTCGAACCAGGCCCGGACCTCGGCCTCGTCCGGTTCCTTGTCTAGGGTGAGCTTGGCTTTTTCCAGGGCCAGGTATTCGATCTTGGCCGAGTCCTTGGACTTGCGGTAGGCG
The DNA here is from genome assembly GCA_963729855.1 of Candidatus Aminicenantota bacterium. Classification (GTDB taxonomy): domain Bacteria; phylum Acidobacteriota; class Aminicenantia; order Aminicenantales; family UBA4085; genus UBA4085. Next base: position 1,047,023 of record CAVSPT010000006.1, on the reverse strand, counting down.
TCCCAGACTTCATCGGGCGTGACCAGGGTGCCGGCCGTCAGGGCCTGGATGGTCTTGGTCAGGATGATCTCCTGGCTCATCTCCTCCTCGAACTGGCTGACGGAGATATGGTTGTATCCCAGGACCCGGCGGTATTCATCATAGCCGACGAACTGGCCGTCCCGCTGCAGGCCGGGCAGATTGACGATGCGGTCCTTGACCTCGGCGTCCGAGGCGGTGATGCCCAGGTCCTTGGCCAGGCCGAAGATCAGCTGCTGCTCGACGAGCTGCTCCAGGACCTGCTGGGGCAGGTTGAGCTGATCGATGAGGTTGCGGTTGATGTCCTTCATCTCTCGGCGGAGCGATTCGATCCGGTTGCGCAGGCTCGTGGTGTACATGTCGACGGTGACTTTGGAGCCGCTCATCTGGACCAGGGCCCCGGAGGTCAGGCCCCTGCTCAGCTGGCCCGAGCCGCCCCAGATGACGAATATGGAAACAATGAACGTGGCCACCACGATCCACATGATCCATTTCAGCGATTTGACGTTCTTGCGCATGGTTTTCAGCATGATGATACCTCGATGGGATTAGGATGATCGGCTGTCGCGGGGACGGCGGTCCCGGAAGAGGGGGCGCAGGCGGGTCCAGGTCGTGTCCAGGTCCTCCATGACGACCTTGGTCCGGCCGACAATGGGCATGAAGTTGGAGTCGCCCGTCCAGCGGGGAACGACGTGGAGATGGAAATGGCCGGCCACGCCGGCGCCGGCGCTCCGGCCCAGGTTCATGCCCGTGTTGAAGCCGGACGGATGGTAGGCGGCCGTGAGGGCCTTGAGGCTCCGCTGCAGCAGCTCGGCCATTTCGGCGGTCAAGGCCTGGGGGGCCCGGGCGAAATCGGCCAGGTGCCGGTACGGGGCGATCATCAGGTGTCCGGGCAGGTAAGGAAATTTATTGAGGAGGACGAAGGCGCTCCGGCCGCGGTGGAGGATGTGGGCCTCCCCGTCGTCTTTCGCGCGGGCCGCCCGGCAGAACACGCAGCCCGTCTGGGCGCCTATGCTCCGCACGTAAGGGGTCCTCCAGGGCGCCGCGATGTATCTCATTCCTTGTTGATCAGCTCCTTGAGGAGCTTGCTCGGCTTGAAGTAGAGCACTTTCTTGGGCGGGACTTGGACCGGGTCCCCGGTGCGGGGATTACGGCCGGAGCGGGAGGGACGGTGGCGGAAGCGGAAGCTGCCGAAGCCGCGGACCTCGATCTCCTCCCCTTTCAGGATGGCGTCCTTGATGGTGTCAAAGAAGAGATTGACGCCTGTCTCCGCCTCCTGCTTGGGGACATTGAGCTCCTTGCTGATCTTGTTGATCAGGTCGGCCTTAATCATCGGATTTCTCCTCCTCATTCACGGGAGCGGTCGGGGTCGGGGCCTCATCCGGGCCGGTGGGCTCAACCACGGCGGGGGCCTCGACCGGGAGATTGTTCTTTTTGTTCAGCTGCTCGCGGATCAAGTCGCCGAAGGTCAGCCGGTCGCCCTGGCTGTCCTGATAGCGCTGGTAATCCTGCCGCTGCAGGTCCATGAGGGCCTGGCGGAAGCTGAGGCTGATCTTCTTGTCCCTGGCGTTGAGCTTGATGATCTTGGCTTGCTTCTCCTCGCCGACCTTGACCACGTCGGCCGGGTTCTCGACCTTGTGCTCGTCGATTTCGGAATTGAAGACGACGCCCTCGATGCCCGGCAGGATCTCGACGAAGACGCCGAATTCGGCGATGCGGACGATCTTGACGCTGAGGATATCGCCCAGCTTCTGACGGATGAAAAATTCCTCCCAGATGTCGCCCCCGAGCTGCTTGATGCCCAGGGAGACCTTCTGGCGGTTGACGTCGACGCCCAGGATGACGACTTCGGCCTCCTGCCCGACCTTGAGCTTGGCCGAGGGGTGCTTGATCTTCTCCCAGGAGATGTCGGAGATGTGGATGAGGCCCTCGATGCCGGGCTCGACCTCGAGGAACGCCCCGAAGTCGGTGATGCTGGTGATCTTGCCGGTGATATGGGAGCCGACCTGATGGGTCTCCTTGAAGGCCTCCAACGGATGCGGGGAGGCCTGCTTGAGGCCCAGACTGATGCGCTTGGACGTGGGATTCACCTCGAGGACGCTGACCGTGACCTCCTCGCCGATCTTGAGGAGCTTCTTGGGGTGGATCATCTTGCGCGACCAGGTCAGGTCGGAGATGTGGACCAGGCCCTCGACGCCTTTCTCCAGCTCGACGAAGGCGCCGAAGTCGGTCAGCGAGGTGACCTTGCCGGTGAGCTTGTCGCCGGCCTTGTACTTGGAGGCGATATCCGTCCAGGGGTCGGGGGTCAGCTGTTTCAATCCGAGGCTGATCTTCTCGTCCTTCTCGTTGAAATCGAGGACGATCACCTCGATGTCCTGACCGGCCTGGAGGACCTCCTGGGGATGGCCGATCTTGCCCCAGGACAAGTCGGAGACGTGGAGGAGCCCTTCGACCCCGCCGATGTCGACAAAAGCCCCGAAGCTGGTCAGGGAGCGGACGTGGCCCGGAAGCTTCTGGCCTTTTTCGATCGTCCCGAAGACCCGCCGTTTCTTCTTCTCCCGCTCGTCCTGCAGGAACAGCTTGCGCGAGACGACGGCGTTCTCGGTCTTGAGGTCGAAGCGGATGATCTTGAACTTGCCCGTCTCGCCGATGAGCGTCTCGGGATTCTTGACCGGGCGGATGTCGGCGTGCGAATCGGGCATGAAGGCGATGATGCCGACGTCGACGTTGTACCCGCCGCGGGCCCGTTCGATGATCTTGCCGCTGACGAAGGCGCCGTGGGCGGCGGCCTTGTCCAGGGCCTCCAGGGCTTTTTCGGCGTCGGCTTTCTTCTTGGACAGGATGAAGTGCCCTTCCTTGTGGTCGGTCCGCTCCAAGGTGGCTTCGATCTCGTCGCCGGCCTTGGGCAGGACCGCGTCGGGCCCCTGGCCGAACTCCTCCAAGGGGATCATTCCCTCGGATTTCATGCCGATGTCGACCAGGACGTGGCTGGCGGCGATCTTGATGACCCGTCCCTTGACGATCTTGCCGGGGGCGGCTTCCTTCTGGCTGAACTGGTACTTGTCCAACAGGTTTTCGTAGTCCTCCATGGACATCTTCTCGTTGTTCGATTTGTTCGCGTCGGTCATGGGACTCGAATCTCCTCTCGGTGTGAATTGTTTTCGAAGGTCCGTTCGATCGTACGGACAGCGTCTTCGATCGCCTCGGGCGGAGTGGACGCCCCCCCCGAGATCCCTATGGTGGATGCTCCGCGGAGCATGGCGGGCTTGATTTGGCCGGCGTTCTCGATGAAATAGGTCCGGCGCAGGATGCGCTTGGAGATCTCGTACAGTTTGCGGGTGTTGGAGCTGGAGGCCCCGCCGACGATGAAGAGGACGTCGACCTGGGCGGCCAGCTCGGAGGTGGCCCGCTGGCGGGTCTGGGTCGAGCGGCAGATGGTGTTGAAGGCGCAGAGCTCCCCGGTCCGTCGAAGGAGGGCCCCGACGGCCTTTTCGAAAAGGACCATGTCCTGGGTGGATTGGGCCAGGACGGCCCGCTTCTTGCGCACCGGCAGGAGGGCCGCCTGTTCTTCGTTCTCGATGATATGGCCGAAGCCGCGGCTGTGGCCGATGAGGCCGCGGATCTCCGGGTGGTTGGGGTCGCCGACGATGATGATCTCCTGCTTGGCCCGGGCCAGGCGGGCGACGAGCTCCTGGATGCGGGTGACGATGGGGCAGGTGGCGTCGACGACGTCGATCCGGCGCCGTTTCAGGGCCCGGGTCACGTCCGGCGAGACGCCGTGGCTGCGGATGATGACCGTACCGCCGCGGACTTCGGAGATTTCGGCGACGGAATCAATGCCCTGTTTTCGCAGATCGGCGATCACCTGGGGATTATGAATGATGTCGCCCAGGGAGACGACCCGTCCGCCGCGCTTGCGGCGCGTTTCCTTGGCCAGGGTCAAGGCGCGCTTGACTCCGTAGCACAATCCTGCGTTTTGAGCGACGATGATTTTCATTTTTGGGGAAAACGATGCTTTATCCTATACAAACCCTTTTCGTTTGTCAATGCTAAATAGTGATGGAAAATGAACTTACGGGCGCCCGGGAAAGGCTCGGGGTGTGAGATTCGATCCGCCCCTCGACCTTTACAGGGGGAACGTCTTAAGGAGATTCGGAAAATAGCTGAGCGCGATTCACTTGAGAAACGCCGCGACGCCGCGGGCCCGGATATCGGCGGCGGGCGGAAGCCCTTCGATCGTCACGGCTTTATTCGGCTCGAGCTCGGAGAGGCTCTTGAGCAGGGCCCGGACGCCGGCTACGTGGCGGGCTACCCGCTCCTTGAGGGGGATGCCTTCCGGCCCGAAGGGCACGAAAAGTCGGCCGAGCCTGGCCGCGCGCTCATAATTCGGGTCTTTCCCTTCCACGACGAGCGCTTCCGGTGGTTTGCCCTTCAAGCGGCCGTGCGAAGCGCTGGCGGTTTCCAAAAGAATCGCCTTGATCCCGGCCGCGTCGCCCCATTCGCGGTGGGACAGCCCCCGGAGCTTCGGCGGGGACGCTTCCAGGCGAAACTCGAAACCGTCCGCCTGCAGATCCATCTGAGCCATGGCCGCCAGGTCGGCCGCATTTTCGTGGAAGACCATGGCGTTGATCACCGGATATTCGGGGGCGGATTCATGAAGGTCGATGCCCAAACAGATCTTTTCCTTGCGGATGAGCTCCATGACGGCGAAAGCGACGCGCTCGGTCAGGTTGCCGTTGGGCCTGCCCGGATAGGCCCGGTTGAGGTTGCGGGCTTCGACGCCGGCCAACTCCTGACCCATGGGATTGACGTAGATGGCCGGATCGGGCCACTGATGGACGGGGTTGGTCAGCCGCGAGCCGAGCCGGAACGAGCGCCGGCCGGAGGGCGTTTCAAGGGTGAATCGCTGGGGGCTCCCTTCCTGCGGATCGCTGTGGGTGAAGCCGCTGGCATTGGCCCGGGGGATGACGATGACCGTCCCGGCGGAAACACGGATCTTCTCGATCATCAGGACCGCGCTGACAGACCCGGCCGGCTCATCGGGGTGGGTGCCGCCCAGGATGAGGACGCGGCCGCCCTTTTCCGGACCATCGAAAACGAAAACGGACGTGTCGCCGGGCGTGCTCTTGAGAGGGGGGAAATAATCGCTGAGAAGCCGCCGGGCGGTCAGGCCGGAGGATGGGAAAATCGGATCGTCCCGGCGCATGGACAGGAAGCTGTGCCCGGCCAGGACCGCGATCAGGGCGGTCATGACCAGGAAGACGACCGCCGAGGCCGACCGCATCCTGCGGTCGGATCGATGTTTCCCTTTTTCATCGGCCACGATAATTCACTGGAGCAGAAAAAGCCGCAGGACGAAGAGAACGAGGACGAGGGCCGCGCCGGCCTGCTTCCAAAAAGATTTTTCCCGTATGAGCACCCAGGCCAGATGGGCCGCGAGGTAGAAGACGATGGCCGGATAGACGATTCTCATAGGAATTTTTCCAGGAAAGGCGCGGCTAAAAGCATGCCCAGGCCTGAGGCCAACAAGGCGGCGGCCGGAACGAGGGTGTAGCGCAGGACCTTGATGAAATTCTTTTCGCCCGCGACCTGGGCCGAGAACCGCGCGGCCATGGCCGCCGGCGGCATCAAGTCGCCGATGCCGACGATGGCCGACAAGGCCGAGGACGTGAACAGGGCGTTCTCGCTGATCAGGGCGAGCATGAAAGGAACGCCCAGCACGGACGCGGAACCGAACGAGGAAATGCCGCCGAAGAGAGGCAGGCTCAGGGCGATGCCGGCGTAGAGAAACGCCGGCGGAAGCGAGAGGAAGGCCAGGACGGCCCAGCCGCGGACACCGGTCAAGGTCATGACCTGGAGGAACATGCCGACACCGGCCAGAATGGAGAGAAGGGGCAGGGCGTCACGGAGGGCGCTTTGGGTGGCGGAGAGGAAATTGAAGCGGCGGCCGCCGGCCCAACCCGTCAGGCTGCCGATGAAGAAGACGGCCGGCAGGCCGATGGCGGCCAGCCCCGTACCGGGGACATTCTGGAGGACAAGGAGGAGGACGACGACGAGGAGGGGAAGAGACAGCCGCCAGGCCGCCGGCCCGGGCGGTGGAGACGGGAGAATGGACTTCAATTCCTCGGGGCCGACGATGCGGAGATCCCGGTATCCGAGCCACAAGGCCGAGAAAACGGCGACGGGGACGGTGACCAGAAGGAGCGGAGCGGTCAGCCCGACATAAGGCATGTCGACACCCCCGCCCATGATCATGACCAGGATGTTGACGGGCGGGGCGATCATGCCCAGGATCGCCCCCATGGCCACGAAAGCCGCGGCTTTCAGCCTGGGCAAGCCGAGCTTGATAAGGACGGGCGCCACGAGCGGCCCGGTGCTGAGGACGGCGGCCAGCGACGACCCGGTGATCATGCCGGGGAACATGACGATCAGCATGACCGCCAGGAGAAGTGCGGCCTTGCGCCGGTGAAACGTCCGGAGGATGAGGGCCACGATCCGGTCGAGCAGTCCGCATTCCTGCAGGACGCGCATGAAGATCATGGCCGAGGCGACGAGGAGGATGATGTCGAAGAAACCGAAGGCGCCCTCGACCAGATGGCGGACGGCGAAACCCTGCCCGCCGAGAAGCGCTCCGGCCAGCGCCGACAGGGCCAGACTGACCCCCAGCGGGATCTTGAAGGCGGCGGCCAGCAGCGCAAAGGCGCCGATCATCCCCAGGAAGACGAGCGGAGGGCTCACTTGGCGAAGGCGTTTTTCAGCGGTTCGACGGCGTCGAGCGTCTTGGCCACCTCGGTCAAGGGGATCCCGTTTTCCTTGCAGATCCGGTCGAACAGGCCGTCCTTGTCGCCTGACTTGACGACGATGGCCGCCTTGGCCGAGGGCAGGTATTTGGCGACCATGGAGTCGGTCAGCTCCCCGCGGCGGGCCTCGCCTCCGAGATGCAGGCCGAGGACGGGGATTCCCTGGAATCGGGCCGCGGCCAGCAGGCCTTTGATGCGGTCTTTCTCCTTGGCCGTGTCCAGACCGGCGGCGCCCAGCCCTTTCATGCTGGCGCCCAACACCAGGACCAGGGTTTTATGTCCGGCCAGATCCTTGGGCCCGGCCATCTTGACGAGGTCGGCCGTGAGCCCGGCTTTCTTGGCCAGGACGGCGGCCAGCTGGGCGTCGGCGCTCTGTCCGGCGGACGTGATGAGGAGCGGCTGTTCGAATGCGGCCGGGGAGAGGGCCGGGCGTGCCGCGGCCAGAAGGAGCGTTGCGGCGGCGATCAGTACGGCTTTGGCCATGGCCTCCTCCTTTTTTAATATCCGGCGCCGACGCCGTCGCGCCGGGAGTCGGCAGCGCCCAGGATCAGCCCTTTGTCCCAACGGAACAGGAGGCCCTGGGCCCCGCCGAAATACTTGTCGTAATCCTCTTTCAATGTCAGGGCATGCCCCAGCTTCTCCAGGTCCCGGCGGACGGATCCGGGGATGCGCGTCTCCACGACGAGCGGGCGGGCTTTGCCGTTGCCGGAGGAGGCGAAAAAGCGGGGGGCCTCGATGGCCTCGTCCAGGTCCATGCCGAAATCGACGATGTTGACGATGATCTGGGCCAGGGTCGGGAAGATCCGCGGGCCGCCGGGCGAACCGAGGACCAGGAAAGGCCGGCCGTCCTTGGTCATGATCAGCGGGCCCATGGAGCTGACCGGACGCCGTCCTGGGGCGGGCGCGTTGGGCGACCGCGGATCGGTGTCGAAATCGCGCATGTGGTCGTTGAGCAGGAAGCCCGTCCCTTCGGGGACGATGCCGCTGCCGAAGAAGTCGTTGATCGACTGGGTCAGGGCGACGATGTTGCCGTCCCTATCGGCGGCGGCGAGATGGGTCGTGTTCTCGCGCTTGTCCTTGGCTTCGTCGAACACCGAGAACGGATACTCGCCGGCGATCCGGTCGTCCGGCACTTTGGCGGCAATGGCCCGGGCGTATTCCTTGGACAGGAGCCGGTCCAGCGGGACGGGCCGGAAATCGGGGTCGGCCATGTAACGGGCGTGGTCGGCGAAGATGAACCGCAGGGCTTCGGCCGTGTGATGGATATAGGCCGGAGAGTCCGCGCCCCAGGCCCGGACGGGCCAATTCTCCAGGACGCCCAGAAGTTGAATGACGTGCAGGCCCCCGGAGGCCGGGGGCGGGACGGTCAGGATCTCATAGCCCTTGTAGGTCCCGCGGAGGGGCTCGACTTCCTCGGGCGCATAGGCGGCGAGGTCATCGAGGGTCATGATCCCGCCTTTTTCCCGGACCGCGGCGATGATCTTCCGGGCGATCGATCTCCTGTAGAATTCAGCGATCCCCTTCTCGCCGAGGAGGCGCAGGGTCGCGGCCAGGTCGTGATTGCGGAAGACGTCGCCCGGTTCGTAGGGGACACCCTGGTTCAGGTAACAGGTCGCCTCGCCGGCGTTCCGCAAAATCTTTTCGTATTCGTCCTTGTCGATCGCGCTGAACGTGGCCCCGACGGGGAGGCCTTTTTCGGCGATCTCGACGGCCCGGGCGGCCGCCTGGCCGAGGGTCTTCGTGCCGTAACGGCGGAGGGCGCAGTCCCAACCGGCCGGCATGCCCGGGACGCCGACGGCGGTGCCCCGTTCGGACTTCCATTCCTCGGCCGCGTCTCCCTTGTCGGCGAACATCGCGGGGACGGCCGCGGCGGGCGCCTTCTCCCGGAAATTGAGGACGGTCGTCTTCTTGTCGCGGGCCAGGTAAATGACCATGAAGCCCCCGCCGCCGATGCCGGAGGCGAACGGCTCGGCGGCGTTAAGGGCGAGCGCCGCGGCCACGGCCGCGTCCACGGCATTTCCTCCGGCCTGAAGCATGGCCAGGCCCGCTTCGGCCGCCAGGGGGTGGGCGGCGACGACCATGCCGTTTTGGCCGCTGTAATTAAAAGGAATGTGCCTGTCGGCGGGCGCGGGGGACGGGGGCCAGGGGTGCTGCGGCCCGGCCGAGGCCAAAGCGGCGGCCAGGAGGACGGCCGTCCCGGCTCCCCTCATCCGTTGCCCTCCTCCATGAGCTTCTTCAGCTCTTCGGCGGACGGAAGGTCCTCAATGGAGCCGAGGCCGAAATAGGCCAGGAACTTGTCCGTGGTCCGGTAAAGGAGCGGTCGTCCCGGCGCTTCCTTGCGCCCCGAGATCTTGATCAACTTGTTCTCGAGCAGGGTGTGCAGGGCATGGGAGGAATCGACGCTCCGGATGGCGCCGATCTCGGCCTGGGTCACCGGCTGGTGATAGGCGATGGCCGAGAGAGTCTCCAGGGCCTGCCCGGAGAGCTTCTTGCGCCGCTCGATCTGGAGAAGGGCGCGGACGGGGACGTCGTATTCCGGTTTGGTGGCGAAGACATAGCCGCCGGCGGACGGCGTGATGCGGATGGCCTGCGGCCCGTTGGCGTAGTCGTCGATGAGCTGGCGCAGGGCCTCTTCGATCTCGGGCTCGCCCCCGTCGGGCAGGGCCTCCTTGATGCGGTCGATGGTCAAGGGTTCGACGGAGATGAAGATCAGGGCTTCGATGACGGATTTCAGGTTGTCGGTCATGCGGCTTCCTCCGGCGGCGCTTCTTTGCGCAGCCAGACTTTGATCGTGTTGAAGAGCTGCTCCTGGACGGCCATGACGGTGCGGGCCTTGATCAGCTCGAGCAGGCAGAAGAAGGCGACTAGGGCGTCCTCCAGGCTCTCCTGCTCCCAGAGATAGTCCAGGAAATCGAGGACGCCGCGGGCCTTGAGCGCGGCCACGATCTCCTCGGTCTTCTCGGCCAGGCTGATCTCCTTGCCTTTGACCAGCCTCAGGTCTTCCTTCTGCTTGCGCTTCATCAGGGCGAAGAACGATTCGGCCAGATCGAAGAGCGAGACCTCGACCAGATCGAGGTCCCGGTCCGGAAGCGGCGCGTTGAGCGTCGAGCGCCTCCAGATCTGCGATTGCTCCTCCTCCTTGCCGCGCAGGAGGTGGGCCACGGCCTGGATGCGCTCGATGGGCAGAAGATGGTCGAAGGAGCGCGGATGGAGCTCGACGTCCGGGTCGCCGGCCTTCTCCCGGGGCAGGAGGGTCTGCGATTTGAGATCGATCAGGATCGCGGCCATCAGCAGAAACTCGGCTTCGCGGTCGATGTTGATGAGCGAGCGGTCCTGCAGATAGACGAGGTATTCCCTGGTGATGACGGAGATGGGGATGTCGTGGATCTGGATCTTCTTCTTCTTGATGAGGAAGAGCAGAAGGTCCAGCGGCCCTTCGAAGACCGGAAGCTTGATTTGATAGCCCTCTCCGGCCGCGGCGGGGGCGTCCTTGTCGCCGGCCGCGTCGGCGGCACCCAGGGGGACGGCGGGCGCCGGCGCGTCTAGGGCCGGGTCGGCGTCCTTCACCGGAGCGGGTCCGGAGGCCGGTTCTTCGATCCGGCCCGGCTCCCGCGGAACGGCACCGGACATGTCCGGATTCGGCGGAGGAACGCGCTCGTCCGGCATCGGCGTTCAGAAACCCAGGGCCTCGCGGACATCGGTCATCGTCGCCCGGGCGGCGGCGCGGGCCTTGCCATTGCCGGCTTCGAGGATGTCCCAAATGAGCTTGGGAGTCTGCTCGAAGCGGGCCCGTTTCTCCCGGATCGGCTCGAGCATCCGGATGAGGTGTTCGATGACGACGGCCTTGCAGTCGCGGCAGCCGATGCCGGCCGTGCGGCACCCGCGGGCGACCTCGTCCTGCTTGTCCGCGGGCACGAAGGCCCGATGGAGGGTGAAGACGGGGCAGTCGTCCGGTTCGCCGGGGTCGCTCCGCCGCATGCGCCGGGTATCGGTGACCATGGGCAGGATCTTCCGTTTGATGTCGTCGGGGCCGTCCTTCAGAAAGATGGCATTGCCGTAGGACTTGCTCATCTTGCGGCCGTCCGTGCCGGCCAGCCGCGGCACTTCGGTCAGGAGCGTCTGCGGCTCGGGAAAGATCGGCCCGAAGATGCGGTTGAAGCGGCGCACGATTTCACGGGTCAGCTCGACGTGGGCGGCCTGGTCCTCGCCGACGGGGACGCAATCGGCCCGGTAGACGACGATGTCGGCGGCCTGAAGGACCGGATAGCCGAGGAAACCGTATGTGTTCAGGTCCTTCTCGGCCAGCTCCTGCAATTGTTCCTTGAACGTCGGCACGCGCTCGACCCAGGGCAAAGGCGTGACCATGGACAGGATGAGATGGAGCTCGGCGTGCTCCTTGATCTCGGACTGCATGAACATGACGCATTTCCCGGGGTCGAGGCCGGCGCTCAGCCAGTCCACGGCCACCTCGAAGCAGTGGCCCTTGATGGCCTTGGAATCGTGGTACTCCGAGCTCAGGGCGTGCCAGCCGACGATGCTGTAGTAGCAGCGGTAAAGGTCCTGGAGCCGGATCCAGTTGCGCAGGGCGCCGGCGTAGTTGCCGAGATGGAGCGGCCCGGTCGGCCGCATGCCGCTGAGGATGATTTTCTTGGCCGGTTCGGTCATCGCAGCAACAGGCTGATGAGGACGTTGAGAGGCAGGATGATGATGTCCAGGACGTTGAGGTACAGGAGGCCCAGGACGATGAAGAAGCCGTAGGGGCGGATCTTGTCGTAGCGGGCGGCGGCCTTGTCGGACAGGACGCCCATGAGGATCCCGCTGCCGTCGAGGGGCGGGATGGGGATCATGTTGAAGACGGCCAGGTAGATGTTGATGATGACGGCGAAATAAAGGATCAGGGCCAGCCCCTGGAGGGGGTAGAAACCCTGGGGCAGGATGGCCCGGAAGAGGGCCGGACTCTGCAAAAAGGCGCGGACCCCGGGGACGGTGAACTTGAGGGTCAGGAGGAGGACCATGGCCGCGACCGAGGTCAGGATGTTGGCCGCCGGGCCGGCGGCCGAGATGAACAGGTTGTCGCGGCGCGGGTGGCGGAGGTTATAGGGATTGACCGGGACGGGCTTGGCCCAGCCGAAGGCCGGCGCGCCGACCAGGACGAGCATGAGCGGCAGAACGACCGTGCCGATGGGATCGATGTGGGCCAGGGGATTGAGGCTGACGCGGCCCAGGTCGTAGGCGGTCGGGTCGCCCATGCGTCTGGCCGCCCAACCATGCGAGGCCTCGTGCACGGTGATGGCGAAGAGCAGGACGAACAGGCTGATGGCGATTTCGATAGGGTTCATCGTTAAAATCCGGGGTATTTATAGCATACTTTGAAGTTCTTGAAAACGCCGGGGGTTTATTCCATAATGGTTCGGATTTTTCCGTGATCACCGCCCAGGGCCCGATCTTCAAGGATTTGTAGGGGGCGCCCCGCGCAGGGAGGACCGCCGGTTGAGCGAATTTTTGGAATTCCGCGGGGTCTCCAAGCGGTTCGGCGCCATCCAGGCCGTCGACAACGTCAGCCTCGAAATCCGGAAAGGCGAATTCTTCTCCCTCCTCGGCCCGAGCGGCTGCGGCAAAACGACCATGCTGCGGATCGCCGCCGGGTTCGAACGACCCGACAGCGGACGGGTCTTCCTGGACGACCGCGACATCACGGAATTGTCCCCCAACAAGCGCAAGGTCAATACCATCTTCCAGAGCTACGCCCTCTTCCCCCACATGACCGTCCGCGACAACATCGCCTTCGGCCTGGTCATCGCCAAACGGCCCGCCGGGGAGATCGAGCGCGAAGTCGCGGCCATGCTCAAGCTCATCCAGATGGAGGACCAGGCCGGCAAAAAGCCCGACCAGCTGTCGGGCGGCCAGAAGCAGCGGGTGGCCGTGGCCCGGGCCCTCATCAACAGGCCCGACGTCCTCCTTCTGGACGAGCCGCTGGCGGCCCTGGATCTCAAGCTCCGCCAGAAGATGCTCATCGAACTGGACATGATCCACGACGAAGTCGGCATCACTTTTCTTTACGTCACCCACGACCAGGGCGAAGCCATGAGCCTGAGCGACCGCATCGCCGTCATGGACGGGGGTCGCGTCGAGCAGATCGGAACTCCGGCCGAGATCTACGAGTCGCCCCGCACCAGCTTCGTCGCCGCCTTCATCGGCGACACCAACTTCCTGGAGGGCGAGGTCACGGGCGTCGACGGCGAATACTGCTGCGTCCGCATCCCCGGCTTCGCCGACGTGTCCTGCTTCAACGACAAGGGCCTCCAGCCGGGCAACCTCGTCTACCTCAGCGTCCGGCCCGAGAAGATCCAGATCTCCCGCGACATGCCGCTGACCGACAAGCGGGACGTGAACGCCCTTCCGGCCAAGGTCGAGGACGTCATCTACCTCGGCTCCAACACCAAGTACTGGGTCCGGGCCGACGGCCACCGCATCCAGGTCATGCGCCAGCACTTCCGCTTCTTCCTGGACGAAAAGCCCATCCGCTGGAAGGACGACGTCTGGATCTGGTGGTCGAGCGACGACGGCTTCATGCTCGAACGCTTCCGCAAGGACGACGAGAAGCTCATGTCGCTTCCGCCCCAGAAGGTGGGCGAGCAATGAAGAGGGGCGGGCGGCCCGACCGCTCCGGAGGCTCCCGATTCCGCTTCATGGAAATCATCAGGAACCAGCGCCGGCGCAACATCCAGGAGTGGCTGTTGACGTCGCCTGCCCTCCTCTGGCTGGCCGCGTTTTTTCTGGTCCCCACCGTTCTCGTTTTCTTCCTGGCCTTCCGGCCGGCCGACCCCTACGGCGGCATCGGCGCCGGCTGGACCTTGAACACCCTCAAAGCCCTCGGTCATTCCTATTACTTGGACATCGCCTGGCGGACGCTGTGGATCAGCTTCTGGACGACGGTCTTCTGCGTCCTTTTGGCCGTACCCACGGGTTATGCCCTGGCCCGGGCGTCCGACAAGCGCCGCCGGCTCCTGCTGATGCTGGTCATCGTGCCCTTCTGGACCAGCTTCCTCATCCGCATCTTCGCCTGGAAATCGCTCCTCCATCCGGAGGGACTGATCAAGCGCGCCCTGATCGCCCTCGGACTGGCCGGCCCCCAAACGACGCTCCTTTATAACTCGGGCGCGGTCGTCCTGGTCATGGTCTACACGTTCCTGCCGTTCTCCATCCTGCCCATTTACGCCGCCGCGGAGAAGTTCGACTTCCGCCTGGTCGAGGCCGCCCGCGACCTGGGCGCCCGGCCGTTCCAGGCCTTCCGCAGGGTCTTCCTCCCCGGCATCCGGCGCGGCCTCCTGACGGCGGTCCTGGTCGTTTTCATCCCGGCCCTGGGCTCGTATGTCGTCCCCGACCTGGTCGGCGGCCCGAACAGCGAGATGATCGGCAACAAGATCGCCCAGCGCGTCTTCGTCGACCGCAACCTGCCCCACGCCAGCGCCCTGTCCGTCGTCCTCATTCTGGCCGTCCTGGCCCCGCTCCTGGCCATCCTCGTGCTGCAGCGCAAGAAAGACAAGGAAAAGCCGGAGGTCATCGTACAGGAGGACGCGTGAAACACAGCCGCCTCCCCCTCGTGGTTATGGGCCTGGTGCTCGTCTTCTTCTACCTGCCCATCGTCATCCTGGTCATCAACTCCTTCAACGCCTCCCGCTTCGGCGCGGGCTGGAAGGGCTTCTCGCTCGTCTGGTACCAGCGCCTGCTGCACGAGCCCGAAATCTGGGCGGCCGCCCGCAACACCCTGGTCATCGCCACGTTGGTCACCCTCGTCGCGCTCGTCCTGGGCACGACGTCGGCCCTGGCCCTGCACCGCTTCGCCAAATCCCGCCTCCAGCGCGTCCACTACACCCTGATCTACACGCCGCTCGTCGTCCCGGAGATCCTCATGGGCATCAGCCTGCTCATGGCCTTCGTGGCGGCGCGGGTCTCCCTGGGCCTCTTCACCATTTTCCTGGCCCACGTCACCTTCTGCATCAGCTACGTGGCCCTGGTCGTGCTGGGGCGCCTGCAGGATTTCGATTTCGCCATCGTCGAGGCCGCCCAGGACCTGGGCGCGGGCTGGTGGGCCACGGCCCGCCGGGTCCTCCTGCCCATGCTGGCCCCCGGACTGGCCGCCGGCGGCCTGCTGGCCTTCACCCTGAGCGTCGACGACTTCGTCATCACCTTTTTCGTCGCCGGCCCCGGGGCCACGACCCTGCCCATCCGCGTGTACAGCATGATCAAGCATGGCGCCACGCCCCTGATCAATGCCCTGTCCACGATTCTCCTGGTCCTGACCTTCACGATCGTGATCGTCAGCCAGAAGCTGGGCCGGTCGAACATTCTTGAAGGAGGCATCTGATGCCGGAGCGCAAGATCCTCGGCCTTCCGGCCGCGATCCCCATTTCGGTCCTGGCGGCGGCCGTGATTTTATCCCTCGGCTGCGGGAAGGAAACGGCCGTTCTGCACGTGTACACGTGGGCCGATTATATCAAGCCTGAAATCGTGGCCCGCTTCGAAAAGGACAACGTCTGCGAGGTCGTCATCGACACGTTCGACTCGAACGAGGCCATGTACGCCAAGATCAAGGCCGGGGCCGTCGGGTACGACGTCATCACTCCGACCAGCTACATGGTCAGCCTCCTCCAGGCCCAGGGCCTGCTCCATCCGCTGGACAAATCGTATCTGCCCAATATCGTCCACGTCGATCCCGATTATCTGAAGATCGCCCTCGATCAGTCCATGGACCACTCCGTCCCCTATATGCTGACCAACACCGGCATCGCCTATCTCAAGAGCAAGGTCAAGGATTTCGAGCCGACCTGGGCCATGTTCGACCGGGCCGATCTCAAGGGCCGCATGGTCATGCTCAACGACATGCGCGAGACGATCGGCGGGGCCCTCAAGTTCCTCGGCTACAGCCTGAACTCGACGAGCGAGGAGGAGCTGGCCAAGGCCCGCGACGTGGTGCTGCGCTGGAAGAAGAACCTGGCCAAGTTCGAGAACGAGCAGTACAAGACCGGCCTGGCCTCCGGGGAATTCCTCCTGGTCCACGGCTACAGCGGCGACATCCTGCAGGTCCAGGCCGAGAACAAAGATATCGCCTTCGCCATGCCCCGGGAGGGCGGGACGATCTCCTGCGACGACCTGGTCATCCCCAAGTCGGCCAAGCAGGTCAAGCTGGCCCATGCCTTCATCAACCGGCTCCACGACCCGGCGGTGGCCGCCCAGAACTCCAATTTCACCCGCTATCTCTGCCCCAACAAGGAAGCCTATCCGCTTCTGGACGCGGTCATTCGCGACAATCCGGGCATTTTCCTGCCCCCCGAGCTGAGGGCCCGGTGCGAGGTCCTGGCCGACTTGGGCGCGGATCTCGCCAAGTGGGTCAAGGTCTGGGACGAGATCAAGGCGGCCAGGTAGGCTGCCCTTATTGTGTAGACGAATTCTCCTCCATCGTTTAGGGGGGAGATATCGAGGGAATGGTCGAAGCGACCCTTCGAGGATTTAGCCGTTCTGAGTCGTTTTTGAGGGTAGTCCGCCCGGAATGAGGCGGGCCGGCGAAGATGTTTGAGTGTCCCGGTCCACATCCGTAGAATCGAGCACGGGACACGAGTTCTGAACCGCCGAAAAAACGGCGAAAGAACGGCGTGAAAAATCCGAGAGGGTCGCGAGGCCTTTTCCTCGATATCGATTCCGCTTCAAACGATGGAGGAGCTCCTTTTACAAGAAGGGCAGGAAGCGCTTGATTTCGTATTCGCTGACCTGCTTGTCGTATTCGGCCCCGACGTTCTTGCGGTAGTCCTCGATCTCCTGGCGCTTGTTCTCGACGAACTTGGCGAAGATATGCTCGCCGAGCGTTTCGCGGACCAGCGGACTCTTCTCCATCAGCGAGACGGCCTCGTCCAGGTCGCGGGGCAGGGTGTCGATCTTGTGCCGCCTCTGCCTGGCCGCGCTCATCTCGTAGATGTTTTCCTCGATCGGCTCGGGCAGGGCCAGGTTTTGCCGGATGCCGTCCAGGCCGGCCGAGAGCATGACGGCGAAGGCCAGGTAGATGTTGCAGCTCGGGTCGGGCGAGCGCAGCTCGATGCGCGTGGCCCGCTCCTTGCCGGGCTGGTAGCGGGGGACGCGGATGTAGGCCGAGCGGTTCCTCTGGCCCCAGGCGATGTAGACCGGGGCCTCGTAGCCTTCGATCAGACGCTTGTAGGAATTGACCCATTGACTGTAGATGGCCGAGGCCTCCTGGGCATGGGCGATCAGTCCGGCCACATAGGCCCGGGCGGTGTCGGACAGCTGGTAATTCCTCTCCTTGTCGAAGAAGATGTTGTGGCCCCCTTTCCACAGCGACTGGTGGACGTGCATGCCGCTGCCGTTCTGGCCGTTGATGGGCTTGGGCATGAACGTCGCGTAGAGCCCGTGCATGCGGGACACCCGCTTGACCATGTAGCGGAAGAGCATGCCGATGTCGGCCATGGTCAGGGCGTTGGTGAACCGCAGGTCGATCTCGTGCTGGCCGTGGGCGACCTCGTGGTGATCGTATTCGGCCGGGACGCCCATCCGCTTGAGCAGGAGCTGGATCTCCTTGCGGATTTCGCCGTGACGGCCGGAGAAGAAGTAGCCGCCCTCATCGAGGGGCGTACCTTGGCGGTCGTTGGGGAAGATGAAGAACTCGAGCTCGGGGCCGACGTTGAACCCGTCGAAGCCGAAGTCCTTCTCGGCCCGGGACAGGGCCCGCTTGAGGACGCCGCGGGAATCGCCGGCGTAGGGCGTCTTGTCCGGGTTCAGGATGTCGCCGAACATAACCGCCTCGCGCCACTCGGTGTCGGCGTCGAAACCCCGGTAGGTCCAGGGGAAGACCCGGCAGGTGGCCGGATCGGGCTTGATATTGAGGTCGCTCTCCTCGATGCGGACGAAGCCCTCGACGGACGAGCCGTCGAAGCCCTTGCCGTCGCGGAAGGCGTCTTCCAGCTCGGCCACCGGGAAGGAGAAGTCCATCATCCGGCCGAGGATGTCGGGGAAGATGATCCGGATGAATTCGATGTGGTTGCGGGGATCGAGGACGGTCTTGAGGACGTCCTCCTCGTCGTGGAAGCCGAAATCCTTGGAATCGCCGCGGTTGGTGGTTTTGTCCATGAATGCGCTCCTCTCCTTGTAAATCACCCGGGGTTGTCTTAAACTTTCTTCCCGGAACCGCTCTCCGGCCGGCGTGTTGCCATTTATCTTAGAAAAAAGCGCGGCGCCTGTCAATTCCGAGGACGCCGATCGAATCAATCATACGGTCCCCGCCGGGGCGGGGAACGGGGGAGACGCCCATGATCGACGCCATGGACAAGAAACTCGTCCGGGCCCTGAATGCCAACGCCCGCAAGAGCTTCCGCGAGATCGCCAAGGAGCTGGGGACGTCGACGACGTCGGTCATCCGGGGCATCAAGAAGCTCGAGTCCTCGGGCGCCGTCCGGGGCTATATCCCGGTTGTCGATCCGGCGGCCTTCGGCTACGACCTGACGGTCGTCGTCCTGATGACCATCAACCAGGGGCGGCTCCTGGAGACCCAGCGGCGCATCGCCCTCGACCATCACGTCAACTGCGTCCTGGACATCACCGGGGAATGGGATTCGCTCGTCGTCGCCCGCTTCCAGGGACGCGAGGACCTCAATCTGTTTCTCAAGAAAATCAATGCCATGAGGAACGTCTCCCGGACGATGACCAACATCGTCCTGAATACGATCAAGAGCGAGGCCCGCGTCCACGTCTGACGCCCTGGGCCGCGGCGGTGTCAAGGCCTGCATGGAGGGCGGGGGGGATTTCGATTGACAGAGGGAGCGATTATGCCATAATTCACCCCGAACGGAGAAACGCGATGCCCAAAAAGATCCACGAGCCGGTCGGCCATCACTACATCGTCGAAGCCTCGGGCTGCAACGCCAAGGTCATCGGCAGCGTCGAGAAGGTCCAGGACATCCTGGTTAAGGCCGCCGAGATCGCCGGGGCCAAGGTCTGGGCCATCTCTTTCAGCAAATTTCCGCCCAGCGGCGTCAGCGGCGTCGTGGTCATCTCCGAGTCCCACATTTCCACGCATACCTGGCCGGAGCAGCGCTATGCCGCCCTCGACATCTACACCTGCGGCGCCCACGTCGACCCTGAAAAGGCCGTCGTCTACGCCGTCGAAGCCTTCGGCGCCTCCTCGTCCCACATCACCGAAATCACCCGCGGGATCAATGAAGGGGACATGAAGTTCTTCCACAGCTTCGTCACTTGGGAGGAGGACCTCAAGAAGCACTTGAACCGCGAATCCGGCAAGTGAATACAGCCTTTTCCTTCCATAAAACGTAAAATTCGTTTACATCCTGTAAATCCCGGGATGCTCTTTCGCCCCCGTTAAAATCGCGTTTTCCGAATCTCCCCATATCCGACCGGGGACCGGTATTTGGCACAAAATCGGCTCTATCGGGAGTAGAGGGGACATGCGAAACAACAGCCGCAGACGCTCTCGGGTTTGGGGATATAATGGGTCCGTGATCCGGAGCATCGGGGGCGCAGCCGCGGGCGTCGTTCTGCTTTTGTCCGCGGCCGCGGCCCAAACCGCCGCCGGGCCTTTTCCCGCCGAGGCGATCTTCTCCCGGCTGCAAAAGGCCTTCGAATCCAAGGACTTCGAGGGATACGCCTCGGTTTTCGCCGGACCCATCCGCGAGCAGGAGCGATCGGCGGCCGCCTCGGTCGGCGGGAGCTTGAAGATGGACCGGGTCTTGTTCCGCCCGGCCGGGCGGATCAAAGACAAGGACGGGCGCGAGCGCGTCTACGTCCAGGTTTTCTATCAGAACGAATTTTCGGCCATGCTCGAGACCTGGCAGGTTCTGCCCGTCGAGGACCATGGCCAGTGGATGATCGCCGAAAAAGAGATCACCGGCAGCGTCTCGACGCTCTACAAGATTCACCTGCCCTCCGGGCGGGTCCTGCGCGGGGCCCGCGTCGAGGTCCGCCACCGCGACATCCGCCTGGCCTTCGAGAACGCCTGGGTTTATTTCGACGACCTGGCCACGGCCGAGACCGCCCTGATCGTCCTGGGCGAGGGCCGGGTCCGCTTCGACCCGTCCAGCGCCGCGGAGAAGCACCAGCTGGAGCTGCGCTACGGCGCGCCCGTTTTCGACGACAAGATCGAGTCGGTCTACCTGCGCTTCTCGCCGGCCTTCTTCAAGAGCAACATCACCATCACGGGCGGGACCCCGCCGGAGCCGTCGGAGGAGACCCGGAGCCAGGCCGCCCGGGCCTACTCCGTCTTCAGCGCGAACTACCCGGCCTCCTTCACCATCGAGAATTCACTGACCGCCGACCGGCTGTCCTTCCTGCCCCAGGGCGACCAGGCGGTCTTCGAATTCCGGAGCCGCAAGGCCGGCGATCTGAGCTATATTTATTCGCCCTCTTCCGAGGAGGAAATCCACCTGGTGTCCCGGGCCAACGGCCAGATCGTCAACCTTTATTCGCCCGAGACCGGCGAGACCGGTGCCCGGCGGATGCTCGTCTCCTTATGCCAGAAGATGAACGTCCTCAATTATCAGATCGACCTCGATTTCCAGCCGGACAAGTCCTATCTCTCGGCCCGGGCCCGGATCGAAGTTTCGTCCCCGGACTCCCTCGAAAGCCTGAAGCTCAACTTCAATCCCAAGCTGGAGATCGTCCGCATCTACGACGCGGACGGGCAGGAGCTGTTCTATACCCAGGACCGCTATCGGCGGATGCTTTACGTCTATTTCCTGCGGCCGGTCGAGAAAGGCCGCACCGCGGCCGTGGACATCTATTACCGCGGGGTCCTGGAGCCCTCTCTGGAGATGACCGACGTGATCGCCGGACCCCAGCGGGTCGACAGCTTCTCGTTCGTCGGCCCGCGCTTCGAGACCTTTCTCTACAGCCAGTCCGAGCTCTGGTATCCGACCCCTCCGGAGGAGGAATTCTTCACCGCCCGGCTGCGGGTCATCGTCCCGCCGGGTTATGCCTGCGTGGCCAACGGCCTGGCCGTCGAGGAGGGCACGATCGACGGCGTCCGGCGGGTGACCTCTCTCGATAAGGTGGGCAACCCCTACTTCGGCTTTGAGACCAAGGTCCCCGTTAAATACCTGTCGTTCATCGTCGGCAAGTTCAGCCGCCTGCCCGACGGCCCGGGCGCCTCCCCGCCCGTCGAGGCCCGTATTTCCTCCGACGTTCACGGCACACGCAAGGGCCTGATCGAAGACGCCAGGTCCATCCTCAAGACCTATGAGGATTGGTTCGGGCCCTATCCCTTCGAGAAGCTGACCATCGTCCAGCGTCAATGGCCGACCGCCGGCGGCCACAGCCCGGCCTCGTTCGTCATTCTCAACGAGCTGCCCCGGACGATCGACGGCCTCATGGTGCCCTACCCGGACAGTCCGGTCGACCTGTCCCGCTGGCGGGAGTTTTTTCTGGCCCACGAGATCGCGCACCAGTGGTGGGGGCAGGGCGTCAGCGGGGCCACGTACCGCGACCAATGGCTGAGCGAGGGACTGGCCCAGTACGCCGCCGTCCGCTACCTCAAGGCCAAGCTGGGCCAGGACGTCTATGACGCCGCCCTGAAGAAATTCACCCGCTGGACGGTCAGGAAATCCAAGTGGGGCCCGATCGACCTTGGCGCGCGGCTGAGCTATCTCGATTTCGACGCCTATCAGGCCATCGTCTATGATAAGGCCGCCCTGGCGCTGGTCATGCTGACCGAACTCCTCGGCGAGGAGACGTTCGTCCGGGGCCTGCGTGAATTCTTCGCCCTCTATAAGTTCAAAACGGCCCGCACGGCCCAGTTCCGGGCGGCCATGGAAAAAGTGTCCGGCCGCGACCTGAAACCTTTCTTCGACCTTTGGTTCGGGTCGCACCTCCTGCCCGAAGCCAGGGTCTCCACGTCGGCGCGGAAGAACGGCGAAGCGTTCGTCCTTCAGGTCAGGGTGACCCAGAAAGGGCCGGCGTTCGTCTTTCCCCTGTGGCTGGAATGGGAAGAGAACGGCAGGCCGGTGCGGCGGATGTTCGTCATCGACGGGGCGGTCAAAGAGTTCGATGCCCCCTGCGCCGCACGCCCTGGCCGTATCAAGATCGACCCCGACGGCCGCCTGCCGGGATCGATCAATTAGCCTCGCCCGCCGCGAATATCTTGCACTCTCAACGCCGCTTCCAGGGACTCGCCCCCGTCGGGAAGTTTGAGGGGGCGGCGCGGCTCAACGAAAGAGGACCACAGGACGATCCAGAGACAGGGCGCTAAAAGCGGGAGACATCGATCCCCAGACGCTTGATCATCTCGTTCAGGGTGGTCGGCTTGACCCCGAGCATCGAGGCGGCGGTCTTCTGAATGCCCTTGGCCCGCCGGAGCGTCGTTTCGATCAGGCGTTTCTGGAAGGACACGGTCTGTTCCTTCAGGTTCAGATCGCCGGGCACGCCCTCATCCCCGGCCTCCGCCCGGTCCTCGGGGGCCAGGAGGAAGGCCGGCAGGTTCTCCCGGGTGATCACCCGGCCCTTGGCGAAGACGACCGCCCTCTCGATGAGGTTCTCCAGCTCGCGGACGTTGCCGGGCCAGACGTTGCGCTCCAGGATCTCCAGGACGTCGGCGGAGACGCCCTCGATCTCCTTGCCGTTCTCCTTGGCATAGAAGTCGAGAAAGTGCTTGACCAGCAGGGGGACGTCCTCGTGGCGGTCGCGCAGGGGGGGGAGCTCGATCTTGATGACGTTGAGCCGGTAGTAGAGGTCCTTGCGGAAAAGCTTCTGACGGATCATGTCCTCCAGATCGGTGTTGGTCGCGGCGATGATGCGGACGTCGACCCGGAGGGTCTTGGTCCCGCCCAGGCGCATGAACTCCTTCTCCTGCATGACCCGCAGGAGCTTGGCCTGGGTCTCCAAGCCGATCGAGGAGATCTCGTCGAAAAAGATCGTCCCCGTATCGGCGGCCTCGAAGAGGCCCTGCTTCTCGCTGACGGCGCCGGTGAAGGCTCCCCTGACGTGCCCGAAGAGGTGGCTCTCCAGGAGGTCGGGGGGCAACGATCCGCTGTTGACGGTGACGAACGGGCGCCCCGAGCGGTTGGAGTTCTGGTGGATGGATCGAGCCACGAGCTCCTTGCCCGTCCCGCTCTCGCCCTGGATGAGGATGGTCGAACGCGTCGGAGCGGCCGCCCGAATGAGCTCGAAGACCGCCTCCATGACCTTGCTCCGGCCGATGATGGACCCGAAGCTGAATTTCCGCTGCAACTCGCCCCGGAGGCGGACGTTCTCGTCCTGCAGCCGCTTATGTTCCAGGGCCCGTTCAATGGTCAGCAGCAGCTCTTCGTGCTTGAAGGGCTTCTGGACGTAGTCGAAGGCGCCTTCCTTCATGGCCTCGATGGCCGATTCGACCGAGGCGTAGGCGGTGATGATGATGACCATGGCCTGGGGGTCGATGCGCCGGAGGGCCTGCAGGACCTCGATGCCCTTCAAGCCGGGCATCAGCAGATCGAGCAGGACCAAGTCAAAGGCGCGCCCCTCGAACTTGGCCAGCCCCTCCTCGCCGCTCGATGACAGCTCGACCTCGTATCCCTCCGAGGTTAAAAGCTGGCCCAGGACATCGTGGATGACGGGCTCGTCGTCGATGATATGGATCGTTCCGCGTTGGCTCATGGCTCAGGCCTTGGCTTTGGAATCGGCCGGCTTGGCCGCCGGCCTCTGGCGCAGGTCGAGGTCCTTGGGGATGGCGATGGTGAAGCAGGTGCCCCGGCCGATCCGGCTCTCGGCGGTCAGGCGGCCGTCGTGCTCCTTGACGATGGCGTAGCTGATGGACAGTCCCAGGCCGGTGCCTTTGCCCACGCCTTTGGTGGTGAAGAAGGGATCAAAGACGCGGGCCAAGTGGCGTTCCTCGATTCCCGTTCCGGTGTCGGTGATGCGGATGACGGCCTCGCTTTCGGTCTCGGCCAGCTCGATCCGCAGGAGGCCGCCTTCGGGCATGGCGTCCAGGGCGTTGAGGATGATGTTGATGAACACTTGCTGAAGGCGCTCGCCCTGGGCCCAGACGGCCCGGATCGGGGCCAGATCCATTTCCAGGGCGATATTCATGGTCTTGAGCTTGTAATCGATCAGGGAGATGATTTCCTGCAGGCTGTCCTTGAGGTCGACCCGGTGGAAGGCCAGGTCGGAGGGGTTGCGGGCGAAGCTGAGCAGGTTCTTGATGATCCGCGAGACGCGGTCGGTCTGGGTCTCGATCTTTTCCAGGATTTTGGCGAAGTGGACGTCGGTCATCTTCTTCTGCAGCATTTGGACGTAGCTGGAGATCCCGGTCAAGGGGGTGTTGATCTCGTGGGCCACGCCCGCCGAGAGAAGACCGATGGAGGCCAGCTTCTCCGAGGTGACCAGCTGCTGCTGGAGACGGATCTTGTCCGTGATGTCCTCGAAGACGAGAATCGTGCCGTAGGGGTTGAGGCTGTTGTCGAGGAGCGGCGTCTTGGCCACATCGAAGATACGCTTGTCGCCGGAGGGCATGGACAGAGGGACCTCGCTCAGGAGGTTGAAATCCTCCTGGGTGGCGGAAGGGTAGAGGACGGCGAAATTCTCGGCGCCGAGGGCGAGCTCCAGGCTCTCGCCGATCGTCTCCTCCTTCTTTTTGGCGAAGTTCCCTTCCAGGACCCGGTTCCAGCCGATGATGCGGCCGTTGCGGTCGAGCACGGCCACCCCGACGGTCAGGCTCTCGATGATGTTTTCGCTGTAATCCTTGAGCCGCTCGAGCTCGGTCGAGCGGACGGCCGCCTGCTCGTAGAGCGAGGCGTTCTCCACGGCCAGGGCCACGGGCGAGGCGATGGTGCTCAGGAGCTCCCAGTCCTCGCTGGTCAGGAAGGTCATGTCCGTCTTCTTGCCCATGGCCAGGCAGCCGACCAGCTTGCCCTCGACCTTGAGGGCCAAGAAGTGCTCGAACCCGTGGCCGGAGAGATCCTCGAACTTCTTCTGCAGATCGCGCCGATCGGGCATTGAGTAGAGCGACAAGGAATCGCGGCTGCGGATGATCTCCAGGATCTCGGGATCGAGGGTGATCCGGGCCGGCAGGGGACGGATGGTGGCGGGCGCGGCCAGGACGGAGAAGATCCGGCCCTCCGCATCGGTTGGCAGGAGCAGGGCGATCGTGCGCAGGGACAGGGCATTGGCGATATGCTCGAGGAGCGACCGGGAGAGGCGCTCCAGGTTCCGTTCCCGGCTGAGCTCCTGGCTGATGGACAGGAGGGTCTTGCGGTACTCGTAGCTTCGTTTGTAGAAGACCCGGTCGAAGAGCGCTTGGAAGAGCTTCTTCAGGGGCGGAAAGAGGGTGGCGCCCAGGATGATGGCCACGACGCCGAGCCCTAGGGTGTTGACTTTGTTCTCCGAGAAGATCTTCGTTTGCGAACCGAGGCCCAGATAGACCAGCGCCAGGACGAAGTAGGAGAAGACCAGCGTGGCGGCCTTTTTCAAGATGACTTCGAGGTCCATCAGCTTGTAGCGGGAGATGGAATAGGCGAAGGCCAGGGGAATGAGGGTTTGCAGGAGGATGGTCAGCTCGGCCACCGGCGTCGGGGCCTGGCCGGCCAGGAAGGGAATGATGTAGAGGACGGTGAAGGGGATGATGCCGAAGCCGAGTCCGGTGACGATCCATTTGAGCTGTTTGCGGACCAGAAAGCTGGGGTGGCGGAAGAAGCTGTTGGCGATCGTGCCCAAGGTGATCATCGTATAGACGGCGAAGAGGCTGAGGTCGAGCTTCGTCAGCAGGACGGTCGCTTCGATGAGGAATGTGTTGTCCAGGTTGCGGGACAAGGGCAGGAAAAAAGCGATCCAAGAGAGGAGAAGCAGGCCGGCCGGGAGGTAAAGAAGAAAGAGACGCAAAGGATGGCGGCGGAAGGTTTCGCGGCGCTGGGGAAAGACCAGGAAGAAGTGGAGAAGCAGCGGCGGGAAGGCCAGGAAGGCGATTTTGTTCAGCCAAAAGAAGACGCTGTCCAGGCCCTCGAGCTCGCCGGTCGGAGAGAAGACGTAGAACATATAGAGCAGGAGCGACAGCAGATAATAATAAATGTTGGTAACGGCCAGCGGCTTGGCCGAGTTGAAAAAGACGATGAGGGCGATGATCAGGGTCATCAGGCCGATCAGGGCCAGGTAATAATAGAACAGGCTGGTCCGCGCCATAGTCAGGCTGAGCGGGATGTAATGGAGTTCGCCGGCGTGGTTGATCTGGTATATGACTTTCTGATCACTCCGGGACGCCGTCCAGAGGCTCTTGGACAGGTCGATCATATTCCAGACGCGGATGTCGTTGATCTTCAGGAGGATGTCGCCCTTTTTGATGCCGCCGTAGATATAGCCCGGCCCGTCAGGATCGACTTTGATGACGATCAGCCCGTCGGGTCCCTGCTTCCAGACAACGCCGTCGCTCGGTTCCTCCCAGGCGATCTTAGAGCTGATGTTCAGCCCGCCCAGCACGAGCAGCAGGACCACGGGGACGAGCAGTCCATAAGCCTTCTTGTTCATTGCCGAATCCAAAAAATTGAATCCAGGCCACAGAAAATATTCTGGCGGTCAAACATGTTCAGGCGATCAGTCAAGGATATGCCGCACGCTGGCGCGGATGGCCCACTTCATATTGGACTGTTTGAGGAGTTCCTGCAGGAGCTTGTCTTCCTTGAGACCGATGGGCTTGGTGTTGCGGCGGAGCACGTTCCTCATGTAATCGGTGCCGGTGCGGGCGGTCGAACCGTTCTGCTGGGCGGCCCGGTCCATTCCCCCCGAAATCAGCAGGAAAAAGACCGCTCCCGCTGCAACGGCCCTCCGTTTCCTTCCCGCAATTCGTATGCGCATAAGCAAAAAGATAAACCTGTGCCGGGGGGAAGTCAACCTCATGTCTGCCGAGCTCCCGGCATTGCAGGAAAACACGGGCCTCCCGGCGCGTTGACAAAGCGGAATTCATGCCCTAATATGGAACTCTATTCTTTTCTTGTGGAAGGGCCAGGAAAGCAAGTATGCCTTACTTTTTATGCCGGGTGAGCACGGACGACGGGAAGATCCTGTCCCGGTCCGTCTTGGCCGCTTCGTCCGCCGAATGCCGCAGCCGCTTCGAGGCCGATGGTCAGTGCGTCCTCTCCGTCCGGCGCGACTGGCGGAAGCTCAACCTCCAGCTGGGCCGCGGCGGGGCGATCAAGGACCGCGATTTCATCATGTTCAACCAGGAATTCCAGGCCCTGGTCAGGGCCGGCTACCCGGTCCTTCGCAGCATGGAGATCATCTCCGGCCGGACCCGCAATACGAGCCTCAAGGAAGTCCTGCGCAAGGTCGAGGCCGATATCCGCCAGGGAAGGGCCCTGAGCGAGGCCTTTGTTCCCTTCGAGAGCCGCT
The DNA here is from genome assembly GCA_963729855.1 of Candidatus Aminicenantota bacterium. Classification (GTDB taxonomy): domain Bacteria; phylum Acidobacteriota; class Aminicenantia; order Aminicenantales; family UBA4085; genus UBA4085. The sequence continues at coordinate 1,019,841 of CAVSPT010000006.1, read as the reverse complement.
TCACCAAGATCTACACGGCCGCCTTGATGGCCGGCGAGCAGAGCGGAAATCTCCCGGACACGCTGGGTCAATACATCCAGTACGCCCGGACGATCGCCCGAACCAAGGCGCGGATCCGCTCAGCCCTCATCTATCCGGCGATGCTCCTCCTTTTTTCGCTGGGGCTGGTGGGCATCCTGATCAACTTCGTCCTGCCCAATTTCTCCAGCTTCTACCAGGATTTTGACGCCCAGCTCCCGTTCGCCACCGTCTTCCTGATCGGCCTGTCCAAATTCATCCGGGGGAATTGGCCCCTCTGGGTCCTGCTGGCCGGCGGCTTGGTTCTCGGCTATATCCAGATGCGGAGGCGGGAGAAGACCCTGCTCTGGATCGAGCACAATAAGCTGAAGATCCCGCTGGGCAAGCTGATCTGGGTCGAGTCCGGCGTCTCCCTCTATTGCCGGACGCTGAGCCTTCTTCTGCAGGCGGGGATTCCGGTCCTGACCGGATTGCCCTTGGCCATCCACGCCATCCCCAACAAGTACCTGGCCTCATTGGCGGCCGGGATCCCCGACCATATCCGCAACGGCGAGGCCCTCTCCGAGGCCATGGGCAAGACGGGATTTTTCCCCCAGCTGGCTTTGGACATGGTCCGCATCGGCGAGACCTCCGGCAATTTGGGCGGAATGCTCCGGGAAGCTTCCGAAGTCTTCGACGAGCGCATCCAATCCAAGATCGACACGTTCGTCGGCCTGATCGAGCCGGTCATGATCATCGTCATGGGACTCCTCGTGGCCGGGATGCTCCTGGCGGTCTACATGCCCATATTCAACATCATCAAGGTGGCGCGCTGAGATGAGCAAACCCGACGCGGCCAAGGCGGCTTTGGCCGAGGAGCGCGAATCGCGCGCCCTGGCCGAACGCTACCACGTCCCTTACCTCGATCTTTCGGAAGCGGCCCTGGATCGTGAGCTGATCCAGGGGTTTCCCCCCGATTTTCTCTACCGGGCCAACTTCGTGCCTCTCTCGGCCGACAAGTCCACCGTCCGCATCGCCATCGCCGACCCCTCGGACATCGCCACGATCGATTCGATCGAGGCCTTCCTGGGCAAGAAGGTGGTGGTCGCGGCGGCTTCCAAGCGGGCCATCCACGAGGCCCTGCGCAAGAGCGAAACCGCCCTCCAGGTCCTCAGGGACGCCACCGAGGGCTTCATCATGCGGGTGGTGGAGCGCGACGGGGGCGACGAGGAGCAGGCTATTTCCATCGAGTCTTTGGCCGACCAGGACGATTCGATCGTCAAACTCGTCAACACCATCGTCTTCACCGCCGTGCAGAAGCGGGCCTCGGACATCCACATCGAGTCGCGCGACGAGCGGGTGCTGGTCAAGTACCGCATCGACGGCGTCCTGGGCGAAGCCATGGAAGCCCTGGACAAGCGCTTCCAGCAGGCCATCATCTCCCGCATCAAGGTCATGTCCGAGCTGGACATCGCCGAGCGGCGCGTTCCCCAGGACGGCCGTTTCCGCCTGCGGATCAAGGACAAGACCATCGACTTCCGCGTCTCCATCATGCCGGCCATCTACGGCGAGGACGCCGTCATCCGCATCCTGGACAAGGAGATGATCACCGAGGCCATTTCCGAGCTCAAGCTCGGCCTGCTGGGCTTTTCGGACAATGTCTTGGGCAGGTTTCGCCGCTACATCACCCAGCCCTACGGCATGGTCCTGGTGACGGGCCCGACAGGGAGCGGCAAGACGACGACGCTGTACGCCGCGCTGACCGAGATCAAGTCGCCCGAGGACAAGATCGTCACCATCGAGGATCCCGTCGAATACCAGATCGACGGCATCACCCAGATTCCGGTCAACGAGAAGAAGGGGCTGACCTTCGCCCGGGGCCTGCGCTCCATCCTGCGCCATGACCCGGACAAGATCATGGTCGGCGAGATCCGCGACCCGGAAACAGCCCAGATCGCCATCCAATCGGCCCTGACCGGGCATCTCGTCTTCACCACGGTCCACGCCAACAATGTCTTCGACGTCATCGGCCGCTTCCTCCACATGCAGGTTGATCCCTACAGCTTCATCTCCGCCCTCAACTGCATCCTGGCCCAGCGGCTCGTGCGCGTCCTCTGCCCTCACTGCAAGACGGCGGCCTGTTACAGCGATGCCCAGCTCCGCGAATCGGGGCTCGATCCGGCCCGCTACCACGGGACCGTCTTCTACGAAAACAAGGGCTGTCCCGAGTGCGCCGAAACGGGCTACCAGGGCCGAACGGCGATCGCCGAAGTGCTGGAGCTGTCCGACGCCATCCGGGAAATGATCCTGGAGAGGAAGCCCCTCTCCGAAGTCCGCAAGAAGGCCAAGGCCGAAGGCATGACCTTTCTGCGCGAAGCGGGCATGCAGAAAGTCCTTCAGGGCATCACCGGGCTCAAGGACCTGAACAAGGTCACGTTCGTGGAATGAGGGAGCGGCCATGATCAAGCTCATCGACCGGACCCTGCGGCGCTCCGAGCGGTTCTTCCTCGAGCCGATCGTCCCGCGGACCGGTTTCGCCGTGTCCCGCGGCCGGTTGGACGGACTCGTCCTGGCGGCCAAGGAAAAACGGGCCGCCGCCCACGTCTCGCTGGCGCTGCCGGAGGGGGCCATTGAACCGTCGTTCGACAGGCCCAACATCGCCGGCGTCCGGGCCCTGGAAGACAAGCTCCGCGACGCCGCCCGTCGCCTCGGCCTGTCCGGCGCGGAAGTCCTCCTCCTTCTGCCCGAAAGCTGCTTCAAGGCCTACGTTCTTCTCTTCGAGGAATTCCCGTCCGCGGCCCGGGAGCGCGACGAGCTCCTCGGCCACCGTCTCTCCAAGCTTCTGCCGCAGCGGCCGGCCGACACCCGGCTGTCCTACGACGTTTTTGCCTCCCGAGGCAAGACCAGGGTCTTCCTGGTCTTGGCCCGCGCTTCGATCGTCGGCGAATACGAACGGCTCTTTTCCCGTCTCGATCTCCGCGTCCGGACCGTCAGCCTGCCCACGCTCGGCCTTTTGCCCTGCATCCCCGAAGAGGCGGACCGGACCGTCCTGATCGTCAACATCGAGGAGGATTCGATCAGCCTTCTGGCCGCCACGGGACGCGATGTCTCTCTCTACCGTTTCAAGCCCCTTCTGCCCGAGGGGCCGGCCTCTTCGACGGCCCGGCCCGCCCAGTTCGTGACCGAGATCCAAAACACCCTCCATTTTCTGGAGGACCACGAGGGCCGTTCCGCCGACGTCCTCTACATCCGCGGACCACGGAACGCCGACGGGAGCGACGGGTTGGCCTTCTACCGGGAACGGCTGACCCTGCCGGTCAAGCCGGTCGAGGCGCCGTTCCCGATATCGGAGAGCGGAGCCGAGCGGGCCGTCCTGACCCCGCTCATGGGTCACCTGTCATGACCGCCGTCAAGAAGCTCGACATCAATCTGGCCGGCCGGCCGCTCCGGAACCGGCGATTCTTCTACGCCTCCGTGGGCGTCCTGGCCGTGCTGGCCGTTCTCTTCCTGGGGCTGGGCCTGGGCTCGCTCTTCCGCTCCAAGTCTCAACAGGCCCGCTCCCTCTCGGAATATGACCGCCTGGACGCCGCCATCAAGAAAGAGGAGCGGAGCCGGACCGTGCGGGAGACCGAGATCAAGGCCCTGACGGCCCGGACCCAGGACCGCATCGACAGGGTCAACGAGGCCATCATGAAGAAGGCCTTCCGGTGGACGGAGTTCTTCACCATGCTCGAAGGGGCCCTGCCGGCTTCGTCCTATATCTCCTCGATGGCCCCTGTTTCGGCCGTCGAAGGGCGGTTCGAAATCAAATTCAAAGTCGTCAGCCGGACCATGGGCGACCTGCTTCAGCTGACCCAGAATCTTCTCGCCGTCACCGGCCGCCCGCCCTTCGTCCTGAACGAGACGCGGACCGGCGGCCAGCTCGTCTCGGAGATCACCCTGACCTATGAAAAATCTCATTGAGCGATGGACCGTGAAGGAGCGGCGCGCGGCCGCGATCCTGGCCGCGGCGGCGGCGGCCGGATTGCTTGTCTTCTTCTACACTGTCATCCAGGAGCGCCCCGCGGCGGCGCGCTCCTCCGACCGCCTGTCCGAGATCGAGCGCGACTACGGGCGTCTGAGCCCGATCTGGACCAAGACGAAGGCGGATCGGGAGCTCTGGCGGGAAGCCGCCCAGGACATGGACGAGCTGAAGCGGACCAGGTTCTATTCCGACGTCAAGGGATTTCAGGACCTGCGGCCCGATCTGCAGGCGCTTTTCGACGCCTCGGGCGTCGCCGTCGGGGACATGGTCTTCGGGTACACCGATTACCCGCGGGAAGGGCTTCGCCGGGTCACCGTGGAGTTCGTCTTCAACGGCACCTACGCCGTCCTGAAGTCCTTTCTCGATCGGGTCGAACGCCATCCCAAGTTCCTGTTCGTCGAGAAAATCGATTTCCAGAACATCGGCCTGCAGCCGGGGATGCTCGAGCTGAAGATCACCATGGTGGGATACTATGAACGCTGAGCGTGCCGTCCTCCGCTGGACCGTCTGGGCCGTCCTGGCCGGGGGCGTCTGCGGCGCCGCGGCCGGGGGCCGGGCCGTGGACCAACCCGCCCCGGCGCCCAAGTCTCTGATCCGCAAGGAGTGGCTGAAGACTCCGACCGAGCCGCCGGTTCCGCCGCGGCGGGACATTTTTTCGCCTCAGGCCGCCGCGCCCGCCGAACGAGGGGGCTTCCCGTCCGGCCCGGCCCGGCCCGCCGTCCTATCGGCCGAACGAAAGGTGGAGGAGGAGGCCCGGCCCGCCTTCGCCCTCCGCTACATCGGCTTCAGCCGGTCGGCCGCGTCGAAGAAGATCGTCGCCCTTGTCATCATCGACAGCCAGGCCCAGGCGGTCGAGGAGGGCGAAACGGTGGGCGCCGGCTACAAGGTCGCCCGCATCACCATCAAAGAGATCGAGATCCAGGCGCCGGATGGAACGGCCCTCCTATTCGCCCTGGAAGGAGCGGAACGATGAAAAAAATCGCCCTCGTCCTGATAGCGGCGCTGTCCGCGGCGGCCTGCGCCACTCTCAACTCCTCTTACAAACAAGGCACGCTGGCGGAGTTGAACAAGCAATTCGAGGCGGCCATCGCCCTCTACGAGAAGGCCTCCCTGGAGAATCCCAAAGAGCCCGTTTACCGCCTGGCGCTGGAGCGGGCCCGCGTCTCGGCCAGCCTGTTCCATCTCCAGGAGGCGCGCAAGCTCGTGGCCAAGGGCCAGCGGGAAGCGGCCGCGGCCGAATACGCCAAGGCCGTGTCGCTCAATCCGCGCGATACCCAGACCGCCCTGGAAGCCCGGCAGATGACGGTCGAGCCGCCCAAGGAGGAACCCAAGCCGGAGAAAATCGAGTTCCCGATCAAGCTCAAGGGCAAGGACGCGCCCATCCTGGCCCATTTCGGCATGGAATCGAGCCTGCGCTCGATTTTCCTGGCCATCGGAAAATCGGCCGGAGTCAGCATTCTGTTCGATGAAAATTTCCGCGACATCCCGTATGCCCCCGACTTGAACAACCAGACGCTGGAAGGGGCGATCAAAGTCCTCTGCCAGGCGACCAAGAATTTTTATCGCATCATCGACGAGCGGACGGTCATCATCATTCCGGACCAGCCCCTCAAGCGGTCCCAGTACGAGGTCAGCGCCATCCGCACCTTCTACCTGTCCAACATCAACGCCCAGGACGTCTTCGCCAGCCTGTCGGCCATGCTTCGGACGCAGTATTCGGCCCCCAACATCATCTTCGACAAAAACCTAAACTCGGTCACCGTCCGGGGGACGGCCCAGGTCCTGGAGCAGGCCGACAAGCTCCTCCGCCAGTGGGACAAGGCCAAGGCCGAGGTGATCATCGACGTCGAGATCATGGAGGTTTCGCGGACCAAGCTCCGCCAGCTCGGGCTGAGCTTCAACCAGAACCAGGCCGGCCTTCGCTATGACGCCGGGTCGTCTTCGACCGCCGACACCTCGTCCAGCTGGTTTTCGCTCAAGAGCCTCGGCCTGGGCAACAGCGGGAACTACTCCATCAATCTGCCCATGGCTTTTGTCCAGTTCCTGGAGACGGACGCCGACACCCGCATCATCGCCCAGCCCCGCCTGCGCGGGGTGTCCGACGAGAAGATCTCCGACAAGGTCGGCCAGAAAGTCCCCATGCCCCAGACGACGTTCACGCCCATCGCCGCCGGCGGGACCTCGACCCAGCCTTTGACCAGCTACACCCAGCAGGACATCGGCATTGAAATCAACATCACCCCCCGCGTGCACCAGGAAAAGGAAGTCTCCCTCGAGCTCGAGATCAAGGTCTCCTCGATCGGACCCAACGGCTACGCCAGCATCCCCATCATCAACAACCGCGAGCTGAAGAGCAACGTCCGCCTCAAGGACGGCGAAACCGAGCTCATCGCCGGGCTCCTGCGCGACGAGGAAACGAAATCGTTCAGCGGCATCCCCGGGCTTAAAGATATTCCCGGGATCGGCCGGCTGTTCGGGGCCGAGAACACGACCCTGGACCAGTCCGACGTGATCATGACCATCACGCCCTACGTCATCCGCAGCCTCCAGCTCGGCCCGGACGACGCCAAGCCCATCTGGCTCGACGTGGACACGGCCGCGCCGGCGGCGGCCGGCGGATTGGCCAACGAGGACGGCCTACGCGATCCCGAAGCCCTGGACGCCCAACGATCGGAACAGCGGCGGCGGTCTTCGGAAAACGCCCCCAATCTGGTGGCCATCAATCCGGCCACGGCCGACGTGCGGACGGGGGGCGAATTTCGCATGGCGGTGAACGTCCGCTCCGCCCAAGGCATCGGGGCCATGTCCGTGACCGTCTCCTACAATCCGCGTTTCGTCTCGCTCAAGGACGTTACCGAGAGCGGCTTGACCCGGTCGCTGGGGGCCAACGCCCCCTTCCTGAAGAACATCGACAACGAGGCGGGCATCTGTACGATCGGCTTCACGGCCGAGCCCGGAAAAGGCGCCAAGAACGGGGGCGTGCTGGCTCTCCTCCAGTTCGAAGCCAAGGCCGCGGGCGAGGCGGCTATCGTCGTGTCCGTTCCATCGGCCATGAGCGACACCGGGACTCCGATCAGTTTCCAGACCACCGACGCCCGCGTCGTCGTCCGCTGAGCGCGGCGCCGGGCTCCCCTGGAGGCGGACCTCGATGATCGTCGTCCTGACGGGCGGGGTCGGCTCCGGAAAGACGGCTTTTCTGACCGGACTTTTAAGGGCCCTGCAATCCCGGTTTCTGTCCCTGGACGGTTTCGTCGGCGAACGCGTTTTCCATGGCCGTCGGCTCGCCGGCTATGACCTGATCGCGGTCCGGGACGGGCGGAGAATTCCTTTCCTTCGGCGGGCGGATCGGACCGGCGGAACGACGATCGGCCCCTGGCTCCCCGACCCGTCCGGGCTGGCCGCGGCGGCGGAGATCATCCGGGCTTCCGACCCCCGAGCGCTTCTCGTCATCGACGAACTGGGTCCGCTCGAGCTCGAAGGCCGAGGGCATTGGCCGGCCCTGGCGGCCGTTCTCGATCAGCCCGAGCGCCGCTTCCTCTTCGTCATCCGCCAAGGATGCCTGGACCGTTTTTTGCTGTTATTTGAAGGGCGGCCCGTGAAAATTCACGCCGTCCGGGTTAAAATGGACGGCGGCGCGATCGTTGAGGAGCTGGCATCCCATGGCCGTAACGGTTAAGTTTTTCGCCTATTTCCGCGAGGTTTTCGGCGGCCGGGAATTCGACGTCCCCGCCGCCGAAGCGTCGACGGTCGGCGCGCTGCTCGACCGCCTGGGCAATACGCCGAAACGGCGGGATGAGCTTTTCGCCGGAACGGCGTTGAAACCCCATCTCGTCGTCATGATCAACGGCGCGCCTCTCCCGGCCGGCGAGCCGCTCGCGGCGCCCCTCAAGGACGGCGACGTCGTGGCCGTTTTCCCGCTCCTCGGCGGAGGATGACTCGCGGGGCGGGAAGGCAAACACGCGCAATTCCCCAGCGAGGAATTGCGCTCCCCTCCTCGCTCGTCGAGGGGTTTGCCTTCCCATCCCCCCTCGTCAGCAAGATCGGAATTCGGCGGATCCTTGCTGATGAGGAAGACCGCAAAATCCGTCGCGGCACCCGCCTAGATTTAAAATGCCAATGCATGGCTACCCCGCACAAATCTTTAATTTGATCGCAGGGCGAGGGGCGGGCCGGGGGAAAACCCGTGCGACGACTGAGCGGGCACGGTTCCTGCTCATAGAAAATAATGGCAAGACATGCCATGAGCAGGAGAGCGAAAGAGGAGCATCGGAGCGAGTTTTTCTCGCTGGGAAAAACGAGCGTGTTTTCCCCCGGCCCGCCCCTCGCCCGGCCTCCGATTGATGTTGTGCGGGCGGAGGGGTTTTAGTATTCTTTAAAGTCCTCCCGTCAAAGGATGCATGCGATGAGCGCCGCGCCGTTCGGTTTTTTCGGAAAATCTATCGAAATCGATCTCACGGGCGGCGACGTCCGCGTCAAACCCCTGGACGACGGCCTGATCGCGGATTATCTGGGCGGCCGCGGGCTGGCCACCCGCCTGTTCTACGATGCCGTCGATCCTCGCTGCGACCCGCTCGGCCCGGACAATGTCGTCGTCATCGCCGCCTCACCGCTCGTCGGCACGACCGCTCCGACCTCCGCCCGCGGGCACATGGTCTTCAAGTCGCCGCTGACGGGTGTCCTCGGCACGTCCAATTCGGGCGGCGGGTGGGGCCATTCGTTCAAGTCCGCCGGATACGACGCCCTGGTGATCAAAGGCCGGGCCGACTCGCCCGTCTGGATCGACATCGCCCCGGGCAAGGTCGAGGTCCTGCCCGCCCACCATCTCTGGGGCCGGGACATCCACGCGGTGAACGACGAGCTGACTGCCGGGTTCGAAGCGGGCGACCGCCCGCGGGCCCTGTGCATCGGTCCGGGAGGGGAAAACCTCATCCGCTATGCCGTCGTCGGCAACGACAGGAACCGCGTCTACGGGAGATGCGGGGGCGGCGCGGTCTGGGGCAGCAAGAACCTCAAGGCCATCCGCGTCCGGGGCCGGGAAAAGATCCAGATCCACGACAAGGAGCGCTACCAGTCCGGCTACGACCAGGCGCTGTATCTTCTGCGCCAGGCCCCCGTGACCAAACGCCTCATGCGCGAGCTGGGCACGGCCGGGCTGGTCGAGCTCATCAACGTCATCAATATGCTTCCCCACCTCAACTTTCAGGACTGCGTCCACCGCGAGGAGGATCTGGAGCGGATGTCGGGCGAGACCATCGCCCGGACCATCCTCGAAAAGGCGGCCGGGTGTTATCTCTGTCCCATCGGCTGCCAGCGGCATACCCGCATCGACGGGGACGACGGCGGCGCCCAGCGGGGCGAGGGCCCCGAGTACGAGACCGTGGTCCTGATGGGGCCCGACTGCGGGATCTACGACCTGGCCGCCATCACCACGGCCAACTACCGCTGCAATGAGTTGGGCATCGACACCATCAGCTTCGGCGGCACCGTGGCCTGCGCCATGGAACTGGCCGAACGCGGCCTTCTCCCCGGCGCGGACGCCGGAGCTTCCGACCTGCGCTTCGGGGCGGCGGCCGCGCTCGAACGGCTGGCCGTGGACACCGCCTTTCGGCGCGGCGCGGGGGCCCTGCTGGCCGAGGGCTCGTTCCGTCTGGCCGAGCGGTGCGGCCGGTCCGAGCTGTCGATGACCGTCAAGAAGATGGAGCTCCCCGCCTACGACCCGCGGGCGTCCTTCACCCAGGCCCTGGGCTACATGACCTCGCCCTCGGGCGCCTGCCATTTGCGCGGCGGGTACGCCGTGTCCCTGGCCTTCTTCGGCGGGACCAAGGAGATCCCGCGCTTCAGCCTGCTCCAATCGCCCATCGCCATCCGCAACATGCAGAACACCGGCATCCTCCAGGACAGCCTGGGCATCTGCCGCTTCACCGGCTACGCCTTCGGCAGCGACCCCTGGTCGCGCATGCTGACCGGCGTGACGGGGATGGATTTCTCCGTGGCCCGCCTCGAAGAGATCGAGAACCGCATCGCCTCGCTCGAGCGCCTGTTCAATGTCGAAGCCGGCGCGACCGCGGCCGACGACGCCCTGCCGCCGCGCTTCGCCGAAACGCCGATCGTCGTGGCCGGGGAGGAGAAGACCGTCTCCGGGCCGGCCCAGGAGCGCATGCGCCGCGATTATTACGAGGTCCGCGGATGGGACCCGGAGGGGCGGCCGACTCCGGCCCTCCTTGAGGATCTGGGCATCGCGCCGCGGGCCGGGAGGGCGTCATGACCCGCCGCGCCTGGACTCTCGGCGAAGAAATCCTGACCCTGTTCCGGTCGATCGGCAGGGCCTCCCTGCTTTATGACATCCAGGACAGCCACAGCGGCAATATGGCCGTCAAGATCAGGGACGCCAACGGCGCGGACATGATCCTGATCACCGCCACCGGGTCGCAGAAGGGCGATCTCGACTCCAGCCAGATTTGTTTCCTCTCGGCCACCGAAACCGATTACGGATACTATAAAGCCTCGTCCGAAACCGACATTCATCAGCGCATCCTGTCCATCCCGGGCGCCGGCGCCTCGATGCACGCCCACACCAAGGAGCTGTCCATCGCCACGATGGACGATCTGCCCAAGCCGGCCCAGCCGGCGGATTTCATCCCCGTCGATCCGCTGGGCCGGAGGCATCTGGGCGATCACGTCCACGTCGACTGGTTCGCCGTCCCCAGCGGCTCGCCCGAGATGGCCGCCCTCATCCCCAAACGTCTGGAGGACCACCCGGCGACCGTCATCCAGGGCCACGGCACGTTCGTCCGGGCCCGGACGCTGACCGAGGCCTTTTTCCTGCAATGCGTGGCCAACAATGCCGGCGCCGTCGTCCGAGCGGCCCGCAAGCTTAAGGTCGACGTCGAGGCCCTGCGCCGCGAAATCCAGGCGGACCCGGCCGCCCATCTGGCCTACGCCCCCGACGCTTATGCGATCGACGACGACTCCGGCTGCGATTTCCCCGAGGAGACCGAGATTCTGGGGGAATTCTACAAAGCCGGGGCCCGCATCTTCGAATCGCGGCTCTCGCCCTTCCAGACCGGCTCGATGTCCGTGCGCGGCGTCCACGACATCCTCTATGCGCCCAAGGCTTCGATGCCCCGGGACATGCGCGGGCCCCTTCGCCGCCTGCCCCTCCGGCCCGCGGACGGCGACCCGCCCGAGCTGGCCCGGCACAAGCTCATTTACGCCGTGACCGATTTCCAGACGGTCATGCACTGCTGGCTGCCCGAGGCCGAGGCCCATTCCCATTTCCGCTACCCCGGCGAGGAGGCCGTCTCCGACCGCATCGTCCCCGTCGACGCCGAGGGGTCGTTCATGTACCTGGTCATCCCCGTCCTGCCGCCTGACGTTGACGAGGACACATTCATCAAGAAGCTTCACGAATACAAGGTCGTCGTGGTCCGGGGCGGGGGCGTCTGGGCGGTCGGGCATCAGTCGCTGAGCGAAGTCCTCCACCATCCCTCGTCGGTGCGGGAGATCTGCCTCTACCGGATCGGGGCCTTCGAGCAGGGCCTGGACCTGCGCAAGATGGAGCCGAAGAAAGCCAAGAAATGGTGAGTTCGATTAATCCTTCCGCAGGGCCGCATCCATCAACAGAAAGACGATCAGAAAGGAGAGGACCGCGAACATTCCGACCGCGATCCATTGGCCCCGCTGGGCGAAATATCCAGGGCTGTTGATCACGGAATAGAGGAGCATCCCTCCGGCGACGAGAAAGAGCGTCCGGCCCCAGGTTCGTTTTTTGAGCAGGGCCAGACCGCTCAGGATCAAAGCCAGGGCGGTCAGGACCTCGGCGGCGAGGTGGAAGCCGATGGCCATCGGAGCTGTTTGAAGCTCGGGAACGCCGCCCGTGGCCAGCGCGACGGCCCATTGACCGAACATCAGGATTCCGACGGCCAGCGCGAAAATCCCGGCGAATCTCATGGCGACCTCCCGGCGGCGAGCCGGACCTTATTATTCCTGACAGGCGGTCCAAGTCAAGGCGGACGGGAGCGGCCGGGCGAAACGGTTATTGATTCGTCTCTTCAAGTTGAATATATTCGGCCCGTTCGGGCCGATTCGCGGGTGGATGGGGAGGCGGGCCATGAGTCGAAGAATCGACAGGGATTTGAAGGGAAAGACCGTCTTCATCACGGGCGCTTCGCTCGGCATCGGCAAGGCTTCCGCGCGGGCCTTTCACGAGGCCGGTTCCAACGTCGTCATGGTCGCCCGCCGGCGTGGGCCTCTGGCCGAAGCCGCAGCCGGCCTGAAACGGACCCTCATCATTCCGGCCGATGCGGCCGATCTCGAGGCCATGAAAGCGGCCTTGGAGAAGGCCGTCTCGTACTTTGGGGGGCTCGACGGGCTCGTCAACAACGCCGGCGCCCATTTTCGCGGCTCTTTCGAGAGTCGAACGCCCGAGGAGATCGCGGCCATGGTGGACGTGAATCTCCGCTCCCCCCTGACCCTCGCCCGCCTGGCCCTTCCCTATCTCCGGCCGCGCGCGGGCTTCATCGTCAACGTCGCCAGCTTGGCCGGAATGGCGCCTCTCGACGGCATGGTCACGTACTCGGCGACCAAGTTCGGCCTGCGCGTCTTCACCATGGCCCTGGCCCAAGAGCTGCGCGGCAGCGGGGTCACGGTCAGCGCCGTCAGCCCCGGGCCCGTCAATACGGGTTTCATCATGGACCATCTCGACGCCGTCGACGACATCGTCTTCGCCCAAACGATGTGTACGGCCGAGGACGTCGCCGCGATGGTCCTGGCCTGCGCCCGCGACGGCCGGATCGAGCGGGCCTTCCCTGGCGGAGCGGTCAAGCTGGCGACTCTCGGCTATTTGATTCCTGGATTGCGCCGCCGGCTGAAACCGTTTCTCAGCCGCAAGGGCCGGAGGGTCAAGGAACGCCTCCGGAACACCCGATCCACCTGAAGACGGAGGGGGGAGGGGGACTCGCCTGCAATGAGCGGGTCAAAGACCCGTCCGTTTGACCGCTCGGCCGGGGGTGTGATACAAAATTCCTCATTATCGTCGAACAGGAGGATTCCCATGCGCGCGAATTTTCTTCTTGTCCTGGCCGTCCTGGCCCTCATCATTTTGCCGAGCTGCGGCCCAAAGGCTGAACCCATGAAATACCCCGTGACCAAGAAAGTCGACCAGGTGGACGATTACTTCGGGACCAAGGTGGCCGATCCCTACCGCTGGCTGGAAGACGACAAGTCGGCCGAGACCGCCGCCTGGGTCAAAGCCCAGAACGACGTGACCTTCGGCTATCTGCAGAAGATCCCCTTCCGCGAGGCCCTCAAGAAGCGCCTGACGGGCATCTACAATTACCCCCGATACTCCTCGCCCTTCCGGGCCGGGGAATGGTACTTTTACGGCAAGAACGACGGCCTCCAGAACCAGGCCGTCATCTACGTCCAGAAGGGCTTACAAGGGACGCCCGAAGTCTTCATCGATCCCAACGCCCTGTCGGCCGACGGGACCGTCCGGGTCGGCCTGCTCGGCCCCTCGGGCGACCGGAAATACATGGCCATCTCGCGCGGCGAAGCGGGTTCGGACTGGTCCGAGATCCGGGTCATGGACATCGCCGCCAAGAAGGAGCTGCCGGATCAGATCAAGTGGAACAAATTTTCCGGCGCGGCCTGGTGGAAGAGCGGCTTTTTCTACAGCGGATATGACAAGCCCGCGGCCGGCAAGGAGCTGACGGCCAAGAACGAATTCCAGAAAGTCTTCTACCACAAGCTGGGCGATCCGCAGGAAAAAGACACCCTGGTCTATGAAGACAAGGATCACCCGTTGCGCTATTTCAGCGCCGGTACGAGCGAGGACGAGAAATTCCTTTTCCTGACCGTCAGCGAGGGGACGTCCGGCACCGAGCTCTATTGGAAGGATCCCTCGAAAAAGGAGGCGCCCTTTCAGCTCCTGGTCAAGGGCTTCGACAACGACAGCGGCGTCATCGACAACATCGGAGACAAGTTCCTGGTCCAGACCAATCTCGACGCGCCCAACGGGAAAGTCGTCCTGATCGATCCCCGCAAAGCGGACAAAAAGAATTGGGCGGTCGTCATCCCGGAGAAGCCCGAGGTTTTAGGGGGCGCCGGCACGGCCGGCGGACAGCTTTTCTGCACGTACCTCAAGGACGCCAATACCAAGGCCTTCCAGTACGGCCTCGACGGCCGGCTCGTCCGCGAGATCGTCATGCCCGCCCTGGGCACGGCCGGCGGCTTCGGCGGCTGGCGCGACGACAGGACGGTCTTTTACACCTTTACCTCCTTCACCTGCCCCTCGACCATCTACAAATACGACATCGCCTCCGGCGGTTCGGAGGTCTTCCGCAAGCCCGAAGTCAAGTTCAATCCCGAGGAATACGAGACCAAGCAGGTCTTCTATGAAAGCAAGGACAAGACCAAGGTCCCGATGTTCATCGTCTACAAAAAGGGCCTGACCCTGAACGGATCCAATCCCTGCTACCTGACCGCCTATGGCGGCTTCAACATCAGCAGCCAGCCCTACTTCAACCCGCTCCTCATCGCCCTGCTCGAACAGGGCGTCGTCTACGCCGAGCCCAACTTGCGCGGCGGCGGCGAATACGGAGAAACCTGGCACAAGGCGGGCATGCTGGACAAGAAGCAGAACGTCTTCGACGACTTCATCGCCGCGGCCGAATACCTGATCAAGGAAGGCTACACGTCCAGCGCCAAGCTGGGCATCGAGGGCGGATCGAACGGCGGCCTGCTCATCGGCGCGGTCATGACCCAGCGTCCGGAGCTCTTCAAGGTCGCCCTGCCGGCGGTGGGCGTCATGGACATGCTCCGCTTCCACAAGTTCACCGTGGGCTGGGGCTGGGTGGTCGAGTACGGATCGAGCGACAACGAGAAGGATTTCAAGTGGCTCTACGCCTACTCGCCCCTCCACGCCATCAAGGACGGCGTCGCCTATCCGGCCACGCTGGCGACGACGGCCGACCATGACGACCGGGTGGTGCCGGCCCATTCGTTCAAATTCATCTCCACCCTGCAGGAAAAGCACAAGGGCCCGAATCCGGTCCTCATCCGGATCGAGACGCGCTCCGGGCACGGTTCGAGCAACGTCAGCAAGGCCATCGAGACCATGGCCGACGAATATTCATTCTTCTTGTCCAACGTCGGGGTGGTTCCGAAATACTAGCGGGATCGTGAATGTCCTGACCGTGCTGACCGCCCAAACGGCGATCAACCTCCTGGTCGACCGGGACGAGGAGGTCTTGTGTCTGCCGCTTAAAATTCATAAGATGGGCTCCCATCCATGACAAGGAAGGTGCCCATGAGATCCCCCCGCATTCCGGCCTTCGCTCTCCTCGCGGCATTCTCCGCGGCGGCCTTGATTTCCTGCGGCGACGGAAACGCCGTCATCTCCGAGAAGAACGAGGTCTTCAAGACGTATCCGTTCGGCGACCCCGACCCCGTCCCCATCTTCGCCCGCTCCTTGACGTGGGCTGAGGGGGCCCGGCTTTATCCCTACTATTTCTTTAACAAATTCAGCGGGACCGGGACGGACCAGGAATGGCCCGTGGTGCGCCTGGAGAATCCTTACATCTCGGTGGCCGTCCTGCCCAAGGTCGGCGGCAAGGTCTGGGGGGCGACGGACAAGAGCACGGGGAAGGAATTCCTCTACACCAACCACGTCCTCAAGTTCCGGCAGATCGCCCTGCGCGGGCCCTGGACGTCGGGCGGGATCGAATTCAATTTCGGCATCGTCGGCCATTCCCCGGCCACGGCCACGCCCGTCGACTACGTGCTGCGCCGGGACCCCGACGGCAGCGTCAGCTGCGTCGTGGGAGCCATGGACCTGCCCTCCCGGACGCGTTGGAGCGTTACGATCCGCCTGCCTAAGGACAAGGGCTATTTCGAGACCAACGGGGCCTGGTACAACCCTACGCCCTTCAGCCAGTCCTATTACTATTGGTCCTGCGGGGCCATCCATACGGCCGACGACCTGCGCTACATCTTTCCCGGCCGCTTCCAGATCGGCCACAACTACAACGTCCCCCTGGAGCCCTGGCCCGTCGACAGTCTGGGGCGCGACCTGTCCTATTACCGTAACAACAATTTCGGCCCCTCGAAGAGCTACTTCACCGTCGGCCAGCGCGAGGACTTCTACGGCGCATGGTACGAGAAGAGCGACGCCGGGTTCGGCCACTGGGCCCTCTATGACGACATGCCCGGCCGCAAGGTCTGGATCTGGGAGCTTTCCCGGGCCGGCGAGATCTGGGTCGACCTGCTGACCGACAAGGACGGCCAATACACCGAGCCCCAGGCCGGGCGGCTTCTCAACCAGTCCGACCACGAATTCCTGACCTCCGGAGCGGCCGACCGCTGGCGCGAGCTGTGGTTCCCGTACCGCGGCATCGGCCCCATGGCCAAGTCCTCCCCGCTGGGCGTGCTGAACGTGACGGCCGGGGCCGCGGCCCTCTCCGTGGGTCTTTATCCCCTGCAGGCCGTGGACGAGGACCTGGTCGTGTCGGCGGGCGGGAAGGAAGTCCATCGGGAGCGGGTCAAGGCCGCGCCGGCCCAGCCGTTCAAAAAAGATCTGCCTTTGGCCCTGGCCGGACAGGCCTTCGAGGTCGCCGTCGGCCCGACGCTCGTCTACCGCAGCGATCCCAAGGACACCGACCTGGAGCGTCCGCTGCGCTTCCGGCCGGTCGATGAATCCACGGCCGAGGGCCTCTACCTGAGCGGCGTACGCAGCGAAAAGGGCCGCTATTTCGACCTGGCCCTGGAGAAATACGCCGCCTGCCTCAAGAAGGAGCCCGGCCACATGGGCGCCCTGACTCGCACGGCGGAGCTTTATTTCCGCCGCGGCGAATATGAGATGGCCCTGCCCTTCGCGGCCAAGGCCCTCGAGTACGACATGTACAACCCGGCCGCTGGCTACACGTACGGCGTCATCGCCCGGCGCCTCGGCAAGCTCGTCGACGCCAAGGAGACCCTGGGCTGGGCCGCCCGCTCCCAGGAATTCCGCGGAGCCGCCTACACCCGCTTGGCCGAGATCGCCCTCGGCGAAGGACGCTACGACTTGGCCTGCGATTACGCTCAGCGCTCGATCGACGCCGGCAAGTACAACAGCGGCGGATACGAGATCCAGGCCGCGGCCCATCGCAAGGCCGGCCGGACGGCGGCCGCCCGGGCGGTGCTGACCCAGCTTCTCGATCTCGATCCACTGGACCACCTGGCCCGCTTCGAGCTCTACCTCCTGGACAAGAGCCCCAAGGCGCTCGAAGAATTCAAATCCATGATCCGCAACGAAATGCCCCATGAAAGCTACATCGAGATGGCCCTGGCCTATATGCGCTCGAACCTGGACGACGATGCCGCGGCCGTGCTGGAGAACGCGCCCGCGCATCCCACGGTCTACGCCATGCTGTCGTTCCTTTCGACGAAGACCGCCCCGGACAAGGCCAAGGACTATTTGAACAAGGCCCTGGCCCTGTCGCCGGAGCTGGTCTTCCCGTTCCGCGAAGAGGAGATTCCGCTCTATCAATGGGTCATGGCCAAGCGGCCCGACGACTGGAAGCCCCGCTATTACCTGGGCCTGATCCTATGGGACAAAGGGCGCGTGGGGGAAGCCAAAGCCCTCTTCGACAAATGCGACGGGGCTGATTTCGCTCCGCTCTTCCTGTCGCGGGCGATGCTCTACAGGGCCGCCGATCCGGCCCGGGCCGCGGCCGACTATGAAAAGGCCGTCCGCGTCGACGAAAAGACCTGGCGCAACTGGCATGCTCTGATCGATTTCCGCATGTCCGAAATGCAATTCGACAAGGCCCTGGCCGCGGCGAGGCAAGCGGCCGGTCTTTTTCCGGCCGAGGTGCCGATCAAGGTCGATCTGGTCAAAGCCCAGATGGCCGTCCGGCATTTCGCCGAAGCGGCCGCCGTGCTCGATACGATCGAGGCCCTGCCGTTCGAAGGGGCCAGCGAGATCCAGGGCCTTTTCGCCCAGACCCATGTCCAGCTCGGGCTGGCGGCCGTCGGGAAGGGCGACGGGGCCGGCGCGGCCAAGTCCTTCGAACACTCCAAGGAATATCCCGAAAAGCTGGGCACCGGCAAGCCCTTCGATCCTGACGAGCGGGCGACGGACTATCTCCTCGGCCTGGTCTACGCCAAGCTGGGGCAGAAGGACAAGGCCGCGGCCGCGTTCAAGGCGGTCGTCGATTACACCCTGAAATTCCCTGCGGCCAAGGGCGCGGGCGCCTGGTTCGGGGCCCAGGCCCTGAAACGGGCCGGCCGGGCCGCCGAAGCGGCGGAAGCCGTGAAGGGCGCTGCGGCGCCGGCCCCGGAATTCCTCGACGCGCTGCGAAAGCTCTAAAACGGATTCTTTTCATAAAAAGGGATCAGAGCCATGCATCTGCACACGATCGACTGGGTCATCGTGGCCGCCATCCTGCTCGTTTGCTTCGCCCCGGCCCTTTTTTTCAGCCGGAGATCGGGCAAGAGCACCTCGGAGTTCTTCGCCTCCGGGCGGGCCGTTCCCTGGTGGCTGGCCGGCCTCTCCATGGTGGCCACGACGTTCAGCAGCGATACGCCCAACCTGGTGACGGACATCGTCCGTCGAAACGGCGTCGCCGGCAACTGGGTCTGGTGGGCCTTCACCCTGACCGGCGTGGCCACGGTCTTCTTCTACGCCCGGCTTTGGCGGCGCTCCGGCGTCATGACCGACCTGGAGTTCTACGAAATGCGCTATTCGGGCCGGGCGGCCGGGGTCGTGCGCGGCTTCCGCTCGGTCTATCTCGGCCTCTTCTTCAACTGCATCATCATGGCCACCGTCAATCTCGCGGCCTGTAAAATCGCGGCCGTGTTGTTCGGCCTGCCGCGGTGGCAGACGCTCCTTTTCATCTTCGTCCTCAACGTGGCCTTCGCCGCGGTCTCCGGGCTGTGGGGCGTCCTGGTCATCGACATGATCCAGTTCTTCATCAAGATGACCGCGGTCATCGCCGCCGCCTATTTCGCGGTCCGGGCGGTCGGCGGCCTGCCGGTGATGGTCGCGACCCTGACGGCGAAAGCCGGGCCGAACGGGCTCAACTACCTGAACATCCTGCCCGACTTCAAGAACCATTGGGACATGGCCCTGGCCATCTTCATCATGCCCATCGCCGTGCAGTGGTGGGCGGTCTGGTATCCGGGCGCCGAACCGGGGGGCGGCAGCTACATCGCCCAGCGCATGCTGGCCTCCAAGTCCGAAAAGGACTCGCTGGGGGCGGTCCTGTTCTTCAACATCGCGCATTATGTCCTGCGGCCCTGGCCGTGGATCCTGGTCGGGCTGTGCTCGCTCATCGTCTATCCCCAGCTCACGGACATTCAAAAGGCCTTCCCCCATCTCGACCCGACGCTCATCGGCCACGACATCGCCTACCCGGCCATGCTCAAGTTCCTGCCGGTCGGCTTCATCGGCCTGATGGTCGGCGGGTTGATCGCGGCCAACTCCTCAACCATCCTGACCCATCTGAATTGGGGGGCCTCGTACCTGGTCCACGATTTCTACCGCCGTTTTGTGAAAAAGACGGCCCCGGAGAAGCACTACGTCATGGCCGGCCGGCTGGCCACGATCGGGCTGTTCCTCTGCGCCTCGGGGATGGTCTTCCTCATGGAATCGGCCAAGGATTCCTTCGACATCATCCTGCAGGTCGGGGCCGGGACCGGGCTCCTTTATCTGGTGCGCTGGTTCTGGTGGCGGGTCAACGCCTGGTGCGAAGTCAACGCCATGATCAGCTCGTTTGCGGTCTCCATCCTCCTGCTCGTCCTCAAACGGGGCGGAATGGTCATCCCCACCCATGTCGCCCTGCTCATCACCATCGCCGCAACCACGGTCGTCTGGGTGTCGACGGCGTTTCTGGCCAAGCCCACCGAGCGGAAGACGCTGGTCGCTTTCTACGAGAAAGTCCGCCCCTTCGGTCCGGGCTGGAAGTCCGTGCGGGCCGAGGCCGGGATCTCCGATGCCGATGCGCCCGGATCCCATGAAAACATCCCCCTGGGCCTGGTGGGCTGGGGTTCGGGTGTGGCCACGATCTGGTCGGCGCTCTTTACGGTGGGGAACGTCCTGTACGGGCGTTGGAATTACGCGTTCATCCTCTTCGCCGTCTTCCTCATCAGCGGTTCCATTCTGCTGCGGGTCATCAACCGCCTCTGGGCCAACAACAAGGAGAAGGCCGCGGCCTCGGCCTGAAATCCGGCGGCTATTTTTTCATCAGCTCGCGCATCTTGGCTTCGTTTTCCGTGCTCCAGTAGCCGCAGTCCAATTCCATGAAGACCGTCGTGTAGGGCAGGGCCAGGTTCGTCTTGATCATCAGGATCTTGAACGTCTTGGCCACCTGGTCCATCCGGCCGATAAGCTCCTCGTGGAGGACGGGCTTGACCTCGTACTTGGCCAGCATCGTTTCGATCTTCTTCCGGCAGGCGTCCATGCCCGGGGCCAAGGCCTCCGGGACATAGGCCAGCTCGCGGTCCAGATAGATTTTGGGCCGGATATGGCCGCTTTCGGAGATGGCCTTGAGGACCCGTTCCAGGACGACGAAATGGTCCTCGTTGGCCGAGATCACTTCCATGCCGGGGCTGATCTGAAGCGGAAAGGCCGAGTCGGCCACGACGATCCAATTGCGGTGGCCGAGGGCCGGGAGCTCATCGTAGAAAACGTCCTCCCAGGACGGCTCGGCGGAGCGGCGCCCGGCGGACTCGGCGTCCGCCGCGGGGGCGGGCGATTTCTGCGGCCGGCAGGATGCGGCGAAAACCAAAGTCAGGGCGGACAAGAGGAGGGGAACGGCATGGCGCATGAGGCTCTCCTTCGGGCCGGAATGGAGCGATTTATAGCCCCCGCCGCGGAGGATGTCAAATCGTGCTAAAATGAAGCTCAGGAGAAGGACATGAAACTGGAACGATTCTACAAGAAAGCCGTCGAGATCGGGATGGCCAACGATTTGCGGGGCGCGGACGAGATCAAGCGCCTCCTGGACGACGAGGCCGAAAAGGTCAAGGACCTCAAGGAGGAAGACCGCAAATTCCACGATAAGGACCGCCTGTTCAATCCCTATGCCGACACGCGCGTCCTCTTCGGCGACCTGGGGACCGACGTCCACAAAGTCATGGTCGGCATCGATATCGATACCGCCGAGCTGCTTCTGGCCCTAACCTTGAACCGGGGCGAGGGGCCCCACATCGACCTGGTCGTCGGGCACCATCCCATGGGCTCGGCCCAGGTCCAGCTGTTCGACGTCATGAAGCTCCAGGCCAAGCTGCTGGCCCTCTACGGCGTGACCATCAGCGTCGCCGAGCAGCTCATGGAACGGCGGATCGGCGAGATCGAGCGCCGCCTCCTGCCCATCAACGCTACGCGCGAGGTCGACGCGGCCCGCCTCCTCGGCCTGCCCCTCATGTGCATCCACACCGCGGCCGACAACTGCGTGACGAACCATCTGGCCTCGCTCTTCGAGAGAGAGAAGCCGGCCCGGCTTAAGGACGTCCTCAAGCTCCTGCGGGCCATTCCCGAATATGAGAAGGCGGCCTGCCTGCAGATGCCGCCCAAAATCGTGGCCGGAACGGAAAGCGGGTCGTGCGGAAAAATCTTCGTCGACATGACCGGCGGGACGGAAGGGGCCAAGGACATCTATGACAAGCTGGCCGGATGCGGCGTCAGCACCCTCGTCGGCATGCACATGTCCGAGGAGCACCTGACCAACGCCAAGAAGGCCAATCTCAACGTGGTCATCGCCGGCCATATCGCCAGCGACGTGCTCGGGCTCAACCTCCTCTTCGACGAGCTGGAAATGGAGGAGCGTTTCGAGTTCGTCGGCCTGAGCGGCTTCGAGCGCATCCGGCGCTGAGCCCCCGGCTCGGCGGTTCCGGCGGCCGCGGGGCCCTCATCCGCTCCGGAGAGCGGAAGAACGGGCAAGAGAGCGATCTCCCGTTTATTGACATCTTCCCCAGCCGAATGCTACGTTCCGGTCAAACGATCGCCGGGAGGAACATATGGAACGTCGGAAGAAGGGCGTTGCATCGATCGATCAATACATCGGCAGATTTCCGGAAGATATCCAAATCATCTTATCGAAACTGAGGGCGGCCGTCAGGAAGGCGGCTCCTCAAGCCGTCGAAAAGATCAGCTATCAAATTCCGACGTTCTATTTCAATGGGGATCTCGTCCATTTTGCGGCCTACAAGAAGCATGTCGGTTTCTATCCCACGTCGAGTGGAATTGCCGCATTCCAAAAAGAATTGGCCGAATATGAAACAGCCAGGGGAACCGTCCGTTTTCCAATCGACAAGCCGTTGCCCCTGGGGTTGATCAAGCGAATCGTTAAATTCCGTGTCGCGGAGAATTCTCAAAAGGAAAAACATGAGACGAAGAAAGCAGCTGAAGACTGACGGTTGAGCGTGTCTGTATCCGTCCGGATATTGTTAGGCATTATATGAAGAAAGCAAATCCAATTTTGAAGGAACTCATTGCGCCATGTGGAATGAATTGCGCATTATGCAGCCGTTATCTTGCATACGCTAATAATCTCACGCGCAGTCACTGTATCGGATGCAGGCCATCAAAGAAGAATTGCGGCGTAAAAAATAAATGTACGGGGACTAAAAATATCTCAGAAGGAAATATTCCGTTTTGCTTTGAATGCAGTCAATATCCCTGCAAGTCGCTTCATCATCTTGATGAAAGATATAGAAAAAATTACGGGATGAGTATGATCGATAATTTGGAATTTATTCATAAGAATGGAATAGCGCAATTTATTAAAAGCCAATATAAAAAGCATCATTGTTCCCAATGCGGCAATTTAATCTCGGTTCACAACAATAAGTGTTTTAAATGCGAAAAAATAATAAAGCTGGTGGACAAGAGCGCCCGTCGGACGGATGTTCGTGGCGCCGGAATGCCGTCACGCCGCAAGGTCTAGGATCAGCGGTCTAGCACGCCTCGGATCACTGCGGCCAGCTCGTCGTCTACCTTCGCATGAATGGGATCGTGCCGCCGGCGAGCCGGCCCGCCCGGGCGCGAAATTGACTTGACCCCTTGATTCCTCTAAAATCTCTACGCTTTGGCGGCGTAGCTCAGTTGGTCAGAGCATACGGCTCATATCCGTAGAGTCCGGGGTTCAAATCCCTGCGCCGCCATTTTTTTCCTTCCCTTTCCTTCCTAACTCCTTCAAAATACTCATTTTTCTGGATGCGCAATCGTTTGACTTGCCCGCGCCCCACTCTGATCTTATTGATAGCACCTCCCCGCCCCCTCCTTCAAAGGAGGGGATTCGTCCGCGGACTCGTAGAGGAAGTGCGGGGGATTGGCCAGGGGAAACCCGTGCGACGACTGAGCGGGCATGGTCCTAACTCGTCGGATTTAACGACGATCCGACGAGTTAGGGAGCGAAGGAGGAGCGTCGGAGCGAGTTTTCCTCGCCGGGAAAACGGGCGCGTTTACCCCGGCCAATCCCCCGCGCTTCCCACCTGTGCTTTCTATGCTAGAATGATTGTTCCATGGCCCCATCGAGTCGGCTCCATCCGGCGTTTCGGCGGATGCGGACCTCCGTCCTCGCGGGGGGACTTCTCCGCCCCGGGGATTCCGTCCTCGCGGCCTGTTCCGGCGGACCGGATTCGACGGCCCTGCTGTACCTCCTCCTCGAGCTGAGCCGGGACATCCCGTTTGCGGTCTCCGTCGCCCATTTCAACCACCGGCTCCGCGCCCAGGCGGCGGCCGACGAGCGTTTCGTCCAAAACATGGCCCTGGCGCTTGAACTGCCCTATTATGCGGGCCGGGCCGATGTCCGGGCCTCCGCCCGCAGGTTGGGCATCGGCATCGAAGAAGCGGGGAGGCGCCTGCGCTACGCATTTCTCGAACGGGCCGCGACCGAAGCCGGGGCGGCGAAGATCGCCACCGGCCATAACCGGGACGACCAGGCCGAGACGGTCCTTATGCGTCTCCTGCGGGGGACGGGTCCGACCGGTTTGGCCGGAATCCCCGACGTCCGCGACGGCTCGATCATCCGGCCCCTGCTTGGATTGGGCCGCGACGAGATCCTCGACTATCTGCGGGACCGGAAGTTGCCCTGGCGAACGGACGACTCCAACCGCGACGAGCGGTTCCTGCGCAATAAAATCCGGCATAAGCTCGTTCCTTACCTGAAAAAGAATTTCGCCCCGGCCGTTGTTCGCTCCCTGGCCCGCCTGGCCTCCATCAGCCGGGACGAGGATGAATTCCTGGAACAGGCCGCCCGAACCGCCGCGGGCCGCGTCCTTGCCCGGGAAAGCGGGGTGTCGTTTTTAGAGGCGAAGGCGCTTCGAAAATTGCACCCGGCCATTGCCCGCCGGGTGGTCCGGCTTTTCCTGCGCTCGATGAAGGGCGACCTGAACGACGTTTCGTTCGACGATGTGGAGGCCGTCCGGGGCCTCGAGGACGGAGGGATAATTCCGCTTTCCAAAGCGCTCGTCCTGGAACGGCGGCGGGGCCGCATCGGACGGCGAAACGCCCGATGCCCGGTCCCGCGGCCCTATCTTCTGCTTTGGGACGGCCGGGGAGATCTGCCCATCTCCGCGGCCGGCTGGAAATACAAGGGACGATTCGGCGGGCCGGCCGCCGCACGGACCTTTCTCGAATCGTTTTCCTCAGGCGGAGGACGCCGGACCGGGAGGATCGCCGGCGACGCCGCCGGCTGCGTTCTGGACGCGGCGAACCTCGAATCTCCCCTCATCGTCCGGAACAGGCGCCCGGGCGACCGTTATCGTCCGTGCGGCGCTCCCGGCGCGAAAAATCTCAAAGAGATCCTGCGGGCCAAGGGCGTTCCCGAAGACGAGCGCGATCTTCGCCCGGTTTTCGTCTCCGGAACCACGATCGTTTGGGTCCAGGGACTGCCGGCCTCGGATCAATACAAGGTATCGGCCCGGACGAAAAAAATTTTGAGAATCTCGGCGGTTCCGCCCCGGACGAATTCCCGGAAGGGAGACGGCCATGACGGCGAATAAAACGGCCCCCCCGGCCCGCCCCAAGGGATGGATAAGAATCGCCGTCGAATTCAGCGGCGGTCCGCTGAACGTCCACGTCCCTCGCGATGCCGTCGAATTGGCCATGGCCAAGGCCGAGGTCCTGTCCGATCCCGCCGCGGCCGTCCGCGCGGCCTATGAGCGGCCGGTCGCCGGCCGTCGCCTGGCCGACATCGTCCGAGGCAATGGAACGTCCGCCTCGTCGCTTCGCGCCGCCATCACCGTTTCCGACATCACGCGCCCCGTGCCGTACCGCGGGCGGCAGGGGATCCTGGCGCCCTTGCTCGAAACGCTCCGCAGCCTCGGATTACGGCGAGAGAACATCCGGCTCATCGTCGGCACGGGCACCCATCGGCCCAGCACGGCCCCGGAAAAAATCGCCATGTTCGGCCGCGAAATTGTGTCCGCTTATAAAATTCTTGACCACGACTGCACCGATGCGGCGAGCCTGGTCTCGATCGGCCGTACGGACGGCGGAACGGAAGTCCGGGTCAATCGCGCTTTTTATGAAGCCGACCTGAAGATCGCCACCGGGCTGACCGAGAGTCATTTCATGGCCGGCGCTTCCGGCGGGCGGAAGGCGGTTTGCCCCGGCCTCGTCGACCTGCGGACGATCCAGAAATTCCACAGCCCGGAATTCCTGGAAAATCCCCTGGCCGCGAACCTCGTCCTGGCGGGCAACCCCTGCCACGAAGAGGCCCGATGCGTGGCCCGGGCCGTGGGTTTGGATTTCACCGTCACCGTGACCATGGATCGGGCCATGCGGCTGACCGGCGTCTTCGCCGGTGAAATGGATGCCGTCCTTGAGGCCGCCGTGGCCCGCATCAAGAGCTATGCGGCGATCCCGATTGAGCGGCCGTTCGACATCGTCCTGACCCACGGCGGATACGTCGGGCGGAACCATTACCAGACGGCGAAAGCGGCCGTCGGGGCCATTCCAGCCGTACGGGAAAAGGGGATCGTCATCATCGCCGCGGACAACCGCGATGCCGAGCCCATCGGCGGCCCGGAGTACAAGTCCCTCTGCCATCTGCTCAAGCTCCAAGGCCCGGACGGCTATGTGGACTTATTGAAAGCCCCGTCCTGGCGTTTCACCCGGGACCAGTGGGAGCCGGAGGTGTGGGGAAAGGTCCTGCGCCGCGTCGGCGAAGACGGCTTGATCTATTGCGGTCCGGACATCCCTGAGGAGGCCTACGCCCGCCTGCCGGGAAGGAGCGGCTACGATTTCGTTTCGCCCGCGGCCCGCCGCCTGGGCCGCGTCCGCAAAGCGGAGCTTATGGTCCAAAACGCGCTGATCGCTTCGTATCACTCGCTCGCCGCTTCGGGAATCAACCCCCGCGTGGCCTTCATCCCCGAGGGCCCCTACGCCGTACCCGTGTCGACGCCTATATAGCGGACTGATTTTCCGAGCCCCCTCAGCGCAGGTAGTTGTCCTTCCAGATGTGAAACACCATCAGCGCCCAGAGCTGGTGGCTGTGGTTCTCCCGCCCGGCCATGTGGGCGTCGACCAAGCCCCTTACGCAGGCGGGCCGGAACAGCCCGTCTTTTTCCAGACGCGCCTCGTTCAGCGTGTCTTCGAGAAGCTCGCGCAGGTCGGTCTTGAGCCAATGCTTGATGGGGATGCTGAAGCCTTCCTTGCTCCGCCAGATGTTTTCCTCGGGCAGGAGCCGCTCCATGGTCTTCTTGAGGATCCACTTGGTTTCGCCGTTATGGAGCTTGAGCTCGTCGGGGAGGCGGAAGGCGAATTCGACGAGCTTGTGATCGAGAAGCGGCTCGCGGGCTTCCAGCGAGACGGCCATGCTCATGCGGTCGACTTTGACCATGATGTCGTCGACGAGATAGCTCTTGAGGTCCAGGTAGAGCTCGCCGGTCAACGGCGGGAAGCCCCCCATGCGGCCGAAGATCTCGTCGAACGGCTCCCGGTTCCGCAACGAGCGGATCCCCCCCAGCTGGTTCACAAAATCCGGAGCGTACAGCCGGGCCTTGGCCCGGTCGGAGAGGAACATCATCCAGCGCAGATGGCGCAGGCGCCGGTCGTTGTCGAATCCCTGGGTGAAGCGGCGGAGCTTGTTCCAGGCCCCCTTTTTTTTGTCCGAGGGTTTGAATCGGTTGACCGCCGCACCGACGGCCCGGCCGCCCAGCGGGACCAGCGGCCAGCGGGCCAGGCGCTGAGCCTGGTAGTGTTCGTAGCCGGCGAAGAGCTCGTCGCCGCCGTCGCCCGAGAGGGCCACCGTGACGCTCGTGCGGGCCATCCGCGAAACGAGATACGTCGGGAACATGGAAAAATCGCCGAACGGCTCGTCCATGTGCTTGATCAGCGATTCGGTCAGCTCCAGGGCCCGCGGCTCGATGACCAGCTCCTCGTGATCGGTCTCGAAGCGCTCGGCGATGCGGCGGGCGTGGGCCAGCTCGTTGTACGTCTGGTCGGCGAAGCCGATGCTGAAAGTCTTCAGGGGCGAGGCGCCCAGCTCGCGCATGAGCCCGACGATGGTCGAGGAGTCGATGCCGCCGCTCAGAAAAGCGCCCAGGGGGACGTCGCTGACCAGGCGGAGCTTGACCGATTCCTTGAGCAGCTCGTAGAGCTCGTCCATGATCTCCGGAAGCTCGCCGGGCTTGATCGGGGCCGGGCGTTCAAGCGGCGCGGCGACGTCCCAATAGCGGTGCAGGGAGACGTTCCCGCCGCGGAACTCGAGATAATGCCCGCCCGGCAATTTGAAGACGCCCTTGAAGATGGAGAAGGGCGCCGGCACGTATTCGAGCGTCAGGAAGAGGTCCAAGGCCCGCGGCTCGAGCTCGCGTTCGACCGAAGGGTGGACCAGGATCGTCTTCAGCTCCGAACCGAAGACCAATGTCCCTCCCGGGGTCAAGGTGTAGTAGAGCGGCTTGACCCCGATCCGGTCGCGGTAGAGGAGGAGCGTGTCCGTCCGCTTGTCCCAAAGGGCGAAGGCGAACATGCCCCGGAAGCGGTGGATGAAATCCACGCCCCATTCTTCGTAAGCGTGGACGATGGTCTCGGTGTCCGACTTGGTCCTGAAGGCGTGGCCACGCCCGATGAGCTCGTCGCGGACCTCGCCGAAATTGTAAGCCTCGCCGTTGTAGGCGATCCAGATCGACCCGTCCTCGTTGGACAGGGGCTGGTGCCCCGTTTCCAGGTCGATGATGCTCAGACGGCGGTTGCCCAGGCCGACCCGGTCGTCGACGTAGACGCCTTCATCGTCCGGGCCGCGGTGGACGATCTGCCGGCACATCCGGACGACGAGATCCTCGGGGACGGGCGCTCCCGCCTCCGGCCTGGCCAAACCGCAGATTCCGCACATGGGGGTCCTTATTGAGGGATGATTTCGAGCTCGAAAAAGACGCCCAGATGGCGCTTTTCGTCGCTCACCCGGTTCTCATGGTAGGGGATGGAGCCCTTGGCCGCCTGAACCTTGAAGCGATATTGATGGCTGTGCTTGATCCGAAAGCCGCCGCCCGGCGTGAAGCGCAGGATGCCTTTCTGCAGGGAATCCAGGACGATGGTCTGGGTCCGTCCGTCCAGGGTCACGGTGATCGTGTTGTCGGCGCGCGGGTTATTGAGCAGGTGGACGACGACCTCCTTCACCGGGAAGGCCGTGCGCAGGATCATGTCCGCTTTTTTGTCGCTCCACGTCCACCAGCCGTCCTCCAGAGGCTGTTTTTTTTCGTAGTTGTCGTCCAGGAAATAAAGGAATTGATCGGACTTCAGCGGATGGCCCCATTGCTGGCGCTTGGCCGTGGGCGTCGTATTGGTGGGCAGATCATTGATCAGGGTATACTCGACGGGGAGAAGGGTGAAAGGAAATTTCTTGGCGTGGATCGAGGGCGAGGCCGACGTCTGGAGCGGTGTGATGAGGATGGGGGCCAGGAAGAAGATGGCCATGACCCAGGGGACGACGATCTCCCGTTTTTTGATGGCCGCCGCCGGGAGGAAGAGGAACATCGGATAGATGTTCATGAAATAACGGTTGGCCAGCGAGCCGCCTCCGCCCCCGTAATTGTCCGGCATCATGATGATGTAGGCCAGGATCTGGGCCAGGGCGGCGACCAGGATGAGCCATTGGTCGAGATTTTTCCGGCCTCGAAAAAAGAGGAACAGAAAAAGCAGGGCCGGGAAGAAATACCAGGCCACGCCGGTGAACCGGCCGAAGAAATAGAAGAAGAAATTCCAGGCCCCGATGCGGACCGCTTCCTTGGCCGGCAGGGCCGTCCGCTCGACGTAACCGTCGGTGGTCATGGATTTGCCCCCTACGGAATCGAACGTGGCGTCATGGTTCTCGAGGGGGAATTGATAGGCGAAGCTCTTGCGTTCGCCGCCCTGGTAGTTCCACGTCCCGGTCCAGGCCCAATTGGCGGCGAAGAAAGCGGCCGCCACGAGGACCGAAACCAGGCCCAGGGCCACGGCCTTCCAGAATTTTTTGGCCGTGAGCCAGGTGGCCAGGAAAAGCGGCGCGGTCAGGAACACGTTGGTGGGCTTGGAAAAGACGACGATCCCGGCCGCGACCGCGGCCAGGTAATCGGAAGCCCCGGAACAGAGGAAGCGGCGCAGGCGGCCGGATTTTGCGCCCTCGGGCAGGGGGTTCTCGGCGGCCCGTTTTTTATAGAGCCACAGAAAGAGAACGGAGAAGACGAGGAAGAGGTTGAAGAATTCCGGCGTGATCCAGAAGGCGTAGACGCAGGCCACCGAGGCGCCGAGAAAAGTGGCCATCCGCAGGAAGGACAATCCCGGGCTGTTGGACAGGGCGAAATAGGACCAGCCCATCATCAGGAGGAGGAAGAGGAGCAGGGCGTGGAAGACGAGCGGACCGTTCGGCCCGAAGGCGCGGACGAAGGGGGCGGCAAAAAGGGCGAAGGCGAAGGACTTGGCGTAGTAGAGATGCTCCCGGCCGTCCCGGACCACCCTCTTGAGGAAGATCCCGTTCGGGCCGGCCCAGAAATCATTCTCATAGCGGATGAGGTCGCGGGTGGTGTATTCCAGGTCGCCGTCGAAAGCCAGGCTTTGGGCCATGGCGTAGTAGACCGCCTGGTCGCCGA
Source organism: Candidatus Aminicenantota bacterium (assembly GCA_963729855.1). Lineage (GTDB taxonomy): Bacteria > Acidobacteriota > Aminicenantia > Aminicenantales > UBA4085 > UBA4085. Next base: position 989,768 of record CAVSPT010000006.1, on the reverse strand, counting down.
CCAGGAAGCCTTCATGGAGCTTGGGCAGATTGGCGAACAGGGCGAAACCCAGGAAGAGACCGGATAGGAGAAGGATCGCCGTCCGGACGGAAGACCTGTCTTGTAACATGAGCTAAATCAATACCATATTAAACGATAAAAATTCAACCATCATTCCGGATTGACGGCGGCCCGACGGGGAATCAACGGCCGGGGTAAATCCGCAGGTAGGCGGAGATCAGGCGATCGCCCCAGACGAGGGCGACAAACGCGGCCGGGGCCAGGAACGTGCCGAAAGGCAGGGCGAACTGCAGGTCTTTCTTCCGGGCGGCGATGACGACGACGCCGACGAGCGCCCCGGCGAAGCTGCCCAGGATGACGGTCAGCAGGGCCTTGCCCCAACCGAGAAAGATTCCGACCATGATCATCATGGTCACGTCGCCCAATCCCAGCCCTTCTTTTTTCCGGACCAGATAATAGCCCCCATAGAGGAGGAGCAGGACGCCGCCGCCCGCGACGGCCCCCAGAAGGGCCTGGAGGGGCGAGAGGTCGGCCCGGAAGAAGGCGTAGCCCAGGCCGAGCCCGGCGATCGGGAAGGTGATCTTGTCGGGCAGGATTTTGTGGTCGAAATCGATGAAGGCCAGGGCGATGAGCGCGCTGGTGAAGACCGCCGCGGCGAAGAAATGCGGCGTCAAGCCGTATTCGAGATGGAGGACGGCCATCAGGGCCGGCGTCAGCATCTCGACGAGGACGTAGCGGAAGGCGATTCTCCTCCCGCATTTCCGGCAGCGGCCGCGCAGGAAAAGGTAGGAGAGCACGGGGATGTTGTCCCACGGCTTGATGGGTGTTCCGCAGGCCGGACAGGCGGACGGCGGATGGGCCAGGTTGAGGCCGAGAGGCAGCCGGTAAATGACGACGTTGAGGAAGGAGCCCCAGGCCAGTCCGAAAAGAACGACGAGGATCATCGTTTCCATGGGCTCACCGCGGTGTCGACGGCGCCGCTGCGCGGATCATAGGCGTAGTCCTTGTCGTCGAAATCCCGGGGGACTTGGCGGATCAAGCCGGCCCGGACCAGGTCCTCGAGGTCTTCGGGGTTGCGGCCGGTGCGGGCCCGGAAATCGAACACGGCGTTCTTGAGGGCGGCGATGTCCACGGCCGCTTTGACCTGGTAGAGGTGATTGGAGGCGATCTTCCTGATCTGTTCGTCGGCGGCCGTTTCGTAGACGCTTTTCCACGTTTCCCAGGAGGTCTGATAGTCCATCGTCTTGTAGGCCGCGTTGGCGAAAAGACGACGGATGAGGACCGGCGCGCCGGGGATGTCCATGGCTTTTTGGAAATAGGCTTTGGCCGTGTCGAAGTCCTTGCGGGCCAGGGCATAGTGGCCGGCCTCGAAGGGAAAGATCCATTGATCGGGGTTTTTGGCCGCGCCCATGTCCAGGATCTTGAGAGCCAGCGCCGTGTCGCGCCCGTCGTAGACGGCGATCAGGGCCCCGACCTCGTAGGGATCGATGTAGCGCGGGTCGAGCTCGGAGATGATGGAGAAGATATGGGTGAAGTAGGCGAACTTGTTGGGGATCTCCGGGTTGCCGTAATACTGGATGGCCCATAAAAAAACGATGTCCGCGGCCAGCGAGGGGAAGCCGAACGTGGCCGGCTTGAGATAGGCGCCGGAGGGGATGTAAATGATGCTCGATCCCGGAACGCGCCGGCGGGGCAGGGCGTCGTTGTTACGTTTGAGGCCCATCGAGGCCAGGAGGGCGGCCAGAAGAAGAATGACGGGAGCGGCTTTCTTCATCGCTCAGATGAAATCCCGGCGGCGGAAGACGAGCACGGCCAGGAGAAGGACGAAGGCCGTGTAGAAGACGGCGTAGGCCGGCGCCGTCAGCCAGGCCGCGGCCGGGACGGGCAGTCCGTGGACGACTTCGGTCTTGTAGTTGAACGTCTCCAGGTCGGGAAGAGCGGTGTACAGCACCCGGACCACCGTCCGCCCCAGGCCGGGGCGCATCTTGCGGATGAGCGTCTCCAGGCTCCAGCTGAAATGGCCGATGAGATAAAAGCTCAGGGAGAAGAGCGTGCTCAGAATGGGCGTGGAGAAACTGGAGAAGAGGATGGCCACGGCGGTCAGCAGGACGAGCTCGAGCATGATGAAGAGGAGCGCGGCCGGGATCGTCCATTCGATGCGTCCCGTGTGGGCGAAGAGCAGGGCCAGGAAGATGAGGGCCATCAGCCCGGTCATGACCAGCAGGGTCAGGACCAGCCCGAAGAACTTGCCCAGGATGAACTCGGCCCGGCCGATGGGCTTGGAGAGGAGGGTGAAGATCGTCCGCTTCTCGATCTCCTTGTAGACGAGGCCGGTGCCGATCAAAATGGCCATCAGGGCCCCGAAAAAGGAGATGGAGGCCAGGCCGACGTCCTTGATGATCTTGATCCGGTCGCCGACCGTCAGCAGCGCCAGCACCCGGGACAGACCGATGGACAGGGCGGCGAAGAAGAGAAGGAGATAGAGAATCCGATCGCGAACGGCCTCGCGGAAGGTGTTCAGGGCGATGACGCGGATGGTCATTTCGGCTTCACCATGTCGACGAAGATGTCCTCCAGGGTCAGCGTCCGCGGGACGAGGGCGTGGACCCGGGCTTTGCGCTCCCGGACGAGCTCGAGCACGTCCGCGACCCTGGCCTCGTCGTGGACCTTGAGCAGCAGGCGGCCGCCCTCGGCCGAGACGCTCTCGCCGAGCGAGGCGGTCTCGGCCGGGTCCAGCCCGGAGACGGTGATCTCGGTGAAGAGGATCTTCTCGGAGACGAGCTCGGACAGGCGTCCCTGGCTGAGGATGCGGCCGCCGACGATGATGGCCACGCGGTGGCAGATCATCTCGATGTCTTGGAGGATGTGCGAGGTGAAGACGACCGTCCGGCCCTCGTCGCGCAGGCGGAGGATGATGTCGCGGATCTCCTTGCGCCCGATGGGGTCGAGCCCCCCGAGAGGTTCATCCAGGATGACCAGGGCGGGTTCGTTGACCAGGGCCTGGGCCAGACCGACCCGCTGGAGCATGCCCCGGGAGAACTTGCGCAGCGGGAGGCCGGCGGCCCGCTCCATGCCGACGAGCCGGAGGAGGCGGGGGATGCGCTCCCGCCGGACGTCCTTGGGGACCTTGAAGAGTTGGGCGTAGAAATCGAGGAACTCCGTCGCCGTCAGGTAATCGTAGAAGTAGGGGTTCTCCGGCAGGAAGCCCAGCCGCTCCTTGGCTTTCGGATCGAGGTGCGGCCGGCCGAAGAGGCGGATCGAGCCGGCGTCGGGAAAGATCAGGCCGAGCGCGCACTTGATGGTCGTCGTCTTGCCCGCGCCGTTGGGCCCGAGATATCCGAAGATCTCGCCCTCGGCCACGGAAAAGGAGATGCCCTTCAGGATTTCCCGGGTCTTGGGAATGAAGCCGAGCTTGAAGGATTTACGGACGTCGATGAGCTCGAGGACAAGGTTCATGCGCGTACCGGCGTCATTATAATCGGACGTCCCGGCGAATTCAATCGACCCCTCGGGCGCCGGGCTCCTCTTCAAGGAAAGGGTCTTTTCCTCGTCCCCGGACCCTCCCCGGCGATCGTCCGTTCCTCTTCCGTTGACTTCCCCCCGGTCCGCGCTTATTCTCTAAAAAGAATAGAGAGCCCGACGATCCGGAGGTCCTCATGAAAAAAACGGCCGTTTGCGGTCTTTTCATCGCCGCGCTGGCCGCCGCAGCCTGCTTGCCCGTCCCCGCTCCCGGGCCGGGGCCCGATTCCAACGCCGGCGCTCCCCTCGGCCCCGGCGGGCGCGGCTCGGTGGCCCGCCTGAGCGGCGAGCTGGCCGACCGCGCGGACGCCCTGTCCCGTTCGAGCTTTGAGCATTTCAAAGGTTGGAACGGCCGGATCTCCGACGAGGATCAGGTCCTCCTGTTCAAGCCCGAGGAATTTTCGGCGTCCGCCCGGCTGTTCGCCCGGCTGGCCGACGAGCGCTCGGATTTCTATCGTCCGGAAACTCTGCGCACGAACCTTTTCAACGCGTTTCTCTACCTGGCCGCTTCGTTCCGCCAGCTGGCCGCGGACCTTGGAGCGGGCCGGTTCGAGCCGCTCGGGCTCGACGATTGCCGCCGTCTCATCGACCGGCTGGCCCGGGAGTTCCGGACTTGGCCGGAAGGGGAAAGCTCGGCCGCGCTCGAAGGTCTGTACGTCAAAGCCCGCGACGCCACGGTCTACCTCATCGTCCGCGAGTCCGGAGGCCTTTTCGTCCGGCGCCCGTTCAAGAGCCTGGAGAGCCTCTACCGCTACAACTACGATCAGAAGCGGGGCCGGAATCCCCGGGACTATTTTGTCGAGGTCCCGGACGAGACGCTGGCGAAGATGCGCCGGGGCCGGACGATCGACCTGAATTTCGACGGCCTGATGGTGATGGAGCAGAACGCCCGGAAAGGAAGCCCGGTCTATCTCATCGAGGGAGGAACGAAGCGCAGCTTATTGCGTCTCGATCTCGTGTCGCGTTACGGAGGGTGGGGCCGGGTTTACGAGGTCCCGCGCGACATCCTCGACGGCTACGCGGACGGAGAGCCTGTCCGATGAGGGGGAAAAGGACCCCGGGGCTCCGGGGGTTTTATGCGGGCTGTTGTCAGCAAAAGGGGGGTTGATGATGGGAACCAAATAGGTGGGGGCTCTCTCCAGCCCGCGCAAGAAAGCCACAACCAATATACACCATCGCGGTTAAAAGGCAAGAATTATTTTCAAAAAATTTTGAAGGAAAGAGAGGTTGACGTGGACGAGAAAAAAATCGACATCAAGGTCGACGAAGCGACGGCCGCGGGGCAGTACGCCAACCTGGCCGGCATCCGCCATTCGCGCGAGGAATTCATTTTCGATTTCGCTTTCCTCTTTCCGGATGGGCCGGCCGGCAAGCTCCTGGCCCGCATCATTCTCAGCCCGGCCCACGCCAAGCGTTTCCTCGACGCCCTGGCCGCCAACGTCCGGGGCTACGAGGAATCCAACGGGCCCATTCCGCCGGGCGAAGCGCCGCGCGGCTCCGGATTCATCCAGTGATGCGTGTTGACAAGGACGAAAGTTTCGTTTAATACTTGTCGCAGTTCCTCAGGAGCCGCCGCGGGGGGATCATCGAGCGATCCTTCCGCATCGCGCCGAGGAGCGCCGGATTCCGATAGGAGGATGCATCCATGGCTTTTCAATTCCAGAACTCCAGAGGCGCGGTCTACTTCCTGCACCACAAGAACGTCGAGCTCAAGGGCGGACGAAAGCAGATGATCTATTTCTTCGCCAAAGAAGTGAAGCCCGGCGCTCTGGATCAGGTTCCCGAGGGTTACCAGGTCGTGGAAACGCTCAGGACCGGGATGCCCGTCCTGAAAAAAAAATAAGCGCGGCTTCCCGCTCTTCCGGCCGCCCCGGCGCGGCCTTCCCGCCCGGCCCGCGACTTTGACTCGCCCGTCCCTTCCGCATATACTCAACGCATGAACGGTCCCCTGAAAAAAATTCCGCTCCTGCTCGCTGCGGGCGCGTTGATCTTCGCCGCCTGCGGCCGCCCTGAAAAAACCAAGGCCGCCTCTCCGGCCAAGATCTACAAGATCGCCGTCATCCCCAAAGGCACGACCCACGAATTTTGGAAATCCATCCATGCCGGCGCCCTCCAGGCCGCCCGTGAGCTCGGCGTGGAAATCCTCTGGAAGGGGCCTCAGAAAGAGGACGACCGGGCCCAGCAGATCACCGTGGTCGAGGACGTCCTCAGCCGCGGCGTCGACGGCATCGTCCTGGCCCCGCTCGACGACCGGGCCCTGGTGCGTCCCGTCCAGGACGCCATGCGCGAGAACATCCCGGTCGTCATCATCGACTCCGGGCTGCAGGGCAAGGACTACGTCAGCTTCATCGCCACCGACAATTTCCGGGGCGGCGTCATGGCCGCCCGCCGCATGGGCGAGCTCCTGGGCGGCAAAGGCCGGATCTTCATGCTCCGCTACCAGGCCGGATCGGCCTCGACGACCGAGCGCGAGCGCGGCTTCATCGAGACCGTCGAAAGCGATTTTCCCGGGCTGACCGTCCTGGCCAAGGATCAGTACGCCGGCCCGACCACCGAATCGGCCTACCAGACCGCGGAGAACCTGCTCGGCCGCTTCCCCGACGTCGAGGGCGTCTTCTGCCCCAACGAATCGAGCACATTCGGCGCCTTGCGCGCCCTCCAGGAAGCGCAGCTCGCCGGCAAGGTCAAGTTCGTCGGCTTCGACAGCTCCCCCAAGCTCGTCCAGGCCCTGGCCGACGGCCACCTCCAAGGGCTCGTCCTGCAGAATCCCGTCAAGATGGGTTACTTGGGCGTGACCACGATGGTCCAATACCTGCGCGGCCAAAAAGTCGGCGCGCTCATCGATACCGGAGTGACCCTGGCCACCAAGGACAACATGGGAACGGCCGAGATCAAGGCCCTCCTGACGCCCGATCTTTCCATCCTCGATCGATGACCAGCCCGGCCGGTCCGCCCGTCCTGTCCATGACGGGCATCCATAAACGGTTCGGGGCGACCGTGGCCCTGGCCGGCGTCGATTTCACCCTTCGCCCCGGAGAGGTTCACGCCCTGCTCGGCGAGAACGGGGCGGGCAAGAGCACGCTCATGAAGATCCTGAGCGGAGCTCTCCGGCCGGACGAAGGAGCGATGGCGCTCGGCGGGGCGTGCTATGCGCCGTCGAGCCCCCACGACGGGCGCCGCTGCGGCGTCTCCATGATCTATCAGGAACTCAATCTGGCGCCCCATCTGACCGTCGAGGAGAACATCATGCTGGGGCGGGAGGCCCGGCGGGCCGGATTCCTGCGGAGGCGCGAAGCCCGCCGGCGCATCGCCGAGACGTTGAAGGGCCTGCATCACCCCGAGATCACCCCGGACGTGCCGGTCCGCAAGCTGAGCGTCGGCGCCCGCCAGATCGTCGAGATCGCCCGGGCCCTCCTCGACAGAGCCCGCATCGTCGTCATGGACGAGCCGACGAGCAGCCTGACCCAGGAAGATACCGAGCGCCTGTTCCAGGCCATCTGCCGTCTCAAGGACGAGGGCGTGGGCATCATCTACATCAGCCACTTCCTGGAAGAAGTTCAGGCTGTGGCCGATGTCTATACCGTGCTCCGCGACGGGCGCACCGTCGGGACCGGCCCGCTGGCCGGCACACCCCTCGATGCGATCATCCAGCTCATGGTCGGCAAGCCGGTCGGCGAATTCTTCCCGCGCATCCCTCACGCGCCGGGCGAGGTTCTCCTGTCCCTCGGCGGTTTGAAAAGCAGGAGGATGGCCGAACCCGTCGACCTCGATTTACGGCGCGGCGAGATTCTGGGCCTGGCCGGGCTGATCGGGGCGGGGCGCACGGAGACCCTGCGGGCCGTCTTCGGATTGGACGGGACGACGGCCGGGCGGATCGCCCTGGCCGGCTTCTCCGGCGGATCCAAGCCCTGGGGCCGCATCCGCCAGGGCCTCGGCCTTCTCAGCGAAGACCGCCAGGGCGAGGGCCTGGCCCTCAACCGCTCGCTGACCGACAACATCACCCTCAGCCGCCTGCGGCCTTACAAACGATTCGGCCTGTTGAGCGTGAAGAAGCGCTCGGCCGAGGCGGCCCGCTGGATGGAGACCCTCGGCATCAAAGCCCGCCATCCCCAGCAAGCCGTCGCTTCGCTGTCCGGCGGGAACCAGCAGAAGACGGCCTTGGCCCGCCTGCTTCACCAGCAGGCCGCCATCCTCCTGCTGGACGAGCCGACGCGCGGGATCGACGTCCTGAGCAAGGCCCAGATCTACGAATGGATGGGCCGCCTGGCCGCGGAGGGCAAGGGGCTCGTCTTCGTCAGCTCCTATTTCCCCGAGCTCCTGGGCGTGTGCGACCGCATCGCCGTGTTCTTTCGCGGCCAGGTGGTCGCCGTCCGCCCGGCCGGGGATTGGACGGACGAAAGCCTCATGGCCGCCTCCATGACCGGGAAAGCGTGACACCGATGAAGCCGAAAACGAAGCTCCAATCCGCGATCAACCTGCTGGCTCCGTTTCTGGGCCTGATCCTGGTGATCGCCCTGTTCTCCGTCCTGCCCGACGTCGGGCCGCGCTTCCTGCGCCTCTCGAACCTCAAGGCCGTGGCCACCCAGTCGGTCATCGTGGCCCTCGGCGCCTTGGGCATGACCCTCATCATCGTCAGCGGCGGCATCGACCTGTCGGCCGCCTCCAATATCGCCCTGTCCAGCGTCATCGCCGCCTATGCCGCCAACGCCGGCCTGCCGCCCCTCCTGGCCGTGATCCTGGGTGTCCTGACCGGGGCCCTGATCGGGCTGGTCAACGGACTGCTCATCACCCGCCTGCGGCTGGTGCCGTTCATCATCACCCTGGGGATGATGGGCATCGCCCGCGGGCTGGCCAAGTGGATCGCCCATAACCAGAAGATCGACGCCCCCCTGACCTGGATCAACGAGCTCATGGCCAAGTCGCCCCGTCCGTCCTGGCTCCTCCTGGCCCCCGGAGTCTGGCTCATGATCGTGCTGGCCGCGGCCATGGCCGTCGTCCTGCGCTCGACGGTCTTCGGCCGGCACGCCTTCGCCATCGGCTCGAACGAATCCACGGCCCGCCTTTGCGGCGTCCGGGTCAACGCCGCCAAAGTGGCCATCTACGCCGTCGGCGGTGTCTTCTGCGGACTGTCCGGGGTCATGGAATTCTCCCGGCTGACCGTCGGAGACCCGACCGTGGCTGTCGGGCTGGAGCTGGACATCATCGCCGCGGTGGTCATCGGCGGGGGCAGCCTGAGCGGCGGCGAGGGCAGCATCCTGGGCTCGATGATCGGTGTTTTCATCATGTCCTTCCTGCGCAACGGGTGCACCATGATGGGCTGGCCCAACTACATCCAGGAGATCATCATCGGGGCCATCATCGTGGCGGCCGTCAGCCTGGACCAGATCCGCCACCGCCGCTCCGCCTGAGTTCCGCATGGCCACCCCCCGCCCGGACCGCGTCATCCATGCCCGGGCCCCCATCCGCATCAACGACATCGGCGCTTGGACGGACACCTGGTTCGCCGGGCGCGGCCGGGTCCTCAACGCCGCCGTTCTTCCCGGCGTCGAGGTCCAGATCGAGGTCTTCCCGAGACGCTCCAAGGCCGGGTCCCGTGTCGCCGTCCATGCCGAAAATTTCGGCGAAACGTTCCGCATGGATCCCGGCCGCCCCCGGCGTGAGCCCCATGGCCTCCTCCAGTTCGTGGTCGGGAGCCTCCCCCCCGACCCCGACCTGGCCCTGGAGATCCGCCTCCATTCCTCCATTCCGGCGGGCATCTCCACGGGGACTTCGGCCGCCGTGTGCGTGGCTTTGCTCGGCGGGCTGAACGCCCTTCGTGCCCGGCCCCTGGCCTGGGCCGAACTGGCCCGCCTGGCCCATCGGGTGGAGACCGAAAAGCTCGGCCAGCAAAGCGGGATCCAGGACCAGATCGCCGCCGCCCACGGCGGCATCAGCTTCATCGCCATGGACCGCTACCCGGAGGCCCGGGTCTCCTCGGTCCGCCTCGGCTCCGCCCTCTGGTCGGAAATGGATCGTCGATTGTGCCTCGTCTACATGGGCGCGCCGCACCGCTCGACGGACATGCATGAAAAAGTCATTGCCGAGCTCGAGCAAAGCGGCTCTCTCCTCAAGCGCGAGGTTCTGAAACGCCTGGCGGACGCGGCCGTCGAGGCCCGCGGAGCCCTGAACGCGGGGGATTTGGACGCCTTCGGCGCGGCCATGGTCCATAACAATGAATGCCAGCGGGCCCTCTTTTCCGGCCTCGTTTCCCCCGCTGCGGACGCCGCGGCCGCCGTCGCCCGAGGCCACGGAGCGGCCGGCTGGAAAGTCAACGGCGCCGGCGGCAGGGGAGGGTCGCTGACCGTCCTGGCCGCGGCCGACGACGGGCTCCGGAGGCGCATGATCGCCGCCTTGGAAGGCTTGGGGCGCGGCATCCGCGTCCTGCCCACATCCCTGTCCCCCCGGGGCGTCCATGCCTGGGAGGCTGCTTCAAAGGAATTGCCATAATTCCTGTCTAAATGATTGATATGGGATACAGGAGATCCACCATGAAGAAATATTTCGTCCCTCTCGTCCTCGTCGCGCTGGCCGCCTTCGGGCTGAGCCTCTTCGCCCAGGATCAGGCCGCCGCGCCTGCGCCGGGCAAATCGGAAAAGCCGGCCTTCCAAGGCCCGCTGGCCCGGGCCAAGGAAGCCCTCAAGCTGACGCCGGAACAGGAAACCAAACTCAAGGAATTTCATAAGGCCCGGCAGGCGGAGAACAAGTCCTTTGCCGAGCAGATGAAGAAATACCGTTCGGACCTGCAGGCCCTGCGCAAAGACGACAAGGCCGACCCCAACAAGGTCAACGGTCTGATCGACCAGATGTTCAAGCTCCAGGCCGACCGGGCCAAGGCCCAGTTCAAGAACCGGAAGGACATGGAGAAGATCTTCACTCCCGAACAGCTGCAGAAGCTGAAGAACGGCCGGTCGATGTTCATGGGCCCGGGCCGGATGGGCGGGTTCATGGGCGGATTCATGGCCGGCCCCATGGGCGGTCCAGGCGGCATGGGTTTCGGCCGCGGGATGATGATGCGCGGCCCTTTGATGCGTTTCGGCATGCGCATGAGAATGATGATGCGGAGGATGTTCCGGTTCGGCCGGATGGGCCGTCATAACGGACCCGGCATGCGCACGATGATGCACCATCACCGCCCGGCGCCGACGAAGGACAAAACGCCCGACTCGAAGAGCCCCGAGGTTAAAAAGTAACAGGTCGACACGCACTCTGCTCCGCCCCCGTTCCTCGTCTCTTATCGAGACGAGGGCGGGGGCTTTTTTTGAGGGGAAAAGCACCTGTCCTCGAATCAGGACGGATATTCCCCCGATTTTTCCCGTTTTCAGGCGGATCTTCCTTGGCACGGAAGTTGCTTTATAGAAAGGGTGAGAGGAGAAAAACCATGAGAAGCTTAAAGAGACTTTGGGGCACGCTGACGGCGCTGGCCGTGGTCTTTCCCTTCCTGGCCTTCGGCCAATCCGCCGCTTATTATGATCGAAGCTACACTCGGATGAGCTATGTCCAGGGCGACGTGTACGTCCAAAGGGCCCAGGACCTCGGCTATGAAAAAGGTGAGATCAACCTGGTCGTCGTCCAAGGCGACAAGATCGGCAGCCGCGCCGGCCGCCTGGAGATCCAGCTCGGCCGCCGCAATTACCTGCGACTGGACAACGATACCCAGGTCGATCTGATCAATCTCCCCGGCCGGGACGGTGATCCGACCAAGCTGCACGTCTTGGCTGGAAGCATCTTCCTGCGCGTCCAGACCCTCGATCGGGAGAAAAACTTCGAAGTCCATACCCCGGACGCGTCGTTCTATCTCCTGACCGCCGGATCCTACCGCGTCGATGTGCGGGAAAACCGCGAAACCGAGTTCAGCGTGATTTCGGGCTCGGCCGAGGCGGCCGGCGAGGAAGGCTCGGTGTCCGTCGAGGACGGACAGCAGGTCAGCGCCGCCAACGGGCGCTTCACGTCCGCGCCGGGCGCCCTCCCGGCCCGGAGCGACGATTTCGGCGGTTGGAACGAAAGCCGCGACGCCTCCTACGCCCCCCGGACCTCCGGCGGCAGCTACCTGCCCGCCGAGTATGCGGATTATGAGACCGAACTCGACGAAAACGGCAGCTGGGTCAACGAAGCGGAATACGGGAATGTCTGGGTGCCGCGCGGCGTCAACTCCGACTGGCGCCCGTACTCGTACGGCCGCTGGGTCTGGTATCCCATCATCGGCTGGACCTGGGTCTCCTCGGATTCCTGGGGCTGGTGCACGTATCATTACGGCCGCTGGGGCTGGCGGCTCGGCCTGGGCTGGTATTGGATCCCGACCAGCTATTGGGGCTGGGGTCCGGCCTGGGTGAACTGGTGGTACGACGGCGATTACATCGGCTGGTGTCCCCTGAGCTACTGGGGCTATCCGGCCGTCATCTACAACAACCGCTTCTACGGCCGCTACCGGTTCGGCGAATACTACAGCTTCCGGCATTTTGCCCGGACCATGACCGTGGTCGACCGCAACCGGCTTTGGGACCGCAACATCAACCGCTCCGCCTTGGGCGCCGACCGTCTCCTCGGCCGCGTCGACCGGATCAACCTGGGCGCCCATCAGCCCGAAATCCGTCCGGGCCTCAACCGCGCGGACGGCATTTCTTCGCGGGCCGCAGCCGTTCTGAGCCGGGAAAACCTGCGCTCGGTCGGCGGCGGTTATGCGGGCAACGGGCGGCGGCTGAGCACGGAAGAACTGGGCGCGTCCATGGGGCGCGGCCGGTCCGGCGCGATCTCTTCGTCGGGTTCGCGGATCATCCGCGACCGAGACATCGCCGAGAGCCGCAGCCTCAACAGCCGGAGCCTTTCGGCAAACGGCTCCGCCTCCTCCAATAGCCGGCGCATCCGCGAGTATGGCGGCAACGGGCGGTCCTCCACATCGTCCGGCACGATCATGCGTTCGACGACCGGCCGTTCCGGCGATGGGGCGTCTTCGACGATGCGGAGCTTCCCGTCGCGCGTGACCGGCTCCTCTTCATACTCCCGAAGCTCCTCCGGCCTGCGCGAATACGGGTCCCCCGGTTCGCTCGGCCGGTCGAGCGGCTCCTCCAATTCCTACAGCCGCCCGTCCAGCGTCCCTTCCCGGAGCTATGAAGACTCCCGTTCGTATGGAGCTCGTGCGCGCAGCTACAGCGCGCCTTCACGCACCTTCAGCGCTCCATCCCGGAGCGACGGTTCGAGGTCTTCGTCCCGCGGCTACAGCTCTTCGTCCCGTTCATCGTCCGGATCCGGCCATTCCCGCAGCTCGTCGTCTTCCTCCTCATCCTCGAGCCGGAGCTCCCGCGGTTCTGCGCGCTGGAGATAGCCGCTTTCAGCCTCCTTTTCCATATAGATCCGCCGGCCGGGCGCCTTCGAGAGCGGCGCCCGGCCGGTCCGTTTTCGGCCCTCCTCAGGCTTTACATTTCGCATTTTCAATGGTATAAAATACCTCTCTTTCATCCGTTCGGAAGATCGATTATGGAGGTATCCGTCATGTCCTTCAAGAAAACCGCCGGAATTTTGTCTCTTGGCCTTTTGGCCGCCGCCCTCATTCTGACGTCCACGGCCGCCTGCTCCTCCAAAGCCAAGGAAGGCGAGGCCGCAAAGGCCGGCGACAACGCCGAGCCCGTTTCCCAGGAGATGGCCATCAAGGAAGGCTTGAACGACATCGCCGGCCAGGTCAAGAGCGCCCTGGGCAAGTATTTCTATGTGTCCCAGATGCCCGGCTTCGACATCGCCGTCAGCGGCAATTTCGACGCGGCCGCCCTGCTGGACAAAGAGGTCAAGCTGAAGGTCGAATTCAACCGCGAAACCCCGTCCCTCCTGCTGGCCCAGACGATCGAAGTCAAGGAAGGCCAGAACCAATTCAAGAACGTCTACACCGCCGCCGACAAGAACACTCCCGCCGATTATTTCAGCCAGAAGAGCCGGGCCGATTTCGCCGTCCTTAAAATCAGCAATATCCAGAAGAGCGCCGATTGGGAGGGCAAGGGCAAGGTCAAGATCCGGGCCAAGTTCATCGCCGGCGCGGAAGGCAAACCGTCCGTCCTGTCCGTCCTGGGCGACAAGGACGCCGAGACGGCCAAAATCATCGTCGACAGCATTTCCGAATACGCCAGCTATTATGTGAAGAAGCTGCGCCTTTTCGACAAGTTCGTTTTTTACCTGAACATCAAGGACAGCGTGCCCGTCAACCAGCGGGGCAAGTCCAAGGAAATCTTCCACGCCGATATCGTCTTCGCCGGCCTCTACTGAGGCGGTGGAGCGGAAGAGATTGGACGGCTCGCTCCGCGCGACGGAGCGGATGCCTCAAAACCGATGAGGGCCGGTCCCCGGTGAGGGGAACGGCCTTTTTTTTAGTCCGGGAGCGGCTTGTCCGACATCCATTTTTCCATCGGACCCCAGGAAATCAAAACGTATCGATTGGAATTCCGTGATGGGCCTTGATCTTCGGGCCCGTTCCGTGGAAACTATAGTCGCTCGCGAGCGGCCATTCATGCCCGCAAGCAGGAGGTTCCGATGAAATCGTCGTCCCGACTGATCCCGGCCGTCCTGGCCTTCATCCTGGTTTCCAGCATTCCCCTGATTGCCCAGAACAAGCCCGCGGCCGAGAAGCTGGCAGGCTCCTGGGCCGTCGAGGTCAATGCCGGCGGCGAGAATTATTACCTGACCCTGGATTTCAAGGTCACCGACGGCAAGCTCGAGGGCGCCTTGAGCGAACAGAACGGCATGTTTACCGCCGTCCCCCTGACGGGCATCGAATGGGACGGGACCTTGCTGAAGTTCGACTGCAAAATCCCGACGCCGCCCGACGGGACGGAACGGGCGACCAAGACCGAGATGAAATATCAGGACGACAAACTGGCCGGCACGATCTCCATCGAAGACATGGGCATGACCGCCGCGATGACCGCGACCAAGAAATAGGGCCGCATCCCGTAAAGATCCCAGTCAAGGAACGCCGATGACCGATCCCGCCGCCGCGACAACCGGAGTTTTCCACCCGTCGAAGGCCCGCTTCCGCTTCCTCCTGCTGCTGTTCATTTCGTTGCTGACGTTCGGAAGCTACTTCGCCTATGACAGCATCGGGGCCATCGAAAACATCCTCATCAAGGCCCTCCATCTCCAGCCCGGGATGATCGGCAGCCTGTATTCGGCCTATTCGCTGGCCGCCATCGCCATCGTCTTCTTCGGCGGCGTCCTGACCGACAAGCTGGGGACCCGGCGGGCCAGCCTGCTCTTCTCCTCGCTGGTCGTCCTCGGCGCCCTGATCGTGGCTCTGTCCAAGTCCGGGACGATGCTCTTCGCCGGGCGGCTGGTCTTCGGGGCGGGGTCCGAGTCGCTGGTAGTCTCCCAGATGGCTTTCATGTCCAAGTGGTTCAAGGGCAAGGAGCTGGCCCTGGCCTTCGGCATCTCCCTGACCGTCAGCCGCCTCGGCACTCTTTTCAGCTTCAACACCGAGGCCATGATCGCCGATTATTTCGGCAACTTCAAATACGCCCTCTGGGCGGCCCTCCTGCTCTGCCTGGTCAGCCTGGCCACCAATCTGGCGGCCAACTGGATGGATGCGCACGGAGAGCGGATTCTGAAGACGAAAGCGAGCCAGGGCGGCGACAAGATCGTCCTGGCCGATATCAAGGCCTTCAAGCCCTCCTATTGGTACGTGACCCTTCTCTGCGTCACGTTCTATTCGGCCATCTTCCCCTTCACCGCCCTGTCCACCCATCTCTTCTCCACCAAGTGGGGCATCCCGGACGTCTCGCCCAGCTCGGGAAGCTTCCTGAGCCAGGTCTTCTACAACCTGCTCCATATGTTCAGCACCGCGCCGGGCATCACCAGCATCGTCATCTGCGCCTCGATGGTCTTCGCCCCCTTCGCCGGGCGGCTGGTGGACAAGGTCGGGCGGCGGGCCACCCTGATGATCATCGGTTCGCTCATCCTGATCCCCAGCCACCTGATCATGGGCCTGACCCGCCTCTACCCGGTCTATCCCATGATCGCCCTGGGCGTGGCCTTCGTCCTCGTCCCGGCGGCCATGTGGCCGACCATCCCCCTCATCGTGCCCAAGGACAAGGTCGGGACGGCCTTCGGCCTGACGACCATGATTCAGAACATCGGGCTGGCCCTCTTTCCTTTCTTCAACGGGAAGCTTCGCGATCTGACCAGCTCGTACACGGCCAGCGCCGTCATGTTCGCCGGGCTGGGCATCGCGGGCCTGGTCTTCGCCCTTCTCCTGAAGCGCGCGGACAGGCGCGAGGGCGGCGGCTTGGAGCGGCCTCAGGCGGCCGCTTCATGATCGAGACGATCATCTCCGATATGGGCAACGTCCTCCTCCGCTTCGACAACACCGTCTTCTTCAGCAGGCTGGCGCCTTATACCGCGCAGTCCCGGGAAGACATCCGCCGCGTCACGCACGACAACATGGACCTGGCCGTGCTGTTCGAGAAAGGGGCGGTCTCGCCGCTGGATTTCTATAAGAACGTCAAGGATCTCCTGGATCTCACGGCCGGGTACGAGGAGTTCTACGCCCTCTACGTCGACATCTTCACCCTCAACCCGACCGTTCTGGAGCTCTACCTCCGCCTCCGGACTTCCTATAAGATGGCCCTCCTGTCGAACACGGACGTCATGCGCTGGACATTCATCAAGCGGCGCTTCCCCGAAATCCTGATCTTCGACGCCTACGTCCTGTCCTTCGACCAGGGAGTCATGAAACCCGACCCGGCGGTCTACCGGGAAGTCCTCGGCCTGACGGAAACGCGGCCCGCGGAGGCCGTCTTCATCGACGATCTCCGGGAAAATGTGGAGGGGGCCGAGAGGATGGGCCTGCGCGGGATCGTCTTCGGCCCGCAGACCGATCTGGCCGCCGAGTTGGCCCTGCTGGGTGTCCGGGCTTAGGCGGCCCGGACCGCGGGGCGGCCGGCCGGGACTTGACGGCGCCGCCGGCCCGTGCTAATCACTGCCCAGCCATGGCCGCCCGCAAGACGATCCTCGTTTTCCTCTTTGTCCTCGGGCTGGCCCTCTTCGTCTATCTCGTCCTCCGCATCGGTCCGCGTGAGATCGGGGCGGCCCTGAGCCGGCTGACCTGGACGAACGCGCTGGTTCTTTTCGCCCTGCGGGGATTGTACTGGATTCAAAGGACCCACATCTGGAAGCTCATATTCGAAAGCCGGGGCGGGCGGGCGCCCTTTTGGAGATTATTCTGGTCGCGCCTGGCCGGATACGCCTTCAGCTACGTGACCCCGGCCGGGCAGCTGGGAGGAGAAGCGGTGCGGGTCCTGGTGCTCAAGGCGGAGAACACCCGGCTGGCCTTGGCTTCGGTGGTCGTCGACAAAACGATGGAGATCCTGACGGCGCTTCTCTTCGCCGCGGCCAGTCTCGTCGTGACGCTCCTGTCCGGCTCTCTGCCCGGGTCCTACAAAGCCCTCTTCATCGGCGCCGCCGCTTTGGCCGGCTTGGGCGCCGCGTATTTCATCGTCAAGCAGCGCCAGGGGCTGTTCTCCGTCCTGGCCGGCGTTCTGGCCCGGATCGGAATCCGGCCCCGAATCTTCGAGAGGGACCGGGCCAAATTCGCCGAAACGGACGCCGCCATCTCCGATTTCTACGGCGGCCGGAAAACGCTCGTCCTGCGGGTTTTCGGCCTGAACTGTCTGTCGATGCTTTTATGGAGCCTGGAGACTTATCTCACGGTGACATTCCTGGGCGTCCGGACGATGAGCCTTCCGGACTGCACGTTCGTCGTGAGCCTCGGGACGCTGGCCTTCGTCGTCCTCATCATCCCGGGATCCCTGGGCACATACGAGATCACCTTCGTCCTGCTCTTCTCTTTCTTCGGGGTCGACAGCGTCCGGGGAATGACGGCCACGCTCATCCGGCGCGGCCTGGCCCTCTTCTGGGTCGGCGCCGGCATGGCGGCCATGGGCGGCCTTCTCCGGGAAGCGAAAAAGGACCGGCCGATCTAGGCTCCGCGGGGGGATCGATCATTTCCCGTCTTCGAAAAACCGGACGATCCTCCGGACATCCCGGGGGGCGAACCGCTCGCGGAAATGCTCTTTGCTCAGATCGACCGGATAGTGTTCGATGGACGTCGTAACGACCAGGAGCCGGGGGATGCTCCCGGCGAAGGCGGCCCGGACATGGTCGTTGGAGATCGTCCCGTCCCGGTCGCTGAGGATGAGAGCGGTGGGCTTGTCGCGGAAAGGAAAGGGCGCCCTGCGCTCGAGGATCAGCCGTCCCGTCCGGAAGAAGGTTTCCGGATCCATGCTTGAAAAAATGACGTCCACCCGCTCCGGAGGATAGATGCTGTACCAATAGGCGAACTTGCGGACCGCCCGGCTCCGCCAGAGCGCCGCGGAAATTCCGAGACGGACCGCCGACTCGGTCACCAGGGTGTAGAACAGCCTCTTCGTCCGGCTCAGCTTGAGGCTGGGAGCGTCGAGATAGGGCATGATGGCGGCCATCCCCCGGCAGCGGCCGTCCGTTTCGATGCCGCTGGCTACGAGAAACCCGAAGGAAATCCCGGCCAGGATGTAGCTGTCCAGACCCAGCGATTCGATGCGCTCCCGAACGTAGCCGGAAAAATCCTCGACGGCCACGCGGCGGAGGGGAGGGACGTGCTCGGCGAAACCGGGCAGGTCGATGAAGTGGACGCGAAAGAAATCCTCCAGGTATTCGATCATGCCGCGGAGCAGGAAGCTGTTGGCATAGAATGAGTGGATGATGACAAGGACGGGCTTCTCCGGCACGCTGACCCCTCCAGGACCGGCCTAACCTAGTCCTTGTGATCGACTCTGTCAAGGCGGCGCAAAAAAAGACTTGACAGATCCACGCGTTAAGATTAGATTTCCTCCGTTAAATACAAGATGTTGTATTTACAAAACTGAAAACCCACAAGATATAGAAAGGCAGAGAAGAAGATTTTTCCTTTTTGTGGGTGTTTTGGGGCTTGTTCGGGATAAGGAGGGAACCGATGACATCAAAAATGCTTGCCCGTATCAAGAAGCGCGATGGTTCGGTCGTCGATTTCGCCCAGGACAAGATCACCCACGCCATCCACCAGGCCATGAAGTCGCAGGGCATCGACGATTTCTCCCAAGCCAAGACCGTTTCCGACATCGTCACCTTCGTCATCGAAGAGAAGTTCGGCGGATACACCATCCCCTCCGTCGAGCAGATCCAGGACATGGTCGAGATGGTTCTGATGAAGCGCGGCTACCTCGAAGTGGCCAAGTCCTATATCCTCTACCGCGAGCGCCACAAGAGCATCCGCGAGGCCAAGCAGACCGGGATCAACCTGGAGCGGCTCATCAAGGATTACATCTCCGACCATGACTGGAAGATCCGGGAGAACTCCAACGAAGGGACGATGAGCTTCTCCGGCTTGAACGCCCGGGTCTCGGGCGAGGTCCTCTCCAATTTCGCTCTCAACCACATCTATACCGAGCCGATCAAGCGGGCCCACCAGGAAGGGGACTTCCACCTTCACGACCTGTCTTATCCCATCGTCGGCTACTGCGCCGGATGGTCCCTGGAGAATCTCCTCCGGCGCGGCTTCGGCCACGTCCCCAACCAGGTCCATTCCTCGCCGGCCAAGCACCTCGAGACGGCCACCCTGCACATGGTCAATTACATCGGGACCATGCAGGGCGAATTCGCCGGGGCCCAGGCCTTCTCCAGCGTCGACACCCTCCTGGCGCCCTTCGTCCGGCACGACCACCTTGACTATGACCACGTCAAGCAGGACATCCAGAAGCTCGTCTACGGGCTCAATGTCCCTTCGCGCTGGGGCTGGCAGACGCCCTTCTCCAACCTGACCTTCGATTGGACCGTGCCCGCCGACCTGCAGAACAAGCGGGCCGTCGTCGGCGGCAAGGAGCTGGACTCGTTCTACGGCGAATACCAGAAGGAGATGGACGTCATCAACCGGGCCTTCCTGGAGCTCATGGTCGAAGGCGACCACCAGGGCCGCGTCTTCACCTTCCCCATCCCGACCTACAACCTGACCAACGATTTCGACTGGGATTCGCCCAACGCCAAGCTTCTCTTCGACGCCACGGCCAAGTACGGCATCCCCTATTTTCAGAATTATATCGGCACGAACATGAACCCCGGCGACATCCGGGCCATGTGCTGCCGGCTCAACCTCGACCAGCGCGAGCTCATGCGCCGTCCCGGCAGCATCTGGGGTCCCGGCGATTCGACCGGCTCGATCGGCGTCGTGACCATCAATTTCAACCGCCTCGGCTACACCTCCAAGACCGCCGACGAGTTCAAGTCCCGCCTCAAGGAGCTCATGGACCTGGCCAAGGACTCGCTGGAGACCAAGCGCGAGATCGTCAACAACATGCTCGAGCGGGGCATCATGCCCTACACCAAGGTCTACCTCGGCCACTTCAGCAACCACTTCTCCACGATCGGCGTCTGCGGCATGCACGAAGCCAGCCTCAATTTCCTGGGCAAGGGCATCGGAACTCCCGAGGGCAAGGCCTTCGCCATCGAGATCCTCGAGTTCATGCGCGGGGTCCTCCGCCAGTACCAGGAGGAGACCGGGAATCTCTATAACCTGGAGGCGACGCCGGCCGAATCGACCTCCTACCGCCTGGCCCGGCTGGACAAGCAGAAATACCCGCAGATCATCGTCTCCGGAACGGAGAAGCATCCCTATCTGACCAATTCCACCCAGCTCAACGTGGACGCCACCCGGGACGTCTTCGAGGCCCTCCAGCACCAGGAGAGCATCCAGCCTCTCTACACGGGCGGCACGATCTTCCACACCTTCCTGCCCGAGGCCATCGACGGGGCGACCTGCCGCAAGCTCGTCCGGAAAATCGCCGAAACCCGCATTCCCTATTTCAGCATCACCCCGACGTTCAGCGTCTGCGAGCAGCACGGCTACATCAAGGGCCAGCACCCGGCCTGTCCGGATTGCGGAACCACGACCGAAGTGTACTCCCGCATCGTCGGTTATCTCCGGCCGGTCCGGACGTGGAACGACGGCAAGCAGCAGGAATTCAAGGACCGCACGCCCTTTACCCAGATCGTCTGAGGAGGAGCGGCGGAAAGGCCCGTCATGGACTACCTGCTGTTCACCTTCCCCAACTGTCTCAAGTGCGACGACATGAAGTCTTTTTTCCGGGAGCGGGGACTGGCCAAACAGGAATACGATGTTACGGGCAAGGACGGGCGGATCAAGATCCGCGATTTCATTCATGACGTCAAGCGCGACGAAAAAGGTTCGATCATCCTGCCCACCCTGCTTTGCCTGGAGGGCGGGCGGGTGGCGGCCGTGCTCAACACCCGCGCGGAGTTCGAGGCGTGGTTGCAGTCAAGGGTCTAGAGAAATTCGCTCCCAAGGATTTTCCCGGATTCATCGCCTCGACCGTTTTCCTGGGCGGCTGCAATTTCCGCTGCCCCTACTGCCATAACGCCGAGCTCGTCCTGCGGCCCGAGCGGCTGGCCGACATCCCCATGGACTTCTTTCTGGCCTATCTGGATTCGCGCCGGGGCTGGCTGGAGGGGATCTGCGTCAGCGGGGGCGAACCGCTCCTGGCCGAGGACATCGAAAGCTTCCTGACGGTCATCAAGCAGCGCGGGCTGCTGATCAAGCTGGACACCAACGGCTCCCTGCCCGGCCGCCTGGAGCGTCTTTTGGAAGCGGACCTCTTCGACCGCGCGGCCATGGACGTCAAGGCCCCTCTGGACCGCTATCGCGAGGTGACCGGGTCGAAGGCAGCCCCCGACGCCGTCGCCAGCAGCGCCGCGATCCTGCGCGAATCAGGCCGTCCCCTGGTGTTCCGAACGACGGTCGTCCCCGGACTGATCGGCGTCGAGGACATCCAGGCCATCGGCCGCTGGCTGGAAGGCGCGGACGTCTACCAGGTCCAGCAGTTCTCTCCGGCCGGGACGCTGGACCCCGAATACGGCAGGATCAAGCCCTACAGCCGCGACGAGGTCAAGCGCCTGGCCGACGCGGCCCGGCCGTTTTTCAAAGAGGTGCGGATCGAAGGAATTTAAGAGAGGTCCTCATGGAACTGAAAATCAAGCGCATCCACCCCGCGGCCAAGCTCCCTTCCTATGGGCATCCGGGCGACGCCGGCCTCGATCTCTATTCCGCCGTGGACCACGTCCTCGCGCCGGCCTCGGTCTTCGCCGTGCCGACCGGGATCAAGATGGCCATCCCGCGGGGATTTGTCGGCCTGGTCTGGGACAAGAGCGGGATTTCGCTCAAGGGCGTCCATCGGCTGGCCGGCGTCGTCGACGCCGGTTATCGCGGCGAGGTCCAGGTGGTCATAGCCAACCTGGGACGGGAGCCTTTCGAGATCAAAGCCGGTATGAAGATCGCCCAGATGCTCATCCAGCCCGTGGTCTCGGTGTCGGTCGTCGAAGCCGACGAGTTGAATGATACCACCCGCGGCGAGGGCGGCTTCGGCAGCACGGGATTGTATTGAATTGGCGGAGGAGTCGGAGATGAAGAAAAACCGGATCGTTCTCTTCATCGGCCTGGCCGTCCTGGCCGGCTGGCTGGCCGCCTATTTCGGGATCATCCACCCCGGCTACATCAACTGGGGGGCGGCGCCGGACGAGATCCGCCGGGCCCTGCCCGGCGACGACCGGGCCACGGTATCCGGTTTCCGGGCCACGCGGGCGGCCACGATCGACGCGCCGGCCGGGAAAGTCTGGGCCTGGATCTCCCAGGTCGGTATCGGGCGCGGCGGCTTCTTCAGCTACGATTGGCTGGAAAACCTCTTCCTGTCCGGAATCCACAACGCCTTCCCCGACGCGCCGTCCTGGCCGGAGCGCGCCGAAGGCGAATTCGTCCGCTCCTTCCAGTTCGGCGCCGAAAAAGCCGGGAGAAACGGCTGGCATTACGAAATCGTCGAACCCGGCCGGTCTTTCTTTCTGAATCCCCTCTGGGGCCCCTTCGCCGTCGAGCCGCTGGGCCCTTCGCAAACCCGCCTCCTCGTCCGCAGCGTCGGCGGAGCGCGCGGTCCCGTCGCCGCCTTTCTCCTGGGCCTTTTCTTCGATCCCATCCATTTCACCATGGAGAAACGGATGATCACCTCGGTTGAAGACGCGGCCGAAGGACGCCCGCCGTTTTCCGCGCCCGGGACGGTCGTGGCCTTCATCGGCTTCGCTCTGGCCGCGGCGGCCGCGGCCGGCGTCATCCTGACCCGCAAGAGAATGAAGATCTGGATCGTCGTGCCGGTTCTCTGGTCCGGGGCGGTGTTTGTCTTCACCCGGGACATCAAGTCGGCGCTGGTCGCCTTCACCGCGGGGAGCTTGATCGTGTCGGGTTTCCGCCTCCTCGGCCGGCGCGGCTGGGCCTTCGTGCTGGGATTTTGGATCTACGCGGATCTGGTGCTGATCTACGCGATCGACGCCTTCGTCGTTTTCGGGATCATGTTCCTGGCGGCGTCGGTTTCGTTGGCCGGGACCGCGGCGGCCGACCGGCGGAGGACACGGGACGCGGGGGCGCCGGTCCATCCGAAATAAAACATCGTTCGCGGCGGCGGGCTTCCCGGAGAACAGGCCGCTGTCGATGATCCTCCTGTCGGCGCCCTGGACTGTCCGGCCGCGGCCCGAATCTGCTATGATTCCTGGTCCGAGCGAACAGCCATGAACGATCCGCGGGAATTTTCCGGACCGGATGCGCCCTATGACGTCGCCGTCATCGGCGGCGGCGTCGTGGGCTGCGCCGTCGCCCGCGAGCTGTCCCGCTACGATCTGCGCCTCGTAATTTTAGAGAAAGAATCCGATCTGGCCGAGGGGATCAGCAAGGGCAACAGCGGCGTCATCCACGCCGGGTTCAATGTGCCCTCCGGATCGCTCAAGGCCCGGCTGAATGTCGAGGGGCTCCGCCGGATCTATCGCTTGGCGGAGGAACTGGGCGTGCCCCATCGCCGGACGGGCAAGCTGGTCGTCGCTCTGATGGATTCCGACCGCCCGCGGCTGATCGATCTTCAATCGCAGGGCGAGCGCAACGGGACGCCCGGGCTGGAGATCGTCGATCGGGCGGCCATAACCTGGCTGGCGCCCGGCGTCGAGGGCCTCTGGGCCCTCTATTCGCCCCGGACGGGCATCATTTCCCCTTACGAATTCACGATCGCCCTGGGCGAGTGCGCCGCCCGCAACGGCGCCCGCGTTTTCCTGGACTCGCCGATCACGGCCGTCGAGACGGTCCCTGACGGGTTCCGGCTGACGACGCCGCGCGGCGTCTTTTGCACGCGCCGGGTCGTCAACGCCGCCGGGCTTTTCGCCGACGAAGTGGCCGCCCTGGCCGGGATCTTCGATTTCAGCATCCATCCCTTCCGCGGCGAGTACCTGATCGCCGACCGCGAGGCCGGATCGGTCCTGGCCATGCCCATCTATCCGGTCCCGCCCAAGGACGATTCGTTCCTCGGCGTCCACATCACGCCGACGCTCGATGGGAACGTCCTGCTTGGTCCGAGCTCGGAGGCGGTCCCGGACAAAAACGACGCGGCCACGACCCGCCCGGTCATGGACAAACTCAAGGCCGAAGCCTTCGCCCTCCTGCCGGCATTGGCCCGCTTCCCGTTCATCCACGCGTATGCCGGCCTGCGGCCCAAGCTGACCGGGCCCGGCGGCAGTCCGGCCTTGGCCGATTTCATCGTCGAGGAGAGCCCCCGGCGGCCGGGATGGATCAATCTCGTGGGCATCGAATCGCCCGGGCTGACGGCGGCCCCGGCCGTCGCCTCTCTGGTCGCGGACATGATCGGGTCGGCGATGGACCTGCGGCCGAAACCCGATTTCAGGGCCGAACGCCTGCCGCGCCCGCATTTCGCCCATCTGGACGATGAGGAGCGCGCCCGCCGGGCCGCGGCCGACCCGCGCTGGGGCGAGATGATCTGCCGCTGTGAGCACGTCGCCCGGGCCGAGGTCGAGGACGCCCTGGCCAATCCCTTCGGGGCGAGGTCGTTGGACGCGATCAAAAGGCGGACGCGCTGCGGAATGGGGCGCTGTCAGGGCGGATTCTGCACGCCCCGGCTCGTCGAGCTCCTGGAAGCCGGGGGCGCCGCGCCCGGGGACATCCGCAAGCGCGGCCCCGGCTCGGATCTTTTTTACGGGCGGATCAAGCCATGACGGAAACCGACGCCTCCGTCGAGCGGCACGACGTCGTCGTCATCGGCGGCGGGCCGGCCGGGCTGGCGGCCGCGCTCGGCGCCCGGCGCGCCGGCGTCGAGGACGTGCTCCTGATCGAGCGGGACCGGGCCCTGGGCGGAATCCTCAACCAATGCATCCACGACGGGTTCGGGCTGTTCCTCTACAAGGAGACGATCAGCGGCCCCGAATACGCCGAGCGCCTGACCGAAGACGCCGCGCGGGAAGGCGTCGCCTTCCGCACGGGGGCCATGGTCCTCGACCTGTCCGCCGATCGCCTGCTGCGCGTCAACGCCGCCGACGGCTACTGGCTGATCCGGGCCGGGGCGGTCATCCTGGCCATGGGCTGCCGCGAGCGCACCCGCGACATGATCGAGATCCCGGGAACGCGTCCGGCCGGCATTTTCACCGCCGGCAGCGCCCAGAACCTGGTCAATCTCCACAACCTGAAAATCGGCCGGGAGGCCGTCATCCTGGGTTCGGGCGACGTCGGCCTGATCATGGCCCGGCGCCTGATCTTCGAGGGGATCAAGGTCCGCGGCGTCTTCGAGATCCTGCCCTGGGCCAGCGGGCTGGAGCGGAACGTGCGCCAGTGCCTCCTGGACTTCGGCATTCCCCTCGAGCTGTCCTCGACGGTCGTCGACATCCGCGGGCGGGACCGTGTCTCCTCGGTCGTCGTGGCCCGCGTCGACGAGTTCCAGCGCCCCGTTCCGGGGAGCGAGCGGGAAATCGCCTGCGACACGCTCCTGCTCTCGGTCGGGCTCATCCCCGAGAACGAGCTGTCCAAGCGGGCGGGGGTCATGCTGTCGCCGTTGACCGGCGGAGCGGTCGTCGACGAGACGCTGATGACCGGCGTGCCGGGCGTCTTTTCCTGCGGCAACGTTCTGCACATCCACGACGTGGCCGATTGGGCCTCGTTCGAAGGATTCGAAGCCGGACGTCGGGCCGCCGAATACGTCCGGGGCCGGCGTCACGGCGCGGAGACGGTCGAGGTCCGGGCCGGCGACAACATCCGCTATGTCCTTCCCCAGACCGTCCGGCGGGGCGCGTCCGGCGTGACCTTGAATTTCCGGGTCCGCCGGCCGATGCGGTCGGTGGCCGTCGAGGTCCGCGAGACGGCATCGGGCCGAACCGTCGCCCGGGTCAAGCTATACCGTCTTGTTCCGTCCGAAATGCGTAAAATCCGGATCCCGACCCCCGTCGAGAGCGCCGTGGAGGTCGCCGCCCATGGCTGAGCGGCTGACCTGCGTTCTCTGCCCGATCGGCTGCCAGATCGAGGCCGACCGCCGGGGCGATGACCTCGATGTGCGCGGCAACGAATGCCCCAAGGGCGTCGATTTCGCCGTTCAGGAAATCCTGCATCCGAAGCGGAACTTGTCCGCCTCCGTCCCGCTCGAGGGGTCGGGCTCGCGAATGATTTCCGTCCGGCTCAGCGCTCCCGTGCCGCGGGACATGATTTTCCCCATCCTGGCCGTGATCGCCGGGCTGCGTCCGGAGGCTCCGGTGCGGAGGGGCCAGGTCCTGATCGCCGACGTTCTCGGAACCGGCGCCGACGTCATCGCCACCCGCACCGTTCTTTAATCGGACCCGCCGACCTTCAATCCAGCAGGGATTCCGGGGCTTCCCTCTCCGGATCGAAATTGATGAAGCGGTGGAACGCCCGGCTGAACATGAGCGGCGTGGCGCACAGGATCATCACGGTAAAGCACCCCGAAATGAGCGCGCGGAGGGGGAGGTATTCGGCCAGGACGCCGCCGACGGCCATGGACAGCGGCATCAGCCCGCCGGACAGGGTCATCAGGAGCGAGGAGACTTTGCCCAGCATCGTCCGCGGCACGGTCATCTGGATGATGGCGATCAGGAAGCTGTTGAGGACGGCGTTGGCTGTTCCCGAAACGACCAGGATGGGGATCATGGCCCCCAAGCCGGCGGTTTGGGGAAAGACGATCATGCCGAGAGCCTGGATGTAGGCGCTGACGGCGAATATGCGCAGGCAGCGGGCCGGAGGGATTTTGACCGCCGAGCTCAGCAGGAATCCCAGGACCATGCCGCCGGTCATGCCGGCCATGGCCAGGCCGTAGCGGGCCGGGCCCAGTCCGGGCGTCCGCTGGAAAAACGGCATGATCAGGGTCAGGCCCATGACTCCGAAGAAATTCAGCAGGCCCGCCGTCACGAACAGGTTGCGCAGCCCGCGCATCCGGGTGACCAGCTTCAGCCCCTCGGCCAGTTCGGCGAAAAAATGCCGTTCACCGGAGGCCGAAGGATGCTTGGGGACGCGGACGATGAGGAGCGTCGCCGAGGAGACGAGATAGGAGACGCCGTTGAAGAGGAACAGCAGGGGCGCGCCCAGCAGTTGAAAGAGGAATCCGCCGGCCGAGTTGCCCAGGACGCTTGAGCCGGTCGAAATGAGGCTGTAGGACGCGTTGGCCTGGACCAGCTTGTCCCGCGGCACGATCTCGGGGAGGATGGAGACGACCGCGGGCGAGAAGAACGCCCCTCCGATCCCGATCGTCACCCCCGCGGCGAAAACCATCCAGATCCGCAGAAGGCCGGCCAACCCGGCCAGCGCGGCCAGGACGACGGCCGCGCCGCGGACGAGGTCCATGGCGATGAGCAGGCGTTTGCGGTCCGTCCGGTCGACCAGGACCCCGGCGAAGGGGGCGGCCAGGACCCGGGGCAGGGTCGAGGCTGCCAGCAGGGCTCCCATCAGGGCGGTCGAACCGGTCGTCTGGAGGATCCAGAATCCCAGGGCGATGGCGTAAACCACGTCTCCCAACAACGAGACGAACTGGCCTTGCCAGAGGATCAGAAAATCGCGGTTCCAGACTTTCGAGGCGCTCATTCGGGCTCGATCACCGTCGGGGCGTCCGCGGCGTCCGCTTCTCCGCCGAAGAATTCCGCGCCGCGCGGAAGATAGAAGATGAAGATCGCCAGAGTCAGGACCCCGGTCAGGAGGAACGGGAATTGGATTCCCAGGGCGTCGGACAGGAATCCGGACACCAGCGTCACGATCGCGCCGGAGATGAGCTGGATGTTGGAAACCCAGCTGAAAGCCTGGGTCTGGCCTTCGGGCGGGACGGTCGAACCGACGAACGTGTGCAGGGAGGGGTAGGTCATCAGGAGCAGCGCGCCGAAGGCCAGCAGTCCGGCGACGGCCGGCCCGGCGGCCGTAGCGAAGCCGATGAGGAAGAGGCAGGCCGCGGCCCCGCCCAGGCTGAAGAGGAAGACGGTCTTCCGCCCGAAGCGGCGGCTCCAGATGCCGTATCCGTAGCCGGTGATCGTGCCCAGGCCGATCCAGAGGGCCAGGAACAGCCCCGTCCGGCCCATGGGCACGCCGTATTTATGGTTGAGAAGGGAGGGGGCGTAATAGATCGTCAGCGACCAGCCCATCCCGCCGAAGAAAAAGCCCGGGATGAACCGCCTGATCGAGCGGAGCGAGCGCCACCACGAGGCCGCTCCCAGAGAGGGCCTTTCCTCGTTTCGCGAGGACACGCCGCGCAGGGCCCGAATGCCGAGGCCGGTCAAAAGCAGGCCGAAGGCGGCCCAGGCATAGAGCGGCATCTTCCAGCCATAGCGCTGGGCCAGGAAACCCACCGACAGGTAGGCCAGCATGACCCCGACGTTGCCCGATCCGCTTTGGATGCCCATGGCGTCGTCCAATTCCCGGCCCGTCCCGGCCCGCGACTTGGAGACCCAGGCGATGATCACCGGATGATAGACGCTGCTGAAGGCCCGGATGAGGAGATAGGCCGCGGTCAAAGCTAGGAACGAGGAGACGAACGGGACCAGGGCCAGAGAGGCGCAGATGCCCGCTCCGCTGATGAGCAGGAGGATCCGGTATTCGTGGCGGAAGGATAGGCGGACGACGAAGAACTGCAGGACGAGCGTCGCCATCAAGCCCAGGTTGGACAGAAGTCCGATCTGGGAATAGCTGGAGATCAGGAAGCCGCGGCTGTACAGGATGGGGAAGATCGTCGGCGTGATGACGCCGGCGGCGTCGGTCAGGGCGTGGAACAGCGAGGCCGAGGCGAGGATCTTCTTTTTCATCGCCCCAGCTTTTCCAGGCCGGCGGCCGTCCCGGTGTAGAAGAGGGAGGTCGAGGCCGGCGCCAGCTCGACCGTGAATTCGGCGGTCTCGCGGGCGGCCGCCCGGCGTTCGAAGAGATCATAAACGATCTCCGCGGGCCCCCGGAGGCGGAAGGTCCGGCGGCCCCCGGCGACCGTGTGCACGCCCAGCAGCTCCGGCGCGGCGTAGAGGACGTCTCCGGCGTCGCCGTAGATGTGGGCCCCGGCGAAACGGGCCACGCCGCGCAGGACGCCGGCGGGAAGATTGGGCGCCGCGGAATAGACCGACGTCCGCGGGCCGGTCTTTTTCACGGCGAAGCCGGGCTTGCAGTCGCCCTGCGAATAGACGACTTGGCCGAGGATGCGGGCGCCCGGGTCGTCGACGTAAAACAGCGGGGCCAGCTTGGCGTTGGTGCCCCAGACCAGGTCCTGGGCCAGCCCGGCCGTGATGGGGTGGGTGAAATCCGTGATGTGAACGAGCGGCCCCCAGGGCTGTTCGCCGGTGCCGAACCGGATTCCGGTCAGCTCCTCCATGTGGGACGGGGAACAATCGTCCAGAATATAACCGGGCGCGTAGATCCAGAGGGCCGTCGTTCCGTCCTTATCCAACCGGGCCGTGAGCGCGCGGCGCCGCGCGGCGTCGAGGCGGAAGGGATTGAGGAAGACCAGCAGCTTGTAGGGCTTCGTCCGGCCTTCGATGAAATCGTTGAGAAGATAGGTATCGAACGGCGTCCCCATCTTGGGCAGGCCCCACAGTCGCTGCTGGAAGACGAGGGGAATGTCGAGGTTGTAGCGGCAGGTTTCGTAATAGAAGCTCTCGTCGTCGAGAAGGACGGCGACGTCGGCCGAGGGCGCCAGATCGAGATCCAGGGCGAACGTCCCCAAGGCGCGGAAATCGCGGAGCAGCGGCAGGAAGGCGGGCTCCTTGAGCGGGTCGACCTTTCCCGAGGCCCACCAGGCGCCCTGGCCGTGGGCCAGGTCCTGGGCCAGGTTGCGGCGAAGGATGGCCGTGCTCTCGGCCAGGGTGGCCGCCCGCCCGTAGTGGGGGTCCTCGGCGTCGACGTGCGTCCGGGTGTCGTCTTCGATCAGGACGAGCTTGCCGTGGAGGCGGGCCGATTCGGCCGGCAGCATGCTCGGCCCGTCCCCGCCGATGCCCCGATATCCGTAGCTGTAAGGGCTGACCAGGAAATCGACGGCCGGTTCCTCGAGGACGCGGCGCAGGCCGAGATGGCCGCTCCGCTGGTAGGTCGAGTAATCGCTGTCCGGCCGCTCGCGGAAGAATCCGCCGTTCCAGGACAGGTCCATGAGGTAGCCGTAGAACGCCCCGGCCAGCTTGGTCCCGCCCGAAGCCGCTTTCGCGGTGCGGCAGAAATCGATGACCGCGTCCGAGCACAGCTCCGCGAAGCAGCGGAAATAATCGATCACGTTCTGCTCGAGCTTGGGGTCGCGGAAGATGTAGCCGCGGGCCAGGAGCTGCGCTTCGGCCCCGGGGACCTCGGCCGTTTCGAAGGCGGCCCGCGGATCGTTCCAGGCCCGGCGGAAGGCGGCTTCGTCTCCCCCGTAGGACCGGCGGAGCCATTCCCGGAAATGCCGCCGCATCGGCGCGCCGTAATCGCCGCAGGGCGCGTACATGGAGCTCTCGCCCTTGACCCATTCGCCCGTGTGGCCGGCGCCGACCTGGTAGGACAGGATGCGCTCGGACAGTCCTTCTTTTTTCAGGGCGGCGGCATAGGCGGCCAGGAAGTCCTTGGCCTGGGCGCGCCAGACCGCCGAAGCGAAGGATTGCCCGTTGCGGCGGCCGTCGGAGAGGATCTCGCATTCGCCGGGATAGGCCCGCTCCCACCAGTCGTCATGGCCGGTCTCCAGGTAGATGCGGAGATGGAAAAGCGCTTCAGGATCGGCCTCCAGAACGCGGCCGAAACGGGCGGTGACGGTCGAGAAATCGTAGGGGCGCTCGGGCGAGGTCCCCGAGCCGATCCATTCGACGCCCTTGCCGACGTCGAAGGCATAGACGTGGATGCCCGTCTCCTTGTTCATCCGGGCCTGGCGGGCGAAATCCCAGCCGTCCGGGCGCGGGCCCGAGACCCAATCGATGGCCGGAAAGACCGGCTTGCCGTTGAGATGCAGGACGGGCCGGCCATGATGGGCCTTGACCTCGGCGAGAAGCTCCGCCGGGCGAGGGCTCGAGGCGGGCGATGGCCGGATTTGATCCGTCCGGCTTTTCGGAGCCAGCGGCCAGGCGGCCGCGGCCAGAGAGAGATTTTTCAGCGCGTCGCGTCTGTTCATGGCGGCTCCCGGAATGGGATGACGATGCGGGTTTCATTATCTTTAAACGGGTCCCGCGACGCAAACGGGGCGGCCGATCAGAAGCGCGCTTTCAGGATGCGGTCGGCCCATCCCTGGGGGAGCGCTTCCAAAAAGGCCGCGGCCCTGGCCATGTGCCCGATCGAGTACCGGCGTTTCGGTTTGGCGGAGGAGAGGGCCTTCTCCACGACGGCCGCGACTTTTTCCGGGTCCGTTCTTTTAGCGTTGAACGCGGCCATGCTCTCGGACCACCTGCGCAGGGTCGGTTCATAGAGAGCCCTTTTTTCCGGAGGCCAGCTCTTCAAGTCCGTTTCGAATTCGGCGTCGGACTTGGACACGGCCTCCGTCCGGATTCCCCCGCAGCGGATCATGATGCTGGGAATGGCCCACGGCTTGAGCTCGATGTCGAGGGTTCGGGCCAGGCCGTTGACGGCGAAATCGCAGGCATGGATCGAGGCGACGTAGGGCGTCGGGATGATGGCCGGGGTCATGATCCAGAGGATGCGGCCGCCGGCGCGGCGCAGAGACGGCAGGACCGCCTGGACGAGAGCCGCGGCCCCGACGATCCGGGCCTCGAGTTCGGCCCTGAACCGCCCGGGGTCCATGAGCTCGATCGGGGCGACCGAGCCCCCGCCGGCGTTGTTGACCAGCGCGAAGAGCCCCTCCCGTCCGCGCCCCTCGAGCTCCCGCTCGACGGTTTCCATGATCGCGGGGATGTGCTCGGGCCTGGTCAAATCCAAGGGACAAAGAGGAACGAGGCTGGCGATTCCGAGCCCGCGCAGCTTTTCGGCGTCGGCCGCCTTGCGGACGGCGGCGAAAACCGTAAGCCCCTTCCGGGCCAGGTGAACGGCCGCGGCCCGGCCGATGCCGGACGAGCAACCGGTGATCAGGACGCTTCGGCCGCGCGGATCGGCGTGTGTCATGGACAATCCTTCTCTCCGGCGGCCCCGTTTCAGTCGATGAGCAGGAAGGCGTACCGGTTCATGGCCCGGCGGTAATCGGTCAGGACCTCGATGGGGTAGCCCGCCCGCAGGATCGTGGAGAAGACGTCGACGGCCATGGCTTCCGGGGTCGGCCGGGCCCGCTTGGGCTCCTTGCAGTCGGCCCGCGTCCCGGGACAGCTGCCGCACAGGGTGCAGGTGTCCATGAAGAGAAGAAAGGCCTTGACGTGCCCGGACAGGAAAACGTCCCGCTCGAGGTCGCTCAGGCGGCGGTTGATGCCGCGCGTCCATTCATGGCGGTCCTCGGGCTTGTCCACGGACTTCTCGAAATGAAAGAGGGCCACCGTCGAATAGTCGTGGAAGAACCGCTCGCACTCGTCCACGGGCGGAACGTTGGGAGGGCAGGTTCCGTTTTTGCCGTAGTCCGGGCATCCATAGAAGCATTTCATGCGGACCCACTGGGCCACGACGATCGCGGCGGGGTCGATCCAGCGGAAATCGGCGAAGCCGTGCTTAGCGAACAGGCCCTCGAGCGATTTGCGGTCGGTCATGATCGATTGTCCTTATCGGCTGAATATGAGGAGGCTATTATATAACACGGCCGAACAAGGGAAATATGGAAAATTGTGAGGAACCGGAGTGGAGCCCGGGCGGATCTTCGATTAGAATAGCCGTGATGACACAATGGTCGGGATCCGTCCTGAGCCCAGCGCTCAATCCGGCGCGCTTCGCCGTCATCCTGGCCCGACCGGAAAGCGCGGAGAACATCGGGCTGGCCGCTCGGGCCATGAAGAACACGGGATTCTCGGACCTGCGCCTGGTCAAAAAAGGCCGTCTCCCGGCCAAGGCGGCCAAGACCGCGGTCCACGCCGGGGATGTCCTGTCCGCCGCCAAGGTCGTCCCGGACCTGGAGGCCGCCGTGGCCGATTGCCGGGTCGTCTTCGCGGCCACGGCCAAGCCGCGGGCCGCGGTCGGGCTTCTGTCTCTCGCCGAAGCGATCCCGCTCATGTCCGCCTACCCGCGCGATGCGCGCATCGGACTTCTTTTCGGGAACGAAAGGACCGGGCTGACCGCCGGCGAGCTCCGCCGGGCCAATTTCGTCTTTACCATTCCCCAGGCCGGGCGCCAGCCATCCTATAATCTGGCCTCCGCCGTCCTCCTGTCCCTCTACGCGATCTTCACGGCCGGGCCGGCGGCCCGCCCCGATAGGCCGGAGCCGCTCCCGCGGCGCGACCAGGACGAGACCATCGCCCTCATCCTGCGCAAGCTGGAGGAGAAGGGGTTCGTCCATGGCGGAAACCGGGAACACGTCGCCGGACTGGTTCACGATCTGCTCGGGCGGCTGACCATGACCGAAAAAGACCGGCGCCTTCTCCTGGCCTTGTTCACGAAGGGCGTCGATCCGCGCATCCTCTGAAGGAGAATTCCATGTCCGATCACGAAATCCGGGTCACGCTTCCGGGAGGAAGCCGCGTGGACGCCGAGTATCGCGGTTTCACCATGGCCACCGACCAGCCGGTCCAAGCCGGCGGGACCAACAGCGCTCCCGCGCCTTTTGATCTGTTCTTGGGTTCGCTCGCCACCTGCGCCGGGTATTACGTCCTGGCCTTCTGCCGCGAACGGCGGATCGCCACGGACGGAATCACGCTCTCCATGGCCACGGAGCGCCCCCAGGGCTCGAAGCTCATCACCAGGATCGCCATCGCCATCCATTTGCCGCCCGGGTTCCCCGAGAAATACAGAAGCGCCGTCGTCAAGGCCGCGGACGCATGCACGGTCAAGGCCCATCTCCTGCATCCGCCGGCCTTCGAAATCACGGCCGACTGAGCCTCGAAATCCGCCGTCGAAATCTTGTCCCGGCGGCCGCCGCCGCTGTCCTTGCCGCCGCCCGAAGAGGACGCTCTTTAACGGCGGCCGGCCGCCAGCCGGCGGGGCAGGGGCCGTTTGACCCGGGGAGGCCCGATGACGCGCAGCGCCTTGGGCAGGACCTTCAACTCGAGCTCTTTCCGCTTGTCCAGGATTTCTCCGTTGTATTGCACGTGCAGGCTCTCGCCCCGGACGATGACCCGGCGGGCCTTGAAGTGTTTGAGGACCTTCTGGTAGTGGCCGAGGTAGATGAGGGGGAAGCCGATCAGGTAGTTGTAGGCGCGGATGTTGAACAGGGTCACGTCGAGGTAGCCGTCATCGATGCGGGCCTTGGGGGCGATGACCCAGCTGTACCCGAAATAGTTCGTCTTGTTGATGATGCAGTCGAACAGCTTGAGATTGAGCTTCTTGTGGATGAAGGGGCGGCCCTTGTCGTCCAGCCCGTCGAAAAGCTCGATCTCGATGGGGTCGCGGGGCTGGACCAGCAGGATGCTGGCGGCCAGGAGGTGGCCGACAAGGCCGGGGATCTTGATCTGCGACTTGCGGTGGGTCACTTTGCCCGTCGCCCCGATGCTCAGGAAGCTGGCCACCCGTCCCCCCAGGTCGATGAGATCGATCCAGTGCGGTTCGCCCCGGGCCAGGAGCTTGAGGGCCTTCTTCAGGGCCTTGGGGATGAGCAGCGACTTGCGCAGGGCGTTGCCGCTGCCGAAGGGGATGATCCCGAGGACGACGTCCTTCTCCCGGCCGGCTTCGAAAATCCCCTGCATGACGTCGGCCAGCGTGCCGTCGCCGCCCAGGACGATGATGACGTCATTTTCCAGGCTGAGGCGCCTGACCTGCTCGATCATCGCGGCCTTGTCGCCCGTTTGATCGAAGACCCGGCCGGGGAATTTTCTCTGCAGGTATTGGCGCAGCTTGGGGTTGCGCTCCCACCGCCGCTGGGCCGCATAGGGATTGACCACGACGGCGACGCGTTCTTGAGCCAGCAGGGTAGGCCGTTTGTAGTGGGGCATGATCAGTCGGTCCGCTCCATTCTGGATATTATACTAAATATTGGACACGCCGGCCCATCCCGACCTTGGCCGTGGCAGGCTGATTTTACCCTTTGGAGGTTCTTGATGGCAAATCCATTCTTGTCCGGAGGTCCGCCGGCCCGGCGACGGATTGATCCGGGGAGAGGCTTGGACTACAATTCGCGCCGATATGACCAATCCGGCCGGCCTCTCCCGCATCCACGTCCACGGGGCGGCGAAGTTCCTTCTCTGCGTCGAAACGTCCTCCCGGGCCGAGGATTACGCCCGCTATGAGGAAATCAAAAACGCCGTCTGGGATTTCGACGAAGACCGGCTGGCCGGGCCCCGCAACCTCCTCTGCGAGAACTATTTCCACGACGGGACGAGCCTGTTCATCGCCGCCTATGCCTCCGGGCCGGGCGGCGAACCGGAGGAGAGCGCCAGCCGGATGGTCGGATTCTCCTACGGCTACGTCGGCCTGCGCGATAAAAGCGTCGGCTTCCGCAGTCTCGACAACCTGTGGTTCTACTCCCAATATACGGGGATCCGGCCGGGCGCCGAAGGGTTCGGGCTGGGCGTCGCCATCAAGGAATTCCAGGGGGATGTCCTGCGGAATCTGTACGGAATCACCACGGTGGTCTGCACCTACGATCCGCTCACGGCGGTCAACGCCCACCGCAACATCTTCCGCCTGGGCATGACCGTGCTCGAGTACCGGACGGCCGTCTACGGCGAGTTCGGGGGCCGGCTCAACCGCCGCGACGTCCCCAGCGACCGCTTCTTCACGTCCTGGGACTTGCGCGGCGGCGCGGCGCCCTCGGGCCGCGCCGTTCCGGGACCCGCCGCGGACGGACCGGATGTTCTTTCCGTCGGGCGCCGGACGGTCCCCGGCCGCTCGGGCCCCATCGAGCTGGAAACGGCCGAGGGCCTCGATCTCGAAGCCGCCTCGATTTGCGCCCGGCTGCGCATTCCGGCCGATTTTTACGCCATGCTTCGGGAAACGGACGTCGGGGACCCCGACGTCCGGCGCATCCCCGTGGATTGGCGGCTGCGCACCCGCGAAGCGTTTCGGACCCTGTTCGGCCGCGGCTTTCGCGTCGCCGCCTTTTTCGATGGGCTGCCCGGGGTGTCCGGCCCCGGCTACATCCTGCGGAGAAGCTGATTTCGTGGCCGCCCGCTTCCGCCGCATTCCCCTCCGCGATTATTTTGAATTCGCCCTGTCCGACCTGTCCCAGCGCAAGCTCCGGACGTTCCTGACCTCGTTCGGCGTGACCGTGGGCATCGGGGCCCTCATGGCCATGGTCGGGTTCGGGATCGGCATGCGGAAGAACGTGACCGACAATTTCCGGAAGCTGGACCTCTTCAACGCCCTGACCGTCCTGCCCGAGGGGGACGAACCGGCCGCTCCGGTCCGCGGCCGGCGCGGTCCCGCCTTCCGTCGGCCCGGCGTTCCCAAGCCCGACGCGGCCCTCCTTGACGACGCCGCGGTGGCCCGCATCGCCGCCCTGCCGGGCGTCGAGAGCGCCTACCCGGAAGTCCGCTTTCCTGCCGTCATCCGATTCGAAGGCCGGGAGGAGTACCGGTTGGTTCAGGTCATGCCGGTCAAATCCGCGTCGACCCGGGCGTCTTCCCTGGCCGCCGGCCGCATGTTCAGAAGCGACGGGGAGAGGGCCGTGGTCGTCGGCCGGACGCTTCTCCGCCAGCTCGGCGTCTCCGACCCGGCCAGGGCGGTCGGGGCGATGATCGAGATCGCCCCGCTTTCTCTGGATCTCGGTCTCCTCAGCCCCGCCAAGCTGGGCGCGCTCCTGAGCCGCCGGGAACTCCCGTTCAAAAAGGAGTTCTCCCCGTTCTCCGTGGCCGGCGTCATGGACGTCAGGGGGGCCGGCGGGCCGATGGGGCTGGGCGGCGACGTCCTCCTTCCGCCCGGTCCGGCGGCGGGCCTGTCCAAGCTGCCCATCACCAATCTCTGGGATCTCTTCCGGGCGGGCGAGGGAAAGCTCGGATATTCGGCCGTCAACGTCCGCCTCGTCTCGCCGGGGGCCGCCGATTCCGTGCGCCGGGCCGTTGTGGAGATGGGCTTCTCCACATTCGCCCTGATCGACCAGTTCGAACAGATCAAAACCGGGTTCGTCCTCATGGACATGTTCCTGGCGGCGATCGCCATGATCGCCATCTTCGTCGCCTCCCTCGGCATCATCAACACCATGGTCATGGCCGTGCTCGAGCGGACTTCGGAGATCGGGGTCATGAAGGCCGTCGGCGCCTCGCCCCGTGATATCCAGAAGATCTTCGTCTTCGAATCGGGCCTCATCGGCCTGGGCGGGGGGATCTGCGGGGTCGTTCTGAGCTGGGGGGCCAGCCGGGGCATCAATCCGCTCATCAATTATTTCGGCGCCCGCCAGGATTTGCCGGCGATGGAGTATTTCCGCTTCCCGCCCTGGCTCATCCTTGGGGCGGTCGGCTTTGCCGTCCTGATCAGCCTGGCCTCCGGGCTCTATCCGGCCCGGCGGGCGGCCAAGGTCGATCCGGCCGTCGCGCTCAGACACGAGTAGGGGATTCGGGGCATTCCTGCGGTTTTATGCCTCTGTTGTTTCTTGATGAAATAATGTAAAATAAATTTACAAATTAAACTCGATTATTTGAGTAGACGGGCAGGAATGAGCTTTTTTCAGGCCGAAAAGCAGTTCGGCTTTCTGGCATAAAGATTGCTCTAAATTTCATCGTTTCCTTAATGAATAAAAGCCATCTCAAACGGGGATCGATCGCCGTATCGGCGGTCCTTCTCGCGTCCGGCCTGATCGCGGGATCGGCGGGCCCGGCCCCCTCCGAGGACGTGCCCAGATATGGAGGCGTCCTGCGTGTCCGCGAGGACGGCGGGCCGCTTCAGCCCAACCTGGACCCGGCCGTCCCTTCCTGGACGTTTGCCACGGAACAGCTCTACGAGGGCCTCGTTCGCCTCAGCGCCAAGCTCGACATCATCCCCGCCCTGGCCGAATATTGGATCATCTCCGAGGACGGCCGGCGGACGACATTTATCCTGAAGCGGGGCGTCATGTTCCATCACGGCCGGGAGATGGACTCGCAGGACGTCAAGTTCTCGCTGGAACGGCTGCTCCGTCGGGACACCCAGTCGCCTTACGCCCCGTTGTTCATCAACAAGGTGGCCGGGGCCCAGGAGTTCTGGGACGGCAAGGCCGACGAGGTCTCGGGATTCCGGGCCCCCGAGAAATTCGTCTTCGAGATCCAGTGGAAGAACCCCTATGTCTCGGCCCTTTACCTCCTGAGCATGAGCTTCTGCAAGATCCTGCCCCGGGACCTGCTCCTCGACCAGGGCCGGAGTTTCTTCTGGCAGCCGGTGGGCACGGGGCCGTTCAAATTCGGGTATTGGGTCCGCAGCCCCCTCCTGGACGTGGTCGGCGTCCGGCTGGAGCGCTTCCCCCGCTACCACGACCGCCGGCCCTATCTAGACATCGTCGAATTCAGCCCTCATTTTTCCATCAACCAGTTCATGGACGGTGACGTCCACGTCATGCCTTTCCTGTCCGAACGGATGGCGACCTCCAAGTCGCAGATCGTCCAGGGCGGGCTCTACAACATGACGTACCTGATGATGAGCTGTCAGAATCCTCCCCTGGACAGCGCCGCGGTCCGCCTGGCCGTCGCCGCCGCCATCGACAAGGACAAGCTGGCCCTGGCTTGGGGCGGCCCTGCCGGAGCCCTGCGCAGCTCGGCCAATTTCATCCCCTCCGGACTTCCGGGATTCTTTCCCTTGGACGACCTGTTGTCGGGCGATCCCGGAAAGGCCCGCCGCCTCCTCTCCGATTTCGGGTATTTCGTGGAACGGTCATTTCCCGAGCTCCTCTGCTTCATCCCCCTTCCGCGCTCCGAAGCGACCGTCCAGCTGGGCCGCGAGATGGAGGCCCAGCTCGGAGCGGTCGGAATTCCGGTGTCCGTCCGTTTTGTCCGCTCGATGGCCGCCTTGCATGACGTCAAGCAGCCGTTTCTGGCCTTCGTCCCCTGGCGGATGGATTTCCCCGACGCCGAAAGCATCGTCCAGCCGCTGTTCACGTCGGGCTCGGAATTCAACCGCTCGGCCTGCCGCTACGCGTCGCCGGATTTCGACAAACTCTACGAGGAGGCCGATGTGGAAAAAAGCTGGACCCGGCGCGTCGATCTCTTCCGCCGCATGGAGAGGATCCTGGCCCAGGACGTGCCGGCCCTGCCGCTATTCTTCTCCGAGGAGCGTTTCGCCGTCCAGGGCCGCGTCCACGGGCTGAAGATCCCGGCCATGGGCCTCTCCTACCTCGACACCCGCTTCGTCTGGCTGGACCCGAAGGACCAGAGACCGTGATGGTCCAGCTGTCCCTGCAGAAGCGCTTCGCCATCTGGTCGGCCGCCCTGGTCATCGTCCTGGTCGCGGCCGTCCTCTGGGTCGTCGAGAGACGCGAAGTCAACACCATTTTCGACGAATTCACCAACCGCGGGCTGCTCTTCGCCCGGAGCATGGCCGAGGCCAATCTCCGCTCGCTCCTGGTCTGGGACGTCGACGCCTTGCAGTCCAGCGTGGACGAGCAGATCGACGAGAACCGGCTGTACATCGTCATCTACGACCGCTACGCCACCCCGATCGTCTATAACCGCCAGATCGCCTCCGAACGGGCCGTTTACAGCCAGAGCCAGCTCCAGGGCGATATCCGTCCGAAAAGCGTCTATATCCAGGCCAAGGACGTCCTTCTGAACAAGGCCCTCCGCCGCATCCTGGAGATCGAGATCCCCATTTACGACCGGGGCTCGGACAGCCGGTGGGGCTCGGTCAAGCTGGGCCTGTCCCTGGCCCGCCTGCCGGCCGAGATCCGCAAGATCCGCCGGGTCCTCCTCCTCCTCGGCGCGGCCGGCCTGCTGCTGGGCACTCTGGGCGCGACCGTCCTGGCCCGCCGGATCACTCGGCCCCTGAAACGCTTGTCCGAGGGCACGGTCCGCATCGCCCGCGGCGATTTCGCCCACAAGATCGACATCGATTCCAAGGACGAAATCGGCCACCTGGCCAGCCGCTTCAACGAGATGAGCGAGAAGCTCCGCCTGACGCTCGAGGAGATCGAGGCGACCAACAAGAAGCTCATCCAGTCGGAGAAGCTGGCCCAGATCGGACGGATGGCCGTGACCATCGCCCACGAGATCCGCAACCCCCTGACCTCAGTCAAGCTGAACATCCAGAAGATCCGGAGCAGCCCGCACATCGACGAGATCGAGCACGAGCACCTGGCCCTGTCCGAGGAAGGCATCGGCCAGATCGAGCGCTTCATCAAGGAGCTCCTCAATTTCACCCGGGTCTCCGAGCTGCAGAAGGACCGCTTCGCCATCGAGCAGGTCCTGGACGAGAGCATCAAGCTCCTCCGCGGCGCCTTCGCCGAGAAGCGGATCGCCGTGGAGCGGCGTTACGCCCCCGGACTGCCCGAAGTCGCCGTGGACGGCGACCGCCTCCGCCAGGTTTTCGCCAACGTCCTGCGCAATTCGGCCGAGGCCGTCGAGCCCGGGGGCCGGGTGTCCATCGCCGCCGCCCGGATCGACCAGGGCGGCGTCTGCCGGCTGCGCGTCCGCATCTCGGACAACGGCTGCGGCATCCCCGAGAAGGACTGGGAGACCATCTTCGAACCCTTCTTCACGACCAAGCCCCAGGGCTTCGGCCTTGGCCTGGCCAACGCCCGCAAGATCATCGAACAGCACAAGGGCTCCATCCGTGTCGTCCCCCATCGCGGGCCGGGAACGGCCTTCGAAATCCTGCTGCCCTGCGAGGACCTGCCATGAAGTCCATTCTGATCATCGACGACGACGCCCTCATCCGCAAAACGCTGGCCTCCCACCTGAGCAAGAAAGGATACGAGGCCCAGACGGCCGAGGACGGCGAGAGCGGGCTGGTCCGGGCGGCCGAAATGGGGCCCGACCTCATTCTTCTGGACATCCGCCTGCCCGACCGGGACGGCCTGGACGTCCTGCGCCGCCTGAAAGAGGACGAAAATCCCGCTTCGGTCGTCATCATGACCGCCTTCGACGACATGAAGACGACGGTCGAGGCGGTCAAGCTGGGGGCCTTCGAATATCTGGTCAAGCCGCTCGACTACGTGGCCCTCGACCTGACCGTGGAGAAGGCCTTCCAGGTCAAGGCCTTGGAAGAGAAGGTCAGCTACCTCATCCAGGAAAAGCAGAAGGACTATACGATCGACAACCTCATCGGCCGCTCGCCCCGCATGCGGGACGTCTTCAAGCTGATCGGCTCGGTGGCCGGAACGCGGACCAACGTCCTCATCCAGGGCGAGAGCGGGACGGGCAAGGAGCTCGTGGCCAAGGCCATCCATTACAACAGCCCCTTCCGCGACGAGCCCTTCATCGTCATCAACTGCTCGGCCATCCAGGACACCCTGCTCGAGTCCGAGCTCTTCGGCCACGTCAAGGGGGCCTTCACCGACGCCCACTGCGAGACCAAGGGCAAATTCGAGATCGCCGGCAAGGGCACGCTGTTCCTGGACGAGATCGGCGACGTCTCGCCCAACCTGCAGTCCAAGCTCCTGCGGGTCATCGAGTCGCGGGACTTCATGAAGGTCGGCGGGGAGAGGGTCCTGAAAACCGAGGCCCGCATCATCGCCGCCACCAACCAAAGCCTGCGGGCCTTCATCGAGGCCGGCAAATTCCGCGAGGACCTGTATTACCGGCTGAAAGTCGTGGAAATCGACCTGCCGCCGCTGCGCGAGCGCAAAGAGGACATCCCCGACCTGGCCGCCTATCTGCTGGAGAAGATCAACCGCGACCTGCGCAAGAACGTCCGCAAGGTTCCGCCGGAGGTCATGAAGATGTTGACCGATCTGACTTGGAAGGGGAACGTCCGGGAGCTGGAAAACGCCCTGACCCGGGCGGTCATCCTGGCCAAGGGCGACATCGTCCTGAAGGAGAACCTGCCCGTCGACATCGAGGACAAGAAGCTTTTCGCCCGGACGCTGACCTCGCTCGATGAAGTGGAAAAGGAGTACATCCGCTACGTCCTGACGTCGGTGAAGGGGAGCAAGACGCAGGCCAGCCAGATCCTCCAGATCAGCCGGCCGACGCTGGACAAGAAGATCAAGGATTACAGCTTGGAGATTTAGCGCGCAAAGAGACTTTACCCGCTCCTGTAAATTACCTTGGCGGGCGTCCTCTCGGGAGGACAACAGGCCCCGGAATTTCCCCTGATCTCTTGATCGGGGCGTTGGCACAAAACCTGCATAATCTTCAGACGTCAGTCATCTGAGAAAGGATATGAAATGTTAGGCAAAAAAATCGTCCTCGTCGACGACGAAGAATCCATCCGCAAAACCTTCTTCCTCCTGTTGAACAAAAAGTACCGGGTTTATCCGGCCAAGGACGCCGAGGAAGTCCTGGAGCGTTTCAAGAGCGGGGCCTTCGACCTGCTTATTGCCGATCTGCGCCTGCCGGGCAAAGACGGCGTGGAGCTAGTCTCCGATCTCCGGGCCAAAGGCTACCGGGGCGAGGTCATCCTCATTTCCGCCCATGCCGAGCTCGTCGATCCCGGCGTGCTGAGCCGGCTGGGGATCGGCCATTTCTTCGCCAAGCCGCTCGACCTGGACGCCTTGAGCCGGTCGATCGATTACCTGCTGACCAAGGACGAATTCCTTGGGAAAAGCCTCTAAACGTAAACTTTTTTTTCATCATGTAAATTCTGTTTGCGGTATTTTCCGTTTCCGGACCGGATGAAAACCGTTTACAGAGATGGATCGTTTCAAAAGTCCGATCCGAATATGGCACGAAATATGCAAGATTAAGAGCAGAAGTGGCACCTATCGAGTGCCTTTCATAAACTTTTCAACTCTCTTCCTTTCAGTGGGGAGGCGAAAGAGCCCCAAACTCTTTCGCCTCTTTTTTTTTGGCCCGCCGCGGGTCCGCCTTTTCGGGCCTGTTCATTTGGCCGAAGAAAAAATACAATATCGGCGTGAACGGACTTCTTCCCGCGTCGGCCCTTTTGACCGGCTTCCTGCTCCTCCTGTCGGCTGAGAACCGGTCCCTCGGTGCCTCCCGGCGCCGCATCCCCCGGTGCGTGGCCGTGACCGGAACGCGAGGCAAGTCGTCCGTGACCCGCCTCATCGCCGCGGCCCTTCGCGGGGACGGCCGGATCGTCCTGGCCAAGACGACCGGAT
The DNA here is from genome assembly GCA_963729855.1 of Candidatus Aminicenantota bacterium. GTDB lineage: Bacteria > Acidobacteriota > Aminicenantia > Aminicenantales > UBA4085 > UBA4085. The sequence goes on along the minus strand of CAVSPT010000006.1, from coordinate 946,728 downwards.
CGAGACCCGCCCTGTCCGGAACGGACGGATCGGAGCGCCTGATCGCCCGGACCGGCCCGCCCTCCATCCTCGAACAGAAGCGCGTCCTGAGGACCGCCGCGCGCGGCCGGGTCGATGCCCTAGTTGCCGAAATGATGAGCATCCGGCCGGAATGCCTGCGGGCCGAGGCGGTCCGGATCCTGAAACCGGACCTCCTTGTCATTACGAACGCCCGCGTCGACCACCGCGAAGAGATGGGCCGGACCCGCGACGCGGTCGCCGTCTCGCTGAGCGCGGCCATCGCGCCCGGCTGCACGGTCCTCGTTCCGGCCGCCGAGGACCACCCGGCCTTCCACGCCGCCGCCGGCCGGCAGGGCGCCCGGATCGTGATCGTTCCCGGCCGCGTCCCGGGAGGCGAAACCGCTTCCCGGCCCGGGGGCGATTTCGAGTTCCCCGAGAATCGCCTCCTGGCCCTGGCCGCGGCCGAAACGCTCGGGGTCGGGCGCGAGCGGGCCGAGGCCGGAATGGACGCGGTCGTCCCGGACTTCGGCGCCCTCCGGATCAGGCGCCTGCACGGCGGGCCCGCCGATCCGCCGCGCTACGCCGTGAGCGCTTTCGCCGCCAACGAACCCGAGTCGACCCGCCGCGTCCTGGACCGGCTGGCGGAGATCCGGCCCGGCTTGCCGGAGCGGCGGATCGGGATTCTGAACCTTCGCGAGGACCGGGAGGACCGGACCCGCCAGTGGCTGGAAGCGGCCGGCGCGGGTTTCTTCTCCGGTTTCGCGGGGATCCTCGTCGTGGGGCGGCCGGCCATGCCCGCCGCCCGGCGCTTGGGCCGCCGCATCCCGCGGGGCCCGTTCGTCGTCGGAGTGGCCGGGGTCGACCCCGCCCGGATCATGGGCGCCGCCGAAATGCGGGCGGGGACTCTGCCCGCGGTGTTCATCGGAATGGGCAACATCGGCGGCGCGGGCGCTGCGCTCATCGATCTCTGGGACCGCGTCGGGGAGGCGGCCTGATGGCGACCACGATCCTGATCGGCCTGGCGGTCGCCCTGCTCTACGTCGAAATCACGGGGATCCTTCCGGGCGGGATCATCGTCCCGGCCTATTTCGCCCTTTACGCCGATCAGCCCTGGCGGATCGCGGCGACCTTGGGAGCGGCCATCCTCGCGCTCGGGGCGTTCCGCTTTCTGTCGGCGAGGCTGCTTCTCTTCGGCCGCCGGCGCTTTGTCTTCATGCTGCTTCTGGGGGGCCTGATCGGCCAGATCTGGCTTGTCTTCTGGCCGAAATTGTTTTCCGCCCCGCTCGATCTTCGTGTCATCGGCTGGATCGTCCCCGGCTTGCTGGCCAACACTCTGGCTCGCCAGAAATTCTGGCTGACCCTGGCCTCTCTGGCCACGGCCACGGCGGTCACGACCGCCCTGGCCAGGCTCGTTTTCCGGGTCTGAGATGGAAACCCGGCATTCCCCGCGGTCGCCGGCCGTCCTGGTCTCCGCCATGGGCCTCTGGAGCGCGCTCTTTTTGCTTTTCCTGCTCATCCTCCCCGGTGGCCGCATGATGGACAAAGACGAGGACGGAGCCGTCCGGCTGATGAACCGGGCGCTGGATGCGGTCCGGGCCTGCCGGCTGGCGGCCGGAGTGCCCATCGACCCACGGACCGACCTTAACCGGACGGGGCTCCTGGGCGTGGAGGCTTCTCCGATCACCACGTCCCTCGGGCAGATCGAGGCCAAGCGGACGGCCGCCAATCCCCAGTTTGCCGGGGCGGTGGTGCGGATGTTCCGCGAAGCCGGAGTCCGCCGCGGTGACGCCGTGGCCGTGAGCGCGTCGAGCTCGTTTCCGGGCTTCATCGTCGCGACCCTCTGCGCCGCCCGGGCCATGGACGTCCGGGTTTTGCCCGTCCTTTCCCTGGGGGCCTCGAATTGGGGAGGGAACGATCCGCGATGGACGAGCCTGGAAACGATCGCCTGCCTGAAGCGAAGCGGAGTTCTCGATACCAAGCTTCTGGCGGCGTCCGTAGGCGGAGAAGGGGACGCCGGCAGGGACATGACGGCCGAAGGGCGGGATTTCCTGAGGCGGAAAATCGCCGAAGCGGGGCTCCCCTTGATCGAGGAAAAATCCCTGGCCGATGACGTGCGGGCGCGGCTGAGGCTTTTCGAGCAGCGGGCCGGGCCGGCCCCCATCATGGCCTTCGTCAATGTCGGCGGCAGCTGGGTCAACATGGGCGTCGATTCCGAGGTCCTGAAGCTCCGGCCGGGATTCAATCCCGCGGCCGACGTGTTCATCCCGCCGCCCGGCCGCCGCGGCCTGATCCAGGCGATGGCCGCCAAGGGTGTTCCGATCATCCATCTTCTGTACGTCAAGGGGCTGGCCGACCGTTACGGCCTTCCCTGGGACCCCGTGCCGCTCCCCGCGGCCGGCCCTTCCGCGTCCCGCGAAGCGGGCGTTTCCGCCCTGCCGCTCCGCTACGCAGGGGCCGCCCTCTATTTTCTGGGCGTGATCGGCGGGACGGCGGCCATCCTGCGCCGCAGGCGGCCGTTGACGGAATGATCCGGGTCCGGCCGGATTTCCGCTCTCGAGGCGCTCCCGTTTGACTTCCCGGCGTCCGGGTAATACTCTTTGATCAAAGAATAGAGAATCCAGTTGTCCGATCAATCGAAAAAGAGAGCCGGGAAGGAAGAAGCCCGTGCGTCCGCCGCCGAAATCGCCCGCCTGAAAGCCGAGCTCGCGCAGGAAAGGGCAAAAAGCCTACGCTACCGCCTGGCCGCGGAATCAGCGACGAATTTGATCTATGAATGGGATCTCAGTTCGCGCCTGGAATGGCTCGGACGGGTGGACGAACTTCTCTGCTGCCAGCCCGACGAAATCCCCCGGACATGGGAGGGGTATACGAGCCTGCTCCATCCCGCGGACCGGGATCGTGTCCTGGCGGCGATTGAAAAACAATTGAAGTCCGAGGAGCCGTATTCCGTGGAGTGCCGTGTGCGGCGGAAGGACGGCACTTTTCTCTATTGGCAGGATCGAGGCGCCGTCGTCCGGGATGAATCGGGGAAGCCCGTGAAGTGGATCGGCGCAGTCACCGACATCACGGAACGCAAGAGAACGGAGGCGGCGCTGGCCGTCAGCGAGGAAAAATTCCGCAAGGCGTTTTACACCAACCCGGATGCCGTCAGCCTCAACCGCCTGGCCGACGGATTGTATGTTTCGATCAATACGGGCTTCACCAAGATCATGGGCTATGCCGAAGGAGATATCGTCGGCCGCACGTCGATCGAGCTGAACATCTGGGACGATCCGGACGACCGCCGGCGGCTGGTCGCGGACTTGCAGGAACACGGCGTGGTCGAAAATCTCGAAGCCCGTTTTCGGGCCAAGAGCGGCGCCCTGAAAGATGGGCTGGTCTCGGCCGCTCTGATCGAGATCGAAGGCCGGCCTCACCTCCTGGGCATCGTTCGCGACATCACCGAACGCAAGCAGGCCGAGAAATTGCAGGAAATCATTTTCCGGATCGCCAGCGTCGCCAATTCGGCGGTCTCGCTGGACGAGCTGTTCCGATCCATCCATGATTCGATCGGCGCTCTGCTGCCCGCCGACAACTTCTATATCGCCCTTTATGACGCGGACAAGGACGAAATTTCCTTTCCCTATTTTGTCGATCCCTATGACGAACCGCCCCTCCCGAGCAAGCCGGGGCGGGGACTCACCGAATACGTCCTGCGCACGGGCGCGCCCCTGCTGGCGCCGCCGGAAGTGTTCGAGAGCCTTGTCCGGCGGGGCGACGTCGAATTGATCGGCGAGAATTCCGTGGATTGGCTGGGCGTCCCCCTGCGCGTCGGGGAGCGGACGATCGGCGTGATGGTCGTGCAATCCTACGCGGAAACGGTCCGCTTCGGCAGGCGCGAGCTGGAATTCCTTTCTTTCGTCTCCTCGCAGGTGGCCATGGCCATCGTGCGCAAACAGGCCGAGGAGGGAATCCGGGTCTCGCTGCAGGAAAAAGAGGTCCTTCTCCGGGAGATCCACCACCGGGTCAAAAACAATCTGCAGGTCATCTCCAGCCTCTTCAACCTCCAGGTCGGGCATAGTCCCGATGACGCGTGCCGCGGCGTTTTCAAGGAGGCCCAGACGCGGATCCGCTCCATGAGCCTGGTCCATGAAAAGCTCTTCCAATCCGGCAATCTGTCCCGGATCGATTTCGGCGGATATATCAACAGCCTGGCGCTTCACCTCGTCCAGGCCTACAGCGCCCAGCCCGGCTGTGTCCGGCTGGAAACCGAATTCGAGGATGTGACCCTGGATATCGCCTCGGCCATGCCTTGCGGGCTGCTTCTGAACGAGCTGATTTCCAACGCCATCAAGCATGCCTTCCCGGAGAGCCGGGCCGGCGTCATCCGGATCGGGCTGAAACGCCGGCCGGGCGGTCTGATCGAAGTCCGGGTGGCGGACGATGGGATCGGGTTCCCGAAGGATCTGGATTTCCGCAAGGCGAACAGCTTCGGGCTTCAGATCGTGAATCTGCTGGCCGGACAATTGGAGGCGGCGATCGAGCTGGATCGAACGAACGGGACGGCCTTCACCGTGACGTTCCGCGAATTGAAATACTCGTCCCGGACCTGACGGGCGCCGGGACCCGCTCAGCTTGAGATCAGGGCCGTTATTCGGTCGGATCTTTGCGGGGATTCCCGCGCGGGATCATCCCCGGTCCGGGGGGAGAGTCGAGCTTTTTTTATGACAGCTTGCGGGCCTCCATATAGAACCGCTTTTCCCAGGCTTCACCCATGGAGAACGTCTTGCGCGGCAGCGCGCCGTCCAGGATGACGGTCTTGAAGAGGTCGTCTTTGCGCATGGCCGGAAGGTAGAAGCCCATGTTGCCCGGCTTGGACCCCAGCGTGGAGACCGGTTCGCCGCCGTGGACGTAGTCGATGTCCCGGAAGCCGCCGGTCTTCTTGAACTCGTCGAGGAAGTTCTGGAGCGTCCCCACGGGCAGGTTGGAGCCGGCGGCGTCGATCTCCAGGATGCCGGCGCCGTCCTTGGTGACGGTCCCGATCTTGTGGGGCAGGCCGCTCTGTTCGTCGACCGTCTCCTGCATGACGTGGGCGCAGCAGGCCTTCTCCCAGCGGGTCCGGCCCGCGAAGAACCGGCCGGCCTCGGCCAGCAGGTCCCGGCCCGGGGCGACGTCGAAGACGACGCGGTGGATGGCCTCGAAGACGAGCGCCTCGTCGTGGAGATTGACCAGCTCGACCAGCGCGTAGCGGAGGGGCGAGGCCAGGACGGCCCTTGGATCGGCCGCCCCGTCCTTCGTTTTTTCCCAGATGGTCTTGGCCGTGGCCAGGGAATGGTTGCCGTCGCCCATGGCGTAGAGCAAGACGGGCGTCCCGGCGGGCAGGCCGTAGCGGGAGGCGAAGGCGGCCGGGTCGGCCAGGGCCTCCAGGGCCTTGACGACGCCGGCTTCCAGCTCCCGGTCGGCGACAAGGCGGCCGGCCAACCGGCCGGAGCCGAGCATCAGCTCGAAATCGTAGAGCTTCGGCAGGCGGGATTTGGCCCGGGTCAAGGGCCCGAGGACGCTGTTTTCGGGATCGTCGATGAGGACCATGATGTGGGGCAGCTCGATCGGCGCGCCCTCGCGGATCCTGACCCGGGGCGGGATGCGGTCGAGGATCGTCCCCTCCGAGGCCCGGATGAGGGTCGAGGAGCTTTTCCGGAAATCGTAGGCCTCCAGATCGAGGGCGGCGACGAGGCCCTTGCGCGTCCTGTCGCCGGTCGTGCGCTCCACGTAAACGTAGCCTTCGCGGGCGTCGAAGAGCCCTTCGGCCATGTAGCGCATCATCGATTCGCGGATGCGGTCGATGCGGAGCTCCGGCCGGGGCTCATGGAGATAGACTTCCGGGTAGATCAGGTTGAGCGTCGAGGGGGCCGGGCCGACGAACGCGGCGGCCTTGTTCCAGTATTCCGGTTCGGAGGTGTACTGGTCGCAGGCGATGACCGCCCATTTGGCCAAATCCGTCCCCGCCTTGGGCAGGAGGATATCGGGAACCTGGAGGCGGATGGAATCGTGGATACGCATCAAAAAAGCTCCTTGAAGAGTCCGAATGAAACGAAATTATGCCTAAAAACGGACGGATTGCGCAAGGAGAATCCGCAGGGAGGACCATCCCCTTCGCGGCGCGGACCGGCGGTTTATTCGGGATTGGAGTAGTGATAATACTCCCGGGCGTAATATCCGGCTTCCTCGATCAGGTCCACGTCGTTCAAGATGACGCCAAGACACTTGATTTTATGGGCGTCGAGCTTTTCCTTGGCCTGCTTGAAGGCGGCGATCGGGGTCTGGCCCCCCCGGGCGACGAGGATGGCCCCGTCGATCATCGGTCCCATGGCCAGAGCGTCGGAAACCGCGAGGATGGGGGGCGTGTCCAAGAAAATAAAATCGAAATTCCGCCTCAACAGGATGATCAGCTCGCTCATCCTCTCCGAGGTCAGGAGATCGACGGGATTGGCCGGAATCGGGCCGCACTTGACCAGACAGAGGTTGGGGAACTGGGTCTGCTTGACCACCTGCCCGATGTCGATGCTGGTGCTCAAGTAGTGGGTCAGGCCCGGTCCCTCGCCGGTGCCGAAGATTTTATGCTGTTTCGGTTTGCGGAGGTCGGAGTCCACGACCACGACCCGCTTGCCGCCCGTGGACAGGACCAAGGCCAGATTCGAGACCGTCGAGGACTTGCCTTCCCGCGCCAGCGCGCTGGTGAGGAGGATGGCGCTCGAATTTCGCGGCGGGGAGGAGAGCAGCAGGCTGGTCCGGACGGTGCGGAAACCCTCCGCCTGGATCGAATGCGGGTCCCGGGAGATGATCAGCTCGATTTTGGACCGGTTCTCTTTAAGCTCCGCGCCGGGATCGGACGGCGTCCCTCGTCCCATTTTGTCGGCGGCAGCCGGCGATTCCGGTTTGTTCTTCTCGATCTTGGCCGCGCCTCCCCGGAGGATGGCGGCGAACCTCGCCCGCTCGGTTTTCGATCGCTTCCATTTCGAGCCCGAGCCGAAGGAGGGGATCATGCCCAGGGTGGCCAGATCCGTGGCCTTGACGATGTCTTTCGAGGTCTTGACCGTTTGGGTCAAGGATTCCAGGACGATCGCCAGGCCGGCCGCCCCGCCCAGAGCGACGAGGAAGGCGATGAGGAGGATCTTGCGCTTGTTCGGGAAGGTGGGATTCAAGGGGGGATCCGCCTTGTCCACGATCCAGACATTGATGGCTTTCAGGCCCTTGAGCTGGGAGGATACGTCGGTTTCGCTTTGTTTTTTGGTCAGGGCCTCGAGCAGGGTCTTTTTGCTGTCCAATTCGATGCGCAGGCTGTTGTATTGGATGGAATTGCTGTTGCTCCGGAAGGCGTCGCTTTTAAGGTCATTGAGCTGCTTTTGGAACGACTGCTCCTTCTGCAAGGCGGCCTGATAGTCCGTATAGGCGATGCGGATGATGTTCTGGGTCTCGTCTTGCAGGGCTTCCGTGGCCGCATCCAGCTCCGATTTCAATCGCTGCATTTCGGGATATTCCGGCCGGATGGTCGCCAGGCGCTTGGAGTATTCACGGCTGAGGGTCGAGTACTGCGCCCGAAGCGTCTGAATGAGCGATCCGTTCGGCGCGTCGGGGACTTCTCCCAACGGCGCGGATTTGATCTGGTTGTAATAATTGAACCTGTTGATCCTTTCGATCGTCGCGTCCGTCAAGGCCTTGTTGAATTCGGCCAGCCGGGAGACCGTCGGGGCCTCCGCAGCCGTCGGCGGGAGGATGTTCCGCTGGGATCCGAAATCGTTGAGCTTCTTCTCGCGGTCGTTGATATCGGCGCGGAGGGAGGCGATTTGGCTGGTGAGGAACTCCATGGCCTGTTCGGAATCCGTGTAACGCTTCCGATTGATGATGTTGATGAAACCTTCGATGAGGGAGTTCACGGCGTCGGCCGCGATCTTGGGATCGTGACTGTCGAAACGGACATCCACCAGGCGGGTTCCGCCTTCCTGGCTGACGGTTATGCTCCTGCGGAAGCTTTCGATGAGCTGTTCGCGGAAGACGGGGCTTTCCTCGGCGAAGGATTTTTTTCCGATCGTCGCCGTCCCCGTGAATTCCCTGTTCTCATAAAGCTTGAGCTTCTCAATCGTTTCGGCCGCCAGAGCCCGGCTCTGGATCAGCCGGGTATTACTGGGCAGCTCGTTACCGGTCCCGAGTGTCTGGATGACCTCGAAGGGCAGAATTTTCGGTTCGTCCTCGATCCAGACGCTGCCCGAAGCCGTGAAAACCGGCTTGGACAAGGTCGCGTAAAGGACTGCGCCCACGATGACAATGGACAGGAACATCAGGGCCGTCCATTTCCATTTGAGAATGACCCGCCCATAGTGCTGGGCTTGGGCCAGAATCCCGGTTTGCGTTTCCATCCCAAGTTCAGTCATCGAATTCCTCTCAGTGCCTGTTCGATCGATCAGGGAACGATCACGATGTCGCCCTCTTCCAGCACGATCTGGGGGATCTGTCCGTTGATCATTTTTTTGAGGTTCACCGTAAGCTGCGTCTCTTTGCCCGTCTTTTGTTCCTTTTTCTTGATAAGAACCCCCGTCGTGGAGGCCCATTCCGTGGTTCCCCCGGCTTGGGCGATGGCCTGCAGCAGGGTGATCTTCTTCGACTGCTTGAACTGAATGGCGCCGGGGTTCTTGACCTCACCGTAGACATAAACGGTGAGCATCTGTTCGATCGGGACGTTGATGACATCGTTGGGCTGAAGGTCGATATTGGCGGCTTCGTTGCCGTTCAAAATCAGGTCCTCCACGTTGATGCTGATCCTGATCTTCTGGCCGTCCTTCCCCCGCCGGTAGACATACAGCTCGTTCATGGCCTGGTTCGTGAACCCGCCGGCCTGGGAAATGATCTGGAGAAGGGTCATCGGCCCGACGATCTCGAACATCCCCGGTTTCCCGACGGCGCCGAGAACCGAGACTTTCTGGTATTCCCTGATGAAAACCGAAACGTGAGCGACTTTGGTGTACTTTTGGTCCAGGATCTCGGCCAACTTTTTTTCCAGTTCCTGGGCGGTCAGGCCGGAAACCTCCACTTGGCCGAGCAGGGCCAGGCTGATCAATCCGCCCTCCGAGACACGGACGGTCTGGTTGAGCTCAGGCAGCTCGAAAACCTTGATTTCCAGCAGGTCCTTGGACCCGATCCGGTAATCCGTGACCGGAAGCTGGCTTTCCTGCAGGACGGGAAAGGGCCCGCCGAACAGGAATGAAGAGGCCGGAATCATGATGGTGAGGGCCAGGAGCCGGCCGAAAAAAGCCGAACAGGTCCAGGGGGCCGAGGTTTGCGGCTTGTTCATGAGATACCTCTTTCGTTTCTTGCTTTCAAAGATTCCATTTTAAAAACCCATTCCATATCATATCCGCCGCGAATTCTCAAATCCTCGCGCATCGAAGCTCCTATTGCCGGGAAAAGGGGCCGGTCGCCAGTTGGCTGCGCCTCGAAGTAACACCGTAGACCAGGCTGAAACCGAAGAAGTTGCGGTGGTTGACGTTGATTTGATCGATGGTACTCGAGCTCCTTTGGCCTATACTGGCGAGAAAGTTAAGTTGGAGATCCCGGCCCAGCCTTAAGCCGAGCCCGAAAACGTGGTTGATATAATCATCGGTCTGCGTATCTCCGGCGGGAACGATTTGGAATTGGCCGTAATCGTCGCGGATGAAAGCAATGTCGTAGGACAGCGTGATCGTCCGGTTCAGGGCCCGGGAAATCCCCGCCGACACGGTGGTCTGAACATAGCAGGACAGGGACGCGTAGGCGGAGAATTGGATGTCCCGCGTGAAGCTTGCGCGGAGCTTCGTGAATTGAATCGAGTTCACGATGAGGCCCGTGTTGCCGACCAAACCTTTGTAGCCTCTTTGATTCGGATCGAGGATGTCGAAATACTTGTATCCCAGATTGATCGTCCCCCCCAGGCCTTTTCCAGGTTCTTTGTCCAAGGCCGAAGGCAGGAATTCGATTCCGCCGTAGACGCCGTAGCTGCGGGAATCCTTGAAGCTCGAAACCGGATTCGTGAAGTTAAAGGAGGCGAACTCGGCGTCCAGGAAATATCGCATCCGCGCGCTCTGCTGGAGGTAGGCCGCCAGGTTGAGATCGATTTCATTGCGATCGAGGGTCTGTTGAAAATCGATGTTGGAGTCAGGGGGTGTCTCGTATCGATAAGCATAGGCCCGCGCTTGCAAAGCCATGGCCGTCTTTTCGGAAATCTGCCAGAAGGCCAGCCCGGAAAGCTCATTCTGGATCTGCCGGATATTGATGTCCAATTCCGAGCTCAGCCGCTCCTTGGCGTTGAGCATCGCTCCGCCGATCTGGAAGAACAGCCGGTCGCCGGCGAAATGGATCTGGCCCCAGAAATCGTTGTTCAGGGCCCGGTCTTTCGTCGTCCGGAGGTAGAAGACGTACTGGGGGATCTCGGAGACGTCCAGGATGATGCCCTTGGCCAAAGGAAGGAAAAAGCTGATATCCGGCCCCGCAAAAAGGGTGTAATCGGGGACCGGCCGGCCGGCGCTTCCGAAGTAGATGTCGGAATCATAGCCGGCGTTGTCGATCCGGAAGGCGGCGTTGTATTTGAGGGCCCCCAGCTTCCAGCGCGACGTGTTGACGATTTCCTCGAGGCTGATCCCCAACCAGGTATTTCCCCACCCGAAGGAGCGGCCCGGGAACAGCTGGACGAAGGCGATCACGGCGATTCCGATCAAGATCGACCTTGTTCCCGTCTTCATGGCGGCATCCGTCCTTTCATGCGTTCCGAGCGGCCTTCAATACGCTCCGATTCCGAAAAGAACCACCGGGATGGTCCTGAGGAGGATGAGAATGTCCAATTTCAAGGACCAGTTGTCGAGGTATTCGAGGTCCAGCTTCATCCAGTCTTCGAAGGCGATGTTGTTGCGGCCTTTGATCTGCCACAGGCAGGTGATGCCGGGCTTCATGGAAAAGCGGCGGCGCTGCCAGGTCTTGTATTTGTCGACCTCGTCCGGGACCGTCGGCCGCGGCCCGACAAAGCTCATGTGCCCGACGAAGACGTTGAAGAGCTGGGGAAGCTCGTCGATGCTGAATTTCCTGAGGAAGCGGCCCAAGGGCGTGATCCACTGGGTCTTCTTGAGCTTGAACTCCGGCGTGTTCATTTCGTTGAGGTCGGTGACGATGGACAGGACGTCATGGGCGCCCCGCCGCATGGTCCGGAATTTGTAAAGCGTGAACCTCCGGCCGTGGTAGCCCAGCCGGGGCTGGGTGAAGAAGACCGGGCCGGGCGAGGTGACCTTGATGAGGATGGCGACGATGAGCAGGAACGGGCTCAGGATCGCGATGCCCAGCGCCGACAAGACGAAATCGCAGACCCGCTTGATGAAGAGCTGCCACTCCTTGGCGTGGGTCGTCTTGAAATGGAGGAGAGGGAGCCCGTCGAGGTCGGTGACGGAGGCCTTGGCCAGCCGCATGTCGAAGAGATCGACGCAGACCGTCACCACGATGCCCTCGGTCTCGCAGTCCTCGACGGCTTCGAGGAGCGAGCTTAAGCGCGAGCGGGGGACGACGAAGATGACCTCGTCCACGGCCTCGTCATGGAAGATCCGGGGCATGTCCTTGAGCGTGCCGATGACCTTCAAGCGGTCGACGCGGCGGATCTCCCGGGCGGGTTCGTCGTCGATCGCCCCCAGGAGGTCGAAACCCCATTCCGGATGGCTGTCGACCTTGCGGACGAACTCGGCCGCCCGCGGGCCGGTCCCGACGATGAGGAGCCGCCGCGTGTTCAGGCTCTGGCGGTGGACGTAGTGGGCGCCCATGAAGAGGATCGTCTTTTCGATCAGGATGAAAACAAAGCTCAGCCCGGCGAAGATGATGTAGAAAACCCGGCTGATGGAGCTGAGTTTGAACAGGTAGATGATCGTGCCGAAGGCCAGGAAGGTCAGGGCCGCGGACCGGATGATGGCCCAGACGATCTCCAGGTAGGAGCGCGTCCGCATGGCCAGGAACATGCCGTTGGCGTAGAGCGTCATCCCCCACAGGGGCGCGGCCAGCACCAGAAAGATGATGTCGCTGCGCAGGCTCATGGGGTTGTCCGTGAAGATCGGCTGCAAGAGGAACGAGGCCAGATAAGCGGCGCCCACGACGGAGAGGTCGACCACAAACATGAATTTGCGGATGACGGCCTCTTTCTCCTTCAGCATGGTCCGGCTCCTCGGGGCCCTCCCGTCCTTATCGGCCTTCGATCGTCCGCAGGACCCGGGCCGGGTTCCCGGCCGCGATGGTCCGCGGAGGGACGTCCTTGGTCACCACCGCCCCGGCCCCGACGATGGCCCCCTCGCCGACCGTCACGCCGGCCAGGATGGTCGCGCTCGATCCGACGGACGCGCCTTTGCGGATGAAGGTCGGGACGACCTTCCAGTCGGCCTCCGTCTGGAGCGACCCGTCGGCCGCCGTCGACCGCGGGTACAGGTCGTTGATGAAGGTCACGTTATGGCCGATGAAGACGTCGTCCTCGATGGTCACGCCTTCGCAGATGAAGGTGTGGGAGGAGATCTTGCAGTTCTTTCCGATCTCGGCGCCCTTCTGGATCTCGACGAACGTCCCGATTTTCGAATGGTCGCCGATCGAGCAGCCGTAGAGATTCACCAGGGCGAAGATCTTGACATCCTTTCCCAATTTGACGTCAGGGGCGATACGACAGTATTCCATAAAAAAGTCTCCTTACAAATTGACGGACTGGCCGCCGTTCTTGATGGACCGGTCGGCGGCCTCCAGGATGCGGACGACCTGCAGGCCGGCGGTTCCGTTGTTGAAGGGTTCCGCGCTGGTTTCCAGGCACTTGATGAAGTAGGCGACCTCCGCGCGGAGGGCTTCGACATTGTCGAGCTTGGGGCAGTACACATCGCCCGACCGGTAGCTGATCAGAAGGTCGTGGATCCCGGTTTTGCTGTAAACGCCTTTTCCGTTGTTGAATTCCACTCCCCGGTCGTAGATCTTGATCTTTTCGTCGGCGTCGAGGTCGTCCCAGACCAGCATCTTCTTGTCGCCGCTGATGATGGTCTTGCGGATCTTCACCGGGCTGAGCCAGTTGCAGTGAAAATGGGCCAGGAACCCCTGATCGCGGAACTCGGCCGTCACATAGGCGACATCCTCGATGTCGCTCTGGAAATGGATGGCCCCGCGGGCCGAGATGGAGGCCGGTTTCATGGGGATGAGGTAATCCATGATCGAGAGGTCGTGGGGGGCTAGGTCCCAAATGACGTTGACGTCGTGCTGGAAGAGCCCCAGGTTGACCCGCACAGAGTCATAGAAGAGGAGCCGGCCGAGGGCCCCGGAATCGATGACTTCCTTCATCTTGCGCACGGCGCCCGTGAATAAAAAGGTGTGGTCGACCATGATCTTGAGGCCCTTTTTATCGGCCAGATCGATGAGCTCCCGGGCCTGGGCGCTCGTCGACGTGAAGGGCTTCTCGACGAAGACATGCTTCCCGGCCAGGAGCGCCTCCCGGGCGACTTCGTAATGCATGTGGACCGGGGTGATGACCCCGACCACGTCCACGTCCGTCGACCGGACGAGCTCCAGGGTGTCCTTGGTCGTCTTAATGAAGGGATACATGGACTTGGCCATGTCCAGCCGCTTGTCCGAGATGTCGCTGACCATGGTCAGCTGGGCCCCCGGGGAGGAATGGAAATTCCTGGCCACGTTGGGCCCCCAATACCCGTAGCCGACGATTCCGATTTTGATCATGTTGCCCGCTCCTTTCGCTTCATTCAGGTCCCGGCGGCCCCTTGGCGAAGAGCCCCCGGATCCCCGGTCTTCTCCTATTTCGCGTAGAACTCCTTGATGGCCTGGACCGTGTATTCGATCTGCTCGTCCGTGAGCTCGGGGTACATGGGCAGGGACAGGAGCTCGTCCTGGTTCTTGTGGGCGACGGGGAAGTCGGACGGTTTGTGGTTCAGGTAGCCGTAGGCCGGCATGAACGGCAGGGCCGAGGCGTAATGGATCCCCGTGGAGATCCCCTTGGACTTCAGGTGCTCGGCCAGCTGGTCGCGGCGGGGGGCCAGCAGGGCGTAGACGTGGAAGATGTGGAAGGCCTTGTCCCGCAGGGCCGGGGTCTTCACGGCCGGCAGGCCGGCCAGAAGGGCGTTGTATTTGAGCCCATGCGCGTTCCGGGCCTTGTTCCAATCGTCGATGTGCTTCAGCTTGACGGACAGGACCGCTGCCTGGAGGCCGTCGATGCGGCTGTTGATGCCTTCGATCTCGTGGAGGTGTTTCGTCAGGGAGCCGTGGCTGGCGAAGAGCCGGGCCTTGCGGGCCAGGGCGTCGTCGTTGGTGATGATGGCCCCGGCGTCGCCGTAGGCGCCGAGGTTCTTGCCGGGATAGAAGCTGAACGTCCCGGCCACTCCGAACGTCCCGGTCTTTCGGCCGTCGAAGGTGGCGAAATGGGACTGGGCGCAATCTTCAACGAGGGGCAGGCCGTGCGCGTCGCAGACCTTCTTGACGGCCTCGATCCCGGCGGCCTGGCCGTAGAGATGGACGGGGATGACCGCCTTGGTCTTCCTGGTGATCTTGGCCTCGATCTTGGCCGGGTCGATATGGAAATAGGGGTCGACGTCCACGAACACCGGCCGGGCCCCGGCCTGGGTGATCGTCTCGGACGTGGCGATGAACGTGTTGGCCGCGGTGATGACTTCGTCGCCGGGGCCGACGCCGAGCGCCTTCAGGGTGATGAAGATGGCGTCCGTGCCGTTGGCGCAGCCGACGCAGTGCTTGACTCCGAACTTGGCGGCGTAGGCCTGTTCGAAGGTCTCGACCGCTTTGCCGCCGACGAAGGCGGTGTTGTCGATGATCGATTGAATGGCCGCGTCAATCTCGGGCTTCAGGGACTTGTACTGGGCTTTGAGGTCGACAAATGGAACGTTCATGATGGAAGCATGGCTCCTTCTATATAAATTTCGAGATAGAGACCTTTTTAAGAAATTCCCCCCGATTCCTTTCAGCGACAGAACGACCCAAAAAAGATTTTTTGATCTCCGGCTGCGGCCGGCGGCAGGACAATATATTTATTTCCCGGCCGGGAATCAAGGGCGTCTCCGCGCCCCGGGAGAAGGCCGTCATTCGCATGTCATACTCCTCGTTTCCGAGGCTCACCCTCTGGGCGGTCGAGCCCCGTTCTTTTCACGCCTCAGATGGTAAGCCATGGCCGGAAACCCCACAATTACCTCACCCGACGATAGAGGAGGGTATTTCTGGCCCGTTCGCCTAATCGTTTGCGGACCATGTCCTCACCCCTAAAGGTGACCGCCGGCCCGGCGCGTTGTTTGTCCCGGGTCGTTTTTTCGGTTAAGATAGGGACCCGAGACGGGCCGGGCCCGGAATCATGGAGGAATGAAGCGTGGATCTTGACCGCGGGACCTGGCCGGACTTCGATGCGGCGGCGTCGATCATCGACCCCGAGACCCGGGTCCTCGTCACCGGGGCCAACGGATTCATCGGATCGCGGGTCGTTCGTTTGCTCCTGTCCGCCGGTTTCAAGCGTGTGCGCTGTCTCGTCCGGGCGACGGGCGCGCCTCGAAAGCTCGAAGAAGCCGTCCGGGAGTTCGGCGGCGCCGGTTTGGATCTTGTCGAGGGCAATCTCCTGTCACGTGACGCCTGCCGGGCGGCCGCGGCCGGGGTCTCGGTCATCTACCACCTTGCGGCCGGCGTCGAAAAATCCTATCCGGGCTGCTTCCTGAATTCCGTCGTGACCACGCGGAACCTGCTGGAGGCCGCCGTCCGGGAGCCTTCTTTCAAGCGCTTCGTCAACGTCAGCTCCCTGGCCGTCTATTCGAATGCAAGGATCCCGCGCCGCGGCGTGATGGACGAATCGACCGGACTGGAGACGCACCTCGTCGAGCGGTACGAGGCCTACACGTACGGGAAGGTGAGACAGGACGAGATCGTTCAGGAATACGGCCGGACCCGCGGCCTGCCCTATGTCATCGTCCGGCCCGGCGTGGTCTTCGGGCCGGGGAAGGCCAAGATCACCGACCGGGTCGGCTCGGCGACCTTCGGGGTCTTCCTCGATCTCGGCCTCGGCAACAGGATCCCGCTGACCTACGTCGACAACTGCGCCGAAGCGATCGTCCTGGCCGGGCTGAAGAAAGGCGCCGACGGCCAGGTCTTCAACATCGTCGACGACGATCTCCCCACCGGCCGCCGATTCCTCCGTTTGTACAAGCGCCGCGTCCGCCGGTTCTTCTCCCTGCCCGTTCCCTATGCGCTGTGGCGGATGTTCTGCGTCTCCTGGGAACGGTACTCCCGCTGGTCCAAAGGCCAGCTCCCGCCCGTTTTCAACCGCTGGGGGTGCGCCGTGTCCTGGAAAGGCAATGTCTACCCGAACCGGAAGGCCAAGGACATGCTGGGATGGCGGCCCCGGGTCCCGATGGGCGAGGCCCTGGAGAGGTTCTTCGGCTACATGCGGGACGTGGAGGGTCGAAAGAAATGATCAAGGTCGGGATCATCGGCTGCGGGAAGATGGCGGACCAGCACGCCCTCCAGATCCGGAGGATCCCGGGCGCGGACATCGTCGGCGTAAGCGACAACGAGCCCTTGATGGCCCGGCAGATGGCCGAGCGGTTCCGGGTGTCGAGCTATTTCGCAGACGCCGGGGAGATGCTCGCCTCGGTCCGGCCCGATGTCGTGCACGTGACCACGCCGCCTCAAAGCCATTTCCCGCTGGGCCGGATGGCCCTGGAGACCGGGAGCCACGTGTACATGGAAAAGCCCTTCACCTTGACCGCGGCCGAGGCGGAGGACCTGATGGCCCTGGCCGAGAAAAAGGGCCTCAAGGTGACGGCCGGCCATAACGCCCAGTTCACCCCGGCCATGATCCGGATGAGGCGGCTGGTCCGGAACGGTTATCTCGGCGGCCGGCCCGTCCACATGGAAAGCCATTACTGCTACGATTTTTCCGACGCGGCCTACGCCAAGGCCCTGCTCGGCGACCGGGACCATTGGATCCGCAAGCTCCCCGGATCGCTGCTGCAGAACATCATCAGCCACGGCATCAGCAAGATCGCTGAATTCCTGTCCGGCGACCGTCCGCGGGTCATCGCCCACGGGTTCACCAGCCCTTTCCTGAAGGCCATCGGCGAACCCGACATCATCGACGAGGTCCGGGTCATCGTCCGGGACGAGGAGTCGACGACCGCCTATTTCACGTTCTCTTCGCAGATGCGGCCGGCGCCTCATCAGTTCCGGCTGTACGGGCCGAAAAACTCCCTGATCGTGGACGATGAGCACCAGACGGTCATCAAAGTCGACAACCGGGATTATAAAAGCTACCTGAGATATTTCATCCCCCCGCTTCAAACGGCCCGTCAATACGCGGGAAATTTCAATTTGAATTTCCGGAAATTCCTCGGCCGGGAATTCTTCCTGCCCAACGACGCCGCTTTAAAAACCCTGATCGGGGCCTTCTACCGGTCCATCGAGGGCCGGGGCCCCCTGCCCCTCACGACCCGGGAAATCCTGCGGACTTCGCGGATCATGGACGACATCTTCGAGCAGATCAGGGGGCCGAAGATTTCCTGACGACCGGCCTCCGGAGCCGCTCTATCAAGAAACGGACCCCGTCCCCGTTGCCCCGCACGCGGGCCCGAAAGACCCATTCGGGCATGCCGGCGTCGGTCAAGTCCCGATGCAGCCGGAAGGGGTCCGAGGCCGCGCCGTTGAGGCCCGGCGCCGTCGTCACCGCCCCCTTATAGCCCGCTTCCTTGAGGACGGCGGGGAGATCGATGTCCGGATGGCGGTGTTCGCCGGAGGGATAGGCGAAATACTCGATCCGTCGCCCGGTCATCCTTTCCAATCTCTCCTTGTCCTCGATGATCTCGTTCTTCAGCTGCGGCCCGTCGCGGAGCTCCGGCAGGAGGTTGTGATGGACGGTGTGCCCGCCGATCGTGAATCCCTCCTCCGCGATCCGTTTCACGTCGTCGATGCTCAGGCTCCCGGATATCCGCCGGGGCGGCAGCCTGACGAACATGTGCGAATGCAGGAAATCGGCGACCTGCCAGGGGCCCAGGCCGACGAAACCGGAAGACACGAAAAACGCCGCCGGCCATCGCCGTTTCTTGAGGAGAGGCAGGGCCTGGGAGATCCAGCTTTGATACCCGTCGTCGAACGTGATGACGACGTTGAGGCGATCGGGGGCCAGGCGGGAAGCGAAAAAATCGTCGAGACCGACGACGTTCGCCTTCCGTTCCAGGAAATCGAGGTGTTTCTCGAATCGTCCCCGGGTTTCGGGGAGGATGTCGTGAAAAACAAGGAAGCGGGCCGCCCGTCCTCGGCGGCCGAGGATCCGGTTCCGGACCCGGGCGTAGCCCAGGGCGTCGAAAACCAGGACACCGAGATCCTGCCGGCTGATCAACGGGGCTCCGGCCTCGGAGGGGTCATGGCAGACATTATACGACATCCTGTTTTCGGAGCCCACCCGTTCTTGACAAGAATTTGGACTTCCCATACGATACGCATCGATTTGGCGTCCTGGGGCTGGACGCGATCGAGTCTCATTTCGTTTGCCGAAGGAAGCGTAATTGTCGCCTCTTATCGCCCTGATCGTGTGCGTTATTTTCGTCCGTTTCCTTCTGCGCATCGAGCGGAAGAGCATTCCGGACGTGACGCCGGCCTTGTGGGTCCCGACGATCTGGATTCTCTATTCGGCGAGCAAGCCCTTGGCCGTCTGGTTCCCCTGGTCGGGTTCGACCCCCGAATCGAGCCCCCTGGACCGGGCTTTCCTGGTCGCCCTCCTGATCGCGGCCCTCTGGATCCTCGTCGGCAGGAGCTTTGATTGGGCCGGCGCCGCCAAGCAAAACGGCGCGGCCATCGTCTTGCTCGCCTATATGCTCGTCAGCATCTTCTGGTCGGCCATTCCCGGCACGTCGTTCGTCCGATGGGTCAGGGAGGTCCAGGCGGCGGTCATGGCCTTTCTCGTCCTGTCCGAGCCGTCCCCCCGACGGGCCATGGAAAGCATCCTCCGGAGGACCACCTTCATCCTCATCCCCTTCTCGCTTCTTCTGGCGAAATATTTCCCCCAATACGGCGTCGAGTACGGCCGCTGGTCGGGCAGTCAGATGTGGATCGGGGTGACCCAGCAGAAGAACGGGCTGGGGCGCTTGTGCCTCATCGCCGGATTCTTTCTCATCTGGTCCCTGGTCCGGAGACGGCAGGGGAAAAACGTGGCGGTCGGGAAGTACCAGACCTATGCCGAGCTCATCCTCCTGGGCATGACCTTCTGGCTCATGAGAGGTCCGGGGGGGGATTCCTTCTCGGCGACCGCGGCCTATGCCTTGGGAGCGGGGCTTATCGCTTACTGGGCTTTCTCTTGGGCTTCAAAACATAAGTTCAAACTGAATCCAGGCGTGCTTCTGTTCTTCCTCGGCGCTATCATGGTGTTCGGAGTCGTGTCCCTGTTCGTAAGCGGATCGAATATCGGTTTCTTCGCCTCGTCGGCGGGCCGTAACGCGACACTGACGGGCCGGACGGAGGTCTGGGCGCAGCTTTTACCCGTGGCCATGCGGAAGCCGATCCTCGGCTACGGTTTCGGGGCGTTCTGGACCCCCGCCGCGAGAATGGCCTATGTCATCAGCGAAGGGCACAGCGGATATCTGGACGTGCTGCTCGAGCTGGGCTTTGCCGGCCTGTTCCTGGTGGCGGTCTTTGTTTTGAACGCCTTCGGGAAGGCCCGTCGGGAGCTCGAGCGGGACAATGATTGGAGCGTTCTTTGCATGTGCTTCATCCTGATGGCGGTGATCCACAACATCGCCGAGACGTCCTTCGATTCCTTCACCAATCATCTGACGGCCATCATCCTCTTTCTGACGGTGTCGTCCGTGAAGCTCCGTGCGATCGCCAAGCCGTCGTCGTGATGCCGGCTGTTGAGGCCATGAAAGACAACATTTCCGTTTGCATCTGCACGTACCGCCGCAATCCGACCCTGGAGCGCCTTCTGCGGGGCCTCGCCGCCCAGGACACCGGCGGCCTTTTCGATGTTTCGGTCGTGGTCGTGGACAACGACGCCGCCGGCCCGGCCCGGGACACCGTCCTGCGGCTGAAGGCCGAATTGGGGCTGGAGATCGAGTACGGCATCGAGCCGGAACGGACGATCCCCGCCGCCCGGAACCACGCCCTGCGGCTGGCCCGGGGAAATTACATCGGCATCATCGATGACGACGAATTTCCGCCGCCCGACTGGCTGCTCAACCTGTACCGGGCGGTCCGGACCTTCGGCGTCGACGGGGCCCTGGGGCCCGTCCATCCTTTTTTCGATCAAACGCCGCCCCCCTGGCTGATCAAGGGGGGATTCTGCGAGCGTCCCGTCCACCGGACGGGGACGCTGTTGAGATGGGACCAGACCCGGACGGGAAATGTCCTCCTCCGCCGGGGGGTTTTCGACGAGCGCGGGATCAGCTTCGATTTGAAATGGAAGACCAGCGGCTCGGACCGGGCCTTTTTCAAGCAGGCCATGGAGGCGGGGTACAGGTTTGTGGCCGTGGAAGAGGCGCCCGTCTACGAGACCGTTCCGCCCGAGCGCTGGACGCGGCGCTACTACTGGAGGCGGGCCCTGGTCCACGGCTACAACGCCCAACGCAACAGCGCCGCGGAAGGGCGCGCTCTCTCCCGGGTCCTCATCCCCTTGAAGTCTCTCGCCGCCGTGCTGGCCAACGCCCTGGCCCTTCCCGTCTGCGCCGTGCTGGGGAACGCGGCGCTCGTGAAATGCCTGGAGCGGGGCGGCCATCATTTGAGCCGTCTGTGCGCCATGGCCGGAATCGAGCTCGTGAAAAAGCGGGATTTTTGATCGGGAGATCGGGGACGCCATGAACGAGACTTCCGGGACGCCGGCCGCCCCGGGCCGGCTCGCCGGCCTGCTGGCCAGGGTGAGGAATTCCCCGTTTTTCCGGAACATCCTGCTGGTCATGACGGGCACGGCCCTGGCCCAGGTCATCGGGTTCGTCCTGACGCCGATCGTCAGCCGGCTCTTTTCGCCCGCCGACTTCGGCCGCTACGGATCCTTCGACGCCCTGGCCGGAGTCCTGGCCGCGGCGGCCACCTTGGAATACAGCCAGGCCATCATGCTGCCGAAGGAAAAGAAAGACGCCATCAATCTCCTGGCCGTGTCCTTTTTTTCCACGATGACCGTCGGTGCGCTGGCCCTTCTCTTCTGCCTGGCCGCCCCCGGTCCGGTGAACCGGCTCATGAAAATAAGCGGCACTTGGCCGCTGCTCCTTCTGGTCCTGGCCACTTTGGTCGCGGGGTTCAATCAGTCCTTCCAGGCCTGGTCCGTGCGGGTCAAGGCCTTCAAGCACACGTCCGCGTCGCAGGTCATCCGCAGCGTGGCTTCCAACGGAGGGAAGATCGGCTTCGGCTACCTGAAATTCGGGTATGTCGGACTCATCGTCAGCGCCATCCTGTCCAATATCCTGGCCAGCCTCAACCTCTTTCGCGTCCTTCTTCCCGACCTGAAGGCCCTGCGCGCCGGCATCCGCTGGGGCCGGATGAAGGAGCTGGCCCGGGAGTATCGCGATTTTCCCCAGTACGCGGCCTCCCAGAACGTCGTCAACGCGATGTCCCAGGGCCTGCCCGTCCTTCTCCTGACCTATTTT
Source organism: Candidatus Aminicenantota bacterium (assembly GCA_963729855.1). Classification (GTDB taxonomy): domain Bacteria; phylum Acidobacteriota; class Aminicenantia; order Aminicenantales; family UBA4085; genus UBA4085. Next base: position 925,099 of record CAVSPT010000006.1, on the reverse strand, counting down.
TTCGGGATCTCCGTGGCCGGGGCCTACGCCTTCGGGGTCAGCATCCTGAGCGTGCCCATGGGCTTCATCCTGACCGCCTTCCGGCAGGTCCTTTTCCAGAAAGCCAGCGAAACGCATCACCGGGTCGGGAGCCTGGCCGGCCTCTATGTCAAGACGACCGCCGCCCTGCTGGCCATGTCCATCGTCCCCTCCGTGATCTTGATCATCTGGGCGCCGCAGATCTTCGCCCTGGTCTTCGGCGCCAAGTGGATCATGGCCGGCGAAATGGCCCGCAGCCTCATCGTCTGGCTGGCCGTTTCCTTCTGCAACCTGCCGGCGATCCTGTTCGCCCGGATCATCCGCATCCAGCGCTTCATCTTTTTCTACGACCTGGTGCTGCTGGCGGCCCGGGCGGCGGCCCTGGTCGTGGGCGGCCTTCTTTTCAATGCCCGCGCGACCGTCATATTCTTCTCCATCGTGGGTTCGCTCATGAACGCCTACCTGATCCTCCACGTCGGGCGCGCGGTGATGAAGAAGGAGGGCGGGGCGAATTGGGGGCGCATCCGGGAGATCCTGAGGGAAGAATAGCCGGAGGACCGGAATGGACGAACGACTCAAGTTTCGGCGCCAATTCCTCTTGACCCGGGCCCCCGTCGAACCGCCTCCCGGCTGGACGCTCCTGCCGATCGGGCCCTTCTTTCTTTATGCGCATCCCGACCTCGAGGTCCATCAGGCCGAGGACGCCGGGAAAACCCTCGTCCTCGTCGGGCAAATCTTCGATCCCCGGGCGCCCGAAAAAGGGAACGCCGCCATCCTCGGCGACCTCCATGCCGCCGCCGGCGGCCTGGACGCGTTTTTCGAGGCCGCCAAGCCCTGCACCGGGAATTTTCTGCTGATCTACAAATCCGCCTCGGACTTCATCATCCGGCATGACGCCCTCGGCTTGAATCAGATCTTCTACGCCGCCGCGGACAACCGGGTCGTCTGCGGCTCCCAGCCGAACCTGTTGGCCGCGTTCGCCGATCCTGAAATCAGAAAGACCGGCGATCCCGATGTCCTGGACTTTTTCGAGAACCATTTGAAGGACACCCGCTGGATCGGCGAGACGACGCTTTTCGAGGGCGTCAGGCAGCTGATCCCCAACCACTATCTCGATCTCCGCAGCCGCAGGCCGCGCCGCTACTGGCCCCGCCAGGCCGTCCCCCGTTTGGGCCTGGAGGAAGCCGTATCCCGGAGCTGCGCCTACCTCCAGGGGAGCCTGAAGGCCTTGGCCGCCCGGCGACCGCTCATGATGGCCGTCACCGCCGGAACGGACAGCCGGACCCTGCTGGCGGCCTCGCGCGATATCCGCGACCGGATCTACTACTTCATCAACGATCACGGCCTCGGTCCCCGCCATCCGGATATCGCCGTGCCCGCCGCGATGTTTCGGACGATCGGCGTCCCCTTCCACGTGGAGGACGTGCCGGCCGAGGTCGACGAGGACTTCCGGCGGACCTATCACGACAACACGTTTTTCACCACGGAGCGCCTGCTGACCTCCATTTACAATGTCTATTTCAAGAGACACGGCGACAAAGCCAACGTGACGGGCACGGGCGAGATCGGTCGCCTGCGCTTCGGGAAGGAGCCCCGGCGCCCGGACGCTTATCTCCTGGCGTACAAGCTGTCCTACCCGGAAGGCCCCCGCTACGTGATCAAAGAATGCGAACGGATGCTCGCGGAGATGCGGCCCGCGGCCCGGCGCTGCGGCGTCAACCTCTTGACCCTGCTCTACTGGGAGCAGCTCAGCGGGATCTGGGGCAACGTCACGGTGGCCGAAAGCCAGATCGCGGTGGACGTCTTCGATCCGTATGACAGCCACTTGCTCTACGAGATCTTCCTGGGCATCGACGACAAGTACACCGCCTATACCCGGGAGCCGGGCGCGTTTTTCCGGGCCATGATCCGGAGGATGTGGCCGGAATTGTTGAAATGGCCCATCAATCCGCCGGAAACGGCCCGGGGCAGGGCCTCCCGGGTCCTGGCGGAGATCGGCCTTCTGGACCGGCTGAAAACGATCCGCTATCATGTCCAGCGCGCCCGCTTTCGCCGCCGGACGGGCCGCCGGTCAGGAGGCTGATCGGCCCCGGATCCGGGAAAATTGCATCGCTTCCTGTTCTAACGGTATAATGTCGTTCCTTTCAAAAGGAGGATCTTTCAACCTCATGGGGAGCAGAGCCGGGAACAAGGTCCATCTCAAAATCTTTTACTGGGTCAAGCCCTTCGTTTCGAGGAGGGTTCAGCTCGGCCTGAGACGATGGATCGCAGCTTACAAAAAGAAAACGAACGCGGGGACCTGGCCCATCAATAGAGCCGCGTCCCGGCCCCCCGAGGGATGGCCCGGCTGGCCGGAAGGGAAGAAATTCGCCGTGGCCCTGACCCACGACGTGGATAAAGGGACGGGATGCTTCAAATGCGTCCGATTGATGTCGCTGGAAGAACAGCTCGGCTTCCGCTCGTCCTTCAATTTCGTGGCCGAGGATTACGCCGTGGACGAGGGCTTGCGGGAGAGCCTCGTGAAATCCGGGTTCGAAGTAGGCCTCCACGGGCTCAAGCATGACGGCAAGCTCTTCTCCAACCGGTCGTTCTTCGAGACTCGGTCGGCGCGCATCAATCATTACATCGAGAAGTGGGGGGCCTCCGGGTTTCGCGCGCCGGCCATGCATCACAATCTGGAATGGCTCACCGATCTGAACATTGAATATGACAGCTCGACCTTCGACACCGATCCTTTTGAGCCCGTGTCCGACGGCTGCTCGACGATTTTTCCTTTTTGGTATGCCAACCAGGCCCGGACGCGCGGCTACGTCGAGATCCCCTACACCTTGCCCCAAGACCATTGTCTTTTCGTGATCATGAAGGAGCGGGATATTGCGATCTGGAAGACCAAGCTCGATTGGGTCGCCCAAAAAGGCGGGCTGGCGCTCCTGAATACGCACCCCGATTATATGAACTTCGAGGGAACGTCCTGCGCCCGCGAGGAGTATCCCGTCGCCTACTACGCCGGTTTTCTCGAATACCTCAAGACCCGCTACGCGGGGCAATATTGGCACGCCCTCCCGCGGGACGTGGCCCGTTTCTGGAGAAACGCGATGCCCAGCCCCGGGCGGCCGCCTGAGAAGTCCGCATGAAGACCGTGAAAGTGATCGTCGTGGCCGGGGCCCGGCCGAACTTCATGAAGGTCATGCCCCTCATGAAGAGGATCGCCGCCTTCAACGACCGACGGGACCGGGACACGGGCCGCCTGGAGGCGCTCCTGGTCCACACCGGCCAGCACTACGATGAGAACATGTCCGAGATCTTCTTCCGCGAGCTGGGGATCCCGCGGCCGGACATCAACCTCGGCGTCGGATCGGGATCGCACGCCGTCCAGACGGCCCATATCCTGACGGGTTTCGAGGCCGTCTGCGAGCGGGAGCGCCCGGATTGGGTTGTCGTCGTCGGCGACGTCAATTCGACGATGGCCTGCACCCTCGTCTGCTCGAAAATGGGCATCCGCGTCGCCCACATCGAGGCCGGCCTGCGCAGCTTCGACCGGACCATGCCCGAGGAGATCAACCGCATCGTCACCGACGCCCTGGCCGACCTGCTCCTGACCCCCTCGGAAGACGCCGACGGGAACCTGCTTCGGGAAGGGGTGCCGCGGGACAAGATCAAGCTCGTCGGCAACATCATGATCGACTCCCTGCTGGACAACCTTCCCCAGGCCCGGGCCAGCGGCATCCTGTCCGAGCTCAAGCTCGATCCCGGCCGGTTCGTCTACGTCACCCTCCATCGGCCGGCCAACGTGGACGGCCGGGCCGCGCTTTCGGCCATCGTGGCCGCCCTGCGGGAGCTGTCGCGGAGCTTGCCGGTCGTCTGCCCGATCCACCCGCGCACGCGCCGCAGGCTCGAGGACTTCGGGCTCCTCCCGGGCCCGGCGGACGGCGTGCGCTGGCTCGAGCCCCTCGGCTACCACGCTTCGCTATGCCTGGCGGAAAAAGCGAGGCTCGTGCTGACGGACTCCGGCGGCCTTCAGGAAGAGGCCACGTTCTTCCGCACGCCGTGCCTGACGCTGCGGCCGAACACCGAAAGGCCGATCACCGTGACGCTCGGCAGCAACCGCCTGACGACGGCGGGACGCCTGCTCGACGACGTCGCCGAGGCGCTGGCCGGCCCGGAGCGCAAGGGGAGCGTGCCCCCCTTGTGGGACGGCCGCACTGCGGAGCGCGTGCTCGCGCACCTGCTGGCGGCCTCCGCGGCGCCGACGGAACGGCCGCAATGACGAGGAACCCGGATTCTTTTTCCCCCGCCCGCCCGCCCGATGAAGCGGAGGCGGAGAAGGACGCGGCGGCCCGGCTCCTGGCCTATTGCCGGGCCCATGACTGGGCGGGCTATGATCCGTACGACGCGCTCAACAGCCGGGTCTTCCGGGCGCTTCCCTTTCTGAATTTCAAAGCGGCCCGGCTGCTGCTGACGCAGGGGGTCAAACGCTCTCCCATCAATCTGCGGCCCTTGTTGGGAGTCCCCAAGAGCCCCAATCCCAAGGGCCTGGCCCTGTTTCTGGCCTCCCTCGTCAAGCTGTCCGGGATCGGGCTGCTCGACGAACCCGGCCTGATCGACGATCTGGCCGCGAGGCTCCTGTCCCTGCGGTCGCCCGGCCGGAAGCCATTCTGCTGGGGCTACAATTTCGACTGGCAGACGAGGGGCGAGCTTGTTCCCCGAGGATCGCCGAACATCATCTGCACGACGTTCGCCGCCAACGCCCTTTTGGATGCTTACGCACGGTCGCCCGAACCGTCATGGCTCGAGGCCGCCCTGAGTTCCGCGGAGTTCATCCTGGACTCCCTTTTCTGGAGGCGGAACGGCGAGTCGATCATCTGCTATACGCCCCTGGAACGCATGCTGGTCCACAACGCCAATCTCCTCGGCGCCGCCTTCCTTTGCCGCGCGGCCGTGGTCGCGGGCCGGGACCGATATCTCGAACCCGCGCTCGAGGCGGCCCGGTCCTCCGTCCGCCGCCAGCACGAGGACGGGGGCTGGGACTACGGCGAATCGCCCACCCAGGGCTGGATCGACAACTTCCATACCGGCTACAATCTGGGGGCCTTGCGGCGGATCGGCGCCTGGGCCCCAACGTCGGAGTTCGAACCCTCGATGCGCCGCGGCTTCCGTTATTACAAGGACCATTTCTTCCGTTCGGACGGAGCGCCGAAGTATTACCATGACGCCGTCTATCCCATCGACATCCACAGCGTCGCCCAAAGCATCATCAGTCTCGTCGAGTTCGACGGGCCCGCGGCCGCCTCCGGCCCCTCGGCCCGCGCCGTCCTCCGCTGGGCGATGGCCAACATGCGGGACGCCCGGGGGTTCTTTTACTTCCAGAAACGGCCCCTTTACACCATGCGCGTTTCGTTCATGCGCTGGTCGCAGGCCTGGATGCTCCTGGCCCTGTCCACCCTCCTGGAAAGCGCGTCCCATGCTTGAAGCGGTCATCACCATCGACTATGAGGTCTATGGCAGCGGCGAAGGCTCGTTGAGGGACCTCGTGTATGAGCCGGCCGAGCGGCTGAAAGCGCTTTTCGAGAAATGGGACGCCCGTTTCGTGGCCTTTGTCGAGGCCGCCGAGCTGGAGCGGATCGAAGCGGAGCGTGCGGACCCGGCCGTCTCCCTCGTCAAAAGCCAGATCGGCGATATGCACCGGGGAGGATTCGAAATCGGCCTTCACCTCCATCCCCAGTGGTCCAACGCCCGGTACGAAAACGGGCATTGGCGCCTGGATGACGGCGAATACAATCTCTGCACTCTCCCCCGCGAGCGGATCGTCCGGATCGTCGACCGGGCCCTGGCCTATTTGCGGACGCTGGCGGGGGACCCCGTTTTCATTCCGACGTCCTTCCGGGCGGGCAATTGGCTGTTCCAACCCACGGGACCGGCGGCCGGCGTGCTGCGCGAGCGGGGCCTGAAGATCGACTCCTCGGTTTTCAAGGGCGGCCGCCAGCATCGGCATGGGCTGGACTATCGGAGGGCCTTGAAAAACGGCCCGTTTTGGCCGTTCTCGGACGACGTCAACATCCCGGATTCGCAAGGCGGGCTGGTGGAAATTCCCATCTTCTCGAAAATGGTCCCGACCTGGAAATTGTTCACCTCGAAGCGGATCGGCCTGCAGCGGAAAGCCCTCGCGGCGCCCCTCCCGGGCGGAGGGAAGCTTTCCCGCCTCCGCGATTTCCTGCGGTTCCGCAGCCCGCTGAAGCTCGATTTCTGCCGCATGTCGATCGACGAGCTGAAGACGATGCTGGACGCGGCCGTCAGGGAGGACCGCAAGGCCCCGGCTTCTTTCCGCCCCATCGTGGCCATCGGCCATACCAAGGACCTCGTCGATTTCGAAACCGTCGAGGCCTTTCTCTCCGACCTGCGGGGACGCCGCATCCCCGTCTCCACGTTCAGGGACATCCTCAAGCGGATGCCGCGATGAGCGCCGCACAATCCGCGAAGCTCGCCTACGTCCTGATCACGGCGGCCCGCAACGAGGCCGACCTGATCGAATCGACGATCCTTTCCGTCGTCGGGCAGACCGTCCTTCCCGCCCGCTGGGTGATCGTCAGCGACGGCTCCACGGACGGGACCGACGAGATCGTCGCCCGGTCCTCGCGCTCCCATCCCTGGATCGAGCTCCTGCGGATGCCCGAACGGAAGGAAAGGCATTTCGGGGGAAAGGCCCGGGCTTTCAGCGCGGGCTATGAACGGGTCCGAAGCATGCCCTTCGATATCGTGGCCAACCTGGACGCCGACATCACGTTCGAGGCCGGGTATTTCGAGTTCCTGCTGGGGAAATTCGACGCAGACCCCCGCCTCGGCGTGGCCGGGACGCCCTTCCGGGAGGGATCGGCCCAATACGATTACCGGTTTTCGAGAAAGGACCATGTCTCGGGCGCCTGCCAGCTGTTCCGGCGTGAATGCTTCGAAGCCGTCGGCGGCTACATCCCCCGGAAGGAAGGCGGAATCGACCTGACGGCCGTCGTGACGGCCCGCATGAACGGCTGGCGGACGGAGACGTTCACCGAAATGGCCAGCGTCCATCACCGGCCGCAGGGCAAGGCCGGGCCCGGCTTCGTCAAATACACGTTCCGGAGCGGGTACGGCGACTACATGCTGGGCGTCCACCCGCTCTGGCAATTCCTCCGCTCGGTCTATCAGATAAAAACGCGGCCGGTTTTCCTGTCGGGGTTCCTGCTCCTGGCAGGGTTTTTCTGGGGCCAGGCGACCCATCCGCCCAAACCCGTTTCCGAGGAGTTCGTCCGCTTTCGAAAGAGGGAGCAGATGTTTTGGCTGAAAGAGTATTATAAAAGGGTCCTGAAGCGGCTCGAATAAGGCCGCCGGACACGGAAGCGCATGAGAGTCGAACGCGTCGCGATCGATTGGCGGCCCGAGCTGCCGATCTTCGCCCGCGAGTCTTTTCTCAAATCGGTCGGCGACGAATACGGCTGGCTGGGAGGCTTCGGAGAATCGGCGGAGCTCCGCTGCATCTTACCCTATACGATCGTCAGGAAGGCGCTTTTCCGCATGGTCCGGTTCCGGGTGGAGACCATTCCGCTGGGGCAGGGCTTCTCCGTTTCAGAGGAAAAGTGCTTCCTCGACGCGGCGATGACGTATTTCCGTTCGATCGGCGCCGACGTGGTCATCCCGGCCTCCAACAATGCGATTTTCCGGTCCTATCCGGACGGGGCCGCCGCCGCTCCTTACGGCAGTTATGTGATCGACCTGGGCCCGCCTGAGGAGACCCTCTGGCGCAATATGGACCGCATCCTGCGCCAGAACATCCGGACCGCCGAAAAGGACGGAGTCGGCGTCCGGCCTGTCGGCCCTGAGTGCATCGAAGCGGCCCACGGGCTCATCCGCGAGACCTTCCAGCGGTCGAAGCTGCCCTTCATGGATCTCGACGCTTTCCTGGGCTACTTGCGCGGCCTCGGGGACAACGGCCTGCTCATGACGGCCGAATACCAGGGCGTCCCCCAGAGCTACGTGGTCTTCGCCTATAGTGCGTATTGCGCCTACGCCGTCTACGCCGGCAACATCGCCCGGCAGCACCAGGGGGCCAACAAGCTGCTTTATTGGGAAGCCATCCGGAAGTTCAAGGCGCTCGGCGCCCGGATGTACGATTTCATGGGCGCCCGGATCGATCCGGAGAAAGGGTCCAAGCAGGAGGCCCTGGCCCAGTTCAAAAAACGCTACGGGGCCGAGCTCAAGCGCGGGTACATGTGGAAGTATCCTCTCCGTCCCTGGAAGTACCGGCTGTACGGCCTGGCCGCCCGGCTGCGCAGCGGCGGCGATATCGTGGACGCGGAGCGCCATAAGCTCAAGGACGATAACGACCTGCGGAACCAATGAGCATGTTGACCCTGCTTCCGGTTGAGCTCGCGGAATACGGATGGGTCGATGTCGTCCGCGGCATTTCAGCCGCCCTGGGTCCGAGGGTTCCCGGGGCCGCTCTGGCCCTTCCCGGGCTCGGCCCGGGCGTGCCGACGCGGTCGGCCCGGGCCGCGATCATCATCGCCCTCAAGGCGCTCGATTTGCCGCCCGGCGCGCGCGTCGGGGTCCCGCTCCATTGCTGTCCCGTCGTTTTCAAGGCCATCCTGACCGCCGGCTGCCGGCCGCGTTTCCTGGATGTCGATCCTGAGACCTTCGGCGTCTCCCCCGCGGACGCGGCGGCCAAACGGTCCCAATTGGACGCCCTGATCGCCGTCCATATGTTCGGCCAGCCCTGCGACATGAAGCGCCTGAACGAGATCATGGCCGGCCGGCCCGTCATCGAGGACTGCGCCCAATCGGTGGGCAGCCGGCTGGAGGGCCGGGCGACCGGCGATTTCGGCGCGATTGGGGCCTTCAGCTTCCGCTCCGGCAAATACCTCTCCGTCGGGGAGGGGGGGGCGCTTTATACCGCCCGCCCGGACCTACGGGCCCGGATTTCCGAGATCAGCGCCGCGACGCCGGTCCCGGGCGCGGCCGGGGAATTCAAACATGTCGTCCTGACCTATGTCCGGTCCTGTCTGCGGAGCCGTCCGCTCTGGGGCCTGGCCGGGCGGCGGATCTGGGGCGTCTATAATAAGAATGTCGATTTCACCGCGAAATCGCCGATCGAGCTGGGCCAAATCTTCCGCTCCGACCTGGCCCTCGTCCGCCGCCGGATGGCCCGGCTCGACGAAATGATCGCCGGTCAAAGGGCCAACGCCGAATATTACACGCGCAATCTCCGGGTCGATCCCGGGATGATTTGCCGGGAGCCGCCGGGGTCCTTCTACAACCGCTATCTTTTTCCCCTTGTTTTCCCCACCACCGGCCAGCGGGACCGGATGGCCGCCTACCTGCAGAGTCGGCAAATCGGGACGGCGAGGCCTTACGAGGAGGTCATCGAAGGGGCGGCCGAAAGCTACGATTACGAGGGCGATTGTCCGGCCGCGGAAAGTCTCTTGAGGCGGGCCCTGGTAATCCCCTGCCATTATCGGCTGACCTCGAGGGACAAGGCTCACATCGTCGAAAGCGTCAACCGGGGTTGGAGGCTGGCCGCTCGATCCTAGGCGACGTGCCTGTAAAGCAGACGCCCGACCAGGCGGAGCAATCCGGCCGGAGTCCTGGAAAAAATCCTGGTCATCGCGCCGCCGCCCGCGGAGCGCGGGGGAAGATAAGCCTTTTTCCTGATGTCGTAGCGGTAATACTTCATCAGGTTTTCCTTGGCCCCCCACGTCCTTTTGAATTGGAGGAGCCCCGGGTTGTCCATTTCCGTCCGGCCGAGGCTCATCGTTTTGAATCCCCGCTCCCGGTACCATTTCAGGGCCTCCCACATGACCAGGTTGTTGGCCCTCAGGTGCTGATGGTCCATGTCCGAAGCGCCGTATTTGTACATGCCGCCGGTCCCGAAGTGAAAGAAGACGGACGCGGCGATCAATTTCTTGTCATGAAACGCGGAAACGACGTGTCCAAGGCCGCGGGACAGGACCTCCTCGAAGACGTTCTTGAAGAACCGGAACGGCTGGGGCGGCAGGCCGTGTCGTTTTCGCGTCATTTCGTTCAGCCGATAGAATCCCTTCAGGGCGTCCATGGACTGTTCGACTTCGACGGTCACGCCTTCCCGGACGGCTTTTTTTATATTGCGGCGATTGTTGTCGCTGAGGCCCGAGAAAAGCCCGGCTTCGGCCTTGAGAAGGTCGATATCGTGGACATGGAATTCCTCTCGCGCCGGCTGACCTTCCGCGGCGTCCCCGAGATCCCTCCACTCCACATAGCACCATGTGTTCCGCCGCCCATATTCGATGACTCTTCGGACCGCCTCCGGCGTGGATTCCCCGCCGGCGGCAAAGGGCCTGCATTGGTCCGTGAAGGGAAGGGAGACGCCTCTCCGGCCGGTCAGACGGCTGCGGATCTCCATCAGGGGCATCAGAAAAACGATCCGGTTTTCCTCCAGGGCCGTGAAGTACAGGGGCCGGAATCCATAGGACTCTTCCAGGACCCCGGCCCAGGCCGCGGTGTGAAAAAACGATTCGTCGCCGCTTCTCAGCAGCCGGGCGTCCCAGTCGGGATCGTCGACCGGGTTGAGGATTTGAAGGTCCACTCGGATTTAACCTCGGGAGAAAAATCTGGTAAAATCGCAGCTTCCCATGACGCGGACGGGGGTTGGGAACGGCCTTCATTATAGCTTGAAAACACGGCTTTTCAAATGGTAAACTATGACAAGCAGCAGAAGAAGTTCATGATCAGTCGACGATTCGCCCGGACGGCGTCCTTGACCCTCGCGGCAGGGCTTTTCGTCGCCGGATTCTGGCCGCTCGGTTTTTCTCCCCGCAACAGAGTGTCCCCGGCATCCGAGGGCCGCGGCCTTTATTTCGACGGGACGAAGAGCTCATTGCGGCTTTCCGTGGGAGGGCTGGCCTATTCCGACTCCGTCCCGGGCAAGGCGCACGCCCCGGATGCGGCGAAAGGTTCCCTCACGATTTTGATCCGCCTCCGGCCCGGCCAGGAGAACGGCGGAAGCGTGCCCCGAATCGTTTCTTGGGCCGAGGCCTCCGGACGGGAAGCCCTGTATCTGGGCCAATACAAGGAAAACCTGATCGTGCGATGGTTCGCCGCCAAACCGGGCGGCGGGACGACGCCCTTGGAAATCGGCGTCGGCGGGACGCTCATTAAATCGAAAACCCGCCGGCTGGCGATCACTTCGGATCAGAAGGAAACGATCATCTACGCGGACGGCCGGAGAACGAGGCGCGTTCCCGGGGCCGCCCTGTTGGCCGGCGAGCGCTCGATCCCGGATTATCGCATCTTCCTGGGGAACACCCCCCAGGCCGACAGTCCCTGGACGGGCGCCATCCTGGACCTGGCCCTTTACGACCGGCCGTTGGGCGAAGACGAGATCTTCGAGGATTGGCGGCGCTCGTCCGATCGGCTTGGCGATCCGGATCCGGTCCGGGACGGATTGACGGCCGCCTATAAGTTTGAAACAGGGGAGAGCGGCCGCGTTTCCGATTTTTCAGGGAACGGAAACGATATCATCGTTCCGGCGCGGATCAGAATCAACAACAAAGTGCTCGAGTGGCCCGATCTGAACTCTGAAAGCGTGGCATCGTTGGCCAAGGATATGATCGCCAATATTCTCGGTTTCATCCCCTTCGGATTCGTTTTCCTTTTGTGGCTGGATGACGAAAAGCGACGGCCCCGGCGTCGTTCTTATCTTTTCGTCATCGCGCTGGGCGCATTTTTCAGCCTGGCGATCGAAGTCACGCAGGCTTTCATGCCGGCCCGCGATTCATCGCTGTCCGATTTGATCTGCAATATACTGGGAACCATGCTTGGCGTCCTGGCCTATCATTATTATTCGCGCTTCATGAACAGACGCATCTCCGAAAATTAATCCTTTCCGGCGTTTTTTGAGGATTAGCTTAACCCCGTCGGCGGTTAGCCAATGAACATGCGGCATATACCCGACGCAATGCTCCCCCTTAGCGATTGCCCCTTTTCAATCTTCCGGTTATAATGAAAGCAAGGCAAGATTCCCAAGCGCATTGTAAACAATGTTTACGCGGGCCTTTTTACTAACTTATACAAAAAAAGGCAATTAGCATATTATAAAAATGGCACAGAACTTGCGGTCTAGGAAAACAGAATCAGAGTTGGAGCCCTGGCTTCAGGGCAAAAAAGTCGGAGTCCTAAGAAAAGGAGGAATCATGATCAGAAATTCCGAAGCGGGCCGGCCGTATCGGGCGGTTTTAGGGTCAATCTTCCTTTGCACTTTTATCTTCATGGGTTTTCCGGCGCTCGTCCAAGGCATCACCATCCCGGCGTCCAGCCCCGCGCAGGTCGACGTCAATGCGGCCATTGCGGCGGCTTCGGCGGGCGACACCGTCCTCATTCCCGCCGGCACGGCCGTCTGGAGCGCCAATCTCACCATCACGAAAGGAATAACGCTGATCGGCGCCGGCATCGGCAATACCGTCATCACCTGCAATTACACGGGCTCCTCCGACCGCCTGTCCGCGGCGGGCTATCTCATCGCCTACGTTCCCGCCTCGCCGGCCTCGGACGATGCCTTCCGCATCTCCGGCCTCACCATCAACCTGTCCGGAATATGCCGGGGGATCATCCTGATCAACAAGACGATCAATGTGCTCAACAGGATCCGCATCGACCATACCCAGATCACCGGGGGCGAGAGCCCCTTCTCCATCTGGGGGACGGTCTACGGCGTGGCCGACAGCAACGTCTGGTACGGCTGCTACATTTCCATCGACGGCCTCGACGATCTGACCTGGAACAATTTCCGATTCGACTTCGGGACCGCCGACAACTTCTATTTCGAGGACAACAACTTCATCGGCACCATCGTCGACGTCGGCGCGGGCAACCGCTCGGAAATGGGCGCCCGCTGGTGCTTCCGCTACAACACGATCGACAACACGGGCATCACGGGAGGGGTTTATCCGGTTCTGGACATGCACGGCAACATCCCCAACGCCCATCTCTCGACCATGGGGGCCGAAGTCTACAACAATCTTTTAACCGAGAGCGGGGACGGGCTTTGCATCCTGGACCAGCGGGGCGGGAAAGCCCTGGTCTACAACAACAGCATCGTCACGACCGGCTCCGTTTTTACCAAGGTCCGGGAAGAATACCTGGATTCGTTGAACCCCCCGGCCTTCGCGCCCCTGAGCGGGCAGCCCCAGCACGTGTCCGAGTCGTATTATTGGAGCAACAAATATAACGGCGTGACGATGACCAGCGACGATCCCTACATCGATGGGACGGTCAATTACGGCGGGACCATCGGGCTCGTGCCCATGGAGGACCGTGATTTCTGGCGGGAGAAGGGGCCCTTCAACGGGACTACGGGAGTCGGCGCCGGCCCGATCGCCAATCGCCCGGCGACGTGCACTACGGGCGTCGGCTACTGGGCAACTGACCAGGGAGTGCTCTATCGAGCCACGGCGGCCAACACGTGGACCGCTTATTACACGCCCTATACGTACCCCCATCCGCTGAGGAGCTCCGGCGGCACGTCCCCCTTGACCGTCACGGCCCTGAACCCCTCGCCGGCGCCCCCTCAAGGGACGGGAACGACAATCACCTGGACGGCGCTCACTTCGGGCGGCACGCTGCCGCTCCAGTACAGGTTCTACCTCTATAGCGCGGCCACGAACGCCTGGACCATGGTCCGGGATTACACCACCACCGGCACCTGGTCGTGGACGCCCACCGCCGTCGGCCAGTATGCGGTCCAGGTCTGGGTGCGCAACGCCGGTTCGACGACCACGTATGACGCCATGAAAAGCAGCCCGACCTTTTCCATCACCGCCCCGTCGACTCTCCCGACCGTGAAGTCGCTGACGGCGTCCCCCACCGTGCCCCGGCCGGCCGGGACGACGATCACCTGGACGGCCACGGCCACGGGCGGGACCGCGCCGCTTCAGTACCAGTACTGGCTCTACAGCGGCGTGACCGCGTCCTGGACGATGGTCCGGGATTACAGCACCTCGGCCTCGTGGGCCTGGACGCCGACGCAGGCGGCCCAATACGCGGTCCAGGTCTGGGTGCGCAACGCCGGCTCGACCACGAAATACGACGCCTGGCTGGGCAGCGGATATTTCAACATCACCGCCGCATCGGGGCCCCCGACCGTGACGTCGTTGAAGGCGACGCCGGCCCCGCCCCAATCGGCCGGGACGACGATCACCTGGACGGCCGCGGCCACGGGCGGGATCGCGCCGCTCCAGTACCAGTACTGGCTCTACAGCGGCGTGACCGCGTCCTGGACGATGGTCCGGGATTACAGCACCTCGGCCTCGTGGTCCTGGACGCCGACGCAGGCGGCCCAGTACGCGATCCAGGTTTGGGTGCGCAACGCGGGTTCGACGGCGAAATACGACGCCTGGCTGGGCAGCGGCTACTTCACGATCCGCTGAGGAACCGGGCCGGATCGCGGGCTATGAAGCCCGGCCTTTCGATTCCCGGGCCAGGATGGATTCGAGGTGGCCGATGATCTGCTGAAGGGCCGGACGTTGTCCGGCTTCGAAGCGGTCCTTCTTCTCCCGGCGGACGATCTTCAGCTTCTCCCGGATGTCTTCGTCCGATGAAAGCAGGACCAGGCGTCCCGTGGACGCCAGGTACTTGTCCACGGCCCCCAGGGTCCCGCAGAAGAAGCTGTAGGCCGGGACGCCGAGCGCGGCCGCCTCGCGGACCATGGTCCCGCCGCCGCTCAGGACGAGGTCCGAGTAATAGATCAGGTTCAGCCCGTTGAGAGCTTTTTGCGGAATCACCACTCTCTTGGCCGCGAACCATGCCGCGTCGATCCGGCCGAGAAGGTGGCCCTGTTTCCCGTTCCTCGGGAGGAGGATGACTTTCGTCCCCGGAGTCGCCAGGATCTTCTCCATCAAATCGATGAAGAGTTTTTCGCTTTCGGGGTTGTGATAGTGGGCCTCCGTGGCCGGGGTCCGCGCTGTCACGAGGATGTCGCCGTTCGACACGCCCAGCTCGGCCAGGATCGCCGGGTCCGGGGTGAAGGAGGGCACATAGACGTCTTCTTTGATTCCCGCATACTTCAAAATCGTCCGTCCCGGCAGCGATTCGGCGGAGATGACCTCCGGGGCGATCTCCCATTTCGGCCGGGTGAACGGCGGGACGTTGGAATATTCGTAATCCATGATGACCACGGTCGGGATCCGGAACAGATTGGCCACGAGCACCTGGGAGCGGGAGCCGTGGGAAAGGGCCAGGTCGGGTTTCTCGCGCCGGGCGAAGGGGACCATCTTGAGGGAGCGCCAAATCCATCCGACGACTTTCATGGCCTTGTTTCTGCCGAAATGCCGGCCGATCTGCTTGTAAACGAGGCCGTTCTGATCGGCCAGCTCGCAGACCTGGAAGGCGTCCCGGGCGGTGAGGACGACGCGGATCCCCATTTTTTCCAGCTCCCGGATGACGGGGAGGAAGAACGGGACGTGGGGCGTGTTGTCCAGATCGATCCAGATCGTCTTGCGTTTATCTCTTATTCGTTTCGACATTTTTTTCGCCTGATCGACTCGCGATATTAGGACCCCGGAATCTCACTTTGCCGTTTGATTAGACATCTTGTTTCCTGGGATCCTTTGAGTAGAATCATTCCGATTTAAGCAGACATTCTATCATGTTGGCCTGCGGATTGGTAGGGCCGGCGCGGCTTAAAGCAGGCGTTTCGGAAGCCGGATCAGGCCGCCCAGGAGAGTCTGGGCCTCCGCCGTATACCCCGTGTCGATGCAGCCGGCCGGCGTGAACGTCATTTCCCCCAGCACGGCCTTGCCGCGGACGCAATAAAAATCCAGCCGGACATAGGGGAACGGCTTCGACAGCGCTTCGGCCGTCTCGAGCATCTCCGGGTAGCAGGCGGGGCTGTGGCTCCACCTTTCCGGATGGACGCCGCTTCTGGAGATCGCCAGCTGCGTCCGCCAGGCCCGGTCGTAATGGTCGTAGGCGGCGCCTTCCCCGTCCGGGCCGCGCCCCGTACAGACCGTCGTGAAATGGACCTTGCCCTGGAAACAATGCATTTTGTAGTCGGCGGGGATTCTCCCCGAACCGTCGTCCAGGAACCGCTCGCAGATGATGCGGGGCTTGATGGCCGCGTATTGGATCTCTCCGTAGACCTTGGAGAAATCCCGCTTCATCCAGGCGTCCAGGCTGCGGCGGGTCTTTTTGATGTCCAATTCTTTCTTGTCGCGGCAGACGATGTTGAAGCCGCAGCCGTGCGTGCATTTCAGGACGAAACGGTCGGACAGGGCCTCGAAATCGATGTCCGCGCTCTTTTCGTAGACTCCGGCCAGCTCCACGAGAATGCGGCCGTATCCGTGCTCCTCGACGTAGGCCCGCATCCCGAACTTGTCCGCGCACTGCGTCTTCAGCGGGTGGCGCCAGTTCAGCATGAGCCAAAACAGCTTCTCGTCGAACGTTTGCGGGTTCTCCAGGGGGAGCCGCCTCCCGACTTGGGCCCGGTAGCGGTGCTTGGCCAGCCAAACCGGGGACATCCGGTACAGGAACACACTGTAGGCGCTGCGAACGGAGGAGCGGATCTTCTTGAGGCCGAGGATGAGGGGACCCTCGCGTCCGCCGGCCGTCACCAGGCCACGTCCTTCACGTCGCTGAGCTTGACGGCGGATTCCCCGGCCGGAAGGTCTCCCGTGAAGTCGAACCGCCGCAGCTCCAGGTTCGCCGGATAGACGGCCAGGGACTCGATGCAGTTCGACCCGCGGAGCACGCCGTGGAACATCTGGAGGAAGACGCCGTGCGAAACGACGAGGATCTTCCGGTCCGCGTAGCGGCGGAAGAGAAAGCGCCGGAATTTCCGGGCCCGTTCCCAGACGTCCTCGAACGGCTCCCCGTTCCGCGGGTTCACCGTGTGCCGGTCGTCGCCGACGGAGATCATGAGGACCGGAGGATCCAGGGTCTGGACGTCGTCCCAGGTGAGCCCCTCCATGACGCCGAAATTGCGTTCGTTGCACAGGCGGGACCGGACGATGGGGACGGCGCCGGAGGCGATGATCTCCGCGGTCTCGATGGCCCGCCGCAGCCGGGAGGTCACGATCGCGTCGAAGCGGAGGCCCTTCATTTTTGCGGCCGCCTCCTCGGCTTCCCGTCTTCCTTTTTCGGACAGGGGGATGTCGATGGAGCCGGCGTACCGTTTTTCCTCGTTGTAGGCCGTCCGGGCGTGGCGCAGCGTGGAGATGGAGGTCGTCATCGGGCCGGCCCCGCCGCTTCCTTCGTCAGCCGGATGATCTCGTTAAGCCGGACCACGGACGAATAGTCCGTCTCCAGGGGCCCGATCTTGATATAGGGCACGGAATCCAGGCAGGTCAGGAGGGACAGGAACGTCTCCTCGGTGCTGATGGAGCGGTGCGAAGAGATGACGATCTGCCCGTGACGCTGGGCCGTCTCGACGGCCTTGCGCACGGCGGTCACCGAGCCCGCCTGGTTGGGCTTGACGATGACGCCGTGGGTGAACCGCTCCGCGGCGCCGCGGGCGATCCGCTCGGCGTTGGAGGAGTAGAAATTGTCGCCGATGATCCGGCAGGTCGTCTGCTCCTCCGTCAGGGCCCGCCAGGTCTCCTCGTCGTTCTCGTGGAAGGGATCCTCGAGATAGACCAGGCCGAAGTCTCGGATGACGCCTTGCCAGTATTCGAGAAATTCGTCGCTCGTATGCACGGACCCGTCGGTGAGGGGCAGCCGGTAACGGCCGTCCTTCCACAGATCGGAGGCCGAGGCGTCGATCATCAGATCGAACTGGCGGGCCAGTCCCAGCGCCTCGCGGATCGACAGCAGGAACTCGATGACGGCCCGATTGTCCGCCGCGGCGAATTTGTGGACGCGGTTTCCCGAGATGACCGTGGTGTTCAGGGTCCGGAGCTTTTCTTTCACCGCCTTCTGGATGGCATTGTGGCTGGCGATGACGCTCTCGATGTCGGATCCGGCGGCGACGAGCATGAACTCGCTGAAATCGCTGAGGACCGGGTTGGTGTAGGCGTGCCAACCGCCGTTCAGGATGTTGAGGCAGAGCTTGGGCGGCTGGAGCCGGCCTTTCAGGCGGCCGAACAGCTCGAACGGGGAACGGGTGACCTCGGTCGCCTTGTAAAAAGCCAGGGACAGGCTGTAGGCGTTGTTTCTCCCGAACCGGTCGATCCGCCCCGCCAGGTAGGCGTCGAACGTCTCCTGATCGAAGGGCCGGCCCAGGCAGGCGTCCTTGTCCATCTGGAGGATGATGGATTCGGGATTGACGGGGATGTTCTGGTCTTCGTAGATGCTGATGGTCTCGCCCTTGGGCGACGCCCCCCTCCCCACGGAACCGTCCTCGAACTCGATCATGAATTCCGTGGTGAAGTCGACGTGGGAATTCAGGATCTTCCGATGGGTGATGGATTTGATGACCGGCATAGTCATGATTCTCCTTTTCCTTTTCCTTGGTGCAAAAGAATATACCGCCGGACTTTTCCGGAGTCAAGGGCGCGCGCCCCCGGGCCGGCCCGTCCTGTCTTGACACCTCACCCTGGAAGGAATATCCTGCGCCTTGAAAAAGGGAACAAATGAAGTGGTTTCTTTGCCGCAAAGCCTACCATTCCGAGAGGAATATTGATTTTCCTCATGGAAGGTCCTCATCGCTTGAGGTGAGGAGTGAGCTTCGAATATCCCCGCGGGAATCGCCCGCGGCGGTGATGACGGGGGGCCGGTTTACTTCTACAATCCGGGCCGGGAACGGATCCGCGGCCGGGCCGCGCGGGTGAAAGCGCCACCGAACATGGTCAGAAACGGAATAGATCTCATCGATCCCGGGAAGGACGCCCGCTGGGACGCCTTCGTCGCCGGGCACCCCCGTGGCTGGATCTATCACGGTTCGGGCTGGAAGCGCGTCCTGGAAAAAAGCTTCCCCCATATGAGAGGGTATTGTCTCGTCAAGACGGACGGACGGGGCGGTCCGATCGCCGCCGGCCTGCCGCTCTATCTTATCCCGAGCGCGCTCACGGGCACCCGCTTGGTCAGCGTCCCCTTCGGGACGCTGTCCACGCCGCTGATCGATGACGAGCGCGACGTTCCCTCCTTCCTCGAGGCGGCGGTGTCCCTGGCCCGGGATCTGCGCTGTCCGCGCATCATCATCCGCAGCCTGGCGCCCCTGGCGGTCCCGCCGGCCGGTCCATTCGGCGAGTCCGGCGGCTTTTGGCACCATTCCATCGCCTTGACCAAGGATCCCAAGGAGCTTTTCAAGACCTTCGACCGCTCCTGCGTGCGCCAGCGGGTCACCCGGGCCCAATCGAGCGGCCTGGCCGTTCGAGAAGGCGCGACGGAAGCCGATCTGAGGAGCTTTTTCAATCTCTTTATCCGGACCCGCAAACGGGTCGGCCGGCCCTGCCAGCCGTTCCGTTTCATCCTCGCCGTGTGGAACGAATACCATCCCTCGGGCCAGTGCCGGCTTCTCCTGGCTCGCAAGGGGAGGGCGGACATCGCCGCCCTGCTTCTCCTCCGGTCCAAGGGGCGGCTGTCCGCCGAATGGGCCGCCTCGGACGAGACCTTCAAACAGTTCAGCCCGAACCATTTCCTGTTCTGGGAGGCTATCCAGCTGGCCCACGCCGGAGGCGACAAGATTTTCGATTTCGGCCGGACCTCACAATTCAACAAGGGCCTGATGGATTTCAAGAACCGCTGGGGGACGACGGCCACGCCCATGTTTGAAACGGTCTATCCCAAACGCGGGGACGCTCCGGCCGAAACCGAGGCCGAGGACGAATCCGCGTTGAAGCGTTTCCTTTCGACGACCTGCCGGCTGGCCCCGGATTTTCTCCAGGAGCCGATCGGCAATTTCGTCTACCGGCATCTGGGGTAAAAAACATGAAGCCGGCGCTTCTTCTTTTTTTGGAGGGAAGAATGGCTGGAAAAGCTGCGACGAACATGAAATCCGGTTTCCGCCGGTCCGGCCGGACGCTCCTTTGGTCCGCCGTCCTCGGCGGATTGATCATCTTCGGATGGCCCGCTCGGGCGGCGGCCCAATCGAACGTCATCACCGCCGCCAGCCCGGCTTTGGCCGATATCAACGCGGCCATCTCCTCGGCCCAGTCGGGAGACACCGTCGTCGTCCCCGCCGGCTCGGCGACCTGGAACGGCAATCTGGTCATCAACAAGGGGATCGCCCTGATCGGGGCCGGGATCGACAAAACGGTCATCACCAGCGCCTATTCGTCCTCGGCCGACCGCCTGACGGAATCCAGCTACCTGGTCGTCTACGAGCCGGATTCGCCGGCCGCCAACGTGCCCTTCCGCCTCTCGGGTTTCACCTTCAACTTGGCCGGACTGTGCCGGGGCGTTTTCCTGGTCAACCACTCGCCGACACCGGTCAACAAGATCCGCGTCGACCACACCAAGATCGCGGGCGGCGACAGCCCCTTCTCCATCTGGGGGACGATCTACGGCGTCGCCGACAACAACATTTGGTACGGCTGCTACATTTCCATCGACGGCCTCGACGAGGCCACCTGGAACAACAACCCCTTCTATTTCGGCACGGCCGACAATTTCTACTTCGAAACCAGCAAGTTCATCGCCACGAGCACGGTCGGAGCGGGCAACCGCTCGGAAATGGGCGCGCGGTGGTGCTTCCGCTACAACCTGCTCGACAACACCGGCATCTCCGGCGGGGTCTATCCGGTCCTGGACATGCACGGCAACATCCCCAATGCCCACCTCTCGACCATGGGGGCCGAGGCCTACGACAACACGATCACCGAAAGCGGGGACGGCCTCTGCCTGCTGGACCAGCGGGGGGGCATGGCCCTGGTTTATGAAAACAACTCGATCACGACCGGGTCGGTCTTCACCAAGGTCCGGGAGGAGTATCTGGATTCGTTGAATCCTCCGGCCTTTTCGCCGCTGACCGGGCAGCCCCAGCACGTCTCCAACTCGTATTATTGGAGCAACCAGCATAACGGGGTGACGATGACCACCGACGATCCCTATATCGACGGGACGGTCGACTACGGCGGGACGATCGGCCTGGTGCCGCAAGAGAACCGGGATTTCTGGCGCGATAAGGGCTTCTTCGACGGCACGACGGGTGTCGGCGTCGGGTTGAGGGCGAATCGTCCGACGACCTGCACGAAGGGCGTCGGTTACTGGGCGACGGACGAGAGGATCCTCTACAAAGCCACGGCCGCGAACACCTGGACCGCCTATTACAAACCTTATACCTATCCCCACCCCTTGACCTGGCCGATCAAGCTGACCGTCCCCAACGGCGGCGAATCCTGGAAGCTCGGCTCGACCCAGACCATCACCTGGCTGGCGAACGATTATTCGGGCCCGGTCAGCCTCTATCTCCTTCGGGGTGGCTCCAAAGTCCTGACCATCGGGACGACCCAGGCAAGCGCAAACTCCTTCAGATGGACCGTGCCCGCCGATTTGACGCCGGGCAAAACGTACACAGTCATGATCACGGGCGGGACCTACCAGGACGTCTCCGCGGCGCCGTTCTCCATCGTCGGGCCGCCCTCCCTCTCGCTGAGGCCGACGTCCTTGACGTTCGCGCCGACGATCCCGGGGAGAGTGATCAACCAGAAAGTCGCGCTGAGCAACGCCGGAGGCGGCCCGATGATTTGGACCGCCAGCTCGAACCGGCCCTGGCTGGCCGTTTCGCCGGCTTCGGGGAACGGGGACACCCTGCTGACGGTTTCCGTCAATCCGGCCGGCCTGCGGGTCGACGTCTATTCCGGCTCCATCGCCGTGTCCGCCCCGGCCGATCACACCTCCCCCCATTTCATCATGGCCACCTTATGGATGAGCAGCCCCGATTCGAGAGACGGCGATGAGAGCGAGGCCCCGGCCCTCGGCCCGGGGAAATCTCCCTTCTTCACCTGGAAATGGCGCTGAAGCCTCGGCGAGGCTCTTCTATTTTTGCGCGTACGTTTCTTTGTAGAGCGCCAACAATTGTTTGCCTATGGTGTCTTTGCTGAACCTTTGTTCCGCAACTTTCCTCAATTCACTTCCCAGGGATTTCACGCGATCGGGGTTATTCGCAATATTTTCGATTGCATCGGCCAATTCTCGAGCCGAATTCTCTTTGATATAGAGCCCTAATTCTCCAAGATATTCCGGAAGGTCCGCCTTCTTTGTGGCGATGACAGGGGTCGCATTGGCCATGGCACTCGTTACGGCATGCCTTCCCGATCCGCCTGTATAAGGGATCAGGCAGGCGATGCTCTTCTGGTATTCACCGGCGAGATCCGTTCCATATAAGAATTCCTTCCAGATGATGAATTTGTTCAATCCCATATCGGCCGCTTTTTGTTTTCCTTCTTCAAGTCCGGAACACCCCTTCCCCGTGTAGACGATGATTTTTGGCTCTCGCCCTCTGGACTGAAGAATCTTCACTGCGCCCAAAAGGGTATCGAACCCTTTGCCTTTCAATAAATTATGTCCTCCAAAAAAAATGAATTGGTCTCTCTTCAATCCCATGATCGGTCCGAGCGGTGCACAGAAAGGGATCGTTTTGATCTTATCCGGGTCGATCCCGAGATCGATCAATTTATCTCTGAATCCATTGGAGAAAACGATGAGCTTGCTGGCCCGGGAATAGTACTTGTTCAGTGACTTGTGTTCCTCCTGCAAAGGATCCAGCTCATGCACCGTGACGATGATTTTTCTGCCGGATAATCTGGACAGGTAAAGCAGCGTTAAAAAAGACAAAGCTCCAAACGATCTGAGAACCTGATCAAAATGCACGAGGTCGCATTTTCGCGTCGTCGCATAGAATCGGATCCCTCTCAGCGTTTCCAGGATCCAATTCAACTTCAAGATCTTTACGATCTGATATTTGAACATCCCATATTCCTTGCTCGGCTCCGGAGGAGCATAAGGAATCTTGATCGCCATACAGCGAGAATTCAGCAATTCTTCTTTCGCGATCGAATATCGTTGAGCGCTCGAGTAACAATTGCAATTCGAGGTGATGACCCTCAAATGAATATCCGGCTGCTTCTCCAGGACCTCGACGAGGTTGTTAAGGTGATGAGAATACATGTCGTTCTTAAACCAACAACCGATCACGCATATGTTCAGCACGCCATCCTCCTTACAATCTCTTAACGATTCCTGAGCTTGTTGATTAATCTATTGCCAAAACGCTTCAGCTTATTTCGCCCCGTTATGGCATTCAGCACTTCTCCGGCCACGGCTTCCGGCTCCTTGGCGTCGGCCGGCAGGCGAAAATCAGCGGGGTAGTTTGTAAAAAAGGAAGTTTTCACATATCCGGGGTAAAAATTTAATACTTTGATGCCGAAATCGCCCAATTCCTTTTTCATCGATTCCGTCAAACCGGCCAAACCGAACTTCGACGCGCAATAGATCGACAGGTTTTTCATGGGCGTCTTTCCGGCGCCGGAAATGATATTGATGATCAAACCGCTCCCTTGTTTTATCATGAAAGGGACGAAGGCTTTGGAACAAAGAAAGGGCCCTCTTAAATTCGTATTGATGACGCGGTCCCAATCCTCCAATGAGGAGTCTATGAACGGTTTATAGATTCCGACTCCGGCGTTATTGACCAGGATGTCGATTCGGCCGTGATTTTTTATGACTTCCGCGGCCAGGTTTGCGGCCTGTTTTTCGTCGGATACATCCGCCGCCGTATATTCGCAGCTCCCCTTCTTATTTTTGATCAGGTCTGAAACTCTTTTGAGATCTTCGTCTTTTCGGGCGGAGATGACGATATGGGCCCCGTTTTCCGCCAATAAAACGGCAATGGCCTCGCCGATGCCCCGACTCCCGCCTGTCACAACGACAACTTTATTTTTCAAAGTCACGAATTTCATTTCTGCCTGCGGGTTCCTGGTCACATAATAAATGATCCGCACCCTCATTTACAATCCTTTTACAATCGTTTTGCCCTTGGGTGACAATCGCCGTCCCGTCCGCGTGTATGTTGATCGTGACGGAGGTCAAACATGAACACGAACAAAACAAAACTCACCAAGGGAATGGGCCGGCGGGCGCTTTTGGCCTGCCTGGCCCTGGGCACCGTCCTCGGTCTGCGGGCCCCGATCGCCGCAGGCCCGATTGACCCGCTCGGAGGGCCCGGCAAATCCGGGCCCATCATGACGCTTGTCAAGCTCCTGGAAGTCGGGCGGCCCGTCGCCTACGAGGCCCTGACCATCGTTCCCATCTACCGCACGGACAACCCGCGCCCCGGCGATTTCGTCATGCTCGACGAGGCCGTCAAGAACGGCTGGATCGAGATCGGCGAGGTCGAGGGAGGCCGGGTCCCCCAGGTCCGGATCTCCAACCTCTCCAAGCGCACCATCTACATCATGGGCGGCGAGATCCTGACCGGCGCCCGCCAGGACCGTCTCCTGGCCGCGGACCTTCTGCTGGCCCCGGGAACGCGCAACCTCGTCGCCCCGGTCTACTGCGTCGAGCACGGCCGCTGGACGGCCGTCTCGCCCAATTTCACGACCAAAAACAACATCGGGACCTACGACCTGCGGGCCAAGGCGGCCGGCAAGGGCGACGCGGCCCAGGCCGAGATCTGGAGCAGTGTCGCCGAGCAGAACGCCCGGGTCGGCGTGGCCTCGCCCACCGGGGCCTACCAGGACGCCTACGAAGCCGAGGGCAACAAGAGAAAAATCCAGGCCATCGAGGAAAAGATGTCGGCCATCCCCCGCCTGATGCGCGACACGGTCGGCGTCGTCATCGCCCTGGGCGGCCGCATCGTCAGCGCGGACATCTTCGCCGATCCGGCCCTGTTCCAGAAGCAGTGGCCCAAGATCCTGCGCTCGTCCGCCCTCTCCGCCATCGGGCACCAGGGGATCGGCAAGCTGGACCAGACGGCCGCGGCCGATTTCCTGAAGGGCCTCATGGACCGGAGCTACCAGGACAAGAAAGGCCTGGACCTGGGCACGGAATTTTCCTGCCTTGGCGACGACATCACCGTCCAGGCCCTGGCGCTCGACAACGCCGTCGTCCACCTGGCCGCCTTTACCCAAGACGGCGGCCGCAAGAAAGTCATCGAGTCCGAAGGACCCGAAACGCGTTTGCGCGTGATCCGCTGAAAAGCTTCAACTGTGGGTCCCAGGTCCGAGCCCGGGGCCCACAGTGTTTTTCCCTAAATATGGAGTTGGATATAATAGGCTTAGGATGCGAAAACACTTGCGCCTCCTGTTTTTCGCCGCCGTCCTCGTGCCCTGCGCCGTCCTGGCCGTTCTGGCCGTCCGATCCATCGACCGCGAAGAAGCCTTCCTGGAGAAACGCCTGCAGGGGGCGCTCGACGTCGAGCTGACCCAAGCCGTGTCCCTGATGCAGGACGAAATCCGGCGCATGGGGGAGGAGCTCACGACGACCGCTCCGGCCGATGCGGGCGCCGACCAGCGCGCCGCCCTGGTCGCCTGGAAGAATCGATCGCCGCTGGTCGGCGTCCCTTTCCTTCTTTCCGCCGATTTCCGCATCCTCTGGCCGACCCGGGATTCGTTCCTGGCCCAGAGCGATCTGACCTTTCTCAATTGGAACAGGGAATTCGTCACCGATCTGAAGCCGACGCCCATCTTCCAGAACGTGGCGCTTCTCTACAGAGACCAGATCGCGGCCCCTGCTGCCAATCTGGGCGCGCAGGGCGGCGCCGCTATCGTCTCCGCCCCGTCCGCTACGCAAACACTCACGCCTGAAAGAGCGGCCGGTGAACCAACCCCGGTCAAAATCTCGGAGATCCAACAAAATCAACAGGCCATGGCCGAGTTCGAGCAGAACGACGCCGCCCGCAAGCGGGTGTATGACGAAGCGGCCAAAAAGGGCCAGAAGGCCGAATCGCGCACGGTGTCGCCCGGGGCCGGTTTCCGGCTCAAGACAGAGGCGGGGGCGAACCGGCCCGAGTCCATCTACATCTCCGAACCCAAGCGCTTCAGCGAGGTCACGGCCGGGAAGGACGGGGGGCTCATCCCCCGGTTCATCGAGGACAAGCTGACGCTCCTCTTCTGGAAGCGCCAGGCCTCCGGCCGCATCGTCGGCTGCGTCGTCGAAGACGCCGCGGCCAAGTCGCGCCTCCTGGGGCGCCTGCCCGCCGTCTATTCGCCGGCCCGCATCCTGACCGTCCTCGACGAGAACGGCCGGCCCCTGGTCACTCCCGACGGCCAAGGCACGCGCGACTGGCGCCGCCCGCTCCTGGCCCGTGAGGTCAGCGAAATCCTGCCCCGTTGGGAGGCGGCCGCCTATCCTTCCGATCCCGGCGCCCTGGCCTCGCAGGCCCGTTCGACCCGCCTGCTGATGGGCCTCCTCATCGCCGTCATGTTCGTCGTCATCGCCGCATCGGGCACGGTCATCCTCAACACCCTGCGCAGCGAGATGGTCCTGGCCCGCCAGAAGACGACCTTCGTGACAAACGTCTCGCACGAGCTCAAAACGCCCCTGACCTCGATCCGCATGTTCTCCGAGATGCTCAAGGACGGACGCCAGCCCGACCCCGAAAAACAGCGCACCTATCTGGGGCTGATGGTTTCGGAGACCGAGCGGCTGACCCGGCTCATCAACAACGTCCTGGATTTCTCCAAGATGGAGAAGGGCAAGCGGACCTACGCCAAGACGCGCCTGGACGCCGGCGTCCTGGCCGAGGCCGTCGTCGAGAACGAACGCGTCCGGCTCGAACACGACGGCTTCTCCGTTGCCTTCACCAACGCCGCCGTCCCGGCCGTCGTCGAAGCCGACGAGGAGGCCCTCCGCCAGGCCCTGCTCAACCTCCTCTCCAACGCGGAAAAGTACTCGGCCGCCTCGAAATCCATCGAGGTCAAAGTCTGGAAGGCGGACGGCTTCATTCGCATCGACGTCAGGGACCGGGGCATCGGCATCCCGCCCTCCGAGGCCGGAAAGATCTTCAAGGAATTCTACCGTGTGGACCAGTCCCTGACCGCGCGGGTCCCCGGCTCGGGCCTGGGCCTGAGCATCGCCCGCCGCATCGCCCGCGACCACGGCGGCGAGATCGAATACCGCCCCCGCGACGGTGGAGGGTCGATCTTCCGCATCGTCCTGCCCGAGGCCAAACCGCGATGACCAAAGAAAAAATCCTGATCGTCGAGGACGACCCGGCCATCCTGACCGGCCTGGTCGATCTTCTTGAAGGCGAAGGCTTCGAGGTCCATTCGGCGAAAGACGGCAACGCGGCCCTGCGCGCCTATCAAAACGAAAAGCCTTCTCTCATCCTCCTCGACATCATGATCCCGGAGAAAAGCGGCTTGGACGTCTGCCGCGAGATCCGCCGCAAGGACGCCCTGACGCCCATCGTCATGCTGACGGCCAAGGGCCAGGAAGTGGACAAGGTCGTCGGGCTGGAGCTGGGGGCCGACGATTACATCGTCAAGCCCTTCGGCGTCGGCGAGCTTCTGGCCCGCGTCCGGGCGGCCCTGCGCCGGGCGGCGGCGCGGGAGACAGGCGCCAAGGACGTCCGCCCGATCGAATTCGGCGACGTCCGCATCGATCCCAAGACGTTCACGGGAACGAAAGGCGGCAAGAGCTTTTCGGTGACGGCTCGGGAGATCGAATTGCTGCGCTATTTCACGTCCCATGAAGGCGAGGTCGTCGAACGCTTCACTCTCCTGGACGAGATCTGGGGCGTCCGCTACGAGGGGACGACGCGGACGCTCGACCAGCACATCGCCAAGCTCCGCCAGAAGATCGAGGACGATCCCGCCGAGCCCCGCTTCATTCAGACGGTTTACGGAGTCGGGTATCGATTCCAGGGCGGCCGTTAGTTCTTGGGATTCTTGACTTCGACCCAAAACCGCAATATCCTTTCTTTACCCGCACGAGAGCGGCTTGGGTGTCGGCTTAGGGATAATCGCTATTTTTTCCACAACATCATCTCAAAGTCCGCTCCATCTTTCCCATAGCAGGGAAAGGACTATAGATGAGGTTTATGCAAGTATCGCGGAGATTGTCGAGCCCGGTGATTTAATCTTCTATATAACCGAATTTCCCCATAAATCGCCAAAGGATGAAATCCGCGACGACGATTGGAGATCCTCGATCAAGACACGGTTGCTGCCTTGGTATCGGACCTGGTATGGGCTTGAAAGAGATGATTTGGACAACTGGCATGTCGGCATTTATTACGCGAAAAAAAAGAGAAAGAACCACAGCCGAATTAATCATTGGATTATTCACTCGACTGTCAAAAAGGGGGTTCATTATGAACAACTGATGCCGAGTCAATTCAGCAACAGCGGCCATGAGGAGAGAAGCCGGGTTGAAATATTGCAGTTCAAGGGTATTAAGGCCGAGCAAAGAGAGCAGATCATTAAATTCGCGCATTCGAAGGTGGGTTCCAAATTTGATCACTTATATTCCCTGCATATCATTTTGCCCTATGTATTTGGCATTCCAAACATATGGCGTGATTCGAATCAATTTTCGTGCCAACAGTTGGCTCAATGTTCCTATGGAATTGCGGGCATCCGTTTCCAGCATCCTTATAGGACATTCCCGCTATTCAATATTGGAAGATATATAAGACGCCCCATCGGGCATTCAAACGGCGCCGTCAATCCCAAGTACCCTTATCTAATGGACCATCATATATATGACGATTCCCGGTTTTTGCTCAAAGCAGCGATATTCCAGGATGAAAAGACCAACGAATTCAAAGTGGAAAAAGAGCATTTGACTAAATGGGCATGGAATGAGGCAAAGAGGAAAAGGTATATTGAAAAAAAATTGATTGCGGAAGGGCGATAGATGTAAATATTGTTTACTATCGCTCTTTATCTATCTGTAAGAAAATGCTATAATTAATAATCTCTCAGGATGGCATGGAAATTGCTCCCTTAAATATTTATGAACTTCTCCCCCATTCAGCGCTCCGAAATCACCCGCCTATTCACCCCCCGCGACTATATACGGATTCCCTATTGAAGAAGATAGTTAGATGAGGAAATAGGGAGATGGAATGAATCAGAAAATAAGGGATTCACGAAAAATAAAAAAGAACTCGATTCGGGTATATTCGGCCTTCTTCTTGATGTTCCTCTTTTTTATCGCCGGCGCCGTTTCTTTATCCGCTCTTGAACAGCCGACCAAGGACCAGCTCCTTCGCTATGCGAACGACGGTTCGCTTGCCCAAAGAATCCAAAGCGCAATCTCCCTGGGAAACCACATCGTCGCGCCGCAGCTTGTGCGCAATTTTATCAACCAAGCTCAAGAGCTCGGCCTGAATCCCCCCATTCAATCCACGTCGGCCGCGAATCTCTCGAAAACATCCGCCTCGAATACTCCTCAACTTCCTAAAAGCCGGGGTTCCATCAAGACGTTCGC
The DNA here is from genome assembly GCA_963729855.1 of Candidatus Aminicenantota bacterium. GTDB lineage: Bacteria > Acidobacteriota > Aminicenantia > Aminicenantales > UBA4085 > UBA4085. The sequence goes on along the minus strand of CAVSPT010000006.1, from coordinate 895,774 downwards.
CCTGCTGATCTCATTCCCGGATTATCCCGCCTTCCAAACTCCGCAAGCCATAGCTTCGAAGCTGTTCGGAGACGGGGATGGGAACTGGCCCTACGAAAGCCTCCGGAATTACTATCGCCGCTCGTCCTATAATACGCTTGATATCGAAGGGGACGTGCTGGGGTGGTATACCCCGCCCTATAGCCGAGCCGGGATGCCTCAGACGCCGGAGGCCCGTGAAAAACTGATCGAAGAAGCCCTTTCGTATTATCGCAACCAGGGCCATGATTTCTCCCAGTATGACAATGACGGAGACGGCCGCGTTGACTACTTCATGGTTATTTGGACGGGACCGAACAACGGATGGGGATCATTTTGGTGGGAATATCAGACGTCCGTCGCCGCTCGGAATATTTCTTTAAATGGAATAACGCTGGATCAGACCCGATATTCCTGGCTGCAGGCTTCGCATCCCGATCAGCCGGCTTTCGATGCCAGGGCCGCCATTCACGAAACGGGCAACGCCTTCGGTCTCCCCGATTATTATGACTACATTGATAGCAACGGATCTCCGAGCGGCCTCGGCGGCCTGGACATGATGGGCGGGGACTGCGGCGACCATAACGCTTTCAGCAAGATGTTGCTGGGCTGGATCACGCCCCAGGTTTTCGATCTGGGCCGGGGCGAATTCAGTCTCAAAGCTTCGGGAAGTTCGCCGGAAGCCGTCCTCATTGTTCCGAATTCCCCTGCCGCCGGGACCTTGGATGATTTTTACCTGGTCCAAAACCGGTTCAGGGTGGAGAATGATTTCTATTTGCCGATTGAAGGATTGATGACTTGGCATGTGGACGCATCTATCTCCCCCGATGGTTCTTTCCTCAGTAATAATTCTTCGTCCAACGGAAAACTCCTCAGCCTGCTTAAGCTCGGTTCTTCATTTTCGGATGCTGCCGCAGGCTTGACGATTTCCCAGGTTGGGATTCCGAGTTTGACCCAATATTTTACAGTTGTCCTGTCGAGCAATTTATCTTCCTCCATATCTCCGTTAATTTCGGGAACCGGATCCTCTTTAAGTGGATCTCCCCGCATTCAGGCCCTGGGCTCGGGCTTGACCTATTATGTTGATGGCACGTTAGGCAACGATTCCAATAACGGACTTAGTCAAGCGACTCCTTGGCAGACTATCAACAAAATCAATAATTCCGCGTTCTCCCCGGGGGATTCGATCCTATTCAAATGCGGCGGGACTTGGAGCGGCACGACCCTTACGATTCCCTCGGGCGGTTCTTCCGGGAATCAAATTACGCTGGGGGCATACGGGTCCGGGGCCAAACCAATAATTAGCGCGGCGATCAACCAACCCGCCATTACCGTGATGGCGGCAAATCGTGGATATTGGACCATTGACGGGCTTGATCTTCGGGCATCCGGCTCCGTCCCGGGGATGGGACAGTCTTTAGCCATTTATTTCAACTATTGGCCCGACATCATGGGGGTAGTGCCCGGGTGGATAATTCAGAACTGTGCATTCAATGCCCCCATCCATGTGTCGGGGCCGAACATTACGATCAATAATAACGTCTTCAATGGGACAGGAAATGCCACGGCCATAATGGCGGCTATTTGTATCAGAGAGGGGAATGGGTCCGGTGCGCTCATTCAAGGGAATACCGTTTCAAATTTCAAAGACCGTGGAATATGGGCCTATCTTTCTGCAAACAACTGCATAGTAAGAAACAATATTGTCCATGACATTACGGCGGGTAATTTCAATACCGGGGCCGGTATTAGCTTTGATGGATATGGCTCAATCATGTCCGGAGAAAAAGCGTACGGGAATATCATTTACAATTGCTCCGGCACCGGGATCAGCCACGAAAATTGTTTTAACCAAGCAACTTATGGCAACCTGATCCACGATTGTATCTATGGCGGGATAAGCGCGATCAATTACAACGACTATCGCTCCCAGGCAGCGAATGGAAGCATCCACCACAACATTATCTACAATACCAACCTCGGGATATCGATATTCTATACGAATACTTGGTCATTTCTAAATAATGTCATTTATCAGGGGACCGGAGCATCGACTTCGGCGTTTAAGGTCATGGATAATTCCACCTATGTCTCCGCCCTGACCTTCACGAATAATATCATAGCCGGGGCTTGGAACTATCCCTTGAATGTCCCCGATAATAAATCCATTTGGACCCAACTGGACTACAACGACATTGTCCCCGCCGGGACTTTGATGATGATTCAGCTTGTCGGAGGGACTAAGACCCTTAGCGACTTATGGGCATTGGGGTTGATGACGCATGGGATTGCTTCCGACCCTCTGTTTGTGGCCAACGGCGCGGACTTCCATCTCCAGGGCGGCTCTCCCTGCCGGAGCGCCGGGGTGAATGTGGGGCTGACCCAGGATTTCGCCGGAAACCCCATTCCCGCATGGGCGGGGAAGAATCCGGACATCGGAGCTTATGAAAATCAATCTGCGCCCGCCATAACGGCCCTGACGCCCTCGCCGGCGCCCCCCCAGGCGACGGGAACGATGATCACCTGGACGGCGACCACCACGGGCGGGATCGCGCCGCTTCAATACCAATATTGGCTCTACAGCGGGGCGACCGGGACATGGACGATGGTCCGAGATTACGGCATCTCGGCCTCGTGGACCTGGACCCCGACGCAGGCGGCCCAATACGCGGTGCAGGTCCGGGTGCGAAACGCCGGCTCGACGACCACCTATGACGCCTTGAAAAACAGCCCTACCTTTTCCATCACCGTCCCATCGACCCTCCCGATCGTGACGTCGCTGACGCCGTCGCCCACCGTGCCCCGGCCGGCCGGGACGACGATCACCTGGACGGCGGCCGCCACGGGCGGGACCGCGCCGCTCCAGTACCAATACTGGCTTTACAGCAGCGTGACCGCGTCCTGGACAATGGGCCGGGATTACAGCACCTCGCCCTCGTGGGCCTGGACGTCCGCGCAGGCGGGCCAATACGCGGTCCAGGTCTGGGTGCGCAACGCCGGATCGACGACGAAATACGACGCCTGGCTGGGCAGCGGATATTTCAACATCACCGCCGCATCGGGGCCCCCGACCGTGACGTCACTGAAGGCGACGCCGGCCCCGCCCCAATCGGCCGGGACGACGATCACCTGGACGGCCACGGCCACGGGCGGGACCGCGCCGCTCCAGTACCAATACTGGCTCTACAGCGGCGTGACCGCGTCCTGGACGATGGTCCGGGATTACAGCACCTCGGCCTCGTGTTCCTGGACGCCGACGCAAGCGGCCCAATACGCGATTCAGGTTTGGGTGCGCAACGCGGGTTCGACGGCGAAATACGACGCCTGGCTGGGCAGCGGCTATTTCACGATCCGTTGATATCGCACACCCTTTTGATTGACAAATCCGCGCGTTTTGCTATATTTAATTCTTCAATAGGGGCTTAGGAAAAGCGATAGGCGTTTGATGTCGATGTGTCGATTCAGACCGGCATGTTTTAGGAAGAGTTGAAATGGCCGCTAACTCGATCACTCTTCTGATCGCCGACAATCATCCCTTATTCCGAATGGGCGTCAAGGAAGTCCTCCTGGGATTTCCCGGCGTGGCCCTAGTGGACGAGGCCTCCTCCGGAAGCGAGGTCCTGCAGAAGATTGACGGAAAGGCTTATGACTGCATTATCCTCGATATCCATATGCCCGGCGAAAACGGCCTGGCCGTCCTGGGTCGGATCATGAAAATTAGGCCCAAGGCCAAGGTCATCGTCTTCAGCATGTACCCCGAGGACCAATACGGCATCCGTTCTCTCAGGGCGGGGGCCGCCTGCTTCCTGACTAAAAATTCCGCCCCCGAGCTTCTCAAGGAAGCCGTCCTTAAGGTCTCCCGCGGGGAGCGCTACATCATTCCCTCCCTGGCCGAAAAACTCGGAGAGGAGGCCCTGTCCGGCCGCACAGGATCGCTCCACGAGCGTCTTTCCGACCGCGAGCATCAGGTTCTGACCATGATCGCCTCGGGAAAAACGGTCTCAGAGATCGCCGCCGCACTCAAGCTAAGCGTCAAAACGGTCAGCACCCACCGGGCCCATATCCTCGAGAAGATGAAGATGCGCAACAATTCCGAGCTGATCCGCTATGCCTTGAAGAACGGGCTCGTCTTCTAGTCTCATAGGACAAAATCTGATCGTCGAATCAGACGATCTCCGATTTACTCCATACGATCCCTAACATAAGCTAGTCCTCGCCTAAAAGGGGGCTAATCAGGCTCGAACAAGGGGAAACCATTCAACAGGATATGCGTCATCGGGACTCGATTCACTTCTTGGATAAATATACTGATTTCGATAAACTACTCGGGCTCGTTAGGGATTTAAAACGCTACAAAGCTGCGCCGAAAGTCCAAGGCTGATACCTCGATATTAGACGAGTATTTTGATTTTGAAAAGCGCCGCCCAAAGCGGGCTTTCAAAGCCCAATGGCGGTAGCGTATCCAATTTCTTATAGTCACCAAATCATATATAAATATTTGGCGATTATAAACGATTTTGCACCAGCTGATAGAGGTTTTGGGCCAGCAATTTGAAAAAAATCTCCTTCCGATATGATCTGTTGCCAAATCTTTCATAATCTCCAAAATAAAATGGACCAAAAATTGGAAGTCGTTCGAGAGCCCATTAGACATGCCATTTAACTCAACTTCATTTCTCGTCTTTTTCATAGCTATATATGCGCTTTATCGGATACTCCCCCACAAAGCGCAGAACATTTTTCTTTTGATTGCCAGCTATGTGTTTTATGGCTGGTGGGACATCAGGTTTCTTTTTCTTATCATCGCGTCCACTTCTATGGACTTCATGTGCGGCCTCATGATCTATGATGGATCAATTCAGAAAAAACAGCGTTGGGCGACATCTTCCTGGGTCGTTTTCAGCGCATTTTGCCTGCTTGTCGTGCAGTGGACCAATTTGTATCCTAAGGCCATCAGCCAAAAGCCTTTGTGGGCCCGCTTATTTTCATGGAAAACCGGGTGGCTGATATTTTTCGTCATTGTGGCGGCAACCCTGATATTCAATTTGCTTTACGGCAGATTCGCCCATTTTGAAGTCCCGCGCAGAAGGAAGTTTTTCCTGATTCTCAGCCTTACTGGAAACCTGGCCGTTCTGGCTTTTTTCAAGTATTTCAACTTCTTCCTGGAGAACCTTGAAGCGATAATCCGCCGGTTTGGTCTGAATCCATCGAGCTTTCATTTGAGTATTCTATTGCCGGTCGGCATCTCCTTTTATACCTTCATGACCATGAGCTATACCATCGACGTTTATCGAGGAAAGCTCACACCCACGAAAAATCTCCATGAGTATGCGCTCTTCGTGGCCTTCTTCCCGAAGCTCTTGGCCGGCCCCATTGAGAGAGCCGCGAATTTTCTTCCCCAAATATCGCGAAAAGAACCATTACGGCCGATCATCTCGTGCGTGGTCTTCAGCAGATTTCTTACGGGCTTTTTAAAAAAATCGTCATTGCCGATGGCGTCGCGAGAAGCGTCAGCAGCGTGTTTGGGGCGACCTATCCGATCAGCTGGGCCGACGCGGTGGTCGGGACTTTCTTGTTTACCCTTCAGATCTATTGCGACTTTTCCGGCTATTCCGACATCGCGACGGGGACGGCAAGCCTCATGGGCTTCGACTTGATGAGGAATTTTAATTTCCCCTACTTTGCCCGTAATCCTTCAGAATTCTGGGGACGGTGGCATATTTCTCTATCAACGTGGTTTCGCGATTATGTCTTTTTTCCTCTGGGTGGGCCGTATGGGAGCGCATTTCGTTGGATCCGCAACATTCTGCTGACCTTTTTCGTGACGGGGCTTTGGCACGGGGCCGCCTGGAATTATGTTGTATGGGGTTTGTATCATGGCTTCCTGCTCTGTCTGCATCGAATCAAAGAATCGTTGCGAGGGACGAGAAAGCGTTCGAAGAATCCATTGATCAAGTCCGCGACCGTCCTGGGCTTTTTTATTTTGACCAGCCTGGGCTGGATATTGTTCCGAGCCCGTTCGCTCAAATAGGTCATGGACATCCTAAGAGTATTGGTTCGGGATTTCGGGAATCTTCATCTGAAAGCCGCACTACCGACCACACCGGCGCTCCTCGGACTCCCCGTATTCTTGGCGATGGAGTTTCTGGGAAATCGATCCCGTGGAAAACGCCTGGATGAAATCATGCCCATGCCCGCGTGGACGGCCGCTTATGCGGTCATGATCTTCATGATTATCGTTGGATTAGCCAACGTCCCCGCGGGATTCATTTATTTCGTTTTCTGATCCAAGATGAAGAAAAACAGCAAACCGATCCTCGCCCTCATATGGATATGCGCCTATTTGGCCGTGATCGACTTCGGGATCAACATTTCCTTCCCCTATCCCAAGGATCCCCGCAATATTTCTCCTTCGGGTCTCCAACAGTTTTTTGAATTCGGGAGGTCCGTCGAGGGCAAGCTCGCCCGGATGACCAGGAAAACCGACGAGGAATCCGCGCCCATTTTGGCAACGGGATGGATCGCCAACCCTCGTATTAAGACGTTCTCCAACGCTCAAACCGCGGCGAGCAAGCCCGTTGTCACCGTCTATGGGATGTCTCATTCGGTTCTCTTAGCGGAAGACATGGCCGGAATCGACAATTCGCTTTCAGTCAGATCCTTCGGTGCGCCCGGCGCGGTCCCCACTTGGTCATATGCGGCCTATATGTCCGATAAAGAACGACAATATTCGGATGTTGTCGTGCTCGCGGTCATGACGCGAGGCGTGCCGTTGATTTGCACTACTTCCGGAGCCACCAAAGAGGTTGAATCCGTGTGGCCCTACACATATCCCCGATTCATCATCGAGAACGGGACCCTGGCTTCCGTATCACCTCCTTTCATTTCGCTCGATGGGTATCGGGAGTACTTCTACGATTCGACAAAATGGAGAGCTTATGTAGAGTGGCTGCGGAAATACGACAAATATTTCGATCCCGTCCTCTTCAAAAAGACGTTTCTTGACAATTCCAGCATATACCGCATATTGCACCGGGCCTATGCTTATTCAGCGGAAAGAAAAAAGGAGGCGCGTGTCTACGACGATCGCAAGGGATTTAACGCTTTATCTGAAGAAGTTCAAATCCTGCGGCTCATTATAGAGAATTTCTCGGCGGAGGCCCGGCGGAACCATTCGCTTCCCATCATTTACATCGTGAATAATGTCTCCATGGGCGATCATCTCTATAGGATACTTGAGCCGACTCTTGCCGCTCAAAAAATACCTTTTCTGAGTTCGCACGAAATATGCGATCCAAATGACCCGCGCAATTATCTTCCTGATTCGCATTTTGTCCGCTCCATTAACTTGGAATTGGCCAAAGCCATGATAAAAGTAATAAGAGAGAATATGTCCTCGAGAACGTTTACAGATTTGAAAAAAAAGTAGAAGGCACAGTGTGTCAAGGGCTGTAACCGGGTTAAAGGCGTTGGATACGAGGCGCGGTTCTTATCCTTCAACGGCCCGGGATATGAGATATGACCAGAAATGGGCCATCGGATTAACGATATTTTATTTGATTTTAACCACTACACGCGCTTTTGATTTCTGGAAAGGAAATACTGTGGCCGAGAGCTATGCTAATTCTTGGAAAGGAAATATACTTATTAGCCTGCTTGGGAATCTCGTTCTTCTAATCATCATTCCCTTTCTGATGATAAAATTCGAGCGGGTCAAGGAAAGGCTGGCCCAAAACTGGCCACTGGCTTTGCTCTTCGGGTATACGCTTATAAGCTGTTTATGGTCTGAATTCCCCGATATTGCGTTCCGAAGGTGGGTGAAAATATTCATATATTTCCTATTAATTCTCAATTTGATTTCGTTGCCCAACCCCATCCAATTGCTGAGGAAGACGTTTCTTTTCTATATCTATATCGTGTCCACTTTAAATCTGGTGATGATTTTTGTTTCGCGAGAATATGGCTGGCAGCCCTATGATGGCGGCGTGCTCCCCTGCGGGATCATGGGTCATAAAATCGGACTTGGGCTCTTTTGCGCAGCATCCTTTTTTACCATGTTATGGTATTCATCTTCCGGCGAGATTCCGTTAAAAGCGTCTATAAAAAAACATGCAGTTCTTTTTGTCGTTTTGCTGGCAAGCCTTATAGCTTCCCGCACGATGACAGCATTAGGGGGATTGCTCCTGGCGTCGGCGCTGGCGTTATTGGTGTATGTCAATATGCGGTTAAGAGATCCGTATATTGTGGCCTTCCTTATATTGTTAATTATCTGCACTATTTTGCTTGTCTTTATAGTGAACGAGAATATTGTTCAAGCAAATCTTTTGGAATTAATATTGAAACCAACGGGTAAGGATCCGACTTTTACAGGACGAACCGACATTTGGAGCACTTCGATTAATTTTGGATTGAAAAACAATCCGGTCTTTGGATCTGGATTTGGGACATTATTCCTAGGGGAAAGATCTTCCTGGCTTCAATCCATATACGGTTGGGCCGTGTGGGGATCCCATAGTGCCTACATTGAGACTTTTCTCGAAACGGGGCTTGTGGGATTAGCGATATTGTTTTTGGTATTGGTCGATATCATTGTCAATATTTATAAAGCCGTCAGCAAATACAGGGCGCACCCGGCCTCCCTTTTGAGTTTGGTTATTCTGCTTATATTTATAAATTTCTTTTCCGTGGATATACTTAACCCGACATTTCAATTTTATCTTTTGCTATTTCTTTCGGCTTATAGAAGTTTTACTAAATATTCGACGAAACCCCTGGAATTTGCCAGCAAGCCGTCATGGATACCGGGCAGGTCCCGGCATCCGCATAGGCCCGTGGCAGCAGACCATCCGGGTTCGAATTTCCGATAAGGCTGAGCTTTGTGAGGGAAGGAGTGTGGGAAAAGCGGGAAGCGGCCGTGGAGAAAGTGTTCAACCTTCTCTCTCAAGATTATTTTTTGAGCATGCAGCGGCCTGAGATCTCCCATGAGAGGGAAGTGATTTTGGATATGCTCGGCACCGCCTCTCAATATGAAAAAATTCTGGACATTGGCTGTGGACCCGGCACGCTTTTTGATGCGCTTCTCGGCATCGGGCAGGAGATTCACGGACTGGATATTTCCGAAAAAATGATCGAAGTTGCCGGCGAGCGATTCCAGAATCATCCGGCTAAAAACCGGCTTCATATCGCGGTAGGAGACGCAACGAATCTGGGCAATCCGGACGCCTTTTTCGATGCGATTCTGGCCGTCGGTGTTCTTCGCTACATGACTAGGTGGGAGACCGCGCTCGCTGAGATCTATCGAAGTCTGAAGCGGGGGGGCGTTTTCGTCTGCACTTTTTTCTATCGCTTCTCTCCCCAATGGTTCTCCATGGTCCTACTCGAAAAGCCGCTTCTTCCCATCATCAGCTTTATCAAAGGCCGATCGATTAAATCGCTTCCCACTCGCTTAAAGGCGGAACCGCTGCCCTTTTCATATCGAAGATTTGTCCAAATTCTCTCCATTCTGGGCTTTCGTGATTTACAGATCAGGCACTCGGGATTCACATTTTTTCCGTTCGATCGACTCTTTCCATTAATATCAAGCCGCCTTGCCCTCAAGCTGGAATCTTCGCTTCATGATTCCTCGATATTCGGTTGGCTCGGCAGTATATGCATCGTTAAGGCCATGAAATCGGATCCGTAAAAGATATGCAGGAATCCCCGAATGCCGTGAAGGCATCGACGTTATCCCCAACCGCAAAACACATGGAGAAGAGACATATATGCTGGATTACGTCGGACGATTATATAGAAGTCGATAGACCGCTCATGCCAGCCATAAGTGAGCATTACATCGTCGAATGGCACATTGTTTTCAATAAAGAAGCCAATAATGAATACAAGACAATCATTGCCGAACAAAAATGCGGAAACGGGCTGAAGTGCTACCTCCACGATTTACGGAATCGACGAAGAAATCTAAAGATAATAATCGAATATTGGAGGATTTTAAAAAAAATCAAAAAGAAGAAATGCGGCCTGTATTATTTTGATATCGAGGGACTGCCGTTCTTCTTCCCGGTCGTATTTTTATTGTTCAACAGAAATAAAGTCATATGCGCGATTCACCATGTGACCCCTCCTTTGGGAGCCATCAATTATATTTCCGGCAAGCAATATATGAAGTTTGTGATAAATATTTTCAAATATTTTCATGTCTATTCGAATAACCAGTACGCCATGATGCAGAAGAGATATCCGAATAAAAAGGTGTTTTTCGCCCCGTTGGCGCTCATCGACTTCGGCAAAAGCGATTCCGTATCACCCGAGGATCAAGTCGTATTCTTATATTTTGGCTATATCAGAGATTACAAAAGAGTGGATATTCTCATCCAAGCTGCGAATGAAACCTACGAAAAGACTCGCAGAAAATTCAAGGTCAAAATATACGGCTTTTGTTCCGACTGGAAAAAATATGAAAGACTGATTAAGTATCCGGAAATCTTCGAATTGAAAATTGAGCCGATCCCAAATAAGGACATTCCCAATTTGTTTAAGGGATCTCATTATTTTGTCATGCCCTATCAAGATCTGGCTCAAAGCGCGGCCTTGGCGGTTGCGTTCCATTACAATTTGCCTGTCATCGCATCGGATATTGATCCGTTGAAAGAAGTCATCGTTGACGGACAAAACGGCTTTCTGTTTGAACAGGGTTCTGTTGAATCTTTAGCCGCCGTCATGATGAGTCTATTGGATATAGACCAACAACGTTTTAGAAAGATAAAAGAAAACTTGGCCGAGTATGTCGCCAAAAACTATTCCCTGGACTTGATTACTGGTCTTTATGTGGATTTCTTCGAATCGATAAATGCATGATCAGTTATGAATAACTTATCTGACGTCGTAAAGAACGATCTTTGTTTAGGCTGTGGTGTGTGTTGTTATGGGGATCGTTTGGGAGAGATGGGGTATTCCAAAAAAAGGGGGCAATATATACCCAAATTATTTAGATTTGCGAGCGACAAAGGCGCCGAAGCGTTGGCCGTCTGTCCGGGCAAAGGGTATTCGATCGTAGGCGATGCAAGAGCGCTTTATGAAAACGGCGCGATTTACAACATCGATTTGGGCTACGTCCATAAAGTATATGCCGTCCACTCCAATGATGAAGCCGTTCTAGAGAAGGCCTCTTCTGGAGGACTCATCACCGAATTATGCCTGTATTTATTGGCCGAGAAGATTGTCGATAGGGTGGTCGTCACGAAATTTATTTATACCCATGAAGGGATTAGAACAAAAACAATAATGACGGATTCAACGGCTGAAATACTCGAATCTCAGGGATCAAAATATTGTCCGGTTAACATTTCGGACGTCCTCAAAGAGCTTGAGAGATTTGATGGCAAGGTCGCTTTCGTCGGCACGCCATGCCATGTCGCGGGGATCAGGGCCCTGCAAAAAGAGGCCGATAAATTAAAAGGAAAAGAGATCATCACGATCGCTAATTTCTGCGGGGGATATAAGAGCTATAAAAATATTATGCGACTTGCGAAAATCCACGATATCGATTTCGACAAAATCGAATATTTCCGATTTCGGGGTGGAGGTCAGCCGGGCAGCCTTCTCATGTCGGACGTTTCGGGGAAGACGATACAGATTCCTTACCCGAAGTATGTCGGCTATACGGGATATAGCCGGCATTTAAGATGCCGCCTATGCGTCGACGCAACCGCGGAGCTTGCCGACATTGCGTGCGGCGATGCCTGGCTTCCCCGTTTTGAAAATACACCCAGCCCCTGGTCCATCGTGATAACCAGAAATTCATTGGCCTCAAGCCTTGTCGAGCGAATGATCGAAACCAAAAGGATTACCGCCGCACCGATTACTTTGCAGGAAGTTATAGAATCTCAAAAGCTGAATATACGAAGCACGAAATATCGGCAGACGGCAAGAATGCGTTTCTATAAAATGTTGGGACACAAATTGCCCAAGTTCGACGGCGGTTACCGAAAAGAATCAACCGGCCTAAAAACAGAGCTGATTGTCCATGTCAAACATAAATTAACGGTGTTCCTCGAAAAAATCGGTCTTTATTATAAAGTCTATAATTTTGTAAAGCTTAAACATAAATAATCACTCATAAAGAATTTATTACATTGGAGAATAGGCTTGGACATTAAAGAAAAAATAGCAGAGACGGACGACCCTAAACCAATAATAAGCTTAAGGCCGGGGAACTCACCGCGGCCGCTTCGAGTAGCGGTGATTGGCGCCGGCGGTTTTGTGGGTTCGCGTTTAATTGCCATGGAGCAACTCGATACGGCGTATTCGATGCTTCCGGTGCTACGGAGCTTTCGGGGATTGGCCCGGCTGGGCGCAGACGCCGAAAAGGCCGTCGTCGTTGACACGGGAAATAGTGCTACGCTTGCAGCGGCCATCAAGGGATGCGATGCCGTTGTTAATGCCACAAGCAGCGATGTGTTTCGCATCGAAGATGATACCAAAACAATCGTCGAAGCGTGCCTTGCAGCCGGCGTTAAACAGTTGATTCATTTAAGCTCAACGATCGTGTTTGGCCGCGTGGAGGATTCTAGGACCGACGACGATTCTCCCCCGAACACGCACGCTTGGAATCTCTATGCCCGGAACAAAGCCCGGACGGATGTCTGGTTGCGCACACAGATGGGAGGCGGATCTTTACAAATTGTCGTATTGCGACCAGGTTTGATCTGGGGCCCCGGCTCGGGGTGGGCGAGCATGGTGGGCGAACAGTTGTGGCACGGCAATGCGGTCCTTTCCAACAATGGACGGGGCATCGCCAATCTTGTCTATGTTGACAATCTCGTTCGGATGATACTGACTGTTGTAGGAAAAGTTCAGGGGGGGGGCGGCTTTTATAATGTTGCCGATCTCGAAACTGTGACATGGAGCGATTGGTTCCGGTTGCTGGCAGAACGTCTTGGGTATCCAGCCTCGGACGTTCGATTGTCCCCCCGCCGCAAGCTGCGTTTATCGCCGGCACTTTTAATCGAATGGTGCCGCAATCGCGGCCCGGTTATAGGGTGGGCTGCGCGGATGCCGAAAGGCATGATGGAAGTCGTTAAACGAATCGTCCGCAGAATGGCGCAAAGCCAACCAATACCTTTTAGGCAACTGATCAGTAATCCATTAACTCCGCTTCGGCTCTCGCGAATGATATTAGACATCCAGAATACGGCCCATCACCTGCCTATGAAAAAGTTCCAGCGCGACTTCGGCCCTCTTGAATTAATCCCTTTTGAATTGGCGGCGGAAACGACGGCCATTTGGCTGCGGATTGCCGGCTTCGCCATGGCTGGAATAGAACAGCGCGCGAATGGATTGCCTATGGAACCCCTGCCGCGGCATCTGCAAGAGCCTAGAGGAGGTGACGACGAGCCCACCTCCGGCGCGCGAAACGCCGGTTCTGGCCTCATTAAAGAGAACAGTGCAGTACGTACCGGTCCGACGCCTGGAGTTGTTCAAGATACTCAATCGAGGAGACCGGCCGTTGGAGTATTCGACAAGGTTGCCAGAACTGTGGTCGTCGGCTGCGGCGCGATTGTAGAAGGTGTGTATCGTGCTTGCCTTGGGGGGCTGGAGCGGCGCGGTTATATCGAAGTCGTCGGTGTTGTCGAATCCCATGCGGGGCGCCTTAATCAAGGGGGGCTTTGGTTTCCCAAAGCTCAACTGTTCGAGAACATCTCATCTTGCTTCACACGACTAACGGACGTAGACCTAACCGTGATAACAACGCCGCCACCCTTGCATGGGGAGCATGCCGTGGCGGCATTTGAGAACGGGAGCCATGTCCTTACCGAAAAGCCGATGGCTTCGACAATGAAGATCGCAAGTGAAATGGTAGAAGAAGCAACGAGGCGCCGAAAGGTGCTGGCGGTCGGCATGCCGCGGCGATTCTATCCGGCATTACATGAGGCGCGTCGACGCTTGATCGCCGGTGAACTAGGCGATTCGGTGCGTTTCGACTACCGCGAGGGCGGCGTCTATTCTTGGCCCGTGGCCACAACGGCCCCCTTCCGCCGGGAAACAAGCGGAGGGGGCGTGCTACTAGACACTGGGGCGCATGCTATGGATGCGTTGGTTTTTCTTTTCGGCACAGGGAAGGTACTCGCTTGCGCCGACGACGGAACCGCCCACTGGGTCGAGTCGAATGTCGTTGTCGAGTTAGCCCTGGAGAGGGGCACCGGAAGGCTGCAAATGAGTCGGGACATGCCGCTTAACGCCGGACTCCACGTGGCCGGGAGCCGCGGCGAACTCTGGATGCCTATCGATTCGCTGGACTGCCTCTACACACGCTATGATTCGTCAAGCGCTTGGGAGTTGGCTCCAATGCGCTGGGACTGGCCCATTGATATGCAGAGAAACGGCGGACGGCGCGGGGTGCCGGCTGGGTATCACGAATGCTTCACGTTCCAACTTGTGCAGATGTTACGCGCCATACGCTTTTCCGAACCTCCCGCGTTTAGCGGCGCAGAAGCATTGATTCCAATGGGCTTGATCGAGTCCGGCTACTCCAAGGCCTCCCTATTAAATAAGCCGTGGCTATCGGAGGCTGAACAGGCGGTGGCGGTATCGCGGCATTGGAACGGCGGTACGGAGGCTCATCTGCGGACCGAGAAAGGACGAACTGCATATTAAACGCGAACGGGCTGTGTTAAAACGACGCCGGGCTTTATAAGTACGGTATGGATTCGCTTGGGCATGAATAATTTCGAAAACGCGTCAAAAACTTTTCCTCCAGCCCGGGGGCAAATCGGCCGGCTGGTTGGCAACATGGCTTCTTTGCTCTCCAGCGATACGATTACCCGGGTAGCGACTTTTTTGATCTATGCGCTTGTCGGCCGATACCTCGGGATGCAAAGTTTTGGCCGGATGTCTTTGGCTCTCACGCTCTTGGGTACTTTTCAGGTTCTCGCGTCCGCGGGCTTGCGTTTCCTGATAGTCCGAGAAGTCGCCGCGGATCGTTCAAAAACAGAAAGCTACCTGATCAACGGCAGTCTAGTCGCGGCCGTCTTTTCTCTTCTATCGATGGCGATATTGCTTATTCTTAATATTATCTTGGCTTATTCTGCCGCGACGTCCGAGATCATTCTATTGTTCGGGTTAGGGCTGCTTCCGTTTTCTCTTTCCACCGTCTGCGAGTCTGTTTTCCAGGCGTGGGAGCGGATGGGGTACATCGTGCTGGTCAATTTGCCCCGAAATCTATTGGTGCTCGGGTTGACATTCTGGCTTCTCACCGCCGGCTATGGACTTAAAGCGATCGGGATACTTTTATTGATATCGAACTTCATGATGTTGGGCGCAGAGTGGTGGATCATTTTGCGGCGTATCTCACGTCCGAATCACAAACCCAATCTGGCGGCCGCGGTGGCCATGACCCGATTATCGATCGTCTTTATGAGTTTCCAGGGCATCGTTGCAATTAACGTGAGTATTATCTATGTCATCCTCTCAATAATCGTTAGCGAGACGGAAGTCGGATTATATAATGCCGCTACTCAGGTAATAACGCCGGTTGCTCTTATTTATGAAAGTTTAGTTCTCGCAGGATTTCCAATGCTCTGTCAACGGTTCCGAATGAGTCTGTCGGCTTTGAAACGCATGTCAGACCGGCTTATTGAACTCGTATTGAGCATCGCCCTGCCGGCCTCGGTTGGAATGGTGCTTCTTGGAAAGAGAGTGTTGCTCTTGATTTATGCAAACAAGGAATTTGCACGCTCCGCCGAAATATTGCGCATCATGGCGGCCAGCCTGATCATGTCCGCTTTATCTTTGGTGTTAGCGAGAGTTCTTATGGCCAGCCTGCGCGAAAAAATCCTCCTGCGCATTGTTTCAATCAAATTCCTCGTTAGCATTATCAGCAGCCTGATTTTAATTAAGGCATTCGGTTTGCTCGGCGCGGCCATAAACTTTCTGCTGATTTCGGTTTTCGACACGAGCCTGCACTATTACCAGGTCTCTCGCCTTTTTCTAAGAGCAATTCCTTGGCAAAGGTTATGGAAAACCACCTTGGCGGCCATCGGGATGACCGTTTTTTTGCTGGCAACACCGGAATGGGGCGCCGTCATTAACGTTCTGGTTGGGGGCCTTATATACGCCATGTTGTGGTTGGCTCTTTCGATCTGGTCAGCCGGAAACATCCGCAAGTTTAAAGCTGATTATTTTGGCGCTTGATTGAATCAGAGTTTTAGGCAAAATGAAAAAAATCAAAACCGTATTTAGAATATTTGTCGGAATGCTGTTTTGTCTTTTCGGAATCCCTATATTGATGAGAAAATTCATATGCGGGAAAAAAGTTACAATCTTGGCTTATCATAACCCCGATCCAGATCATTTCGAAAAACATTCGAAATATTTGAAGAAACATTTCCATTTCATAACCATTGATACGCTCGTTCATGGTATTGAGAATAATGACTGGGATATGATTCCATCAAGAGCCATGGTCGTGACATTTGACGACGGCTATAAAGAAAACTATGAGCTCGCATCGATATTCGAGAAATACTCCGTAATTCCAACCATTTATTTATGCAGCGAGATCGTCAATACGAATCGACATTTCTGGTTTGAATCGGATTCGACCGATATCTCTCTTCTAAAGAAGGCGAGCTATGCCGCGCTTTTACAGGCATTGAAAGGGTCCCGCGGGTATGAGCGCGAGAAAGAATATAGCGAAAGACAAGCTATGAATTATGAAGAAATGAAAGCCTTAATGAATAACGTCGATTTTCAATCTCATACGAAATACCATCCGATATTGACTCGATGCGATCGCGCAGAGGTAAAAAGCGAAATTGCGGATTCAAAAATAGAGTTGGAGAAATTATTATCGAAAAAGATTTCGCATTTCAGCTATCCCAACGGGGATTATTCGGAAAGGGAAGTGGGGGAAGTGATTCAATGCGGATACGAATCCGCGCGGACCCTGGATGTAGGATGGAATGATCGAAAGGCCGACCCCTTCAGACTCAAAGCCATGGCCGTCGATGATGATGCGTCCCTCTTTGTTTTATGCGCACAGGTCCACGGATTATTCGGCTATCTCAAATATGCCTCGCATGGCAGCTTCAAAGGAAGGCGCCCCCCGCTCATCACCTAAGAAAGACACATAGGAGCTATATCAATCCTATGAACGTACTCATTACGCGAACGGCGGAAAACGATCCAGGAGGGATATCAAATTACTTCGCTGTTCTAAAAAACCGATTCCTCATCAATGCTGTGTATATCGAAGGCGGAAGACGGGTCGATGAAAAAGGATTCATAAGGATGTTTCGCCGTCTTTTCATCGACTACGTGAGGTTTATAAAGGTCCTGAGAGGCGAGCCGCTCGATCTAGTGCACATCAACATGTCTCTGAATACCCGGGGAGTTCTCCGTGACAGTGTTTTTATAATTTTAACCAGGATGTTGAGAAAAAGATATCTCGTCTTTTTCCACGGCTGGGACAAGAACTTCGATAAGAAGCTAGATGGCATCTCACTTTGGCTGTTCAAGCGCATCTATCTTTCATCCAGGGCCTTTATCGTGTTGGCCGAGTATTTCAAAAATCGGCTTCGGGAATGGGATTTTCGTCAGCCGATCTATGTCGAAAGCACTCTGGTCGATGATGACCTTATGAAAGGATTCGATATAGACGCAAGCATGGATAAGAGGATAAACGAAAAGGATAAGAAGATCCTTTTTTTGGCCAGGATTATTAAAGAGAAGGGGATCTATGAAACGATTGATGCGATCGTTCTCCTGCAAAAGAAATATCCGGGGTTAAGCCTCATCATTGCCGGTGATGGTGAGGAGCGCGTTTCGGTTGACCGATATGTGCGAAGCCATAATATCCAAAATATCGTTTTCGCCGGATATGTCACCGGAAAGAACAAACACGATGTATTCCAGGACTCCTATCTCTACTGCCTTCCTTCCTATCAGGAGGGCATGCCGGGGTCTCTTCTGGAAGCCCTATCTTTCGGATTGCCCATCATCACGCAGCCCGTGGGCGGCATCGTCGATTTCTTTGAGAATGGCAAAAACGGTTTCATTTCTGAACGCAGGGAACCCGCTTTGATCGCTCAAGATATAGAGACGCTCTTGGTGGCGGAAGATTTATATCGAAATATTTCTTTAAATAACTATCGACTCGGCAAGGAAAGATACTTGGCCTCCGCGGGGGTTAAAAGAATCGAAAATATTTATAAACAGGCATGCGCATCATGAAAAAAATAGGAATACTGACTTATATAAAAGAATTTGCGAATCTCGGCACAAATATGCAGTCCTATTGCACATTGAAGGCGGTACAAAAAGCATTTCCCGGCGACCGGGTGGAGCTCATAGATTATTCCTTAAGCCGGCCCAGCCGGAGACCCTATTTGTCGAATGTGTCGTGGCGATCGCTAAGAGATGATTATGTCCGGATGAAAAAATACAGGGCTTTTTTCAAAGAGGAGCTTGCTCTCAGTCCTGCCGGATTGATTTCCCCGGACGTCGGAAAAGCCCTCGAATATATAAAGAAACAGAATTACGAAGCACTCTACGTCGGCTCGGATACGGTGTTGGAGCTGAGGGAGACAAGCCGGGATAACATAAACGCCTATTGGCTGGATCCCGCCATTGAATGTAAAAAATTCCTTATCGCAGCGTCCTCCCTTAATGTCGTTTACGAGTCCTTATCTGAGAAACAAAAAGATGAAATTCAGAAAGCTATAGCTGGCTTTTCGTTATTGGGAGTACGGGATGATGCCACTTTTCGATTGCTCTCGAATTTTATTTCGAAAGGAGATGGCCGATTACGGTTCGTCCCCGATCCGACCTTCACTTATGAAATAGATTATAGCCATATTGAACGCTATCTTGGAAAAAGAAAACTCGTTTTTGATAAACCTGTCATCTGTTTGCATTTGACCCGGGATACAAAATGGGCGCGAGAGGTATCCGATCATTTTAGGAAGGAAGGTTTTGTCATCGCTTCGCTTCGTCCGGCTTATTATGCGGACGTTCTATTTACGGATTTATCGCCTTTTGAACAAATGGGAATCTATACATATTTTCATCTTGTCATTACGCATCGATATCATGATTCAATATTTTGTTTCAAAAACCATACGCCTGTCATTGTCTTCCCGGAAAATATTTCGGATGTCAGCCGATACGGCGAAAACAAAAATCTGACCCTTTTTAAATCATTTAATGTGGAAAAGATCAACTATATCGAAAACAAGAATGCTATTTCGGGACGATACCTCATCGACATCTATCGGGAAGCTGTCAATAATATTCAAAGCCATTATGAATCTATTGAAACAATGTTAAAAAAGCATAAAGAAAATTATGAATCTTTTATAAAAGAATCTAAAAGGATATTTTTAGAATGATGACTTCGGAACTTTGGCTAAAGAGGCCTTCTAAGAAAGAATATTAACGCGTCTCGCGGGGAAGATCGTGATGGCCGTGACGTATAGAGCGAAAAATCTGACGGATAAAATCAATATCCTCGGGTTTGGAATCAATAAAATCAATATCGACGAAATCTTGGAACGAATACGGCAGTTTAAGAAGGGCGGCGGATATCATTATATTCTGGCCAGCAATGTTCATACGGTCATGATGAGCCAGCGTAACGATTACTACCGGAGAATCAGCAATGAGGCCGATATCTGTTTACCGGACGGTATGCCGCTCGTATGGGCGGCGAAGCTGTTAAAGAAAAGGAAAATAGGGAGAATCTGCGGAAGAGATCTGATAAGATCGCTATGTCAAGAAAGACTGGGGAGGGGGTATTCGCACTTTTTCTTTGGAGGCCGGGAAACTGTGCTTAATACGCTGATCATGAAGTTAAGAACTGATTACCCGGACCTCAATATCGCAGGATACTGTTCGCCGCCGTTCAGACTTCCAACAGCGGATGAAGATGCCCGGATAATCCAGACGATAAACGATAGCGGGGCTGATATTGTCTGGGTAGGATTGGGAGCCCCTAAACAGGAGCTATGGATAGCTGAACACCTCGGCAAAATTAAATCGCCCGTCATGGCTGCAGTGGGGGCAGCCTTTGATTTCATATCCGGGAATATAAGCGAATCTCCTCTGTGGATGCAGAAAACCGGTCTTGAATGGCTTTATCGCTTCAGCATCGAGCCTCGTCGCCTTTGGCGCAGATATTTGTTCAACAACCCGAAGTTTATCTATTTATTATTATGCCAATATATGAAGCTGCGCGAGTTCCCAATTTCTAAAACTCAATATTCTAAAAATAGAGAGCGCTAAAAAGGGCGATTCCTGTGATGATTTCAGGCCGAAAGGCTAAATGAAATGTTCCGTGAATATCGCGAAGTCTTAAAGAAGATAACCGTATTTTTCGACGCGATTATCATCGCGCTTTGCTTTCTCGGTGCCTACTTTCTTAGAGAATGGATCGGACGCAATTACAGCTGGGACCTATTTCCAATTTTAAAATTTTTAAAAGAAGGCCCGGTTCCGCTGAATAGGTATTTTCCTATTTTGGTAATTTCGGTTTTGCTTTGGATTCCGGGTCTGTACTTCAATGGGATGTATGGAGAAATCCGTACTAAAACGCTGTCGAAGATCAGCGCAATCGTACTGCGGGCGTCTTTATTTTTCCTCGTTGGTTTTACGGCGATAATCTTTCTCTTCGATATAAGATTCGTGGGCCGGCTGATAATTATCCTGTTTATGATATTTGCTTTTATCGCTATCGTTGTGGAAAAGATCATCATTTTCTCCGGATTGCAATATTTCCGTAAGAAAGGCTTCAATCAGCGGCGGATCATCATAATAGGAACCGGAAAGAGAGTCACCGGAATAATTCAAAAGATTAGAGACCACCCTGAATGGGGTTTCAACGTATTAGGGGTCATCGACGACGAACCGGGGAGAGGCATCTCTTGCGTCGAGGGTGTTCAGGTGATCGGGAATCTCGATGCCGTCAGTGATATCCTTAGAGAAAATGCAGTGGATGAAGCCATCGTCGTTGTGCCGCGATCGAGACTGAATTATATCGAAAAGGCCGTCCTTTCCTGCGAAATGGTCGGCGTCGAGGTTGTGGTGGCTTTGGACCTTTTCAATCTGAATATCGCCAGGTCCCATTACACGGACTTGGACGGAATTCCCTTCCTGTCGCTTCATACGACCGTGGCGAACATTCGGCATTTATTCGTGAAGAGATTGATGGATATCGTTTTATCCTTAGTAGGGATCATTCTGGGCCTTCCGATTTATCTAGCCGCAGCCGTGGCTGTCAAGATCACTTCAAAAGGGCCGATCGTATTCAAGCAGCAGCGCGTCGGATTGAACAGTCGAAAATTCGTGCTGTTCAAGTTCCGGACGATGTATTCCGGGGCCGATGCTCTAAGGGCCGAAATGGAAGCGAAGAATGAATTGGATGGTCCGGTTTTCAAGATGAAAAAGGATCCGCGAGTGACGCCAATAGGACGAATCCTAAGAAAGTTCAGCATCGACGAACTTCCTCAGTTGTATAATGTTCTTATCGGCCAAATGAGCTTGATTGGACCACGGGCGCTTGCGGCCTATGAAGCGGAAAAACTCGAGCTTTGGCAGAGACGGCGCTTTTCCATGCGACCGGGAATGTCGGGCCTTTGGCAGGTTAAAGGACGAAACAAAATCGATTTTGATGCGTGGATGAAATTGGACCTCGAATACCTGGACAAATGGTCGCTTTGGCTCGACATCAAGATCTTGCTCAAAACAATACCCGTGGTTTTACTTGGCCGCGGAGCTTATTAGACGCCCATAATATGTTTATTTCATGAAATGTTGTCGGAACTTGATATTGTCTCTCATCGCCGTCCTCGCGGTGTGGACATCGTTATATGCCTACGGCGGGACCTGGATGGGAATGAACCTGGAGTATGCCGTTCGCCAGGCGGTACTGAAAATCGGGCCTTTCCGGATACGGACGACGCTGGCTTTAACGGATGCCGGTTACGATTCGAACGTCTTTCGGACCGCCGTGAATCCGATCAGGGATTATTCAATAACGGCCGGTCCGGCTTTCAATATTTATGTTCCCATAAAGAAAAAGCTCATTTTTTCCGTCTACGAATCCGCGCAATATGTTTTTTTCCTAAAAACAAAAAGTGAACGGACTTGGAACAACTATTTGTTTGGCGAAGCCAGCTTGGCTTTTCAGAGGGTATTTCTATCCGCCGGCGCCGGTCTCATCGTCGCCCGCGAAATCTGGGACACGGAGATCGATATCCGGCCGCAAAGGACGGAACGATCGCTAAAAGGGGACGCTCTTTGGCAGGTGACCCGGAAAACCTCCTTTCAGCTGGGCTTCAAGGAATCGAAGTTCGATTATGAGGACCTTTCTTTTGGGGATGCCAATCTCAAGCAAACTTTGAACCGGATGGAGCGGTATCTGAACGGCTCTTTGAACCTGCAATTGACCGGGAAAGTCCGGGGAGGAGTTGAATACGAATTGGGACGCTTCGATTTTCAAGATCCGGCCAGCCCTCGCAATTCCGAAAGCCAGGCAGTCTACGGAAAATTGGACTTGGAGCCCAGCGGCAGGATAAGCGGACATGTGCGGATCGGAATGGAAGATTTTCGACTTCGGAGCGGACCGGGAACCGATTATCGGGGGGTCGCCGGAGATACGGATGTTTCGATCAAGCTCGGCCAACAAGTAAAGCTGAGAGGATCTTACGTCCGGGACGTCCAGTTCTCCGCCTGGTTTGGATATGCATATTTCATCGAAAACCGGGCGGGCGCGGGCGCATCTTTTTATCCTTTTCAAAAAATCAGGCTCGATTACGATTATATTGTAGGGAAGAATTTCTATCCCTTGGGTAGCCTGACAGGGGAAGGGGTAAGCACGGAGCGGACGGACGATAACAAGACGCACCGCGTCGGAATTTATTTTCGAATCAAGGACAGAATCGGTTTCGGACTAACCATGAACTGGTGGCAAAGGGTTTCCACCTTAGTCGGGATCAGCAGCAAGCGCACATTCATCGGCGCCAATCTTATATACGATTTCTAATTTAGGAAGAGAACATGAGAAAGCGCGTCGTCTTATTTTTCGTATTGGCGGCTATTCTGGGAGCGGCAGTAACGGGATATGCCCAACTCCAAACTCGGGATGAGAATTTCGTCCGAGAATATAAAATCGGGGCCAAGGACCTTCTCGAAATCACGGTCTTCGAGTTTCCGGAATTGAGCCAGACGGTGCGGGTCTCGGAAGACGGCACGATCTCCCTACCCCTTCTCGGTTCCGTCGGCATCGAGGGCTTGACCAAGGAGGAAGTCCAGAACAAGATCGCGGCTCTTCTTCTCGAGAAGAATTTTGTCAAAAATGCCCGGGTCACCGTATTTATCAAGGAATATCAGAGCAAGCGGGTCTATATGATCGGGGCCTTGACCAAACCGGGAACCTATGAGCTGATCGGTCGGACAACCCTTCTGCAGATGATTTCGCAGGCGGGGGGATTGACGGACCGGGCGGCGAACGAGATTTTCGTGATCCGGGAACAGCCCGACGGAACCCAGGAACGGATCGTCATCGATCTGGAGGACCTTATCAATAAGGGCGACGCTAAGTTCAATTTAATCCTAATGCCTAACGACGCGGTCAATATTCCCATCGATCAGATCATCACGATTTTTGTATTCGGGGAGGTTCGTAATCCGGGTGCCCTGCAGGTGAAAATGTCGAAGAAGCTCACTCTGCTTCAGGCCATTGCTCAAGCGGGCGGGCCGACGGAAAACGCCGCCAAATCGAGGGTGACCATCAAGCGCCGGGACCGCAAGACAGGCAAGGAAATCCGCATCAAAGTGAACCTAAACGATCTTATCCGGGGCTCGAAGCCCGACATTGAATTGATGGAGGGCGACGTCGTGTTTGTGCCGGAGTCATTCTTATGAACGCCCGGAGGACTTGATGAACGGAAACAATATGGACGAAATGGACGACCGGAAGGTTTTCGACTTGACTAATTACTGGCAGGTGATCGTGAAGCGGAAATGGACGATCATCGCCTCCGCTCTGACTGTGCTGGCCGTCGTGACCGCTTATTCTTTTATGGTTAGGCCGGTCTATACGGCCGAGGGGACGATCCTGATCGAACGCGAACCGAACATCCTCAGTTTCGACGAGATGTTTCAAATCGAGAGCTTCAACGACGATTATTTCCAAACCCAATATAAGCTCCTCCAAAGCCGGGCGCTGGCCGACGAAACGATCGACCGCCTGAAGCTGTACGAAAATCCGAAATTCGTCGGGAGAATGAAAAATGTAAAGGGGAAAGACTTCAAGTCCGACTCCGTTATCCGGGGAGATCTCTTTGAAGCGTTCAGCGCGAGGCTCAGGGTGAATCCCGTAAGACAGACGCGATTGGTGACCGTCAGCTTCAAGGATTCTGATCCGAAGTTCGCCGCAGAGGTGTTAAATACCCTTTTCAACGCCTTCATCGACATGAACGTCGAGACGAAATATGAAGCCACCAAACAGGCTTCGGATTTTTTGATCAATCAAATCGACACGATCCGTGGGGAGATCGAGGAGAACGAAAAAAAGCTGCAGGCGTATGGGGCGGAGAAGAACATCATCGCCCTCAGCGACAAGGAAACGACGGTCCTCGAGACATTGGGGGGATTCAACAAGGCGCTGACGGATGCCCATATCGACCTGATCCAAAAAGAGACGTATTACAACGAAATTAAAAGCGCCTCGCCGGATTTCATCCCCGAAGCGATCAATAATGCCCTGATCCAGCGTCTGCGGGAAGACTATGCCCGCTTGAGCCGTGATTATGAAAAGAAAAAGGAAATCCGGCTCCCGGATTATCCCGAGATGAAGCGGCTCAAGGCCGAGCTGGAAGCGGCCAAAACCGACCTGGAATATCAGACCCAATCGATCATCAGGAGCGCCTACAGCGATTACCAGTCGGCGCTGCGGAAATTCCAATCTTTGGGGGCGGCCTTCAACAAGCAAAAGGAGGAGGCCATCCAGCTGAACAGCAGCGCCATCACGTATAACAGCCTCAAGATGGAGACGGACAATAAAAAGAGCCTGCTGGAATCCCTTTTGAAGCGCCAGAGCGAGACGGGTGTCTCGGCCCGGCTTAAAGGATTGCGGACGTCGAACGTCCGGATCGTGGATAAAGCCAGCGTTCCCGCGCACCCGTCGAGCCCGAAGAAAAAGCTGAACATTGCATTGGCGCTGCTTATAGGATTGTTTGGCGGGCTGGGATTGGCTTTCTTTTTCGAATATCTCGACGATTCGATCAAGGGAATTGAAGACGTGGAACGAATCAGCGGCTTTCCGACATTGGGCGTTGTGCCGGCCTTCGGCCGGGCCGGGTTGAAGCCGGGCTACGGCGAATATGCCGAATCCCCGGCCGCGGCGCGGCCGGCCAAGGGTGAATTGAAATCCATCGAGCTCATCGCCTATAAATCGCCTCATTCATCTTATGCGGAAAACTATAGGACGATAAGGACGGCGTTGTTGTTGTCGGCGCCCGAGGCGCATTTGAAAACGATCATCGTGACAAGCCCGCTGGCCAGAGAAGGAAAATCCACGACCCTCTCGAATTTGGCCATCACTTTGGCCCAGGCGGGGAAGCAGGTGGTCATCATCGACGCGGATCTGAGAAATCCAAGCCAACATAAGATATTCAAGATTCCGAATCAGCAAGGTTTGACGAATTATCTGACCGGCGGGGCGAAGCTGGATGCCGTTTTCAAGCCTACGGACATCCCTCATCTGATCCTGGCCAATGCCGGCCCCGTGCCGCCGAACCCGATGGAGCTTTTGGGTTCGAATCCGATGTCCGAATTCTTGGATCGATTGAAAAAGAACGTGGATTATATTTTGGTCGATACTCCCCCGCTGCTTGCGGTCAGCGACGCCATGGTTTTAGGGTCGATGGTCGATCGGGCAATTCTGGTCATCGAGGGAGGGAAGACCCCCAGGGAAGCCCTGCGGAGGTCCCGGGAGAAGCTCGAGATGCACAGGATCAAGTGCCTGGGCGTCATCATCAACAATGTCCGGATGAAGGAAAGCGATCACTATTTCGCCAGCCACTATTACAAACATTATGGGAAACGCGATAAAACGGTTTGAAATATATCGGGGAATAGAGAGGGACCATGAGAAACAAAAGAGTATTCCCGCGTTTAAAAAGAGATTGGGAAATAGAATATCAGATATTCAAAAATGATAGGACTGAGCCGGCCCTGAACACGAGTCGACTTTTAGATGTCGGTGGGGGAGGCTTTTGTTTCAAGTCTGATTCTCCGATGGGGGTGGAAACCTCGATTCAATTCGCCATTAAAATGAAAGAAGATATCAAGCCTATCATCGGCGTGGTAAAAACTATTTGGAGTCAGGCGCTGAATGGTTCTTTCAAGAATGGGGTTAATTTCGTCTGGGTGAATTGGAAAGGCGTCGCTGCCCAATACGCGATCGCTGAATATGTTAAGGATCACCTCGCCGACAAGCTGACTTGATCTGTCAACTTCCCAAATGTTCAAGAATAACAAGTTAAGCGAAGGGTGATTTACTTTTTTTACTTTTGGCAACGCTTATCCGATGTTCCTTCCCGACGAGATCCATGCCGCGCCCGTGGCGAGAAAGCGGTTCCTTTATTTCTTCTCCTTCAGTTCGGTCGGGGAGGAATGGGCAATTTTCGTCTTTGAAAGGGCGATTCTCGTTTCTTTTGTTCTGTATCCTCTTTCCGTCATTGGGCGTGCCCGTGACGACGAAGCGGTCGAATGTGCGCCGCTCCTCCCATCCTAAAAATTATTCCCGACGATATTCTCGGGAATCGCGACCCGTCAAATCTTTATCCTCTCTTTTCCTATTCAGAAAATTCTATCCTCCCCAGGCCTTTCGTTGACAGTCTATGGTCGAAGAATTTCGGAAACCGCGACCGGCTGCGCGAGATCCTGGCCCGGGACGAAAAATATTGGTTGCGGATAAAAAGTATGTTATAAAGGATGAAATGAATTAGATAAGAGTTGGGGGAAACTCATGATCGAGAAGAGATCATATCCGCGCCTGGCCCGGGAGTGGGGAATCGAATGCCTGATGTCCACGTCGGAGTTTTCCGAGCCGATTCATATCAAGGGCGGGATTCGCGATCTCAGCATGGGCGGGTTCAGTTTCAAGTCCGAAACGGCCTGCCCGCCTGAGGCCCTCTTTCATTTCACCATCTTTCCGACGGACACTTTCAAGCCCATGGTCGGTGTCGCCCAGATCGCCTGGACCCGGGCCCGTGAGGGCTTCCAGGAAAGCGGGGCCCATTTCGTCTGGATCGGCTGGCAAGGCGTGGAGCCCCAGACCGCCATCGGCCAATACGTCGTCGATCATTTGTCCAAGAACCCGTCATGACCGAAGCTTCGCAGGCGGCGCTGGCCGGGCTGTGGGATTTCTCCATGCTCAAGTGGTATGTGGTCCCGCTCCTGGCGATCGTCTTCTACATCTACGTCAAGGAAATGAAGAACGCCCGGCGCACGGGCAACTGGGATGCCCTCATCGCCGGGTTGACCTTGTTCGGCATGGACTTCTTCAATGAGACCTGGAACGGCTGGGTCCTCGTCCTGACCAAGCGGTCCGCGCTCTGGACGACGCCCGGAGACACGGCCTTGCGGACGATGGTCGGCTGGAACATCGAGATCATGTTCATGTTCGCCATCTCCGGCATCATCTATTACTACACCCTCGACGAGGACCCCAAGGCCAGGATCCTGGGTCTGCCCAACCGCTGGTTCTGGGCGGTGGGATATTCGGTGTTCTGCGTCTTCATCGAGATCCTCCTCAACAAGGGCGGGCTCCTGGTCTGGGAATATCCGTTCTGGAACCGCTCCTTCGGCGGGATCTGGCTGATCTTCCTGCTCGGATACTTCGAGTTCTACGTGGCGGTCATCCTCGTTTTGAAGCTCAAAACGACGGCCCGCCGCTTCGCCGCCGTGGCGGCCATTTTCGCCGTGCCGATTCTGATGAACATCTTCGCCCGGGCGATTTTGGGCTGGAGATATTAAGGCGGAGGGGGAACGGGCCGGCGCCCGCGCGCCGGCGGCGGCAGCCCCGCCCTTCTAAATCCAGATCGATCTTAAGAGTCCGGGCCGGCTAACTGACCATCTTCCTCGGCTTAAATGGGGCCCGACCAAAATGAAGCGTACTTCAGAAAAGTCTTGACTTTTATGAAGTACGCTTCATAATGGTCATATGCGCAGGTATCTCGAAGAGCCGATCCGCAAGGACCTAAAGGAAAAAATCGTCCTTCTATCGGGGCCTCGTCAGGTCGGCAAAACCACCCTTTCCAAACAGCTCGTCCCTTCCTATTCCTATTTCAATTATGACGCGGCCAAAGACAGATCCTTGCTCGAGAAAGAGGAATGGGATTCGGGCGTCGAGCTCCTCGTCTTTGACGAGCTTCACAAGCGAAAGAACTGGAAATCCTGGATCAAGGGGATCTACGACACACGCGGCGTCCCGCCCGCTCTCCTCGTGACGGGATCGGCCCGCTTGGACATTTTGCGCAAAGCCGGGGATTCGCTGGCCGGACGCTTCCATTCCTTCCGGCTCCATCCTCTGACCGTCAAAGAGATCTATGAAAACTTGGGAGAATCTCCGCGGATCGCCCTCGACGGGCTGCTTCGATTCGGCGGTTTTCCCGAGCCCTATCTGAAGAAAGACGAGACCGAAGCCAAGCGCTGGCGGAGGACCCACGGCGACACGATCGTCCGTGGCGATCTGCTCGATTTGGAATCCGTCCGCGATCTCAAATCCATCGAGATCCTGGTCGATCTGCTGAAAGAGCGCGTCGGTTCGACGACTTCGTACTCTTCCCTGGCCGGCGATCTCCAGGTTTCAATCCATACGGTCAGACACTGGCTCGAGATCCTCGAACGGTTGTGCCTCGTTTTTTCCGTCCGCCCCTTTCACCGCAATATCGTCCGAAGCATTCTGAAAGAGCCCAAATACTATTTCTACGATGTCGGATCGGTCGAGGCCGGGCCTGGAGCGCGGCTGGAAAACGCCGTGGCCTGCGCCTTGCTTCGCGAGCTGCACTGGATCGAGGATACCGCCGGAAGCCGCGTCGCCTTGCATTACCTGCGCGACAAAGAGAAAAATGAGGTCGATTTTCTGGCGGTCGTCGACGGCCGTCCGGTCCTGATGGTCGAAGTCAAAGCCGGCGACGACAGCTTTTCCAAAGCCCTATTCAGGTTCCGCGATGCGCTCCCAGGCGTTCGGGCGGTTCAGGCCGTCCACGGGCTCGAGCGCAGAAAGAATCACTCCGGCGTCGGGATGGTCCCCGCGCACGATTTCCTGGCGGAATTGAAAATTTAGGGCGGGTTTTAAATCCAGATCGATTTTAATTGGGGGAACTGTGTTTTGAAACCCAATAGGGCCAAATAAAGCCCGTAATCCGGGAAAAAAGTCCTTAAGTCTTTTAGGTTCTGAATGGGATCGTAAGGCGTTCCCTCGGGGATCGTCGTGCCGACGCATTCCGAGAGAAGGTGGAGCTTCTTGGACATCCAGGCGTCCAGGACGACCGGCAGGCCGTAGCGGCGGAGCGCGTCCACGCGCTCGTCCCGTCCGATGACCGGCTGGGTGATGATGAAGCGCGCCCCGGCCTCGACCTTGCGCTCCATTTTGGCCAACTCGTGGTCCTGCGGTTCGTAGGGGTTGAAGGCCACGCCGCAGTGGAACAACCCCGGGTATTCGCGGTCGATGTAGCGGAGAAGCTCGACCGAGGTCACGGTCTGGCAGGCCACGCCGATCTCGTCCGGCTCCAGGCGGTGGAGGTGCTGGCTGCCGTCGCCGGACACGATCAAAAGCTCCCGGCCGCCGACTTCGTGAATGGCGCTCAGCGTGGCGTCGAAGTCTTTTTTCGTATGGAAGGTATTGAGATGGATACACAGCCGGTCGGGTTGGACCGGCAGCTCGAGCGCTTCGATGGCTTCCATGGCCGTGACGCTTATATGGCCCATGGGATTGTCGGTGATGCAGACGATATAGCCGGCGTCCATGACGGCGCGGTATTTTTCGCCGAATTTGGCCAGCTCGGCCTCGATGTCCAGCGCGTCGAGCTTGGGAGTCAGGATCTCGACGTGGTAAATCTTGTTCTCGGTGGGATGCGGCACGAACGCTCCTTACGAATAGAACTCTTTGACCCGCATGAGCGTGTCGAAGCCTTCCAGCTTCAGGATGTCCTTGAGGCATACGAGGGCCGGGTGATCGTCGGGGAGGACCTCGTATTTCCGCACCGTTGAGCCGATGATCGTGTCCAGGCCCAGGGGCATGGCCAGCGTCAGGAAGGCGCTTTCGAGCGGGCCTTTGACCGGCGAGCCGTCGGCCCGCTTGGACGGGAGCATGACCGTGAAGTTGCTCAGGCCGACCGAGACGTGCGCGCCGGCGAAATCGGGATCGCCGTGGATGAGCGCCAGGGTCTCCAGGACGCGCTTGAGCTGGCCTTCATGGTCGCTGCCGACGGGGGCGATGCCCGGATCGATGATGGCTCTGTCGTTGGTGAAGCCGGGCATTCGCCGCCGGGCCTCGGCCAGAAGCGCTTTGGCCGTCCGCCAGGTCTCTTCCGCCGTGCGATTGGGGCGGGCTTCGCCGTCCTCCATGCGTTCACAAGACATGAGGATGGATTTGAACGGGCGGATCGCGGCCAGGTCGAAGAGACCCGTCCGCAGGGGGGAGATGGAATTCAGGACGGGCATCCGCCCGCCGGCCTTGGCCGGATCGAAGGCCATCAATCCAGCCCGCGCCAGGGCCGGATCGGGCGTGTCGATCGACAGCGGCAAGGCCGTGACCCTCTGGACGGCCAGAACCATCCCGGTCATGAATTCCGGGGAGCGGGCGCCGACATTCACGTCGAGGTAGGCCGCCCCTTTCTCGGCCTGACTTTTGGCCAGGTCCAGGAGACCCGGAATGTCGTTGGCGTCGAACAGCTTTTTCGTGGACGGGACCGAGTCGTTGATCGATTCCCCGATGATCGTCAGGCCTGGAATGGGCATTACGAGCTCCTTCTCATCATTCGTAAAAAATCTTCTTGGCGTCCGCTTTGGCCGGGTCCTTGAGGAAGGCCCCGACACCCTTGGCGACGACTTCGGCGTACCTCGGCACGTCCTTGATGAGGACGGCGCGGTCGGGGTGGTCCTGGGACCAGAGATCGGCCACGGTCAGGATGGTCGAGCAATGGCGGCCGACCCGCAGGGCGATGGGCCAGCCCTTCTCGTCGATCTTTTCGAAAAGCAAGCCGCGCTTGCCCGCTCGGACCACGAACTCATCCTGACCCGTGAGGAGAAGCTTGGCGTCCGTCCGCCCCCGCGTCGCGTCCAAAAACGGCTCGGGCGATTCGAAGAGGAGCGAGATGGCGTCCGTATAATCGCCGATCTCGCGATGGGACAGGCCGCGCAGGGCCTTGGGGGAATATTCCACCCCGATCTTGAACTCTTCGCCCGAAAGGACCATGGAGGCCATGGCCGCCAGGTCCTGGCCCTTCTGGTGGGCGACGATCGTGCTGATGACCGGATACTGAAGCTCGGCCTCGTGGAGGTCGATGACGATGTCGATCTTCTCCTGCTTGACCATCTGGATGATGGCGTAGCAGGTCTTTTCGGTCAGCGTGCCGTCGGGGCGGCCGGGGTAAGCGCGGTTGAGGTTGCGGATGTCCATGTAGGCCAGCTGCTGGCGGCTGGGGAAGTGGATGAACAGCTCCGGGTCGGGCCACTGGTCGAGCGGATTGGACCAGCGGTCGCCCATGCGGAACTTCTGCCCGCCCCAGGCGGTCGGGATGGTGAAATCGGCCGGGTAGGCGCCGCTCGGCCGGGTCACGGTCGTGGCGCTTCGGTTGGCCGAGTTGATGACCATCAGACGGCCCTGCTCGAGCCGGGCGTTCTCGGCCAGGATCCATGCGGCCAGCCGACCGCCGGGCTCCTCGGGGTGTGAGCCGCCCAGGACGAGGATCGTCCCGCCCGGCTTTCCGCCCTCAAGGATATAGACGTTGGCGTCGTTGGTCGTGCCCTTGATCCCGGCGAAATAGTCGCCCAGGGTCTTCACGGCGGTGACGCCCGGTCCGAGGACGACGGGCTCCCGGAGATGGCGGCTTCGGTGGAAGCTCAGGCCGGCGAAGGTTCCGAGGAGGAGGCCCAGCGCGATGATGATCGTTTTTCGTGCCATCGTCGTGGTCCTTTATTTAAGCCGCAGGAGCCGGAGGAGGAAGGGCAGGAGGACGATCATGTAGAGGACCTCTTCCTGCCACTTGCGGCTCTTGACCAGGTTCCAGATCATGAGGCCCGCCGTGAAGGCGACCATGAGATAGTAGAGGGCGGTGATGATCATCGGGGGCTCCTCTTAAAACACCGTCAGAAAGGCCAGCTTCTTGCTGAAGACGACCATGAGCGTTCCGACGGCGATGATGAGGATCGCCGGGACGATGCAGGATTTCAGAAAGGCAGGATATTTCTCCTTCATGCCCACGGTCTCCACGGTCAGGCGGCCGATGATGGCCGTCGGGGGGATGGCGTCGCCCAGCGGCCAGATGAGGCTCATGCCGGCCAGGGCCACGATGGGGTTGAGGTTGATGGTGTTGAAGAGGAGGACAAGCGGCACGCCCAGCACCGGCGCGGCGCCCCACATCAGGACGGATTCGGAGATGGGCAAGGTGATGAACAGCGTGGCGATGACGACCAGGACCGGGAGCGTGACCACGGTCACGGCGATGAGGCCGCGGACGCCGACGAGGGTCATCATCTGGACCAGGACGCCGACGCAGGTCAGGGTCCCGATGAGCGGCAGGAGCTGGTGGACGGTGCGGCGGGCGGTCTCCAGGAAGGCGATTTTGACGGGCGACAGAAGCAGGGTGAAGACGGCGGCGCTGGCGAAAAGAAGCGGCAGGCCCATGATCGGAAAGGCGAAGGGCCAGACGCGGCCGGCCGCGAGCAGGGCGAAGAAGACGACGAACGGCGCGGACACTTTGAACCAGTTCATCCCCGCGGGCGCTTCGGGCAGCTCCCGGAGGGCCTGTTCCAGATCGGCCGGCCGGGCCTTCCAACCCAGGATGAACATGGCGGCCACGGCCAGGAGCAGGCAGGGGATCATGAGCGGCAGGAAGAACCCGACGTAGGGCATGTTGACCCCGGCCGCGGTGAGCATGGCCCACAGGCTGACCGGGGGCGCCGCCGCGCTCATGCCGGCGCAGATGAAGATCATGGCCGCCACCTTGGGCTTGGGCAGGCCCATGTAGCTCAGGACGGTGGCGACCAGCCCGCCGACGATGAGGACGGTCACGCTCCCCGCGCCGGTCAGGGCGCCGGGGATGATCATGATCACGGCCAGCGTGGCGAAGAGCAGGAACTTGTGGTTGTGGAAGCGCGCCAGGATGCGGCGGATGGCGAAGGCCACCCCGCCGGATTCCTTGAGCAGGTTCATGAACAGCGTCGCGGTGATGAAGATCAGGATGATGTCGAGGTAGGTGAAGGCCCCCTCGACGATGTGCCGCGCCGGAAGGCCGGCGCCGCCGGCGATCCCGCCGGCCAGGGCGGCGGCGAACATGGACAGCTCGGTCGAGAGCTTGAGGATCTTGGCGATGATGTAGGCCGCGACCATCACCGCCAGGACGATCGCGGCCGAGGTCGTCATGCTCATGGAAGACGCTCCTTGTCGGGCCCTCGGAGACGTTTAATGTTATGGGAACGACGCCGCTTTTGCAATGGCGCGGCCAGGTCCCGGTCTTGCGCCCGAGGGCGAATTTGATATGATGAGCCCAACGGAAGAGGAGGCGACCATGGCTGATCGGACCTCGAGAAGGGACTTCTTGAAAACATCCGCGCTGGGCATCCTGCTGATGAAGACCGGGCTGGACGCGGCCGAGGAATACGCCGCCCCCGTCGATCCGGCCACGGGGCAGGCCGTGCCCTTCATCATGGAGAGCGCGCCCGGCGCCGAGACGGTCATCAACGGACGGACGTATCTGTATTTCGGAGGGACGGGCTATTTCGGCCTGCACGGCAACGCCGAGATGATCAAGGCCGGCGTCGAGGCCTTCCGGCTGGGCACGCACAGCGCCACGACGCGCTCCGGCTTCGGCAACAACCCCATCCTGCTGGACGTGGAAAAGAAGCTGGCCGATTTCTTCGGCACGGAGGAGGCGGTCTATTTCGTTTCCGGGTATTTCAACGCGCTGTTCCTGGCCCAGGCCCTGGCCCCCGACTACGACGCCGCCTTCATCGACGAGACGTCGCATTTCAGCATCCGGGACGGGATCCGGACGACGGGCAAGCCGGTCTTCGTTTTCAAGCACCGCGATGCCGACGACCTGCGGCCAGGCTGAAAGCCGAATTGAAGGCCGGGCAGCGCCCGCTGGCCATGTGCGACGGGGTCTTCCCGACGTTCGGCGAGATCGCTCCCGTCCCCGATCTGATCGAGGCGCTGAAGCCGTACGACGGCCTCCTGGCCCTGGACGACGCCCACGCCGTGGGCGTGCTGGGCGGGAACGGCCGCGGGACGTACGAGCATTTCGGCGTCTCCGGCGGCCGGCTCCACTACGCCGGAACGCTGAGCAAGGCCTTCGGCGGGCACGGCGGCTTCCTTCCCTCCTCGGCCGTCCTCATCAAGCGGGTGCGCGAAAGCGTCGGCGCCTACAGCGGCGCCAGCCCCACGCCCACCCCCATCGCGGCCGCCTCGGGCAAGGGGCTGGACCTCGTCAAGGCCCACCCGGAATGGCGGCGGCGGCTGCGCGAAAACACGGCCCGCCTGAAATCCGGGATGTGCGCCCTGGGCTTCGAAATCAAAGACACCCCCGTGCCGATCGTCACCTGGACGATCAAATCGGCCGAGGACATGAAGCGCGTCCAGGCCGCCCTGATGGCCCGGGGCATCGCCGTGGCCTATCTCAAGTACGTCGGCGCCCCGTCCGGCGGGGTCTTGCGGGCGACGGTGTTCTCGACCCATACGCCGGCCCAGATCGACCGCTTGCTGGGCGAGCTCAAAGGGATCGTCTGACCATGTCGATCCCCTCGGTGAGCGAATTGATCCCCATCCTGCAGTCGGCCATCGGCCCGGTCATCCTGATATCGGGTGTCGGGCTGCTGCTTCTGAGCATGACCAACCGCTTCGGCCGTGTCGTCGACCGGGCCCGCATCCTGGCCGGGGCGGTCGCCTCGGCGGAAGACGCCCAGCGCCGGGCGTTCCGGGCCCAGCTGGCGGTCATGGAGACGCGGGCCAAGGTCATCCGCCGGGCGATCATGCTGGCCGCGGTGAGCGTCCTGATGGCGGCGCTCCTCATCATTACGATTTTTATCGCCGCCCTGTTTCACCTGAACCTGGGCGCCCTGGCCGCCTTGATCTTCATCGTCTGCCTGGTCGCGCTTATCGCCTCTCTGCTGGAGTTCCTCCACGACCTGAACATGTCGCTTCGGGCCCTCAAGATGGAGACCAAGGGCGGGGAACGATAGACGCGGCCCGGACGGCGGTTAGGGTTCCGGCGGGGCGATCTCCAGCCAGGAAAACCAGATGGGATGGTTTTTCTTGTACCAGCTCAGGATGTCCAGCATCTTGAGCTGGTTGTCGCGGGAGATGACGTCCGTCGGGATGCGGGCGAAATGGACGCGGATGACCCCGTTCTTGCGGAATTCCAGCGCCTCCGAGCAGAGGGTCTGAAGCTCGTTGCGGATGCGTCCCGAATCGGAGATGCGGACCGGCCGGTTCTCATAGTCTTCGCCCGACATGAAGCGGATCAGCAGCGGATTGAAAATGAACCGGCTTTGGTCCCAGGGCTCCTGGAGCTTCAGGGTCAGCGTGATGAGCTTTTCCCCGCGCTTCGACGACAGCCGGACGCGGACGCGGTAGGAGTCGTCGGT
Organism: Candidatus Aminicenantota bacterium; assembly: GCA_963729855.1. GTDB lineage: Bacteria > Acidobacteriota > Aminicenantia > Aminicenantales > UBA4085 > UBA4085. The sequence continues at coordinate 859,888 of CAVSPT010000006.1, read as the reverse complement.
CAGCTTTTCCACGCCCGGCGCGCCCGTGTACGGATCGGGGTTCATGTAGCCCGTGACGGCCAGGACGTCCCAGTCCTTTTCCGGGAAGAAATCATCGGCTTCGATAGAAATCTTCTGCAGAGGAATCCCCGCCTCGGCGGCCTCGCGGATCATGGCCCGGTGCTTGTCGACGGTCTTCTCGTCCGCCGCCCGGCCCAGGAGCTCGGCCAGCCGGGGCGGGAAATCCTCCGCCTCCGGGTCCAGCCGCATGAGGGCGTGTTCTTTATCGTAGGGTAGCTTGAAGCTTGACGTGAAAACGGACAGGAAGGCGCGCAGGCCGAGAAGCGGCGCCAGGCTGGCCGCCTGCATGGCCTCGGCCGAGGCCGCGTAGCCGTCGCAGAGAAAGATGTGCGGCTCTCCGCGCTCGTTCTTCCAGGCCCCGATGCTGTAGGTCGGCGCGTAGGTCCCCGATTCGGTGAACGCGCCCATCCCCGTGGGCAGGGTCCAATCGTCGTCGATGAGATGGGCGCCCAGCGCTTCCCATTCCTTCCACAGGCCGCCGATCCGGTCCGCGCGGCTCTTGCCCCGGAGGGTCCAGACGTGGACGTTCTTCGGCTCGATCCCGGGATAGGTCTTGCGGATGATCTCCCAGATCAGCGCGCGCGGGGTGCGGTAATCGATGAGGACGGAGTCCTCCTCGGCTTTGGCCACGACGGCCTTGGGCAGGAGCAGGTTCCCCATATAGCCCTCGTAGGGCTTGCTGATGCGCAGGGGCTGGTCGAAGACGTGCAGGACGGTCATCGGGCCGGTGGGATCGCCCTTGGCGAAGCGGGACGTGTTTTCCAGGGTATCGATGGCCGCGCCCCAGACGGTGACGCCGGCCGACTTGATCTCTTCGTAGAATTCGCCCCAGCGGTAGGACGGGTCGTTCAGCAGCCGGACGACCCGCTGGTCCAGCCATTTGGCCACCTCGGGGCGGGCGTAGACGCGCCCGAATCCCAGCTGGGGGTTGGATCCCATCTCGGGCGTCTCGCCGGCTTTGGGCATCAGGCCCTCGCCCAGGGAGACCATCACGGCATGGTTTTCAGGCACCTGGCGGGTCAGGTACCAGAGACATTCGCTCATGACGTAGGCGGAGATGGCGTCGGCGTCCTTCTTGACCTGGTTGATGCCGACTTTGTCCAGGGCCGCGCCTTTGCCGAAGCGGCCGAAAAGCCGCGTGCCCAGCGCGGTCAGGGCGCCGGTCATGGCGAATTGCCGCTCCAGGGCCCCGCTCAGGAAGGAAAGATGCGACGTGAACTCCCGCTGGGACTGGCCCCGGACCCAGGCGACCTCGACGTCGTCCAACCAGATATGGAACCGTCCCAGGATGGCTTTCGTGTCGAAGGCCCATTGGGCGACGCGGTTTTTGCGGTCCTGGTTCGAAGGATTCATGATCGCCCCCCGTTCATTTTAATATATGGACGGCATCTATTTCATCTTTTTGTCTTGACCCGGCCCGCCCACGGGCATGAATTTGACGATGCGCTCCTCCACGGAGGGCAGCGGCGGGAACTTGGCGTGGGGCTCCTTCTGGTACCAGTAGGCCACTGAGTAAAGATTGTCCGAGCGCAGGTTGGCATGGCCGTCTTCGATCGTGGCCCTGATCGCCTTGCGGAAGCGGATGGGCGCTTCCAGGTGGAAGCGGTAATGGGAAAAGCGCGAGCCGGGCTCCCATTGGTGGAACTCGGTCAGGCCGACGAGCGGGGTCGTGTAGAGGCCGGAGAACCCCCAGGCCCCGCAGAAATAATCCTCGCCGCCCGTGCCGTGGATGCGCGGCTCGGCCTCGCCGTCGATCCAGATCATTTCGTCGCCCTCGTTCCAGCCGCCCCACTGGTTCTGGAAGATCGACAGCGTCACGCCGACGAAATGCCCGTCGCCGGCGGCCTCGAGAAAGACGTAGTTGTCCGCCCCGGAGACGTTGCTCCAGCGCGGGTCGCGGCGGGCCTCGCTGAAATCGTTGCCGTAGAAGTTGCCCTTGTACCATCCCGCATGGGGCGCGCTCTGCCGGTATTGGGCGTGGAAATAGGCCGTGTCCGGCGGCAGGGCGGGGAGCCTGACCCAGTCGATGTTCCAATAGAAATCTGTGATTTCCTGGGCGCCTTCGTTGGTGACCGTGATGCGGCCGCGCCGGGCGAAGGGCATGGGAAAGTAGGAGTTGAGGGCCTTGTCGGGAAGGACGGCCAGGACCGCCGACTGGAAAACGGTGTAGGTGCCCAGTCCCATGCCGAAGAAATCGCCGATGGGGGCCTCGACGCTAGGCGTCGCTTCGTCGTCCCAGTACATGCGCAGGACGACCTTCTTGAGGTGATAGACCTCGCCCGCGGCCATGGTGATCCAAATGTGGCGGATCTCGCCGGGCCCGGCCTCCGCGAACAGGGCCTTCGTTTCACCCGCTTTCAAGGGGACGTAGTCGGTGTTGGTGCCGGCCCGGTCGTAGCTCGAGGCCCGCTGCGACTGGTAATCGCCGAGGCGGGCCAGGGGATTGACCGTCCATTGGCCGTAAACGGAGGCGCCGATGACGGCAAGGACGAGGGCCAGCGCGGGGATTCGCTTCATGGTCATTTGAAAAGCTTTTCGCACTCCTTGACCAGGTCGAGGTTCTTTTCGACCACGATGAGGGGGATATTTTTCGCCTTGGCGATGGTGGTGAAGCGGCCGTCGCTGTCGCCTTCCTTGTTGATCAACAGGATGTCGGACTTGGGGGCCACGGCGTCGATGGACTGCTCGTCGGTGGTGTCGCCCGCGTCCGCGCCCTGGGCCCGGCGCTTCATCCCTTCGATGTGCGCGCCGATGACCTTGATCTTGAGCTTGCGGGCCGCATCGATGAGGGCGCCGACGCGCTTGAGCTCGTCGTCGATGGAGATCCCGGCCGCGCCCATGCCTTTGAGGCTGGCGCCCATGACGATGATCAGCGACTTGAAGGGCTTGGCCTTGAGGTCGGCGTCGGCCGCCAGCGGATTCAGGTCGTAGGCGACCCCCGCCTTCTGCAGGATGACCTTGAGCATGACCGGTCCGGGGCTCTGGCCGCAGGAAGTGATCAGGACGGGGGTGCCGGCCTTGACGGGCTGGGCTTGGGCGGAGACGCGGGGGACGGCGGCCAGCAGCAGCGCGCCGAAAAGGGCCGGGATCGCTATTTTCTTCATGTCGGGGCTCCTTGCCGAACGGAGACGATACGCGGTTATCGTAGCCAAAAGAATTAGGCGCGTCAAACGAGTGCGGCGGGGCTCAGGGGGGGTTGGGGAAAACACGCTCGTTTTCCCCAGCGAGGAAAACTCGCTCCGACGCTCCTCCTTCGCTCCCTCCACTCATCGGATATAAAGCGTATCCGATGAGTGGAGGACCCTGCCCGCTCAGTCGTCGCACGGGTTTTCCCCAACCCCCCCCTGAGCCCCGCCTTTGAGTTTAATTCCGATAGAATCTATTGGAAAGCGCGCCGGAAAGCGATATAATAAATGAACATTTTGGAAAGGAGATCGAAATGAAGAAATTGAAAGGTTTGGGCATCGTGTCTCTGGCGGTAGTCCTCGTCTGTGGGCTGGTCCTTCTCACCGCCTGCCAGCAAGCGCGCGAAAAAGCGGCCGAAAGAATGATGGAAAACGCCGTCGCCAAGGCCTCCGGCGGCAAGGCCAGCATCGACATCAAGGGCGGCAAGGTGGCGGTCACGACCAAGGACGGAACGTCCGAGTTCTCGGCCGGCGGCACGGAATGGCCGGCCGACCTGACCCTGGACATCCCCAAGGTCGAGGGCAAGATCAAGAGCGTCTTCCGCACGTCGTCCCCGCAGGGCAAAAATTGGACGATCGCCATGGATGGCGTCGCGGCCGATGTCCCGGCGAAATATATCAAGGCCCTTGAAGAGAAGGGTTGGACGATCGCCATGAACTCGACGACCGAGCAGGGCGGAATGGCCCAGGCGACCAAGGACAAGGACATGGTCGTCCTGACCTATACCAACGACAACAAAGGGTTCGTCCTGAGCGTGACCGGCGGGGCCGCGAAGTAGGCGGACCACGAACGGAATCGCGCCGTCGGCGGACGGGCGCGGGCCCGTCCGGTCGAGGCGCGGGGAGAGAGCTCGGCATGGACATGAAATATCTCGGTCGCACCGGCATCCGGGTTTCCGCCCTCTGCTTCGGCACGATGACCTTCGGAAAGGAATCGGACGAAGCCGAATCGGCCGCCGTCTTCCGTCGCTGCCGCGAGGCGGGCCTGAATTTTTTCGACTGCGCCGACATCTACGCCGGGGGGCGCTCCGAAGAGATCCTCGGCCGCCTGATCCGGGATTGCCGCGGCGACGTCGTCATCACCAGCAAGTTCTATTTCCCCACGGGGACCGGTCCGAATGACCAGGGCGCGACCCGCTCCCATCTGAGGGCCACGCTCGAGTCCAGCCTGCGCCGGCTCGGCACGGACCGCATCGACGTCTATTTCGTCCACCGCTTCGACGACCGCACGCCGCTCGAGGAGACTCTTCGGGCGCTGGACGACGCCGTGCGTCAGGGCAGGATCCTGCATATCGGCGCGAGCAACTTCGCCGCCTGGCAGGTCATGAAGGGATTGGGTCTGGCGGCCCTTCATGAATGGGCGCCTTTCCAGGTCCTTCAGCCGATGTACAGCCTGGTCAAGCGTCAGGCCGAATGCGAAATCCTTCCCATGGCCCTGGCCGAGGGGCTGGGCGTCATTCCCTTCAGCCCGATGGCCGGCGGCCTGCTCAGCGGGAAATACGGCCCGGGCCGGATGCCCGCGGCGGGCCGGATCATCGAGCAGAAGGTCCTCCGGACGCGCTACGGCGAGGGATGGATGATGGAGACGGCCGAACGCTTCGCGGTTTTCGCCCGCGAACGGGGCTTCGAACCCGCCGCGCTTGCGATCGCCTGGGTCGCGGCCCATCCCGCGGTGACCGCGCCCATCATCGGAGCCCGCAACCTGTCGCAGCTGGAGACGGCCCTGACGGCGGCCGACATCAAGATGACGCCGGAATTGCGGGCCGAGATCTCCGCCCTATCCCCGGAGCCGCCTCCGGCGACGGACCGCACGGAAGAGCGCACCGAGCACCGCTTCCACGTCCGCTGATCGATTTGGCGCCGGACTCTTATTCGACGCGGCAATAGGGATGGATCCCGGCCGCCGGCCGGCCTTCGATGAAGATCCCCATCCGGACGTAGGCGCGGCTGCCGGCGCCGTAGGGCGGCGGACCTTCGTAATCGTGCCACCGTTCAAGGAACTCCTCCCGCGGAATGATCCCGCGGCAGCCCAGCAGGGCCGGATCCTCGACGTAAACCGAAGCGGCGTCGAGTCCCAGGACGATCTCGTAATGGCCTTCCTCCCAGGTTTTCGCCCAAGCGGGGCCGTTCCCGCCTCTCCAGGCCTGGATGGCGGTGATGACCGGGATTCCGCGATCGAGCGCGGATTTCAAATCTTCGAGTCCCAGCCCCTCGCGCATCTCGGCCCGTAGCCCGTGGGCCTTCGCCACCCGGAGGATGGCCTCGGGGCTCGTGCCCTCCTTTTCGCTCGTCTTAAGCTCCTTCATGAGCTGGTCCTCGCGCTCTTCGATCCCGTAATAGTGCAGGACCGCCTGCAGCGCGGCCGTTCCGCAGGAATAGGGCGTGGATTGCCGGACGTCGGGGACGCCCTCGAGAAGCGTCAGCTTGTCTCCCCGGCTTGTGATCGGCGACGGGGACGGCTGCGCGGCGGACGGTGCGAAAATGGCGCGGGCCTGCCAGCCGATGAAACCGCCCAGAAGGAGGAAGAAAAGCGAAGCGATCCGGCGGACTAAGCGCATGGGACCCTCTCCCCGAAATCATATCAAAAAAGCCCCATTCATTTCTTGAATTTTCCGCGGCGCTCGCATACCATGGGGCTCGACATTCATGAGCAAATTCGGCTTGATCGGCACCATCACCTCGGACGAGATCCTCTACGACGACGGCCGCTCCTTCCGCGGTCTGGGCGGAGTCCTTTATCAGGCGGCGGCGTTGTGCGGGTTCGGCCATTCCGTCCGCCTGGCCGCCCAGTGCGGCGAAGACCTGCGCGGAGACGTCGAGGGCCTCGTTTCGGGCTGGCCGACGCTCGATCGTGAAGGTCTGCGCTTCGTTCCCGGGCCCGGCAACCGGGTCGAGCTCCGCTATTCCGAGCGGCTCAAGGAACGCGAGGAGATCCTGCGCTCCGTCGTCCCGCCCCTCGATCCCTCCTTCCTGCTCGGCCGGATGGCGGACCTGGAGTTTCTGCTGATGGTCTTCAACTCCGGCTTCGACATCGAATTGCCGGATTGGCGGCGCGTCGCCCGGGCGGCCCGCTGCCCGATCTGGATGGACATCCATTCCCTGTCCCTGGCCGGGATCGCCGGGTCCCATCGCGACTATGTCGCCTTGCCGGAATGGAGGGATTGGGTCGAAGGCGTGACCTATCTCCAGGCCAACCGCCAGGAAGTGGCCTGCATGCTCGGCCGGCCGGAGCGTTGGCCCGAGCGGGCGGAGGTCGAGGCTTTCGCCGTCGAAGCCTTTAACCGCTCGGTGCGGGCCGTCTTCCTGACCATGGGGAAAGACGGGGTCCTTCTCCTGACTCCGAGCGAAACACGCCTGGTCCAGGCGCCCCGCGCCGACCGCGTCGTCGATACGACCGGGTGCGGCGATATCTTCTGCGCCGGGACGCTGCACCGGCTGGCCGCCGGGGCGGATCTTTTCGAGGCGGCCGCCTTCGGCGCGGCCGTCGCCACGCGGGCCGTCGGCCTGGCCGGGCTGGGCGAGACGTTCAAGCTGGCCCGGAAAGCCGGGAAGGACATCCCGGCGCGGGAGATGCCCTGATGAAAAAAAATCCGTCCGCCGCCGTCGTCCTCGGTCTCGCCGCGTGGGCCGGCCTGGCCGCGCTCGCGGCCTGCCGCGCCGGAGGGATCGCTCCGGAGGCCCAGGTGACCACGCGCGAGATCGACGCCCACATCCGTTTTCTCTCCGACGATCTCCTGGAGGGCCGCGCGCTGGGCGGCCGGGGCATCGAGACCGCCGCGCTTTACCAGGAAAGCCGCTTCCGCGAGTGCGGGCTGGAGCCGGCCTTCGACGGCTCTTATCGCCAGGCGTTCGAGCTGCGCGGCTGCCGTCCCGATCCCAAGGCTTCGCTCGAAACGGCCGGCGCAAAGAAGCCCTTCCCGCTCATCGAGGGCTCGGATTTCCTGCTCAAAACGTATCGCCCGGGCGCGCCCGGTACGGTCGAAGCCCCGGCCGTCTACTGCGGTTTCCTCATCCAGGCGCCGGAACGGAATTGGGACGACCTCAAGGGCGCGGACGTCAAGGGCAAGATCCTGATCTGCGAGATCAACGAGCCCGGCAACCGGCCGGGGGGCATTTTCGACGGCGAAGACATGACCTACTACGGCCGCTGGCCTTATAAATTCGAGAAGGCGGCCGCCCTGGGCGCGGCCGGATGCCTCATCATCCACAATACCAAGGGCGCCGCCTACGGCTGGGACACTCTTCGAAACGGCTGGTCCCGGGAAAGCTTTTTCCTGCCCGACATTCCCCAGACCCTCCTGTTCCAGGGTTGGCTGAGCGGAGATGCGGCGGAAAGAATTTTCGCCGCGGCCGGGCTCGACCGCAGCGAGTTGGCCGCCCGGGCCGAGAAAGACGATTTCGCTCCCGTCCCTCTGAAGCTCAATCTCCGCGTCCGCCAGAAGCCGGCTTTCCGCTCGGTCTCGGTGTCGAACGTGGCCGCCGTCCGGCACGGCCGCCCGGCGAAGGGCGAGGAGCGGTTCGTCGTCGTGTCCGCCCACTTCGATCACTTGGGGACGAACGAGAGCCTGCCGGGCCACCGGATTTTCAACGGCGCCGTCGACAACTGTTCGGCTTCGGCGACCATGCTGGCCCTGGCCCGCCATTACTCTCAGGAAAAGAACCCGGGGATCGGCCTCATTTTCGTCGGCGTCACGGCCGAGGAGGAGCTCATGCTGGGCTCGGATTATTTCGCCCGCCATCTGCCCGTCCCGGCCTCCCGCGTGCTGGCCGATCTCAACCTGGAGATGACCAACGTCTGGGGCGAGACGCAGGATGTGTACACGATCGGCGGGAGCCACTCCGATCTGGACGAGATCGCGGCGAGAGCGGCGGCCGACCTGGGCTGGCGCTACATCCCCGAGCGGAACCGAGAGCTGGGGTACTTCTTCCGTTCGGACCAGATCAGCTTCGCCCGCCACGGCATCCCCGCCGTCTGGCTTCACGAAGGGATCGTCTCGAAAACCAAGGGGCCCGATTTCATGCCGGCCAAGGCCGCGGATTACGTGAAGAACAAGTACCACAAGCCGGCCGATCAGATCGAGCCGGACTGGGATTTGAGGGGGGCCGTTCAAATCGCCCGTTGGGCCGAGGAGATCATCGCCCTTCTGGCCGACACGCCCGGCCTGCCGCAGTTCAAGCCGACCAGCTCGTTCAAGCGGCAAAGCTGAATTCGGGGCCGCGACCCCGGTCGGACGGTTTGACCGGAAGGCCCGTGGAATGTATGATAAAGCCCACGGGAGCGTGCATGGATAAAAAAGATCTGCTGGGCATCACCCATTTTTCCGATTATCTCAAACCCGCCCAGGTCGTTCACGACCTGAAAGCCAAGGATAAGGTCCAGGCCATCCAGGAGCTCCTCGATATCCTGGCCAAGCAGAAGCTCATCTCCAACAAGAAGGTCATCCTGACCCGGCTCATCGACCGCGAGAACCTGGTCAGCACCGCCCTCGGCGACGGAATCGCCGTCCCCCACGCCCGCGTCGATACGCACGGGGAAATCGCCGTCGCCGTCGGCCGGTCGGCGGCCGGCCTCGATTTCGAGGCCCCGGACAAGAAGAAGGTCCATCTCATCATCCTCATCATCTGGAACCCCTCCCTGCCGGGCCTCTTCAATCATCTTTTCGCCGGGCTGGCCAACTACCTGCACAGGGCCGAGTTCCGGAACCGCATCTTCACGACCAAGGACAAGGCCGAGCTGATGGCCGTGCTGTCCGAAATCGAGCTGCGCCTGCCCCAGGAGGACAAGATCGTCAGCCGGGCCGGGCTGCTGAAAAAGCTCCAGGAGATCGAGGTCAAGAAGAAAAAAGCCCCCAAGGCGCAGAAGAAGGTTCTTCAGGCCCAGGCCGCCCTGGTCCGCGAGGGGCTGGACGAGGCCCTGCTGGCGCGCTTCGACAGGCTGATGGAACGCTACGGCTTCGCCGTCGCCGACGTCGACGACGGGGTCTGCCAGGGCTGCTTCATCAGCGTCTCGACGGAGATGAGCTCGGCCATCGAGGGCTCGAACGACATCTACGTCTGCGAGAACTGCGGCAAATACCTCGTCGCGGCGAAGAAGAAAAAGAAATAGCCGCCCGCTTCAGCGGACGGCCTGCTTGGCCAGGGCCGCTGGCTTCATCAGCTTATAGACCGGATAGGCGGCCAGTTCCCGGCTCCACTGCGGAACGATCTCCTTGTCGAAAAAATTCCAGAGCAGCAGCCCGTCGTCCGATTCGGGCTCCAGCATATAGGCGGCCAGGGGGGCCAGGGGCTGGGCCAGGCCGACATAATACGTTCCGGCGGCGAAGTCCTTCTGTTCCACGGCGTATTCGCCCTTGACCGTATTGGTCCGGTGTCCCTGGTAGATCTCGGCGGACCCCTTGATCTCCTTGAGCTTGAAGGTTTGGACCTCGAGCCGGACCGGCTCGGTCAGCCGTTCGACCAGGATCCCGTGGAGCAGGAGCTTGCGGACGACTTCGGCCGAGGGCAGGGGCAGGAAATAGCCGGCCGGGAGCTGGACCGTCCGCTTGGGCGTCCAGTCGGCGAAGTAGGGGATGGTGTAGGTCTTTTTCTTGTCCGTCGGGCGCATCTGCGGGAAGCGCGCTCCCGGGGCCTGGCTGGTCTCCATCTCGAAGCTGAGTACGGTGACCGGGTTGGGCAGGGCCTTGAGCTCGAACTCCACGCCGAACTGGTCTTTGTCCGTCGGGTTCAGGCCGCGGGCGATCGTCCGGGCGTCGGCGTCGGCGACCAGTTTTTGGAGCTCGGCGGCGTGATCGGCCGAATAATCGAGGATGGACCGCAGGAAGGCGTAGTTGCCGGCCACCCGAGTCCGGAAATCGGCGTGGACGTAATTCTCGTCCAGGATCCCCAGGCGGTTTCTCATGCCGATGTAGTTGGTCGTGTAGCGCGGCTGGGGCTCGAGCGTCTCCCAGCCCTTCTCGGGGGCCCGGAAATCGCGGAAGCCGCCGTATTCGAGCCCGAGGGTCTTGTATTTGTCCTTCATGATCTTGGCGATGGCCGGCAGCATTTTGGACCGCTGGAAATCGATCAGCGTGGCGTCCCCGTTGGGGTTGACCGGCCAGGCATAGGTCACGGTCTGCTCGTGCCAGGCGCCGTCCGTAGTGTGGCAGTCGACGAGCAGGATGGGGTCCCAGCGGACGAGGACGTTGCGCAGGAGGCCCTGATACTCGGGGCTCTCGGCCTTGATGGCGTCGCGGTTGAGGTCCAGGCCCTGGCCGTTGTGGCGCACGCCGACGCCTTGCTCGGGGCCGGGCTGATTGGTCCGGTTCTTGGGGTCGATCTTGTCGTTCCCGTCGGCGTTGAAGATGGGAACGACGAGAAGGACGAGCTTGTCAAGGTAGGGCGGCTTGGCCTGGGTCAGGACGTCGCGCAGGAGCATCAGCACGGCTTCCTTGCCCTCGACTTCGCCGGCATGGATGTTGGCCTGGATATAGATGACCGTCTTGCCGGCGTTGCGGGCGTCGAGGGGGTTGGCCGGCAGGGGATTGCCGACGATGACCAGAGGCACGTCCTTTCCTTCGGTGGACTGGCAGAGGGTCTCGACCCGCAGGTAGGGCGTCATTTTCTGGAGTGCGCGCAGATAAGTCATGACGTCGGCGTAGCGCGCCGTCGCTTTATAGTCGGTGGCCTCAGCCACGGTCAGGAGCTTCTGGGGCGCGGCGGCGGGCGCGGATTGGGCGGCGGGCCGCGCCGCGGGGACGGCGAGGGCCAGGACCAGGATCACGGCGGCGCAGGTGGAAATTATTTTTCGGTGCATGGGAGCCTCCTCGAATATAAGACGAGAAGTCTAGTGCAATCGTCCGCGGCGGTCAAATGGAGGGCTCGGGGGCGGGAGGGCAAACACGCGCAATTCCCCAGCCAGGAATTGCGCTCCCCTCCTCGTTCGCTCTCCCACTCATCTATGGATACCGTTTCCGATGAGTAGGAACCGTGCCCGCTCACTCGTCGAGGGGTTTGCCCTCCCATCCCCCTCGCCCCTGACGAAGAGAAGGCAAGAAAAGATTATTTTGCCCGCTTGGTCGTCGTACGGGTTTTCCCCCAATATCTCCTCGCTCTTTCTTAAATCCATGAGCCTCCCCGCCTCGTCTTCTTGACGTTTGCCGAGGCCTGGATTATGTTTTGAACATGTTCCCCGTCCGGTCCGAAAAGGAAGCCGCTCTGCGCGAGCGCATGGAGAAGCTCGGCATCAAGGAAGCCGATCTGGTCGAGAAATTCGTCCGCTCCCAGGGCAAGGGCGGCCAGAATGTCAACAAGGTCGAGACATGCGTCTACCTCAAGCACGTCCCGACGGGACTTGAGGTCAAGTGCCAGCAGGAGCGGAGCCAGGCCCTCAACCGCTTTTTGGCCCGGCGCATCCTGACGGACAAGATCGAGACCCGGATGAAGGGCGAAGAGAGCGAGGCGCAGCAGCGGATCGAAAAGATCCGCCGGCAGAAGCGCAAGCGGTCCAAGCGGTCCCGCATGAAGATGCTCGACGACAAGAAAAAGCACGGCGACGTCAAAAAAGCGCGCTCCGGGCCCGTCGCCGTCGAAGATTAACAAGGTACGCGGACGAAAGGGCGGGGCGGGATAAAACACGCTCGTTTCCCCCAGCGAGGGAAACTCGCTCCGACGCTCCTCCTTCGCTCTTTTCGCCTACGGCGAAAAACCATGCCCGCTCAGTCGTCGCACGGCTTTTACCCCGCCCCGCCCTTTCGTCCGCGCATTTTTATATTGAGATGCAGAAGCGCCCGTCGTGCCTACTCGGCAGCGAGGACCCGCCGACCTTTACTCGCGGGGGAAAATCTGCGTGTTTGGACCCTCATCCCCCGCTCGTCCGCAGATCCTTTTTTGTGATTATCCCGCGAGCTTGATCATCGCCGCGAGCAGGAGATTCGCCCCTTTTTCCAGGTCTTCCCAGCGTATGGACTCTTCGGGCGCGTGGCTGACGCCGTCCGGGCTGGGCACGAAAATCATCGCCGCGGGCGCCTTGGCCGCCAGGATCTGGGCGTCGTGGCCCGCCCCGCTCGTCAGAGCCATATGGGGATAGCCGAGCGCGTCCGCTTCGGCCGCCAGCAGGTCGGTCAGGCGGGCCGGGACGATGACCGGATCGGTCTTGTCCATCATCCGCGCCGAGAAACCGAGGCCCCGGGTCTGGGCGACGTCCTCGGCCAGGGCCAGCAATTCCTTTTCCAGCGCGGCCAGCGTTTCGGCCGAGCGGCTGCGGAACTCGAAGGAGAAATCGGCCCGCCCGGGGACGATGGAAAAGACCCCCGGCGAAACGTGGACGCGGCCGACGGTGACGAAGCTGCCGTAATGGTGCGTGGCCACGTGCCGGGTGGCCCGCAGGGCGAAATCGGCCAGGCCCAGGAAGGCGTCGCGCCGCAGCTCGAGGGGAACGGTCCCGGCGTGGCCGGCCTCGCCGACGAACGAGCACCAGCGGTATTGCTTCCCCGCGATGCCCTCGACGATGCCGATCGGAAGGCCCTCGTCGTCGAGAACCGGGCCCTGTTCGATGTGCAGCTCGAGGAACGCTTCCAGAGGCGGGGCGTCGGCCTGCGCCGATAGAATGCTCTCGATCGTGAAGTCCGTGTTTTTCAGGACCTCGGCCAGGGGGACGCCGAAGGACGTCGTCCCCTTGTTCAGCAGATCGCGGTCCAAGGCGCCGATGAAGGCCCGGCTGCCCAGGTAGTCCCCGACCAGGTTGCCCTCCTCGTCGGTGAAGGCGGCCACGGCCAGCGGCTTGGCCGGGGGGCAGCCTTCTTCCCGGATCCTTCGCAGGGCTTCGAGCGCGGCCAGGACCCCGGCCGCCCCGTCGAAACGGCCGCCGTTGAGGACGGTGTCGATGTGCGAGCCGGCCATGACCGCCGGGCCGCCCTCGCCGAGCCGGCCGAAGATGTTCCCCGCCCCGTCCACCCGGAAGGCGAGTCCGGCGGCCTCGATCCTGTTCTTGAGCCAGGCCCGGGCCTCGAGGTCGGCCTTGCTGAACGAGGGCCGGGAGACGCCTCCGCGCGGGTCGCGGCCGATGCGGCCGAGCTCCTCGATGTCGTTTTTCAGGCGTTCGATGTTGACGGATATTTTCATGGCGGTTCAGCGGCGGAGCAGCGCGGCCATCTCCCGGACGGCCGGGCCGATCCCGACGATGGCGGCCCGGGCGACGATGGAGAAGCCGATGCTCAGCTCCGTGATCTGGGGTATGGCCACGATCGGGGCGACGTTGTGATAGCCGAGGTCGTGTCCCGCCGTCACTTCGATGCCCCGTTCGGCGGCGAGTGAGGCGGCCCTTCTCAGGTCGTCCAAGGCCTGGATCCTCTCCGCTCCCGACGGGGCCGAGGCATAGATCCCGGAGTGAAGCTCGATTTGGGGGACGCCCATCCCGGCGATGGCCTCGATCTGCGCGGGCAGGGGATCGACGAAGATGCAGACGCGGATGCCCGCCCCGGCCAGGGCCTTGATGGAGGGCGCCAGCGGCTTGCGGTGGGCCAGGACGTCCAGCCCTCCCGTCGTCGTCAATTCCTCGGGTTTTTCCGGCACCAGGCAGACGACGTCCGGCTTGATGTCCTGGACGAGGGCGATCAGCTCTGCCGTGGCCGCCATCTCCACGGTCAGCTTCGTCTTGACGGCCGCGCGCAGGAGCCGCAGATCGCGCTCGTTGATGTGCCGCCGGTCGGACCGGATGTGGGCGGTGATGCCCTCCGCGCCGGACTGTTCGGCCAGGAGCGCGGCCAGGACCGGCTCGGGCTCGGTGGACCGGCGCGCCTGGCGCAGGGTGGCGAAATGATCGACGTTGACCGATAGTCGCATGGGATCTCCTTCGCGTCCGGATTTTCAGCCGAGATGAGCGGACGCCGCGGCGGCGATGCAGCGGGCATGCCCGTCGATCTCGGCCTGGTCCTCGCCCTCGACCATGATGCGCAGCAGCGGCTCCGTGCCGCTGTAGCGGACGTCCAGCCGTCCCCGCCCGGCCATTCCGGCCCGGACCTTCTCGATCGCCGCGGCGACCTCGGGGATCCCGGCCAGGGGGGTCTTCCGGGCGACGCGGACGCTGAGCAGGACCTGCGGAAATTCGGTGTAGCCCTCGGCCAGGGCGGACAGCGTCTTGCCCGTCAAGGCCATGACTTCCAGGATTTTGAGGCTGGTCAGGATGCCGTCGCCGGTCGGGCAGTCATCCAGGAGGATGGTGTGCCCGGACCGCTCGCCGCCGAGGTTGGCGCCCAGCTCGACCATCTTCTCCAGGACGTATTTGTCGCCGACCTGGGTCCGGACCAGGCGCAGGCCGGCCTCGGCGAGGGCCTTTTCCAGGCCCATGTTGCTCATGGTCGTAGCCACGACCGCGCCGGCCTTGAGCAGTCCCCGGCCGGCCAGGAAGCGGGACAGGATGTGCAGGGTGTGGTCGCCGTTGAGCAGGCGCCCCTTCTCGTCGGCCCACAGGGCCCGGTCGGCGTCCCCGTCGAAGGACACTCCGAAGTCCGCCCCTTCACGGACGACCGCCGCGGCCATGCCCTCGGGATGGAGCGAGCCGCAGCCGGCGTTGATGTTCCGGCCGTCCGGCGCCGCGTTCAGGGCGACCGGCTCGGCCCCGATGGCGCGGTAGACGTCGGGGGCGATGCGCGAAGAGGCCCCCTGGCCGCAATCGAGGACGATCTTGAAGCGGCGCGGCAGGCGCACGCCCTCGAAGCGGTCGACCAGGAACTTTTCATAGTCGTCGATCAGGCGGCTCTCCGCGGCGGGCGGCCGGTCGTCGGGGAGGGGCGCCGCGCCGGCCTGGGCCAGGACGGCTTTCTCCAGGCGGGCTTCCCAGGCGTCGGAGATTTTCATGCCCCGGGAGGAGAAGATCTTGATGCCGTTGTCGCGGTAGGGATTATGCGAAGCGGAGATGACGGCCCCGGCGCTGTAAGCGCGCGTCAGGGTCAGGTGGCTTACGCCCGACGTCGGGATGACCCCCGCGGAATGGTGCGCGCCGCCGGCGGCGGCGATGCCCTGGACGAGGGCGGCCTCGATCCATTCTCCGGATTCGCGCGTATCGCGGCCGATGAGGACATCGGGCGGCAGGCCTTCCTCCCGCAGCAGCCCGGCCAGCGCTTTTCCGAGGGCCTGGATCGTCGGCCGGTCGAGCGGGTAAACTCCGGCGACGGCCCGCATCCCGTCCGTGCCGAAAAGTTTTTTCATGCGGATTCCCTGTGGTCCCGGGCCCCTATTTTTTGGGGCCGATGACGACCCGGACCTTGACCCGGGACGGGCCGTTCAGGATCCGCAGGTCGGGGCGCGGCGGGATGATGTCGGCCTCGAATTGAGCGCTCGCCTCCAACCCCGTCACGTCCACGGAGCTGGTCCGCAGCTTGTCCTTGGGCCGGAATTTGCTCTCCGGGCCGCGCAGCACGGCTTTGGCCGGGACGGTCTCGATCTTCTGAAGGACGAAGCCGTCCTTGATCTTGCCGACGATCGAGGGGATGACGTCCATCTCGATCTCGGCGGCTTTTTCGAGCTTGATGTGGACCTTGTTGGGGAAGACGCGGACGGCCTGAGCGTCGGGGGGGACGACGACCATCGAAGGATCGAGGGCGTAATCCTCCTGGGCGACGCCGGCTTTCTTCAGATCGAGCACGGCCTCGATGTCGGCCGCGGTCAGCTGCCCGAGCAGGCGGTTGGTGGCCCGCACGGAGATGTCGACCGTGGAGACCGATTTCTCGACGAGCTCCATGGTGCCGGGGATGTTGCGCATCTCCAGGGGCACGGACAGCGTCCGCTCTCCGTAGAACTTCTCGTCCGGAACGACGGTCAGCCAGAGGACGACGGCCAGGAGGAAGGACAGGAGCTTGAGGGCCCAATTGCGGGTCAGCAGGTCTTTCAGAAAGCGCATCATCGTTTTAAGTACTCGAGAAGACGTTCTTTGAGCATGTCCCCGTCGGGCATCGATTGGATCACGCCCTTGGCGGCCAGCGAAATGCCCCCGGTCTCCTCGGAGACGACGATGACGGCGGCGTCGGTCTCCTGGGACATGCCGATGGCGGCCAGATGGCGCGTCCGCGTTTGGGCGCCCGCGCTCAGGACGTGAACGGCCGGCAAGGGCAGCAGGCAGCCCGCCGCGACGATGGTCCCGCCGCGCAGAAGCACGGCCCCGTCGTGGAGCGGCGAATGGGGATAAAACAGGCTGACCAGGATCTCTTTGGACAGGACGGCGTCGATCTTCGTCCCGCGCTCGGCGTAGTTCTCCAGGGAAATCTCGTTCTCCACGGCGATCAGCGCCCCGATCTTGCGTTCGGACATATATTCGACGGCCTGGCAAAGGTCCCCGATCTTCTCCTGGAAGGAGCGCAGGGCCAGGGGTTTCCGGAACGCGCGCGAGCCGATGCCGGCCAGGAAGCGGCGGATCTCGCCCTGGAAGAGGACGATGATGGCGATGATGAGGTAGCTCAGGATGTTCTGGATGAGCCAGTTGGACACGACCAGCTTGCCCCAGCGGGTGACGACGAGGAGCAGGCCGATCAAGCCCAGGCCGACGGCCATCGGGTAGGCCCGCGTGTTCTTGATGAGCAGGATGACCGCGTAGATGAAGAAGGCCACGACCAGGATATCGATCAGGTCGACGATGGTGAAGCGGTGAAGGGTGGTCAGGATGTTAGCGAGCATGGGCGGAGTCCCCGTTCGGAAGGTGCGGTCCGGCGCCGTTGATCGACCCGGCCGCCAGAATGGCGTCGGCCACCCGGGCCGCCCGGCCGACGGATCTGACGTCGTGGACGCGGAGGATGTGGGCCCCGCGGACGAGCCCGACGATGGCGGCCCCGATGGTTCCCTCCAGCCGGTCCTGGGGCGGGGCGTCGAGGACGCCGCCGATGAAGCCTTTGCGCGAGACGCCCAGAAGCACCGGACGGCCGAGCGCGGCCAGCTCGTCGACGGCGTCGAGCAGGGCCAGGTTGTCCTCGGCGCGCTTGCCGAAGCCGATGCCCGGGTCGAGGATGATCGACTCGGCCGGGACGCCGGCGTCCAGGGCGGCGGCCATCCGCCCGGTCAGGAAGGCGCGGACTTCGGCCGTCACGTCGCCGTACCGCGGATCGGCCTGCATCGTCTTGGGCATCCCCCGCATGTGCATGAGAACGAGCCCGGCCCCGGCGGCGGCGGCCAGCTCGAACATCCGGGCGCCCGCGCGGGCGGCGCTGATGTCGTTGATGATGTCGGCCCCGGCGGCGAGGGCGGCCTCGGCCACCTCGGGCTTGGAGGTGTCCACGGACAGGAGGACCGCGGTCCGGGCCCGCAGCCCTTCGAGGACAGGCAGGACGCGCCGCAGCTCTTCCTCGACGGGCACGGGATCGGAGCCGGGCCGGGAGCTTTCGCCGCCGATGTCCAGGATGTCGGCCCCTTCGCCGGCCAGCCGCAGACCGTGGGCCACGGCGGATCCGGCATCGGCGTGGGCCCCGCCGTCGTAGAAGGAATCGGGCGTCGCGTTGACCACGCCCATGATCCAGGTCCGGGCGCCCAGCGCGTGCCGCGCGCCCTTGATCCGGAGGGTGGTCTCTCTTTTCACCTCTATGCTTGGGCCGGTTGGGGATTGGTCAGGGGCGGAGCCGAGGGCAGGGCGGGAGCCGCCGGGGCGGGAGGCGCGTCGGGCGCCTTGGGGGCAGGAGGCGCCGGGGCCTCGCCCTTAACGATGGCGTTGATGTCGTTCGAGGAGATGATCTCCTTTTCCAGGAGGAGCATGGCGATGGCCGTCAGCTTGTCGCGGTTTTCCTCCAGGAGGCGATGGGCCCGCTCGTAGTTGCGGTTGATGATCTTCTTCACTTCCTCGTCGATCATCTCGGCCGTCTTCTCGCTGAAGTTCTTGTGGGCGGCCAGCTCGCGGCCGAGGAAAATGAGGTCGTCCCGCTCGCCGAACGTCAGCGGGCCGAGGTCGGACATGCCCCATTGGCAGACCATGCGGCGGGCGATCTCCGTGCCCTTTTCGAAATCGTTGGCCGCGCCGGTCGTCGTCTTGTGGAGGAAGAGGATCTCGGCCACCCGGCCGGCCAGCAGCACGGAGAGCTGGGCCTCCAGGTAGTCCTTGCCGTAGGTGTAGCGGTCGTCGAGCGGAAGCTGGACGGTCACGCCCAGGGCGATGCCGCGCGGGATGATGGTCACCTTGTGGATGGGGTCGGCTTCGGGGATCAGGGCGGCGACGAGAGCGTGGCCGGCCTCGTGGAAGGCCGTGTTTTTCTTCTCCTCGTCGTTGATGATCATGCTCTTCCGCTCGACGCCCATCAGGACCTTGTCCTTGGCGTACTCGAGGTCCTTCATGGTCACCGCGAGCTGGCCGTGGCGGGCGCCGACCAGGGCCGCCTCGTTGACCATGTTGGCCAGGTCGGCCCCGCTGAAACCCGGGGTCGAACGGGCCAGGACGTTCAGGTCGGCGTCTTTGTCCAGGGGGATCTTGCGGGTGTGGACCTTGAGGATCTCCTCGCGGCCCTTGACGTCGGGCATGTTGACCACGACCCGGCGGTCGAAACGGCCGGGGCGCAGGAGGGCGCTGTCCAGGATGTCGGGACGGTTGGTCGCGGCGATCAGGATGATGCCCTCGTTGGAATCGAAGCCGTCCATCTCTACGAGCAGGGCGTTCAGCGTCTGCTCCCGCTCGTCGTGGCCGCCGCCCAGGCCGGCCCCGCGCTGGCGTCCGACGGCGTCGATCTCGTCGATGAAGATCAGGCAGGGGGCGTGCTTCTTGCCGTTCTCGAACAGGTCGCGGACGCGCGAGGCGCCCACGCCGACGAACATCTCGACGAAGTCCGAGCCGCTGATGGAGAAGAAGGGGACGTCGGCCTCGCCGGCCACGGCCCGGGCCAGGAGGGTCTTGCCCGTGCCGGGCGCGCCGACCAGGAGGACGCCCTTGGGGATGCGGCCGCCGAGCTTCTGGAACCTTTGGGGCTCCTTCAGGAAGGCCACGATCTCGTTGAGCTCCTCCTTGGCCTCTTCGACTCCGGCCACGTCCTTGAACGTGGCCTTCTTCTGCTGGTTGGAGAAGAGCTTGGCCCGGCTCTTGCCGAAGGCCATGGCCTTGTTTCCGCCGGACTGCATCTGGCGCATGAAGAAGACCCAGAAAAGGATGAGCAGGATGATGGGGAACCAGGAGAGGAGGTAGGTGTACCAGGGGCTGCGGTTGGCGTCCTTGACGATGATGTTGACGTGGTTCGTCCGCAGGATGTCGACCAGCTTGTCGTAGGAGGCCGGCAGGACGGTCTTGAACGACGTCCCGTCCTTGTACTGGCCCCGCACCTGGAAGCCGGTGATGGTCACTTCCTCCACCCGCTTGGCTTCGACGTCGGTCATGAACTGGCTGAAGTTGATCTCGCTCTTGATGATCGTCGGGGTCTGGAGAAGGGACCACAAGAGGATGATGACGGCGCCGGCCGCCACCCAGAAAACTATATTTTTTGCGGGAGAATTCCTGTTTACGGGCATCGTTTATTCCTCGGTTAACGCCTTATTTTAGCATAGATCGGGGGATTTGAATAGACGGAATTTCGCGGGGCGATGAGCCGCTCGTCCGGAGGGGGGCCTAGTCCGGGCGGCCGTTCGCTTCGACCAGCCGGAGGCCGTCGGGCTCGAGGGCGATCAGCCGTTTTTTGTAGAGCGCGCCGACGGCCATCTTGAAGGCCTTCTTGCTCGTTCCGAACAAGGCCCGGATCCGCTCCGGCGAGGAATGATCGGTGATCTCCAGGAAGCCGCCGTTGTCGCGGAGGGCGTTCAGGATCGTTTCGGTCAGGTCCGTGACCTTGCGGTAGCCCGATTTCTGCAGGCGGAGGTCGATTTTCTGGTCCTCGCGGACCTTCTTGACGTAGCCTTTCACCCGCTCCCCGATCCCCAGGTCCCGGAAGACCTCGTTTTCGTAGAGAACGCCCCAGTGGGCGTTGTTAATGATCGCGGAGAAACCCAATTCCGTGCGCTTGACGATGAGGAGATCCACCTCCTGGCCTTCGGCGTAGGCCGGGGGGGCCGGATCGATGAACTTGTTCAGGCGGGCCGAGGCGACGATGCGCCGCGACGCGCCGTCGAGGTAGAGAAAGACGAAATAGCTCCGGCCCTCGGCCATCGGCATCCGTTGTTCCCGGAAGGGGACGAGCAGGTCCTTGGGCAGGCCCCAGTCGAGGAAGGCGCCGACCTCGTTGACAGCCTTCACCTTGAGGTGGGCGAATTGGCCGACGATGGCCAGCGGCTTTTCCGTGGTCGCGACCAGCCGGTCCTCGGAGTCGAGGTAGAGAAAGACGTCGACGCGGTCGCCGGGCCGGAGATCGCCCCGCACGTAGCGCCGCGGCAGGAGGATCTCGCCCAGCTCGCCGCCGTCCAGGTAGACGCCGAAGTCGGTGAACTTGACGATCTTGAGCGTGTTGAATTTCCCTATGTCGGCCATGGACGGATATCACTATACTGTTTTCCCTTGATTGTTCCCAGGATTTCCGCTTAATATGGAGGGCGAATGCGTTCCCGACGGATGAGGCCATGAAGAAGAAAAAAGACGAAAGCGAAAAGAAGGGCATGGGGATCTTCCGCGAATATTTCGAGCTCATCGCCGAGACCGCCGTGTTCGTCTTTTTCGTCATGACCTTCGTCGTCCAGGCCTTCCAGATTCCGACGGGCTCGATGGAGCCGAATCTCCTGGTCGGCGATTTCCTGCTGGTCAACAAGCTCGCGTACCGGAACACGGACAGCTCCATCGACCGCCTCCTCCTGCCCAAGCGCGACATTCGCCGCCAGCAGACCATCGTCTTCAAGTATCCCGAGGACCTGGCCAAGGACTTCGTCAAACGGGCCATCGGTCTCCCGGGAGACACCATCGAGATCAAGAGAAAGCAGGTCTTCGTCAATCACGCGCCGTTGAACGAGCCCTACAAGTTCCACAGCGACCCGAACACCTACGAGCCCAACGAGGGCTCGTCCGAGGCCCAGCGCGACAATTTCGGCCCGGTCACCGTCCCGGCCGATTCCATTTTCGCCATGGGCGACAACCGCGACAACAGCCTGGACAGCCGCTACTGGGGATTCGTGCCCGTCTCGAACATCAAGGGCCGGCCCTGGATCATCTATTTCTCCTACGAGGCCGAGACCAACGCCTATCAGAAGACCGGCCTGGCCGACCGGCTCAAGAAATTCGGCAGCTTCATCACTAGGGCCCGCTTGAAACGGCTGTTGAAAATTATCCATTGACCCGGGTCGGCGCGACTCCGCCCGGAGCCTGCGCCGCCTTCGAATCGCCCGATCCGATCGAGGAAGCCGCGAAAACGCCCTCCTGGCGTCCATTCGATTTGCCGAATTGACTCCGCGGGCCTTCCTTGCTAGGCTGTGACCAACCACCGCAAAGTGATATTTCATGACTGCATTATGCCCGCAATGTTCCTATGAAAACCCCGACGATTCCGATTATTGCGGAAAGTGCGCCGCGCCGATCCGTTCTTCCGCGCAAGAGCGCCGCTCCCAAACGATGATCGCCGGGTCGATGCCAGACGCCTCCGGCCGGGAAGGAATTTTGGCCGGGAAATATCGGGTGCTCGGAGAGCTGGGCCGGGGCGGCATGGGCGTCGTCTACAAAGCCGAGGATATCCGACTCGAGCGCGCGGTAGCCCTGAAATTCCTGCCGGCCGAGACGGCCGAAGATCCCGAGGCGCGAGAGCGCTTTCTCCGTGAAGCCAAGGCCGCCGCGGCCCTATCACACGACCACATCTGCGCCGTCTATGAGATCGGCGAGGACGCGGGCCGGCTCTTCATCGCCATGGAATACATCGAAGGCCGGAGCCTGAAGGAGAAGATCGCCCAGGGACCTCTGGCTCAGGCCGAGGCGCTGGAGATCGCCATCCAGGTGGCCGAGGGGCTGGTCGAGGCCCATAAAAAGAGGATCATCCACCGCGACATCAAACCCGGGAACATCATGCTGACGGAGAGAGGGGCGGCCAAGGTCATGGACTTCGGCTTGGCCAAGGCCCTGGGCCGGTCGTTGATCACCAAGGAGGCCCGGGCCATGGGGACGGCGGCCTACATGTCGCCGGAACAGGCCCGGAGCCAGCCTGTCGATTACCGCACGGACATCTGGTCTCTGGGCGTGATCCTCTATGAGATGCTCACCGGACGGCTCCCGTTCAGGGGCGAGCACGAGCAGTCCATCATTCTCGCCATGCTGACCAGGGAGCCCGAGCCCCTCTCCCGGATCCGGCCGGACCTGCCGGCGGGCCTTCAGCGGATCGTGGACAAGGCTTTGGTCAAGAATCCCGCCGGCCGCTATCAGACGATGGCGGACCTCCGGGACGACCTCAAAGCCGCGGCCGAAGGGCTGAAACCCCTCAAAGCCGCTACGGGGCTTTTCCGGGGCCGGGTTCTGGGTTTCCGAAAAAAATTCGTTTGGGCCGGCCTCGGGGCGCTCATCGTCCTGGCCGTCCTGGCCGTAGTCCTCTTTCGAGCCCCGCGCGGTCCGGGCCGCGACTCGATCGCCGTTCTCCCCCTGGAGAATCTCTCCGGAGACCCCGAGCAGGAATACTTCTCCGATGGGATGCACGAGGCGCTGATCACCGGTCTCGGCCGGTTGGGCGGTTTGAAACGGGTGATCGCCCGGGGCTCGGTGATGCGTTTCAAGGGCTCGAAAACGCCCTTGGGCACGATCGCCCGGGAGCTGAAAGTCGGCATGCTGATGACGGGCGCCGTCCTTCGGGCGGGAGGACGTGTCCGCATCACCGCCCAGCTGATCGATGCCGCCTCCGAGGCCCAGGTCTGGGCCCAGAGCTATGAGCGCGACCTGGTCGACGTGCTTTCCCTTCAAAACGAGATCGTCTCGGCGATCACCCGGGAAGTGGACGTCAAGCTCTCCCCCCAAGAAGCGACCCGCCTCGCCGGCGCCCCCCGGGTCCACCCCGAAGCCTACGAGGCCTGCCTGAAAGGCCAGTTTCATTGGTACAAGCTGACGCGGGCGGATCTCGAGCGCGCGCTCCAATATTTCGAAGCCGCCCTGGACGAGGATCCCGACTGCGCCCAAGCCTACGCCGGAATCGCCGGCGTCTGGGTCGGACGCCAACAGCAGGGCTTCGTCCCCACCAGCGAGGCGGCTCCGCGGGCGAAGGCGGCGGCGGCCAAGGCGCTGGCCTTGGATGGCACGCTGGCCGAAGTCCACTTCATGCTGGGCGGAATACTGACTTGGACCGACTGGAACTGGACGGGCGGCGAAGCGGAGTATCGCCAGGCGATCGAGCTCAACCCCGGCTATCCGGATCCGCGGGCGAGTCTCTCGCATCTTCTGAACGTCGTGGGGCGCCCACGGGAAGCCTTGGCCCAGATCGAGAAGGCCATGGAAATAGATCCATTGAACGCGTTGTTTCGGGGCCTCTACGCCATGGATCTGATATACGCGCGCCGGTACGACGAGGCCATCTCCCTGCTTCGCGAAACGCTCCGCACATCGCCCAACGACCTGGTGTCGCTCTCCACGCTTCGCTCCGCCTACCACTTGACCCATCGAGAGACGGAGGCGCTGGAGGTCTGGAAAGCCTCGTTCGCGGCGCGGGGGGATCGCGAAGCCGAGGACGCCTTGGCCCGCGGCTCCAAGGAGAATGGCTACCGCGGCGGCTTGCAGCGCGTCGCCGAGGCGCTGGTCGAGCGCTCCCGGACTTCGTATGTCCCGGCCTGGCAGATCGGTACACTCTATACCCGGGCCGGCATGAAGGACCAGGCCCTGGACTGGCTGGAGAAGGCCTTGGAGGCCCGAGATCCCAATATTCCCTACCTGGCCGTGGATCCGATCTTCGATCCGATGAGGAGCGATCCGCGGTTCCAACAGCTGCTGCGACGGCTCAACCTTCCGTCCGGCGTGAAGGAAATCCCGCCGCTTCCGAGGAATGAACATGAATAAAACCGGATGCGCGTCCGGGTGATCCGACCGGCGGAAGCGGCCGACGCGCCTTTCGGCGCTTGACGCTCCATTTCTTCAAAGACTATGCTTGTCGGCAAGAATCGCGAAGGTTAACGATAAAGGAGCGTTCCAGCGCCATGAGCCTCCACCCCATCGACCTGGCCATCATCGTCGTCTATCTCATCGCCGTGGCCGCCGTGGGCATCGTGGTCCGCAAGCAGGCGGCCAAGAAGCTCGACTCCTACTACCTGGCCGACCGCAACATCCCCTGGTGGATGCTGGGGCTGTCCGGCTGCTCGAGCTACATCGACATCGGCGGCACGATGGCCATGATCGGCATCATCTTCTACCTCGGCCTCAAGTCGATTTGGGCGACGCACATCTTCTGGGGCTGGTTCATCATCAGCTTCTACATGGCCTTCCAGGCCAAGTACATCCGCCGCTCGGGCGTCATGACCTTCGCCGAGTGGAACGAGACGCGCTTCGGCAAGGGCCGGGACGTCGAGGCGGCCCGGCTGGCCGCGGCCATCTTCCTTCTTGTCCTGATGATCTGCAACCTGATGTTCATCAGCGTCGGGACGGGCAAATTCGCCGAGGAATTCCTGCCTTTTCCGCGCTGGGAGGCGACGCTCATCGTCCTCATCGTGGTCGGGATCTATGTCACCCTGGGCGGTTTTTTCGGCGTCATCCTGACCGACGTCTTCCAGACCCTTCTCATCGGCGTCGGGGCGGTCATCATGGCCGTCATGGTCTTCCAGAAGCCCGCGGCCACGACGCTCATCGCCAAGGATCCGGGGTGGTTTTCGCTGCGTCCGGCCTGGAAACTGTGGCCGTCGTTCCTGGCCCAGACCGCCCCCGCTTACCGGCATTTCAATCTTTTCGGCCCGATCCTGGCGGCGGGCTTTTTCTGGATGGTCTTTCGCATCCTGGCCGGGCCGAACGTCTGGGACTTCCAGTTCTTCCTGACCGTGCGCTCGCCTCGCGACGCCCAGCTGGCCGCCGGGATGTGGACGGTCGGCTACAACCTGCGCTGGATCCTGGGCTGCGCCTTCATGGTCCTGGGCGTCTATTACCTGGGCAGCCAGGCCGGCTTCGACGCCGAGAAGATCATGCCCCTCGTCCTGCAGAAGTTCCCGGTCGGGATGCGCGGCTTTTTCATGGCCGTTTTGCTGGCCGCGCTGATGTCCACGATCAGCGCCATGATCAACGTCACCAGCTCGGTCATCATCAACGACTTCGTCAAGCGCTACTTCGCCAAGAACCTGACCCAGAAGCAGCTCGTCCGCTGGGGCCAGGTGGCCTCGGCCGGGGCGGTCCTGGTCGGGTTCCTCATGAGCCTGACCTTCTCCAACATCATCACCGCCTGGGAGACGATGGTCTTCGTCGTGGTCACGGTCATTCTCGTCCCGGCCACCCTGCGCTGGCATTACTGGCGCTTCGGGGCGAAAGCGTTCGTCTGGAGCATGGGGGTTTCGGCCGCCTTGATCTCCCTGCGGCTGGTGTTGATCACCGGCCTCCATGCCTCGGCCTCGCTGGCCCTGGACATGGGCATGTGCCTGGTCACGACGCTGGCCATCGCGGCCCTGTCCAAGCCCGCGCCCATGGACGTCCTGGTCGCTTTCTACGCCAAGGTGCGGCCGTTCGGATTCTGGGGGCCGGTGCGGAGGGAAGCGGTCCGGCGCGGGCTCGTCCCGGCCAAGGACAAGATGCCCGGGATCGACGCCCTGAACGGCCTGATCACGGCCGTCTTCCAATTCTCCCTGGCCCTGCTTCCGTTCTACGCCTTCCTGCGCAATTGGCGCCAGCTCGGGATCTGGGTCGGCGTCGTCGCCGTCCTGTCGTTCATCCTCTATTTCACCTGGTACAAGAACCTGCCGGCCAAGGACGAGATTTAGTTTTTGGGGTCGCGCCTGTGATCTGACAAGATAGAATTCGGCGAATCGCAGACGCGATCCCCCCAATCTAGATTTTGATCAGGATCTTGCGCCGATAAAGCCACAGGCACAACGACCAGAGCAGGGCCCAGCAAGCCAGGCTGATGATGATCTCCGAGCCCAGCGGCCCGGTCCAGCCGAAAAATCCCTCGGCAAACGGCTTGACCAGGTGGGCCAGCCAGGCCGTCGCCCCGGTCTGGGTGAAGATGTAGATGAACAGGGAATTCATGCCCACGATGTTGAAGAAGACGATCCCCCTGCGGACTTTCTTGACGTCGATGAGCCAGTAGGACAAGGCCAGGACGAGGAAGCAGAAACCGCCGCTGGCGATGACGAACGAGCCCGTGCAGATGCGCTTGATGACCGGGTCGATGGGGTTCAGGGCGAAGCCGGCGACGACGCCGGCCAGGCCCGTCCAGAGAAGGACGCTGATCTTTTTTCCCGGCGGGCGCTTGCTCATCAGCCACTGCCCGGCCAGAACGCCCCAGATGGTATGGGCCGTCGTGGCCACGGCGTTGAAGGACACCCAGTGCCCGGCCGACAGCTCGCCCGAGACGAGCATGTCGAACCAGGACCCGAAATTGTGGTCCGGGACGAACGGCTGGTTGAAGCCCGGGACCCAGAAGACGCGGTAGAGGACCTCGGAAAGAATGATCAGCCCGAAGCTGAGGGCGATCTGGTACTTGGCCGGCTTCTTCATCATCAGGTAGGCGATGAGGTAGGTCACGGAGAGCTGGGCCAGGACGTTCTGGAAGCGGAAGGTGATGCGCCCCGGCTCGATGCAATAGAGCGCCCAGCCGATGACCAGGAGAAGCGCGGCCCGCTTGACGGCATGCCGCGTGACCCGGCCCTTGTCGTCGCCGCGCCCTTCGCGCTTGGCCGTGGACAGGGCCAGGGCCACGCCGACGATGAACATGAAGAAGGGCTGGATGAGGTCCCAGAAATGGAAGCCGTTCCAGGGGTGATGGTCGAACTGGGTCCCGATGGCGTAGAGGATCGTCCCCTTGAGAGAGGGGTCGACGAGGTGCTCGTAGATGAGCGTGCTTTCGCCGATTAGGAGGAACATCGTCAGCCCGCGGAAAAAATCGAGCGAGCGCAGGCGCTCCTGGACAGGGTGGGATTCGACGGCGTCGACGGTCATGGCAGGCCTCCGTGCGCGTGGCGGTGAATCGCTTTCTGGAGGAGACACTATCCGAGGCCGGGAGGCGCTGTCAAGCCGGCCGATTCCGAAATTGGCCGGCGGGTCAGCACCCTGAGCGAAGCGCGGCGTTCCGATGGAAGAGCGAATCTTGAGGCGTCCGGCGGAGGCCTTGACAATCCGACATCCGGCGGCTATTATATGACCTGCGGAATCGGTCAAATGACCGATTCTGTAGGTCTCGTAGGGAATATGTTCGAAGCCTTGTTCGAATCGACGATCAAAGAAAAGGTCCTTCTCTTCATCTATGTCCGAGGCCCGTCCTATGCCCGGGAGATCGCCCGGGTCTTCTCATTCAATCTCAGCGCCGTCCAAAACCAGCTCCTCAAACTCGAGGCGGGCGGGGTGCTCTACAGCCAATTGAAAGGCCGGGTCCGCCTTTTCGGCCTCAATCCCCGGTTCGCGTTCAAGGCCGAACTCGAAGCCCTGCTCGAAAAAGCGCTGGCCTTCCTTCCGGACGACCAGCGGCGGGAATTCGCGGGGCGCCTGAGGCCCCGCCGGACCGGCAAGCCGATCTGAGCCATGACGTTGCGGGGAATTTCTCTACGGAACCTGGCCATTCGCATCGGGAATCATCTTCACGAACACGGCGTCGAGTCCGTCTTGACAGGGGGCGCCTGCGTCTCGATTTATTCGAGGAACCGGTATCAATCGTATGACCTCGATTTCGTTCTTCTGGCCGCCGAGGACCGAAAAGCCGCGGCGCGGGCCGTGGCGGAGCTCGGGTTTAGACGCGACGGCCGTCATTTTCGTCACTTAGAAACCCCCTATCTCATCGAGTTTCTCCTGCCTCCTGTTTCGATAGGGTCCGAGCCGGTGCGTGAACCGGCCGCCATCCGCGCCCAAGGCCGGGTCTTGAAGCTGTTGTCGCCGACGGATTGCATCAAGGACCGGCTGGCCGCCTATTACTTCTGGAACGATCGTTCCTCCCTCGAGCAGGCCCTTTTGGTTGCCGACCATCAGACCGTCGATCTCCCCGACATCGAGCGCTGGTCGGAATCGGAAGGCATGAACGCGAAGCATTCCGTTTTTCTGCGATTATTGAAGGACCGCCGTTCTCGGCGCCGGAAGACTGGAAAATCATGAAGATCAAACCGACCATCCATCTGATCTGCGGCGCCCATCTCGATCCCGTCTGGCAGTGGCGGTGGGAGGAGGGCGCGTCCGAGGCGATTTCGACATTCCGCATCGCCGCGGAAATCCTGGGCGAGCGGCGCGATCTTGTCTTCTGCCACAATGAGGCCGTTCTCTACCGCTGGGTCGAGCGTCTCGATCCGGCGCTCTTTCGGCGGATCACGCGCCTCGTCCGGGCCGGACGCTGGGCCATCAGCGGGGGCTGGTATCTCCAGCCCGACGCCAACATGCCGGGGATCGAATCGACGGTCCGCCAGATCGCCGAAGGCCGCGAGTATTTCCGGGCGAAATTCGGCGTCGTCCCGCGCGTCGCCTACAACTTCGACTCCTTCGGCCACGGCGCGGGCCTGCCCCAGGTCCTGCGGCAGGCCGGATACGGGATGTATATCCACATGCGGCCGCAGGCCGGCGAACTGGATCTTCCGTCCGATCTTTATCGCTGGCGCGGGGCGGACGGATCGGAAATTCTCGCTTATCGCATCGCCGTCGGCCTTTACCATACGGAATACGACAACATCGGGGACCGCCTGGAGAAGGGCGTCGCCCTGGCCCTCGAGCTTGGACGCGACATCCCCGTCTTTTGGGGCATCGGCGACCACGGCGGCGGGCCGACGCGAAAGGACCTGGAAACGATCGACCGCTTCCGGCGGGACGAAAAGCGGGTCCGCATCGTCCACGGCACGCCCGACCTCTTCTACGAAGCCGTGAAGGAGGCCGGCCGCGCGGCGCCCATCGTCCGCGGCGATCTCCAGCCTTGTTTCACCGGCTGCTACACGTCGTTATCCCGACTCAAGCGCCGGGCCGTGCATGGCCTCGGTCTCCTGACCCAGACCGAGGCCCTGCGGGCGGCTGCCTGGTGGTCGCTGCGGCAGGATTATCCCGAGGAGAAGATGCGCCAGGCCTGGCGCGGGCATCTGTTCAATGATTTCCACGACATCCTGCCGGGGAGCTGCGTCGAAGCGGCCGAGAAGGACGCCCTCGATCTGTACGGAAAAGTCGAAGCCCAAGCGCGCTGCCTGCGGCTGGACGCGGCCGCGGCCTGGGCGCGGACATGCGGGATGCGCGCCGAGATCCCGTTGACGGTGCTCAACGCCAATCCCGCGCTGCGGCGCGTTCCCGTGGAAGCCGAATTCATGATCGAGCACCGCCCGAAATGGACCGGCACCTGGCACACGCGGGTGGTCGACGCGGCCGGGCGCGTCGTCGCCTCCCAGGAGGAACAGCCCGAGGCGCTGCTGCCCTTCAACGGCTGGCGGCGCAAAACGGTCTTCATGGCCGATCTGCCCGCGGTCGGCGTGTCGTTCTACGCCGTCCGGCCGGTCGAGGGCGCGGCCCCGGACGCGGGCCTGCCTTCGGCCCGTTCTTCGGACGCGATCAGGCGAGCTCCTTTCCGGGAGGAAGGACTTCCCTTCCTGGCTTTGCTGGTCGACGACGACGGCGATTCCTGGGGTACGGACCGCTGGAGCTATCGGGACGTCGAAGACGTCTTCAAACCCCAGGGCCCGTCCAGCATCATCGAAAACGGGCCGGTCCGCACGGTCGCGGAAGACCGGCTGGAGGCGCGCCGCAGCCGCATCACGGTCCGTCTGATTTCTTATCCCGATTGGCCCGTTCTCGACCTCCGCCTGCGCGTCCAATGGAACGAACCGCGCAAACGCCTCAAGCTGGCCTTTCCGACGGGCCTGAAGGCAGACGGCTTGTTCTGCGAGATACCCGGCGGAGCGGTCCTGCGTCCGGCCGACGGCCGGGAGCACGTCCACGGCCGCTGGTGCCTGGCCGAAGGTTTATTTCAGGGGACGCGGAGGGCGTTCGGGATCGCCCAGGCCGGGCTGCACGGCCTCGATTTTCTGAACGGGGAGATCCGCCTGTCCGTCCTGCGGTCTTCGGCTTATTGCCACGAGCAGGGCTTCAAGATCGGACCGGGCCCGGAACGGAAATACGCCGATCTGGGAATTCACGACGTCCGCCTGGCCCTCCTGACGGGCGAGCCGGCGGAGGTGCGGAAGGCTCTGCCCGGACTGGCCGACTGGCTGGCCGCGCCGCCCGCCGTTTACGCCCACTTGCCGTTCGGGACGTTCGGAAAAAAATCCACGGCTGCCTCTGCAGGCAAAAACACCGATCCCGGTCCCATCATCGAAATCGCCCCGGCCACCGTCCGCCTGCTGGCCTTGAAGCGATCCCGGGACGGAAGGGCGCTCGTGGTGCGCCTGCAGGAGACGATGGGGAAACGGACAGCGGGCCGCGTCGCGGTTGCCGGCCTCGGGGATGTCCGCGCGGAATTCCGCCCTTTTGAAATCGTCACTTTGCGAGTCGACCGGACAACAGGTGTCCGCGAAGTCGGACCCATCGAAGAAAAATAGCAGCGATCACGGGCCTTGCCGCGCCGCCGTCTCTATTCGTGATCCGGTCCATCCGCTCCTATTCGTAATGCGTCCAGAGTCGGATGACTTTGACGGTCTTGATATCAACGAGAATCTGATAAACGAGCCGATGCTGAATGTTGATCCGCCGCGAATACGCTCCGGACAGGTCGCCGACCAGTCTCTCGTTTGACACCCCGAAACACGGGGGGCTATAGTGCCATTCGAACATGAGAGAAGAGAATCCGAAATTGCTCCGGCCTTTGCCTGAGGGCCGATCATACGAACAAATTCTCCATCACTACCGGGTCGAGAAAGAGATCGCCGGCCGGTTGAAGCGGGCCGACCGCGAGGGGCGGAAAAAAATCTACGCGGGCATGTACGACGAGCTCTTTGCCTGGGTCCCGGACCATCCGCGGCTGAACGGAGCGCGCGATCCCGCCGCACTGGCTGCGCACAACCGGAAAAAGCTGGCCTTGGTTGAGCGCTTCGTGAAGCCGGAGACCGTTTTCATCGAATTTGCGCCCGGCGACTGCACGTTCGCTTATCTCGTCTGCGGCCGCGCGCGCACCGTGATCGGCGCCGACATCTCGGACCAGTCGGCCAAGGCCCTCACGGCCCCGGACAACTTCTCGCTTCGCCTGTACGACGGATTTCGTCTCGATCTGCCGGACGGCTGCGCCGATATCGTTTTCAGCGATCAGTTCATCGAGCATCTCCATCCCGACGACGCCGGTCTTCATTTCCAATTGGCGCATCGATTGCTCAAGCCGGGCGGTTCGTACGTTTTCCGCACCCCGCACGCCTTCCACGGGCCGTTCGATATTTCGGCCTATTTCTCGGACGTCGCGGAGGGCTTCCACCTGAAAGAGTGGACCTATGGGGAATTAAGAGATCGCCTCCGGGCGGCGGGATTCTCGTCCTGGCGCGGCGCCCTGAAAAAACGGGGCCGCTATCACGAGCTGCCCGTCGGCCTTTTCGCCGGCTATGAAAAAATGATCGCTCGGCTCCCGCACCGCGCGCGCCGGGCCGCCGCCCGGGCGCTCCTTCCGCGGCACATTTACATGCGCGTCGTCAAATAGAATAAAAACACGACGCTGGACGCCGCTTCTCAGGATCCTCTATGACGTGGCCCCCGTTGATCAGGCGCCGGTGATTTCGTTCAGACCCGCGACGACCTGATCGAGGACGGCCGCATCGAGCAGGGTGATCCTGCGCCCGATCCGTTCCGTGGAGAGTGTCCGGATTTGGCCGAGTTTGATCCAGGACGGCTTCGGCAGAAGTCCTTCTTTCAAGGGCAGGGTCAGGGGAAATCCCGCCTTCGGCTTTTGGCTCGTGATCGCCAACGCGATCACCGTCCCCGAATGGCGGTTGAAAACGTCCTGGCTGAGGATGAGAACGGGTCTCAAACCGCCTTGTTCATGACCGCGGACCGGATTCAAGTCGGCCCAGCGGATCTCCCCCCTCAATATTCCGGCCATTCCTCGAGATCCCTTTTCAGGTCCGCTTCGGCTTCCCGCCGCTCTTCCCGGGCGTCGAGCTTTTCGCATTCGCGTTGCAGCCGGCGCCGGGAAAGCGCGTCCAGGGTCGATTCGAGGGCCCGTTGAATGGCCCGGCTGCGATTGGGAAAGATGTTTTCCAGGACCAGGCGGTCGACCTCGTCGACGGTCCGGGCGTCCAGGGTGATGGCGATCTTGCGGCTGGCCATGGCGGCTATGGTATGATTAAATATCATACTATTTTCCCGATGTCAATCCGGCCTTCGCCGTTCGTCCCTCCCCTTGGAAAAGACGCGGCCTGGCCGCGGTCTTCTCACCGGCCCGGCCCTGTTTGAGCGGCGGAGACGGCCTATGATAAAGTACCGCCATGACCCGCAGGGAGAGAATCCTGGCCGCCCTCGATCACAAGGTCCCCGACCGCGTTCCGGTCGACCTCGGCGCCATGCGCTCGACGGGCATCACCGCCGGCGCCTATGGCCGTTTCAAGGAGCATCTCGGCCTCCGCGACGGCTCCGTCCAGGTCTATGACGTCGTCCAGCAGCTGGCCCAGCCCGAGCAGCCCGTTCTCGATTATTGGGACGCCGACGTCGTCGACCTCGGCCGCGTCTTCCTCACGGAGCCGTCCGATTGGAAGGACTTCGTCCTGCCCGACGGCCGGCCGGCGAAAATCCCGTCTTACATCAATTTCGTTGCCGATGATTCGGGCGGCTGGCTGGCCCTCGCTTCCGACGGCACGCCCATCGGGGCCATGCCCGCCGGGGCCTACTACCTCAGTCAGACGAAATTCCCTCTCAAGGACTGGGACGGCGAGGATCCGGCCGTTCTCGACCGTCTCCCGCAGCTGATGGATCACGTCACCTGGGCGGCCCTGCCTTGCGCTCCCCACCATAAACCGCTCACGCCTGATCACCTGGCCGACATCCGCCGCCGGGCCAAAACCCTCTATGAGACGACCGATTACGCCGTCATGGTCGCCTTCGGGGCCAACCTGCTCGAATGGGGCCAGTATCTCTGCCGCATGGACCAATTCCTGATCGATTTGATGGAAAATCGAAGGAAAGCCGAGGCCCTCCTGGACAAGCTCGTCGAGTCCCATCTGGCCGGCCTGGACAAGCTTTTGCCGGCCGTGGACGGCTGCGTCCAGATCATCCAGATGGGCGACGATTTCGGGACCCAGAACGCGCTTCAAATCTCGCCCCGCCTCTATCGCGAGGTCTTCAAGCCGCGCCAGAAGCTCATCTACGAGACGGTGCGGAAAAAATCGGGCTTGCGGATCTTCCTCCATTCCTGCGGAGCCATCGCCGACATCATCCCCGACCTGATCGAGATCGGCGTCGAGGCCGTCAACCCCGTCCAGACCAGCGCCCACGGCATGGACCCGGCCCGTCTGAAGCGCGAATACGGGAAGGACCTGGCCTTCTGGGGAGGCGGCTGCGACACCCAGCGCGTCCTGCCCCTCGGGACGCCGGCCGAGATCCGGGCCCACGTCAAGGAGCGGATCGGCCTGCTCTCTTCGGGCGGCGGATTCGTCTTCACCCAGGTCCACAACATCATGCCCCACGTCCCTCCGGCCAACATCGCCGCGATGGTCGAGGCCGTCCGCGAGTTTCGTTGATGTCCGGAGCGGCCGTGACCGTTGAAACCCGTTCGCCGCGTTGGGACGCCCTCGCTTCGGCCGTTTGGATCTATGTGCGGGCCCGGCTCCGCGAGGAATAAAGAAATGCGCACATTCCCGATCCCGCGCCGCGCGATTCTCTTCGCTCTCGCCCTTGGGTTCGCCGCCGCGGTCCGGGCCGCCGCCCAGGACGTTCTGCCGATCGCCGATCTGGGCTGGCGGCTGTGGCTGGACAAATCGGCCGCCTGGAAAGACGACGCGGTCTACCTGCCCGCCGACGCCGATCTCCGAAAACTTCCGGTCAATCCGCCGACGGGCGGATGGGATGTCCTCAGCCGGTCCACCGGCACTCCCGTCATGTTGCCTTCGACCGTCGAGGAGCACTTCTGGGGCGAGACCGGACTGCGCGCCTACAAGGATGAATATTGGTTCGAGCGGACGGACCTCGACGTCAAAAACGGCAACTATCTCGGCGTCTCCTGGTGGTGGAAAGAAATCGTCATCCCGCCCCGCTTCCAGGATAAAATCGTCCGCCTCCATGTCCGGGGCGCCCGCCTGCGGGCCGAGGTCTATCTCAACGGCAGGCTCGTCGGCTACGATCTGGTGGGCGAAACCTCGTTCTCGTGCGACGTGAGCGGGGCCGTCTTGCCGGGCCGGAAGAACCTGCTGGCCATCCGCATCACCAATCCCGGCGGCCGGCTCGATTGGGCCGATACCAGGCTTCTGACATGGGGGGCGGCCCGGTTCTACGCCGGACACGGCTTCGGCGGCCTCGATCGGGGGGTTTATTTGAGCGCCCACGATCCGGTGTTCATTGACGATGCCTGGGTCTTGAACACGCCGCAGGCCCGCCAGGTCAAGGCGTTCGCCGCCGTCCGGAACGCGTCCGACCGGGCCGTCCGCGGCGAAATCGTGTTCGAGGCGGTCGATCCGGCGAACCGCGACGCCGTCCTGTCCGCGAAACGCCGGTCGCTCAGCATCGCGGCCGGGGGCCTGATCACGGTCTCGGAATCGCTGAACGCGCCGCAGGCCGAGCTGTGGGGCCCGGACAATCCCCGGCTCTATCGGCTCCGGGCGAAGGTCGTCTGCCCGGTCCCTGCGCCCGGCACTCCCGGCCCGGCCGCGTGGTCGGACGCCAAAGAGACGACGTTCGGCTTCCGCTGGTTCGAGGCCGACGGCGTCGGGACGAATGCCGTCCTGCGGCTGAACGGCCGGCGCATCCGCCTGACCTCGGCGATCTCCTGGGGTTTTTGGGGATTCAACGGGCTCTGGCCGACGCCCGAGCTGGCCGAGCGCGAGGTCTGGGCGGCCAAGACCCTCGGGCTCAACACTCTTCAGTTCCATCGGAACATCGGCAAGGCTGAAGTCCTGGACGCCCAGGATCGTTTCGGCCTGCTCCGTTACATGGAGCCCGGCGGCGGCCAGTCGGCTTTGGGCGAGAAATATCCGCTCTATGCCAAATCGCCCTCCGGCGCCGTGGACACGTCGGGCGGAGGCGGCGAGGCCCAGTCCTTCGCCGAACGCTACCTCGAAGAGAAGATCATGCGCATGGCCCGCGACCATCGCAGCCATCCATCGCTTCTCCTCTACGCCGTGCAGAACGAGATCGACCCCGACCTGCGCAATCCGCGTATCTTCCGCATCCTGCGTCGGCTGCATGCCGAGGATCCCAGCCGGATCATCCTCCTCAAGTCGGGCGTGCCCCCGGCCAATCAGGCCTGGATGCGGCCCTACGACGAGACCGTCTCGATCGACCGGGGCGACGGGGTGTCGGGCTGGCGCGACGAGCACACCGTCGGCGGCCCCGGCGTCTGGCAGGACGCCCTCTACAAGGGGCCGGAGGAATTCACCCATCGGGCGGCCAGCGAAAAAGAGATCGTCATGTGGGGCGAGATGCTCGGCGCGGGGACGCCCGACAATCACGCCGGGATCGTCCGGGACATCGAGAAACACGGAGGAACGAGCTACGATCTCGGGGACCACAAGGACATTCTGTCCGCGTACGAGCGCTTTCTGGATAAGTGGGGCTTCCGGGAGGCCTTCCCCTCGGCCGACAAGCTTTTTCTCGACATGGGGGACAAAAGCTACGATTTCTGGGGCCGGGTGCTGGAGACCGCCCGGCTGTCCGAGGCCAACGATTATCTCGTTCTGAGCGGATGGGAGTCGACGGCCATGGAGCTCCATTCCGGCGTCGTCGACGCCGTGCGCCGGTTCAAGGGCAATCCACGGCTCATCGCCGAGCGGCTGGCCCCCCTGCGCCCCGTCGTCAAATTCCGGGCCGCGGTCGCCTCGGTCGGGGACAAGGCCCTCTTCGATCTCTTTCTGCTCAACGAGACGAACGCCCCTCCCGCCGGCGGCCGCCTGAAAGTCCGGATCGAGGACCCGCGCTACATGCAGACGGAACTGGGAGTTTTCCCCCTGCCCGCTTTCCGCAAGGACCGCTTCGTCTATCCCGTCCGGGCGGCCCTGGAGACGCCGGCGCTCGAGTTCGAGGGCGTCTACAAGCTCACGGCGGAGCTCGAGGGCGCGGCCGACGTCTCCTGGACGGAGGAATTGCGCGTCGTCGACCCGGCCGGCCGGCCGGCGCCGATGCCGCGGACGATCGGGGTCCTGGCCGACAGTCCCAAGGTCGTCGAATCGTTGAAGGGCCTGTTCCCCGCCGCGGCCGTCGAGGCCTGCGATCCGGCGCGCGAATATGATCTTTACGTGGCCGGCGCCCGGCTGTTGTATGGATGGACCTCGCCCGACATCGACCCGGCCCTGAAGATCGAGGGGACCGAGGACGAGGACTTGTACCGCTCCGAAAGCTGGGGGGACGCGGAGAACCTCGAATTCTTCTTCAAGGACCTGCCCAAGGGCCGGGTCCGGGTGACGCTCCGTTTCGCCGAAGTGACGCTCAGCGGCCCGGGGAAGCGCGTCTTTGACGTGGCCGTCAACGGCCTGACCGTGCTCAAGGATTTCGACATCGCCGCCGCGGCGGGCGGGGTCCGCCGGGCCGTTGATCGGACGTTCGAGATTGACGCCCCCGAGGGGACGGTCCGGATCACGATTCCGCGGCGGACCGTCAACTACGGAAAATTCAGCGCCGTCAAGATCGAGGCCGGCGACAGGATCGTCGCCGTCCACTGCGGCGGCAAGCCTTACAAAGACAGGAACGGATTGGCCTGGGGCGAGTATGTCCAGCCGATCGACCTCGACGACGCCGTCCTGATGAAAGTGCGGAAGGGCGCCTCCCTGCTTGTCCTTCCCGATGGGGAAGACGCCGCGGCCGCCTACGCCAAGCGGCTGGCCGAAGCCGGCGTCATCCAATTCCGCGGGCTCGTCGGCGAGTCGCGCGCGCCCTGGATGGGCTCCTGGTGCTTCGCCCGCCCCCATCCCGTGCTGGAGGGGCTGCCGTCCGGTCAGACCCTGAAGAGCGAATATCAGGTTCCGGTCGACGGGACGGCCGGGGTCATGGTCGAAGGCCGCGACGTCGAGGTCTTCATCGGCTACGGCCGCGACCACGACCGGAACATCGGATCCGCCGGATTCACCGCGCGCTTCGGACGGGGCCGGGTCCTCTTTTTCGGCCTGCCCGTCCTGGCCGCGCTCAAGGGGCGCCCGGACGCCGTCCAGCCCGTGGTCCTGAAACGCCTCCTGGCCAACACGATGAAATATCTGGCTCCCGCGCCGGTCCAGGGGGCCTCCGCATTCCTCCGCTCCGGGAAAACGCCGCGATGACCGGCCGGGAGCTCGTCCGCGGGATCATCGGCGGCCGTCCCGTCGAACGCTGCGGATTCTGGCTGGGCAATCCGCATCCGGACATGTGGCCGCTCCTGCACGCCTATTTCGGCACGAACGAAGAGGAAGACCTGAGGCGGAAGCTGGGCGATGATTTCCGCTGGATCACTCCGCAATACCGGGAATCGACGTACCGCCATCCCGAGGGGAAAAAAATCTTCGATATCCACGCCGGCAAGAAATCGCACGGCGAGGCCGGGCCGCTGGCCGGAGCGGAGACGGAGGCGGACGTCGAGGCCTTCGATTGGCCCGACCCCGATTATCTCGATTTCAGCGAATGCCTGGCGGCGCTCGAAAGCGCCGGTCAGTACTACCGGGCCAGCGGTTTTTGGGCCCCGTTCTTTCACGACGTCATGGACCTCTTCGGCATGGAGGACTATTTCATCAAAATGCTGACCCATCCCGAGGTGGTCCACGCGGTCACGGCCCGCGTCTGCGGATACTACCTCGAGGCCAACCGGCGTTTTTTCGAGCGGGCGGGCGCCCTGGCGGACGGGTACTTTTTCGGCAACGACTTCGGGACGCAGATCGACTGCCTGATCAGCCCGGCCCATTTCGACGCGTTCGTCCTGCCCTGGTTCCGGAAATTCACCGACCAGGCCCACGCCGCGGGCCGCCAGGTCATCCTCCATTCCTGCGGGTCGATCTACCGTGTCATTCCCCGGCTGATCGAAGCGGGCGTGGATTGTCTTCACCCGCTCCAAGCCCGGGCGGGAAACATGGACGCCCAGCGCCTGTCGCGGGAGTTCGGGGGGAAGATCGCTTTTTTAGGCGGCGTGGACACCCAGCAATTGCTGGTGGACGGGACGCCCGACGAAATCAAGGCCGAGGTGAGGCGGCTGCGGCCCCTCTTCGGGCCGCGCTGGATCGTCAGCCCCAGCCATGAGGCGCTGCTGCCCAACGTCCCGCCCCGCAACGTGGCGGCCATGGCCGAGGCGGCCAAAGAATAGGGTTTGAATCACTCCTCGCTGACGGTCACCTTGGTCATGACGTCGTTCGCGCGGACGGCGTCGACGACCTTCTGGCCTTTGACGACCTTCCCGAAGACGGTATGCTTGCCGTCAAGGTGGGGCTGAGGGCCGTGGGTGATGAAGAACTGGCTGCCGTTGGTGTTGGGACCGGCGTTGGCCATGGAGATGACGTGGGCCTCGTGCTTCAGGGGATTGCCCGCCAGCTCGTCGGCGAATTTGTAGCCGGGGCCGCCCCGGCCCGTGCCGGTCGGGTCTCCCCCCTGGATCATGAAATCGGGGATGACGCGGTGGAAACGGACGCCGTCATAGAAGCCCTCCCGGGCCAGGAAGACGAAATTGTTGACGGTCTTGGGGGCGCACTGGGGCGCCAGATCCAGCTCGATCGCGCCGCGGACCGTTTCGATCGTGACATGGTATTTCTTTTTCGGGTCGATGGCCATGGCCGGCGGCGCGGCCCATTGTTTTGCGGACATGGATGCGTGCTCCTTGTTTGGATATCGGCCTGTTTACAATATCAAATTCCTCGGTTTTTTCCCACGGCGGCCGGCATCATGCTGATGACCTTAGCCTGGACGGCTTTAATTTTTTTGGCCATAGCTCTCTCCTTGTCTATGGGACGACGCGTCCCGCCATCGTTCCCCTCGTGCTGAAATCGCACCCCGGGACCCTGTCGGATCCCGGAAGAGCGGCGTAAGGCTTGATCTCGCTCATGACAGAGGTCCCGCGCCTTCGATCAGCCGGTCGATTTCGTCGAGATCGGTCTCCGGCCAGGAGTCGTCGACGAGCCCGTTGGTGACGTCGACATGGATGAACAACCCTCGGTTCGTGGTCCGCTCCTTCAGGATGCGTGCCACGTAATCGGCCATGCCTGCGTACTTGATGTCGCGGTGCTGGCCGACGCGGCAGGCCAGGGCCGTCCGGCCGCCGAAATGCCGGGCCACCGGGCCAAAAGGCGTCTCGCTGGTGCCGAACTCCAGCCCGCGCAGGCCGCGAACCTTATCCAGGCTGGGGAAGAGATGGGTCCAGTTCCCGCAGGAGTGGACAAACACCCCTCCGAATTCTTCCGATAAGCGGTTGAGATAAGGGACGCTGAACTCGTCGTGCAGGGCAGGCGGCAGCATGACCGAAGCGTCGTTGGCGATGGAGAGCCCGGCGCCGTCGGGGATCCAGGGCTGAAACCCGCTGGGGACGAATTCGGCGCCCAGCTCACGGACGAGGGCGCGCTGGGCCTTGGCGAAAGCAATCATCAGGTCGGTGATCATGCCCAGAAGATGGTGGACTTCGGCGGGATGGGTCAACACCGCTTCCAGTAGCTGGGTGTGGCCGAGGATCAGGGCGGCGTTGTCGAGGGGCCCCTGCAGATCGGAGAGCCGGACGGGGTAACGGCCGCCCAGACGCTCGACGAACAGCCGTGAGTAATCGAGGATCCGGCCGAAAACGCCAGCTCTTAGGTCGGGCCGGGCCAAATCGTGGACGCGGCGCGGGTCGTCGCCAGTAAGCGGACGGACAGACGGAAAATCGTTCTCCCACCAGGCGACTTCGCAGCCGAACGCCGAAGGAATGGCGATGACGCCCAGCGTCGGACAGAGGGCCGGGACCAGGTCGCCGCGGAAGGCCATCTGGCCGTCGATCTCCTCGAGCTGGGCGGCCAGGAATTTGTCGGGATCGAGGAGCCGCTCGCGGACGGTGTCCTTGCCCTCGATCGAGAAAAGGGCGCTTTGGACGGGCCTTCCGCCCTTCAGACGGGGGCCGGTGTAGCCGATGAGGAACCCCGACCGCTCGTCGTTATCCAGATTCCAGAGGCGAGTGAGAAAGCGGCGGCTCTCATCGACCCGCGGCGCATGGTCGGGGTTTCCGTTCGGTGAAGGGCTCATGATCACATTAAGACGCGGGAGACGCGGAGAAGCTCATTTGACGTCGGGGAGGCGCCGGATCGCGGGATTCGTCCAGAGATCGTATTCGTCGGTGTTGGTGGTCGAGAATTCGCTGACGATGGCCCCCTCGTCGCCCGACTGGAACCAGTGGAGCGAATTGGGCGGCAGGGTGTATTGATCGCCCGGCCGCAGGACGATCTCGTGATGGACGGTAAAGTAGGGTTCGTCTTTTTTCGGAACGCGCGCATGAGGATGGAGATTGGCCGGGCCGGCGACGTTCAGATAAAACTCGCCCGAGCGGCAGCGGAACGTTTCCTGCTTTCCAGGATGCCGGCCGGGAACAGGCGGATGATGATGCTCGGGGCAGATGCGCCGCGGGAAAAGGATGAGCTCCTTGGCGCAGTAGCGCTCGTTGTTTTCGTAGATGACGACCTCGATCCCGTAATGGTCCAGGTCGTCGAGGCCGAAATCGACGACTTCCATGGCCGCCCGCTCGGCCGGGGTGATGACGATGCCGGCGGCCTCGAGCATGCGCGCGGCTTCGCTCCGGGCGCGTTCGGCGTCTTCTCTATTCATGCAGGTCCTCCACGTCGATTATAGTCGAAAGAATCGGCCCGTCTCAATGGCGGCGGAAGGGCCCCAGGCATAGCCTGGGGATCCGGTTCCGCCGTACTCGACCGGGCCTAAGATCGCGGACAAGTGACGATCTTGAAGATGCGGGCGTCGCCCGGGCGCAGGAACAGAACGGCCGTTTTGGAGGGGGCGCCCTCCGGCCAGCGGACGGAGGCCGGCGGGGTTTGATCCTTGGCGATTTCGACGAGGCCGCGGATTTCCGGATCGAATTCGACGACGGCCAGCCCGTCGTTTTCGGAATCCCGATGGACGATCATGACGTACGTGTCCCCGCCGTCCTTGAAGATGCCGATGACGGCCGGCGCGTTCCTGACCGCGCGGACGGGGGCGCCGGAAGGAAGCGGGCGGGTCCCCTCGGGAAGCGGCTCGCTGTGAAAAACTCCCTGAGAATCCCAGCCCAGGACGAGCTTTTCGATGGCCCTGATCTCGGCGTTGACCTGCCGGGCCAGATCATGCGACGGCGTGGGGCGTCCCTGCGCGTCGATCAGGGCCGGTTTCCAATCGTAATCGTTCCCGGCCGGCGTGGCGTAGGTGAAATATTGGAGCCCCCGGGCTCCGTAGGCCAGGTCGCTGAACAGCTGCAAGCGCAGGCGGGCCGCGGTGGGCGGCAGATAAACGGCATGGGGGACGCTCAGGGTGAAGGCCCAGAAGGGGACGTGTTTGTCCAAAGCCGCCGCGCGGATGATCTCCAGGTTCCGATAATAATCGGCCCGGAGACCTTTGTCGGTGATCGGATAATGATCGTAGCTGACGAACGCGGGCTCGACCGCGGTCATATAAGCGGCCACGTGTTGTTCATACGTTTCCGTGCCGAGCTGTTGGGCATTGGCGTACGTGGGGAAGATGTTGATATAGGCGGGATGAAGGGGGTCTTCGGCCGCCAGGCGGCGGACGATTTCTCCAAGCCGGGGGAATTTCGAGGCGCTCGGCTCATCCAGGACATAATAGCCGAAAAGAGCGGGATGGTTTTTATAATCGGCTACGACTTCATCGATCGGGGACAAGGGCAGCGAGGCGTCATCGACGAGCTTGGCCACCCGATCGTCGTAAACCATGAGCTTGAGACCTGCGTCCCGGGCCAGATCGAGGGCCTTGAGGTTGGAGGCTTTGTCTCCTAGAAAGGACATGTTGATCGAGAACCCGGCTTCGGCGATTTTTTTGAAGACATCGGCCGTGAGAAGGTCTTTTCCGGGACCGAGCCAGGTCATGATGGGCAGGATTTTCGGAGGCCATTCGGGGGCGGCCCCCATGAGGGTTGCGAACGCTGCCGCCAAACCGATCATGAAGATCGAAAAGCGTCCGAAATGTCCGTTTTTCATGGGCATCCTTCCCGGAAACGATGATCCCGGCCCCATTGTATGCGTCCAAGTGCTTGAAATCAAAAGGCCGGGGCCGATGGACAGGCGATCCCCGCTTTTGAGCGGCCCCGATCAGTCGCTTGACGGAAATGCCTTCTTCGGGTAATATAGCCAAGCTTTTTCCCGGTGGGGCTGTAGCTCAGTTCGGGAGAGCGCTTGAATGGCATTCAAGAGGTCGCCAGTTCGATCCTGGTCAGCTCCACCACCTCATCCCGCCCGAACATTCTCTAAATAAAAAGTTTACGGAGAGCCCGTCGATACGGAACCTGCAGCTAAAAAGTCAGCTCGCGGGTCGGAAACCGCATGACGACAACCAATGAGGGCAAAGCGCATTCCTTGATTTTCCCGACCGGGTTTGCTAAAAGTTTGTTGGGCCTTTTACGAATCGTGCTTTTCTCAAATTTTTCGCTTTAGAAAATGAACTGAGAATCAGAAGGAGCAAAAGAGTGGCCGATAAATCGTATAATCCATTTGAAATAGCCCAAGCTCAGTTTGACAGAGTTGCTGATCTCATCGGTTTGGACAAGCCGAGCCGGGATTTGCTCCGTGTTCCTCTGAGGGAATACCATTTCAGCATCCCCGTTTGCATGGACGACGGCAA
Source organism: Candidatus Aminicenantota bacterium (assembly GCA_963729855.1). Taxonomy (GTDB): domain Bacteria; phylum Acidobacteriota; class Aminicenantia; order Aminicenantales; family UBA4085; genus UBA4085. The sequence goes on along the minus strand of CAVSPT010000006.1, from coordinate 816,820 downwards.
GGTCCAGATTTTCAGGGGGTTCAGGGTTCAGCATAATGATGCGCGCGGTCCCGGCAAAGGGGGAATCCGTTTCCATCCGATGGAAAATATTTCGACAGTCCGCGCCCACGCGATGTGGATGACTTGGGAATGCGCGGTGGTTGATATCCCGTTGGGCGGAAGTCATGGCGGTGTCGTGTGCGATCCGCATAATTTGAGCCCCCGGGAGCATGAGCGGCTCTGCCGCGGATGGGTGCGTCAGATTGCCAAGAATGTCGGTCCCCAATCGGATGTTCCGGCCCCCGACGTGATGACGAGCCCTCAAGTCATGCTGTGGATGCTCGATGAGTTTGAGACCATCCATGGCGGCAAGTATCCCGGTTTCATCACCGGCAAGCCCGTCAGCATCGGAGGCTCGCAAGGCCGGAAAGAGGCGACCGGCTACGGAGTTGTTTTCACGCTCAGGGAAGCGCTCAAAGATTTGAATCTGAAGGCCGAACATACTCAAGCCAGCGTTCAGGGATTTGGCAACGTGGCCCAACATGCGATTGAACTGTACCAGCGGATCGGGGGGACCGTGACCTGTGTTTCATGCTGGGATCAGGCTGATAATAAGGCCTTCAGCTATCGCAAGAAGCAAGGCGTCCGGCTCGATGAGCTTTTGAAGATCACGGACTCCTTCGGCGGCATCGAGAAAGCGAAGGCCAGGGATTTCGGCTATGAAATACTGCCCGGTGAAGCCTGGCTGGAACAGGATGTCGACATTCTCATCCCGGCCGCTCTTGAGGATCAGATAACCATCGAGAACGTGAACAAAATCGGCAAGCGCGTGCGGATCATTGCCGAGGGAGCCAGTGGGCCGATCACTCCTGAGGCCGACGCCGTGCTTAACGAACGGGATATTTTCAGGATCCCGGACTTCCTGGCGAATGCGGGCGGCGTGACGTGCAGCTACTTTGAACAAGTCCAAAGCAACATGAATTATTACTGGGAGAAAGACGAAGTGCTGGCCAAGCTTGATGCCAAAATGACGGCGGCTTATATCGAGGTCCGTGAACTTTCAAAAAAAAAGAAACTGAATATGAGAGATGCCGCTTCGGTCATCTCCATCAATCGGGTCGCTCAGGCATGCCGGGATCGTGGATGGGCCTAGCCCATTCCGTCCCGGACAAATTTTGTCGGAACTTCAGCAATTCTTGATACCATCGAGACGAGGGAGGCTGGAATTCAATGAACAAGCCAAATCAATGGCCGGTGTGGGGGCATGACATCCAAGAGTTTCAAGGGGAGTTTTTTGATCCCAACCGACGTTTGACCTCGATCGGATCGGGCTCTATCGGCGCCAAAGCCAGCGGATTGGCCTTCATCGACGAGGTCTTGAAATCAAAGCTCAACTCCCAGGATTCCGGGCAGAGTCAAGTCACCATTCCCTCCCTGACGGTCATTCGCACCGATGTCTTCGATGCGTTCTTGAAGCGAAACGGCCTGATCGACATGGCCTATTCAGAATCAGCCAACGACGTGATAGCCCACGCTTTCCAAAAAGCCCTGTTGCCCGCGGAAATCCTCGGCGACTTGCGTCGGCTGATAGAAAAAGTCCATACGCCGCTGGCGATCCGATCTTCCAGCATGCTGGAAGACGCGATCAATCACCCTTTCGCCGGCATTTATGTCACGAAAATGATACCCAATAATCAGCCCAGCCCCGATATCCGCTTCCAGAAGCTGATGGAAGCGATCAAGCTTGTCTACGCCTCCACGTTTTCAAAATCGGCCAAGGATTACCTCAAGGCGATCAGGCGTTCACCAGAAGACGAAAAAATGGCCGTGATCATCCAAGAGGTGGTCGGCATGCGTCATGCTGATCGTTTCTATCCGAACGTGTCGGGCATAGCAAAATCGTACAATTTCTATCCCATAGGCCGCTCCCGACCTGAAGATGGAGTGGCCAGCCTGGCCTTGGGTTTGGGAAAAACGATCGTTGACGGCGGAATGTGCTGGACGTACTCCCCTGCTTATCCCGGCATCAGCGCCCCGACGGCCTCGGCCGTCGAACTTATGGAACAAACTCAATCCGAATTCTGGGCCGTCAATATGGGAAAGCCTCCGGCCTATGACCCTCTTAAAGAGAGCGAGTACCTGTTGCAGTCGAATCTCTCCGATGCCGAGGCGGACGGCACGCTGAGCAACATCGCTTCCGTTTATGATGTCCAGGATGACAGGCTTTCCATAGGACTCATCAGCGAGGGGCCTAGGGTGCTCAACTTTGCCGGCTTGCTCGCCCTGAAAGGAATTCCCTTCAATGACGTGATCAGTTCTCTCTTGAACATATCGCAACAGGCTCTTGGGGCTCCCGTGGAGATCGAATTTGCGGCAACCTTCAACCCCTTTCGTTTCGGATTTCTGCAAATTCGACCGATGGTCGTGCCCGGCGACAAAATTGACATCGCTGAAGAAGAGCTCAAAGGTGAACACGTCTTCATAGCTTCCAAAAACGTTTTGGGGAACGGGATGATCGAGACCATCCGGGACATCGTCTACGTCAAGCCGAACGAGTTTGAGGCCAAGTACTCTCCGCGTATCGCTTTGGAATTGGAGACGGTCAATCGAGGGCTTCTCGACAAACGACGGCCTTACGTGCTCGTTGGATTCGGCCGCTGGGGGAGCTCGGATCCCTGGGGCGGGATTCCGGTCGAATGGGGACAAGTGTGCGGCGCAAAAGTGATCGTGGAAGCGATGGGCCCAACGATGAACGTCGAGCTGAGCCAGGGATCACATTTTTTCCACAATCTCAGCAGTTTTGAAGTCTGCTATTTCTGTATTCCCAGTTCAGGTGAATATTCGATCGACTGGGAATGGCTGGGCCGGCAGAAGGGTGAGCAGGAGACTCAGTTTGTTCGCCATGTCGTGTTGCAGACTCCCTTGCAGGTTAAAGTTGACGGAAGAAGCGGCTGGGGCGTCATTCGCGCGCCTCGATCTGAATAAGGACAACATCAAGTAACATCATGGACAAATCCGTTGAGAACATGCTTTACGCTCTCAAAGAACGGGCCAAGGAGCTGAACTGTCTTTATGAAGTGGAAGGGCTCTTCAGCAAGCCTGATGCCTCGCTCTCGGCCATTCTGAAGGGAATCGTCTGCGCCATTCCGCCGGGATGGCAGTATCCCGATGTCTGCCTGGCGAGAATCACCTATGGCGATCAATCATTCCAGTCCCCGAACTTCGAAGAGACAGCCTGGGTTCAAAGCGCCAATCTCACCGTCCAGGACGAAGTTGTCGGGAAAATCAGCGTCTATTACACCGAAGAGAGGCCCCAGTCCGACGAAGGCCCGTTTCTGAGGGAAGAACGCAAGCTCATCGATACAATCGCCGACCGTCTCGAACGCCGAATTTTCTTTGAGAGACTCAAGGTCGTTTTCGAAAAGCAGACCGTTGATGAGGAGCAACGCGGTCCCTGTTGGGTTGTGCTCGACCTGTTGAAGAGGACGGACTTGAAGCTCTTGAAACACATTACCAGAAAAATGCTCAACTACCTGTCATGGTCCGGGATTCCGGACGCCAACGCCCTGTTGGAGAAAATCAGTCCGGCCTCGATGACTGATGAGGATGATGTTCTGCAGGGCATGAACCGGCCGTCCCTGCCAAAGCTGGCCAATGACCTCGTGGGAATTTCCGACGACATATTCAGGATGGCCAACAAGTCCTTGGGCGAGAAGGAAGTTTTAGACACGATCCAGAAGTGGATCATGGAAGATCGCTCCAATTTTCTGGTCAAAGTTCTGGAAGATTCCGCTTCAACATTGGCGCAGATCACCAATGCCATCGAACGATATCATCATCTGACTCCGCACGGATTGAACCTGCCAACACCGAGGGAAAAAGGATTCCGTGTGTCGCTCATTCGAAAGCTCCTCAATGATGATTTGCGCTTCATCAATATCGCCAAAAATTATCTCGAGGTTAACGATTTTCATGATCTGCTGCACCATATCATTTTCCCCGCGGGCAGCCAGGGAAAACTCGGCGGCAAAGGCTCGGGTCTTCTCCTCGCCGCCAAGATCCTAAGAAAGTCTTCCACGGACAATGAGCTCCTCCGGGAGATTCGAACTCCGAAGACCTGGTATATCACCTCCGACGGCCTCATGAATTTCATCAGTCATAACGACCTCGAAGAAATCGTCGAGCAGAGGTACGAAAATATTGAACGGGTCCGACAGGAGTATCCGTATGTCGTCCATCTTTTCAAGAATTCCTCGCTTCCGGCCGAAATCGCGAATGCCCTTTCCGTCGCGCTCGACGATCTAGGCGAGCGTCCTCTCATCGTCAGGAGCTCAAGCCTCCTGGAGGACCGCATCGGAACCTCATTTGCCGGCAAATACAAAAGCTTGTTCATCGCCAATCAAGGCGCAAAACAAGAGAGGTTGAGGGCGCTCATGGACGCCATTGCGGAAGTCTACGCATCGATCTTCAGCCCTGATCCCATTGAGTACAGGATTGAGCACGGCATGATCGATTTCAATGAGGAAATGGGGATCCTCATCCAGGAAGTCGTCGGGAAAAAAGTCGGCCATTACTTCATTCCGGCCTTTGCCGGGGTTGCCTTCTCTCGCAATGAATTCCGTTGGTCACAGCGTATTCGAAGAGAAGATGGATTGGTGCGAATGGTGCCGGGATTGGGAACGCGCGCCGTGGATCGATTGAGCGACGACTATCCGATTCTGGCGGCCCCCGGACAGCCGAATTTGCGGGTGAATGTCACAAACGATGAAAAAATACACTACTCGCCGAAGAAGATCGATGTCATCAACTTGAAGACCAACTCATTCGAGACCGTCGAAGTCAGACAGCTTCTCGAGATGTTCGGAGACGAGTACCCCTTGATCAATCAGATCGGTTCGGTCCTTCGGAATGACCGGCTAGAGCCGTTGGGACGGTTGGGAACTGATTTTGAGAAGGATTCCATCATCCTGACATTCGACGGACTCATCAACAACACTCCGTTCATGGAGCAAATTCGCTCCATTCTCAAGGTTCTCGAAACCGAGCTGGCGACACCCGTTGATATCGAGTTCGCCCATGACGGGACCCATCTGCATCTGCTGCAGTGCCGGCCCCAAAGTCACGCCAGAGCCTCTCAGGCGCCCGCCATTCCGCGGGATGTTCCGAAAGACCGAATTCTTTTCACGGCCAACCGGTATGTCACGAATGGGACCGTTTCGGGCATTACGCACATTGTTTACATCGAACCGCAAAGATATGGAGAACTGACGAACCGATCCGATCTCCTGGCCGTGGGCCGGGCCGTGAGCAAATTGAATCAAATCCTGCCGAAACGTCAGTTCATTCTCATGGGGCCCGGCCGCTGGGGCAGTCGAGGAGACATCAAACTCGGAGTGAGCGTTTCCTATTCGGATATCAACAATACGGCGATGATCATTGAAATCGCCCGGAAAAAGAAAGACTATGTGCCCGAGCTCTCCTTCGGCACTCATTTCTTCCAGGACTTGGTTGAGGGCTCGATCCGCTACCTTCCTCTCTACCCGGATGACCGGGGAGTCGTGTTCAATGAGGAATTCCTGGCGAAATCAAAAAACATTCTGCCCGACCTCCTCCCGGAATGTTCTTCTCTTTCCGACACCATCCGGGTCATCGAGTTGGCGGACTCTGCGGATGGTCACGTCTTGCAGGTTCTCATGAATGGCGAACGAGATGAAGCGGCCGCTGTTTTAGTGAAAGCCCCGACGGAGACGATGATGGCCGCCGAAAAGCCGCAGGGACAGGAACCCCAAGAGAGGAAAGACGATGCTCACTGGCGATGGCGGCTCAGCAGTGTTGAACGCATGGCCGCCAGAATGGACGCTCAACGGTTCGGCGTGAAAGCCTTTTATATCTTCGGGAGCACGAAAAACGCAACGGCAGGCCCTCGAAGCGATATCGACATTCTTATTCATTTCAACGGAACGGACTCACAAAGAAAAGATTTGATGAGCTGGCTTGAAGGATGGAGTCTTTGTTTGAGTGAGACCAACTACCTGCGAACCGGACACAAAACGGACGGGTTGCTCGATATTCATATTGTGACGGATGAGGATATCAAGAACAGGACCAGTTTCACGGCCAAGATCGGTGCCGTCACGGACGCGCCCCGGCTGCTGCCGATGGGTAAGGATTTGAAAAAATAGACGACCGCCGGTCAAATAAGCTCTCTCGTTGAGGCTTCAAGGTCATCGAGTCTTAAACGGATCAGCGCCAGCTCGGGTCCGTCGTGCGCCGCGGAATATGTAAAGGTCCTGCCGATCTTGTCTTTCCACGAACCGGTGATTCGAGCGGATTCGTGGACGTGTCCGTGCAGAGTCAAGAGCGGCTGATATGTTTCAATGAATCGTCGAACGGCAATGCTTCCGACGTTGAGATCGAGCGGCACATGATCGACCATCTGGCCGTCCAGAGCGGCCCGGTCGAGGTTGGTTTGATAGGGGGGGCTGTGAAAAAGCATGATCGCGTTGGAGAGATCGTCATTTCCGACGAGATGTTCAAGATCGGCTTTGATGGTCGTGTTTCTCAAATCAGAATCCGGAACTGGAACTGAGAGCGCTCCCTCCTCAGGGTTCATGCAGCCTGGGTCGACAAAGCGCGAGACATCATAGCGTTCCCAATCTTTCAATCTAAACGGCGTGGGCGGGACGCAGGCATAACCGAAAACCGGGAATTTCGACAACCGGGCCCGCCGATGATGGACGTACTCCCAAAGGCCCAGCTCGTTTCCGGCCAAAATCGCCGGTTCCGCAGAGCGGAGATCATCATTTCCCAGGATGAGAAAAACTCTGGGGTAATCTTTTTCAAGCGCCCTCTTCAATCGTGCAAATCCTGCCGCCAGGAAGTCGTTGACAAAATCGGGCAAAGCCTTGCTTGTTGATGAAAGCGCCAGCAAAAAAGATGGGAATAAATCTCCTCCGAGAAACACCGCCTTCGGATGCTCCCGCCGCATAGCCTGGAAAAGCTTCTCGTAACGATCGGTGCGTCCGTGCAGGTCGGAGACAAAAAAACAAGTCGATGTGTCAGAAGAGGGAGGATCCGATTTTCCGTGTAAAACTCTTTTTCGCATTTAAGCCCGTTCACCCGGCCGGACGCCAAAATCAATCATCGCCGTGAGTATATCATGGCCCCGCCCCTTCGGCGGAAGGCCAAGTCCGAGGAGGTCCATCTTCCTGACGATCGGACGCCGCACCAAAATGGGGCCTTCGCAGCATGTTCGCCGGCGCGTTTCTTGAGGTATAATCAAAGAACGAAGGCAAGATATTGTCTAAAGTAATGGCAGATTGGAAAAATGATTTGAAGGAGACCCCATGAAAATCATGAAGTACGTTCTTCCGCTTCTTCTGCTTTGCGCGACCGCCTATGGTCAGACGGAAGATCTGGGCATGGGCGCCTTTGCCAACCAACACGGCAAGATCATGCTGGCCGTCGACGCCGCCTTGGTCGACTTCCAGCTGGACCGCCCTTACGTCATGTTCGTCATGTACATGGCTCCCAAAAGCCAGAACCAGGACATCGTTGTCGGCCGGGATACGATCGTCATGGTCTACCAGGGCGAAGAGTACAAGATGCCCTCGTTCAAAGAGCTCCGCGAGAACTACAAGGGCGAGATCCACGATCTCGATTTCTATCGGCACCTGGGGAAGGAAGGCATCATCTCCTCGTGGACCAGGCTCTTCAATTTTCCCCAAAAAGCGGATTTCTTCCCCCCGGACACCCAGCGCGCTTCGCTGTCGGTCGATGAAGCGTCCATGTACGGCTTCATAGGATTCAGAACCAAGATTTATTTCAAGAACCCCGGGTTCAAGAAGGGCGACAAGGTGACCTTCAGGGTCTCCGATAAAAAGGACCCCCAAATCAGCGGAGAAGTCGACGTCGTCCTCAAATAGCCGCATTCGTTGCGCCGGCCGCGCCGGCAGAGATCGCTTTTTTTAAGGGACGGACTCCCGCGTCCGGGCGGAGCGGATCGCCGATTCCGCCCGGATCGTCCGCAGGCGTCCCGCTGTCCGAACGCCCTCCGCTTTCCTTGATCATTCCGATTGTGATATCTTGAAACTCCGTCGCGGCTCGCGCCGGAGGACTGTGTTCGAGATGAAGAAGATTCGGCGGTTCGTTTTTATCGGCCTCCTCCTGGGCCTCTTCGTTCATTCCGGAGGGAACGTGAAAGATCTTGCCTCGTCCATCCCCGACAAGGTCCTGGACTGGAAATCGTCCGGGAACGATAGGATTTATGACCGCCGGACGCTTTTTGACTACATGGACGGGGGCGCGGAAGTCTACCTGGCGTTCGATTTCCGCGAAGTCTTCGTCCGCAAGTTCGCCGATGCCGCCGGGAACGAGATCAACCTGGACATCTACGATATGGGCTCCTCCCGGGACGCGTTCGGCATTTTTTCCTTCGACCGCCAGGACCCGGAGGCCGGCATCGGCCAGGATTCGGAATACGGCCCCGGATTGTTGAAGTTCCGGCAGGGCCGCTACTTCGTGTCGATGACGGTCTCGGGGGACGAGAAGGCCGCGGAGAAAGCCGTTCTCGAATTGGGAAGGGCGGTTGCTCCCAAGCTCGGGCCCGCCGGAGAACCGCCCGATCTCCTGAAATGCCTGCCGCCCGACGGGCTGAAAAAGAACCGGACGAGCTATTTCCACGATGCCGTGCACCTGAGCAATCGCTATTTCGTGGCCAGCGAGAATATCCTGAACCTGGACGCCGGGACGGAATGCGTCTTCGCCGAATACGCGGCCGGGCCGGGGGAGTCCGGGTCGCTCCTCGTCGTCCGGTATCCCGAGGCCGCCCGGGCCCAAGCGGCCGAACGGTCTTTCCTGCGGGCCTTTCTCCCCGAGGCGGACGCCTCGGGGGCCGCCCGGACCGAAAATAAGAAATGGGTCATGGCCAAGGCCCGGGGGAATGCCGTCATCATCGTCTTTGAAGCGCCTTCCAAGGCCTACGCGGACGCGCTGCAGTCCGCGGTCCGAATTCCCACTCCGTGAGGTCCCGATGAAATTCACCATGACGCGCCGCGATTTCATCCGCGGCACGGCCGTCGCCGTTCTGGGCGCTTCCGCCGCCTTCGGCCAGGAGCCGTCTTCCGCCTCGAAGAAGACGCGGGTCGTCCTGATCCGCCATCCGGACGCCCTGGACGCCAACTCCGAATTCAATGAGCCGGTCATCCAGCAGATGCTGGACGAGGCGGTGATGAAGCTGCTGGATCAGACCGATCCGGCGTCGGCCTTCAAGCTGTTGGTGAAGCCCGATGATGTCGTCGGCATCAAGAGCAACGTCTGGTCCTTCCTGCCCACGCCGCCGCCGGTCGAGAAGTCCCTCAAGCGCCGCGTCCTGGACGCCGGCGTCAAAGAGGAGAACATCGGCATCGACGATCACACCGTCCGGACGAACCCGATCTTCGTGAAATCCACGGCCTTGATCAACGCCCGGCCCCTGCGGACGCATTATCTGGCCGGAATGTCGGGCTGCATCAAGAACTACATCATGTTCGGGGAGACGCAGCCGGAATATCATCCCGACAATTGCGCGGCCCTGGGATCGCTGTTCAACCTGCCCCAGGTCAAGGGCAAAACCCGGCTGAACGTCCTGTGCGTCCTGACCCCGCAGTTCCACGGCCGCGGGCCGCACAATTTCAGCCGCCGCTACGTCTGGAACTACAAGGGCCTCATCGTCGGCCAGGACCCGGTGGCGGTGGATACGATCGGCCTGCGGCTGATCATGGCCAAACGGCGCCAGGAACTCGGCCCCGCCCAGGAGCTCCCACCCGTCCCCAAGCACATCCAGATCGCCGACACGAAGTACGGGATCGGCACGAGCGATCTCGGCAAGATCGAGCTGATCAAGCTGGGTTGGCTCGAAGACGTTTTGATTTAAGCCGGAGGGAGCGATGCCGAAAGACCTGTCTAAAATCGGGCGATTCCGGGTCGCCGGGGCCCTGGCGGCCCTGGGAATGATGTTCGGGGCATCCACCGCCGCCGCGGCGGCACCCGCCTCTTCGGAGGCGCCGGCTCTATCGGTCGCCGGCACGACTCTCTGGACGAAAGCGCACGATATCAAGATCCGGGGATCGCTGGCCTATTGCGCCTTCCAGGACGGGCTCCGCATTCTGGACATCACGGACGCCCAAAAACCATCCCTCCTGTCGCAGGTCTTTCTCGGCGGGGGATTCGCCGTCGACGTCACGGACCATCTGGCCGTTATCGCTGCGGCCGACAAGGGCTTGGCCGTGATCGACGTCTCCGACCCGAAAGCCCCGGTCCTGAAATGTTTGTGGAATACGCCCGGCGAAGCCCGGGATGTCGTCGTCAGCGGGCCCATCGCGTTCGTGGCCGACGGCCCGGCCGGCCTGCTGGCCGTCGACGTCCGGGACCCCGCGGCGCCCCGGCTGGCCGGGGACTTGAAATCGCCGGGAGAAGCATCCGGCCTCGTCCTGCGCGGAACGCTCGCCTATCTTGCGGCCGGGAGCGCGGGCCTGCGGATCATCAACGTCGAAAATCCCGGCCGGCCGTCGCTCGTCGGAGCTGTCGATACGGACGGGACGGCCGAGGGGGTCGCCCTCTCCGGACGCTACGCCTACATCGCCGACGGAGCGGCGGGGATCAAGATCATTGACGTTGACGCGCCCTCCGCGCCGAAGACGATCGCGGCCCTGGCGGCCTCGGGTTACGCCCACAGCGTCGCGGCCGATGGGAGGCTCCTGTGCGTGGGAAGCCTTTATGACGGCGGCTGCCAGATTCTCGACATCTCCAATCCCGCGGCCCCGGCCGTCCTGTCCACCAACAAATACACCATGTACAACGAGAGCTGGCGGGTCGTCCTGCGGGGGACCCGCGGCTGCATCGTCGATTATTTTTCGGGCATTTTCTTCATGGACTTTTCCGACCCGGCCCGGCCCCGGCCGATCGGGTCGTTCTTTACGCCCAGCTCGATCGTGGCCGTCGCCGCCCAGGGCCGGTGGGCCTACGCGGTCGGCGAGCTCTCCGGACTGCAGGTCGTGGACCTGACGGATCCGTCCCGGCCCCGGCCCGTCGGCGCAACGAGCATCTTCCGCGGCGTCCAAAACCTGGCTGTCGACGGCCGCTCCGCCTATGTCACGGACCGCTGGTCGGTCCATATTTTCGACGTCTCCGACCCGGCCCAACCCAAGTCCCGGCATCAACTGGCCGTGCCCGCGGGCGTCCCGCGGACGATCGTCATCCAGGGCCGCCGGGCCTATCTGACCGCCGACAATTTCGGTTTCTATGTCATCGACGTCGCCGATCCCTCCGAGCCGAAGATCATCGGCTCCTATAAATTGGCCGGGGTGACCATGGGGCTGGCGGTCGCGGGGAATTATGCCTACCTGGCCAACAGCGATACCGGACTTCACATCCTGGACATCGCGAAAGCGGATGCTCTCGTCCAGGTCGGCGTGATCAAGCTCGCCGGCGAGCCCAGCGGCGTCGCTTTCCGCAAGGGCCTGGCCTATGTGGCCGCCGGGCCGTCCGGACTCCTCGTCGTCGATGTCGGGAATCCGGCCGCTCCCAAGGTGCTGGGCTCGGCCGCCTCCAATGATTTTTCGAGCGCGGTCGTTCTCGAAGGGGAATTCGCCTACGTGGCGGACGGAAACGCGGGGGTCAAGAAGATCCGCATCGCCGATCCGGCTTCGCCGAAGCTCGAAGCGTCTTATGATACGCCGGGCGAAGCGCAGAACGTCTTCACCATCGGAGCGATCGTTCTCGTCGCCGATACGAATTCACTGATTCTTTTGAAACAATAGATCCGGGCCGTCGGCTCCATCCGGGGCAGCGGCGCTCACCGGGCGGTGAGGCGCCGGAACAGACGCTCAGAACCGGAAATAATCGTAGATACGGACCTTCAGGACGATCTTCAGGATCGAGTTGGTCAGGGCGATCACCTCACCGATGGCCCAGGCCGGCAGCAGGATCCGGTATTGGAATATTCTGAGCCGGTCATAGGGCCGGTCTTTTCCCTTGATGAGCAGGACCAGCCAAACATAAATGAATCCGAACATGCCCAGCGTGGAGGTTGAGATATGCAAAAGGAAAAGGACGCTTCGCCAGGGGACGAGATGGGGGCCGACGACGGTCGTCGGCGTTATCTTGAGGGAAGCCAGGAAGGCGGTGACGATATCGAGGATGACGGCCGCTCCGAGATATCCGAAGAAGGGCTCCTGACGGCGATAGAAACGGCCGCTGGCGACGACGTAAAAATAGAGCGTGGCGACGGCCAAGAGGATGTTGATGAGAACCGTCATATCGACCTCGAACGGATTCTATGAGTCTCGTTCCCTCCCGTCAAGCCGAATCGCGCCGCCCCGCCGGGCCGGGTTTCGTGCGATCCGCGTTCGGTTCCTTGACACCCGCGCGCGGCGGGGACTATAGTTCACCATCGCCGGCCCAGGCGGCGGTTTCCGCACGAAATGAAGCGAAAATATCTGGAAACCAAATCCTCGTTCGGTTCGTCTTATAAAATGGATCAATCTATTTTACGGGAGGAGTTCATGAAAAATTCCGGAAAACGGGCCGTGAAATTCCCGGCTTCGCTGGTCATCCTGGCCTTGGTGGTCCTGAGCGCCGTCCCTCTGCGGGCCCAGGACAAGCCCCTGTGGCTGCGCTATCCGGCCATTTCGCCGGATGGGCAGACCGTTCTCTTTTGTTATAAAGGCAATATTTACAAGGTCCCCGCGGCGGGCGGACAGGCCTATCCGTTGACCATCAGCGCGGCCTACGATTACGCCCCGGTCTGGAGCCATGACGGGAAGTCCATCGCTTTCGCCTCCGACCGCTTCGGCAATTTCGACGTCTTTGTCATGCCCGCCTCCGGCGGCGAGGCCAAACGCCTGACCTATCATTCCGCGGCCGAAATTCCTTCCTGCTTCACGGCCGATGATAAGAATGTCCTCTTCTCTTCGGCCCGTCAGGACACGGCCGCCAACGTCCAATTCCCGACGTCCGTGTTCCCGGAGCTGTACAGCGTGCCGGTGACCGGCGGGGAAGCCTCCCTGGTCCTGACCCAGCCGGCGATCGCGGCCACCGTCAATCCGGCCGGCGACAAGATCATCTACCACGACCAGAAGGGATACGAGAGCGACTGGCGCAAACACCACACCTCGGCCGTGACCCGGGACATCTGGGTCTATGACCTGAAAACGAAGAAAAACACCCAGCTGACGACGTTCAAGGGCGAAGACCGCAATCCCGTCTTCGACCCCAACGGCGACGACTTCTACTATTTGAGCGAGCAGAGCGGCTCGTTCAACGTCTATAAAAGCTCCCTAAGCAAACCTTCCGTCTCGACCCCGTTGACAAGCTTCATCAAGAACCCCGTGCGCTTTTTGACCCGCTCGAACACGGGAGTCCTCTGTTTCGGCTACGACGGCGAGATCTACACCAAATCCGGCGCGGCGGCCCCCAAGAAAATCGATCTCCGAATCGCCGAAGACGGCCGCCAGGTCCTGGAAAGGACCCTGCCCATCGGCGGCGGCGTCACCGAGATGCGGCTGTCTCCCAACGGCAAAGAGATGGCCTACGTCTTCCGCGGCGAGATCTTCGTCGGCAGCGTCGAGGGAGGCGTCACCAAGCGCATCACCAACACGCCCTGGCAGGAGCGCAGCGTGAGCTTCAGCCCCGACGGCCGGACCCTTGTCTACGCCGCCGAGCGGGACAACAGCTGGAACATCTATACAACGTCGATCGTGCGCAAGGAAGAGCCTTACTTCTACGCTTCCACCGTCCTCAAGGAGGACACGGTCGTGGCCACGCCGGCCGAGGAGTTCCAGCCGGAATTCTCGCCCGACGGCAAGGAAGTCGCCTATCTCGAGAACCGGGTGGTGCTGAAGGTGGTCAATCTGGCCACCAAACAGACCCGGACGATCCTGCCAGCCGAATACAATTACTCCTACGCGGACGGCGACCAATATTTCAAATGGAGCCCGGACGGCAAGTGGTTCCTGGTCCAGTTCGCCTTCACCCGGCTGTTCACGCCGCAGATCGGCCTCGTCTCGAGCGACGGCAGGGGCAAGGTCATCGACCTGACCAAGAACGGCTTCGGCGCGGTCCTGCCCCGCTGGGGGATGGACGGGTCCATGATGTTCTACGGCTGCACCCGGGAGGGCGCGGTCAACACCGACGGTTCCCCGGTCGAATTGGACGTCTACGCGACGTTCTTCACCCGGGCCGCTTACGATCGATTCCGCCTGTCCAAGGAGGACTACGCCCTCTTGAAGGAACAGGAGGACAAGGCCAAGGACGATAAAGAGAAGGCCGAAAAGGACAAGCCCAAGGACCCCAAGGCCAAGGACGCGGCGGTCAAGCCGGAGGAGGCCAAGAAAGACCTCGTCTTCGAGCTGGACGGCATCGAGCGGCGCAAGGCCCGCCTGACCATCCATTCCTCCGATATCGCCTCCATGGAGCTGACCAAGAACGGCGAGAAGCTCTTCTACCTGGCCCGCTTCGAGAAGGGGTATGACCTGTGGGTCACCGAGACGCGGACGCGCGACACCAAGCTCTTCGCCAAGCTGGGCGCGATGCAGACCGGCATGGAGCTCTCGGCCGACGGGAAGGCCCTGTTCGTCTTCGCCGACGGCCGGGTGATGAAGATCGACCCCGAAAGCGGCAAGACCGACCCCGTCACGATCGGCGGCGAGATGGTCCTGGACCAGTCGGCCGAGAAGGCCTACATGTATGATCACATGTGGCGCCAGATGAAGGAGAAGCTGCTGGTCGCCGACCTCTACGGCGCCGACTGGGATTACTATTACGGCGTCTATAAGAAGTTCCTGCCTTTCATCAACAACAACTACGATTACGCCGAGATGGTCAGCGAGCTTTTGGGCGAGATGAACGTCTCCCATACCGGCTGCTATTATTCCGGGCCGCGGACGCCGACGTCGGACGCGACGGCCTCGTTGGGCATCTTCATGGATTACGATTTCGCCGGGCCCGGCCTGAAAGTCGCCGAGATCCTGAGCGGAGGCCCGCTGGACAAGGCCACCCTGAAGATTCGGGCCGGCCATATCATCGAAAAGATCGACGGCCAGGTCCTGGACGGGACGATCGATCATTTCAAGTTCCTCAACCGCAAGGCCGGCCAGCTGACTCTGCTGTCCGTTTATGATCCGGCGGCGAAGATCCGCTGGGAAGAATCGGTCAAGCCGATCTCCCTGGGCGAGGAAAACGGCCTGCTCTACCGCCGCTGGGTCCGCAACCGGCGGGCCGAGGTCGACCGCCTGTCGGGCGGCCGCATCGGCTACGTCCACGTCGCCAGCATGGATGATTCCAGCTACCGGACGGTCATCGAGGAGGTTCTCGGCCTGAGCGCCGACAAGGAGGCCCTGATCGTGGATACCCGCTTCAACGGCGGCGGGAATCTTCACGACACCCTGGCCGATTTCCTGAGCGGGAAAAAGGTCTTCGACATCGTCCCCCGCGGCCAGCTCATCGGCTACGAGCCCTACAACAAATGGATCAAGCCGTCCATCGTCCTGATGGGCGAGTGCGACTATTCGGACGCCCATCTCTTCCCGGTCGAATACAAGGTCCGGGGACTGGGCCAAACGCTGGGCATGCCCGTGCCGGGGACCGGGACATTCGTCTGGTGGGAATCGCAGATCGATCCGACCCTGCGCTTCGGCATCCCCCAGGGCGGATGGCGCACGCCCGACGGAAAATTGTGCGAGAGAAACCAGCTCGAACCGGACATCCTGGTCAAGAACGATCCGGACGTGATGTCGGCCGGCCGCGACCAGCAGATCGAGGCCGCGGTCAAGGAACTGCTGAAGAAGAAGTGAGGGAACCCATCATGCGCAAACGGCTGTTATCCGTCCTGGGCATTCTCGTCCTTTCGCTGTCGGCCTCTCTCGCCGCCGGCGAAGCCAAGCTCCTGCGGACGCCGGACATCAACGGCGATCTGCTCGTTTTCGTCTACGCCGGCGACATCTGGTCCGTGCCGGCCCAGGGAGGCACGGCCCGGCGGCTGACCTCGCACCCGGGCCTCGAGCTGTTCCCCAAGATCAGCCCCGACGGGAAGTGGATCGCCTTCTCCGCCGAATACTCCGGCACCCGCCAGGTTTACGTCATGCCTTCCGAAGGCGGCACGCCGCGCCAGCTGACGTACTATAACTCGGTCGGCCTCATGCCCCCGCGCGGCGGCACCGACAACCAGGTCCTGGACTGGACGCCGGACTCGAAAAAGGTCCTTTTCCGGGGCAACCGCACTCCCTACGGGGAGAGAAACGGGAAATACTTCCTGGTCGGCCTGGACGGGGGATTGGAGACTCCTCTCCAGATTCCCGAAGCGGGCGGCGGGACTTTTTCCCCGGACGGCCGCCGGATCGCCTACACGCCGATCTCCCGCGAATTCCGCACCTGGAAACGCTACAAGGGCGGCCGGGCCCAGGACGTCTGGATCTACGACCTGGACAAGGACACGGCCAAGCGTATCACGGATTTCGAGGGCACGGATCAGCATCCCATCTGGGTCGGGGACAAGATCGTCTTCGTCTCCGATCGCGACCTGGTCCTCAACTTCTACGCCTATGACCTGAAGACGGCCAAGATCGAACAGATCACGGCTTTCAAGGATTACGATGTCCTGTGGCCGTCCGGCCGCAACGGCCGGATCGCCTTCGAGAAGGGCGGCGAGATCAACGTCCTCGACACCGCCACGATGAAGACCCATCCCGTGCGCGTCGAGCTCGATTTCGACAATCCCAACACCCTCCCGTATTTCAAGACCGTGGACAAGAACATCCTCGCTTTCGACATCTCCCCGACGGGCAAGCGGGCGGTCTTCGAGGCCCGCGGCGACCTCTTCACCGTTCCGGCCACGGAGGGCGTCACGGTCAACCTGACCCGCTCGCCGGGCGTGCGGGAAATGAGCCCGGCCTGGTCGCCGGACGGCCGGTACGTCGCCTATTATTCGGACAAGACCGGCGAGTACGAGCTCTATCTGATGGACGTGTCCGCCGGCAACGCCGTCACCCCGCTCACCGAGAACAGCCGGACCTGGCGGTTCACGCCGCTCTGGTCGCCGGACAGCTCCAAGATCGCCTTCGGCGACAAGACCGGCAAGCTGCGCTTCATCGACGTCAAGACCAAGGCCGTCACCGACGTCGACAGCGCGGCGGTCAACGATTTCCAGGATTACACCTGGGCCCCGGACTCCAAGTGGATCGCCTATTCCAAGGACGTGGAAAGCGGCCAGGCGGCCATCCATGTCTATTCGCTCGAGCGCAAGACGGTCCTGCGGCTGACGGACGGAGTGTACGGCGACGGATCGCCCGCTTTCTCTCCCGACGGGAAGTATCTCTACTTCCTCTCCAACCGGCACTTCAACCTGGACTTCAGCAGCTTTGAATTCGATTATCTCTACAACAACGCCGGCGGGGTCTACGTCATCCCGCTGGCCAAGGACGCCCCGCCCCTCCTGCCCGACAAGAACGATGTCGAGCCGGTCAAAAAGGAGGAGAAGACGGAGGCCGGCAAAACCGAAGCCAAGCCCAAAGCCGAGGAGCCCAAGAAAGGCGTCGAAGTCAGGATCGATCTCGACGGCCTGGCCGGGCGCATCATCGCCCTGCCGGTCCCGGCCGGCAATTATGGCGCCCTGTTCGCCGTGGAGGCCGGAGTTTTCTATATCCGGGACGGCGGGATGTTCCAATTCTCCCTGTCCGATAAGAAGGAACAGCCGGTCCTGGCCGGGATTCTCGGCTTCAGCGTGTCCGCGGACGGCAAGAAGCTCCTGTACCGGTATCCGCAGGGCTTCGGGATCGTCGATCTCCGGCCCAACCAGAAGCCGGGCGACGGCGCGCTCCGCCTCGCCGACATGACCATGAAGATCGAGCCGCGCCTGGAATGGGCCCAGATCTTCGATGACGCCTGCCGCATCTACCGGGACTGGTTCTACGTCCGCAACATGCACGGCGTCGACTGGGCCCGGATGAAGGAGAAATACGGCCGTCTCGTGCCCTACCTCGGCCACAGGGCCGACCTGGACTTCATCTTCGGCGAGCTTGTCGGCGAGCTCAATGTCGGCCACGCCTACGTGGAATGGGGCGACATCGCCTGGGCCCCCCGCGTCGAGGGCGGTCTCTTGGGCGCCGAGTTCGCCGCCGACCCGAGGGCCGGCCGCTACGTCATCAAGAAGATCTACACCGGAGAGAACTGGAACGAGGAGACGCGCTCGCCCTTGACCGAGGCGGGCGTCGACGTCCGCGAAGGCGACTATCTCATCAGCCTCAACGGCCGCGACGTCACGGTCAAGGACAATCCCTTCCAGTTCCTGGAGAACACCTTCGGGCGGAGAATCCCGATCACCGTCAGCGCCAAACCCGACAAGGCCGGGGCCCGCGAATCCTGGGTCAAGCCGATCCGCAGCGAGCTCAACCTCTTCTACCTGGATTGGGTGAGGACCCGCCGGGAGATGGCCGACAGGCTGTCCGGCGGCCGGGTCGGCTACATCCACGTCCCCGACACGTCCGGGCCGGGCAATCTCGAGCTCTTCAAGGGCTTCTATGCCTACAGCCGCAAGGACGCTCTCATCATCGACGAGCGCTACAACGGCGGCGGCTTCGTCCCCTCCCGGATGGTCGAGATCCTCCATCGGACCCTTTTGAGCTATTTCGCCGGACGCAATCCCGGGATGAGCAAGGTGCCGACGTTCGTCCATACGGGACCTAAAGCCATGCTCATCAATCATTACAGCTCATCCGGCGGCGATGCTTTTCCGTATTATTTCAAGGAGCTCAATCTCGGGCCGCTGATCGGGACCAGGACCTGGGGAGGCTTGGTCGGCATCGGCGGCAACCCCGTTTTCGTCGACGGCGGATGGCTCGACGTCCCCAACTCCGGAATCGTCGGGACGAACGGGGAGTGGGTGGTCGAAGGTGTCGGCGTTTCGCCGGATATCGAAGTCTGGGACAGCCCCGATCTAGTCGTCAAAGGCAGGGATCCCAGCCTTGAGAAGGCCGTGGAAGTTCTGCTGAAGGAATTGGCCTCGCATCCGGCCAAGCCGACGGCCAAGCCGGCCGATCCCGACCGGTCCAAGTGGCGGGAGAAGAAATAAAGGCCGAGTTGGAAAACGCCGCCGGTTCTCAGCGCGCCGGGACGAGAATATCGAGGGCCGCGGGCCGGACGCCGATGAGCGCCCGGCGGCAGGATACCGGCCGGCCGTTTTCGGCGATGATTTCCCCGTCCGCCTGGATGAGAAAACCCCGGGGCGAGGAGACACGGAATTCCTCGGATCGCAGCATCGTCACGTCCCGGCGGCCGACGTGCCGGCCTTTTTTGGCCGCCGCGTCAATCGCGGCCAGGCGCCGGATGGAGCAGGCCGAAATCAGGCAGGCATCCAAGGCTCCGTCGTCGGGCCGGGCGTCCGGGGCCATGATCCGGCCGGTGGCCCAGAAACGGACGTTGGCGAAGACGGCGGCGACATACGATCCGCGGGCCGATCCGCCCCCGCCTTCGATCTCCAATTCGACCGGGACCCGGCCCGAGCGATAGGCTTCGAGGATGCCCAGGAATCCGGCCAGGGACTGCCGGCGGGCCAGCCGGCGTCCCCGCTCGGCCAGCCGGGCCACGTAGCGGTTGACCGCGGCGCCGAGGCCGATGTTGGCCTGTCCCAGAAAATGGAGTTTCGCCCCCGCGTCGGTCTCCACAAAGCCGACGTCGATCGTCCGCGCCGTCCCGCTCTTCAAGGCGGCGCAGGCGCGCTCCAACGTCTGGAGGCCGAATTCGCGGGGAACGTCGTTGGAGGAGCCGATCCCGATCAACCCCAAGCGGGGCCGCGTCCGGGCGGCCATGATCTCGTCGACCATGATCAGAAACGTGGAGTCGCCGCCGGCCCCGGCCAGCCGGGGCTCCTCCGCCGCCAGCGACCGCGTCAGGCCGCGCAGATGGGCCTCGCTGTCCGTGATCGTCAGGCGGTAGGAGATGCCCTGCCGTTTCAATTCCGCCTCGACCCGCTCGCGCTCGCGCCTCGCCCGGCCCGCGCCGGCCGAAGGGTTGAGCAGAATGGGCAGGGGCCGTCCGGTCATGACCGAACCCCCCCGGCCCGTTCCATCTCCGCCCCCCGAGCGGCCAGGAGCCGGTGAGCGTGTCCGATGTCCTTCCGCACATGGCGGAGGACCGGCGTCCAAAAGAGGATGTTGAGGGCCCAGAAGACGAGGACCGAGGCCATGGCCGTCTTGAGGCCCCAGAGGGTGGCGAAATAGGCGCCGATGAGCGGCCCGAGCGCGTTTCCCGCCTGGTCCTTGACCGAGGCCAGGGAGATCATGGTCGCCCGATGCTCGGGCAGGTTGATGTCGGTGAGCGTGGCGTACCAGTTGGGATTGACGCCCTGGTTGACGAACATGGCCGCGGCCACGGTCAGGAGGAGCCCGGCCATGCCGGGAGCGGCCAGGGCGGCGGCGAGCGAAGCGCCGGCCGGGGCCCAGGCCTTGGAAGCCAGAAACAGGACCATGAAGGCGATGGGGACGACGTTGCAGGCCATGGCCGTCAAGACCTTGGCCCGCTTGTCCCTCTCGAATCCCCAGTCTCCGATCCGGCCGAAAAGGACCGCGCCGGCCGCCCCGGCCAGGAAGACGAGGAGGATGAGAAAATCCACGGCGGCCGTGTCCAGATTGTGGATCTCCTTCATGTATTTGAAGATCAGGAAGGTGATGATGGCCCCGGGGATGACATCGAAGACGTTGAGCAGGAGCCAGATGTTGCTTTTCGCTTCGCGCAGGAGGCGGACGTCTTTTAAGGATATGCGGAAGCGGTACTCGGCGCCGCGGCCGATGGCTTCGCGCAGCTCCTTCTCCTTGCCGCCGCGGCGGGGTTCGCGCTGGACGGCGACGAGGAGGCCCAGGGCCACGTTGGCCGCTCCGATCAGGCCGAAGGCGGTCCGCCAGCGGGCGTCGAAGGCCCCGGCCAGGGCGAACCCGCCCAGCCGTCCGACGAGCATGGAGACGGACAGCACTCCGAAGGCCGTGCCGCGGCGCTTCGGCTCGATGAGGTCGGCGGCCAGCGAGAAGACGGCCGGCACGATCGCCCCCGCGCCGATTCCGGCCAGGGCCCTGGCCAGGAAGAACAGGGCGAATCCGGGGCGGCCGTGGGGCAGGGCGAAGGAGGCGGCGGACGCCGCGCCGCAGAGCAGGGCCCCGGCCGCGCAGACGCGGAGGCGGAACCGGCTGCGGTCGGAGAGGATGCCCGAGACGATCATGGAGACGGCCGAGAACAGCATGTAGACGAAGCCGACCCAGCCAAGCGGGACGACGTTGGACGACGCGCCGAAAAAATCGAGGAGCAGGGGATTGAGGAACGGGCCGAGCAGCGATTGGTCGGCGAAGATCGTCATCAGGGAAATCAGCAGGACGGCGAAGGCGGTCCGCTCGGCGATCCGGTCGGATGATTTGATCATGAGGGTGCGCGACCGGGGCTATTATTAGCCCAGGGCGGCGGAGGATGTCAATCCGGCGGGCGAGGTTTCGATTGACTCCGGGGCCGAGGCGGCCTATCGTATGAACATGCCGTTCGCCGTCGTCACCCCCCGTCAAAAGGTCCTCAACGCCGCCGCCTTCGTCGCGGTCTGGGCGGCCACGGCCTGGCTCCTCTATCCGCTGATCTTCCGCCTCATCACCCCTTTCACGGCCAAGGAATATTTTTACCGCTCGGCGGTCGGCATCATCCTGATGATCATCATGTTCGGAAAAACGGCCTTCGACCTTCTCCTGCCCCAGGAATTGTCGCGCAAGAAATCGATCTGGAACATGGTTTTCTTATCCGTCTACACGATCATCATGGCCGGCGGCATCATCTTCATGCTGATCCGCATCCTGGCCCTCTATCTCAACAAGAACGCCGATACGTTCACCGGCGGAAACGTCTGAATCGGGGACAGGGCCGCCCCGCGGCGATTCTCCCGGCTCAGTAATACCCGCCTCCCCCGCCCGGCCCGCCGAACCCGCCGCCGAAGCGGGGATTGACGACGTTGCTGTAGACCGACCCGAAGGCGTAGCTGAAGCCGACGGACAGCGAGTAGCTGTATTCCGTGGCCAGCTCGGTGCGCCGCAGCAGCAGCTCGTCGATGGTCACTTCCCCCTTGCGCAGGGCCAGCTGGTCGTGGACCGCCGTGTAGCGGCCGTCCACGGTCAGGGCCAGACCCTTCCAGATGCGCAGGGACAGGTTGGCCGTAAAGCGCAGCCGATTGTACTTGAAATCCTTGAGATAATTGGATCCCTCGACCGAGACCTCGACGTTTCCCCAGGGCTCGGCCATGGACAGGGTCCCGCTCAGGGCCTCATTGAGGAGCGAGTCCGAGGTCGTTTCGAAGACCGTCTCCTCGATGTAGCGGTTGTAGGTGAAGCCGAGGCGGTACAGGATGCGCAATTGCCGGCGGGTCGATTCCGAATAGGGGAACACGTCGTACTCGACCGCCGGGGCCAGGCTGATCCCCTGATCGATGTTTCCGTACGTGGAGTGGGTGTAGTTGACGAAAGCGCCGGCCGACCAGGACTCGCCCAGGCTCAGGACCCACAGGCCGTCGATCGTCGTCGACTTGGATGAGCTGTTCTCCTGGTAGCCTTCGTAATCGAAGCGGCTTTCGTCGACGCTGGAGGAAACCCCCAGGCGGAAGCGGGAATCGGGCGTCACCCGGCTGACCGAGACGTTGCCGTTCAGGTTGTAGGCCTTTCGCGACTGCTCGCCGTAGAGCCGGCCCCGGGCGCTCAGGCTGAAGACCCAGAAGTCCCATTTGTCCTCGACCGCCGTCGGCTTGATCTTGCCGTTCGTGCTCATGGTCAGGATCTTATGGATCGGGGTGCGGGCGGCGTAAGGGGCCAGGCCGAGCTTCAGGATCTGGACCAGGCCGCGGCGGACTTCGTCGTCCGTCTCGGTCCGGTTGGAATAGAACTTGAGGCTGTTCTTCAAGGTTTCAAAGCTGTTGAGGCCGATGAATTCCAGCGTGTATTCCCGTCCGCCGCCGCCCGTCCTTTGCTGGGTGATCAGGACGTGGACGTCCGCCTCTTTGCGGTCGCGGACGTAGTTGACGAAGGTGATTTCCGTGCGGATGTAGTCGATGTCGAGGCGCTGCCCGTCGAGATAGACCCGGGGGGCCGTTTTCTTGAGCTCATCGATGTTGGGCGCGTCCTGGGCCGACGCGCTGAGGGCGCCGAGAGCCAGGGCGGCCAGGAGAAACAGCGGACGCGGGGACGCTCTCTTCACGCGCGGACTCCTCTGCTCGTTGAAATCATCGCCGGCGCCCTCGGCAGGCCAAGCGATACGCCGCGGCTCCTCTCTTGTGTCGACGGCGGCTTTTCGCTCCCCCTGAAAAGGCGGGAGCGTTTATTCAATGCCGGTTTTCTCGGTCATCCGCGGCCGGCGCTATTATACACGGAACGACGTCCGGTTGTAGACTCGCCCCGCATCTTTTCGATAAAATGGCGGCGGAAATCCCCCCATGCCGATCCGCGATCTTCTCCGTTCGATGCGGCCGCCGCAGTGGATCAAGAATCTTTTCATCTTCGCCGCCCCCATTTTCGGCCGGGCCATCCTCCACCGCGGCGTCCTGCTCCGGACGGCGGCCGCTTTCATTGTCTTTTGCGCCTTGTCAAGCGCCCTTTATCTCGTCAACGACGTCGTCGACGCCGAGGAGGACCGCGTCCACCCGCGCAAATCCGGCCGACCCATCGCCGCCGGACGCGTTTCACCGGGCCTGGCCTGGGCGGCGGCGGGCGTCCTGGCCGGGGCGGGATTGATCGCCGCCTTCTTTCTTGACGCGGCGTTCCTGGCCGTCGCGGGCTTTTATTTGACTCTTCAGATTCTCTATTCGTTGCATCTCAAGCGGATCGTCATCCTCGACGTGTTCGTCATCGCCGCGGGATTCGTCCTTCGCGTGGCCGCCGGAGGGTTCGCGGCGGGCGTCGCGCCTTCCTCCTGGCTGCTCATGTGCACGACGCTCATCTCCCTTCTCCTGGCCCTGGGCAAGCGGCGTCACGAGCTCGTCTTTTTGGAGGAGTCCGCGGCCAAACACCGCTCCGTGCTCGAAGATTACAATGCCCGCCTTTTGGACCAGATGATCGCCGCCGTGACCGCCGCCACGGCCGTGGCCTACGCCCTCTACTGCATGTCGGGCGAAACGGTCCGTCGTTTCGGTTCCGAAAAGCTGCTCTGGACGGCCCCCTTCGTCCTGTACGGGATCTTCCGCTATCTCTACCTCGTTTACCGGCGCGGGGAGGGGGGCTCGCCGGAGGAGCTCATCGTCCGCGACGTTCCGCTCCTCCTGGCCACGGCGCTCTGGATCGGCGCGGCCGCGGCCCTCATTTATCTTTAGCCGGTCGGCCCTCCGGGCGCTCTTCTTCCCAGTCGACTGAGCGATCAGGGGATTGGTCGATGCAACCCTTCGAGGATTTAGCCGTTATGAGCCGTTTTTGAGGGGAGCCCTCCCGGAATGAGGAGGGCCGGCGAAGGTGTTTGAGCGGCCCGGGCCACTTCCGTAAAAGCGAATACGGGACGCGAGTTCTGAGCCGCCGAAAAAACGGCGAAAGAACGGCGTGAAAAATCCGAGAGGGTTGCGAGGCCATTCCCTCGATCGCTTTCTCCACTAGGATTTGATGAAACGCAGGCTGCGGGGTTCGCGCTCGAGGTGGAAGACGATCATGGCCTGCAGGGCGGCGCTGATCCCTTTCAGCTCGGCCGGCCCGAATCCCGGAACGCTCTCCCGCGGCGGGGGATACTTGCGCACCCAGGCCAGGAACAGGGACAGCTCGCGGCGGACCTCCTCTTTACGGACCGGAGCGCAGTCCCCGCAATAGACGCCGTCCCGGCGGGGGGCCAGCCAGCCGTCGGCCCCGATGTCTTTGCGGCATTTCTTGCACCGCTTCATGTCGGGCAGGACGCCGTGGACGTGGAGGAGCCAGGCCTCGAAATAACGGGTCAGGAAATCCGGATCGCCGCGCCCTTCGAGGGCCTGGAGCACGGCCAGGAGGAGGCGGAAGACAACGTCCTCGCGGGCCCGGACGGGGACGAACTCTTCGACCAGCTCGGCGAAATAAGACATCGTCATGGACGCCCGGAGGTCCCTCTGGACGTCGAAGAACGAGTCCAGGAGGTCGCAGGCGCTGATCGTGACCAGCTCGCGCCGCTCCTTTTCGTAGTAGAAGACCTTGACGTGCGACATCGGCTCGAGCGAGCTGCCGAACCGGTTTCCGAACTTGCGGGCCCCTTTGGCCACCCCGCGCAAGACCCCTTTGTCGCGGGTCAGGAGGGCGCAAAGCTTGTCCTGGTCGCCGATCGGGGAGGTCCGAAGGACGATGGCTTCGGCCTGCTCGAGGGGCATGTTCGCCGGTCATTCGTTGAGGGTGATATGGAGGGCCTTGATCCGCAGGAGCAGGACATCCTTGTCCATGTCCAGCTCGGCCGCGGCCCGGGCGGCGTCCCACTTGTTGCGCAGGAGGGCCCGCCGGATGTGGGTCCGCTCGAACTGTTCCAGGGCCGGGACCAAGGGGGCCTGGATCTGCAGCCCGGCGCCGGCCTCGTGCTCCCGGGTCTCGACGAGAAGATTGAGGTGGGCCACGCCGATCTGCTCGTCCTCGACCAGGATGACGAAGCGCTCCATGACGTTCATCAGCTCGCTGACGTTGCCCGGCCAGGAATAATTGAGGAAGGCCTTGAGGGCTTCGTCCGACATGGTCTTGGGCTTCTTGCCGTAGACCGAGGCGAAGTGGCGCAGAAAATAGGCGATGAGGAGGGGGATGTCCTCGGTCCGTTCCCGCAGGGGCGGGATGGTCATGGGGATGACGTTCAGCTTGAAGAAAAGGTCTTCGCGGAACTTGCTCTTGATGATGAGGTCCTTGAGGTTGCGGGTGGAGGCGGCGATGATCCGGGTGTCGAAGGCCGCCGGTTCGTTCGAGCCGAGGGGCTCGAAGATCTGCTCGATCAGGGCTTTGACCAGCCGGGCCTGGGTCTTGAGGCTCATGTCCCCGACCTCGTCGAGGAAGAGGGTCCCGCCATCGGCCAGCAGGAGCTTGCCCCGCTTGTCCTTGACGGCGTGGGGGGCGCTCCCTTTGACGTAGCCGAAAATTTCGCTCTCGATCAGCTCGTCCGGGACGGCGGCGCAGTTGATCTCGACGAAGCGCTTCTCCCGCCGCCGGCTCTGGTCGTGGATCAGGCGCGCGATGAGCTCCTTGCCCGTCCCGTTTTCCCCGGTCAGGAGAACGCGGCCGTCGGTCGGAGCGGCCTTCTTGATTTCGTCGCGCAGGCGGAGGATGACGGCGCTCTTGCCGACCAGGTGATAGCGGGATTTGACCTGCTCCCGGAGGCGGAGGTTCTCCTCTTCCAGCTTGCGCTGGCGGAGGGCGTTGGAGACCGTCAGGACGACCTTTTCCAGAGTCAGGGGTTTCTCCAGGAAATCGAAGGCCCCCAGCTTGGTGGCCTTGACGGCCGTCTCGACGGTGCCGTGGCCGGAGATGACGACGACCTGGGGCCGGTCGTCGAGGGTCCGGATCCGGCGCAGGACTTCCAGGCCGTCCAGGCCGGGCAGCCAGATGTCGAGCAGGACCAGTCCGAAGCCCTGCTTGGCCAGCTCGGCCAGGCCGTCCTCGCCGCTGGCCGCCGTGGTCACGGCGTAGCCTTCGTCTTCCAGGATGCCCCGGAGCGAGGAGCGGATGCTGGCTTCGTCGTCGATGATCAGGATGCGATGTGGGCTCATGCGGGTATCTTTAACGTGAATTCGGCCCCGTGGGGTTTGGTGTTGTGCACCTCGACGGCGCCGTTATGTTCTTTCATGATCTGACTGACGATGGCCAGGCCCAGCCCGGTGCCCTTCTTCTTCGTCGAAAAATGGGGCAGGAACAGCTTGTCCGCATCCTCGACCGGGATGCCGGGCCCGGTATCCGACACCTCGACCCGGACCTGGTGGGCGTCCCGGTCGAACGCGGCGTGAATGCGGATTTTACCCTTTTTATTCATGGCGTCAATAGCATTGTCGATGAGATTGATGAAAACGCGCTTCATTTGCTCCATGTCGAGGGGCAGGCGCGAGGGCAGGCCTGGTTCGAGCACGACCTCGAAAGCGATGTCCAGGAAGATGCCCCGGAAGAGGGCCGTGACCTGGTCGATGATCTCGCCCAGGGCGGTCGGCTGGAGGTTGATCTTGGGCAGGCGGGCGAAGTCGGAGAACTCGTCGACCAGCGACTTGATCGTCTGGGCCTCCTGGATGATGACCCGGGCCCCCTCCTCGATGACGGCCGGGGCGCCGGGCTCGGTCCGGCGGAGGTTCTTGATGATCCGTTCGGCGTTCAGCTGGATGGGCGTCAGGGGGTTCTTGATCTCGTGGGCGACGCGCTGGGCGACCTCCTTCCAGGCGGCGATCTTCTGGGCCCGGATGAGCTGGGACAGATCGTCGAGGACGATGATGAGGCCGGAGAAATCCCGGCCCGGGGTCCGCAGGGGGGACAGGGTCAGGGCGATGGTGATCGGCTGGCCGTTGAGGGTCAGCTGGATCTCGCGGTCGGAGATGCGGTGGCGGCTCTTCATCCCCTGGTCGATGACCGCGGCCAGGTCGGCGTAGCGCTCGTGCTGGAGGGCCTGGCGGTAGGTGCGGCCGACGATCCCGCCGTCCGTCAGGGCCAGGATGTCGCGGGCCGAGGGGTTGATCGTGGTCACGACGCCGGCCGCGTCCAGGGCCAGGACCCCCGTGGTGACGGTATTGAGGAGCGTCTCGATGTACTGCTTGCGGGCCTCCTGCTCGGACGTCTTCAGGGCCAACGTCTCCTGGCCGGACTTGATGTCGGCGATCATCTGGTTGAATGAATCGATGAGGATGCCGATTTCGTCCGAGGCCGGGTCCTCGACCCGCACGTTCAGGTTGCCTTTGGACACCTCGCGGGTGGCCTGGGCCAGTTTCTCGATGGGCACGGTGATGCTCTTGGCGATGTGGAAGCCGATCCAGGTGGCGGCGAAGACGATGAGGATGGTGACGAAGACCAGGGTCATCAGGAAAAAGGTCTTGAGCATGTCTTTCTGCTGGCGGAGCTGGCTGTAGCGGTCCCAGTAGGCGTTGATGGTGTTGATCTTCTGGGCGTAGTTCTGGGGCAGGAACTTTCCGGTGATGACCAGCAGGCCGGGGCCGTCCTTGACGGGCACCGGCAGGCCGCGGCGGATGAATTCGCCCGAACCCATCGGCTTGATCTCCTTGATGGTCTCGCCGGCGTGGGCCCGCCTGAGGCTGTCGGTCAGGAGGTCCTGGTAGTCCTGGAGCGGCAGCTGGGGATTGAAGTACGTGAACAGCTCCTCATCCCCCTGGATGATGCCGATCTCGTCCAGCTGGTATTCCCGGAGCTTCTCCTTGACCAGGCTCTCCAAGGCGCCCCGGTTCTCGGGGGCATTGAGGTTGCGGAGCAGGATGGCCTCGCTCAGCTGCTGGGCGTAGTGGAGGGTCAGGTCGGAGGTGGTCACATAGAATCCGTCGGCCACGGCCTTGGTGTCCTCGAGGATGCGGCTGTAGTCGAGCTTGAACCATTGCTCGACGTTGCGGCTGAGCAAGTTGCCGGCGAAGACGAGCAGGAGGAAGGTCGGGATGAACGACAGCGCGGTGAAGAAGAGGACCAGCTTGATTTTAAAATGCGAACCGACGACCTTGCGCTTGCGCTCGAGGTAGAGCCGGGCCAGGTTGCGCCCCAGGACGAAAAGCAGGATGAGGGCCAGAAGAAGGACGATGAACTGGAGGGCCCAGAGCAGCAGGTTGGTGACCTTGGAGGGCGAAAATTCCCGGGCCCCGCGGATGAAATAATCGATGATGAAGAACAGGACGATCAGAACGGGAATGACGACGGCCAGGATGCGAGAACCCCTCTTCTTGGGCGTCAGGACGTCGGGAGATTCCGGCACACGGCGCCTCTCAGCGGACCGCCGGGGAGGAAGCCGTGCCGTCCAGGAAATCGGCCACCGTCGCCGGCGTGATCCGGATATTGGTCCGCACGGACCCCGAAGGCCCCAGGGGCTTGCCGGGCTTGCCGTTCAGCTTGAACGCGAAGCCGCCGGCGTTTCCGATCTGCAGGAGAAGTTCCTTTTCGGCCGTATAGGCGGCCGTCTCGCCCGCCGTGCGCACTCCTTCGTAGACTTTCGCGCCGTCGGCGTTGACGATCATCCAGGTGTCGGCGGTGAAGCTCATTTCCAGCTTGAGCGGATAGAGGCGGGCGTCCGGGGACTGGGCCGGGACCGCCGCCGGCAGGGATTCCTGCGGCTTGCCGGCCGGGACATCAGTCGCGCGGGATTGGACGACGCGATGAGGGGCGGGACGGGCCCTGAGGATGAGATACCCGGCCGCGCCGGCGGCCGCCAGGACAAGAACCAGAGCGGCGAGCCGAAGTCCCGGGCGGCGGCGCCATCCGGCCGCCTCAAACGAATGCTCGGCTTTGGGCAAAACGGGAGCATTCGTTTGTTCGGCCAGCCGGCCCAGGAAATATTGTTCGTCGGCGCCGATCGTCTGGACATAGGAGCGGAGGATGCCTTTCAGGAAGAACGGCTCGGGAAGGAGGTCGAGGCGGTCGTCCTCGAGGGCCTGGAGCAGGCGTGAACCGATTTTCGTGCGGACGGAGATCTCTTTCAGGCTGGAGCCGTGTTCTTCGCGCTTTTTCCGGAGTTCCTGCCCGAGCGTCGGCATGAATACACCCTCCGAATTCTAATTCAAGGCCTGGGGTGTGTCAAACGCGCAAGAACCGGGCCAGTGAACTCAGACTGCCCAGGAAGCCCACCAAGGCCCCTCCGGCCACCAGGGCCAGGGCCTGGAAAAAGGTCAAATAGCGGAAGCCGATCAGCTCCTGGAGGGCCCCCAGGGACGAGCCCAGGTAGACCGGAAAGAGCTTGACCACGAGCAGCACCAGGAGAAGCGAAATGAGGCTGCCGGCGATGCCCATCGCCGTGCCCTCCAGGAGGAAGGGCATGCGGATGAAGGCGTTGGTTCCCCCGACCAGGCGCAGGATCTCGATCTCGGTTTGGCGGGCCAGCACATTGAGCTTGATGACGTTGGAGATGATCACGAACGAAGCCAGGACCAGGATCCCGCCGAGAAAATAGCCGGCCGCGCGGGCCAGCCGGCTCAAGGTGCGGATGCGGTCGGCCCAGTCGCGGTTGAACCTGGCGTCCTCGACGGCGGGTTCGGACTTGACCTCGTCGATGATCCTGAGGATCTGCTCGGTGGGGATGTCCGGTTTGCGCAGGGTCATCTCCACCGACGGAGGGAAGGGGTTGTCCTTGAGGTTGCGGACGATGTCGGCCAGGTCGGGATAGCGCCGGAGGAACAGCTCACGGGCCTCCTCGGCGCTGATCGATTTGACCTCGCCGGCCTCGGGCCGTCCGCGGAGGCGGATCTCCACGGCTTCCCGGGTCGAGTCCGGAGCGCCCTTCTGGAAGTAGAACACGACGTTCAGATCGCCGCTGAGTTCGCGGGCCTTCTGGCCGAGGTTGTTGGACAAGGCCAGGAAGATGCCCGGGATGAGGAAGGACAGGCAGATGATCGTCAGGGAGAAAATGTGCCGGGTCTTGTATTGCCACAGGTTGTTGGCCGTTTCCTTGAGGAAATAGCGGGCCGGGAGCCGTCTCATGATCGGTCCTTTCCCTTGAGCTTGCCGTCCTGGAGCGCCACGACCCGCCCGCCGAAGCGGCGGATGAGATCTTTATCGTGGGTGCAGATGACGACCGTGGTGCCCTGGCGGTTGATCTCCTTGAAAAGGCCCAGGATGTCGGAAGCCAGCTCGGCGTCGAGATTGCCCGTCGGCTCGTCGGCCAGAAGGATGCGCGGGTTGTTGACCACGGCCCTGGCCACGGCGATCCGCTGCTGCTCTCCGTAGGACAGCTCGGAGGGGAAGTCCCAGATGCGGTTCTGCATGCCGACCATGCGCAGGGCGATGAAAACCCGGCGCTTCAGTTCGCGGCCCTCGATGCCCTGCACGCGCAAGGCGACGGCCACGTTGTCGAAGACCCGCTTGCGGAAGAGCAGTCGGAAATCCTGGAAGACGATGCCCATGTTGCGGCGGAGCAGGTGGACTTTGTGGGCCGGGAGACGGATGATGTCGCTCCCGCCGATGAAGACCCGGCCGTGGGTGGGTGTGACCTCGCGGTTGAGGGTCCGCAGGAGGCTTGTCTTGCCCGAGCCGCTGGGCCCGGTGATGAAACAAAACTCGCCCTTCTCGATCTTCAGGCTGACGTCGGAGAGGGCCCATTGGGGGCGGTGGTATTGAACCCAAACCTTGATGAGCTCGATCATGAAAAAAAATTATAGCACAAAAAAGAGGGTGCTCGGGGCTTGAGATCCGAAACACGAGAAATTCCCCGGCGAGGAATTTCTCTCCGCTCCTCGTTCGCTCTCCTACTCATCGTTTGAATAATTCTTTTCGATGAGTAGGAACCGTGCCCGCTCAGTCGTCGACGGGTTTCGGATCTCAAGCCCTGAGCCCCCCAAAAAAGAACACGCTGGATCAACGGAATCCCTTATGCATCATCGTCTAAGCATTCCCGAAAGAAAAATCTATTCCGCTATCTGACCGAAGCGAGCTTGGTGAGAATTAAAAATCTAGGGGGGTGACGTGACGGATGCGCCGTCCGTTAAGATGAATGGCGGTTCGGGTAAGTTGGGGAAAAACCCGTGCGACGACTGAGCGGGCATGGTTCCTGCCCGAAAAATCATAGGGATCCAAATCGAGGGCAGGAGAGCGAAGGAGAAGCGTCGGAGGGGATTTTCCTCGCTGGGGAAAATCCCCGTGTTTTGACCCGACTTACCCGAATCGACGTGTCAATTGAAAACGGACGACGCGGCGAAGCAAGGATCCGCCGACCTGATGATCTTGGTCAGAGGGTGAAGAGGTACATGAGCCAGCCGAAGAGGAGCGCCCCGCCGGCCATGGCCAGGAAGAGGAAGAGGCCGTATTTCCAGCGGGCCTTGGGCTCGTTCCGCCGGAGCAGGGCCAGGACGACGGCGACCAGCGCGGCATATGCGGCCATGGAGATGAAATGGCTTTGGAAGATCATTTCTTCTTCCCCGCGGCGATATCGTAGGCGTCCAGGGCGACGAGAAAATTCAGCAGGCCGGCCCCGGCAATGTAGGCGGTGCCGAATTCGAAGGTGACCAGCTTGAGATCGCCGACGCCGATGGCCGCGAAGCGGGACAGCAGGTAGATCAGCCCGTTTCCGATATCGGCGAAAAAGGCCAGGATCGTCAAGGGATTTTCCGTCTGGAAGGGATAGATCCGGCCCGACATCCAAAGGCCCATGCCCGTCATCCCCAGGATGCAGATCAGGAACGTGAAGCCCCGGGCGTATTTTTTCTGGACGATGTGGCCGAGCCCGGGCACCAGCCAGCCGAGGATCAATACGGCGATCTTTTTCATTGTTTTGCGAAGCGAAATCATAGACCAAGCGGGAGCGCAAATCAAGCGATAATTGGGGTCGCGTCTCCACTTTCCTCCAAAAAAGAGGAAAGTGGAGACGCGACCCCGAACTCTGCTACAATCCCGGCATGCCCGAGCTGCCTGAAGTGGAATCGATCGCCGCCGGATTGCGGCGGACGATCCTCGGCCTGGTCATATCTTCGATCGACGTCCGCCGGACCGCCCTGTTGCGCCGCGGCCGGCGGGCCGACCTCAAGACGCTCGTCCACCGGAAGATCACCGACGTCCGCCGGAGAGGGAAGCACCTCATCATCGCGGCCGGCGGCCGCGTCCTGATTTTTCATCTGAAAATGACGGGAGGGTTCCGGTGGGCCGGCGCGGCCGAGCCCGTCGACAAGCACACTCACCTCATCCTGCGTTTTAGGCGGGCCCGGCGCGAGCTGCGTTTCCACGACGTCCGGAAGTTCGCCTTTGTCCTGTGTCTGCCGGCGGCCGGGATGGAATCTTGTCCGGAACTCTCGGCCCTCGGCCCCGAGCCCCTGGAGATCGGCTTCGACGGGTTTTGCGCCCGCCTGCGGACGCGCCGGGGGCGGCTGAAAAGCGTGCTCCTGGACCAATCCTTCGTCGCCGGCATCGGCAACATCTATGCCGATGAAATCCTCTTCGAATCCGGGATCCATCCCCTGTCCTCGGCCGCCGGATTGAGCCGGGCCCGGGCCGCCCGTCTATGGACGGCCATGCGGGCCGTGCTGGCGAGGGCCGTGGCCGCCGGAGGATCGACCATCCGCGACTTCCGGAACGCGGACGGGGAGGTCGGCCATTTCCAGGACGATCACCAGGTCTACGGCCGGACCGGGGAGCCCTGCCGCCGGTGCGGAGGGCCCATCCGGCGCCGGACGATCGGCGGCCGGGGCAGTCATTTCTGCCCCCGCTGCCAGAAATAGCCGCCGGAGACAGCGGCAAATTGACATCACTCCGTGTTTTACTATAATGAGTTGGCAACGATGTGCCGACGGGCGCGGAAAAGGGGCCTGCCCAAACCTCCCGCGCGCGGATCGTTTCCTCTGGAGTTTTGACACATGACCGAGATTTTTCGCTCGACCGACGACGTCCTCCGGTTCGCCCTGGCCCGTGAGAAAGAATCCGCCCAGGGTTATATCGATCTGGCCGCGCAGGCTGAATCCGAAAGCGCCCGGGCCTTCCTGCTCGAGCTGTGGGGCGAGGAGCTCCATCACGCCCGGCTTCTGGAAGGGCTGGACCGGGCCGCCCTTCCCGCGGCGGTGTCCGCGGGCGCCGAGGACCTCCGCATCAGCGATTATATCGTCGACGAGCCGCTGGGGGACGATCCCTCGTTCCAGGACCTGTTGATTTTTGCGGCCAAGAAGGAAGCCAGGGCGGCCGCTTTATACGGGGACCTGGCCGCCCGGGCCGCCGACGCCGCCCAGAAAAAATTGTTCGAGTTCCTGGTCGGCCAGGAGAAGACCCACAAACTCCGCCTCGAACAGGAATACGAGAAATACGTTCTTCGGGAAGACTGAAGGACCAGCTCCAAAGGAGACGGACCATGACCAAATGGGTTTGTACGGCCTGCGGTTACGTTTATGATCCCGCCGTCGGCGACCCCGAGGGCGGCATCCCGCCGGGCGCTCCGTTCGAAAGCCTCCCCGACGACTGGGTCTGCCCCCAGTGCGGCGTGGGCAAGGATTATTTCGAGAAGGCCGAATAGGCGCGAGGCCCGCCCCCATGATCCGCGGCCGGACTTGATCGGGCTCCCCGGCCGACGAAATCGATTTTCAACGATGATGAAAAAATTAACCTCGCTCGCCGCCCTCATGATCCTCCTGGCCGCGGCCTTGCCGGGCCAGGTCCGGTTGAACGGTTATTTTTCCTCCGACTACACTCAACCCCTCGACAAGAGCTCGGGCCGGATCGGCAGCTTCGGCAATCTCGATGCCGGATTGATCGTTTCCGGGGAATGGTCGTCCCAGTTCAATTATGTCCTGGAGATGCGCACGAGCGATAACTGGAAGCCCGAGATCGAACGGGCTTTTGTGGGCTGGAACTATTCCGACGCCTTTCGGCTCCGGGTGGGGCTTTTCCTGGTCCCCTTCGGACGAATGAACGAGGCCAACCGGCCGTATCAGACCATGCTGGCGGCCTACCCCTATCCCTATGGGGAGGCTTATCCGGTCAGCTGGCGGGATATCGGGGCCATGATCGAGGGTCAGACCGGGCTCTTCAGCTACTCCGCCTACATCGGCAACGGGCTGGCCGAGGCCGATACGCTCGCGGACGGCCAACAATTCAGCGACAACAACGCCAACAAAGCTTATGGGCTCCGGTTGAATTTCAGCCTCAGCCAGGATCTCCAGGTCGGCGGCTCCTATTACCACGGCCGGCAGGACGACGCGGACACCCGCAACCTGGTGCTCTACGGACTCGACGCCGCTTGGGTGACGCAGGACGTCCGCTGCATCGCGGAATACACGCTCGCGGAAATCGACAATCCGGCCTCCTTCGCCCGCGGGAGGGTGGAGGGCTGGAACGTCCAGCTCGGCCTGAATCTCGGTCAATTCACCCCCGTCCTCGCCTACGCCAAATCTAAATCCAACGACCCGTTCCATGGCCTCGGCTGGACCGCCGACGGCGGGGTCGGCGCCGGGATCCTGGCCGACCACGACCGCTGGGCGCTGGGGGTCGACTTTGCGCCCTCCAGCAATATCCTGCTTAAACTTGAATACGACATCCAAAAGGACACCATACTCGATCGGAAAGACGACATCCTCCGCGTCCAGGCGGCCGTCCATTTCTAAGAGGCAAGCCATGTCCAACATCGTCGTCCTGGGAACCCAATGGGGGGATGAAGGCAAGGGCAAGATCGTCGATCTCCTCTCGCCCGCCTTCGACGTCGTCGCCCGCTACCAGGGCGGCCACAACGCCGGCCACACCGTCTATCGCAACGGGACCAAGGTCGTCCTGCATCTGGTCCCCTCGGGCATCCTCCGGCCGGGGACGCGCTGCGTCATCGGCAACGGCGTCGTGCTCGACCCGCGGGCTTTCCTGGACGAATTGGCCGCCCTGCGCGGGGTGGCCGATTTCCGCGACGAGCAGATCCTCATCAGCGGCCACGCCCACCTCATTCTGCCCTACCACCGCCTGGTGGAGAAAATCAGCGAGGAGACGCTGGGCGAACGGAAGATCGGGACGACCTGCCGGGGTATCGGACCGGCCTACGAGGACAAGGCCGCCCGCCGCGGCATCCGGGCCGGGGATCTCCTCGACCCGGCCGTGCTCGAAGACAAGATCCGCCGGAACGTCGCCGAAAAGAACATCCTTATCGCCCGGGCCGGGCTGGAACCCCTCGATCCCCGGGCCGTTTTCGAGGAGTTCGCCGGCTACGCGGAGGCCCTGCGCCGGTTCATCGGAGACGCTTCGCGATTGATCGACGTCGAGATCAAGGCCGGGCGCTCGGTCCTCTTTGAAGGCGCCCAGGGCACGCTCCTGGACATGGACCACGGCACGTACCCCTTCGTCACTTCGTCCAGCTCGACCGCGGGCGGGGCCTGCACGGGGCTGGGCGTCGGCCCGACCCGCATCGACGCCGTCTTCGGCGTGGCCAAGGCCTATACGACGCGGGTCGGCGCGGGACCGTTCCCGACCGAGCTCCTCGACGAATTGGGAACGTCGATCGGCAGGAAGGGCGATGAATTCGGGGCCACGACGGGCCGGCCCCGGCGCTGCGGCTGGTTCGACGCCGTGGCCGTCTCTTACGCCTGCCGGGTCAACGGGATCGACCGCCTGGTCATGACCAAGCCCGACATCCTCGACGGTCTGCCCGAGGTTCCGGTCTGCACCGACTATTATTACAAAGGAAGCCGCTTGGACGGCTTCCCGACCGAGCCCTGGATCCTGGAAAACGTCGAGCCGCGGCTGAAGACCATGCCGGGGTGGAAGACGCCCGTCCATGAAATCCGGAACTGGGGCGATCTGCCGCCGGCCTTCCTCGACTACGTCAAATTCCTCGAGGACCGCGTCGAAGCCCGCTTCGCCGTCGTTTCCACGGGCGTCGAGCGGCGCGATACGATCTTCCACGAGGAACGGCTGGGCGGGCTCCTGGACCTGAACAAGGTCCGCGCCGCCGTCTAGAAAACGGCCGCGCGACGTTGACAGCCGCGCGCCCGCATGGTAAGAAAAAGGCGAGCCGACAACGGACAAGGGAGGAATAACATGGCCGTCAAAGCGAAACCCAAAGCCAAGCCTAAAAAGGCCGTGAAGAAGGCGGTCAAGAAGGCCGCCCCGGCAAAAAAAAAGCCCGCCCTGACCTGCGGCGTGTGCGGCTATCGGGTCATTATCGACGAGACTTGCGGTTGCGCCGAGGAACACGTGCTGCTCTGCTGCGACCGGCCGATGCTGAAATCCTGAACCGCGGAGATCCGTCCGCTGCCTGACCGGGTGGGTTTGTTTTCCCTCCCCGGCCGTTCCCTGATCTTGTTCAAAGCAGGCTAATCGCCGTCCGGGTCCTCAAGATATTGATGGCCGGACAGGAAAGGGCCCCACATCTTGTGGAAAAAGCGGTTTTTTGGATCAAAACCTCTTTTCACGCGGAAGGGGATCTGCTATAATCTAGAAAAACTATATGATTGCTCGGGATGAGGACGTCCCGGCGCATTGGAGTGAGGGAGATGACCGACGTACAAGGATTCTCGGAAAACGCCCTGCGCATTCTCAAGGCCCGTTATTTCTTGAAGAACGAGAAGGGCGAATTCCTGGACAAAACGCCTTCCGACCTGTTTCACCGCGTGGCCCGGGCCATCGCCGCGGCCGAGAGAAGCCCCAAGGACCGCGAGACCTGGGCCAAGATCTTCTACGAAGCCTTGATGGCCCGCGATTTCCTGCCCAACAGCCCGACCCTGACCGGGGCGGGGCGCGGCATGTGCCTGAGCGCCTGCTTCGTCCTGCCCATCGAAGACTCCATGGAGTCCATTTTCGATACGGTCAAGAACGCCGCCCTGGTCCACAAGGAAGGCGGAGGGACGGGCTTCGATTTCAGCCGCCTCCGTCCGTCCGGGAGCTTCGTCCAACGCACCCAGGGCGTCGCCTCCGGGCCGGTGTCCTTCCTCAAGGTCATCGACGCCGCGACCGAGGCGGTCAAGCAGGGCGGCACCCGGCGGGGGGCCAATATGGGCATCCTGCGGGCCGACCATCCCGATATCGAAAATTTCATCCTGATGAAGCGGGACGGCAAGAGCGTCGGCAACTTCAATATCTCCGTGGCCGCCACGGACGCTTTCATGGGGGCGGTCAAGAAGGGGACTTCCTATGAGATCTTCGACCCTTATCGCAAGAAGGTCGTCGACCGGAAGGACGCCCGCAAGGTTTTCCGCATGATCGTCGAATCGGCCTGGGCCATCGGCGACCCCGGGCTCATTTTCATCGACCGCATCAACCGGGCCAATCCGACGCGCGGTCTGGGGACGATCGACGCCACCAATCCCTGCGGCGAGCAGCCGCTCCACGCCTACGAGTCGTGCAACCTGGGTTCGATCAACGTGGCCAATTTCTTCACCCCCGGTGCGCCCGATCTCTTCGATTGGGGCCGCTTCGCCCGGACGATCGAGACGGCCGTCCGTTTCCTGGACGACGTCATCGACGTCAATGCCTATCCCTTGCCGCAGATCGAGGCCATGACCAAGGGCAACCGCCGCATCGGCCTGGGGATCATGGGCTGGGCCGACCTGCTCATCCGGATGAAGATCCGCTACGATTCGGCCGAAGCCCTGGCCGCGGCGGACAAGCTGGGGGCTTTCCTGCGGGCCAAGGCCGCCGAGGCCTCGGAAAAGCTGGCCCGGACGCGGGGAAATTTCCCGAACATCGCCAAATCAGTTTTCAAGGGCCGCCGGATGCGCAACGCCACGGTTTTCACCATCGCCCCGACGGGGACCATTTCGCGCATCGCCGGCTGCTCCTCGAGCATCGAGCCCGTCTTCGCCTTCGAATTCGTGAGCCATATCATCGATTCCAAGATCCAGGACGTCCACCCGCTCTTCCTGGAGTGGAAGCGGGAGAACCCCGGCAAGACGCCGCCCCCGTACTTCATCACCGCCCACGACATCGCCCCCGAAGGGCACATCAGGATGCAGGCGGCCTTCCAGAAGCACGTCGACAATTCCGTGTCCAAGACGATCAACCTGCCCCACGAGGCCGCCCTCCAGGACGTCGAGCAGGCGTATCTTCAGGCTTATGAGCTGGGGACCAAGGGAATCACCATCTACCGCGACGGCTGCCGCGAGGAGCAGGTCCTGAACAAGGCCGACGCGCTCGACCGGCGGCTGCCGGAGGAGCGGCCCGACACCCTGAACTCGATCACGGACAAGATCAAGACCGGTTTCGGCAACCTCTACGTCACCATCACCTTTTTCAACCAGAAGCCCTTCGAGGTCTTCGCTTCGATCGGCAAGAGCGGCTATTCGACCATGGCCGATGCCGAGGCCATCGGCCGGCTGATCAGCCTGGCCCTGCGCACGGGCGTGGATCCCAAGGAGGTCGTCAGCCAGATTGCCGGGATCGGCGGGTCGGACCCCGTCTTCACCGAAGGCGGCCTGGTGACGTCCATTCCCGACGCCATCGCCAAGGTCCTGGGACGGCATTTCGGGGCCGTGAAGAACGGCGCGTCAAGGGACCTTCTGCGGCCCGTTTGCAAGCAATGCGGAGCGACGCTTCCCGACGAGAAGTGTCCGACCTGTCCCAACTGCGGCTGGAACAAGTGCTCCTGAGCGCCGCTTAAAATGTCGGCGGGCTCGCGGCATTTTGGGTAAAACACGCTCGTTTTCCCCTGCGAGGAAAACTCGCTCCGACGCTCCTCCCTTGCTCTCTGCCCGAGAGATGAGGAGGATTGATTGTCCTGGGCAGAACCATGCCCGCTCAGTCGTCGCACGGGTTTTACCCCAAACGACCGCTCGCCCCGCCATTATTTTTTTAGCGTGCTCGGCTCGTCAAGCTTCCACTCTATTGATTTTTCTTCGCTCTCTGCCCGAGAGAAGTAGGGGATTGATTGTCCTGGGCAGAACCGTGCCCGCTTAGTCGTCGCACGGGTTTTGGCCCGGCTTACCCGAACCGCCCTATTTTTATAGCGCGAATGTCACTTCAGCCCTTCGCCCGCCGGGAATTTAAAACCGGAGATCGTCGATCGAGCAGAACGTCAGGTGTTACGCTTGACAGGTTTCGTTCTAATCACATATAATCGATAGGATTAAAGTATATGGCCGCCGCCGGCCAGGCCCCTGGCAAAAAGGCGGCGGAAAGACTATATTAAATGAACCCTCTCAAGGAGCGTCCCATGAAGGAAAAAATCGAAGCGGCTTTGAATAAGATCCGCCCCCAGCTGCGCCTGGACGGCGGCGACGTCCAGCTCGTCGAGGCGGGCGCGGACGGCGTCGTCAAGGTCAAGCTGACCGGCGCCTGCGGCGGATGCCCGATGTCCCAGCTGACCCTGAAAATGGGCATCGAGAAGATTCTCAAGAAGGAAGTCCCCGAGGTCAAGGAAGTCGTTGCCGTCTAAAAAGAGGGGAGGTTCCGGATTCCCCGGAATCCGGACCCCGCTGCTTTTTCAGGGAGCCTGACGATGCCCAGAGTCTATCTCGATCATATCGCGGCGACCCCCGTCCATCCCGATGTCCTGGCGGCCATGCTGCCCTATTTCCGCGAGCGCTTCGGCAACAACCAGAGCCCTCACACCGAAGGCCAGGTCGTCCAGGAGCCGGTCGCCGAGGCCCGCGAATCCGTGGCCCGGCTGATCGGCGCGGACGCCGCCGAGATCGTCTTCGTTTCCTGCGGCTCCGAGGCCAACAACCTGGCCCTCAAGGGTCTGGCCTTGGCCAACAAAGCCAAAGGGACGCATCTCGTCCTGTCGGCCATCGAGCACCCGTCCGTGCTCAACGCGGCCAAGAGCCTGGAAAAATCGGGTTTCACGACGACCCTGGTCCCCGTGGACGGCGACGGCCGCGTCGACCCGGCGGCCGTGGCCGCCGCGCTCAGGCCGGAGACCGTCCTGGTCTCGATCCAGACGGCCAATTCCGAGATCGGGACGATCGAACCGATCGCCGGGATCGCCCGCCTGGCCAAGGCCAGGAACGTCCTCGTCCATACCGATGCCGTGGCCGCCGCCGGCAACATCCCGCTCGACGTCAGGGCCTTGGGCGTCGACGCCCTCAGCCTGGCCGGCGATCAGTTCTACGGCCCCAAGGGGAGCGCGGCTCTCTTTGTCCGCAAGGGGGCGAAGATCAACCCGCTCATCGACGGCGGCATTCAAGAGAGCGGCAAGCGCGGCGGGACGGAGAATGTTCCGGCCATCATCGGCCTGGGCAAGGCCGCCGAGATCGCCCGGCTGAACATGGCCGAGCGGACGGCCGCGGCCGAGGCCCTGCGCGACCGGCTGATCGCCGGGCTTCCGCGCCGGATCGAGCACGTTCGCCTGACCGGCCCGGCCGCCGGCCGCCTGCCCCACCACGCCAGCTTCGTCGTCTCCTTCGTCGAAGGCGAGGCCATGCTCCTCAGCCTGGACATGAAAGGCATCGCCGCCTCGAGCGGCTCGGCCTGCACGTCCAAGTCGCTCAAAGCCTCGCACGTCCACCTGGCCATGGGCCTGGACCACGCCACGGCCCAGGGCTCGATCGTCTTCAGTCTGCTCGAGGAGACGACCGCCGCCGACATCGATTACCTCCTCGACGTCTTCCCTCCGATCATCGACCGCCTGAGGAAGATGTCCCCTCTGTACACGGAATTCCTCAAGGAGAACAAGCGATGATCTATTCCGACAAGGTCATGGATCACTTTTCCAACCCCCGCAACGTGGGCACGATCGCCGACCCCGACGGCGTCGGGCAGGTCGGCAATCCCGTCTGCGGAGATATGATGACGTTCTACATCAAGGTCAAGGACGGCCGGCTGGCCGACATCAAGTTCCAGACGTTCGGCTGCGGGGCGGCCATCGCCGTGTCCAGCATGGTCTCGGAGATGGCCATGGGCAAGACGCTCGAGGAGGCGGCCTTGATCACCAACGAAAAAGTGGCCGAGGAGCTGGGCGGCCTGCCCAAGAACAAGATGCACTGCTCCAACCTGGGCGCCGATGCCCTGCACGCGGCCATCGAGGACTTCAAGGCCCGCCGGAGCGGAAAGACCGTCGGCCCGTCCGTCGACGCCGGGTCCGGCCACGAACACGAGGACCAGGACGAAAGCTGCTGCTGCCCGTACTGCGAAGGCCCTCTCGACGGGATGGAGGACGTCTGTTCCTGCCATCACTGCGATATCGATCTGGTCGAGTGCGGCCACTGCGGCAAGTACACCAACAAGGCCGAGGCCGCCTGCACCCACTGCGGAGCCGCCCTGGGCTGAAAGCCATGCCCGAGCTTCCCGACAAGGCCGCTCTGGCCGCGACGATCGCCCGTCTCAAGAAAGAGCGGAACGCGATCGTCATCGCCCATAACTACCAGCCGGGCGAGGTCCAGGACGCGGCCGATTTCGTCGGCGATTCGCTCGAGCTGAGCCGGAAAGCGGCGGCCGTCGAAGCCGAGGTCATCGTCTTCTGCGGCGTCCATTTCATGGCCGAGACGGCGGCCATCCTGTCCCCGAGGAAGACCGTCCTCATCCCCGACCCGCGGGCCGGCTGCCCCATGGCCGACATGATCTCGGCCGGGGAGGTCGTCCGCTGGAAGGCCCAGCACCCCGGCCGGCCCGTCGTCTGTTACGTCAACACCTCGGCCGCGGTCAAGGCCGAGTGCGATATCTGCTGCACCTCGGCCAACGCGGCCCTGGTCGTCAACTCCCTGGAGGCCGACGAGGTGCTCTTCGCCCCCGACAAGAATCTGGGCGCCTGGGTCGCGACGCAGACCGGCAAGACGGTCATTTCCTGGGACGGATATTGCTATGTCCACAACGCCATCCTGGCCCGGGACGTGAGGGAAAAAAAGACGCGGCATCCCGGGGCCGTCGTCTGGGCCCATCCCGAATGCCGGCCCGAAGTCATCGCCCTGGCCGACAAGATCCTCTCGACGGGGGGAATGGTCCGCGAGGCCCGGATCACCGGGGCC
Organism: Candidatus Aminicenantota bacterium; assembly: GCA_963729855.1. Lineage (GTDB taxonomy): Bacteria > Acidobacteriota > Aminicenantia > Aminicenantales > UBA4085 > UBA4085. The sequence continues at coordinate 774,354 of CAVSPT010000006.1, read as the reverse complement.
CGCGAGATCATCCTGGCCACCGAAGCCGCGATGGTCTATCGGCTGAAGAAGGAAAACCCGGGCCGGGAGTTTTATCCCGCCCATGATCTGGCCCTGTGCGCCAACATGAAAAAGATCACGCTGCCCAAGGTGGCGGCGGCCCTGGAGCAGATGGTCCATCGCGTCGTCGTTCCCCCGGAGATCGCGGACCGCGCCCGGGGGGCCATCGAACGCATGATCCGGCTATAATTCCCAGAGGAGAACCTGTTATGAGCATGGATGCGAAAATCAAGCCCTACGACGTCTATCCCGTGGCCATCCGGGCCGAGCTGGACGCGGCCGGAATCTACCGCGACCTGCACGGCCGGGTGAAGAACGAGGCCCTCAAGCAGAAACTCGATTTCCTGGCCGGGGAGGAGGACCGCCACAAGGCCATTCTGGAGCGGCTTTTCCGCGACCATTTCCCCGAACGCAAGCTCGTCGTCCCGGCCGAATCGAAACGCCCGCGATCGAACGTCGCGCTGGGCGAGGCGGCGGCCGTTCTCGACCTTTTCAAGCTGGCCATGCAGAAGGAGAAGGAAGCCGAGGACTATTACAAGGACGCCAAGGCCCAGGTCGACGACGCCCAGAGCAAGAAAGTCCTCGAGTATCTGAGGAGGGTCGAGCGCAGCCATTACTACATGCTGCGGTCGGAGATCGAGCTCCTGGAGAAGTTCCCCGACTATTATGATGCCGAGGCCGAGTATTTCGGCCAGGACCTCTTTCATATCGGCGCCTAAAACGAATGGGGGTCGCGTCTACACTTTCCACTTTTTAGTGGAAAGTGTAGACGCGACCCCAAAGGATAGATCCTATGGAATCCGCTGAAAAACGCCTGCCCGGGATCCTCAAGATCCTGGAAAAGACCTATCCCGCCGCCGAAACCTGCCTGACCTTCCGGACGCCCTGGGAGCTACTCGTGGCCACGATCCTCTCGGCCCAGTGCACGGACGAGCGGGTCAACAAGGTGACGCCCGGGCTGTTCACCAAGTATCCGGACGTCGAGGCCTTCGCCCGCGCCGATCAAGCCGCGCTCGAGGCGGAAATCCGTTCGACCGGCTTCTTCCGCAACAAGGCCCGGAACATCCTGGGCGCGGCGCGGACGGTGATCGCTGATTTCGCCGGGCGCGTCCCCGAGACCATGGCCGAGCTCGTCACTCTCCCCGGAGTGGCCCGCAAAACGGCCAACATCGTCCTGTCCTCGGCTTTCCATAAGGCCGAGGGCATCGCCGTGGACGTCCATGTCGCCCGTCTGTCCCGGAGAATGGGCCTGACCAAGCAGTCCGTTCCCGAGAAGATCGAGCGGGACCTTTTAGTTCTTGTTCCCCGGAAATACTGGCTCGACTTCAACTACCTGCTCGTCAACCACGGCCGCGCCGTCTGCCAGGCCCGCAAGCCCCGCTGCGGGGAATGCCCCGTGCGCGCTTTATGCCCCAGGATCGGAGTGCCCGGCGGCGGGCCGGCCGCGAAACGGCCGTAATCGGAACCCGATGGACATTTCTATCCGCCCCATGGCCGAGTCCGATGCCGACCGGGTGCTGGCGATCTACGGCCAGGGAATCGAGGACGGCCTGGCCACGTTCGAAACCACCTGCCCGGCATGGGCGGAATGGGACTCGGCGCATCTCGCCCAGTGCCGCTTAGCAGCCGCCGCGGAAGGCCGGGTCGCCGGCTGGGCCGCCCTCAGCCCCGTCTCAAAGCGTGAATGCTATCGCGGTGTCGCCGAAGTCAGCGTTTATGTGGCGCGGGAAGCCCGCGGGAAAGGCCTCGGCCGCCGGCTGCTGGAGGCGCTGGTCGAGGCCTCCGAGCGGGCCGGCTTCTGGACGCTGCAGGGAAGCACCTTCGAGGACAACGAGGCCAGCCTGGCCCTTCAACGGGCCTGCGGATTCCGCGTCGTGGGCCGGCGCGAACGGATCGCCCAACGGCACGGCCAATGGAGAAGCACCGTCCTGACCGAGCGGCGCAGCCGTGCGGTCGGCGTCTGACCCATCCGAGGTGAAGGACATGGTCCACGAAGCGATCTTGTGGTCGGCGGACAAAAACCGCCGTGTCGTTTGCGCCCTGTGCGCCCATCGCTGCGTGATCGCCGCCGGCGGCTGGGGCGTTTGCGGAGTCCGCGAAAACCGGGAGGGGAGGCTCATCACCCATGCCTACGGCGAATTGATCGCCGCCAACGTCGATCCCATCGAAAAGAAGCCTTTCTACCATTTCCTGCCGGGGACGTCGTCGCTCTCCGTCGCCGCGGCCGGCTGCAATTTCAGGTGCGGGTTCTGCCAGAACTGGCAGATCAGCCAGCTCTCGGCCAAGGACGCCATTTCTCACGGCGGGGGGCAGGCCATGACGCCGGCCGAGATCGTCCGCGCCGCCCGGGCCCGGCATTGCCGCAGCGTCTCCTACACCTACACCGAACCGACGATCTTCTTCGAGTACGCTCTGGACACGGCTCGCCTGGCCAAGACCGCCGGCCTGGCCAACACCTTTGTCACCAACGGCTTCATGACGGCGGAAGCGCTCGAGGCCGTCAAGCCCTATCTCGACGCGGCCAATGTCGATCTGAAGTCCTTCCGCGACGAGACCTATAAAAAGGTGTGCAAGGGCCGCCTGCAGCCCGTCCTCGACAGCATCGCCCTGATGCGCACGCTCGGCGTTTGGGTCGAGGTGACGACTCTTGTGGTGCCCGGGATGAACGACGGCGAAGACGAGTTGCGGGACATCGCCCGTTTCTTGGCCGGCGTCGACCGTGACATGCCCTGGCACTTGAGCCGTTTCCATCCCGATTACGAGTTCACCGACCGCGGCGCCACGCCCGTTTCCCTCCTCCAACGGGCCGAGGGATGGGGCCGGGAGGCGGGGCTGAGGTACGTCTACATCGGCAACGTCGCGGCCGGGGAGGACATCACGGCCTGTCCACAATGCGGCGCGGAGATCATCCGCCGGCGGGGCTTTTTCGTCGAATCCGACCGGATCGCCGGCGGCCGCTGTCCGGACTGCGGGACACGGATCGCGGGCGTTTTTTAAAAAAATGGGGTCGCGTCTACACTTTCCACTCGTCATCATGGATTTCTGAAAAACGAGAAAATCTCAGGATGAGTGGAAAGTGTAGACGCGACCCCGACGACTGTAATATAGTTCTCCGCTAGCGTTAAAAGCCGCCCGGAGTTTTCATGAACATCTGGATCACCAAGTCTCCCGCGCAGATGACGGAAGCCTCGGAGCACACCCAGCTCAAGAAAAACCTGACCGCCCTCGACTTGGCCTCCCTCGGCATTGGCGCCGTGGTCGGCACGGGCATTTTCGTGGCCACCGGGCAGGGCGCCAAGCTGGCCGGCCCCGGCATCCTCCTGTCCTTCATCGTCGCCGCCATCACCTGCGGTTTCTGCGCCCTCACCTATGCCGAGCTGGCCTGCATGTTTCCGGTCGCCGGCAGCACCTATTCCTACACCTACGTCGCGTTCGGCGAGGTGCTGGCTTGGATCATCGGCTGGGACCTGATGCTCCAGTATCTCGTCGCCGCGAGCGCCGTGGCCTCGGGCTGGTCGTCGACGTTCATGGGGCTCCTCGAAAGCATCGGGATCAAGGTCCCCAAGGCCCTGGCCACGACGCCCCTGCAGGGGGGAATCATCGACCTTCCCGCCGTCCTCATCACCCTGCTCATCACCTGGATCCTCTTTGTCGGCGTCCGCGAGAGCGCCAAGTTCAACAATATCCTTGTCGTCGTCAAGATCCTGGTCATTCTCCTTTTCGTCGTCCTCGGCATCCGCCACGTCAGCCTGGCCAATCTGCATCCGATGATGCCGTTCGGCTGGAAAGGCGTCATGGCCGGAGCGGCCATCATTTTCTTCGCCTACATCGGTTTCGACTCGATCTCCACGGCGGCCGAGGAGACCAAGAATCCCAAGCGCGACGTCCCGCTCGGGCTCATGCTCTGCCTCGGCGTCGTGATCTTCCTTTACGTCTCCGTCGCTTTCGTTCTGACCGGCGTCGTGCCCTACAAGGAGATCGACGTGGGCAACGCCCTGCCCGCGGCGCTCGGCCGCATCGGCATCCAGTGGGGCGGCGCGCTCGTCGCCACCGGAGCCATCATCGGCATGGTCTCGACCCTGCTGGTCACTCTCTACGGCCAGATCCGGATCTTCATGGTCATGGCCCGGGACGGCCTGCTCCCGCCGTCGTTCGCCAAGGTCCATCCCAAGCACATGACGCCGCACGTTTGCACCTGGGTCACGGGGTGTGTTACGGCTTTGGTCGCGGGCATCTTCCCCATATCCATGACCATCGACCTCTGCAATATCGGGACCTTGTTCGGCTTCCTCTTCGTTTCCGCGGGTGTCATCATCCTGCGCCGGACCCGGCCCGAAGTCGAGCGCCGCTTCAGGACGCCGGGCGTGCCGTTCACGCCGCTCATCACCATCGCCTTCTGCTTCTACCTGATGTACAGCCTGCCCGCGGGGACCTGGCTCCGCTTCGGCGGCTGGCTGCTGGCCGGGCTGATCGTCTATTTCGCCTACGGCGTCCGCCACAGCAAGCTGCAATTGCTGAGGAAAAAAGCGGGCTGAAGAGCGGCCGGGTCCGGGCGGCCTCGATCCTTGACTTTCCGCCGCGGGCGGCTTATTCTGTCGATGGTAAGACATAGTAAGACACGGAGAAAGCGCCCATGAGCCGCTTGACTAAGACATTGACCGTTTCCCTCCCTCCCCAGGTCTACCGTGATGTGGAGAACCTGGCCAAACTCGAGCGCAAGACGAAAAGCGAGCTGTTCCGGGACATGGTGGCCGTCTACGAGGATTATCTCGACGAAAAACGCTGGCTCCGCCTCCGCCGGAAAGGCCGCCAGGCGGTTTCGGAATTGGGACTGAAGTCCGAGGAGGATATCGAGCGGCTCGTCCACGAAGTCCGCGGTCTCCGGAGATGACCGGTGATCCGGGCCGTCTTCGACACGAATGTCTTCCTCTCCGCCATCGTCTTCGGCGGGAATCCCGAACGCGCCGTCCTTCTGGCCCGGGAGCGGCGGATCCGGCTCCTGGTCTCGCCGGCGATTTTGATGGAGATGGCCTCCATCCTTCGGGAAAAATTCGGTTGGGGCGAGCGGGCGGCGGCCGACGCCGTCAGGACCATCGGCCGGGCGGCGGAGCTGATCAAGCCGTCAACGACGGTTTCCGTCCTGAAGGATGAAGGCGATAATCGGGTCCTCGAATGCGCCGTCGAAGGCCATGCCGACGTCATTGTCAGCGGAGACCAGCATCTTCTGGATTTAAAAGAATACCAGGGGCTTGCGATTCTTCGGCCGACGGAATTCCTGGATCAATACGAGAAGCTGCCATGACGGAACGATATACGATCCTCGATCATCCTGCCGACGGAAAGTTCCGGGCCTTCGGGGCGACGATGGAGGAGGCTTTCGCCAATGCGGCTTTGGCGACCGCGTCGCTCATGGTCGATTGGGAGAACGTCGAACGGCGCGTCGAACACCCGGTCCGGATCGAGGCCGGCGACCTGGAGCAGCTTCTCAACAAATTCCTGAACGAAGTGATCTATTTCTTCGACGCCAAGAAATTTGTTCTCGGAGCGGCTGAAGACGTCCGCATCGAGATGCCGCCGGAGCGAGGGGAAGGCGCGGACGGGCCGATTCGCCTATCGGCCCGCTTCGTCGGCGACGACCGGCCCGAGCGCTACGCGTTCCACGGCGACGTCAAGGCCGTCACCTACAGCGAGATGAGAATCGACTCCTGCGACTGCAGTCCCGGCCCCTGGGTCCTCCAGGTCGTGGTCGACTTGTAGCCTTGCGAAGATCGTTTATCGGCCGATCTCTTTGACCGCAAACCTTTTAACGAAACGATAGTCGTCGATGGTGGCGACGGCATAAGCCTTCCCGTTCCGGAAAAGCAGGCCCTCGACCGGAATCTCCGCCCGGGTCCGCATGATCCAGCGGCCGCTCGCGTCGAAAGCGTCCAAAACGGCAGCACCCTTCGCCTCATCGACGATGACGATCAAGCGGCCTTTATCGTCGAAGCTGAATTCCTTGTAGGCCGGTTTGAATTTCGGATAGCGGATCATTTTAACGGCTTTTTTCTTGGCCCCCTCGAGCTGGACGGGCATGGATCGCAGAAACTCGTTTTTCATCGTCTCGGCGAACGCCTCTTTATCGGCTTCGGTCACGGGACGAGGATCGTCCTCTTTGCGGATGATGCGGAGGAGTTTTCCGTCCGCCGAAAAGACTTTGATCTCGTATCGGTTGGGAAACCCGTAATAAATATCTCCATTCGGCGCCGGAACATAACAAGGATCGGCCCGGAAGGCCATATCGCTCATCAAGTCGGCCCAGCTTTGGGCTACGGCGTCTTCGCCCCGGCCCGAGAGAGGTTTGGATCCTCCCGAGGTACGGCCGAATTCGGCCAAGAGGCGGAACTGCGGATCGAACAGGCCGACGACCGGCTCCCACTTCGATCCCCCCGCGTCGTCCATCTGAATGGTGCCCAACGCCGTGATAATGTTTCCGGCGGCCGTGAAATAAACCTGGCTCGAGACCTGGACGTTGGGGAACGTGATCTGCTTGAGATATTTCCCGCCCTGATCGAAAAAGGAAATCCTTTTCTGGGCGATGTCGACGACGGAAAAGTTCCCGTCCCAGTCGAATTCCGGCCGCCAGACGTTCACGAATTCGCCCGGGCCCTGCCCCTGTCGGCCGATGGTCAGAAGATATTTTCCAAACGAATCGAATTTTTGTATGTGCTTGCGGTCCCAGTCCACGACGTAGATGTTCCCCGCCTTGTCGACGTTGAATTCGATCCGCTTGCCGAACATGGAATTCTCGTCGCCTTCACGGGCGCCGATGGTCAGGTCCTCTTCGAAAACAAGGCGCCGTCCCGCGTCGGCGGCCGAGAGAAACTTCGGATTGTCGATGAGGGGGACCCGGTCGGCTTGCGCGGAGCGGGCCTTGAGCGCGGCGCCGACAATTGAAAAGGCGATCGCGATGACTAAACCGGTTCGAAATATCGTATCGCGCGGCATATTCCCCTCCCCTCAATAATCGATGGTTTTCAAATCCGGAACGGCGAAGGCTTTCATCGATCTTCTTTTTTCACGTTCTTCTATTTGAAAATCAGCTCTTGCATGTCGTCAAATGGATAGGCCCTGGTGACGCCGCCCTCGCGGAAAACGAGTCCCCCGTATTGATACTGGAAGAAAAGCCCCTTGCGCGAATAATCGAAGTCCGGGAACGTCTTCAGCGGCTCGACCCGGCCGCCACGGATCATCGAAACGGTCAGCGTCTTGAGCCGGCCGTCCTGCTCGAGGAGGACGAAGCGGTCGGGCAGCCAAGCCGCGACCCAGGCTCCCTTGGCCGAGGCCAGGTCCGCGATATCGCTGACTTCCAAGGTCTTCAGGTCCAGGCGCGCGATATGGTCGCCGCTCTTCCCGTAGAGAGCTTCCGCGACGGGATTGTCCCGAATCGGTCCGTCCCAGGGCTCGAGATAGGAGATGTTCTCTTTCAGGCGTTTGACCTGCTCGAATCCCCTGCCGCCATCGCGGTAGAAGGCCATGCCGTCGATCAAGTGCAGGATGAGCATGCCGTTGATGAAGGACGCCGCGCGGATGCGGGCGGGGCCCTTCTCCTCGACGGCTTGGATCCGGCCGTCTTCCCAGACCTGAAAAACGCTGGTCTTGGGCTCGCTCGGGATGAACATCCAGAAGCGGCGGCCGTCCATTTCTGCCGTTCCGAAGGGACGGGCCCAGGTCAGTCGGGGCGGCACCGGGATGGCACGGGCGGATTTGGGGTCGGCGGAGTCCAGATCGACGACGTAGAGGGAGGGGTGCGCATCGAGGGGAGCGCGAAAATGGTCGAAGAACAGGATCTGTTTTCCGCAGATCCAGAAGAAGCCGGCGGACGGCCGGCTTCCCCCAGTCTCATAGATCATGCGGTTTTCTCCGCTGGCCGCGTTCAGGACGAAAAGTCCGGTCCTGTCGCTGAAGATGATGCGCCCGTCGTCCAAGGCGACCGGCCAGCCATCGAGGATGAATCCGCGAAGCTCTTTGGTTTGCGCCGGGGTTTTGATGTGAATGGCATAGGGATCGAATTGGACCAGGTGATGGTCCGGGGTGAGGATGGCGGTGAAAACGGGCGACGAGGAGGAGAGGACGCCTAGGGCGACGGCGGCGCCGGAGCAAATCAGAAATCCCAATCCGAGACAGGCGAGGTACTTTTTTGCGTAGCCCATGGATGCGCGGATGTCGAATCTCGGGATGGAAACGAGAAGCGCCGCTGTGAAGGGGAGGATCACGTAGAGGACTGGGCTGAGGATGAGCCAAGCTTGCCCCACCCCGATATCCCGGCCCAGGAGATCGACGCGGATGGACGAGGGAATGCCCTTGAGCCATCCGATGACGATCATAAGGACGGTCCTCAAGGGGAATATCAAGAGCCAAACGAAAATCGACGACAGGCAAAGCACGATGAAGTTTTCGATGAGGGGGGCCAGGGAAAGCGCCACCCCAAACAGGGTCAGCCCATAAAGGATCAGGCCGGCGTCGATGCCCAGACCCTCCTTCAGGGAAGCGGGTTTGGACCAAAAAAGATGATGAGCCAGCGAGGAGGCCGCCCAGAGGAGAATCCAAACGATCAGGCGCGCTCCGGCCAGGCGCAGCAGCAGTCCGCGCCTAGAATAGGGGAGGGACAGAACGTATTCGAGGGCCCGCTGCCCCCGCTCGCGCCCGAAGGTGGAAGCGCCGAGAAAAAGCGCCCAGAACAGCAGGCCGATCTGGAAGACGGTCGCGAAGAGGCTCCCGTAGGACTGCCGGGGAACGACGTTCAAGGCCGGGAGGGCAACGGTCAAGGCCAGCGCGGCGGCCAGGAACCAGGCCGACTGCTTGAGGACGTCAGCGAGCTCTTTTTTGAACATAGGCGCCTCCGATGAAGGCCTTGACGATCTCGTCCAGGCCGATGTCTTCGATTTCCAGGGCCGCCTCCCGGCGCGCTTCCGCCGGGAAGGGATAGATGTAGCGTTCGCGGCGGTATTCCGAGGCCGTCTCGAAAAGGACGGGCCAGCCGGACGGCAAGGGCGCATCGCCGCTTATTTTTTTGGCATTGGCCAGCAAATCCTCGCGGCGCTCGTCCAGGATGAATCGGCCTTCGTCCATGATCAGGATGCGCTCCGGGATCTGGGCCGTGTCGGAGAGGGTGTGATTGACCATGACGACCGCCGTCTTCAGCTCGTCCATGGCCCCGATCACCGTTTCCAGGAATTTCTCCCGCAGGAAGGGATCGAGGCCGTGGACGACCTCGTCAATGAGAAGGACGGCCGGGCGCTGGGCGAGCAGAAGCGTCAGATGGAACAGGGTCCGCTCGCCGACGGAAAGGCTTTTGATCCGCCGCTTATCATCGAGGGAAAACCCTTCGATGGACGGCCGTTCGGCCGCGGCGACCCCGAATTCCCGCCTGTGGAACTGCCAGGCTTCGCCCAACGTCCAATTTTCGTACAAGCTGAGCCGGTCGGAGATGAAACCAATTTTCGCTTTCGTTAATCCCGGGCCGCAAATGATTTTGCCCTTGTCCGGAATGATGGCCCCGGCCAGGCAGCGCAGCAGCGTGCTCTTGCCGGCCCCGTTCGAGCCGGCGATGATGACCGCTTCGCCGGGGGCGAAAGCCGCGGAGAGATCGCGGAGGGCGTATTTCCGGCCATAGCGGACGGTCAACCCTTTAGCTTCGAGGATGGCGTCACTCATGGCGGGTGATCCTTTCGATGGTCCGGCTGATGTCATCGAGCGAGGCCCCCAGGGAAAAGGCTTTTTCCAGATAGGCTTTGGTCTCGCCCTCGAGAAGGCTTTTGCGCAGGTTGTCGAGGTCGGACGCCCGCGTCTTGACCCAGTTCCCGCTGCCCTGCCGGCTCTCGATGAAGCCCTCTTTCTCCAAAGCGTAGTAGGACTTTGCGACGGTATTCGGGTTGAGCTTGAGGATCTTGGCCAATTCCCTGATCGGAGGGAGGCGGTCGCCGTCGCGCAGTCTTCCTGAGAGGATCTCCAATTTAAGGGCTTGGATGACCTGCAGGTAGGCGGGAACCGGGGAGGTCAAGTCGACATTGAGTCTGATCATGCTCCGGCTCCTTTAAAGCGTATTAATAATATAATACACATATTTGAAATGTCAAGTCCGGGAAGAGTCACCTGAAGAACGGGGTCGCGTCTCCACTTTCCACTAATTACCCCGATGTTCCTTCGACCGAAATTCATTAAAAAAGTGGAAAGTGGAGACGCGACCCCTATAATAAGGCTATGGACTTGAATCGCGTCGCGGAGAACATCTGGGAGATTCCCAAACAGGGCGGCATGCGCGTTCCGGCCCGCCTCTACGCCTCCGACTCGCTGATCGAGTCGATCCGGCGCGATAAGACCCTGGACCAAGCCCGCAATGTAGCCTGCCTGCCAGGCATCCTGCGCATGTCCTACGTCATGCCGGACGCCCATCAAGGCTACGGCTTCCCCATCGGCGGCGTGGCCGCCTTCGATCCCGACGAGGGGATCATCTCGCCCGGCGGCGTCGGCTATGATATCAACTGCGGCGTGCGCCTCCTGCGCACCAATCTTCGCGAGGCCGACGTCACGGCGCGCCGCCGGGAGCTGCTGGCGGCCATTTTCGACGAGGTTCCGGCCGGAGTGGGGAAAAGCGGCATCACCAAGCTCAGCCTGGGCGTGCTCAAAGATATCCTGGTCAAAGGCGCGGCCTGGGCCGTCGAGAACGGCTACGGCTCGCCGGACGACCTGCTTTTCACCGAGGAGGGCGGGCGGATGAAGGACGCCGACGCTTCCGGGCTTTCCGGCCGGGCCCTCGAGCGCGGCATCCCCCAGCTCGGCACGCTCGGCTCGGGAAACCATTTCCTGGAAATCCAGAAAGTCGACCGCATCCTCGATCAGGCCGCGGCCAAGGCCTTCGGCATCGACGCCGAGGGCCAGGTCCTGGTCATGATCCATTGCGGGAGCCGCGGGCTGGGCCATCAGGTGGCCACGGATTACATCGAGGCCATGACCGACAAATTCGGCGTCAAAAATCTTCCCGACCGCGAGCTTGTCCACGCGCCCCTCAAATCCGCGCTGGGGCAGGAATACTATCGGAGCATGTGCGCGGCGGTGAATTACGCCTTCGCCAATCGCCAGATGATCGCCCACTGGGTCCGCGGCGTTTTCAAAAAAGTCCTCGGCTCGTCCGAGGGCATGCGCCCGATCTATGACGTTTGCCACAACGTGGCCAAGACGGAAACTCACGCCGTCGACGGCAAGTCGATGCGCGTCTGCATCCACCGCAAGGGCGCGACGCGGAGCTTCGGCCCGGGCCGCCGCGAGGTCCCGGCGCCGTACCGCGCAGTCGGCCAGCCTGTCATCATTCCCGGCAGCATGGGCACATCTTCCTATATCCTGGCCGGGACCGACGAGGCCGAGGCGCGGAGCTTCGGATCGACCGCCCACGGCGCCGGGCGCCTCATGTCGCGCCAGGAGGCCCTGCGCCGTTTTCGGGGCGAGAAGATCCGCGACGACCTGGCTGCCCGCGGCATCGAGCTCCGGTCCACGAGCTGGAAAGGCGTCGCCGAGGAGGCCGCCGAAGCCTACAAGGACGTCGACGAAGTGGTCCGCGTCTCCGACGCCCTCGGGTTGGGCCGCCTGGTCGCCCGCGTAAAGCCGATAGGCGTTATGAAGGGATAAGAAAGGGAGCCAAAGGTGGACGGACAAAAAAGATCGGATATCCGGCCCGGCGGGCGCGTGCGCGTCGTCCAGAAGCAGGATCAAGAGACGGGCAAGCTGACCGAAGGCGTCGTCAAAGACATCCTGACCAGCGCCTCCTCCCATAGCCGCGGCATCAAGGTCAGGCTGACCAACGGCCTCGTCGGGCGGGTCAAGGAAATCCTCCCGCCTCTATAACCGCCCCCGCTCCGCATTCCGGCGGTCCCGGGACTGTTATATAATAGAGGCGGTAGCCGAAACAGGAGTCCCTCCGTGTTGCAGATGTTCGAATTCGTGGGAACGTCTCCCCTGGGATTTTCCGAGGCCGTCCAGTCCGCCTTGGCCGAGGCCGCGGCCCGCGGCCTCAAGGCCCATTTCTTCCAGGTCGTCGAGCAGCGCGGCGCCGTCCGCGAAGGCAAGATCAAGGAATTTCAGGTCGTCCTCAAGATATCCGTCGAGGCCTGAAATGAAGGTCGTCCTGGCCGGATACAATGTCGACCGCGAGGCCTTGGACGAGCTGCGCCGGGCCGCGCCCGCGCGCCTCGATCTGACTCCGGAGACGCTGTCGGCGTCGTACGCCCGCATCTCGCGCGATGCCCGCCCCGTCGACGAGCTGCGGCGCGCCGCGCGGGCCGAGGTGGACAAGGCCCGCCGCTCCAACCGGGCCATCATCTTCAAGATGGGCCATCACTCGGTGGCCGAGCATGCCGTCTTCAATTTCGACATCATGGGCGTCAGCCGCCTGGCCATCGAGGAGATCGAAAAATTCCGCCTCGTGTCCTTTACCGAGAAATCCCAGCGCTACATCACCCTGGGCAGCGATTTCGTCGTGCCCGCGGAGATCGTCAAGGCCGGACGCCGGGACCTCTTCGTCGAAACGGTCAGGGCCCAGAACGCCCTCTATCACAGCCTCTACGCCCGCCTGCGCCCCGTCGTCTTCGCCCGGCATGCGGACCTGGCGAGAGATCCCGGAAAGCAGGCCTTGCTGGAGGGCTGGGCCAAGGAGGACGCCCGCTACGCCGTCAGCCTGGCCACGGAAGGACAGCTGGGGCTGACCGTCAACGCCCGCAACCTGGAGCTCATGATCCGCCGCTTCGCCGCGCGTCCGCTGGCCGAAGTGCGGGAGCTCAACGGGCGCCTGTACGATCTGGCCCGCGGGATCGCCCCCTCCATCCTCCTCTTCACCGCGGCCACGGATTTCGACGCCCGGGCCTACGACGACGTCGGTGAAGCGGTCGAGCGCGCCTTCCCGGCTTCGGCCCGGAAAAGCCGGCCGCGCCGGGCGGCGGCCGCAAACCGCACGGCCGTCCGCTTGATCGACCGCACGGCGGAGGGCGACGACCGTATCCTGGCCGCCCTGGCCCATACGGCCGGCGGCCGGCCCTACGGCGAATGCCTGCGCGGGGCGCGGGCCCTGTCCGGCGCCGCCCGCAAGGCCGTTTTCAAGCGGGCCTTCGAGCGCATGGAATTCCATGATTTCCCCCTGCGCGAATTCGAATACGCCGACCTGACCTTCGAGCTCGTTCTCTCGGCGTCGGCCTTCGCCCAGCTCAAGCGCCATCGCATGGCCACGCTGACGGCCAAGCCCTATGATCCCGGCTTGGGCGCGACGGTGCCGCCTTCGGTCGAGGCGCTCGGCGCGGGCCGGGAATTCCGGGCGATGATCGAACGGACCAACGATGTCTACGCCGAGCTGCGCCGGGCGGCCGGGGAGGCCGCCGCGGCCTACGTCCTGACCAACGCCCATCGCCGGCGGGCCTTGATCAAGGTCAACATGCGCGAGCTCTATCATATCGCCCGCCTCCGCCAGGATTTCGCCGCCCAATGGGACATCCGCGCCCTTGTCGCGGCGATGACCGGGGCGGCCCGGAAAGCGATGCCCCTGGCGGGTCTTCTCCTCGGGGGGAAGGACGCCTATCCCGCGCTGTATCAAAAAGCCTTCGGCCGGCCGCCGAAGCTTATTCCTCCAGATATCCGGAAATGATATCGAGGGGCCCGGCCGCGGGCCGCCCGCTCGAAACGCCGCCGCGTCAGGAGAAACCATGACACATCACCCCCACAATCCCCACGAAAAAGACGAGCTCGTCGTCGTCCTGGAAACGACGAACCCGGCCACGGTGGCCATCGCCGAGTCGCTCCTCGAGGAGGAGGGCATCAACTTCAATCCCCAGGGGGACGCTCTCCAGGGCGCGATGGTGGCGCCGATCTCGGCGCCCATCCGGATCCAGGTCCTGAAAGTCGATGAAATCCGGGCCCGGGAAGTGCTCAAGGACATCGTCTGACCCCTTCTTCCGGGACCGGCCGGGGTTCCGGGAGGGCCTTGCGGAGCGAGACGATCCCTCCCGAAAATATGGACGAGGCCGGGATTAGAAGGTAAAATGGCGAAGGTTGCGTCCATGAATGGAAACGTCTTCGACGAATTGAAGGCCCGCGGGTTCATCGCCCAGGCGTCCAACGAAGACGCCGTGCGGAAAGCGCTCGGCGCGGGCCGGGTCACGTTCTACATCGGCTACGACTGCACGGCGGCGAGCCTCCATGCCGGGAGCCTGGTCCCCATCATGGCCATGGCCCATCTGCGCCGGGCCGGCCATCGGGCCCTGGCCGTCATCGGCGGGGGAACGACCATGGTCGGCGATCCCAGCGGCAAGACCGAGATGCGCCCGATGCTGTCGGAGGAAGCGATCCGCGGCTTCGGCGACTCGATCAAAGCCCAGCTCGACCGCTACCTGAATTTTGACGGCGAGGGGGCGATCGCCGTCAACAACGCCGACTGGCTCCTGCCGCTGAATTACGTGGCCTTCCTGCGCGACGTCGGCCGCCATTTCAGCGTCAATCGCATGCTGGCCGCCGAGGCTTACAGGATGCGCCTGGAGAAGGGCCTGTCTTTCATCGAATTCAACTATCAGCTCTTGCAAGCCTACGATTTTCTCCATCTTTTCCGGACCTATGCGTGCACGCTGCAGATGGGCGGCGACGACCAATGGGGCAACATCCTGGCCGGCGTCGACCTCATCCGCCGGGTGACGGGCGCCGAGGCCGAGGCCATGACCTTTCCCCTGCTGACCGCGGCGGGCGGGGCCAAGATGGGCAAAACCGCCCAGGGCGCGGTCTGGCTGGACCCCGCGCTCTGCAGCCCCTACGACTTCTACCAATACTGGGTCGATTGCGACGACCGTGACGTCGGCCGCTTCCTGCGCGTCTACACGTTCGTGCCCCTCGACGAGATCGCCCGTTTGGAACGGCTCCGGGACGGCGAAATCAACGAGGCCAAGCGCATCCTGGCCTTCGAGGCCACCCGGCTGGCCCACGGCGACGCGGCGGCCGCCGAGGTCCGGGACGCCTCCGCCGCGGCCTTCGGCCCGGCCGGCGGAAAGGACCTCCAATCCCTGCCCACCACCGCGGTCCCGCGCGAACGCCTGGAGGCGGGGATCGCCCCGGCGGAGCTCTTCACCCTCGCCGGGCTGACGACGTCGCGGGGCGAAGCAAAACGGCTGATCAAACAGGGGGGGCTTTATGTCAACGACGAGCGCATCGACTCCCTCGAGCGTCTGCTGACGGCCGGAGACCTCGGGCCCGAGGGCATGATCCTCAAGGCCGGGAAAAAGAAGATCCACCGCGTCATCGCGGAATGATTTCCGAACAGGGCCGCGCTTTTCTTCAGCGGGACTTGATGAAGATCTGGGTGGCGTAAAACGAGATTCCGGATTTGTCCTTGGCTACGCCGACGCCCGTGAGATTGTAATCCCCTTCGATGAAGGGCTTATGCTCCGCGCTGGCGATCCAGGCGTTCACCGCGTCCGCGGCGGTCTCGGCCAGGGCGACGACCTCGGCCGCCGTGTCCCAAGGGATGGTTTGCCCGATCGCCGCGATCCGGGAATCGAAGCCGTCATGCCCGAACGGGACCGTCCCGTCGGCCATGGCCTGGCTGTGAAGGCGGGCCTGGGCGGCGATCGTGTCGTTCCAGGTGAGCTCGACCGCCCCGATGCTCCGGCGGTGGATGTTGACCAGGCTGAAGATCTCCTGCTCGATCTGGGCCGCCGTGTCGCCAGAGGCGGGCCCCGCGACGGTGTTGCAGGCGGCCCCGAAGGCGATCGCCGCCAGGAGCAGGGGAGCCAGGCACCGCAGGACGGTTTTGCGCATGATTTAACGATTCAAGGATGAACCCGGCGGGGAAAAAAGTCAACCGGGACGATCAACGGATGAAGACGCGCCGGCCCTGCACTTCGATCCGACCCTCGAAATACAGCTTCACCGTCTTGGGGTAGATCTTGTGCTCCTCGACCAGGATGCGGGCGGCCAGGATCTCCTCGGTGTCCTCCTGCAGGATCGGCACGCAGGCCTGCAGGATGATCGCGCCCATGTCCACCTCGGCGGCCACGAAATGGGTCGTGCACCCGCTGAATCGCACGCCCCAGTCGATGGCCTTCTGTTGGACATGGAGGCCGGGGAAGGCGGGCAGGAGGGCCGGGTGGATGTTGACGACGCGGTGTTTCCAGGCTTCGCAGAATTGGGGCGTCAGGACCTTCATGTAGCCGGCCAGGACGACGAGGTCGATGCCCCGCATCTCGGCCTCGCGCATGATGATCTTGTCGTACTCGAGCTTGTCGGGGTAGAGCTTCGAGTCGACGAACACCGTTTCCAGGCTGCGCTTGCGCGCCAGGAGAAGCCCGGGCGCGTCTTCCTTGTTGCTGAAGACGAGCCCGACCTCGGCGTCGATCTCTCCGGCCCGGACGGCGTCGTCGATGGCTTTGAAGTTCGAGCCCCGTCCGGAGAGAAGGACCATGATGCGGCCGCGCTTTTTGGGGCTGCGGAAATCGACGATCGGCAGCGGCGTCGTGTCGGCCATGATGTCTCCCCTGTTTCTTATTCGCGCGGAATCTTGAAATAATCCGGGATGGCGTTCTTCCAGATGCGCTTGGCCTCAGCCACCGGAAGATCGACCAGGGTCTTTCGGGCGTGCTTGAAGACGATCGACGTCCCGCCGACCTTGCCGATGATCCTGGCCGGCACGCCAAGGTCGGCCGCCAACCTGACGATGCGGGCGGCGTTATGGGGCGCGGCCGTGAGCAATATCCGCGACTGGCTTTCGCCGAAGAGGAGCGTATCCGGCCGCACCGGGCCATCAGCGTCGATAGTCGCGCCCAGCCCTTTCGGCGAATGGAAGGCGCACTCGGCCGCGCATACCGCCAAGCCGCCCTCGCTCGGATCGTGGGCGCTCTTGACCCAGCCTTCTTCTATGGCCCGCAGGCAGACCTCGTGGACGGCCTTCTCCCGGGCCAGGTCCAGGGAGGGGGCGAGCCCTTCGCCGCGGCCCGTCCGGAGTTTCAAATATTCCGTTCCTCCCAATTCGTCCTTGGACTCGCCGATCAGAATGACGGCGTCGCCCTCGTCCTTGAAGCCGGGTGTCGCGGCCTTGTCCAGGTCCTCGATCAGGCCGACGATGCCGAGCACGGGTGTCGGGTAGATGGAAGCGCCCTCGGTGTCGTTGTAGAAGCTGACGTTGCCGCCGGTAACGGCGATGCCGAAGGTCCGGCAGGCGTCGCTCATGCCCTCGATGGCTTCCTTGAACTGGCCCATGACCTTGGGTTTCTCGGGGTTGCCGAAGTTGAGGCAGTTGGTGACGCTGAGCGGCCGCGCCCCGACACACGCCAGGTTGCGGCAGGCCTCGGCCACGGCGATGGCCGCGCCCGTCTTGGGATCGAGCTTCGTATATAGCCCGTTCCCGTCCAGGGTCATGGCCAGGCCTTTCTTGGAGCCCTTGATCCGCAGCACCGAGGCGCCCGCGCCCGGCAGCTGCACGGTATTGACCAGGACCATATGGTCGTACTGGCGGTAGACCCATTCCTTGTTGGCGATGGTCGGCGCCGCCAACAAGCCGCGCAACACCTCGCTATAATCCTTCGGCAGGGCCAATCCCGCAGCGGCCTTTCCGGCGATTTCCTTCTCCTCGGGCCCGATCGGCGCTTCGACGGGCCGGTGGTACATGGGGCAAAGGTCGACCACGGCCTGGACCGGGATGTCCACCACCATCCGGCCCTTGAAGCGGCACTTGAGCTTGCCGTCGCCGGTGACCGTGCCGATCACGGGGGCGTCGAGGTCCCACTTGGCGAAGGCGGCCTGGACGGCCGGCACCTGGTCGGGCCGGCAGGCGATGAGCATGCGCTCCTGCGACTCGCTGAGCATGATCTCGTAGGGCGTCATTCCCTTCTCGCGCTGGGGCACCTTATCCAGGTCGATGTCCACGCCCTGTCCGCTCTTGGCTGGCATCTCGGTCGTCGAGCAGGTCAGGCCGGCCGCGCCCATGTCTTGGATGCCGACGATGATCCGCCGCTCCATGACGTCCAGGCAGGCTTCCAGCAGCAGCTTCTCCTTGAAGGGGTCGCCGACCTGGACATTAGGCCGTTTGGCCTCGGTGTCTTCCCCGAATTCCTGGGAAGCCATGGAGGCGCCGTGGATGCCGTCCCGGCCGGTCTTGGCGCCCACATACAGGACGGCGTTGCCGACCGCGTCGGTCTTGGCGTAGAAGATCTTGTCCTTTTCGGCCAATCCCAGACAAAAAACGTTCACAAGCGGGTTGAGCGAATAGCATTCGTCGAAATAGACCTCGCCCCCCACCGTCGGCACGCCGATGGAATTGCCGTACGACGAAATCCCGTGGACGACGCCTTCCATGATGGTCCGGTTGCGCGGATTGGTCAGCGGCCCGAACCTTAGCGAATCCAGGATGGCGATGGGCCGCGCGCCCATCGTGAAAATGTCCCGCAATATCCCGCCCACTCCCGTGGCCGCCCCCTGAAACGGTTCAATAAAAGACGGATGGTTGTGCGACTCGATCTTGAAGACGACCACCAGGCCGTCGCCGATGTCGATGATGCCGGCGTTCTCGCCGGGGCCCTGAACGACGTTCTTGGCCCGCGTCGGCAGGGTCTTGAGGTAGATCTTGCTGGTCTTGTAGCTGCAGTGCTCGGACCACATGGCCGAGAAGATGCCCAGCTCGGTCAGGTTGGGGTCGCGGCCGATGAGCTTGACGATCAGGGCGTATTCGTCCTGGGTCACGTTGTGCTGTTGGAGGACCTTGTCGTCGAACATGGCTTACTTCCCCCCGAGCAGGGATTCCAGGATGAAAAGCCCGTCGGCGCTGCCCAGGATTTTCTCGGCGGCCCGCTCCGGGTGGGGCATCATGCCCATGACGTTGCCGGACTTGTTCATCAGCCCGGCGATGGCGTTGAGGGAGCCGTTGACGTTGCTCTCCTCGCTCAGCCCGCCCTTCTCGTCGCAGTAGCGCAGGACGACCTGGCCGTTGTCCTCGATCTCCTTCAGCGTCTCCGGCGGGGCGTAATAATTCCCGTCGAAGTGGGCGATGGGAATGCTCAGGACCTGGCCCTTCTTTGCCCGCCTCGAAAACCGCGTGCCCGCGTTATCCACCCTTAGCGTCACGTGCCGGCACAAAAACTTGAGGTGCTTGTTGCGGATCATGGCTCCGGGTAGAAGATTGAGCTCCAGCAAAACCTGGAAACCGTTGCAGATGCCCAGCACGGTCCCGCCCCGGCCGGCGAACTCGCGGACCTCCTGCATGAGGGGGGAGAAACGGGCGATGGCCCCCGAGCGCAGATAGTCGCCGTAGGCGAATCCGCCCGGCAGGACGACGCAGTCCACGCCCTGCAGATCATGATCTTTGTGCCAGAGGCTGACCGTGGGCTGTTTCAGGACGTCTTTGAAGACATGGACGGTGTCCATGTCGCAGTTCGAACCGGGAAAGGTGACGACTCCGAATTTCACGGCGCGCCCTCCCTCAATCCTCGATGATCTGCCAGGTGAATTTCTCGATGATGGGGTTGGCCAGAACTTTGCCGGCGACCTCGGGGACGATCTTCTCGGCCTCGGCGCGCCCGACGCCCGCCAAATCCAATTCGAAGACCTTGCCCTGCCGGACGTCCTGCACGGCCGCATAACCCAAAGTATGCAGGGCGTTCCTGACGGTCTGCCCCTGGGGGTCGAGGACGCTGTCCTTGAAGGAGACGAGGACTCTAACTTTCATGTGCGAGCACCCTTTTAAATATATAGTCGATTTTTTCCAGATAAGGCTCGATGGCGAAGCAGGCCTCGAGCTCGGCCGGCTTGAGGATCTTGGCGATGTCGGGATCGGCCGCGGCCAGGGCCTTGAAGTCGCAGTTCTCGTTCCAGGCCTTGAGGCTGTTCCTCTGGACCAGGGCGTAGGCGTCCTCGCGGCTCAGCCCCTTCCTTGTCAGCGCCAACAAAACGCTCTGGGAGAAGGTCAGGCCGCGCGAGAAATCGATGTTGGAGCGCATGCGGTCCTTGTGGACGACCCAGTGTCCGATGATATCGATCGTCTCGGTCAGCAGGTAGTCGGTCAGGATGAAGGAGTCGGGGATGATGATCCGTTCGGCCGAGGAGTGGCTGATGTCCCGCTCGTGCCAGAGGGGGATGTTTTCGAGCGCCACCTGGACGTTGGCCCGGACGAGCCGGGCCAGGCCGGCCACCCGCTCGCAGCGGACGGGGTTCTTCTTGTGGGGCATCGAGGAGGAACCCTTCTGGCCTTTCGTAAACGGCTCCTCGAGCTCCAGGACCTCGCTCTTCTGGAGATGGCGGACTTCCAGGGTGAATTTTTCGAGCGACGTGGAGACGAGGGCCAGCACGCCGATGACCTCGGCGTGGCGGTCGCGCTGCAACACCTGCGTGGAGACGGGCGCCGGCTTGAGGCCTAGCTTCTTCAGGGCCATGACCTCGACCCGCGGGTTCAAGTGTATGTAGGTCCCGACCGAACCGGAGATTCGGCCGACGCTGATGACGGCGATGGCCCGGTCGACGCGGTCGATGTGGCGCTTGATCTCCTCGTACCAGACCAGGATCTTGAACCCGAAGGTGACCGGCTCGGCGTGGATGCCGTGGGTCCGGCCCATGCAGACGGTCCTTTTATGCTTGATGGCTTCGCGGCGCAGAATCTTTTTCAATTCCACGAGGCGCCTGCGGACTTGGATAAGAGACTGACGGATCATCATCGAAAGAGCCGTGTCCACCACGTCGTACGAGGTCAACCCCATGTGGATGTACCGGCCGTCGGGCCCGACCTTCTCGTTGACCGAGGTAAGGAAGGCGATGATGTCGTGCTTGACGACCTTCTCGATGGCATCGATCCGCTCGGCGTCGAAGCCGGCCCGGGCCTTGATCGTCTTCAAGGAGGCGGCCGGGATCCTGCCCAGTCCGGCCCAGGCCTCGCAGACGGCGATTTCGACGTCCAGCCAGGTCTGATAGCGGTTGGGCTCGTTCCAGATGGCCCCCATTTTGGGATTGGTATACCGTTCGATCATGGGTGGTTGCCTCTCCTCGTCGGTTAGGGAGTAGATTTGGGTCCAAATGATAGCAGAGGAGGGAGAGGATGGCAATCGCCGGGCGAGGTCGTGTCAACGGATGTTCGCAACTTCGGAGCCCTCGTAAGCCTCTTCAGTTAGCCGCTTGAGCCATCAGCTCGTGAAGCCTGTCCAAGGATCCGAGGACCTTGTCCTCCCGAATATAGCTCCGCTCACTCGTCCAGTCCTCGGAGTACTCGACGAGATAGCAGATCGTCAGCCGGACGTAAGATTCGACCGACGGGAACACGCCGACCACCCGGCTCCGCCGGCGGATCTCCATGTTCAACCTCTCCTGGCCGTTGGTCGAAGAGATCCGCTTCTTATCCACCTCGGGGAAGTCATAGAACGAGAGCGAGTCCTCCAGCCCTTCTTCCAAGCACCGGATCGCCTCGGGGAACCGCTTCTCATAGTCGTCGATCAGAGACGAAGCGGCCCGTCGGGCGCTCTTTTTATCCGGCTCCAGCCAGATCTGCTTCAGATGGGCCGCGAAACGCCCCTTTTCCCGGTGCGGCACCTTGGCCAGGATGTTGCGCATGAAGTGGACCTTGCAGCGTTGCCAGGAGGCACCCAGCCATTCCTTGCGGACCGCGGCCTGGATGCCGGCGTGGGCATCGGAGACGCAGAGCGCGGTTCTCTTCATCCCCCGGGCCTTGAGTTTGCGGAAGAAGGCCCGCCAGGAGTCCTCGGATTCGTCGAACATGGGCTCCACGGCCAGGATTTCCCGGCCTCCGGCTTGATTTACGCCACAGGCGACCATGACGGCCACCGAGACGACTCTTCCCTCGACCCGAACCTTCTGATACAGGGCGTCGATCCATAGGAAGGAGTACTCCTCGGCCAGGGGACGGGTCTTAAATTCAGCCACTTGGGCGTCGAGCTCCTTGTTGAACTCAGAGACTTGGCTCGCCGAGATGTCCTCGATGCCCATGGCCCGGGCCAGGCGCTCGATTTTGCGGGTGCTGACGCCGTTGATGAAGGCTTCTTGGACGACCGCGATCAAGGCCTGCTCAGATCGGCGTCTTTCAGAGACGAAGAAGGGCACATAGCCGCCCTTCCGCAACTTAGGGACGAGAAGATAAACCGTGCCCAGCCGGGTATCTACCCGCCGGACTCGGGCTCCGGAAAAGTACGTGGCCCTCTCCGTCGAGTGTTGCCCCTTCATCGCTCCGACTTTGGCCTCCGCTTCGATTCTCATCATCTCCGTCATGACCCACTTGAGCATGGCCAGGAAGGGATCCGGCTCGGTGATGAACTGCAATAGCGCTTTTTTGAACGGTGCCCTATAATGCCTTTGAGCCATCGTAGTAAAAATCCTCCTCTCTTTCGGATTGGTCTTCGAAGAGAGTTTACGATGGCTCCTCCTTCAGTCCAAATTGCGAACAGTTTTATACACTACCCCGGGCGATGCGCTATGATACTTGCCATGATGTGGGATTGGAGCTAAGTCGGCTGGGCCATGCTTGGGCAGAACCGGTACCGAAAACAATAAGAATATATCTATTTAAAAGGAGATGCCCATCAGATCAGTTCAACAACGTGCCTAAAATCTCTCGCCAATTATTTCCTAACTTCAACATTTCCTTTTTTCGCAACCACGTCAATCCATGGGCGTTGTATGTTTGAGTATAAGCCCAGTTAACGATTTTTAAAGAAGAATTTATATCATTGGGAATTCCTGCGCGGTCAAATGCGCCAGCTAGTGCAATCGCGTTTATCGATTGGAACTCACACCATCTGTTCAAATGAATTTGCGCAGCCAGTAAATCCGATTTGTTGATGTTGCATGAACCATGAGCCAAAACGAGATTGTGGCCCAAATCTACGGGATACCGAGACCAGGGAATGAAATGATCAACATGCGGAGTTGCCTCTTTGAGGGCGCTACGGCAATAAAAACAATCTCCTTGTTGGAAATCAGAAAGTATTTCGGCTGCTTTTCTTAGGTTCGTGCGTTCACTTCCAAATAAGAATTCGTATAAATCTGTTTGGTCGCCCAACGCCTTAGCGTTATAACGGCGTACATATCGTAACCAAGCGCTTTTAACCAAGTCTGATACCAATGGATAATGCTTTCGAAAACAATACACCACGCCGGGTTTTAGTTTGATATCGTCACTCTGATATGTGTTGGCATAAAGAAAATCAAGCTTTTCACTGCCGACAGTTTGTAATTTCCAAAGCGGCATGGTACGGACATAATACGCAACTTGGCTTAAGATTAAATTCCATTGCTTATTGTCGTTTTGGGCGTTCGAAAGAGAGCCCTCATACCTTTCATGGGAAGAACGAACTTTATTGATGACCCCAGCTTGCTTGCCCGTATTTTGTTGAAGCACCATATCGCTACTTAAATATGGGGCGCTTTGACGCCAATAATATCGGATGAACTTTTCAGCAAGAAGGCGAGTGGTTATCGTTAGCTCGCCGTCATCATCGGTACCCCTTTCAACGGAAATTTCCGCCAACGCAAGAAGCAATGCGTACTTGTATGTGGCTACATATGAACCTTCGGACAGCAAGCGTTGAATGTTGATCAGAAAAGATATTTGAAACTCGGGCGAGACAGAGTTCATTTACCAGTACTTTGCTTTATGCGGTATGACCCAGCGGACGCCACCACGCGGATCGGACACGTCTCCAGTTCGTCTTGGGATGATATGGATGTGTGCGTGCCCAATCGTTTGTCCTGCTGCCCCACCTTCATTCACCCCGATGTTGAAGCCATCCGGGTTGTATTTTTCTTTTAGCATGAATCTTATCCTTGCGACAAACGACCAGATTTCTTGCAATTCAGAAACTGGTAATTCGTGCAGGATTATCACATGACGCTTCGGAATAACTAATACATGGCCTTCGCTGACCGGATAGGCGTCAAAGAAGGCAACCGAATTACCGCTTTTGGCCCAAATGCGTTCTTGGGGAAGACGACAAAAGTAGCAATCTTTCCCAGCCATATTCAATTCGCCATCCGGTCAAACGGCATTATCGCCCCATTCTCATAATTGATACGAGAATAACCATGCTTATTTACCTTGTCAAGGACGCTGCTTTAGCGTGCCTTGGTCGTGTCAACTAACTTTCGCAACTTCGAGGCCATCGTAACCCTTTTCAGTTAGCCGCTTGAGCCGTCACCTCATGGATCGTGCCCAGGACCCGAGAAATTTGTCCTCCCGTGTCGCCCTCGTCTTCGACCTGCTCGGCCGCTTGGCCTCGGCTAGCGGTATATGCGCGATCGCCGGTCTTGTCTTTCGCTTCTGACCGGCGCTGGCAAACGCGTCCGGGAGAGCCGCGTGAGGGCCAGGCTGCTCAGGCAGGCCAATGCCCGAAACAGCGAAGTCGTCGCAAGTCAGTTCTTCCGCTTACTGATACAACTTTGGCTCTTTCCGCCAGTCTTTATTCTTGTCGTGAGCCATCGCGGTCACTCTTGGCCGGCGCTCGAGCAGCCGGACCGACTCCACGGCGCAGGACGTTCCCAAGCTCGCGGCGTCTTTGCCGACGCACTCCAGCCGCAGCGTGTGGAGACCCGGCTCCGGCCAGAAGTCGAGGAGGGGGAATTCCCGGTCCTCGTTCTGGGCCGCATGGAAATCCAGCGGCGCTCCGATCTTGATCCCATCGAGAGACGCCTGCCACTTTCCGCCGTCCGGCATCGCCGTTCCTTCGAGAACAAGGTGGAGGGGCTCCTTGGTTTTGACCTCGAAGGGGATCTCGATCCAGGCCCCGGCGCCCCACGCCGGCTTGACCAGATTTTCTTGGTTTCCGAAATCGTCCCTCTGCCTGAGGGTGACTGTTGCAGCGCCCGATCGAATTTTCTTCTCCATGTCCGCCGCCTGAACGACTATGCGATCGAGAGATGGCAGTTTACGTTCGGCCGCTCCCGGCGCCCGGGCGGTGAACGTCGACTCGCCCGTCTGGTACCAGAAGGCCACGCTGGAATAGTCGTCCTCGCGCTCGTTCCAGCTGGTGCCCTTGTACTCGGGATTCTCGTCCTCGGACATCCAGCCCATGTGCTCAATGGCGACTTTGATGCCGCTGTTGAAGACGACCGGATCGGCGAGGTGCCAGCGATAGGCGCTGGTATGGCCTCCGATGCCGCGCCCGTCGAAGTAGGGGACACCGAAATAGGGAGTGCTCGCCTTCTGCAGCCCCCAGGCCATGAGGAAATAATCCTCCGTGCCCGTGCCCCAGATCGAGGCCTTGGCCTCGCCGTCGATGAAGAACTTCTCGTCGCCCTCGCCGAACCAGGCCGGGCTGCGGAACCGCGCCGCCAGCACCGTGCCGACGTAGTGCCCCCGGCCCTTGGTCTCGAGGAACTGGTAATCCCGGCCCTTCACGACGGGGTACTCCTGCCGGTACTGGGCGTAGAAATAGGGCGTGTCCGCGGGCAGGGAGTCGCGCTTGATCCAGTCGATGTTGTAATAGAGGAGGCTGAGCGGCTTGTCGCTCTGGTTCTCGATCTCGATGCGGGCCGAACGGCGGAAGGGCATCCGCCAGAAGCAGTTGTAGGAGTCGCCGCCCTCGACGACGACCGGCAGGCTGATGACCTCGGCGCGTTTTCCGAAGCAGCCGGCGAAGAAGTCGCCCAGCGGGGCCTCGACCGCCGGCTTCTCGCGGCCGTCCCAGTACATCCGAAGCATGATTTCTCCCTGGTCGGCGGAGCCGCGCGGGGCCCAGCCCTGCGGCTCGGGGCTCAGGAAGGTGATCCAGATGTGGGTGACGAGGCCGGGGCCGGCCTCGTCCAGGAGGACGTGCTTCCCGCCCGGGGGGACGTTGAAGTTGTCCCAGTTGCTCTGCTCGTCGGCGTCGGCTCGAAACTCGGCCTTGGGATCGTACTTGCGGGGGCCGGTATCGCGGTCGCCGTTGGGGCCGCGGCGGATCTCGCCGACGCGCATGGCCGAGGTGGCCCGCATGGAGCGGCCGGCGATCGGCTTGGCCAGGTCGCCGAGGAATCCGCTTCCTCCGTAGGCGTCGGAGCCGTCGCGGTCCCGGCAGGCAGGGAACGAGGCCAGGACAAAGAGGGTGAGGGCGGCCAGGGCCAAGGGTAGGGCTTTTTGGGGGCGCATGTCGGGACATCCTCCTGGAGGAGCGGTCGGAAGTCCTATGCTATCCGCCGCCGGGGCCCGAGTAAAGGGGAGGCACCCGGCTGATTGGGCTTTGATCAATACCAAGGAAAAGCGGTCGCATCAGGGGGTTGACAAATTTGCGTGGGGACAACCTTTTTTCTCAGGCCTTCGTCTTGGTTGATGAACATCGAATTCAGACGGAGGCAGACATGAAACGTGACCAAGTTCTCGTCATCGCGGCCCTGGCGGTGCTTGTTCTGGGGCTGGCCTTCACGGCCGTTCAGGCCCAGGAGAAATCTTGTCATCGGGAGTCCTTCGACATCGGCTGGCTGGCCGGATGGGACTGCATCGACAAGGAGGACCTCAAGGACCTGCGCAAGCTGGAGGCCCTCAAGGGCCTAAAGATCCGCATCAGCGGGCTCAAAGACCTGGAGAACCTCAGCCGGAAGGACCGGGTGAGGGTGGCCATCGACATCGACGGCCTGCGCGATACGCTCAAGGACCTGGGCCGGCTGGGCGAACGGATCGAGAGGGAAATCTCCCGGCACCTCGAGGGCCTGCATTCCCGCGAGTTCCGGGAGGCCATGCGGGCCCTGAAGAACCTGAAGATCGACATCGATATCGATTGATGATCTCCGGGTGCTCATCGCTCTGAGCCTAAAAACGGACTTGCTTTTTTCCTCTCTTCGTATTAAGATATATTAGACATCAGGAGAGGCTCTTAAAGAGCCCGGCAACCTGGGACGGACACCCAAGGTGCCTGCTCGCGGAATGCGAGGATGCGGCCGCTCGGCGGCAACAAATTGTCCGGAGCGAAGCCCGCTCGCCTGACGTCAGGCGAAGCGGGCTTTTCGTTTTTCGGCGCCTTTTTGGAAACCGGGCGCGCGGGCCTCCCTGGATTTCTTTCAAGGAGGCACCCATGCCTGTTTTCATTCCGAAAAAGCTCGATCCCGTCCCCGGCAAGCCGGGCTGCGAGATGCTGCCCGCCCACGTCGTCTTCGGCGGGTTCCTGGCCGAGACGCGGGGAAATCGGCTGGTGACGGCCGTCTATGAGCCCGATCTTTCGACCTTGGCGGCGGAGGGCCCGACGGCTTCTCCCGAACGGGTCACCATGACCTACCGCAGCCGAAGCAACCCGGTCTATTGGCTGACCATCACCCGGGAACGGGACGGCTCGTACGTGTGCCGCAAATACCGGCGCAAAACGCTGACCGGCATGGCCGTCGGGCCGGCCGGAAACTGGCCCGTGTTCTTCGTCCAGGTCGGGCTGATCGGGCTTTCGGACAACGAGCCGGGGTTCGTCGAGAACCGGCCCTCGGCGCGCTTTCAATGACGCGGCTCTCGAGTTTCTTGATCCGCCGAAGTCATTCCTATACAATCGAATCCCGGAATCCGAATCGGTCTCGCGAGAGGACCACGCCATGGAACAAAACGAACTGAACGAAACGTTGGCCAGGTTGCAGGACGAGCTCAAATACGTCATGCGGATCGACGACGCCGCGCGAGACAACCTGAAAAAGCTGGACGAAGATATCCATCGCATACTCGAAAATTCCGGAAATGTTCCGGCCGAACACCATCTGAGCCTGCGGGAAAGCTTGGAGGATTCCGTCGAGTACCTCGAAGCTTCGCACCCGACGGTGACGGCGCTCGTCAGCCGGCTCATCAAGGCGCTGAGCGATATGGGGATCTAGGCCCAATTCCCCCCTCTCCGGTCGGTTTTGCTTTATGTCGCTTGTTTTAATCGGATTTGAAGGAAAACGCCCCTTTGGGCGTCTAAAGGGCGAGAAGAAGAGGCCCCGATCCAAGGATCGGGGCTGAAGGCTGTCTAAACACATGAGCGAACAGATAGATGGGTTCGCGGACGACGACCTGGTCGAGCGCGCCCAGGCGGGCGATCTCGATGCGTTCACCGAGTTGGCCGGGCGGATCCAGGAAAAGATCAACCATACCATCCTGGGCATGACGCGAAACCAGGAAGACGCCGGAGACCTGACCCAGGAGACTTTCATGGTCGCCTACCGGTCCTTGAAGAGTTTCAAGCGCCAATCCGGATTTTATACCTGGGTCTACCGGATCGCCGTCAACCTGACCCTCAATTTTCTTAAAAAGAAAGGCCGGGAAAAGGGCACGGAGTCATTCGAGGACAAAGAGGCCGTTTTCGACAAGGCCGGCTATGAGGCCTTGTCCCCGGAGAGCGATTCGTTGAAACGGGAGCTCAAGGATAGGATCGATGAGGCCATCGACGGCCTGGCCCTGCCTTATCGGGCGGCCTTCAATCTGGTCGTCTTCCAGGGGATGTCCCACGGCCAAGCGGCCAAAATTCTCGGCTGTTCCGAGAACACGGTGTCCTGGAGAATGCACAAGGCCCGCAAGATGTTGCAAGCCAAACTCGGGCCGTATATGATGGAGGCGCGCTATGCGCTGTGAAAAATCGAAGCGCCGGATTTCTGACGACCTGGACGGACGCCTGTCGGGCAAGGACAAGGTCCGCCTGGACGCCCATTTGAAGAGCTGCGCCGGCTGCCGCGGCTATCGGACCGGCTTGGAAAAGATACAAGAAGAGGCCCTTCGGACCGCTGACCAAGGGCCCGGCCCTGCGTATTTCGCCGCCGCCCTCGTTCGCCTGCGGTTGAAGCTGGCCGCCGAAGCCCCGCCGGCCGGGAGCCGGGCGCCCGTCTTTGCCCCCCGCCTTCGCTGGGCCTGGGCCGGCGCGGGTTCGCTTCTCCTGGCCGCGGTCGTAGTCTTTTTCTCGGTTTCCCGAACCCGGCTTCCCCAAGAGCTCTATGCCTGGTCCTTTGACGAGCCGCTGGCTTCCTTCGAACACCAGATCGCGGACAACCCCGAATTGGCTTCTGATTTCGATAAGGCGGTGCGGATGTCCCTCCGGGATTCCGTCCAGGCCAGGCATGCCGACGTTGAACCGCTTCTGGCCGATCATAGTCTGCTGGTCGAGAGCTTGACCGAGGACGAGATCGCGGCCCTCGACACGGCGCTCCAATCCGAAATATCCCGCGCCCATGGGAGGATCTGATGCGACAACGGGCTTTGATTGTCTTTTTCGCGGCGGCCGTCCTGGCGGCATCCATCCCGGCCCTGGCCCAGGATGCTCCGGCGGCGCCCGGTCCGGCCCGCCAGAACGTCCGGGAAAACCTGGTCACGCTCCGCCTCCTGCGGATGACCGAGGCCCTGGACCTGACCGAGGAGCAAACGGCGAAAATCTATCCCTTCCTCATCCGCGTGGAAAAGGACAAGATCAAGATCCAAAAGGACCTTAGCGGGGATGTGAGCTCGCTGCGGGCCCTGATCAAGGATCCGGCGGCCAAGGAAGCCGACATCCTGGCTAAAGTCAAGTCCGTGCTGGAGGCCCGCCACAAGGTCCGGGCACTGGACGACGAAGCGGAGCAATTCCTGGAAAAACAGCTGACCGGCGTGCAGAAAGGCAAGTACGTCCTCTTTCAAGTGGATTTCTACCGGGGATTGGGGGATACCCTCGACGGCATCCGCCAGCGCCGCATGATGGCAGGGCCTCCGCCGGTCAAAAAATAGCTTGACACGGCCTTCCCATTGCCTTAGGATATTGGCCGTCTTCGTGTCAATTCCGCTGTTACAATTTAAAAGCTTCTGAGAAAACGCCCTCGTACGGTTTTTTCTCTCGGGAAAAAATGTCGGGGTGTATTTGTTTTTTCCGGCGAGATGCACAGCCATGAATCAAGGTGCCAGCGTAGCTCAGCAGGTAGAGCGGCTGATTTGTAATCAGCGGGTCGGGGGTTCGAATCCTCTCGCTGGCTGAGAAAAAAAAGGACTCGAATGAACGTTGGGCAGGTACCAAAGTGGCTAAATGGGGCGGGCTGTAAACCCGCTGCGGCAACGCTTCGGAGGTTCGAATCCTTCCCTGCCCATTTCAGAGTTGCGGGAATAGCTCAGTTGGTAGAGCGGCGGCCTTCCAAGCCGTCTGTCGCGGGTTCGAATCCCGTTTCCCGCTCTTGACGACTATTATGATGGATGCCCAAGTAGCTCAGTTGGTAGAGCACGTCCTTGGTAAGGACGGGGTCACCAGTTCAACTCTGGTCTTGGGCTTACTCGGATCATAACGGCCATATCCAAGGAGGACAACATGGCGAAGGCGAAATTCGAGAGGACGAAGCCGCACGTGAACGTGGGGACGATCGGGCACATCGACCACGGGAAGACGACGCTGACGGCCGCGATCACGAAGGTTTTGGCGACGAAGGGATTGGCGACGGCCAAGACCTACGACGAAGTGGCCAAGGCGGACGCGAAGATGTTTCGCCGGGACGCGACGAAGATCCTGACGGTGGCGCTAAGCCATGTGGAATACGAGACGGAGCTGCGGCACTACGCGCACATCGACTGTCCCGGGCACGCGGACTACATCAAGAACATGATCTCGGGGGCGGCCCAGATGGACGGTGCGGTGCTGGTGGTGTCGGCGGCGGACGGGCCGATGCCGCAGACGCGGGAGCACATCCTGCTGGCGCGACAGGTGAACGTGCCGGCGATCGTGGTGTTTCTGAACAAGTGCGACCTGGTCGACGATCCGGAGATCCTGGACCTGGTCGAGCTGGAAGTGCGGGAGCTTTTGTCGAAGTACGAGTTTCCCGGGGACACGACGCCGATCATCCGGGGCTCGGCGACGAAAGCGCTGGAGGACTCGACGGGGGAAGGGGCCAAGCCGATCTGGGAGCTGGTCAAGGCCCTGGACACGTTCATACCGGAGCCGCTGCGGGAAGTGGACAAGCCGTTTTTGATGTCGATCGAGGACGTGTTCACGATCACGGGGCGGGGGACGGTGGTGACGGGACGGGTGGACCGGGGGGTGGTGAAGGTCGGCGACGAAGTGGAGATCGTGGGGTTCGCCGAGACGCGCAAGACGGTGGTGACGGGGGTGGAGATGTTCCGGAAGCTGTTGGACCAGGCCCAGGCCGGGGACAACATCGGGTGCCTGCTGCGGGGGATCGGGAAGACGGACGTGGAGCGCGGGCAGGTGCTGGCCAAGCCGGGGTCGATCACTCCGCACCGGAAGTTCAAGGGGACGATCTACGCGTTGACGAAGGAGGAAGGCGGGCGGCACACGCCGTTTTTCACGGGGTACCGGCCGCAGTTCTTTTTCCGGACGACGGACGTGACGGGGGACGCCAAGCTGCCGGCTGGGGTGGAGATGGTGATGCCGGGAGACAGCGTGGCCATGGAGATCGACCTGATATCGGACGTGGCCATGGAAAAGGGGCTGCGGTTCGCCATCCGCGAAGGCGGGCGGACGGTCGGCGCCGGCACCGTCACGGACATCATCGAGTAAACAGAGCGAAGGCGGACCGGGGGGCGGCCCCCGGAATGTTTTCCGAATAAGAAAGATCAGCCATGAGAGAAATCATCACGATGGCCTGTTCGGTGTGCAAGCGCCGCAACTATTCCAATACCCGGAACAAGAAGAAGCAGACCGATCGGCTCGAGCTCAGCAAGTTCTGCCCGTTCTGCCGCAAGCACACCGCGCACAAGGAAGTCAAATAGGAGCGGACACGCGAATGCTGAAGCAGGTGAGTAGCTCAACTGGCTAGAGCAGCGGTCTCCAAAACCGCAGGTTGCGGGTTCAAGTCCTGCCTCACCTGCCATATTTCCAACGGGGGCGTCCCCCGGGGAAAACCAAGGAAGGAATAGGTGTCATCATGAGCCAGAAGGAACGTTGGTATAAGCGCTTTTGGAACTTCATCAAGGGGGCCAAGGCGGAGCTGAAGAAGGTCACCTGGCCTTCGCGCGATGAAGTCACGTCGACCACGATCGTCGTCATCGCCTCCATCATTTTCTTCGGCTTTTTCCTGTTCTTCTGTGATGTCGCCTTCGGCTGGGGACTGGCCAAGATCAAGGCTCTGATCGGATAAGGGGCGTCGATGGCCAAAAACTGGTACGTGGTCCACACTTATTCGGGCTTCGAGCCCTTCGTCAAGGAATCGATCCAGCAGCGGGCCCTGGAGATGGGCATCCAGGACCAGCTCGGCGAGATCATCATACCCACCGAAGACGTGGTCGAGATCAAAATGGGCAAGAAGGCCGTTTCCCGGAAGCGGTCCTATCCCGGCTACATCCTGGTCGAGATGGAGATGAGCGACGAGAACTGGCTCATCATCCGCGAGACGCCCAAAGTGACCGGCTTCGTCGGTTCGGGCAAGAAGCCGTCGCCCTTGAGCAAGGAGGAAGTCTCCAAGATCCGTGAACACATGGAGACGACCTCGGAGAAGCCCAAGCCCAAGCACTCCTTCGACAAGGGCGAAGCGGTCCGCATCATCGACGGGCCGTTCTTCAATTTCAACGGCCTCGTCGAGGACGTCAACCACGAGCGCAGCACGCTCAAGGTCCTGGTGACGATCTTCGGCCGGAGCACCCCGGTGGAGCTGGAATTCTTGCAAGTGGAGAAAATCTAGGAGGCAGTTATGTCCAAGGAAGTCGTGGCCAGTGTCAAGCTGCAGATCACGGCGGGCCAGGCCAGCCCGGCGCCCCCGGTCGGTCCCGCGTTGGGCCAGCACGGCGTCAATATCATGCAGTTCGTCCGGGAGTTCAACGAGCGGACGGGCAAGATGGAAGAAGGCATGGTCGTGCCCGTCGTCATCACCATCTTCAAGGACAAGAAGTTCACCTTCATCCTGAAGACCGCTCCGGCCTCCTATCTCCTGAAGAAGGCGGCCGGCATCGCCAAGGGCTCCGGCGCCCCCAACAAGGACAAGGTCGGCAAGGTGACGGTCAAGCAGATCGAGGACATCGCCAAGATCAAGATGCCCGATCTCAACGCCAACGATATCGAGGCGGCCATGAAGATCATCGAAGGGACGGCCAAGAACATGGGATTGGAGATCACCCGTGGCTAAACGAGGCAAACAGTACGTCAAGGCGAGGGAGCTCCGGACCAAGCCGGAATACAACCTCGAGGAAGCGGTCAAGCTGCTCAAACAGGGCAAATACGCCAAGTTCGACGAGTCCGTCGACGTGGCCATGCGCCTGGGGGTCAACCCCAAGCAGTCCGACCAGATGGTCCGGGGCACGATCGTCCTGCCCCACGGCATCGGCAAGAGCAAGAAAATCTGCGTCCTGGCCACCGGCGAGAAGATCAAGGAAGCCGAGGCGGCCGGCGCCGACTTCGCCGGCGGCGAGGAGCTGATCGAGAAGATCGCCGGCGGCTGGATCGATTTCGACGTGGTCATCGCCACTCCCGACATCATGCGCGGGGTGGGCAAGCTGGGCCGCATCCTGGGGACGAAGGGCCTCATGCCCAACCCCAAATCGGGCACGGTCACCTTCGACATCAAGAAGGCGGTCGAAGAGACTAAGGCCGGCAAGGTCGAGTTCCGCGTGGACAAGACCAGCATCATCCACTCCACGGTCGGCAAGGCCTCCTTCGAGGAGGACAAGCTGGTCGACAACGTCAGGGTCTTCCTCCAGGCCGTCCAGCACGCCCGCCCGGCCGCGGCCAAGGGCAAGTACATCCGCAGCATGTCCCTGAGCACGACCATGGGCCCGGCCTTCAAAATCGCCGAAGACGTCCTGGAAAAATAGGAGCACCGCGATGAAGAAGGCAACCAAAAGCGCCCGGATCGACGATCTGAACGTCCTCTTCCGGGAGAATCCGACTCTCTACCTCTTCGACTATACCAAGATGACCGTCGCGCAAGCGACAGCCCTGCGCAAGGCCCTGCGCAAGCAGGGCGCTTCGCTCAAGGTCGTCAAGAACCGGCTGGCCCTGCGGGCCATGGGCGACGTCGTCCCGGCCGACCTCAAACCGGCCTTCCGCAAGCCCACGGCCGTGGCCTATACGGCCGCCGATCCGATCGCCCTGGCCAAGGCGGTCAAAGAGTTCAGCGTCCAGACCAAGGCCATGGCCCTCAAGGGCGGCCTGGTCGAGGGACGCTACTTCGCCGCCGAACGCTTCGACGAGGTCGTCAAGATGGCTTCCCGGCCCGAACTGGTGGGCAAAATCGCCTTCCTGATGGCCTCCCCCCTGATCAAGCTTTTACGGACCCTGCAAGCGCCCCTGGTCAACGTGGGCCTGCTGATGGGACAGTTAAAAGATAAAAAATCCAAGGAAAGCCCTGCTTAAGGAAAGGAGTGACGCACGTGTCTAAACTGACGAAAGAGGAATTCTTCAGCCACCTGGACTCCCTGACGGTCCTCGACCTGGCCGACTACATCAAGGAATTCGAGACCCGCTACGGCATCAGCGCGGCCGCCGCAATGCCCATGGCCTCCGCCGGGGCCGCCCCCGCCGCCGAGGCCAAGGCCGAAGAGGCCAAGACCGAATTCGCGGTCGTCTTGAAGAGCGCCGGGGACAAGAAGATCAACGTCATCAAGGTCGTCCGCGAAGTGACCAGCCTCGGCCTGAAGGAAGCCAAGGACCTGGTCGACGGCGCCCCGAAGACGGTCAAGGAAGGCCTGCCCAAGGACGAGGCCGAGGCCCTCAAGAAGAAATTCGAAGAAGTCGGCGCCACCGTCGAGCTGCAGTAACGTTTACGCAAGGACGTCCTCTGACGGCCGTTATGATTATTGGGTGCGCGGCAAGGGGGAACGGCTCCCATCCGCGCACGGGCCCGATCGTGTCCTGGTCCGCCCGCCGGATGCCCTCATCCGGAGGATGGACCCTTTAGCGAGCGTCCCCCATGAGCGAACCGCTTAACATTCATCGCCAGCGTCTCGATTTTTCCAAGATCAAGACGGTCTTTCCCATGCCGGATCTTCTGGCCATCCAGCGGCAGTCGTATGCCGAGTTCCTGCAGATGGAACTCCTGCCCGAAGAGCGCAAGGACACCGGCTTGCAGGCCGCCTTCAAGGACGTCTTCCCGATCTCCGACTTCAAGGAGACGACCCAGCTCGATTTCATCAGCTACTCGATCGGCAACTGGGAGTGCAAATGCGGCCGGCTGAAGGGGGTGGAGAACTCCCGCGCCCGCTGCACCGGCTGCGACACCCTGCTGCCGGCCGACGTCGAGCTGACCGAGAAGCAGATCTGCCCTTACTGCTCCGCGGTCAAGAAGATCGACATCCCCCTCTGCGACCACTGCGGGGACAACGTCCAGCTGAAGATGAAATACACGCCCATCGAGTGCCTGCAGAAGGGCTACACCTACTCCGTCCCCCTGAGGCTCAAGGTCCGGCTCATCTCCTGGGAAAAGGACGCCGTCACCAAGACCAAGCGGCTCAAGCACATCAAGGAACAGGAAGTCTATTTCGGCGATATCCCGCTCATGACCGAGAAGGGGACCTTCATCTTCAACGGCATCGAACGGGTCGTCGTCAGCCAGCTCCAGCGCTCCCCCGGCGTCTTCTACCGCCAGGGCGAGACCAAGGGCTACTTCATCGCCAAAATCATCCCCTATCGGGGCGCCTGGGTCGAGTTCGAATACGACGTCAAGAACAACCTCTACGTCCGCCTCGACCGGAAAAAGAAGTTCCTGGCCACCGTCTTCCTGCGGGCCCTGGGCTACAGCTCGGACGAGGACATCCTCAAGCTCTTCCATCGCATTTTCCGGGTCGCCCCCGAGGACAACAAGATTTACTGGGACCTGTCCGACGGGCTGATCGGCAAGACCGCGGCCGAAGACGTCAAGCACCCCAAGTCCGGCTCCGTCCTGGTCGGCTCGCGCAGGAAGATCAGCGAGGAGGTCCTCCAGCAACTCCGGGACGCCGGCGTCGTCCGGGTGGCCATCGACCGCAAGGATCTCCAGGGCGCCTACGCCTTGTCCGGCATCAAGGGCAAGGTCAAGGGTGGCGAGGAGATCGGCGACACGGCCCTCGACCTGCTCGTCGGCAAGGGCGAGCCCTTCGAGATCTTCTTCCCGACCGAGGACGAGGCCGGCCTCCTCGTCGTCAACACCCTGAAGAAGGACCTGCGCAAGGACAGCAACCAGGCCCTGGCCGAGATCTACCGCAAGCTGCGCCCGGGCGAACCCCACACCATGGAAAGCGCCCATAACCTCTTCCACAACCTCTTCTTCAACCCCCAGAAATACAACTTCAGCCGCATCGGCCGGCTCAAGTTCAACATCAAGCTGGGCCTGGAGACGTCGCTCGAGGACAAGGTCCTCCAACCCCACGACTATGTCAGCGTCATCGAATACCTGCTCAGGCTGCGCAAGGGCGAGGGGAGCGTGGACGACATCGACCACCTGGGCAACCGCCGCGTCCGGCAGGTCGGCGAGCTGGTCGAGAACGCTTTCCGCATCGGCCTGACCCGGATGGAGCGGACCATCAAGGAGAAGATGACCATCACCGCGGACCTGGCCTCGGCCATGCCCCAGGACCTCATCAACTCCAAGCCGGTCATCGCCGCCCTCAAGGAGTTCTTCGGCAGCTCCCAGCTGTCCCAGTTCATGGACCAGATCAACAGCCTGGCCGAGGTCACCCACAAGCGCCGCCTGAGCGCCCTGGGCCCCGGCGGCTTGAGCCGGGAGCGGGCCGGCTTCGAGGTCCGCGACATCCAGGCCAGCCATTACGGGCGCATCTGCCCGGTGGAGACGCCGGAAGGGCCGAACATCGGCCTGATCTCCTCCCTGAGCTGCTACGCCCGGGTCAACGATTACGGGTTCATCGAAACCCCCTACCGGCAGGTCAAGGACGGCCGGATCATCGACTACTACAAGATCATCCATCCCGGGGACGGCGATTACAAGATCGACGAGATCGTGGAGAAGGACGCCGTTCTCAAGGACATCGCCTCCCTCAAGCGCAAGGGGGCCAAGCACATGCCCGTCCTGGAGTCCTACTGCTTCTATCTGACGGCCTGGGAAGAGGAGAAGTTCAACATCGCCCAGGCCAACGCCCGGGTGGACGACAAGGCCAATTTCGTCGACGACATGATCAGCGCCCGGCAGGCCGGCAACTTCAAGCTCCTGCCCCGCGACCAGATCCATTACATCGACGTCTCGCCCAAGCAGCTCGTCTCCCTGTCGGCGGCCCTGGTGCCGTTCCTGGAACACGACGACGCCAACCGCGCCCTGATGGGCTCGAACATGCAGCGCCAGGCCGTGCCCCTGCTGACCCCCGAGGCCCCGCGCATCGGGACGGGCATCGAGCACCTGGCGGCCAAGGGTTCCGGCGACGTCATCGTCTGCAAGCGGCCGGGGATCGTCGAGTTCGTCGACGCCGAGCGCATTCTCGTCCGGGTGGACGTGGCCGAGGGCATCCGCGAGCACGACGTCCTGACCGACCTCTACACCCTGACCAAGTTCCTCCGCACCAACCAGAACACCTGCCTGACCCAGCGGCCCAGCGTCCGTCGCGGCGACCGCGTCGTCCGCGGCCAGATCCTGGCCGACAGCTCCTGCTCGGACGGCGGCGAGCTGGCCCTGGGGCGCAACGTCCTGTGCTGCTTCATGCCCTGGCGCGGCTACAACTTCGAGGACGCCATCATCGTCTCGGAAAAGCTCATCAAGCAGGACATCTTCACCTCGCTCCACATCATCGAGGAGACCATCGAGGCCCGCGACACCAAGCTGGGCCCCGAGGACATCACCCGGGACATCCCCAACGTCCCGGAGAACCTCCTGCGCAACCTCGACGAGAACGGCATCGTCCGCATCGGGGCCAACGTCAAGGCCGGCGACATCCTGGTCGGCAAGGTCGCCCCCAAGGGCGAGACCCAGCTCAGCCCCGAAGAGAAGCTGCTCAAGGCCATCTTCGGCGAGAAGGCCCTGGACGTCAAAGACGCCTCCCTCTACTGCGCCCCCGGCGTCGAGGGCACCATCATCGACGTGCGCATCTTCAGCCGCCGCGGCTCGGAGAAGGGCGTCCGGGCCAAGATCATCGAGAAGGAAGAGATCGCCCGGATGAAGAGGAACCTCGAAGACGAGATCTCCATCCTGGAGACCGAGCGGTGGCGCAAGGGCAGGGCCCTCCTCAAGGGCGCCGTCCTGGACAAGGAATTCAAGAGCGGCGAGACGATTTTGCCCAAGGGCCAGAAGCTGACCGAGCGGGTCCTCGACGAGCTCGACGCCGACGACTCCGGCAAGCTCAAGGTCGAGGCCGAGGAGGAGCGGGACGAGAAGATCAAGGACATCGACAAGAAGGTCAAGCGCCAGATCGAGGCCCTGCGGATCATCTTCAAGGAGAAGGTCGAAGCCCTCAAGAAGGGCGACGAGCTGGCCCCGGGCGTCATCCAGGCCATCAAGGTCTACATCGCCATGAAGCGCAAGCTGAGCGTCGGCGACAAGGTCTCCGGCCGGCACGGCAACAAGGGCATCATCGCCCGCATCGTCCCCGAAGAGGACATGCCCCGGCTGCCGGACGGCACGCCCGTCGACATCGTCCTCAACCCCCTGGGCGTCCCCTCGCGCATGAACGTCGGGCAGATCCTGGAGACGCACGCCGGCTGGGCCGCCGACAAGCTCGGCCTGTGGATCGACACGCCGGTCTTCGACGGGGCCACCGAGAACGAGGTCAAGGACCTGCTGGTCAAGGCCGGCCTGCCGCGGTCGGGCAAGACGCCCCTCTACGACGGCATCACCGGCGAGTGGCTCGACCAGGACATCACGGTCGGCAACATCTACATGATGAAGCTGTACCACCTGGTCGACGACAAGATCCACGCCCGCTCGACCGGGCCGTACTCGCTGATCACCCAGCAGCCCCTGGGCGGCAAGGCCCAGTTCGGCGGCCAGCGCTTCGGCGAGATGGAAGTCTGGGCCCTGGAAGCCTACGGGGCGGCCTACACCCTGCAGGAGCTCATGACCGTCAAGTCCGACGACGTCGAGGGCCGGGCCAAGATCTACGAGGCCATCGTCAAGGGCGATTTCGAATTTTCGCCGGGACTGCCGGAATCGGTCAACGTCCTCATCCGGGAGCTGCAAAGCCTCTGCCTCAACGTCGAATTGGGCAAATCGGAGAAGGACGAAGTCCGGCCCTGGGGGATCGACATGCCCCAGATCTTGAAAGGAGAATAGGATGGAACTCAAGCCTCCCCTGGGCAGCAAGCCCAAGCTGGAATTCGACTGGGTGCGGATCTCCATCGCCTCTCCGGAGAAGATCAAGAGCTGGTCGTGGGGCGAGGTGACCAAGCCCGAGACGATCAACTACCGGACGTTCAAGCCGGAACGGGACGGCCTGTTCTGCGCCAAGATCTTCGGGCCCATCAACGACTACGAGTGCTTGTGCGGCAAGTACAAGCGGATGAAATACCGCGGCATCATCTGCGAGCGCTGCGGCGTCGAGGTGACCAAAAGCAAGGTCCGCCGCGAGCGGATGGGCCACATTCAGCTGGCCTCGCCCGTGGCCCACATCTGGTTCTTCAAAAGCCCCCCCAGCCGCATCGGGCTCGTCCTCGACCTGACCATCAAGGACCTGGAGAAGGTCCTCTATTTCGAGTCCTCGATCGTCCTCCATCCGGGCGACACCCCGCTCAAGGAGAAGCAGCTCCTCAACGAGGAGGAATACAAGGAGGCCCGGGAGAAGTACGGCGACAAGTTCGAGACGTCGATCGGCGCCGAGGCCATCAAGATCCTCCTGGAGAAGATCGACATCAAGAAGGACGCCGACCGCCTGCGCAAGGCCATGAAGAAGGAGACCAGCCAGCAGCGCCGGCTGCGCTACGCCAAGCGGCTGCGGGTCTTCAAGGCCCTCAAAAAGTCCGGCAACCGGCCCGAGTGGCTGATCCTGGACACCATCCCGGTCATCCCGCCCGACCTGCGCCCGCTCGTCCGCCTGGACGGCGGCCGCTTCGCCACGTCCGACCTCAACGACCTCTACCGCCGGGTCATCAACCGCAACAACCGACTGAAAAAGCTCATCGAGCTGCGGGCCCCGGAGCTGATCATCCGCAACGAGAAGCGCATGCTCCAGGAGGCCGTGGACGCCCTCTTCGACAACGGCAAGCGCGGCCGCGTCCATCTGGGCGCCAACCGCCGCCCGCTCAAGTCGCTGAGCGAAGCCCTCCGCGGCAAGCAGGGACGATTCCGCCAGAACCTCCTGGGCAAGCGCGTCGATTATTCGGGCCGCTCGGTCATCGTCGTCGGCCCCGAACTCAAGCTGAACCAGTGCGGCCTGCCCAAGAAAATGGCCCTCGAGCTCTTCAAGCCCTTCATCTTCCACAAGCTGGAGAAGGAAGGCCTCGTGCCCAGCGTCAAAGTCGCCCGCGAATGGCACGAACAGGAGCGGCCCGAGGTCTGGGACTACCTGGAGGAAGTGGTCAAGGAGCACCCCATCCTGCTCAACCGCGCGCCCACCCTGCACCGGCTGGGCATCCAGGCCTTCGATCCCATCCTGGTCGAGGGCAAGGCCATCCAGATCCACCCGCTCGTCTGCGCCGCCTTCAACGCCGACTTCGACGGCGACCAGATGGCCGTCCACGTGCCCCTTTCCGTCGAGGCCCAGATCGAGGCTTCGACCCTGATGCTGTCGACCAACAACATCCTCTCGCCGGCCAACGGCCGGCCCCTGACCATTCCCAGCCAGGACATGGTCCTGGGCTGCTACTACGCCACGCTGTCCAAGAAGAACATGCCCGGCGAGGGCCGGATTTTCGGCTCGGCCGAGGACGCCCTGCTGGCCTTCGAGCACAAGCAGGTCGGCCTGCAGAGCCTGATCAAGCTGCGCTTTTCCGGCTCGTTCATGAACCTGGCCGTCTATTACGACGACCAGGCCGTCTCCAACTGCCCGGTCGCGACCATGCGCAAGCAGCTGATCGAGACCACCCCGGGCCGGATCATCTTCAACGAGGCCCTGCCCAAGGGCCTGCCGTTCTTCAACGGGACGTTCAAGAAAAAGGGCATGGAAAACCTGGTCTTCTACATCTACCTGCGGCGCGGTTTGGCCGAGACGGTCGAAACCCTCGACAAGCTCAAGCACCTCGGCTTCGCCCAGGCCACCCAGGCCGGGTTCTCGCTGGGCATCGACGATTTCGTCATCCCCAAGAACAAGGCCGAGCTGGTGGACAAGGCCAGCCGCAAGGTCCAGGAGATCGAGAAGCTCTACCTCGACGGGACCATCTCCGCCCGCGAGCGGTTCAACAACATCGTCAACATCTGGTCGGCCGTGACGGACGACGTCTCCGTGGCCATGATCAAGGAGATGCAGAAGATCAGCTTCGAGGGCACCAACCTCAATCCGCTCTATGTCATGTCCGATTCCGGGTCGCGCGGCAACAAACAGCAGATCCGCCAGCTGGCCGGCATGCGCGGCCTGATGTCCAAACCCTCGGGGGAGATCCTGGAAACGCCCATCACCTCCAACCTCCGCGAAGGCCTGAACGTGCTGCACTATTTCATCAGCACCCACGGCGCGCGCAAGGGGCTGGCCGACACGGCCCTCAAGACGGCCAATTCGGGCTACCTGACCCGCAAGCTCGTCGACGTGACCCAGGAGGTCATCGTCGACCAGCATGACTGCGGCACCCTGAAAGGCATCAACGTCTCGGCCATCGTCGAAAACGGCGAGATTGTCGAGCCCTTCATCGACCGCGTCGTGGGGCGGACTTCGCTGGAGCGCATCCTCCACCCCGACACCAACAAGGCCATCGTCGACACCAACCAGGAGATCTCCGAGGCCGTGGCCCAGGAGCTCCAGAACGTCGGCATCGAGAAGATCAAGATCCGCTCCATCCTGACCTGCGAATCCCACCGCGGCGTCTGCCAGCTGTGCTACGGCCGGAACATGGCCAGCGGCTACCTGGTCGAGCTCGGCGAGGCGGTCGGGGTCGTCGCCGCCCAGTCCATCGGCGAGCCGGGCACGCAGCTGACCATGCGCACCTTCCACGTCGGAGGCATCGTCATGGGCGAGAAGGAGCAGTCCAAGCTGGAGGCCAAGAACGACGGGGTCATCCGCTTCAACAACGTCAAGGCCGTGGACGGCCAGGACAAGAAGCTGGTCATCGTCAACCGGACGGCCAACATCGCCGTCACCGATTACCGCGGCCGCGAGGTCGAGCACTACCAGGTGCCCTACGGCGCCAAGCTCCTCCTGCGCGAAGGCGAGGAGGTCAAGGCCCGCCAGCTCTTCGCCGAGTGGGACCCGTTCAACACGGTCATCCTGACCGAGGAGACGGGGCTCGTCCAGTTTCACGACATCGTCCGCAAGGTGACGGTGGAGGAGGCCCAGGACGAGGTCACCCTGCTCATGAGCCAGGTCATCATCGAGCCCAAGGACGAGAAGATGCAGCCGCGGATCCAGATCATCGATCCCGGCCGGAAGGCCAAGGACAAGCACGGCAAGGACATCCCGGCGGTGCTGAAGAAGTACTACCTTCCCGCCGGCGCCCACCTCCTGGTCAAGGACGGGGACAAGGTCCACGCCGGCGACATCCTGGTCAAGATCCCGCGCGAGCAGGCCAAGACCAAGGACATCACGGGGGGCCTGCCCCGGGCCGAGGAGCTCTTCGAGGCCCGCCGGCCCAAGACGGCCGCGGTCATCTCCGAGATCGACGGCGTCGTCGAATTCGGCGGACTGGTCCGCGGCTACCGCAAGCTGACGGTCAAGAGCGACCGGGTCGGCGCCAAGGAATACCTCATCCCGCGCGGCGCCCACATCAGCGTCAGCGACGGCGAGCGGGTCAAGGCCGGCACATCCCTCATGGACGGGCCGGTCAATCCCCACGACATCCTCCGCGTCCTGGGCGAGAAGGAGCTGGCCGAGTACCTGCTCCGCGAAGTCCAGGAGGTCTACCGCCTCCAGGGCGTTTCCATCAACGACAAGCACATCGAAACGATCATCCGCCAGATGCTGCGCTGGGTCAAAGTCGAGGAAGTGGGCGACACCGATTTCCTGGTCGACGAGCAGGTCGACAAATTCGTCTTCCAGGAGGAGAACCGCAAGGCCGTGGAGAAGGGCGGCAAGCCGGCCAAGGCCCGGCCGCTGCTCCTGGGAATCACCAAAAGCGCCCTCAGCACGGACAGCTTCCTCTCGGCCGCTTCCTTCCAGGAGACGACCCGGGTGCTGACCGAAGCCTCGATGTTCGGCAAGATCGACTACCTGCGGAGCCCCAAGGAGAACATCATCATGGCCCGGCTGATCCCGGCCGGGACCGGATTCAAGTTCTACCGGGGAGTGGAGATCCGGGACGAAAAAGAGACCGAAATCGAAAAAACGGCCGAGGACGTCACACTCCAGGGTTGAAGCCAGTCCTCGCCTGTCAAAAGTATTGACAGGCGAGGGCGATTTTGTTAATATGCTGGGCACTTGTCCCGATTAGACTATCTTTAATCGGAGTCAGGACCCCAAGAGATTGGAATTGTTATAAGGAGTGTTCTTGTGCCGACGGTCAACCAGTTAA
The DNA here is from genome assembly GCA_963729855.1 of Candidatus Aminicenantota bacterium. GTDB lineage: Bacteria > Acidobacteriota > Aminicenantia > Aminicenantales > UBA4085 > UBA4085. The sequence goes on along the minus strand of CAVSPT010000006.1, from coordinate 730,942 downwards.
TACGAAAAGGACGGGCGCTGAAGAAGTTCAAGAGCAAGTCGCCGGCGCTGGAGTCTTGCCCCCAGAAGCGGGGCGTCTGCACCCGCGTCTTCACGACAACGCCCAAAAAGCCGAACTCGGCCCTGCGGAAAGTGGCCCGCGTCCGGCTGACCAACAATATCGAGGTCACGGGGTACATCCCCGGGATCGGCCACAACCTCCAGGAGCACTCCATCGTGCTCGTCCGCGGCGGGCGCGTCAAGGACCTGCCCGGCGTCCGCTACCACATCATCCGCGGCACGCTGGACAGCGAGGGGACGGCCAATCGGTTCCGCTCCCGGTCCAAGTACGGGGCGAAGCGGCCCAAGGAAAAACGAGCCGCCTCGTAAGGAGTGACCGATGCCCCGACGCGGAATCATCAAGAAGCGCAAGCTGGTCGGCGATCAGAAGTACGGCAGCACCCTGATCGCCCGGTTCATCAGCACCCTGCTGAAGAAGGGCAAGAAGAACACGGCCGAGCGGATCGTCTACGGGGCCATGGCCCAGGTCCAGGGCAAGCTCAAGGACGACCCGCTCAAAGCTTTTGAAAAGGCTATCGACAACGTGCGGCCCCTGGTCGAGACCAAGTCCCGCCGCGTGGGCGGCGCGACCTACCAGGTCCCCATCGAGGTCGAGACGGGCCGGTCGGTCTCGGTCGGCGTCCGCTGGCTGATCAGGTACGCCCTGGAACGGGGCGGCAAGACCATGACGGACAAGCTGGCCTCGGAAGTGATGGATGCCCTGTCCAACAAAGGCGGGGCGGTCAAAAAGCGCGAGGACACCCATAAGATGGCCGAGGCCAACCGGGCCTTTGCCCATTATCGGTGGTGATTTTATAAATGCGGATTTCCCGACGCAGCGGAGACGCCGTGCGGCCGACGATGGAGCGACGAGTTGACGCGACCGGTTTCGATCGAGCAAGTCAGAAATATCGGCATCATGGCCCATATCGATGCGGGGAAAACGACGACGACGGAGCGTATCCTCTACTACACCGGCATCACCTACAAAATAGGGGAGGTCGACGAGGGTACGGCCGTCATGGATTGGATGGCTCAGGAGCAGGAACGTGGCATTACAATTACATCTGCCGCCACCACCTGTTACTGGAACGCCCATCGCATCAACATCATCGACACGCCGGGACACGTTGACTTCACGGCCGAGGTCGAAAGGTCGCTGAGGGTCCTGGACGGAGCGGTGGTGCTCCTTTGCGGAGTGGGTGGGGTCGAGCCCCAATCCGAAACGGTCTGGCGGCAGGCGGATAAGTACCGGGTGCCCCGGTTGGTGTTCATCAACAAGATGGACCGCGTCGGGGCCGATCCGGAGCGGGCCGTGGCGCAAGTGCGCACGCGGCTCGGCGCCCATCCCCTTGCCATCCAGGTGCCCATCGGCCGGGAGGACGCCTTTCGGGGCGTTATCGACCTGGTCGGGATGAAGGAATTGGACTGGGGTGCGGATTTGATCGGTACGGAGTTCGCGACCAAAGAGATCGACGCCGAACGTGCGGCCGAAGCGCGCGAGCGCCGCTCCCTGCTCCTGGAGCAGCTGGCCGACGCCGACGAGGCGGTCATGGAAATGTTCGTCGAAGGGCGGGACATTCCGGAGGCCGAGATCAAGAAGGCCGTCCGGCGGGCGACCCTGGCCGGGCGCGTCGTCCCCGTCCTCTACGGCGCCTCCTTCCGGAACAAAGGCGTCCAGCCCCTTCTCGACGCCATCCTCGATTACCTGCCCTCGCCGGTCGACGTCCCGCCCGTCGCGGGCATCCACCCCAAGACCCGTCAGCCCGAGATCCGCCGGGCCTCGGACGATGACCCCTTCGCCGCCCTCGTTTTCAAGATCCAGACCGACCCTTACCTGGGCGGCCTGGCTTATTTCCGCGTCTATTCGGGCAAGGCCCACGCCGGGTCCGTCTTCTACAACCCGGCCAAAGACGAGGAGGAGCGCATCCCCAAGTTCCTGGAGATGCATTCCAACAAAAGGAAGGACGTCAAGGAGATCTTCGCCGGGGACATCATGGCCATGGGGACGATGGAGAATCTCTCCACGGGCGACACGCTCTGCGCCAAGAACCGGCCGATCATCCTCGAATCGATCAGCTTCCCCGAGCCGGTCATCAACATGATCGTCGAGCCCCGCAGCCGCGTCGAGCACGCCAAGCTGGACGCTTCCCTGGCCAAGCTGGCCAAGGAAGACCCCACCCTGAGGGTCGGCGCCGACCCCAACACCGGCCAGATCGTCGTCTCCGGCATGGGCGAGCTGCATCTGGAGATCGTCATGGACCGCCTGTCCCGTGAGTTCGGCGTCCAAGCCAACACCGGTCGTCCCCAGGTCGCCTACAAGGAAACCCTGCGAAAAGGGGCCTCGGGCCAGGCCGAGTACGCCCGTCAGGCCGGCGGGAAGGGCCAATACGCCAAGGTCGAGCTGTGGCTCGAGCCGCTGGAGCGGGGCGGGGGGTTCCGGTTCGTCAACAAGGCCAAGGCCGCCGAGGTCCCGGCCGAATTCGCCGTCGCGGTCGAGGACGGCGTCCGGGAGTCGCTCAACGCCGGCACCCTGGCCGGTTTTCCCGTGACCGACGTCAAGGCCACCCTGGCCGGAGGGTCCTGGAGCGAGACCGATTCATCGCCCCTGGCCTTCAAGATCGCCGCCAGCCTGGCCTTCAAGGACGTCGCGGCCAAGGCCGAGCCGGCCCTGCTCGAGCCGATCATGAGCCTGGAGGTCGTCGCCCCCGATGAGTACCTGGGCGACATCGCCGGCGACCTGAACGCCCGGCGGGGCAAGATCGAAGGCCTGGAGATGCGCGGCGGCTCGCGCGTCGTCAAGGCCCGGGCCCCCCTGGCCGAAATGTTCGGCTATGCCACGATTCTGCGCACCCTGACCCAGGGGCGCGGGGTCTTTTCCATGGAATTTGCCCAGTACGAAACCATGCCGCCCGCGGTCCAGGACGCCGTCATCGCCCGGATCGAGGGCCGGATCGCCTACGAAGCGAACTAACAGGAGGACAACATGGCGAAGGCGAAATTCGAGAGGACGAAGCCGCACGTGAACGTGGGGACGATCGGGCACATCGACCACGGGAAGACGACGCTGACGGCCGCGATCACGAAGGTTTTGGCGACGAAGGGATTGGCGACGGCCAAGACCTACGACGAAGTGGCCAAGGCGGACGCGAAGATGTTTCGCCGGGACGCGACGAAGATCCTGACGGTGGCGCTAAGCCATGTGGAATACGAGACGGAGCTGCGGCACTACGCGCACATCGACTGTCCCGGGCACGCGGACTACATCAAGAACATGATCTCGGGGGCGGCCCAGATGGACGGTGCGGTGCTGGTGGTGTCGGCGGCGGACGGGCCGATGCCGCAGACGCGGGAGCACATCCTGCTGGCGCGACAGGTGAACGTGCCGGCGATCGTGGTGTTTCTGAACAAGTGCGACCTGGTCGACGATCCGGAGATCCTGGACCTGGTCGAGCTGGAAGTGCGGGAGCTTTTGTCGAAGTACGAGTTTCCCGGGGACACGACGCCGATCATCCGGGGCTCGGCGACGAAAGCGCTGGAGGACTCGACGGGGGAAGGGGCCAAGCCGATCTGGGAGCTGGTCAAGGCCCTGGACACGTTCATACCGGAGCCGCTGCGGGAAGTGGACAAGCCGTTTTTGATGTCGATCGAGGACGTGTTCACGATCACGGGGCGGGGGACGGTGGTGACGGGACGGGTGGACCGGGGGGTGGTGAAGGTCGGCGACGAAGTGGAGATCGTGGGGTTCGCCGAGACGCGCAAGACGGTGGTGACGGGGGTGGAGATGTTCCGGAAGCTGTTGGACCAGGCCCAGGCCGGGGACAACATCGGGTGCCTGCTGCGGGGGATCGGGAAGACGGACGTGGAGCGCGGGCAGGTGCTGGCCAAGCCGGGGTCGATCACTCCGCACCGGAAGTTCAAGGGGACGATCTACGCGTTGACGAAGGAGGAAGGCGGGCGGCACACGCCGTTTTTCACGGGGTACCGGCCGCAGTTCTTTTTCCGGACGACGGACGTGACGGGGGACGCCAAGCTGCCGGCTGGGGTGGAGATGGTGATGCCGGGAGACAGCGTGGCCATGGAGATCGACCTGATATCGGACGTGGCCATGGAAAAGGGGCTGCGGTTCGCCATCCGCGAAGGCGGGCGGACGGTCGGCGCCGGCACCGTCACGGACATCATCGAGTAACGACCGATGATCAAACGGGGACACGAATCGAGTATGTGGCCCCAGGCCAATTAAAGCAAGGATCAAGGATATGGAAAAAATCAGAATCCGGCTCAAGTCGTTCGATCACCGCTTGCTGGACCAATCGGTCAAGGACATCGTGGTCAAGGCCAAGCGGACGGGCGCCCGCATTTCGGGCCCCATCCCCCTGCCGACCCGCATCCACCGTTTCTGCGTCCTGCGCTCGCCGCATGTCGACAAGAAGTCGCGCGAGCACTTCGAGATGCGCGTCCACAAGCGGCTCATCGACATCAGCGAGTACAACAACGAAACCATCGAAGAGCTCCAGAAGCTGGACCTCCCGGCGGGGATCGATGTCGAGATCCAGGCCTTCGGCGCGGAGGCTTAAGCCATGGTCGCAGGATTGATCGGCAAGAAACTCGGCATGACCCAGGCCTTTGACGCCGAGGGGAGGGTCGTTCCCCTGACGGTGATCAAGGCCGGGCCGTGCACGGTCATCCAGAAAAAGACCAAGGCCAAGGACGGCTACGACGCCCTGCAGATCGGCCTGGTCGCCGAACGGCCGACGCGCAGGACGCCCAAGGCCCAGCAGGGCCACTTCGTCAAGTCGGGATCGCCCGTCCTGCGGGTCCTCCGGGAATTCGCCTATGACGGCGAGGCCAAGGAAGGCGACCAGGTTTTCGTGGACATCTTCCAGCCCGGCGAGACGATCCATGTGACCGGCACGAGCAAGGGCAAGGGATTTCAGGGCGTCGTCAAGCGGCACCATTTCGCCGGCGGCGGCGGGGCCCACGGCTCGATGTTCCACCGGGCCCCCGGCTCGATCGGCGCTTCCTCCTACCCCTCGCGCGTCATCAAGGGCCTGCGCATGGGCGGCCGGATGGGCGGCGACCGGGTCACGGTCCGCAACCTGAAGGTCTTCGAGGCGGACAAAGAGAACAACCTCCTGATGGTCGCGGGCGCGGTCCCCGGCCCCAACGGGAGCTACGTCCTCATCACGAAAGGGTAACCGAGGGGACCATGCCGAAAGCTCAAGTTTTGGATAAGAACGGAAACAGCACCGCCGAGGTCGATCTGCCGGACGGCGTTTTCGCCGCCCCGATCAACGCCCACCTTCTTTACGAAGCCGCCCTGAACTACCAGGCCAATCAGCGCCGCGGCACGGCCGCGACCAAGACCCGGGCCGAAGTCAGCGGCTCCAACCGCAAGCCGTGGCGGCAGAAAGGCACGGGCCGGGCCCGGGCCGGGGCTACGCGCAGTCCGATCTGGCGGAAAGGCGGCACGACCTTCGGCCCCCGGCCGAAGGACTACGGCTACGCCCTGCCCAAGGAGGCCAAGACCGGCGCCCTGCGCTCCGCCCTGGCCGCCAAGCAGGCCGACAAGGCCCTCCTCATCGTCGGCGATCTGACCCTGGCCGCGGCCAAGACCAAGGAAGCCGCCCAGCTCCTCAAGGGGCTGAACGTCGACTCCGCCCTGATCGTCGACGTCCGCGAGAACGTCCGGCTCTTCACAGCCATGCGGAACATCCCCAAAGTCAAGGCCGTCGATTGGCGTTCGGTCAACACCCACGACGTCCTGAGCCACAAATGGCTTGTCCTCAGCCGGCAGGCCTTCGAGTCCCTCGTGGAGAAACTGAAGTGAACAAGGATCCGTACAAGATCATCATCCGTCCGGTGATCACCGAGAAGTCGACCGCCCTCAAGGAACAGAACCGGGACGTCTGCTTCGAGGTGGCCCTGCATGCCAACAAGACCGAGATCAAGCAGGCCGTCGAGCACCTTTTCAAAGTCAAGGTGGACAGCGTCCGCACCCAGATCAAGATCGGCAAGGAACGCAAGGTCGGCCGCAGCTCCGGCCACACCAAGACCTGGAAACGGGCCCTCGTCCGGCTCAAAGCGGGCGAAAAAATGATCGAATATTTCGAGGCGGTCTAACATGGGCATCAAATCGTTCCGACCACGAACCGCGGGCCTGCGTCACCGCACGACGCTGACCTATGACGAGCTGACCACCAGCCAGCCGCACAAGGCCCTTCTGGAGCCGCTGCCCCGGACGGGCGGCCGCGACAACCGCGGCCACCTTTCGGCCCGCCACCGCGGCGGGGGCAACAAGCGCATGTACCGCCTGATCGATTTCCGGCGGGACAAACTGGACATTCCCGGCACCGTCGAGACGCTCGAATACGACCCCAACCGGTCCTCCTTCATCGCCCTGATCAAGTATCGGGACGGCGAGCGGCGCTACATCCTGGCCCCCCAGGACCTCAAGGTCGGCCAAGTCCTGGTCTCCTCGGACAAGGTCGTCGACATCGTCCCGGGCAACGCGACCCTGCTGCGAAACATCCCCATGGGCACGGTCGTCCACAACGTCGAGCTGCACAAGAACTCCGGCGGGCAGATCTGCCGCACGGCCGGGGCCGGGGCCCAAATCCTGGCCAAGGAGGGCGTCTTCGCCCAGATCCGCCTCCCCTCGTCGGAGATCCGCAAGGTCCACTTGGACTGCCGGGCGACGATCGGACAGGTGGGCAATCTCGACCACCAAAACGTGAGCATCGGCAAAGCCGGGCGGAGCCGCTGGCGCGGCTGGCGGCCGCACGTCCGCGGCACGGCCATGAACCCCATCGACCACCCCCACGGCGGCGGCGAAGGCAAGTCCAAGGGCGGGCGCCATCCGGTCAGCCCGGAAGGCATCCCGACCAAGGGGTATAAAACCCGGCGCAACAAGCGGACCCGGGTGTTCATCGTCAGACGGAGGACCAAATAACCATGGGCCGATCACTGAGCAAAGGACCCTTTATCGATTCCCATCTCCAGGTGAAAGTCCAGTTCCAGACCGAACAGCCGACCAAGCGCGCCGTCATCAAGACCTGGTCGCGCCGCTCGACCGTCATCCCGGAGATGGTGGGTATGACCATCGCCGTCCACAACGGCCACAAGTTCATCCCGGTCTTCGTCACCGAGAACATGGTCGGCCACCGGCTGGGCGAATTCTCCCCGACCCGAACCTTCCGCGGACACACGTCCAAGGCGGCCAAAGCGGTCAAGGTGGGGAAGTGACATGGACACTCCCAACATCGTCGCCCACGCGGTGACCCGGCACGTCCGGGTCTCCGCCCAGAAGACCCGGCTGGTCGCCGACCAGGTCCGGGAGCGGTTCGTCGGCGAGGCCCTGACCATCCTGCGCTTCGCCCAGAAAAAAAAGCCGGCCCTGGTCATCGAGAAGACCCTCCGTTCGGCCATCGCCAACGCCCAGGTCAAGGTGCCCGGCATCGACGTCGACACCCTGGTCGTGGCCAAGGTCCATGTCGACCAGGGGCCAGCCTGGAAACGGATCCGGCCGGCGCCCATGGGCCGGGCCTTCCGCATCCTCAAGCGGACGAGCCACGTCCACGTCTACCTCGCGGAACGGAAAGGAAGATAAGCCATGGGTCAGAAAACACATCCCCACGGATTCCGGCTGGGATTCAACAAGCAGTGGAGCTCCCGCTGGTTCGCCCGCGGGCCGGAATACGCCCGTCTCATCCATGAAGACCTGAAGATGAAGCGGGCCATCAAGGAAAAGTATTTCCACGCCGGCATCGCCGAAGTGGCCATCGAACGCGTCGGGCCGAAGGTCCGGGCCATCGTCACGACCAGCCGGCCGGGCATCATCATCGGCCGCGGCGGCAAGGAGATCGAGGGGCTGAAGCACTTCCTCGAGGGCATCGCCAAGAAGGAAGTCTACGTCGACATCCGCGAGGTCGAGAAGCCCGAGCTCAATTCCCTGCTGGTGGCGGAAAGCATCGCCGTCCAGCTGGAGAAGCGCATCGCCTACCGCCGGGCCATGCGCAAGGCCGTCGAATCGGCCCTCCGCCAGGGGGCCAAGGGCATCAAGGTCATGTGCGCCGGCCGCCTGGGCGGCGTCGAGATCGCCCGCACCGAATGGTACCTGCGCGGGCAGCTGCCCCTGCAGACGCTCAAGGCCGACATCGACTACGGCTTCACCGAGGCCTTCACGACCTACGGCCAGATCGGCATCAAGGTCTGGATTTACAAGGGCGATGTGGAAAAGACGAAAATGACGTCGCAGACGGCGGAGGTTGAGGAGATCTAACCATGTTGATGCCGAAGAAAGTCAAATTCCGAAAGACCTCCCGGGGCCGGATGCGGGGCCAGGCCCAGCGGGGCAGCACGCTCTCGTTCGGCGAATACGGCCTGCAGGCCACCGAGTGCGCCTGGCTGACCGCACGCCAGCTGGAGGCCGGCCGCATCACCATCTCCCGGTTCATGAAGCGCCGCGGCAAGCTCTGGCTGCGCAGCTTCCCCTGGAAGCCCGTGACCAAGAAGCCCACCGAGGTCCGCATGGGCAAAGGCAAAGGCGACCCGGAATTCTGGGTCGACGTCATCAAGCCCGGGCGGATCATCTATGAAATCGAGGGCGTTTCCGAGGACGTGGCCCGCGAGGCCATGCGCCTGGCCGCCCAGAAGCTTCCCCTGCTGACGCGATTCGTCGCCCGGGAGAATCGAGAACTGCGATGAAAATCAAAGAACTGCGGGAACTGGGCCCCGACGAGCTGGAGCACAAGAAAGGCGAGATCCAGGAGCAGATCTTCAAGCTCCGCTTCCAGAACGAGCTCGGACAGCTGGAGAATTTCGCCAAGCTGAACACCCTGCGCAAGGACGTCGCCCGGATCGAGACGATCCTTCACGAACTCCGGACGAAGGCCTCGGCCTGAAGGAAGTGAACGCCATGACCCCAAAGGCGCAAATACGCAAGACCACCAAGGTCGGCACGGTCATCGCCAAGAAGATGCAGAAGACGGTCACCGTGCAGGTGGAGCGGCAGGTCCGCCATCCGCTCTATAAGAAGATCGTCCGCCGCCGGCGGACGTTCCTGGCCCACGACGAAAACGACACCTGCCGGCCGGGCGACGTCGTCCGCATCATCGAGACGCGCCCGATCAGCAAGCTGAAGCGCTGGCGCGTCGTCGGGGTCGTCGGCCTCAAGGCCCAGCCTGCCGATCCCGCCATCGGAGAACTGAAGCCATGATCCAACAGTATACGATTCTGAAGGTCGCGGACAACTCCGGGGCCCGCAAGATCCGCTGCATCACGCCGCAGGGCGGCGGGGTGGGGCTGATCTGCTCGATCGGGGACGTCATCAGCGCCTCGGTCCGCGAGGCCGACCCCGACAGCAAGATCCCCAAGGGCAAGGTCATCCGGGCCGTCGTCGTGAGGGCCCGCAAGGAGGTCCGCCGCCGGGACGGGTCCTACATCCGCTTCGACGACAACGCGGCGGTCATCATCGACAAAACCAACGAGCCGGTCGGCACCCGCGTCTTCGGGCCGGTCGGCCGCGAACTGCGGGAGAAGAAGTTCATGAAGATCGTCTCCCTCGCTCCGGAGGTGCTGTGATGGCCTCCGGCATCCGCAAGAACGACATCGTCATCGTCCGCCAGGGCAAGGACAAGGGCAAGACCGGCAAGGTCCTGCAGATCAAGACCGGAACGGGCAAGGCCGTCGTCGAACGGCTCAACTACGTCAAAGAATTCATCAAGCCCGATCGGTCCAAGAACGTCCAGGGCGGAATCATGGACCGGGAAGCCCCCATCCCCCTGTCCCGGCTGATGCTCTACTGCGAAGAATGCCAGACCGGTGTCCGCCCCCGCAACACGCGCCACGAGGACGGCACCCGGACCCGGGTCTGCCCCAAGTGCGAAAACGGGCTGGACAAGACCAAGTGAGGACCCCGTCATGAGCCGACTGTACGACCAGTATAAGACCGCGGTCATGCCCGAGCTGCAGAAAGAGTTTGGCATCACCAATCCCAACGCCGTGCCCCGCCTGGAGAAGATCGTCATCAACGTGGGCGTGGGCGAGGCCATCCAGAACGCCAAGCTCCTGGACGCGGCCAAGGCCGAGCTGAGCCAGATCGCCGGCCAGGCGCCCGTCATCTCCCGGGCCAAAAAGTCCATCTCCTCCTTTAAGCTGAGGAAGGGCGTGGCCATCGCCTGTTTCGTCACCCTGCGCCAGCGCCGCATGTACGAGTTCATGGACCGCCTGGTCAACATCGTCCTGCCCCGCGTCCGCGACTTCCGCGGCGTGTCGCCCAAGGCCTTCGACGGCCGCGGCAACTACACCCTGGGGCTGCGCGATCAGCTCGTCTTCCCCGAGATCGATTACACCAAGGTCGAGAAGCCCCGCGGCATGAACATCACCATCGTCACGACGGCGCGGACCGACCAGGAAGCGTTCGCCCTGCTCAAGAAGCTGGGCATGCCGTTCCGGGACTCCCAATAAAGGAAGGTCATCATGTCCACCACATCGGCCTACGCCAAATACCTGAAGAAACCCAAGTACGCCGTCCGCACCCGGAAACGCTGCCGGATCTGCGGCCGGCCCCGGGCGTATTACCGGAAATTCGACATGTGCCGGCTGTGCTTCCGCCAGCTGGCCCACAAGGGCGAGATCCCGGGCATCGTCAAGGCCTCCTGGTGAGGCCGGGGAAAGGATAGGAACATGAGCGTCACGGATCCCATTGCGGATATGATCACCCGGATGCGCAACGCCGCCGGGATCAAGCGCCGCGAAGTGCAGATGCCGTCTTCCAAGCTGAAGGTCGAGATCGCCAAGATCCTCAAGGACGAAGGCTATATCAAGAACTTCAAGGTCCTGGACGACAAGAAGCAGGGCACCCTGGTCTTGACCCTCAAGTACACCGAGGGCAACCAGAGCGTCATCACCGGATCGCGGCGCGTCAGCCGGCCCGGCTGCCGGATCTACTGCACGAGTGAACGCGTCCCCAAGGTCCTCGACGGGCTCGGCCTGGCCGTGATCTCCACCTCCCGGGGGATCGCCTCGGGCAAGAAGTGCGAGGAGCTGGGCGTGGGTGGCGAAGTCCTGTGCTACATCTGGTGAGGCGGACGGAGAAAGGAAACAGGCCATGTCGCGCATAGGTAAACGACCGATCGTCATCCCGGCCGGGGTCACCGTCAGCGTCCATTCCGACCGGATCGAGTTCGAAGGCAAGAAGGGCAAGCTCCAGACGCCCCTCCAGGCCGGCATTTCGGCCCGGACCGAGGGCAACCAGCTGGTCCTGAAGCGCTCGGACGACAGCAAGCCGCAGAAGGCCTTCCACGGGCTGTGCCGGGCCCTGGCCAACAACGCCGTCCTCGGCGTCACCCAGGGCTTCCAGAAGCAGCTGGAGATCGTCGGCGTCGGCTACAAGGCCAAGCTGGAGAAAGACAAGCTGGAGCTGTCCCTGGGCTTCTCCCGGCCGGTGATCTACACCATTCCCGCGGATGTGCAGGTGGTCGTGGAGAAGCCGACCCTGATCACCGTCCGCGGCATCGACAAGCAGCGGGTGGGCAAAGTGGCGGACGACATCAAGAAGTTCCGCAAGCCGGACCCCTACAAACAGAAAGGCGTCCGCTACGTCGGCGAGAAACTCATCAAGAAAGAACGGAAAGCGGGGGTGACCGGTGCTTAAAGACAAGGTGGTCATCAAACAATCGAGGAAAGCGCGCATCCGCCAGCGGATCCGCAAGTCCATCCGCGGGACGGCCGAACGCCCCAGGCTGCACGTCTTCAAGAGCAACCGATACATCTACACACAGGCCGTCAACGACGAGAACGGCTCCATCCTGGCCGCCGCCTCGACCCTGGAGAAGGGCTTCCGGGCCGACCATCCGAACGCCAAGAACCTGTCCGGGTGCGAGAAGCTCGGCGAGCTCATGGCCCAGAGGCTGAAGGAGAAGAACATCGGGATGATCGTCTTCGACCGCGGCCTCTACCCCTATCACGGCCGCATCAAGGCCCTGGCCGAGGCCCTGCGCAAGGGCGGGCTGACGTTCTAAGCCCCAAGGAGACGCGAAGGTGCAAGAGCAAGAAACCAAGGACAAGGTCGAAGTCAAGGGCCCGGCGCCGGAGCCGGTCGACGAGGTCGGCGAGCTCAAGGATCAGGTCATCAACATCCGCCGCGTGACCAAGGTCGTCAAGGGCGGCAAGAACCTCAGCTTCTCGGCCCTCGTCGCCGTCGGCAACGGGCACGGGCTGGTCGGCATCGGCAAGGGCAAGGCCCGGGAAGTGCCGGCGGCCATTGCCAAGGCCGTGGAGAACGCCAAGAAACATCTCGTCCGCGTCCAGCTGGCCGAGACGACGGTGCCCCATTTCGTGCGCGGCGAGGCCGACGCCGGGCTGGTCGTCCTCCGTCCGGCCTCCAAGGGCACGGGCGTCATCGCCGGCGGCGCGGTGCGGGTCATCATGGAGCTGGCCGGGATCCGGGATATCCTGACCAAGTCCATCCGCAGCTCCAATCCGATCAGCGTGGCCCACGCCACGATGGACGCTTTGAAGCGGCTGAAAAACCCCGACGCCGTCTCCAGGGACCGGGGCAAGGCCAAAGGAACGGTCTGGCAATGAGCGCCAAGAACACCACCCAACTCAAAATCAAGCTGGTGCGCAGTCTCATCGGCTATCCCCAGGCCCAGCGCCGCGTGGCTTGGGGGCTCGGCCTGCGCAAGCCCAACGCCGTGGTCCTCCGGCCGAATACGCCCGATATTCAGGGCATGGTCCGGAAGATCCCTCATCTCGTGGAAGTGGAGGTCGTGGAGAACTCATGAACCTGAGCACGCTCAAACCCGCCAAAGGTTCGACCAAGGACCGCAAACGCGTCGGCCGGGGCCCCGGTTCCGGACTCCAGAAGACGTCCGGCCGCGGATCCAAGGGGCAGCTGCAGGGCGCCGGCTTCACCCACAAGCGCGGCTTCGAGGGCGGCCAGATGCCCCTCGTCCGGCGCATTCCCAAGCGCGGCTTCACCAACGTCTTCCGGATCGAATACGCCGAGGTCAACCTGGAGCGGCTGGCCAAGCTGGCCGCCGCCGAGATCCGGCCCCAGGACTTGGCCGAAGCCGGTGTGATCAAGAACGTCCGGACCCTGGTCAAGATCCTCGGGCGGGGCGAGATCGCCGCGGCCAAGACCGTCCACGCCCATAAGTTCTCGGCCTCGGCCAAGGCCAAGATCGAGGCCGCCGGCGGGAAAGCCGTGGTCCTCGAGGTCCAGCCATGAGCATGCTGGACAGCGTCCGCAACATCTTCTCGATCCCCGAGCTGCGCAAACGGGTCATCTTCACCCTGGCCCTCCTGGCCGTCTACCGGGCCGGCGGGCAGATCCCCAACCCCGGGATCAGCTCGGCCGCTTTGGCCGAGTTCTGGCAGGCCCAAAAAGGGACCATCCTCGGCTTCATCGACCTGTTCTCGGGCCGCTACATGTCGAAGATGACGATCTTCGCCCTGGGCATCATGCCCTACATCAGCTCCTCGATCATCCTGCAGCTGCTGACGGTCGTCTGGCCGTACCTGGAGAGGCTGTCCAAGGAAGGCGAGCTCGGCCGCAAGAAGATCACGCAATACACCCGCTACGGCACCCTGGGCATCTGCATCATCCAGGCCTGGGGCATCGCCCTGTTCCTCCAGGGCATCAAAAGCCCCGGCGGGGCGCCCATCGTGCCCAGCCCGGGACTGCCCTTCCAGCTGCTGACCGTCCTGACCCTGACCACGGGGACGGTTTTCGTCATGTGGCTGGGCGAACAGATCTCCGAGCGGGGCATCGGCAACGGCATCTCCCTGATCATCTTCGCCGGCATCGTCGCCCGCTTCCCGGCCGGCCTGAGCGGCATGATCGGCGGGCTCAAGACGGGAGCTTGGGATCCCATCAAGCTCATCATCGTGGCCGCGCTGATCCTGGTCGTCATCGCTTTCATCGTCTTCGTCGAGCGGGGCCAGCGGCGCATCCCGGTGTCCTACGCCAAGCGCATCGTCGGCCGCAAGGTCTACGGCGGCCAAAGCACCCACCTGCCCCTGCGGGTCAACACCGGCGGCGTCATCCCCATCATCTTCGCCGCCTCGATCATCACCATCCCGGCGACCATCGCCCAGATGATCAAGGTGCCCGCCCTGCAGGCCGTCGCCCAACAATTCGGGCCCGGCCGGCCCCTCTACAACCTGGTCTACGTCGGGGCCATCATCTTCTTCACCTACTTCTACGTCTCCATCATCTTCAACCCGACCGACGTGGCCGACAACCTGCGCAAGTACGGCGGGTTCATCCCGGGCATCCGGCCGGGCAAGAACACATCGGACGCCATCGACGACATCCTCTCCCGCATCACCCTGGTCGGGGCCATCTACCTGGCCATGCTGGCCATCCTGCCGGAGATCATGTCGACGGGCTTCAAGGTTCAATACATCCCCTGGATCGGGAACTTCCTGGACCAAGCCTTGCCCAAATGGCTGACCACGGGCATAGCGCCCGATTTGTACTTCGGCGGCACGTCGATCCTGATCGTGGTCGGCGTGGCCATGGACACCATGCAGCAGATCGAGGCCCAGCTGGTCATGCGCCACTATGACGGCTTCATGCGGCGGGGCCGGGTCAAGGGGAGACGCGGATGAGGATCATTCTTCTCGGCGCGCCCGGCAGCGGCAAGGGCACATTGGGTGAAAAGCTCGAGGGATCGACCGGCTTTCCCCGCATCTCGACCGGAGATATTCTGCGGAAAGCGGTCCGCGAGGGGACTCCGCTCGGCCGGCAGGCCGCCGCGATCATGGCCAAGGGCGATCTCGTCAGCGACGAGATCGTCACCGGCCTGGTCCGCGAGCGGATCGCCGAACCGGACTGCCGGAAAGGGTACATCCTCGACGGTTATCCGCGCACGATCGCCCAGGCCGAGGCCCTGGAACGCCTGGACGGCGGTCGTCCCGAAGTCGTCCTGGCTCTCGAAGTCAAGGACGAGACCGTGGTCGCCCGGCTCGGCGGCCGGAGAGTCTGCGGGGCCTGCGCCACGATCTTCAACGTCGCCGGCCGGGCGACGGACCAGATCGGCGCCTGCGAGGAGTGCGGCGGCCCGCTGCAACAGCGGCTGGACGATTCCGAAGCGGTCGTCCGCGAACGCCTCCGCGTCTACAAGGAATCCACGGCGCCCGTGGCCGGCTATTACAAGGGCCGGTCGACGTACCGGACGATCGACGGCGAAGGCCGTCCGGAAGACGTCTTCCGCCGGGCCTCGGTCGTCCTGGACGCGGAGCGCAGGGCGGGAGAACGGAAGGGGCGATGATCATTTACAAGACGGACGCCGAGATCAAGGCCATGGGCGAAAGCGCCCGCATCGTGGCCCTGATCCTGGACGAGCTCCGTCCGCTGATCAAGCCGGGCGTGCGGACGGCCGACTTGAACGCTTACGCCGAGCGCCGCACCCGCGAGCTGGGGGCCAAGCCGGCCTTCAAGGGCTACCGCGGCTATCCGGCCTCGGTCTGCATCTCGATCAACGAGGAGATCATCCACGGCATCCCCTCGGCCCGGGCCCTGCGGCCGGGCGACCTCGTCAGCCTGGATTTCGGAGTCCTTTACGACGGCTTCTACGGCGACGCGGCGCGGAGCTACGCCGTGGGCGACGTGTCGCCCTTGGCCGCCCGTCTGATCGCGGCGGCCGAAGCGTCCTTCCACAAGGGCGTCGAGCAGATGGCCGAGGGCCGGCGGGTCTCGGACATCTCCCACGCCGTCCAGGCCTACGTGGAGGCCCAGGGGTTCTCGGTGATCCGGTCCTTCGTCGGTCACGGCATCGGCCACGCCCTGCACGAGGAACCCCAGGTCCCCAACTTCGGCTTCCCCGGGCGGGGTCCGAAAATCCGCCGGGGCCTGGTCCTGGCCATCGAGCCGATGATCGCCGCCGGGGATTGGGACGTGGACATCCTGGACGACGGTTGGACGGCGGTCACGAAGGACCGCAGCCTGGCCGCCCATTACGAGGAAACCGTGGCCCTGACCGAAAGCGGCGCGGTGATCCTGAGCCGGGCCGGGGCGCGGGCCGAGTCCCCGCTGGGGAAGGAGCAGCCGCATGCCTAAAGAAGACGTTTTCGAAGCCGAGGGGACGGTGCTGGAGACTCTGCCCAACGCCATGTTCCGGGTCGAGCTGGCCAACAAGCACCGCATCCTGGCCCACATTTCGGGTAAAATGAGAAAGCACTTCATCCGCATTCTTCCCGGGGACAAGGTCCTGGTCGAGATTTCGCCGTACGACCTGACCAAGGGACGAATCACGTATCGATTCAAATAAGGACGGTTTCCATGAAAGTACGCGCATCGGTCAAGAAAATCTGCCGGAATTGCAAGATCATCCGACGGAAAGGCATCGTCACCGTGATCTGCTCCAATCCCCGGCACAAACAGAGGCAAGGATAAGGCGAGGAGACCATGGCACGCATCGCAGGCATCACCCTTCCCCCGGACAAGCGGATCGAGATCGGCCTGACCTACATTTACGGGATCGGCCGGTCCAAGTCGATCAAGCTTCTCGAAGAGGCCAAGATCGACAAGAACAAGAAAGTCAAGGCCCTGACCGAAGACGAGGTCAACAAGATCCGCCAGATCATCGAGAAGCGGGAAAAGATCGAGGGCGACCTCCGCAAGGAGGTCAGCATGAACATCAAGCGGCTGATCGACATCGGCTGCTACCGCGGCATGCGCCACAAGCGGAAACTCCCGGTCCGCGGCCAGCGGACCAAAACCAATGCGCGGACGCGCAAGGGCCCCCGCGGGCATTCCATCAAGAAGTTGAAGGCCGCGGCCAAGTAATCCCCGAAGGAGCGATCGATGGCACCCAAGCCCAAAACAAAAACCAAGAAAAAAAAGGTCCGCAAGGATATCGGCTACGGCGTGGCCCACATCCAATCCTCGTTCAACAACACGATCATCACCATCACCGACGGCGTCGGAGCCTCGGTCTGCTGGACGAGCGCCGGCACGGTCGGCTTCAAGGGCGCCCGCAAGGGCACGCCCTTCGCCGCCCAGCTGGCCGGGAAGGAAGCGGCGGTCAAGGCCCGCGAATTCGGCGTCCGTTACGTGGATGTCCGCATCACCGGCCCCGGCGCGGGCCGCGAGTCGGCCATCCGTTCCCTCCAGTCCGGCGGCCTGGAGATCAAGTCCATCAAGGACGTGACCCCCATCCCCCACAACGGCTGCCGGGTCTGCCGGCGCCGGCGCGTCTAAGGAGTGAACGATGTCACGATACAGCGAACCCATTTGCCGGCTCTGCCGGGTGGAAAAAACCAAGCTCTTCCTCAAGGGCCACAAGTGCCTGACCGATAAGTGCCCGGTCGAGCGCCGGGCCTACGCCCCGGGCCAGCACGGCCGGAGCCGCCGCCGCATCCTCGGCTACGGGCTGCAGCTGCGCGAGAAGCAGAAGATGAAGCGCTACTACGGCATGTCCGAGAAGCAGTTCCATCTCTTCTTCGAGCGGGCCGAGCGCCAGAAGGGGATCACCGGCGAGACCCTCCTGCAGATGCTGGAGCGGCGCCTGGACAACATCCTCTTCGTCTGCGGCTACGCCTTGTCCCGGGCCCACTCCCGGCAGCTGGTCAACCACGGTCATGTCCTGGTCAACGACCGCCGGGTCAGCGTGCCGTCGTTCCTGGTCAAGACCGGGGACGTCATCGGTTTCCGGCCCCGTTCGGCCAAGTCCGAAGACATCAAGGCCGTGGCCGAGGCCCATGCCACCAAGACCATTCCCAGCTGGCTCGAAACGGACCGGCCCAACCTGAAGGTCCGGGTCGCCGGCCTGCCGACGCGCGTCGACGTCACCCTGCCCGTCGAAGAGCACATGGTCGTCGAGCTGTACTCCAAGTGAGGGATTTGAATTAACCGGGGGACCCCCCAAGGAGAAACCATGACCGAAATGAGCTTCCAACGGCCGAAGTATCTTGAATGCGATTATGAGAGCCTGACCGCGACCTACGGCAAGTTCACGGCCCAGCCCTTCGAACGAGGGTTCGGGGTCACCGTGGGCAACGCCCTGCGGCGCATCCTGCTGTCCTCGATCCCCGGCGCGGCCATCTCCGCCGTCCGCATCGAGGGGGTCCTGCACGAGTTTTCCACGATCCCCGGGGTCGTCGAGGACGTCACGGACATTCTGCTCAACCTGAAGAGCATTCCCCTCAAGCTGGCCGGGACCGAGCCCAAAACCATGACCCTCAAGATGGCCGGCCCGGCCACGGTCACGGCGGCCGAGATCGTCCACGACGCCGACGTCGAGATCCTGGACACGACGATCCCCATCGCCTCCCTGGACCGCGACGGGAAGCTGGACGCGGAGATGATCGTCAAGAACAACCGCGGCTACATCCCGGCCGACCAGAACTTCGACGAGACCCTGAGCATCGACTACATTCCCCTCGATTCCTCGCACTCGCCGATCAAGAAGGTCAACTACCGGGTCGAGCCGGCCCGGGTGGGCAAGCGGATCGACTACGAGAACCTGACCCTGGAGATCTGGACGACCGGCGCCGTGGCCCCCATCGAGGCCCTGGCCCAGGCGGCCAAGATCCTCCGCGACCATATGGTCATCTTCCTCAACGTGGTCGACGAGCCGCTGGAGAAGGAGCCCGCCGCGGCCAAGCGCGAGATCCCCTACATGAGCCAGATGGACATCCTGTCCAAGCCCATCGAGCACCTCGAGCTGAGCGTGCGGTCCAACAACTGCCTGCGCTCGGCCGGCCTCGAGAAAATCTATGAGCTCGTCCAGAAGACGGAGGAAGAGCTGCTCAAGACCAAGAACTTCGGGCGCAAGTCGCTGTCCGAAATCAAGGAAACCCTGGCCAACCTCGGCCTCGGGCTCAACATCGACCTCCATCCCAAGCTGCTCGAGCGGATCAAGGGCGAGATGCGGGAAGAGATCAAGAAGGAGTCGGACGAATGAGGCACCTCGTCAAAGGAAGGAAGCTGCGCCGGACGACGGCCCACAGGGAGGCGCTCCTGCGCAACCTGGTGACGTCGCTGTTCGACAAGGAGCGGATCAGGACGACCACGGCCAAGGCCAAGGAGGCCCGGCCGCTGGCCGAAAAGCTCATCACCTTGGGCAAGAAGGGCACCCTGCAGGCCCGCCGCCAGGCGCTGGCCGTGCTCTACAAGGAGTCGACGGCCGTCCGGCTGTTCGACGTCATCGCCCCCCGCTTCACCGAGCGGCCGGGCGGATACACGAGGGTGGTCAAGCTGGGACCGCGGCTGGGCGACGGGGCCGAGATGGCCATTCTGGAGCTCGTCGGTTCCGAGTTCAAGAAGAGGGAAAAGAAGAAGAAGGACAAGGATAAAGGCGTCAAGAAGGGCTGATCCCTTCGCCGGATCGGACATTCCCCATCCTGGATCCCCAGGGGGATCCAGGATTTTTTTTGGATCGCCGGGGCCGGCCTCAGGACGCCAGGATTCCGTGGCAGTTCCCGGCCGGCGGGCGACCGCGTTTTTCCATGGACAGGCCGCAGGTGAGGTGCTCCGCCGGGGTGCGCCGGTTCAGGGCGATCAGAGCCCGGACGAAGCCGATCCCGATCTTCCCGGCCTGGCCCATGGCCGTCAATTCCTCGAGGGCCGTCCGGTTGTCGAACGAATGGCGGCGATAGGGCCGGGGCGAAATCAGGGCGTCGTAGACGTCGGCGATGGCCACGATCTCGACTTCGCGGCCGAAGCGTTTTCTCCTCGAGGGGTATCCCGATCCATCCCGGCGCTCGTGGTGGTCCCTGGCCACGCAGGGGGCCACGCCCCCATCGTGCCCCTGGCCGTAGGCGAGGAGCAGATATCCGGCGATGGCGTGATATTCCATGTGGGCCCGTTCGGTCGCCGTGAGGGGCGTCGATTTGACCAGGGTGGAGCGCGGCACGCAGATTTTTCCGAAATCATGGGTCGGGCCCACGGTGCTCATCAGGCGGGCCCCGGCCGCGCCTTCCACGAGACGGGCGATCTGGACGGACAGCGCGTACACGATCAGGCTGTGGCGATAGGTGTAGAAATCGGATTTCTCGAAATGGTCCAGGTACTCGAAAAATTCGGGCTGCATGCGGCAGTCAGCGAGTATCCCGAAGACCTCCCGGGTCCAGGACGAGGAAAAGAACACGGCGTCATAGGGCTTTTCGCGGCAGAAATCCCGCAGGTCGGACTTGATGCGCCGATGTCCGAAGAGAAGGCATCGCCGGGAGCTCGGCCGGAGCCGGTTTTTAAGAAATTCCCGGAGGAAGGACGCGCGGATAAAAGTGCCGGACGGGATCAGAGTCCGCCCGTCCAGCGCGACCAGGGGAAATTGGAGGCATATGGATTGCATCGTTATCCTTTGCCGGTCCCGATCAGGGAAGCCTGATCGGCGCGAAAATATCCCGCCCGGAAGCGGAATCGTCCGAAGGAGGTGATTGCGGAGAGGGGCGGGAGGCTGCCTGCGAAGGCGAATGACCGCCGCGGCATGAAGTTAAAACCATCCGCTCCCCCCAAAGCCTTTGAACCCTTAGAGCGAGAGTTCATTCTACAGACAGCGTCCCGCGCTGTCAAGGCGGGGAGTTTCCGAACCGGGACTGCGGGCCTCAGCCGTGAACGGGCACCTTGAGCCTCTGTCCGGCCCGGATCGCCCCTTCACGTATTCCGTTCAGCTTCAAAAGGATCGCAACGGTCGTTCCGTAGCGGGCGGCGATCCGGGTCAGGGTTTCGCCGCTCTGGACGATGTGCCAAGCCAGGGTCTGCTCGGCCGGGGCCAGGTAGCGGGGCGCCGCGGCCAGGGCCGACTGGACCTTGTCGGCGTATCCAGCGGGGATCCGCAGGGCGTAGGGGCGGTCCGGCGTCGATTCGAAGCGCAGCTCGGGGTTGAGATAGGACAGCTCGGCGGCGTCTCGGCCGAGGGCGGCGGAGAGGGCGGCCAGCTTGACGGGCTGGGACACCGTCGCCGTATCGAAGGCCAGGGGGGGATAAGGCTCGGAGAGCTGGAATCCGTATTTCTGCGGATCACCGATGATAAGGATCGTGGCGATGAAGCGGGGCACGTAGCGGGCGGTTTGGAAAGGCAGGCGTTCGAAGAGGTCCCAGAAATTGTCCAGGTAATCGATGTGCTGGGTGGCGATGATGCGCTGGACGTATCCCTCGCCGCAGTTGTAGGCGGCCAGGGCGGTCGTCCATTCGCCGAACATGCCGTGCAGGTCGGACAGGTAGCGGATCGCCGCCTTGGTCGATTTGAAGGGGTCCATGCGCTCGTCGATGAAGCGGTCGCGGGCCAGGCCGTAGAAGGCGCCGGTCGAACCGATGAACTGCCACATCCCCAGGGCCCGGGCATAGGACATGGCCCGGGGCATGAACCAGCTTTCGATGATCGGCAGCCAGGACAGGTCCTCGGGCAATCCGGCCGCCCGCAGCTGTTCCACGATCCAGGCGCGGTAGAAACCCGAGCGGCGATAAGCCTCCTCGAAGAAGGTCCGTTCGGGCCCGCGGAAGGAGTCGATCTCCCGCTGGACCCATTTGTTCTCGACCAGAGGGATGGATTTGTGGTTGTCGGGCACGGGCCGGCGGCGCGAGGCGTAGATTTCCTGGATGCGCTGGGCGATGAGCAGCCGCAGATCGTTCTTCTCCCGCTGATAAGGGGACCCCGGCGGGAGGGAAATTTTCAAGAGAATCCCATAGGCCTCGTCCAGGGCCCGCAGGGCGCCGTCGAGATCGTCGCGCTCGCGGGACCGCTTCGCCTCCTGGTAGTCGTTGAGGGCCTCCTCGAGCGCGGCCGCGGCCTTGTCCCTGACGGCCTCTTCGACGGCGGCCCCTGAGGAGGACGACCGACGGACCTCGTCGGGGATGACGGTCTTGTCGGGCGCGCCGGATGAGGCCGGTTGGGGCGGCGCGGAAGAAGGCGGGGCGGAGGCGGCGGCGATGGCCGGCGTTGCGGCCGGTTTCCCGGCCGGAACATCGCCCGGCTTGGGCGCCCGTGAGCAACCTGCCGCGATCAGGATAGAAGCGGCCAGACAGGCGATGGAAACGGATTGTCGGGCATGGCGCATGGACGCCCAGTTTAACACAGGATGCCGTTTTTTCAGAGGTGTTTGCGGTGCCAGGCCCAGGCCGTGGCCAGGATCGTGTCCAGATCCGAAGAGCGCCGCGTCCAGCCCAGAAGCTTCTCGGCCTTGTCCGAGGAGGCCAGCAGGACAGGGACGTCGCCCTCGCGGCGCGGCTTGTCGGCGCGGGGCACCCGCAGGCCGGTCACGGCTTCGGCCCGGGCCAGGACTTCGCGGACCGAATACCCGCGGTTTGTTCCCAGGTTGACGGCCTGGCTGGTCCCTCCCGACAGGAGATAGTCGAGGGCCAGGACGTGGGCCGAGGCCAGGTCGCTGACGTGAATGTAGTCCCGGACGGCCGTTCCGTCGGGGGTCGGAAAATCCGTGCCGAAGACGTCCAGGGCCGGTTTCCGGCCGAGGGCGGCCAGCAGCGCGTTGGGGATGAGGTGGGTCTCGGGGTCATGGCATTCGCCGAGATCCCCGTCGGGATCGGCGCCGGAGGCGTTGAAATAGCGGAGCGAGACGAAGCGCAGGCCGCAGGCCCGGTCGTAATCCCGCAGCATGGTCTCCACGACGGCCTTGGTCTGCCCGTAGGGATTGAACGGCCGCAGGGGATGGTCCTCGGGAATAGGGATGGTTTCGGGAACGCCGTAGACGGCGGCCGTGGAGGAGAAGATGAAGGCTTTGACGCCCGCGTCCAGCATGGCTCCCAGGAGATTCAGGCTGGTCGTCAGGTTATGCTCGTAATACTTTCGCGGGTCGGCGTACGACTCTCCGACCTGGATGAGCGAGGCGAAGTGGAGGACGGCGGCGAAGGGACGGCCGGCCAGGACGGACCGCACCGACTGCGGGTCGCGGAGGTCTCCGACGACGAGCTCCGCCCCGGCGGTGAATTCGCGGCGTCCGTTGGAGAGGTTGTCGAAAACGACGACGGACCATCCCTTGCGGAGGAGCTCCTTGACGGTGTGCGAGCCGATGTACCCGGCGCCTCCCGTGACCAGGACCGATTTCATGACGATTCTCCCATCAGCGACCGGGCCAGGCGCAGTCCTTGGTTTTTCGTCCGGAACTCGTTGTCGAGCTGGCGGCGGTAGATCTCCTTGAGGATTCTCCCCAGGGCCGGGCCGGGCGAGGCGCCCAGGGCGATCAGGTCGCGGCCCAGGAGCAGGGGCCGGATGGTGGCCTTGCTGACGTCCAAGCGGCGGAAGGTGTCGAGAAGCCAGCGGGACTGGCGGTCCAGACCGCGGACCGGGCGGCCTCCCCGGCCGGCGCGGTCGGCCGTGTCGAGATAGGCGCACAGCTCGATCTCGCCGTCGGAATCGGCGGCCAGCCGGTTGAAGGCCTTGCGCGTCACCTCGGCGCGGTGGGCCCACAATTCGCCGGGCCGATGATGGGTGCGGATGAGCATGAGGGCGGTCTTCCGCACTTCGGCGCCGTTCCAGGAAAAGATCCTGGACCGCTGGAACGCGGCCCTGGCGATCTTTTCGCTGGCCATGTCGTGGCCGGCGCTGGTGATGACCATGCGGCCCTTTTTATGCTCCCAGGCGGTCGTCTCGGCCTTGCCGGAGTCATGGTAGAGGGCGGCCAGGAGAAGGGCCAGGGCGCGGGGCGGCTCGAGCCCGCGGATCGCCGCCAGACGCCGGGCCTGGTCGACGGTCAGCTTCGTGTGCTGCCAGACCGTGTGGTGGCCGAAGTCATCCTGCTCCGGGTGGAAGATCGAGTCCTGGATGACCAGAGTCAGGGCGTAAAGCTCGGGAAAGAGGGCCCGCAGGGCGCCCAGCCGGAAAAGCTCTTCCAGTCCGACGGAGGGCTTGTCGGCTTTGAGAAGGATCTTGAACAGCTCCTCGTTGACCCGCTCGACGCTCAGGCCGGACAGGCCGATCGTGCGGGACGCCGCATAGATCGGCGGATCGAGTCTGAAGCCGAGGACCGCGGCGAAGCGGGCCGCCCTCAGAACGCGCAGGGGGTCCTCGGGGAAGGCCGCCGGATCGGTCATCCTCAGGATCTTTTCCCGGATGTCCCGGCGCCCGTCAAAGGGGTCGAAAAGGACCCCGTCGGACAGGCGGAGGGCCATGCTGTTGCAGCGGAAATCGCGGCGCCGCAGGTCCTCGGCCAGGGGAAGATCGGGATCGGCCTTGACGATGATGTCCCGGTGTTTGCGGGTCCCTCTCCCCTCGGCCCGGTCGGCGCGGGGCAGGGCGACGTCGAAGGTCCGTCCCTGGCGCGTGAATTTGACAATGCCGAAGCTGCGGCCGACCACATCGATCTTGCCGTGGGGGGAAAGCGCCTCGATGAGGTCGGCGAAGCGCCGGCCGGTAACGAGGAGGTCGACTTCCTCGGACGGTTTTTTTCGCAGGCGGTCGCGGACGAAGCCGCCCACCGCGTAGACATGTCCCTTGAACAGCCGCACGAACAGCTTTCGGTCGGGGAACGCGGGGTCGATTTTCGTCATGGGCGCTAGGTTATTATACATGAATTCGCCGCCTTGTCCCGCCCGGCCGGTTCGTGTAAACTGGTATTTTGGCAAGGATGATTCCGATGCGCAAACGCTGCCTACAGTCCGCCCTGTTGCTCCTGCTTTCCGCTGCTGCGGCCGCCGCGGGCCAAAAGGCCGATCTTGAAATCTCTCTCCGTGAACGATACGCCTCTGCACCGACCCTCCAGGGGGTCACCCTGGTCTTCGTCCTGGATATCCGGAACAACACCGGCGCCGTGGAGTCGCTGTCCCGCTATGACTACCGCCTGGTCGTCGGCCAGACCGAGTACATCAAGCTGGAGACGGAATTGGACGCGCCGATCGCCGTCCCGGCCAAGGGCGGGACGGCGATCGCCCTGCCGGTCAAATTCACGTACGACTATCTCTATGCCTCGGTGGCCGAGGCGGCGGGCAAGGACCGCGTGGACTGTCATCTCGTGGGCGGGATGACTTTCCAGGACGAGCGGAAGCGGGAGAAAAAGATCCCCATCGCCTTCAGCGGTGATTTTCCCGTTTTCAAGGGCTTCGATGCCGGCAGCGAGGGCTTCGAGGCCCGGGACCTGACCATGGGCGGCGCCGACATCACCTACAAGGGCGTCCTGCGCAATCCCAACGGGTTCGAGCTGCGGCCCAGGAAATTGACCTACAAAGTATTTGTCGGCGAAAAGCCCATCGCCGAGGGAACGCTGACCGGATTGGCCCCGATCCCCGAACGGGGCGAAATCGGATTCTCCGTGCCCCTGCTCCTGGATTTTTGGGAGATCGGGAAGGATGTCTTCCAAGCCCTGGAAAATCCGCCTGTTTCCGTCCGCCTCGAAGGGGAGCTGGAGGCGGAATGGGACTGGGGGAGTCTGAGGCTCCCTTTCGTCAAGTCCGACAAAGCACCCGTCGTCAAGAAATAGGGCCGCAACCTGGCGGCCCGCTCAGGGCGGGCTTAGAACCAGTACGTGATCCCCAGCGACAGCTGGAGATTGCCCAGATCGAGCGGCTCGAAGCCCGTGAAATTGTTCATTCTGGATTTGGCCGAGCTGTATTTAATTTCCCCATCCAGGGTCAGGCGGTTGTAGAACGGGACCTGGAGCCCTCCGAAAACCTGGTAGCCGAAGGCGACTCGGCCCAAGCCCCCACCCTCCATGGCGTCGACGCTGGAGATGGGGAAGACGTTGACGTCCGGGTAGCCGGCTTCGGAATAGACGTAGGGGTTGCTGAAATCGACGAGATCGCCGATCATGCGCAGGCTGTAAATGTACAGCCCAACGCCGCCGCCGAAATAAGGGATGACCTTGACCCGGCGTCCCAAGGGCGTGATTTTGATCGAGGCCTGGAGAGGGGTGATGGTGTAGCGCAGGAGGTGGGAGGGCGTGTAATCGCCCTGGAATGAGTTGGGGAAGGCGAAATCGCCGTTATCGAGGTGATAGCCGACGTAATTCTTGTAGTTTCCCGCCCTGCTCTTGGTGAATGTGTCGAAGGAGAACATCAGGCTCAATTCACGGGTCAGGAAGATTTCGTAATCGAGGCCGAACGCGGCAGCCTGGAAATCGGTCCTGTTGTAGCTCATGTTGGCGAAGTCGGTCGTCCAGAAATCGCTCTTCATGGTGGGCATATCGAAGCTCAAACGGACGGTGATCGAGTCGGCGGCGGCCGGAAGGACTGTGCCGACGATAAAAAAGGCAACCAAGGCGAATATCTTCTTTTTCATGATGGCCTCCTACGGCTGAAATCCATGCAATCTCCATGCCAATCCACTTCCCTTGAAAGGGAGGGACGGCCGGTCCGGGCTGTGGCGAAAAAAGGTCAATTGTCCTCTTTTCTCCATAGCGCTAGTGTAGATCGGAGAGGGGATAATGTAAAGAAGGGCTCAGGGAGCGAACGGGAAGGGGAAACATGAGGAGTCCGGTTTGACATGAGATGGAAGCTTCCATACAGTAAGTTTGGGAATTGGACATGGCCCTTCAATCAAAAATCGTAAGCCTGACCGGCGGCCCTCCCGAGCCGCGCATTCTCGATGAAATCGCCGCCGTCCTCCGCTCCGGCGGGGTCATGGCTTACCCAACGGACACGTTTTACGGATTGGGCGCCGACGCGTTTTCGGCCGCGGCCGTCGAGAAGATTTATTCACTCAAACAGCGGGACCCGGGCAAGCCCCTGTCCATCGTCGTGGCCGATCCGGCTCAGGCCCGTCACGCGGCCCGGGACCTGCCGCCCCTCCTGGAGATCCTGGCCCGGACGTTCTGGCCCGGTCCGCTGACCCTCGTTCTGAACGCCGCACCGGTCTTTCCGGCGGAATTGCTCGGGCCCGGCGGCACGATCGCCTTGCGCGTCCCGGCCGTGGCCTGGCTGCGCGATCTTTTGCGTTTGACGGGATTCCCGATCACGGCGACAAGCGCCAATCTCTCGGGGGAGGGTGAAGTGGACGATGGCGGCGAGGTCCGCCGTCTGTTCGACGGCCGGATCGATCTCATCGTCGACGGCGGCCGAACGCCGGGCGGCGAGCCTTCGACGATCGTGGACCTGACCGCCGGCGCCCCGCGGCTTCTTCGCCCCGGCGCCATCCCCTGGGGCCGCATCCTCGCCGCCATTTGAAATCGCGGACGAGACCCCCGGGCCCAACGCTCTCTCCGATCGAAAATTTCTGTCATCCGAAATGTCTTTTCAGGCGTATGGATGTATGAATAAGGTGTCATGGACGAAAATACGCTGATTCAGACCGCCCGGGAGGGTGATGAAGCCGCCTTTCGGGCCCTCTTCGAAGCCCACAGCGGCCGGGTGTTCGGCCTGGCTTTCCGGTACCTGCGCAACCAGTCCGACGCCGAGGACGTCCTCCAGGAGACGTTCATCCGGGCTTTCAACGCGCTCGACACCTATGACGAGGCCAAAACGTCGGGTTTCGCGCTCTGGATCAACCGGATCGGGATCAACTGCAGCATCGACGCGCTGCGCCGGGGCAGGAGGCGGAGCGCCGACCCTTTGGAGGGCGAGGCCATGAACACGCTTGCCGCGCGGGCTCCCGAGGACGATCCTGAACGGGTCGCCCGCAATCGCGAGGTCCGCTTGCGGATCGACCAGGCCATGGACCGGCTTTCGCCCCGCCAGCGGATGATCTTCACCCTGCGCCACGACCTGGGCTACACGACCCGCGAAATCGCCCAATCGGTGGGGACCACGGAAGGAAGCGTCAAGAAGCACCTTTTCCGGGCCGTGGACACCCTGAAGAAAAGACTGCGGCGTTTCGCCATGGAGGACGGCTATGAACTGTAAAGATGCGCGCCGAGCCGTCGTTCTCGACCATTACGGCGAGCTCGACGGGAAAGACCGGATCCTTCTCGAGGCCCATCTTCGAGACTGCGCGGCCTGCGCCGCCGACCGGGAGGAGACCCGGCGTGTCCTGGCTCTGGTCTCGGAGCGGGGATCGGCGGCCGTCCCGCGGCTGGATTCCGAGCGTTCCTGGCGGCTGGTCCGGGCCGGGATGCGCGGCGCCGCCCGGAGACGCCCGGTTTTCGCGCCCGGCTTGCGTTGGGGCCTGGCCGGGGCGGGGATCATGCTCGTGCTGATCGGCGGCATTCTGATCGGCCGTTTCGGTCTGAAGACCGGGACCGGTCCGGCGCCCGTTTCGGCCAAGTCGGCCGTCCCGGGAGGTTCGCCGGCCGCGCTTCCGGCGGCCTCGTTCCAACCGGTCTTGGCGACGCATTTCGAGGACCTCCGGCCGGTGCTCCTCGACTTCGCCAATTCCGTCGGCAGCGGCAAGCCCGGCGCCGTCGTGTCCGTGGACGAACGGCTCCTGCGCGGGCTGATGCTCCAGAATCTCCTCCTGCGCCGGGCCCTCAACGGCCATGACCCGGCCGCGACCGACCTCCTCGACGACCTCGACCTGGTCCTCAAGGAAATCATCAACGCCAAAAGCCCCGGCGGCGCCACCACGGCGCAGGTCCGGGGCCTGATCAAAGACCGCGGCATCCTCTTCCGGATGCAAATCCTGAAAACAATTTAAGGAGGCATGACCATGCACAAGAAACTCATCGGCGGGGTCCTCATTCTCGTCCTGGCCCTGGCCGGGGCGGCGACGGCCCAGGACCAAGCCAAGGCCAAGGAACTCTACGACGCGGCCAAGAAGGCCGTCTATCAGAAGGATTGGGAACGAGCCATCGAGGCCTTCGAGAGGGTGGAGAAGGCCTACGACAAAAGCGGCTACATGGCTGAATCCCTGTACTGGCTGGGTTACAGCATGGACAAGATGGCCGCCTCGCTGGACGACATGCAGCAGAAGCTGCAGACCCGGCAGGAGGCCATGGTCAAGCTCAATCACCTGCTCGAACAATTCGGATCCAGCCAATGGGTCAAGGACGCCAGGATTCTCCAGATTCAGATCGCCAACGACCTGGTCAAGAACGGGCTCGACGATTACCGCAAATACATCAACGGCGCCGTCAAAGGCGGCATTGAAGGCGGGATTTACGGCGGAGTCGGGGGCGGCGTCGAGGGTGGCGTCCAGGGCGGCGTGGAGGGCGGCATCGAATCCCACAAGAAGCTCGATCCCGACGAGGAGATCAAGCTGGTCGCCCTCAACGCCCTGATGGGCATGGATAAGGAGAAGGCCATGCCCATCCTTGAAAAGATGGTCCGAGGCGAGAAATCCGACGAGGTCCGCAACCAGGCCCTCTTCGTCCTCAGCCAGAGCAACGATCCCAAGGTCGTCCCGCTTCTGGCCGAACTGGCCGTCAAGGACCCTTCGCCCAAGATCCGGCTGCAGGCTGTTTTCTGGCTGGGGCAGAAAAAAGACGAAGCCGGCCAGGCGGCCCTTTTCGACATCTACGCCGGCGTCCAGGACACCCGGATCAAGGAAACCCTGATCATGGGCTTCGCCCAAAGCAACAATCCGAAGGCCAAGGCCAAGCTTTTGGAGATCGCCCGTTCGGACAAGGACGAGAAAGCCCGCGAGCGGGCCATTTTCTGGCTGGGCCAGTCCCACGGCGAGGACACCGCTCCCGTGCTCCTGGACATCTACAAGAAAACGGACGACCCCAAGATCAAAAAACAGATCGTTTTCGCCATTTCCCAGAACCGCGGCGAGAAAGCCGTCCCCGTGTTGATCGAGATGGCCCGCGCCGAGAAGGACTTCGAGGTCAAGAAGCAGATCGTCTTCTGGCTGGGCCAATCCAAGAGCGACGAGGCGATCAAGTTCCTCCGCGAATTGCTCGAGAAGTGAGCCTGACCATGAAAGCCGGACACTGGATCGGCGGGACCGCGGGAGCGGTCCTGATTCTGGGATTATTCGCCGGTCCCGCGGCGGCCCAGGCGCCATCGTTCCTCAAGGGCCCGGTCAAGACCGCCGGAATCTCCTCGGCGGCGCTGCCGGCACGGCTGGACGAGGCCCGGGCCCAGGCCAAGGGAGCGAACCACTTCACGGCCTATATGTTCGAGAGCCGGCACCGGATCCGTTACCGCGGCGACGGCCGCATCGTGGAGAGCTATGACGTCAAGATCAAGGGCGCCAAGATCAGCATCCGCTCGAAAAATGAAAAGGACGGGGACGGCATCAATACGGACGATACCGACAAGAACCCCAGTCCCGCCGGACTGCTTCTTCTCTGGGACGGGGCCAAACTGGGCGTCCCGCTGGACGCTTCGGTCCTCGATCCCGAACAGACCTACGAATTCGCCGACGTCCCGGTCTTCTGGCTGGGGACCGCTTCCAATGACGAAAGTCTGGCCCTCGTGGAATCGATGTTCGCCAAGACCGAGGCCGAGCACCTGAAAACGACGCTGCTCTTCCTGGCTTCCTGCCACTCCGGGCCCCGCGGCTATGCCTTCCTTAAAAAAATCGCGCTGGGCCCGGACGCCGTGAAGGTCCGCGAATCGGCCGTCTTCTGGCTGGGGAATTTCGGCGACGCCCGCAGCCTGGCCGATCTCAAGGAGATCTATGGCCGCGAAAAATCGGCGGCCCTCAAGAAGCAGATCGTCTTCGCCATCCAATTGAGCAAAACCCCGGAAGCGACGGCCGAACTGATCGCCATCGCCAGGAGTGACGCGGACCCGGAAATCCGCAAGAGCGCCGTTTTCTGGCTGGGCCAGAAAGCCTCGGCCGAGAGCGTGAAGGCCCTCAAGGACATCGTCGAAGCCAAGGACGACGCGGCCGGGCTCAAGGACCAGGCGGTCTTTGCCATCAGCCAGCTGCCCAAGGACAAGTCCGTCCCCCTGCTCATCGACATCGCCAAGACCAACGGCAGCTCCTCTGTCCGGAAAAAGGCCATTTTCTGGCTGGGCCAGACGGGCGACGAGGCGGCCCTGAAATTTTTCGAGGACATCCTGCTGAAAAAGTAGATCTTCCCTCTCTTTTTAGGTCTCCGTTTCGATCCGGAGGAGGCGAAATTCGTTCTCCAGGTCCAGAAAGGCCTTGACCACATACGGATCGAACTGGATTCCGCTGCCCTGGCCGATGATGCGGACGCTTTCCTCGTGATCGATCCCCGCCTTGTAAGGCCGCTTGGAACGCAGGATTTCATAGACGTCGGCGACGGCCACGATGCGGGCGGGGAGGGGGATGCTCTCGCGGAACAGGCCGAGAGGGTAGCCGCTGCCGTCCCAGCGTTCGTGATGGCAGCGGGCGACGGCGATGCTCATGCCCAGGAAATCATTCCCGGGATGGACCGCCCGGACGGCCTCCAGGGTTTGGGCGCCGATCAGGGTGTGCGTCTTCATGATCTCGAATTCCTCGGCCGTGAGCTTTCCCGGCTTGAGGACGATCTTGTCCGGAATGCCGATTTTGCCGATGTCATGCAGGGGGCTGGTGTGGAAAATGGTCTCGATGAACGCGTCATCGATCAGCTCCCCGAAGGAAGCGGCCGCCTTCAATGCGGCGGCCAGGCGGCGGCAATAGATCTGGGTCCTTTCCAGGTGACGGCCCGTCTCGTCGTCCCGGGATTCGGCCAGCTTGGCCAAGGCGAAAATCGTGGACATCTGGGACGCGGTCAGCTCGCGGACTTTTTCCTGGACCAGGTTCTCAAGGCGGCGGTTCTGCGATTCGAGCTCGAGTTGAAGGCTGCGGATCTTGATATGGGCTTCGACCCGGGCCTTGACCTCCTTGACCTGGAAGGGCTTGATCACGTAATCGACGCCTCCGACCGTGAACCCCTTGATGATGTCCTTGGCCTCGTTGAGGGCGCTGAGGAAGATGACCGGGACGTCCAGCAGGGCTTCCTTTTTCTTGAGCGCCCGGCAAACCTCGAATCCGTCCATTTCCGGCATGATGACGTCGAGCAGTATCAGATCGGGATGAAGATCCTCCGCCTCCCGCAGAGCCTCCTTTCCGCTGGAGAAGGAATGGACCTCGTATCCCTGCCGGAGGAGGATTTCGGCCAGCAATTGAAGGCTGCTGGGGGAATCGTCGATGATGAGGATCTTCCACTTCATGGAGGGATTTGCCGTCGGGTTGGACATGAACGCACTCCCTTCGTCACCGGGATTGATCGGCCTGCTGCAGGCGATCCTTGTCCGCCCGTGATGCTTACACTATGGCCGGAAAAGCGGAAAATAGCAACGCCAAAGATAGGGGAAGCTCCTCCGGCGCACCGGGAGCGGAAGCGCTCTTACTGCACGATGCTGCCGGGGGCGATGTCGCGTTCGAAGAAGGGGATGACGGCCTTGCCGTCCTTGAGCCCGGCCAGGAGCATGCCCTGCGACTCGACGCCGCGGATGATGGCCGGCTTGAGGTTGACGATGACCGTGAACTTCTTCCCCACCAATTCCTCCGGCGTATAGGTCTCGGCCACACCGGCCACGATCTGGCGCTGTTCCGTCCCCAGGTCGATCTGCAGCTTGAGCAGCTTGGTCGCGCCTTCGACGCGCTCAGCCTTCAGCACCAGGGCCACGCGCAGATCGAGCCTCTTGAATTCTTCATAGGTGATGATGTCCATGGTCTCCTCCTTGGGCGCCGCCTTCGGCTGCGGCGCGTGCCGGGCCTCTTCGGCCAGGAATTCCTTCAAATCCACCCGGGGGAAAAGCGGCACGGGCGCCTTCATCGTCCGCCCCGGCGTCGAATCCTCGAATCGGAAAGCGGCGAACGGAACGTCGAACGGCGAGGCCGCCTCGCCCAGCAGATCCCATATCTTTTCGGCCGAGCCCGGCATGACCGGGGCGACAAGGTGGCCGGCCCCGCGGATGGCCGCGGCCGCCTGTCCGAGAACCCGGGCCAAGCGCTTGCGCTTGTCCGGCTCCTTGGCCAGCTTCCAGGGCACATTGTCGGCGAGATATTTATTGGCCGCGCCGATGAACGTCCAGAGCTCTTCCAGGGCCTTGTTCAGGGTGTAGGATTCATAGTGCTCCAGGACCGCGGCCTTGACCCGCCCGAACATTTCTCGGAGGGCCCGGTCGTCCGCCCCTTCGTCTTCCATTTCGCCGAGCACGCCGCCGAAATACTGCTGGACCATCGTCAGCGTCCGATGGACGAGATTGCCGAAATCGTTGGCCAGGTCGGAGTTGACGCGATGGATGAAGCCCTCGTGGGAAAAATTCCCGTCCAGGCCGATGGGGATCTCGCGGAGGAGGAAATAGCGCAGGGGATCGGGCCCCAGGGCGTCGATGATGACGTAGGGATCGAGGACGTTGCCTTTGGACTTGGACATCTTGGCCTCGTCCTTGAGCCACCAGCCGTGGCCGTAGACGCAGGCGGGCAGGGGGAATCCCGAGGCCATCAGGAAGGCCGGCCAGAAGACGGCGTGGAAACGCAGGATGTCCTTGCCGATCAGGTGCAGATCGGCCGGCCAGAACCTCTCGAACCGTTCCATGTCCCAGTCCCAGCCGATCCCCGTGAGGTAGTTGTGCAGGGCGTCGAACCAGACGTAGATCGTGTGGGCCGGATCGCCCGGGACGGGCACCCCCCATTTGACCGTTGTCCGGGTGATGCTCAGGTCGCGCAGGCCGCCGCGGACGAAGCTGACCACTTCGTTCAAACGGCTCGCCGGCCGGACGAACTGGGGATGGGCCTCGTAATGGTCGAGCAGCTTCCGCTGATAGGCGGACAGGCGGAAAAAGTAGGTTTCCTCGGACACGACGACGGCCTTCTTGCCGCAGTCGGGGCAGACTTTGCTTCCGTCCTTGTCGAACGGTGCGTCCTCGGCCAGAAAATTTTCGTCCGAGACGCAGTACCAGCCCTTGTACTCGCCCTTGTAGATGTCGCCCTTGTCCAGGAGGCTCTTGAACAGCTTCTGAACGCCCTTCTCATGGATCTCCATCGTCGTGCGGATGAAGAAATCGGGGCTTATATCCAGCGCTTTCCAGAGGTTCTGGGCCCGGGTGACGACGGAATCGGCCAGCTGGAGCGGCGTCATCCCCTTTTCGGCCGCGGCCTTCTCGATCTTCTGCCCGTGCTCGTCCGTGCCGGTCAGGAAAAAGACCCGGCGGCCGGCCATCTTGTTGTAGCGGGCCAGGGCGTCGGCGATGATCGTCGTGTAGGCGTGCCCGATATGGGGCACGTCGTTGACGTAATAGATCGGGGTCGTGACGTAGAAGGTCGGATCAGACTTCTTTGCCACCGGTCAGTCCTCCTCGGATGAGTGTGATGGCCTCGGCCCTGGTCGTGGGATTCGTGCGGAAGATCCCCCGGACGGCCGACGTGACGGTGATGGATTTCGGCTTCTTGGCCCCGCGCATGGACATGCACATGTGCTCGGCCTCGATGACGACCATGACGCCCAGCGGGTCGAGGTGCTCCATGATCAGGTCGGCCGTCTGCTTGGTCAGGCGCTCCTGCACCTGCAGGCGGCGGGACAGCCCTTCGACGACCCGGGCCAGCTTGGACAGGCCGACGATCCGCCCGTGCTTGGGAATGTAGGCGATATGGGCCACTCCGGCGAACGGCAGCATGTGGTGCTCGCACATGGAGTAGAGGGGAATGTTCTTGACCAGGACCATTTCGTCGTGTTTTTCCTTGTGCACGGTGCGGAGGTGGACATGGGGATCCTCGTGCAGGCCGCCCAGGATCTCTTGGTACATGCGGGCCACCCGGGCCGGCGTCCGCTTGAGTCCTTCGCGGTCGGGGTTTTCGCCCGCCCCTTCCAGGATCAGGCGGACCCCGCGCTCCATCTTGGCCAAGTCCATGCTCCGCTTTGGTTTCGGTTCGGACATGATCGGTTCAATCCTTGTTCAGATGCGCGGCCGAGGCCCGGCGCAGGACGTCCTTCAAGGGCAGGCCCTTTTTGCGGGCCACGGCCAGGGCATCCTCGTATTCGGGCTGGGCGTTGAGGATCCGGTCCCCGAGCGAAGCGGTCTTGATCCGCACGGGTTGGCCCAGGACCTTGACCGTTTCGACCGACCGCTCCAAGGCCCTCCGCTCGACCGGAAAATATCGGAGGCCGATCGAGCTCGTCTCCTCGAACACGGCCGTGATCAGGCGGTCCAGGCGGGCCGCCTCGGCCAGGATGGTGAGCTTCGTGGCCAGGCGGTTTTTTTTCATGACCAGGGGGGCCAGGGAGGCGTCCAGAGCGCCCAGCTCCAGGGCCCGGTCGAGGAAGGCGCCGAGCACCTGCGGGTTGGCATCGTCGATCGTCGCTTCGACCAGAAAGACACGCCTGCCGGGCGACAGGGCGGCCCGCTCGCCGTAAAAAACGCGCAGGATGTTGGGCAGTCCGGGGATGTCGCGCCCGCCGGCGCCGCAGCCGATCCGGCGGTAGGTCAGCTCGGGAAGTTCCAGGAATTTCACGGCCAGGGCCTTGACGACGGCCGCGCCGGTCGGCGTGACCAGCTCGGCTTGGGCATGGGCGGAATAGACGGGCGCGCCTCTCAGGAGCTCCGCAACTGCGGGAGGCGGGACGTGAAGGACGCCATGCGCGGTCTTGACCCAGCCCGACCCGACGTTGAGAGGAGAACAATAGATTTCGCCGATGCCGAGCTCTTCAATCAGCCAGGCGCAGCCGAGCACATCAACCAGGGCGTCGTCGGCGCCGGCCTCGTGCAGGTGGACGCGGTCGAACGGCTCACCGTGGACCCTGGCTTCGGCCTCGAAAAGATTCTTGAAGACGAGAAGGCCGCGCGCCTTGACGGCCGGGACCAGCGGGGCTTTCCTGATGAAGCGCTCGATGTCGGCCCAGCGGCGGGCGCGGGCGGTCGGCCGGACGATGGCGACATCGACTTTGAGGCCGCGCAGGTGCGACCGTTCGACGTCGTGGATTTTCAATCGGACCGGCAGGCCCAGGTCCGCGATCATTTTTTTGAAACGGGGCCGTGACGCTCCAAGGTCGAGCAGGGCCCCCAGGACCATGTCCCCGCTCAGGCCGGAGGAAGCGTCGAAATAAGCGTATTTCATATCCTGAATCCTCGTGAATCCGATCCCCTTCGCCTGGTTCCGCGGACGTGAGTCCGCGGAGGAACGGCGAATGTCCCGCTCCGGGGGCAGGCGGCGTTTCGTCCGCACTCAGGAAGACGCGTGAACGTCTTCCTGAGTGCGCTCCACGTCCTGCAAAGGATGGATCCAACGGACTTAAGTCCGTGGAGCTTCAGTAGGATAGCGTTTTTGGGGGGAAAAATCAAAGAACGGCCGGGATCGTCCCGACCCTCGACAGGAGGTCCCCGGCCGGGGACGGTTGGCAGAACGGGCATTTTTCGGTATATTAACGTTTCCCGTCCGAGGAGGAATCATGCCGGCGAAGAAAACCGTACGTCCCAAGACCAAGCCCAAACCGCCCCGGGCCGAGATCGGGATTCTCGGCGGGACGGGGCTCTATGAGATCGAGGGGATCCGGAACATCAAAGAGGTCAAGCTCAAGACGCCTCTGGGCGATCCGTCCGACGCTTATATCGTCGGCGATCTGGAAGGCCGGGCCGTGGCCTTCCTCAGCCGCCACAGCCGCGGGCATCTCCTCCTGCCCTCCGACATCAACTACCGGGCCAATGTCTATGGCTTCAAGATGCTGGGCGTCGAACGGCTCATCTCCGTCAACTCGGTCGGTTCGTTGCGGGCGGAGATCCGTCCGCGCGATTTTGTCTTCGCCGATCAGTTCATCGACAAGACCCACCGGCGATCCACGTTTTTCGGCGAGGGGATCGCCGCCCATGTCGCCCTGGCCGAGCCCGTCTGCGGTCCGTTGTCCAAATCCCTTTATGAGGCCGCCGTGGGGCTGGGCGTAGGAGCCCACCTGGGAGGGACCTATGTCTGTATGGACGGCCCGGCCTTCTCGACCAAGGCCGAGTCGCTCATGCACCGGGGCTGGGGGGGATCGGTCATCGGGATGACCGGGGCGACCGAGGCCAAGCTCTTCCGCGAAGCCGAGATCTGCTACGCGACCATGAATCTGGCCACCGACTACGACTGCTGGCACGAGGAGGAGGAGGGCGTTTCCGTGGAGATGATCCTGGAGAATCTCCGGCTCAACATCGCCAACGCCAAGGCGGTCATCAAGAAGGCCCTGTCCGCCCTGCCTCCCCGCGGCGAAGCCTCTTGCGGCTGCCGCCGGGCCCTGGCCGGGGCCATCGTCACCGATCCCCGGCTGATCGCCCCGGCCGTGCGCCGGCGGCTCGATCTGATCATCGGCCGGTACGTGAAATGAAGCCCGCATGAGCCTCGTCATCGTCGGATCACTGGCCTTCGACACCATCGAAACGCCCTGGGAGCGCAAGGAGAAAATCATCGGCGGATCGTGCACGTATTGCTCGCTGGCCGCCGGCTTCTTCACCCGGCCCGGCATCGTCGCCGTCGTCGGCGAGGATTTTCCGGCGGACGTCATCGCCTTCCTCAAGAAGAGGCATGTCGACCTCAAAGGCCTGAAGATCGTGCCCGGAGGCAAGACCTTCCATTGGCAGGGCCGCTACGGCTACGATCCCAACCAGCGCGAGACCGTCCGGACCGATCTCAACGTCTTCGAAAGCTTCCGTCCGGAAATCCCGCCGTCCTACAGGAACGCCGACATCCTTTTCCTGGCCAACATCGATCCGGACCTCCAGGACAGCGTCCTCCGGCAGGTGGAGAAACCCCGCTTGACGGCCATGGACACGATCGGGCTGTGGATCCAGAGCAAGCCCGAGGCCCTGATGCGGATCCTGCGCCGGGTCGACATCTATTTCGGCAACGACGAGGAAATCCGGATGCTGACGGACGAGCGCAATCTGATCAAGGCCGGGAAGATGATCCTGGCCATGGGGCCGCGCCTGGTCATCGTCAAAA
The DNA here is from genome assembly GCA_963729855.1 of Candidatus Aminicenantota bacterium. Taxonomy (GTDB): domain Bacteria; phylum Acidobacteriota; class Aminicenantia; order Aminicenantales; family UBA4085; genus UBA4085. The sequence goes on along the minus strand of CAVSPT010000006.1, from coordinate 693,273 downwards.
AGGGCGAGCACGGCGCGCTCGTCTTCGGGCCGGACCTGATCTTCGGCCTGCCCGCCCGGCCCACCGAGGCGGTCATCGACCCGACCGGGGCGGGCGACAGCTTCGCCGGCGGCTTCCTCGGCTACTTGGATCGGGCCGGAAGCTTCAGCAGGCGGGACATCCGCCGGGCCGCCGTCTACGGCAGCGTCATGGCCTCCTTCACCATCGAGGGTTTCGGGATCGACCGCTATAAAACCTTGAAACCCGCCGAGGTGGCCGCCCGTTACCGGGAATTCAAGACCCTCGTCTCTTTTTAACCTCATCCAGGGAGTCCTTCATGCGAGACATCATGCCCCCCGTCGAACCGTTCCGCATCAAAGCCGTGGAGATGATCCGCCGGCCTTCCCGGCCGGACCGCCAGCGCGCCCTGAAGACGGCCGGGTTCAACGTGTTCGGCATTCCGGCGGAGAAGATTTTCATAGACCTTCTGACCGACTCGGGCACTTCGGCCATGAGCGATTTGCAGTGGGCCGGGATCATGCGCGGCGATGAATCCTATGCCGGCGCACGGAGCTTCTTCCGCTTCGAGAACGCCGTCCGGGACCGTTTCGGCTTCGCCCAGGTCATTCCGGTGCACCAGGGGCGGGCCGCCGAGCGCATCCTCTTCGAGGGGCTGGTCAAGAAGGGCGATTTCGTCCCCAGCAACATCCATTTCGACACCACCCGGGCCAACGTCGAGGTGCGCGGGGCGACGGCCGTCGACCTGGTCATCGACGAGGCCTACGATCCGGCTTCCGATGATCCCTTCAAGGGAAACATGGACGTCGCCAGGCTGGAGAGGTTCATCGCCCGCAAGGGACGGGCCCGCATCCCCCTGGTCATGCTGACCGTCACCAACAACAGCGGCGGCGGCCAGCCCGTGTCGATGGAGAACATCCGCCGGGTCAGCGCCGTCTGCCGCCGGGCCCGCATTCCCTTCTTCTTCGACGCCTGCCGGTTCGCCGAGAACGCCTACTTCATCCGGCAGCGGGAGAAAGGGTACGCCGGGAAATCCGTGGCCGCCATCGCCCGGGAGATGTTCTCCCATGCCGACGGGGCCACCATGAGCGCCAAAAAGGACGCCCTGGTCAACATCGGGGGCTTCATCGCCCTCAACGACGCCGAGCTGGCCAGGACCTTGAAAAATATTCTGATCATCGGGGAAGGGTTTCCGACGTACGGCGGGCTGGCCGGCCGGGACCTGGAGGCCATGGCCCAGGGATTGAGCGAAGTCGTCGATGAGGACTACCTGGCTTATCGCACCGGCCAGGCGGCCTATCTCGGCTCCCTCCTGGACCGGGCGGGCGTTCCCTATTTCAAGCCGGTCGGCGGACACGCCGTCTATCTCCTGGCCGACCGGATGCTTCCCGCCATTCCCCGGGAGCATTTTCCCGCCTGGGCCCTGACGGTGGCCCTCTATCGGGAGGCCGGAGTGCGGTCCGTCGAGATCGGCGGCGTCATGTTCGGCTCGAAGGACCCCCGGACGGGGAAACCGATTTTCCCCAAGCTGGAGATGGTCCGGCTGGCCATCCCCCGGCGCGTTTACACCGCCTCCCACCTCGGCTACGTGGCCGCGGCCCTGGGCGCCATCGCCGCGAAGAAAGACAAGGTCCGGGGTTTGAGGATCGTCGACGAGCCGCGCTTCCTGCGCCACTTCACGGCCCGTTTCGAGGAGATCTGAGCGGCCCACCCGCCGGGGCTGTGACTTTCCGACCCTTTTTTGTTATATTCTCCGCGGAATCCCCGGACGTCCGCGTTTTGAAGCGAGCCTGAACATGCCGTCCTGGCCGATCAATCCCTATGGTGTCGTCATGATCGCGGCGGCCTTGATTTCCCTGGGCCAGGCCGCTTGGGGATGGCGCCGCCGCAAGTGCGCGGGGGGGCTGTATTTCGTCCTGTTGATGATGTCCGTGGCCTGGTGGGCGGCCACGGCCGCGGCCGAAGCCTTCTCGGCCGCCGCGGCGTCGAAAATCCTTATCGCCAAGTTCATGTATCTGTCCATCGCCAGCATCGCCCCCCTGTGGCTCTTTTTCGCCCTGGACCATGGACAACGCCTGCGGAAGATGCGGCCCCTCAACCAGGCTCTGCTCTGGCTCCTGCCTGTCGTGATCTTTTTTCTGGCCCTCACCAACGAACGGCACGGACTCATCTGGTCTTCCATCCTGCCCTCCTCGAACAAGCCGGGCAGCGCCCTCATCTACGGGCACGGCCCGGCCATCTGGGTCCACTTCATCTATTCGTATTTATTGATCATGGTCGGGACGGTCCTGCTGATCATCGACGCCTTGCGTTTCCACACTCTCTACCGCCGCCAGGCCGGCTGGCTCATCGCCGGGGCCCTCGTCCCCTGGGTCGGCAACGCCGTCTACATGCTGAATCTCGGCCCGGCCGGCTTCGATTTCACGCCCATCGGTTTCTGCTTCGGCGGCCTGTTGGTCGGCACCAGCCTTTTCCGATACAAGCTGCTGGATATCGTCCCCATCGCCCACGGCACCCTGATCGAAGGCATCAGCGACGGCATCATCGTCCTGGACGCCGAGAACCGCGTCCTGGAGCTCAATCCGGCCGCCCGGCGGATGCTGGGGGTTTCCTCCGTCGCCGCCGGCCGTCCCCTGCTTGATTTTCTCCGTCCCTGGCCCGATTTCGCCGTCCTGGCCTCCGGCCTGCTGGCCGAAGCCGGAGAGCGCGTGGTCCGCCGGCCGGAGTTCAATCGCTGGATCGACGTGCGTGTCTCGCCTCTTCCCGGCCGGCCCGGCGAAATCCACGGACGGTTGATCGTCTTGCGCGACATTTCCGAGATCAAAGCCGACCAAGAGGCCCGGGCCGCCTTTTTCGAACGCATCGAGCGCCAGAAACAGGCCATCGTCCGGCTGGCCTCCCATCCGGCGGTCTCCTCCGGCGATCTGACGGCCGCCGCGGCGGCCGTCGTCGAGGCCTCGGCGCGGGCCCTGCGGGTGGAACGGGCCAGCATCTGGCTGGGCAGCTCCGAGGAGGGGGGGATCTCCTGTCTCGATCTCTTCGAGCTGTCCAAGGAGCGCCATTCGGGCGGGCTCGTTTTCGAAGCCGCGAAATATCCGGTCTTCTTCCAGGCCATCCAATCGGACCGGGCCGTGAATGCCCATGACGCCTGCGCCGATCCGCGGACGGCCGAGCTTTGCGACGGCTATCTCCGTCCCCTGGACGTCGCCTCGCTCCTCGGCGCGCCCATCCGGGCCCCGGGCCGGATGCAGGGCATCGTCTGTTTCGAGCATGTCGGACCGGCCCGGACATGGCTGCCCGACGAGGTCCGCTTCGCCGCCGAGATCGCCGACCAGACGGCCCTGGCCATCCTCAACAGCGAGCGCAAGAAAGTCCAGGACGACCTGGAGAAGCGCGAGCAGCGGCTGCGATTCCTTATGGACAACATGATCGACATCATCACCCAGCTCGGCCCCGATCACCGGGCCGTCTTCGTCAGCCCCTCGGTCGAGCGCGTCCTGGGTTATCCGTTCACCGAGCTGCTGGGAAAGACCCCGGCCGAGTTCATCCATCCGGAGGATTACCCGCGGCTCATTCAGTTGATCGAACAGGCCGGCCGCGAACGGGAATCGTCGATCCGGATGGAATACCGTTTCCGGCGCGCCGACGGCCGCTACGTCTGGGTCGAATCCCAAGCCATGATCTATTACGACGCCGGGATGCGCTATGCCGGCGCCGTCTTCAGCTCCCGCGACATCTCGGCCCGGCATGAGGCCGAGGAGGCGTTGCGCGCGTCCCTCCGGGAAAAGGACGTCCTCATCAAGGAGGTCCACCACCGCGTCCGCAACAACATGCAGGTGATCAGCAGCCTGCTCAACCATCAGGCCCGGCTGATCGCGGATCCGGCCGTCCTGAACATGTTCCGCGAGAGCCAGAACCGGATCCGCTCGATCGCCCTGGTCCACGAGAAGCTGTACCGATCGACCGACCTGTCGCGGATCGATTTCGCCGATTACATCGAGAGCTTGGTCGTCCACCTTTTTCATACGCACCAGGCCGATGCCGGCCGGATCTCCTTCCGTCCGGAGCTCCTCCCCGTCGAGCTCGACGTCACGACGGCCATCCCCCTCGGTCTGATCGTCAACGAACTGGTGATGAACGCCCTGGAGCACGCCTTTCCCCAGGGCCGGCGGGGCGAGATCGCCGTCCGCCTGGAGCGCATCGGAGGGGACCGTCTGCACCTGGAAGTCAGGGACGACGGCGTGGGGCTTCCGCCCGATTTCGATTCCCGTCGGTCCGGATCGCTCGGCTGGCCGATCGTCCGGATGCTGGTCGAACAGATCGGCGGGACGCTCGAGATCCGGGGACAGGGAGGGACGTCCGTGACGATCGAATCTCCTGAAACGCGGCCTTGAATCAGATCCCGGGCGCCGCCCGCGGCCTTGCCGATTCCCGCGGCGCCGCCGGCCGGACCGAGGGTTGATCCGTCCCCCGCGAGGGACGTCAGTCGATCTCGAAGCTGACCAGCGTCAGCCGGCCCTGGCGCTCGATCTGGATCACAACCGGATCGCCGTCTTTAAAGTTCGCGACCGCAGCGCGCAGCTCCGCGAGGGATCCGACGGACGTGTGGTTGACCGAGTGGATGATGTCGCCGGGCTGGAATCGGTCTCCGGGGGGGGCCGCCTCGGCGGACATGGCGACCACCAGCACACCTTCCTTCAGACGGGCCGGACCGAACGCCGCCGCCAGCTCGTCGGTGAGGTCGACGCCCAGCAGATCGAGCTGCGGCACGAGGTTTTTCTGCGGGTCGGAGAATTCGATCAGGCGCGCCGGATCATCCGGCCGCTCCGAGACCGGCACCGTGAGGGCCAGCCGGTCGGCCCCCCGCAGGATCTCGATGGCGACCGTCGCCTCGATCGCGTGGCGATAGAGGTTGATGCCGAATTGGCGTACATTCTCCACGTCCTTGCCGTCGATGGACACGATGACGTCTCCGATCCGCAATCCGGCCGTGGCCGCCGGCCCGTCCTCGGCCATGTCCGTGACGATCACGCCCCACGTTTGCGGGAGGCTGAGCGCGGCGGCCATGACGGATGTGACGGATTGGGCCTGGATGCCGATGACGCCTCGCCGCACCCGGCCGTTGGCCCGGAGCTGGCCGACGATGTCGCGCACCGTGTTGCTGGGGATGGCCAGGCCGACGCCCTCGCTGCCGCCCGACTGGGAGAGGATCATCGCGTTGATGCCGATGACCTCGCCGGCCGCGTTGACCAGCGGCCCGCCGCTGTTGCCCGGGTTGATCGGCGCGTCGGTCTGGATGTAAACCACCGCATCGTCCTCGCGGAGCTGCCGGGCCACCGCGCTGACGACGCCCATCGTGACCGTGTTGCCCAGGCCGAGCGGGGAGCCGAACGCCAGCACGAGCTGCCCCTGCCGGACGGCGTTGGAGTCGGACAGGGCGAGGCCGGGCAAGCCCGCCGAGTCGATCTTCAGCAGGGCCAGGTCGGTCGCCGTGTCGATGCCGACCAGCTTGGCCTCGATCTTCGCGGCCCGCGGCTTCAGCATGACCCGTTTGGTTTCCCTTCCCACGACCCGATCGGCGAGCAGGACCCGGATCCGCTCCGCGTGGTTCACCACATGAGCGTTCGTGATGATGTACCCGTCCGGGCTCAAAATGATTCCGGACGCGGTGCCCTGCTGCTTGGTCATCGTGACGGCGCCGCTCCCGATGCCGTAGCCGGTGGTGAACACCTGCACGACCGACGGACCGACGCGCTCGGCGACCGAAGCCAGCGATCCGCTCAGCAATTCGAAGGAACTGCGGGTCGCCGGCGCCGCCTGGGGGGCCGCCGGAGCGCGGCCTGCGCCGGCCGCGAGGACCACGGCCAACGTTGACACTCCGATGAATGATCGCATCATGCACCCCCTGTCCGATATCGTCTCTGGATTTGCCCGAGGACCTTCGGCGCGGCCGGGCCCCCGACTCGGAAACCGGATGCCCTTCCCGGCGATCCCCGTTTCCGTCGATCCCTCGGCTCGCGCAGTCAACAAGATTAAATCCCGGCCCGTCCGATGTCAAGGACGGCTGGAGAGACGAAATCCCATCGTCTTCCCGTGAAGCGGAGCGTTTACACCGAGCCGAGGCGCCGCCCGGTCTTCAGCGCGCCGCCAGATCCACGACCGTCAGCGATAAGGCCGGCAGCCGGACCGTCCGTCCGGTCACCGCGGCCGGCCTGATCCGGATGCGGTCGGGGTGATCCCAGAAGTTGGTGATGTCCGGCTGGCGCCGGTCCTGCGTGTCGCCGAGGCATTGGGCGGAAACGACGGCCAGGCCCGAGGCCAGGGCAGAGGCGTCGATGTCCAGCTCGACCGGCTCCTTGCGCAGATTGACGGCGAAGACCGCCGCCGTCTTCCGGTCTTCGGCCGCGCAGGCCGTGACGTCCACGCCCGCCGGCGGCTCGCTGATCCGCAGCGGGACGGGCTTGGTGTGGCCGGCGTAGAGCGACATCACGTAGAAGGCAGGAATGCGGAACAGGCCGGCCGCGTTCGTCTGGATCGTCCCCCCGCAGAAGCTGTTGCAGAGGTTGGAGCGGGTGGCCAGGGCGATGATGTCGGAGCGGCGGTGCAGGATGTTGAGGAAGCGGGCCTCGAACAAGGCGCAATTGAGCGTGCCGAGCTTGCCGCGGCCCAGGCCCCAGGCCCCGGCGTCGATGTTCCATTCGGTGACGGCCAATTTGGCCGGGCGGCTGGGGACCTTGTCGCGCAGAAGGGCCTGCAGGCGGGCGATGTCTTCGTCGATCCCCAGCAGGTCGGGCTGGTAATAGTGAGGGCAGTAGATGTCGGCCAGATCCTTGACCTGATCGACCAGCTCGGGAGTCGGAAAAGACGTCAGGATCAGGGCCTGGGGATCGGCGGCCTTGACCACGCGGCAGAACTCGGCGCAGCGGGCGGGATAGCCGGGATCATCGATCTCGTTGCCCACCTGCCAGTATTTCACGCCGTAGGCGGCCGGATGCCCGTTGGCGGCCCGTTTTTTTCCCCACAGGCTGTCAGCCGGGCCGTTGACGTATTCGACCATGTCCCGGGCGCTGGCCGGTCCGTCCCCGAACGAAACGCACAGAAGCGGCTCGGCGCCGACGGCCCTGCAGAAAGACAGGATTTCCTCGATCCCGACGTCCATCGTATCCAGCCGCCCCCAGACGGGATTGCGGAACGGCAGGCGCCGGTCGCGCTCGCCGATCCCGTCCTTCCATTTGTAGCCGCCCGGATCGACCGTCGAGCCGCCCCAGCGCAGGACGGCCGGCCGCATCTCGCGGACGGCCTCGACGACGTCTTTGCGCCAGCCGTCAACGGCGTCGCCCGGCATCAGCGACAGCTTATCGGCCCAGAGACGGCCCTGCCCACGAACGGACAGATCGAAGACGGCCCGGTCCGTTGTTCCGGCGGAGACCAGGCGGCCTTCTTTTTTAGCCCAATCGGATCCGGCCGGCGGAAGATCGAGCGATCCCAACGTCATCCAGCTCCCGTCGGGAAGCTGGGCCTTAAGGGTTGCCGTTGTTTTCAATCTCGTCGCATCCGAACGGAACCAGCCGGAGAATCGGTAGGTCAGGCCTTTTTTAACGGCCAAGCCGCCCTGGGTCAGCCGGCCCGGTTTGGCCGGAGAGGCCGCCAGGCGGGCGGAGCGCAGGGCGTTGAAGGGTTTCTCCGAATCGAGGGTCCAATCCGGGCCCGCGTCCCAGTCCCGGTCGCTGAGGTTCAACGCGCCCTGGTGGTAGACCCAGTTCGCGGTCGGCTCGACGCCTTCGAATCCGCGGTTGCCCAGCATTTCGGCCCACATCCCGGGGATGACGTCGTCGAGCAATTCGATGAAGTTCCCGTAGAAGAGCGGGGTGATGCGGCCGGCGTGCAGGGCGTCGGGGTAGATCTTCAAAGTCACCGGCCCGGCGGCCTGCGGGGCGGAGGATGCCGCGGCGAAGGCGAAGACCACGGCGGAGATTGAGAATTTCCGGATGAGGTCGGTCATGCGGCCCTCCCTGAGGCTGGAACTCGACGAAAGGAGGGAGCGCCCGAAGGCGTCCCCCCGCCAGGATCAATCGACCTTACTTCTTCGGATAGGCCGGCGTCGGCGGGAACGCCGGCGGGTTCTTCTTGATTTTTTCCAGCATGACTTCGATGGCTTTCTCCAGCTGCAGGTCGCGTCCGGCCATCACCGAGCCCGGGTCGTTGTCCACCAGGATGTCGGGATCGGCGCCGTGGTTTTCCACGATCCATTTGCCGTCGCGCCCGTAGAAGGCGTTGTTGGACTGCTCGACCGTGCCGTTGTCGATGGTCAGCTGCTGGTTGAGGATGCCGACCAGGCCGCCCCAGGAAGGCACGCCCACGACCGTCCCCAGCTTGCGGGCCTTGAAGTCGTCGACGAAGGCCTCGCCGTCCGAGCCGTTGTTCTCGTTGGAGATGACGACGTAATTTCCGTTGCCGGCCGAGCCCGGATAGCGGAAAGGAACCATGCCCCGCAGGACGTTCTGGGACGTCATGACCCGCTCGAGCTTGTCGATGAGGAAATATTCCGTCCAGCCGCCCGAGTTCCGCCGCACGTCGATGATGATCCCGTCCTTGTAGCGGTAGGCCCTCCAGTACTTGTCGAACTCGCCGATCCCGCCCGATCCCATGGCGTTGATGTGCATGTAGCCGATCCGGCCGTTGCCGGCCTTCTCGATGGCCTTGATATTGTTCTGGATCCAGCGGAAGTAGCGGAGCTGGTTGTCGCTGCGGATGGGTTCGATCTCGTAGGTCTTGGCCCCCTCCGTTCCCGGCCCGGCGTTGACCGTGATCTTGATCTTCCGGCCGGCCGTGGTCTGGAGGAGCTTGAAGTAGTCGTCGCCGGCCTTGAGCGGGACGCCGTTGACGGCCAGAAGGTAGTCGCCTTCCTTGACCACGATGTCGGGACGGACGAGCGGGCCGGTCAGGTTGAGGTTGATGTCCGTGGGGCCGTAGATCGTGTCCAGCCTGTAGAGGCCGGTCGCGGCGTCGGGGACCAGATCGGCGCCCAGCAGGCCGGTGAAGACCGGGGAGCCGGGTGCGCCGCCGGGGCCGAAATCGCCGCCGCCGATGTAGGTGTGCGAGACGCACAGCTCGCCGACCATTTGGGACAGGACCCAGTTCAGCTCGGCCCGGGACGACAGGTCGGGGATATAGGCCCGATACTTGTCGCCCATGGCCTTCCAGTCGCGGCCGTGGAAGCCGGCGTCATAGAAGAAATCGCGGTACCAGCGCCAAGCGTCGTTGAAGATCTGGTTCCACTCCTTCTGCGGGTCGACGGTGTAGACGAGTCCGGAGAGGCTCAGATGCTCGCCCGGGGCCTTCGAGGCGAAGGCCCGGTCGATTCCGGTGGTGAAAATGTCGTTGTTCCGGCGCACGATGAGCTGTTCCTGGTTGGTCGAGAGGCCGAAATCGCTGATCTTGTCCGTGAGGACGATCTCCCGCTTTTCGGCCATATCGAAGACATGCAGGCTCCACTTGGCCTCCATGTATTTGGGCCGGAAGATCTCCTCGTACTCGTTTTCGGTGAAGGCGTCGACGGCGGCCCACACGATCTTGCCCTTGCCGGCCTTGAGGTAGAAATAGTTGCCGGCCGGGATCGGCAGCGGATAGGTCCGTTTCATCAAGCCGTCGGTGTCGATGCGGAACGGCTCGGGCTCGGCCTTCTTGTCCGCCCGGGCGTTTCCGTCCGCGGCGAAGGGCGGCTTCTCGCCGTCGCGCAGCTGGACGACCATGACCTGCTGGGGCGTCGCCAGAATGTGGTTGTCCTCGTAAAAATCCATTTGGAGGTCGAAGTTCCGGCTGGAGACATAGTAGAGATACTTGCCGTTGGCGTCGAACGCCGGATAGAGGTTGTCGTAGAAATCGTCCGTCGCCGCGTATTTTCGGCCCGTCTCGAGGTTGTAGAGAAAGATCTGGCTGTTGCGGTTGTACCGGACGAAGCTGTAGGCGATCCACTTGGAATCGGGAGACCAGGTGTAATCGGCCATCTCCCAGATGAACTCATCGTTCTTCATCTGGTTGGAGGAGTCGACCTTGACCGTCTTCCTGGCCGCCACGTCGACGATGAACAGGCTATAGTCCTTGTTGCCGAAGAGGATCTTCCGTCCGTCCGGGGACCAGGCCAGCTTGTAGACGGCCTTGTCCAGGTCGGAGGTCAGGGCTGTCCACTCGCCGCCCGAGACGCTCTGGGTGTAGAGCTGGTAGTCGCCCGTCTTGTCGCTGAAGAAAGCCACGGTCTTGCCGTCCGGCGAAAGGGCCGGATGCATCTCCCGAGTGCCCGGCGTGTTGGACAGGTTCTCGGCCGGCTCGTGCCCCGTGGGAACGCGGTAGACGTCGCCGCGGGCTTCGAGGATGACCGTCTTGCCGTCGTCCGACAGGTTGACGCTATGGATGTAATCACGCGGGTTGATGACCCGGCTGCGCAGGGCCCAGCGGTCGGAGGGGACCTGCACGGCGATGCGGCGGTCCTGGCCGGTCTTGGTGTCGTAGACGTGAAGGCGGCCGTCCTGAAGGTAGACGATCGAGCGCCCGTCCGTGTTCGGCATCATGACGTCGAAATCGGCGTACGACGTGACCGGCTTGACCTCCTTGGTCTCGAGCTTCTGGGTGAAAAAGTTGGACACGCCGTTGCCGCGGTCGGAGACGAAGTACATCAGCCCGGAGATCCACATCGGATAGCTGTTTTTGCCGACATAATCAGAGACCGGCGTGTAGGCCTTGGCCGCGGCGTCATACAGCCAGATGTCCTGGTACTCCCCGCCCTTGTATCGCTTCCAGTAATACTCCTCGTTGCCCTTGCGGGCGTAGAGGAACTTGTGCTGTTCGGGAATGAAGCTGATCAGGACGCCCCGATCGAGGGGCAGACGCCGGGGGGCGCCGCCCTTGATGCTCACCGAATATAGGTTCGGGTCGCGGCCGACCACATTCTCGAACATGGAGCGGAAGACGACCTCCGATCCGTCCGGTGTCCAGGCGATGACCTGGGCCCCGCCGGGGTTGTAGGTCAGGCGCGTCGGCGCCCCGCCCTCGGCGGGCATGAGGTAGACGGCCTGGGCCCCGTCGTAGGACGCGGTGAAGGCCAGCCATTTCCCGTCGGGTGAGAATTTGGCGAACGACTCCGTCCCGGGGAATGTCGTCAAGCGCGCCGCCGCTCCGCCCTGGGCGCTCACGACCCAGAGGTCGGATTCATACGTGAAGGCGATCTTGTCGTTGTGGATGGTCGGATAGGTGAAGAAGCGGCCTTCCTCGGCGGCCGCGGCGAAGGCGGCGGCGAAAAGAAGGACGAGAACCGTCGTAACGATCTTTTTCATGTTCATGAACTCCTCCCGTGCACTCGGTCGTTCCGCTGAAAATGGCCCGTTTTCGGATAGGACTTATCTTAGCGCAGATGGGGCCGGATTGGAAAGCGGCCTACTTGACGAGGTGGAACCACATCAGGGGCAGCCAGAGCTGGTGCCCGTAAGGCAGGCGCTTGTGATTGACCAGGATCTCGGTCCCCTCCCAATCGTGGACGAGGTTGAAGAGCGTGAAGAGGTCTTCGACGTTCTCGGGGGTATAGACGGCCGAGTGGCGGACCCAATCGCCCGAGCCTTCCTCTTTGTAAGTCGGGCTGCGCTCGGCCAGGGCCACGGCCTGATCGTATTGCGGGTGGGCGCGGCGGCCGAAGACGACGGTGATTCGAAAGGACTTGGCGATGGTGCTGGGATGGAGAATATCGTCGAGCTGGTCTTGGGCGGCCAGATCGGGGCTCATAAAGGCAGTTTACCACAATTTCCATCGGGGGTCGCGTCTACGATGCGTGAACATAATTCTTTTTCGACGTGATCAAGGACGCTTTTCACCACGATATTCCAGGCCAGGTTTTTCTTCATTTTCCGCAAGATGGCGCCAACGGTCTTTGGGCTGAGCGCGTAAAACGCCGCGATTTCCTTTAGCGGGCAATCGATCCTGGCGCGCGTCAAGTAGATAGCTGCGTCTCTTGTGAAACAGTTTGGTTGCCCCAGGGCCTGCTCAACGGCATTTCGAACCTTCTCCAATGCCGGTTTGTTTTTCAGGGTCTTCAAAGCGGCGATTTCTCGGCTTGCCGCTTTTATTTCCATAATCAATCAGTCCTGGAGACTCGATCTTCGACGGCCGGCCCGAAAACCGTCTCGCCTGGACGGCAAGGCGGATGTTTCGGTTCATAGAAGTTGACGAGCCGGGAGCGGGGAATTCTCAGGGCGGCCGGGACGCGGTCGCGGTCGTTTACTTGTATTCGCGTTCCAGGACCTGCATCTTGTCCTGGACCTTGCGGGTCAGCTCGTCTTTTTTTTCGGGTGTCAGCGCTTTCTTGAATTCCCGGTATTCGGCCGGGGACACGCCCAGCTTTTCGTAGACCTTGTCCATTTCGGGATCGGCCTTCTCCGGCTCGTCCTTGTACTTTTCCTGGAGCAGGACGAAACGGGCCGTGATCTCGATATAAAGGTCGTCGTTCATCTTGGGCTCGGGCTTGGGGGCGGGCTTGTCGGCCTCCTCCTCGGCGGCGGCGGCCTCGTCCTGGATGGCCTTGGCCTCGGCCGCGGCTCTGTCGGCCGGGCTGATCGGCGCAGCGGTCTTCCGGCAGGCGGTCCCGGCGAGGAGCGCCAGGGCGGCGGCGAGCAGGAGGATCAGGACGGTCGCGCGGGTCATGCCGGGTCTCTCCGGATCAAGGTCATTTGCGGACGAGGAAGGGGATGAGGGGGGAGCGGACGATGCCGAAATTGTCGATGAACAGGACGGCCTGGGCCAGGAGCCCGGTCTCCCGCTGTCGATACACGTTTCCTTGCGGCGTGGCTTCCCAGCGGCCCACGGGCGCGGCCAGGGCGGAATAGGGAATCCAGGCGATCCAGGTGTTGCTCAGCCCTTCGGCGGGCACGGCATAGACCTGCGTGCCGCAGGCGGCGTACCCGTTGAGGTCGGCGAACCGGGCGTCGTTGCTGGGGACGGGGGCGCCGGGCGCGCCGTGGCCGTTATCGTAATAGAAATAGACGGCGATTTGGTCCGTGCGGCCGAGCCCGGCCGGGATGGCCAGGGAACCGTCGAAGCGCATATAAAAGACGTTCGGCTCGCTGGGGATGGTCGCGTTGTGGGCAATATTCGTGATGGCCAGGGAAGCGGCCGCCGCCGGCCGGACGAACGGAATGACCGGCGCCCGGGGCTCTTCCGCTTTCGGCCGGGGCCGGTCGGGCTCGACCGGCGCGGGCCCATGATGCGCGTCTTTGGCCACATAGCCTTCGTTGACGACTTTGCGGAAATGCTCGTAATCCACCCAACAGAATCCGTTGTCGGCCCACTGGCTGCCCCAGGAATTCATCAGCCGGAAAGCGTTTTTGGCGTCGTCGTACCCGACGACGACCATGGCGTGGCCGCCGATGGGCGTGCCAATCGTGTTCCAGATCCGGCCGGCCGGCTGTTTGACGAAGTCGGCGTCCACGTTGGCCCCGATGAGCACCGGGTAGCCGGCATGGAGATGTGACTTGACTTCCTTGGTGTCCTGGACGTTCACCTGACGCCAGAAATCGATTTTATAACGGGCCGCGCTCTTGAGGACCTCGGGCCCGGGCTGGGTGATGAAATCGTCGGCTTTGTAGGGCATATCGGCCCACAGGGCCGCTCCCTTCTCGGTCAGGACGTTGAAGGCGTCCATGTAAAGGATGGGCACGTTCTGCCCGTGGTTGCACTGGTTGTAGATGAAGCTGGGGCTGAAGACCCGGGCCGCGCTGAGGCGGCCGTCGGCGAGATAAAAATTCCAGCCTTCGTCGACCTTCTCCTCGTAGCTTTTGAGGGCATAGGCGACGGCCCAGCCGACGCAGGAATTCTGCCCGCCCTGCAGGCCCGGCGGCGGCATGTCGGGCGATAGGTCCACTCGGGCGGGGAGGGCCTCGCCCGCGTAGGGGGTGAAAGCCAGGGGTACGCCCCGCAGGCGCTCCGGTGACGCCAGCTTCAGGCCGAGACCGACGCCCAGGTCGTCCTGGGCCGCCGGCCGAAGCGGCCGGACGATCAAGAAGGAAGCCAGGACCAGACTCCCGATCCAGAACCTTTTTCCGTTCACGATGAACCCCATCGGCCGCGCGGTTCGAGCATCACACTCTTATTCCCGCTTATAAACCAGGGGCTCCGTCCAAGTCAAGACGGAATCCGGAGATCGGACGTCTCCCCCGAGGCGTCCATCTCCGGATGGACCGGGACCCTTCATATTTTTTGACGTTGCGCCCGGTTTTTTATACGATGGACGCAAATCCGGAGCGAGGAGAAGACCCATGACCGAGGTCAGAACCCTGCCGCGTCTGTTCGAAAAGAGCGCTGACCGTTTCGCCGGCAACGTCCAGATGCTGGAGAAGCGCGGAGACCGCTACGAGGGCACGACGTACGCCGAAATGCGCGTCCTGGTCCATCAATTCGCCGCCGGGCTGATGAGCCTCGGCCTGGAAAAGGGCGACCGCGTCGCCCTCCTGTCCGAGGGACGCAACGACTGGATCATCGCCGAGCTGGGCATCCTCTACTGCGGCGCCGTCGATGTCCCCATTTCGGTCAAGATCGACGAGCTGTCCGATCTCAAGTTCCGCCTCCTCCACTCGGGCTGCAAGATGGCCGTCGTCTCCCGGTCCCAGGTCGGCAAGATCCGCCCGATCAAGAACGACCTGCCCGAGCTGAAGCTGACGGTCGTCCTGGACCCGCTCAAGGCCTTCGAGACGGACGAGATGTCGGCGGCGACGGTGTCGAAAAGAGGGGAGGATTTCCTCCTCCACAGCCGGCCGGCCTTCGAAGCCCGCTGGCAGTCGATCGGCGAGGGCGATTACGCCAACATCTGCTACACCTCGGGCACGACGGCCGACCCCAAAGGCATCATCCTGACCCACCGCAATTACACGGCCAACATCGAGCAGGGAGTGGCCATGATCAATCCCACGGCGGACTGGGTCCTGCTCAATGTCCTCCCCTGGGACCACGCCTTCGGCCACACCTGCGGCATCTACATGATGATGACGCGCGGCGCGGCCACCGCCTCGGTCCAGGCGGGCCGGACGCAGATGGAAACGCTCAAGAACATCCCCCTCAACATCCGGGAGGCGCGCCCGACGGTTTTCCTCAGCGTGCCGGCCCTGGCCAAGAGCTTCCGCCATAACATCGAAAAAGGCGTGCGCGAAAAGGGCCCCAAGGCCGCGGCCCTCTTCGCCAAGGCGCTTCGGACCGCCTACGCCTTCAACGCCGAAGGCTGGAACCGCGGCGCCGGCGCCATGAAGCTGAGAAAGCCGCTCCTGGCCGTCTATGACAAGCTCCTCTTTTCCAAGATCCGGGCCAATTTCGGCGGCCGCCTGAAATTTTTCGTCGGCGGCGGCGCGCTCCTGGACATCGACCTGCAGCGCTTCTTCTACGCCATCGGCATCCCCATGCTCCAGGGCTACGGGCTGACCGAGGCGGCGCCGGTCATCTCGGCCAATACGCTGGCCCATCACAAGCTGGGCTCGTCCGGGCGGATCCTTCCGGACATGGAGGTCCGGATCTGCGATGCGGAGGGAAACCCCCTGCCCGCCGGGGCCCAGGGCGAGATCGTTGTCCGGGGCGAGAACGTCATGGCCGGATACTGGAGGAACGAGAAGGCCACGGCCGAGGCGCTCCGCGGCGGCTGGCTGTATACGGGCGATCTGGGCTATTTCGACAAAGACGGCTATCTTTATGTCCTGGGACGGGTCAAGAGCCTGCTCATCGCCGATGACGGCGAGAAATACAGCCCCGAGCTCATCGAGGAGGCCGTCACCGAGAGCTCGCCCTTTATCGAGCAGCTCTTGCTTTACAATAACCAGTCGCCGTATACCACCGCCCTTCTGGTCCCCGTCAAGGCCGCCCTCCTGGGATGGCTGAAGAAGCAGGGCCTCTCGGTGAAGACCCCGGAAGGGCAGGAAGCCGTCCTGCGCCTGTTGGAAGGCGAGCTGGCCAAGTATCGCGAAGGCGGCGAATTCGCCCGGCTCTTCCCCGGCCGCTGGCTGCCCTCCGCCGTGGGCGTCCTGGGCGAGGGCTTCACCGAGCAGAACCACATGCTCAACTCGACCATGAAGATGGTCCGGACCAAGATCATCCAGTATTATCGCAACCGAATCGATTACCTGTACACGCCCGAAGCCAAGTCCATCCTCAACGAGCAGAACCGGGCCATCGTCGCCCGGTTTGAATAAGGAGAAGTCCGATGCCCTTCATCCGTGCCGCCGCGTCCGTTCTTCTCGCCGTTCTGGTGATCGGCGCCGCCGCGCCCGCCGCCCAGGATCTCTCCGGCCTGGCCCAGATCAAGCCCGGGAAGTCCAGGGCCATCACCTCGGCCGACCCCAATCCGGCCAGCAACGCCGACCGCATCAAGTACATCGCCCCCGGCGAGACGAAAGTGCTGGCCGACATCAAGGGGCCGGCCGTGATCAACCATATCTGGCTGACCTTCAACGAGGCCCGGCCCAACTGGCTGGAGGCCGGCGGCTCGGCCCGGCCGGACGAGATCGTCCTGCGCATGTACTGGGACGACGCCCGGGAGCCGGCCGTGGAGGCGCCCCTGGGCGATTTCTTCGCCGCCGGCTTCGGCCTGCGCCGGGAGATCAATTCCCTGCCCATGATGGTCGAGGGAGGGGACGGCTACAACCTGTATTTTCCCCTGCCGTTCTACAAGCGCGGCGTCATCACCGTGACCAACGAGAGCGCCAAGAACGTCCGCTCGTTCTACTATCATATTGATTTCACCGAGCAGCCGGTCGCGCCCCGGACGGGCTATTTCTGCGCCCAGTACCGCAACGAGTTCCCGGAAAAAACCGGGCATGACTACCTGATCCTGGACGCCGAAGGCGAAGGCCATTACGTGGGCACGGTCCTGTCCGTCCGCTCGCGGAGTCCCTTCTGGTTCGGCGAGGGCGATGCCAAGTTCTACGTCGACGGGGAGGCCAAGCCGACGATCCAGGGAACGGGCACCGAGGACTACTTCCTCATGGCCTGGGGCCTGAACGAAGCGCTTTATCCCTATTTCGGCTGCACTTACATGAGCACGGATTTCGAGGACCTTGGAGCGCAGTACACCCTGTATCGCTGGCACATCCCGGATCCGGTCCGTTTCACCAAGTCGCTCCGCTTCGAGATCGAGCACACCGGCTGGATCAGCGCCGACGAAAGCGAAAGCGGCAAGGTCGAGGGGAACGTCGAGCGCGAAGACGACATCGCCTCGGTCGCTTTCTGGTACCAGATCGGCCAGCCCAAGCGCTTCACCGCCCTTCCGCCGCTGGCCCGGCGTCTCCTCCCCGATCTCGACCGGGTGATCGAGGGCCAGGCGATGCTGCCCACCGCCAAGCACTCGCCCGGCGTCGTCGAGCTCCAGAAGGGGTATGACTGGACGGGCGGGGGGCAGATCCTCTTCCAGCCCGCTTCCGACCAGCCGGTCATCGAATTCGAGTTCAACGTGGAGAAGGAGGAATACCGCGGCTTGATGGTCCGCCTGACCCATGCCGAGGATTACGGGATCTGGAAGATCTTCCTCGACGGCAAGAACGCCCACCAGCCCGAAGACTACATAGCCGGCCAGAAGATCCAGGACTTCGACCTCTACTCCAAAGGCCTCGTCGTGAAGGACCATTACCTGGGGAGCTTCGCCCTCATGCCCGGCAAACATACCCTGCGGTTCGAGTGCGTCGGCCGGAACCCCCTGGCCAAGGGATCTTATTTCGGCCTGGACAGCGTGCGCTTGCGCGAACGCTGGCTGAAAAAGAGGAAATTATTGGGGTGAAGCCTGACCCGGAGATCCTGATCCTCGAGACGGCCTCGCGGAAAATCCCGCTCCACCTCGCGCGCGGAAAGGGACGGCGGGTGCGGATCACCGTCCTTTCCGACGGCCGCGTCCGCGTGATCGTCCCCCGGCGGGTCGGCCTGAATCAGGTCCTGGCCTTTACCCGCGAGAAGGCCGATTGGATCGAGCGCGCCGTCGGCAAGGTCGAAACCTATACCCGTCTCTATCCGCCGGTGAAGTCCGCTGAAACGGGAATGATCTCCATCCTTGGCCAATCGTATCCCGTGAAGATCGAAGCCGGCCGGGGGCGGCGGGCGGCGTTCGCGGACGGCGTCCTTATCGTGCCCGTTCCGGATCCGGAAGACGACGACGCCGTGCGGCGGAGGATCGAGGACTGGCTCAAGCGGCGGGGGAAGCAGGTCTTCGGGATGGTTCTGCGCCGGGGATTGGCGGCCGCCTCGGTCCACGGAATCGCCGCGCCGACATGGACCGTCCGTTGGATGAAACGGCGCTGGGGGAGCTGCGGACGGGACGGACGCCTCGTTTTCAACGTCCGGCTGGTCCAGACGCCTCTGCCGCTCATCGAATATGTCGTCCTGCACGAGCTCTGCCACCTCAAGCACCATCATCATGGCCGGTCGTTTTACGCGCTTCTGGCCCGATGCCTGCCGGATTGGAAAGAGCGGCGCAAGGCCCTCAATTCCATTGTCGTCGATTGATTCTTTGAGGGTCGCGTGTGCGATCTGACATTTTTCCCCGGATTACCGTATGGGCGCATAATTCTAGCGAAAAGGGGCACTTCGCCGGCGCGTTTCCGGAAACGCACGGGCCGGCTTTTTGAACGGACACCCCTTACCGGCTATAATCAATGCCGAGGCCCAATTCCAAGCAAAGGAAAAATAATGGCCATGATGAAAGCCGTCCAAGTGCCGGGCCCGGGAGCTGATTTTGAGCTGGTCAGAAAAGCGCTCCCGGAGCCGCAAAAAGGCGAAGTGCTCATCAAAGTCGAGGTCTGCGGGATCTGCCGCGGCGATGCCATCGTCAAGGATGGACGATACCCCGACCTTCAATACCCGAGAATCCCCGGCCATGAGGTCGTGGGGACCATCGCCAAGACCGGACCGGGCGTCTCATTCTGGAAAACGGGACAGCGCGTCGGCGTGGGCTGGTTCGGGGGGTATTGCCTCTCCTGCGACGCCTGCCAGAAGGGAGAATTGTCCGGGTGCCGACGCCCTTTGGCGACGGGAATATCCTGCGACGGCGGCTATGCCGAATTCATGGCGGCCCGCACGGAAACTCTGGTTTCCATTCCGGATGAGCTGGCGTCGGCCGCCGCCGCGCCGCTTCTCTGCGCGGGAAACACGACGTTCAACGCTCTCAAAGAGAGCGGGGCCAAGCCCGGCGACCTGGTCGCCGTTCAGGGCCTGGGAGGACTCGGGCACCTGGGGGTCCAGTTCTCCGCCAAGTCGGGGTTCACGACGGCCGTCATCTCCCACAGCCAGGAAAAAGAAAAGCTGGCCTTTCAGCTGGGCGCGGACTTCTTCATCAATTGCGCGTCCGCCAACCCGGCCCGGGAATTGAAAAAGCTCGGCGGCGCGAGCGTCATTCTTTCGACCGCCCCCAGCGGCAAGGCCGCCTCGGAGCTGATCGACGGCCTGGGCCCGAACGGCCAGATGGTCATCGTCCAGGCCAGTCCTGAACCCATACCCGTCTTCGCTTTTCAGCTGTTCCAGGGAAAGCGGGCCATCAAGGGCTGGGTCGGCGGCGACAAGGAAAGCACGATCCGCTTCAGCGTGCGCCATCAGGTCCTTCCCATGATCGAAGTCTTCCCTCTGGAACAGGCGGCGGCGGCTTACGAGAAGATGATCACTTCAAAGGTGCATTTCCGATCGGTCCTGAAGATGGAGCCCTGAATTCTGCGAGGAGACCAGGCCATGGCTGAAAAATTATCCGCGGTTAAAAATTCGAAAGACGTCCTGGGGCTTGTCAAAGGGCGGCGCTCGTCGAGGATCCCGTTCGAAACGGGCAGGCCGGTCGCGAAAGCCGACCTGAAAAAGATCCTGGAAGCGGGAAGCTGGGCGCCGACCGCTCACAACATGCAAAACTTCCAAATCGTCATCGTCGACGACAAAACGATTTTGGGAAAAATCCGGGCCATCAAAGGCCGGATCTCCTTGACCTTTATCAAAGAGAATTACAGGCAATTGTCGTTTTCAAGAAAGGAATTGCTCGAGAAAAAGACGGGGATCATGGGGGCCATGTTCCCGAAATCCTGGACCACTCCGGGAGCCAAGATCGATCAAAGCGCGGATTCAAGGCCCATGCTCGCGAGTCCCGTTCTCGCCGTTGTTCTTTACGATCCGTCCCAAAGGGCGCCCGCATCCGAGGGAAATTTCCTCGGAATCATGAGTCTCGGCTGCGTCATGGAAAACATGTGGATCATGGCCGCCGCTCTCGGCCTTGGTTTTCACGTCGTCAGCTCGCTCGGTTCCGGTCCCGTGGAAAAAGAGAATTTTTTTTTTTTTTATTTTTTTTTTTTTATTATTTTAATAATAATATATGCTTTATATATATTTTTTACATATAAAATAATTTAATTGAGAAAATTGAAAAATAATAAAATAAAATTATAAAAAATTATAATTAAAATATAAAAGAGATATTAGATATTTATAGTAAAAAATTTATAGATACATTAAACAAAGAAACAGTTGCCGCGAGCTAGAAACAAAATAAACTAATAAAAATAATAAAAAAAATAAAAAAACAAATCAACGTAATAATCATTAAAATATACAACATAAACAAAAAATAAAAAAAACTCATACAATCACAAACTAAAGACAACGACAGCGAAAAAAAAACAAAATAAGAAACAATAATCAAAATTCTCAACACAAAAATAAAAAACAAAAGACTAAATATAAAGCTACTCTCTACGATATAAAACAAGAAAAAACTATAAACCATATTCTAACACTCTTCATATTTATAAAACTACTCAACAACACATCAAAAAAGAAACAACAAAACACACCAAACCAACACAACACCCCCACACAAAAAACACCCCCAAAAGTAATAATTTAACCCATACCTACAATCATACCCATTTCCACACCAAAACCCACTATCATACCCCTATCTAACTACATCAACCCTTACCCCATACCCATACACATAACACCCTTAACACCCCCAATAACACTCAACGTGCTCCTTACAATACACCTATAACCTAACCCCTCCACACCCAACACCATAACCACATACCCCAACCCAAACTAATATCCCAACAACAATATAAACAAAACCATCACAAAACACATCAAATTCTAAAATACACAACTATAAGAATACATAACAAAAACAAAGCGACACTCGTACATCCAAAAACAATACAATAACTCATAGTCACATACACCACAACATAACAAACTAACACAACCAACCAAAAAACCTACATAAACACCAAAACCTATAACCTCTACAACACACCACACATCACACCTACCACACCCATCAAACAAACAACACCAAAAAACACAAAAACAAAAAACAAACCCAAACCAATCAAAACATCACCAAAACACAACACATAACAGAAAAACACACCATTCATCTAACACTACCAAACAACCATCACATAACTCTCACAACAAAACAAACCCACTTTAATCCACAAAACATAAACAACTAGTTCAACTCAAACACATCAACCACCATAAAAACCTACCAAAACACACACAACAAATCAACCATCAACAACTATCAAACCCACAACATCAACCACACTCAACACAACCAAAAGCTACACTTCGTCACAACCAAATCTCACATCACACCAAAAACACACCCCACCACAACACTAAAACAACCCACACCCTCACTAAAACAAACAATACCCATCTCTACACCACCACAAATCCAACCGTACCCAAACACAAACACGTAACAGATAATCGCCCCATACATCACACACTATCAATCTACTAAACATAAAATACAAACAACAATCTAAAAACATATAACACACAAAACATCAACAACAAAAACAAACAAAACACATCAAACAACAAGAAAACCTACCAACAAACACACAACCTATAACACATCAACAACGAAACAAAAACCACAACTGCCGCCGCGATATACTCTGTGGTCGTAACAACCCTCACAACAAATCAAAATGCACCTAATCGCCCAACGCGAGATATTACATCAGCGACACCACAAACACACAAAACAATAAACAAAAACAATAACCATAAACACACTCACCAACAACACCATAAACATAAAACACAAAAACACTACACCAAAACTAACACGTAACGCTACACCAATAAACCCAACAACAAATCAACAAATCACACAACAAAACAAACAAAAAATATCAAATAACAAACTACACACACAAATCACACGACAAAGATACAATTACACAACCACAACCTACACACTCACCAAACACGAGAGCAGCAAACTAGCCAATGTCATCATCAACACACACAACATATACTCAACAAAACAACACACACAACAAAAAAAAAAAAAAACAAAAAAACAATTAAAATTAAACAACAAATCTGTCCACACAAAAAACAAAAACAAAACAAACTTAAAAAAAAAAAAAAAAAAAAAAAAAAAAAAAAAACAAAAAAAAAACACAAAAAAAAAAAACAACAAAAAAAACTTTTCACAATTAAAAAACAAAAAAAAAAAAAAACAAACACACAAAAAAAAAAAAAAAAAAACAAAAAAAAAAAAACTAAAAAAAAAAAAACAAAAAAAAAAAAAAAAAAAAAAAATAAAAACAAAAAAAAAAAAAAAAAAATTAAAAAAAAAAAAAAACAAAAAAAAAACAAAACAAAAAAAAAAAAACAAAAAAAAACAAAAAACTCAAAAACAAAAAAAAACAAAAACACAAAAAACAAAAAAATTATTAATCAACAAAACACAAAAAAAAAAAAAAAACAAAAAACAAAAACAAAACAAAAAAAACAACAAAAAAAAAAAAAAAAAAAAAAAAAAAAAAAAAAAAAAAAAAAAAAAAAAAAAAAAAAAAAAAAAAAAAAAAAAAAAAAAAAAAAAAAAAAAAAAAAAAAAAAAAAAAAAAAAAAAAAAAAAAAAAAAAAAAAAAAAAAAAAAAAAAAAAAAAAAAAAAAAAAAAAAAAAAAAAAAAAAAAAAAAAAAAAAAAAAAAAAAAAAAAAAAAAAAAAAAAAAAAAAAAAAAAAAAAAAAAAAAAAAAAAAAAAAAAAAAAAAAAAAAAAAAAAAAAAAAAAAAAAAAAAAAAAAAAAAAAAAAAAAAAAAAAAAAAAAAAAAAAAAAAAAAAAAAAAAAAAAAAAAAAAAAAAAAAAAAAAAAAAAAAAAAAAAAAAAAAAAAAAAAAAAAAAAAAAAAAAAAAAAAAAAAAAAAAAAAAAAAAAAAAAAAAAAAAAAAAAAAAAAAAAAAAAAAAAAAAAAAAAAAAAAAAAAAAAAAAAAAAAAAAAAAAAAAAAAAAAAAAAAAAAAAAAAAAAAAAAAAAAAAAAAAAAAAAAAAAAAAAAAAAAAAAAAAAAAAAAAAAAAAAAAAAAAAAAAAAAAAAAAAAAAAAAAAAAAAAAAAAAAAAAAAAAAAAAAAAAAAAAAAAAAAAAAAAAAAAAAAAAAAAAAAAAAAAAAAAAAAAAAAAAAAAAAAAAAAAAAAAAAAAAAAAAAAAAAAAAAAAAAAAAAAAAAAAAAAAAAAAAAAAAAAAAAAAAAAAAAAAAAAAAAAAAAAAAAAAAAAAAAAAAAAAAAAAAAAAAAAAAAAAAAAAAAAAAAAAAAAAAAAAAAAAAAAAAAAAAAAAAAAAAAAAAAAAAAAAAAAAAAAAAAAAAAAAAAAAAAAAAAAAAAAAAAAAAAAAAAAAAAAAAAAAAAAAAAAAAAAAAAAAAAAAAAAAAAAAAAAAAAAAAAAAAAAAAAAAAAAAAAAAAAAAAAAAAAAAAAAAAAAAAAAAAAAAAAAAAAAAAAAAAAAAAAAAAAAAAAAAAAAAAAAAAAAAAAAAAAAAAAAAAAAAAAAAAAAAAAAAAAAAAAAAAAAAAAAAAAAAAAAAAAAAAAAAAAAAAAAAAAAAAAAAAAAAAAAAAAAAAAAAAAAAAAAAAAAAAAAAAAAAAAAAAAAAAAAAAAAAAAAAAAAAAAAAAAAAAAAAAAAAAAAAAAAAAAAAAAAAAAAAAAAAAAAAAAAAAAAAAAAAAAAAAAAAAAAAAAAAAAAAAAAAAAAAAAAAAAAAAAAAAAAAAAAAAAAAAAAAAAAAAAAAAAAAAAAAAAAAAAAAAAAAAAAAAAAAAAAAAAAAAAAAAAAAAAAAAAAAAAAAAAAAAAAAAAAAAAAAAAAAAAAAAAAAAAAAAAAAAAAAAAAAAAAAAAAAAAAAAAAAAAAAAAAAAAAAAAAAAAAAAAAAAAAAAAAAAAAAAAAAAAAAAAAAAAAAAAAAAAAAAAAAAAAAAAAAAAAAAAAAAAAAAAAAAAAAAAAAAAAAAAAAAAAAAAAAAAAAAAAAAAAAAAAAAAAAAAAAAAAAAAAAAAAAAAAAAAAAAAAAAAAAAAAAAAAAAAAAAAAAAAAAAAAAAAAAAAAAAAAAAAAAAAAAAAAAAAAAAAAAAAAAAAAAAAAAAAAAAAAAAAAAAAAAAAAAAAAAAAAAAAAAAAAAAAAAAAAAAAAAAAAAAAAAAAAAAAAAAAAAAAAAAAAAAAAAAAAAAAAAAAAAAAAAAAAAAAAAAAAAAAAAAAAAAAAAAAAAAAAAAAAAAAAAAAAAAAAAAAAAAAAAAAAAAAAAAAAAAAAAAAAAAAAAAAAAAAAAAAAAAAAAAAAAAAAAAAAAAAAAAAAAAAAAAAAAAAAAAAAAAAAAAAAAAAAAAAAAAAAAAAAAAAAAAAAAAAAAAAAAAAAAAAAAAAAAAAAAAAAAAAAAAAAAAAAAAAAAAAAAAAAAAAAAAAAAAAAAAAAAAAAAAAAAAAAAAAAAAAAAAAAAAAAAAAAAAAAAAAAAAAAAAAAAAAAAAAAAAAAAAAAAAAAAAAAAAAAAAAAAAAAAAAAAAAAAAAAAAAAAAAAAAAAAAAAAAAAAAAAAAAAAAAAAAAAAAAAAAAAAAAAAAAAAAAAAAAAAAAAAAAAAAAAAAAAAAAAAAAAAAAAAAAAAAAAAAAAAAAAAAAAAAAAAAAAAAAAAAAAAAAAAAAAAAAAAAAAAAAAAAAAAAAAAAAAAAAAAAAAAAAAAAAAAAAAAAAAAAAAAAAAAAAAAAAAAAAAAAAAAAAAAAAAAAAAAAAAAAAAAAAAAAAAAAAAAAAAAAAAAAAAAAAAAAAAAAAAAAAAAAAAAAAAAAAAAAAAAAAAAAAAAAAAAAAAAAAAAAAAAAAAAAAAAAAAAAAAAAAAAAAAAAAAAAAAAAAAAAAAAAAAAAAAAAAAAAAAAAAAAAAAAAAAAAAAAAAAAAAAAAAAAAAAAAAAAAAAAAAAAAAAAAAAAAAAAAAAAAAAAAAAAAAAAAAAAAAAAAAAAAAAAAAAAAAAAAAAAAAAAAAAAAAAAAAAAAAAAAAAAAAAAAAAAAAAAAAAAAAAAAAAAAAAAAAAAAAAAAAAAAAAAAAAAAAAAAAAAAAAAAAAAAAAAAAAAAAAAAAAAAAAAAAAAAAAAAAAAAAAAAAAAAAAAAAAAAAAAAAAAAAAAAAAAAAAAAAAAAAAAAAAAAAAAAAAAAAAAAAAAAAAAAAAAAAAAAAAAAAAAAAAAAAAAAAAAAAAAAAAAAAAAAAAAAAAAAAAAAAAAAAAAAAAAAAAAAAAAAAAAAAAAAAAAAAAAAAAAAAAAAAAAAAAAAAAAAAAAAAAAAAAAAAAAAAAAAAAAAAAAAAAAAAAAAAAAAAAAAAAAAAAAAAAAAAAAAAAAAAAAAAAAAAAAAAAAAAAAAAAAAAAAAAAAAAAAAAAAAAAAAAAAAAAAAAAAAAAAAAAAAAAAAAAAAAAAAAAAAAAAAAAAAAAAAAAAAAAAAAAAAAAAAAAAAAAAAAAAAAAAAAAAAAAAAAAAAAAAAAAAAAAAAAAAAAAAAAAAAAAAAAAAAAAAAAAAAAAAAAAAAAAAAAAAAAAAAAAAAAAAAAAAAAAAAAAAAAAAAAAAAAAAAAAAAAAAAAAAAAAAAAAAAAAAAAAAAAAAAAAAAAAAAAAAAAAAAAAAAAAAAAAAAAAAAAAAAAAAAAAAAAAAAAAAAAAAAAAAAAAAAAAAAAAAAAAAAAAAAAAAAAAAAAAAAAAAAAAAAAAAAAAAAAAAAAAAAAAAAAAAAAAAAAAAAAAAAAAAAAAAAAAAAAAAAAAAAAAAAAAAAAAAAAAAAAAAAAAAAAAAAAAAAAAAAAAAAAAAAAAAAAAAAAAAAAAAAAAAAAAAAAAAAAAAAAAAAAAAAAAAAAAAAAAAAAAAAAAAAAAAAAAAAAAAAAAAAAAAAAAAAAAAAAAAAAAAAAAAAAAAAAAAAAAAAAAAAAAAAAAAAAAAAAAAAAAAAAAAAAAAAAAAAAAAAAAAAAAAAAAAAAAAAAAAAAAAAAAAAAAAAAAAAAAAAAAAAAAAAAAAAAAAAAAAAAAAAAAAAAAAAAAAAAAAAAAAAAAAAAAAAAAAAAAAAAAAAAAAAAAAAAAAAAAAAAAAAAAAAAAAAAAAAAAAAAAAAAAAAAAAAAAAAAAAAAAAAAAAAAAAAAAAAAAAAAAAAAAAAAAAAAAAAAAAAAAAAAAAAAAAAAAAAAAAAAAAAAAAAAAAAAAAAAAAAAAAAAAAAAAAAAAAAAAAAAAAAAAAAAAAAAAAAAAAAAAAAAAAAAAAAAAAAAAAAAAAAAAAAAAAAAAAAAAAAAAAAAAAAAAAAAAAAAAAAAAAAAAAAAAAAAAAAAAAAAAAAAAAAAAAAAAAAAAAAAAAAAAAAAAAAAAAAAAAAAAAAAAAAAAAAAAAAAAAAAAAAAAAAAAAAAAAAAAAAAAAAAAAAAAAAAAAAAAAAAAAAAAAAAAAAAAAAAAAAAAAAAAAAAAAAAAAAAAAAAAAAAAAAAAAAAAAAAAAAAAAAAAAAAAAAAAAAAAAAAAAAAAAAAAAAAAAAAAAAAAAAAAAAAAAAAAAAAAAAAAAAAAAAAAAAAAAAAAAAAAAAAAAAAAAAAAAAAAAAAAAAAAAAAAAAAAAAAAAAAAAAAAAAAAAAAAAAAAAAAAAAAAAAAAAAAAAAAAAAAAAAAAAAAAAAAAAAAAAAAAAAAAAAAAAAAAAAAAAAAAAAAAAAAAAAAAAAAAAAAAAAAAAAAAAAAAAAAAAAAAAAAAAAAAAAAAAAAAAAAAAAAAAAAAAAAAAAAAAAAAAAAAAAAAAAAAAAAAAAAAAAAAAAAAAAAAAAAAAAAAAAAAAAAAAAAAAAAAAAAAAAAAAAAAAAAAAAAAAAAAAAAAAAAAAAAAAAAAAAAAAAAAAAAAAAAAAAAAAAAAAAAAAAAAAAAAAAAAAAAAAAAAAAAAAAAAAAAAAAAAAAAAAAAAAAAAAAAAAAAAAAAAAAAAAAAAAAAAAAAAAAAAAAAAAAAAAAAAAAAAAAAAAAAAAAAAAAAAAAAAAAAAAAAAAAAAAAAAAAAAAAAAAAAAAAAAAAAAAAAAAAAAAAAAAAAAAAAAAAAAAAAAAAAAAAAAAAAAAAAAAAAAAAAAAAAAAAAAAAAAAAAAAAAAAAAAAAAAAAAAAAAAAAAAAAAAAAAAAAAAAAAAAAAAAAAAAAAAAAAAAAAAAAAAAAAAAAAAAAAAAAAAAAAAAAAAAAAAAAAAAAAAAAAAAAAAAAAAAAAAAAAAAAAAAAAAAAAAAAAAAAAAAAAAAAAAAAAAAAAAAAAAAAAAAAAAAAAAAAAAAAAAAAAAAAAAAAAAAAAAAAAAAAAAAAAAAAAAAAAAAAAAAAAAAAAAAAAAAAAAAAAAAAAAAAAAAAAAAAAAAAAAAAAAAAAAAAAAAAAAAAAAAAAAAAAAAAAAAAAAAAAAAAAAAAAAAAAAAAAAAAAAAAAAAAAAAAAAAAAAAAAAAAAAAAAAAAAAAAAAAAAAAAAAAAAAAAAAAAAAAAAAAAAAAAAAAAAAAAAAAAAAAAAAAAAAAAAAAAAAAAAAAAAAAAAAAAAAAAAAAAAAAAAAAAAAAAAAAAAAAAAAAAAAAAAAAAAAAAAAAAAAAAAAAAAAAAAAAAAAAAAAAAAAAAAAAAAAAAAAAAAAAAAAAAAAAAAAAAAAAAAAAAAAAAAAAAAAAAAAAAAAAAAAAAAAAAAAAAAAAAAAAAAAAAAAAAAAAAAAAAAAAAAAAAAAAAAAAAAAAAAAAAAAAAAAAAAAAAAAAAAAAAAAAAAAAAAAAAAAAAAAAAAAAAAAAAAAAAAAAAAAAAAAAAAAAAAAAAAAAAAAAAAAAAAAAAAAAAAAAAAAAAAAAAAAAAAAAAAAAAAAAAAAAAAAAAAAAAAAAAAAAAAAAAAAAAAAAAAAAAAAAAAAAAAAAAAAAAAAAAAAAAAAAAAAAAAAAAAAAAAAAAAAAAAAAAAAAAAAAAAAAAAAAAAAAAAAAAAAAAAAAAAAAAAAAAAAAAAAAAAAAAAAAAAAAAAAAAAAAAAAAAAAAAAAAAAAAAAAAAAAAAAAAAAAAAAAAAAAAAAAAAAAAAAAAAAAAAAAAAAAAAAAAAAAAAAAAAAAAAAAAAAAAAAAAAAAAAAAAAAAAAAAAAAAAAAAAAAAAAAAAAAAAAAAAAAAAAAAAAAAAAAAAAAAAAAAAAAAAAAAAAAAAAAAAAAAAAAAAAAAAAAAAAAAAAAAAAAAAAAAAAAAAAAAAAAATTTTTTTTTTTTTTTTTTTTTTTTTTTTTTTTTTTTTTTTTTTTTTTTTTTTTTTTTTTTTTTTTTTTTTTTTTTTTTTTTTTTTTTTTTTTTTTTTTTTTTTTTTTTTTTTTTTTTTTTTTTTTTTTTTTTTTTTTTTTTTTTTTTTTTTTTTTTTTTTTTTTTTTTTTTTTTTTTTTTTTTTTTTTTTTTTTTTTTTTTTTTTTTTTTTTTTTTTTTTTTTTTTTTTTTTTTTTTTTTTTTTTTTTTTTTTTTTTTTTTTTTTTTTTTTTTTTTTTTTTTTTTTTTTTTTTTTTTTTTTTTTTTTTTTTTTTTTTTTTTTTTTTTTTTTTTTTTTTTTTTTTTTTTTTTTTTTTTTTTTTTTTTTTTTTTTTTTTTTTTTTTTTTTTTTTTTTTTTTTTTTTTTTTTTTTTTTTTTTTTTTTTTTTTTTTTTTTTTTTTTTTTTTTTTTTTTTTTTTTTTTTTTTTTTTTTTTTTTTTTTTTTTTTTTTTTTTTTTTTTTTTTTTTTTTTTTTTTTTTTTTTTTTTTTTTTTTTTTTTTTTTTTTTTTTTTTTTTTTTTTTTTTTTTTTTTTTTTTTTTTTTTTTTTTTTTTTTTTTTTTTTTTTTTTTTTTTTTTTTTTTTTTTTTTTTTTTTTTTTTTTTTTTTTTTTTTTTTTTTTTTTTTTTTTTTTTTTTTTTTTTTTTTTTTTTTTTTTTTTTTTTTTTTTTTTTTTTTTTTTTTTTTTTTTTTTTTTTTTTTTTTTTTTTTTTTTTTTTTTTTTTTTTTTTTTTTTTTTTTTTTTTTTTTTTTTTTTTTTTTTTTTTTTTTTTTTTTTTTTTTTTTTTTTTTTTTTTTTTTTTTTTTTTTTTTTTTTTTTTTTTTTTTTTTTTTTTTTTTTTTTTTTTTTTTTTTTTTTTTTTTTTTTTTTTTTTTTTTTTTTTTTTTTTTTTTTTTTTTTTTTTTTTTTTTTTTTTTTTTTTTTTTTTTTTTTTTTTTTTTTTTTTTTTTTTTTTTTTTTTTTTTTTTTTTTTTTTTTTTTTTTTTTTTTTTTTTTTTTTTTTTTTTTTTTTTTTTTTTTTTTTTTTTTTTTTTTTTTTTTTTTTTTTTTTTTTTTTTTTTTTTTTTTTTTTTTTTTTTTTTTTTTTTTTTTTTTTTTTTTTTTTTTTTTTTTTTTTTTTTTTTTTTTTTTTTTTTTTTTTTTTTTTTTTTTTTTTTTTTTTTTTTTTTTTTTTTTTTTTTTTTTTTTTTTTTTTTTTTTTTTTTTTTTTTTTTTTTTTTTTTTTTTTTTTTTTTTTTTTTTTTTTTTTTTTTTTTTTTTTTTTTTTTTTTTTTTTTTTTTTTTTTTTTTTTTTTTTTTTTTTTTTTTTTTTTTTTTTTTTTTTTTTTTTTTTTTTTTTTTTTTTTTTTTTTTTTTTTTTTTTTTTTTTTTTTTTTTTTTTTTTTTTTTTTTTTTTTTTTTTTTTTTTTTTTTTTTTTTTTTTTTTTTTTTTTTTTTTTTTTTTTTTTTTTTTTTTTTTTTTTTTTTTTTTTTTTTTTTTTTTTTTTTTTTTTTTTTTTTTTTTTTTTTTTTTTTTTTTTTTTTTTTTTTTTTTTTTTTTTTTTTTTTTTTTTTTTTTTTTTTTTTTTTTTTTTTTTTTTTTTTTTTTTTTTTTTTTTTTTTTTTTTTTTTTTTTTTTTTTTTTTTTTTTTTTTTTTTTTTTTTTTTTTTTTTTTTTTTTTTTTTTTTTTTTTTTTTTTTTTTTTTTTTTTTTTTTTTTTTTTTTTTTTTTTTTTTTTTTTTTTTTTTTTTTTTTTTTTTTTTTTTTTTTTTTTTTTTTTTTTTTTTTTTTTTTTTTTTTTTTTTTTTTTTTTTTTTTTTTTTTTTTTTTTTTTTTTTTTTTTTTTTTTTTTTTTTTTTTTTTTTTTTTTTTTTTTTTTTTTTTTTTTTTTTTTTTTTTTTTTTTTTTTTTTTTTTTTTTTTTTTTTTTTTTTTTTTTTTTTTTTTTTTTTTTTTTTTTTTTTTTTTTTTTTTTTTTTTTTTTTTTTTTTTTTTTTTTTTTTTTTTTTTTTTTTTTTTTTTTTTTTTTTTTTTTTTTTTTTTTTTTTTTTTTTTTTTTTTTTTTTTTTTTTTTTTTTTTTTTTTTTTTTTTTTTTTTTTTTTTTTTTTTTTTTTTTTTTTTTTTTTTTTTTTTTTTTTTTTTTTTTTTTTTTTTTTTTTTTTTTTTTTTTTTTTTTTTTTTTTTTTTTTTTTTTTTTTTTTTTTTTTTTTTTTTTTTTTTTTTTTTTTTTTTTTTTTTTTTTTTTTTTTTTTTTTTTTTTTTTTTTTTTTTTTTTTTTTTTTTTTTTTTTTTTTTTTTTTTTTTTTTTTTTTTTTTTTTTTTTTTTTTTTTTTTTTTTTTTTTTTTTTTTTTTTTTTTTTTTTTTTTTTTTTTTTTTTTTTTTTTTTTTTTTTTTTTTTTTTTTTTTTTTTTTTTTTTTTTTTTTTTTTTTTTTTTTTTTTTTTTTTTTTTTTTTTTTTTTTTTTTTTTTTTTTTTTTTTTTTTTTTTTTTTTTTTTTTTTTTTTTTTTTTTTTTTTTTTTTTTTTTTTTTTTTTTTTTTTTTTTTTTTTTTTTTTTTTTTTTTTTTTTTTTTTTTTTTTTTTTTTTTTTTTTTTTTTTTTTTTTTTTTTTTTTTTTTTTTTTTTTTTTTTTTTTTTTTTTTTTTTTTTTTTTTTTTTTTTTTTTTTTTTTTTTTTTTTTTTTTTTTTTTTTTTTTTTTTTTTTTTTTTTTTTTTTTTTTTTTTTTTTTTTTTTTTTTTTTTTTTTTTTTTTTTTTTTTTTTTTTTTTTTTTTTTTTTTTTTTTTTTTTTTTTTTTTTTTTTTTTTTTTTTTTTTTTTTTTTTTTTTTTTTTTTTTTTTTTTTTTTTTTTTTTTTTTTTTTTTTTTTTTTTTTTTTTTTTTTTTTTTTTTTTTTTTTTTTTTTTTTTTTTTTTTTTTTTTTTTTTTTTTTTTTTTTTTTTTTTTTTTTTTTTTTTTTTTTTTTTTTTTTTTTTTTTTTTTTTTTTTTTTTTTTTTTTTTTTTTTTTTTTTTTTTTTTTTTTTTTTTTTTTTTTTTTTTTTTTTTTTTTTTTTTTTTTTTTTTTTTTTTTTTTTTTTTTTTTTTTTTTTTTTTTTTTTTTTTTTTTTTTTTTTTTTTTTTTTTTTTTTTTTTTTTTTTTTTTTTTTTTTTTTTTTTTTTTTTTTTTTTTTTTTTTTTTTTTTTTTTTTTTTTTTTTTTTTTTTTTTTTTTTTTTTTTTTTTTTTTTTTTTTTTTTTTTTTTTTTTTTTTTTTTTTTTTTTTTTTTTTTTTTTTTTTTTTTTTTTTTTTTTTTTTTTTTTTTTTTTTTTTTTTTTTTTTTTTTTTTTTTTTTTTTTTTTTTTTTTTTTTTTTTTTTTTTTTTTTTTTTTTTTTTTTTTTTTTTTTTTTTTTTTTTTTTTTTTTTTTTTTTTTTTTTTTTTTTTTTTTTTTTTTTTTTTTTTTTTTTTTTTTTTTTTTTTTTTTTTTTTTTTTTTTTTTTTTTTTTTTTTTTTTTTTTTTTTTTTTTTTTTTTTTTTTTTTTTTTTTTTTTTTTTTTTTTTTTTTTTTTTTTTTTTTTTTTTTTTTTTTTTTTTTTTTTTTTTTTTTTTTTTTTTTTTTTTTTTTTTTTTTTTTTTTTTTTTTTTTTTTTTTTTTTTTTTTTTTTTTTTTTTTTTTTTTTTTTTTTTTTTTTTTTTTTTTTTTTTTTTTTTTTTTTTTTTTTTTTTTTTTTTTTTTTTTTTTTTTTTTTTTTTTTTTTTTTTTTTTTTTTTTTTTTTTTTTTTTTTTTTTTTTTTTTTTTTTTTTTTTTTTTTTTTTTTTTTTTTTTTTTTTTTTTTTTTTTTTTTTTTTTTTTTTTTTTTTTTTTTTTTTTTTTTTTTTTTTTTTTTTTTTTTTTTTTTTTTTTTTTTTTTTTTTTTTTTTTTTTTTTTTTTTTTTTTTTTTTTTTTTTTTTTTTTTTTTTTTTTTTTTTTTTTTTTTTTTTTTTTTTTTTTTTTTTTTTTTTTTTTTTTTTTTTTTTTTTTTTTTTTTTTTTTTTTTTTTTTTTTTTTTTTTTTTTTTTTTTTTTTTTTTTTTTTTTTTTTTTTTTTTTTTTTTTTTTTTTTTTTTTTTTTTTTTTTTTTTTTTTTTTTTTTTTTTTTTTTTTTTTTTTTTTTTTTTTTTTTTTTTTTTTTTTTTTTTTTTTTTTTTTTTTTTTTTTTTTTTTTTTTTTTTTTTTTTTTTTTTTTTTTTTTTTTTTTTTTTTTTTTTTTTTTTTTTTTTTTTTTTTTTTTTTTTTTTTTTTTTTTTTTTTTTTTTTTTTTTTTTTTTTTTTTTTTTTTTTTTTTTTTTTTTTTTTTTTTTTTTTTTTTTTTTTTTTTTTTTTTTTTTTTTTTTTTTTTTTTTTTTTTTTTTTTTTTTTTTTTTTTTTTTTTTTTTTTTTTTTTTTTTTTTTTTTTTTTTTTTTTTTTTTTTTTTTTTTTTTTTTTTTTTTTTTTTTTTTTTTTTTTTTTTTTTTTTTTTTTTTTTTTTTTTTTTTTTTTTTTTTTTTTTTTTTTTTTTTTTTTTTTTTTTTTTTTTTTTTTTTTTTTTTTTTTTTTTTTTTTTTTTTTTTTTTTTTTTTTTTTTTTTTTTTTTTTTTTTTTTTTTTTTTTTTTTTTTTTTTTTTTTTTTTTTTTTTTTTTTTTTTTTTTTTTTTTTTTTTTTTTTTTTTTTTTTTTTTTTTTTTTTTTTTTTTTTTTTTTTTTTTTTTTTTTTTTTTTTTTTTTTTTTTTTTTTTTTTTTTTTTTTTTTTTTTTTTTTTTTTTTTTTTTTTTTTTTTTTTTTTTTTTTTTTTTTTTTTTTTTTTTTTTTTTTTTTTTTTTTTTTTTTTTTTTTTTTTTTTTTTTTTTTTTTTTTTTTTTTTTTTTTTTTTTTTTTTTTTTTTTTTTTTTTTTTTTTTTTTTTTTTTTTTTTTTTTTTTTTTTTTTTTTTTTTTTTTTTTTTTTTTTTTTTTTTTTTTTTTTTTTTTTTTTTTTTTTTTTTTTTTTTTTTTTTTTTTTTTTTTTTTTTTTTTTTTTTTTTTTTTTTTTTTTTTTTTTTTTTTTTTTTTTTTTTTTTTTTTTTTTTTTTTTTTTTTTTTTTTTTTTTTTTTTTTTTTTTTTTTTTTTTTTTTTTTTTTTTTTTTTTTTTTTTTTTTTTTTTTTTTTTTTTTTTTTTTTTTTTTTTTTTTTTTTTTTTTTTTTTTTTTTTTTTTTTTTTTTTTTTTTTTTTTTTTTTTTTTTTTTTTTTTTTTTTTTTTTTTTTTTTTTTTTTTTTTTTTTTTTTTTTTTTTTTTTTTTTTTTTTTTTTTTTTTTTTTTTTTTTTTTTTTTTTTTTTTTTTTTTTTTTTTTTTTTTTTTTTTTTTTTTTTTTTTTTTTTTTTTTTTTTTTTTTTTTTTTTTTTTTTTTTTTTTTTTTTTTTTTTTTTTTTTTTTTTTTTTTTTTTTTTTTTTTTTTTTTTTTTTTTTTTTTTTTTTTTTTTTTTTTTTTTTTTTTTTTTTTTTTTTTTTTTTTTTTTTTTTTTTTTTTTTTTTTTTTTTTTTTTTTTTTTTTTTTTTTTTTTTTTTTTTTTTTTTTTTTTTTTTTTTTTTTTTTTTTTTTTTTTTTTTTTTTTTTTTTTTTTTTTTTTTTTTTTTTTTTTTTTTTTTTTTTTTTTTTTTTTTTTTTTTTTTTTTTTTTTTTTTTTTTTTTTTTTTTTTTTTTTTTTTTTTTTTTTTTTTTTTTTTTTTTTTTTTTTTTTTTTTTTTTTTTTTTTTTTTTTTTTTTTTTTTTTTTTTTTTTTTTTTTTTTTTTTTTTTTTTTTTTTTTTTTTTTTTTTTTTTTTTTTTTTTTTTTTTTTTTTTTTTTTTTTTTTTTTTTTTTTTTTTTTTTTTTTTTTTTTTTTTTTTTTTTTTTTTTTTTTTTTTTTTTTTTTTTTTTTTTTTTTTTTTTTTTTTTTTTTTTTTTTTTTTTTTTTTTTTTTTTTTTTTTTTTTTTTTTTTTTTTTTTTTTTTTTTTTTTTTTTTTTTTTTTTTTTTTTTTTTTTTTTTTTTTTTTTTTTTTTTTTTTTTTTTTTTTTTTTTTTTTTTTTTTTTTTTTTTTTTTTTTTTTTTTTTTTTTTTTTTTTTTTTTTTTTTTTTTTTTTTTTTTTTTTTTTTTTTTTTTTTTTTTTTTTTTTTTTTTTTTTTTTTTTTTTTTTTTTTTTTTTTTTTTTTTTTTTTTTTTTTTTTTTTTTTTTTTTTTTTTTTTTTTTTTTTTTTTTTTTTTTTTTTTTTTTTTTTTTTTTTTTTTTTTTTTTTTTTTTTTTTTTTTTTTTTTTTTTTTTTTTTTTTTTTTTTTTTTTTTTTTTTTTTTTTTTTTTTTTTTTTTTTTTTTTTTTATATCTTATTTATATTTATATATTTATATAATCTTTTTTTATTCTTAAATCTTATCTTTTTTCTAATAATCTTTTCTTTTAATTTAAAAATATTTTTTTATATTATTTATATATATATAAATAATATAAATATCATATTATCTTAAAATTATCATCTTTTTATTTTTTTTTTTCTTTATATTTTTTTTATATTATATAAATATATCTTTTTTCTCTATTCTTATATCTTTTATATTATAAAAAAACAATATCTTTATTATATTTATTTTATTTATATATATATTTTTTTTATTTAATATCTTATCTTTATCTTCTTTATATCTTTTATTTTTATCTTTTTCTAAAATTTAAATATTTATATTTTATTATTATCTTTTTTTTTTATCTTAATCTTTATTTATATTAAAATAATCTCATATTTTTTTATCATTATATATATTTATCTTTTTTTATATTATATTTTCATCTTATCTTTTTCTATCTCTTTTTAAAAAATATATAATAATATCACATTAATAATCTTTTAAATATCTTTTAAATTATTTTAAATTTCTATTTAATATATATATTTTAAAATATAAATATAATCTTAAAAAATATTTTTTCTTATATAAAATATATAAAAATATAATATATATCATATTAATTTATTATCTCTTTATTATTTATTATTTTTTTATTATTTATTATATTTTTATCTTTTTATATTATATAATTTTTTTTTTACATATATATATTATTATCTTTTATTTTTAATATATTTTTTTTTTTTATTTTTTTTAATTATATAATTATCTTAATATTATATTATTTAAATATTATATCAAATATCTTTTTTTTTTATATTTAATATATTTTTTTATATTTTTATTATATCTTTTATATATTATTTTTTAATATAAATTTAATTATATATATTTTTTAACTTTTAAAATTTTATCTTATCTTATATTAATAATATTATATATATAATTATATTTATTTATAATATCATTTTTATATCTCTTTTTTTAAAATTTTTTTAAAATAATTTTTTTCTTATTATCTTCTATAATATCATATATATCTTTTTCATAAAATATATATATTAATTTTATATCATCATTTATTTATATCTAATATAAATCATATATATTAAAATCTAATATATCATATCATATAAATTTTTATATACTTAATTATTTTTTTAATTATCTTAAATCATCTTTTATATTATCTATTTATTTTATTTTATAATTTTATTTAATAATACATATTTATATATTTACATTTTCATTATTATATATTATTATTTTTTATAATAATCTTTTTTATATAATATTTATTTTATAATTCTCAAATCTTATATATATCTTATCTATATCTTTTATTTTCTTTTTATTTTATATAAAATAAATAAATAATAATCTTATTCTTATAATTTTAATATATTAACAAATATATTTAAAATTAATATATTTTTTTATATAATTTATAAATCTCTTAAAATAATAATATATTTAAATCTAATATATTAAATAAACACATAAATATAAAAAATCATATATATATATAAAATATAAAATATAATATAATATCATTTATATCATATATATAATATATCTATTATCATTTAAAAAAATTTATATTATTTATCTTTTTTTAAAATATCTTATATTATATATAATATATAATATATTAAAATTTTATATATCTTATAATTTATATAATATAATATTTTTATCTTTATATTATATTCTCATAATATATATTATATATATATCTAAAATATATATATTTTATATATAAAAAAAAATTATATATTATAACAATATATCTTTTTTATCTTTTTATAATATATATACTTTTAAATAATATAATCTCAATAATATCTCATTTATAAAAATAAAATCTTTTCTTATATAAAATATATATATATATATATCTATTATAATATAATTTTTAATATTATATATATATATAAATATATATAAATATAACATATATTATAAACTCTCTTATATAAATTTATAAAGAAACACAAATCTAACAATTTATATATTAATATAAATAATAATATATAATCTTACACATCTATATTATATTCTTTTCTATATTCTTTACTCACATATCTTTCATTTTTCTATACTTTATTAACTTCTCTCTCTTCTTCTTTATTTTATCTCATTAAATCTAAACTCTCTTATATATATATCTTTATTATCTCATATATCTTCAAATCTCTATTATCTACATTATCTTTATTTACTTTCTCTCTCTTTTCTCTTTATTTATTCACTAATATTTACACTAAATCTCTATTATTATCTATCATTTTTTCTAATCTCACTTATAAAATTTACTATCTTTATCTTTTCTCTTTCTCTTCATCATCCTCTATTCTCCTATCCATCATCTCCTATCTTATCTCTATTAATACATCTATTTACTCATCTACACTCACCTCATTATATCCTCTTCTATCTATACTCTCCTCACCAACTCTTCCTTTAATCTCTTCCAATCTATCTCTTACAAACCCATCATCTCTCTCCTCTCTATTCTATCTTACTTTAACCTCTTCATCCTAAACTCTTATACTATCCTATTTCTCTTTACTATCTTAACATCTCTCAAACCTATCACTAACTCTTATATTAATTTTTACTTCTACCTCCTCTTTATCTACTCATCTAATCTCTTCTATTTTATCATCATCTCTCTCTCTCACAAATATTCTTTCTCTCTCCTCTAATCTTACTTTAATCTCTTCTAAAAAACATCTCTAATCACCATATATTTTTCACCATCTCTTCTCTCTCTCTTCCTAACTCCTCTCCCATCTATATCATTCATATTCACACTTACTTCTTCTTTATCTATTCTTTCTTTCTTATCTTCTTATTCTTATCTACCTCTATCTTTTCTTACTTCTCTAATATCTTTAACATTTTCCCTTTTTTATATATCCTTCTCTTCTTCCTATCATTTTTCTCCTTCATTCCTTTTCTCTTTTCTTCTATTATCTTATTCCTCTCTTCTACCTTAATCTCTATTTACTTTATCTCTTATTTTTCTCTCATCTTCTTATTTATATCTTCCTACATCTTCTCTCTTATCTCTTTTCTCATCTTCTCTTCTATTCTACTCTTTCTCTATTCTTCTTTCTATTCTATCTTTTATATCTCTTCTTCTTATCTACCTCCCTATATCCTATTCCTCTACACCATCCTTTCTATCTTTCCTTACTCTCCTTCCTTCTTACCCATCTCTTCTAATATCTTTATCTCTACTCTCTCTCTCTTTTTTATCTCTCATCTCTTCTTTTATTAAACTCCTATCTTCTTATCTTATTCTAAACCCTCTTTTTTCTCTTCTCCACACCTCTCTCTCTCCCTTCTCTCTCTATCTTATCTCCCTTCTCTCTTCTTTTCTTCTCATCTCTTCTTTTATCTCTCTTCTCTCTCTTCTCTATCTTCTCCCTTTTTCTTTTCTCTTACCCCTTTCTCCTATCCCCCCTTTTTCTCTCACTCTTCCATTTTCTTTCACTCTTCTATCTCCTCTCTTCCTACTTTCTCTCCTTCTTCTTCTATTTCTCATCCTTCCTTCTCCTCTTATTCTTCTTTTCACTTCTCTCCCCTACCTTATTTCCATTTCTCTTTCTCTTTTCATTTTCTCCTTTTCCTACCTCTTTTCTATTTTCACCTCTCATTATATCTACTTTTATCTTCTCCTCTAATACTTCTTCTCTTTTCTCTTTTTCACTCTCTTCAACTCTACTCTCTCCATCTCATCTATCACCCTTTTAAACTTCTAACTCTTTTTTCTTCTCTTTACATCTCTCACTTTCTTTACCTACTATACCAACTTACCTCCCTACTACTCACCTAATCTACTTTTCTCTTACTACTACCACACCTTCTTATTTTACTAACTACCCCACTATACTTAAACTATCTTCCCTAACATAAATACCTATACAATTTTCTATCTACTCACTTTAATACAACATAACCCACACCTCCCCCTAAAAAAAAAAAGAGGTCAAGAGAATTCTCGGCATCCCGAAAAAATTGAAGATCGCTTTCACGTTCCGTCTGGGCCACCCGGTCTCCCGTCCGGATCGGTATCTTCGCGTCCGCCGGAACATCGAGGGCTTCGCTCATCACAACAGGTTCGGCCGGCGGCTCAAAGGCTAGCCGCCGAACGCCGGCCCCAAAGGGGGGGCGATCGGCCGCGTCCGGCCCCTCGCTTTACATGAGGGGGAGGATTCTGTATAAAAAGGAAATCCCCTGGAGCGGAGGCGAACATGCCCGATGATCCGAAAAACACCACCCGCCGTGAATTCCTGAAAACGGGCGCCGCCGCCGGCGTCGGCACGGCCCTGGCCGGGCTGGCCTTGGCCTCGCCCGCCGAAGCCCGTGCCGGGCAGGCCCGCTCCCAGTTCAAGAGCAAGCCTCTCGAGACCGTGCGGGTCGGTTTCGTCGGCGTCGGCGGCATGGGTTCGGCCCACGTTCAGAATTACCTGAATATCGAAGGCCTGGAGATCAAGTCCGTCTGCGACATCGTCCCGGCCAAGGTCGAGCGCGTCCAGAAATGGTGCCGGGACGCCGGCAGGCCCGTCCCGACGGGCTATTCGAGAGGCCCCCTGGACTTCAAGCGCATGTGCGAAACCGAGGACCTCGACCTGGTCATGACCGCAACCCCCTGGGAATGGCACGTTCCGGTCTGCCTGTCGGCCATGAACAACGGCAAGCACGCCGCCACCGAGGTCCCGGCGGCCATGTCCCTGGACGATTGCTGGGCGCTCGTCGAGACGGCCGAAAAAAACGGCAAGCATTGCCAGATGATGGAGAACTGCTGTTACGACCGCATCGAGCTCATGACCCTCAACCTGGTCCGTCAGGGCGTGCTGGGAGAAATTCTCCACGCCGAGGCGGGCTATTTGCACGACCTGCGCGAGGTCAAATTTTCCAGCGAGGGCGAAGGGCTGTGGCGGCGGGCCTGGGCCCAGAAGCTCAACGGCAACCTCTATCCCACCCACGGCCTGGGCCCGGTGGCCCAGTGCGTGAACATCAACCGCGGCGACGCTTTTGACGTCCTCGTCTCCTTCAGCAGCCCGACCCGAGGCCTCCACGAATACGCCGTCGAGACGTTCGGCCCCGATTCGCCCCAGGCCCGCGAGAAATTCGTGCTTGGCGACGTCAACACCAGCCTCATCCGGACCAAGCTGGGCAAGACGATCATCCTCATCCACGACACCAACCTGCCCCGGCCCTACACCCGCATCAATCTCGTCCAGGGGACGAAGGGCCTGGCCCACAAGTGGCCCGACCGCATCTACGTCGAAGGCAAGTCGGCCAAGCCCGACGACTGGGATGATTTCGAGAAGTTCGCCGCCGAATATGACCACCCCCTCTGGAAGGCCATCGCCTCCAAAGGCGAGGGACGCGGCCACGGCGGGATGGATTACATCGAGGACTATCGGCTGATCTCCTCCCTGCACAAGGGCGAGCCGCTCGACCAGGACGTTTATGACGCCGCGGCCTGGAGCGCCATCGTCGGGGCCAGCGTCAAGAGCGTGGCCAGGAACGGCCGGCCGATCGAAATCCCCGATTTCACGCGCGGCCTGTGGAAGGCCAATCCGCCGCTGGGGATCATCACGCCCTGACGGCGGAGGGGCCGCGGCCGACGATCAGTACTTGACCTCGGTTTGAACGAGGAAGAATTTGTAGTCCTTGTACAGGACGTCCGTCTTGGACAAGGTCAGCTTGGGGGCGCCGGGGATTCCCGTGTAGGATTCGACAACGCTCGTTGCGCTCGGAAAACGCAGACCGTTCTTTTCGAAGGCATATTCGGACGAGAACATGATCTTGGGACGGCCATTGAGCTCGTGGGCCAGCTTCTCGATCTTCTGATAATTGCCCATCGAGGCCGGCTCCCATTCGATCTTCAGCACCGCGCCGTCCCTGATCCGAACCCAGGCTTTTCCGTAAAGGGACGACGTGTCTTCACCCTTGGGTCGGACTTCGAGGACCACGGCCGGCTCGCCCTCCATGTCCATTTCCTTGATCAGTTTGTAAGAATGGATGCGCTGAGCGTCCTCGCCGAGCAGGCCGACCGGACCGAGGATGACGCTGCTGTGCTCGAAGCGCGTCGTGTCGAGGCTGGCGTTCTCGACGCGCTTGGCCTTGCCGTCCTCCTCCAGCAGAATGCGCGACTCCTGAAAACCGCCTCCGCGCCTGATCAGCAGGTAATCATAGATCCACTCACGGAGGAGATCTCTTGCGGGCGAAGCCAAGATCCCGCGATATTCGGGCGCCGTGTCCTGAAGGATCCCCACCCGGGGTTGCAGAGCCCAGGATAAGCGCTCCCGGATCTCCTCGCGACAAGAGAAATGGAGAGCGGCATCCCGAAGCCGCCGGCAGTAGGCCGCCGCGGAATGCAGGAGGCTGTCGGCGGGTGCGGCCGCGCCGGCCGATTCGGGAGAAACGGTCTCGACCTGAGGCAGGACGCCGCCGGCCGGCTCCTGGATCGATCCCTCGGCGGGGAGCTCCAACGAAGTCTCATGCGCCGCGCCCGGCATCTCTTTCCCGGCGATGTAGCCCGCGCGGTGGCTGACCCGATAGGCGCCGCCCCGGACCTTGACCGCGATGGCGTGGAACATCCCGTCGGCCTTGTAGCCCCGGGGACGGTAATAAAGGAGATAGTATTGTTCCGAGGCCGCCGCAGCTTTTTTCAGCAATTCAGAAGGGTTCCAGGACGCGTCCGCCGTTCCGCCGGTGGCCGCGGCGATATCCCGGAAGGCGTTGTAGATGTCGCCCGTGTGAGGAGCCATGATAACGGTCTCATGGGCGGTTTGCCGATCGACGTCCAGGCCGGTATCTTTTCGGGTCCGGGTGATGTAGAGGAAATGGACATCCACGGAAGCGTCGGCGAAGGCCTTCTCGATCGCTTCGCGGTCGATCGGCACCTCGCTGCGGACCTGCGACATCAGCTCCTGGACTTTTAAAGTCTCTTCAGGACTGGCCTTGGCCAGGAAGTCCAACAAGGCTCTCGTCGATAGCTGAGGGACCCGCTCCTGCTGGAAAAAAAGGAAGACATGCTTGGCCCCCGGGCGCTTCTTGAGCTCGGCGGCGAAAGCGGACATCTCTTTCAGGTCGATCGCCTGGAGCGCCTCGAGCCTTTGAAGGTTTTGCGCATAGGCATTGAGCGAAAAGGTCCTGTCGCCTATTTCTCCCCTATCGGCGCCTTGCATGGCTTCCAGATTTATAATCAGGTCCCGGATGGTCGAGCTGTAGGCCCCGCTGTCCACGAGGATATCCTGGCGGACCTTGGAGATGAATTCCTGCTTGGCCTTGCGGCGGCCGGCCTCGGTGGCCACGGAGGCCGCCAGCCGATAGGTCTTCCTGGGCGTGACCAGGTCCACCGCATCGCCGTCGCGGAGGACTTCATCGAAGAATACGTTGATGGCGGCGTTCAGCTCGGGCAGGTATTCCAGCATCTGGAACAGCAGGACGAAATTGCGGCGGGTCACGGGGGCGATGGACTTCAGCGGGCCTTCCCGGCGCCGGACATCGTTTCCGCGGACGAGGTAAGCGGCCAGGACGGACTGCGGCCGGCCGTCTTCGGAGATCTCGAAGTCCTCGAGCTTTAAAGAATCGACGAAGCGGCTTCTGTCAAAAACACGGACCGGGACGCTGATGTTGACCACGGAAACATCATGTTCGATCTGGGGAAAGACCAGCGCGGCCAAAAGCACGGCCAGGGCTGGTCCGATCAATCGCTTTCTCATGCGCCCGTCACCTGGTTCCATTTCAGAGGATAGCCGTCCCCCGGCAAAGAATCAATAGGACGTGCGGTCCCGCCGCCCCGTCAGAGGATCAACATGCAGTCGCCGTAGGAAAAAAACCGGTAGCGCTCGCGGACGGCTTCCCGATAGGCGTCCAGAATCAATTCCCGGCCGGCGAAGGCCGAGACGAGGGCCAGAAGCGTGGACTGCGGAAGATGGAAATTGGTCAGAAGCCGGTCGACGACGCGGAATTCGAAGCCGGGATAGATGAACAGGCGGGTCGTTCCTTTTCCCGGACGAACAACGCCCGTCCCGGCTTCTTCCTCAAGCGGGCCGATGGAAATTCCCCCCGCTGAAGGCGGGAATTCCGCGGGAGTTTGTCCTTCGCCTCGCGCAACCCGCGCCGCGCTCTCCAAGGTCCGGACGACGGTCGTCCCGACGGCCAGGATCGGACGGTTCGCGCCCTTGGCCGCATTGATCGCCTCGGCCGCCTTGTACGAAATTTCGTACGACTCCTCGCCCATCCGGTGGTCTTCGAGGTTTTTGACCCGGATGGGCTGGAACGTGGCCGCCCCGACGTTCAGAGTGATGCCGGCTTGTTCGACACCCGCCTGGCCCAGGCGCTCGAGCAGGGCGGGCGTGAAATGGAGACCGGCCGTGGGCGCGGCGATGGCCCCCGGGCGGGCGG
The DNA here is from genome assembly GCA_963729855.1 of Candidatus Aminicenantota bacterium. Taxonomy (GTDB): domain Bacteria; phylum Acidobacteriota; class Aminicenantia; order Aminicenantales; family UBA4085; genus UBA4085. The sequence continues at coordinate 649,933 of CAVSPT010000006.1, read as the reverse complement.
CGAAGACGGTCTGGTAGCGGGCCAGGTCGGCCGGTCGGCGCGCGGCGTCGAGTTTTTTGCGCTTGATATAGTGCGGCAGGGGAGCGTAGCCGATCTCGGAAAGCCGCGCCGATACGTCCGGCGCCTCGAAACGCAGGACGCGCCGCCCTTCGTCTCCGGTTTCGATCACGACGGCTTCGAAATCCGGCGCGAATACCACGCGATCTCCGATTCTGAGACGCCGGGCCGGACGGCAGATGACGTCCCACTCGGCCGGGGCCCGCTCGCCGATGAAGAGAAATTCAATCGAGGCCTCGCCCCTCCGCCCCCAGGCCTTGGCCGGGATGACCTTGGTATCGTTGAGGACGAGCAGGTCGCCCGGGCCCAGATAATCGGGCAAGTCCCGGAACGAGGCGTGGGCGAGCCTCCCTTCTTTGCGGAAGACGACCATCATCCGCGAAGCGTCCCGTTCGGGCAGGGGGTCCTGGGCGATGAGCTCCGGCGGCAGGTCGAAATCGAAATCGCTGATTTTCATGATCCTCACGTCGGAGGACGTCTTATCTCGGCCGGCCGGTCTTGGCCGCGCGCAGAACCCGGTCCACGAGCCCGCCCGGCTTGGCCGGCGCGCCCGCGTCGTGTCCCTCGAGCGCGGCGGGCAGGGACCAGAGGATCATGTTTTGGACGTAATCCTGCCCAAACGACCGCTCGCCCGTGTCCGCATCGCCGCGCATGATGTTCGGCGCGTCCCAGGCGTATCCCTGGATGCAGGTCAGGTTGTACCAGACCCGGTAGGCCAGCTCCTGTCCGAACGCGGGCTGGCCGTTGTACATGTAGGTCATGGCCAGCATCAGCGCTTCGACGGGAAAGAAGCCGTATGTCCCGTAGTCCCAGGATTTGCCGTCCGCCGGGGGCCTGGGCGTGCCGTCGGGATTGGCGTAGTTCACGGCCCCGTATTTGGTGATCGCGATGTTGCAGCGCTTGATCGTTTCCAGGACGGTTTGCACCCGGCCTTGGGGATAGACGCTTTCCAGCCCGTGGAAGTCGGTGATCCATTGGCCGTCCAATTGGTAGCCGAAAACGTATTCGGACTTTTTCCCCTCGGCCGGTTCGAAATAATTGAGGTAGTAGCCGCGGCGGTCCCAGAGGCGCTTCTCCATGGCTTCGGCCCCGGCCCGGATCCAGTCCGCGCACTGGCGGGCGAATTCGGGATCGCCGGCCTCCCGGGCCAGGCGCTCGGTGATGCGCAGCTGGGCCAGATGCAGGCCGGCGACGTGGGCCGTCATCCCGGCCCAGCCCGGCTGGGCGGCTTCGAACCACTCGGTCGGGAAGCCGATCGTTTCGCCCGTCCCGGGGGCGGGCATGGCGATGATCCTCTCCCCGAGCGAATAGGAAGGGGTCGTTCGAAGCCCGACCGTCCAGGCCATGCATTTTTTGATCATCGGATAGAATTCGCGGAGCAGGGCTTGCCTGTCGTCGCCGCGGCACAACAGGAAGCGGTCCACGATCCCGGCGAGGCTGATCCCGTTGGTGGCCCATTGGTAGCCTTCCGTCGGATAAGCCAGGTCGAGATAGGGGCTGCCCTTCGTGCAGCCGCCGAAAATCCAGGTCGGCATGCCGCTCGGGAATTGGTAGCCTTTATAGGCCCGGATCGTCGACAGCTGGAGCTCCGGGAAAAAATAGGCCAGGGGCAGGCTGCCGTAGAAGCTGCAGGGCAGGCATTCGATCTGCGGACAGGAGCGGGGACATTCGTTCATGCCCCAAAGGCCGTCCTCCTCGCGGACCCAGCCGGGGACAGGGCTCTTTTTTTGGCCCCACAGCCCGTCCTCGGTGATGATGTAGAGGATATTGACGAGCGAATCCCTGAGCCAGACCGGGAGCCTGCTTTCGGAGTAGATGACGGACTGCCAGGCCAGGACGCGTTCGAGCAGATGCCGGTGCTCCCGGGCCGTCAGGCGAGCGGTCTCGACCGCATCCGGGTACGATTTGGAATACATGTGGGTAAAAAGGCGGGGCTTGGTGGATTTGTCGACTTCGCCCAGCCCGTTGAAAACGGTTGTCGCCCAATTGTAGCCGGCGCTGTTCCAGGTCGGCGCCGACCAGCTCAGGACGAAGCGGACGATTCGATCACCGCGGGGGGGCAGGACGAAATCGACGGCCGCCGATGAGCCGGGACGGCCGGCGGCCTGGGGCAGGGCCGAAGCGATGGCCGCCCAAGCGGCGCCGTCAGAGCCCAGCTCGCCTCCGAAGCGCGCCGGTTCGTCTCCGAGCACGCCGAGCGCATAAGAAGCCAGGGGACCGCTGACGGCCACTCCGCTTGAATCGCCCGAGAAAGAAGAACGCCGGAACGTCGCCGCTCCGCCTTCCTTGGGGTCCGGTCCGGGGAACGAGAAGGCGATCGTCCCTTTTTGGGCCGCGGCCGTTGTATTCCTCAAATGGACCTCGAAAATGATCGCGGGAATCATCGACCGGGCAACGTCTCCGGGCAGGAACGGCGACCAGGCCCGAAGGCCGACGGCGACGGGAGCGTCGGTCTCGAATTCCAGGTCGGCGATCGGATAATGTCCCCAATACTGGATTTGTTCCGCCGTCCGGACGCCCTCCAGCTTCAAATCGGTGAAGACGGGCAGAACGGGCTTGCCGCTGTTTCCGTCCTGGAACCAGCCCTCGCCCCGCTTGGGCCGCTTGTCGCACAGCACCCAGGTCGCTCCGCCCGCGCTCAAGCCGAGGATGGGGAGATTGAGCGGGCCGCGCCGGGGGACATGGGTGTTGAAGATCGTGCAGTATCCGAGGAGGCCGGACGTCTCCAAATCGAGGCATCCGGTGTCGATGCCTCCCAGGGCCATTCCGCAGGTGACCGGGTCGCCGAGGCGGTCAATCACGCCGCAGGCGGGCTCCGGGTAACCTTCGGCCGCAAAGCGCACCCATTGACGGTGGGGGAGGTCCGCTGGAAAAAGCTTGGAGGAAGCCGATTGGCCGTGAAGAGCGGAAAAGCCGAGCCATAAAAATAGAATCAGCGGAAGAATGGTTCGGGGCCAAGACATTTCGCGGCCGCCGGCGAAGATCGATGCCGGGGTGATTCGCATATCTGATCCTCTTCCGATCATTCCCGCGATCCGCATGGACGCCCCTCTTCGTGTCAAAAGAGCTTTTTCTGCTTGGAGGAGGGTTCGCTCTTTTTGTCCCCCGGCGGAGCGAAGCCCAGATGACGGTAGGCGCGGGCCGTCAGCTTGCGGCCGCGCAGGGTCCGCTCCAGGTAGCCGATGCGCATCAGGAACGGCTCGTAGATGGACTCGATGGTGTCCTTGTCCTCGTCGATGGCTGCGGCGATCGTGGAGATGCCGACCGGGCCGCCGCCGTAATTTTCGATGATGGTCGTCAGGATCTTGCGGTCGACGTCGTCCAGCCCCATGGAGTCGACTTCCATCATGTCCAGGGCGTATCGGGCTTCCGGACCGGTGATCATCTCCCGGCCCCGGACGTCGACGTAGTCGCGCACGCGCCGCAGCAGCCGGTTGGCCACTCGGGGCGTCCCGCGCGAGCGCAAGGAGATCTGGGCCGCGCCCTCCTCGTCGATCTTGACGTTCATCAGCCCGGCCGACCGGAAGATGATCTTTTTCAGGTCCCCGTCCTTGTAATAGTCGAGCCGGTGGATGATGCCGAAGCGGCTGCGCAGGGGGGCGGTGATGCGGCCGGCCCGCGTCGTGGCCCCGATCAGGGTGAACTTCTTGAGGGCCAGCTTGTGGCTGCGGGCGGCCGGCCCCTGGCCGATGACGATGTCCAGGCTGAAATCCTCCATGGCCGAATACATGATCTCCTCGACCGAGGGCTGGAGGCGGTGGATCTCATCGATGAACAGGACCTCCTTGGACTGGAGGTTGGACAGGATGGCCGACAGGTCCCCGGCCCGCTCGATGACCGGACCGGACGTGGGCTTGATGCCGACGCCCAGCTCCTTGGCCAGGAGATAGGCCAGGCTCGTCTTGCCCAGTCCCGGAGGACCGTAGAGCAGGACGTGGTCGAGGTGCTCGTTGCGCTTCTTGGCCGCCTCGATGAAGATCTTGAGGTTGGCCTTGATCGTGTCCTGGCCGATGAATTCGTCGAAGCTGCGCGGCCGGAGGCTGTCCTCGAAGAGGAGGTCCTCCTTGGTCCGGACGGGGTTCAGGACGGCGGGCGCATTCATGGTCTCACAGCTTGGCCAGCTTGGCCAGGCATTCACGGAGGAGCTTCTCGAAGCCGGCCGCCTTGTCCTTGTGGGCCCGGACGGTGTCCTCGACGACGCGCTCGATCTCCTTGCGGCGGAAGCCCAGGTTGAGGAGGGCCGAGGCGAGGTCCTCGGTCTCCTGGTCGGCCTTGCCCTTGAGCAGGCTTTCTTTTTTATCCAGCTTGTCGGCCAGCTCCATGGCCAGCCGGAGGGCGGTCTTCTTGCCGATGCCCGGGACCTGGGAGATGCGGGCCACGTCGCTCGAGCGGACGGCCTCGGCGAACTCGTCGGTGCCGATGCCCGACAGAACGGCCATGGCCAGCTTGGGCCCGATGCCCGAGACGGCGATGAGCTTGAGGAAAAGATCCTTTTCCTCGGGCGTTAGGAAGCCGTAGAGGGTCAGCGCGGCGTCGGTGAGATGGGTATGGATGAACAATTCGACCGGCTGGCCCTCCTCGCCGAGATGGAAGAACGTGGAGAGCGGGATGGTCGCGGCGTATCCGACTCCCTGGCAGTCCACGACGACCTGATGGGTCTGCTTGCGCCGGAGGACTCCCTTGAGATAGCCGATCATGCTGAGGGCATTGTAAAATAAATATCCGGCCAAATCAAAAGCGAGCTTTTCGGGTTGATTGTTCCTGCGGCCTTCATTATGATACGGCCAAAGGAGAGAGCCATGAAAAAAATCGGCATCTTGGGCTGGATCTGCCAGCTGATCGTCATCCTTTGGGCCATCATCGGGGGTGTCGCGGAGGTCTTCAAATTCAACGTGTTGGCCAAGGTGTTCGAGAAGCTCCATCTCGCCGGAGACATCTACCGCATCGTCATGATCGTCGTCGGCGTGGCCGGGGTGTATTTGCTGCTCGACCTCATCCTCGCGCCCAAGAAGAAAGCGTAATCGCGCTTTCGTCGCCCTCCTTCCTGCGGCCTTGCCGCAAGGGGAGGAGTTTGCTCTAATAGCGGCATGGCCGGGATGAAAAAGGCGTCCGGAACACTCGCGGCCAAGATCATCCTGGCGGCCTTACTCCTGGGTCCGTCGGGCGCGAGGGGGCTTTCCGCCCAAGCCTCCATGCCGCGCACGCTCGTGGAGAAGGGCCGGACGCTCTTCTCCATCGTCCTTCCAACGGGACCCTCGGAAATCGACCGCCGGGCGGCCTGGATCCTCCAGGACGGATTTTTCCGGATGGGCGGGGTGCGTCTTCCGATCGAAGAGAAGGACAAGCCCGGCCGGATGAACGAAATCCTGATCGGCTTTCCCAAAAGCGGGCTGCCCCGCTCTTTTCGATCGTCGTCGTCTAAACTCAAAGTCGACGGGTTTCTCGTCGTCCTGGGACGGAACCTCTACATCATCTCGGGCGGGGGCAAAGGCTCGATTTACGGCGTCGTGCATATTCTGGAAAAATACTTCGGCTGCCGCCGCTACAGCCCAACCGCGGAGATCTTCCCCAAGCGGGACAGGCTCGCGCTTCCGCCCCTTTTTGAAATGGAAAACCCGGTCAACGAGTTCCGGGCGGTCAACGGCGAGTTCGCCCGCGACCCTGATTACCGGGACTGGAACCGGCTGAACTCGACCGATGAGGTTTTCGCCAGGGGCTATGACGTCCATACGTTCAACAAGCTCGTCCCCTGGGAAGCGTATTTCGACGACCATCCCGAATATTTCGCCTGGATGAACGGGAAGAGGATCAGGGACCAGCTTTGCCCGTCCAATCCCGAGGGCCTCCGCCTGGCCCTCGGGAGGCTGCGGACGGAAATGGCCGCCCAACCCGACAAGAAATTTTGGTCGGTCAGCCAGAACGACAATTTTTCCTATTGCCGATGCCCCGAATGCTCGCGGATCATCGCCGAGGAGGGCTCGCCCGCCGGACCGATCATCCGTTTCGTCAACGCCGTGGCCGAGGCCTTCCCGGACAAGATCATCTCAACCCTGGCTTATCAATATTCGCGGCCGGCGCCCAGGAAAACCAAGCCGGCTTCAAACGTCCAAGTCATGCTCTGCACGATCGAGCTCAACCGCGGCCGGCCCATCGCCGACGATCCGGACAGCCGCCCGTTTCTGCAGGACCTCGTCGACTGGGGCCGGATCACCAAAAACATCTATCTCTGGGACTATACCGTCGATTTTGCCCATCAAGTCTCGCCTTTTCCGAATCTCCATGTCCTCCAGCCCAATATCCGCCTTTTCGTCCGCAACGGGGTCCATCAGCACTTCCAGCAGACGAACACCGCCCCCGGCCACGAGTTCTCCGAATTGAAGGGCTGGCTCCTGGCCCGGCTTCTTTGGAACCCGGACCTCGACTTCGAAGCGGCCCTGGACGATTTCCTGGGCGGTTTTTACGGCGGCGCGGCGCCTTGGATCCGCCGATACATCGCCTCGCTCCAGGACGCGTTGCTTCAATCCGCGTCCACGCTGAAGATCGACGAGCCGCCCAACGCCCATGCCGACGATTATCTGTCCGCTCCCCATGTGGATCTCTACAACCGCCTTTTCGACGGCGCCCTGGCCGCGGCGGCCGGAGATCCTGTTTTCGTCGGGCGCGTCCTGACCGCCCGCTTGCCGCTTCAATACGCCATGCTCGAGATCGGCAAAAACGACATGTTCGGGCCGCGAGGTTTCTACGAAGAGCGGGACGGCCGCTTCACGGCCCGCCCCGAGACGGCCCAACTCCTGGACGATTTCTTCACGGCCTGCCTGGCCGGCGGCGTGGACTCGCTCAACGAATCCGGACTCAGGCCCAAGGACTATTATGACGCCGGCACCCGGTTCATGGATGTCCGGCCCGAGGGCAACCTGGCCTTCCGCAAATCCGTGCAGGCCGATCCGCCGCCCGCCGCGAAATACGGCCGCGGCGACCTGTCCCTCCTGACCAACGGCGTCCCCGGGTCCATGGATTTCAAGGTCCACTGGCTGGGCTGGGAGGGCGTCGATTTTCGGCTGGATCTCGATCTGGGGGCTTTCACCTCGCCGAAGACGATCGCCCTGGGCACGCTTTACGATCCCAAGAGCTGGATCCTCCATCCGCGACGGGTGACGTGTCTCGTCTCGAGCGACGGACGATCATTTCAGCCGATCGGCACGACCGAGCTCGACAGCGACCAGAGCCGCGAAGACGCGATCAGGACCTGGACGTGGACGACGGCGCTGTGGAGCGTGCGCTACGTGAGGTTTCAGGTCGAGGGGACCAAGCGCCTGCCCGATTGGCACGCTTCGGCGGGCGGGGCATCCTGGGTTTTCGTCGACGAGATCGTCGTCCGCTGAAGCGGCAGGTCATTCCCAGCGGAAGGTGCGGACGGCGATCAGGGTGAAGACGATCGTGATCCCGCCCAGAAAGAGGACGTCGCCGCCGTGGCCGGCCCAGCCGTCGCCGTTCCACAGACCCCTCAGCAGATTGACGACCGGCGTCATGGGCAAAAACTTGGCTGCGCTTCGCACCCCGGCCGGCAGGACTTCGCGCGGGATGGCCGCGCCGCTTAAGAACATCATGGGGTAATAGAGGATCATCGCCGCGATCTGCGCCGAACGGGCCGTCGGCATGATCCCGGCCAGGACGAAGCCCATGGCGAAGAAAGCGGCGCAGCCCAGGGTGAAGCCTGCCGCGACGTTCAGGACGTTGCCCGCGAAGCGCAGATGGTACAGGATCTTGCCGGTCAGGATGAGCAGGACCATGCCGCCCGCGGTCATGATATAAAGGGTGATGACCTGGGCCCCCAGGTAGGCCAACGGCCGCAGGGGGGTCGCTTTGTAGCGGCGCAGAACGCCCTGTTCGCGCTGCGAGGCCACGGAGATGGCCAGCGACATCAGGCCGGTCGTGCCGATGATGATGGCCGTGTAAGCCGGCACGCTGGTGTCGACGAACCCGAGCCCCCCGAAAAAGGCGCTGGGCTTGTTCCCATAGATGCTCCCGAACAGCAGAAGCAGCATGATGGGGAAGGCCAGGGTGAAGAACGAGGCGATGGGCTCCCGAAGGTAGAGCTTCAGCTCGGTCAGGGCCAGCTTCCAGAATCCGCGCATGGAATCGCCTCCTCAGTCCCGCATCTCCCGGCCGGTCAGGGCCAGGAAGACGTCTTCCAGGTTCGCCTGCTCGGTGCGCAGATCGCGGAACTTGATGCGGTTCAGGCTCAGGGCGTTGACGACCTCGACGACCAGCCGGTCGTCCCGGCCGTAGACGATCGTCCGTTCGCCCACCGGCTCGACCCGGGTGACGCCGGGCAAGGACCTGAACATCCCGGGGTCCGGGGCGGCCTCCGTCGTGAAGACGACACGGTTCTCCGCGCCCAGGCCGCGGATGAGGGCTTCGGGCGTGTCCAGTGCGGCCAGCCGGCCGTGGTCGATCACGGCCACGCGGTCGCAGAGGCGTTCGGCCTCTTCCATGTAATGGGTGGTCAGGAAAACGGTCCTGCCGGCGGCGCGAACGGCTCGGATGAAGTCCCACATGGACCGGCGGGCCTGCGGGTCGAGGCCCGTGCTGAGCTCGTCGAAGAAGACGAGGACGGGGTCGTTGACCAGGGCCAGGGCGATGAACAGCCGCTGCTTCTGCCCGCCCGACAGCTTCCCGAAGGCCGTGTCGCGCTTCTCGACGAGGCCGAGCTGTTCGAGCAGCGGCTCCCAGGGGGCGGGATGGACGTAGAACGACGAAAAGAGATCCAGAGCTTCCCCGACCCGGATGCGGAAGGGCAGGGCGCTTTCCTGGAGCTGGGCGCCGATCGTTTCGCGCAGGGCCGGACCTTCGCGGCGCGGATCCAGTCCGAGCACGTGGATCTCTCCGCCGTCGGCCTGGCGCAGGCCCTCCAGGCATTCGATGGTCGTTGTCTTGCCTGCGCCGTTGGGGCCGACGAGCCCGAAGATCTCGCCGGGGCGGACCTCGAAGGAAACGCCGTCGACGGCGGCCAGATCGCCGTACATCTTGCGCAGGCCGGAGATGCGGATCGCCGGGTCATCAATCATAGCCGGATTATAACAGAATGAGAGCGGCGATTCTTCCCCGGTTCCGGCTCCCCCCGGCGAGCCGCCGGCGGACGACGTTTCGATCGCGGCTCCGGCGGCGGGTTGAATCGGGAGCCGATCATCCGTATAATGGTGTTTCTTTCTTCGTCCGGAATCCCCCCGAAGGAAACTCGTGTGAAGATCTGCATCGTCGGACTGCCGCTCTCGGGCAAGAGCTCTATCTTCGGCGCTCTGACCGGCGCCTCACCGGATAGGTCCTCCGCCAAGGGGATGGATCCCATCGCCGTGGTCAAAGTCCCGGACGGGCGGCTGGAAAAGCTGGCCGAGCTCTTCCAGCCCAAGAAAAAAACGCCGGCTTCCATCGAATTCATGGAACTGGCCCGGATCACCGCCGGAGAGAACGGGAAAACCGGATTTTCCGAACAGTTCCTGGGCAAGCTCAGGACGGCGGACGCTCTTCTGGCCGTCGTCCGGGCTTTTAAGGACCCGGCCGTTTCTCATCCCCTGGATTCCATCAGCCCCCTCCGCGACCTGCGGGCTTTGGAGACTGAATTTCTGTTCGGCGATCTGGCCATCGTCGAAAACCGGATCGAACGCCTGGTCAAGCAGGTGGCGGCCAAGAAGAGCGACCGCGACCTCCGCGAATTGGCGGTCCTGGAGAAGTGCAGGGTTCTTCTCGAAGCCGGGACGCCGCTCCGCCGGGCCGATCTCAGGACCGACGAAGAAGTCCTCCTGCGGGGCTTCCGGTTCCTGAGCCGGAAGCCGCTCATCGCCGCCGTCAACCTGGACGAAGCCGACATCCGCCGCGAAATCGAGGTCCTGGCGCCGTTCGCCCCCTGGGCCGAACAGGAAAAGACGGCCGTCATCGGCCTTTCGGCCCGGCTGGAACAGGAGATCCGCCGGTTCTTCGAGGAGGAGGCCATCCAGTTCCGGTCCGACTTCGGCATCGAGAGCTCCGCCCTGGACCGGCTCATCGCCTCGGCCTACCGCATGATGGGGCTCGTCTCCTTCTTCACCGTCGGAAGCGACGAGGTCAGGGCCTGGACGGTCGGCGAAGGCACCGCCGCGGTCCGCGCCGCGGGCGTCATCCATTCCGACATCGAGAGGGGATTCATCCGGGCCGAAGTCGTGTCCTACGAGCATTTCGCCGGCCACGGCAACATCGCCCGGTGCCGGACGGAAGGAACTCTCCGCCTGGAAGGGAAGGACTACCCCGTCCGCGACGGCGATATCATCAACTTCCGATTCGCGGTCTGATCCATTCCCGCTTTTGTCTCCGGAATGTCAACAGCCCGGCGTCAAGCCGGACGATCGATTTTTTATCGGCCGGGCGTCGTCTGAACATCGGGTCGGAGGCCCGGCCTTTGCTTTATTCAAGGCCTGACGCGGGGCACGCGTCATCAGGGAAATGCCGAAATTGGGTAAAAACGCGTATGGTTGCGGATTGACAAGCGAAGGGGCTTGGTATAAAAAAATATCGGATCAAATCTGACGGGCAGAAAAAAAATACGCGGCGCAGCTTCCAAGCATGGTGGGACATTCGGGTTCATTCGAGTTGAAAGAATCCTCGAAGGATGAGGGTAAAAAAGTCCGCCGCCGCTTTATAGCCTGGGCGAGCGGCATCGCGCTGTTTGTCTCCATCGGCATCGGAGCGGCCGGCTTTTGGTATTATTCGGGGCAGAAAAGACAGCGGTTGACCGAATATGGAAAGCAATTGGAGGCCATCGCCGACCTGAAAATCCACGAGATACAGACCTGGCGCCGGGAGCGGCTGGGCGACGCCCGAATCGCTGTTTCGAACCCGCTGCTCTCCTCGGCCGTCAAAGCGCTCCAAGCGCGGCCAAAGCCTGAAAATCCAAGCGAGGGCTTTTTCACCTGGCTGGATGCCTTCCGGGCGGCTTCCGGATATCGGGACGTGATTGTCTATGGCGCGGCCGGACGGTTTCTCTGCGGAATGCGCCCGGATTCCGAGGCGAATACGGACGTTGGTGTACGCCGGGCGGTTGCCGACGCTCTCGCCAAGGGAACTCCCGTTCTGACCAATTTGTATTTTCCCGAAGATCCGGGCTCTTTCGGCATGGACGTTCTGGCGCCGATTCCGGATTCCGAAAAGACCGGCCGCTCCATCGGCGTCCTGGACTTCCGCATCAATCCCCATGATTATCTCTATCCCTTTCTCCAAAAATGGCCGACGCCGAGCGATTCGGCCGAGACCCTTCTCGTCTGCCGCGAGGGCGGCGATGTTCTTTACCTGAACGAGCTGAGGCACCGGAAGGGGGCGGCCGGCCGGCTGAGGCTGCCGACGGCGAGTGTGGGGCTTCCGGCCGCGGCGGCCGTGCTGGGCCGGTACGAAATCCTGGAAGGGAGGGATTATCGGCGCGTCCGCGTCCTGGCCGCCACACGGGCCATTCCCGATTCTCCCTGGTTTCTGGTGGCCAAGGTCGATCTCGACGAGATTCTCGTTCCGGTCCGCCGGGAAGGCCGCATCCTGGCTCTGCTTTGTCTGGCCCTGATCGCGGCCGCCTGCGCGGCCACCGGCTATTTCATCCGCCGCGAGCAGGTCGCGACACTCCGCCTGACGGCCGTCATCAAGGCCCGGTCGGCCCAGGCTGTCAGGGAAAGTCAGGAGAAATTCGAGTACGTTTTTGAATATTCTCCCGTCGGCAAATCCATCACCCTCCCCGGCGGCGAAATCAAGGTGAACAAGGCCTTTCAGGACATGCTGGGCTATTCCCGGGAGGAGCTGGAAAACGAGAAATGGCAGGAGATCACCTTTCCGGACGATATCGAACCGACGCAGCGGGCGCTCGACGGCCTCCTGCGGGGCGAACAGAGCTCCGCGCGCTTCCAGAAACGATACGTCCACAAGTCGGGCCGCATCGTCTGGACGGACGTCCAAACCTCGTTGCGCCGCGACACGGACGGACGGCCGCTTTATTTCGTGACCGTCATCAGCGACATCACCGATCGAAAACAGGCCGTGGACGAGATTATCAGGCTCAATGCGGAACTCGACGACCGCGTCCGGCGGCGCACCGCCCAGCTCGAGGACGTCAATCGGGAGCTGGAGGCCTTCAGCTATTCGGTCTCCCACGACCTGCGGGCGCCCCTGCGGATCATCGACGGCTTCAGCCAGGCCCTCTTGGAAGACTACGGCGACCGGATCGACGAGGAGGGCAAGGGCCATCTCGGGCGCATCCGTTCCAACGCCCAGTTCATGGGCCGTCTCATCGACGACATGCTGAAGCTGGCCCGGCTGAGCAAGGCCGAGATCCGGGCCAAGGACATCGATCTCAGCGGCCTGGCCCGGGAATCCGCCGCGGACATCGCCTGCTCCTATCCGAATCACGTCGTCGACCTGGCCGTCGCCGACGGGTTGACCGTGCGCAGCGATCCCCGCCTCTTGCGCGCGGTCCTCGACAACCTCTTCGACAACGCCTGGAAGTTCACGGTCCGGACGTCCCGGCCGCGCGTGGAATTCGGGTCCCGATCCGGCGAAGGGGGCCCCGTCTATTTCGTCCGCGATAACGGCATCGGCTTCGATATGACGTACGTCGGCAAGCTCTTCGTCGCCTTTCAGCGTCTGCACGCGCGGGAGGAGTTCCCCGGCACGGGGATCGGCCTGGCCACCGTCCAACGGATCGTCGGCCGCCTGGACGGAAGGGTCTGGGCCGAAGGCCGGGAGAGCCTGGGGGCGACCTTCTTTTTCACTCTGAATGAAACGGAAAGGAGGATCGGATGAACGATCCCAAGGAAAAAATCATCCTGCTCGTCGAGGACAATCCGGACGACGTCCAGCTGACCCTGCGCTCCCTGCATAAAAACAACATCCTCAACGAGGTCGTCGTGGCGCGGGACGGCGTCGAGGCCCTGGATTACCTGTTCGGGCGGGGCGCCTACGTCAACCGGGACCTCGGCCGTCTTCCCGTGGTCGTCCTGCTCGACATCAAGCTGCCCAAGGTCGACGGGATCGAAGTCCTGCGGACGATCCGCCGGGACGAGCGGACGAAGCTCCTGCCCGTCGTCATCCTGACCTCCTCCAAGGAGGAGAGCGACCTTATCAACGGTTATCGCTTGGGGGCCAACAGCTACGTCCACAAGCCGGTCGATTTCGAACAATTCAACGAGGCCATCAAGCACCTCGGGCTGTATTGGCTTCTCTGGAACGAAGCGCCCCCGCTCCCCAAGGGATGATTCGTCCATGGCCGAACCTCTCCGTGTTCTTCTGATCGAGGATTCCGAGGACGACGCCCTGCTTCTCGTCCGCCGGCTGAAGACCGACGGGTTCGCCCCCGATTGGGAGCGGGTCGAGGATGCCCCCGCCTTCCGGGCGGCCCTGGCCCGCGGCGGATGGGACTTGATCCTGGCCGATTACGCCCTCCCCCGCTTCAGCGGCGTGGAGGCCCTCAAGATTTTCTCCGGAACGGGCCTGGATATCCCCTTCATCATCGTCTCCGGCGCGATCGGAGAGGATCTTGCCATCGAGGCCGTGAAGGCCGGAGCCTCGGATTATCTCATGAAGGACCGCCTGGCCCGGCTGGCGCCCTCCATCCGCCAGGCCCTCGACGCGGCCCGCGTGCGGCGGGACAAGCAACGCGCCGACGAAGCCTTGCGGGAATCGGTCCGGCGCTGGTCCACGACCTTCGATTCCATCACCGACAGCATCTGCCTCCTCGACGTCGAGGGCCGGATGCTGCAATGCAACAACGCCCATGCGCGGTTCTTGAACAGGCGAATCGAGAACGTGATCGGGGAGAAATGCTTCAAGCTCGTCCACGGCGGCGATGATTTTTTCGATCATTGCCCCTTCAAGCGGATGCTGAGTTCCCGGCGCCACGAAGAATCGGAGATCCTCGACGGGGATCGCTGGTTTTACGTGGCCGTCGACTCGATCCTGGATGCGGAGGGCCGGATCACCGGCGCCGTCCATATCATGTCGGACATCACGCCGCGCAAAAAGGCGGAGGAAGCCGTCAAGGCTTCCCTGGCCGAGAAGGAAATCCTCCTGCGAGAGATCCATCACCGGGTCAAGAACAACATGCAGGTGATGATCAGCCTGCTCAACCTCCAGGCCCAGAACAGCCGCGATCCGGAGGTGGTGAACCTGCTCAAGGAGAGCCAGAACCGCATCCGGACCATGGCTATCGTCCACGAGAAGCTTTACCGTTCGGGCGACCTTTCGCATATCGACTTCGGCGATTATATCGAGAGCCTGTCCGCGCATCTTTTCCAGTTCTTCGCCGTCGAGCCGGGCCGCGTCGGCCTGCGGAGGGAGACGGAGGCCATTCCCCTGGACATCAACAACGCCATTCCCTGCGGCCTGATCCTGAACGAGCTCCTCTCCAACGCCCTGAAATACGCTTTTCCGGCCGGGCGCGAGGGCCTGATCACGGTCGGGTTCCGCCGCCGGCCGGACGCGTTTCTGGAAATTTCCGTCCAGGACAACGGCGTCGGCTTCCCGGCCGACCTGGATTTCCGCCGGACCTCGTCGCTTGGTCTGCAGCTGGTCAACCTGCTGGCCGGCCAGCTCGAAGGGACTCTGGAAATGAGCCGCGAGGGGGGAACGGAATTCCGGGTCGTCTTTCCGGAGTTGAAGCCCAACCCTCAGGTCTGAGGGGGCTCAGCGGATTTTCGATTCTTCCACGAGGCGAAGGAAGAGCCGTGTATTCAAGTGGCAGAGGGCGCAGGCCAGGGCGTCGGCGGCGTCCTCTTCCGGCCCGGCGTCCTCGATCCGCAGGAGGACCCGGATCATCGCCCCGACCTGGCCCTTCTCGGCCTGCCCGAAGCCGGTGACGGCCTTTTTGATCTCCAGGGGCGAATATTCGTACAGAGGAAGGGCCGCCTCGGCCACGGCGACGAGCACCGCGCCGCGGACCTGTCCCAGGAGGAGGGCCGTCTTGATGTTCTTGGCCAGGAAAGGATTTTCGACGGCGATCTCGTCCGGCCGATGCAGGGCGATCAGACCGGCGATCCCGGACTTGATGGCCAGGAGCTTGGCCGGCAGGGCCGCCCGGGCCGGCGGCTTGATCGCGCCGTAAGCCAGGACGATCGGATCCTTTTCTCCAGATTCGATCAATCCGTAGCCCGTGGCCCGGCTGCTGGGGTCGATCCCGAGGACCCGCATCGGAGCGGCGTCAAACGCTTTCGTAGGCGGCGATCTCCTTCTCGTCGATGTCGAAGTTGGCGGCGACGGTCTGGACGTCGTCGTGATCCTCGAGCTCCTCGACGAGCTTGAGCGCCTGCTGGGCCTGCTTGCCCTCGAGCTTGGTGTAATCCTGGGGGATGTAGCCGACGTTGGAATCGGCGATTTCGATCCCGGCCGCCTTGACGGCCTCCAGGATGGATTCGTATTTGTCCGCCGTGGTGATGACTTCGAAGGTGTCGCCGTCGTCCTTGATGTCCTCGGCGCCGGCGTTCAAGGCCACGTCCATGAGCTTGTCCTCGGCGGCCTTGTCCTTGTCGATGTCGATGTATCCGCCCCGTTTGAAACGGTAGGCGACGCACCCCTGGGTCCCGATCTGGCCGCCGTTTTTGCTGAAGATGTGGCGGATCTCGGAGACCGTGCGGTTCTTGTTGTCGGACAGGCCGGTGATGTAGATGGCCACGCCGCCGGGGCCGTAGCCTTCGTAGATCACTTCCTCGTATTGGGCGCCTTCGAGCTGGCCGGTGCCCTTCTGGACGGCCCGCTTGACATTGTCGGCGGGCATGTTGGCGTTCTTGGCGTCCTGGATGGCTTTGCGCAGGCGGGGGTTCTTGTCGGGGTCGCCGCCGCCGTTGCGCGCGGCGACCGAGATTTCGCGGATGATCTTGGTGAAGATCTTGCCTCGCTTGGCGTCCGCCGCGCCCTTTTTATGCTTAATCGACGCCCATTTGGAATGTCCGGACATATGAGCTCCTTCGGGGAATATAAGATGACCGAAAAATTTTACCACAAACAGGGCGTCCTGGCAATTGAGCAGGCCGCTAACTTGCGCATTCCAGGACGATTAAGGCGAAACCGGGCCGACCGGGCGCCGGTTCAGCGGACCGCCTCAGAAGATGAACTTGAACCCCGCGCCGATGCGGAAACCGGACGGGTCGATCGTGAGGTCGCCGACCGGGATGATGTCGGAAACCGGATCGAAGGCCCTCATCGGCGGGATCGCCCCGGTATCGCGGAAGGCGACCTGAGGCGTCGTCTTGCCGCATCCGAAATAGCGGGCCTCGGCCCACAGGGCGGCCCTGCGGCTGAAGGCCCAGCTGAGCGCGGCCCCGGCGTTCCAGCCGATCCGGTCCAGGGGATCGAAGACCATCTGAAGGGAGTATGTCTGGGAGAAAAGGACCGAATTTCCGCCCATCCAGAATTTGGTATATTCCGGGTAACCCAGGTTCCCGTCGGCGTGGAACCAGCTTCCGCCCGCGGAAAAGTCGAGGCTGAACCCGGCGCCGAGGGGGATGCGGACGAGGCCGTTCAAGCTGATGATCCGATCGTTCAATTGTCCGCCGGTCTCGGCCGGATTGTCGGAAGACGACACCGTGTACGTCCGGGGCGTATAGTCGGGCGGCTGCCGCGAAACATACGTGACCGTGGTGTCGTGGGTCGTCGTCGTCCCGGTCACGGCGGACGAGAAGCCGTCGTAGAGGACCTGAAGGGCGAAGCGCGGCGTGATGAAGAAGGCGGCGCCGAAGATCGCCCCGGAGGAGGACTGGGCCGCGAACGTCAGGGTCTGGCGGCCGCTGCCCGTTCCGACCAGGCCGTAGAGGAAGCCGGGCTCGTAGGCGTGGACGTACGTTCCTTGCCAGGACGGCCACAACCAGCCCAGGCCGACCGCCATTTCGAAATGGGTCTGGGCGGCGAGGGGAACGATCGAAGCGAGGACGAAGGCGGCCGCGATGCGGAGTCGGGACATATTTCTTCTCCCGTGGAGCGCATGTTAGAATGACGCCGGATACCTTCTATATATCATATCGAGCCATGGCGGAGAAATCGAGCGGATCGGGCGGCCTCGTGGCGGCGGCCATGAGCGGCGGAGTGGATTCGTCGGTGGCCGCGGCGCTCCTGCGGGCCGAGGGGTACGACGTCGTCGGCGTGACCCTGAACCTCTTCGCCCTGCCCAAAACCGTCTGCGCCTCCGAGGAGCTGAGGAGCTGTTGCGGGGCGGGGGCGCGACGGGACGCCGGCGCC
Source organism: Candidatus Aminicenantota bacterium (assembly GCA_963729855.1). Taxonomy (GTDB): domain Bacteria; phylum Acidobacteriota; class Aminicenantia; order Aminicenantales; family UBA4085; genus UBA4085. The sequence goes on along the minus strand of CAVSPT010000006.1, from coordinate 632,644 downwards.
GTGGCCGCCGTCCTGGGCATCCCTTATTACGTGGCCGATTTCCGGCGGACCTTCGAGCGGGCGGTGATCGGGGATTTCGTCGCCGAATATCGCCGCGGCCGGACGCCGAACCCGTGCCTGCGCTGCAACCGCTTCGTCAAGTTCGGGCCGCTCCTGCGGCGCGCCGCCCGCCTCGGGGCTGATCGCGTCGCCACGGGCCACTACGCCCGCTTGGAGACGGACCGGGCTTCCGGGCGCCGGCTGTTGATGAAGGGCCTCGATCCCGACAAGGACCAATCGTATTTCCTCTACCCCCTGTCCCAGGACGAGCTCCTCCGGACGATCTTTCCCATCGGCCATCTGCGAAAAGCGGACGTCCGGGCTCTAGCCGAGCGGTTCGGATTGCCTGTGGCCCGCAAGCCCGAGAGCCAGGAGATCTGCTTCGTCCCGGACGACGACTACGTCCGGTTCCTCCGCGGCCGCATCCCGGAGGCCTTCGTCCCCGGGCCGGTCGTCGACCGGGCCGGCCGGACGATCGGGCGGCATGCCGGCATCCTGAATTTCACGATCGGACAGCGCAAGGGGATGGGCATCTCCGCGCCCCGGCCGTTGTACGTGATCGCCATCGAGCCCGCCACGAACACGATTGTCGCCGGTCCGAACGAGGCGCTCTCCCGATCCCGCCTGCGGGTGTCGGATGTGAACTGGGTGGCCATGGCCGGCTTGTCCGGACCCGTTCGGGCGGCGGTCAAGGTCCGCTACCGGCACGCCGAGGCCCGGGCCGTGCTCCATCCGGACGAGCGCGGGGGCATCATTGTCGAATTCGAGAAGCCGCAGCGGGCCGTGACTCCCGGGCAGGCGGCCGTCTTCTATGACGGCGATATCGTCCTCGGCGGCGGAACGATCGAGGAGTGAGGGATCGTCCGGCGCGGACGGCGGATGAAGGAGATTCCCATGGCCGATCCGGAAACCATCGATCCACACGATCAAACTGAAAGAATAGAGCGGCCCGTCGCCGTGGCCAAGGCCGAAATCGCCGTCGAAGGCATGCATTGCGCATCCTGCGTCCGGCGGATCGAGCAGGCGCTTTTGTCGAAGAAAGGCGTGCTCAAGGCCGCGGTCAACCTGGCCACGGCGCGGGCCACGGTCGAATACCTGTCCACGGAGACCCGCCGCGACGAGATCGAAGCGGCCATCGAGGAGGCCGGCTACAAAGTCCTGCGGGGCGGGGGTTCCGAGGGCGAGGAAAACGTTGAGCAGGCCGCCCGGCGCACGGAATGGCTGGGTTTGCGGAGCAATTTCCTCCTCGGCCTGGCCTTCAGCCTGATCATCCTGGCCGGATCGATGGGCCGGGGGCTTCCTTTTGTGCCGGCATTTCTGGGGAATCCTCTGGTCCTGTGGGCTTTGGCCACTCCCGTCCAGTTCTGGATCGGGGCCCGGTTTTACAGCGGCGCCTGGTCGGCTTTCAAGCACCGCACGGCGGACATGAACACGCTGGTGGCCGCGGGCACCTCGGCGGCCTACGCCTATAGCGCCGCCGCGGCCGCCGCGCCCGGGCTCTTCGCCCGAGGCGGGATGGCTCCGGACGTTTATTTCGATACCTCGGCCGTCATCATCACCCTCATCCTCTTCGGCCGTCTGCTCGAAGCGCGGGCCAAGGGGCGGGCTTCGGAGGCCATCCGCAAGCTGATCGGGCTTCAGCCCGCGACGGCCCGGGTCCGGCGCGGCGGCGGCGAGGAGGAGGTGTCCCTGGGCGACGTCGTCCCCGGCGACATCGTCCTCGTCCGCCCGGGGGAGCGCATCCCGGTCGACGGCGTCGTCGTCGCCGGAACGTCGATGGCGGACGAGTCCATGATCACCGGTGAGAGCCGGCCCGTCGTCAAAAACAAGGGCAGCGAGGTCATCGGCGCGACCCTGAACAAGACCGGAAGCTTCGAGTTCCGGGCGGTCAAAGTGGGCCGGGACACCGTACTGGCCCAGATCGTCCGGCTTGTGCGCGAGGCCCAGGGCTCGAAAGCGCCCATCCAGCGGCTGGCCGACGTCATCGCCGGGGTCTTCGTCCCGCTGGTCATGTCCATCGCCGTGCTGACCTTCGTCGTCTGGTTCGATTTCGGCCCTCGGCCGCCGTTGACCTTGGCCCTTCTCAACTTCGTGGCCGTCATGATCATCGCCTGCCCCTGCGCCCTCGGGTTGGCCACCCCGACGGCGATCATGGTCGGAACGGGGAAGGGCGCCGAAAACGGCATCCTCATCAAGGGCGGCGAAAGCCTGGAAACCGCCCACACGATTACGACCGTGGTCTTCGACAAGACCGGCACTCTGACCAAGGGCCGGCCCGAGATCACGGATCTCGTCGTCTCGCGCGGATTTTCCGAAGGCGACGTGCTTCGCTGGGCGGCGGCCGTGGAAAGGAAATCGGAGCATCCCTTGGGCGAGGCCATCGTCGGCACGGCCCGGGCCAGGGGGTTGGACGCGGCTTCTTCCGCGGCGGATTTCGAGGCCCTCGAAGGGCTGGGAGTCCGGGCGGAGACGGACGGGCGGCGGATCCTGATCGGGAACCGCACGCTGCTGGAGGGGCGGGGGATCGACGTTTCCGCTCTGGCTGGGGACGCCGGCCGGTTCGCGGCCGAAGGCAAAACGCCTGTTTTCGTGGCCGTCGACGGCTCGCCGGCGGGGCTCATCGCCGTCGCCGACCCCTTGAAGGAAGGGGCGGCCGAAGCCGTCCGCAGGCTCCGGTCTTTGGGACTGGAAGTGATCATGCTGACCGGGGATCACCCGGGGACGGCGAAGGCGACGGCCGGCGCGGCCGGCATCGACCGTTTCATGGCCGGGCTTCTGCCGCAGGACAAGGTCGAGGCGATCCGCAGGCTGCAGGCCGCCGGGAAGCGGGTGGCCATGGTCGGCGACGGCATCAACGACGCCCCGGCCCTGGCCCGGGCGGACGTGGGCATCGCCCTCGGCACGGGGACGGACGTGGCCATGGAGACGGCCGACATCACCCTGATCCGCGGCGATCTGGCCGGCGTGGCCATGGCCATCGCCCTCAGCCGGCGGACGATCCGGACGATCCGGCAAAACCTCTTCTGGGCCTTCTTTTACAACATCATCGGCATCCCGGTGGCGGCGGGCGCGCTCATCCCGCTCTTCGGCATCCGGCTCAACCCCATGCTGGCCTCGGCGGCGATGGCCTTCAGCTCGGTCTCGGTCGTGGCCAATTCCCTGCGGCTCAAGCGTTTGCGCCTGGCCGGCTGAAAGGAGACGGCGATGACGGCGAAAATCCTGGTGACCTTGGCCGGCCTCGGGCTGATCGCTTTCGTCAATTGGTATTTCTTCCCCCGCCCGCCGATGAAGTCCTGATCCGCTGCGGGGTTGATTATTTCGATCAAACCTGTAGAATAGGGGCCTTCCTTTTCGGGAACAACGCTCACTCCGGAGGATGTCATGAAATCGAACAAGCGGATGGCTGTGCTTCTCCTGGCGGCTTTCATCACCTTGGCCTGGCTGGGCTTCGGCCAGAGCGCGGACACGGCCAAGGACCCCGTATGCGGGATGTCGGTGAAGAAAGAAGGCGCCAAGTTCACCTATGACTACAAGGGCACGACCTACTACTTCTGCGGCGAAGGCTGCAAGACCGAGTTCGCCAAGAACCCGGAAAAATACCTGACTCCGGGTGCGCCGGCGGCCATGGCCGGCGGGCCCGGCCACATGACGGGCGAAAAAGCCGGCCAGGCCTGTTGCCCGTTCATGAGCGCGGATGTCGACAAAAAGATCGAAAACACCAGGGACGGCGTGATCATCACCCTGTCCTCCAAGAAGGCCGAAATGGTCAAGATGCTCCAGGAGCACGCCGCCATGATGAAGGCCGGCAAGTGCCCGATGATGGAGTCGAAAAGCGGCGCCGCCCAAACCGAAAAGGAATGCGCGGGCGGCTGCGCCTGCAAAAAGTAGCATTTCCTGGGAGGCGTTGCGTCCAGGGGTGCCCCGGCCGGCGGCCGGGGCTGAGATCAGACCCTTAGCACCTGATCCGGGTCATGCCGGCGAAGGGAGCCAAGAACGGACGGGCCGTTTCTTCCGGCGCTCTCCGCCGGAGGGAGCGGCCCGTTTTTTTTGATGAGGAGAAGACCATGACGGATGCGCAGGCGATCGGGGCGGACGTGGGGAAAATCCGGGCCGAACGCCCCCTCGTCCTCAATATCACCAACTACGTGGCCATGAACACGACGGCCAACGCCCTCCTGGCGCTGGGGGCGTCGCCGGTCATGGCCCATGCCGCGGAGGAGATCGAGGAGATGGCCGGACTGGCCTCGGCCCTCGTCCTCAACATCGGCACGCTCAGCGGGCCGTGGATCGAGGCGATGAAAATCGCGGCGCGGGCCGCCCGGAAAAGGGGCATCCCCATCGTCCTGGACCCCGTCGGCGCCGGAGCCACGCGCTTCCGGACGGTCACGGCGCTCGACCTGCTGGCCGCGGCCCGGCCGGCGATCGTCCGGGGCAATGCCTCCGAGATCCGGGCCCTGGCGACGGCCGAAGGGGAAACCAGGGGCGTCGACAGCCGCCACGGTTCGGAAGACGCCCTGGAGGCGGCCCGGGGGTTGGCCGCCCGGTACGGCGCGGTCGTCAGCGTCAGCGGCGCCGTCGACCTGATCGTCGGGGCCGGATCGACCGCGCGGGTGGCCAACGGGCATCCGATGATGCCACGGGTGACCGGTTTGGGATGCACGGCTTCGGCGCTGAGCGGCGCCTTCGCCGCGGTCAACCCCTCGCCCCTGCGCGCCGCCGCCCATGCCATGGCCGTCACGGGCATCGCCGGCGAAATGGCCGCCGAACATTCGGCCGGGCCCGGCTCGCTCCAGATGAATTTTCTGGACGCCCTCCATGCCCTCAGCGAAAACGACATCGCCGATCGATTGAGAATGGAATGGATCTGATCAGGCCGTTCGATCCGCGTCTCATCCTGGTCACGGACCGAAGATTGCCGAAGGGGCGGCCGATCGAAGCCGTCGTGGAAGCGGCCGTCCGGGGGGGTCTGACGGCCGTTCAGCTCCGGGAAAAAGAATGTCCGGCTCCCGAATTCCTGGCCCTGGCCCTTCGGTTGAGAGCCATCCTCGACGGCCTCGGCATCGCGCTGATCATCAACGACGCGGTGGACATCGCCGCCGAAAGCGGCGCCGCCGGCGTCCACTTGGGACAGGGCGACGCATCGCCGGCCGAAGCCCGGCGCCTCTTAGGTCCGGGGGCGATCGTCGGATTGTCCGTGGAGACCCTCGCCCAGGCCGAAGCCGCCGCCGAATGGGACCTCGACTATCTGGGCGTCAGCCCCGTTTTCTTTACGGCGACGAAAACGAACATCGGCCGGGCCTGGGGATTGGACGGCTTGCGGCGGCTGCGGGCACGAACGCAGAAGCCGCTCGTGGCCATCGGCGGCATCAACGCCTCCAACGCCGCGTCCGTCCTTGAAGCCGGGGCGGACGGGCTGGCGGTCGTCTCAGCCATCGTCTCCGCCGCTGATCCCGAATCCGCCGCCCGGGAGCTGCGGACCATTGTCGACCGTTTTTGTCCCCGCCCGCCGCGCAGCCGTCCCCATCGCCCGGTCATTTGATCGGGGAGAGATCAGGGCCTTTTTAAAGACAAGGGGCTGGTCCTGAATATCCCAGGGCGCGTCCGTGACTTTCCTAGGCCGAAATCTCGGGAGTGCTTGACGGTCAGGTTTGACGGGCCGCCGGCGGGGATGGTAAGCTGGCCGCACAGAGAGAAAAGGGCCGCATCAACCTCCGCCATTTATAAGGAGTCCCATGACCGCCGAGAACACCCCGCATCGCCTGGTCGATCTCGTTTCCTATCAAAACGGATCCGTCGTCAGCAAGACGCTCATCGAACGGAAGACGGGGACGGTGACGCTTTTTGCCTTCGACAAGGGCCAGGCCCTGAGCGAGCATACGGCCCCCTTCGACGCCCTGGTCTGCGTCCTGGACGGCGCGGCCGAAGTCACGATCGCCGGGCGGGCCGTTTCGGTCAAGACGGGGGAGATGCTGGTCATGCCGGCCGGCGTGCCTCACGCCCTGAAGGCAGCCGAGCCGTTCAAAATGATGCTGACCATGATCCGATCCTGAGTCCGGACCCCATTGGGAATCAGAGAAAAAAATATAGTTCACCCTGTCCTCGTCCCTCTTTTTTAATCGGGGCGAAGGACGGGCGGCGTTCGGGGGAAAACCCGTGCGACGACTGAGCGGGCATGGTTCTGCCCAGGATAGTCAATATCCTCATAACTTGGGCAGAGAGCGAAAGAGGAGCATCGGAGCGTAGCTTCCCTTGCCGGGGGAAGCGAGCGTGTTTTACCCCGAATGCCGTTCGTCTTGAGCCGCCGCGTCCCGCTCCCGCTCCGCCGCGATCTTGCGGTATTCCAGCGGGTGGAGCGTCCGCAGCTCGTGCCCGCTGATCTTCCCGTTCAGCCAGACCTTGCTCATGGGGAAGACCTCGGGATTGAGGTGGACGTTGTACATGTGCCAGATGATGATCGTCAGGAAGGCCAGGACAGCCTCATAGCCGTGGACAATGATGAAGATGTCGTGGACCCAGAGCGGAAAGAGCCTCAGCGACAGCTCGACCTTCCACATGAAGAAGCCGCTGACGATCATGACCAGCGAGCCCCAGGCCACGCCCAGGTACTCGAACTTCTCGATGAAGTTGTAGCGCCCGAACTCCGGCTCTTCGAGGAACAGCCAGGCGGGATGCTTGTCGAAGAACGGCTTGAAGAGGCCGTGCCTGTAGAGAAAGGGGGTCAGCCCGACGTCGTGTCCGAAGACCTCGAAGGCGTCCCGGGCGTCCTTGAGCTTGGGCATCATCTCCTTGAAGTTGCTCCGGCCGCGCTTGGTGAACATCGAGTAGCCGGCGTGCCAAAGGATGTTGGCGATCATCAGGACGGCGGCGATGCGGTGAAGAACGCCGCGGATGGCGAAGGCCTTCTCGATGGCGAAAATGGAGCCGAAGATCCTCAGGTTATAGAGGACCAGCGGCAGTCCGGTCAGGATGAGGACGGTGAAGGTGACGATGAGGAGAACGTGCTGGATCCGTTCGGAGAGGTTCATCCGTAGGAAGACCTCGTCGTCGCGGATGAGGGGAGAAGGGCTCAGTCTTTCGTCCATCGTGTTCTCATCCTGTGGAAGAGGTCGGCGGCGATGAAGAGCAGGAACACGGAGATCAGCCCGGCGATGAGGATGATGTAGATGAGCTTGACGATGCGCCCGGTCTGGTTCTCGGCCTTGGACGAGCCGACATGGATCCTGCCCTTGGCGAAATTCGCGCCCGCTCCGGCGTGGCACCGGCCGCAGGTCCTGGCCAGGTTGGCCGGATAAATGGACGACTTCGGGTCGGCCGAGGTGCGGATATCGTGGAAGCCGTGGCAGCTGGCGCAGTTGGCCACCCGCGTTTCGCCGAATTTGGAGGCCGTCCCGTGGAAGGAGCTGGCGTAGGATTTCAACCGCGACGTCAGGAACCCGTACTGGCGGGCCAGCCGCTCGTCGTCGTGGCAGCGGCTGCAGACCCCGGCGACCTTGGTGGCATAAACGTCCGAGCGGACGTCGCCGGGCCCCTGGATGGAATGTTCGCTGTGGCAGTCATTGCAGACCGGAACGTCCCGGCCGCCCTTGACGAAGTCCTTGCCATGCACGCCCTCCAGGTAATTCTTCTCGATGCCGACGTGGCAGCGCCCGCAGGTGTGGACGATGGCTTTGCGGGAAACGCGGGAATCGGCGTCCGCCGCGGGGCGGACATCGTGGCCGCCGTGGCAGTTGACGCAGGTCGCCGAGAGGCCCAGGCCGGCCTTTTGGAGGGCCAGGAAGTGGGCGCTCCGGTTGTAGCCCATGACGAAGGCATTGCCCTTCTTGGTCTTGACCCGCTCGGCGTGGCAGCGCTCGCAGGTCTCGGGGATGTTGATGGAGAAAACCGTCGACTCGGCGTCGTCCTTCCCCCGGATGTCGTGCTTGCCGTGACAGTCGGCGCAGCCGACCGTGATCGGGTTGGCCGCCGTTTGCGGCTGCCCATGGACGCTCCTTTTGATCTGGCCGGCTTCTTTGTCGTGGCAGGCGGCACAGGCCGCGGGCTGGGGCTTTTCGGCGTGGGGGAAGTCCTTGGCTCCCTTCAGGTCGGCGTGGCAGTCGACGCATCCGATATTGGCCTGGGCATGGATCGAGGCCGAGAATCGGCCGGCATCGACAAAGAGGGATTTTCCGTCCGCCGACTTGAGATCCTTGTCGGCGTGGCAGGCCAGGCAGGGGGGGGTATCGGCCGGGGCCGGTTTGGCCGCCTGTCGGATCGGAGCCGCCAAAATCATCGCCGCCGCGCCGATTCCGAATAAAAAACCGGTGCGCGCGTGTCTTATCATGGGCGGCTCGAGGGGCGCCCGGCCGCGGACGCCCGGAAACAAGGGAAAAACCGGATTACTTGGCCGGGATGGGGTGTTTGATCTTGTCCCAGGCGGCGGCGAAATCAAAGCTCTTGCCGTGGGCGTCCTTGTGGCATGTCAGGCACCAGGTCTTGATGGCCTCGGAGCCGGCCAGGATCTTAAGGCCCTTCTTGACCGCTTCGTCCTTGGCCTTCATGACGCTCAGGGCTTTATAATCGCTGCCGGCGCCGTGACAGACTTCGCAGGTCACCCCTTCGGCCTTGAACTCGGCCACGGGTCCGTGGCATTTCAGGCATTTGTCGTCGGTCGCGGGGTCCTTGACGCCGAGGGCCTGGGCGATGGGGGCGGCGTCGGGCGAGCTCAGGGCGGCGAAGGCCTTGGCGTGGTTGGACTTTTCCCAAATGGGGAATTGCTGGCCCTGCTTCTCGGTCCGGTGGCAGACCTGACATTTGCCCGAGCCGACGTAGGTCGGGGCCTGGGCTAAGGCGGACACGCCCAGGGCAAAGATGAGGACGATGAGTCCGGCGAGCATTCTTTTTTTCATGGGAATCCTCCTAACGAACAGAGGGATCTTATAATGCAGATGGGAATTCTTGTCAAATTTCGCGGGTCCCGCCGTCTATTCCGGTTTCTTCAGCGTCCGGATCTTCATGAAAAGAGCCACGCCGAAAAGGGCCAGAAAGACGGTTGCCAGGATGAGTCCGCGGCGGCGGAATTTCGCTTCGCCCAAGGCCGCGGTCCCCGCTTTTTCCACAGCGGCCAGGATCGGTCCGGCCTCCTCCAGCTTCCCGCGGGTGTCGGCGACATTCAGACCGTGAACGAGGTTCTTGGCCATGATGCCGATCGTGGCCGTGTCCCGCAGGCGGAATTGGGGCTCGCCGACTTCGACGCCCTTGTTTTCGGCCGCGGCCAGGAGCTCCGCGGCGGCCTTGGACCGGCCGTCGAACGCGTCCAGAAGGCCCTTCAGCTCGTCGGCGGCCTTGAATCCGGCCGAACCTTTGTCGTGGCATTGGATGCAGACCGACTTGTCCTGGGTGCCCAGCATGGCGTTGGACGGCGGCAGGATTTTGTGATTGCCGTGGCAGGCCTCGCATTCCGAAGCGCCCATATCGTCGAAGGCCTTCTTGTGGGCGCTCTTATTGAAAAGGTCCCCGGTCGAGGGGTGGCATTGGCGGCAGACGGAAGCGACCGACTTGACCTCGGGCGGATAAGCCCCGTGGTTGCCGTGGCAGTCGTTGCAGGTCGGGGCGGACATGTCTTTCTTGTCCAGCAGGGCGTGGGCGTGGACGCTCTCCTTCCATTCGGCCGGCTGGTTGGTCGGGATCTTGTACGGCTTCATGTACTCCGCGTCGCCGTGGCAGCGGCCGCAGGTCACGGCCACATTCCAGGGGAAGGTCGAGGACTTGGGGAATTTGGCCGATTGGATATTGTGGTTGCCGTGGCAGTCGGTGCAGACGGCGACCTTGGCGTCCCCTTTCTTGAGCTGCTGGCCGTGCTTGCTCGTCCAGTACTGGTCGAGCTGGTCGACGCGTAGCCTGGCGTTGGCCGTCCGCATGTAAGCGGCGTCGGCGTGGCAGCGGCCGCAGAACTCGGGGATCTGGGCCCGCTTGGGGGCCCCCTTGAAGGTCTTGTCCTTGGCCTTGTCCTCGTCCGCGGCGGCCGGATTGCCGCCGTGGCAGTCCTTGCACTGCATTCCGAAACCGGCGTGGGCGTCCTGGACGAAGTTGACGGCCGGGGTCTTGAGCTCGCCGTCGAGCTTGAGATGGCAGTCGACGCAGCTGTTGGCTTGGGCCCGGACGAGGGCCGGGGCGGCGATGACGATCAAGGCGATGAGTAGGATCTTGGTGCGCATGGGGATGTCCTTAAAGCGTCTTCGCCGCGTAGGTCGCGATGGTCATGGCCACGATGTAGACGGCGACGATGACCCCGATCCAGGTGAAAACCGGACTATTCTTTTCCCGGGCCGCCCGGCGGTCCAGGAAGGGGGCCAGCATCCAGAAAAGGCCCCCGGCCATGAAGCCCATGATGGCCAGCTTTTCGCCCTCGATCCCCAGGATGTGGCCGGGGATCAGCTTGAGTGTCGTGAACATGAAGGTGAAATACCATTCCGGCTTGATTCCCAGGGGCGTGGCCGAGAAGGCGTCGGCCTTCTTGCCGATCTCCCAGGGCAGGAAGACGCACAGCACGCCGATGAGAACGAGGATCATCGTCCAGCCCAGGGCGTCCTTGGCCACGAAATTCCAGAAGAAGGGCTCCTCGCGGAGCTTGATGTCCTTCATCCCGACCGGCCTGGACATGCCCAGCACCTGGACGAGCCAGATATGGACGGCGATGACGGCCACGGCCGCCAGCGGCAGCAGGGCGACGTGGAACCAGAAAAACCGCGACAGGGTGGCCTGAGAAATGCCCGATCCGCCGAGGATGACCCCCTTCAGCCAGCCCCCGACGAAAGGCAGGGAGCCGGCGATGTCCGTGCCGACCCGGGTGGCGAAGTAGGACAGCTCGTTCCAGGGCAGGAGGTAGCCGCTGAAGCCGAAAGCCAGGAAGAGGACGAAGAGGAAGAATCCGGAGATCCAGGTCAGCTCCCGGGGCTTGCGGTAGGACTTCAGGAAGAAGGTCGAGAACATGTGGATGAAGAGGATGCCGATCAGGATGTTGGCCGACCAGCTGTGGACGGAGCGGATGAGCCAGCCGAACTTGACCGAGCTCATGATGAACTGGATGCTCTCGTGGGCGGCGTCGATCGAGGGCGTGTAATAGAGCAGGAGCAGGATGCCCGTGGCGATCTGCAGGCCGGTCAAGAAGAGGGCGATCCCCCCGAAATAGTACCAGAAGGAATGCTTGTGCTCCGGGACGGTCTTGTGCTTGAAGAATTCGATCGGGCCGTCGAGCCGGAAGCGGTCGTTGATATAAATCCAGGCGTTCTGCGCGATTTTGCTCATGTCAGCCCTTCCTGGAGACGAAGACGTCCTCGCCCACGACCTCGACGGCGTAGACTTCCAGGGGCGCCGGCGGCGGGCCGGCCACGACCCGCCCGCTCATGTCGAAGCGGCCGTTGTGGCAGGGGCAGTAAAGCGTACCGCTGGCGGCGTCGTAGGTGACCGTGCAGGTCAGATGGGTGCAGACCGCGGAGAAGGCCAGGAGCTGGCCCTCGGCCGTGTTGACTAGCATGGCCGGCGTCGAGCCGAACTTGAAGATCTTGCCCGAATTGGGCGACAAGTCCTTGACCTTGCCCGCGGCCACCCGTTTCTGGCTGGCCTCGGCCTGTTTGGGCGGCAGAACGTAGCGGATGACGGGGAAGAGGAAAGCCGCCACCGTGGCCAGGAACGATCCTCCGAGGAACACGTTTCCGAATTGTCGTCGGTTCACGGATTACCCCTTGATCCAGGATAGGATTTTTTTCAGGGCCTCCTTGAGGGAAGCCGCGGCGAAGGCGTGATTGTGGACACCCGAGCTGCCGTCCTGTTCAAGGGTGTCGAGGAGGTTCTCGATCTCGGCCTGCTGGGTCTTTGGCTCCCCGGCCAGGGAGGCGGGCTTGATTCCGGCCAAAGCCGTCCTGACTTCGGCCAGGAGCGCCCGGGTGGTCGACCGCCACTCTTCAAATGTTTTTTCGAAGCCCTTTTCGTGGCACTGCAGGCAGGACGCGGCGTCGGGCCGGACGACCTGGCCGGACTTGCTGACGTGACAGGCGGCGCACTCGGTCTCGGCCTCGGCCATGACGTCCTTGGCCACCTTGGCGGTCCCGATCCGGCCGCCTTTATAGAGCAGGCCCTGGGTCGCGTGGCAGGCCGCGCAATCCTTTTTGGTGTCCTTGTGATGACAGGGGGCGCAGGAGGCCTTGGTGGCCGTCAGCTCGCCGTGCTTTTTAGCATTGGAATGGCAGGCCCCGCAGGCCAGGTTCAGGGTCTGGACGTGGTTCTTGTGCGGGAATTTCAGGCCGAAGACCGGGATGCTGATCTCCTCGATCCCCGAGTGGCAGGCCAGGCAGGCGTTGGTCTTGACCTGGGGCTTGAACGAACTCCCGTCGGGCGTGGAGGCCGAGCCGACGGCTTTGAGGGCGGCGCCGATCGAGGCAAACGCCGCCCGCAGAAGCTCCTGGGCATAGTCGATGTTGTGGACGCTCTTGCCCCGTTCGACCACGTCGATGTTGAAGGCCGCATCCTGGAGGAGCTTTTCGGCCGCGGCCCGCCGGACCGGATCGGCCTTGCGGATTTCCCGGAGGGCGGCCTGATAGATGCCGTTGATGGTTTGGAGCTTGCGGACGGTCGAATTTTCCCAGTTCTTGAGGATGTCCCCGAATCCCTTGCCGTGGCAGGATTCGCAGGCCTGCTCGTGCGAGACGGCTGTCTGGCTTCTGACCTGCAGCCCGCCGGTTTCTTCGTGGAACATGTGGCAACCCTTGCAGCTCAGGCCCTTCTCCAGCATGACGTTGGGCATGGGGTGGTCGACGCCCCGTCCGCCCGTGCCGGTGAAGAGGATCTTCTGGGCCTGGTGGGACCCGGTGTGGCAGGTGCGGCAGTCGGCGATGGCCTCGATGTCCTTGACGATCTTGTGCTGGATGGCCAGGTGGCACTGAGTGCACTCGATTTTGTTCTTCGTGATGTGGTTGTCGTGGATGACCGTGGTCTCGCCGTATTTGTCCAGCCGGTCTTTCTCGAAGTGGCACTTGAAGCAGTTCTCCCGGGGCACGGCCCCGTCGCCGACAACGACCTGACTGTGGCATTTGTCGCACTTGAAGTCTTTTTCGAAGACGAGGGCGTGGTTGTAGCGGGATTGGGGAGCGGTCAGGGTCTCTTTTTTATGGCAATTGGCGCAGGCGCCGACCTGAGGCGAGTTTTCGGTCTTCTTGAAGTGGCAGATGAAACAGCTGGCCTCGGTGACCGTGATGTGTTCGCCTTGGACGATCTGCGAATGGCAGGTTGTGCAGCGCAGCTGCTTGCCGCGCTTCAAATCGGCGAAATGGGCCTTGTGATCGAAGACGACCGTCTTGAATTTGACCTGGCCTTCGAGCAGCCGTCGGTCGTGGCAGCCCTTTTGCAGGCAGCTCTCGTCTTGGATCTCGGCCCAGGGCTTGGACTTGAGGTAGAGCTTGGTCCAGTAGCGGCCGACCATGACCAGGCCCTCGAGCTTGGCCCGGATGGTGTTGCGGATGCCGGGCGGATAGTGGCAGACCTTGCATTCGATCTTGCCGTGGGACGACGTCTTCCAGCTCTGGTAGAACGATTTCATATAATGGCAGGAGGAGCAGAACGACGAGGTCGAGGTCAGCTCGACCGCGGCGAAGAGGAGGACGGCCAGGGCTGCGGCTGCGATCAAAGCCAGCCGCAGGACCTTCTTTTTCTTCTTTTTCGGCCGGCGCGTCGGGGGGGCGGGCTCGGCGGCGGCGGGAACGGGTTCGGCGGCGGTCCCGGTCATGGCGGCATCCATTTAGGCGTAGCTGTGCAGGCCGGCGAGAAGATAGTTCACCCCGAAATAGGTGAACAGAGCGGCCAGGAAGCCGATCAGGGCGATGATGGCCGAGCGCTTCCCCTGCCAGCCCATGACGATGCGCGTATGAAGATAAAGGGCGAAAACGATCCAGGTGATGAGGCTCCAGACTTCCTTCGGGTCCCAGCTCCAGTAGGTCCCCCAGGCTTTGTAGGCCCAGACCATGCCGAAGACAAGCCCGCCCAGGGTGAAGAGGGGGAAGCCGACGGCCACGCAGCGGTAGCTGACGGAGTCCATCTTGTCCTTCTTGTCCGGCTCCCTGGCCGTCAGATACATGATGCTGGCGATGAAAGCCACGGCGAAAAAGGCTTCGCCGAGCATGGTCACCGAGACATGCAGCCAGAGCCAGTAGCTTTGCAGGGCCGGAACGAGCGGCGTGGCCTCCTTGGGCATGAGCGGTGTGGACGCCAGCGCGACGATTCCGATGACGATGAGCAAAATGTAGGCCCCGATCCTGGGGATTTTGTATTTCTTGTCGATGACGAGAAACGCCAGCATGATCGCCCAGGCCAGGAACGACATCGACTCGTACATGTTGGTGAACGGAGCGTGGCCGCTGGTGACCGTTCTCACGATCATGGCGGCCGTCTGGCTGGCGAAACCCGCAGCGGCCATCCAGAAACCGACCTGAGCCAAGGAGCTCTTCTTCGAGAATTGAAACGCCAGATAGACAAGCGCGGCCAAACAAAAAAGAACGAAAGCCAGTCCGAACAGAGTGGATTCGGTCATTTCGATCTCCTCAAATCGGCCGCGACGGACTCGAATTCGGCGGCGAACGATTCGCGGCTCTTGGCGGCCAGGCCGCCCAGGACGATGTCGGTTTTGCCTTGGGTCTCCTCGAGAACGGCCCTGATCTCCCAAGTCGGCCAATAGAAGGCCAGGCCGAAGCCGGCCATGACCAGAAGGCAGCCGAGCCAGATCAGCGGGACGCCGGGATCCTTGGCCGCTTCGAGCACCGAAAACTGGCCGGCTTCGAACCTCTTCAGCTGAAAGGTCAGGTCGGGCTGGGGCGCTTGATCCTTGACGCCGGCCGAATGCATCTGGTCCCAGTCGGGATAATTGGCGAAGACCCAGCCGGCGACGATCTTTTCGCCGCCTCGGAATCCCTCGACGAGAGCGGCGGGATTGTTGGGTTGGAGCGATCGCGTTTCGGGCTTGTTCCCCTCGCCCAAAACGAAGTCAGGCAGGAAGCGGACGACGGAAACGGCCAGCTGGTCCTTGTCGTCGAGGGGGGCGCGCTCCCCGACCTTGACCTTGATCTTCTTCAAGTAGGCCGGGTCCGATTTCTTCTTGGCCCAGATCTCGACCGAGGGAGAGTCCCAGTTGTAGCCGTAGCTCGTCTGATAGAAGTTGAACCCCTTATAATGGAGGGGGCGATTGACTTCGACGCTGCGGGTCAGGACGGTCCGGTCGCCCTCCAGGACGGTCAGGTCGCTGATCCAGGTTTTAACGCTGCCGTCGGGATAATAAAGCGTGGAAAACTTGTCCAGGCGCAGGCTGAAATCCGTGGCCGGGATGGAGACGACCTGGCCCTCCCGCATTTCCAGGTTCTGGCGGTTGCTGGTCAGGCCGCTGATGACGCCGCCGGCGACCACGATCAGAAGTCCGACGTGGACGATGTCCGAGCCGAAGATGCCGGCGATGCGCTTGCGGGCCAGGAACGAGATGCGGTTTCCGGAGGACGAAGCCCGGATTTTGTAACGGGAGGCTTTAAGGCGCGCCTCCAGGCCGGTCCGCGTGTCCTGAAGCGGGGCGTTCTTTTTTAAGCGGTCCTTGATTTTAAGGGCCTGCAGGGCCTTGGGCTCATTCTCGACTTTCGGGCGGGAGGCCCGGTTCATCTTAGCGGACAACCGGGTCAGGGTGCAAACGACGATGTTCAGGGCGAAAAAGAAAAGCAAGCCCAGGTACCAAACCGAGCCGTAAAGGGTCGTTAGCTGCAGCTTGATCAGGGCTCCCGAGAACGCCCCGTAGCGGACCGTGTATTCTTCCAGGCTCCGGCCCTGGGGGATGAGCGTGCCCAGGATCGAGGCCGCGGCCAGGATGATCAGCAGGACGATGGCCAGCTTGATCGACGATAGGAATTTCCACATGCGCGTCATGGACATTCATCCCTTTCCGTCCCTTTCCGTTCCGCCGGAAGGGAAAAGGACGGTTTCTGCAAAAAGCCGAGCAATTATATAGGAATTATTTTTTGATTGGCAACTGTTTTTTCTCGCCGGGCGGAAAAACCCTTTTCTTGGGATGCGCCCGGATTCTACAACACTCTATAAAATAAAGTCAAAAAGCCCGGCCTGTGCTGAAAGTACCTCTTTAACGACAAAAAATAGGGTGGGCCAAATTTCCCAGCCGTGGGTGATTTCACCCATTCTTATTTATTCAATCTTGATTATAAAGATAATAGAATATTCCAACTATCATAAAATAAAAAAGATACGAGTATTTTGATGCTTTCACTTGTGGCACGAAATTCGCTCTCTGAAGCTCCGTCACTAAAATAATGCCGCGCTTATTGATTCTCGACGACGAAAAGCTCATCCGCTGGTCCCTGAACCATATCTTCATCGAGGAAGGCTACGCGGTCGATTCGGCGGCCACCGTCGAAGAAGCTTTGCGGTTGGCCAATTCCCGGAGCTACGAATTGATCCTGGCCGATCTCGAAGTCTGCGGCGACCAGGCCAAGGCCCGCTTGTCCGAGCTCGTCCGGGTCCAGAAGGGGGCCAAGATCATCATCTTGACGGCCGTTCCGGGGGATCAGGCCGAGCTGCGGCTGGGCGGCTTCAGGGCCGACCTGATCCTGGAGAAGCCCTTCGATTCCGAAGAGATCCGGGCGGCCGTCAAGGGCGCTCTGGCGGCGGTCCCCGTGAAGGAACAAACGTGAAAACGAAGACGAAGAGTTCAAGGAGGTTTCCATTGTCAACGAACAAACATGCCGACCTGTTCGTTTCATGCGTCCGGTCGTCGGCCTTGCCGGGACTGATCCTGTGCCTGGCAGGGTTCCTGGCCGCCGCCGGTGCGCGATCCCAGGCCCCTAAAACGGTCAAAGACGCCGACGTCTGCGGGATCTGCCACGAAGAGATCGTCAAGTCTTTCGGGCGGTCGCCCCATTCGGCCATCGGCGCGGCGGCCTGTTCGTCCTGCCATGCCGGCTCCGAGGAGCATGTGAAATCGAACGGCGAGACCCCGGGCCTGGCTTTCAATGCGACCGAGGCGGCGACCAAGAAAAATAGACAGTGCCTATCCTGCCACGCCTCTTCGAACGCTCAATTCCTGGCCGGTCCGCACGGCAAGGCCTCCCTGGACTGCACGACGTGCCATTCCGTCCACACCGCCAAGCCCCATGACGGGGGCAGCCTCGGCGAGACGAAGGTCTGCGCCACCTGCCACCAGGATGTCTACGCCAAGTTCAACCTGAACGAGCGGCACCGCCTGCAGGAAGGCGTCCTCGAATGCGTCACCTGCCACAATCCGCACGAGCCCTCGACGCTCGGCCGGCTGGGAGGATTTAAGCAGGAGCTCTGCCTGAAGTGCCACGCCGACAAGGGAGGGCCTTTCCTTTACGAGCACGGCGCGTCCCGCGTCGAAGGCTGCACGACCTGTCATGACCCCCACGGCTCGCCGAACCGGCACATGCTCTCGACCCCCAGCATCGCCGACCTGTGCTTCAGCTGCCACACCGTCCAGCTCCCGCAGTGGCACGGCTCCTTCAACAGCCAGACGACCAACTGCACCTCGTGCCATAGCAGGATCCACGGCTCGAACCTGAGCAATATCTTCATCAGGTAATGAGGAGAGAACCGATGCGAAGAATTTCAGCCATCATTCCAGCGGTTTTTCTCGTCCTCGTCCTGGCCCAAGCCCCGGGCCTGGCCGCCCAGGACAAGGACTCGAACTTCAGCGGGAGCTTCCAGTTCGGCTACCGGGCCGTGGATACGAACGAGAACGCTCCCGGCTACAACAAATACAAGGAGAACATCGACCTGACCAGCGGAATTCGGCTGTTCAACCTCAGCCTGACTTACCAAGCCACCGAGGCCATGAAAAAGTACTTCGACCGCATCGATTTGAGCGTCGTCAACCTCGGCGGCGATCCGTACGAGTCCTTCAGCCTGAACATCCAGAAATTCGGGACCTACAAATTCCGCTTCGACCACCGCAAGTCCAACTATTTTTACGCCGACATGCAGACGATCGGGCCGGGCGTCTTCTATGATGCCCGCCGGCTCGACTTCACCCGGATCCAGGACAGCGGCGAATTCAACGTGACCCTCGGCTCCCACGTCAACGTCTTCCTGAATTTCGACCGCTACACGAGAGAGGGCCAGGACACGACCGCCTACGAGACCAACCAAGCCAACTACGTCCTCGCCCAGCCGGTTTCCGAGAAGATGACCGATACGGGCTTCGGCCTCGACCTGCATGTGCCCCGCTATTCCTTCCTTTTCGAACAGCGCTATCAGCAGTACACGAGCGACAACGCGACGTACCTTCCGGCCGCGGCCGAGAGCGGTTCGGGCGTACCCGCGCTCGACTCCTTCCTTCAGAACATGCCCTACGATTTCAAGACCGACGTCAGCACGTTCCGTTTTTCCGCCCGTCCGTTCGACAACCTTCTCATGAAGGGGTCCGTCCGGCTGAGCGACCAGAAGACCAACGTCTCCTACGCCGAGGACGCCTCCGGGGTCGACAACCTGTCGGCGGGCTACCAATATCAGCTGGCCGGCCAGGGCCGCTTCACCCAGACGATGGATCTTTATGACTTCGACCTGAACTACCTCATTTTCAGCAAGCTGGCCGTCGTCGGCGCCTTCCGCTACGACACGTTCTCCCAGAGCGGATCGTTCGTCGTGGACGACGCGTCCGCGCTCCAGGACTTCGGATTCAAAACCCGGGCCATCGAGGCCGGCCTGCAGTACGAGTTCGCGCCGCAGTTCGTCCTGACCCTGGGCTACCGCAACGAGCAGCGCAAGCTGGACAACCTGGAAACAGCGACCGGCGCCGACCAGACGACCCACAACGGTTTCTTCGGCAACCTCAAGTGGGACCTCGGGAGCCTGCATTTGACCGCCGATTACCAGCACGGCCGCTACGAGGACCCCTTCACCCTCATCTCGCCGACGAGCTTCGACCGCTTCCGGGCGACCGCCCGCTGGCAGCTGGGCAAGTTCAACCTGTCGGCCAGCTACGTCATGAACCGCATCAAGAGCGACATCCCGGGCGGGCTCAATTTGTGGATCAATTACGGCGACGACAACTATAACGACCTCTGGAAAAGCAGCAACGACCAGGTCAACTTGCGTCTGGCCTACCGCTGCGACAAGGTCAATTTCAGCCTTGGCTACGCCTATATCCACGCCGCGCAGGACAGCACCCGCTTGGTCTCCTATCCGGCCTCCTGGGCCGGGGCGCCCGGCTCGTTCACCTGGGTCATCGCCTACCTTGGGAATACCAATATGTTCGACGCCACCGCGGCCTGGACCTTGTCCGCCGCCTGGAAGGTCGGGTTGTGCGCCAACTCTTACACCAATTCGGGATTCTGGCCGATCGACCAGACCATGCTGCGGGCCTACGTCGAATACGTTCTGAGAGGCGGCCTCTCCGCTCAGATCGCCTATCGATACGCCTATTTCAAGGAGAGCCTCTCCGGCGGGGCCAACAACTATCATGCCAATATTTTCGAGTTCTCCTTCGGCTACCGATGGGATTGAGGAACGACATCAGGAGGATGCACCGATGAAAAAACGAACCGTGATCGGCCTTCTGGCCATCCTGGCCGCTGCCGGACTGGTCCTGGTCTTTCCCGGCGCCAAGGTCGACGCCGGCACCGATACCAAGGCGGCCGCGGCGACCAGGCTGTGGAAGCTCTCCGGCCATGCCGACAAGACGGACGAGCCCTTCACGAACTGGAACTCCGCCGGCTCCATCCCGACGACCTGCGCCAAGTGCCACAGCACTCCCGGCTTCCTGGACTTCCTGGGCGCCGACGGGACGCCCGCCGGGATCGTGAACAACCCCGCCCCCATCGGCACGACCATCGAATGCCTGGCCTGCCACAGCGACTCCAAGAAAGGCATCCTGCGCGTCGACTCCTCGGTCGTTTTCCCCTCCGGCTATGTGGCCAACGGCCTGGGCCCCGAGGGCCTGTGCATGGAATGCCACCAGGGGCGCGCCTCGAAGTCGGCCGTCGACGCCAAGATCGCCTCGGCGGGCGTGGCCGATGCCGACACCCCGAGCACCAAGCTCAGCTTCGTCAACATCCACTATTTCCCTGCGGCCGCCGTCCAGTTCGGCACGTTCGCCAAGAGCGGCTACGAGTACGCCGGCAGTTCGTACGATGCCCGCTTCTCCCATGTCACCGGCTACAACGCCTGCAACACCTGCCATGACCCCCATTCCCTCCAGGTCAACATCACCCAATGCAAGACCTGCCATACCGGGGTCACGGATTTCAAGGACATCCGCTTCGTCGGCTCCCAGATCGATTACGACGGCAGCGGCGACCTGGCTAAGGGCATGTATTACGTGATCCAGTCCATCATGGGCAAGGAGCTGGCCACGATCCAGCGCTACGCCGCGACCGTCCTGGGCAAGCCCATCGGCTTCGACGGCGACGTCTACCCCTACTGGTTCTTCGACACCAACGGCGACGGCGTGATCAGCGCCGACGAGGCCGTTACCGCGAACGGATACAACGCCTTCTCCGCCCGACTGCTGAAGGCCGTTTACAACTATCAGGTGGCCGTTAACGATCCCAACAACTTCGCCCATAACGGCAAATACATCATCGAGCTCCTCTACGATTCGATCCAGGACCTGAACGTGAAGCTGGCCGAGCCGACCGACCTGAGCGCCATGAGCCGGACGGACGAGGGCCATTTCGACGGATCGGCTACGCCGTGGCGGCATTGGGACTCGGGCGGCCAGGTCGACGCCGGCTGCGCCCGGTGCCATTCGGCCACCGGCCTGGCCTATTACCTGGCCAACGGCACCAACCAGGCCGAACCCGTTTCCAACGGCATGCTTTGCACCACGTGCCATACCGCGCCCCCCGACCTCCGCCAGGCTCCCACCGTCAAGTTCCCCTCGGGCAAGACCGTTTCCCTCGGCGATCCCAGCAACCTGTGCATCACCTGCCACCAGGGGCGCTCGTCGAAATCCCAGCTGGACGCCGTGATCGCCGCCAACCCGTCGGGCACGTTCGCCTTCCAGAACGTCCACTACTTCGCCGCCGGGGCCACGTTCCTGGGCACCGAAGTCCAGGTCGGATACGAATTCCCGGGCAAGGTCTATGCCGGCCGCCAGGCCTTCGCCAATCACGGCGGACGGTTCAACGACTGCATCGATTGCCACATGAGCGCCAAGGTCGTCGCCGAAGAGCACAACTGGACGATGCGGAAGCACAACGTGTCCGATCCGCTCAAGGAAAACTGCGTGCCCTGCCACGGCAACGACATTTCGGAATCGTTCAAAGGCGCCGATCCGGAGAAATTCGATTTCGAACAGATCCGGCCGGGCGATATCCCCGACTATAACGGCAACGGCAACACCACGGAATCCCTGAAGGCCGAGATCCAAGGTCTGGAAGCCGCGCTCTATGCCCAGATCCAGGCGTATACTCTGGCCTCTCAAAAAGTCCGGGCCCTCTATAACGACAATGCTAATCCTTACTGGTTCCAGGACACCAACAACGACGGGATCCTGGAGGCCGGCGAAATGACCTCGGCCAACGCCTACAAGTTCAATGCCGCGGGCCTGCGGGCGGCGTTCAATTACCAGTTGAGCAAGAAGGAGCCGCACGGCTTCATCCATAACGCCCGCTACGTAGCCCAGCTCCTGGTTGATTCCATCCAGAGCCTGGGAGGTGACGTCTCCAAGTACACCTGGCGCTGACGCCGTTTCCGGGCGGCCCGTTTTTCCGGGGCGAGGGGTGCGCTCCCCGAGCCCTCCTTCCGCCGCCGCTTGTGCTGACCACGCCGCTGGTCTATAATCCTGGCCATTCCGATCGAAGAACGGCAGAAATCGAGACATGGCCACGCAGATTCGTCACTGGACGCTCCGGGCGAAAGTCGTCTTTCACGTCGTCGTCCTGGGCGTCCTCTCCGCCGCGATCCTGGCCGCCCTTTATTTCACCACCCAAAACAACGTCCTCCAGTCGTTCATCCGCCAGGAGGCCGAGATCGTCGGATCCCTGATCGAGAACAGCGTCTTTTTGCTGAAAAAATGCGGCCGCGTCCAGGACACCCAGTCCGAGATCCATGAGCTGGCCCAATTGACCGAGGCGGTCAACGCCATCCGCATCCTGACCCCCGACGGGCGGATCTTCGCCTCCACCCGGCCGAGCGAGATCGCCTCGTTCATCCCGGCCGACAACCGCGCGGTCCTTCTCCGCATGCTCGACGGCCGGGAGGCCCGCCGGATCCTGCGGCGCCGCCCGGGCTCGGTCATCCAGAGCCTCTCGCTGGTGAAGAACGCCCCCGCCTGCTACGTCTGCCATGCGCCCGAGCGCAAGATCAACGGGTTCCTGGAGGTCGAGTTCGACTATCGCGAGGTTTCCGTGCTCCTCTGGCGGAGCCAGTGGAAGGGCATCGTATTGGCCCTAATCGCCCTGGGACTGCTGACCTTCATCATCCTGCGCCTCTTCCAAAGGCTGATCAACCGTCCCATCCGCCTCCTCAAGGAGGGCATGATCAAGGTCCAGAGCGGCGACCTGAGCGTGCGCTGGACGCCCCGCAAGCACGACGAGATCGGCAGCCTCATGGCCAGCTTCAACGCCATGGTCGAGAACCTCCAGATGGCCAATGCCGAGATCGAAACGCTTTACAAGCAGCGCTTGGACAAGGCCGAACATCTGGCCGCCTTCGGTGAGCTGGCCGCCGGCCTGGCCCACGAAGTCAGGAACCCCCTGTCCGGGATGAAGGGGGCGCTGGAGGTCATCGAAAAGGACACCTCGGCCGGAGACCCGCGCAAGGAGATCTTCGGCGAGATCCTGACCCAGATCGACAAGATCATCGCCGTCATCCAGGATTTCCTCCGCTACGCCCGGCCCAAGCCGCTCACCTTCCGTCCGGTCCCGCCCAATCTGTTCGTGGAGAACGCCGTCCGGTTGGCCCGGACCCAGGTCCAAGGCAAGGAGATCGCTTTTCATTTCGACGGGGTCGCGGACGACGTCCTGGTGTCCCTGGACGCGGACCGGATGCAGGAAGTGATCCTCAACCTCCTGCTCAACAGCATCGCCGCCATCCGCGAAAAGGGCGACATCCTGATCAGCGTCCGGACGAACCTCCCCGAGAACACGCTCGAAATCCTCGTCGCCGACGACGGGGCCGGCATCAAGGCCGTCCATCAGGCCCAGCTGTTCCATCCCTTCTTCTCGACTAAAAAAGGGGGTACCGGGCTGGGCCTGTCCATCTGCAAAAAGACTGTCGACGCGCATAACGGGACGATCTCGGTCAGGAGCGAGGAGGGCCGGGGAACGACGTTCATCATCGACCTGCCGCTCGCCCGCCCGGAGAGGGAAGATGGCCAAGACGAAGATCCTGATCATCGATGACGACCGCCTCATCCGCTGGTCCCTGCGGCAGAAGCTGAGCGAATGGTCGCACGCCGTGGTCGAGGCTGAAACCGGAACCTTAGGGCTGCGGCTGGTCCAGGACGAATCGCCCGACCTCGTCCTGCTGGACATGAATCTGCCCGACGGGCGGGGGACCGATTTCCTGGACGAGATCCGCCGGAGCTTCGCGGACCTTCCGGTGGTCATGATCACGGCCTTCGGGGTCATCGAAGACGTGGTGACGGCCATGCGCCGGGGGGCCTACGATTTTGTGACCAAGCCGTTCGACGACCCCAAGCTGCAGAGCACGCTCCAGCACGCCCTGGAGGCGGCCGCCCTGAAAAAGAAGATCTCGGCCTATCGGGAGATCGACGAAAAGAAGTATGCCCCCGGACCGATCATCGGAGGGACGCCGGCCATGCTCCGGGTCCTGGACATGATCCGCCGTGTGGCCGAGAGCGAGGCGGCCATCGTGCTTCTGCGCGGTGAAAGCGGGACGGGCAAGGACCTGGCCGCCCAGACCATCCACGCCTGGAGCCGCCGCAAGGGAGCCCCTTTCCTGGCCATCAACTGCGCGGCCATCCCCGAGACGCTGCTGGAGAGCGAGCTCTTCGGCTACGAGAAGGGCGCCTTCACCGACGCCAAGCAGCAGAAGCGCGGCCTGGTCGAGCTGGCCGACGAGGGGACCCTGTTCCTGGACGAGATCTCCAGCCTGGGCCCGGCCTTGCAGGCCAAACTCCTGCGGTTCCTGGAGACGAACTCGTTCAAGCGGGTCGGCGGATTGCGGGACGTGGACGTCGATCTGCGGGTCGTCGCGGCGACCAACCACGACCTTGAACGCCTCGTTCGGGAGGAAAAGTTCCGCAAGGACCTCTATTACCGCTTGAACGTCTGCCCCATCGAAATGCCGCCCTTATCTCAGCGGCGCGACGACATCCTGCCGCTCGTCCGGCATTTCATCGACCAGTACAACCGGAAATTCCGCAAGTCCATCCGCGGGCTGGAACCCGAGGTCGAGGGGCTTCTTCTCCAGCATTCCTGGCCGGGCAACGTCCGCGAGCTGAAAAATGCCGTCGAACGGGCCATGATTTTCGAGGACGGGCCGCTCATCTCCGCCCGGCACCTGCCCATCGGACCCGAGCTGCGGGCGGCGGCCGGGACGGAGCGGCTCGCCGATCGGCCGGCCGCGTTGACGTTGTCCCTGCCGGAAGCCGAACGGGGCATGATCACCAAGGCCCTCCAATCGACGAACGGGAACGTTTCGCGGGCGGCCCAAGCCCTCGGAATCAGCCGGGACAGGCTCCGTTACAAGTTGAAGAAAATGAAGGGCGAAGAGGGGCTCTGAAGACGCCGGGATTACTTGGCCCTGGCCTTCTTGCGGGCCGAGGCCTGCTTTTTCTCGGTGATATCCACGACATCGGCCAGGGAGATGCGGTCGAAATAGTCCTTGAGGAGCTGGGTCGCGCCCTTCCAAATCTCGTGCGTACCGCAGATGAGGATCTTGTCGCAAACGGTCTCGTCCTCGACGCATTCGACCAGGCTGCAGCTGCCCTCCAGGGCTTGAAGGATGTCGCAGAGCTTGATGGTCTCGGCGGGCCGGCCCAGGCTGTAGCCGCCGCCCGCTCCGCGGATGCTCTTGACCAGCTTGTTGATCTTGAGGGGGATGATGATCTGTTCAAGATACCGGATGGAGATCCCTTCCTCTTCGGCCACGCTCTTGAGGATGACGGCTTCCCGGCCTTCTTTGCGGTGGCGGGCCAGGTTGACCATCAAGCGGGTGCCATAGCGGCCTTTCGTGGAAAGCTTGAGCATGGCGAGAGCTCCTTCCTCAGTTCGACGGACGTGAAACGTT
The DNA here is from genome assembly GCA_963729855.1 of Candidatus Aminicenantota bacterium. Taxonomy (GTDB): domain Bacteria; phylum Acidobacteriota; class Aminicenantia; order Aminicenantales; family UBA4085; genus UBA4085. The sequence continues at coordinate 607,378 of CAVSPT010000006.1, read as the reverse complement.
GAGTTCATATTAACGGAGCGCGGGGGGAAAATCAACCTTAATTTATAGATTCTATAGAGATAGTGCGGAAGGCGCCCGCCGGCCCGGTCCGGCGGGGGCGGGCGGCGGGGTGTTTACAAGCGGGAACGGACATTGTATCCTAAGTTTTCCCTGAACGTTTCCGTTCAATTAGGATGCCATGATGCCCAAAGAAATTCTTCTCGGCGATGAAGCCGTCGCCCTCGGCGCGGTCCAGGCCGGCCTCAGCGGGGCTTATTCCTACCCCGGGACTCCGGCCTCCGAAATCATGGAGTACCTGATCCGGGTCTCGGACGGCGGGCGGGCGTTTCAGGCCGCCTGGTCGGTCAACGAAAAGACGGCTTTCGAAGAGGCCCTGGGATGCTCCTTCGCCGGCCGGCGGGCCTTCGTGTCCTTCAAGCACGTCGGCCTCAATGTGGCCGCCGATCCGTTCATGAGCGCGGCCCTGACCGGTGTCCAGGGGGGATTCATCGTCTGTTCGGCCGACGATCCCAGCATGCACAGCTCGCAGAACGAGCAGGACAGCCGGTTCTACGCCCAGTTCGCCCAGATCCCCTGTTTGGAGCCGGCCGACCATCAGGAAGCCTATGACATGACCCGGGAAGCCTACGACCTGTCCGAGCGCCTAGGCCTGCCGGTCATGGTCCGGATGACGACCAGGCTGTCCCACAGCCGGGCCGGAGTGGAGACCCGCCCCGTCCGCCCCCAAAATCCCCTTCGCCGCGGGGCCAAGGAGTGCTGGACCCTCCTGCCCTCCAACGCCCGCGAGCGTTTTAAACGTCTCCTGGAGCTCCAGGCCGAGCTGGTCCGCTATGCCGACGCCTCGCCGTTCAACCGGCTGGCCCTCCATGCGAACGACCGCCGCCTGGGGATCATCGCCTCGGGCCTGGGCTACAACTACATCATGGAAAATTACCCCGACGAGTCCGTCCGGCCCTCGATCCTCAAGATTTCGACCTATCCGCTCCCCGAGATGAAGATCCGCGAGCTGGTCGCCTCCGTCGATTCCGTCCTGGTGGTCGAGGAGGGCTTTCCGCTCATCGAGCGGACCCTGCGGGGACTGTACGGCATACCCGGCAAGACGGTCCTCGGCAAGCTTGACGGTGCGGTCCCGCTCCAGGGCGAGCTGACGCCCGAGAGCGTCCGGACCGCGCTCGGCCTGTCCCCCCTCGCCCGCCAGTCGGCCGAGGGCTTCGTCCTGGCGAACAGGCCGCCCCAGCTGTGCGTCGGCTGTCCCCATGCCGACACGTTCAAGGCCCTCAAGGCCGCCTTGGACGGCCACCCCGAGGCGGTCATCTTCAGCGACATCGGCTGCTACACCCTGGGCTACTACCCGCCGCACAGCGCCGTCGACTCTTGCGTCTGCATGGGGGCCAGCGTGGGCATGGCTCACGGCGCCGCAATCGCGGGCATTCATCCGGCGGTCGGCGTCATCGGCGATTCCACGTTCGGCCACTCGGGCATCACCGCCCTGTTGAGCGCGTCCGCGGCCGACGCCCGCATGGTCCTGGTCATCCTGGACAACGGCACGGTGGCCATGACCGGCACCCAGCCCAGCTTCGCCACGGGGACGCGTCTCCTGGAGATCGTCGCCGGCCTGGGCATCGCCAGGGAGCATGTTCGGGTCATCACCCCGCTGCCGAAATTCCACGAGGAGAACACCCGGGTCTTCCGCGAGGAGATCGCCCATTCCGGCCTGTCCGTCGTCATCGCCGCGCGCGAGTGCCTCGAGGAAGCCAAGAAGAAGAACAAGCTCGGAGGAGCCCAGTGAGGGACATGCGCAAGCAGGACATCATTCTGGCCGGCGTCGGCGGGCAGGGCATTTTGTCCATCGCCTTCGTCATCGACAGCGCCGCTCTCCGGGAAGGGCTCTTCGTCAAGCAGGCCGAGGTCCACGGCATGGCCCAGCGGGGCGGCGCCGTGACCTCCCACCTGCGGCTGTCCCGCGGCCGCATCTGGAGCGATCTGATCCCTCGCGGGTCGGCCGAGCTCATCATCAGCGTCGAGCCTCTGGAGGCCCTGCGCTATCTCGATTTCCTCAAACCCGGCGGCCGGGTGGTGACGAGCAGCACCCCGTTCATCAACATCCCCGACTACCCGGACAAGGCCGCTCTTCTGGCCCGCATCGGGACGATTCCGGGCAGCGTCATCGTCGACTCGGAGACCCTGGCCAAGCAGGCCGGCTCGAGCCGGGCCCAGAACACGGTCATGCTCGGCGCCGCGGCCCGCTTCCTCCTTCCCGGTGAGGACGGGCTCAAAGAATCCATCCGGATCCTCTTCGAGAAGCGCGGGGACAAGATCCTGGAAGCCAATTTGAAGGCCTTCGAGGCGGGGAAGCGGGCGGCGGCCTGATGTCGTCATGACCATCGACTTCAAGACCATCGACCGGATCTTCGCCGCGGCCGAGGCCGACGGGCGGATGACGCTTTTCGAGCACGAGGTTTATGCCATGCTCCGGGCGGCCGGCGTCGCCACGCCACGGTCCATCTTCGTTCCGTTCGGACGCCGGATCGCCGCCCGGGACCTGGCCGGGTTCAAGTCGCCGGAGCTGGTCCTCAAGATCACCGCACCCCTCATCCAGCACAAGACCGACGTCGGCGGCGTCGTCTTTGTCCGGAACTCGCCCGCCGCGGTCAATGCCGCCCTGAAAACGATGATCGCCGCCGTTCCGCGCCGTTTCCTCGCCTGGCTCAAGGAGAAAAGAGATTCCGGGGCCATCGGTCTGACGCCGGCGGCCGTGGCGGCCGACCTGCGGGGGGTTTTGATCTGCGAAAAAGTGGCCCATGAGAAATTCGGCTTCGGCACCGAACTCCTGCTGGGCCTACGCCATTCCCGCGAATTCGGGCCGGTCGTGTCCCTGGGCGCGGGCGGCGTCGAGGTCGAGTATCTCAACGCCCGCATCAAGGAAGGCCGGGCCGTCTCCATGGCCTCCGCTCACCTGCTGGCCCGGAGCCGGATCCTGCCGCACCTGGCCTCCCTGGCCGTCTTCGACAAGCTGACCAAGCCGTTCCGCGGCCGGCCGGCCGTCCTGACCGGCGCCGCGCTGCGCGATGTCTATGCCGCTTTTATGGCCCTGGCCGCCCATTATTCGCCCTACCGGCGGGGCGGGGGGTTCGTCATCGAAGAAGCCGAGGTCAACCCCTTTGTCGTGGCCAAAGGCCGGCTTATGCCTCTTGATGGGCTGTGCCGGTTCTCCCGGGCCGCCGTTGATGTCCACGACCGCCCCGCGGCCGGGATCGGAAACCTCCTCAAGCCCGCCTCGGCCGCCGTCATCGGCGTTTCCGAAAAAATGAACATGGGCCGCATCATCCTCCGGAACATCCTGAAGATGGGCTTCGCCAAAGAGCGCCTTTACGTCGTCAAACCCGGGATGGCCGAGATCGACGGTTGCCGCTGCTTCTCCTCCGTGGCCGATCTTCCCGAGACGGTCGACCTCTTCGTCCTGACCCTGGGGGCCGAAGTCTGCGCCGACGTGGTCCGGGACCTCATCGCCCACGGCAAGGCCCGCTCGGTGATCATCATCGCCGGGGGCATGGGCGAGAAATCGGGCACCCAGTCCATCGAGAGCCGCATCCAGGACCTGCTGGCCGCGGGCCGGGCCGAAGGCAGGATCACCCCCGTCATCAACGGCGGCAACTGCCTGGGCATCTACTCCAAGCCGGGGCATTACGACACCACGTTCATCCCCGATTACAAGCTGCACTTCCCCAAGACCCCCTCGTCCGGCCTTGTCTATGTCAGCCAGAGTGGCGCCTTCATGATCACCCGCGTCGCCCGCTTGCAGCGGTTCGAGCCCCTGTACGCGGTCTCCATGGGCAACCAGATCGATTTGCGTGTTTCGGACTACCTCAATTACATGAAGGATGATCCGGCGATCAAAACCCTGGCCGTCTACGTGGAAGGGTTCAAGCCGGGCGACGGTTATCTGACGGCGCTGGCGGCCCGGGAGATCCTCAAGACGCCCGGCCGATTCGTTGTTTTTTATAAGAGCGGCCGGACGCCGGAAGGCCGCCTGGCCTCGGCCGGGCACACCGCCTCGGTGGCCGGAGACTACGGCATCTGCCGGGCCGTTCTGGAAGAAGCGGGCGTGATCGTCGCCGAGACCATCCTTGAATTCGAAAATTTCATCACCGCTTTACACGCCCTGGGCGGCAAGACGGTTTCCGGCAACCGGGTCGGATTGATCAGCAACGCCGGATTCGAGAGCGTGGCCATGTCCGACAACCTGAAGAACGGCGAAACGCTCGTTCTGGCCGAATTCGCTCAAGCGACCAAGGATCGGCTGGCCGCCGCCTTGTCGCCGGCGGGTATCGACCGCCTCCAGGACGTCAAGAATCCCATGGACACGACCCCGATGGCGGCGGACGAGCCGTTCGCCGCATGCGCCCGGGCCGTGATCGATGATCCCGGCGTCGACTGCGCCGTCGTTTCGCCCGTGCCCATGACGGTCGCCCTGAACACTCTGCCCCGGGGTGAGGGCCACGGGGAGGACATCACCGCGCCCGGCAGTCTTCCCTCGCGCCTGATCGAGGTCATCCGGGCCTGCCCCAAGCCGGTCGTCGTCAACATCGACGCCGGAACACCGTATGATCCCATGGCGGCCATGATCGAAGAGGCCGGCATCCCCGTCTTCCGTCGGGCCGACGACGCGGTCAGGTTCCTGCGGAAATTCGTAGCCGTACAATCGCGCCTGAAGAATCTCTACGGACGTTGAGTGGGACTCGGGGGTTTCAGGGAGAACACCGCTGGTTTTCCCGCAGTCGGAAGAACGACCAGGCGTGTTTTGATCCCGATTTCAAACGGTCCGCATTCGATCGATCCCAAGGAGGCACGGCCCATGAGCGGGACAAACGGCAGAATCAGCCGGCGGGAATTCCTGGGCACGGTGGGGACCGCCGCGGCGGCTGCGGTCGCGCTTGCGCCGCCGGGGCCGAGCGTCTTGAACGCTCAGGGACCGCAGGCCGCCGCCGGCGGCGCGGCTTCCGCTCCGACAGGCGAGCTGAAATTATCGCCTTTCGCGAGGGTGGTGCTCAAACCGTTCGACTATTCCGGCGTCAAGCTGCGTCCCAGCCGCTGGCAGCGGCAGGCCTCGGCGGGCCGCGATTTCTACATGGGCCTGTCCGACGACGACGTGCTGAAAGGATATCGCCTGGCCGCCGGGCTCGACGCGCCCGGCCGGACTCTCGGCGGTTGGTGCGAACAGAATTCCGACACGGTCTTCGGCCAATGGCTGCAAGCGATGGCCCGTATGCAACGCGCCAACGGCGACAAGGAGATGCTTGATAAGGCCGGCCTCTGGGTCAGCGAGTGGGCCAAGACGTGGAAGTTGTCGACCGCCGGCGGCGCGGCCGGACGCCGCGGAGCCGGCGCAGGCTTCGGCCACTACCCGTTCGAAAAGCTCGTCGGCGGCCTGCTCGACATGCACCACTATGGCGGCCATCCCGAGGCCCTGGCGATGTGCGACAAGATTACGGAGGCGGCCCGCACCGGCCTCAACCGTGACCGCGTGCCGGCCAATCGCGAACCGTGGGAACTGCACTCCGGGCACCCCGGCGAATGGTACACCCTCGGCGAAAACCTCTATCGGGCCTACCAGCTCACCGGCCAGACAAGCTACAAGGAATTCGCCGACGTCTGGCTCTACCACCCCTACTGGGACAAGTTTGCCGAAACCAGCGACCCCCGGGACGCGCACGGCGTCCATGCCTACAGCCACTGCAACAGCTTCGCCAGCTGCGCGCTGGCCTACGACGTGACGGGCGATCGGAGATATCTCGCGATTCTTAAAAATTTCTACGATTGGATGCAGAGGCGTCAGACGTACGCCACGGGAGGCTTCGGGCCCGACGAGCGTTTCATCATGTCCGACGGTGCGCTCGGCTCTTCGCTGGAGGTGATCTCGGCCAGCTTCGAGTGCCCGTGTTGTTCCTGGGCGGCGTTCAAGGTCTCCAAATACCTGATGATGTTCACCGGCGAGGCGCGTTTCGGCGACTGGATCGAACGTCTCCTTTACAACGGCATCGGTTCGGCGCTGCCGATCGTCCCGCGCGGAAAGCACTTCTACTATGCCGATTATCATCTCGGCGCGGACCTGAAGTACTACTCGCGCAGCGATTTCACGTGTTGTTCGGGGACCTACTTCCAGAATATCGCGGAATATTCCAACCTCGTTTATTTCCGCGACGATAAGGGGCTCTTCGTCAATCTCTACATCCCCTCGGACGTGGCGTGGAAGAGTACTGCGGGCACGGTCAAGCTGACGCAAACGACGGGCTACCCCGAAGCCGGAACGAGCACCCTCAAGCTGTCGCTGGATAAGCCTGCGCGGTTCGCGCTCAAACTGCGCGTGCCCGGTTGGTGCAAAGACATGGCCATAAGGATCAACGGCCAAGCGGCGGATACGGCCGCGAAGCCGGGCACGTGGGCAATCTTGGATCGTGAATGGCAACCGGGCGATAGCGTCGAGGTCGCGATCCCTCTGCGCTTCCGCCGCGTGCCGATCGACGAACAGCACCCGGACCGCTTCGCCCTGATGCGCGGGCCGGTCGTTTATGCCCAGGAGGACCCCCATAAGTGGCTTTCGTCGATCCCCAAGAACGAGCAGGAACTGAACAGGCTGATGAGGGCGGTGGACGACGATCCGGCAGTCTTCCAGATCGCCAACGAACCGGTCGCTCAACAACGCAACGCGTTCAAGCCGTACGACCGCTTTGTCGAACTGGAGCGCCACCGCATGTATTTCGATCCGCAGCTACGGCGGGTTTTGTGGTAAGGAGATTGACCCTTTGAAATGGACCGTCCTCCCAGGAGAAAGTAGATGAAGCGATCGATCCGGGCAACAGCCGTCCTTTTGACCGCGGTGTTTGCGGCCGCAGCTTCCTTGACGGCAGCCGCGTCGCCGCCGACGGCCCGGCCTGCGGCCCGGACGGCCCCGCCCCGCGGGCGGAGCGTCACTCTCGGAGATCTGACGGCGTTCGAGGTCAAGGACAATCTCTTCACCATCGCCGCCGGTCCGGACCTCGTCCGGGTGATGTTCTATCGGAACGACATCTTCCGCATCTGGCTGGGGCCCGACGGGACTTTCAGCGAGCCTCCGGCCAAACCCGAGGACGCGGCCATCGTCGTCTATAAAGGCGCTCCCATCGCCGTGTCCTGGAAGGAGACGGCGGATTATTACCGGATCGAGGGCGGGGCCTGCGTCCTCCGCGTTTACAAAAAGCCGCTCCGCTTTGCCCTGTTCGACAAGGACGACACGACGGTCATCTGGCAGGAGAGCCGCCCCTTGTCCTACGGCCCTTCGACCGTCCAGACCCTGCGCCGGGGCGAAGCCGAGAACTTCTACGGCTGCGGCATGCAGAACGGTTATTTCTCCCACCGCGATACCTCGGTGAACATCAAGCTCAACACCCGCAATTGGGGCGACGGCACGACACCGAATCCCGCGCCCTTCTACATGAGCACGGCCGGCTACGGTGCTTTCCGCAATACGATGGCGCCGGGAAAATACGATTTCCTCTCGCCCCTGAGCTTGTCGCATGACGAGCCGCGGTTCGACGGCTGGTATTTTTACGGCCCCTCGCTCAAGAAGATCCTGGAGGGCTACACCCTGATCACGGGCCGGCCGTTCCTCCCGCCCCGCTGGGGGCTGGAGTTCGGCGACGCCGATTGCTACAACAAGACAGGCAAGACGTCCGACGTCATCGCCAAGGTCGCCGACGTCTACCGGGCCAACGACATGCCGGGTGGCTGGATCCTGCCTAACGACGGATACGGCTGCGGCTACACCGATCTGGACTACACGATCCAGGAGCTCCACAAGCGGGGCTTCTACACCGGCCTCTGGACCGAGAAAGGCCTCGAGCGCATAGCCGGCGAAGTCGGCAAGAGCGGCTCCCGGGTCATGAAGCTCGACGTGGCCTGGGTCGGCCCCGGCTATCAGTTCGCCATGAACGGCATGCGGGACGCCTACGAGGGCATCGAGAAAAACAGCGACGCCCGCGGCTTCGTCTGGACAACCTGCGCCTGGGCGGGCGCCCAGCGCTATTCGACGATCTGGTCCGGCGACCAAGCGGGAAACTGGGAGTTCATCCGCTTCCACATCCCGTCCGTCCTCGGCGCGGGGCTCTCGGGCTTCAACGCGGCCACGGGCGACGTGGACGGCATCTTCGGCGGCGGCGCCCTGACCCAGGTCCGGGACCTCCAATGGAAATGCTTCACCCCCGTCTACATGATCATCAGCGGCTGGTCCAAGCAGACCAACCTCATGAAGCAGCCCTGGATCTTCGGCGAGCCCTACACGTCCATCAACCGGAAGTTCATGAAGCTGAAGATGCGGTTGACGCCCTATATCTATACATATTGCCGGGAGGCCTACGACACCGGAGTCCCGACGGTCCGGGCCATGGTCCTTGAGTTTCCCGACGATCCGGTGACCTGGTCCAAGCGGACGCAATATCAGTTCATGAGCGGCGAGTCGCTCCTCGTCGCCCCCGTTTACGAAGATTCCCCCATCCGTAACGACATCTACTTGCCGGCCGGCCGGTGGATCGACTATTGGAACGGCCGGGACTATTTCGGGCCGATGGTGCTGAACGGCTTCGAAACGCCGCTCGACAAGCTCCCGGTTTTCGTCAAGGCCGGGGCCATCATCCCCATGTATCCCGAGATGCTCCACGACCGGGAGAAGCCGAAAGACCCCGTGACCATCGACATCTATCCCTCCGGAAGATCACGCTTCACTCTTTACGAGGACGACGGCGTGACCCAGGACTACCGGGCCGGGATGTCGGCCCGGACGCTTATCGAGGTCGATGCGCCCAAGTTCATCGACGCGCCCCTTCCGCCGGCCCCTGTTTCCGCGACCGCCGTCGTCGGAGCGGTCTCGACGACTGCGACGGCCCGGCCCGTTTCGGCGACAACGCCTGGTGTATCCGTCGCCGGTACGGGCCCTCAAATCACCATCAAGGTCGGCCCGGCCAAAGGAAAATACCGGGACATGCCTATCGCGCGTTCGTACGTCGTCGACGTTCACCTGCCCGTCTCTCCGTCCGGTGTCAAGCTCAATGACAAGCCCCTTACGGGACTGGATAAAAAAGAGGCGTTCGACAAGTCCGCCGAGGGCTGGTTCTTTGACGCCCGGGCCCGCCGCGGCGTGCTGCACGTCAAGACCCCGGCCTTGCCCCTGGCCGGAGGCTTCACGGTGAAGATCGGCCTGTAAGACGGTTGTCTCACGGCTTGATTTCCCGGTCTCGAATTGTTAAGAAGGGAAGAGACTTTTTCCAGGAGGCCGTCATGATCCGAGTCCGCTCGATCGTCCCGCTCATCCTATTTTTCGCCGCCGCCGCGGCCTCGGCCCAGATGACGCTTCCGCGGCCTGAATATCCCCGTCCGGAATTCGTCCGGGCCGAGTGGCTGAACCTCAACGGGCCATGGAGTTTCGCCATCGATCTCTCCGACACGGGGGAGGAACGCGGCTTGGCGGGCGGAACCGGATTCGACCGCACGATCACCGTCCCGTTTGCGCCCGAAAGCCCGCTGAGCGGGATCGGCAACCTCGATTTCATGGCCGCTGTCTGGTATAAGCGAACGTTCCGTATTCCCGGGGCCTGGAAGGGCCGCCGCACGTTTCTGAATTTCGAAGCCGTCGATTACAAGACGACGGTCTGGATCAACGGTAAAAAAGCGGGCGAGCATGAAGGGGGGTACACGCCCTTTTCTTTCGACATTACGGACTTCCTGGCATCGGGCGACAACACGGTCGTCGTTCGGGCCCAAGACGATCTCCGGTCCGGACTGCAGCCGCGCGGCAAGCAGTCCGACCGCTTCGCCTCCTACGGCTGCGTCTATCGGCGGACGACGGGGATCTGGCAGACCGTCTGGCTCGAGCCCGCGCCCGCCACCCGGATCGAGCGCTACAATGTCGGCGCCGATATCGACAACGGCGAAGCCGACATCCATGTCACTTTCAACCGCGCTCCGATCCGAGGAACGGTCACCGTCAAGATCCGTTTCAATGGCCGATTGATCGCCTCCCCGTCGCGCAAGGCCGACCTCATCGTCCGCTTCGCCGTCCCCATCAAAGACGCCGAGCTTTGGGACCTCCGCAAGCCCCAGCTCTACGATCTCGAGATCGTCTATGAAAAGGACGGCCGGATCGCGGACAGCGTCTCCGGCTATTTCGGCCTGCGCAAGTTCGAGATCGAAGGCAACCGGTTCGTTCTCAACAATAGGCCGCTTTTCCTGCGCATGGTGCTTGACCAGGGATTCTATCCCGACGGGATCTCTACCGCGCCCACGGACGCGGCCCTTCGAAGGGACATCGAGCTGGCCATGGCCCTCGGCTTCGACGGCGCCCGATTGCACCAGCGCGTCTTTGAGCGGCGGTTCCTTTATTGGGCGGACAAGCTGGGCTACATCGTCTGGGGCGAGTTCGCCGATTGGGGGCTCGACCTTCTCCGGCCGGAGGCCTATCTGGTCTTCGCCCGCGAATGGAGCGAGGCCGTGGAACGCGACCGCGGCCATCCCGCCCTGATCGGCTGGTGCCCGTTCAACGAGCAGTGGGGCGGCCATTTTCCCGGGCTTATCCCCGAGATCTTCAAGCTGACCAAGCGGCTCGATCCCTCCCGGCTGGTCATCGACGCCTCGGGCGGCCGGCATTACACAGTGCCCGACGTCTATGACGCCCATGACTATGACCAGGACCCGGCCCGCTTCAAGGAGCGGTTCGACGGCCTGTTCGCCGTTCCGCCCAAGATCTATGTCAACGGCGGGCCGGAGCACAACACGCCCTACGCCGGCCAGCCCTATTTCCTGAGTGAATACGGGGGGATCTGGTGGAACCCCGACCAGAACGATGACAAGGCCTGGGGTTATGGCGAACGGCCGCGCTCCGGGGCCGAATTCCTGGACCGCTATAAAAAGCTGACCGAAGCCCTCCTCTTCAATCCAGCCGTGGCCGGCTTCTGCTACACCCAGCTGACCAACGTGGAGCAGGAAGTGAACGGATTGCTGACCTTCGACCGCAAGCCCAAATTCGATCCGGCCGTCATCAAGGCCATCAATCAGCAGAAGGCGGCCATCGAAAAAGAACCGGGCTGGCAAAAGCGGGCGATTTTGTTAAAATGAGGGAATGAGAGGGTTGCTACGGACCGCGGGCTTGATCGGCCTGGCGGCCTGGAGCGCGGCGGCGATGAACATTCCCGGCGGATCCAAAGGCGATATTCCCAAGACGATGCTGCCGGACTCCGTGCGCGGCTGGCAGGCCGACGGCGACGACCATCGCTACGACGCCGAGACCATTTTCGACTATATCGACGGGGCGGGCGAAGTATACCGCGCCTACAATATGAAAGCCCTCCTCTCCCGCCGCTACAAGCAGCCGGGACGGCCGGACATCATCGCCGACGTCTTCGATATGGGCTCGTCGGCCGACGCGTTCGGCGTCTTTACCCACGACCTGGACGGCGAGGACTGGTCGGTCGGCCAGGGCAGCGTTTACAAGGGCGGCCTGCTGTCGTTCTGGAAGGACCGTTATTTCGTCTCGGTGTTCGCCGAGGATGAGACCGCGGAGGCCAAGGCCATGCTCCTCGACTTGGGCCGCCGGGTCGCCTCGATCGTCGCCAGGGAGGGGGACAAACCGGCCCTGCTAGCGGCCCTGCCGCCCGCCTTCGCCGATCCCAAGCGCGTCCATTTCTTCCGCCATCCCGTGATCCTGAATTACCACTACTTCGTCAGCGCCGACAACATCCTCGGACTGGACCCGACGTCCGAGGGATTGCTGGTCAAGGCCGGCGGCCGGAGCGCCCTCGTCGTCGTCCGCTATCCCGACGAACGCCGGGCCGCGGCCGCGCTTCAGGCGGTCCGCGCCGCGTTCCTATCGGGTTCTGCGGGCTCCGAACCGGTCCGGGCCGCCGATCAGACTTGGACGGCGGCCGGCCTTCAGGGACGGACTCTGGCGGTCTTGTTCCGCGCCGCAACGGCCGCCGCGGCGCGCGAGGCCGTGCGCGCGGTCATCGATCATATCCGTCAAACGGGGCTTTAAACAGGAGGACTTCTCATGAGCCGAAAAACCATCACCCGCCGGGATTTCATCCGCGCCGCGGCCGTAGCGCCGATCGTCTCCGCCGTCGGCTGCTGCTGCCTGGGGACGGCGGCCAAAACCGAGGAGGACACGACCGCCGGGACGGCCCGGATCGTCGGTACGGTCCGCCCCTCCAAAGTCGTTTTGGTCCGCGACGCCCTGGCGGTCGGGGAGAGCCGCAAGATCGACGCCGCCGTCGTCCAGAAAATGCTCGACGACGCGGTCATGACCCTCTTTGGCGAGAAAGACGCGGCGGCCGCCTGGAAGCGCATCATCAAGCCGACCGACATCGTCGGCATCAAAACCAATATCTGGGACTACCTGCCCACGGGCCCGGAGCTCGAACAGGCCATCCGGCGGAGGGTTCTGGAGGCCGGAGTGCCCGCGGACAGGATCGGCGTCAAGGACCGCGGCGTGCTGAACGACCCCTTATTCCAGAAGGCGACCGTCCTCATCAACGCCCGGCCGGCCCGGGTCCACTACTGGGCCGGAATGGGCAGCTGCATCAAGAACTACATCCAGTTCGTCCCCAAGCCGGCCGATTACCACAACGACGCTTGCGCCGACCTGGCCTCCATCTGGTCCCTGCCAATCGTCAAGGGCAAGACCCGCCTCAACATCCTGTCGATGCTGACGCCCCAGTATCACAACATCGGTCCTCGCGGCTTCAGCGAAAAATACCTTTGGAGCTACGGCGGGCTGATCGTCGGCCAGGACCCCGTGGCCGTCGACGCCACCGGCTACCGGATCATCCAGGCCAAGCGCCTTGAGGTCTTCAAGGAGGACAAACCACTGGAGACGTCGGCCCACCACATCCAGCTGGCCGACACGCGGCACAAGCTGGGCAACGCTGATCCGGCCCTCATCCAGGTGATCAAACGGGGCTGGATGGATGCGATTTTGATCTGACGATGCCGATCTACGAATACCGCTGCCGCGATTGCCGCCGGAAATCGACGTTCGTCACGCTGTCCGTGGGCGCCTCGTTCGAGCGCGTCTGCCAGCATTGCGGGAGCGCGGCCCTGGACCGGCTTGTTTCACGGGTGGCCATCGGTCGCTCGGAGGAAAGCCGGATGGACAGTCTGGCCGATCCCTCCTCCCTGGCCGGGCTGGACGAGAACGATCCAAAGTCCTTGGCCCGCTGGATGAAGAAAATGGGCCGGGAGATGGGCGAGGACGCCGGCGAGGATTTCGAACAGAATATCGACCAGGCCATGGCTGAATCCGAGAGCGGCCCTGCCGGCGAAGGGGACGGCGAGGACGGAGGAGGGGACGCCGGAGGGATGGGGGCGGGAGGCGACGATTTCTGACGACAAACGCCTTTTCGGCAACGATCTCTCCACTTAGACAGTTTTTCCTCATATCCCCGATAAGGAGACCCCCCCTGCGCAAATTCATTTCCGGAAAAGTGCTTCTTGCAGCAGCCGTCTTTCTTTTCGCCGTTTCACTGCCCGGGCAGTCCGGCGAAAATGCCGGGACGTCCTTCCCGCCGACGCCGGCCGGAAAAAGCGCCCAAACGTTTTTCGAAGCTTTCAGCGCCGGGGATCAGGCCGGCTTGGAGCGTTTTTTCGCCGAGCACGTCGACGCCCAGTCCGCCCGGCGCGTTCCCCCCTCCGAACGGGTGGCCCGGCTGATGACGCTGCGCGGCGAGCTCGGAAAAGTCACCCTGAAACGCGCGGATGCCGTCTCGCCGGACCACGTGGCCATGATTCTGCAAGGTGAAAAAGGCCGGCTGATCAAGCTGTCTATGGAATTCGGCGCGGCTCCCGGCCGCTTCCTCCTGGGCATCGGGGTGGATGACGCCGATCCAGCCGAGCTGGCCGGCCCCCTTCCGCCCATGACGCGGGCCGAAGCCCTTTCGACGATTGAGCGGGAATTGGCCAAGCGGGCCGACGACGACCGTTTCAGCGGGGTCGTCCTTATCGCTCGGCCGGGGACTGCGCTCTATTTAAAGGCTTGGGGCTTGGCCAGCCGAGAGTTCGGCGCGCCCAACCGGACGGACACGAAGTTCAACCTCGGCTCGATCAACAAGATCTTCACCAAGACGGCCATCGCCCAATTGCTGGAGAAAGGAACGATCTCGCTCGACGACACGCTCGGCCGCCTGCTTCCCGATTACCCCAACAAGGACGCCGCCGCCAAGGTCACGCTGCGTCAGCTCGTGGCCATGCGCTCGGGAATCGGGGACTTTTTCGGGCCGAGGTTCGAAAAAACTCCCAAGGACGTTTTCCGCCGCAACGCCGATTTCCTGCCTCTGTTCGCCGCGGAACCTCTGGTTTTCGAGCCCGGCGCGCAGGAACAATATTCAAACGGCGGGTATATCGTGCTCGGAGAGATCGTGGCCCGCGTCTCGGGCCTGGACTACCATGACTACATCCGCCGGAACGTTTTTAGACCGGCCGGGATGGCCTCCTCCGATTCGTATGAAGCCGACGCCGTCGTCCCCAACCTGGCCGAAGGCTACACCCGGAACTGGGACGAAAATGATCATGCCGGCGAGCCGCTGCGCCGGAATATCTATACCCGGCCGGCCCGCGGAAGCGCGGCCGGAGGGGGATATTCGACGGCCGAGGACCTCCTCCGTTTCGTCGAGGCGGTCCGGTCCCACCGGCTTCTGTCCGCGCCCTTAACCCAATGGCTGCTCGGCGGTCCCGAGCCTGCGACGGGCGCGCCGGCGGCCTCCGAACGACGCGGCTCCGGCGGAATGGGCCTCGCCGGCGGCGCTCCGGGAATCAACGCTGCCCTGGAATTCGGCGCAGGGGATGATCCGGTTGTCATCGTTCTGGCCAACCTCGATCCGCCGGCCGCCGTGGACGCGGCCAAGATGATCCGGCGGACCCTGGCCGCCGCGCGGGATTGATTCAGAGAACCGTTTTCGCCGCCAGGTCGCCGAGGTAATTTCCGTACGTCAGCAGAAGGACCGCGCCGACCAGGACGGCCAGGGCGAAGCGGATGGTCAGGCGCGTCGACCGCCGGCATTCCCGCCATTCGCGGAGAACGACGCCGACGAGGTTGCTGAACATGACCAGCATGAGCATGTGGATGGCCCAGCTCGTGAACTTGTACGGCCCCATCCGGACGTGGCCGAGGTTGTAGAAGAAGAACTGGCCGTACCAGAAGGCCCCGGTCAGGGCGGCCAACATGTAGTTGGCGGAAAGACGGGCCCTCTCCGGTCCGGCGGGCAGGCGGAACAATTCTCCGAACGTCTTATGCTTCTTGTGCAGATAGAAGCAGTAGAGGGCCGTGGTCAGAAAGGCCCCGGAGTTGGCGAAGATATAGGAGACGTTGCCGCGAAAAACGCCGGCTCCGTGGGCGGAGGCGATGTCGGCGATCGGCTCCCCGGCCGCCAGGGCGAACCCGTAGACGGCCGAGAGCACGCCGGCCAGAAGCGATAGCAGCAGGCCCTTGGACAGGGAGAATTCGCCCCGGCCGTGTTTGGCTTCCAGGTCCTTTTCTTTCAAGCGGCCGGCCCAGCCGGCGATGCCGATGCCGAGCGCGCCGACGAAGATGCCCGTCCCGATCCAGCCCGCCCCCGGTTTGCGCAGCGTGGAGACGAGCGTGCCGTTCAGGAGCGGCGGGATGAGCGTCCCCAGGACGCTGGACAGCCCGACGGCAATGGCATAGGTCAGTGAATAGCCGATGTAGCGGATGGCCACGCCGAAGGCCGTCCCGCCGATCCCGTAGGCCGCTCCCAGCAGGAACGAAGCGGACATGGCGGCCCGCGGCGCTTCGCGCAGGACGGCGAACAGGTCGGGGATTGTCAGAAGGGCTCCGGCGATGGGCAGGAGGAACCAGCAGAACGCGGCCTGCGTGATCCAGTAGGTCTGCCAGGACCAGCGCCGGACTTTTTTTTGAGGCGTGTAACATGTTGCGGCGAAAAAGGCGCCGATGGCATGCATGAAAATGCCGAGGAACGGATTGGAAGCCACGGCGTTCGGCAACATGGCCGGACTATAGCGGCGGGTTCCGGGGCTGTCAAGCCGCGTTCTAAAAATTCCACAGCGACCGGGCCGGGTCGGGGAGGAAGACCCCGCCGCGGGCTTCCCGGATCATCCGGGCGACGAGCAGATTCCAGCTGATGAAATCGGGCGCCGCCAGCGGGGCCCCGGTATCCGCGTGATAATTCTCGTGCATCATTTTGTTGCGGTCCAGGTCGTCCAGGCACAGCCGGGTGACGCGTTCGGCGATTTCCAGGGCGGCGTCGCGGTACCCGTAATCGAGGAGCGCGTGCATGGCCATCCAATCGGCATGCGGCCAGATGGGGCCCTGCCAGTTGGAATAGGGTTTCAAAACGTTGTCGTTATTGTACTGAGGGTCGTCGGCGGCCAATGAGCGGACGCCGTTCGGGGACCAGAGCTTTTGCGGATCGAGGACATGGCGCTCGATCATCCGGCCGGCGCGCTCGGGAGAGGCCAGCCGGGCCCAGAGAGTAACCAGGTTGCTGTAGGTGTCCCGCCGTACGAGAGCCCGTTCGACGGTGTCGTAGGTGTAATAGGTGGCGTCGGCCTCGTCCCAAAGATGCGCGTTGACGGCTGCGGCCAATCGGGCGGCCTTGCCCCGAAATTCTGCGGCGTCGTCCCGGCGGCCGATCCGTTCGGCGATCAGGGCCATGGCCCGGTAATCCAGGACCATGAAGGCGTTGACGTCCGCCCCGGCCATGCTGTTGTGATAGCGGCGGACGAGGGAAACGTTGTTGTCGGCGCCCGATTCCATGCTGTCCCACCATTTGACCAGGCCGGTTCCCGGATCGCTCATCTTCCGTTCGCGGTAGGTGACGCAAAGCTTCATTTTATCCCAAACCGGGATGATCCAATCGAAATCGCCCAAGGCCGCAGAAGCGTAGAACGCGGCCTGGCCCATGAGCGGTTTGATCTGGTAGAGGCGGGCGTCGCGCCCGGACCAGGGCCGGATCCCTCCCGGCGTCTGCCCGTCAGGCTCGGTGTGGTGGAGGAAGTTGAGGCACCAGTTCCTGAGGTAGATTCCGTCGCCTTTATCGACCGAGATGAGATGCAGGCCGACGAAAAAGGCGTCCCAATCCCATAGTTCCTCGTAGACGCCGTTGGGGACGATGTAGTCGAAAGGCATGGCGCCGTTAGCCTTGCGCAGGACGCGCGCCCGCAGGCCTCCGATGCGGGTTTCGGCCGCTTCCGCGAGCCAGTCCAGGCCGGCGGCACGTTCCGATGTCCGTTCGGTCATCGTTGTTCTCCTTGTTAAGGCGGAAGACTGCAAAACCCAACCCAGCACTCGTTCAGAACGGAGCATCGCCCGTCCTGTCCGACTTTGATGCCGGAAACCGGCGCCACGGCTCGCACCGGATCTGCGTTCGCTCAGCGGTGCGCCCGATCGTTCGGGGCTATCATCGTGTGAACGGGATGCCGAGGTCCTTGCAGATTTTGCGGGCCAGATTATCGTTGATTTCGGTGTGACGAGGGATGGACGACCGACGGTTCTGCGCTGGATTTTCCCACCACGAATGATTGCCGCCTTCACGAATGCCGAGGCAGCCGTGCTCTCGCAGATACTTGAGCAGTTCCGCGCGTTTCATACCGTGAGGAGTTCCTCGGTGAAGTCTGGGGCAGCGGCGCGGATCGCCTCCTCCCGGTTGAATTCCAGGGCTTCCGCCAGGGTGGCCCGCAGACTATTAAGGAGCGCTTCTCGCGTCCGCTCCTGGCAATTCACTCCGGGAAGCTCTTCGATCCAGCCGATCCACCATCCGCCGTCCTGCTTCGTCACCGCAGTATAGGTGTTCGCCATGGAAATTTGCCTCTCTCGATAAGAATAACACCTCCCGCTCTTGTTGTCCACGCACCGAACATCCCATCCGATGCTCCGGCGTTTGATTTTTCACCCGCCAATGAATATATTTATGAACATCACATGAACGGCCGAGAGGGGGAAATCGCGGCGCGTCTTTGGCACGCGCAGGGCTTCGTCTGAAATGACATGCGCCTAACGATTTCATTTCCCGTATCCGTGACAAGGAGTTGCCCATGCCCGGAAGAAGCGCAGGTCCTGAATTGCAGGCACAGGCGGCCAGGATGAAATGGTGTCGGCCGGGAAAGTCCCCAAAACAGGGAAAAATCGTCAGGCATTTCGCGCATTTGGCGCATAGGAAGAGACTTTCACGGGGTCATTCCCGATATATCTCCGAGATGAGATTTCTTGCTTTGGTCGTCGCTGGGTCGTTCTTATTATTGACAATGGTTGAAGCCGGATTTGCCGAAGTCATCAACCGTGGCGGGATAATCGGCTGCACGCAATTGCCGAAATCAAACGACACCCTTGCGACTTTGCTTTCAAATAGCTTTTCCAACAAGCTAAACCTCGATCCTCATGATGCGTATGCAAAAGCCTATGACTCATTCTTCAAAGATGGAGTAGAACTGGCTAAAAACCCTGATACAAAAAATGAAGCCATAGAATCTTTTGCGAAAGCAATAAAGCTTTATCCGCAGAAAGCAACTGAAAAATTATTCACGCTGGACGACAAAGTGCAGCCATTATACAGGCAAGCCATGGCCAAAGCAGGATTGCAAAGCGCGGCAACGGGAGAAAAAGAAAAAAAAGGAAGCATCCTGCCCTGGATAATCGGCGGAGCAGTCGCGCTGGCCGCAGGAATATATTTCTTGACAAAGAAAAGCTCGAGCACTGCGCCCACTCCGCCTCCACCACCAGCAAATGTAACCATTAGCCTCGACGCTTATAATTCCACAAAAGGAT
This sequence comes from Candidatus Aminicenantota bacterium, assembly GCA_963729855.1. Classification (GTDB taxonomy): domain Bacteria; phylum Acidobacteriota; class Aminicenantia; order Aminicenantales; family UBA4085; genus UBA4085. The sequence goes on along the minus strand of CAVSPT010000006.1, from coordinate 588,561 downwards.
ATCAGAAAGACTTAACAGCCAAAACTGTGAAAAGCGGAAGCTCAGTAGTAGTAAATATTTCAGACACAGGAGTTAGCAATGTTGACAACAAGTACATAGCTGTTTATCGCGACGATTTCAAGCAAAAGATTGCTTTCGGATCAGCTGGCTCAGCAACTTTCACAGCTCCCAGCACAAGCATCAAATACCATGTAATACTATTCGACGCACTAGGAACAAATCCCATAGGCCAACAAGTCAGCTATGACTGGGTGAGCAACGCAAGCCTTCAGAACAGCAAAAGGAATCACATAGTTTACAGAAAGGACTTTGACGGACAAACCATGGAGGAAAGAGTTTGGGGAGGACAATCTTTGCCAGAAATAGGAGGAGCAAACGGAGTATTTGACCAGCTTAATAATGATTTAGTCACTAATTATACTACGTGGGGACATATTGACAGGGAGCCAACTGCAACAACAGGAGATTTTAGCTACGGAGCAGGCAACAGCGATGGAAATGATGGCTTACATTGGGGGAGTTCTATTACTGTGAACGCAAAAAAAATAGGTAATGATATGATAATCCAGGTTGCTGCTGGCTTGGAAGAGGCTTTTGAGAACCTTCTTACTGTTAACGACATCGGAGGAAATCCTTCACAACTATCAATTCAATCTCACGGAGTTGCTAATGATGATTGCAGAAGGCTTATGCTGTTCGCTTACATCAAGGACGATGCTAGCTTCACAGCCAATAATAAGAATACAATGGCCATGGCTAATGCCATTAACATGATTAATGTTAACAAGCAATTAGGGCCTGTAAATATTGGCTTAAAAGCCGGCAACATAAATTTAGGCTTTAACAATAAAAACCTAGGAGTGAACACTAGCCTAAGGATGAATGGCACAGGAATTGAGAATTATACCACTGCTAATTTCACAGGAGAAAAATTCCAGGCAGGCTTTGGAATGGTTAACTCTCAAAGCCAGCAGGCTTACAATGCGCAAGGCACTTTCAAAATTGACGAAGTAATATTATTGGGCGTGAACGGAGGATATGACGCTAAGACCAAGCAAAGCAACATGGCATTAAATGTTGGGGCAGCCCTGGGAAAAGACACTAACATTATGCTAGGAGGTGCAGTCACACCAGGAATGATAGGCTTTAATTTCCAGGCGACGCAGGCACTAAAAGACATAGGAATCATAGGGTTCAAGGGAATGTATACCAAGAACAGCTTGGTCGTGTCAACGGATGTTCGCAACTTCGGAGCCCTCGTAAGCCTCTTCAGTTAGCCGCTTGAGCCATCAGCTCGTGAAGCCTGTCCAAGGATCCGAGGACCTTGTCCTCCCGAATATAGCTCCGCTCACTCGTCCAGTCCTCGGAGTACTCGACGAGATAGCAGATCGTCAGCCGGACGTAAGATTCGACCGACGGGAACACGCCGACCACCCGGCTCCGCCGGCGGATCTCCATGTTCAACCTCTCCTGGCCGTTGGTCGAAGAGATCCGCTTCTTATCCACCTCGGGGAAGTCATAGAACGAGAGCGAGTCCTCCAGCCCTTCTTCCAAGCACCGGATCGCCTCGGGGAACCGCTTCTCATAGTCGTCGATCAGAGACGAAGCGGCCCGTCGGGCGCTCTTTTTATCCGGCTCCAGCCAGATCTGCTTCAGATGGGCCGCGAAACGCCCCTTTTCCCGGTGCGGCACCTTGGCCAGGATGTTGCGCATGAAGTGGACCTTGCAGCGTTGCCAGGAGGCACCCAGCCATTCCTTGCGGACCGCGGCCTGGATGCCGGCGTGGGCATCGGAGACGCAGAGCGCGGTTCTCTTCATCCCCCGGGCCTTGAGTTTGCGGAAGAAGGCCCGCCAGGAGTCCTCGGATTCGTCGAACATGGGCTCCACGGCCAGGATTTCCCGGCCTCCGGCTTGATTTACGCCACAGGCGACCATGACGGCCACCGAGACGACTCTTCCCTCGACCCGAACCTTCTGATACAGGGCGTCGATCCACAGGAAGGAGTACTCCTCGGCCAGGGGACGGGTCTTAAATTCAGCCACTTGGGCGTCGAGCTCCTTGTTGAACTCAGAGACTTGGCTCGCCGAGATGTCCTCGATGCCCATGGCCCGGGCCAGGCGCTCGATTTTGCGGGTGCTGACGCCGTTGATGAAGGCTTCTTGGACGACCGCGATCAAGGCCTGCTCAGATCGGCGTCTTTCAGAGACGAAGAAGGGCACATAGCCGCCCTTCCGCAACTTAGGGACGAGAAGATAAACCGTGCCCAGCCGGGTATCTACCCGCCGGACTCGGGCTCCGGAAAAGTACGTGGCCCTCTCCGTCGAGTGTTGCCCCTTCATCGCTCCGACTTTGGCCTCCGCTTCGATTCTCATCATCTCCGTCATGACCCACTTGAGCATGGCCAGGAAGGGATCCGGCTCGGTGATGAACTGCAATAGCGCTTTTTTGAACGGTGCCCTATAATGCCTTTGAGCCATCGTAGTAAAAATCCTCCTCTCTTCGGATTGGTCTTCGAAGAGAGTTTACGATGGCTCCTCCTTCAGTCCAAATTGCGAACAGTTTTATACACTACCAACAGCTTTGCAGACTTCATGGCACTAGGGCTTAATGCTCAACTAAAACAAACACCAATAGGAGCAATAATGGTTATCGGCGATTACGCCAAATCAGGACTATACAAGACAGAAAGAGAAAGCCTAGGAATAGGAAAGCCCATAGGACCAGGAATGCTTAGCTTCAGAATAATAAAAGAACCTGGCCAGCGCAGTAACTGCGAAGCAAGCTATACTGCAAGCATAAAGTTCTGAAGAAAAAAGATTTTTCGGACGTTACATTTTAGGCAAGAGGCGCCTCGAGCCCGATGGTTACGTTCCGCCTCCGAGCCCGTTATTGACAGGGGTTGCCCCGGGCGCTATATTCTTCCTCCGGTTGGGCGGGGGGCCGTTCCGGTAAGAAAGAATAACGAGGCGTTCCCATGATCAGAGCATCCGATTTGAAGAAAGGCGCCGTTGTCAGGATCGACGGCGACCCCCACACGGTCGAATCCGTCAGCGTCAATAAGCCCTCCGCGCGCGGCGCCGTGACGCTTTACAAGATCCGCTTCCGAAACCTGGTCTCGAAGCGCAAGACCGACCATTCTTTGCGCGGCGACGACATGTTCGAGGAAGCCGATTTCGAGCGCCGCCCCATCCAGTACCTTTTCGGCGACGATTCCTCGATCACCTTCATGGATCTCCAGGATTACAGCCAGTTCTCCCTGTCCAAATCCGACATCGAGGATGAATGGCCCTATCTCAGCGAGGGCATCGAAGGACTGCTTTCGATCTCCTCGGAGGGCCAGGTTTTGGGGCTGGAAATGCCCTCGTTCGTCAATATGGCCATCGTCGAGGTCCGGCCGTCCATGAAGGGCGGTTCGGTGACGGCCCGGACCAAGCCGGCCACCTTGTCCACGGGGCTCATCGTCCAGGTCCCCGAATATATCTCCAACGGCGAGATCATCCGCATCGACACCCGGACGGGCGAGTTCGCCGGCAAGGCCTGAAGGCGCGGCTCCGACCCGTCTTCGTCCGATTCCCTTTCCCGAGAGGATGACTTCATGCCCGAAGACCTTCTGTCCGGTTTGACCGAACGCCAGCGGGAAGCCGTCCTCCATCGGGACGGCCCCATGCTCGTCCTGGCCGGACCGGGTTCGGGCAAGACCCGGGTCATCACCCATCGGGTGGCCCATCTGATCGAGAAGGGGATCGATCCCCGCCGCATCCTGGCCGTGACGTTCACCAACAAGGCGGCCGAGGAGATGCGGACCCGGCTCCAGGCCATGAATATTCCCGCCGGTTCCCTGATCTGCACGTTCCACAGCCTGTGCCTCCGTTTGCTGAGGGAATTCGCCCTGAAGGCCGGGCTTCCGGCCGGATTCATCATTTACGACCAATCCGACCAGAAGGCCGTCCTGGCCGATGTTTTCAAAGAGGCCCGAGTCGATCCCAAGGATTTCCCGCCGGCCCGGATCCTTCGCCAGATCGGGGTCCTCAAGAGCCACCTCCTGACGCCCGCGGACGCCGAAGCGGCGGGGCGGATCGATCTGCCGGCGGGCCTGCTCAGCGAGCTGTATGACGGCTATCAGAAGCGCCTGAAGGCCGCGGGGGCCCTCGATTTCGACGACCTCCTGATGAAGACGGCCGCCCTGCTCGAGAGAGACGCCGAGCTCGGCGAGCGCCTGGCCCGCCGCTACGGCTATCTCCTGGTCGACGAATACCAGGACACCAACACCTGCCAATACCGGATCGCCCGGGCCCTGTCCCGGGGGCACGACAATCTCTTCGTCACCGGCGACCCCGACCAGTCCATCTACGGCTGGCGCGGCGCGGACATCGGCAACATCCTGGCCTTCGAGCGCGACTTCCCCGGCGCCCCCGTCGTCCGGCTGGAGGAGAATTTCCGATCCTCGCCGCAGGTTTTGAAGCTGGCCGACGAGCTCATCCAGGCCAACGCCCAGCGCAAGGCCAAGCGCCTCATCGCCCGCCGTCCGGACGGGGCCCGTCCGAGGCTCTATCGCTATGCCGAAGAAGGCGAGGAGGCGCGGGGAGCGGCCGCCTGGGTCCGGGCGATGCACGAAGAGAACGGCCTGGAGTACCGGCGTATCGCCGTCTTCTACCGGACCAATGCCATGAGCCGGGCCGTCGAGGAGGCCCTCGTCCAGGCCGCCGTTCCCTATCAGATCGTCAAGGGCGTCGAGTTCTTCCATCGCCGCGTGATCAAGGACGTCCTGGCCTACCTGCGCCTCCTTGTCAACCCGGCCGACGAGGTCTCGCTCCTGCGCGTCCTCAATCGGCCGGCCAGGGGCATCGGGGAGACGACGGCGCAAAAAATTGTGGCCCAGGCGAGAGCCGTTGGTGCGGATGTCTGGTCCGTCCTTCTCGAACCGGCCGCCGTGCCTGGCTTGACTTCATCGGCCATCGCCCGGATCGGGGTGTTCACCTCCCTGATCGTGACGCTGCGCCAAAAGGTCGACCGTCCGGTGGCCGAAATCGTCCGCGATGTCTATCTCCGCTCCGGGCTGAAGGCCCTTTTCGTTGAGGAAAAGGACGAGGACGCGGCCGAGAACGTGGACGAGCTCGTCCGCTCGGCTCTCCGCTTCGACGAGGACGCCGCCGCTTCCGGTTCGAGGGGATTGTCGGATTATCTTTTGCAGACGGCCCTCATCAGCGATATCGATTCCTATAACGAAGCGTCGGGTGCCGTGTCGCTCATGACCCTCCACAGCGCCAAGGGGCTGGAGTTCGCCGCGGTGCTGATCATCGGCGTCGAGGACGGCATCATCCCCCATGCCCGCAGCCGTGAAAGCGGGCGCGACCTTGAAGAGGAGCGGCGGCTTCTCTTTGTCGGAATGACGCGCGCCGAACGGTTCTTGGCCCTCAGCTACAGCCTGTCTCGGGCATCCTACGGCGGGCCTCGGGCGGCGGCGCCGTCTCCCTTCTTGAAGAACCTGTCCGGTCTGGATCTGGTCATGTCCCCGTTCATGCATCAAATATTCCAAGGCGGCCGGACCCGGCCGGCCGGGGCTCCCGAGGCTTTTTCGAGCGGTGGGTCCGGGACAGGCGAGGCCGAGCCTGCGACCGTCGGCGGTTTCCGCGCCGGCCAGCGTGTCCGCCATCCCGCTCTCGGCCCCGGCCGGATCGATTCCTTCGTGGCCGGAAGCAACGGCGCCCGGGCCGTCGTTCAATTCGATAAGGGCGCCCGGCTCATCATGGGCCTGGTCGCGGCCAAGCTCGAGCCCTTGGATTGATCCGTCATTTATTAAAAAATGTCGTCCATTTTCCGGTTGCCGAGTATTCCCCGGCCGCGTATATTCGGGGCATGAACATCATGAGCGATTCGAGCAAGCCGAGCCGCGAAGGGACGGGGCCGGCCATGCTGCCCCCTCCCGAGCTGATGTACCGGGCCCTGGCCGAGAAAGATGCCGGATATGAGGGAATCTTCATCGCGGGCGTCAAGACGACGGGCATTTTCTGCCGGCCCGGCTGTACGGCCAAAACCCCCAAGAACGAGAACGTCGAATTCTTCGCCACCGCCCGCGAGGCGCTCCTGCGCGGCTACCGCCCCTGCAAGATCTGCCGTCCGCTGGGGCGGAAAGGGGAGTTTCCCGCCTGGCTGAAGCCCCTGATCGACGAAATCGACGCCGATCCCTCGCTTCGCCTGCGCGACCGCGATCTCCGCGCCCGCGGGCTGGAGCCCAGCCGGATCCGACGGTGGTTTCTGAAAAACCACGGGTTGACTTTCCAGGCCTATCTGCGGTCGCTGCGCATCGGGAAGGCTTTCGGCCGCATCCGCTACGGGGACAAGGTCAGCGAAGCGGCCTTTGACGCCGGCTACGGATCGCTCAGCGGATTCACCGGTTCGTTCAAGAAGACGGCCGGCTTCCCTCCGACGACGAGCGCCAAGCGGGAGCTGATCACGGTCACCCGCATTCTCACGCCGCTCGGTCCGATGTTCGCCGGGGCCGTCAAAAACGGGATCTGCCTGCTGGAATTCGCCGACCGGCGCATGCTGGAGACGCAGCTGAAGCGGTTGAGGCGCCTTTACGGAGCGGAATTCGTCCCCGGCGACAGCCCCCATTTCAAGGTCCTGTCGGCCCAGCTCGAGGAATATTTTCAGGGCCGCCGCCGTGAATTCAGCGTGCCGCTGGCCGCCGCCGGAACGGCCTTCCAGGAGAAAGTCTGGACCGTCCTGCGCGGGATTCCCTATGGGACCACGCGGTCCTATCAGCAGCAGGCCGAAATCCTCGGTGATCCCCGATCCGTCCGCGCCGTGGCCCGGGCCAACGGCGACAACCGCATCGCCATCCTCATTCCCTGCCACCGGGTCATCGGCAAGAACGGTAAGCTGGTCGGATACGGCGGGGGATTGTGGCGGAAACAATATCTCTTGGACCTGGAGCAAAAAAACCTTTAATGGGGTTGCGCCTGCGATTCGCTGATTCTTTATCTTTTCGAAATGGGAGTCTCAAAATGAGCGGATTGTAGACGCGACCCCATACAAATTGACTTCGTCCGTTCCTTCTGATATCTGATAAGCGGGAGAATGGTGACGTGACGATCATGATCATCGCGGCGCTCGTTTCAATCCTGCTTTCGCTGGCGGCCCTCGTTTTGTTGTTCGTTCTTCTGCGGCGCCGGACCGCGGGCGAGGCCGTGGATCTCCGGCCCCGGCTGGAATCGATCGAAAAAGGGCAGGATCGGGCCAGTCGTGAACTGCGCGACGAGCTGGCCCGCAGCCGGACCGATTTCGCTAACGAGGCCCAACGGTCGCGCGATGAAACGACGACGGCTCTCAACAGCGTCCGCGATTCCCTGCTTAAGCAGATCACCGACCTGATTACCCTCCAGACCCACCAGCAGAACGGCTTCAAGGACCAGTTGGCCCGCCTGACCGAAAGCAACGAGCAGAAGATCGACGCCCTGCGGGTCGCCGTCGAAACGAAACTGACCCAGCTCCAGGCCGACAATACGGCCAAGCTCGAGGAGATGCGCCGGACCGTGGACGAAAAGCTCCAGGGGACGCTGGAGCGCCGCCTGGGCGAGTCGTTCAAGCTGGTCAGCGAGCGCCTGGAGCAGGTCCACAAGGGGCTGGGCGACATGCAGAGCCTGGCCAGCGGCGTCGGCGACCTGAAGAAGGTCCTGACCAACATCAAGGTCCGCGGCAATTGGGGGGAGATGCAGCTGGGCAACCTCCTGGAGGACGTCCTCATCCCCGACCAGTACGGGACAAACGTGGTCACCAAGCCCGGCAGCAAGGATCGGGTCGAGTTCGCCATCAAGCTGCCGGGGCGCGGCGATGACGACGACCAGGTCGTCTGGCTCCCCATCGACGCCAAGTTCCCCAAAGAGGACTACGAACGGCTGATGGACGCCCGGGAGAGGGGCGACGCGGCGGTCCTTGAGGAGGCCGGGCGGCAGCTGGAAAACCGGATCAAATCCGAAGCCAAAGACATTCGCGATAAATACGTCGATCCGCCCAATACGACCGATTTCGCGATCCTCTATCTTTCCACCGAGGGACTCTACGCCGAGGTCCTCGGCCGGCCGGGCCTGGTGGCCGCCGTGCAGCGGGATTTTCGGGTCAACGTGGCCGGGCCGACCACCCTGGCCGCCCTGCTCAACAGCCTGCAGATGGGATTCCGCACCCTGGCCATCGCCAAACGTTCCAGCGAGGTCTGGAGCATCCTGGGCGCGGTCAAGACCGAGTTCCATAAATTCGGCGAAGTCATCGACAAGGTTAAAAAGAAGATCGACGAGGCGGGCAACGTCATCGACACGGCCAAGACCCGGTCGCGGGTCATCGAACGAAAGCTCAAGAACGTCCAGGAGCTGCCCGCCGGGGAAGCCCGGACGCTCCTGGATATTTCCGGGACGGCGTCCGAGGATGAGGACGCGAGCGCCCCCGACGAGCCCGAACATTCCGAAGACGACAAAAGCTGAGGCTTTCCGCCTCGGTCGGCGTGATGGATGGCCGCGCCTCCGGCCAGCGGCGAACGTGGTCGGAGAAAGCGGCGAAACCGAATGGACGGCCCGGTTCCGCTAGATCCGCGGGCCGAAGATCTTCGTCCCGATGCGGACCCGGGTTGCGCCTTCCTCGAGAGCGACGCGGTAGGAATGGCTCATGCCCATCGAAAGGATGGCCATTCCGACGCTCGGCAGATCGAGCGCTTTGAACCGATCGAACAGCGCCCGGGTGACGCGGAAATACGGCCGCGAATCCTCGGGATCGCCCTCGAAGGGCCCCATGGTCATGAGTCCCCGGAGGCGAAGATGAGGGAGCTCCGCCGCGGTCCGAATCAGGGGCTCGGCGTCCGCCGGAAGAATGCCGGCCTTTTGTCCTTCCTCGCCGCTGTTGATCTCGATCAGAACCTCCATGGTCCGGCCGGCCGCGGCGGCGCGCTTGTCGATCTCCCGGGCCAGCTCGATCGAATCGACGGTCTCGATCATGTCGAAGATCTCGGCGGCTTTTTTGACCTTGTTGGTCTGGAGGTGTCCGATGAAGCTCCAGGCGCAGCGGCGTCCGACGGCGGCGAACGCCGCCTGGGCCTCCTGGACGTAATTCTGTCCGATGATGCGGACGCCGGCTTCGACGGCTTCGAGGATCTCCGCGGGAGTTTTCGTCTTGGCCGCGGCGACCAGCTCGACGCCGGGCGGCAATTCGGCCAGCAGGGCGCGGACGTTGTCGGTGATTTGCGACATGATGAACGGGCTCCGTTTCCATTTTAACGGGAACCCGGGTCCGGCCTCAAGGGAAAACGCATGCCGAAGAGTCCTGCCGGAGCCCCGGCCGCGGAAGTTGAGGCCGAGCCTCTCCGGGGTTATAATCCCTCCATGACCATTCGGGAGCGATTGGAAGAGATCGAAGCCCGGACGCTTTCGCCGAAGGCCTGCTTGAGCCGCGACAGCCGCGGCCGGGTCCGCGAAGAATCCCTCCATCCTTTCCGCACCGCTTTTCAGCGCGATCGCGACCGCATTCTCCATTCCAAGAGCTTTCGCCGGCTGAAGCACAAGACCCAAGTGTTCCTGGCCCCCTACGGCGACCACTACCGGACGCGTCTGACCCATACCCTCGAAGTCTCGGCCATCGCCCGGACGATCGCCCGGGCGCTCGGCCTCAACGAGGACTTGACCGAGGCCATCGCCCTGGGCCATGACCTCGGCCATACGCCCTTCGGCCACTCGGGCGAGGAGACCCTGGCCAAGCTCATCCCCGGCGGCTTCACCCACTATGCCCAGAGCCTGCGCGTCGTGGAGAAGCTCGAATACGAAGGGAAGGGCCTCAACCTCACTTTTGAGGTCCGCGACGGCATCGCCCGCCATTCCAAGGGCCGGGGCAAGATTCTTGACCGCCGGAAAGAGGACCTGCCGGCGACGCTGGAAGGCCAGATCGTCCGGGTCTCGGACGTCATCGGCTACGTCAACCACGATATCGACGACGCCCTGCGGGCCGGGATCATCAAGGAGTCGGACATCCCCAAGAGGCTGGTCGGCGTCCTGGGCCGCTGGCACGCCTCCCGCATCGACAAGATGGTCGGCGACGTCATTCAGGCCAGCCTCAAGGCCGGGTTGGAGCGCATCGCCATGAGTGACGAGATCATGAAGGCCATGGTCGAGCTCCGGGAATTCCTCTACGAACGCGTCTATTTCAACGAATTCGCCCGCAATGAGCTGCGCAAGACGGAAAAGATCGTCCGCGACCTCTTCGACGTGGCCCTGAAGAACCCGGCGGACTATATCAAGGACTATCCGGCCGGCGATCCTGTGATCGTCCGGGTCGGGGACTTCATCGCGGGCATGACCGATCGTTATGCCCTGGATCTTTATGAAAAGCTCTTCCTGCCGCTGGCCTGGACGGTTTGAGGGGCGGCGGGACGGAGTTGGAGGAGAGAGTGGCCCTGAAAGCGGGGAAAGCGTTCGCGGCGGCGATGGGATGGCTCTGCGCCGCGGCCGCGGCCGTGGCCTTAGCCGCCGCCCCGGGCGGACCGCCCCCGTCGGAGGAGAAATCGCTGATCGTCCTGTTCACCCATGACCTCCACTCCAGCTTCCTGCCCCGGCGCGCGATCCTGGAGGGCGGCTTCACCGCCGAGCGCGGCGGATGGGCCAAGATCGCCACGCTCGTCCGCGGCGAGCGGACCCTCAACGCGGACCGCACCCTGGCCGTGGACGCCGGCGATTTCAGCATGGGCACGCTTTTTCACGCCCTGTTCGTCCGGGAAGCGGCCGAGCTGCGGCTGCTGGGCGGAATGGGCTTCGAGGTCTCGACGCTCGGAAATCACGAATTCGATTTCCACATGGCCGGGCTGGCCGGCGCCTTGCGCGCCGCCAAGTCCGGCGGCGGGGCCTTGCCCGCGCTGGTCGCCTCCAACATCGTGCTGGGAAAGGGTGTCGAGGCCGGGGACGCCCGGGCCTTCGCCGATTATCCGGTTCGGGACGTTCTGGTCCTCGAACGGGGCGGACTTCGCATCGGTCTCTTCGGCCTGATGGGCCTTGGAGCGGCCGACGATTCTCCGTTCATCGCCCCGGCCGTTGTCGCCGATCCCATCGCCCAGGCCCGGCGCGTCGTCCGGCTTTTGAGAAACCGCGAGCACGTCGACGTCGTCATCGCCCTGTCCCATTCCGGCACGGCGGCCGATCCGTCCGCGTCCGAGGACGTCCGGCTGGCCGATGCCGTTCCCGGCATCGACGTCATTGTCAGCGGCCATTCGCATACCGTTCTGGTCCGTCCGATCGCCCGTGGCGGCGCGATCATCGTTTCCGCGGGCGCCCAGGGCGATTATCTGGGCCGTCTGGAAGTGGCCTGGTCGAAATCCGGCGGCACGCGCCTCGTCTCCTATGCGCTCCGTCCGATCACCCCGGATATCCCCGATGATCCGAAAATCGGGGCGGCGATCGCCGGATTTAAAACGTCCATCGACCGCGAGTTCCTTCAGCCCATCGGATTTTCATTCGATCAGGTGCTGGCCGAGAACGCCGGGGCCATGGCCACGCCGGAGGAAATGGAAAGCCGGGACGCGGAGACGGGGTTGGGCGACCTGATCACGGACTCCTTCCGGGAGGCCGTACGCAAGGCCGAAGGCCCGGCTTACGATCCGATCGCCCTGGTCGTGGAGCCCTCGGGAAGCATAAGGGATACGATTCTGCCGGGCCCGGTCACGGTGGAAGCGGTCTTCCGCGTTCTGTCGCTCGGCTGGGACGAGTCGCGGAGTCCGGGCTATCCGCTGGTCGCCCTCTATCTCCGGGGCCGGGAAATCCGCCGCCTGATCGAAGTCAGTCCGTCGATCGGGCCGCGCAAGTCGGGCGCCTATCTCCAGTTTTCAGGCGTCCATTTCACATCCAATCCCCGCCGGATGCTCTTTGAGAGGGCCCACGGCGTTTCCATCCTTCAGGCCGACGGATCGTATGCCCCCCTGGAATCCTCCCGGCTCTATCGGGTCTGCACGAACTCCTATACCGCCCTGATGGTCGATTACATTTCCCGGGCTTCGCATGGGATCCTCAAGATGCAGGCCAAGGATCGCGCCGGACGCCCGCTGGCCGATTTGACGGAGGCGATCGTCGACGGCGACCCGGCCCGGCCGGGCGTCCAGCCGATCAAGGAATGGGTCGCCCTGGCCGAGGCGCTTAAGGCATTTCCCGACCGCGACGGCAATGGGATCCCCGACATACCGCTCCGATACGGCAAACCCGAGGGCCGTTTCGTTTCCGCGTCGTCCTGGAGCCCGGTATCCCTCCTCGCCGGCGCCGGAGGTCTGACCTTCGGCTTCCTGGCCCTGATCGTTCTCGTCATCGCCTTGGCGATGATCCTCGTCCGCCGCCGGATCCGCCGCCGGCGGAACCATATTCTCGGTTAACGTCGGGGGGGCGCGTCCCCCGGACCGAAGGAGTCGATCCATGCCGAAAGCGGCCCGCATCATCATCGGCCTGACCGGACTTTTAATTCTCGCAGCGGGCCTGCCCGCCCAGACGGGCGCCCGCGTTTGGGAGGACACTCTCGTCTTACCCACCTATCTCGTCGAACCGCCCGAGCCCAATCCCATGTTTTACAACGGACGAGCCTACCAGGGCGCCAAGGGCCCCGTTTATCCCTACGTCTTCCTGGACGGCCTGACCGACGTCAAGCAGGACAAGGCCTACAAGGCCGTCTATTTGGAAAATCGATATCTCAAGATGTGCGTCCTGCCCGAGATCGGCGGCCGGCTTTTCGCCGCCCAGGACAAGACCAACGGCTATGACTTCATCTATCGCCAGCACGTCATCAAGCCGGCCCTCATCGGAATGCTGGGGGCCTGGATCTCGGGCGGAGTGGAATGGAACGTCCCCCACCACCACCGGGCCACGGCCTTCCTGCCCGTCGACCACCTGATCGTCAACGGCGCGGACGGAAGCGCCTCCGTCTGGGTGGGGGAGATCGAGCTGCGCAACCGGACGAAATGGATTGTCGGCCTGACCCTGCGGCCGGATTCCTCGGCCGTGGAGGTGACGATCCGCGTCTTCAACCGCACCCCTCTGGCCCAATCCATGCTCTGTTTCGCCAACGCGGCGATCAGCGCCAATCCTGATTACCAGGTCATCTTCCCGCCCGATACGACGCTGGCCGCCTTCCACGGCAAGAACCAGTTCTCCCATTGGCCGGTTTCCACCGAGGTGTACAACGGCCAGGACTACCGGGCCGGCGTCGATGTTTCCTGGTGGAAGAGCCACGTCCGTCCGACGTCGTTCTTCGCTTTCAACGGCGAGGGAAACTTCCTGGCCGGGTACGATCACGGCCGGGACGCCGGCATCTGTTTCGTCGCCGACCATCATTTCGTCCCGGGCAAGAAGCTCTGGACGTGGGGGACCGGCCCGGACGGGGCGCTTTGGGAGAAGATCCTGACCGACGCGGACGGCCCCTACGCGGAGCTGATGTTCGGATCGTTCTCGGACAACCAGCCCGACTACAGCTGGACCCAGCCCTACGAGACGCGCTCGGTCAAGCAATGGTGGTACCCGCTGCGCGGGACGGGCGGAGTCAAGGCGGCCACGAAAGACGCCGCCTGCGAACTGACGATTGCCGACGGCCGCAAAGCCCGGCTGGGCTTCTACGCGACCCGCGATTTTGCCGAGGCCCGGGCCATCCTGTCCGTCGGCGTCCGGACGGTCTACGAAGAAACGGTCTCTCTCGGCCCCGAGAGGCCGTTCGTCCGGGAGACCCCCCTTCCTGACGGCGTCGATCCCGGCGCGCTGTCCCTTTCGCTGGTCACCGCGGAGGGCCGCGAGCTGGTGCGCTATGCGCCCGCCAAGATCGACAAGCCCGGTCTGCCGCCGGCCGTCGTCCCTCCCTCCGCGCCCAAAGACATCTCCACCGTCGAAGAGCTTTATCTGACCGGGCTGAGATTGGAGCAGTTCTACAACCCGGCCCTGGAGCCTTATCCCTATTACGAAGAGGCCCTGCGGCGCGATCCCGGCGATTATCGCACGAACGTCGCCCTGGCCGTTCTCGACCTGAAGCGCGGCCTGGACCGCGAAGCGGAGGAGAAGCTGGAACGGGCCGTGGCGCGGTCGACACGAAATTACACCCGCCCCAAGGACGGGGAAGCCCTCTATTATTTGGGCCTCGCCCGCCGGGCGCTGGGAAAATTGCACGAGGCGGAGGAGGCTTTGCATCGCGCCACCTGGGACAACGGCCGCCGAGCGGCGGCTTTTTATACGCTGGCCGAGATCGCGGCGCGGGCCGGGGACTACGCCCAAGCCCTCGACCGGATCGATCGGGCCCGCGCCGCCGACACCCAGAACCCCCGGACGCGGGTCCTGGAAGCCGCCCTGCATCGAAAGGTGGGCGAGCTGGAAAAAGCCCGCGCCGCGGCGGCCGAGGCGCTGGCCCTCGATCCTCTGGATTTCTGGGGCTGGAACGAGTCGGCCCTCGTGCGCGGCGGCGCCGGATCCGACGAGGGCAGGGCCGTGTTGAAGAAGCTGTCCGCACTGATGCGCGACGCGCCGGCGGCCTACCTGGAGCTGGCCGCCGATTATGCCCGGGTCGGCCTCTGGGACGAGGGTGCCGAAGCGCTTGAACGGCTGATCGCCCTGAACAGGAAAGGATCGAGCGATTTCCCCCTCGTTCACTACTGGCTGGCCTGGCTGCTCCATCAGAAAGGCGATGACGCGCGGGCCGAGGAACGGCTGCGCGCCGCCGCCGCGGCGCCGGCCGATTACGGATTCCCCTTCCAATTGGAGATGGCCGACGTTCTGCGCTGGGCCCAGACGGTCGACTCGTCCGACGCCAGGGCCCCTTATTATCTGGGCAACCTGCTGTTTGACCTTCAGCCCGAAGCGGCCCTGGCCTGTTGGGAGCGGGCCGCGGCCCTCGATCCGAAGTTCCCGACCGCCCGCCGCAATCTGGGCCTGGCCTATGCCCGGATCAGGAACGATCCGGTCGGCTCGGTCAAGGAGTACGAGGCGGCCGTGGCCGGCGCTCCCGAGGACGCCAAGCTCTATGAGGAGCTCGACCGCATGTATGAAGCCGCCGGTGCGCCCGCCGCCAAGCGTCTGGCCCTTCTGGAAAAGAACCACAAGGTCCTGGTCAAGCGGGACGACGCCCTGACCAGGGAGATCAAGCTTCTGGTCCAGGCGGGGCGATACGACCGGGCCATCGAGCTCATCGACGGCCATCATTTCCACGTCTGGGAGGGGGGCGGCGAAATCCACGGGATCTTCGCCGAGGCCCATCTTCTGCGGGGGACCAAATTGATCGAGGCGGGGAAGTGGAGCGAGGCCTTGCGCGATTTCGACACGGCCGCGACTTATCCCGCGAATCTGGAAACTGCGATGCCGGCGGGCGGCGGAGGGTCGGCCCGCATCTCCTTTTTGACCGGCTTGGCCCGGGAGGGAGCGGGGGACGCCGGGCTGGCCCGGGAAGCCTTCGAAAAAGCCGTCACGTTCCGGACTCCACCGTCCGAGGCGGCCTATTTTGAGGCCCTGGCCCTGCGCAAGCTGGGACGCGGCGGGGAGGCGGAAGAAAAGCTCAAGGCCCTGCGCTCCGCGGCCGGCGAACGGCTCAGGAGCGCTCCGTCCGCGGACTTCTTCGAGAAGTTCGGCGAGAAGCAGTCGGCGGCCGAGCGGAACGCCCAGGCCCATTATCTCTGGGGCTTGGCCTCGCTCGGGCTGAACGAGACGGCGGACGCGGCGGCCCATTTCAAGGTGGCCCTGGCCGCGGACCCGAATTTCGCCGCCGCCTCACGCGCGCTGGCCCGAATGAAATAGAATTGGAGTCGGGTCGACAATTCGCCGTGTCGGCATTTCGCGGACGCGGCCCCCAGGGGGGAAGGAGGATTATTCGATGAATAAACGGATCGTTTTGGGCCTGATCATCGCGGTCGTCCTCTGGGCCGCAATCGAATTTGCCGCGTCCGCACCCGCGCCGGTTGAGCATTTCACACCCGCCCTGGGCGCGGCCCTCTGGCTGGACTCCGCCGCGCTGAAGACGGCGGCCGGCCTGGCCTGGCCGGCCGATCCCAAGGACCCCCAATCCGCCAATTCCACTCTTTATGCCGGAACTCCGGGCGTCGTGCTCTTCTATCTCGAAGCCCGGGCCGCCGCCCGGGCCAGGAATCTCGCCGCCGCCGTGGTCGACGGAATGACGGCCAAGGCCCGGGGCGGAGCGGATGAGCTCCTGGCCCGAATGGACGATGAAACGGGGGCGGGCCTCTACGAGGGCCTCGGCGGAATCGCCTTCACGCTCGAAGAGACGTTCAAGGCCACGGGCGAAGCGCGCTACGGACAGGGCTTCCGGAAGTGCCTGGATATCATCCGGGCGAAAGCCCAGCCGTCCGGAAAAGGCATCCAGTGGAGCCCTTCCAGCGACATCATCTCGGGCTCCGCCGGCACAGGCCTGGCCCTTCTCTATGCGGCCGCCGAGCTTGGGGACAAGACCCTCATCGGGCTGGCCTCCCGCGCGGGCGACCGGCTCATCGAGCTCGGCCGGGCCAGGAACGGCGGTTTGGATTGGGCCATGGATCCGAGCTTTCCCCGGACCATGCCCAATTTTTCCCACGGCACGGCGGGCGTGGCCTTCTTTCTCGTCCGCCTTTATGACGCGACCCGCAACAGGACCTATCTGGAAGCCGCCCTGGCCGGGGCCCGTTACCTTCTTTCCATCGCCAAGACAGACGGCGACGCCTGCCTGATCTTTCACGACGCGCCCGACAACAAGGACCTTTATTACCTCGGCTGGTGCCATGGCCCGGTCGGCACGGCCAATCTCTTCTACGCCTTGTTCAAGACGACCGGAAATCCGGTCTGGATGGATTGGGTCCGCCGTGAAGCCAACGCCCTCATGGGAAGCGGCATCCCGGAGAAGGAAACGCCGGGCTTCTGGAACAACGCGGGGCTCTGCTGCGGGCTGGCCGGGGTCGCTGATTTTTTCCTCAACCTCTATAAGTCCGACCGCGATCCCGCTTACCTCGCGTTCCTCAACCGGGTCATGAAGCGGCTCCTGGCCAAGGCGACCGTTGACGGCGACAAGCTGAGCTGGGTCCAGGCCGAGCACCGCACCCAGCCCAAGCTCCTCATCGCCCAGACCGGGCTGATGCAGGGTGCGGCCGGGATCGGCCTGGCTTTTCTCCGCTGGGACGCCTTCGAGATGGGCCGCGCGCCGCTCATCCGCATGCCCGATTCCGCGTTTTTCGATCGAAAATAAGGAGACGCCATGGCTGACAACAAGCGCCGATTCGACACCAAGGTCATTCACGCCGGTGAAATCAGGCCCCGCGTTCTGGGCGCGGTCAGCCTGCCCATTTTTCAGACGGCCATGTACGAAACGGCCGGCGGGGGCCATTACCAAGACATCCGCTATATCCGCCTCAACAACACCCCCAATCATGCCGCCCTGCACGCCAAGCTGGCCGCCCTGGAAAACGCCGAGGCCGCCCTGGTCGCGGCCAGCGGAATGGCCGCCATCACCACCGCCCTCCTGGCCCTGCTCCGCCCCGGCGGCCACGTCCTGGCCCAAGCCAGCCTTTACGGCGGGACCTACGATTTCATGACCCGTGAGCTGGCCGGCTTCGGCCTGTCTTACGATTTCATCGACCCGGCGCGGCCCGAGACCTGGGCCTCCAAGCTGCGCCCGCAGACCCGGGCCGTCTATGTCGAGACGATCAGCAATCCCCTGATGCAGATCCCGGATCTCGAAGCCATGGTTTCGTTCGCCAGGGCCCACGGCCTCGTCTCCATGATCGACAACACGTTCGCCTCGCCGGTCAATTTCCGTCCGCCCGAACTTGGTTTCGACCTGTCCCTCCACTCCTGCACCAAATACCTGAACGGCCATTCGGACATCGTCGGTGGCGCCGTCATCGGCCGGGCCGATCTCGTCTCGAAATGCCTCCTGGCCCTCGACCTCCTGGGCGGCTCCATGGATCCCCATGCCTGCTTCCTGCTCCATCGCGGCCTCAAGACGCTGGCCCTGCGCGTCCGGTTCCAAAACGGAAGCGCTCTGCGCATCGCCCGGGCCCTGCACGCCCACCCGGCGGTGGCGGGCGTCAATTATCCCGGCCTGCCCGGCCATCCTGCCCACGCCATCGCCGCCCGCCTGTTCGACGGTTTCGGCGGCATGCTCAGCTTCGAGCTCAAGGGCGGAAAGGCGGCGGCGGAAACCTTCATGGGCAAAGTGACGATCCCTCTCATCGCCCCCAGCCTGGGGGGCGTGGAATCGCTTCTGACGCGCCCGGCGGCGACCTCCCATTCGGGCCTGTCCCCGGAAGACCGGCTCCGGATCGGGATCACGGACGGACTCATCCGCCTGTCCGTGGGCGTCGAGGATACGGATGACCTGATCGAGGATTTGATCCGGGCCTTGGGTTGATTCCCGCCGGCCCCGGGATTCCCGTCAGAAACGGAGAGGCAATCCGCCCAACACGGCGGAGAAGTGCGCCAGGCGGGCCAAATCGTTCCCATACGCGGACAAAGGCGTCGGCCAATCGACCGCCGCCAGCGACGGCGGCGTCAAGGGCGCCAGGGGCCGGGCGGGCACGATCAGAGGGGCGGCGGGCGGCGCAGCCGCTCCCTTGAGCGGGATGCGCAGCGTCTGTCCGGCCCGGATCATGCTGTCCGGGAGGCCGTTGGCTTGCTGGATGGCCCGCACGGACGATCCGTAGCGCAGGGCCAAGTGGCCCAAGGTCTCCCCCGCGCGGACGTAATGGGGGACGGTGAAGACGGGAGGGGGTATTTTTTTCAGCTCGATGAGGAAGGGATAGGCCCGTCGCCCCAGCTCCTGGGCCGTGCGGTTGAAGAACCGGACGTGATAATGGGTCCGGTGCAGGGGGACATGGATGATGGGGGCGTCCTTGAAGCCGAGGACGAATTGGAAGATATGCCCCAGCCAGACCTTGTCCTCGCCGATGGAAAGGGCGTAGTCATAGAGGGCCTTCTGGACGTGGTTGTCCAGGAGAATGGTCTCGACCTCGGTGAGAAGCAGCAGCGACCGGACCAGGGCCCAATTGCGGGGCAGGTCCAGGTTGGCGGCCGTGCCGGGCGTGTACCAGACGCCTTTGCCCGGCTTGTAATAGTATCCGATATCGACGTCCCGGCCGACCTGATGGGCGAGGTGGCGGCGCAATTGGCCGCCCCGGGGGTTGCTGATGTCGCCGATGGTGAGCGGCGGCGTGTCCGGGAATAGCGTGTTGACGTTCTCAATCGCCCGCCGGACGAACGTGATCGTCTCGGCGGTGGCGAAATTCCCGTCGGCGTTGGCCAGCGTCCATTTCGGGTCCGAGGGAAAAACGACGCCGTTGATCAGGACTCCGCTGCCCGGCGATCCGACGGAAAGCGAGCCGAGCGAGGCGGGATCGGATTCGACCTGTTTTCGAAGGTCCGCGTCGCCGAGGGCCAGAAACGAGGCGGGAGCCGGGGCCGCGTCGGGCTGGGATGCGGCCGTTGCCCCGCCCGTCCTGACCTCGGTGCCGGCCGAGGTGACCAGGTTCGTTTGGGGCGGCGACAAAAAGGCCGCTGCCCGGACGACGGCCAGCCACAGGGCGAAAGCCTTCCAAAAAGGAATCATGATCAGGAAATCCGGGGGATATTGTATCCGAATCGGTCCTTTCCTCAAAGCCGGGTCCTGTGACTCCGCCCTCATGACACTTGCCAAATCGTGACGGATTATCTATCATTTTCCCTGGAGGGGCGGCATGAAGAAAGCGGTGTTGATCGGTCTGGCGGGATTGATCCTGGCTTGCGGGATCGCCCGCGGCCAGAAACTCAAATCCGGGGAAGAGGCGATCTTTCTCAAGAACGGCGACAAGTTGATCGGATCCATCGTCGCGTTGGACGCGGAAAAATCATCGCTTGAACTCAAGGACGCGACCAGCATCCCCTTGCGCGACCTGTGGATGATCAATTTCGTCGACGAGCTGTGGGATTTCCCCAACGAACGCAACCTCATCGAGACGAACGAGCACTACATTTTCCTTAAAAGCGGGGATGTCACATCCGGCCGGATCAAGGCCTTTGCCGCCGACAAGAGGGAATTCGAATTCGAATCCGGGGACAAATTCCCCCTCGTTTCCGTGCGCCGGATCTATTTCTCGAAAAGCGTGCCCCGCGGATTGCGCTGAACGTTCCGGGCCGCCCCGGTGATTTTCAAAAACGGCCGTTTTGTCTTATAATCGGGCCCCGACGCCGGCTGCTCCGCGCGGGACGGCGAGGCCATCATGTGTCCATCGATCGATGCTTCTGTTCTCACGACCCTGGCGGGAATCGTCGGTCCCGACAACGTCATCGCCGACCCGGACCGGTTAGATACCTATTCCCATGACGAATTCTCGCTCCGCGATATCCAACGCCGCCCCGATGTCGTCGTCCGCCCGAAAACGACGGAGGAGACGGCCGCCGTCCTGCGCCTGGCCCATGACCACCGCATTCCGGTCACGCCGCGCGGCGGGGCGACGGGGCTGTGCGGCGGGTGCGTGCCCATAAGCGGCGGGATCGTCCTGTCCCTGGAGCGGATGAACGCCGTGGTCGAGATCGACGCCAGGAACCAGATGGCGGTCGTCGAGGCCGGGGTCTCCCTCCTCCAATTCGAACAGGCCGTGGCCGAGGCCGGCTTCGACTTCCCGCCCCACCCCGGCGAGGAGAGCGCCCTCATCGGCGGCATGATCGCCACCAACGCCGGCGGCAGCCGGGCCGTGAAATACGGCGTCATCCGCAATTACGTCCGCGGGCTCGAGGTCGTCACCGCGTCCGGCGAAATCCTCCAGTTGGGCGGCAAACTTATCAAGAGCAGCACCGGGTACAATCTGATGCATCTCCTCATCGGTTCGGAAGGGACCCTGGGCGTCATCACCAAGGCGATCATCCAATTCCGGGCCAAGCCGGCCTTGACCCGTTCGCTGGTCATCCCCTTCGAGACGCTCGAGGCGGCCATCGAAACCGTGCCCGTCGTCTTCCAGCGGGACATCATTCCCCTGGCCCTGGAATTCGTGCCCCTCGACGTCCTGCGCATCAGCGAGGAGCACCTTCGGAAGACCTGGCCTTCGCACCTCGGCGACACCCATCTTTTTGTCATTTTGGACGCCGTTTCCGAGGACGAGATGGACCGCTTGTCCCAGTCCCTGGCCGAAGCGGCCTTGGAGATGGGCGCCCTGGACGTCTTCATCGCCGACACGCCGGCCAAGCAGGACAACGTCCTGACCATCCGCTCCAAGATCTATGAGGCCCTGAAGGCCTACACGGTGGAGATCCTCGACGTCTGCGTGCCGCGCGCCGAGATCCCGGCCCATGTCAAGCGCGTCCGGGAGATCGCCGACGCCCACGGCGTCTGGCTCCCGACATTCGGCCACGCCGGCGACGGCAACGTCCATACCCACATCATGAAGGCCCGCTATGAGGACGGCCGGATCGTGCCCATGGCCGAAGAGGACTGGCGCGCTTCTTTCGACGCCATCCGCGACGAGATCTACGCCGACGGAATGGCCCGCCGGGGCGTCATTTCGGGAGAGCACGGCATCGGCCTGGTCAAGAAGCCCTACCTGGCCATGAGCCTGCCTCCGGCCCAGATCGAGCTCATGCGCGGCATCAAGAAGGCCTTCGACCCGCGCGGCATCCTCAACCCGGGCAAAATTTTCGATTGACCCGCCGCATTCATGTTAGAATAGATCCATCAAAGAAATGGGACACCGCGAGGTCGGCCTTCGTACCCCCGTTCTTCAAACCCCGCCGGCCGGACTCCGCCCGTCCCGCTGACCGCTTCAAGGAGGTTCCATGGAACGCATCACCGAGCTTTTCATCATCCTTGAGAACAAGCCCTCCACCCTGGGCGACTTGTGCGGCTACCTGGCCGAGAACGAAATCAACATCGAAGCCATCGGCGTTTTCCACGACACGGCCAAGATCTATGTCAAAAACCTCAACAAGGCCGTCAAGCTGCTGGAAAAGCTGAATTATACAGTCGAGTTGCGCGATGTCCTGCTGATCGAGCTGGAAAACCGTCCCGGCGCCCTGGCCGAGCTGACCACGAAGCTCGGCGACGAGGGCATCAACATCGATTACTGTTACGGGACGCTCAGCCGCAAGGGGGCGAACCAGGCCGTCATTCTCGATGTGTCCAACATCGAGGCGGCCGTCAAGATTCTCCAGGGCTGAGGCCCGGTCCGGCTCGATCGGCGATGTCCCGTCCCGGGGGCGGGTTCCTATCTTAAATTGCCGCGGAGGTGCCCATGAAGGCTGGAGTCGGCCGGCTGGTCCGGATCGCCCTCCTGATCGTCTCTCTCGGTTCGCCGGCGGCGGCGACCGACGTGAAGGGCCTGATCAGCGAGATTTTTCCCGTCCCGTCCGCTACCGGCAATGAGCAGTTCCTGGCGGCCAAGATCGCCGGCTTCCTGCCCAAGACGGCGGCGCTCTCCGCCGACCTCTTGGGTGGTGTTTACTTGAAGCTGGGGACCGCCCGAGGCCCGGCCATCCTGGCCCCCTTGGACGAATTCGGCTACGTCGTCAGCGGCTTTACGGCCGACGGCTATCTGACCCTCGACCGCGCCGTTCCGCTGCCTTCTCCCTTTTATGATTCGTTCCTCCTCGGCCATCCGGTGGTCATCATGACCAAATCGAAACCGATTTACGGGGTCGTGTCCCAGCCGTCCATGCATCTCTTGACCCGCGAGCGGCGGGACCAGTTGGCCAAGGACTTGACCCTGGACCTCGTCTTCGTCGACCTGGGCGTTCGGAGCGAAGCCGAGGCCAGGGCCAGGGGCGTCGAAGTGCTCGACCCCGTGACGTTCTGGCCGGACCTGACGAGACTGGCCAATGAACTGTGGTCGGGACCGGCCCTGGGGCAGAAATCGCTTTGCGCCGCCCTGACCGCGGCGGCCCAAGAGACGATCGGGGACAAGGCCTCCGCCGCCGACATCGTTTGGGCCGCCCAGTCCAGGTTCCCGGCCCGGGGGACGCGGGCTTCGCTGGGGATGACTCGGGCGCAGTCCAAGCTCGGCGCGGCCAAGGCGATCGTGTTGGACACGGTGCCCGCCGACCGGGGGCCGGAGAGCCCGTTTCTAGGCAAAGGAATCGTCCTGATCCAGGTCAAGGACGGACCTTCGAAGGTCCGCGAAGCCGTCGAGGCCGCGGCCTTGGAAAAGAAGATCCCGCTTCAATATCGGAGAGGCGGGGAATCGCCTCTCCTTGCGCCTTTCGCCTCCGACGGCGGCGACGCCGTCAGCCTGGCCCTGCCGGTCCGCTACGCCGGGACGCCATCGGAAATCGTGGCCCTCAAGGACGTCCAGGCCCTGGCCTCGCTCCTTGCGGAAATCGTCAAGGAAGGGAGGCTGAAATGAGACTCCGCCGTTCGCTCTTCCTGGGGACCGCCTTCTTGGCGGCCGGAACGGCCGCCTTCGCCCAGAATCCGTTTTCCGAATGGGACCTTTTCCGGCAGCTGGTCATGATTCCGGGGATCTCCGGCCAGGAGTCGAAGGTCATGGACTTCATCCAGGCCGCCCTGCCCAAGACGATCAAGGTCCAGCGAGACGCCAAGAACGACATGTGGTTCACCGTCGGGGCGGGCCGCCCCCATATCATGTTCGTCGCCCACACCGACGAGCTCGGCTTTACCGTCGATAAAATCACGGCCCAAGGCGCCGTCCGCCTCAAGGGCCGGCCCGGCTTCCTGCCCCAGGCCTGCGAGGCCCGGCCGTTCGTCATCCACACGGCTAAAGGACCGGTCGAGGGGATCATGATCCCCCGGCCCGATTACGACGCCGCCAAGCCCCTGCCTTACAGCCCCGAGACCTATGAAATGGACCTCGGCGCGGGCAGTGAGGCCGAGGCCCGGGCGTTGGGCGTGGCCGAGGGCAATCCGGTCATCTTCAAGAAGCACATCGTCGACCTCGGCCCCGGAGTCGCCGCCGTCCGGGCCGTTGATGACCGGGCCGGCTGCGCCGCCCTCCTGGCCGCCGCCCTCCAGACGGATTGGGCCTCCCTGAAGGGCCGGACCGTCACCTGTGCTTGGAGCGTCGAAGAGGAGATCGGCCTGAACGGCGCCGCGGCCATGGCCAAGGTCCTCAAGCCCGATTATGTCTTCGCCATCGACACCTTCGTCTCCTCGGACTCGCTGCTCGAGAACAAGCGCTTCGCGGACGCCAAGCTGGGATCTGGGGCGGTCTTGCGGGCCCTGGACAACAGCAGCCTGGTGCCCAAAACCGAACTCAACAAGATGCTCAAGCTGGCCGCCGCCCATACCATCCCGGTCCAGGTGGCCAACTCGCGGGGCGGGAATGACGGCTCGGTCTTCATCGCCGGCGGCGCGGTGGATATCCCCATCTCTTGGCCCGGCACGTACGCCCATTCCTTCATCGAGAAGATCGACAGCCGGGACCTGGCGGCCCTGACCGCGCTGATTAAGGTGATCATCACCGATTTTTAAACATCGCAAAATGATCGAATTGGCGATACGACACCACAGGTGCTATAATCGGGCCATCACTGATAGGACCGGAAGGGAGGTCCCATGGCGCACCTGTCGCTGTCCTCTTTCTTCAAGAGCAAGGGGCCTGTCGAGTCGAAATCCCCCGTCAACGAGATGATCGAGTGTCCGCGCTGCGGGCGGTTCTTCCACAAGCGGGGCCACGATCACGAGCCTCTTTGCGGCGACTGCTGGAAAATAACCAAGGCCGAACGGAGCGCCTGACGCTTCCGCGAAATGTTCCCCCCGCGATGGCCCCGCCGCGGGGACGATGGGGCGACGGGCGAGGCTGCGGGGGGACCAAGATGGCCGGCCATGCAGGCACGAAAATTCCTTGATCTCCTGAGCGAACGCATCGCGGACCAGCCCCTCCGCGAGCAGTTCGAGCGCGAAACCAAGGCGCTCAGCCGGGAGATGCTTCGCGCCACGACCCTCATCGGAATGTTTCTGTTTCCTCTTTTCGGGACTCTGGACATCATCGATTTTCCGGCGATTTTTCTCAGGCTCTGGGGCCTGCGCCTGGCCGAGATCGCCGTCTGCGCCCTTATTTTTCTTTCTCTCAACTCGAAACTGGTCCGCGAACGCACGGCCGACGTCGGCATGCTCCTGATGATTTTCAGCTGTCTCGACATCGTGGCCATGTGTTGGCTGACGGGGGGTCCGACCAGCGTCTACTACGCCGGCATCAACCTGACGATCCTGGTCGTCATTTTCGTCCTGATCCTGGACGTCAAACGCGTCCTGGCCGCCTGCGCCGTCATCGAGTTTTCCTTCGTCCTGCCGCTCTTCTTCTGGTCCTATGGGGCGGCCGAGCGCTCCGCCGTCATCTCCAACAACTATTTCCTGGTGACCACGATGTTCCTGGCCGTGGTCTGGACGCTGCTGAAAAACCAGGCCCGTTTGAATGATCTGAAGGGCCGCCTGAAGCTGGCCAAGGCCAACGAGGAGCTGAAACAGCTGGATACCCTCAAGTCCCAGTTCTTCAGCAACATCAGCCACGAGGTCCGGACTCCACTGGCCTCGATCATCGGTCCGATCCAGAGCCTTTATCTGGGCGACGCCGGCCGGTTGACGACCGATCAGCAGGCTTTGCTCGAAACGACCTACCGCAATTCCCTGAAGCTGCTCGACCTGATCAACCAAATGCTCGATTTCTCCAAGATCGAGGCCGGAAAGATGCCCTTGCGGCTGAGGAAGACCGACTTGGCGGCCTATCTTCGGGACATGGCCTCCACCTTCCGGGAAATGGCCGGGCGCAAGGGGATCGAGATCACCTTTCGCCTGAGCGGCGAAGTCCCGCCCATCGACGTCGATGAGGACAAGCTGGACCGCATCGTGACGAATCTGGTGCGGAACGCCATCAAATTCACCGATCGCGGGTCGATCGTCTTGAGCCTGACCGCGGCGGAGGGAGGGCGCGTCCTGCTGGGCGTGGAGGATACGGGGATCGGCATCCCCCCCGAGCATCTGCCCTTCATTTTCGAGCGTTTCCGCCAGGTCGACGGCACCAGCACCCGCCGCTATGAAGGCACCGGAATCGGACTGACGCTGGTCAAGGAATACGTCGACCTGATGAAAGGGACGATTTCCGTGGCCAGCGAACCGGGCCGGGGCACCCGTTTCTTCGTCGGACTGCCGACGAACCTGGCCGTGCTCGTCCCCGAGGCCCTGCTCGAACGGAGGGCGGCGGACGATCGGCCCCCGGGCGGGCCGCGGCAAAGGCGCCAGGACGATTTGATTCGCGTCTCGGCGGCGGATCTGGCTTGGATGGATCGGCAGCCGTCCGCCGCGGACGTGGAGATCGCGGGGGGAGGCGAAGCGCCCCCGGCCAACGATCGGATCATCCTGGCCGAGGACAACGCCGATTTGCGCGGCTTCATCCGCTCGATGCTGGCGAAATTCGGGCACGAGGTGTTGGCCGTGGCCGATGGCGTCGAGGCCTGGGAAGCGGTCCGGCGGGACCTGCCCGACGCGATCGTCTCCGACGTCATGATGCCGCGGATGGACGGCTATGAGCTTCTCCGCAACGTCAAGAACACGCCCCGGACCATGGCCGTCCCGGTGGTCCTCATCACGGCCAAGCCGGGGTTGGAGCCCAAGCTGAAGGGGTTCGAATACGGGGCCGACGCTTACCTGACCAAGCCGGTCAACATCCGCGAGCTCGACGCCCGCATCCGCAATCTGGTCGCGATCCGGAAGCTCCAGCAGACCCAGCTTCGAGTGGAGGAGATGAAGACGCGAATGGAGGAGCGCCGCCAGGGATTCACACACATGCGCCGTGCGCTCGACGCCACCGTCCGGGCCGTAGCCATGGTCGTCGAGATGCGCGATCCCTACACGGCCGGCCATCAAAAACGGGTCGCCGCCCTGGCCCGGGACATCGGTGCCGAGATGGGGCTTACGGCCGAAGGGTTGGACGGGCTCTACACGGCCGGGATCATCCACGATATCGGCAAGATTTCCGTTCCGGCCGAAATCCTGAGCAAACCCTTGAAGCTGACCCCCATCGAGTTCAGCATGATCCGGACGCACGTCCAAGCCGGTTTCGACATCCTCAAGGACATCGAATTCCCCTGGCCGGTGGCCCGGATGATCCTCGAACACCACGAGCGGATGGACGGCTCGGGCTATCCGAACGGAAGCCGCGGCGACGCGCTTCTCCGGGAATCCCGCATCCTCGCGGTGGCCGACGTCGTGGAAGCCATCTCCTCGCATCGGCCCTACCGTCCGGCCTTGGGTATCGGCGCCGCCTTGAAGGAGATCGAGGCGAACCGGGGTGTTCTGTACGATCCCGCCGTGGTCGATGCTTGCCGGACGCTCTTCCGGGACAAAGCCTATTCGATTCCTGACTGAAAAACGGGGCGGCCCGCAGGCCGCCCGTTGATGATTCTTCCGGCTCTAGACTATTTGCTTTCGGGATACATCAGCCCGTTAAGCAGGAATTTGTACGTGCCGTGCGATTGGGCCCGGTTCTGGCAGCGGATGCCGATGAGGATGAGCCGGCCGTCCTTGTACCGGGTGTCCACGACCACGGATTTGCGGGCCAGAACGTCTTCTCCCAGGAGCCAGCCGCTCAGCAGGATCCCGTCCTCCGGATAGGAGGCGACGACCTTGCGGTCCCAATCGAAGCCGGGTGTCGACGTATCGAAGGCCAGGCTGTTGACGAACATGGCCCCGGCCTCCGTCGGCATCCCGTAGCCGATCGGCGTCTGGTTGTCGACGAGGATTTTCAGGATCGAGCTGGGGCAGAAGAATTTCGTCCGGTCCACGTTCTGCAGGGCGTTGCGCACCGGGACATCGAACTCGTTGAAAGCCAGCGAACAAGCCTGATTGAGGAGAACGACGACACCGCCCTTCTCCACGAACGTCCGCAGGGCATCCACGCCGTCCTGTCCGATGCCGCCCTCGTACTCGGGCGGAGTGGTCGAGACCGGGGGCCGCGCGGCCTGGCCGCCGCCGGGTCCGCCGGGCCCCATGCCGCCGGGCCCGCCGAAGCCGCCGCGCTGGCCGGTCTTGATGGTCGTGACGTTTTCATCGGCGAAGACGAGGACGTCGTAATCGGCCTTGATCTCGGCCTTCTTTTCCTTGAGGCCCTTGAAATAATCGTTGCGGATGGTCGTGTAGGGGATGCCCATGTCGTCGAACATGTATCGCGTCCAGCCCTCATCCATGTTGCCGCGCCAGGACTGATAGAGCGCGACGCGATGGAATTTGAGGGGGGCCTTGGCGATATCATCGACGGCATCCAGGTCGATGACCGCCAGGCGCCGCTTCTCCAACAGGGCGGGCAGGGCTTTCTTGACCTCGGGGGAATTCCTGACGATGAAGCTTCCGGCGGGAATGTCGTAGCCCTTGCGGCTGATCTTCGCCCTGGTCCGCCAGGCTTCGGCCTTGGCATCCTTCAGCAGGGCGAAGACGACCGGGTAGGAAGCGTTGACCTGCGAACCGAGGACGACGTAATTCGCCCCGCCCTGGCCGGCCGGGACGGGCGGATACGGGACCTGGGTGATCTTCTCGAGCTTGGCCTCGAACGGCGCCTGGATGGATTCACAGGAGACGCCCATCTGGATCGGCAATGTCCAACCGGCGTTGTCATAGGGCGGCTGAGGGGGGCCGCCGGGATACTGCCGCATGTCGGGGTATTTCTGCTTTTCCAGCATCGTCCAGGCGAAGGCCTTGTACGGCTGGGCCATCTTGACCACGAACGAGCCGGCCGGGAAGTATTTCCCCTCGGCCACGAACTCGGCCTTGGCCTGGTGGATCTCGACCCCGCCCATCTGCAGGACCTCGAGCATCTTGAGCATGGTCGGATAGTCATGCTGCATGGCCGGAATGACGAAGGCGAACGGCTGGTTCTTCTCCGTCTTTTCGATCGAGTCCTTGCACATCCGATAGTAGTTGATGAGCAGGTCCTCTTTGTGGAGGGAGGCCGATTTGATCAGGCTCTTGGAAATGATGAGCTCGTAGTCGACGATGTCGCGCAGTCGCCACCAGCCGCCCGGCCAGGGATCGACGAAATCCATCATTTTGTCGACGTAGGATTTGGGAAGCTCGGTCGGATCGATGTAGATCGGCGAAGCCATGCGGGCGGAGGCCGCCTCGCTCAGCATGCCGATGGAGTTGTGCAGCCAGGGGGTGTCGTCGCAGGCGCCGATGTACCAGCCGGTGTAGCTGCGGCCGTTGACGACCCCGCTCTTGCCGTTCTGCTGGAGGTCGTAGGCCATGGCCGCGCCCAGGAGGTTGGCCGTCCGCCAGACGAAGGGGTGGACGTTGGGCAGGGGCGGGTCCATGAGCGGGGGGATGAAGAGGCGGGCCTGGTTGGAGCCCTGCTGGTGCTGGTCGAGGTGCACGAGGGGCAGCCAGTCGTGATAAAGGACCTTGGTGACCGCCCTCGTCTCGGCCAGGTTGAACATGTACCAGTCGCGGTTGTCGTCGTGGCCGGCGTAATAATGATAGAGGTAGGGCATATTGCCGCCCTCGTACTTCGTGCCGACATATTTTTTATACCAATCGACGACCATCTGCTCGCCGTCCGGATTGTGGGTGGGGCAGAGAAGGAGAATGACGTCGCTGAGGACCTTGCGGGCGTCGTAGGGCGTCTTGCCCGTGACGAGGTCATAGGCCAGCTCCATGGACATCTGGGAAGCCCCGATCTCGCTGGAATGGATGCTGCAGGTGATCAGGACGATGGCCTTGCCTTCCTTGGCCAGCCGGGCGGCCTCATCCGCCGGGAGCGTGCGGGGGTCGCGCAGCTTCTTGAGGATTTCGCGATAGCGGTCGAGCTTGGCCAGGTTTTCCTCCGAGGAGATCACGGCCATGATGATCGGCTTTTTCAGGGTGCTTTCGCCGATCGTCACGAGCTTGAGGCGCGGCGATTCCTTGGCCAGCAATTCGAAATAGGCCTTGATCTGGTTGTAATCGGCCAGCTTGGTGTCCGCGCCGACCTTGAAGCCCAGGAATTTTTCGGGCGGGGTCTGGGCGGGCAGGACAGCCGCCGCGATAAGGATGGCGATCGCCAGGACGGGGGATTTCCGGAAGCGGGACATAGATACCTCCAGGTGGGCTGAAATTACAGATGTTTTACATATCACTCGCTTGCGGGGAAGTCAAACCTCCGCGGGTCCGAACCCCTCAATGCGGCCGGTGAGGCTTCGGTTGAGACGATGGCGCCGGGCTGACCTTGGCGGGATGCGAAACCCAGGCTTGGCCGTCGAAATAGAGGATGCTCCGCCCATAGGCGTCGATGAAGGCCTTTCGTTCGAAAGGATGATCGATCTGTTTTTCCCTATACGCTTTGTCGAAAGCCATGAGGAACGTGTCCGTCGGAATGACTTGAGGCGCTTGGAATGAGGCATCGAAATCCAGTGTTTTCTTTCATTGTCATTCGAGCGACTTGACGCCCCG
The DNA here is from genome assembly GCA_963729855.1 of Candidatus Aminicenantota bacterium. GTDB lineage: Bacteria > Acidobacteriota > Aminicenantia > Aminicenantales > UBA4085 > UBA4085. Next base: position 558,206 of record CAVSPT010000006.1, on the reverse strand, counting down.
GACTTCGCCCGGGACGGTCCTGTGCAGATCGAAGACGACGATCTCGTTGCGCCCCTTTTTCAAGAACGGGGCCGGGCAATACAGGCGCTTCTGCGGCCCGATCTCCCAATATCGCCCGAGGTTGTGACCGTTGACCCAGACGACGCCCTTTTTCCAGCCGCTCATGTCCAGATAGGTGTCGCCCGCCTCGGACAGCTCGAACGAGCCGCGAAAAAACGACTCCGGCCGGACGGATTCGCCGATCGGGCCGAACTTGAGCCGCTCGATGAACGTCCCCTCCATCGGCAGGGGACAAATCGTCCAATCCATCAGGGTCATCCCGTTCAGCGTGACCCGGTCGGTGATACCCTTGCGGTCGATCATGGATTGGCCGAAATTGATGTGGCCCATCCCTTCGACCAGGATGTCGAGCGTCCTGGCCGGCGGGTCGGACTTGGGGATCTCGATCGAATCCTCCTTCCGGACCCGGCTCAGCGTCCCGATGAGACGTCCGTCGACGTGGACGTCGGCGTAATCATGGAGCTCCCAGATCTTCAGCTTGCCGGAGTAATGCCCCCGGAACGCCGTTCGATACAAAATGAAGCCTTGATTTTGGCCGAGATATTCCATGGGCTTGGGCTGGGGCTCCCGGACCGCGGCGGGCAGATTCTCGAAAAGCGGGGCGCTTTCCCCGAAAGTGATCGCCGGAATCTCGATCGCCGGAAGGGGCCTGGGAGGATCCGGCAGCTTGGCCCCGCCCGGCTGAAACTCGGCCAGCAGGTCGCGGATGGCGAAAAACTTGGGCGTGGGCTGGCCCATCTCGTTGAGAGGGGCGTCGTAATCGTAGCTCGTGACGTCCGGCTGGTAAGCGTCTCCCATGTTGGCGCCGGCCCAGAAGCCGAAGTTCGTCCCGCCGTGGAAGACGTAGAGATTGAACGATTTTCCATTCTTGAGCAGCCAGCGGAGGTCCTTGAGAACATCCTCGGCCGGCGTCCGCGCCCATTTCTCCCCCCAATGGGTCAGCCAGCCGGGGTAGAGCTCGCTGCAGAAGACCGGGACGTTTCGACCCAGCCGGGCGGCCGCCTCGAATTCTTCCTCGCCGGCTCCCGGATCGAGGCCGATGGCGCAGCCCGGCAGCGATCCGGCTTCGAGCATAAAAGGAGTCGCGCCGTCGGCCGTGTAAAACGGGACTTCGATCCCGCCCTTGCGCCAAAACGATTCCAGGGCCTGCATGTAGCCCCGGTCGTTTCCGTAGCTGCCGTATTCGTTCTCGATCTGGACCATCAGGACAGGACCGCCTTTATGGATTTGCAGCGGGCCCAATAGCCCGGCCATCTTGCCGATGTAGGCCGCGCAGGCTTTCATATAGCGCGGATCCAGGCAGCGGATCTTGATATCGGGCGTCCTCAGCAGCCAGATCGGCAGCCCGCCGAAATCCCATTCGGCGCAGGCATAAGGGCCGGGGCGGACGATGACCCACAGGCCCGCCTCCTGGGCCGTCCGGATGAACGCGGCCAGGTCGTTGGCCCCCGTTAGATCCCACCTCCCCGGCTCCGGTTCGAGGAGATTCCAGAAGACATACGTACAGACCGTGTTGAGGCCCATGGCCCGGGCCTTGAGCAGGCGGTCCTTCCAATACGGCGGCGGGATGCGCTGGAAGTGGAGCTCTCCGGCCAGAATTTGACAAGGTTTTCCGTTTAGGAAAAATTCCGCCCCTCCTAGCCGGAAAGATGGCGTTTGGCCCCGGGCGGGTGCGGCGGCGGCGACAAGAGAACCCAGGACGAGGAAGACGGCGATTGGTCTTTTCATGAGGTTCTCCCGGCCGCCATGGCGAACATGATGCCGCTGTCCATCAGGACGACGAACGCCGCGTCTCCGAAACATGTCATCGTCCTCGGCGCGGACTTATCAATATAAACGGCGTTCCGGGTCCTGTCAAACAAGGCCCGACGGCATCCGATCGCCGGCCCCGGCGGGCGCTTAGCCGCGCCTCACCGCGCCCGGTGATTGACAAGGGTCGCGTCGCCCGTTAGGATGGTTGCGATATGAATAGCCTTCTCCGTTCCGATCGTCGGTGGATCGTCACGGCAGCGGCCATCCTGCTTCTCCTGGGCGGGCTCCGGGCCCAGACCGCCCCCGCCCCTCAAACCAACGAAGAAGCCGTGGATAAGCTCCTGGCCCAGGGCGACGCGTATTACCGACAGGGGAAATACAGCCTGGCCATCGGCACTTATCTGGAAGCTTCGAGCCGGTCGACGAGCCGGCTCAACCTTTCGGCCGCCTATTTCGGCCTGTCCCTGTGCTATTTTTACCAGCGCGATAACGACAACTCTCTCAAATGGATGCGCCGCACCCTCGACGTCGATCCCCAAAAAGCCATTTCGGCGAATTTCTATCCCACGGCTTTCTATAAGATCTATCTGCAGGCTCAGCAGGACGCGCTCAACCGGGACAAGCCGGCCCCTCAGACGGAGACGGCGGCAAAACCGGCGCCCCGGACGGAGGCCGCCCCGCCCCCCGTCGAAGAACAGCCGCGGACCGTCCCCCGCCGCGAGCCGCCGGTCCCGGAACCGGGCGCCCCGCCGGCCGTTTCGCCGGCCGTGTCCGTCGCCCAGGCGGTCGCCGAGCCGGGAGGCCATTGGGAGATCAACGGGCATTATTCGTATTGGACGATCAATCCGATCCTGTCCGTTTTCGAGAGCAAGCTGTCGGAGAAGCTGGGCAACGAGATGCAGAACGAGATCGACAAGAAGCTGAGCCAGTCGCACGCCGGGCTGGTCGGGGCGAAATTCACGCCCAACCTCAAACTCGATTCGAACGGCTCCAACTACGGCCTGGAGCTGCGCTACTTCGTCAGCGGCTGGGCCGGGACGTTCAGCTTGGGCGTTTCGCTGGAATCGACATCCCTGTCGCTCTCGCTGACGGGGACGCCGGAGCAGATCTTCACCAACGGAACGGTGGCCGACGCGAACGTGACGGCCGAAATGAAAACCGTGCCCGTCTTCACGACCGATTTCAGCTTCCGTTGGGAGATCGGGCAGGGCCGTGTTCGGCCCTATTTCGTCTTGGGGGTGGGTTTCGGCAAGCTGGACGGCACGTTCTCATATTCCTACACCGGGACGTACCATTACAGCTCCCTCCAGGAAGCGATCCCGGCCGCCTCGGTCACCAAGGACTTCGCCACTCTGTCCCAGGACATCGATTTCACCATCCCCAAGTTGTTCGTCGTCCTCCAGCTCGATTTCGGCCTGAAGATCGATCTGGTCAAGGGGTTCTCGCTTCTCGGCGAGGCCGGGCTGTGGGACGGACTGCTTCTTCGGGGCGGTTTGGCCTACCGCTTCTGACCGTGCTATAATCCATCCTCGGCCGTGCTAGACGGGGAGCCAGCGGTGCCCTGTAACCCACAACCCGCTACAGTGGGGTCGAAGCCCCTGCCGAGGCCGGGCCTAGTTCGAAAGCGTGTCCGTTCGCGGCGTTGAAGGCCGGGGCCCCGGGCAAAGCGTCGCCTGCCAATCCCGCCAGGCCCGGAAGGGAGCAACGGTAACAGGAAGGCGTCTTGTGCGCCGGGCCGCTCCGCTGGAGCCGGCGGCGGCCATGGCGCGGGTCAGGAACGGTCGAAGCGGGGCGCACGGTCGTTTCGATCTCTTCCGACGATCGCAAGGAGGAATCCATCATGAAAAAAATGACGGGATTGACGATCCTCATGTCCGTCCTGCTATTCAGCTTCGCCGGACTCGTCCGCGCCCAGCAGGCGGACGCCGAGAACTGCAAAGACCATCCGCTTTTCTCGCGGATGAAGAACTTCTACATCGAGGAATGCAAGTCCGCCTACGACGCCGTCGAGTTCTATATCAAGGACAGCGACAACAAGACGGTCGAAGGCCAGATGACCAGGATCGAATATTACCTCAACGAGAACGCCCCCCGGCCGAGTCAGCTGCAAATCCGCCGCAATTACGGCAACGCCGCCAAGGCGATCGGGGGGACGATTTTATTTGACGAGGACAATTATCTGACGGGCAGGCTGACCAAGAACGGCAAGGAGATCTGGTTCAAGCTCGACATTTATAACGACGGCAGCAATTTCGCCCTGACCGTTCTGGAAGTCGGCGAGATGGTCCAGGAAGTGGCGGCCGACGCCATGTACGAGGCCCTGAGCAAGGACGGCTTCATGGCCCTGTACATCAATTTCGACACCGGCAAGGCCGAGATCAAGCCCGAATCGCAGGGGACCGTGGCCCAGATCGTCGCCCTCCTGAACGGGCACGCGGACCTGAAGCTGAGCATCGAAGGCCACACCGACAATGTGGGAACGCCGGCGGCCAACAAGGTGCTCTCCGAGCAGCGGGCCCAGGCGGTCATGGCCGCCGTGATCAAGGGCGGCATCGCCGCCTCACGCGTGTCCGCCGTCGGTTGGGGCCAGGAAAAGCCGATTGCCGACAACCGCGGCGAAGACGGGCGGGCCAAGAACCGCCGCGTCGAAATCGTCAAAAAGTAACGGGCCGGCCTATTTCGCCGGCCCCAGCGGCCGCAGGCGAAACGCGTAAGTGTATTCGCGCGCTTCGAGCTTGTATTGGGCATGCACCGGCGCGCCCCAGGAATCGTCCCCGCCGACGCCCATCTGTCCGTAGTCCAGGTTGAGGGTCACGAAATCGCGGCGGGCGATGTCCGCCGGGTGCTTGTCGCCGCGTTTGTCCTGGGTCAGGTCTTCGGCGGTGTAGGGCAGGGCGCTGAAATCGAATTGGGGCATCCCGATCGCCAACAGGCCCCAGCCTTGGCCGTCGGTCAGCGAGGCCCAGCGGCAATCCGTACGGTTGCCGTATTCCTGGATGCTGACATAGGGCACCGCGGATTTGTCCACGGAATCCGCATAGACGCCGACGAAGGCCGACGTCTTCCGGTCGCTGTAATTGTCGTGCGGACCGCGCCCATACCATTCGACGTTCTTGAATTCGCCGGGGAGGGACATCGTCAGGCCGACCCGGGGTATTTCGGGCAGGTTCGGGCGGGTCGGGGCGAAATCGTACCGAACCACGACGTCGCCGTCGCCCTGGATGGTGTAGACGAGCGTGAACTTGGCGCCGGCGTCTTTCAGCCGGTAGGTGGCCGTCGCCTGGACGATCCCCGGCTTGACGGCCTTGACCTCGAAGCGCTCGAGCGTCCGGTTCTGGCCGGCCTTGCGCCAGACGGCCAGTCGGGCGGGCATCCCGTTCCCGAAATCGTTGTCCGTGGGCCCCCGCCAGAAATTCGGCTCCGGGCCCTTGCGGATGAGCCATTGGCCTCGGAAGCCCCAGGCGTCCAGAAGGCCCGTGGCTTTGTCGAATTTGACGATGAAATCCGCGCCCTTGACGACGGCCTCGGGGCCGGACTGGTCCAGGGCCAGGGAAGGAAAGGCGGCGGCCTCCTCCGGTGCGGCGGGGGCGAAAACGGGCAGGGCGAACTGCTCATGGGCGATCTCCCAGCCTTTGGGGACCAGGGGGATGGTCTTGTCGTCGGGTGTCCGCACGGCGGCATTCAGAAAATATTCCTCCCCCGGCTTGGCCGCGATCACGGGCGTGTCGAGGTCGAAGACCTTGGTTCTGCCCGGCGCGATGTCGGGATGCTTGATGACGCCTTCGGCCAGGACCGTTTTCCCGTCCTTCAAGAGCGTCCAGGCGATCTCGAAGCGGTCGAGATTGATGAAGGCGTACGTGTTGGCGACGACGAGCTGGCGCCTGCCGCCGTGCGCGGCGCCGTCCCGGAGCTTGACGTATTGATAGACTTTTTGGACTTCAGAGAGGCCCGGATGGGGCGTGCGGTCGGGAGCGACGAGCCCATTGCAGCAGAAGTTCCGGTCGGACGGCGTACCGGGAGGCCCCCAATCGCCGCCGTAGCCCCAGTAGGGCTGGCCCTTGGCCGTCTTCATGGAAAATCCCTGGTCCACCCAGTCCCAAATGAAGGCGCCCTGCAGGTTGGGATATTTCTCGATCACGTCCCAATAGTCCTGCAGGTTTCCGGTGGAGTTGCCCATGGCGTGGGCGTACTCGCACATGATGAAGGGGCGATTTTGCTTTTTCAGGCCGTAGGCTTCCAGCTCCTCGATCCCGGAGTACATGGTGCTGTAGATGTCCACGTAGGAGCGGAGTTCGGCGCGCTCGTAATGGACCGGGCGGGTTTTGTCGCGGCCGTGGACCCAGGCCGCGGTGGCCTCGAAGTTGATCCCGTCGCCGGCCTCGTTGCCCAGCGACCAGATGATGACCGAAGGATGGTTCTTGTCCCGCTCGACCAGGCGCACGGTGCGGTCCAGGTGGGCCGGGCCCCAGTCGGGGTTCTTGGCCAGGCTTTTCTCGCCGTAGCCCATGCCGTGCGATTCGATGTTGGCCTCGTCGACGACGTACAGCCCGTATTCGTCGCACAGCTCGTACCAGCGCGGGTCGTTGGGGTAGTGGCAGGTCCGGACCGCATTGATGTTGGACCGTTTCATCAGGGCCAGGTCTTTCCGCATCGACTCCTCGGAAATGACATGGGCGGTGAGCGGATCGTGCTCGTGGCGGTTGACGCCCTTCAGGCGGATCGGGACGCCGTTGACGAGCATGCGGCCGTCCTTGATCTCGACCTTGCGGAAGCCGACTTTGCAGCCGGCGGTCTCGAGGACCTTGCCCAGGCCGTCCTTGAGGGTCAGCACGAGGCTGTAAAGATCTGGCGTCTCGGCCGTCCATTTTTTCGGGGCGGCCAGGACGGCCTCGAGGACCGCCGTGCCGCTGCCGTTCCCGTCCACGTCCAGGGGGTTGGCGGTTTTGGACAGGACCGTCCGGCCGGAAGCGTCGAAAAGCTTCAGGTCCACGGAGGCGCGGCCGGCGGGCGGGCCCGAGGCGGCGTTCTTGAAATCGACGGTCACGGTCAGCTTCCCGTCCGCGTATTTTTCGTCCAGGCTCCCCTGGGCCCAGAAATCGCGGATGTGGAGCTTCGGGACGGCCGTGAGATAGACATCGCGCTCGATCCCGCTCAGTCGAAAGAAATCCTGGCATTCGAGGTAGGAGCCGTCCGACCAGCGCAGGACCTCGAGGGCGACCATGTTCTCGCCGGGCTTGAGGAAGCGGGTGATGTTCCATTCGGCCGGGGTCTTGGAATCTTCGCTGTAGCCGACATAGCGGCCGTTGACCCAGATGTAGAAGGCCGACTTGACCGCGCCGAAAAAGATGAAGACGTCTTTGCCGTCCCAATCGGCGGGGACGGAGAATGTCTGCCGGTAGCAGCTGGTCGGATTGTCGTCGTGGGGAATATGGGGCGGATTGGGCCGGGCCGGCGGCTTGACCCACTCGTAGCTCATGTTCACGTAGATGGGGATGCCGTAGCCCTGGAATTCGACGTTGGAGGGGACGGGTATGGTTTTCCAGGCCGCGTCGTCGAATTCCGGCCGGAAAAAGCCGGCCGGCGCGTCGCCGGGCCGGGCGACCCATTTGTATTTCCAATCGCCGTTCAAGGATTTGAAGAAGGGCGAAGCCGCCTTGTTCCCGGCCAACGCCCCCTTTTCGTCCGCGAAGGGGACGAACGTGGCGTGGGGTTTTTCGGCGTTGACGCTGAAGACGCGGGGGTTTTCCCATTCGTCGCCTTTAGGCCCGGCGGCTTGGGGAGCCTGGGCGATGAGGGCGGCGGATAACAGGAAAACGCTGAGAAGGGCGATCTTTCTTTTCATATTTCCTCCGGATCAGAAGGACACCATACCGCATTCCCCATATTTTCGAAGGAACGGCAACGACGGAGGAATAGGGGAATTGGGTATGGCGCCCCCCTATTTTTTCCCTACAACAGGTAGAGATTTCATGACGGCGTCGATCTCGGAGGCGCTCTTCTCGTCCACGGGGAGAAGGGGCATGCGGGCCAGGCCCCCTTCGTATCCCGCCGACCGCATGGCGCATTTCAATCCCGAGATTCCGTGCGTTTCCATGACCATCTTGCTCAAGGGCACGAGGTCGAGCTGCCGCTCGACCGCCTCCGGAATACGGCCTTCCCGGAAGAGCCGTTCGATTTCGACGCAGATCGCCGGCGCGGCGTTGGCCACGGCCAGGATGGCGCCGCTGGCGCCCATCAGAAGCGCCGGCAGGATGATCGAGGGCGAGCCGACCAGATAGCTGAAATCGGCGGGCAGCCGGCGGATGATCTCCACGAGATAGGGCAGGCTGCCGGAGCTCTCCTTGAGGCCGACGATGTTGGGATGAGCGGACAGCTCAACGACCAGGCCGGGATCGATGACGATCCCGGTGTTCTGGGGGATGTTGTAGAGGATGACGGAGATGGGAGCGGCGTCGGCCACGGCCAGGTAGTGACGCTTGAGCGCTTCGCGGTTCATCTTGCCCTTGAAATAGCTGGGCGGGCGGACCAGGGCGGCGTCCGCGCCCGCGTCGGCGGCGCGCCGGGTGAAGTCGATCGTCAGGACGGTCGATTCCCTGCCCGTTCCGACGATCACCTTTTTGCCCGGGGCGGCCGCTTGGCAGACGATCCCGACCAGGCGGAGCGCCTCGTCGTCCGTGAGCGAGACGCACTCGCCGGTCGAACCGAGGGCGAGGTATCCGGCCAGGGCATGGGCGTTGAGGAGGCCGATGTTGCGGCCGAGGGCCTCGTCATCGACCTCGGCGCCCAACGGTCCGCCCTTGAAAGGAGTGACCAGGGCGGGGTAGATGCCTTGGAATTGTTTGGCCATGACTCATCCTCTCTTTTTTCGGTTTTCGCGCTCGATGCGCCGCAGCTCGGCGTCGCTGAAGCCGAAGAAATGGCCGACTTCATGGACGACCGTATCCCGGACCTGCCCGCGGATGTCCTCTTCCGTGCCGCAGGCGCTCTCGATCGGGACCTGGTAGATGAGGATCACGTCCGGCGGGACGTTCCCGTAGTAGGAGCCGCGCTTGTCCAGCGGAACGCCGTGGTAGAGGCCGAAGAGATCGTACTTGGAGCGCAGGCCCAGGCCGCGGATCGTGTCCGGGGCTGGGAAATCCTCGACCAGGACGGCCACGTTCTGAATGAGCTCCTTGAATTTCCGGGGGATGAAATCGAGCGCTTCCTCGACCAGCTTTCGGAAAGCGGCGCGGTCCAGGCGCGTCGCCGGAAGGTTTTCCGGGCCCGCGGGTCCATTTTCGGGCGAGAACGGATCTTCGCCGTAGGAGCGATGCTGCGGCGGACGCAGGGGGCGTTTACTTCTCAATGCCGTTCCTCGCTTCGACGCCCTCGGCGTAATAATGCTTCCGCTCCTTCATCTCGGTCACCAGCCCGGCGCGGCGGATGATCGACGCGGGGGCGCAGCGGCCCGTCAAGACGAGCTCCACGCCGGCTGGGCGCTCGTCCATCAGCGCCAGGACATCCTCATCCGCCAGGAGGTGAAAGAACAGGGCGATCAGGATCTCGTCCAGGACGACGATGTCGTAGCGGCCGGAGAGCATGGCCGCGCGCGAACAGGCCAAGCCGCGGCGGGCCATGCGGATGTCGGCGGGATCGGCCGGGTCTTTGATATGCATGAAGGTCTTGCGGCCGAATTGCTCGATCGTGACGAGGGGAGCCAGCTTTTTAACGGATTCCAGCTCGCCGTATCTTTGGCCCTTGCAGAACTGGCCGAAGTAGGTGCGCAGGCCGCTTCCGGCGGCCCGCAGGGCCAGGCCGAGGGCGGCCGTCGTCTTGCCTTTGCCGTTGCCCGTGTAAACTTGAATTTGGCCCCGGAACGGGGCTTTGCTTCTTGCGGCCGGGCGGGGCTTATCCATGAAGATTAGAATATATTTCAAAGGGAAGGAGCGGTCAAATTGATCGGGGCCGCGTCTTGGGGTGGCATCGATGGTCTGCCGATGAATTTTCAATATTTGCCCCGATTTGGGAGAAAGTCTAAAAAAGCAGCCGATTGTAGACGCGACCCCCGTTCATCTCCTATAATTTCGATTATGTTAGATCCTAAATTCGTCTACGAAAACACCGATCTCGTTCAAAAAAAATGCGCCTCGCGGGGCTTCGCCCTGGATTTGAGCGAATTCCTGATGCTGTACGAATCCCGCAAGGATCGCCTGATCAGGGCCGACGACCTGCGGGCCAAGCGCAATAAAGACTCGGAGCTGGTGGCCCGGCTGAAGCGGGAGAAGAAGGACGCTTCGGCCGTGATCGCCGAGACCAAAGGGACCGGGGATGAGATCAAAGCGCTCGAGGACGAGCTCAAGCAATTCGACGAGAAGATCCGCTTGACGCTCCTCAACATCCCCAATCTGCCCCATGATTCGGTGCCCGTCGGAAAAGATTCGTCCGATAACGTCGAGGTCCGCCGGGTGGGGGAGCCGCGGGTCTTCGATTTTCCGCCCCTGGCCCATTGGGACCTCGGCCAAAATCTGGGGATCCTCGATTTCGAGCGGGCCTCCAAGATCACCGGCTCGCGCTTCACGGTGTACCTGGGCGCAGCGGCCCGGATGGAGCGGGCCCTCATCAATTTCATGCTCGACATCCACACCCGCGAGCGCGGTTTCACCGAAGTCCTGCCGCCCTTCATCGCCAACGAGGCCAGCCTGACCGGAACGGGCAACCTGCCCAAGTTCGCCCAGGACCTTTTCAAGCTCGAGAATTTCCCCTGGTACCTGGTCCCCACGGCCGAGGTGCCCCTGACCAACTATTACCGCGACGAGATCATCGACGGCGCGGTCCTGCCCCGCCGTTTCGCGGCCTACACGCCCTGCTTCCGCAGCGAGGCCGGCTCTTACGGCAAGGACATCCGCGGACTCATCCGCCAGCACCAGTTCAACAAGGTCGAGATGATGGTCTTTTCCCTGCCCGAGAAATCCTTTGACGAGCTCGATGGCATGGTCGTCGGGGCCGAGGAAGTTCTGAAGCGGCTGGGGCTTCCGTTCCGCACCGTGACCCTGTGCACGGGGGACATGGGCTTCGCTTCGCAGAAAACCTACGACATCGAGGTCTGGATGCCCTCGCGCCCGGGCTACATGGAGATCTCCTCCTGCTCGAACTGCGGCGATTTCCAGGCCCGGCGGGCCAACATCCGCTTCCGCCGCGAGCCCAGGGCCAAGCCCGAGATCGTCCACACTTTGAACGGCTCGGGGCTGGCCGTCGGCCGCACGCTCAGCGCCATTTTCGAGAATTACCAGCAGAAGGACGGCACCATTCTCGTCCCGCCGGCCCTGCAGCCGTACATGGACGGGATGGAAAAAATCGGCTAAACGCCTCCGGGATCGACCCCCTTGCGTCCCGACGAGGATTGACCTATAATTATTTCCTGACCGAGAGTCAGAAAATAAACAAAAGGTCAATATGGGCATCCGGGAGCGGAAGAAGCGCGACTATGAAAAGCGCCGGACCCTGATTCTGGAGACCGCCCGCCGCCTTTTCCACCGCAAAGGCTTCGGCGGCGTCACCCTGGACGAAATCGCCCTGGAGATCGAATTCAGCAAGGGCACGATTTACAGCCATTTCGCTTCCAAGGAGGAAATCTTCGCCCAGATCCTCCTCGGCCACCTGAATCTCCTGGCCGGCTACTTGAAGGAGGCGGCGGCCACGAGCGCCACCCGCGAGGACGGCGTGCGGCGGGCGCTGGAGGCGTATCTGCGCTTCTACGATCAGCACCGCGAATACGGCCAATTGCTTTTCTTCGCCGACACGGTCAATACCCGGGAGCGCATCCCCGTCGGCCTGCGCAAGGATCTCGACCGAAAGCGCATCGCCTGCCTCTACGAGCTCCAACAGATCCTGCGAAAAAAAGGCCGCACCGGCGATCCCCTCGCGCCCAGCGCCGCCACCCGGCTGGGGCTCCTGCTGTGGGGGATGGTCAACGGCCTTTTGCAGCTGGCCGAATCCCATCAAATCGACCGCGGCGAGATGGACAAGCTCGTCGCGCTCGGCTTCGATATCGTCTCCAACGGTTGGAACGGACTCTTGACGACACCCTAGAAAGGAGCGAGCGATGGACCTCTTCACCAAATGCACCCTGGATGACCGGGCCGACGTCTATCGGGCCATGGGCATCTACCCCTATTTCCACGAGATCGAGGCCAACCACGGGCCCACGGTCACGATCAAGGGCCATGAAATCATCATGGCCGGAAGCAACAACTATCTGGGGCTGACCCGCCATCCCGAGGTGATCGCCGCCTCCAAGAAAGCCGCGGACGATTTCGGTACGAGCTGCTCGGGATCGCGCTTCCTGAACGGCAACCTGGTCCTTCACATCGCCCTCGAGGAAGAGCTGGCCGATTTCGTCGGCGCCGAAAAATGCCTGGCCTTCACCTCGGGCTTCCTGACCAACCAGGGCATCATCCCGACCCTGGTCACCAAAGGCGAATATCTGGTCAGCGACAAGGACAACCACGCCAGCATCGTCGCAGGATCGCTCATCGCCCGGGCCCTGGCCGCCGAGGTCAAGCGCTACCGCTGCAACGACATGGAAAATTTATCCAAAGTGCTGAACACCATCCCCGACGGTTCGCCCACGCTGGTCGTGAGCGACGCTGTTTTCAGCATGTCCGGCAAGGTCGTCAACCTTCCCGAGCTCGTCAAGCGGTCCCATGCCCAGGGAGCCCGGATCATGATCGACGAGGCCCACTCCCTGGGAGTCCTGGGCAAAACCGGCCGGGGCGTTGCCGAGCACTATGGAATGAAAAACGGCCGGGACATCGACATCGTCATGGGCACATTCAGCAAGTCGTTCGCCTCGCTGGGCGGATTTTGCGGCGGGCCGAAGGACGTCGTCGAATTCATCAAGCATAATTCCATGGCCCTGATCTTCGCCGCCAGCATGCCGCCTTCCGCCGTGGCCGCCGCCCATGCCGCCCTCAAGATCATCAAGCGCGAGCCCGAACGGGTCGAGCAGCTGCATAAGAACGCCATCTACGCGCGCGAGGGCCTGCGCTCGATCGGCTTCACCATTCCCGACGATCCCACGCCGATCATCCCCGTCGTCATCGGCGACGACACCAAGACGTTCCAGTTCAGCCACCGCCTGCTCCAGGAAGGCGTCTTCGTCAATCCGGTCATTTCGCCGGCCGTCCCGCAAGGGATGCAGCTCCTGCGGACGTTCTTCATGGCCACTCACGAGAAGAAGCACCTCGATCACGTCATCGAGTCGTTTGCCAAGGTCGGCCACGAGTTGGGCGTCCTGGAGTGAACCGCCGCCCCCGCGGATAGGTCGAATCCGCCCGATTTGATACAATACCGTTCCGCGGAGGGATGGCCGAGTGGTTGAAGGCGGCGGTCTTGAAAACCGCTTTCCGGTTTCCCCGGAACGGGGGTTCGAATCCCCCTCCCTCCGCTCTAATCTTTTTTATTATCAATAATATACGAGAGAGAGCGGGGTTTTGCTTGCCCAATTTTGTTGGGATTTTTATGGATTTCGATAGTTAGGGGGACTGATCTCACATCATTTTTTTATGGGATATGCGGAGGGTCTGGGGTGGATGGATATAAAGCGGGCCAAATAACCGAACAGAGGGCCCTGGCGGGGAAATAAACTGTAGCGGCCTACGATAGCTCCAAAGAAGCGAATATCAGCTGACAGAGTCTCCTCCAGCAATAGAACATCTGCTCCGCGATCCCCATCATCCGGCAGACATCGCGCATCCGAGTCCCCATCTCCGCTTGCCGCGAACGAGGGCGATCTACTCCTCGGTGAACTTCGATGTCTTCATCCACAAAACCTCCTATCAGAGATTTTGCCGGAAAACTCACATTATAGGTGGACCATTTTCAAGGGATGAGATTCCCGCCGTGCAAAATCACTTCCCAGGGAAATAATCAGGTGCCCGGCTTTAGCCTAAAACGATGTACCCAATTTGATTAAAATGAATTACGAGTGCTTGGCCAATGTCTTCCCTAGCCGTAGGTCACAGGTGCGAATTCTGTCAGGCACGCTCCAATATTATTTGGGGATCAGTCCGCTCGTGCCGAAACTGGCGATGTCGGACTGACCGTGAAATCCTTTCCTAAGCGGTAGGCTTGGTCGAGCCAGGTGCGCCGCTCGTCGAGGGTGGAGACGTCGGCCCCGTAAAAGTAAACGTGGTCGACTTTCTTCACGCCGGGGTATCGGAGCCCCCAAATGTCGGTGATGGCGGCCATCGCTTTGCCGAAGTCGCCCTGGTAGGTCTCTTCTTTGAAATGGGTCGTGTTGATGATCAGGGCTTTCTCATGGCGGAGAAGGGGCACGCGGCCGGCCGACGATCCCCTCCAGCCTTCGGGAGTTAGGCTATAAGAGAAGCCGGGGGCGAAAGTCCGCTCGAACCAGCCCTTGAGGATCGCCGGGAAGCCCATCCAATAGAGCGGGGAGATGAACGCCAGCCCCTGGGCTCGGGCCAGGCTCTTTTGCTGGGCGATGATGTCCTTGGGCATCTGCTTCTTGATGATCCTCACCAGCTCGAGCGGGGTTTTGCCTTTCAGCAGGAGCCTGGCCCCAAATCGCTTAACCGGGCCGCCGCAGAAGTCCATGATGCTCTTCATCAGGTCCATCTGCTCCAGCATGTCGAGGGGCATGCTCTCGTCAATGTAGCTGGCGAAGTCCTTGGTCGTGAAGACCGGGTCGAACTTCATGGCATACAGGTCGACGATCTCGTTCGTGTGCCCGGCCGCCTTGAGGCCGGCGTCGAACTGACGCAGAATGGCGTGACAGTACGATTTGGGATTCGGATGGGCGATGACGGTCAGGACATGCATGGCGGATTCCTCACGGGGCGTCGGAAGTCGACGCGGATTTATCCGTGCCGGCCAGGGCCTTGACGGCCAATCCGGCCCCGAAGACTATGAGCAGGATCGGAACCACCGGGAGCTCCCGGCCGATGATGCGGCCGATCCCGGCGGCGAGAGCGATGAGGCCCACGGCGATGCCGAAGCCGCTCGTCCCGATGCCGCGGACGCGCCGGGCGGCGTTGAGCCCGAGCAGGAGCAGCCCGACTCCCGCCAGCCACGTCCCTTCCGGGAACATGGCCTTGGGAGCCAGCCATAAAGCTCCGGTCATGATCAGGACCAAGGCCAGGGCGATCTCGTCGAGCCGTTGGCCTTTCCGCGGGTTGTTGGTGATCGTGTTCATTTCATTTCCTCCTATTAAATTTGTTTCAAATTGCCTTTTTCAGACCCGCTCCGCGCCCTTGGCGCGCTGGGCGCCAAGCTCGGCCTGGTACATCTTCCAGCCGGGCCACCAGGTCGCGTGCCACCGGTGGATGCGCGCGAAGGGCGAGTTGGGCTTGCGCGACGCCTGGCACCGGATCGAGCAGGTCGAGCACTTGTGAAGGTTCATCAGGGATTCGATCATTTTATTCCTCCTAATTTTTTGGAAATCCGAGTTCGTTTTTACCTGCCGTTCGCCGCGTTCTTGGAGCGGCTTCCCCGTCAGCGTTCTCATCATCTCTTCGCTCAAGGAGCCGATTCCTTTCTGGCCCATGAGATTCCGCATCATCTCCGCGCTCGGCGCGTCGTCCAAGCACGTGCTGACTTTCTTTTGCGGCTCTTTTTCGTCTTTCATTTTTTTGCCTTCCTCATCGATTTCACTTTCTTTATATGCGGGAGGCATGCCAAAGCAGGCTGATGGTCGCGCCGCATGCGAATTTATCCCTAACTTCCAGATAATAAGGGGGCTAGGATTTTTAGCCTTCCGGCCGATGGGAGGGAATATTCAGGAATAAGTTACCGACGGTAATGCGCCGGATGGCCTCGCATTACCATCGGTAACGCGGCTATTTGGTCTTTCCCGGTCTTTCCAGGCTCCAGCGCTTCCGCTTTTCCCACAGGTTCTTGCGGCTGATCCCCAGGATCTCCGCGATTTGTTCTTCCGAATGGTCCGCTTGCAGCATGCCGATGGACTGCTTGGCATATTCCTCGACGGAGACGAAATCGCGCGGGCTCCACGAAGACTCCGTGTTCGTCGACAATTTCGGGGGAAGCTGCTCCACGCGGATAGGATTTCCGTCGTCGCTGAGATGCAGGGCGTATTCGATGGCGTTCTCCATCTCTCTCACGTTTCCGGGCCAGCGGTAATTCATGAACGCCTTGAGGGCTTCCGGCGAGAGCCCGGTCACGTTGCGGGAATGCGCGTCGCAGAGACGCTGGAGAAGGTGGGCGGCCAGCGGGGGGATGTCTTCCTTCCGTTCCCGGAGCGGGGGCAGGAAGATGGGAATGACGTTCAGGCGGAAGAAAAGGTCTTCCCGGAACGATCCGTCCCGGACGGCCTCTTCGAGATCGCGGTTTGTGGCGGCGATGATCCGGACGTCGAGCTTTTTGACCTTGGTGTCCCCGACTCGGCGGCACTCGCCTTCCTGGAGAAAACGAAGCAGCTTGACCTGCGCCTCCAGGGGAATGTCGCCGATCTCATCCAGAAAAAGCGTGCCGCCGTCGGCCGCCTCGAGGACGCCCTGATGGTCCCTGATGGCCCCGGTGAAAGCCCCCCGAACGTGGCCGAACAGCTCGGATTCGAGAAGATTTTCCGGGATGGCCCCGCAATTGATCGTCAGGTAGGGCTTCTCTTTTCGATCCGAGTTGAAAACGATGGCCCGGGCGATCAGCTCCTTTCCCGTCCCGGATTCGCCGGTGATCAGGACCGAGCTCGTCGTGGAGGCCACCCGTTCGACCAGACGAAGGATGGCCTTCATCCTTTTCGACTGGGTAATGATATTGTGGAACTGGGCTTGTCGTTCGATCTCCCGGCGGAGGGTCATGCAGGTCTCGGTCAGCCGCATCTGTTCGGTCACATTGCGAACGACTTCCACTGCGCCGATGATGCGGCCTTCCCGGTCTCTGTAAGGGCCGGCAAAGACTTCCATCCAGAGGATATTTCCATCGGGCAATCGGATGTCCCGGAGCGCGCTCTTGGGAATTCCGTCTTTGATGACGTCCAATATGATGCAATTCTCGCAAGGTTCCCGGCGCCCCCGATAGGCCTCGTAGCAAGTCTCGCCGACCTTGGCCCCGTAGAGCTTCTGGACGGCCTCATTTTGGAAGAGGACCTTGAGATCCTTGTCGATCACCGTGATGGCGTCGCTCACGGTGCTCAATACGGCCTCGAAGAGCGCCTCTCCATGGAATGACAAAAGATCTGTTTTCATGTTGAAGGCTCAACCCTTCCAGTCACACGTAGAGGATAACCCGTCCATAGCAGGGTGTCAAAAGCGATGTTTTCATTCCTGGGCGCCAGCCCGAACCGTCGGCCTGCGAAATCTCTGAGGCCGGCTAAAAAGACTCGGGCCTATTCGTTCTCTCTCCTACAATCCTCAGCCCTGACAATTCGCGGATTGTCGGTTCAAGTTCTACGCTGGTCATTCTTATTTCCATTCCTTAATTGAATATATTAAGGTACCGCTTATGAATTTTCTGCTAGCGTCCCTGCCGTAGCAAATCCGCATAGTAGGAAGGCAGGCCGTATTCAATAATCGCTCGTGCCGTATTTTCGACATCGTATTCGACTCGCAAAAACTCCGTTTCGATCGAATCCCGCTTGATATGAAGCAGAGCTACGCATGCCCTCGGGTCTCCGTCCTTGGGTTTACCCACGCTTCCCGCGTTGATGAAGAAGTTGCCGTCGAGCTCCTTTCGGTAGGGGCGGTGCGTATGGCCGTAAACAAAAACGTCCGCTTCGACCCTCGCCGCCATATCCCTGAAGAACTTCTCGGGTCGGTCCTCGTACCAGTATAAGTTGTTCTTGAGCGGAGAAGCGTGGAACAGAACGATGGATCTTCCCTCGGCAACGAGCTTCATTGTCGCGGGGAGATCCTTCAGGAACTGTTTTGTCTTCGGCAGGGTGTGCGTCTTTGTCCACTCATAGGATAAGCCCGCCATCCGTTCCTGAACCGGATTTTCGGATGCGCAGCCGCAATGCTCCTTATTGTTGGCCACGGCGTCGTCATAATTGCCTTGGACTCCCTCGATATGATGCTCGGCGAGAAAATCCGCGACTTCATTGATAAAGGGCGCATATCCGCCCAGATCCCCGAGATGGACAATCTTGTCGACCTTATGGGATATGGCGGCGTAGGCCGCGCGAAGGGCTTCGATATTCCCATGGATATCGCCGAATATCGCTATTTTCATCCGAGCCTCCGATCTGCCACTGAAAACCATAATATTAGGATGACGCCGCCAAGCCATCAACCTCGGGCGCTTAAATAGATTTGTCTTTATCCGCTATTTGATGATCTTTCCCGCCGCGGCGGCCTGCGTGAATTCCTCGATCTTGTCTCGTATGGCATCGCGGACTTGCCGGGTTTGAGCCAGGCGCTCTTCCCATGATCCGGTGAACGAGGCGGGATCCGGAAAACTCCAGCTGATTCTTCGGGAAACCCCCGGGAAGATGGGACAGCGCTGGGCGGCTTCGGCATCACAAACTGTGATGACATAAGCGAAAAAAGCGCCACTTTTATAGAGATCGAAAACACTCTTGGGGACGTTTTTTGAAATGTCGATCCCGACTTCCTTCATGACCTCAATAGCCAAGGGGTTGAGCGTTCCAGGAGTCAACCCCGCGCTAGAGGCCGAGAACATTTCACCCGCCAGGGAATTAAGGAAGGCTTCGGCGATCTGACTGCGGGCACTATTATGGACGCAGACAAATAAGACGCGGATTTTATTCATGCTCTTTTCCATCGATCTCTCCTTCCAAGGCCTGCGGCTCCGGCGAGAAGCCGACCGCGCGGCGTGCTTTCAATCCCAAATCATTATAGCGGCGAATTGTTAAGATATGATAAAAGTTATAGCTTCGTCGGATCTCCAACCGCCGTCGGAATTAGCGCTCTGAAATCTTCGCCCCAATGACACAGCCGTCATTTCATTCTGGCCGGACGAGGATTTCCGGTTCCATGCGGATCTCACTTTTAACGGAATTCGCCACGAGGCTGTATTTTCGCGCCGAAGCCAGAGCACGATCGACGCGCTTTTCCACAGACTCGCGCGCCTCATTTCCAAGACGTACAACGATCCGGGGCTTAAGAACGACGCGAGTGAATATCTCGGTCCTGTCGAGTTCAATGAGCTTAGTCCCCTCGGCCCGGCATTCGTAGGATATGAGATTGAGGCGAAAGCGTTCCGTTGCCCAGATGAACATCAGCATGATGCAGGTGTTGACGGCGGCGACGAAGGCGTCTTCGGGGGTCAAGACGCCCGCCCGTCCTTTTGACTGGGGCGGAGCGGAAAAATTCATCTCGGGCCCGTTCCCCATGCGCACGTGACCATCATGCCCGCCAGTCCAAGTGACGGTAGTTTCATAGCTCTCAGTCCGAGCCATTGGGTTACCTCCTCAAAAAGCGAAACCGTCTCGCGGACGCGGCTTCCAGCGTGTTCATTCCGATCCTCGCCGCTTCTTCAAGAGCCGATCCGTTTCCACAACGATTCTCTCGGCGACAAGTTCGGCCAATTGTTTTCCGGCCTCGTTGAGCCTTCGGGCCGTGCCGATCGCCCCGCAACCGGGCCCGGCGCCGACCTCGCTCACGACGATCGACGCGGCCGGCTTGGCGCTGTATTTTTCGGTAGCCAAAGCGGCGCATCTTTTTTGACAGCCGTCAACTGCGATGGTCGGGTAAAAACGCGCGAAGGCTCTTTCGCCCTCCCCCCCGGCTAAGAAAAGCGGCAGACAAAGGGTCACGGTATCGTCGGGCCGGAGCGTTTCCAACACTCTACGCACGGCGCGCCTCGTCACGGTACCCTCGGGCAATTCCTCCCCCGAGCAAGAGATCAGTCCCACTTTCTTTCTCGGAAGTTCAGGCATGGCTTTCCTTCCCTTTGGCTTCATCGACGATCTTAGCGCCTTCGTCCGCAGTCGCCCGAGCCAGCTTCAATCCGTCCTCGTTGAGATCGCATACTCCCTGAGGCTTAAGGCCGCGGTGATGCCGGACGACTTCGAAGACGGCGACTCTATGAATCCGGTTGGCCCCTGAAGCTTCAAGGCCTTTGGCGGCGCACGCGAGCTGGCAGCCGTCAATCGCGACGGCCTCCCCACCCTCAACTTCCTGCTGCGTATCTGGATCACCAAGGACGAGGAGAGAAAGAGCGACGATATTTGTCTGTTCGGGCCGGAGGTCCTCGGCAAGGATATAGGCCGCTTCTCGCGCGACCGCGCCGAGACTTTTCCCGATCCCGCTGCAGGGAACGACAGCGACTTTGTGTTTCACCGCAAGATCTCCATTTCGGCCTCGCCCTTGGCCAGCGCCATGAACTCCTCTGCGGTCTTGAGGGCCCCTCTCCCGGTCGCGCCATCCTCGACCTCGATAATGGACAACCAGCCTTTTCCGTAAGGGTCCTGATTGACAAGCTCGGGAGCGCCTTCGAGATCGCGATTGACTTCGACGACCTTGCCGCTCACGGGCGAGAGAATGCTCAAGTTGACCTTGATGGTCTCAACGATAGCCACCTCTTCTCCTGGCCGGACCAAAGTCCCTTCCGCTTTCGGCTCTGCGAAAGTTACGTCCCCGTTCCTCTGCTGGGTGAAATCTGAAAGGCCGATCCGGGCTCGTGACCCTTCGAATTTCACCCAGATCCCGGCCCCGCTGTAATAGAGATCGGCGGGAAATCGGAACCGGAATTTATCGACAGTGAGCTCCAGAATATTATCGTTCATCGAGCCTCCTTCGGAATCGTCCCCAAACGTCGTTCTTTTCCATTAGGAACGGCGCGATGCGGATGCGTAGGGATTGGCAAAAATGTCGAAAGTCGGGATAGTGATTTTCACGGACATTGGATGACCCCCTGGGCCCAGAGACAACCCCCGCAGGCGGGAAAAGCATTGCCGAAGCAGTCTTCTTCGTTTGAATCGAGGAGGCTGCAGCCGCCGCAGAGATGGCAGGACGAGAAATCGAAGTCCCTGACCTTCTCGCGGAAAGTTTGGTATTCCTTCGAATTCCATATCGAATCGAGCGTTGTCTTCGTGACGTCGCCAAGGACATAGGGTTTAATTGATCGTTCGTATCCGTAGAGAAATGTTTTCAATCCGTGCAGTAACCCCATGCATGGCGCGACGGCGCCGTCCCAGCGTACGAAAGTTGTCCGACCCTCGACAAACCGGCAGGAGTTCGTCTCGGCGAAGATGGGGTTCCCCATAAGGGTCAAGTTCCCGAATCCGCGTAACAACTGCAGAATCGTCTCTCGAGTAGCGGGCGAAACGTCGATCCGGGGCAGGCGCATTTCGATTTTTGGCGTAGCCGCCGTGAACGTGTCCGTAGTCAGGGTCAAGGCACAAAGCATTTCCTTTTCCATGTCCGCGCTGTACGGAAGCACATTGCTGACGAGAATGGTGTCCGCGCCGACCAAACGGCCTAGCTCATCCATGGCCGCCAAGTCGGCGACGTTGCGCCGTAGAACGACGAATGACAGGCCGAGACGGATCGGTCGATCACTGCGTTCGTTGTGTGCCCGGAGCCGGAGCATTCCATCCAGAACGTCCAGGAAACCGGCCCCTTTTCTGATGCCGTCGAAGTTCCGTTCATCCGCCCCGTCAATAGAGACCCACAAGCGGTCTAATCCGCTGCGGAACAGGTTTTTGATCATACCTTCATCGAGCCGCGTGCCGTTGGTCGTCATTTCCGCCCGCAGGCCGCGCTTATGGACGGATGTGATCATGTCCAGAATACCGGAGTGAGTCGTGGGTTCGCCGAAGCCTCCGAACATAACCGACTGGAGATGAGGAAAGTCGCCGAGCCGCGCGGCGATCCGACTGAAGACCTCATCGGACATGTCTCCGAGAGGTTCGGCCCACGTATTGCGGATGCAAGTTTGGCAAGTCAGGTTGCAGCGCGTGGTGGGCTCGATGTAGAGCCGACCCAAGCTGTGGATGTCGGGCCGGATTTCCAAACGGCCGTCGCGCTCCCGGATTTCCAAACGCGCGCCGGGAGCAGCGCCGGAGGCCTTGGCCAAGTCGGAGGGGAGTTCGAGCCGGCCGCTCTTATCGACGGTCAGGAAGCGCCGGAGGGGAACGCGGTTTGTCTCCGGAGCCGACGGTTTCAAGTGCTCGCGATTATGGCTACCGGCCGCGTCCCGAAATCCGCGTGATCCACCTTCGCCCATTTCAAAAACCCCCGGTGCTCAGGACACTTCCCGAGCGGCAAAGAATCTTTTCCGGAAATGCAGGGCGGCATTGACCAGCCCGATCATAACTGGGACCTCGATAAGGGGGCCGATGACCGCGGCGAAGGCCTCGCCAGAGTTAAGACCGAAGACGGCCACGGCCACGGCGATGGCCAGCTCGAAGTTGTTGCTGGCGGCGGTGAAGGACAGCGTCGCGGTCTTGGCGTAACCGGCGCCAATTTTCCGGCTCATGAAGAACGAAACCATGAACATGATGATGAAATAAAAGACGAGGGGCACGGCGATGCGCAGGACGTCGAGCGGGATCTTGACGATGAACTCGCCCTTGAGCGAGAACATGACGACGATCGTGAAGAGAAGGGCGATCAGGGTGATGGGGCTGATTTTGGGGATGAATTTCGTCTCATACCAGGTTTTGCCTTTGAGCTTGAGCATCGTGAAGCGGGTGATGATTCCGGCCAGGAAGGGGATGCCCAGGTAGATGAAGACGCTCCTGGCGATCTGGCCGATGGTGATGGCGACCGCCGTCCCCTTCAAACCGACCCATCCGGGAAGGACGGTGATGAAGACATAGGCATAGACGGAAAAGAACAGCACCTGGAAGATCGAATTGAAGGCCACCAGGCCGGCGGCATACTCCGTGTCCCCCTTGGCCAGGTCGTTCCAGACGATGACCATGGCGATGCAGCGGGCCAGGCCGATGAGGATCAGGCCATACATGTAATGGGGGTATCCGCGCAGGAAAATGACGGCCAGGGCGAACATCAGAAGCGGTCCGATGATCCAGTTCTGGACAAGAGAAAGGACCAGGACGCGGCCGTTGCGGAAGACGTCCCCGAGCTCCTCGTATTTCACCTTGGCCAGGGGCGGGTACATCATCAGGATCAAGCCGATGGCGATGGGTATGTTGGTCGTCCCCGATTGAAACTTGTTGATGAACCGGACGACGGCCTGGACGAAATAGCCCAGGCCGATGCCGACGGCCATGGCTGTGAAGATCCACAGCGTCAGGTAGCGGTCGAGGAAGGAAAGAGAACGGGGGGCGTTTTTCATTCGGGCTTCTTTTTTGAGGGAGCGGCCTCCGATGGCCCACAGCGTTTTCCCCGAATGTCGTCTTTTACGGCGATATCGAGCTCGGCCAGATCGCGCCGATGAACACGGAAATGTTCCGCGTCGCCGAGCAGGGCCGGATGAAGTGCGGCCTCAAGGGCTTTCCGCCGGGAATCGGCAATCCGGTAGATTATCCAGCGTCCCATCCGTTCGTCACTGACCAGCCCGCCGTCGCGGAGAATCTGGAGATGGTGGGAGATTCGGGACTGCTCCATCTTTAGGATGAACGTCAGCTCGCAGACGCAAAGAGGTCGCTGGAAAAGGAGCCGCACGATCCGTAAGCGAACGGGATCGGCCAAGGCCTTGAAGAATTGGACCGGATCGGATATGTGCACTGGCAGGACTTCTCGTCGTTTCGTAAACATGAAGCCATTATCATATATGTACAAATGGCCAATGTCAATAAGGCAAATATTAACAGTGGTATTCCTAATAAGAATGATAAAAGTTTCATTTGAAATAGATTTCTGGGGAATAAAGGAGCATTATTGAATGTCCCGCAAACGTATTCTATTCCTGTGTACAGCCAACCGCTCCCGGTCGCCGCTGGCCGAAGCTCCGGTCAACCCTGATCTGGGCGATCAATTTCGAGAACCCAGCGCTAGCGACGGAGACGGACGATGAGATACTAGCCAAATTCCGCCGCGTCTGGGATCGAATCCGGCAGGCGGTGAAAGCCAATCGGAAGAAGCGGAAACGGTCATGGAACCCGGAAATTTATTGTGGCGCAGAAGCCCGTTCTCTGTCGAAAACAGTGTCCCTAAAATTGTAACAGAGTTGGCCTTTTCGAGTCTCTTTCTGACCGCTCCTGGGTGCTATTTTCCAGGGGAAAACGGCATTATCAGGCCTGGCCCCGGGATTGTTCGAATCCCCCTCCCTCCGTTCCTTTCCCGACGTGTTGACGAATCCCCCTTTGATTCTCAAAGGGGGTGGGGGGATTTAATAGAATATAAATCTTGATTCGGAAACGCGTCGGGCAGATATATAAAAACCTCCAGTTTTGTGATCAGGCGAGTACCTGCTATTCCCTCCTCTTGGAAGAGGGATAAGGGTGGTAATATTAATGAAGACTTGCAACGAGCCTTCGGAATAATAGTTGATGCCGGCAAACAGGGTCATTTCGGAGACGGACCTTCTGCCTGGCCGCGGGCCCCGATCCAGTCGAAGACCGCTCCGGCGGCTTTTTTGAAAGGGCCGAGATGCGTGGGGTAGTAGTAATCGGATTCAAACCAATCCTGATCGCGGTAGTAGACGTAGTCGCGGTTGGCCTCGCCGAGCATCAAGTTGATTCTCGTCCGGCTCATCCTGAACGACATGAGCCCGAGCGCGTCCGAAGCGATGTTCTTTTCGATCAGCACGTCCCGGTCGTCCTTGAGAGGGCAGTACTCCTCGCCCCGAACAAAACAGACCTTGCAGCCGCGGCATAGGCCGATGTCGTAGTCGCTCAGAACGATGATTTCGACTTGGACGTCACCGAATGACTCGAGGTCTTCCAGGAACCGGCGCGCGGCCGTATAGGTGGCGCCTCCCTTGTGCGAACTTCCCACGAGCGCGGTGACCTTCTTCATGGGCCGAACCGCTCACGCCTTATCGCTGCTTGCGATCGAAGCGCGATCCCTCTTTGCTCGCAGGAGGACCACGGCGAACACCAGCACCCACAGCATCGTGAGGTAGATGTTCAATCGCTCCATGATTCCCGCCCACGGCGTCGAAGCACCCTGCGCCGTCATATGCGGAGCCTGAGCGGCCACCAGAGCGCCGGCGGCCACAAGGACCAGGATCGTCCCGATCGAGTAGAGACGAAAACCCTTCCCGCGCGCACCGGATCCGAAGCCGATGAACAGCACGATCGAGAGGACCTCCACGGCAGTCAGGACCATGTGACCGACGTCGGTGGCCGACGTCGCGGATCCGCGCAGGTGCATGGGGGAGAACATCTGCGTCACCTCTCCGACGGCCGCATACACAGCCAGCATGATCGCCGCGACGCGAAGTGGACGCTTTTTGCCGGCTGACTTCCATACGCCCGCGGCGAATGCGAACACGAGCAGGTTGTACGCCGAGAATAAGACCAGCATGCGCGGTCTCGTCGGCCCCCCGAGGGCGGCCAGCTCGCTTACCGCCTGATTCACGTAGCTGTAGCCCTCCCATCGCAGGGCCGCGAGCGCGTCCCCGGCGACGTACAGAAGCGACGAGAGAATGCCGCAGGCAAGTCCGACGTTCACGACCGACCTGCCTGACGGCCGTCCGCTTCCATTCCGCGGCGCTGTCTGTTCCTCATCTTCCCCACCTTTTTACAGCTCGGCTGCGCAGGGCCTGCCCTTCGGATTTGCCGACTCTCCGCGACCGGCGGGAATTTCACGGTTCGAAAACGGAAGTGAAATGCCAGGACGAGAGCGGCGATGACCGGGAAAACCATGAAGCTGGCTTCGGCGCCCATCGGCCCCCCCGTCAGCCAGACGCGGCCCTGAACAACGGAATTAAAAAAGTGATGGGGCAGGGGCAGGCCTTGATTTCCGGTGTTGGGAAAGCCGAAGAGGAAAAGGGATCCGAAATTGAAGGCGAAATGCCAGCCGATGGCAAACCAGAGGCTGCCCGTGCGCCGGACGGCCAGGCAGAAGAAAAGCGCGATCAGCGATACGCTCAGACCATCCACCAACGTTTCGTGAGGCTTCATGGCAAAGTGGAGAACGAATCCGAAGAATGACGAGAGGACGATGGCGGCCGGCCAGAACCGGATTCCCGAGACCAGGGTAAAGAGCTCATAACCTCGGAAGACGAGTTCCTCAAAGAAACTCGCGACGAGAAAAGCCGAGGCCCAGATGGCCGTAAAGATAAGAATTTCCCGTCCGTGTAGGGCGACGCCGCGGATGGAGTATCCGCCGAACAGCCCGATGAGCAGGACAACGGCGCCGATGGTCAGGATTCCCCAGAGCGAGCCCTCCCAAAAAAGCTTGCCCCAGGCTCGTTTGCGGGCGAATCCGTAAGCGGAAAACGAGCGGCCCTCGATTTTGGCCATGATCCAGACGGAAACGAAGGCCATGAGAAGGGCGGCCGTTCGACCGATTAAGAAGACGGTCGGCGTCCATTCCGGCTCTGCGGTCCCCATGATCAGGCGGGTGATCATGGCCGTCGCTGCGGTAAGCGCAAAAAGAACGGCGTTGAAAATAAGCAGCCGCCAGCCGGAACGAATGCCGGCCGGCCCGAGGAAAACGCGCTTCATGAAAGATTGAGGACTATTGGTCGCCATGAGATCATCCTCATCGGAATGAAATCGGGACGTCAAATCGAACCTGCCCCTCATCCGCGAGACCGCGAAGCGGCGGACCTTATATTTTGCGCCGGATGTAGTCGTTATAGTCCTTGACGACGGGGTGATATTCCTCACTCATGAGAGGGGAAGAAATCATGAAATCCGCGGTCGAACGATTGCAGGCGATGGGGATGTTGTAGACCACGGCGATTCGAAGAAGCGCCTTGACATCCACATCATGCGGATGCGGTTCCATGGGGTCCCAAAAGAAAATGACGAAATCGATTCGACCCTCGGCAATCATCCCCCCGAGCTGCTGATCCCCTCCGAGCGGCCCCGACTTCAATTTGGTGATTTCAAACGTCTCCTTCTTGATATGGTCGCTTTCGAATTTTCGGCTGATGATTTCCTCGACCAAGCGGCCCGTGGTCCCCGTGCAGACCAAGCGATGCCGGACCAAGGTCCGGTAGTTGAACTCGAGCCATTCTCCGAGGTCGGGTTTTCGATTGTCGTGGGCTACCAGGGCGATCGTTTTGATTTTTTCCATGGAAAATCCTCCGGATCCGTTCCCGCGGCGCCGATCATAACACGATTTCCTGCTTGCGGGATCAGGCTTCGATCAAAGGCCTTTCGGCTGCTCCCGAGAAGACCGGTAGGATCATCTCGGGTCCTATTTGAGGACCAGATAAAGTACGAACCCGATGGGGGCTAAGCCCCCGATGATCACCAGGACGAGGCACCCTCCGCCCGTGACCATCCTGCCGATTTTCCTTTCCCGGCCGCTCTTGGTCAGAGGAATTCCGATGGACCGGGATATTCTGGACTTGGCCGCCGAGATGCCGACGAATCGCTTCCAGGAAAATCCGCCTTTGTTCATGGTGTTCTCTCCGGCCGATGATCGACCTGATTATAATCCGAAGTGGAGCCGCGGAATGAAAAAGCATTCTTTTTCGGCGGTCATCGAAAACTTGAAGACCGGATGAACGGGCCGCTTTTCGCGACGCTTCGATAGGCTTGGAAAAAGCGCCCGGGATCTTTCCCTATCAAAGCGACGAGGGCGGCCCGGCCGAGAGTTTGTTCGATCCGGGCGGCCATTCGGGCCCCGACCCGGTACCAAAGACGCTCCCCGCCGGACAGGCGTTCGAGCGCGGCCCGGGCCTCGCCGTCGGCCGGTTCGGAAGGGTTTTTTTTCAGGGACTCGAAATACCCCCAATACAGCGCTTCATCCTTCCGCATTCGTTCTTCGTCCGCCAAGGCGGCATAGTCGCCGTCTTCCGAAAGCGCTCCCTCGTTTCTCCTTCGTTCGTAGGCGGCCCAGACGGCCAGGCCTTCCAATTGAGTCAAATATTCGACGGCCTTGAGGACGTCCCCGCGCGTCTTCATGTCGGCCAAGCGGGGGGGCGGACGGAGCATCATGAATCCGACGTGATGCAGCTCGTGGATCGCGTAGTAGAGGATCTCTCGAGGGTGCCCGTCGAAATGCGTGGATACGCCGTTCAAGGAGGCGTTCGGGGGAAAAGCGACGCCGATATCGTACCCGTAGGTGAGAAACAGGCGGCTTTTGAAACGAAAGCCGTCGGGAAGATATCGAAGGACGTCTCCGACCCAACGGGGGTCATCGAGCAACGGGCCCGTGAAAAAATCCAGGCTTCGCCGGCCTACGTCGGCCAAATGTCCATCTGAATTTCCCGGCTTCATGAGAAAACGGACCAGGTCCGCGGTCGAATCCTTGGGCACGTCGTAATCGAAATTGCGGGCGTGATTCAGAAGATGCCCGGCCGCCGGCGAGTTCGCCAATTCCTCGAGGATTCGCCGGTCGCCCGAGGCTTTGTAAGCCAGCGCGTCGGCGGCGAACCGAGCGTCGAATTGGAGGTCTTGGGCGGCCAGCGGATCGTTCCGCCCGACCAGCTCGGCCAAAGAAACGAGCCGCTTTGGGCCGGAATTTCCGGCCGGTCCCCGATGGCGCGCTTCAGCCGCCTGCTCGGCCGAAACCGCCAGGCAAGAAACGACAGCCAAAAAACCTAGAACCCAAGCCGGCCGAGGCCTCAAAGAAAAACCTATTTTTTGGACTCCAGAATCTGGGTGATCTGCGCGTTCAGATCCATCAGGTGGTTTTTCGTCACCGTATCGGCGACGGAGGCGGACTTGGCGGTGAGGACGCTTTGGATGGCCGTCAATTCTGCGCGGAAGGCGGCCCTGGTGTCGTCCTTGACCGCCGGCGCGGCACCCATGGTCGGCGGCGTGCCCGAGGCCGGGGCCGGTGCGAGCCGGCTTGCGAGAATGTCCACGAAGGCCCGCTGGAGGTTGCGGCGATACGGATCGATCTTCATGGTTTCCGGCGCCGCCGCCAGCTCGGAGAAGATCCCCGCGTGAAGATCGCCCAGCAATTGGGTCGATGTGTAGGCCTTGTCGCCGAGGATGGCCTCGTGCTCCTCGAGGCGGAGCAGCCGGTCGGACCGGAGGATGCCGCCCAGGGCGCCCTGCTGCAGGCCGAGGACGCGGGCCTGGCCGCTGGTCGGCTCGATCTTCCGCAGGATGTCCGCGGGGAAGAGCCAATCGGGCGTCTTGAAGATGTTCTCGTTCAGAAACTTGACGGCTTCCTGCTGGCGGGCCTTGCTGACGGGCGTGAAGCGCCCGCCGGCCGCGGGGCCGACCTTGGGCTCGCTGTCGTAGCCGCCGATGAGGTTGGCCACATGGCCCATTTCCAGGCGCGCTTGGCTCCAGATCGCGTCGTACATATGTTCGAACTGCTCGTAGTCCTCGCCGGGTTTGAGGACCGCGCCGGGCAGCATGGCCACGACGCGCTTGAGGTTTTTGTATCCGAGGGTCGTGGCCTGCACCGGATCGATGTCGCCGACGGCCTCGGTCTCTTCGCCTGGGTCCGTGCCGCGCGCGCCGGCCGTGCTGAAACGCAGCCACGGCGTCGTCTCCTGCACCTTGCACATGGCGTTGAGGGCGGGCTTTTCCTCGTCCGGCGTCTTGGCCGACGGGATCGGGGTATAGCCCCACTTGATGCTGAAGATGTCGTAGGGGCCGATCTTGGGGATGAGGTCCTTGGGGTCGATGCCGTCCTCCGGCTGGGCCACGTAATTGAACCGGCTGTAGTCCATCAGGGAGGGGACGTGGCCGTTCTTCTTGACCCAGTTCTTGTCTCTGATCTTCTCGATGGGGTAGAGCGCGCTGGCCTTGAAGTTGTGGGGCAGGCCGAGCGAATGCCCGACTTCATGGGCCACGATGAAGACCAGGATGTCGCCCATGACTTCATCGGGAATGGGCATGGTCCTGACCCGCGGATCGAGGGGGGCGACCTGCGTCCAATACCAGTCCCGGGCCAATTGCTGGACGTTGTGGTAGATCTCGATGTCGGCGCTCAGGATCTCGCCGCTCCGTGGATCGGAGACGTGCGGACCCATGGCGTTGGCCGTCGTCGACGGCACCCAACGGATCACGGAATAGCGGGCGTCGTCGGCCGTCCAGTCGGGGTCTTCTTGGGGCGTCGGTGCGTCCTTGGCCACGATGGCCTTGAGGAAGCCGGCCTCCTCGAACGCGGGCCGCCAGGCCTCGATGCCTTTTTTAACAAAGGGGACCCATTTCTTGGGCGTGGCCGGGTCGACGTAGAAGACGATGGGCTTGACCGGCTCGCTCTTGGCCGCGGCGGGATCCTTCTTTTCCAGGCGCCAGCGGGCGATGTATTCGCGGACCGTGGTTTCGTGCTCCGGCCGGCTGTAGTCTGTATGGCCATGAGTGAAATAGCCTACCCGGGAGTCCATCAGGCGTCCCATCATGGGCTTCTCGGGAAGCTTGACGAACGAATACGTGACCACCGCCGTCGGGCTCGGCGGCTGGGGCAGGTAATCGATGTACTGGGGCGGGAAGCCGGGCGGCGGCGTCGGCGGCTTGGGATTGAAGGTCTGGGTCGCAGCGACGTTCATGTTGATCGGATAAACGCGGACCTTGTCGAAGAAGGAACGGGACGCGTCGATGGCCTGGGCGCCCAGCGTCTTCTTGACCGGGATCTCATTCACGTCGGAGGTGAAGAACTTGGCGGCGTCGATGACCGGGGAACCGTCCGCGGCCAAGGCTTCGACGGGGAAGGCCATCATGATTGTGGCCGTATTCATGGCGTCAACCGCTTTCTTGATCGGATCGTTCGGATCGGCGATGTTGGCGTAGGAAACGGCCCGCAGAAGGACCTTGTTCTCCCGCTGTTCCCAGCGGACCACGAGATCCTCGACGCTCTGGCCGGGATAGCTGGCGGCGCTGGGGCTCTTTTCGATCCGGACGACGAGCAAGAAATCCCGGCCCAGCTCGGCCGGGGGGATTTCCAGAAGGAACTTGCCCTTGGACGTGTGGGCTTTGAAAACGCCGATTTGGGTCTTGAACTCGGGCGTGACGACCTTGTCGTAGGGCTTGGGTTCGCCTTCGGCCGGCTTGGCCGGAGGAGCCTCGGTTTTGGCCGGGGCGACCTGCGCCTTGGCCGGTTCTTCCTTTTGCGGCTTGTTCTGGGCGACGGCCGGAACGATCAAGGCCAGGGCCAGCAGCGCGATCAACCACCTTTTCATGAAGGCCTCCTGAGATTGATTCTCGTGATAACGAACAAGACCCGACTATATCATGTCCGGTTCGGATTATAAATACGGTATGGTCTCTGACGAAGGGGCCGGGTGGGTTCGATTCCCACATCCTCCCGCCACCCCATATAACCAAGATAATTCAATAAGTTGGGGCCTTATAATCGGAGAACCGGCTGCACAGGTCAAGTCCTCACGTTTCGTCCACAATCCTCCATTTTCGCCCAAAATCTGCCAAAAAAACGGCCATCGATTTTCCGAGCCTTGACCCTCTGGGGGATCATATGTGAGAATCACTTCGATGGCTGCAAGAACGGGCCCATCAAGAGGCAAAAAGCAGATACTGTCTCTGCCCTCCGCCTTCATTAACCCCGCGCTCGACGATGAACTCCGAAGCCGCTATGGCCTTAGCCTCTATTCGTTCGGTAGGATTATCGCCGAGCTCGCATTTGCGTCGTACTACATAGACAATGGACGTGTCACTTTGATCCCGCGAAAGCTCATCCTAAATATTCCCACAATTGATTTGGCTGACCTCATCGAGGACAACGAGAAACTACGAAGAATGGACCTCAAGATAGCGCGTAGGTACGAGCGTCTTGTTATCGGAAAAGGCTATGACATTTCTGATACCGAACTCCATTTATACAAGTTCCTGTTGAAGAACCGAGACTCTTTAATTGCCGTGCTCCGTTATATTAAATCTCCCCGGCGACGCGGGAGAGCCCGTAATGAACTGACCCTTATAGTCTCGATCTTGGCCGAGCACATCTGCCGCCACCGTCCTCATAAGAAAATGGGGATTACGTACTGGCAATTCATCGAAAGAGTACTCGGGTTTTATTGGAGCAAGCTTAAGGGATACCAATTTTATCGCCCCTTCGATCCTGGGCCGGTCGATATGAAGACAGGCTTGCCTAATCTTGATTTAGATGATTACAAGATTCGATATTATCGAAATAAGAAGGATTGGCAGGCTATTTATGACAGGATATCAGTCCGAGTGGAAGGCCCATTAGATGGCATCTTCTTTCAACCCGACGGAGTACGATATACCGATACAGTAAAGGATTTAGCTTATATGGGTCCTCGGAGTGAGTCGTTAAGACTTCCCTTAATTCAATTCCCAGACAAGACATTTCTCTTGGGTCCGCACCCTTCTTATTCTGCGATTGGTGTGAAATAAAGGGTATTTTTCTTCATTTAAACACCTGATTTCCGGGGGACATTGCGGTTATTCTGTACCCGGAAATATTAAATGAACGAAAAAGACCCCGATACCAGATTCAACAGGCGGTGGCTCCGGGTCCGAGATGCCGCCGAATACCTAGGGATTGCTCCGAAATCGGTCTATCGGGGTATAGCCCGGCGACAAATCCCTGCAGCCAAGTGCGCCGGTATCGGAGTACGGGTGGACCGCCAGGCTCTAGACGAACTCCTAGAAGCCCTCGGCAACGCTCCCGGACAATTCCGCGACAAGCAAGAAGGGAAGAATTATCGCCATGAATAGAATGTTGGCTCTTGCGAGTTCAACAAAATTTATATCAAGGAGAACATGATGAAAACTCTTCCGAACTTTCAACCTAGTCTGGTCCCGATGGGCGATTATATCGCCGAGGTGAACGGGGAGATTCAAGAGAAGCAAAGCACGTTCGATCCGAACAAAATTTTCTTAGCCCTGCCCCTTACATTGATTGATGGCCAGAGAGAGTCGTTTGCGTTCAGTTGGTACTTCAATCCGCGATCACCCCGGTATGCGGACTTCTTATTGGCTATCGGCGGCAGCCGCCTCGACAGTGGAAACATCCAACCACCGCCGGGCTCCTACAACGGCCGAAAAGTCATGATCCGGATCGGCCAGCGGACCTCGAAGGACGGCAGGCTCGTCAACGAGGTGTTGTCGATCTCACGGTACAATGCCGCCCCATCCGTGTCGACACATCCCAATGTCGCTACTGACGTAGACGATTCAGTCCCTTTCTAACCTGACCAGTGAGGGCCGTCCGTTTGACCGCGGGCGGCCCTCTCTGAACACAAGGAGATCAAGTGCCGGACCAGACATTTGCTCAAAGCACGCGATTTGAAGCAGTTCTAGACTACCTTCAGAGGGAATTCAGTATCATCCCTGTCGGGGACGATAAGAAGCCGCTCATCGTCTGGAAAGAGTCTCAGAATCGCCGGGCTGACGAGGCCGAACTTCGAGCATGGTGGACAAAGTGGCCCGGCGGCAATATCGGCATCGTGTGCGGCAAAATTTCCAACCTCACAGTCGTCGACTGCGACTCCGACGAGGCTATCGCCAAAGTCGAAGCGACGCTCCCCGACTCTTTCTTGTGCCCCATCGTCCTTACGCCGCGGGGGGGACGGCACTACTGGTTCCGTTATACCTCGGACCTGAAAACCGGGAACGGCATTTTACCCGGCCTCGACGTCAAAAACGACGGCAGCTACGTAATCGCCCCGCCCAGTCTGACACGCCGCGGTGTATACGAGTGGATCGTTCCGGCGACTGATAGGGACCGAGCCCCTCAAGATCTCATAGCCTTGCTCGTCCCTTCGGCAGAAGTCGCGCTGCTGCCAGTCTACGATTCAACACCCGACCCTGCCTTGGCCAAGCTCAAAGAACTCGATCTCCGGCGGCACCTGACCCATTTCGAAGGGCTCGTATTCGATTATAAAGGCTTGTGCCTTTGCCCGGTTCACGGAGAGAAAGTCCCGAGTTTCGAGGTCAAACTCCACACCGACGGCCATTGGTATTGGTTTGACTGGCACAATCAGGGCCGCGCGGGCTTCTCCGGAACGATCATCGACTACTATGTAACGATCAAAGGGTTCACTATCGCCGAGGCAATAAAAAAGATCAAGGGGCTCGAAGGGATACAGGAAACCACAATCGACCCGGCTTTGAAGCCACCAACGGCTTCTAGCGAAAGAACGGCCACACCAAACACTCCTGCAAAGCGAGAGAAGACCATCGAGCTCATCGCTCGACCACTCAGCGACGTTACAAGTCGCGAAACCTTTTATCTTATGCAGGACCGAATTCCAATGGGAATGTTCACATTGATTGTGGGGGGCGGAGGCGGCGGCAAATCTACGTTTCTCACTGAAGTGGCGTGCAGAGTATCCCGCGGTGAACCGCTCCCGGGAGCGACAAAAGCCCTCATTCCGGCCGGCTCGGTCATCTACATCACCGCGGAGAACCAACCCGAAGAGGTTTTTCGGCCCAGAGCCATTGCCTGCCGGGGAGACTTGAAAAAAATCATCTACATCCGAAACGTCCTCGTCTCGGTGGATAGCAGACCTGATGAGCTACATATACTCGACATCGGGCAGCACCTGTCTGCCTTGTCAAAATATCAAGCTGACCTTGGAGATGTCCGTGCTGTCATCGTCGACCCGATCATCAGCCACGTCAACGAAAGGATAGATGACAGTAGGGCCAAGCCGGTCCGCCAGCTCCTTGACAGTCTATCCGACTTCGCCGAACGGGAAAAAATAGCCCTTATCGGGGTCATCCATGTCGCGAAAGGCACGGCCTCTTCAGCTCAGGCGAAGGCGGCCGGCTCTCACCAATGGGTCGACGCTTCCCGGGTTGCCCTTGGAATCGCCAAAGACAAGGACGACCCAGATGGAAAACGCCGCTTCTTGTCCATGCTCAAATCCAATATTTATGTTAACTGGAAAACCCTCGCCTTCAACATCATCGACACCCCTGTCCATGACGAAGCCTCACCCGACCTCTCTCTCCGTGCCGGCAGGGTTGAGTTTGAAGCCGAGGAAGTCGACATCGACGTTGAAGCCCTCTTCAACCCCGATAGATTGACAGAATCCATGACCACCAAAGCCATCCGTTTGTTTAATAATGAACTCAAGAATGGCCCCAGACCAGCCGATGAGATCTGGGCCCTGGCTGAGTCAATGGGTATCAGCGAGGGACCATACAAGTACGCCAGAAAAAAACGAAACATTCATGCCGAGAAGATCGGAGGGAGATTCGGGTCGGATTCGAAAGAGGAAAAATGGGTTCTATGGCTGCCGGAGCATTGGGATGCATCTCAGGCGACTAAAAGTAGAAAGAAATGCTGAAGAGTAGCGTCTATATTATTTATACTCTTCTATACTCTTCTATTCCCTTCAGAAGAGTATATCCCCTTTCGAAGAGTATAGAAGGGTATAAAGACAGTGACCGGACAAAACTTATCCCCTTCATGCAACCTGTCCCTGAAAGGAGAGGAGAGAAGCATGCAAAAAGACATCGCCACCATCGTAAAGAACGCGCAAGAGGAAATTCGAGTCCAATTGACCGAATACCGAGGCTACGACCTTGTGGACGTACGCATCTGGACAAAATCCCTTTCAGGCGAAGAGAACGCCCCGGAAAAGCCCACGAAGAAGGGCCTGACCGTCAAGCTCAGCGTTATCCCTGACCTCATCGCGGCCCTATCGGAGGCGTTACGGATCTACAACGAACTCAAGACAGGCTAGGTTTTTCTCCCCCCTAAATGGTTTAATCCAACTTATTAAATAATATAATAATCTGGCTTATTGGATAATAATCCGGTTTAGCACGGGACTCCTGCGGACTGCTTTTTGGCCTTATAATGTCTTTTCGGCTGACCCGCGAAACTCGGGTGGCAGGAACGAAAGCCGCATGTCGGTGCCTAGGACCTCAATGGGTGCGCCGTCGGCGTTCCTGTCTCGACGCGTCTGGCGAAGGCGCGTCCGACGTTTGCCGAACCGATCATCTGGTTGGGTTGGTCACTTTGCCCAGATCGGGGGAGACGGCGGAGTGGGGATCCATCAGTCTTGCTTCCGTACCGCTTTAGCCCAATCCCGGCCCTCGAATGGCCCAGAATCGCGTCCAGCGGCCCTAGGAGGCGGTTTTTTGCCACGGCAATACCTGAAGACGGTGAGAAAGACAGTCCTGGCCGCCGGCTACATAGGTTTTGGAGCCGAGATTTTTCACTTCACAGGTGGTACACTAAATGGGTGCGGGTCATCCTTATTACCATACCCGAGCCTGGACGTGCTATGAAAAATCTAGGTTTTCCGACAGGCTCCTAGCACCCTAAAGATGGTTGCCCGGAATGCGCCCGAGAGTTTTCAGGAACGTCCAGGGCGGGGTTTTAGCAGGGGAATAGGAATGGGGTGCGGTTCATTTGCCAGAAAACGCACGTTATGACTGGACCATTTTTAAGGAATGAGGTCCTGCTCAATCTTTTATTCGAGCACCGTGACACGAATGCGAGAGCCGTCTTTTCCTCCCCGATACACACGCTCGGTGGCTTTCTGAAAATCGGCCTCGCTGCCGCGTGGAGGCGTGAATCGGAGGTCCCTCATCTTCGAACGCGTTTCCACCCAATAGCGCCGCAATAAAAGCAGCATTATCTTAAAAATATCGGGACTAAATTGCAAATCGTAAAATTGAAAAAACCGTTTGCCGTTTTGGGATGGCGCCGGAAAATCCAGGGGGCCGGGGAACCCGGCAAAAGGAATTTGGATAGTCGATAAAGTCGGCCTCTCGTTATAAAGGCTTACCGCTCCGGCATCTTCATCTTCTCTTTCAGAGCTTTGATTTTCTTCCGGAGATCCGGTTGGTCGGGATTGATCTTGAGCGATTGCTCCCAAGCGGCCAAGGCCTCCGCGGGTTGGTTCAACGCCGCGTGGTCGTCGCCGACTTGATTCAGCAGTTCGGCGTTGGTTCCGAACTGGGCGATCGCCCGGTCTGATAAGGCCAGCGCCTCGGGGGCCTGGCCCAGATTCAGACGGGACGCGGCGGCTAAAACAAAAATCTCGTAATTGGGCGGCTGCGGCGGACGCAGGAAAGGGTCCAAAATAGCCGGGATGCCGGCATCTTCGTTCATGGCCCTATAAACTCGGGCCAAGGCCAAAGCGGCGTCCGGAGAATCCGGTTTCCGCCGATAGTTTTTTTCCAGGAATTCCTTGGCTTCCGCGTAGCGCCCCGAGTTGAAAAGCTGGCCGCCGATGAGCGGGGCATATATGGGATCGGAGGATTCGGGCACGGCCTTGGAATAGAACCAGGGCCGTGGCAGGCCATTCTGAGAAGAAACGTCGAAATCTTCCTTGGCCGTAAGGATGTCCCGGCCGCCGATGACGCAGGATACGTTGAGGGCATAATAAGCGGGGACGAACTCGGCCAAGGGAAATTCCTCGAGGATGTCGGGAAAGGCCGCGTACTCGGCGATCCCCCTTTCTTTGGTCAGGAAAACCTGGCCGTCCTTCAGAACAACGAACTTGATCCGCGCCGATTCGCGCTGCGATTGGGTCAGTCCGAAGAGCTGGAAGGCTACGGCCATGGTTTCCGCGCGGGCGAAGTCCCGATTGGGTTGGGCGTAGAGTTGGACGGGGCCGAGGCGGAACGGCCTCAGCCGTTTGAGCGCGTCCTCGGTCCGGACGATTTTGTAGGCCAGGATGGGCGAAGTCATCTGCAGGCTGGGCGTTCCCCCCGGAATCACTATCGTCCGGTCGAGCGTCGTAAACTCCTTGGACGTTTCGTTTTTGACCAGGATCGAAATTTTATAGGTCCCCGGGATGAGCGGGAACATGTCATGGAAGTCGAACTTCGTTTGGCCGATGTCCTTCAACTGCGCGGCGGAAATGGAGACGGGGGCGGTCTTGTCGAATTGGTAGATCCTCCGGCCGCCGGAATCGGTCACGGTCCCGTTGATTTTCAATACCGCGATGTATTTGTCCCCGGCTTGTTCGATGGACATGCGCGCGGGCTCGACGGCATAGTGGACGAAATACGTGCCGGCGGGGTCCTTCAAGACCGCGACCAGGGCATCGCTGTCCAGAAAATTCGCTGAGTACTCCACGTCGACGATGTCCTTGAACTCGAGAAATTTGCGGGCATAGATTCCATCGACCCGTTTGCGGGGAGATTCTTCGATATTCTTCAATAAAATATCGAAGGAGAGCGACGGCCGTCCGGCGAAAGACGAAGAGTCCCCGGGAATGGGGGACATCGAAACCGAGGCCAGATCAGGCGAAATTTGCTGAAGGACTTGGTAAGCGAGCGTATAATCGGCCGCGTTATCGAGATAAGTGGTCATCAAGGCTTGGGGCCCGTCTTGGATGGGATTGTACAGCCTGTAATCGCTCGACCCCCTCCCTTGAAAAAAAATGAGATTGAATCCCGTCGGAAGGCCCAGGCTTTCCTTGTTCTGGTAGAACCAGACTTCGGTCGGATAGAGTCC
Organism: Candidatus Aminicenantota bacterium; assembly: GCA_963729855.1. Classification (GTDB taxonomy): domain Bacteria; phylum Acidobacteriota; class Aminicenantia; order Aminicenantales; family UBA4085; genus UBA4085. The sequence continues at coordinate 520,077 of CAVSPT010000006.1, read as the reverse complement.
CGTATCCATGTCGTATCTCTGGATGCTCATGGGTTCGCCGAGGATGATAGAGATGCGGCCGCGGTCCGTTTTCCAGCCGGGCAGGGTCGAACTGCGGCCGTAAACGCGATTGGCGTAGGCGATCCTCCTGTAATGCTCGGTCCGGAACGAATTTTTGCTTTCCTCTCCGGCCGATTCGCGGTGTCGCCAGAAGGCCTCGATAAATAAATTCCGTTCGCGGTCGTTCTGGAGCCTCAAGAAAACTTCGCGTTCAACCGGCGTGATGATATAGACCACCTCTTCGTCCAGCCATTTTTGATAGTACGGAGCTAATGTCGCGCTCTGCCCGGGGCCGCTCCCGGCCGCCGCAACAGAGGCGGCCAGAAGCAGGGCGATTCCTATCTCCATCCGCAACCGTCGCGGAAAGGACGTTTTTCGTTTTTTCTCAAACATGCTCGGGGGCCTCCTTCTTCGCAGTTTGAGGCTTCACGCTTCGAAATTCAAGCGCGTTCCTCGACTGCAGCATCGCCCCTTGATTTTGGCCGCGGGGCCGCGTCCGCCGCAAAGGCCCGGCCCTCGTCGGATGATAGGCTTTCGCCACGGAAACCGCGAATCCGGACATCGAACGGAACGGGCGAAGAGCAACTCAGAGAAAATCACTCGCCTGACCGTTCCTCGAAAAGAAAAGAGGCGGCACACTGGGCGTGCCGCCTCCGCGAAAAGAATCGTCCGGACCCTCAATCAGAACTGGTATCGAACTCCTAATTGGGCCAGCGACGCCGTCTGAATTCCGGTGACCATTCCGAACAACTTGGAATTATAATTAGCATTGATGCTCGTCGTGGCGCGGAGGTTCAGCACGTTGTAGATATCAGCGAACAGGCTCAGCTTCGTCTTATTGATGGTGAAGTCCTTGTCGATCTTGAGGTCGAGCGAGTGGAGGAACGGCAATCTGCGGCTATCGGGGGCTTCGGCGGGGAATTGGACGATGCCCTGGGCCCCGCCCATGTTGTAATTGAAATACGCCGCGTATTGATACCCGGAATGCCCCAAGTAATTGACGCCCAGAACGATGCCGAACGGCGCGGTCCAGATTCCCTGGAACTTGATGATGTGCATCGTATTGTTCGTCAGTCCGTAATTGTAAAGGGATGAATTGGGGTTGTTCCAGCTGCCGAAGCCCATCATGCTGCTCGTTGACGCGGCCGTCGCCTGCATCTTGTTGTACTCATAGGAGAGTCGGAAAGAGTAATTGTTGGAGAACTTTTTATCCATTTCCAGAATGAGGCCCTGATAATCGTTCCTGGCTCTCGGATCGTTGCCGTAGTAGGTCACCGGCGAAAAACCCGCTCCCGGTTGGAGCTGATAGACCGTCATCGGCTGGCCGGATAGCGGATTCATGATCTGGATGGCGTTATACAGGTCCGGGGGCGTGGTGATATCCGCCGTCGTCACGGTATCTTTCACTTTCCGATTGATGTAGCTGGCTTTAAAATCGATCTCTTTGGTCAGGGCCCGGTCGAGGGAAAGGACGAATTCATCCACGTAGGGCCGCTTCAGATTGGGATCGAGGATGAACGCCGCGGCCTGCGATACGTTGACAAGATTGAACATGCCTGGCGCCAAGACTTCGTACATGTAGTAGGTGGCCTGATTGGGATTCAAGCTGTAGAACCAAGTCCACATCATCTCCGAGTATTGCGAATAGCTCAGCTTGATCCCGGTTTTTCCGTCGCCGAAAGGATCGATCCCCAGGGCCAAGCGAGGCTCCAAATTCTTCCAATCCATCAGCGGGACCGAGACTTTCTGTTCCATCTGCGGCGGATGGTACATATGGACGTAGTTGTAGCGCAATCCGATATTGGCCACAACGTATTTGTTGATCTTCCAGCTGTCCTGAACGAATCCGGCGAATTGATTGTAGGGATCGATCTGGAAGTCCGTCCGAGCGGGCACGCAGGCGTAGGCATAAAGGGGATATCCATTCCAAAGGTCATAGGCGTACATGCCGTACTGGTCGGGGAAAACGTTTTGGGCGTTCCGGGATTCTCCGCGTTCGTACTCGAATCCGGCCTTGATTTCGTGCGTTCCCGCGAAGTTGTCGACATACTGGGTCACCGTGGCGTTGGACTGATAGCGCAACCTTTCCTGGAGACAATCGTTGGTGCTCCCGCTCGAAATTCCGGTCGCATAATCATAGTAGGAGACGCTATCGGTGCGGGACAGATAATTGGTCGGCCGGCGAAGTATGAAGCCGCGAACTTCTAGGATCGTGTCCGGAGAAATCGTCCATAGCCAATTCAAATTGTAGGCGAACGCCTGCATCGTCGTATCGTAGCAGGCGTCGGGAGTAGTATAGCGGCTGGCGTAAAAATAGGGATTTCTTGATTCGTTGTAGTTGAAGCTCAGGGAAATGCGATGGTTGAGCGCGGGCTGAAACGTCAATTTAATGATCGGATTGACCGTCCAAGTGTTGATATCATCGGGGAAGCCGTCCATCGTAATGCTGGCCGGCGTATATCCGGAGCTCACAAAGAACCAGAGCTTGTCCTTGATGATCGGGCCGCCGAGACTGAAATTGAGCCCGTAGGAATAGAGAGTCTGGGTCGTCGGCACTTTGACCGGGGTTCCGCTGATGTTCAGCGCCTGAAGATGCGAATTGCTGAAATAGACGCTGCCTTCGCCGCTGAAGGTATTCCCGCCGGACTTGGTGATGACGTTGATCACGGCGCCTCCGGCGTTGCCGAACTCGGCCGGATGTCCGCTCGTTTCGATTTGGACTTCTTCATAAGCGTCCATCGATTGCGAAGCGCTCATGCCGCTTCCGCTGCCCGGGTCGGTCACCTGAACGCCGTCCATGTTCCAGGCATTTTCCCTCGTTCCGGCGTTGTAAAGGGCTCCGCCCAGGACGCCCGGAGCCAGGGCGAAAGCGGCGGAGACGCTCCGCGAAACCGGAAGGTTCTTGAGCTCGGCGGCGTCGATGTTCGTCGCAAGCTTCGTGTTTTCCACGGCCACGACCGGCGCCGTGCTGACGACCACGACTTCGGTCTCGAGCTTGGAGGCCTTCATGGAGACCTTGATTTCCGTGGTCATGTTCAGCAGGATCGAGATATTGTCGGTCTTGTACGTCGTGAACCCAGCTAGCTTGGCGGTCAAGGTGTAAATCCCCGGGGGCAGATAGGGAAACCTAAAAAGCCCCTTCTCGTTGGTGATGCGCGAGAGTTGGGGTGAGATGAGGGCGGGGCTCGAGATCGTCACCTCGGCGCCCGGCAAAGGCTGCCCTCCCTCTTCCAACACCGTTCCCGCAAGAGTGCCCGTATTGGCCTGAGCGTTTGCGAGGACCGGAGCGAGAAGAAAAAGGAAGGCCAGGGAGAGATACAACCCTTTCTGAATCTTCATGTTTTCTCCTTACAACTCCTTAATATTGATATATATAAATAAATCGATAATAAATTATATATACTAGATATTAATGTCAAGCGATTTTTTGGGAATCGCCAGGAGGTGAAATTTCATACCCCTTAGATCGGCGCAAGCGCAAAAAACACCGAATGCGAGCGGCGCGATTATTCCACGGGAGAAAACGCGGATGCGAATCGAAGATTACTTGAATTCGAAAGATGACGGGAAAAATCCGCCGACGCCGGGATTTCATCGGCTCTCTCGTAAGAAGACGAAAATACCGTTCCTTGATCCGAAGAACAAGGTGATTTTCATGCCGGCTTTATCAGACTCGATTTTATGCGCGTTACAAATTATGTATATAAATATTTTTATAATTAAATATTGAACGACTGATTCGTTTTGGTGTATATACATAGATCGTGATCGTTCTCCGCGAATGCTTAACGATCCGAAGACCCATCGGAAATTCCGGCGGCCGCCGAAGGACGAACGACCACCCGGAGTCACGGCCGGGGGCGAAGCCTTTTGGCCTGAAAGGGCCGCCCGAGGAGGAAAGCATGGTCAGAAGAGATTTCCTGAAAAAGAGCGCCCTCGCCTCCGGCGCCGCCCTCCCGATGGGCGGAATTCGAGCCCTGGCCTCGAACAAACAAGGGTCGAACCCGGCGACGTCGAACCCGGGACGCGATCATCCTCTTTATTTCGACGGCATGACATTTCTGAGCGACGATTCCGCCGACGTCGCCAAGTCCGGCCTGTCCGGCCTTATTCTGGACGTCTCATCGGTCGAAACGATCAACGGTCAATTCGTTCGGCCCTTTCGGGCTTGCTTGAAATCGATCACGGCGGCCCGCCACAGCATCGGCGGGGACGGTTCGCCGCTTTTTCTGGCGACGCGCGGCAGCCAGATCGGGAAGGAAAAATCCGGCGGAAAGACGGCCGTCTTTTTTCAATTTCAAAGCATGGAACCGATGGCGGAGAGTCTCGACGACATGGATACGTTCTATGAACTCGGCCTGCGCATCTGCCAGATCACCCACCACGCCACCAATCCCTTCGGCGGCGGGTCGCTGGTGCGCGATTGGAAAGGCTTGACGAAACTGGGCCATCAAAGCGTCGAGAAGATGAATTCCCTGGGCGTCATTCCCGATCTTTCTCATGGGAATGAGATCATGTCCAACGACGTTCTCAAGGCCAGCAAAAAACCCGTCATCATCACCCATACGGCCTGCCGCGCCATCGTCAACAATGCCCGCTGCGCGCCCGATTCCGTGATCAAGGGCGTCGCCGACTCCGGGGGCGTCGTCGGGATTTTTTCCATGAGCTTCTGGCTGACCACGGATCCGGTGCCGACCGTGGATTCTTACATCCGGCAATTGGACCATGTCATCCGCGTCGGCGGAATCGAGGCGGTCGGAATTTCCAACGATTATACGATCGCCGGCCTCGTGGAGAAACCCGGCGTTCCCATCGACAACGCCCGGGCCGTCCAAGGGTATCTTCCGTGGTGGAGCGCGCGGGCCAAAGAGGGCATTCTCGGGTTCGACGCGCCTCCCCAACATTGCGTCATTCCGGAATTGAATAATGTCCGGAGATTTTTCACGATTCAGGCGGCCCTGGAGAAAAAGGGCCGCCGGGCGGTCGAAATCGAGAAGATCATAGGCGGCAATTGGATCCGGGTCCTGAGCGAGAGTCTGGGCTGATCCCATACAAGCGACGGCCGTGTCGGCAACGCTCTCCATTCTCGAGTTCAACGGAAATTCCGCTATTTCCCCTTATCCAGCACTCCGCTCCCGGCTATGAACAATAATCAGACTGAGATCCGGAAAGAATCGATGGGTTGAAATCGCCATGGAATCCGTGAATACCTTATTATTTAATAAGGAGATCCTTATGGATACGACATTCAAAGAAGCGTCCTTGAACAGAAAATGGCTTATCGGCCTCGGCTTGATCCTGATCGCACTTTCGGCAACCGTTCCCGCCCAGGAAAACTTCGGCCGGGGCCGCGTGAGCGGAACGATCATGGACGACGGAGGAGCCCCGATCGAGGGCGTCCTGGTTGTGGCCCAAAGCGCCGACGCCAAGACGAAACTCGAGGGGAAAACCGACAAGAAAGGACATTTCGTCATTATCGGTTTCGGAACGGGCCAGTGGCAGTTCACGGCCTCCAAGGAAGGCTTCGCTCTCGCCGGCAAGGTCGTGCAGGTCAAGCAATTGACAGCGAACGAACCGGTGGAATTGGTTTTGAAGAAGAAAGCGGAGAGCGAAGCGGATCGGCCGAGTTCCGCGGGACGCGAATCCTTCGAAAAGGGCAGCGCCCTGATGAAGGAAGAGAAGTACGAGGAAGCCATCAAGGTTTTCGAGGAGTTCATGGTCAAGTTCCCGGAAGTCTATCAGGCGCGCCTGAACATCGCCACGGCCGCCATGAGGATGGGCGACAATGTCCGGGCCGAGAAGGAATTCAAAGCCGTCCTCGAAAAAGCCCTGCCTTCCGAACCGCAGGCCGAGAAAGACGACGTATCGGCCGTCCGGGCTCTTTCCGGCCTGGGAAATTTGGCCATCCGGAAAAGCGATTTCGAAACGGCCCAAAAGTATTTCGCCCGGGCGCTCGAGATCTCGCCCAAGGATGAAGTGGAGGCCTTCAGCGTCGGCGAGATCTATTTCTCCACCCAACACGCGGACGAGGCCATAAAATATTTCCAGTTGGCTATCCAGATCAAACCCGCCTGGTCCAAACCGTACTACAAACTCGGCCTGGTCTACGTCCAAAAGGGGGATTACGCCAACGCGCTCGAATGCCTGAACAAATTCGTCGAGATCGATCCCCAAAATCCCGAAGTCCCCTCGGTCAAGGGCATGATCTCCGCCGTCGAAAAGATGAAAAAATGATTTTCCCAGCGCCGCGTCTCGGAATAGATATAAACGCAATCAGGAGGTTTTTCATGAAGATGAAATGGACCGTCGCCTTGACCTTAAGCGGCCTTCTTTTTTTCGGAGGGCTGGCCGGAGCCGTTCTTCAAGACTCGGCCAAGCCGGACGGACTCCAGGTCCAACGATTGGCCGGTCTGGCCAAAGTCTGGGGAGCCGTCAAGTTTTTTCATCCTTATCTCGCCTATAAGCCGATCGACTGGGACCAGGCCCTCGTCCAGTCCATCCCCCAAGTGAAAGCGGCCGGGACGGCCGAGGAATACCGGAAGGCCGTGGACCATATGCTGTCTTTTCTCCAGGATCCGGTGACGAGGACGGTGACGGAAAACACGGAATCCGCGGCCGAAGGCAGCAAGGATAGTCCGGCCGCGTCTTCGGTCAGTGATCTCACCCTGCGCTGGCCGAAAAATACGGTCGCCCTCATCACCGTCAAGAACTATTTTCTGTTCGCGGACCAGGACAAGGTGGCGGAGCTCGGGCGATCCATGAATGAGGCGGCCAAGGCCGATGCGATCGTCCTCGACCTCCGCCGCCAGGAAAGGCCGCCGTCGGCCGATGACGGAACCGCCCTTTTCTATTTTGGCCAGGCCTTCCTCCAAGGCCTTCCCGCGCTTTTCCAGGGTGAATGCGCCTTGCCTTCGACCCGTCATCGCGTCCATTCCGGATACCCGCCTCAGCTCGGCAGCACCAGCGGCGGATATACGTCCGGATTCTTCTACGATCAGGCGGCGACGATTCAAGGGCGGAACTCCAAAAAAGCGGCGCTGATTTTCGTCATCGACGGCCGGCCCAACGGCGTGGAAGCCGAGCTGAGCGGCCTTCAGTCGAGCGGAAAAGCCGTCATCGTCCAGGAAGGCCGGGGAAGCCAAGACATGGGCGGGCAGCTTTACGAAATGGCCTTGTCCGAAGGCATCGCCGTCCAAATCCGGATGGACGAAACCGTCAATCCCGACGGTTCGATCGGCTTCGCTCCGGACGTCGTCGCCGCGCCAAAAACGGCGGGGTCGGACCCGGCGCTGACGGCGGCGATGGATATCGCCTCGGGAAAGGGCTCCTTTTCCCGGCCGAAAGCGTCCATCCTTCCGCCCAACCCCGCGTTTCTTCGGGAAAATCCTTACGCCGACATGTCCTATCCTTCCGAGGAATACAGGCTGCTGGCCCTGTTCCGTTTTTGGAATGTGATCCATTATTTTTATCCTTATCAACAGCTGATGGACCAACCTTGGGATAAGACTTTGGAAGAGTTCATCCCGCGGCTTCAGGCAGCGCGGGATGCTCTGGACTACACTCTTCGGGTGATGGAGCTGGTGACGCGGGTCGACGATTCTCACTGCGGCGTGTCCAGCCCGATCGTCATGAACTACATCGGGACCCACTGCCCCCCGATCGAGGTCAGATGGATCGAGGAGCAAACCGTCGTCACGCGCGTCTCCAAAGCGGAGGATGGATCCATTCCGAAAGTCGGCCTGGGCGACGTGGTCCTGGCGGTGGACGGCGAGGATATCGGCGCCCGGCGGGAACGGCTCGGCCGGGTCTTCGCCGCTTCGACCCCTCAAGCCCTGCAGCGTCGCATCCATCAGAGCATTCTGAACGGCGCGGAGAACAGCCAGGCCAAGATCAGAGTCCGGGACAGCCAAGGCCGGGTCAGCGAAATCACCGCCCGACGCACGCTCCGCTTTATTCGGAGCGAACGACCGACGCCGGTTTACGGCGTTCTCCCCCAAGGCTACGGTTATATGGATTTGGTGCGTCTGAAGGTTACGGATATCGATAAGGCGTTTGAAGCCGTGAAGAACACTTCGGCCTTGATCATGGACATGCGCGGCTATCCGCAGGGAACGGCCTGGTCCCTGGGCCCGCGCCTGGCCGAAAAAAAGACGGTCGTGGCCCGGTTCCTCAGGCAGGAACTCCAGGCCGGCGCGGGATTAGACTCTCCTTATCTTTGCAAGGAGGAAGCGACGACCGAGCCCGGCGGAAAATGGCGGTATCCGGGCCGCGTCGTCGTCCTCATCAACGAGGACGCCATCAGCCAGTCCGAACACACCTGCCTCTTTTTGGAAGCCGCCGCGCATGCCCGCTTCATAGGAAGTCCGACCGTCGGAGCGAACGGGGACGTGACGCGGACCATTTTGCCGGGCCGGATCATGGTCAATTTCACCGGGATCGACGTCCGTCACGGCGACGGCCGGCAGCTCCAGCGTATCGGGATCCTGCCGGATGTTCCGGTCAAGCCGACGATCGCGGGCATCCGCCAGGGGCGCGATGAAGTCCTGGAGCGGGCGGTCGAGGAATTAAGAAAAACGGAAAAAAATAATTAAGATTCTGGGAATTCGGAGGAAAGGCGGGGAGCCGGCGAATTTCGGAGGTTCATCCGGAAACGAAACTTCGGCATTCGGTCGATAAGTCCCCGCTCCATAAAATAGCGGCCCGCGGCTTCATAAGCGGCCGGATAAAAAACCAGTCGGTCGAGACGGCTATGACGCAATCCCCGCAAGACGACGATTTTGCCTTTTTCGATCCACGGGCGGACGGCGTCTTTAAGCCGCCGCTCTGCGGACGAAAGCGCGTCGTCTGGAGTTTTGAGAAGCCGGCCGTACCGGTCCCCCGTATCTTCATCCGTCCAGATTTCCGCGACCGAGGAGAGGGGGAATTCCGAAAGGACTTTCGGGTAGGGGTCCATGATTCCCGCGGTTTTATCGATTTCCGCCTCAAACGCGGCTTTTCCGGAATCCCTCCACAGGTCGAAGTCGAGCGCCTGAATGACGAAAATCGCCGGCGACTGCGATCCTTCATGGAACGGGCCGATGGCCCAGACGTGCGGGGCCCGGGTCAAATAGCTCGTCCCGCGGATGCTCCCGTCGAGGAGCGCATCATCCAATCCATCGCGTCCGTGATAAAGAAATCCTTCCGTGAACTCGAGGGGCCGGCCGCTCCGGACAAGCGCCTGCTGTTCGGGAAGCCGGTCGATGCGGTCTTCCAAGTAAAGCCATTCAAGATGGACTTTTGGGCCGAGGCTCTTCAATCGCCGGACATAGCCGATGAGGGTCTCGCCTTCCGTTACGGGCGTCTGGGCGGAAATCCGGGACGAAAATATGGAAAATCCGAAAGCCAAGGCCATGAAAACGCCGGCGATGGCAAAACGCGAGGATAAAGAGGAAAGACCGCCGATTTTTCCTCCGATCCCGCGGAACGGAAAAGAAACGATTTTAGGACGGTTCATGATGAGCCGGCCTTTTTCCGCCGCCCGGCCCAGTAGGCATAAAACGGAAGCGAGGCCAGGAGAAGGACGATGCCGATGATGGCGTTGCGCGTGTCATGGACGACGGTATTATAAAGGAACCAGCCCGTCACGGCGACGAGGAGAAGAGTCGCGTAGGGATAGCCCCAAGCCTTGTACGGCCGCGGCGCGTCGGGCATCTTCCTCCGCAGGACGACGACCGAGAGGGCGGTCAGGGCGTAGAACGCCCATGAGCCGAAGACGACGTAGGAGATGATCTGCTCGTATTTCCCGCTCAAGGTCAGGACGGAGCCCCAGACGCCCATGGTCAGGATGGCCACGGCGGGCGTCCGGTAGCGGGGATGGACGCGGCCGAACGATCGGGCGAACGTCCCGTCCGCCCCGGCCGCGTAGATCGCCCGCGGATTGCTCATCAGCGAGCCGTTGACCGTCCCGAAAGTGGAACACAGAATGCCCAGAATGACCAGCGACGCTCCGAAGGGCCCCAAGACCACTCGGGCGACGTCCGCCGCGATACGCGGAGAGCCGGCCATGGACTCTAAGGGGATTACATAATCGTAGGCCAGATTGGCCCCGATGTAGAGGGCGATGACGGTCAGCGTCCCCAGGATGAGCGACAGCGGCACGTTGCGCTCGGGCTTCTTGATTTCGCCGGCCGTCAGGGTCACCGAGATCCAGCCGTCATAGGCCCACAGGACGGCGATCATCGAGAGCCCGAAGGAGGAGAGCAGCTCCTTCGTCCACGCCGACGGCCACCACGGCAGAAAGTGGGAGCCGCTCCCCTTCCCCGAAACGAAGGCGGCCGCGATCAAGGCCAGGAGGGTGGCGATCTTGGCCGCGGTGAAGACGCTCATCACCCGCCCGCCGAATTTGACGCCGCGGATATTGACCCAGGTGAGGAGGGCGATGGCGGCAATGGCCGTAGCCTGGACTCCGCCGAAATCGATCGTCTGGAGCTGGCCGAAGACCGAGAAAGTAATCCGAACAAGAACCCGGGACGGGGAGATCCAGGGAACGAAGAACCCCAGATACGTCGCGAAAGCGACGGCGATGGCGGCGATGGAGCCCGCGGCGTTGATGAAGAAATGGTTCCAGCTGTAGAGGAAGGCCCACAACGGTCCGAAACCGCGCCGCAGATAGACATAGGGGCCGCCGGCTTGTGGAAGGAGGGCGCTCAACTCGGCCAGCGTCAGCGATCCGAACAGCACCAGCATGCCGCCCAGCGCCCAAACCAGGAGGATCGGGCCCATGGAGCGGAGTTGGCCCGCGATCGTAGCCGGGACGACGAAGATGCCCGAGCCGATGATCATCCCGATCTGCAAGGCGATGCCGTCCCGAAGCCCCAGCGCGCGCAGGAGTTGCGGCGGAGGGGAGCTTCGTTCGGCGTCAACGGGCATGGGCGGATTCCTTGTTGGATCGGCCGACAATATATATCCCAGACGGCAAGCCCGGAGCAATCGAGAAAAAGGGAAGATTCCCGCGGCCCTGGCCGCGTCCCCATGCCGACTGAACGGATGGGGCGTGAAACGGGCTTGAATCGCGCCGGCCCGAAATTTCCGCCGGGAGTAAACGCTTGAACACCCCTTGAATCATCATTGAATCCTTCCCGGACAATCGCGGCCGGCCTTGGAGCGAAGCATTATTACCGGCCGGTTGTTCAGAACTCCTGGCCAAAAAAATATTTGTTGAACATATCATTTAATATATAATAATATATATGTATAATATTCACAAGTCATAATGGAGTGTTGCGGTGAAACATTTTGAGACCGGATTCGAGACCCTGCGCCGCCTGCCGAAAGTCCCTTTGATAAGCGGCCCGACCCCGATCGAAACCTGCGATCGCCTGAAAGCGGTTCTTCCCGGCTGCCCCCGACTTTTCATCAAGCGCGACGACTTCACCAGCTACCTGGTCGGCGGCAACAAGATCCGCAAACTCGAATACACGATGGCCGACGTTCGCGCAAAAAAAGCCACCGCCGTCGTCACCATCGGCTCCGTCCGTTCGAATCATGCCCGGATCACAGCCATGGTCGCCCGCCGCTTGGGACTTCGCTGCGTCCTCGTCCTGAACGGCGATTCCGAAGACAGCCCGACCGGAAACCAGCTCATCGTGAGGCTTCTGGGCGTGGAGATCGTCCGCGTCGAAACCCGAGACGACCGCGCGCCGGCGATGGACGAGACCGCCGCCCGGTTGCGCCGCGAGGGCGAACGGGTCTATACGATTCCGCTGGGCGCATCCGACGATATCGGATCATTCGGCTTGACGGCCGCTTTCGCGGAAATGATGGATTTCGAAAACAAGACCGGCGTCCGGTTCGACGCCCTCGTCTTCGCTTCGTCTTCCGGAGGGACGCAGGCGGGGCTCGAGGTCGGCAAGCGCTTGGCCGGTCGCTCCGCCCTGCGCATCCTGGGCATCAGCCCGGACGACCCGGCGGCGAGCACTCGAGAGACAGTCGTCGCGGTCGCGCGCAAAATGCTTGACCGGCTCGGCCGCCGGGACGCGCCGGCCGCCGCCGACGTCCATATCGATGATGCTTTTATCGGCTCGGGCTATGGCCTGCCCACGCCGGGATCCGAGGAGGCCTTCCGCCTGTTCGCCCAAACGGAAGGCATCCTTCTTGATCCCGTCTACACGGTCAAGGCCGCCGCGGCCCTCGTTGATTACTGCCGACGCGGCGTTTTCAAACCGGAGGAGAACGTCCTCTTCTGGCATACCGGCGGGACGATCGGATTGTTCGGCTGAGAGTCACGCCGCGGCGGGGAGGAGCGCCAAGGGGGGACCTTCACCGACCGGAAAGCGCACCGTCATCGTCGATACGGCGGGCTGGTCGGCGTCCCGTCTGCGGAGCCCGGGCGAACGCGGCGGATGCCGCAAGGTCAAGAGCCGGGAGATGGGCTCTGTCGATGGCCGTCTCGGTTTTAATCATCCGACCGAAAGCAACCGTTTTTAAACAGGGCGGGATATTTGTTTTCGGATAGATAGAGTCAGAGGGATTGTCTTTTTCAGAAATGCCGCTTAGGGCGTTCTCCGGAGGAATGGTCGCTTGATTTATATCAATAGATGAATATAATTAACGTAGCTTATAACCTAGTAAGGAACCAATCGCCATGATCCGTTGGTATCTGGATAAAGAAAGCAAGATTCCGCTCTATCTCCAGCTCAACAACCAGATTAAATACCATATCTCGACCGGCGGTCTGCAAGACGGCCAGCAGCTTCCGGCGATCAACGCCCTGGCCGGAGAGCTCGGCATCAATTTCGAAACCGTCCGCAAGGCCTATAAGGAGCTGGAAAAAGAAGGGCTCATCTCCATGCAAAGGGCCAAAGGGACCAAGGTCACGCTCCACCAGGGTCAGGCCGGCGGGGCCAGAGGGACGACGGCCGCTTCCGAACGCCCGGCGGACGCGGATTTCATCGATCTCATCGGACGCCAGTTGCGCCAAGGCCAATCCGCCGCCGAGATCCGGGCCGGATTCGATTCGGCCCTGGAGACGGCGGTCGCCGAACGAAATCAACGATTCATCATCTTCACGGAATGCAATCCTCTCCAGGTCCAGGAAATTTCGGCCCAGCTCAAGGACCTCCTGGAGATCCAGGTCGTTCCCTCCCTGCTGTCCGACTTGGAACGGACCCTGGCCGACCTTGAGGGCAAACCGGGCCGCCTGCGGGCCATCATCACGACTGGTTTTCATCTGAATGACGTGCGCGCGGCGCTGGGGGCCCGCTCCATCGACATCCAGGTCCTCATCACCAACATGTCGCCCGACACCCGCCGCAAAATCGACGAGATCGGCACGGACAAGAAATTCGGCTTCATCTGCCGCGACAAGGAATCGATCGCCGTCTACAACGACCTCCTCAAGGCCGAGTTTGGGAAGAAACTCAAGCTGGCTTCGGCCCACCTGGGCGATGAGGCCCACGTCGCAGCCGTCCTCGGCTCGGTGGACGCCCTGCTCGTCACGCCTCCGGTTTACAAAGAAATGAAGAAGCGGGCTCCGGCGGGACTCCAGGTTTTCAACGTTTTCGACCGCATCGACCCCATGTCCCTGAGAATGCTGAAAGCCCACCTCCAGCTTTCCAATTAAACGAAACGGGACGGCCGGAAAAATCGATTCAGCGGGAGGAATCCTCCGCCCGGAGGACCCGCCCGTTCAGCCTGTGGTTGAGCCGGCCGTTCTCGAGCCAGCAGCTTAAAGGTCTCTTTCCGCTGATGGAATTCATTTCGGAACGGGTTGAAGCGGCAGCCTTGTGCTGGGCTGGATAACGTCATTGAAAAAAACGGCGTCGAAAGCTTTCGTCCAATCCTCGATGGTTTCCCACATATAGCCTCGTCCTCCAAAGACGATCGGCTTCCTGAGCCAGTGATCCGGGTCCGATTCCAGTCTTCGGAAATCGATGAAAAGATGAGGATGCCCGGTGAGATGGCAGAGATTTTCGATGCTTTCGGTCGGCGGCGCCGGAGGAGTTTCCTCCTTGGGGTCGCCAAACCCGAGAGAGCCCTTCTGGACGGTGAAACCGGTCAGCCCGATGGTGTAGACGTCGCGTCCGAGCGCCTCTTTGAGATAGAGCCCCATGGGAATGATGGCGCCCTCCGGCTTGTGCAAGGTCAGGCTGCCCCAGTCCTTCTTATAATAACAACTCATGACGTGGCCATTGTGCGCCCAGACGATTAGCTTATGCCCTTTGAAATATTCGTTCAGGAGCCAAAGAAGATTTTCAGCGTTTTGCGAATCGCGGTCATTCCACAAGGCATTCATTTTTTGCGCCGCTTCCGGAGTCGGTTTTCCTTTGGCTAATTCCGGGGCGTTGCGGGCCGCCGTAGAAGACGAGTAAACCTGAAAATTTTTCAACGCGCGCCGAAAAAAAGCCGTTTCGTGAGAATCCCTGACCCGGTCGATCAAAGAACGATCGGCGTCGATGGCGGCGATGGCCCGGCCGATGAAAGGCGAATATTTTTGATAGTCATCAGGCTTCAGGGCGCGATTCTCCAAGAGCTTCCCCATCTCTCCGAGACCCTGGCGAATTCCATTCCCGGGGTAGTCCGGACCGACGGCGTCGAAGAAATCCATAAGCTTCCCAAAGAAACGCAGCGGGGCGTTTTTGGATGAAAACTGTTCATCGAAGCCGGCCATGCGCAAGGGACGATCCGACGTCCAGGTCATCCGGGCATAGCGAAAGAGCGGCATGGTTTCTTCGGTCACCCAGATGCCGAAGACGCCTTTTCGGGCCGCCTCAACAAGGGGGACGTCCGAGCGCAAGGCCGTGTCCATTTCGCGGCAATCGAACAGGCCCGATTCCCAAACCAAAACGTCGAATCCCATCTTTTCGTGAAGGAATTTAATCAACCTCACCTTGGTTTTAAAATCCGTTCCGGCGCTATGGCTGGCTTCTCCGATTTGAACGATCCGGGCCGGGCCAATACTGTCGGCGAGCGGCATGAGATCTCGGAAGTCCTCGTCGTCCGGTTCAATCGACTTGACGACGACGACGTTGGCCTTGACCCAGGCAAGCCTTTGGGCGGCGTCGGCGGGCGGCTCTTTCCCGATTTGATCCCGGAACGCCGACGAAGACGCTGCGAAAAAGAATCCGCAAAAAACGAATAGCGCAAACTTTGTCGGTTTTGGCATTTATTTTTTATACTCCGACTAGCGCGCGGAATTGTTCGCTCGGAGGACCCGCCCGTTCAGCCTGTTGTTGAGCCGGCCGTCCTCGAGCGACAGGCCGCCGTTAATGATCACGAATTGGATGCCCGCGGCGAGCTGATGGGGCTCGGTGAACGTGGCCCGGTCTTGGATCGTCTGGGGGTCGAAAACAATCAAATCGGCCTTCTTTCCCGCCCCAATGACGCCGCGATCCCGGAGCCGCAACGTCCGGGCCGGGAGCGAGGTCATCTTGCGGACCGCGTCTTCAAGCGTCAAGAGCTTCTCCTCGCGCACGAATCGGGCCAGCAGCCGTGGGAACGTCCCGTAGTTGCGGGGGTGGACGAGTTCCTTCATTCCGGGCGCCAGGGCCTGCCCATCCGAGGAGAGCATGGACCAGTCCGGGACCAGGCCGGCGCGGACGTCGTCCTCGGACATCGCGCTCAAGGAAATCAGAAGATCGTCCTTCTCGGCGATGAACAGGTCCGCGGCGATATCGAATTCGGGCCGGCCGAGCTGGCCGGCCAGGTCACGGAACATTTTCAGGGCGAATTCCGGGCGGGAGCGACTGGACATGATGGTGAAGTTGTCCCAACCCCCTTTGGCCACCCAGTTGACGCTGTCGGAGACTCCTTCGCTCGTGAGCTTGCGGATCTTTTCCCGACGGGCCGGATCGGCCAGGGCTGCGGCCAAGGCGTCGGCGTACTGCCGGCGCAAATTCGCTCTGCCGTCCTCGCCCAACCGCGCATCGTCCATCTTTTTGGCGATCCCGGCGAGCGGCTCCATGTCATGCGGGACGTTGAAAATTTCCTCCAGTGTCGTGGTGGCCGACTTATTATAAGGATAGATATCCGCGGTGACCTCAAGTTCCCGGGCTCGGGCTTCCGCGATCAGTCGGACGGCCTCCGGCACCCGGCCCCAGTTCGGCCTTCCGGACGATTTCAGATGCGATATTTCAACCCGGATTCCCGATTTCCTGCCGATTTGGATGGCTTCTCGAACGGCCTCAAGGAGCTTCTCCTCCTCGCTGCGCATGTGCGTCGCGTAGAGACCGCCGAAACGCGCCGCTTCGCGCGCGAGTTCGATAAGCTCGGCCGTCGTCGCGAATTTCCCAGGGACGTATTGGAGCCCGGAGCTGATGCCCACGGCACCCTCGGCCATGGCCTGGGCGATCATCGCCTTCATCCGTTCCATCTCGGCCGGCGACGGAGCGCGGTCCGCGATGCCCATGACCTTTTGGCGGACCGTGCCCAGCCCGAGCAGGATCATGGCGTTCGTCCCCATCCCGGCCCTCTCCCAGGCCGCGGCCGTTTCGCCGATCGGCCACGGAGACGTGCCGCAATTCCCGGTCACGACCGTGGTCACGCCCTGCGAAAGATAATTGAAATTGAGCTTGGTGGCCTCAATCCCGAAGCCGTTGTCGCAATGAGTATGGATGTCGATGAATCCCGGGGAAACGACCAATCCGGCGGCCGGAATGGTCTTTTTGGCGTCCGCGTCCCGGAGGTCGCCCACGGCCAGGATCGAGTCTCCGACGATGCCCACGTCGCCTTCGTAGGCCGGACTGCCGGTCCCGTCGATGATTCGGCCGCCCCGGATGACCATGTCGTAAACGGTTTTCGGCGCCGAGGCCCGGCAGGCCGCCAGCGCGGTCAGCGCGATCGCGGCCGTCGCCATCTTCTGATAGATTTTCATGTTTGCCTCCTTGCGCGGCGCCGGAACGCGGCAGCCTTGATTTTTAGATATATAAATATATATAATTATATTTATGAATGCAAAGATTATCAATCCCGACCGCATGAGGCATTATGGGACGGGATTGCATCCCGGAGGTCCCATGATCAAAGGATCCATCGCCGCGATTTTTATCGTTCTCGGCTTGGCCGCACTCAATCTCCCGCCTCTGTCCGCGTCCAGCACGACGGCGACGCCCAAGGAGATCAAGAAGGCTCTTGACGAATTCCACGCCTTCTATAAAAAAAGCCTGGCCGAAACGGGCATCGTCGGCAGCTCGTTTCTCCTTCTTCACGACAACCAGATTATGGACAAGCTCTCCGTCGGACTCGCCGACAAGGAAAAAGCCATCCCCGCCGACGAGCGCACCATCTATCACTGGGCTTCCATCACTAAAACATTCACCGGAATCGCCGTCATGCAGCTTCGCGACCGCGGACTCCTGGCTTTGGACGATCCCATCATCAAATACATCCCCGAACTGCGCCAGGTTCACGATCCGTATGGAGACATGGGCGAAATCACCATCAGGCATCTGATGACGCACAGCGCCGGCTTCCGTTCCGCCACCTGGCCGTGGAAAGACAAGCCCTGGCAGCCGCACGAGCCGACCCGCTGGGAACAACTCGTGGCCATGTTTCCCTATACCGAAATCGAATTCCAGCCGGGTTCCAAGTGGAGCTACTCCAACCCGGGCATCATCTTCCTGGGCCGGGTCATCGAGCTTCTGACCGGCGACAACTATGAAGTCTACGTCGACAAGAATATCCTCAAGCCGCTGGAAATGTACGAAAGTTATTTCGACGCCACGCCCTACCATCTCCTGAAGAACCGGGCCCGGAGCTATTTCCTGACCAGCGACGAGCTGACAGCCGCGCCCTTCGACGTCGACACCGGGATCACCGTCTCCAACGGCGGCTTGAATGCGCCGATCGCGGACTTTGTCAAGTACCTCAATTTCCTGATGGGCGACGCCAAGAGGCAAGCCGTTTACGACGGGATCCTGAAACGCTCGTCGCTCGAAGAGATGTTCCAGCCCGTCCTGCGCATCGAGTACGGGACTCCATCGACGCCGCCGGCGCCGGGAGCCGAAGTCGTCGACGATTCCCAGGGGCTTCTCTTCTTCATCGAAAACCACTTCGGCAAGACCTATGTCGGCCATAGCGGCGGCCAGAACGCTTTCATCAGCCATTTCTATTATCTTCCGGAGACGCGGACCGCCTACGTCGTCGCTTATAACACGTTAACCGCGCCCAAGGACGACCAGGCCGTCGACGCGCCTACGACGAAAAAACTGGACAATGCCATCCGGACTTATCTCTTCACCAAGGTCTTTCCGCTTCTGGCGCCCAAGAAATAGGCTGAAAACTCCCGGCCGATTGGACGACCGCGCTCTACTTGGCCGCAAGAACGGCCCGGTACTCGGCCTCGACGCCCTACGCGCCGCTGATTCGCGTACGATCTCCCTGAAGCAGCACGCCGTAGCTCTCAACCTCGATGACCGAGTCCAGAGCCCGCCGCTGCGCATCCAAGAATTGTCCCTGCAAGTCGTAAACTTGGGCGTATCTCTGCGCATCCTTGTACTTCATATAACTCAGGACGCCGGTCAAACCCGCCGTCTTCCAAGCCGTTGCGCGCAGCGAGGTGATGGTGACCTCCAGCGCCGTGTCACCCTCTCGCGCCGAACGATCGGCTTGCATCTTGCGCACAAGGCCCAGCAGGGACTGAAGCTGCCGCGACATCGTCTGCATTTGGGCGAGTCCCCGTTCCAGACCGCTGTGATTGTCGGCGATTTCGTCGGCGACGGTCTCTCGAGCCTCCCGCACCTGGTGCCGATGATGCCCTCAGGCCACGACGCCGTCGAGACTCAGCGCGATGAGAAAGATTCCTTCGCCAGACGTTATGCAGGGGTTGAATGCGGAGGCAGCACAAGCAGTTCGTATAAGCAATTCGTCATTTGGACACTATTTCGCATCACGCTTTCACCACATAGAACTATCACGTGAGAGCGTAGATGGGTTCAAGAGTGAGGTGACTCGGGCACAATATCTTATGGCAGAGTTGGACAAACATGTGACCTATACCAAGAAAAGTTTCTGTGAGACCGTAGATGCCTTTCTAAAGGCTGGACATAGTAAACTTGAATCGCTGCGCCAAAATGCTGTTGCTTTGGTCAATGAGTCATCAGCAGACCCTGCCTTACGTTTTCTTCAGGCCATAAAGACTACATATGAAATCAATCGCCTAAGCAAGCAAGTCCATTCAATGTCACAAGAAACGGATGGATTTCTCCAACCCGGCAGAGAAATCGGCAGTCTTCTATCCCGAGATGACAAGCGTATTCCACCCCCGTCTCCGGAAATGTTCAACATTGTGCTCTGCCCGCGAGATGGCATAAAGTTGAGGCTACCGGAAAATTCGGGCGATCTGATCGCAACATGTCCAAAATGCAAGTATAGTTTTGCATATAACACAGGTGCATTATCTTTCTTGGAACGTTCTACGCCAAAAAAACATTCTTGGTGGCAAAGGTTTCTGAGAAAGCGAAAAAAACGGCTAAAAAACTAGTCGGATAAGAGAATTGCAGTGCCAGTTTTCTAGCGGAGCCTATTTTCCTTCGTAGAGCGCTCGAATTTCGCGTCCAGCGGCCCTAGGACGGGCGATCTGTTGGCAGTAAGGAAAAGGGGGGGGAACGGTAATTGCGTCGTATTCGACCCCGTCAGGCTGAGACAAGCCGTCCTATGTCCAAGGATGCCCCGATTTCGCTTCCAGACGCCTCAAGAGGTCATTGTAGCGTGTTCCCCCACCGGGCTCGTTCCGCCGCCGGCGGCGTTGATTGCCAACGAGAATTTGGGTTCTATCACCGCCCGCGCTTGATCGAAGGAGGGCCCCCCATCCTACTAGCCATTTTAGCAACAAATATTTTAGGATCCATAACTTTTGGCTTCAGCCATATTATATTCTTTGCCTTGCTGATAAGCCTTTTATCCCAAGTTAGAAAATAATCCATCCCCGCGCTATGAGCTTCCATCAACTGGAATGCATCTGGGCTAGATATATGAAACTTATCCAATAATTGTCCATACAGAAGGCGTTCTTTCTTGATATCAATCTGGTTAATGTACGCTTCTCCGAGAAAACCCATCCAAATTAATCCATTGAACGTACTATGAGTTCTTTCAGGTTTGACACGTCGCCAGAAGTTCAATTCTTCTTCTTCCGATTTTTTTTGTTTTTCCTTTCTATCACGTGCCGCTTTGTATACCCTGATAAAATCTTCTTGTGAATACTTTTTCTCTTCACGAATTAATTGGCCAATATCATCTTGGAGTCTATGAGATCGGGTTTGTCGTTCCATGGACACTTTTTCGCTTATGAAAAGTTTTACTATTCCTTTTTCTGTTAAGTCGATTAATTTGATATTTTCGGGACTTCTTTCCCCGAGAATGAAAACATTGGAGTCGAGACAAACTTGCATCGTTTTTGCGTTGCCAATAAAACCGAAAATTTCAACTCCTATTCTTCTTGCTTTCCCCGAACAACAAGTCAGCGAAATTATAATGAGATAAATCAGGCAAGTCTATCGTCTATATCTATTTCGTTCTATAAGGTATATAGTCTTTTTTAAAGGGGGAAAACATGAAAAGAGTTTTATCAATATCTGTCTTGTGCATTTTAATTCTCATTCCTTCTTGTTCGAGTTCATCGACTACCCCAACTCCGGCATCGAACCAGCCGACGATCAACTCCTTCAGCGTAAGCCCTACTTCTATTTACCAAGGAGATACCGCAACACTCTCGTGGTCAGTTTCAAATGCGAATAGCGTTTCCATAGACCAAGGAATAGGGACAGTTGCGCTATCAGGCAGCAGAGCGGGAGATATAACCGAAAGTTGTGTATGAAAGGAACGAGCGTATCCTATGTTGGATCATCACATCTAACAGGGACCCGCAGGGGTCCGAAAGGATACGCTCATGAAGAAGACTACCGCAAAAGCGCACGAAGGTCGAATGATTTCGGAATCGGAGTCGGCCCTGGATCATTTGATCCGGGAAGGCGCGCGGAAGATGCTCCAATCCGCTTTGGACTATGAAGTCGCTGAGTTTATCGAGAGGATGAAAAGCCGGCGGACGGAGGAAGGCCTGCGGGAGATCGTTCGCAACGGTCATTCCCCGGAACGCGACATTATCAGCGGGGCGGGTCCATTGCGCGTCAAACAACCGAGAGTCCGAGGCCGAAAAGCCGGATCCCGGTTCACCAGTCAGATTCTGCCTCCGTTCATGCGGCGGGTGCCCAGTGTGGACGCGCTCATCCCGGTGTTGTATTTGAAAGGCATCTCGACGGGCGACTTTTCGGAAGCTCTCGAGGCCATCCTGGGTCCGCAAGCAGCGGGACTTTCGGCGACGAACATCGTGCGATTGAAGGAAGGATGGAAGGGCGAGTACGAGGCCTGGGCGGCCCGGGACCTGTCGACGAAGAGATACGTCTACTGGTGGGCGGACGGCATCTACTTCAACGTCCGGCTGGATCCCGAGCGTCCGTGTCTGTTGGTCCTCATGGGAGCCTTGGAGGACGGGACGAAAGAGCTTCTCGCGGTCTGGGATGGGATCCGGGAAAGCAAAGCCTCGTGGCTCGAAGTTTTGCATGATCTCAAGGCCCGCGGGCTTGTGGACTCGCCGAAGTTGGCTGTGGGCGACGGGGCTCTGGGATTTTGGGCGGCCTTGGAGGAAGAGTATTCCAAAGTCCGCGAGCAACGCTGCTGGGTTCATAAAACGGCCAACGTGCTGGACAAACTGCCGCAGAGCGTCCAGCCTTACGCCAAGAAGCTGATCCACGAGATGTATCTGTCCCCGACGAAAGAGAAAGCGCTGGAAGCCTACCGTCGATTCCTTTCGGAATATGAGGCTAAGTATCCAAAGGCGACGGACTGTTTGCGCAAAGACGAGGACGTTCTGTTCACGTTTTATGATTTTCCGGCCGAGCATTGGAGGCATCTCCGGACGACGAACCCGATCGAATCGGCGTTCGCCACGGTGCGGCACCGGACGCGGCAGACGAAGGGCTGCGGGTCTCGTCTGGCGACATTGACGATGGTCTTCAAGCTGGCGATGCAGGCCGAGCGCCACTGGCGGAAGCTGAACGGCGCGGAGCTGCTGGATCATGTGATTCGGGGCGTCGTGTTCACCGACGGCGTCATGAAAAAAGCGGCTTAAACGGAGCTCAATGGGATATGCTCAACTCCGGTGATCAGCGATAATCATTATTCCCGGCCGCATTGACTCAACTATTTTGTTACTGAGATCATGTCGTTGCCTCAATTCAATGTTACCGAAAAAGGAGAGCAACGATGTCAACTCGGATCAGCAAGAGGGCAAGGGTAGAGCTCGTCGGAGCTCTAAGTGGACGTTATCGGCTCTCATCGAAGATGGAAAAGACCAAGATATTGGATGAGTTCAAAGCGTTGACGGGATTCCATCGAAAGCATGCCGTTCGGCTCCTCAACTCGCCCCCTGCTGAGCATGGGCTTAAGCGGGGATACGGCCTCCGCATTTATAATGAAGCGGTCCGGAAGGCTCTGGTTATCGCATGGGAGGCTGGAGATCGGATATGCGGGAAGAGACTGAAGTCCATTTTGCCGGCTCTGGTAGATGCGATGGAGCGATTTGGCCATCTGCAGCCCGATCCGGAAGTGCGGAGATGTCTTTTGGCAGCGAGTGCTTCAACCCTAGACAGGCTCCTGCAGCCGGTACGAAAAGAAGCCAAGCCCGGCAAACGGAAACGGCGAAGGCCTAAAAAACCGAGCGGTAGTATCCGAGTTAGAACCTTTTCCGACTGGAATGACCCGCCGCCTGGATATCTGGAGATTGATTTTGTCGAGCATAACGGCGGCTCGACGGCTGGAGCTTATATCTATAGTCTGGTTGCGGTCGACATCTGCTCGGGTTGGGTAGAAAGCGTTCCTCTTCTTGCTAGAAGCCAGGAACTGGTTGTGGAAGCATTCGATGTGATTAGCCGACAGTTTCCCTTCCCCATCCTGGGAATCGATTCCGATAATGATGGCGCGTTCATCAACGACACGCTACTCGACTATTGCCAGGGAAAACACATCGAGTTCACAAGATCCCGGGCCTATCGGAAGAACGATCAAGCTTGGATAGAACAGAAGAACGGGGCCGTTATCCGAAGGTTTGTTGGCCATGATCGGTTCACGGGAATCGTCGCCGGCCAAGCCCTGGCAACCCTTTATCAGGCCGTCCGGCTTTACGTAAACCATTTCCAACCGTCCTTCAAGTTGCGGGAAAAGGAAAAGATAGCCGCAAAGGTCAGACGTTATTACGAGAAGCCGATGACGCCCTGCGAACGGCTCTTAGGCCATCCGGCCGTGCCCGATGATATAAAGAAGTCGCTTAAGCTAATAGGTAGGTCCGTTGACCCGGTAGCCATGCTTCATCGGATTCGGCAACAGCAGGAAGTGTTGGCGGCATTAGCCTGCCGTGACACCTCGGCATCGGGGCCGGGCCGCGAGAGCCTTGAGCAGTTTATGCAACAACTGGGAGAGCTATGGCGACAGGGGGAAGTCCGCGCTACCCATCGTACTTTCCCTAAGACGCCTCACTATTGGCGCACCCGTAAGGACCCGTTTGAATCGGTTTGGCCGGATGTCCTTCTTTGGCTCCAAGATACGCCAGACGCCACAGCCAAGGAACTGTTCGTGCGTCTCCAAACAGAGCAGCCGGGACGCTTTCCAGACGTGCAACTACGAACTTTGCAGCGCAGGGTCAGAGCCTGGCGTCATGTGATGGCAAGAGGTCTTGTCTTCGGCGGACAAAACGCATCTGAAGTATCGGCCGAGGCTACTCCAATAAGCCTCGACAAGGCGCCGATTCTTCAGTAACATTTTTGATTGAGGCAACGGGGACGGGAATAATGCTTGACGTTCATCACTCTCTTTCGGATTGGTCTTCGAAGAGAGTTTACGATGGCTCCTCCTTCAGTCCAAATTGCGAACAGTTTTATACACTACCCCTTGACCTGCCCCCTGCTTAGTGTACCGCCCGTGAAGTGAATGTTCGAAGCTCGGGACAGCATCGTATGACGCGTCCCCCCGGCCAAAGTTGGGGTCAGGTATTTATGGCCCTTAACTCTTGCCCGATCCCCCGTCCTGGACGATGCTAGGG
Source organism: Candidatus Aminicenantota bacterium (assembly GCA_963729855.1). Lineage (GTDB taxonomy): Bacteria > Acidobacteriota > Aminicenantia > Aminicenantales > UBA4085 > UBA4085. The sequence goes on along the minus strand of CAVSPT010000006.1, from coordinate 495,971 downwards.
GCGCATCCGGTGACCGTTCTTTTGTCGCCCCTAGCGGGCCTGATTGCGATCGTAGGGGTAAACGCTGGCCAGTGATACCGGTAATGATAATCCTATGAGAAAAACAGGGACGATGCTGCGTCTATTAGGTAAGGCAAATTATCGAGCTCGGCCCGTCTCGCTAATCGAAGGAAGGCCCGCCGTCCTCTTCCGGCTCCGGGCTTTCCCCGGCCCCTATATCGGCAAAAAAGGTCCGCCCGCATGATAGACAGCGGGCTAGCGGGCATTTAACGGCTCGGGGCGGGTCAATCTTCCTCGTGTGGTTTTTTTATTGGAAACCATAGCTTAGGAGAAAGCAATCGCTGTCCGAATTCCACTTACGTCAGACAAAACCGAACTTGGGAATGACCTTTACATCGAATGTTACCCTCGACCACTTGCCGGTTTTATCTTTTCTCAGGAACACCAATTGGTAATGTCCCAGGAACCCCGGACCGGGAAGCCAGGTGAAGATCCCTTTTTTCTGGTCGAGTGTCGAACCGATGGGAAGCGGACGCAGCTGATTGCCGACCACAAGAAAACCGGAATAGGCATAAGATCCCAAAGCTGTACTGATTTCTCCCGAGATCGGCTTTAAATCCAACTCGACTCGTTCAACCTCCCTGACATCTAGGCGGATTACACCATTTTTATCAGGCTGTAAGCTTTGCGCTGGATCATTTAAATTGAACCCTCGTTTCACTCTGCGTGGCTCAAAACTCGCACGGACGTTCATCGCTGCTTTATAGGAATCCAAACCCTTCACGCCGATCGATTGGTCGGCCTGGGTGCTTGGAGAAGACGACGTGCCCGTATTCGCAATGTTGAAATAACGTGATCCGATCCCATCGGCGTTCGCGGCGTTATCCGTCGCGATCCAGTAGATCGTATGGACGCCGTTTGTAAAAGCGGTCGTATCCAAATAAGAAAACCCGACCGGCCCCGCCGAGTTATTGAGTCCCGGAAAGTCAGTGGCGATATCCGACCGGTACTGATCGTAGGCGTTCGGCGCGTCGTTAAGCACTCCCGCCTGCACTCCGTCCACCCAGACCGAGATCGTCGATCCGTCGATGGGCACCGTGTTCGGCTTCGGTGTCAGAACCCAGCCGAAGTTCACGTACGCGTTCCCCGAGGCATCCCCTCCTTGGGCGGGCGTGTCGATCGTTCCGAAAGGCTTGACGGCCGCGGCGTTGGAACACGTGATCGTCTTCATCCCCAGCAGAACCGTGTTCCCTTCGCTGTCCGTGGCATAGGCATAAATCTTGAACGTCCCATTCCCCTGGTTCGGAAGGAAATTCGTCAGCATCATGTAGCCCCATCCGGCCCGGTCGTTGAACGGATAATTGGGGTACGCCGCCTCTACATCCGGACGCGCGCCTTCGACAAACACGGCATCGCCGATCGAGACCAGACCGTTGGCTTGAGTCGGTTCTCCTGCAACCGGGTTTCGATAGATCGTCACACCCGTCACCTCGATGTCATCCAGGGCCCAGCCTGTCACCGGTATCGCCCCGGCTATCCCCGTCGTCCCGTCCAAAGGTGTGGAATAGTCTCCAAAGGGGGGAGCGGACAAGCCGGTTCCTATGATGTTCAGAGTTACGCTGATCGTCTGCGGCGAGTTCGTGGCGTTCGGGTCCGTGATCGAGATTGTCCCCTGATGTTTCCCTACGGCCAGTCCGGAGGGATTGGCCCCGATCTGGAGAACCGCGTTCCCCGTTCCCGAAGTCGGACTCACCGTGATCCAGCTGGCGTTTTTGGCCGCCGACCAGTTCAGCGTTCCGCCTCCCGTGTTGCTGATCGAAACCGGCTGAGCTCCTGTGCTGACTGAACTGGACGTTGCCCCAAAATACATATTCGCTTTATCCAATTGAATTGTGGGCAGAGTGCCCGTAGTAGACGCACACGATATCTCGCCTATACGAGTTCCCCAAGTGTTTCCGGCTTTTGCGTATTCCCCAAAAATCCAAAACGTCCGCGAAGCCGAAGGATCCAATCCAACTCCATTATAATCCCCCCATCGATTTCTTCCATAAGAATCCAGGTAGACATAATAGGCCTCCCCGGCCTTGAGGAGGCTAGAATCTCGAAAGAATGAATCGGATGTTGTCTTGACCGTATATCGAACAGACACATACTCCGAACTGCTCGATCGATTGAAGATCAGGAAAATATCATCTGAAGAATCTTGATAGATGGCTGGATAGAAATAGTAATATCCGTCCCCTCCAAAAGTATAATTTAAAACAGGAGATGTGTTCGAGGGGTCGATTTTCAAAAACCGAATTGCCGAAACAGTTCCGCTGCCCCAGTTGTATCCTTCCGAAAATACAGTATAAATACAACCGTTCTGAAAGGAGCCGTTCAGGAGACGAGCATCTCCCGTATCGATCGGATTGGATCCTCCCAATTGAACGGCATCCGGAGGAGCCGAAAAAGACCCTATGGATATAGTATTCACTTGGCTTAGTGAAGGGGGCCAAGCTTTCGTCATCTGCCAAAGAGTGACGGCGTCACCGGCTCCGGAGCTATTGGTATTCACGATATATTCGTAAGAGGCCGAATCGATCGTCTCGACGGGCTGCCAGGTATATACGGCGCTTCCGTTGGCATTCGTCCCATTATAGAAATCGTACCAATGGATGCTGCCTCCGCTCCCGACCCAATACAATTCCGATTTCTGTAGGACCCGTATTTTCGCGTATTGAAAACCACCGCTGAAAGAAAACTGATTCGACGTCAGATAGACGCCAAAAGAACTGTCGAACCCGAGTTGCGGATAATCGGCCCAATTGGTCGTTATGGTTGAGCCGTCCAACGTCGCATCGAGATTCCAATTCCACCAATTTCCGGTAGGATCGGAATCATCGGAAACGGAAATGATATAAGAGGATTGACTTGAGGACTTAGCAGCGGTCAGGATAATCCAACGGCCGGCATTATAATCATAGGCTACTTTAGGATCGAAAATCATACCGGGCGGACTTACATTGGAAAACCACGAGCTGAATGTGGTTCCATACAGATAGGTCCCATCCTTAGCATATATTGAGAAGGAAGAGTTCACGGCCACGACGATATGATTAGGACCTACTGCGATGATGGGATCAGGGGGATACCATCCGGTGCAGCTTATGCCTTCAAAATCCGTAAGTTTCGTAGGCAAGGACGGGGCCGTGTAGGTCTGACGGCCCGTCGTTTCGTCTTTAATCAATTTTCCGCCGCCAGATTTAGGAAGGAGGCCTTTCTCCTTGATTCTTTCGACGTCAGGATTCTCGACTTCATCGACAAATTGTTTCGCATACGGATTTTCAGGCATTTGTGGAATGAACTTCGTAGAGACCAGCCCATTTGGTTGGGACATCGATCCGCTGAAAGCACTTTGAGGGCTGATGTTAAGAACAGACTGGGAATATTCTCCCGAAAAGATCAATAGACACGAAAACAGAAAAAAACTAGCGAGTATTCTTCTCATGATGCTCTCCCTGACCCGCTCCCCGTTCATTGCGCAGTCTAGAGGCTTCCTAAAAGCGTATTGAAAATCTGACTCTTGTAACTATCTTATTCATCTTGAAAAGTAAAGCAATTTTAAGAAAACGGTTTCGCCAGAAACCCTAGGAACCTCGATCTCGAACTAGGTCAGATTAGACACGACCTTCGTGACCCGCCCCCACTCAGTATACCACCTGTGAAGCGAACGTTCTGACCTGGGGAGCCTCACCCCAAAACAGGTCCAGCCAAAAATGGAGTTTTTTGGCTTTTTTGGGTGCACTAGTTTTCAGGGATAAGGTCCTTATCAGCCGGTTTTCCATGTCACGAGGTAACGCTTGATAATCTGGTAGCCGTCCTCGTCCTCTTCAATGGAATAAAGCCTGCCTTTTTTTATGAGCACAGGAGCATCCGCCAGGGGGATCGACCCCATGTACCGGCCATCGGTATCGAAAACGTCGAAAACATGGCTCTTGGGTATTCTCGTTTTTTCGAACGTTTGAACAAAGAGATGGCCTTCGTCATCAGGATAGAATCTCCGAAAGGCGGCGTGATAATTACTGAATTCCAATTTTATTTGAGGGGGGAGTTTTTTCTTTTGTTCTTCAATTTCTTTCGCGGTCACCGCCACCGGATCGTATTCCTTAAGAATTCGTCTAACGGGTTTATTAGCGGGTCCGATAATCTGGATTTCGTACGCTTTGGGGAAGCCGTAAAGGAAACGATCTTTATAGTCGATATCGAAGTAAGGAAGGGGTCGAAATGGATTGATGGCGCCCGTCTGACCGCTCAGGAAGGGGACTTGAGTTATGATAGCGATCAGCTTCAAATCCGGTGCGAATTTTTTTATTACATATTGTCCCTCTTTTTCGGATGAAGCAACTTCCAAAACATAGATATTTCCAAGCGAATCCTGGCGCATCCTAATTCCCCAGATTCCCTTGAGCAGCATTGTATTTATGAATTTTCCCTGGGGATCAAAACTGGTAATGCGGGACGAATCCAACACGTTAAGGTCACCAGACCGACGTTCGAAAGCAATATCTTGTGGGGTGTCGAGTTCGCCAGGCCCCTGCCCTTTATGGCCGATAGTCCGTAAATATTTTCCGGTTTTATCGAAGACCTTGACATGGGACTCCTTATAATCGAGAACGAAGATATTCTCTTGGGCGTCAACGGCCAGGGTCATGATTCCGTTGAAGGAATAATCACCCTTGGCTTCCGGCCCGCCCAGCCGCAGATCCTCCTTGAGCGAGAGGATATCCCCCCTGTATAAAGGCTCCTTTGGATTCTGAACGATCGTTATGTCACCCTCTTTGATGATCTTGCCCTTCCAGGTCTGCGCGTAGACGAAATAAAGAGATCCGAAAACAACTAATAGAAGCCCCGCCGTTAAAATCCGCCTTACCAAGGCTATTTTTATAAATTTCCTCCCTAATTAAAATTATAAAGGTTTCCCGCTTTTCTCATGCTTTAGAATGAAAATGAGATAAGATTACGCTCCATCTCATGGACAATATTTCCTGCCCCTATGGTGGAAACCCGCCGGCCCGGGCTACCGGACCCCGCCTCAATCATTTCGGCGGATAAAAAAGCTTTTTAAAACTCATCACATTCGAAAATATTTTTTGGCTTTGGCAAATCTGTCGAGGAAATGCCTACCTTGACGGCAATTCCGCCTGCGGCACTCACTATAAAGGAACCGCCAAAGGGGTATTTTCCGGCCGTGGATCGGAGCATTTTTTCTGGTTTTTCTTTATATCCCCTCCTATGAGAATTTCTCGCCTCCCCACCGTCTGTCCAGGTGGCTTTAGCCGAATGGGTTGGGCCGGACTATCTTGATATAACTCCTTTTCTTGAGGTTTTTGATGAACTCATCCAACTTGACCGCCTGTAGTTCCTGGACCATCCTATGCTCGATGTCTCGCTTGGCTTCATCGAACGTCCGCGTACGACTGTCCTTCTTGTCCTCGATTTGAATCAAGTACCAGCCTTTCTTACCCTCAACCCAACCCGTCCGCTCGCCCTTCTTGAGCGAGGCAAGAGCGTTGAAGAGGGCCTTTTCAGTTTCGCTTTTTTTCAAAGTACCCAGATCGCCCTTGACCTCCTTGAGCGGCGCGTCGCAATATTCCTCGGCCGCTTTGGCAAAATCGAACCCTCCCTTGAGCTTATCCAGAATCTCAGTCTTGCGCACCTCGGTCGCAGCAGCGGAGCGGACGTCGGGGGCTAGGTATATGACCCGGACCTTGTACTCTTCAGGCTCGATAAACTCAGTGATATGTTTTTTATAATAATCGATTACTTGCGCGTCATCGACGACGATTGATTTGCTGATTTCTCGATCGATGATGCTGTCTCGTAATATTTTCTCCTCTAGCTCTTTCAGCCAAGCATCGTACTGCATCCCTTGGCTGCGTAAAGCCCGTTGCAATTCGTCGTCCGATTCAATGCTGTTTTCCTTCTTGATGTTATCGATGACCATTTTGATCCGATCGGTAACATTAATGTTTTCCGACTTGGCCATCTGGAGAAGCAGCATGTTCGTGATCATCGAGTCGAGGAGTTGGGCCTTGACCTGTTCAATGGCATCTTCCTGTGCTTTGCCCTGAACTTGGGCTTTAATGCTTTGGATTTGCTGTTCATATGCTGCTTTATAATCATTCAGGGTGATAATGTCGTCGTTGACGATGGCGACGATCGCCTCGACGATCTGCTGAGCAGCGACCGAAACAACGCAAATGGACATAAAAATTAGAAAAAGGCATTTTCGTTTTTTAGGAATCATGAGGCCCTCCTTTTGATAAGTTGAACGACAGTTTGTCCGTTCGCGTTGCATAAGTCTTCGCCAATAGGGACCTCATCCGTGAAAAATGCTCCACCCAAAATGTGAGTTTTCTGGCAAAATCTCCGGTCGGGATTTTTATCGATTAAGACATCGAAGTTCACAGAAGAACCAATCTCCTTCTCTCTGCGGCAAGTCGAGATAGGACACCGAGATATTTCACTCCACAGGTGGTACACTAAGTGGGGGGTGGATCAATTATCGGGAATAGAATACGCTAGTTCAAACTCGTTGCCGGGCACTTAAGTATCAGATGCCTACAGCGCTATGAATTCGGCCGGCGAGGGGATTCAGGACCGCTTTCTTAGTCATTTGGAGGCGGGAATTTGCGCAGACAAAAAGATTCCATAATAACCGAACGGACAATATAATTGGCCTTGAGAGGAAGTGAAATAATTTGAATAGCCAGAAAATATTTTTTGCTCTTTTTCTATCTGGTTTTTCCATCTTGCATGCTGAGTCCATCCGCCTTCAAACAAAGATCCACCTTTCCCAAGACAAAGAGATTCTCGAAAATGCCGAAGGCTTGGCGATTCTGGAATCATCAGACATCATCATCAGCGATACGATCGCCGCCAGTATCAAAACGTTCGATTCGCGCGGGCGGTTCCTGAATAAATTCGGTCGCCGAGGCCAAGGACCGAATGAGTTCGCCGTCCCTACTATCTTTGATTATGCTGAAGGGAAGCTGGCCATCTTTGATTGGGATCGATATAAAGTTTTAATTTATGATCAAAATAAAAATGGTCTATGGGCGGAAATCGATCGAGTTTACGGTTATTTCGACGATCTAAAAATCATGGACAATGGATATCTTTTATCGGGTCCGAAGGCCGATAAAGCGGATAGCTGGTTCAGGGGATTCTTTGAACATTCTGGAAACGGCCCTAAAGAGTTTCTATTCTCTTTTAATGAGATGTATAGGATCGGGGGGGCGGGGGCCATCAATGAGAATGCTTTCAGAGAAAAAGTAGCGGACATCGGTGTCAATACCTATAGTGATTTTGACGCGCAGGCATTTTATTCCATTTGGACGGGCGCGCTCATTATCCATCGCCGTGATCGAGCTACGGGGAAAACGTCTGAGTTCGGCCAACCTACGGCGGCCTATCGCCCGCCAAAATTGACACCGGCCCTCGCGCTGGCAAAGAAAGAGAGAAAACTCGATGCATATTATAAAGAACTCGGGAAATTTTCGACCTTGAGGAAAGTCATCGCCTCCAAGAAATTTGTCATTGTTATATTTATGAATTCCGATCCGGGCAGGGATTATTTTTATCCTATCGCTCAGATCTATTCCAAAGATGGGCGGTTGCTCGGTGAATCGGCATTAACGGAGTCGAGGTGCCCGCATAGTAGAATGTCTTGCTATTTTGATCGAAAAGACGAGTCTCTCTATTTCCTGTCAACCGCCATCAGTCCGGATGGGGAACCCGATTATTTCATTCATCGTTATGTGATCATCCCATGAAACACATTGCTGACTGACCCGCACCTCGTTTCCTTGCCAATTTGTCATCAACTTTTCTAATATGGAACCTCATCCCCGAAAAATGGTCCACCCATAATTTGAGTGAGCCTCGAACTTTCGCTTCACGGGTGGTACACTAAGTAGGGGCGGGTCAGAAAATCTTGTTCGCTTATCAACACATTCGGGTGACAGTCGTGAAAAAAGCGTCCCTGGTTATGATGACTTTGCTTGTTGTTGTTTTCGTTTCGTGCTCGAAAAGTCAACGTGATGATTCCAGCGATATCAGTGCTTTTCCAAAAGCGAAAAGGGGAGTCGACTATTTTTTCCGTATCGGAAGTATCGAGAAGATCGTTATTCCGGAAACTTCCGATAATTCGTTAATTGCTGCCGTCGATAAAATTGCATTTTCCGGTGACGGCGATTTCTATATCGGGGATTATTTTTCGCAAAAAACGATCTTCCGATTTAATGGCCAAGGAAAGTTTTTGGCTAAAATTGGAAAACTCGGGCAAGGCCCGGGCGAATATAACAATTTAACGGGGTTTTCCGTTGATTCGCAGGGCAGGGTATTCATTTTATCCGATTCGAAAATAATCATCTATGACCGTAAAGGCAAGCTGATTCGAGAGGCAAGAATTGAATTCCTTGGCGGCGATTTGGAATGTTTAGGCGATGCAGTATTCGCGCGCATTCACCTATCCCGCGGGGCGGAAAAAAAGGGTGACAACTTGTTTAACGTTTATAACGACCGCTTGGAAGAAAAGCGGGCTCTATTTCGCAATGACGGTCGATTGAAGAAATATATGTTTCTCCCGCATACTTCGATGGCGATTTGGAGAGGCGGGCTGTTCTTTACAGATGTCTATGATCTCGCGTTGAACATGTATGATCCGAATACGGGTCAAAATACACGATGGGCTTTTTTGGATGAAGACAGCAGATTTGCCTCTTCCTGGAAAAAGCCGGTGTTGGATGAAGATGACCGGTCGATTATAAAAAAGAATATCAGGCGTTTTGATGCAATCTACGCTTCGGAATCGAGACTTTATTTAATAGAATTAAAAAAAAATAAAAATGAAGTCAATTTATGGATTATTGATCCTTCTAAAAAAACAATCTTGGTATTTCCTTTTTTAGAACTGATAGGAAGCAGCGAACGGAAATCGTCTTCGATTCGATTCGATTATCCGGCGGGTGCATACCAAAACGGGTTGGTATTCGTAATTGACGACGAACAGAAACTAAAGGCGATTCAGAACAAATATCCTCAATTCCGGGACGCAATTTACGGATCAAATCAAAATCCAGCCCTAATATTTTTCCGTTTTAATTAAAAACACCTAGGCCGAAGACCTTGAGAGGGACTTCCTCCCTAAAAATTGTCCACCCGTAATGTGAGTTTTCTGGCATAATTGACCTACCCCTTTTCCCCCTCCCTTCCGCCGATCCCCCGTCCTGGACGATCCTAGCGCGTCCGTGGGGCATCCGGGAGCCGAGTATATATCCCGCTCGGCCTGCTCATATTTGCTTTGTGTGCGATACAATCAAGAGCTTGAAAATCTTATCTTGTGTGTTATACATTCGACGTTTGCAGATTGAGGAACCGAATAATAAAAGGACGTCCTGATTTTTGGGGTTCATTACTAATATCTGCTATCTTGGTCATAACCTTCTGGACGATTCTCTCTCCATCTGTGGGTCTGACTTTGGATAAGTCGAGCACCGCAGCCGAGCAAAACAACGAGGAGAATTTGGTCGTATTAAGTGACAAGAGATTAGCTGAACAATATGCAAAACATTGGCAGGAGCAAGCCGATCATTCTGATACCTATGCCGGCAGGTCACCCCGCTGATGACCTGCCATAACTCAACGTACCACCCCTGAGATTTTCAAGATCACATTATAAGTGGACCATTTTTTAGTGATGAGGTCCATCTCTGTCCGAATTTCGCTGACGTCAGACACTGGCAATCCTTTCTCAGTGAGCTTCTCTACGACGAAACTGCAGATTCTCTACTTCTTGCCAGGAGATAATCGGGCGCGTTGCTCTTGAAGTTGGGCGCGAAAGGCCTTTTCAGCCTTCGCAATGCTAGCGCGGTAACCTTCTCTATCCACGAATGAACGTTTCCCGGAGGCTTTCTCTTCCAGCCCGAAATTGAAGCCATGCCCTTCGAGGAAGATATCGCACTCCAACGCTTGCAACTTTTGGAAAGTGGTCGCAAAATCGGTTGCGATCTGCGGGTATTTAGGATTGTTCACAAGTTGGTAATCCGGAGCGCTCATACCTCCGATCATAATCACGCGTAGGGACTTGCCGTTTTCGCGAAGAGTGAAGGTCCAAGATATGCATCCCCTGGTATGGCCTGGCGTGGCGATGGCACGGACCACTATATCGCCCAAGGTCACCTCGTCGCCATCCTTTACCAAGACATCGGCGGCGACCGGAGGAAATGGCAGCTTATCACCGAAGGCAAAGTCTTGAAGTCCGCCGCGAGCCAGCGCCGGAGCATCCTCGGCGCCTGCATACAAGCGCGCCTTTGTTTTTGCTTTTATCTCTGCCAACCCGCCTGCGTGATCCTGATGGGCGTGAGTGGAGAGAAGGATCTTAATATCCTCGGGCCGAAATCCCAGTTTGCTGACGTTTCCCAATATCAGAGGCGCGGATTCCGCAAAAGCGCCATCAATGAGGATATGTCCTTTGTTCGTGGTAATCAACAATGACGTGACTTGGGCTACTCCCACATAGTACAAATGGCCCATAATGCGGAAGGGCGGCACCGGCCGATTCCAGTCCCGGAACATCGGCGTCGATTGCGCCATTAAAACGCATGCCCAGGAACATAGAACTCCACTCGCCAACAGCCTGGAAAGGAAAATGCGAATATTGAAGGATTGATTTTGCACGCCGCTATTTTAACACCAATGTCTCTCTTTTTATCCGATCAGTCCGTCAAGCCTCATTAATAAATCTACCTGAGCGACGGGCGATTGACATTTCAGATACTTATCCTCAAAATATGTGCTTCCGCGAGGTTGGTTTTCATAACATCATGAAAAATATCGGTATTCTGATTGCTGCCATTTTTGTAATTGTATCAATTGAAGTCGATTGTCACAAAGTGATAGGGCATTCATCTTCAAGCATTGATAGTTTATATGATATCAATCTCAACGGCTGTCAGCAAAAAATCCTTGTGCAATCGAATAATATCAATAATCCTATTTTATTATATCTGCACGGGGGGCCAGGCTCATCAATAATGCTTTATTCGCATACATTTTCTAATAGATTAAAAGACCATTTTATTTTGGTAAACTGGGATCAGAGAGGAACTGCTCTCTCATATCATGAAGGGATGGATACTTCAAATATTTCGGAAGACCAAATACGTGATGATGCGCTCGAATTGATAAAGTATTTATTAAAAACATTTAATAAGAAAAAAGTCTTTTTAATTGGTCATTCATTCGGGAGCGTAATAGGGTTGCAGCTCGTAGCAAATAGCCCCGAGTATTTTTCCGCCTATATTGGTGTTGGTCAGGTTATAGATTGGAATAAATCGGTAGCCATTACCTATGAATGGTTACATAAAACACTTGAGAGAGCCAATGATACCGTAGGTTTGAAAAGAATAGAAGCTGATAAATTCCCTTACATTGATTTGATAACAAAATATGGAGGGCATCATCGTTTGTCAATAGACTTAAATTCAATTATAAAAGCTTCGCCATATTATTTTGAGGGTTATCTAGATTTATTGGAAAAAGGAAAGCAATTCTCTTCAAATTATGTCGGGAAAAATCCAAACCCAAAAGCATTCTCAAATAAATCAATATTTGAAATTAATGTTCCATTATACTTTTTTGAAGGGAAAAATGACCATGTGATTGCATGTGCACCAGAATTGGTGGTTGAGTATTGCGATAAGGCAAAATCTCCCAAAAAAGAAATTATTTGGTTTTATAATTCAGCGCATTATATTAGTATTGAGGAACCCGAAAAGTTTCAAGACGAATTGATAAAAATCGTCAAAAATAATAACTAGAGTTTACTGAAAAGTGGGGGAGTGTCAGATATTCCGTGAAAACTTCTTTTCCGCATTTAAACACATTCACCTATCCGGTTGCCAAAATAGATCATCAGTAAAGAGCCAATAGAACCTCTTTGTTTCATTTTGCCTATTCAAGGAGGTTTACACAGTTTTCCTTACATTCCCCGGTAGTGTATAAAACTGTTCGCAATTTGGACTGAAGGAGGAGCCATCGTAAACTCTCTTCGAAGACCAATCCGAAGAGAGGAGGATTTTTACTACGATGGCTCAAAGGCATTATAGGGCACCGTTCAAAAAAGCGCTATTGCAGTTCATCACCGAGCCGGATCCCTTCCTGGCCATGCTCAAGTGGGTCATGACGGAGATGATGAGAATCGAAGCGGAGGCCAAAGTCGGAGCGATGAAGGGGCAACACTCGACGGAGAGGGCCACGTACTTTTCCGGAGCCCGAGTCCGGCGGGTAGATACCCGGCTGGGCACGGTTTATCTTCTCGTCCCTAAGTTGCGGAAGGGCGGCTATGTGCCCTTCTTCGTCTCTGAAAGACGCCGATCTGAGCAGGCCTTGATCGCGGTCGTCCAAGAAGCCTTCATCAACGGCGTCAGCACCCGCAAAATCGAGCGCCTGGCCCGGGCCATGGGCATCGAGGACATCTCGGCGAGCCAAGTCTCTGAGTTCAACAAGGAGCTCGACGCCCAAGTGGCTGAATTTAAGACCCGTCCCCTGGCCGAGGAGTACTCCTTCCTGTGGATCGACGCCCTGTATCAGAAGGTTCGGGTCGAGGGAAGAGTCGTCTCGGTGGCCGTCATGGTCGCCTGTGGCGTAAATCAAGCCGGAGGCCGGGAAATCCTGGCCGTGGAGCCCATGTTCGACGAATCCGAGGACTCCTGGCGGGCCTTCTTCCGCAAACTCAAGGCCCGGGGGATGAAGAGAACCGCGCTCTGCGTCTCCGATGCCCACGCCGGCATCCAGGCCGCGGTCCGCAAGGAATGGCTGGGTGCCTCCTGGCAACGCTGCAAGGTCCACTTCATGCGCAACATCCTGGCCAAGGTGCCGCACCGGGAAAAGGGGCGTTTCGCGGCCCATCTGAAGCAGATCTGGCTGGAGCCGGATAAAAAGAGCGCCCGACGGGCCGCTTCGTCTCTGATCGACGACTATGAGAAGCGGTTCCCCGAGGCGATCCGGTGCTTGGAAGAAGGGCTGGAGGACTCGCTCTCGTTCTATGACTTCCCCGAGGTGGATAAGAAGCGGATCTCTTCGACCAACGGCCAGGAGAGGTTGAACATGGAGATCCGCCGGCGGAGCCGGGTGGTCGGCGTGTTCCCGTCGGTCGAATCTTACGTCCGGCTGACGATCTGCTATCTCGTCGAGTACTCCGAGGACTGGACGAGTGAGCGGAGCTATATTCGGGAGGACAAGGTCCTCGGATCCTTGGACAGGCTTCACGAGCTGATGGCTCAAGCGGCTAACTGAAGAGGCTTACGAGGGCTCCGAAGTTGCGAACATCCGTTGACACGACCTTCGGAAGCCTTATCTTATTGACGGTTGAATGAAGAATATTAATATTAGATTGAAACTGATTATCCCGAACGTATGGTATCCACGCTCTTAATAGGGCCCCTTCAGGAAAACTTCCAATGCTTATAAAGAAACTAAATGCTACATCAATTTTTTTTGATAATACTGACCCATTCTCAAAGGAATTGATTGTTTCAGCCGGGTATCGGGCAGCATCATAATCTTCTTTTTCTGGCACTTTCGCGCGTCTAGCGACTTCTTTATTTACCTGAAAAAGATCATAAATGCAGTTTGAAAAGTATCTTTTTATGCCATCAATCAGGTAGTACTCAAGGCTATAATCTTTCTCCCATTTGTTCATATCAGCTTCAGATAAATCAGGTATTTTAACCTTCAATTTATTATAGACAGCATCATGAGTAAGAGTGTAATCTCTTTCAATTGCCCGAATGTCACTCAAATTCTTTTGAAGTATCTTAATTTCACTTGCTGAAAGCTTTGCCTTGTTCTGCAACTCGAACTCGATTAATTTAGTAGCCTTTGAAAATTCACAATTCTGAACAAGTCGAACAATATCTTCTACCTTGCTAGCGCTAGAGGCAGATTTCGGTTGCTGAGCTTGAAGGGCTGATGGGACGCGACCGATGACATTCATAAGGATGACTACGGAGACGAAAGCCGTCAGGAGCACGAGGCCGAAAGAGGGTCGCTTCATGGGTACAACTCCAAATCAAGAATTCTGTCCATTATCCGCTTCCTTTTATAAGACGAAACAACTCTGAGTAAGGTTACGCTCCTTGTGAGAGTGTCAGATATTCTGTGGAAACCGCTTTCTCGCATTTAAGTCCGTTCGCCCATCCGGTCGCCAAAATAAATCATTAGTTATGTGTGTATCCTGAGCCAGTCCCTGTGGCGGAAGGTCCATTTCCTCGCTGCTTCTTCGACGGCCAGGGAGACCTGCTTGATGAGAGCTTGGTCGTTGGGGAAGGCAATATTATAAAATTCCCTCTTTCTTATGCTGTAGAAAGATTGGCAGATCGCATTTGATGCGGCTTTCAACACAAAGGCGTATATTAATCGTAAAAACGCATAAATAAGCAATAAATACCTAACAATATTGTTAGTATTAATACTTTCTAAGGCAGATTTTAGTGGAAAATGCGAGTATGCGTAAAGTTTCACCGGCCATGTAATTTGAAAAATAAAAATATGGCAATCAACTCTATATAGTGCTTTCGTAACATGCTGATAATGTTATATAAAGAATATATTATAATTAATTTTGTTAGTTAGATGTATGGATCTGCATAGGGGACTATCTAACGCGGAAATTGTAGTTAACCAAATTTAGTATATTTTTATAAAAAATTGTTACTAGAGAAGAGTATAGTTTCCGAAAGTGCAATCATTTATAAAGCCTTTATAAGACTGTTATTCGAAACCCACACACGGGCCAAAGCCAACAGATGGAATCTTCCAAAAGCTTAAAAAGGGGAGCATTATATTGCGTAATTAATTTATTGACGCCGCGACAAAAAAGCCTTACCTTTTAAGTGCCCAAATAATGGATTCGCGGCGATGGATCAGCGGATGAATTATATTTAGAAGGATTTAAATGATTGAAAAGTAAGATGATGAAGAAAGGAGAGCAAAGAATAAATATTAATAATTGATCAGTTAATCTCGAAACTGATGAGAGAGAAAAGAAATTATTGAACCTGAGGTTTGATTTGAAGATCCGAAATGTTGGTTTAGAAGGATATAAGTAAGTAAGAAAGAAATTGGAGTACTAATAATCAGAAAATAGACTGTTAAAGTTTTTATAATTTAATTACGCCGCTAAGGAAGAGCGGCATTTTTTTTTACCCCAAATAAGGAGAAAGGGAATGTTATTGATTATCGATGACAGCTAAATAACAGTTATAAAAAGAGATACGCAAATGATGATTGTAATGAGGTTAGCTATAGAAAAAAAGAAAAATTAAAAAAGGAGAATTATCTTGGACAATTTTGATGAAGTATTTGTTTATTTAGCTAGCGGTTGTTCACCCAATCCCGGACCAGGTGCAATCGGGATAGTTATTGCAGATAAACACGATTGCCACATTCAGTTGTATTCTAAGCGTTTCGAGAAATTGACAAACAACCGAGCGGATTATTGTGCTTTGGTGATAGGGCTTGAACTAAGCAGTAAGTACACGGCGAATAGAGTCACAGTCTTCTCTAAAAGCAAGCTGCTGATCGATCAAATGATCGGAGAATCTAAGCTAGAAAATTCGGGGCTGATTATCTTGAATGGAGAAGCAACAAGATTTGAAAGGAGGTTTAAGGAGGTGAATTACAAATACTTTAGGGAATCATTTAGCGATTGTAGAAAACTCGCGGTTGTATTGAAAAGACGAGCGTTTGAGGGGATTGAAATTAATAAGACAAAGGAGAACTAAAATGGAATTTGATATTGACGACATTATCGAGAAAAAGACCAAAAAAGCGGCATATTTTTATTCTCAAGTTCCACAAGCCGTTTGGACATGTAAGAAATTAACTGATGCCGCAGTCAGGCTGTATGCGGCTTACCATGGTAATTGTAAAAACAAGCAAATCAATCTTGGGAAATCAATGACATTTATTTCCCAATACAAACTCGCTGGAATACTCGGATGGGATGTAAGAAAAGTCCAGAGACAACAAGACCTATTAGAAAAGGAGGGTTTTATCAGAGTTGAAAAACGCGGGCTAATGATGTCCAACTATATATATCTCAATGAAATTAAACTTAATGAGGAACCTAAAAATGCCCAAAACGCTTCAGAAAATGAGTTCTCAAAACAGACAAGAAATGCTAAAGAAACGCTCGCTCCAGACGACACTGGTGTCGTACTAAATAGATATTTAAAGAAATAATTAAAAAAATAAGTTCTTTTAAAAGAACCAAACGGAATTTCCTCCTAAAGTCGGAAAATTCCAAGGCGGCTTATAGCCTCTTCTCAATTTAAGAAAAAGAAGAATAATTTTTCAGAAAAAGAAGGATTGTTTTTCGGAGAATTTTAAAAATAGAAAACAGGTGTTGAAATGAAATTAAACAAAAAACCTAAATTCTCTGATTCGCTCCGATGGATTATTTTAGGGAATTATGTTGTCGACTGAATCCCTTTGGAGAAGAGCCTGATCCGATACGAAACAGAGAGGCAGGGGAGCCAGACTTAGTAACTGGCTCCCTTTTGTGTCGTAACGTATTCACATGCGAATGATTGCCTGATCGTATAAGACGCACAATTTAAATGGTTTATCAATCTTGAATGTTAAATAGTTCAATTTTTGAAAAAAGCGGGGATTAGGGATTGCCCGACCAGCTCCTGAAAACCTCTTAGAAACGTTCCTAGAGCGAAATTTGGGCAATATAGAACGACATTCGAGATGTATTGAAAAGGTAGAAAATGCTCCTTACCGTGAAGGAAGCTGCTCTTCACCTGAAGATGCACCCGAATACTGTCTACGATTGGGCCAAAGAAGGAAAGATTCCATCAATCAAACTGAACGGGCAGGTTCGTCTTGATCAAGACGATCTGGATAATTTTATAAAATTAAATAAACATGAAGTATTTAATCCCAACCCGCTTCCCAGCAATATTGGAATCTCTCTTGAGGGCTATGATAAACTCTATTTGAAAGGAGGTCGAAATCCAGTGGGAAACAAAACCCGCTGGAGGTACGGATTTGGGATCGTTTATTTTCGGAAGACCAAACAGGGGAATGTCCGCTGGTACATCGAGTACAAAAGCGGGAGTGTAAGACAAAGGGAAGTCGTAGAAAATGCTCAGAGTCGCGAGGAAGCCGTTCTGGCACTTAAGCGTAGAGTCGCTGAAATCTTTGATGGGAAATTCAATGCCAACCGAGCCCCGGAACGAATCCTGTTCTCCCAACTCGCCGAAAAATATCTCGACGAATATGCTCGGCCCCAAAAGAAGAGTTGGAAGTCAGATGAGTCAAGGCTTCGGAATCTCGTCAGAGAATTGGGTTCCACGGAGATAGGGAGGATTACAGATACAATGATTCTCCACTATCGAGAACGGAGACTGGGGATGAGTACTTCTAAACTCACGACAAACCGCGAAATGGCCTTGCTTAAGAAGATGTTCACATTTGCTATCGAGAAGGGCTTAATGACCTGCAACCCCGTAAAGAAAATCAAAATGTTCTCTGAACTTGCCACTGCACGAACACGAGTGCTATCGGAGGAGGAAGAGCGACGATTGTTTGCTGAGTTAGCCCAACATCTTCACTTCACCGTTCTTTTCGCGCTCCATACGGGATTCCGCTTTGACGAAATTAGGGAACTTGAGTGGAGCGATGTCGACATGGAACGGGGGAAAGTCAAGGCAGAAGACACCAAGAATGGGAAGGTTCGTTTTGTCCCCATTAACTCTGTTATTCGACCTATTTTGGAAGGAATGAGTTTAGGAAAAAAACGGGTTGGACGAGTGTTCGGTTTTAAAAGCGTTCGCACAGGATTCGAGAATGCTTGCCGAAGAGCAGGGATAGAGGACTTTGTGTTTCACGACCTGCGCAGAACATTCGGCACCCGTTTGCTTGAACGTGGAGTAGACATCGTTACTATAAGCCGTCTCTACGGACATTCAAGCGTTCTCCAAACTCAGCGCTACCTTCATCCACGAGACGAGATTGGACAAGAAGCCGTGGAAAGACTTACAAGGCCAGAAAGTTTGTCACATATTTGTCACACGGCCGCTTAAGATGCCTCGCCTATGCTTCCCAAAAAATGAGAATTATGATGAAGAAAAGTGGTTTTTTGAAATCCTCCAGCACTGGGGACTTAAAATCCCTCGCCCCGTAAGGGGCATACGGGTTCGATTCCCGTCCCCGGCATTCATTTTCCCCTGTCATGGCCGGCGTATGGCTTCCGTTCTGCTCGCGCTTTCTTGCCGACCTTGAATTTCGCCGAAGAAGTACTAAAATTTATTGATAACCTTCAAGGAGGAGGAAAATGGTTAAAGAAAAGACAACCCTAAAACGACGGACAGCTGGCCTGGCCGTGCTGATGGCCCTGGCTCTGACCATGACCCTTGCGGTTCCGATCGCCGCCCAGACGACGAAAGCCAAGGTCGATCTGAACACGGCCGACCTGAAGACGATCGCCGCGCTGCCGGGCATCGGCGAGACGCTGGCCCAGAGGATCATCGACGCCCGCCCGTTCAAGAAGCTGGACGACCTGGCCGCGATCAAGGGCGTCGGCCAAAGCAAGATCGACGGCTTGAAGGATCTTGTCACGTTCAGCAAGATCAAGGCTCCCAAGGACGCTGTGGCCAAGACAGAGGTCCAGGCGACGGCCAAAGAAACGCTGGCATCCGATAAAACCAAGGCCGCGGCGACGGCCGACAAAACCAAGACGACCGAGACGGCCGCGGGCAAGGACGAGAAGGAACTCGTCAACGTCAACAAAGCCGATATCAAGTCCCTCCAGGGTCTGCCGGGCATCGGCGACGCGTTGGCCAAGAGGATCATCGACGGCCGGCCTTACAAGACCCTCGATGATCTGGGCAAGGTCAAGGGCATCGGCGAAGCCAAACTCAAGGGCATCAAAGACTTGATCGTGTTCGAGGACAAGACCGAGGAAAAGACGGTCAAGACGGCCACGGCCAAGGAAACGGCGTCCGTCGTCGATACGAAAAACAAGGCCGTCACGACGACGGCCGAAAAGGCCAAGACGACGACCACCGAGACCGCCGCCGCCAAGACGAAGCTGGCGCCGGGTGAAAAGCTCGACATCAACACGGCCACGGTCGAGCAGCTTGACGCCCTGTTCGGCATCGGCCCGGTCAAGGCGCAGGCCATCGTTGATTACCGAAATGCCAACGGCAAGTTCCAGACGATCGAAGACATCATGAAGGTCAAGGGCATCAAGGAAGGCGAATTCGCCAAAATCAAGGACTCCATCAAAGTCAAATAGGCCCCGGGCAAACCGTCCAAGACCTCCAGCCTGAAAATCCTCGGTCGTGGGTTTGACCCTGGCGGGGGATTTCGATATCATCCCGGTTAATGGAGGTTTGCCATGAAAAAAGCGCTGATCGGTCTGCTTTTTGTCGGCTTGGTCGTGGTCTTCCTGATCGCCGCGGGTCCCAAATCCTACCAGGCGACGGGCAAGATCACCGTTCTGACCGATTCGGTGATCACCATCGAAAAGGCCAACGGAGAAGTCTGGGAAATCGGCCGCGACGCCAACCTCAAGGTCACGGGCGGGACTCTGGCCGTCGGTGCCAAGGTCACGATCATGTATAAGATGATCGGAGTCACCGCCGACATCAAGAAGTAGAAGCGCTGCCGTTGGCCCTTCCTCCCGACCCATCCAAGAGTCGGTGGGCCGTTTGGACGGAAGATGGACTCTCCCGGAGACCGCCGTGGCGGAGTGTCTCCGGATGTCGCGACGATTCGCTCTGGGCCGGCCTCAACGCGCCGAAGCGATGAATTCGATCACGTCTTTGTGGAGCTTTTCCCTCGCCTTCTTGTCGATGTACATCATATGCCCGGCTTCATAGTAGGCGAAGCCGACATTCTTGCGAACCGGCGGTTCGAGGTTCATATGGGAGACGGTTTCCTCGATGCCGTTGAACGGCGTCGCGAAATCATAGTACCCGCAGACGACAAGCACCTTGAGATAAGCTTCCTGGGTCAGGGCCGAGCGCAGCGCCTCCGCCGGCTGACCCGGCTGGCCCCGGTCCCATGGCTGGACCATGGCGCTGATCGTATAGTAGAGGTCCGAGGTCCACTTCAGTTCGCGGTGCACATAGTCATGGAACATGGCTGAATAGGCGCCTTCATAGGAGGCCTCGCTGGCGTCGTATTCGACGCGTTCCCCGGCGGCATCGACATCCATGCCCAGGAACCGGGCGTCCAGGCGGCCGACGGTCCGCCGCTTGTCCCGCAGCAATTCCTTGAACCAGCGCATCGGGTTGATGCGGAGGTTGGTCTCCTCGATGTACTTGGGCGAAAGACCCGTGAGGCGCGCGATGCTTTTGACGATCTGCGCGCTTTCGGCCGGAGTCAGCGCGTCCCCCTTCTCGAGAGCGGCCGCGTATTCGCCGTGGGCGAACCGGCGCGCCTGTTCGGCCACCTCGGCGATGCCGAGCTTCTGCAGATCCTCCGGCAACAGGTGGTGGAACCAGGCCGAGACCGCGTAGCTGGGCAGATAAAACTTCGACCGGTCGTCCGCCCCGAAGTTCCCGAAGGCCACCGACGACACCAGGACGATCCCATTCAGGTAAATTTGGTGGCGTTGTTGAAGGATCGAGGACATCTCGGCGGAACGGGTGGTGCCGTAGCTCTCACCGATCAGGAATTTGGGCGAGGACCAGCGCTCGTTGCGCGTGAGGTACTGATAGATGAAATCGGCGAACCAGGTCGCGTCCTGGACGAGCCCGTAGAACTGCGCCGGCGTTTCTCCCGCCGCGGGCCGGCTGTATCCCGTCGAGACGGCATCGATGAAGACGAGATCGGTGGCGTCAAGGAAGGTGCTGTCGTTGTCCGTTATCGCATAGGGCGCCGGCAGGCCGTGTCCGTCGTCCGTCAAGACGATGCGCCGGGGGCCCAGACCCATGTGGGTGAAGAGCGAGGCGGAGCCCGGTCCGCCGTTGTAGACAAACGACACGGGACGCTTCGTCATGTCAAGGACGTCGTCCTTCGTATAGGCCACGAAAAAGAAGACGGCCTTGGGAGCTCCGTCATCGGACTTGATGACATAGGTCGCGGCGGTCGCCGTGTAGCTGAGTTGCTGCCCGCCGAAGCGGATGCTGTGATGGGTGACCGAAGATCTCTCTTCCGCGGGAACCCCGGCCTTCGGTTGAGCGGGAGGGGCCGGAGTCGCCTGCGGCGGCTGGTCGAAAGCCCCGCGGCCGCGCTGCCCGCGCTGAGGGGCGTCGACCTGTGCGATAACCGAACCGGCCAGCCAAAAAACCAATCCCAGGAAGATCCAGCCGTTTCTTCTCACGATGTTTCACTCCGTTGCTTTATGGGAAATTCAGTCATTTCAAACTCCTTGGCCAGCCGGCGTCAGGCGGTTTCGGATTCGCGCGCCGATTTCTTCAGCTCAGGATTCCGTCTTTGATGATAATTGAGCTGATGCCGTTTGGCAAGGATTCGAACCTGGATTCGGGGTTCAGGCTGCTGGACAAGACATTTCCTCTGCTGATAAAGTGATGGGACGGATTGGAGAATAGGCCCTCATCGCCCTGCCGGGGCGGCTGAGATGCCGGCTCCATCGAAAGGAGGGAAACATCGTGAATCAGGCGAAGGATATTCGTCGGGCCAAGAAAATATTTCGGGCGGGCGCATTTCATCGGTCTTTCCCCCTGGTCCTGATGGTCATCTTCCTCGCTCTGGCCGGCGGCCGTTCAGCGGGCCAAACCGGCGCCGCCGGCGTGCTGCTTCCCGACGGGCGCGAGTTCGTTTCCTGGGAGCGGCCCCTCGTTTTCAGCCGGACCTATTATGTGGACAACCGGAATCCGGCCGCTTCGGACTCCAATCCCGGCACCAGGGAGCGGCCGTTTTCAACCATCAACAAAGCCGCTCAGGTCCTGCAGCCCGGCGAGCGCGTGGTCATCATGACCGGCGTTTATCGCGAGCGCGTCGATCCGGCGCGCGGCGGGGACGGACCCGACAAGCTCATCAGCTACGAAGCCGCGCCGGGCGCGAACGTCGTGATCAAAGGCTCGCGGCTGGTCCCGGCCGGATGGGAGCCCTCGGTCGGATTCAAGCTCGAGGTGCCCGCGGCGGCCCGGGCCGGGATCAAGATCTTTCAACGCCGCCTGGACGATTTGGATTTTCACGGCTACAACCCTTTCGGCATGGTCAGCATCATGCAGGATCGGGTCTATTTGAAACCCAAGCCCGAGGAGCTGTGGCGGCATCTGGCCCGACGGGGCATGGTCTTCGTGGACGGGAAGCGGCTCAAGCAGGTGGAACTTTACCAGGATCTGGGTGCGGCCGACGGGGCATTCTGGTGCGAACACGACGGCTTGGCCATCCACGTCCGTCTTCCCAGCGACGCCGATCCGGCCCGGCATGAGGTGGAATTGGCCATCCAGGAGCAGGTCTTCGGATCACGCACGCGCGGTCTCGCTTATATCCGGGTCAAGGGCATCACGTTCGAACAGGCGGCCAATGCCTTCCCGGTCCCGCAGCGCGGGATGGTTTCCCTGAACCGGGGCCATCACTGGATCATCGAGGATTGCAATTTGTATCACGCCAACGGCGTGGCCCTCGACATCGGGGCCCAGGACTGGGACATGATCACTCCTTCCGTCGTCGGCTGCGCCGTCGTGCGCCGCAACCACATCGACGACGCGGGCGTCTGCGGCATCGCCGGGATGGCCGTCCAGGACACGCTCATCGACTCGAACCTGATCGAGCACGTCGGCTACCAGGACGTCGAGCTGGCCTGGGAGACGGGGGGCATCAAGCTCCACCAGACCAGCAACTGCCTGCTCCGCCGCAACGTCATCCGCCATACGATCCATGCCGAAGCCATCTGGCTCGATTACAAGAACTCGAACACGCGCATCACCGATAACGTGATGGGCGACAACCTGGAGACCCTGCGGGGAGGAATTTATCTCGAAGCCTCCCAATTTCCCAACATGATCGACGACAACATCATCTGGAAGGCGACCGAGGGCGCCGGCGGCGGGTCCTACAACATGCCCGGCCACGGAGGCTGGGGCATCACCGTCGACGGGAGCGACGAGACCGTCCTGGCCCACAACCTGATCGGATTGACCCAGGACGCGGCCATCAAGTTCAGGAACATCGAAAGCCGGGTCGTCGGTTCCAGGGGCGGCACCGCGCGCCGGAATAAAGTCCTCAACAATATCTTCTACCGCTGCGGCAAGGCCATCGATTTTTCCAACGCCGACAATACGGCGGACGGCAATCTCTACACCCGGGATTGGGGCGGGGCGCGGGACGAGGAGCAATCGGTCGGACGGGGCCTGAATTGGATTCCCGACGCCGGCGCGATTCTGCGGCTCGATCTGGACGCCTGGCGCAAATATTTCGGCTTCGATAAAAACGGCGGCTACGCCGATCTGTCCATCGATGTCGATCTCGACGCCCTGACCATGACCTGGTCGGTGGCCGGCGATGTGCCCCGCCTTCCGGCGGCGAAGCCGTTTCAGCGGGACCTGCTCGATCGGACCTCCGGCGCCCTGCGCGAACCCGGCCCCCTGCTCGGCGTGCCCGGTTCGCCGACCCGGGTGAATATCGATCCGCGCCGCTGATCCTTCCGCTTCACATCCGAACGCGTGCCAAAAAGGGCTCGGAGGGCGGGAGGCAAACGCGCCTGTTCTCCGGCGCGGAAATTGACGGCACGTTTCCCGAATCTGGTATGATAGGCGGGCTCTTGGACTAAAAATCGTCCGTTCGACGAGGAGGAATCATGATCGGAACGCTGCGGATAACCGCCCCGGCGTTGATGTTGTGGGCTCTGGGCGCAATCAGTGCCGCCGCGCCGGCGCCGCAAACGGCGGAACCGTCCTATCTCTACAAGACGACATTCGTCCGGGCCGCGCCGGGCCGGCTCCTGGATTTGATCGCGCTCTACAAGGACCGGATGGCGGTCATGGAGGCGGCGGGGGACGAGCGCCCCCTCTGGTGGCGCCACACCGAAGGCGACCAATGGGATCTCATGCTTCTCTTTCCCCTGGGAAGCTATGGGGAATATTACGCCGCGGAGAGATCGGCCCGGAGAGAAATGGCCGCCGACGCCTCGGCCCTGTCGATCGCGGAATTCAAGAAAAAACTAGACGCCTGCTCCTCCTGGAAAGAAGACGTGTTCGTTCTGGGGCCTCCCCTCGAGACGATGAGGAAAGCCTCGACCGGAATGGCCTACTTCCATCTTGAGATTTTCATGGCCCTGCCGGGAAAACAGGCGGAGCTGTACAAGGAACGCGAGATGGAGAACGCCTACCAGCTCGGTCTGGGGCGGCCGGAAACCCTGATCTTCGTCCGTGATCAGGGCGCCGCCTGGGACATGTATTCCCTGGGCTGTTACCGGGACCTGAAACACTGGGCCGGGAGCGGAGACGTCTCCAAAGAGCAGCGGGAAGCGGCGGCGCGGAAAGCCGGCTTCAAAAACCCCGACGAAATCGGTCCGACCATGCGCACGCTGATCGATTTCCACCGCGACACGATGGGGGTGTCGATCAAGTAGCGGCGGCCCGCCCACGGGCGGCGAAAACCGGGTTCATGATCGAGGCCAGGCCGATGAGGACCAGGCAGCCGATGACGTTGAACCACAGGTAGGGGATTTTCGTGAAAAAGAAGCAGGCCAGGACCGTGGACTCGGCGGCCAGGGCGGCCAGGAAAGTGGCCTGTCCGCCGATTTTCTTGAAGAAAAAGGCGATCAGGAAGATCCCCAAAATCGTTCCGTAGAACAAGGAACCCAGGATGTTGACGGCCTCGATGAGCGCGCCCATCCGGCCGGCCAGCTGAGCGAAGGCGATGGCGTAGAGGCCCCAGAAGACGGTGGCCAGCTTGGAAACGAGGATTTCCCGCCGGTCGGAACCCTGCCGCCTTACGAGCCTCTTGTAGATATCGATCACCGTGACCGAGGCCAGGGCGTTCAATTCCGCCGCCGACGCCGACATCGAGGCCGAGAGGATCGCCGCCAGGACGAGCCCGACCAGCCCAGCCGGCAAATAACGGATGACGAAGCTCAAAAAAATGAAGTTGGTGTCGTTGGTCTCGGCCCGTGGGTTCCCCTGGCCGATCAGGCGCACGGCTTCGCCCCGCATGTCCAATTCCAGGTTCCTGGTCCGCCGCAGCTCGGCCAGGGCGTTCTCCTGTTCCGGCTTGGCCCCGGTTTTCATGGCCGCCAGCATCGCCCGGAGGTGGGCCTGCTTTTCGAGGTGCAAGCGCCTGTAGTCCGTCTCCAATTTCCGATAGGCCTCCGCCGCGGGCCCGGCCTTGACCCGGGCGGTCTGCACCGGATTGAAGAACAGCGGCGGGGTGACGAACTGGTAGAAAACGAAAATCATGACCCCGATGAAGAGAATGAAAAACTGCATCGGCACCTTGACGACACCGGTGACCAGCAGGCCGAGGCGGCTCTGGGCGACCGAGCGGCCGGAGAGATAGCGCTGGACCTGGGATTGGTCCGTCCCGAAGTAGGACAGGGCCAGAAAGCCGCCTCCGATGAGGCCGGACCAGAAGTTGTAGCGGTCGCCCAGATGGAAAGCGAAGCTGACGGCGTTCAGCCGGCCCAATTTTCCGGCCGTCCGGACGGCATCCCCGAACGAAACGCCGGCCGGCAGGCGGTGAAAGACCATCACCAGGGCCGCCACCATGCCGGCCGTGATGATGCCCATCTGGAGCAGGTGCGTCCTGTTGACGGCTTTCGTTCCTCCAGCGGCCGTGTAGACGATCACCATCCCGCCCGTGAGGAGGATCGTCAGCCGGAAATTCCAGCCGAGCAGGACGGACAGGATCAGGGCCGGAGCCAGGATGGTGAACCCGGCGGCAAGTCCTCTCTGGATGAGGAAGAGAACGCTCCCCAGAATCCTGTTTTTCAAATCGAAGCGCTGTTCCAGATACTCGTAGGCCGTGAAGACCTTGAGCTTGTGATAGATGGGCACGGCCGTGGCCGACAGGACGACCATGGCGATGGGCACTCCGAAATAGAATTGGACGAAGCGCAGGCCGTCGACATAGGCCTGCCCGGGCGTGGACAGGAAGGTGATGGCGCTGGCTTGAGTGGCGATGATCGAGACGGCGATGGTCGTCCAGCGCGTGCTCCGGTCGGCCATGAAATAGCCCTGGAGGTCCTTCTGGCCGCGGGTCTTCCGAACGCCGTAGACGACGACCAGAAGGAGGAACGAGGACATCAGGATCCAGTCGAGATTGCGCATCGATCAGTTTTGATCCAGGATTTCCCGATAAAACGCTTCGTATTCGGGGATGATCCGGTCGGCGTTGAAGCTCCGGACGGCCCGCTCGCGGGCCCGGACCTGAAAGCGCTTCAGCCGCGCGGGATCGCTCAACAGGCCGATGGCCGCTTCGGCCATGGCGGCGATGTCGCCCACGGGGAAAAGATATCCGGTCTCGCCGTCGACGATGACTTCGGGAAGTCCGCCGACGGCGGCCCCGATCACGGGGACCCCGCAGTTCATGGCCTCCAAGGCGGTCAGACCGAAGCTCTCCTGCTCGCTGGGCAGAAGGAAGAGGTCGGCGCAGAAAAAGAGCGGCTCGAGCTGGTCCTGCTCGCCCAGGAAATGGACGTCCGGGCCGAGCTTCAGCTCCCGGACGAGCTGCTGGATGAAGAGCCGCTCCGGGCCCTCGCCGATGAGCAGGAGCTTGGCCGGGATCCGCTCGCGGACCCGGGCGAAGACGCGGACGACGTCCCCGATCCGCTTGACCGGGCGGAAATTGGAGGCATGCATCAGGATCATCTCGCCGTTCGGGGCGAAGGCCAAGCGCGAGCACAGGCCGCGGTTGGCCTCGGGCCGGTCGGCCTCGATGAAATTCGGAATGACCCGGATTTCCCGCCCGATGCCGAATTCTTCGACCGTGCGGTCCCGCAGATAGCGGGACACGGCCGTGACGCCGTCGGATCTCTCGATGGCGAACTTGACCACCCGGAAAAAGGACGGATCGGCCCCGACCAGGGTGATGTCCGTGCCGTGGAGGGTGGTGATGGTTTTAGGCCTCCGGCCCCCCAGGATCTGTTTGGCGAAGTAGGCGCTGGACGCATGGGGGACGGCATAATGGGCGTGGATGATGTCCAGGGGGGCGGTTTCGCCCAGTTCCACGAGCTTGGTTGTCAGGCCCAGCTCATAGGGCGGGTATTTGAACAGCGGGTAGGTCGAAACCTCGATTTCGTGGAGAAAAATATTCTGATGGAAGGCCCGCAGGCGGAACGGCGGGGCGTAGCTGACGATGTGGATCTCGTGCCCCCGGGCGGCCAGCCCGATGGCCAGCTCCGAGGCGACGACGCCGCTCCCGCCGTGGGTCGGATAACAGACGATGGCGATTTTCATGGGCGTCTCAGGGGATGGTCCACAGGTACTCCGGGCCGAAGAATTCGACGGGATCGTCCACGCGAATCGCTTCCCGGACGAGAAAGGGTTCACCGTGGAGGACGCCGATCTGGGCCCCGTACTGGCGGCCCCGGGTCTCGATCCGGTCCAGGAAGGCCGGGCGGCTGATGAGCGTCTCCGGCGCCTCCGGGTCCTCCCGATCGGCCGCCCTGAACTGGGAGCGGTAGGCCAGGATGGCCTTGATTTTTTGGGCATGATGGGCGGAAACGTCCACGATGAACGAGGGGCTGAAGTCGAAACGGGTCGGATAAAAAATGAGCTTGTGGGGCCGCGCCGGAGGCTGGCCGGTCTCGATTTTTTTCAGGGCGGCCAGAAAAAACGCCTGGCGCACGAGCTGGGACGTTTTTTCATGGTCCGGATGGCGGTCGACCCAATACGGAGCGAAGACGATGCGGGGCCGATAGGTCCGGATCCGTTCGATGAGCTTGATCGTGTTGTCCCAGCTGACTTCCACCCGGGCGTCCGGGATGTCCAACATCTCGTGGGCGGCCAGGCCGAGCAGGACCGCGGAATCCTCGAATTCGCGGGCGCGGGCGTCGGCGCTTCCCCGGGTCGCCATCTCGCCCCGGGTCAAGGCGACCACTCCGGTCCGACGGCCCTGCGCCGCCAGCTTGATCAGCGTGCCGCCGCATCCCAGCTCGACGTCGTCGGCGTGGGCTCCAAAGGCCAAGGCATCCAACTCCATGACGGGCTCCTTCAAAATCGGGTCCTTCAAGGAACGAAGACCTGATGGTCGAACGCTCCGATCTCGACGCTCCGGTCCAATCGATCCAAAAACGAATATCCGTATTTCATCAGATAAGGCACGATATTGAAAACCCGTTCCTGAAGGCGGCCCTCCGGGTAAAGATGATCGATGGACTTCCGAAGCTGGCTTTGGGCGATTTCGTCCCGTTTTTTCGCCGCCTGGCGGACTTTCCTGTCCAGGAATTCCAGCTGCTGGCGGATTTTCCCCTGGGTCTGGCCGGCCGCTTCCACGAGGGTCGGTTCGAACGCCGCGATCCCCGACTTCAGCGCGTCCAGATCGCCGTCGAGATGCTCGAAGGCCAGGGCCAATCCGGCGCTCACGCGTTCGGGAATCTGCTGATCGGCGATCCGGCCGATCGTCCCGGCCGCGTCACGCCAAAGATCCTGGAGCCGGAGTTCGTATTTTTCCAGGATCCGTCCGATTTTGTTTTCCACGATCGTCGCGGAAAAGCGGGGATAGAGGACGGGCATCGGCAAAACGAAGCTCTCGTAGATCTCTTTCATCTGGGCGAAGTAGGCGATCTCGCCCGGGCCTCCGATATAGGCGACCGTGGGCAGGACGGCGTCCTGATAGATGGGACGAAGGATCACGTTGGGACTGAAGAGCGCGGGTTTGCGCCCGGCCAGATCGGCCAAATCGTCCCGGCCAAAAACCCGTCCCGTCTCCTTGATGACGAAGGCCCCCTCTTTCGACTCGATCGTTCTCCGTTCGGACTCGACGAAAAAGAGATTGAGGATCCCTTCGTGAAGATGGATGGCCGGGTCATATCCCGAGGCGGACAGCTGGGCGGACGTCTCCACCCCGCGGCGGGTGGAGGGGGAATCTTCGGCGATCTCGCGGTGAAAGACGCCGGCGCCCAGCTCGCGCAGACGCGGGTCGCTCGGATCCAGGATGATGAGCCCGGACTCCCCGAACAGGCGGGTCATCCAGCGGGCCAGGGCCTCGGTGAACGGCCGGCCCGGAGCGTAATCTTCCCTCAAGCGGGCGAGCACGTCGGCCTTGAATTCCGAATCGGGCGTGAGCTCGTCGAGCCGCCGAAAGACGTCTTGGATTTCCGGAGGGACCGGGCGGTCGCTCAAGGGGATTTTCGCGCCCGGGGAGGGGAACGGGCAGCGGATGACCTGGAGCGCGTTGTCGCGGTCCAGGAGCGTGATGTGATCGACCTCGGCGACGTCATGATCATCGGACGCCAGCCAGAAAATCGGGACGAACGCGCCGGGACCGCGAGCGGCCAGGATCTTGGCCAGCTTGATCGCGGTCAGGGCTTTGTAGATGGTGTAGAGAGGCCCGGAAAAGAGGCCGACCTGCTGGCCGGTGACGATCGCCCCGGCCCGGTCGCCGGCGATCTGGTCGATGCCGGCGAGCGTCCGGGAGCCGCAGCCGTAGCGCCGGTTCTGGTCGCTCAAAATCTTGGCCAGGGCTTCCCGCGGGATCGGCCTGACCCGGACGGCTTCGGCCTGGCGCGCGAAGGCGGCGGGGTCCCGGAAATCCCCGTTGAAAAAAGCCGACGCCGGGCCGGACTTTTCCAGGTAATCGCGGCTCAGCCGGGGCCACCCGGGGACATCCCGAAGCGCGATCCCGCCGGCCGCCGTTCCGCCGCCGGTCATTGGAAGGCCCTGGTGAAGAAGTAGAGGAGAGCGACCTGCAGGGCCAGATTCACAAGAACCGCGGCGTAGAGTCGCTTCCAGGAGGAAAAAAACGGGATTCGCTCCCGGTCTTCAGTCGCGTCCGTTTTCAGGCCGCCCATCGGAAGTCCCCGCGGAGATGAAATTGGCCCAGATCCGGAAAGCGCCCGCGACACCCGCCGGAAGCTCCCTGAACCAGGAGTAGGCCGTATAAATATAGACGCCTTTGCCGTATCGGGCAAAGAGCAGCCCGCCGTTGCGGTCCGGTTCACCGGGATCGTGCGAGGACAGGGGCGCTTCATAGCGGTCGTCCCATTGCGAGGCGAAGTACAACCCCCGTTCCTGGATCCAGCCCTCGAAATCCGCGGCCGTGATGACGTTGGGAGAATGGAGAAGGGGATGCCCGGGGATCCGGAACACGACCGGCGCGGTTTCCACGCAAACGCGGTCGCGGCCCACGGTCAGCGGATAGGGGCCGATGCGGCCGGGCAGCTGCGGGGACGCCACGTTGTACTGGACGATGAGCGTCCCGCCCCGTTCAACAAATTGCAGAAGCCGTTCCTGGGCTCGCAGGAGGGCGCCGCGCGTGTTGTAGGCGCGGACGCCGGTGACGACGGCATCGAAGCCGGACAGGTCCATCTGTTCGAGCCTATCGTCGCCGAGCATGGTCACGTCGCAGCCGAGAGAACGGAGGGCCTCGGCCACTTCATCCCCGGCGCCCATGACGTACCCGACTTTCCTTCCCGAGATCTTCACGTCGAGGCGAACGATCTTGATGCGGCTGGGGGGGAAATAGACCTGACGCTTGATGTGGGGATAGCTGATTTCGACCAGATCCCGATCGAACCGCCCATCCCCGATTTCCGCCTCCGCCTGCAGGTTGGTTTCGCCCGGAGATTTCGGCGGGGTGACGGAAAAAGCGATCTCGGCTTCGCCGGAGGCGGCCGTCAGGGAAAAAGGTGCTCCGGAAGGGCTGATCCGCCACTCGCCCGCTCCCTTGAGCCGCAAGGTCCCGGCTGCGTCGCGGCCGCGGCTTTTGATCCTGACTTTGATCGTCTGGGGAGCCGGTCCGGTGAAGATGCGGACCTTGTCCTCGATGTGGATGGTCACCGGAGGCCGGATCTCGAAGGCCCGCTCGAGCTCCCCGGCCACGGGGTCGACCCAGCGGTACTGGACGGGGACGGTGTATTCTAAAAACTGTCCGTCGATCGTCAGGCCGATGACGGCGCGGAGGGCGGCTCGATTCTCGGCCAAGCCGATTTTTTCGGGGTCGCGGACCGTCAGAAGCCCGGGCGAGGCTTCCTCTTCGAGCCAATAGGGCTGGGAGATCGGATAATCCCGGGGCAGGATGATCTTCGTCTCCAACGCCAGCGGCTCGTTCGGTTTGAGGGCGCGGTCGACGACGGCATCGGAGCCCGTTTGGGGAAAGCCCAGTCGTTGGAGCGATAGAGACCGGCCGGAACGATCGATGACCGCGGTCTTCACGCGGACGGCGTCGCCGGGGGAGGCCGAAAAATCGTCGGCGGTCGCCTCCAGCCAAAGGCCGGCGCAGGCCTGCAGGACGCGCCGAAGCTCATCTTTTTTGAGAGGGACCCAATGCGTCTCTTCGAGGGCGTCCATGGCTTTATAAGCGGCGAGGAGCCCCGGGATGGACTTGGCCGGCGCCTGGGGATCGAAGGACGCCAGAACTTCGTCAAGAAGGAGCCCGGCCCGGCGCCCGCCGGGGACGCGGTTCCAGGTTGCGTCGATTCCGTCGAAGATGTCCGCGGGC
Source organism: Candidatus Aminicenantota bacterium (assembly GCA_963729855.1). GTDB lineage: Bacteria > Acidobacteriota > Aminicenantia > Aminicenantales > UBA4085 > UBA4085. The sequence continues at coordinate 464,336 of CAVSPT010000006.1, read as the reverse complement.
GCCGGATCTCCGGCCAGAAGCTCGAAGTTCTCGATTTGGGACCCGCGCCTTCCGGCCGAGCCGAATCCCTGGCTCTTATGCTGGGACCGGCTGCGGCCGGCCATTTCCGCGTAGGATTGGCCGAGCAGGGGATCATAAGTGCCCGTGTCGATCCGCAGGGGAGCGCCGGCCTCGTTGGGAGCCGAGCGGAAGCTGTTCCAGAGAAGGCGCTTCGCTTTCCAGGTCTTGAGGGTTTTCAGCTGTTCGGGAAAGCGGCCTGGATCGCCGGCCGCCTCGAAGGCCTCGCGGGTCAGGATGGCCGAGGCGGTGTGGTGGCCGTGTCCGCCGGAATTCTCGGCGGTGAACCGGGTGACGATGACGTCGGGGCGGAAGCGGCGGATGATCCGGACGATATCGCCCAGGATTTCGTTCCGGCCCCAGAAGGCGAACGATTCCTCGGCCGTCTTGGAATAGCCGAAATCGACGGCCCGCGTGAAAAACTGCTCCGCGCCGTCGATCCTCCGGGCGGACAGGAGCTCCTGGGTCCGGAGGATTCCTATTTCAGGGCCCTGTTCAGGGCCGATCAGGTTCTGTCCGCCTTCGCCGCGGGTCAGGGAGAGGTAGGCCGTCCGGTATTTCCGGCCCTTGGAGAAATAGGCCAGGACGGACGTGTTTTCATCGTCCGGATGGGCGCCGATGTAGAGAACGGTTCCCAGGACATCCAATTTGTGCAGGGCGATCTCCAAACCGGAGGCGTCGGGAAGGGGGCCAGACTGGGCCACGCTCAAAGCCGGCAGCAGAAGCCCTCCGGCGATCGCGGCGAGCATAATCATTCTCAAGGAATTTCTCCGTTCCCGCCGGCGGCGGGCGGGACGCGGGGGAAGCGGCCGGATCGGTCCGGCCGGCGATTCATTCGGCCAGCTTGATCTTGATCGGCACCTTCACTTTTTCCCAGTGGAGGAAGGCCGTGGCCGAGGATCCGGCCAGATCGTCGAATCCGTAGGCCAGCCACTCCTGGTAAGGGGCCGCGGCAGGGACCACGGTCACGCGGAGAGCGTCTTCGTCCTGATTGTAAGCGAAGCTCCCCCAGGACGAGTTGTTCTTGCTGAAGATGACGACCCATTCTTTTTCACCGGGGATCATGTGCAGCCCGTATTTGCCGGCCGCCAATTTTTGGCCTTCAATCAGAACGTCTTTCGTGAATTGAATGGTTGTGTTTTCGTTGGCTCCCGCCCGCCAGGGGAACGGCTTGTCCTTGGAATACTTGTTGCCGGGGGCCAGGCCGAAGGGCACCAGTTCACCCCAGACCTTCCGGCCCTTGATGCCCGGCCGGCTGTATTCGATGGTGATATCGGTGTCCAATCCCAGCCGCTGCATGACGGAGGCCTTGAGGCTCGCCCGGACCTGCTTGGACTGGGCGGCGCCGGCCGAAGGCCACAGCAGCAGAGCCGCCAGCCCCAGCGTCGGAACCATCGCCGCGGGGAACATTTTCATGGTTTTCTCCTTATCGAATGAGATCGTTTTCCGCGCTCAGCTTCCGATCTTGAACGACGCGGAAGCGAGGGTCTTGTCCCACAACATCGCCAGCGCCCCGCCCTCCGCCGTCATGTCGATGAAGGCGATGGTGAATTGATCGACCGCGAACGGCAGGACGCCGAGCTTCATCGGGACCCGCAGGACGTCCTTGTCCGGCGTATATCCATAGGAGCCCCAGAGGGCTTCCTTGTTCTTGGGATCGTATTTCTCCTGGGCCGGCCATGAAGAAAAGATCAGCGTCCATTCCTTTTCCTTGAGCTCTACGAAGACGCTGTATTCGCCGGCCGGCACGGTCTTGCCCGCGAAAATGAGAGGCACTTCGGTCTTCAGGCGCGTCGTCTGATTGGCCCCGGCCCGCCAGACGGACGAGCCGTCGATCAGGGCTTTGCCGTAGTCGGCGCCGGATCCGAAGAGATTCGCCCGCCCTCGTTTGATGGGGCGTCCGTACGTGACCTCGATCCATTTTCCGCCCTGGTATCTCTGGCCGTTTTGGAGCGGAACGTATTTGCCGCCGACCTGGGTGGCCGCGGTCCCGGCCGGGCTGGCCGGTTTTTGGGCCGGCGTTTGGGCCAGCAGCCCGCCGATCGCGATCAACACGACGGCCGTCGTCAAGACACGATGGTTCATGGCTTCTCTCCTTGTTGATTGGGGCCGGCGGGCGGGAGCAATCGTGGTCCTTTTCGGTTTCAGAATGATTCCGCTGCCCGAGCAACCACCAAACCCGATGAATTCACTATGAATTTATACGCCCGGTCGGGGGGCGTGTCAAGGACGGCCCAAAAACCGCTCTCCTGATTCAGGATTTCCGGGCGGCTCCGTCCGTGAAGCCCGGGAGGCGGTCCAACGGGTTGTTTCCCGGACTGCTTTTCAAGTATGTTAACCGGAGAAGGAAGGTCGGACTTCGGCGGCCCGGCCGCGGGCCGCGCCGCCGGTTCGAAGGGAGCAACGAATATGAAGCGGACCATCATCGCAGCCCTGATTTTCGCTCTCGCCGGGACCGCCGCTGCCGCGCGGGAGGCGTCCTCGGCCCACGACCGGGGAGCGCTCGATGCCTTCATCGCCGCGCACGTCGAAAAGCCGGCTTCGCCGGCCTTTTCTTTTCTCTATGGCGGGAAGCCCTCGGCGAATCTGCTGGGATCCTGGAAGGCCGAGACGGCGACGGCCGAGGCCGCGGACAGGACCGTACGGACCGTTGTCTACAACGATCCGTCCTCCCGGCTCCGCGTCACCATCGTCTATACGATCTACAGGGATTTCCCCGTGGTCGAGTGGTCCCTCCGGTTCAAGAACGGAGGATCGGCCGACTCTCCACTGATTGAAAATGTCCTGGCCTGCGCGGCCCGCTTCGGCGGATACGGGCGCGGGCCGCTGATGCTCTACCGGGCCCGGGGCAGCTCGGGCGAACGATCCGATTTCGCGCCCCTCGCCGACGCCCTGCCCGAGAATGGCGAGGTGCGCTTCGGACCTTCGGGGGGCCGCTCCTCGGACACTACCGCTCTGCCCTTCTTCAACATGGCCGGACCGGGCGGCGGCATCCTGGCCGCCATCGGCTGGAGCGGCGGCTGGCGGGCGGCCGTCAGCCGGACCGCCGCGGCCGGCCTCGGCCTGGAGGCGGGGATGGAGAAGACACGCTTCCGCCTGCACGCCGGAGAAGATGTCCGCTCGCCCGCCGTGGCCCTTCTCTTTTGGAAGGGGAACGACCGGCTGGCCGGCCATAACCTCTTCCGCCGCTTCGTCCTGGCCCATCATACGCCCCAATTCAACGGCCGGCCCGTGGAGATGCCGCTGAGCCATGGAGTCGGCTTCGGCGGTCCCTTTCCCTGCAACGAATACTCCTGCGCCACCGAAAGCTACGTCCTGGCCATGATCGAGCGGCTTCGCCAGTTCGGCATCCGGCCGGACGCCTGCTGGATCGACGCCGGCTGGTACGAGAACGCCGGCCGGTCGTGGTGGCAGGGGGTGGGGAACTGGACGGTGAACCGGGCCAATTTCCCGCGCGGGCTGAAACCGGTCACCGAGGCCGCCAAGAGGCAGGGACAGGGTTTCGTGGTCTGGTTCGAACCCGAGCGCGTCTATGAAGGGACCCGCCTCGACCGCGAACATCCGGATTGGCTGATTTATCTGCCGGGCAATCCCAACCGTCTGCTCAACCTGGGCCATCCCCAGGCCCGGGCTTGGCTGATCGACCATATCTCGAATTTCATTCAAGCCGAGGGAGTGACGATCTACCGCCAGGATTTCAACTTCGACCCGGCCCCGTACTGGAAGGCCATGGACGGGCCCGACCGCGTCGGCATCGCCGAGATGAAGCATATCGAAGGCCTGTACGCCTATTGGGACGCTTTGCTGGCCAAGAACCCGGGCCTTTTCATCGACAATTGCGCGTCCGGCGGGCGGCGCATCGACCTGGAGACGATCGGCCGGAGCGTGCCTCTGTGGCGCACGGACTATTCGTATTTCGAGCCCAACGGGTACCAGTGCCATACGTATGGTCTTCAGCTTTTCCTGCCCTGCAGCGGGACGGGAAACAACAATCCCCGCAAATACGAGTTCCGCAGCTCGATGAACGGAGCCGTGGTCCTGGCCTGGGAATACCAGGGGACCTACAACAACGCCTCGTTCAATCCCGCCCTGGCCCAAGAGGATATCGCCGAGTTCCGGGCCTTGCGGCCGTATTTTTACGGAGATTTTTATCCCTTGACGCAATATTCGACCGAGGACGATGCCTGGACGGCTTTCCAATGGGACCGGCCGGCTGAGAATGACGGGATTGTCCTGGCCTTCCGCCGTCCCCTGGCCCTCGGTGCGACGATCAGCATCGAACTTCACGGACTCGATCCGGCCGGGGATTACGAAATCTCTTACGAGGATTACGGGATCACGACGATCAAAAGCGCCGGAGAGCTCGCCGCCGGGCTGGCGATCAAGATTCCCGAGGCGCCGGGCTCTCTCCTGATCAAGTACCGCCGCGTTCGTTGATCGAAATCATCGGGCTCTCCAAAGGGGGCCCCGTCGGCCGTGCTCGGCCGCCGCTCGGGTCGTGCGGATGCGGCTATGATCGGGGCGGCGCCCGGCGGCGGGCCCGGCCGCGTGCGCATTTTGATTGAATTCCGGCCCGCTTTCAGGTAAAAACGAAGCTCGGATCGGACACGAGGAGACTTTCATGCAAGCCGTCATATTGGCCGCCGGAGCCGGAAAACGCCTGGGCCACCTGACCAGCCATTCGACCAAGTGCATGGTCTCCCTGAACGGTCGGAGGCTCATCGAATTCGCCTTCGACGCCATGGCCGCCGCCGGCTTGAGCCGCGTCCACATGGTCGTCGGCCATGGGGCGGCGGAGGTGCGGGCCTTCCTCGGCGACCGTTTCCAGGGCATCGAGGTGCGGTATATCGAGAATCCGATCTACGCCAAGAGCAACAACATTTATTCCCTTCTCCTGGCCAAGGAGGCCATGGAAGCGGAGGACACGTTCCTTTTGGAGAGCGACATCATCTTCGACCAGGGCCTGCTCCTGGATTGCCTGAAGCACGAGTCTCCCAATCTGGCGGTTGTGGCCAAGTTCCGGTCCTGGATGGACGGGACGGTGACGACGGTGACGCCTGAATCGGGCATCAGCGGATTCATCTCCAAAAAGGACATGGATTGGGCCGAGCCGGACAAGTATTACAAAACGGTCAACATCTACAAGATCTCCCGGGAGTTTTCGCGTAAACAGCTTTTCCCCTTCCTCAAGGCCTACATCGAAGCCCACGGCCTCCAGGAATATTACGAGGAAGTCTTCAAAATCCTGACGTTCATCAACAACGGCGCTTTGCAGGCCTTCGAGATCGGCGACCGGCACTGGTACGAAATCGACGATATCCAGGACCTGGACATCGCCTCGGTCATGTTCGCCGGCGAGAAGGACCGCCTGGCCATGCTGAAGAAGCGCTTCGGCGGCTTCTGGCGGTTCCCTTTTTTGCTCGATTACTGCTATCTGGTCAATCCCCATTTCCCTTCGCCGCGCCTGATCGCCGAGTTCGCCATGAATTTCCCGACCCTCCTGGCCGAGTACCCTTCGGGCCAAAACATCCAGAACCTCCTGGCGGCCAAGATGTCCGGCGGCCGGCAGGAATACTTCCTGGCCGGGAACGGCGCCTCGGAGCTGATCAAGGGCCTGCTCAAAGAGCTGGACGGCCCCGTCGGCATCCATGTCCCGACTTTCGACGAATACACGGCCTGCGCCAGGCCGGGGAGCGTGGTCGAGTACCGCTCGCCCGCAGGCTCCTTCGACTATTCGGCGGCTGGAATCCATGAATTCATCGTCCGCAACAGGATCAAGACCTACATTCTGATCAATCCCGACAATCCGACCGGCCATCTCCTGCCGCGCGCGGATGTCCTGGACCTGCTGGACAAGCTCCAGGCGATCGGGGCGAGACTTCTGGTGGACGAATCCTTCGCCGATTTCATCGACGGAACGGACGGCCACAGTTTTCTCGATCATCCGACCCTGGACAAATACAAGAACCTGATCGTCATGAAGAGCATCAGCAAATCCTACGGCGTACCCGGGCTCCGGCTGGGGATCCTGGCTTCGTCGGACGCGGAGCTCCTGGCCAAGACGCGGGCCAACCTGTCCATCTGGAACATCAATTCCTTCGCCGAGAGCTTCATGCAGATCATCGACAAATACCGGAACGATTTCCAGGCCGCCTGCCGCCGCATCGGCGAGGAACGGACCCGTTTGTCCGCCGGGCTGGCCGGGATCCGATTCCTCGCGCCCCTGCCGTCCAAAGCCAATTACATTCTCTGCAGGGTCGGCGGGGCCTGGACATCGAGCCGCCTGGCTGAAGAGCTGCTTCGGCGGAAATGGATCTTCATCAAGGACCTGGCCGGCAAAAAAGGATTTGAAAACGGCTCCTACGTCCGCCTGACCGTCCGCGACCAGGCCGACGACGATATCCTGCTCGCGGCCCTCCGCGAGCTCGACCGCGAGGGTTGATTCCGCGGTCTTTTCCGGCGCTGTCGACGACCTGCCCAAGGGGACGTCCGTCTCTGAATACGCCCTGCGGGTGGCCCACCGAGGCGCCTGCCAAAACGGCATGGCCCCCATCGAATGCATGTACGCGCCGAGTTCAACAGCCACTCGGACAGCGTCCGGCTGGAGGTCCGTTGAGGAGCTTTCCGGTTCAGGCGGGCTTGCGGGCGACGACGATCAGCCCGGCGCACAGGCCCGGCCGGCGGACGCGCAGGCGCCCGAACCGGACGGCGAACTGGACGGGAAGGATCGCCGCCCGCAGTGCTCGTCCCGCCCACGGTCGCAGGGCGGCCGGACAGCGGCGAAGCGAAAGCATGGTGAAATCGAGGAATTGGACGGGCTCGGCCTCGACGATGTCGAGCCCGGCGTGTCGGTGCAGGGCGGCCAAACGGGCCGGATCGAGCGGGCGGTAGAAATCGCCCGGGTCAGGATCGAGCCGGCGGCTCCAGCGCATGATCGGTCCGGCCGTGTTCGGCGTCCACGTCACCATCACCCCGCCGGGCGCCAGGAATCCGGCCATTTTTTCGATCCCTTCCGCGGGATCATCGAGATGTTCGACGAAGCCGAGCGAGAAGACGACGTCGAACGCGGAATCCAGCTCGCGTCCCGGATCGCAAAGGTCCCTGTGCCGAAGATCGCCGTCCAGGCCGTGCCGGGCGAGGATTCGCCGGGCGGCCTCCAATCCGGGTTCGGAATGATCGATGCCCGCGATCTCCAGGCCGAACCGCTTGCGGAAATAAGGCAGCCAGAGCGATGATCCGCAGCCGACCTCCAGAAGCCGTTGGCCCTTCCGATTGGACAGGCGGCGGCGAAAAACCCGGTCAAGCTCGAAATCGAGATAGCGCAGCGACGGACAGGGGGCGATCCGTTTTTCGACGGAGCCCCGGTGGCGCGTGTCCCAGAACTCCCGGCTGATCATCGGCTACTTCCGGCGGGGCCCCTCCCGGGCGATCTGATTGTACAGGTCCCGGGTGCGCGCGGCAACGCGCTCCCAAGTCCAACGTCCGGACGCGTCCAGGGCCGCCCGGCGACCCATCGCGGCTGTCTCCTCCGGCCGGGTCAGAAGCTCCGCCCAGCGGGCCGTCAAATCAGTCCGGTCTCCATTGCGGAACAGCCGCCCGTCGCTGCCGTCATGGATGATCTCCCGATGCGGCGGGATATCGCTGGCCAGACAACACAGCCCGTAGCCGCGGGCTTCCAGAAGCGCTATGGGAAAGCCCTCGAGCCGCGACGGCAGGAGGAACAATCCGGCCTGGCTCAGGAGCTCCTCCTTGAGCTCCCCGTGGACGGTGCCGGTCAGAACGACATCCGGATCGCCTGCGGCCAGCGCCTCCAGGCGGCCGACGTAGCCGTCCGTGGCGCTCGATCCTCCGGCGATCACGAGCTTGAGTCCGGCGGCGGCCGGCGTGGAGGCCCGGAGATCCCGGAACGACTCGATCAGCCAGCCGGCCCTCTTTTCGGGGACCAGGCGGCCCAGGTGGAGGGCGTAGCGCCTCGGCTCGAGCCGATAGAATTCGCGGATGAGCCGGGCGGGCCGAAAAACCGGGGCGGAGGCCCCATGGGGAATGACCGTCGTCTCCACGCCGTAGCGGAGGCGGAGTTCCTTGTTCATGGTTTTCGAGAGCACGATCGTCCGGCGGGGCACCCTGACGGCCAAAACCTCACAGGCTTTGAGGACGGTCCGGGCGAAGGGACCCCATTTTCCGGCCTGCCAATCCCGGGCATGGAACGTGACGACGCTCATCCTTCCCAGGAGCCGGGGGAGGAGGGCGAAGGCCGCCGGTCCGATGCCATGATAATGAAGGATGTCCGTCCCCCGGGCCAGGGCGTGCAGCGTGCCGAGCAGGGAATGGGCGGCGGCATCCAGATGCTTGGTTTTCAGGGTCGGAACATGGATCAAATGGACGCCTTGGTAGTCCTTGAGCCGGGACGGCGTATACCAGCTCCGGACGTAGACATCAACGTCAAAGCCGGCTTTGACCAGCTCAAGGCTGAGATGGTCGACGTGCTCCTCGACGCCCCCCCAGACGGCGGGGATCCCTTTCTGGCCGATGAAAGCGATTCTCATGCGGTCCGCCTCCGCCTCCGGAGAGCGATGGCGCGCTCATACAGGCGAAGCAATTCGGGATATCGGCGATCGGCGTCGCCATAATCCTCGACGAATGCCCGGGCCGACCGTCCCAGGCGGTGCGCCGCCTGCGGATCGCCCACGGCCTCGGCGATTCTTTCCTTCAATTGGATCGCGTTTCCAGGCTCGAAGAGCCAGCCTGTCCGGCCTTCGCGGACGAGCTCGGGGATGCCGCCGATTCTCGATCCGATCACGGGCCGGCCCAGGGCGAACGCCTCGAGGATGCTGCGGGGATTGTTCTCATACCACTCCGACGGCAGGACCGCGGCCGTGGCTCGGCCCATTTCGCGCCAGAGCTCGTCCTGCGGAAGATGCCCGCCGAAACGGACCGGAACTCCGGGCTGCGCGGCGGCCTTCCTTTCCAGCTCTCCACGGAGCGGGCCGTCGCCGAATATCCGAAGCGCGGCCCCCGAATCCCGAACCGCGTTGAGGAGCGTACCCAGGCCTTTCTCGGCCGACAGCCGGCCGGAATAGACGATCGACCCGTCGCCGGCCGCCGCGGCGGGCCGGATGGCCCGCGTCTCCAGGACGTTGGGCCAGACCGCGATCCGATCGGCCGGCAAAGCCCCGCTCATCGTATCCTTGAGGAACCGGCTGGGGCTGATGAAAACGTCGATACGCCGGTAGATCGGCCAGATCGTATGATGGAACGTCATTTCCAGGGCGGCCAAGGCGCTCTTCAAAAAGGATCCCTTGGTGCAGCGGTGGATGACGCAATGCTGGAATCGGCGGCCGCGGCATTCTTGGCACGGCCGCCCCGCCCGGAACATCGAATACACCGGACAGATCATCTTGTAATCGTGGAGCGTCATGATCATCGGCACGCCGCGCCTGTCCAGGATGTCGACGACCGAGGGCGAGAGGTGATGATAGATATTGTGCAGATGGGCGATGTCCGGCTTCTCGCGGTCGATCAGGCGGCCCAGCCGGACGGCCGCTTCGATCGAGTAGAGCATCCGTCCCGGGATGCGGGCTTTTTCGAACGGGGACGCCGGGTGATCGAACTCGAGCCCGGAGACGAAATCTCCGGCGAACGGCGTCTCCAGGTTGCGTTCATCCCGCATGGAAAAGAACGCCAGCGCGTGGCCTTTGGAGCGAAGAAGGCGGGCGGTTTCGAAGACGGCCGTTTCCGTCCCCCCGCGCGGATAGAAGAATTTATTGACCTGGAGGATCTTCATGTCCGCTTCAGGGGAGGGCCTCGGCCAGCACCCGTCCGAGAGTCTCCTCGATCGATTGCCGGGTCGTGCGGACGCGGGCGGCGATCTCAGCCCTCGCTTCCGCGGGCGAGGCGAAAAGCTCTTCCGCCCGGGCCTCGAGGTCGGCGCCGCGCAGGCCTTCCCATTCCAGGGCCAGGTGTTCCAGTCCGAGGAGGCGCATGGTCTCCCGTGCTTTGGGCTGATAGCCGATCGTCAGGACCGGCGTCCCCGCGCAGAGCGCGAAAACGGCCGAATGAAATCGCGTCGCCAGAACGAGATCGGCCGATTCGAACAAGGAAATCAAATCATCGGGTCCGGTCAGATCGGGAAGTCCGAGCTGGATGACCCTCCCGCTGGGGAGGCGCCGCTCCAAGCGATCCCGGAACACCTTGGATATGGGACGGTCATCCTCCCCCGGCCGCGGGCCCCGGGAATGGGGAACGATGACGATCGATCCGCCGCGGCGCGCCTGGATTCCGGCGAGGGTCCCCTCCAGCGCTCCCAGATAATCCTCGCGGACCGACGCCCGCCGGGCGTTCCGGGGCGGCCGCGGAGCGCTCCACTCGCGGAGCGTGACCGCGATCACCGGGCGGGGAAGTCCGGGCGGCAGGCGGACCGTCCCGCCGGCCGCCCCGGGGCGCAGCAGAAAAGCCGCATCGGGGCACACTTCGATCTTTTGCCGAACAGCGGCCTTCGGCAGGAGCCGGCCCAGATAGTCGCTCGATTCGCCCTCACGCGCCAGGATCGCCCGCACGCCGGGCCGGCGCAGGAGCGCGGTCAGCGAACGCTCCCCGGCCAAGCTGAGACAAGGTCCGAATGATTGGGGGAAAAAAACAACCGGCCGGCGGAAAGCCAGGGCCGCCCGGACGTGGAGGATATTCTGATAGAAGGTCGGTCCGGGAAGCACGCGTCGGTGGGAATAGAAATAGCCCCCGCCCGTGCTGATGGCCAGATCGCTTCGGCGGATCGCGCACAGCAACCCGATTCGCGAACCGGGCGCCGACCAGGGACCGGCGATTCCCCGATCCATCTCCGGCTGCGTCCGTCCGCCGGGCCCCGGAAGGAGCGGTGGAAAGACGCGCACGCCCAGGGGGCCGAGCCAGGCGGCGTCGATTTTCGGCGTCCGGGACGTCACGGATATCACCGCCCCGGGAAATTCCCTTCTCAGCAATCGGATCTGGGCCAGGACGATTCCGGCATCCCCGGCATTCAACACCGAGTGGGTGTTCAGGAGGACGAAGCGGCGAGGTCGGCTCATGGCTCTTTTGCCGCCAGGATGGTGTAATTGGATCCCAGCCGGGCCAGGAGGGGGGCCTTCCGGGCGGCGTTTTGCAGATCGGTCATGAACCCGATGAAGAAAGGGCGGGCCGCCAGCCGCGGCGGCCACAGCGTGCTGCCCAGGAATCCCGACATATGGACGGCCCGGATTTGAAATCCGGCCGTTTTCATCTTGCTCGTCATGGTTCCCACCCGAAATCTGTTTTCCTGGCCGTAATCGATGACCTCCCCCGACCAGGGATCGGTGAATATCCGCTTGGGCGCATGGCGCAGCGAGCCCCGGATCCGAATTCCGGACAGCCAGGCGTAGGGATTGAGAGTGTTGGGATCGGACACGATGAGCGCCCCGCCGGGCCGGAGCCGGTCGAAGGCCAGGGCCAGGAACTTTTCGGGCGGATAGATATGGGAGATCGATTCCATGGCCCAAATGAGGTCGGCCGGTCCGGCGGACCCCAGATAGCGGAGGATATTGGCATTGACGAAATCGAGGCGAAAGGATCGATCCGCCGCGGCTCGGTGAAAACCGATCCGGGAACGGGCGCGGTCCGCGAGGTCCGCTCGGAGCTCGACTCCGGAGACCTCCGCCCCAAGAGCGGCGAAAAGAAGGCTTTCCGTCCCGTATCCGCTGCCGGCGTCGATCAAGCGGACACCGTCCGGCCGCCGGCGCAGCTCGTCCAGGACGAGCCGCAACCGCTCGGAATAGCCGCGGACGGCCAGGAGCATAGGCCGGCCGTCCGGGCCGAAGAGCTTGGAGTAATATCGGCGGAGAAAAGCGGTTTCCAGCCCCCGGGCGGTCCGGTCGGCCAGCTCGTCTGCGAATCGCCTGCAAAAGACCGGGACGATGTCGGCAGGATCCCGGTCCCGCCAACCGGCCCATGGGTCTCGGCCGGGCCGAAGGGTCATGTCCGGTCCCCGGGGAAGCCGCGAACGGCGCGGAATTTTTCATCCGGTCCGATGGGGATGCATTCGACCATCCTGACCTCAATGGCCGATTCGTCCCCCACGAGGACGCGCAGGGCTTTTTCGATGTCCCTTCGCCCCTCCGGCGGGAAGTCCGAGGCGGTCTCGATCTCGGCGATAAAGCTTTTGGGGGTCGTCTGGCTCACTCGCCAGCGCCGGAGGCCCGGCCAGGGATCAAGGGTGTGATAGAAGGTTGTCGGCGAGACGTTCCGTCCGCCCGGCAGGCGGATCACGTCGCAGGTCCGGCCCTCGATCCTTTCCAGGAGCGGAAAACGACAGCCGCAAACGGGTTTCTTCGCCGACAGCGTGGCCCAATCACCCTGCCGGTAGCGGATGAAAGGCATGGCCCGTCCGAAGAAGGGGGTGATGACCACTTCCCCCGATTCGCCGGGGGCGGCGGGGCGGCCGTCGCGAAGGATTTCTATCAAGGCGGTGTCCTGAGCCATATGGTATCCGCCGCAGGGCCCGCACTCCCAAGCCAGGCAGCCGCCTTCGGCCGATCCATACAAATCGAGGACCCGGGTGTTCAATCCCGCCGCGATCTCATCCCGCGAGCGGCGGTCCAGGATCCCGGAGGTGTGAAAGACGATTTCGGGGCGGCCGCCCGCGCCTTCGACTCGCCGGAAGGCCTCGACGAGGAGCTTCAGGTTCATGACGTACCCGAGCAGGATCCGGGCGTTCCAGCGCCGGAGGGATTCGACCCACCGGGCGGGTTCGTCCCAGACCGAGATCTCGTACCTGCGCCAAAGCCCGAGATGCTCATACCAGGAGGCGGAAACCCGGACGTGGCGGCTCCCGACGAGGGCAGCCGTTTTGTCCCAGGGATTCATCCCGCCGGCGAGGTAGCTCCGGGCCCAGCCCTGGTGATGACGGGCGGCATCCTCCGGCAGAAGATACGAGGTCAGCGGGGCTCCCGTCGTCCCGCTGGTGGAGTACGTGAGGCAGCGGCGGAGATCGACGGCCGATGAGGTCTTTTCCTCCGTCGGCAGGTCCTGGAGCGTGGATTTGTCGACCGGAGGGATGGCCCGCCAGTCCTCGGGGTTCCGGATGTCCTCGGGTTTTAATCCGAGCTTTTTGAACAGGTCGCGATAATAGGGCACATGGCGGCCGGCGTCCCTTAAAACGCGCTGGAGACGGACCGTCTGGAGACGGCGGATCGATTCGGGACGGCTCTTTTTCCGGGCAACAAGCGAAACCAGAAAGGCGTAATGCTGCGGGGCGACGGCCATAATGGTCCTTGGAATGTCCTCGATCAAGTCCTCGCGCGGCTCTTCTGGAAAGCCTCCAGCGTCTCGGCTCTCCAATCGAAATGGACGCGGAAGCCGCGCGCTTGAAGGGCCTCGACGGAGAGCGCGATATCCTGTTTATGCACCGGAAATTGCGGATTGCCCCGGGCCGGGGCGCCATAGCCGCCCGGGGCGGTGGAACTGAGCAGCGTGAGGATGACGCCCCCGCCGTAGGTTTCGATCAGGCGGAGGTTCATGGCCACCGATTCCCGGGTCTGCAGCCAGTGGATGCCGTCGAAGAGAATACGGTCCAGGGCGATGTTCAGCTCGTAATCCTCGTCCGAAACCATGAAGTCCCGGACGAGGACGGATTTTACGGCCCGGCCTTTCAGGCGGGGCGTTCCGATGATCGAGAGCCCCCGGCCGGTCGCCTCCTTTAAATAGGCGTCGAAAAGATAGAGGGCGACCTCTTCCTTGCGCCAATCATAGAGGCCTTTGAGAAAAGCCCCGGCCGTGTGGGGGATCCCGCCGTCCCGCGCCCGCTGCAGGGCATCCAAACGGAAAGCCTGGTCGAATTTGGGCCCGCGCTTGAAATGAAGACGGGAATATTGCCCGGGATTGAATGTCTCCTGCCAGACCAAAAAACAGTCCAGGCCCGCCTCGCGCAGCCGGGCCATCCCTTTTCTGTCGACGGGCGGAACGTTGCTGGTGAGCATGCCCCCGCCGCGTTCGCGGATGAGGTCCCGAGCCAGGGAGAAATAGCCGGCCCCCGTTTCGACTTCGAACCATTGATCGCCGGCGGCCCACTCTTCTTCCCGATGGTGGCTGAACAGCGCGGGGTCCTGTCCGCTGACCAGCTCGATGCTGCGGTATCCCTGGTCCAGCAGGGCGTTCATCTCCGTCGCGAAATCGTCGAGTGATAAACGAACGCCGCCGGCTCCGAATTCGCAATAGGAGCAGCGGTTTTCACAAACGCTGGAGATATAGAGAGGAGGGAGCAGAAGGATCTCCCGGTCATGGGGACGGGCCAGGGCGGCGGCCATCTCCTTGATCCTCCCGGCGGAGTCCGCGTCCCTCGTCCCGTCCAGGACGGCAACGATCTCCGGCGGAGACAGACGGACGCCGGCGGCGGCCTTCTCGAGAAGCGATCGAAGGGAATTCCAGCTCGGAGGTTTGGCCAGGCCGACGGATTCGGCAAGTTCCGCGACCGCGTCGATGTGCGCGCTGAACATTCATCTCCTCGTTCGCATGTTCGGAAAAATCCGAGTCAGAAGCGCTCGATCCAGGCTGCTGTCCGGAAGAATGGCCATCATTATAAAATAAAGGCCCAGCCAAACCAAGACGAAAAGCCCGATTTCTCCGGCGGAAACGGGTTTGAATCGGAAGAGCGCCGATCCTCCGGACATGATCGCGATCGCCGCCGCTCCCGCGGCGAGGGGCTTGAGATCCCCGGTCCGGAAGGGATGCCAGCCTTCGAGCCGGAAAACCTCGGCCGAGGCGAGGCCGTCGATTCCAACGAGAGAGAGGGACGTAGCCAACGCCGCCCCGGCCAATCCCCAGCCCCGGATGAGGACGATGGCGAGGCCGATATTGAAGGGCAGAATGACGGCCGCGTTCACGAGATTGAGCCGTGATCGGCCGCTCATGGCCAGAATGGTGCTGGACGAACCCAGGATGGAATGGACGATCCAACCAAACGCGGCGATCCTCAAGGCCGGGGCGCCGGCCGGGAATGACGGCCCGAACAGGCCGAGAACGGGCCGAGCCAAGCCGATGACCAGGAGGCCGGCCGGAAGAGTGAATGTCAGGGACCATTGGGAGACGATTTGATAAACGTGTTCGACGTCGGATAATTTGCGGCGATGATAAAAATCGGCCACGACGGGAGCCAGGAGCGCATTGAATGACAACAAGACGACGCTGCAAAGCAGGGCGGTTTTCTGCGCCGCCCCGTAGACCCCGACGTCAGCCGGCGTTTTGACCAGACCGAGGACGATCGTATCCATATTCAAGACCAGGAAGTTGACGATCTGGACGAAGACGAACGGCCAGGAGTAAGACAGGATCGTCCGCCGCAGCTCGGGATCAACGGCGCTCGGGCCGGCGATCGGCGGGAAGGCCCGGCGAAGGGATCTCCAGGCGGCCCCGAAAGAGAGCAAAGTCCCCGCGGCGTAGGCGCCGAGCACACCGGACCTTCCCCAGCCCGACACGAGGGCCGCCGCGGCCCCGGCCGCCCGGGCCGAGGGCTCGACGATCTCGCCGGCCACGATCTTCGCCCGGATGGCCCGCAGGGCCTGCAGGCCGGCCAGAAGAACCGTCGTCGCGGCCGAGAACGGAAGAAGGGAAGCGAAGACGATCAGGACGGGCACGAGTCCCCGTCTCCGCCCCAGAATCGCGGCGAGAAGCGGGGCCAGCGCCGCCAGGGCCAATCCCCAGGCTGCCCCTGAAGCCGCGGCCAGGCGGAGGCTTGTCCTGATCGCTCCTTTGACCCGTCCCGGTTCGTTCGCGCCGTGATGAAGAGCGGCGAAGCGCAGGACACCCTGGGGAAGACCGATCAGGGCCGCCGTCTCGAACAAGGTGAAGACGGTCAGGCCCAGGACGAAGAGCCCGAACCGTTCGGCGCCGAGGCCGCGCGCGGCCAGGACCTGAAAGACATAGCGGAGCGCGTTGCCGGCCATGGTGCCGAGAAAGACGATTCCGGCGCCCCGGGCGATTTCGCCCAAGGCCATGGAGGGATCCTCCAGCGGGGCGCTGGAAAGGATTGTTTCGGCCGGTCGGACTTTTCTCATGGACATTCGCCGGTTCCGTCGATCGGAGACGGGAGGAGGTGACAGCCTAGCGCGATTCGGGTCTTCTGTAAATCGATATGTGCATTCCGATCAGACTATCGGCCCGGCGCGAATTGCGGGTCGCCGACGGCGACCGCGAGGTCGCGCGGGTCGGTCAGGCCGGGGATGTCCCGCGGCCTCCAGGAGCGGCTCGTCAAGATCACCAGGCGAGCCTCCCGGCCCTCCGTTCCGTCCAGTCCGCAGACGGCTTCCGTCCAGCGCCCGTCGGCGAGGGTGAGGTCGCGGAGCAGAACGCTCGGCCGAAAATGGGCGTCGGCCAGGAAGATCCGGACGCGGACGGGACGGCGCTCGATGTCGGGATGAGCCGCCCGCAGGGGCAGGATCAGCTCCGATCCGCGGATCGCGATCGACAGCCCGGCCTCGCGGCGGGACCAGCGAAACGAACGGCCGTCGGGATCCGATTCCCGGTCGTAGAAGCCGTAATTCTGTTCCCAGCCAACAGCTTCCCTCCGGGCGGGGATGGACAGGGAATGGGCCGACGTCCAGACGAAAACAACGGCAAAAAGCGCGACCGCGGAAACGGCAGCGGCCCCCCGGCGGTCCGCCGGAACGCGCGGCCGGGCCGGTTCATCGGGGGGCGACATCGACCGGATGAGGCTCAGGACGAGCGCGATCATGGCCGCGCATTCGAATTGCCCCACATAGGAATGAAACAGGGCGTTGACGAAGAGGGCGGCCGCGGCGGCCGACGCGCCCAGGACGAGCGTCCTTGTTTCCGGCCGCGACCGGGCCGACCGCCAACTCCGCCGGGCGGCGGCCAGGATCCGGAGGCATCCCCACAGAAAGAGCCCCAGCCCGATCAGGCCCAATTCCGAAGCGACTTGAAGGAAGACGTTCTCGGCCGAATCCGTGCCCGGCAGGCTCAGGCCGTGGGTCCGGTAATAATTGGGCAGCTCGATGATATACGCGCCCAAGCCGACGCCGGCCGCGGGATGACCGCGGATCATCCAACCGGCCGCCGCCCAGAGGATCAAACGCCGATTGAAAAACGCTTCCTTGGTGACCCGGCCGGAGACGAGGCCCATGCTCCAGCCCAACCGCCGCTGCAACGCCGTAGGGGGAAAGGCCAAAAGGATGATCAGCCCGGCGGCCGCACATCCGAGGGCCGCGGCGATCAGCCGGGCCCTCATCCGCTGCGCGGCCCAGGCGGTCTTGAGGAGAGGGACGGAGAACACGATCGCTCCGATTCCCAGGGCCAGGAATCCGGTCCGCGAACCGCTGAAAGGAAATACGGCCAGGGCCAGGCCGATCGCGGCCAGCGCAGCCGCCCGCCGCGGCCCGCGCTCGGACAAGCCCAAACCGAGCAGGAGAAGGACGAACGCGGACAGGAATGAGGCCATGGCGTTGGGATCCGTGAACGTTCCGTTGATTTGGCCGAAACGGAGCCAGAACGAGGTGTTCCCCAAGCCGGGCGATCCCAGGATCTGGAGTACGGCGAAGGCGCAGGCCAGGCTCGAGGATGCCGCTAGAAGGCGGATCCGGCGACGGATGAGCTCCGCGGACGGCGCGCCGGCGCAAAGGCGCAGAAAAAGAAGGCCCGTTCCGGTGAACGTGGCGAAATCGAAGACCGCGCTCATGACGGCGCCTCCGGCGCGGACGCCGCCCGCATTGACGATCCAATCGGGCCCGGCTCCCGGAAGGACAAAACGGAAATCCGAGGCCCGCAGAATCGTGACGACCGCGGATACGGCCAAGAGGGCCATGAAGGCGCCCAAGGGCCGCCCGACGGACCGTCGCCCGCCGTCGGCGACGGGCCCGGGCCGCAGGCTCAGCCCCAGGAAGAGAGCGATCAACAGAACGAGCCCGGCCGGGGCGTGGGGGACGGATTCGTCGATCTTGAAAAAATAGGGGAGGTTGTTGATCAGAGGAAATATCAGGAGATAAGCTTGGATGCCTCGTTCGGGGCGGATCGCCGCGGCGGCCAGGACGACGGCCGCCGTCGGGCCGAGAACCGCCAGGAACGGACCGACCCGGGGGACATAACGCTCGAAGAACAGGGCGAACAGGAGCCACCCCGCGGCCCTTCCCAGAACGTGCCCGGCCCGCCGCGCCGGCCCTTCTTCAATAGGCTCCATCGCCTTTGATCCGGATTCCGATCGTCTTGAACAGAATGGTGATGTCCGGCCGGAGCGAAGCGAAACGCCGGAGGCGCGAATTCCCGAAGGCGAAGATCGCGAAGACAAGAGCGAGTCCGTCCGCGGCCAAGGCCGGTTTGGGCGTTTCCCGGAGGAATCTCATCGCCATGCGCCGCGGTGCGGGTAGTCCAGACGGGCCGCGGCTTCGGCATCGCCCGGGAACGTCTCGGTCCGCGGGTCCCATTTCAAGCGCCGGCGCAGCTTCATGGCCAGGTGGGTCAGGAGGCAGATCGAATTCGAGCGGTGGCCGGTCTCGACGGATGCGATGGGATCGCTTCGCTTCCGGGCCGCTTCCAGGAAATTCCGCATGTGATTGGCGCTGACCGGAAGTCCGATTTCGCCCCCGGCCGGGACCTGGCGGATGAAGGCCGGATCCGAGGCTTGGACCCGGCCGCGGTCGGCCGCGACCCAGCCGCGGTCTCCCTCGAAGCGGACGCCCGGCTCGCCGCTCTCCATGATCATGCGGACGCCGTCGGTGAAAACGGCTTCGCCTTTGAATGTCGTGTGGACATCGAAAAGTCCGCGATCGGGGAATTCACCGACGGCCTCGATTTCGATCGGGCCGGTGTCGTCCGTGCCGTGGCCCCATTGGGCGCTGTCGATCATGTGGGCGCCCCAATTGGCGATCATGCCCCGGCAGGTGCGCTCGATCTGCATCCAACCCGGCCGTTCGTAGCTCGTCAGAGGGTGGACGCGGTCCTCGGTGAACGGCGCCTCGGCCGTCGGCCCCATCCATCGATCGTAGTCGAGGAACTTGGGCACGGGCATGGGCGTGGGGTCGCCCCGGCCCTGGTCGACCGGCAGAGTGACGCGGATTCTCCGGAGCGTCCCGAGGCGCCGGTTGCGGACGGCTTCGGCCGCCAGCCGGAAATAGATCGACGACCGCTGCTGCGAACCGACCTGGAGGACGCGCTTGTTCCGGCGGACCGCTTCGACGAGCCGTCGCCCTTCGGCGATCGTGTAGGTCATCGGCTTCTCGACGAAAACATCCTTTCCCGCCTCGGCCGAGGCGACGGCCTGGAGGCCATGCCAGTGATCGGGCGAGGCGATCAGCACGCCGTCGATGTCCGGCCTGGCCAGGAGCTCGCGGAAGTCCCGGTAGGCCGCGATGCCCCGGGAGGCGGCCGGCCCCAGTTCGGCCGCGTAGATCCGTTCGGCCAGCCATTGGGCGTCCTCGAGGCGGTGGGCGTTCACGTCGCAGACGGCGACCACCCGGGCGCCCGCTTCCAGTCCGCGGTAGATCAGCTCCTGCATGTCGCTGCGGCCCTGGCGGCCCACGCCGACGCATCCGAACGTCAGCTGGGCGCTCGGAGCCCGGGGCCCGAAGAGAACCCGGGCCGGAAGGATCAAGGGGGCGGCCGCGGCGGCGGTCGTCTTCAGGAAGAGACGGCGGGAGACCGCAGGGGCGGGGGAGACTGGACTCATGGCGCTCTCCGAATCAGGGTCCGCTCCGGGGCGGACAAGAAAATCGAACCTCGCGGCTATTCTACCCGATTCCGCCGCGGATTGAGAACGACATGTTCGATCGCCGGCCGTTCCCGGCCGAGGACGGCCCGACACCGGCCGTCTTCCGTTGCGGCGCGGTCCCGGCTTCCGATTTTGCTTGAACCGGCCCGCCGAACGGGCTATGATGAGCGGTCCATCCGCTCGACGGGCGTCCTCGGACGCTCCTCCTCGAGAACATCGGCCTTTGGAGCATGGGTTGAATCCTCAGAACGGAAATCGTCACAATTCATTGTCGGTGGGCGAGGCGGCCGCGCTGGCGGCCGGCTTGAACAGGCTGGCCCGCAATCTCTGGTGGACCTGGAACCAGGACGCCCAGGCCATCTTCGAGGAGCTCTCGCCCCGCGGCTGGCGCAACCTGCACCATAATCCCGTGGCCGTTCTCCATGAGGTCTCCGATTACGAGCTCCGGACCCGCCTGCACGCCCCCGTCTTCGCCGACAAGGTCAAGCGTGTCCTGGCCGATTTTGACTCCACCCTGAAAGCCGAATCGACGTGGGCCTCGGAAAACGCCCCGGAGATGAAAGGCCGTCCGGTCGCTTATTTCAGCGCCGAGTTCGGCTTCCACGAAACGCTGCCCATCGCCGCGGGCGGCCTGGGCATCCTGTCCGCCGACCATACCAAGTCGGCCAGCGACCTTGGTCTGGATTTCGTCGGCGTCAGTCTTTTCTATCGCGAAGGGTATTTCAGCCAGAGCGTCGACCACGCCAACTGGCAGATCGAGCACTACGTCACCCTGGATCCGAAAAACCTGCCCCTGGATCCGGTGCTGAACCTGAAAGGGGAGCCGGTCATCGGGTCCGTTACCCTGGCCGCCGTGGCCGTGAAATTCCGCGTCTGGCGGGTGAACGTCGGCCGCGTCCCGGTCTTTCTGCTGGACACCAATCTGCCCGAGAACGATCCCCAATCGCGCGATCTGACCCGCCGTCTGTACGACGGGGATCCCACCGCCCGCATCCTGCAGGAGCTCCTGCTCGGCATCGGCGGCGTCCGCCTGCTGCGGGCCCTGAGCATCGAGCCCTCCGTTTTCCACCTCAATGAGGGCCACGCCGCCTTCCTGATCCTGGAGCTCGTCCGGGAGAAGATGGCCGAGGGGCTCTCGTTCGAGCAGGCCCTGGCCGAGGCCCGGCAGTGCTGCGTCTTCACCACCCATACGCCGGTCGAAGCGGGCCACGACCGCTTCCCGCCGGACCTTTTGAAATACGCCACCGCCGGCATCCAGAAGCGGCTCAAGATCTCCACGACGCAGGTCTTGGCCCTCGGCCGGGTCCGGCCCGATGATCCCAACGAGCCGTTCTGCATGACCGTCCTGGCCCTCAAGGGCTCCCGCTCCGCCAACGGCGTCAGCGAGCTCCACGGCCGCGTTTCGCGGGCCATGTGGAAGGGCCTCTGGCCGGACCGGGCCGAGGACGACGTTCCCATCGGCCACATCACCAACGGCATCCACGTGCGGTCCTGGACGAACCGCACGACCCACCGTTTCTGGAAGCGGCTGGCCGGCGACGACTGGCCGGCCATCGCTTCCCGGCCCGATTTCTGGGCCCGCGTGGAGGATCCGGCCTTCGTTTCGGACGAGGAGCTATGGGCCCTCCGCTACGCGCTCCGGCGCGAGCTGATCGAATTCTCCCGCTATCGCCTGCTGGTCCAGGGCCAGAGAATCTCGCCGGGCGATTTCATCACGTATGACGCCCTGCTCAACCCCGACGCCCTGACAATCGGCTTCGCCCGGAGGTTCGCGACCTACAAGCGGGCTCCGCTCGTCTTCCGGAAGCTGCCGGAGATCATCGAGCTGGCCAAGGACGCCCAGCGCCCCGTCCAATTCATCTTCGCCGGCAAAGCCCATCCCCGAGACGACGAGGGCAAGCGCTTCATCCAGGAGATCGCCCATCTCAGCAAGCACAGCGATCTCAAAGGCTCCCTCGTCTTCATCGAGGATTACGACATGGAGTTGGCCCGGTTCATGATCTCGGGCTGCGACGTCTGGCTGAACAATCCCCGGCGTCCGCTGGAAGCGTCCGGGACGAGCGGGCAGAAATGCGGCAGCCACGGAGTCCTGAACCTGAGCATCATGGACGGCTGGTGGCGGGAAGGCTACGACGGCAGGAACGGCTTCGCCATCGGCGGCGATTCCCACCCTTCTTCGATCGAGGAACAGGACCGGCAGGACGCGGAAAATCTCTATCGCGTTTTGACCGAGGATGTCGTGCCCGCGTTCTATGACCGGGACGCGTCCGGCCTGCCGCGCCGCTGGATCAAGCTCATCCGCCACGCCATGGCCACCCTGGTGCCCCGATACGATACCCGGCGCATGGTCATCGAATACATCACGACGTACTACCGTTCCAAATGAGGAAGGGGAGTTCTGCCCAAGGCCGGCCGGAACTTCAGCTCTTCATCCGTTCGTAATCGTTCGCCGTGTTGATGTTGCGGATCTCCCGCCCTTCCGGAAGGGGCACCGTCCGCGTCCGGACCCGTGACACAAGATCCAGAATCGATCGGCCTCCCGAAGCCAGGACGGCCCGGGCCGTCTCGATGACGCTTTTCCGGTAATAGGCGAAAACCGGCTCGAGCTCGCCGCGGGCGTTGATCGGCAGAACGGCGTCGAATCCTTCGGCCCGGGCCGCCAGGCGGCTGATGAAGCCGAGCTCGAAGTCGGGAATGTCACAGGCGATGACGAAGCTGAGGTCGTTTCTCGCTCGATCCAGAGCGGAAGCGATGCCCATGAGAGGACCTTGTCCCTCGACCCGGTCGGGGACGACCTCCAGACCCAGGAAATCGTAATCGTCGGCGCATCCGCCGCTGATGACGATGTCGTCGAACAGGTCTTTCAGCCGGTCGACGATCGCGGCGATCATGGGCTTTCCGGCGACCGGCAGCAGGCTCTTGTCCCGTCCCATGCGGCGGCTGCCGCCTCCCGCCAGGACCACGGCCGAGGCATGGGGCTTGAGCATCCATTCCCCGTCCAGGAATAGACATTCCTCGGGAGCTGGGTCCCAGCCGCCTCCGCCGCCCGCGGCCACGCGGTCGGCCAAGGGAGACAGCTCCCGATAGGATTCCTTTTCCTCGCCCCCTGGATTCTTCAGCAGAATGAAGAGGCCGGGTTCGACGCCCCGCCGGGCGGAATTGCCCTCGGCCACGATGCAGGCCCGCTCCGGGATCCGCCCAAGCAGCGACTCGATCCCTTCGGCGATGCGTTCCCGGTCCGCCAGCAGCCGGAAGGACCGGCTCGCGCCCGCGGCGAGCATGCGTCCGGTGTCGGTCTCTTGCGTGGGGCCGTTTTCGCCGATGATCCTGAATCCGATCCGGTCCCGCCCTCCGGCCGGGGCTTCGCGCCCGTCCTCGGGCCAGGGCGTGATCTTGAGCCCGACGACGTCCCGGCGCCGGGACTGAAGTTCGATGAGCCGGCAGGCGTAGGAGGTCTTTCCCGTTTTGCGGGCGGACGCCCCGATCAGGATCATGTCCTTGCGCAGGATCATTTTCGATTCCCGTCTTTCAGAAGCGCCGCCGTTCCAGGCGGCGGGCGGGGGCATCCTCCGCGCTTCAGAGCGCCTGTTTGATGGATAAGCCGATGCGGCGGCGCTCGGCATCCACGCTGAGCACCTTGACTTTGACGACCTGGCCGACGCGGACGGCCTGGCGCGGGTCCTTGACGAACCGTTCGGCCAGCTCGGAGACATGGACCAGCCCGTCCTGGTGGACACCGATGTCGACGAAAGCCCCGAAGTTGGCCACGTTGGTGACGATCCCCTCCAGGAGCATGCCGGCGGCCAGGTCGGACAGCTCGCGGATGCCGGTCGAAAAATCGGCATAGCGGAACTCGGCCCGGGGGTCACGTCCCGGCTTTTCCAGCTCCTGGAGGATGTCGCGCAGGGTCGGCAGGCCGGCGTCGTCGGAGACGAAGGCGGACGGGTCGATCGATTGGAGGAGCGCCGTGTTGCCGATCATGGACGGGATGGTGGTCCCCAGGGAGGACGCCATGCGCTCGACCAGTCCGTACCGTTCGGGGTGGACGGCGGAGTTGTCGAGCGGATGGGAGGCTCCCGGAATGCGCAGGAAGCCGGCGGCCTGCTCATACGTTTTCTCGCCCAGGCCTTTGACCTCCCGGATCGCTTCGCGGGATCGGAAGGGCCCCTGTTCGTTCCGGACGCGGACGACCGCCGCCGCGGTGGCCTTGTTCAAGCCGGAGACGTGCTGCAGAAGCTCCTCGGACGCCAGGTTGAGGTCGACCCCGACCTGGTTGACGCAGCTTTCCACAACCTCGTTCAAGGCGGTCTTGAGGCGGACCTGGTCGACGTCGTGCTGGTACTGGCCGACACCGATCGATTTGGGCTCGATTTTGACCAGCTCGGCCAGGGGGTCCTGCAGGCGGCGGGCGATGGAGATCGCGCCGCGGAGGGTGACGTCGAGCTTGGGGAATTCCCGCTTGGCGGCCGGGGAGGCGCTGTACACGCTGGCCCCGGATTCGCTGATGACGACGCAAAGCGGCCGGCTTTTGGAAGGAAGCTCGGCCAGGGCTTCGCGGACGAACTTTTCCGTTTCCCGTCCGGCCGTGCCGTTCCCGACGGCAATGAGCGAGGCGCGGCGGGTCTGGATCAGGTCGTAGAGGGCCAGCCGGGCCCCGTCCGTATCGTTCTTGGGCTCGTTGGGGAAGATGGTGCAGGATTCGAGATAACGGCCGGTCCCGTCAACAACCGCGACTTTGCAGCCGGTGCGGAAGCCGGGATCGACGCCGATGACGACCTGCCGGCCGGCCGGCGCGGCGAGCAGGAGATCGCGGAGATTCTCGCCGAACACGTCGAAGGCCTCGGCTTCGGCCCGCGCGCGCAGATCCCGGCGGATCTCGGTTTCGGCGGCCGAGGCCATCAGACGGTCGATGGCGTCAACGACCGTCTCCAGGAGCTTCGGAGCGGCCGCGCTCCGGGGGTGGGGGATGACCTGATAGACGAAGTGGCGGACGGCCTTTTCCTTCGGGTATTCGAGATCGAGCTTGAGGACTTTCTCTTTTTCCCCGCGCAACAGGGCCAGGATGCGGTGCGAAGGCAGGGAGCCGATCTTCTCCCGGAAATCGTAGTACATTTCGAATTTGGTTTTCCGGTCCGCGCTTTCCTTCCTGGCCGAGGAGAGCAGAAAGCCCTCCTCCGCGATCAGCGCGCGCAGCCACTTCCGCAGCTCGGCATTGTCGGACCATTCCTCGGCCAGAATATCGCAGGCGCCCTGGAGCGCCAGCTCGGCCGTTTCCAATCCCTTCTCGGGATCGAGGAATTTCGCCGCTTCGGCCGCCGGTTCGCCGGCGGGGTCGTCCAGCGCGACGAGCCAGCGGGCCAGCGGCTCCAGTCCGGCCTCACGCGCCTTGAGCGCCCGTGTCGTCCGTTTGGGCTTATATGGCAGATAGAAATCTTCGAGCTCGGTCTTGTCGGTGGTCTCCCGGATCTTGGCCTCGAGCTCCGGGGTCAGCTTGCCCTGTTCCCGGACGGAGGCCAGGATGGTTTCTTTCCGGGCTTCGAGATCCTTGTGGAATTCATAGCGGTGGGCCAGGGCGCGGAGTTGCGTCTCGTCGAGGTTTCCGGTCCTCTCCTTGCGGTAACGGGCGATGAAGGGGACGGTCGCCCCCTCGTCGAAAAGAGTCAGGGCTTGCCGGACCTGGTCGGAGGTCAATCCCGATTCTTGGGCCAGTCGTTGCGAAATCTCCACGGCTCGTCGTCCTTTCAAGGAAATACGGATTCGATGATACCACACCCTTCGGCCGGAGCGAAAATCCAAGGGGCGGCCGCTCGGCCGCGCCCGTCCGGACCGGGCCTATTTTAGCGCCGGGTCGGGCGTCGGGGACGGGGCCGGCCCCAGATTCTTGTAGTTCAGGAGGGCGTTGAAGAGAAGTGCATAGGAACCCTGCGTCTCGTGGCGCCAGACCGGGTTGAAGGCGAACAGGACGGTGTGGCCGGCGCCCAGGGGAGCGTCGATCAAGGCCGGCGTCCCGCTCAGCTCCTCGCCGCCGGCCAGCCCGCCGCT
The DNA here is from genome assembly GCA_963729855.1 of Candidatus Aminicenantota bacterium. Taxonomy (GTDB): domain Bacteria; phylum Acidobacteriota; class Aminicenantia; order Aminicenantales; family UBA4085; genus UBA4085. Next base: position 438,520 of record CAVSPT010000006.1, on the reverse strand, counting down.
GATCAAGAGCTCGCCGGAATTGCGGGCGAAGCTGATGATCGTCTTCGGCCGCGGACCCGAGGGCGCGAAACCTCCGCCGCGCTGTCCCCCGGCCGGAGGAGCGTCCTTCTGGGACTTGCGGAATTCCTCGAGCGATCTTTGTCCCAGGTCCTTCGGCCGGCCCTGGACGACATCGGCGTCGGACGACGTGCCGCGTCCCGACGGGCGGCCCGGCGCGGCCTGGCCCCCGGGCATGGCGTATCCGCCGCCCATTCCGCCCCCGAATCCGAAGACCGGCGCCTGGCTGAAGTAGACACCGAGCGCGTCGTCGTATCCATAGACCAGCGGGCTCGTCTTGTCCGCGACTTCGGCCTTGAAGACGCCGCCTCGGGCCCACAGGTTCCGGGTCTGCCGCACGCTCATTCCCGCGGCGAAGCCGAAATGGAGGGGCAGGGCGGAGCTGTTGCCGATGGTCACGAACAATCCGCCCGACTTGATGAAATCGCGCAGGTGCATGACGCCCTCGAGCTCCAGCCCGCCGCGCATGTCGTCCGTGGCGTCTTCCGTGCCCAGGTTGGGAGTGATGGAGGTCTTCTTCCAGGCGGCCGGTTTGTCGCCGCCGACGCCGGAAACGACACTGAGGGCGTCGGGCGAAGAGGGCCCGAAAAGGATGACGTCATACTTCTCCCGCAGACGGGCGGTGTCGCGGACGTTGAGGACGGAGATGTAGTCGTAAGGGATGTCGTTGGTATCCAGGGCGATGCGCAGCCAGCCCTCGTTCTGGGTGTTCTGCCAGGTGTGCATCACGGCGATGCGGGGGAGGGCCGCCTCATGAACGGGCACGTCGGGAACGGCGGCCTGGCCCAGGACGGGAAGCCCGAGCTTCCGGCCGGCCTCGTCCAACACCTTGTCCGTGCCGGCCGGATTGTCGGCCGTCTTGATGACGAACGAACCGGCGTTGAATTTCCGTCCGCCGGCCTCGAACGCCTTCTCCGCCGTTCCGATCTTGAGGCTCTTGTTCTCGAAGCGGAACGTCGCCAGCGCGTTCTCGGCGTTGTTGGCGATCAGCCAGGCCTGGACGGGGCCGGCGGCGCCGGTCAGACCGCCGGGCGCCTGGACCGGACCCTTGATCAGGGTCATGGGCACGGCCAGGACGGCCGGGTCCTCCAGGCGGACGGTCTTGACGTTGAAGAGTGGGCCGAGAGTCCAGCCGACGTCGTCGTAGGGGCTGGGATCGTTGACGCTGAAATATTGGCGGTCGAGCAGCATGTCGGCCATGCGGGAATAAGGCTGGTCCATGCGGACCACATAGCTGCCCGACGGGAATTCGGCTTCGCCGCTCTTGAAAGCCTTGTCCGTCTTGTGGATCTCCAGGCCCTGGGCCTGGAGAAGCCGCAGGAGGCCGGCGGCCTGGGCCGGCCGGGTCTCGCCGGCGGGGACGACGTAGGCGGCGGGTCCCTCGGCCCGGGCCTTGGCCACCGAGCGCTTGCCCTTGATGTAGAAATTCTCCAGGTAGCGGTCCTTGTTGGCCGCGACATAATTCATTCCGATCAGGATGGCGCTCTGCTGAAGGTTGACGTTGTCGCGCATCGACCAGACAAACTGCTTGAGGGGCGGATTGGGGCGGTACCACTGGCGGTCGCCGGAGGCGGAGGTGATGCGGGTCGCGGCGTCGCCCGCGCCTTGCGTCTCATAGAAGCGGCCGATGGCATTGTGGCCGTTGGCCGCGTAAAAAGCGTAGTTGGGGGCCCAGCCGTCGTAGTAGGCGTGCGTCCAGACGCCGGGGACGCCTTCGCGGGTCATCCCGTCCACCTCCTGGTAGGCGAGCTGGTGCCATTCGTCGATGACGATGGGGTCGAGCCAGGCGTTGTAGGGGCCGCCGCCGGTGGAGATGTACAGGTGGGAGACGGATTCGTGCAGGTCGTGCATGACCTGGGGATGATACTCCAAGGCCACCTTCATGATGTTCCGGGACAGGGCCAGGGCCAGCCCGATATTGTCGCGGTTGTTGTCGTGGGAAACGTATTTGCCCCACCACAGGAGCCGGTTGGTGATCGTGGTTTTGGGATCCTTCCGCGGGGCCATGGCTACGTCCACGTACTTGTCCCGGCCGTCCGGTTCGAGGACGGGCGTGATCAGGACGATGGCGTTTTCCCGAATGGTCCGGATGAACGGCGACTCATCGACGGCCAGCCGGTAGGCCAGTTCCATGAGCATCTCGACCGATCCGGTCTCGGGCGAATGCATGCCGCCCGTGGCCCAGTAGATGATCTTGCCCCGTTTGATGAGCGCCTGGGCCTCGGCGTCGATCAGCGTGCGCGGATCGGCCAGCCGGGCCGTGACGGCCTTGTATCCGTCGAGATTGCGGATGGTCTTCTCGTCGGAGACGGCGGCCACGATCCAGTCGCGTCCTTCCTCGGTCTTTCCGACGGTGAAGAATTTGACCCGGGGCGAAGCCTGGGCCAGCGCCTTGAAGTATTTGTAGACGTCGGCAGAATAGCTCAGGACGTTGGGCGCCCCGGCGATGTGCCCGAGCACTTCGAGGGGCGAGGGGATTCCGGCCGCGGCGGGAAGGTAATTGACGTATTTGGTGGTGAAGGCCGGGTCGGTGGTGGCCTCGCGGATCTTCTTGGTGTATTCCTCGTGGATCTTCTGGGGAAAGGCGGCGCCGGCCGTCAGCAGGACGGCAAGGCCGAGGACGGCGAGTTTTCGACGGGCTGAGCTCATGGGTTTCCTCCGATCAAATGGACGCGTCCGAAAGAGGAAAATAGTGCTTTTTCCGCCGTGGGTCAAGCGGAAGGGGACGGGTGTTTTCCGCTTACATGTACTTTCCGGCGATGTAATTGCTCAGCTGTTCGATCAGCTCGTCCTTTTCCGAGATGATGGACTTGACCGCGTCGCCGATGGAAACGAGCCCGAGGAGCTTGCCCTCGTGGCAGACGGGCAGGTGGCGGATATGCTTGACGGTCATGAGGACCATGCATTCCTCGACCGTGTTCTCGGGTTTGATATAGAACATTTGATCGACGGGGGTCATGATGTCTTCGACGGCCGTCTCCTTGGATCTCTTGCCCAGGAGGATGACCTTGCGGGCGTAGTCCCTCTCGCTCATGATCCCGACCGTTTGGCCCTTCTCGTCCATGACCATGAGGGCGCCGATCTGTTTCTCGCTCATGAATTTAAGGGCATCGAAGACTTTGGCCTTGGGCGGAATGGACCAGACGTTGGAGGATTTGGTTTGCAGAAGATCCTTCACGGTTTTCATGGCGATACTCCTTCCTCACGTCCTCAATTCTTGTTCGTCTGCCGCAGCGGATGAACGGATTTTATCCGCTTCGGGGCGGCATTTCAATCTCTTTTTTCGATTCTCAGAGTGATGATCTCGGCCGGCGCGAAGACGATCGGACCGCGGACGGCCGTGCCTCGGCGCTCGTCCGGGCCGCTCATCGCGGGCGTCGTTCCGCTCCGGACGGCGACCGCTGTTTGGACGGTCCGAAGAGCGGCGTTGTAGAGGCGGGCGATGACGGCCCGGCCGTCCCGGCTCGGGCGGACCGACGTCACGACGATCTCCGGGGATCCGACACGCAGGACGGGGTCTCCGCCGCGCAGGGCGGCGGCGGGCGCGGCCAGGAGAGGCCGCTCCGCGTCCAGGCCGACCCGCTTGGCCGCCCCGATGTCGTCCCCCGCGTGCGGCTGCACGATGTAGCGGAGGGTGATGGGCCCCTCCTGGTCGGCCTTATAATTGGTGTGCCAGTAGTTGTTCAGGGCGTACGAAAAAAGCCGCTGGCTCGCGGGCGCGATCGTCTTCCAGACGCGGACGCCCTTGGGGCCCGGGGTTTCATCGGTGGCCTCGCCGATTTCCATCAGCGGGGCGTCCAGGGATACCCAGGTCAGGCCGCAGCGGCCGTTGGAGAGGTCGACCGAATTCTGCAACCCGAAGAAGTCCTTGCACGAGCCGGCGATCTGGTCGGCCTCCGGCCGGACCCAGGCCCAGCCGAGGTCAAGCCGCAGGACCCCGTCCGGGACGCGGAAGGGGAAGGCGATATGGACCGCCTCCTTGTCGCGCACCTTGATCTTGTCCAGGACGTCCGTGATCTCCAAGCGTTCGGACCCCGCCGTGAGCCGGTACTCGCGGACGAGCGAGGCGCAGCCCGGCGCTTCGGCCGTCGCCCGGAGAACGGCCGTGAGCGGCCCCGGTTCGCGGACCTCGACGCTGACGTTCTTTACGCCGAGCGCGGTCCGGGGGTCCCTTCCGGGCACATAATAATAAGTGTTGAGGCCGGGCTCCCGGGTCCGGTCGGCCAGCTCGACCGTCGGATCCGCTTTACGGCGCAGGCTGGCCACCGCGCCGGTCAGGGCGTCGATGGACACGACCAGCCGCTCGTTCTCCAGCAGCGTTCCTTCGGCCCGGGCCGCCCCGGAAGAGGCCGGGCCGCCGTTCCGAACATAAAATCGGCGTCCGCCGAACGGAGGAATCTTTTCAGCCCAGACGGCCAAGTCTCCCGACGATAACCGCTGCGAGGGGACGGGCGTTCCGGAGTCGTCCGTGACCCGGTCTCCGAGTCCGGCCGCCCCGGGCGGCGCCAGGACCAATCCCGAACGGGTCCAGGAGCAGGTGTTGAGGACGGAGAACGAGCCTTTGTCCGGCGGGCCGGACCGATCGAGGGCCTCCCGCATCAATTCGCGCGACCGCCTGTCCGCTTCCAGGGCGAAAGCCTGCTTGTAAGCCCATTGGCTCCGGGCGTTTTCGCCGTCCGGCGCGCTGACGCTGTCGGCGGCGCCCCAGGTATGTTCGTCCCACATCAGCGTCTGCCGCCAGGCCTCGTCGAAATCGGCGGCCGGGTATGCGGCCGGGTCGAGCATGGCCCACAATGTCTCGGCCTGGGTCAGGCGGGCCGCGGAGGCGCGGTTGAGGGCGGTTTCGCGGGCCGTGGAAAGGGCGCCGTCCTCCCAGTAGGGGGTGAAATCGCCGGACACGACGGGCAGGCGGGCGCCGTACCGCCGCTCGAATTCCTCGAACATCTCCTGGGCCGTGGCGATGACGAGCTTTGGCGATTCGATCTCCTCGTTCCAGCGCCGCACGACGTCCGGCAATTCAGGGTCGGGAGGCCCGTTGTCTCCGCCGATCGTGTAGCGGACCTGGACGATCTCGTAGGGATAGCCCTCGTCCTCGAGATCGCCGCAATAATCGAAGAACGGCTCTTTCCGATCGGGGCTGAGCCTGCCGGTATTGAGGCCGTGGAACCAGGAATAGCCCTTTCCGGCCATCCAGAAGAGGATTTTTTCCTTGCCCGAAGGCGAAGCCCAGTAAAAAGGCTTGTCGCCCCAGGCCTTGAGAGCGCCGCCGATGCGGTCGCCGCCGTCGTTCAGGTTGGGCATGTAATTGGGCCCGCTCGAGAAATAGCGCACTCCCGTCTGGGCCAAGGCCGGAACGAGGCTCCATGTGTAACTGGGGACGTCCGTGAGCATGATCGTGTTGACGGCCACCCCGTATCGGCTGGACAGCCGCCGGGCATAGGCGGTCGATTCGAACAGCTCGTCGGGCGAGCAGAGCCCTGTGAGCAAATTGGCCAGAAGGGCCTGCAGGCCGATTTGTCCGTCCCTGACGGCCGCGAGGAAGGCGTCCCGCTTGGCCGGCGTCGCTTGGCGGAGGTAGGACTCCACCGCCCAGAGGATCTCGGTGTTCCATTTGAATCGAGCTCCGGCGGGATAATTGGCCGTCCGGCGGACCAGTTCGACAGCCTTATCCAAGTACGACCACTGGTCCTTCTCGATCTTGACCTGGGGATCGGAATAGCCGATGTCGTTGTGCGAATGGGGCAGGAGATAGAATGTCCGTTTAGCCACGGGCCGCAGGGAAACTCTCTTCCTGACGGGCGGGGCTCCGGCGACGGAGATCCCGATCTCGATATCGCGGGTTTGCCGAACGGCCTCGACGGGTATATAGACGGCGTTGTACCCGGTCTCCAGGTCGACGAAGACGGACGCGCCGCCGCCGGCCGTCAGGACGGCCGGAGCGGGCGGGGCGACGTGGCTGATGGCGACTTGGACCAGCTGGAGGAGCCGTCCGCCTTTCTTGATGAGCGCTTGTTCGGCCCTTGTCTTGATGAAAGGCCGGAGGTCGTAGGAAAAAACCATATGCCAGTCCCGGCTTCCGCCGTTTTCTCCCCTGACCCGCAGACGCAGGGGTTTCCCCGGCCGGAGGATTGATCGGGGGACCTTCAGGAACATGAAGCCGAACAACTCCTGGAATTGGTCGACCATCGTCGTCCGGAATGAAAGTGAAGAGCCCTCGGATCCGGTCAACGCCCAGGCGCGGTCCGCGGCGTCCCTGCCGGAGTGAAAGGCGAACGCCGCCCGGCCGTCGATGGACAGGTCGAAGCGGTGCGCGCCTTTGCCCGTACCGAGCCCGCACATCCAGATAAACGTGGCGAAGGGCGCGTCGAAGCCGGCCGGGACGGGCTCGGTTTCCCATTCGATGGCCATCGTCCCGTCCGTCGCCCGGACGATCAGGGCGGCCGTGGCGTCGGGGTAAGGCGAATGGTAGCCCATGACTTCGCCCGATATCGTCTTGGCGTAGCCTTTGAGCCAGGATGGGGAGGGAAGTCCCGTCTTCTGACCCGGTTGGGCCGGACGGGTCAGCAGAAAAATCCCAACCAGCAGGACGAGAGCCCCGGCCTGGGCATGCGCAACGCGGCGGTTCGGAGCGGCCATGGCGTCACCGTCCGGAGATCCTGAAGGTCCAGGCCTCCCGGCAGGGCGGGTTTAGGACGGCCCTGTCCGGAAGATGGATCAGGACGCCCTGACCGACGGGCTCCCACTTCAACGGGCCGGGGACGCCCAGCATTTCGATCTTCGCGCCCGCCGGGGGCCGGTGCGAGTAGAGCATGATTTCGGCCGGCGGATGAGCCTCGTTTTCATCGGCCAGATAGATGGCGAAAACCGTTCCGTCGGGCAGCCGCGTGAAGCATGTTTTGGCTTCCTTGCAGGGCGCGGCCGGGCGTGTGTTGTAAATGGCTTGGGAATTGACGGCCATCCAGTCGCCGATCTCTTTCAGCCGCGCCAGCGATCCGGCGGGCAGCTCGCCGGCGGCGTCGGGGCCGATGTTGAGAAGAAGATTGCCGCCCTTGGAGACGATATCGACGAGGATCTGAATGAGCCGATGGGCCGATTTATAGCGGTCGTTGGGGACATAGGACCATGAATCGCCCATGGTCAGGCACGTCTCCCAGACATAGGGGAGGGGCTTCTCCGGGATCTCCTGTTCGGGAGTGCGGTAGTTTTCGTATTTTCCCGTCACCGAGCGGTCGACGACGATGAGCCCGGGTTGATGGCTCCGGGCCATGGCCGCGAGGCGCGGCATGTCGATGTCCTGATTGAAGGGCTGCCTGATGAGGCCCTTGAGCGGAGCCTCGAGACGGGGATACGGACGGACCCAGCCGCCGTCCAGCCAGAGAATATCCACCGGGCCGTAGCCCGTCATCAGTTCTTCGATCTGGTTATAGGTATAGTCCTTGAATTTCTTCCACCTGTCCGGATGCTTGTCCGTGTCGTAATTGACGTTGCGGTCGGGCGTCGCCCATTCGGGCGCCCAGTAGTCGGGGGAATGCCAGTCGGGCTTGGAGAAATAGGCCCCGGTGCCGAATCCCTCCTTGCGGAACGCATCGAAGATTTCCTTGACGATGTTGGACTTCGGGTTCTTGGCGAACGGGACGTCCGGTCCGGTGATGCGGTAATCCGTCTGTTTCGTGTCGAACATGCAGAAGCCGTCGTGGTGCTTGGCCGTATGGACGACATAGCGCATGCCCGCGTATTTGGCCGCTTTGGCCCAAACCGCCGGATCGAACTTGACCGGGTTGAAGGTTTTGGGCAGCTGTTCATAGCGGCGCTTGTATTCGACGTAATCCGGGATGCTGCGGCGGCACCAGGGCTCGTCCTCGGAACAGATGCTCCAGGATTCGACCACACCCCATTGGCTGTAGGGGCCCCAGTGCATCATCAGGCCGAACTTGACGTCCTGGAACCATTCCAATTTCTTGAGGACGAGAGGATCGGTCTCCTTGTCGTCCGCTGCGTTTTGGGCGGCGGCCTTGTCCGCGGCCATTCCCCAGGCGGCCAGGATGAAGAACAGGACGAGGAGGATTTTGCTTTTCATGGCTTGTCCTTTCCGTTCCGGATATCCGTTATTTTACAGTGAAGCGCTTCGGATAAGAAATCTTTGGTTTTGATGATTGAATTCTTGACAGAAAGACGAATGTTGATTAAATTATATCTAGATATAACTAGTTATATCATTATTACTATTGGAGGATTGCCATGCATCGTTCGAGATTTTGGGGAGGATACCGTGGTGAAAGGATCTTTCATAAGGGTGATTTCAAGTATCTGATCCTGGATCTGCTCAAAGACAAGCCGCGGCACGGATATGAAATCATCAGGGAGATGGAGGAGAAGTTCGGGGGATTCTATACGCCCAGTCCGGGGGCCGTCTATCCGACCCTGCAATGGCTGGAGGACATGGGCTATGTCACCGTCCTGGCCCAGGACGGCAAGAAGACTTACACCATCACCGAAGAGGGGATGAAGTACCTCGCGGAGAAGGAAAAAGAAACCGACGAAGTCAAGAAGCAGATGAAGGACTGGTGGGGAACCTGGAACAACGAGTTCCGCGATGAAATGCGGGACGTGATGCGCTCGCTCGGCGATCTGGGGCGCATGATCGGGCAGAAGACGCGCCAGGCGGGCCAGGACAAGCTGCCCCAGGTCAAGGAGGCCATCGCCGACGCGGCCAAGGAAATCGAGCGGATCTTCAAAGGCTAAGCGGACCGATGAAGAACAAGGAGCTGGCCGCTCTCTTTCATCGGATCGGCGACGCTCTGGACATCAAGGGCGAGCAGACGTTCAAAGTCCTGGCCTATCGCCGGGCCGCCCGCGTTCTGGAGGACCTGACCGACGACGTCGAAACACTGGTCCGGGACAAGACGCTCGAAACGATCGAAGGCATCGGCCACGGCATCGCCCAAAAGATCGAGGAATATGTCGCGACCGGGCGGATGGCCAAGTACGATGAGGCCTTGGCCGGACTGCCGCCGGGCCTCCTCGACCTTCTGGCTATTCCGGGCCTCGGGGCCAAGACGGTCAGCCTGGCGTATAAAGAGCTCCGCGTCGGCGGCTTGGAGGATTTGAAGCGGGCCATCGCCGACGGCACGCTGGCCGGCCTGCGCGGGATGGGGGACAAGAAAGTCGAGAACATCCGCAAAGGCATCGCGGTTTTCGAACAGGGCCACGCCCGTATCTCGATCTATGAAGCCTCACTCATTTCCGAAGCCGTCCTGGCCCATCTCCGGGAAGCCCCCGGCATCGGCCGTATCGATGCCGCGGGCTCCCTGCGTCGCATGAGGGAGACGGTCGGCGACATCGACATCCTGGCCGAAGGGAAAAACGGCGCCTCCATCATCGATCACTTCGTCCGCCTTCCCGGGCTCAAGCGCGTTCTGGCGCGGGGCGAAACGAAAGCGTCGATCCTCCTGGCCCTGGAATCCTCGGAACGTCAGGTCGATCTGCGTGTCGTCGGATCGGCCGCTTACGGCGCGGCCCTGCAGTATTTCACCGGCTCCAAGGAACACAGCGTCAAGCTCCGCGGTTTGGCCAAGGCGGCCGGCCTCAAGATTTCCGAATACGGCGTATTCCGCGGCGCGAAAAAGATCGCCGGCCGGGACGAGGAGGGCGTGTACGGGGCCCTTGGTCTGCCCTGGATCCCGCCCGAGCTCCGCGAGGACCGCGGCGAGATCGAATGCGCCCGCGAGGGCCGCCTGCCCCGGCTGGTCGAAGCCGGCGACCTCCGCGGCGACCTGCACTGCCACACCAAGGCCAGCGACGGCCATGTCGATCTGGAAGGGCTGGCCGCCGAGGCCCGGGCCCGCGGCTATGCCTACGTCGCCGTCTGCGACCATTCCCGGTCGGCCGCCTACGCCGGGGGCTTGACGGTCGACCGCCTGAAGGATCAGTGGGCGGAGATCGACGCTCTCAACCGCGGCTGGAAGGGATTCCGGATCTTGAAAGGGTCGGAGGTCGACATCCTCGGCGACGGCCGCCTCGATTTTCCCGACGAGGTCCTCCAGCGTCTCGACTTCGTCGTGGCCTCGGTCCATTCCGGCTTCAAAAAAAACGTCACCGAGAGGATGGTGAAGGCCCTGGAGAATCCCTCGGTGGACACCATCGGCCACCCCTCGGGCCGCCTGCTTTCCGGACGCGAAGGCTACGATGTCGATTTGGAGAAGGTGATCGAGGCCGCCGCCGCGCGCGGCAAGGCCCTGGAGCTGAATTCCCATTTCGACCGGCTCGACCTGAGCGATGTCTGGCTGCGCAAGGCCAAGGACGCCGGCGTCCTCATTTCGATCGGGACGGATGCGCACGATGCCGACGGACCGGCCATGGTCCGTTTCGGCCTGGGTATCGCCCGGCGGGGCTGGCTGGAAAAAGGCGATGTCCTGAATACCCGGGACGCCACCGGCCTGGCCCGCTGGCGGAAGACGCGGGCGCGTTGATGTGATTTTCCCGGATTGACAGTGTTCCGGGATTCCATTATCGTTTTGCCGTCGATGCTCATTCCGGATAAGGACCCTGCCCATGCCTAAACGCTTTTTCCGTGTTTTCGTCTGTCTCCTGATCGGCGCCGCCTTGTCGGCGTCCCTGCCCGCCGAAACCAAGGCCCAGCACGACGCCCGTATGCAATGGTGGCGGGAGGCCCGCTTCGGCCTGTTCATCCATTGGGGCCTCTATGCCATCCCGGCCGGGGAGTGGGGCGGAAAGACGATCTACGCCGAATGGATCCGCAACAACGCCCAAATCCCGATCGGGATCTACGATAAGTTCGTCGGCCGATTCAATCCGGTCCGATTCAATGCCGACGAATGGGTGCGGATGGCCAAGGACGCCGGGATGAAGTACATCGTCATAACCTCCAAGCACCATGACGGCTTCGCCATTTTCGATTCCAAAGTCTCCGATTTCGACGTCATGGCCACGCCCTTCAAGCGGGACATCCTCAAGGAGCTGGCCGCGGCCTGCCGCAGGCAGGGAATGAAGCTCTGTTTCTATCATTCGATCATGGACTGGCACCACCCGGACTACCTGCCCCGCCGGGATTGGGAGCTCGAGAGCCGCCCGGCCGCCGGGGCGGATTTTGACCGCTATGTCCGGTACCTCAAGGCCCAGATCAAGGAGCTGCTGACGAACTACGGCGACGTCGGCGTGCTGTGGTTCGACGGCGAGTGGGAGAAGACTTGGACGGAGGACCGCGGGCGCGACCTCTACAATTATGTCCGCGGACTTCAGCCCTCGATCATCGTCAACAACCGGGTCGGCGCGTCGCGTTCGGGCCTGGCCGGCTTCTCGGAAAACAAGGAGTCGGCCGGCGACTTCGGCACGCCCGAACAGACCATCCCCGACACGGGAACGCCCGGCTTGGACTGGGAAACGTGCATGACGATGAACGAGAACTGGGGCTACAACAAGGCCGACAAGAACTTCAAATCGGGCCGGGACCTGATCCGCAAGCTGGCCGACATCGCCTCCAAAGGCGGGAATTTCCTGCTCAACGTCGGTCCGACGGCCGAAGGCGTCTTTCCCGCGGAAAGCATCGAACGGTTGAAGACGATCGGCGCCTGGATGAAAGTCAACGGCGAGTCGATCTATGGCACGCAGGCCGGTCCATTCAAGAACCCGGCCTGGGGCCGTTGCACGCTGAAGACGGGCGATGCCGGGGCCCGGCTCTACCTCCACGTCTTCGATTGGCCGAAGGACGGGAGGCTCGTCGTTCCCGGATTGATCAATGACGCCCGGCGGGCCTTTCTTCTGGCCGACGGACGAAGGATCGCCCTGGCCGTCCGCCGGGCCGAAGGCGCTCTCGCCGTCACCGTCCCCGCCGTTCCGCCGGACGCAGACGATTCCGTCGTCGTCCTGGACGTCGCCGGCCAAAAGGTTTTGACGGCGCCCGCCCTTCCTCAAAAATAACATTCGGGCGAGGAGAGCATTCTTATGGGAATCGTAACGCTCAGCCGTCTCCAATTCGCGGTCACGGCCATGTTCCATTTCATCTTCGTGCCTCTGACCCTCGGCCTGACCTGGCTGCTGGCCTGGTGGGAGCACAGGTACGTCAAGACCGGCGACGAGAAATTTCTCCGCCTGGTCAAATACTGGGGCCGCTTGTTCCTCATCAACTTCGGTCTCGGCATCGTCACCGGGATCACCATGGAGTTCCAGTTCGGCATGAACTGGGCCGGCTATGCCCGCTATGTCGGGGACATCTTCGGCGCCCCGCTGGCCATCGAAGCCACGGCGGCCTTCTTCCTGGAGTCTTCGCTGATCGGATTGTGGGTCTTCGGCTGGAACAAGATCTCCAAGAAGGCCCATGCCCGGGTCATCGCCCTCATCGCCTTCGCCACCAACCTGTCCGGGCTGGTCATCATGCTGGCCAACGGCTGGATGCAGCACCCGGTCGGCTACGTCCTGCGCAACGGGCGGGCGGAAATGGATGATTTTCTGGCCCTCCTGACCAACGGCTACGGCTGGGCCCAGTTTGCCCACACCCTGATTTCGGCCTTTGCCTGCACCGGGTTCTTCGTCCTGGGCATTTCGGCCTGGCATCTGCGGCGGAAGAACGAGACCGACTTCTTCAGGACGTCGTTCCGCACGGCGGCCGTCTTCGCCCTCGTCTTCGCCGTTCTCGTCGCCGCGAGCGGAGATCAGAACGGGGTCCTGGTCGGCCGTTATCAACCGCCCAAGCTGGCGGCCATGGAATCGTATTGGGACACACGGGCCGGCGCGCCCTACACGGTTTTCGCCTGGCCCGATCCCAAGAACGAGAAAAACGCCGTCGAATTCCTCAAGATCCCCAACGGCTTGAGCCTCATGGCCTTCCATTCGGCGGGCGCGGAAGTGAAGGGGCTCAAGGACGTCCCGCCCGCCGAACGCCCGCCCGTCCTGGCGACCTTCCTGAGCTTCAAATTCATGGTCCTGCTGGGTCTCCTCTTCATCGTCCTGGCCGTGTGGTCCTGGCTCCAGGGCCGCAAGGGCGATCGGGGGGACGACCCGCTCCTGCTGCGCATCCTGCCTTGGGTCATTCCGCTCCCCTTTATCGCCATCCAGCTGGGCTGGCTGGTCGCCGAGATCGGCCGCCAGCCCTGGATCGTCTACGGGTTGATGAAAACATCCGCCGCCGTGTCCGAAGCCGTGTCCCCGTCCCAGGTCCTCTTTTCCCTGGCCGGGTTCATCGCCCTCTACGGGGCCCTGGCCGTCGTCGACATCGCCCTGCTCATGAAACATGCCCGGAAGGGACCGGATGCGGACACGTCCGCGATCCTGAACAAGGCCAAGGCGTAGGAGGACGATCATGGCGCTTCAAATCATCTGGTTTGTCCTCTGGGGCGTCCTGTGGGCCGCCTATTTCATGCTCGACGGTTTCGACCTGGGGGCGGGCGCGCTCTATAACTTCATGGCCCGCACGGAGCCGGAAAAATCGCTTGTCCGCCGCTCCCTCGGTCCGGTCTGGGACGGCAACGAGGTCTGGCTGTTGACCGCGGGCGGGGCCACGTTCGCCGCCTTCCCCGCGGCTTACGCTTCGCTTTTCAGCTTCCTTTACACCGCCCTTCTGCTTGTCCTTTTTGCCTTGATCGTGCGCGGCGTCTCCATCGAGCTGCGGGCCAAGGGCGAGACGGCGAATGGGAAGAAGGGCTGGGATCTGGGCATCGGCATCGGCAGCTTCCTGCCCGCGCTCCTCTTCGGCGTGGCCTTCGGAAATCTTTTCCGCGGGCTGCCGATCGATGGGCGGGGCTATCACGGCACGTTCTTTGCGCTCCTCAATCCGTACGGCCTGCTGACCGGCCTTTTCTTTCTGGGCCTCTTTCTCGTCCACGGCGCGGTTTGGCTGGCCTTCCGGACGCAGGGCGATTTCAGCGCCCGGGCCCGGCGGCTGGCCGGCGGGTTGTGGTGGATCCTGCTCGTCGCGGCCGTAAACTTCCTCGTCCTGTCCTATTTCGATACGGACCTGGCCGCGAACTATCTCCGTTCGCCCGTCCTGCTGGCCGTTCCGGTCCTGACCGTTCTGGCTCTCCTGGGCATCAAGCTCCACCTGGCCAAAAACAAAGCCGGAATGGCCTTTGTCTTTTCCTGCGCCACGATCGTCCTGACCACGGCCACGGGGCTGATCGGCCTCTACCCGAACCTCATTCTCTCCAGGACCGATCCGGCTTCGAGCCTGACCATCTTCAACAGCTCGTCCAGTCCGATGACGCTGACCATCATGACCGTGGTGGCCCTGATTTTCGTGCCCCTCGTCATCGGCTACCAGACCTGGATCTACCGGGTCTTCCGCAAGAAGCTGGACGACGACACCGGAGGGATTCTCTACTGAGTTCGGGACGCGATGATGCGTTCTTCGGCGTCGGCCCGGCGTCGATTGCATTTTAGGGGCCCTTTTTTTATGATGCCTGCGGACGCGGACAATGCCCCGGTTCCGCCAAGGACGCCCCATGAAGCCGATCGTTTCCGTTTCGAGAATTTTGATTTTTATTCTCGCCGCCGGCATTCATTCCGCGGCCGGGCCGCTTTTCGCGGCGGCCGCTGAACGGGTGTTGGACCTCTCCGGTCCCTGGATCCTGCGGATCGACGCCAACGACACCGGCCAGGCCGAGGGCTGGTTCAGCCGCCTTCCCCCCGTCGAATCCGCGGCCACCGTTCGCCTGCCGGGATCGATGGCCGAGAACGGGCAGGGCGAAGACGTGACCCCCGGAACGGCCTGGACGGGCGACATCGTGGACAAGTCCTGGTTCACCTCGCCGGCTTATGCTCCCTATCGCGTCCCCGGCAACGTCAAGGTTCCCTTCTGGCTGAATCCCGTCAAGCATTATGTCGGTCCGGCCTGGTATCAGCGTGAAGTGACGATTCCGTCGGAGTGGAAGGGACGCCGCATCGTCCTGTACGTGGAGCGCGCCCACTGGCGGACCCGGGCCTGGCTGGACGATACGGAGATCGGCTCGTGCGACAGCCTGAGCGTGCCGCACGTCTACGAAATGGGGGCGGAGGCCGGGCCCGGCCGCCACCGCCTGACCATCCGCGTCGATAATCGCCTGCTCGACGTGGATGTCGGCGTCAACGCCCACAGCGTCTCCGACCATACCCAATCGAACTGGAACGGGCTGGCGGGGCGGATCGAGCTCCGCGCCGGATCGCCGCTTTTCATCGAAAACGTCCGGGTCGATCCGGACCCCGCGGGCCGGCGCGTCCGGGCGGTCGTGACGATCGGCAATGCGACCGGCCGTCCCCAAACCGGCAACATCGTCCTGTCGGCCCGGCTCCTGAACACGGCCAACGCCCTAGACGGGACGCCGTTCTATTCCCGGTTTTCGGCCCCCGCGGGCCGGACCGAAATCGAGCTCGTCTATCCCCTGGGCCCCGACGCCCCCCTCTGGGATGAATTCGCTCCGAACGTCTACGAATTGACCGCCGGGTTGCGCGGCCTCCGGCCCGGCCTCGAGGACGAACAGGCCGTCCGCTTCGGCCTGCGCGATTTCAAGGCCCTCGGTACGCGTTTCACTGTGAACGGCCGGCCGGTCTTCCTCCGGGGCACGCTCGAATGCTGCATCTTTCCCCTCACCGGCTATCCGTCGACGTCGGTCGACGAGTGGAAGCGCATCTACGGCGTCCTCAAGGCGCACGGCCTCAACCATATGCGTTTCCATTCCTGGTGCCCCCCCGAGGCCGCCTTCGCCGCCGCCGACGAGATGGGGGTCTATCTCTACGTCGAATGCGCCGCCTGGACGACGGTGGGAGACGGAAAACCCATCGATGCCTGGCTCTACCGGGAGAGCGAACGCATCGTCCAGGCCTACGGCAACCATCCCTCCTTCTGCCTGATGTCGTACGGCAACGAACCGGGCGGAAAGGCCGCCGACCGGTATCTGGCCGACTTCGTCAACTATTGGAAGAACAAGGACGGGCGGCGTTTATATACCGGCGCCGCCGGCTGGCCTCCATTGCCGGAGAACGATTTCCACGTGACGCCCGAGCCGCGCATCCAGCACTGGGGAGAGGGGCTGAACAGCATCCTCAACCGGAAGGCCCCCCAGACGCTTTTCGATTTCCGGGAAACGATCGGCAAATTCGACAAACCCGTGATCGGGCACGAAATCGGGGAATGGTGCGTCTATCCGAATTTCAAGGAAATCGCCAAGTACACGGGCGTCCTGAAAGCCAGGAATTTCGAGATTTTCCGCGATACGCTCGAGGCGGCGGGGATGGGTTCCCTGGCGGCCGACTTCCTCTCGGCCTCGGGCAAGCTCCAGGCGCTGTGTTATAAGTCGGATATCGAAGCCGCCCTGCGGACGCCGGGCTTCGCCGGCTTCGAGCTGCTCGACCTGCACGATTTCCCGGGGCAGGGGACGGCCCTGGTCGGCGTCCTCGATCCTTTTTGGGAGGAGAAGGGCTACCTGACGCCCGAAGAGTTCCGGCGGTTCTGCGCCCCGACGGTGCCGCTGGCCCGGCTGGCCAAAATGGTTTTCCTCGACTCGGACGATTTCGCCGCGGATATCGAAGCCGCCCACTTCGGCCCCGCTCCGCTGCCCAAAGCCGTTCCCCGATGGACGATCGTGAACGGCAAAGGGCAGATCATCGTCCAGGGCCAGCTTCCCGCCCGGGACATCCCCTGGGGCAACGCCATCGATCTGGGCCTCGTGAAGCTGCCCCTCATCGGCATTCCGGCGCCGGCCGGCTACCGGCTGAATGTGCGGATCGGGGAATCCGAGAATGGCTGGGATTTCTGGGTCTATCCCTCCGCGGCCCCGGCCGCTCCGGCCGCGGACGTGCTGGTGTCCCGGCGGCTGGACGATCGCGCCGCGGCCCGCCTCGCCGAGGGCGGCAAGGTCCTGCTCGTTCCGGAAAAAGGCGCGGTCAAACCGGAAAAGGGTGGATCGGTGGCCTTGGGCTTCACCAGCATCTTCTGGAACACGGCCTGGACCTCCAACCAGGCGCCCCATACCCTGGGGTTGCTGTGCGATCCGAATCATCCGGCCCTGGCCGCCTTCCCCACGGAATTCCACAGCAACTGGCAGTGGTGGGACGCCATCAGCCACGGCCAGGCCGTTCGGCTCGACGATTTCGGGCCCGGTTTCACCCCCATCGTCCGGATCATCGACGACTGGTACACCAACCGCCCGCTCGGGTTGATCTTCGAGGTCAAGGTCGGGCCGGGCAAGCTCCTCGTCTGTGCGACCGACCTGTTGACCGACGCCGAGACGAGGCCGGAAGCCCGCCAGCTTCTGACCAGCCTTTTAAAATACGCCGCCAGCCACGCTTTTCTTCCTTCCAAAGAGGCCGGAATCGAAGTCCTGCGGGGATTGTTCAAGGAGTGACGCATGCGCGCCTTCTTTACCCGTCGACGGATCGTCCTGACCCTTCTGTTGATCGTCCTGATCGCGGCCGCATATTTCGGATATGCGAAACGGGAATTCATCGAACAGATCCCGATCGGCTGCGCCTTCAAGGCCAAAACCCTCTGCGCCGGAATTTTTGTTCAAGGCCTCGAACCGGAGAGGATCATGGCCGAAGATGCGGGTTTCAATCCGGTCTTCAAGCTCTTCAAGGCGAAGATCGACCGCGCCCGGAAAACCGTCTCCTGTTCGCTGCTGGGGACCGGGCTGTTCAAGAAAACGGCCGTTTATGTTGAAGGGTTCGGTCCCATCCTCTTGTCGGGAGTCCCCGAAGAATCGGTCCGGGCGATGAAGCCGGATCTTCCGGTCCCCGAACCGGCCGACCCCGCGGCCGTTCCCTGGCCGATGGGGGACAAGCCGGCTGAAGAGACGGCGCCGCCGGCGATCGACGCCGACAAGGTGGCCAAGGCCGTGGGCGCCGCATTCGCCGAACCCGATCCCAAGCATCTCAAGCGCACGCGGGCGCTGGTCGTCATCCATGACGGGCGGCTCGTCGCCGAGCGCTACGCGCCGGGCATCACCAAGGACACGCGACTCCTGAGCTGGTCCATGGCCAAGAGCTTCACCAACGTTCTGGTCGGGATCCTGGTCAGACAGGGCAAGCTCGATATCCATGCCCCAGCGCCCGTGCCGGAATGGAATTCGGCCGATGACCCGCGCCACGCCATCACCGTCGACCAGCTCATGCGCATGAGCTCGGGATTGGAGTGGTACGAGGAATACGCCGCCCATCCCATCTCGGATGTCAACCGCATGCTATTTTTAGAGCCCGACCACGCGGCCTATGCGGCAGCCAAGCCGCTGGCCGTCGTTCCCGACAGCGTTTGGAGCTATTCTTCGGGCTCGACCAACATCGTCTCCTGGATCATCCGCGACGTCGTCGGGAGCCGGGAAGCGTATTGGACCTTCCCGCGCCGGGAGCTGTTCAACAAGATCGGCCTGCGCAGCGCCGTTTTCGGCGTGGACGCTTCGGGCACGTTCATCGGCTCTTCTTATCTCTACGCCACGGCCCGCGACTTCGCCCGCTTCGGGCTTTTTTGCTTGAATGACGGCGTTTGGAACGGGGAGCGGCTGCTGCCCGAAGGCTGGCTGGCTTATTCGACGACCCCCGCCCCCAAGGCGCCCAAGGGGGAGTACGGAGCGTTCTTTTGGACCAACCGGGGCAACCCCCCGGATTCCGCGAACCGGATGCTCCCCAAGATGCCGCCGGACACTTTCTGGGCCGACGGCTACCAGGCCCAGCAGATCGTAATCTGTCCGTCGCTCAAATTGGTGGTCGTGCGGCTGGGCATGACCTGGGATTCGAACTGGGGCGGAGATGCTTTCCTGGAAGCCGTGGCCGCGGCGATCAAGCCCTGACGGCGAAGGCAGAAGAGAGGTGCGGGCCCGCTACTTCGCCGGTTTAGGATTTCCGGAAACATCTATGGCTGCGATCCGGCCGGCCGGGCCGTCCAGATCGAGGACCACCACCGTATCCGCCGCCTGCCGGTCTTTTTCGGCCACCGCGACTTCGAGCCCTCTCTCGGTCTGGCGGACGGACGCCCGGCCGCCGGTCAGCAGGCGGCTGCCGACGACCTTGGCCGGAATGGCCGGCAGCCGCAGCGTGTCGCCTGTCCATTGGAAAATATGGAGGTAGATCGTACGGCCTTTGCGCGTCGAAGCCCCGTATCGGCCCGGCTTGAACGGCCCGCCGCGTGTGCCGTAGATGCTCTCGCCGGACGCGGCCAGCCATCCGCCGACCCCTTTCAGGACTTCGACCTGGCGCGGTTCGATGCGGCCGTCGGGCATCGGGCCGACGTCGAGGAGCAGGTTGCCGTCGCCTCCGGCGCACCGGGCCAGGATGCGGACGACCTCGCTCACCGATTTGATTTCGTCGTTCGGCTTCCAGGACCATTGGGTGCCGAGCGTCATGCAGGTCTCCCATGGGCGCTTGTCGTCATAGGCCCCTATTTCCTGCTCGGGAGTAAGGTAGTCGGCGTTCGGGCCGATGTATCGGTCGGCTGAATTTCCGCCGGTGCTGCACTCCAGGCGGTTGTCGATGATGATGCCCGGCTGGGCGGAGCGGACGATGCGGTAAGTTTTGTCCTGGTCCCAGGGGATCGTGCCGCCGTCCCAATCGAACCATAGGACGTCGATGCGCTCATAGCGGGTGACGAGCTCCCTGACCTGCTCCTGCATGCGCTTGACGTAGGCGGCGTTGCGCGCCGTGCGGCAGTCCGGGTCGTACCAGTCCATCGGCGAATAGTACCAGCCGATGCGAAGGCCGGCCCGGCGGACGGCCTCGGCCAGCTCGCCGCAGACGTCGCGGCGGAACGGCGAGTTGCCGATATGGTGGTCGATGGTCTTTGTCGGCCAAAGGCAGAAACCGTCGCAGTGTTTCGCCGTCAGGACGACGTAGCGCGTCCCGGCGTCTTTGGCGATGCCGGCCCACTCCGCGGCGTTGAATTGCGTGGGGTTGAATTCCTTATAGAGATTGTCGTACACCTCGGCCGGGATCGGGCCCTTGTTCGGACAGGCGGGGTTGGTGTTGGCCCGGGACCAGCTGATCTCGGTGCCCTTGAGGCTGACCGGCCCCCAGTGGATGAAAAGTCCGAAGCGCGCCTCGCGCCACCAGGCCAGCCGTTCGGCCGCGGGAGGGCCGGCGGGGGAAGCCGCGGCCCGGTCCTGCGAGCCCGAGGATATCGGCGCCAGCGCGACCAGCGCCGCGCCGGCCAGAGAGAACAGAATCATTCGTCGTTGGGTCATGTCGTTCAATCCCTCGCCCCGCTCGGCCGCGCGTCGATACCGCGGGCCGGCGCGACGGCGCTCCTCCATACGGGGCGCTTCAATCTTTTTTCGCCAGAGGCAGGACGCCGGCCAGATCGCCGATGACGTTGACCAGCTGGGCGTCTCCCGGGACGACGATCTTGGCGTTCGAGGCCATGGCTTTTTCTACGGTCTCCAGCCGGCGCAGGAGCTGGGCGTTGCCCACGAAATACTGATTGGCCGCCTCGTTGACCAGCTTGATGGCTTGGGCTTCGCCCTCCGCGGCCAGGATGCGGGCCTGTCGGATCCCCTCGGCCTTCTTGATTTCGGCCCGGCGCGCGCCGTCGGCCATGGTCTCGGTGGCGGTGGCGAAGTCGACGGCGGCGATCTTCTCGTTCTCGGCCTTGACCACCTTGTTCATCGTCTCCTGGACGTCCTTGGGCGGGTCGATTTCCTTGAGCTCGGTGCGGACGATCTCGATGCCCCAGCTTCCCGTTTCCTCGCGGAGCGTGCGCTGCAGCTCGGAATTGATCTTGCCCCGTTCGCTGTTGGCCGACTTGAGGGTCAATGTGCCGATGATGTTGCGCAGGGTGGTGCGGGCCAGGTTGACGATCTGCCATTGATAGTTGTTCACGTTGTACTGGCAGTTCTTGACGCTGGTTTCATCTTCCTTGACCTTGAAATAGACCTGGGCGTCGACGCGGGCGTTAAGATTGTCGTTGGTGATGATCTCCTGGGGCTGGGCGTCGACCATGACCTCGGTGACGTTGATCTGGAACAGCCGGTCGATCCCCGGGATCAGCCAGTTGAACCCGGGCCTGGCGAAACGGTTGTACTTGCCCAGGCGCTCGATCAGGCCGCGATGCGTCGGACGGACGATGCGGATGCCGGCGAAGAAAACGAAGAGCAGAAAAACGCCTAAAGCGATGGCGAGATCGGTCATGGTCATGGGTCCCTCCTCCGTCGGCCTTCCGACGCTCCCCATTCTACCGCCGCGGCCCGCCCGGCGCAATGCGGGGGATTCCCGGGATGGAACGCTTGACGGACCGGCCTCGCCCTCTGATACAATTCCGGACGGACCGATCGCCCGGAGGATCCATGACCTCGAAAGACCGCCTCATGCTGGCCCTGAACCGCGAAAAGCCGGACCGCCTTCCGGTCACCGTCCACCAGTGGCAGCAATTTCATCTCGACACGTACATGAACGGCATGGATGACCTGGCCGCCAACAAGGCCGTCGGTTTCGATGCCCAGATCCAGTACTTCGAATCGATGGCCCAGTTCTGGCTGACCGACGCCGACTTCACCAAGATCAACACACCGGAGTGGAACGACCAGGCGACGGTCATCAGCGCCGATCCCGATCATCGAGTGGTCCACCACGTCATCGACACGCCGGGGGGAGCGTTGACCTACAAGAGCGAAGGCGACCGCAAGACGACCTGGATCACGGAATACCTCATCAAGCGCGACGAGGACATCCGGCTGATCGAAAAATACATGCCCGTTCCGGCCCTCAGCCTGGCGCCGCTGGCGGAAAAATACGACGCCGTCGGCGATGACGGCATCCTGCGCGGCTTCGTCTGGGGCGACCAGGCCGGCTGCTGGCAGCATGCCGCCTGCCTGATGGACATCAATGAGCTGATTTTAGCCACCTTCGACAAGCCCGATTGGGTCCACGCCCTGCTCAAGGTCCTGCTGGCCAAGAAGATGCGCTTCATCGAAGGCATGAAGGGGGCCGCGTTCGACCTCGTCGAGACGGGCGGCGGATCGGCCTCCTCGACGCTCATCTCGCCCCGACTGCACGAAGAATTCTGCCTGCCCTATGACCGGGTCATGCACGACGCCCTCCATGACCTCGGCTTCAAAGTCACCTATCACACCTGCGGCGGCACGCGGGGCATCGAGGAGCTCATCGTCCGCAACGGGGCGGACGTTTCGGAGACACTGGCCCCGCCGTCGATCGGGGGCAACCAGGAGCCCTGGGAATTCGCGGCCAAGATCAAGGGCCGTTTGGCCTTCATCGGGGGGATCGACCAGTTCAACACGCTGACCTGCGGGACGAAGGAGGACATCCGCCGGGCCGTGCGGAAGCTTTTCGAGACGGTCGGGCGGGAGGGCGGCTATGTCTGCTCGGCTTCGGACCATTTCTTCGAGACGCCGGTGGAGAATCTGAAGGCCTTCGCCGCGGCGGCCCACGAATGCCGCTATTGAAACCGGGGGAGAGCATGGCCATTTTCAGGCGAGCGATCAGCGGATTCTTTCTCTGGGGGTTCCTTCTCGGCCCCGGGCTGCTCCCGAAGCCGCCGGCGGATGCCGCGCCCGCCGTCCGTTTCGGCATCATCACCGACCTCCACTACGCCGACCGCGGCCCCGTCGGCGGCCGGCACTTCAAGGAATCGAAGGCCAAGCTGGCCGAGTTCGTCGCGGCCATGAACGCGGCCCGGGCCGACTTCGTGATCGAGCTGGGCGATTTCAAGGACCAGGACGTCGAACCCGTTCCGGCCCGGACGCTGGCTTACCTGTCCGCGATCGAGGCGGTCTTCGCCCGCTTCCGCGGCCCGCGCTACCACGTCCTCGGAAACCACGACGAGGACAGCATCAGCAAGCCCGAATTCCAGGCCCGCGTTTCCAACACCGGCCAGCCGGCGGAAAAGACCTATTATTCCTTCGACACGAACGGCTTCCATTTCGTCGTCCTGGACGCCAATTTCACGTCCGGCGGAAACGGCTACGAGCGGGGCCGCTATGCCTGGACCGACGCCAACATCCCGCCGTTCGAGGTCGATTGGCTGAAATCCGACTTGGAAGCGGCGGGGACGCCGGCGATCGTCTTCACCCATCAGGAGCTCGACGAAAACGGCGATTATTCCGTCAAGAACGCGGCCGCGGTCCGCGCCGTCCTGGAATCCTCCGGCCGCGTCCGGGCGGTTTTCCAAGGCCACCGCCACCAGGGCGCGTTCTCGACGCTGAACGGAATATCTTATTACACCCTCAAGGCCGCCTGCGAAGGCGCGCCGCCCGAGGGCAACAGCTATGCCCTGGTGGAAGCGGAAACCGGCGGGGGAATCCGGGTCAAGGGATTCCGCCGGGCCGAGTCCGTGGACATCGAGACTCCGGCGCTCCGAAGGCCGTCTCCGGCGGCGCCGTCCGCGGCCGTCTATCAGCCGAATTGGGCCTCGCTCGATGCCCGTCCCACGCCCCAGTGGTTCCGCGACGCCAAGTTCGGGATTTTCATCTGCTGGGGCCTTTATTCCGTCCCGGCCTGGAGCCCCAAAGGGGAATATGCCGAATGGTACCAATACGCACTCCAGGAAAAGCAGTTCGGGGGAGCGGTCGCCGATTACCACGCCAAAAAATACGGCCCGGATTTCAAATATAAGGACTTCGCGCCGCTGTTCAAGGCCGATCTCTGGGACCCGGCCGCCTGGGCCGATCTGGTGGTGAAATCGGGGGCCAAATACATGGTCCTGACCACCAAGCACCACGCGGGTGACTGCCTCTGGCCGAGCGCGGAGGCCAGCCGGGCCTACGGCCGGCCCTGGAACACGATGGAGATGGGGCCGAGGAGGGACCTGGTCGGCGAGCTGTCCGCGGCCATGCGGGCCAAAGGCCTGAAAGTCGGGCTCTATTATTCCCTTTACGAATGGTACCACCCGCTTTGGCTGGCGGACAAGGCCCGCTTCGTCTCCGAGCATTTGTTCCCTCAATTCAAGGACCTGGTCAGCCGCTACACCCCCGACATCATCTGGGCGGACGGGGAATGGGAGCTCGATTCGGCGTCGTGGCGCTCGCCGGAGCTGCTGGCCTGGGTTTTCAATACCGTCCCCAACCGGGATTCCGTCGTCATCAACGATCGCTGGGGGAAGGACACTCGCCACAAGCACGGCGGCTTCTTCACGACGGAGTACGGATCGGGACTGGACGACGATTCCCGGGCTTGGGAAGAGGACCGGGGCATCGGCATGTCCTTCGGCTACAACAGCAATGAAGATGCCGTCGACTATAAATCGGCCCATGAGCTCGTCCTCATGCTCATCGATATCGTCAGCCGGGGCGGCAACCTCTGCCTGGATATCGGTCCGCGGGCGGACGGGAAAATTCCGGCCCTCATGGAAGACCGGCTGCTCCAGATCGGCGAGTGGCTGTGGCGCAACGGCGAAGCCATCTTCGGAACGCGGACCTGGAGCCGGCCCTGCCAATGGTCGGCCGGCGAGCGCCCTCAGCTTAAACGGGGCGATTCGATGGCCCCGTACGATATCTTCAAGGAAACAATCCGCCCCCTGCCCGGCCAGGCGGTCAAAGACGTGTTTTTTACTTATAAAGACGGCGTTCTCTACGCCTTGACCCCGAAATGGCCGGGGAAGCGGCTCGTGCTGAAGGGGCTGACGGCCGAAGCGGGCGCCCGCGTCTCTCTGCTCGGGGACGGGCGCGGGCTGGCCTGGCGAAACGCCGGCGGGAACGTTTTGATCGAGCTGCCCGATTACGATCCCGGCGCGTTTGCGCCCGAACATCAATATGCCTATGTTTTCAAGATCGACGGCTTCAACGCCCCGCAACGCGGGCGCTGACCTTTTGCCAATCCAGCCGTAAAAATATATATTCTGGGTGACAAGCCCGGCCCTGGAGGGCCAGGGAGGAGAGATCATGCGCCCTTTAAAGAAAACCCCGTCGATCTTTTCGATCGTCCCGATTCTCTTTCTGTGCGGAGCCGCCGCATTGTCCTTCGGCGAGGAAGCCCGGATCATCCTGACGCCCAAGTCCGGCCCCTCGCCGCGCATCAACGGGGCCCGGGTCTTCGGCTGCCGGCCCGGTTCGCCGTTCCTGTTCGCCGTGCCGGCGACGGGCGACCGGCCGATGACCTTCTCGGCCGAAGGTCTTCCGCCGGGGCTGACGATCGAGGCGAAGACGGGGTTCATCACCGGCGTCATTAAGAATCAGGGCGATTTCATGATCAAGCTCAAGGCCGAGAACGCCAAGGGCCGCTGCGAGCGGGACTTTAAGATCGTCTGCGGTCCCGACGCCCTGGCCCTGACTCCGCACATGGGCTGGAACAGCTGGTATGTCTGGGAGAACCATGTCACGGACGAGATCTTGCGCCGGGCCGCCGAAGCCATGGCCTCTTCGGGCATGAAAGACCACGGCTACATGTACGTCAACATCGACGATTGCTGGGCCGTCCGCCCGGACGCCAAAGACCCTTCGCTTCGAGGCGAGGCACGCGATCCATCGGGCCGGGTCAACTCCAACAAGCGCTTCCCCGACATGAAAGCGCTGACCGACTTCATCCATGCCAGGGGCCTCAAGGCCGGCATCTATACCTCGCCCGGACCGTTCACCTGCGCCGGCCATATCGGCGCTTATAAGAACGAAGAAAAAGACGTCGAGCGTTTCGTCGAATGGGGCTTCGATTTCCTCAAGTACGACTGGTGCTCCTACGAGGGCGTGGCCAAGGACAAGAGCCGAGCCGAATACCAGAAGCCCTACCGCCTGATCAGCGCCGTTCTCAAGAAACAAAAACGGGACATCGTCCTCAACCTCTGCCAATACGGAATGGGCGAGGTTTGGGAATGGGGCCGGGACGTCGGCGGCAACAGCTGGCGCACGGCCGGCGATCTGGGGGGGACGTTCGAGAAGATCGGCGAATCGCTTTTCCGCGACGGCTTCGATCTCTACGGCGACAACGGTCTGGAGAAATTCGCCGGGCCCGGGGCCTGGAACGATCCCGATTATCTGCTGCTCGGCTACCTGAGCGACTGGAAGGGCCGGACCGTCCCCACCCCGCTGACGCCCAACGAACAATACACCCACGTTTCCCTATGGGCCCTTCTGGCCGCCCCGCTCATCTTCAGCGGCGACATCACCCGCCTGGATGATTTCACCCTGGGGCTGTTGACGAACGACGAGATCATCGATGTCGACCAGGACCCGCTGGGCCGGCCGGGACGACGGGTCAAGAAGGACGGGGCCCTGGAAGTCTGGACCCGCCCGCTGGGCGACGGTTCGCTGGCGGTGGGGCTGTTCAACCGAGGCGAAGGGCTCAAGACCATGACCGTCGGCTGGAAGGACCTGGGGATCGGAGGTCCGCAGAGCGTGCGCGACCTGTGGCGCCAGGCCGATGTCGGCGTGTTTGACGGCTCGTTCGAAGCGGCCGTCGGCCGGCACGGCGTCCTGATGGTCCGCCTGGCTCCGGTGAAGTGAGGACCCCTTCCGGTCCGCGAAAGACGGAGGGCCGCATGCGGAAAAAACAGACTCCATTCCCGGCCGCGTTCCTGGGAACGCTCTTCCTGTCCGGACTCGTCGGGGCCCAAACGCTCCGCTTCGCGGTCATTGCCGACCCCCACGTCGGCGCGGACGGCGCCGCCGACGGACTGCGGACGGTCGTCGAGGCCGTCAAGGCCCAGCCCGGAATCCGTTTCGTCGTCCTGGACGGCGACCTCACGGAAAAAGGGAGGGACGACGAGTTCGCCGAATTCAAATCCATTCTCGCCGGCCTGACGATTTCCGCCCATGTCCTGCCCGGCAACCACGACCTCCATTGGATGGGGTACGGAGGGGAGGGGTTTCGGACGGCGCTCGGCGAAAGCCGATTCGTTTTCCAGGAGGGCGGCTCAGCGTTCATCGGCCTGGGCGCCGGCGATCTGGGGCATTTCGCGCCGGACGATCTGGAGTGGCTCGCCGAAGCGGTCCGCAGGCTGCCGCCTGAAATGGACCTTTTCTTTTTCGTCCACGATCCTCCCGCGATGATCGATAATTGGGACCGGGCCCGGAATACCCTTCTCCCGCACCGGATCATCGTCATCTCCGGCCATGTCCATGCCGAATCGAAGCAGGACGAGGGCGGGATTCCCGTTTTCACCGTCCGGGCGGCCCTGGCGGGAGCGGGCCGGCCGGGGTTTGATGTCTTCGAGATCGGACCCGATGCGGTGACGGCCGAATCGATCGTGGACGGAAGGCCTTCGCCGGCCTGGGGCCGGCTGCTGAAAGCCGAATGGAAAAGTGCGCCCGCCGTCTCTCCGGCGGCGCCGACCGTCAAATCCGCCCGGGTTCTCTGGAAAGCCGACTTGAAAACCAGGCTCCTGGCCGGCCCCGCGAATGACGGGAAGCTTGTTTTCCTGGCTGACCTTTTCGGGCGGATCCACTGTTTCGATGTCAAGGGCTCGCTGCGCTGGACGTATGAAGGCCGGAGCCCGTTCATGAGCCGGCCCGTCATCTTCAAAAAGCTTCTGTATGCCGCATCGTCCGACGGCCGGATGATGAAATTCGACGCGGAATCGGGCCGCCTGGCCGCTTCGGCCGAATTCGCCGAGCGCTTCACGGCGCCCCTCGTCGCTTATGAGGACAAACAAGTCAAGGTTCCGCGCCTTCTGGCGGGGACGGCGTCCGGCCGCCTGATCTGCGTCAATCTGTTCAACATGACCGACGTCTGGACAAGCGCCGCGGCCAAAGGCGCGATCCAGTCCAGCCCGCTTGTCACCGGGGGAAAAGCGATCTTCGGGGCCTGGGACGGCGCGGCCCATGCCGTGGACATCGAATCGGGGCGCGAGCTGTGGCGTTGGACGGAGAACGACAATTTCTATTATTCTCCGGCCGGGTCCGCTCCGGCCGCCGCCGCCGGCCGCGTTTTCTTCAGTTGTCCCGACGGGTTCGTCTCGGCCGTCGATCAAGCGGACGGCCGGACGGTCTGGCGCGTCAACGCGGAAGGCTGGGAATCTCTGGCCGTCTCGTCGGACGGCCGGAACGTCCTGGTCAAAGGCCGTTCCGGCGGGTTTTCGTTCCTGGACGCCGCCTCGGGCGCGCTGCTCAAGAAAGTCGGCCCCGTTCCCGGCGGCACCGATCTTTTCCCCAATGAGCCGATCGAAGACGGGGGTCGGATCTATTTCGGCACGCAGCACGGCCTGGTCTGCGAAATCGACGCCGCCGGCGCGCTTCGCCCGATCCTCGATTTGGGCCCGGGCGCCGTTCATACGCTCATTGCCTTGGGAGGCGGGTCGTATCTGGCCGCCAACGTCGACGGCCTTCTGGTCGCCTTTGAGCCGCTTCGATAGGATCGAAGAGCATGTCCGTGAATCTCCGCGGCTCCCTCCGCTCGGTCCGGGCCGACGATTGAACCGCCTCATGGAGCACCCATGATCACAAGAAAAACGAGCGTCTTCGTCCTGTCATTCGCCGTGATCGCCGCGGCCGTCGGCTTGACCTTTTTTTTCAGGCAGCAGCAACGGCCGCCGGCTCCTTCAGCATCCGCTTGGCGCGATTATGTCGTCATCGACCCCGGCGATGACGCCGCCGCGATCGTCCGCAAGGCCGCTTCGGTCGCCCCTTCGCCGGCCCAGATGGCCTGGCAGGAGCGCGAGTTCACGGCCTTCGCCCATTTCGGAATGAACACCTTCACCGACCGCGAGTGGGGGCAGGGGACGGAGGATCCCAAGCTCTTCAATCCCACGGATTTCGACGCCCGCCAGTGGGTCCGGGTGATCAAGGACGCCGGAATGAAGATGATCATCGTGACGGCCAAGCACCATGACGGCTTCTGCCTTTGGCCGTCGGCCCTGACCGGGCACAGCGTCAAGAACAGCCCCTGGAAGGGCGGGAGGGGAGACGTCGTCGCCGAAGTGTCGGCCGCCTGCCGGGAGGAAGGCCTGGCCTTCGGCGTGTATCTCTCGCCCTGGGATCGGCACGAGCCTTCCTACGGCGATTCGCCCCGCTACAACGAGCATTTCCGAGGACAGCTCCGCGAGCTGCTGACGAATTACGGGCCGATCGCCGAGGTCTGGTTCGACGGGGCCAACGGCGAAGGGCCGAACGGCAGGAAACAGGTCTACGACTGGCCCTCCTACTACAAGGTCATCCGCGAGCTTCAGCCGCAGGCCGTCATCTTCGGGATGGCTCCCGATATCCGCTGGGTCGGAACGGAATCCGGATACGGGCGGGAGACCGAATGGAGTGTCGTCCCGGCGGAGGCCCCGGATCCGGCGACGGCCGCGGCGGGATCGCCGCGGCATCCCCTCGACGGAGCTTTCACGCCCAAAGACCTGATGAACGACGACCTGGGCAGCCGGGCCAAGATCGCTTCAGCAAAAGCACTGGCTTGGTATCCGGCGGAAACGGACGTCTCCATCCGGCCGGGCTGGTTCTACCACGCCAAGGAGGACGGACAGGTCAAGACGCCGGACAAGCTGGTCGACATCTATTTCTCCTCGGTCGGCCGCAACGGCGTCCTGCTCCTGAATATTCCCCCCGACAAGCGCGGCCGGATCAGCGATTTCGACGCGGCCGCCCTGCGCGGAATGCGGGCCATCCTGGACGAGACATTCAGGACCGATCTCGCCGCCGGCTCTAGGGTCCGCGCTTCGAGCGAAGAGGCCGCCCATGCCGCCGCGGCGGCCGTCGACGGCGACGCCGGGACGTATTGGAGCCCCCGGGGAGACGGAGGGCTTTCCTGGATCGAATTCGATCTGGGCGGGGACAAGACGTTCGACTGCGCCCTGCTCCGGGAAAACATCGATGTCGGGCAACGGGTCGAGTCCTTCCGCCTCGAGGCCGAAACCGGCGGGGCTTGGAAGGATTTCGCCCGGGGGACGACCGTCGGATACAAACGGTTGCTGCGGTTTCCCGCCGTGACGTCGTCCAAAGTCCGGCTGACGATCGACCAGGCCCGGATGATCCCGGCGATCGCCCATTTCGGGTTGTACAAGATGGCCGGCTCGACGACCGTCCCGGGCGAAAAGAGGGTCCCATGAGAGGCCCGACGCGCCGCGATTTTCTGAGATTCGCCGTCCTGGCCGCCGGTTTTCTCGCCGTCGCGGTCGGATCGGCCGCCCCGGATGGATCGGTCTTCCGGAGCGCCTGGCCGGCCGGCGTTGAGCGCATCTGGGCCGGTCCGGAATACTGGGCCAACCGGCTCCAGGACTGGCGCATCAAGGACGGGCGGCTGGAATGCCTGCTGGCCGCTTCGGACCGGAACGTCCATGTCTTGACCCGCCGTCTCGGACCGGCCAACGAGGACCTTTCCTTGCGCGTCCGGGCGGCCGTGGCCGCCCTGCCTCGGGGCTCCAAGGACCGCAATTGGATCGGTTTCCGCATCGGGGCCAAGGCCGAATTCGACGACTACCGCTATGCCGCCCTTTACGGCAAAGGCCTCGACGTCGGGGTCTCCATGGACGGCGATCTCTTCATCGGCGATTACGAAGTCCTGCAGCAGGAGCCCGTGCGCAAGGCCGTGCGGGCCCGCTTGGCCGGGGGGTTGGACCTGGTCCTGACCGTGCGGCCGGCGGGAAGCCGCTGCGTCGCGGCCCTTGAGGCCCATGACGTCGACAGCGGCGCCGTGATCTCCACGGTCGAGCAATCCGATCTCGATCCGGCCGCGCTGGCCGGCAATCTCGCCCTGGTCAGCCATCTGCCGGACATGGCCGCGCCCGAGGATGGGCCGGCGGCTTGGTTCGCCGGCTGGGAGATCGCCGGGGCCAAGGCCGAAGTCCACGAGGAGAGCGCCTTCGGCCCGATCCTGTTCGCCCAGTACACCCTCAGCCGCGGGATCATGAAGATGACGGCCCAGCTGCCTCCGGTCGGAGCGGCCGATGGGCCGAACGTCAAACTCCGCGTCCGCAAGGCCGATGGCCGATGGATGGACGCGGCCGAGTCTCCCGTCGATCCCGATGCCCGGACGGCGACGTTCCGGCTGTCCGGCTGGGACGCGGACCGGGACGTCGCCTACCAGCTCGTTTACGAATGGGCGGCGGGCGGATCGGGCCGGACGGCGGCCGTTTACACCGGCACCGTGCGGCGCGAACCGAAGGACAAGGCCGCGCTCGTCCTGGCCGCCTTCGCCGGCCAGAACGATTACGGGTTTCCCCATGCCGAGGTTGTCCTTCATGCGGCCGCCCACGATCCCGACCTCCTGTTTTTCTCGGGCGACCAGATCTCTGAGCGGGCGGCCGGTTACGGGACCCAGTATGCGCCCGTCGACAAGGCCATCCTCGACTACCTGCGCAAATGGTTCCTTTTCGGCTGGGCCTTCGGCGGGCTTTTGCGCGACCATCCCGCGGTGACCATTCCCGGCGAGCACGATGTCTATCACGGCCGCCTCTGGGGCGCCGGCGGCAAGGCGACCAGCCCCGGCTTCGGGGCGGACGCTCAGGATTCGGGGGGCTTTAAAATGCCGGCCCGCTGGATCAATATGGTCCAGCGGACGCAGACGAGCCATCTGCCCGACCCGGCCGATCCGGCGCCGATCGAGCAGGGGATCGGCGTATACTTCTGCGAGCTTCAGTACGCCGGACTGAGCATCGCGGTCATCGAGGACCGGACGTTTAAATCCGCCCCCGCGCCGCTCCTGCCGAAAGGAGAGATCCGCAACGGCTGGGCCCAGAACCCCGATTTCAAGCCCGACAAGGACGCCGATCCCCCCGGGGCCGAGCTCCTCGGCGAACGCCAGATCCAATTCCTGAAAACCTGGGCGGCGGATTGGTCGGGCGGGACGTGGATGAAGGCCGTCTTTTCCCAAGCGCTTTGGGCGGACCTTTTCACCCTGCCGGCCGGGACCCGGAGCGACGACGGCCTCCCCCAGCTGCCTCTCTACAAGGCCGGCGAATACCCGCCGGACGACGTCCCGGCTGCAGACATGGATTCGGACGGCTGGCCCCCGTCGGGGCGCAATGCGGCCCTCCGCGAGATCCGCAAAGCGTATGCCCTGCACGTCTGCGGCGACCTGCATCTCCCCGGCACGATCCGATACGGCGTCGAGGCCTTCGGCGACGCGGGGTATGCCCTCTGCGTCCCGGCCGTCTCCAACCTCTGGCCGCGGCGCTGGTTCCCCCAGAAACCCGGGGCCCGGGTCAAGCCCGGCGCTTCGCGCTGCACCGGCGATTACAAAGACGCTTTCGGCAACCGCATGAGCATCGCCGCGGTGGCCGATCCGCTCGTCACGGGCCGCCAGCCGGCGCTCCTTTACGACCGGGCCACGGGGTATGGGATCGTCCGTTTCGACCGGAGATCCCGCGAAATCACTCTCGAATGCTGGCCCCGCCCGTCCGATCCCAACAGCCTCGACGGCAAGCCCTATCCGGGCTGGCCGATCACCATCAGCCAGTTCGACAATTACGGGCGGGCGGCCGAGGCCTATCTTCCCACGCTCAAATTCCAAGGGCTGGCCGATCCGGTCGTCCAGGTCGTCGACGAAAAGAGCGGCGAGATCGTCTATACAATCCGGGCCAAGGGCGATTCATTCCGGCCGAAGGTCTTTTCGATGGGCGCCTATACCGTCCGATGCGGGGAGCCCGGCACCGAGCTCTGGAAGACGCTTCGGCATATCGCCGCCTTTCCGTCGGGAGGACAGGGCCAGAAGGTCGTCGAATTCAAGTAGAAGCTCGACGACGGCGTCTTTGACTCGCCCCATCCGTTGTGCTAATCATGGGGCGGTTTCGCATCCCAGGAAAGGACCCGATCCATCATGCCCGAACGCAACCGCCGGTTCCTCCGGCGCAGGCTGCCGCTCCTCCTCGCCGTTGCCGCCGTCGTCTTTCTGGCGGGCTTCGCCGCCTGCCGCCGCGCACCGGCCCCGGCCGCGGGGAACGCCAAGAAGATCGTTCTGGCGGTCATCCCGATGGGGACGACGCATGAATTCTGGAAAGCCATCCACGCCGGCGCGCTGGCCGCGGCCCGCGAGCTGGGCGTCGAAATCATCTGGAAGGGCCCGCTCAAAGAGGACGACCGCAATGAGCAGATCCAGATCGTCGAGACCCTGACCAATGCCGGCATCGACGCCATCGTTCTGACGCCGATGGATGACAAGGCCCTGGTCCGGCCGGTGGCCGAGGCCAAGCGGGCGGGCATCCCCACGGTCATTTTCAATTCCGCCCTTCAGGGAAACGATTACGTCGCCTATATCTCGACCGACAACTACAAGGGCGGCGTCGTCGCGGCAAGAAGGGTCGGAACCCTCCTCAAGGGCCGGGGCACGGCCATTCTGGTCCGGGTCATCGCCAGCGTCGAAGGCAGCACCAAGCGCGAGCAGGGCTTTCTGGACACGATGAGGTCGGAATTTCCCGGCGTCGCCATCCTTTCCGACAATCAATACGCCGGGATAACGACCGAGACGGCCTATCAGACGGTGGAAAACCTGATCAGCCGCTTTCCCGACGTCGAAGCGATCTTCACGCCCAACGAATCCACGACCTTCGGCTGCAACAGGGCCCTCGAAGACCACGGTCTGGCCGGCAAAGTCTTCCACGTCGGTTTCGATTCGTCGAAGAAGCTGATCGAAGCTTTGTCCAAGAGGGAGATCCACGGATTGGTCCTCCAGGACCCGATCCAGATGGGGTATCGGAGCGTTCTCACGGCCGTCGACCACCTCCGCGGCCGGCCCTACGAGAAGACCGTCGACACCGGCGTTTTCCTGGCCACGCCGGAGAACATGGACGAGCCGTCCATCCGCCGCCTGTTGTCCCCCGACCTGACCATCCTGGACCGCTGAGCGCAATCCCCAAGGAGAAACCCGCCATGAGTGAACGGACCCGCGCCCGGTTCCTGATCCTCGGCCTGGCCGCGATTCTCGGGATAGGAGCATTCATGAGCGCCGAACAGAAAGCCGAAGCCCCGCTGGACGGGGCGCCCCTGCCCTTGCCGTTCCGGGTGAGCATCATCTCCTCGAGCCATCAGGATATCGCCTGGATGGACAGTCCGGAAGCCTGCCGCCGACACCGGGATGAGCACTGCATCACCCCGGCCCTGGAGATGATGCGCAGGAATCCGGACTACCGGTTCGTGATGGAAAACATGCTCAATCTTCTCGAATACATCGAGACCCATCCCGACCGCCGGGCGGAGATCGAGCGCTATACCCGCGAAGGCCGGCTGGAATGGGGCGCCACCTTCAACCAGCCCTACGAGTCGCTGATGTCGGGCGAGGAGCTGGTCCGCGAAGCGTATTTCGGCCGCCGCTGGATCCGGAAGGCCATGCAGGGCTGCGATGCCCGGGTCTATTTCAGTCCCGATGTTCCCGGCCGGGCCTTACAGATGCAGCAGATCCTGAGCAAGGCCGGCATCCCTTACATGGTCATCAGCCGCTTCCATGAAGGGTTTTACCGTTGGCTGAGCCCCGACGGGTCGGGGGTCCTGGCGTTCACGCCCGGCCACTACGGGAATTCCTCCGCCCTGCTCCATGCCCAAGGCGGCGAAGGGCTCGAGAAGATCGCCGCCAAGCTCGAGGCCTGGGGGCCATACTACAAGGACCGGGCGATCGCCCCGGAATTTCCCCTGCTCAATTCCGAGGATTTTTCCCAGCCCACGGATTTCGGGCCGCTGATCGCCCGCTGGAACGCCCGCTATGGCGCCTCGGCTCCGGCTTCGAGCATGCGCTATTCGTCCGCCCGGGCGTTTTTTGAAGCCTTGAGCCAGGGCCATCCGACCTTTAAGGACGTGCCGGGCGAGAGGCCCAATCTCTGGCTCTACATTCACGGTCCCACGCACCATTGGGCCGTCTCCGCCCATCGGGAAGCCGGGTACCTTCTCCCGGCCGCGGAAATGTTCAACACCTTCGCGGCCCTGCTGGCCGGGAATTTCTCGGAGTATCCGGTCCGGGAATTGAACGATGCCTGGCAGGCCGCCATCTATCCCGATCACGGCTGGGGCGGCAAGGAAGGCCAGGTCACGGACCGGCTGTTCCGGAAAAAATACGAACAAGCCCGGGACACGGGCCGGACGCAGCTGGGACGGGCCCTGACCGCCATCGCCGGCCGGGTCGCCGCCGATGAGCGTAAAGGAGTTCCGATCGTCGTTTTCAATTCCCTGTCCTGGCCGGCCGCCGCCCCCGTCACGGTGACTCTGAAGAGGCCGGCCGGGCGCTATATCATCCGCGACGGCGCGGGGAAGAACGTTCCCAGCCAGATGCCGCCCTCCGAGGAAAACGGGACGGGGAATCCGGTCACCGTCCAATTCATCGCCTCCGAGGTCCCGGCGCTGGGCTACACGACGTATTATGCCGCCGACGTTCCCGGCTCGTCCGTCTCCATCGCGGTTCCTCTCGTCGGTTCCCCGTCCGCTCCGGTCGTCGATAGCGCTTACTATCGGATCGAGCTCGCTCCGGGCGGCATCAAGAGCATTTTCGATAAAAGCCTCGGCCGGGATATTCTAAGAACCGATAAATTCCTCGGCTTCGAGGTCTTCACCATGCAGTCGGTGGGCAACGGGGCGGGGGAATTCGGGCGCGTCCAGCAGCCGACCATGGAAGGGTTCGACAAGCTCAGCGCCCATGCGCCGCGCTGGGTTTTCGAGCCCGCCCTGTCCGGTCCGGTCAGGACCGTCTACGGACTGAGCCAGCCGCTGAAGAATTGTTCCATCCGCCAGCGGCTCATCCTCTACAACGACATCAAGCGGATCGACGTCGAAGTGGACATTCTCGGCTGGGACGGAGATCCGTACCGCGAATTCCGCCTGGCCGTGCCCGTGGCCGCGCCCGGAGGGAAAGTGTCCTATGAAGTGCCCATGGGCGTCGTCGAGGTCGGGACGAGCGAGGCGCCCGGGACGGGCGGCCCGGCCTACGGGACCCTCAACTACGATGAAGAGATGTCCAAGATCCGCCCGCGGGAAATCCAGAATTTCCTGAACGTCAGCGACGCCGCGCTCGGCGTGACCCTGAGCACCTGCGTGGCGGTCAACGATTTCGAGGACCCGACGCCGGATCCGGCCGCCTACCCCATGCTGCAGCCGATTCTCCTGGCCTCCCGCCGAAGCTGCCATGGCCAGGGAAACTGGTATCTTCAGGAAGGCGACCATCATTACGTCTTTTCCCTGACTTCGCACGCCCCCGGCTGGCGCAACGGCTACAAGGCCGCGATCCAGGCCAACGTCGGATTGTTTCCCATTGTCCGGATTGCTTCTTCCGGGCGGGCGGATCTGCCGGCCGAGCGGAGCTTTGTCTCCCTGTCGGCCCCGAACGTTCTGGTCAGCACGATCAAAAAGGCCGAGGACGACGATTCGATCATCCTCCGGTGCTACGACATCGAGGGACGGGATGCGCGGCCGGAGCTGAGCTTTTTCGCGCCGATCGCCAGAGCCCTTCGGACGAACATCATCGAGGACGAAGGCCAGGTGCTTCTTGCCGGGAACGGGAGATTCACTCTGACCGTCGGCCATCAGGCCATTGAGACGGTCAAGCTGGTGCCCGCCCTGCGGAAATAGGTCAGCGCAAGGCCTCGAGAATCCGCCGGGCCGCGTCGGCGAGCAGCAGCGTTTCCGTCGCCACGCAGATGAAATCGTAACCTTTGTCCAAGGCGGCGCGGGCCGCCTCCGGCCCGGCGGCGAAGAAGCCGGCCGGGATTCCGAATTTGCGGGCCGCGGTCCGGACAATCTCGATGGCCTCCGCCACCGGCGGATCCTGGACGCGGCCGGGCAGGCCCAGGCTGGCCGATAGATCGTAAGGGCCGATGAAAACGGCGTCCAGGCCGGCCGTCTCCAGGATCTCCTCGATGTTGCGGACCGCCCGGATGTGCTCGATCTGGGCGATCAAGGCCAGCCGCTTGTTCTCTCCGGCCACGGCCTCCGCCAGGCGGGCGCCGTAGGCCTGGGCCCGGGCGATGCCGACGCTCCGGCTGCCCTCCGGCGGATACTGGGCGGCCCGGACGCATTCCCGGGCCTCGGACGCGGAATTGACATGGGGGAAGATCAACCCGTCCGCGCCCGTGTCGAGGGCCTTGCCGATGGCGATGGCCTGGTGGGTGGGAACGCGGACAATACAGGGAATGCGGCCGGCCGCGGCCTGGATCATTCCCTGGACCGCGGCGGGGTCGAGGAGGCCGTGCTCCATGTCCAGGAAGAGCCAATCAAAGCCGGCCAAAAGGGCAACTTCGGCGATCTCGGGGGAGGGGAGCGAGAGCAGGGTTCCCAGCGGGGGGGAAGCGTTCGGTCCGGCCAGAAATTTCGTTTTCATGGCATTCTCCAGCTTCCGTGACTTCGACTTCATCATACGTGATCGATCGGAGGAAGGCCATACTTACCGATAAATCCATCAAAGAGGCGAGCATAAAATATTGGGGGGGCGAGCGTGTTTTGCCCCGAATGCCGTGAACCCGCCGGCCTTTTTGGAGCCCCTTCTGCGTCCTCGCCAGCCCCCCGGCAATCGTGCTATCCTATTAACCCGCTCAGAAGGATGAATTTATGGCCGATATCGCCAAAGGAGTGCGCTCGTTTACGATGGGCACGGCGCTCAGCCGCGTGCTGGGGCTGGTCCGTGATTCCGTCATCGCCCACCTCTTCGGCGCGAAGACGGCCGCCGACGCTTTCAACGCGGCCTTCCGCATCCCCAATCTTCTGCGCGACCTGTTCGCGGAAAACGCCCTTTCGGCGGCTTTCGTCCCCGTTTTGACGGCCCAAAAGGAGAACGGCCGGGAAGCGGAAAACCGCTTCGCCTCGAACATCCTGAACACCCTGATCGTCATCGTCGGCCTGGTCACGATCGCCGGGGTTCTGGCTTCGAATTCGATCGCCGGGATCATCGCCTTCGGTTTCGAGAAAGTCCCGGGGAAGGTCGCCTTGACCGGCCGGCTGACCGCGGTCATGTTTCCGTTCCTGCTGTTCATCGCCCTGGCCGCCTGGGCCATGAGCGTTCTCAACACCAAGGGGTCGTTTTTCATCCCTTCCCTGGCCCCGGCCCTCTTCAATATTTTTTCAATCGTCACGCCGATCGCCTTGTTCGCTTATCTGCGCGGCCGGGGGGTCGACCCCGTCTTCGGCCTGGCCCTCGGAGTGACCGCGGGCGGCTTGATGCAGTTTCTCATCCAGGTCCCCAGCCTTTTCCGGAATGGATTCCGCTACCGGTGGTTCCTCAGCTTCAAGGATCCTGAATTCAGGCGGATGATGGCGTTGTTCATCCCCGTGGCCGTCGGGCTCTCGGGATCGCGGATCAACGTCTTCGTCAACACGATGCTTGTATCTAGCCTGGCCCCGGGGAGCCTGACCTGGCTGAACAACGCCTATCGGGTCATGAACCTTCCCCTCGGACTGTTCGGCGTGGCCGTGGGCACGGTGGCCTTGCCGACGCTCTCCCGCTTCGCCGTCGAAAAAAACACCGAGGCCATCCGGTCGACCTTGTTCGATTCCCTGCGCATGGTGCTTTTTCTGACCATCCCGACATCGGCGCTCATCGCCTTCCTGGCCGGTCCCGTCGTCCACGTCATTTATCGCCACGGCTCCTACACCGCTTCCGATGCCGCCGAAACCGCGGCCATCCTGACGGTCTATATGATCGGGGTGCCGTTCGTTTCGGCCTTGCGCAACGTGGCCGCCGTATTCTATGCCCATAAAGACGCCCGCTGGCCGATGATCGCCAGCTTCGTCTCGGTCGGCATCAACCTGGTCATGAATTTGTCGCTGAAGCGCGTCCTGGGAACGCTGGCCTTTCCCCTATCGGCCACCGTCGCCGCCGTGGCCAACCTGGCCATTCTCTATGCCCGGCTGCCCGGAAAAATCGGGGCCGTCGATTCGCGGCCGCTCGTCCGCTACGCCGTCCCTCTCATCTTCGCTTCGCTATCGGGCGGCGCGGCCGGGTGGACGGTCTATTGGGGGCTGGGACATGTGCTGAAATTCGGATTATTCGGGATCCTCATTAATCTGGGGGTGTCCGCCGCGGCCGGTTTGGCGTTCTTTTATATGGTCGCCGTCTTCATCGGCCTGGCCGAGGTGAGGGGCTACGTCCGGCGGTTCCTCAAAATCTGACGCGTGTCCGCGTTTCCGCGGACGGTCCGTTGGGGCGGGATTTCAATTTTTCAGGGAGAACGGCGACAAAAAAGAAAGGAGGGCCGTGGAGCGCCGGCTCTCGCCGTCCGCTCCCCTCGAAGATGCGCCTTGGAGAAGGCCCTCCCTTCCCGTTTTTTTGCGCGTTCATCGTACTCATCGTCCGGGATTCCGTCAATCGGGGGCCGCCACACTCATGAAGACGCGTCGACCGGGGTTTTTTCTCATTCGTTGAAAAAATCCCGGGGGAACGGTTAGAATGGGTGCGACGAAGGAGGAGGAGCGATGCCGTTCATCAGAAAAAGAAAGCCCGGACTCCCGACCCTGGGGGTCTTCGTTCCCTGTGACCCGCGGATCGACTCGGAATCCCGACAGCGGGCGTTCGCCATCGGCGTCCGCACGGCGCGTCTTCTGGCCGACCGGCTGCGCCTTCCCGACGGGTCGCCGCCCAACGTTTTCTATGTTCCCCGTCTCGTGGACGGGGAGGCGACCGCCGATGAATCCGCCCGTGAGCTCAAGGAAGCGGGGGCGGACGCCCTTTTCATCGTTCCCGACACCTGGTTTTTCCCGGGCAAGACGGCCATGGCCCTGACCGCCCACTTCGATCCGGGCCTGCCGCTGGCCTGCGTCGGGGGCAACAACGCTCCCAAGCCCGGGGTCGTGGGGATCGACGCCCTCGTCGGCGCCTACGCCCAGACCGGCCGCCTTTGCCCGATGGTCATCGGGACCATGCCCGAGACCGGGCTTGACCCCGATTACGACGCCAGGACCAAGGACGAAATAACGGACCTGGCCGCGGCCGCGCTGGCCGTCGTGGCCCTGCGCGGCAAGCGTTTCCTGTCCGTGGACACCGATTCCATGCAGATGGAAACGGCCCTCAACCATGTCCATGCCGCCCGCAGGTTCTTCGGCCTGGAATCAACCCGCGAGTCGATGAAGATTTTCGCCGATATGCTGACCAAGAAAGGCGGGTTTGATCCCAAGGAGCTGGCCGGGCTGCGCGACTGGGTCCTCAACGTCAAATTCCGCAACCGCGTCTTCAACAATACGGCGGACATCGTCCACAAAGGCTACCGCATCTACACGGGGGGCAGCGTCAAGCCGCCCGCCCTGACCGCCGAGGACCGCAAGAAAATCGACGACGGCCTGGCCCTCTATCTTATCATCCGCAATTACATGCGCGAGGTGAACGCCGTCGCCGGAGGTTGGACCAACCAGCTGGCCTGGGGCTCGGACCGGCGGGGCCTCCCCCTGACCACGGCGGACATCGCCGAGGCCCTCTTCAACTCCAGCGAGGACCACACGGGCCGTAAAACCGTTGTCCCCTTCGCCACGGAAAACGACGTCCAAGGCCTCCTGACCATGATGGTCTACTGCTGGCTGTCCGGGGGCGGGCCGACGCTGTTCATGGATTTCCGCAAGGTCTATGAACCTTGGGAGATCGAAAAGAACGCCCGCGAGCTGGGCCTTGACCTCAAGCCCTACAAGGATGCAGCCTGGCTGAAGCGCGGCTTCATCGACGGCAACAACTCCGGCAGCGCTTCGCTCGACTATGCCGAGAAGCATTTCCTGTTCAAGGCCGTGCCCCATTATTTCCCGGGCCTGGGGTTCTCCACGGGGTTCGTCTCGCCCAAGGGGCTGCGGGGCATGGCCGGCCGGCTGGGCTACTCCGACCTCAGCGGCATGTTCACCATGATCCACGACGAGGCCGAGAGCCAAGAGCTGCCCGAAGCGATGGCCGAACGGGTCTGTCACGCCTCGGATTACACCTGGCCGCATACCTTCCTGACCTTTGATCACGTTCCGGCCGGCTTGGCCAAGGTCGGCATCCCGGCCAACCACCTCCACATGGTCACACGCCTGAACCGGCGTCGCTGGCAGCATTTCTCGGACTTCACGCTCGTCCTCAACCACCGCTGGGAGAATACGCCGGAATACGTCGAAGGCCTGGACCGGCCCCAGCCCATGCTGTGGCGGCTCAACGGGGGAGAGACGGCGTCCAAGCTGCGGCTCGCGTCGCGCCGCTGAGGGGATCGGCGGCCCGGGCCTGAACCAAGGCCATCCGCGGACCGTCGTCGGATCAACCGTTTCGAGGGAACCAGTCCAGGACGTCCTCCGGCCTGGCCGCCAGGGCCCGGGCCCCGGCGGCCCGAAGCTCCGCGGCGGTACGGAAACCCCACAGGGCCCCGATGCCGAACATGCCGGCCGCCGCGGCCGTCTGCATATCGGTGTTCGTGTCACCCACGTAAAGGATCTCTCCCGCCGGAAGCTCCAACAGGGCCGCGATTTCCAAGGCCGCGGACGCATCGGGCTTGATGGGCACGTTCTCACGGGCCCCGAAGACCGCGCAGAAGGCCGTGCCGGGGAAGTAATGGGCGATGACCGAGAGCGTCGCCGGATGGGGTTTGTTGGAAAGGACGGCCATGGGTATGCCGCGGGCGGCCAATGCGTCCAGCAACTCCGGTATGCCCGGATAGGGTTTCGTCTTGACGGTGCTGCGCAGGCGGTATTCGGCCCGCATGGCTTCGTGCAGCCGCCGGGCGGACTCGGGGTTGTCCCGTTCGGATTTCGGCAGGGCCCGGCGGACGAACGTCGCCAACCCGTCGCCGACAAGGGACTTGCATTCGGCGATCGTGCGCGCCGGGAAGCCCAGAGCGGCCAGGGCCGCGTTCATGGAATCGGTCAAGTCCTCGATCGTATCGAGGAGGGTGCCGTCGAGATCGAAAACGGCCGCGCGCATCTTCATGCCGGATTCCTCGGGGCCGCACATTTTATCACAAAACGATCGTCCGAGGGGCGGGCGGAGGGAGACCTCCCGGTTCCGGGCGGGGGATTGTGGACGGGGCCGGGCTTTTAATGTAAAACGGGTTCAGGAAGGAAGGTGCCGTCATGTCGCGATCCAGGACCGCCCGCCTCGTCATGATCCTCGGCTGCGCCGGACTATTGACCGGTCCGGTTTTGGCTCTCGCCCAAAAGCCCGTCCCGGCCGATCTCGTCCTCACCAACGGCCGCGTCGTCACCCTTGATCCGGCCAGGCCCGAAGTCCGGGCCCTGGCCGTCCGGGGCGGCCGGGTCGAAGCCATCGGCTCGGTCAAGGAAATCGCCGCCCGTATCGGCCCGGCCACCCAGGTCGTCGATCTCGGCGGAAAGCTGGCCACACCGGGCTGGATCGACGCCCACCTCCATTTTCCCGGCCTGGGGGAATCCAAGCTAAGCCTGGATCTGACCAAGACCCGCAGCTGGGACGATATCGTGGCCGTGGTGGCCGCCGCGGCCAAAAGAGCCAAACCCGGAGAGCCGATCATCGGACGGGGCTGGCACCAGGAAAAATGGGACCGCAAGCCCGAGCCCAATATCGACGGCCTGCCTGTTCATACCGCTCTGAGCCTGGCCGCGCCGGCCAACCCGGTCGTCCTGACCCACGCCAGCGGACATTCCTCCCTGGCCAACGCCAAAGCCATGGAATTGGCCTGCATCACGGAGAAGACTCCCAACCCGCGCGGCGGCGAGATCATCAAGGATGCTCAAGGGCGCCCGATCGGGGCTTTCCTGGAAGCGGCCCAGGACCTTTTGAGCGCCCCGCTGGCCCGCTGGGAGGCTTCGCGTTCCGCCGAGGAGAAGCTGGCCGAGCAGAACAAAATGATCGAGCTGGCCGACAAGGAATGCCTGTCCAAAGGTCTGACGAGCGTTACGGACGCCGGGGTCGATTGGGCCCAGGTCGAGCTCTACAAAAAGGCCGTCGACCAGGGCCGGCTGGGCGTCCGCCTCAACGTGATGCTGACCGAGCCGAACGCCAGACTGGCCGCGAACGCGGCCGCCTACCGGCTGATCGGCTACGGCGCCGATCATTTGAGCGTCCACGCCATCAAGCGGTTTGCCGACGGCGCCTTGGGCTCCCACGGGGCTTGGATGCTCGAACCCTATGCCGACTTGCCGACCTCGACCGGCTTGAACACCTATCCCATGGCCGATCTCCGGGTGACGGCCAGCATCGCCCTGGAGAACGGATATCAGCTCTGCGTCCATGCCATCGGCGACCGGGCCAACCGGGAGGTTCTGGACGTTTTCGAGGACGTCATGAAGGCGCATCCGGACAAGAAGGACGTCCGCTTCCGCATCGAGCACGCCCAACACCTCGCGGCCTCGGACATCCCGCGCTTCGGGCGGCTGGGGGTCATCGCCTCGATGCAGGCCATCCACTGCACGTCCGACGGGCCCTGGGTCCCCAAGCGCATCGGCGATCGAAGGGCTGAAGAAGGCGCCTATGTCTGGCGGAAGCTGATGGCTTCGGGGGCCGTGATCGCAAACGGCACGGACGCCCCGGTCGAAGACGTCGATCCAATTCCCCTGTTCTACGCCTCCGTCACCCGGAAGATGAAGAACGGCGGATTGTTCTATCCCGGCCAGAAAATGACCCGCGAAGAGGCGCTCAGATCCTACACCCTGAACGCGGCCTATGCCGCGTTCGAGGAAACCATCAAAGGATCGCTGGTCCCCGGCAAGCTGGCCGACGTGACTGTTTTCACGAAGGATATCCTGACCTGTCCGGACGACGAGATCCCATCCGCCCGCGTGGCCATGACGATCGTCGGCGGAAAAGTCCTTTATAAGAATTGATCAGCGTCCGCGGCCTTCCGTGGACGACCAGTCTTCGAACGGCCGACCTTCCGAGATCCTGGAAACGCCGGCCGACTTGGCCGCATCCTGAAACCAGGTCAGCAATTCATCCCTTTTTGCCGGCCAGATCCATGGTTTTCCGCTCCGGGCGGCCTCCTCTTTGAGCGCGTCCCACCGCGTGAGGACGACGTAAGCGGCCGGCATTTTCGCCAGGCGGATGCGCGATGCGTATTCGATCGTCCCGGCCGTGCGGCGTTCCGCCTTTTCGAGCAGACGCCAGGCTTCGGTCAGGGAATCCAGTGTCAGGAACTTGGCCGTCGGGGGCGAGTAGCAGCCGAGGTCGTCGCCCGCCGCCAGGACCGATTTCTCGAGAAAGGCGAGATAGTCCTCGATCGGTCCCGCCGCCGGACCGTAATATCCGCGAATGAATTCCCTCCTCAGGCGGCCGGCGTCGAGCGAAGGGTCCCAAAGGAGCTTGGCCAGCATCCAGGCCCGGAGCTCGGCCATCTCCGAGCCCCAGGACTCGTAGGCGCCCTGTTCGAAGACGCCCCTGACGTTGCGGGCGGCGAAGAGCCGAATATTGGGGGCCAGAACGCCGTAGTTCGGATGGGGCTGGATGTAATGGGCGAAATCGGTCGTGTAGTCCCAGATATAGAGGCGGCCGGCGATCTTGGACCAACCGTCGAGATCGTCCAGGAAGGCCTTGTTGCGCGGATCGTCCAGGGGCCGGGCGAAGCCGCACTCGATGCTGCACAGGCGGACGATGACGTTGGGCAGCGGCCGGACGAGCTTGGGCGGCTTGCGCGTATATTGGTAAGCGAGGGTATCGATGGCCAGGCCGGGGAATTCGTCCTTGAGATCGGCCGCGACGGCGTTGACGAACCTCAGCAGGGAGCCCGACGGGCTTCCTTCCTCCTCGTCCACGGCCCGACAGCGCGGGCAGGTGCAGTTGTTGAAACAGTCGTTTTGGGAGACCGAGGCGATGGTCGCTTGGGGATTGGCCCGAAGGCGTTCCCGCAGATTCTTGACCAGCTCCCGCCGCATCTCCTCGTTGGTCAAACAGAGCTGGGCGTCCTTGGCCGTGCGGACGCCGTTGATTTCGCTGAACCATTCCGGGTGGTCCTTGAAATATTTCTCGGGAGGTATGAGCCAATAGGCCGTGTGGACGAAACCTTCGTAGATTTGGCGGCCGCCGTGCCGTTCATCGCCTCCGGCCGAGATGCCGTTGGCCTTGTTGCGGGCCGCCCAGACGGGATCGAACGCCGTGAAC
This sequence comes from Candidatus Aminicenantota bacterium, assembly GCA_963729855.1. GTDB lineage: Bacteria > Acidobacteriota > Aminicenantia > Aminicenantales > UBA4085 > UBA4085. The sequence goes on along the minus strand of CAVSPT010000006.1, from coordinate 393,697 downwards.
CAGAACGGCTCGCGGTATTCGAGGGGCGGCTTGAAACGGATGTCGAGGCGGGCGAAGGACAGGCTGCGCCTCGAGGGCATGGACGAAGCCGTCCGCGTCCACCATCGGCAGCCGACGATATCTTCGAGGAATGTGTAGACGGCGTAGAGCGTGCCGCGCGGGCTGCCGCCGGCCAGGATGAGATCGTCGCCGGACGTCCGGATGATGATTTCCTCCGGGAGAAGGGCGGAGGCTTCGAAAGGAGGCCGGGCCAGGCGGGCCGCGCCGGCGCCGACGAGCACTCGTCCGCCCTTTTCGGCGGCGTCTCTCGCCGTCGAAAAATCGCTGCCGGTGACGATGTGGAGAAAGAGGCCGAGCTCGGCGGCCGCCGTCTGCTCGGTTTCGGTCGCCTCCGGGGCTAGGACGATCCTGGCCTTGGCTTCGCCCCGCGAGGCCAGGACGATTTCGGCCGCGGCGGGGGAGGCCCATAAGCCGAGGCCCATGACCGCAAGGAGGGGGATGGTGAATCGATGAGTCCGCATGGGTCTATTCTATCTCCGGTTTTCTTGACTTGGAAGGGGAGTTTTGGTAATTTGCTCGCCGGCGCTATCGTCTAGAGGCCCAGGACGGGTGGTTCTCAGCCATCAGACCGGGGTTCGAATCCCCGTAGCGCTACCAGCTTGGAAATCCGATCTTCCCTTTATTTTCCCCATCCCTTCGCCAATCCCTCGTCCTGGACGATCCCGACGATGCTGGGGCGCATCCGGCAGCCATGATCATCGTCAAAAAAAGTGCCGCGAAGGCTCAAAGGAAAGCCCATCCTGATTGTCCAATGGGAAAGGGTGCAAGGTTATAAAAACCTCTTTTGACTTCGATCATAGAGACGATGGAAATGGTCGATAAAAGAGAAAAGCCGAAGTCCTTGCCTGAACGGCAGAAGAAATTTCCTATTTTTTCAAGTCTCTCAACCCGCTTGCCTTCCGTGGGAAACTCGTTCATAACAACACGTTCCGATCACGATAAGAGAAAAACAGCGAGGATAAAGACCTCGGTTCTTTTAGGGGAAGATCCCAGTGAAGCGGGTCTGCCACGGGTTGACCGAAGCCCCCATTCTTGGCGAGAACAAAGGGAGGTGAGAATCATTCCGGGCCGAACATGTTTAAAGGGAAATGCAGGAGTGGCCGGCCGCTCCAGGGTCAATTGGAGAGTCTTCCCATAAGGAGGAAACGTGAAGAAAAGCCGCATCCTACTCTCAGTGCTGATGCTTTCTGCCTCACTCATGGCTCAGGTGAGGACCGGCACCATTTGGGGCCATGTCACGGATTCGCAGGGCGCCGCTCTTCCGGGCGTCTCTGTAACCTTGATGTCCCCATTTTCGGCCCCGATGTCCTCCCTCACCGACCAACAGGGCGCTTTCCGGTTTATATCTCTCAACCCAAGCAATAAGTACTCCCTGACGGCCGAGCTCCAGGGATTCAAGAAGCAGGAAAAAACGGGCATCATCGTTGTCATCGGCCAGCAGTCCAAGATCGACCTGACGATGGATCAGGGCAAGATCGAAGAGGAGGTGACGGTCGTCGCCGTCACCCCGACCGTCGATGCCAAGAAGACATCAGTCGGCAAGAACGTCACCCAGGAAATCCTGCAGGACCTGCCGACGGCTAGAGACCCCTGGAATGTCATGCAGATGGTGCCCTCGATCCAGATGGACCGCGAGAACGTCGGCGGCAGCGAGTCCGGCCAGCAGGCCGGCTATTATTCCAAGGGTGATCCGAGCGGCGGCGGCAACAACGTCTGGGCGCTTGACGGCGTCGTCGTCACCGATACGGCTGCGACCGGCGCGTCCCCGTCTTACTGGGACTTCGACTCGTTCGAGGAAATGAACGTCGTCACGGGCGGCGCGGATGTCACGATCCAGACGGGCGGCGTCGCTTTGAACATGGTCACCAAGCGCGGCGGCAACAAGGTCACCTTTGGCGGCCGCTTCTACCTGACGGACAACTGGTTTCAGGCGAACAACCTAACCCCAGCGCTGGAGGCCCAAGGCGTTACGGCCACCAACAAGATCAACCAGATCAAGGACTACGGCTTCAACCTGGGCGGTCCGGTCATTAAGGACAAGCTCTGGCTGTGGATGTCCTACGGTGTCCAGGACATCAACGCGGTCACGATGATCGGCACGCCGCAGATTCCCATCCTCACAAACTATAACTTCAAGGTGAACGTCGATCCCTTCCCCTCGAACCGGTTTGAGGCGATGTGGTCGGCCGGCTTAAAGACGTTCATCGGGCGGGATTCGAGCCCATCCTATCCCGAGGGATATGATCAGGGAGACCCTAATCATTTCGGTTCGCCCATCGTCAAGATCCAGGACGAGCAGATGGTCGGGAACGACCTCCTGCTGGCCGTCAAGTTCGCCTGGGACAACAACGATTTCCAGCTGATCCCTCACAATGACCCCAACCTGGTCAATCTGTACCGTTATGATGCGACCAATGACGTCAACTACGAGTGGGGGTACTACATCTCCAAGCGTCCGATGTATGATCTTGACTTTCACACCCAGTACTACAACGATAAGCTGTTTGGCGTGAGCCACGAGATCAAGCTGGGCGTCGAGTATTCCTCCCGCCGCGCGAGCACGGACTCCACGGCCCCCGGGCAGCTCGAGAACATCTATGATCTGAATTATCCCGACATGTGGTGGGCGAATGCCCCCGGCTCCTCCTCGGGCAATCCGGGATACACCCCCGGAATTCAACAGTGGGTGCTGGCCACCGGGAGCAATGTCGATTGGGGCGTCCATGCGTTTTCGGCCTTTTTCCAGGACACGGTAACGACCGGCCGGTTCAATATCCTCCTGGGCCTCCGCTACGACCTCCAGACGCCGCATATCAATGCCAGCGATTACCCGACGGTCGACAACAACCCCGTCTGGAACCAGTTCGACCCGACGGTCAAGGATGCCCTCGCCGCTTTTCTGCCCGGCACTTCAGTTCCCAACATCTCTCCTGACTATCATTGGAATACCTGGTCGCCGCGGCTGGGCATCACATATGATCTCTTCGGCGCGGGCAAGACCATCCTCAAGCTGAGCGGTGCCATCTACGGCGACTTCATGGGCACGGGCATGGCCACGTACTTCAATCCCTATGGCGCCCCGGCCTACTTTGAAGGCGGCGGCCAGATGTACTTCTATTGGCTGGATTCCAACCACGACGGCAAGGTCCAGGCCAACGAACTCTGGGGCTACGACCCGACGACCTACGCACCCATTCCCTTGATCGTCAACGGTGCGGTCAACCCCGTCTATATCAACAACACCCAGTTCAGCCAGTGGTGGGGCTTTACCCCCTATTCCACGGCGGCCTCGCCGTCGGCTTATACAGTGAATCCGGACGCCACGTCCTCCCGGACCTATGAGCTGCTGTTCACGGTCGATCACGAGCTCCTGCCGGACTTCAGCATCGGCCTAAACGCCAGCTACAGAAAGTACGACCACTTCAGTTGGGACGACCCCTATTATGCCAATGGCCTGTTTGGCGACTACAGCATCGACGGCCAGAACGTGGCCCTGGGCCCGAACTCCAGCCTCCCCGCGGGCACGATCCCCTCGACGATCACCTACACCGATGCCAACGGAAACACGCAGACGGTCAACACGGGCGCCGGTGCCGGCCGCACGTTCTACCTTCTGGATGCCCAGTACACGGGCACTCCGTACACCATCCACGAGCTCAATACCAACTACAATACCTACTTCGGCCTCGACTTCACCTTCACCAAGAGGCTGTCCGACAAGTGGATGCTGGACGGCTCCGTGACCTACCAGGACCAGACGTTCCACTACGGCAACGGCTACACGAACGCGACGAATCTTTGGGCCCTCAACGACCAGCTTTGGGCTCCGGCCATGGGGGCCGGCTCGGGCAAGATCAACGCGTACATCTTCTCGCACTGGATGGTCAAGCTCGAAGGCCTCTACCAGCTGCCCCTGGGCTTCAGCATCTCCTTCACCTTCAACGCCCGCGCCGGCTATATCGTCCCCCATTACATGACGATCGTCGACTACGCGTGGGAGAATTCGATCTACCATTCCATCACGACTTATCTCGATGTCTTCGGCAGCGCGACGCTCCCGACCTTCTACCAGCTGAACCTGCGCCTCGAGAAGATGATCAAGCTCGGCGAAACCGGCCGGATCTACCTCATGGCCGACGCCTTCAACGTGACCAACGCCGCGATCATCAACAGACGGTACGACATGAACGAAGGGACGTATTACATCTACACGGACGGGACCACAAGCTTCTCGCCCTATGCCCACAACTACATGGTCAACGAGATCCTGAACCCCTTCATCGCCCGGCTCGGAGTCCGGTTCCAGTTCTAAGGCGGGATGAGGCACAATCTGTGGCACGGTGTGACACGGGGGGGTGGTCTGCCCTTGCTTTAACGGTCGCGGAGAGCCCTGAAAGCCGCCCCCCTCCCCTTGATCGGAATATCATCCGGGGCTTTTTAGGACGCCCCCTCCGTTTTGCTCTCCCCGGGTTCATCAGGGACCGAGGGAGGAGCGGGCTTTTTCCACCGGACGACCGTCGTGCCCGCGAGTCTGTCGTGCATCGTCAGGCCCTCGTGGTCCCAGAGGACCTGGAGAAAGCCCAGGGAAGCGGCGAGCGTGGACGCCGCATACCCGTGCGTACGCTCGAACGCCTGGTACCAGCCGAGATTGGGCTTGCCGTGGAGGTCGATGACCTTGAGCCCGAATAACCGCTTACCGGGTGGCCGTCCGCCGAAGCGATAAAACAATATGAAGTAGGCATAGCCGCAGACGAATTCGTAAATGATGGAAAAGTCCTTTCCGCCGATGACGTAGACCTTGTCGCTGCCGGCCGGGAATTCGTCCATGATCCGGGGATACTCTTTCTCCAGCTCCCCTAGATTCATCCCGATGGCCTTGACGAATTCGTCGTCGGACAGCGCCGCCCGGAGCTTTTGGAGAAAAGCTTTGGTGAAGTCGGCCTCAGACGCCTTGGAGTTCCCGACCGCTAGACCCATGGAAGTGTCCCCCACAACGATGCTGACGGGGGCACCCTCATGGAGGGCCCGCATGAGCCTTGAGAATTCTCCCCGCCGGCCGCCGAGCCGGGCGACGGCCTCATTGCCGGCGAAAAAGACGGTAATGGCCAGGAGCGTCAGAATCAGCGTGTCGGCGGCAAAGGCGAGGAAACGGCGGAAGAAACCGGCTTGCTGCGGGTGGGCTCGGCGTCGCATGCAACAAAATTATATCACAGGAGATGTTGACCAGCGAACCATGCCGCGCTTTCAGGCTACGGGGAAGAAGCGGTCCTAGCCCCCGTTAACCTCAGGCCCCCGCGCAGGCAAGGGCGTTTTGGAGTGGGGCCGGGATTTTGATTTGCTCGGCCAGGGGGTTGTGGACGAGCCGGGTGATGAGGGGGGTAGAACTTTGTTGCCTAAGTCCTGCCTGCCTGGAAACCGTTTTACCTTTGATCCGAAGAGGGCGTTCTATTGGGCTTGGGCCAGGAAGTAATCGGTGACATTGATTCCGTAGGCATGGGGATCCAAGGCCTTGACGATCGTCCGGGGAAACGCGCCGGTTGCCGGGTCGGCCTCGGCCAGGTCGACGACATCCCCGTCGATGCGGTTCCCTTCGGCGTCGGTGATGAGCTTGATTTTGGGCCGCAACAGGAACCGGTTTTCGGGGTTGGAATCGAATACGATCCCCATCTCCCCGCTGTCCAGGGCCACGAGAGTCCCGATCGGGAAAACGCCCATGAGATGGACGAACGCTTTCAAGATCAGGGGATTGAATTCCGTGCCGCTGTTCTCCAACATCAGGCATAGGGCTTCGGCCCGGGTATAGGGTCTCGCCCGATACACGCGCTCCGAAGTTACGGCGTCGAAGAAATCCGCGATCTTCACGATTTTGCTGAAGAAATTGATTTCCCGCTTCTTGAAGTAGTGGGGATAACCGGACATGTCTTCCTTGATGTGGTGCTCGAGGGCGACGTGAATGGCCCGCAGCGGAAGATGGTGGTATTCCTGGAGATGGAGGAGCTTTTCGGCGCCCTGATGGGGGTGGCGTTCGACGATTCCGCGCTCTTCGTCGCTGAGCTCGGTCGGCTTATTGAGGATTTCGATCGGAGTGTCGAGCTTGCCGAGGTCGTGGAAAAACGCCGCCAGACCCAGGTCCACGAGCTCGCCGTGGCTCAGCCCGAGGCGGCGGCCAAGGGCCAGAGCCAGAACGCAGACGTTGACGGAATGGTTCAGCGTGTATTCGTCGAAGTTCTTCATGTTCGTCAATCCGATGATGAACGATTCGTTGTCCACGAGATGGTTGAAGATCGATTGCATGAGCCGCCGGGTGGTGTTGAGGCCGAGCTTCTTGTTCTTCTGGTCGCGTTCGAAGGCCTCCTTGAGGTGGACGATGCTCAGGAAATAAATCCGGGCCGTGTCCCGGTGCAGGCTGGCGAAGGTTTCCGAGGCCACGACTTTCCGAAGGTTCACGTTTTCGATGCCGGCGGCTTCGAGGTCGGCGGTCAGCCTGTCGAACGGGGTCCGGGCGGATTTTTCCCTCTTTCCGAAAACGGCGATGAAACGGCCGAGCTCTTCCGGCGTCAGTCCCGGCCGGAACGACATGGCCCCGATTTCGCGGACCCTGAATTCCTCGAGGAGGAACTTGAAGATGGGGTACGTGCCGTGGACGAACTTGAGGCGGGCGCCGTTGAAAAAGAGGGCGCTGTGACGGACCTCGAACGCGGCCTCCTGCTGGTCCTTGAAGAGCACCTCGAGAAAATCGAAAAACGCCTGGACCTGGGCCTGGAACAGCGTATTGTTGGTCTCATAGAGGCGTGCGTTCTTGGCCACGATGTGGAAGCGGATGAGAAGTTCGATGCCGGCCTTTTGACCGGCCTTGGTCCGACGGACCGGCGGCTCGGCCGGTTTGGCCGGTTCGGCCGGTTGATCGGGAGAGGGGTTGTTCGTTTCGCTCAAGCGGTTTTCTCCCCGGAGCTTTCGGCCGGAGCGGCGGACAGCCGGGCCAGGGCCCGGGCGCAGACCTCGCGGACCGCCTTCCGCCCGGACCCGGTTCCGGATTCCAGTATTTTTTTCGACTCGGCCGTCCCCATGCGTTCCAGCCCGACGACGGAGCTGAGACGCATGGCCAGGTCCCGGGCGGAGGGCCAGGCGATTTTTCTCAAGAGCGTCTTTTTCAGGAAGGCCGCCGCTTCCGGGGTCTTCGTCCGCCCGAGAAAGCCGAAAATGGCCTCGATTTCCTTGGCGCTTTTTCTCCGGAAAGCCTGGGTTTGGGCCTCCCGGATGAGGCGCCGGATGCGGGACCGCTCCGCGGTCGGATTGAGCCTCAAAGCGGCCTGGATCCGGATGTCTTCGTCGGAGTCCCTCAGGAAGCTCATCAGGATTTGATTGGCCAGCTCGTCATCGAAGCCGCCGAGGGCCTCGATGGCCGCAAGCTTGATCTCTTGGCTGCGGAACCTCGAGAATTCCGCGAAGTGGGGAAGAGCCTTTTTTCCGGCTTCGTTCCTTAAAAGACCGATGATGTCCAAAGACAGCAGGGGGCGCTCATCCCCGGCCAGCCGGGCCAGGAAGCCCGCGTCCCCGGCGGTTCCCTCGGCGATCACGTCCAGGATCTTCCGGCGGGCCTTCGGATCGCTGATGGATTCGTAGATATCGGCCGCCAAAGGCAGGGCCGGGCTTCCCAGGAGACGGAAGAGTTCGCCCAAGCCTTCCCAATCCGCCGGATGTCCGGAGGCGACGAGCTGGCGGGCGGCATCCAGGGTCTTCGTTCCGATCGTTTTTTTCAGGAAGCCGTCGAGCCGGCCGGCCTTCTCCGGATTGGATGCGCTGAAATGGTCCCGGATCTCCGTGATCATCCGGACGAAGAGGATGGCCACCCGGAAACCGCCGCGCTGCACCAAATCGAAATAATAGTCGAGCAGGAGATCCAGGGTCGTCGAGAAGTGCCCGATGTCCTCCTCGAGAAAAAGGATCTCGACCATGAGATTCAGGAATTCCTCGTCGGGAGCGATCGTCCGGTTGGTCCGAATGAGGTCCTCGAGATCCCCGATCTCCGCTTCGCTCAGCATCGGATCCATCGATGCGGCGGGGCTGTGGCGCGATTCGGCGGATTCCTCGGCCCCCGCTTGCTCGGCGAGGGAAGGCATCAGCTTGAGGATGGCGGGCGCCGCTCCGTCCTGGTGCTCCACGACGGCGGCGCGGTCCTCCTCGCTCAGTTCGATCTTTCCCGTCGTGAATTTGGACGTGTCGACCTTGATTTCGATGATCTCATGTTCGAGCTCCGCGGGAAGCGTCATCCGGCCGAAGGAAGCCTGCCCGCCGCCCCGCTCGATGGCGATGCGGTTCTCCAGATAATCATCGGGGGCGTAATACTGAATGTTGGCGAAGTCGTCCTTCCACAGGGCCGTGACGATATCGCTGTCTTCGGCCGGTTTCTGGAATTCCTGGCGCACGAGATTCAGAAAACCGGCGATCTCGGCCCGGTCGAGGCCCTGGTAGAAATACAGGATCTGCAGCCCGTCCTTGAAGAAAAAGAGAGGCAGGCTCTTGATCATGACCTCGTCGGTGTACAGGATCTGGCCGGCGTAGGTGAACGAAAACTCGTCGACGCCGATTTCGAGTTTTCCGTATTGATCCAGGAAGCTCTTGAGCTTTTCTGCGAGCGCGTCCACGAATTTCGTGATCGTGACATGGTCGGCGGGGAACAGCTTCAGCGAAGAAACCGTGTTGGCCAGATGATGAAGGATATCGCGGGCCTTGTCGAGCGCCTTGGCGTCGATGACGCGGCCGTCCCCCGAGGGGCTCTGATTTGTTTTTAGGTCCATGGATGGCCCACCGGACGGCATTTCCCTCCTTCGATCATCAGTACGGCCATTCCTCCATTTTCATCGACCGAAAGACCCGGACCGGCGGCGGCCCGACTTTCCCGCCACGATCGAATACTACCGTTGGACGGGCGGAGCTGTCAATCACGGGAAAATCCGCCCGTTTCCGCGGATGGAGAGGAGGAGCGTCGGCCGATCCTGTTTTCGAAATCGAGCGAGGTCTGTTCGATTCGTCCTTTGGAAGAGACGATCGGCAGGGGATCGACCGCCGCCATTTACAAAGAACGGCGCAATGACTAGAGTTGGGGCGGAGGACGCCATGAACAAAGGCCACCGGATCACGCTTCTCGGCGCCGGCTTGATCGGCACCTTCTACACCATGACCATCCACGGCCGCCGCGGCCGGGACCGCATTCACACGGTCTGCGCCCAAACTCCGGAAGAGGCCGAGGCCTTCGCCCGAAAATGGGGCATTCCCCAGTGGACGGCCGATCTGAAGACGGCGATCGAAGACAAGGAGACCGACCTGGTCATCGTCGGCCTGCCCAACCATCTGCACAAGACCGCCTGCCTTCTGTCGGCCGAGTCGGGCAAGCCATTTCTCTGCACCAAACCGTTGGCCCGGACGGCGGCCGAGGCCCTGGAGATCCTTCACGCCGCCGACAAGGCCGGCGTGTTCGCCGGATATCTGGAAGATCTCGTCTACACCCCCAAAACCCTCAAGTCCCTGGCTTCGGTCCGGGCCGGGGCGCTGGGCCAAATCCTCTGGGTCCGTTCGCGCGAAACCCACTCCGGGCCGCACAGCGCCTGGTTCTGGGACAAGGAGATCGCCGGCGGCGGGGCCATCGTCGATATGGGCTGCCACTGCATCGAAATCATCCGCAATTTCATCGGCAAGGGCGTCCGGCCCGTCGAGGTCCTCTGCACCGCCGATACGCTCGTCCATCCCATCGCCGCCGAGGATTCGGGGATCGGACTGATCCGCTTCGAAAACAAGGCCATCGGCCAGTTCGAGGTCAGCTGGACTTTCCGCGGGGGGATGGATCTGCGCGACGAGGTGGCCGGGACGGAAGGGACGATCTGGCTCGACCATTTCCTGCGCACCGGGTTCGAGATGTTCACCGCGGCCGGCCAGGGCGGATACGTGGCCGAGAAGGCCGAAGGGGACAAGGGCTGGCTCTTTCCGGTGGGGGACGAGGCCCACGAGCTCGGCTACGTCGACATGTTCAGCGACATGCTCGACGCGCTGGACGCGGGAAAGGCCCCCATGGAAACGCTCCGCGACGGCTATATCGTCAACGCCGTTATCGACGCCTGCTACAAGTCCGCCGCTTCCAAGAAATGGGAGCCGGTCGAGCTCGACCGCTGGGACGTCCCCGCCGGGACGCCCCGCGGCGAGATCAAAAGGAACCTGATCGAGGGGCGCTACGTCAGGATCAAGGAAGAGCGATTGCCGAACGGACCGGTCAAGACCATTCTCAAGGACGCCTTCACCGGCGAGGTCGTCCAGCGCATCAAGGAGTGAGCCCTGAGCGGAACGATGGAGGGATAGACGGTCAGCGTGTCCGCTTCCACTCCCGGAAGCGGCCGACATAATCATCGACGAGCTTGGCCGGTTTGAGATGGAGGCAGGCGGCGATGTTCTTCAGGTGGGTCTTGAGATAGATCTCCTCGGGCAGGAGCTCGAAGCGCTCATCTTCCAGGGCCTTCAGCAATTCCGTCCGCAGCTTAAGCTTTTTGGAGATCTCGGCCAGATCGACGCCCAGCCGCTCCCTGATCCGCCGCAAGGCGGGCCCGCTGTAGACCATCTCCTCGATGGCCGAGAGCGCCCCTGACCCGGCCGCCTCTTGGCCCGGACGGGCGGCGCCCCCGGCGGCCTGTCCGGCCGCCCGCTGGAGCGGGGCCCGGCTGCGTTGCAGCTCCAACAGCCGAGTGTAGGCCTCCTCGAGATCGACCAGGATCTTCATCCGGCTCTTTTCGGGGAATTCGTCCTCCAGAGGCTCGAGGACGATCGAACCGCCCCCGTAAAGCTTGCGCAGCCGCAGGTAGGAATTCTTGATGTCCTGGACGGAAGCGTTCGGACCGACTTCCAGGGTCGTCTGCCAGCGTTTGATGTCTTCGTCGGTCATCCGTATCCTCCGGGGACGCTCACCTCGCAGCCGTGCATGATGTTGTCGACGATCGTCTCGACCTGCTTGGCGCATCCGGTGGCCGCGTAGTTGAGCATGAACGGCTTGCGCTCTCGAACCGCTTTCCAGACCACGTCGTTGTACTCGACGTATCCGGAATAGAGGACGGTCACGCCCAGGAACTTGGTCAGGACACTCTTGATCGAGGCCCCCAGGAGAATGTCCTGGTTGCTGCGGGCCATGTTGACGACGAGATGGATCTTGAAATCGGCCAGCTCGCTGTCCAGGATCGTCCCGATATAGGAGAAGCTGGCCTTGAGATAGTCGATGAGCTCCTTGAGGTTCTTGATGCCGTAGCTCTGGCGTCGGTCCCAGACGTGTTGGACGATCTCCTTGAATCCGTAATCCTTGAGGATCGATTTGACCTTGCGGAAGAGGGTGTTCTTGACGAAATGGTACATGTTCTCGATGGCGATGACCTCGGGGACGAGGACGACGATCATTTTGTCGGCGATGAGCAAGGTGTCCAGGGTGTTAACGTGGCTCCCGGCGCCCAGGTCGATGACGACGTTCTGGACGTTGAGCTTCATGATCTGGCGGAAGAGGCGGAGCTTCTGCCCAAACTTGATGTTGTCCGAGGCCATGGAGTGGATGTCGCCGGTGATGAGGGACAAGTTCGTCAAGTCGGTTTCCACGGCCAATTCGGACAGCTTGGCGCCGGCCTCGAAAAAGCCGGTCAGGGATTTTTGGGGCCGGTTGATGCCGAAAAACGAATGCAGGTTGGCTCCTCCGATGTCCATGTCCACGAGAACCACGCGGCGGCCCCTCTTGGCCAGCTGCGTTCCGGTGCTGCTGGAGAGAAACGTCTTGCCCGTGCCGCCTTTGCCGCCTCCAACGGCCCAGATCTCGCCCTCTTTGGGGTTGTGCGGCGGTTTGGACATGGCTCTTCGAACGCTCGGTTTTTCGCCGTTCTTACAATATAGAAATACGCCCATCCCGTCAACCGAACCCAGGCGGGCCGGGAGATGGACTCTCGCTCGGGCGCCGTCCTCAGCGGCGGCGGGACAACGGTCCGCGGGGCGGCCGCGCCCGGCGTCCCGGCCCGGTTCCTCAGCGGATCGTGAAGTAGCCGCTGCCCAGCCAGGCGTCGTATTTCGCCGTCGAACCGGCGTTGCGCACCCAGACCTGGACCGCGTATTGGGCCGCCTGCGTCGGCGTCCAGGACCACGAGGCCGAGGTGCTGTAATCCCGGACCATCGTCCAGGACGCGGTCACGCCGCTGTAGAGCCAGTATTGGTACTGGAGCGGCGCGGTCCCGCCCGTGGCGGTCGCCGTCCAGGTGATCGCCGTCCCGGCCGATTGGGGCGGGGCCGGCGTCGCCTTCAGCGACGTCACGGTCGGGGGCCCCGATGCGGCGGTGATGTTGAAATATCCGCTGCCCAGCCAGGCGTCGTATTTCGTGGTCGAGCCGGCGTTGCGCACCCAGACCTGGACCGCGTATTGGCCCGCCTGCGCGGGCGTCCAGGCCCACGAGGCCGAGGTACTGTAATCCCGGCCCATCGTCCAGGACCCTGTCACGCTGCTGTAGAGCCAGAACTGGTATTGGAGCGGCGCGGTCCCGCCCGTGGCGGCCGCCGTCCAGGTGATCGTCGTCCCGGCCGGCCGGGGCACGGTGGGCGACGGCGTCAGCGACGTCACGGTCGGGAGATTCGACACGGTGGTGATATTGAAATATCCGCTGCTCTTCCAGGCGTCGTAATTCGTCGTCGATCCGGCGTTGCGGACCCAGACTTGGACCGCATATTGCCCTGCTTGGGCGGGGGTCCAGACCCAAGTGTTGGACGCGCCGTAATCCTGGGCCAGGCTCCAGGAATTGGTCGAAGCGCTGTATAAATAAAAGCGGTATTGATAAGGGGATTTCTCTCCCGAAGCGGTCGCCGTCCAGGTGATCGGCGTTCCCGCGCTTTGCGGCAGCGAAGGGGAGGGTGTCAGGGCGGAAATCTCCAAGGGATTGCTGTTCGCCAGAGCCCATCCATAGATGTCCCCGTTCCCGAGATCAAGCAGCGTGTCCCAGACAAAATAGACGACGGACCGGTCCGGCGAGGCGGCGATGTCGCAATAGGTGGCGCCGCTCGAATTCGGCACGCTCGTGGTCCCCAGCCAGCTTCTGTCGGCATGCCGGACGGCGTAATTGACCGCCGTCCCGTTTCCATAAGCGCCCAGCTGCCAGACGAAGAACATATCGTCGCCTTTCTTGGCCATGAACGCGTTGTGGAGAAGGGCCCAGCCCGTGAGCGAGAGCGGGGCCGTGAATCCCGAGCCGCTTTTTTGGGCATATTGGACCATGCGGTTGCCGGTGTCGTTCATCCATAAGATGTGGGCCGTGTCGTTGGAATCGAGCCGGACGCAGCTGAACACTTCATCGACCGCGCTTGGGGCGACCATCGAAGCGGCGCCCCAGAGGGCGCCGAATCCCTTGCTCCGCTCGAAATACCCGATCTGGTAAATTCCGGTCGAGGCGGCTTTCTTGGCCATGGTCACCGCGACGATGTTGGTCCCGACGTCGATGTCCGCCATCTTGCCCAGTTCCGACTCCGAACCGATCAACTGGATGGCCTCCCATTGGCCGTTGATGCGGGCCGTGGACCGGACTTTCCATTGGAAATCCCAGAAGACCAAATAGATGTCGCCGCCCGTGGTCACGGCGATGCGGGGGGTGCGGAAGTGCAGGCCGGTCGTCACCGTGTACGGAGCGGACCAAGTTCCGTTGGTGCAAATCCTGAGCTTCAGCGAGCACGTGGGTTCCCATCCCTCCGTCCAGAGGACGTAAATCCGGTTGGAGCCGTCCACGGCGATCGAAGACATTTCCATGGTGTCGCTGTAGACGACGCCGGAATTGCTCAAATTGATCGGGGTGCTGATCTGCCGGGTCGAGAAATTGCCCATGGCGTAATACACATCGCCGTAAGGGTATTTGTTTTGTTCGATCCAAACGCAATGGACATTGCCCAAGCCGTCCGTCGCCATGCGGGGGCTGACCGAAGGCACGGAAGGGGTGTTGGAAACGTTGATCTGGGCGTAGGCCGAGAAAGCGGTGGCCAAAAGGAGACCCACCACGGTTTTCCCGAGTCGAATGGTTCGCTTGGTCATGAGTTCGTCCTCCAGATACGAATTGGGGCCGTCCGGGAGCACCCCTTCATTGTAGCATACTCGGCCCGCCGGCCTTTTCCATCACCTTTAGAGGTGAACCCGGCGGGGAAAGCCGAGAAAGGGCGATTCACCCCGTGCGATCCATCGGCTCGAAATTCGCGGAAAGCCCGATGGCCGCAGAACGTCACCCGCTGATTTCAGTCCGGCGACAATGTCTGGACGTTTCGTTTTCGGCAGTGCGCCGCCAGGGACCGTGATTCCGATCGATCGCGGGCGGAACGGTCCCAGAGGCTTAGAGCCCGGAGCGGACGGTGATTTTCTGGAGCGCGAGCAGCCGCGGCGCGGCCGGGTCGGTGATGTCGTACAGGGTGATATAGAGCGTCCTGGCTTCGGGCGAGGGATTGCGGGCCGAAGTGCTGAAAGCCCGGACTTCGCCCGACGCCAGGCCCCGGACGATCTGCTGGTCGATGAGGTCGGCCCCCAGGTGGATGCGCAGGAGCCCGATTCCCACCGCTCGAGGGAGGCTCGACTGGATCTTTCCGTGAAGGATGAAATAGCGCCCTGCCGCGACCCGCAATTCGCCCATCGTCAGGTCGCAATCGATGCCGTGGAGTCCTTCCGCCGTCTCCACGTTCAGGTCCAGGCCGCGTTCCGGCGGCAGGCCCGTGTCGGCGGAGACGAAATAGCGGATGACCGGGATCGCGAACCCGACGTCCGGCGCCAGGATGCGGAGGCTGACCTCGTGCATCCCGGTCAACAGGGTGGGCAGGCCCGGCGTCCGGCCCGTATCGAGCGTCGTCGACTGGGCCGCGGCCAGGGCCTGGGAGACGGAGCGGAAGGGCATCCCGTCGAGCAGCCATTGGGCCTGGAAAAGCCCGGTGCCCTCGTACTTGATGTCCGCAAAGGCCGTCAGCGTGGAGTAGCCTTGAGGGACGACGTTGTAGGACAGGCCGTCCTTGAAGCGGAGCTGAAGGACCGAAATCTGGAAGGCCGAGCGCAATCCGGTGGGCTCGGTGACGGGAACGAGCACGGACGTGGGGCCGCCGGCCTGTCCGTTCCAGTCCCAGGCCTGGACGGTGTATTTCCCCGGCTTGTCGAACGTGTGGGCGATCGTCGTCATCCCGCTCACCGGCTTTTGACCGTCACCGAAGCTCCAGAGGATCTCGGCGGTATAGAAGCCCGTTCCCGTGAGCGTCACCGGGAACCCGGCCGCCGGCTGCGGCGGGGCATAGGTGATGCGCCGCTTGGAGAGATCGACGCCGAGCGAGACATCGGTGGTAATGGCCGACAATCCCCGGCCACCGAAGTCCCTGGCCGTGACCAGGAATTTTCCGAGCCTGGCATAGGCGTGGCCGACGGACGGCCCGCCGAGCACGGCGGGCGTGCCGTCGCCGAAATTCCATTGGATGGACGCGGAAAAGAAATTCGAAGCAATAAAGGAAACCGGCTGACCGATCATCGGGGCCGGCGTCAGACAGACGATCCGCCGGCGTTCGATCACCGTGACGGTCTGGGTCTCGGTGACCGGAGCCGGCATATTGGATCCTATAAAGACGACCCGATACCGGACGCTGACGGCGTAAGTCCCGGCCGCCGCGTAGGTTTTTTGGACGACGGACGGGCCGGCGGCGGTGGTTCCATCGCCGAAATTCCAGGACACCGAACCGGCAACGATCATCCCGCTCGACACGGTCAGGCTGAACGTCACGGCCTGGTCGGCGTTGGGCTGACTGGGCGACATGTGAACGGCGGCCAAAGCGGGGACGGCAGCCAGAAGCGCCGCGGCGGCGAACAGGAAAATTTGGCGCGGCATCGGGGTCTCTCCTTAGAAAGCGAAATCGGTCTGGGCCAGGATCCGGGAATCGTTGGTCCGCATTCCGGACATGTCGTTCCTGCGATAGTCGCCGCGGATGGTCAAAAGAAGGTTGTTCACATGGATGATCTGGCCCAAGTAGAAATTGATTCCGCCGACGACATCCGTGGACTTGTTCAACGACAGGACCGACATTTCCATGCGGTTGAAGGAGCCGGTCAGGAGCAGGGATAGAACCTTGGGGAGCAGGAAGACTTCCCCCGAGACCATGGCGCTCAGCGTCGTATCGACCGCTCCGCTGAGGTCGTTCTTGGAGCGGGTCAACCCGAACGTGGGCATGAGCACCAGCCATTCGCCGGCCCGGAACGAACCGCCGATATTCAAAGTCAGGCCGACCGTATCGGCGGCCGGGCTGGAGGGGCTCCGCAGGGCGGAGTCGGTCAAGGCCAGGTTGAGCGAGGCCGACGGCGAAAGGGTCAGATTGATTCCGGCCGAGATCTCGTTGGCCGTCATGTCCTGGCCTTCGGTTTCCAGAGCGCCCTGGCGGGTCGTCTGGTCGGTCAGGCGGTAGCCGACACTGAGACCGATCATCTGCGAAGCGGCCAGGTTCAGGCTGAGGCCGGCCCCCAGGGCCTTGGTCGTGGGAAGGTCCGGGTCCCCGTCGACGTTGTCATGTTGGACGGTCAGCTGACCCTGCAGGCTGAGGATCCCCAACTGGAGCAGGAGATTCGAATCCCAGCCGCGGCGGTCATCGGCCATATATTGGAGCCCGATCGAATTGTAGTTGCGGCCGATGGACCGGTAGATCGTGCCGAGCGTCAAGGTCCCCAGGCTGAGGGTTCCTCCGGCGCTCCAGGCGTTGTCCGGCCTTGCCGCGGACTCGTCGTTCAGGTCCGGGTCGTATGAGCTGTGAGCGAATTCGGCCTTCAAATCCAAAGCGTTTCCGAAGAGCTTCGTCTCCTGGGTCAGGGCCAGGACGCTGCCCTGGCGGCTCTGTAGGACCTGCGATCCGACGACATTCGCGGCCAGGGCGGGATCATCCTTCCCGGTCAGGGCGATGGCCCGCAGGGTGAACGCCTGTTGAAAGAGGCTGAATCCGGCGGCCGCGCCCATCAGGCTGGAGCCGCTCGGGGGGATGCCCAGCCCCTTGAAACCCATGAGCTGCTGGGTCGTGACGTCGAAGGCGTGGAGGTAGAGCTTATGGTTGTCGAAGGCATATTCGACACCGCGCCGGCCGAAGCCGAAGGCGGAAAATTCCGATTCATTGATATTGAGATCGCCGGCCCTCAGGACGTGCCCGTCCAGCGAAACGGCCACATTCATGCTGGAGAGATCGACGCGGCCCGCGCCGGGGAGCGGGTGGTCGGTTAGGCTCGTGTTGGCGTTGATCATGGTCCCGAATCCGGACGCCGGCTGGGAACCGAAGGCGATTTGGAGGTTCCCGTTCTGCGCGGCGGGGGGCGCGGCCGGAGGACTTGAATTGAAGCCCGACTGCGACGATGTCGGTGAAGAGGAGGGCTCCGTCTGGGGCGCCGGCGCGGGGGCCGCCGCCCCGGTTCCGCCGGAGAAGCTGTGCTGCAGGCTGCCGTTGGCGTGGAACGGAAACTTGGATTCTTCCGTCTGGGGCGAGGGAAGGTTCTGGGGGATGGTCGGCGGCGCTTCTCCGCCCGAGGCCGAGACCGCGAATGTCTGGGCCGGCGCGGCCGCGGGAAAGGTGGCCTTCCCGTCTTTGGCTTCGGCCTCGAGATAATAATCAAGCTGCGCGGCCGTCAGGATCGCGGTATCGAGCTCGAAGACGAAGTCCGCCGGGCCGTTCTTGACCATCGGCCGCGCCTGGAAATCGGCGACGCCGGGGATGCGGAAATAAAAGGTCATCGACGCCGTTTCGGCCGCCGCCGTGGCCGTGATCCTGAGCTTATCCCCCGGCGTGAATCGGGCCGGCGGCGTGTGGACGATCGGGGGCGGGACGGGCGGCCCTCCGCTTTGCGGCACGGTCTGTCCCGCGGCCGGGAACCGGAAAACGCCCAGGACGAACCCCAATCCGAGGAACCATCTGGCCCGTTTCATCGATGACATTTCCCCCCTTGTCGATGAAGAGCGTCGCGGTCCCGAGTCGATCGGAGGCCCCGCGGCGGCGGATCGAGCATTCGCCGGAAAAGAAACGAGGACCGACTCGGACTCTCTTCTTTCCAAGCGGGCCTATTATGACTGAATGAACGGCGGGTTGTCGAATGCCGGGCCGGGGAATCTCAGGTGGCTGGGAAGCAAGGATTCGAACCTTGATTTCATGATCCAGAGTCATGAGTCCTGCCGTTGGACGACTTCCCAACCGCGGAAACGCTATTATAGTGAACCCGAAGAATTTATCAAGCCCGTTTTCGTGAAAACCCGGGCATCTTGCACACCCCGTTTTCGCGTGATACGATGACGCCGCTCATGGCCAAGAAAACGTGGATCCGACTCGCCGCCGTGTCCCTCCTGACGGGGGTTTTTCTGTTTTTTTTCGCCCGCAGCGTGAATTGGCGCGAGGTCGCCGGCTACCTGGGGGCCATCGACTGGCGCTGGGTCGCCCCGGCCGTCCTGATCACGCCGATCCATCTCTTCGTCCGCGGCTATCGTTGGAAATATCTGCTCCATTATGAAAAAAAAGACGTCCGCTTCTATAACCTATGGGCCGGCAACGCAGTCGGATTCATGGTCACCTACATCTTTCCGGGCCGTCTGGGCGAGTTGATCAAGCCCCTTTATGTCGCCCGCAAAGAGAACATGCGGCCGGGCTTCGTCGTCGGAACGGTCGTCGTCGAGCGCATCTTCGACATTTTCACGATGTGTTTCCTCCTGGCCTTTTTCCTGCTCGGCCGGCCGTTTTTCGGGGCCGGGATCCGTGTCCAAGCCGAGGGATTCTCTCTTGTCTATCTTTGGGGCGCCATAGGGCTGGCCACGGCGACCGGATTGCTCATCGTCATTCTGCTGTTTTATTTTTACAAGGACAAAGCCCTGGCCGTGGCGGCCCGGCTGCTCAAGTTCCTTCCAAAAAGAGTGTTCGATCCCGTCTTTCACCTGATCCAGGAATTCACGGACGGATTGAAGATTTTTCACAATATGGGGAACTTCCTGATCTATCTTTTCCTGGGCGTCGTCGTCTGGCTCAGCATCATCCTGACCTACTGGATCTGCCTCTTCGCCTTTCGCTTCGAGGCCCCCTTCGTGGCCCTGTTCCCTTATATCTTCGTCACCGCCGTGGGCGCTTCCATCCCCACTCCGGGGATGGTCGGCGGCTACGATTATTTCAGTAAAATGGGCCTGGTCTACCTGCTGGGGATGAATCCCAATCAGGCCGTCGGTTACACGACGGTCGTCCACGCCCTTCAGCTTGTCCTGAACTGCTTGATCGGATATATTATTCTTTGGAAAGAGGGGCTCAGCATGTTCCAACTGAAAAAGCTGGGCGGCCAGGGGAAACCATGAGATGCCCCTTCTGCGGACACGTCGAGAGCAGGGTCATCGATTCCCGGGAGAGCAAGAAGGGAATTTCCATCCGTCGGCGCCGGGAATGCGAGGCCTGCCGTCGGCGTTTCACCACCTACGAAAAGGTCGAAGAAATCCCCTATATGATTGTCAAGAAAGACGGTTCGCGTCAGATGTTCGACCGCCAAAAGCTCCTCAAGGGCCTGATGAAGGCCTGCGAAAAGCGGCCCATCGCCATGAGCAAGCTGGAGGAAATCGTGGAGGAGATCGAGGCCAAGCTCCAGGAGCGGCCGGACAAGGAAATGAAAGCCTCCGACGTCGGCCAGCTGGTCATGGAGCGGCTCCGCGATTTGGACAAGGTCGCTTATGTCCGGTTTGCCTCGGTCTACAGGGAGTTCCGCGACGTCATGGAGTTCAAGCACGAGCTGGAGTCCCTGCTTCTGGAGAAGTGACGGGGGATCATCCCCCGGATTTGACAAATCGGACTTCGGGCATTATTTAATAACGTCTTGTCCCATTTCGGGCGCCGGCCGGGCCGGCCCCATCAGAGACGACGAAGATGATGAAAAAAATCATTCCGGTCATCCGGACGTACAAGATCGAAAGCGAGATCCA
Source organism: Candidatus Aminicenantota bacterium (assembly GCA_963729855.1). Taxonomy (GTDB): domain Bacteria; phylum Acidobacteriota; class Aminicenantia; order Aminicenantales; family UBA4085; genus UBA4085. The sequence continues at coordinate 373,664 of CAVSPT010000006.1, read as the reverse complement.
CCGTTTGCTGAGCGAAGTCCTGTCCGAGAGGCGGGAGATGCTCGGCCTGGACCGGGGATGGGTCCTGCCCCTGGATGTTTTAGAAACGGAAAAGGACATCGTCATCATAGGGGAAGCGCCGGGCATGGCCATCGAAGACCTGCTCATCGCCCTCCATTCCAGCCGGATCGAGTTCAAGGGCCTGAAGCGCGAGGACGCCGCCCCCGCCTCGGCCAAATACCTCCGGCTGGAGCGCGAATACGGGGCTTTCCGCCGGGTTCTGGCCCTGCCCGCGGCCGTCCAAACGGACCGGGCCAAGGCGACCCTGGAGAACGGCGTCCTGACCGTCGTCCTGCGGAAGCTCAAACCGACACGAATCAAGGATAAAGTGGTCCGGATCCAGCGCGGCGCGGAATCCGGCGGAGGAAAACATGGCTGAGAAAGATCCCCAGGCCGACAGCCCGATCGAAGAGGTCGTCGAGGATCGCGAGCAGAAGCTCAACATCCCGGCCAAGCTGCCGGTCCTGCTGCTGCGCGATATCGTCGTCTTCCCTTATATGATCGTTCCCTTGTTTGTGGGCCGGGAGAAATCCAAGGCGGCCATCGACGCCGCGCTGTCCTCGCACCGCATGATCCTTCTCCTGACCCAGAAGGACATGGAGACGGAGGATCCCAAGCGCGACGAAGTGTACGACATGGGCACGGTCGCCCTGATCATGCGCATGTTGAAGCTTCCGGACGGCCGGATCCGGATCCTGGCCCAGGGCCTGACCCGGGCCCGCGTGGAGAGCTACGAAGAGGACAACGGGCACATGGTCGCCCAGGTCGGAGTCCTGACGGAGCCGGACGAGGCCGAAAAGACCCTGGAGAGCGAAGCCCTCGTCCGCAACGTCCGGTCCGGGCTGGAGAAAGCGGCTTCACTGGGAAAATCCATCCCTCCCGAAGTCCTGATCATCGCCACCAATGTGGAGGAACCGGGCCGCCTGGCCGACCTGACGGCGGCCAACCTCGAGCTCAAAGTCCCCGAGGCCCAGGACATTCTGGAGATCGCCGACCCCGCCCAGCGTCTGAAAAAGGTCCACGATCTGCTGGCCAAGGAGCTGGAATTGCTCGACGTCCAGTCCCGGATCAGCACCGAGGCCAAGGGCGAGATGGACAAGATGCAGCGCCAGTACTTCCTGCGTCAGCAGATGAAAGCCATCCAGAAGGAACTGGGTGAGGGCAACGAGCTCCAGGAGGAGATCAAGGGCTACCAGGACAAGCTGAAGAAGCTCAAGGTGACCGAAGAAGTCCGCGAGGAGCTGGAGAAACAGATCAGCCGCCTGGCCCAGATGCATCCCGAATCCGCCGAGACGACGGTCGTCCGCAACTACCTGGACTGGATGTTCACCCTGCCCTGGAACAAAAGCACGGTCGACAACCTGGACCTGCGCAAGGCCAAGAAGATCCTGGACGACGATCACTACGGTTTGGACAAGGTCAAGGAGCGCATCCTCGAATACCTGGCCGTGCGCAGCCTGTCTAAGACCATTAAGGGGCCCATCCTGTGCTTCGTCGGCCCTCCGGGCGTGGGCAAGACGTCCCTGGGCCGGTCGATCGCCCGGGCCCTGGGCCGCGAATTCATCCGCATCTCCCTGGGCGGCGTGCGCGACGAGGCCGAGATCCGCGGGCACCGGCGGACGTACGTCGGCGCCCTGCCCGGCCGGATCATCCAGAGCCTGCGGCGGGCCGGCTCGAACAACCCCGTCTTCATGATGGACGAGGTGGACAAAATCGGGGCCGATTTCCGGGGCGACCCGTCCTCGGCCCTCCTCGAAGTCCTCGACCCGGAGCAGAACAACAGCTTCCGCGACCATTACCTCGGAGTCCCCTTCGACCTGTCCAAGGTCATGTTCATCACCACGGCCAACCTGCTCGATCCGATCCAGCCGGCCTTCCGCGACCGCATGGAAGTCATCCAGCTTCCCGGCTACACGGAGGAAGAAAAGCTCCAGATCGCCCTCCAACATCTCGTCCCCAAGCAGGTCCGGGAAAACGCCCTGAGCATCAAGCTCATCGACGTGACCGGCGGCGCCATCAAGAAGATCATCGCCCTGTACACGCGCGAAGCGGGCGTGCGAAATCTGGAGCGCGAGATCGCCGCGGTCTGCCGTAAGACCGCCCGGAAGGTGGCCGAGGGCAAGCGCAAGCTGCACAAGATCACCTCTCAGAATGTGGAACAGTACCTCGGTCCTCCTAAGATCTTCAAGGATCAGGTCCAAAAGAAGGACCAGGTCGGCGTAACCACGGGATTGGCCTGGACGGAGACGGGAGGCGAGATTCTCTTCGTCGAGGCCATGATGATGTCCGGAAAGGGCGGATTGCTGCTGACCGGCTCCCTGGGCGAGGTCATGAAGGAGTCGGCCCACGCCGCGCTCAGCTACGCCCGGGCCCACGCCAAGGCCCTGGGCATCAACCCCAAGATCTTCTCCCAGAACGATTTCCATATCCATATCCCGGAAGGGGCCATTCCCAAGGACGGCCCTTCCGCGGGCATCACCATGGCCACCGCCCTGATCTCGGCCTGCACCAACACCAAGGTCCGCTGGGATACGGCCATGACGGGGGAGATCACCCTCCGCGGCAACGTTCTGCCGATCGGCGGGGTCAAGGAGAAGGTCCTGGCCGCGCAACGGGCGGGCTTGCCGCGCATGATCCTGCCCGCGGCCAATCGCAAAGACCTCATCGACATTCCCAAGGTCGTCAAGAAGGAGATGGAGTTCATCTTCGTCGAGGAGATCAACGAGGTTCTCAAGGCGGCGCTGGTCAAGACGCGGAAAAAATAAAATGAGGGATGGATGCCGGTGTTCCGGCGACTCGGGAGGCCCGGGTCAAAGCGCGCGGATTTTCCCCGGCGAGGAAAATCCGCTCCGACGCGCCTCCTTCGCTCTTTTCGCCTGCGGCGAAAATCCATGCCCGCTCAGTCGTCGCACGGGTTTTGCCCCGGGCCTCCCGAATCGCCGGAAATTTCAATCGTATAAACGACAGGGGCATCTGGCGGCCGCCCATCCGATTTCTTTTATATATTTTGGCCGCAATTGAAAATCCGCACGGTTCAGGACCTGGGGGAACGCGGGCTCATCGATCTGATCAGAAAGGCCTTTCCGGCCCGGGGGAAAAACGTCATTTTAGGCATCGGCGATGACGCGGCCGTCCTGCGGGCGGGCCGGAAGCCCTTGATTCTGACCAAAGATCTCCTGATCGAGGACGTGGATTTCTATCGCGATCGCCACCCCCCTTTTTTCATCGGCCGCAAGAGTCTGTCGGTGAACCTGTCGGACATCGCGGCCATGGGCGGGACGCCCCGGGCCGCGCTCCTGGGCCTCGGCCTGCCGGGGAACCTTTCCCTGAGCTGGATCCGCGCATTTCTGAACGGATTCGCCGCCGCAGCCCTGGATTATGGCGTCGATTTGATCGGGGGGGACGTCTCTCGATCCCGTGAAATCGTCATTTCCGTGACTCTGACCGGCGAAGGGGAGCCGCTGGTGACCAGGGGCGGGGCCCGGCCCGGGGACGGCATTTACGTTTCGGGAACGCTCGGGGACGCCGCTTTGGGATTCGCCTTGATCAACGGCGGCGCCGCGCCCGGCGGCCGCGGGCCGAAAGCCGCACTCGTGAAGGCCTTTCTCGATCCCTCGCCCCGGCTCGCCCTGGGCCGCGAGTTGGCCCGGCGCCGCCTCGTTTCGGCCATGATCGACATCAGCGACGGACTTTCCGTCGACCTCCGCCATCTCAGCGAGGAGAGCGGAGCCGGAGCGGAAATCGATCCCGCCGCGATCCCCCTCTCGGCGGGAATGCGGGCCTGGGGCGGAGACGGAATTCGGCATTACGCCCTGAACGGGGGAGAGGATTTCCAATTGCTTTTCACCGCCCGGCCGTCTCGGCGGAACGCGGCCGCTTTAGAGGTCCTCGGCCGCCGCGTTCCCCTGGCCCGCATCGGGCGGATCATCGAAAAGACGGGGGTTTACGCCGTCGGTGAGGATGGCCGGCGAAGGCCTCTGCCGGCCCGCGGCTATGAGCATTTCAAGGCTTGGCCGCGAAACCGCCGTTTCTATTTCCGCAGGAACGAGCCGACATACGAAAATTCGGCCGGCCCGGTCTGATAGACCGGCTCGCTTTCCGCGGCCCATTCCACGAGCAGCGCGCCGAGGGCCGTCTTGACCTTGACCTGGCGGTCCACGTAGCCTTTGAGAATGGCGGCGACGGCGGCGGCGCAGGAACCGCTTCCCGAGGACAGGGTCTCGCCCACGCCCCGCTCCCAGAAAACGACCTCGATGTCCCCCCGGCCGAGGAGCTTGACGAACTCGACGTTGGTCCGGTTGGGGAAGAAGGGGTGGATCTCGATCTCCCTCCCGATCTCCTGCCATTCGATGCGGGTCGGCATCTGGTCGACGAAAACATCGCAATGGGGGTTGCCCATGGATACGAGCGTGACCGGGTGAACCTTGCGGTTGATCATCAGGGGATAATCGATGATCCGGTCGTGCGGACGCCCGTCGTCGAAGGGGATCTCCGCGGCGGCCAGCCTGGGTACGCCCATCTCGATGCGGACGGTGAAGCGGCTGCCGCGGCTCTCGATCAGCCGGCAGGAGCGGGACCCCGTGCCGGTCAGAAAGACGGCCGTGTCGCCGTCGATCCGCCCCTGGGCGAAGAGGTAGGCGGCCGCGCAGCGCAGGCCGTTGCCCGAGATCTCGGCCTCGGAGCCGTCGGCGTTGAAGATGCGGAAGCTGACTTCGCCCTTCGGCGCGTTCTTGATCGAAATGAGGATCAGACCGTCGGCCCCGGCGCCGGTATGTCGTTCACAGATCGCCCGGGCCAGGCCGGCGTGATCGGTGAAATCGGCGACCTCATCCTGATCGACGATCAGAAAATCGTTGCCCAGGGCATGGAATTTGCTGAACTTCACTTAAGGAATCCGGACGGTGACGATGAAGTCCTGGGCCTGGCCGTCGCCTTCGCGGCGGATCAGCAGCATCAGGACGGTCCCGGCCGGGGCCTTCTCGAGGATCTTGTCCCATTGGTCGACCGCCGAGACCTTGGCCCGATTCACTTCCAGGAGGATGTCGCCGGCTTCCAAGCCCTTGCTCTCGGCTTCGCTGCCCTGGGCCACGTCGGTGATGAGAAGGCCTTCCCGGCTGCGGTAGCCGTAGCGGCGGGCGGTGGCCGCGGTCAGCTCGGTCACCGTAATGCCGACGTCCTTGCCCGGCTTGAGCTGGGTTTGGCGCTGGGCCGCGGCTTCGAGCTCGGCCACGATCGCCGTCAGGGTCATGACCTTCCCGTCGCGGATGATGCGGAGCTCGACTTTGGTGCCGGGCTGGACGTCGGCGATTTTAAAGCGCAGGTCATTCTGGTCCTTGACGTCCTGGCCGTTGATGCCGATGACGACGTCGTACTGCTTCAATCCGGCTTTGGCCGCCGGAGTGCCCGCCTCGACCGAATTGATCAGGGCGCCGTGCTTGTCCTTGAGCTTCAGGGCGTCCCTGGTGTCGTCGTCGATGTCCTTGGGGTAGATGCCGAGGTAGCCGCGCACGACCTTGCCTTTTTCCTTGAGCTGGGCGACGACTTTTTTGGCCAGGTTGGAAGGGATGGCGAAGCCGATGCCGATGCTGCCGCCGGTGGGGGTCAGAATGTTGCTGTTGATGCCGATGACCTCGCCCTTCATGTTGACGAGCGGGCCGCCCGAGTTGCCGCGGTTGATGGCGGCGTCCGTCTGGATGTAGTCCTGGTAGGTCGGAACGTTGCCGCCTACGCCCAGCTGGCGCCCTTTGGCGCTGACGATGCCGGCCGTGACCGTATGCTCCATGCCCAAGGGGTTGCCGATGGCCAAGACCCATTCACCGACCCGGACTTTGCTCGAATCGCCCAGCTCGACGATCGGCAGATTCTGGCCCTCGATCTTGATCAGGGCCAGGTCGGTCTGAGGGTCGGTGCCTACGACCTTGGCCCGGAAATTCTCGCCCCCGACCAGGGTGACCGTGAGCTTTTCCGATTTTTCGGCCAGGTGGTTGTTGGTGATGATATACCCGTCCGGGCTGACGATGAATCCCGTTCCCTGGACGGTCACCCGGGTGTCCTGGCGGCGCTGGTTGGGGTTGTTGAAAAAACGGTTCCAGAAGTCGTCGAAAGGGCTGCCTTCGTCCGGGGAACCCTGAACGGTCCCGGCTTTTTCGATGCGCTCCGATTCGAGCTTGACGACGGCGGGCCCGACCTTGTCCGAGATGCGGACGAAATCGAGATCCGGCTTGGAAGCTTCCGATTGGGCGAACAGGGCGCCGCCCAGGGGAGTGGCCGGACCGTCCAAGAAACTTTTGACCTCGGCTTTTTTCTCCGGCATGACGATGAACACGTAGCCGGCGGCCAGAATCCCCAGGATGAAGCTGGCGAGCGATATCCAAACGAACTTCTTCATTGCACCGTCCTCCATGGCTGTATTGTCGACGATCGGTTCTCTGCTGTCCGAAATCGGATTTTCAGGATAGCATATCCCCTCAAAAAATTCAATCTTGCACCGGTGGAATAGGCCACAGTCCTTCTTAACGGCCGCGGCCGCCTAAAAGTTGCATTTTTTCGAACCGGCATTTATCATGGAAGATCCATGGAGAAGAAAGGCTTTTTGTTCGTCATCGAAGGCATCGACGGGGCCGGGAAATCGACCCAGGCCCGGATGCTCCTGCGCCGGCTTCGGGCGCGGGGGATCGACGCGGTCTCCTTGCGGGAGCCGACCCGGGGACGGTGGGGCCGGGAGATCCGGACCAAGGCCAAACGGGCCGGGTCCCTGACTCCCGCCCAGGAGCTCGACCTCTTTCTCCGCGATCGAAAAGAGAACGTGGAAAAAAACATCGGCCCGGACCTGGAACGGGGCCGGGCCATCATTCTCGACCGGTATTACTTTTCGACCGTCGCCTATCAGGGCGCCAAGGGGATCGATCCGGCCCGGATCCGGCGCTTGAACGAGAGGTTCGCCCCCAGGCCCGACCTGGTTTTCATCCTGGATCTCCCGGCCGCCCGGGGATTGGGCCGGATCCGGGGACGAAAGAGCCGCGACGTCCTCTTTGAGCGGGAGGGATACCTGCGCAAAGTGAGGCGCATCTTCGGCGGCTTCCGGGGACGCCGGTTCGTCCATCTCGACGCGGGCCGCGGGAAGCGCGATCTGGGCGCCGAGATCCTGGCCCTGACTTTGAAGAAAATGGGCCGTTCTGCTATCATCTCCGATCATGAGCGACGCCCGGAAAAAATGGATCATCCGCATCGTCAAGACCGATAAAAAAAAGCTTTTCAAGCATCTGCTCGTAGCCGGGCTTTTCTCCACCGCCCTCCTTCTGGGCGGCCTGACAGGGGCCTATTTCGCCGTCAAACAGGGGCTGCCCGACGTCTCCGAGCTGGAGAAATTCTCGCCCAGCTTGTTGACCTCGATCTACGCCGACGACGGGAAGGTGGTCAAGGAGATCGGAACGGAAAAGCGGATCGTCATCACCTATGAGCAGATTCCGGAGCTCTTGAAGCAGGCCATCCTGGCCACCGAGGACCCCCGTTTCTTCAAACACAAAGGAGTCGATATCCGGGGGATCATGCGGGCCGTCCGCGAAAACCTTTTCAACGTGTTCCGCAGCCGCAAGCTCCAAGGCGGGAGCACGATCACCCAGCAGCTCGTCCGAAATCTCCTTTTATACCGCCAGCAGACGCTCCACCGGAAGCTGACCGAATGGGTCCTGTCCGTCCAGGTCGAGAAGCGATACGCCAAGGAAAAGATCTTCGAGATGTACTGCAACCAGTTCTACCTCGGGCACGGGGCCTACGGCGTGGAGGCCGCCGCCAACCTCTTTTTCGGCAAGAGCGTCAAGGATCTGGCCCTGGAGGAATCCGCCCTGATCGCCGGGATCTTTCGCTGGCCCCAGGGGTATTCGCCCTACCTTCATCCGGAGCTGACCCTGGAGCGGCGCAACCACGTCCTGGCCCGTATGGCCGAGGAAAAATACATCACCCAGGCCCAGCTCGAGGAGACTCGCAAGAAGCCCTTGGCCGTCCTGCCCCAGGGGCGCGAGGACGCCGATTTCGGGGCCACGTTCTTCGAAGAGGTCCGCCGCTATCTGGCGGCCAACTATGGCGACGGGGCCCTTTACAAGGGCGGGCTCAAGGTCTACACCACGCTCAACCCCGCCTACCAGAAATTCGCCGAGGCCGCCCTGGCCAAGGGATTGCGCGACTTGGACAAGCGCCGCGGCTGGAGGAAAGACAAGAAAAATCTGTCCGATGACAAGGACTTCCAGACTAGCGGCCGGACGTTCGAAGATTACTGGCTCAAATCCTGGTATCTGCCTCGACTGGACCCGGGCGATTACGAAGACGCCGTGGTCCTGAGCGTGACCAAGAAGGAGGCCAAAACCCGAATCAAGTCCTATGCGGGATTGGTCAAGAACGACGATATCGAGCGCTGGACCGGGACCCGCCAGATGGACAAGCTGATCAAGCCCGGCGACCTGATCAAGGTCTCCGTCAAGACCGTGGACGCGGCCAAGAAGGAATTCACGGCCTCGCTCGATCAGGAGCCGCTGGCCGAGGGCGCCTTCCTGGCCGTCGTGCCCCAAACAGGGGAAATCAAGGCCATGATCGGGGGCTTTTCGTTCGGCCGGACCCAGCTCAACCGGGCCCTTCAGACGGCCCGCCAAGCCGGCTCGGCGATCAAACCCATGATCTATACGGGTGCTCTTGAGAATGGCTTCACCCCCGCCTCCCGGCTGCGCGATGAGCCCACCGATTTTGAGGACAAGTGGTCGCACGAGACCTGGTCGCCGAAGAACTATGATCGCGAGTATAAGGGAACAGTGACTCTGCGCATGGGCCTGGAGCAGTCGCGGAATGTGCCCACGGCCAGCGTCCTCCAGCAGATCTCGCCCCAGACGGGGGTCGATACCATCAAGCGCTTCGGCATCTCGACGACGATCTATCCCTATATGTCCCTGGCCCTGGGCGCATTCGATATGAAGCTGATCGAGCTCGTCTCGGCCTATTCCGTCTTTCCCAACAAGGGCGTGCGGGTGAAGCCCTATTTCATCGGCCGCATCGAGGACCGGGAAGGCAACATCCTGGAGGAAACCAAGATTGAATCCGAGGACGTCATTTCGCCCCAGACGGCCTATCTCATGACCTACATGATGGAGGGCGTCGTCCAGCGCGGCACAGGCCAGCTGGCCGCCCCCCTGCTGGCCGACAAGCCTTTGGCCGGCAAGACGGGGACGACGGACAACTACACCGATGCCTGGTTCATCGGCTTTTCGCCGTCTCTCTGCGCCGGCGTCTGGGTCGGCCACGACGACAACAGAAAACTAGGCCCTGGCGAGCAGGGCGCTGTCGCCGCCCTGCCCATCTGGATGGATTTCTTCCGGGCCCTGATCGAGGCCGAGAAAAAGAAGGCCAAGGACACGAACACCGAGGTCGCGGCCGAGGAATTCGAAGTCCCCCCGAACATTGTCTTCATCCCCATCGACCGCATGACCGGCCTTCTGGCCGCTCCGATCTGCAAATGGCGTTTCATGGAGGCGTTCCAGGAAGGAATGGGCAATATCCCCTCCCGCTATTGCACCTTCGAAGACCATCTCCTGACGTTCGACTACGCCACGGGGGGAGTGGCCAGGGAAAACCGCTAGAAGGAGGCAAAAAAAAGGGACGGCCGAAGCCGTCCCTTGAGAAGGAATCGGCTCAACGGCGATGGCCGCTGCCTCCCGAGGAACGCGATCCGCCTGAACTTCCCCGTGACGAGGAACCGCTGCGCGACGTCGTCTTGCTGCCGGACGAGGACGATCCTTTCGCAGAAGAAGAGGACGACGAAGCGCTCCCGTACGAATAGCGGTGATAAGCGGTCCCCAGCGATCTGTAGGACGAGGTTTCATCGTCCCTCTTGCGGATCCTCCGTTCGCCGGTCTTGGCCGTGGCGCCCGACTGGACCGCTTCGCCCTTGGCGCGGACGTCGCCCCTGCGGACGATGGAGCGCCCGCCATCGAGGGATTCCATCCCGACGCCGGGCCTGGCGATCGGACGGACATCCGGGAAATGCGACGACATGGTGATCTTGCCCAGGGATTTCAAGCCCTCTTCGCCGATCGCGATCCCATGGATGTTTCGGTCCTGGAGCTGGTCCTTGCGCACGACGGTCAGGGCCCGGGAATAGTACGGATAGCCCCCGTCCCAGCCGCGCCCGTAGTAGCGGTTGTTGAAGAGGATGCCGGGGTAACCCCAGTAGCTCAACGGGGCCCATCCGAAGAAATCGAAATCACACCACCAGTCGACCCAGGCCGGGCCCCAGACGTCCATGGGGATCCAGTACCAGCCCCAATTCATGGCCCATTGCCAACGGCCGTAATGGAACGGGCCCCAGCCCCACGGCTCATAGGGGAGCCAGCTCCAGCCGGCCATCGGCAGCCACATCCAGCGGCCCATGGAATACGGACGCCAATCCGGGCCCATCCCGCGAGGGATCCAGACGCTCCCGAAATCCGGAGAGTCGGCCCAATCGCCGTATTCGTCAAGCTCGGACTCGAAATCGGACAGGTCGCCCGACAGATGCCGCCGGGCCAGCTGGTGGTTGACGGCGGCCGAGCGGGCGGCGTTGAATTTGTCGAATCCATCCTCCGAGGAGGCGGCGAAGAACGCCGACGGGCGGCCGTCGAAGCGCCCCTCGGCCAGGGCAAGGCGCTGCGCGCCCTTGACCAGCATCGAGCCGTCGGCCCCGGCCGCCTCGATCGTGCCTTGGAAGACCAGAATTTCCGTCCCCCCATTTTCCTGGATGTTGATTCGGTAAAGTCCCTTGTCGAGGACGTAGAATGTGGCGTCGTCCGTCAGGATCTCGATGGCCTTTTCCCGTTCCAGATCGCCCGCATCGATATAGATGTGACCGGCCCATTGGCGCAGGCGGATCTGGCTGCGGTCGCGGCGGGGAAGGGACGTAAAGTCGATCTTGGTGTCCTCATCGAGCCGGACATACGTCCGGCGGCCGAGATAGATTTCCATCCTCCCGTCGGTCGTCCCGATCCGGTCGCCCTCGGCGATGGGCGTGTTGATTTCGGCGTCTTCATATCCGAGATCCTGCGACCTTTGGATAAAAGTGCCGCCGGAAAGATAGCTGACCCGGGCGAACGAATTGTTCGCATATTTGGTCGGTTGTCCTTTGTCCTGGGCGGCCATGAAGCCGGCCAAAACGGCTATGCTGATTGCAAGCGACAGAACTCTTTTCATGGCCTTTCTCCTTACAATCTCTCTGTATGCAATTATTATGCCAATTTTTCAGCCTGTCTATCGAAGCCCGAACCGGATTTATTGTCCCCGAAAAAGGACATTTGACACTCTGGCGGCCTCTCCCAATCGGCCGTAAATTGAATGAAAATTCGTCCGTTTCAAAACGGCCAGAAGCGTCTTTGAATGTCGAGGACGGGCTGGATTTCCTTCCGTGTCTCGGGCGACGGCTCGGCTGGAAATTTTGGCGGAAGGGCGCTTCCCGTCAATTGCCGCAGGACGGCCTGAACACCATCGGCCAGGATCGTCCGGTCGTAGCCGCCTTCGAGAACGAGAACCAGCCTTCCCCGGCAGAGCCTCTCGGCCAGGGACTTGACCTCGGCGGCCAGCGCGGCGAAGCCATCGGCGGAGACGCACATTCCGCCCAGCGGATCGCCGGACCCGATGTCGAAGCCGGCCGAAACCAGGATGAATTCCGGATTGAAGGCCTCGGCCACGGGGCCGAGTAGGTTGCGGTAAAGGAACCGGTAGTCCCCGTCCATCTTGCCCGGCCGCAGAGGCACGTTGACGGTGAACCCCTCGCCCTCGCCCCGGCCCGTCTCATCCCGGGACCCGGTCCCCGGGTAGAAGGGGAACTGGTGGGTGGAAAAGAAAAGCGCGTCCCGCCGGGCGTAGAAGGTGTGCTGGGTGCCGTTGCCGTGGTGGAGGTCCCAGTCCGCGACCAGGACGCGCGAAAGGCCGCGAGTTTTGAGGAGATGTTCGGCGGCGACGGCGATGTTATTGAAGAAACAGAAACCCTTGGCCTGGTTGTATTCCGCGTGATGGCCGGGCGGCCGGACCAAGGCCACGGCATTGGCCGCTTCGCCCCGCAGGACGGTGTCGGCCGCCTCGAGGACGCCGCCCGCGGCCAGCAAGGTGGTCTCGAACGTCCGGGCCGTCGCCGCGGTGTCCGGATCGAGGGGCACGTAGTCACGGCCTTCCGTGGAGGCGACATATCCGCAGTACTCGTGGGCGTGGACGGCCTCGATTTCCTCCCGCGTCGCCAGCCGCGCTTCGATCTTTTTCAAAGGCAGACCGGGTTCCCGGTCGAGCATGTCGTGGATGGCTTCCAGCCGCCCGGGAGACTCGGGGTGTTCCGGACCCATATGATGGGCCAGATACCGGTCGTCGCGGACGATTCCGGTCGGTTTCTCATTCATCGGAAAACCGATCGGCGGATAACACATTCGACGATCGATCGGGCGAGGGGCGAGCCGGGCAAAACACGCGCGTTTTGACCCGGGCCGCTCGAACCGACGGACAATCCATCGAACGCGAAGGAGGCTCTTAAACGGCGGCATTCGCCGCCGAAATAGAATAAGCCGGGAGCCGGGTGGGAGGGAGCGGAAAGCCCGTGCGACGACGGAGCGGGTATGGTCCCTGTCCGTTTATTGAATAAGCCTTCCAGGAAAGGACAGGGGAGCGCAGGAGGAGCGTCGGAGCGCGTTTTCCGCGCAGGGGAAAACGCGCGTGGTTTCCGCTCCCTCCCACCCGGCTCCCGGGACATTATTTCTTCGGGAAGAACTTGCCCAGTTCCTGCTCCGTGGGCTTGGGCGTCAGCAGGCTGACGATGACCAGCGAGCCGAGGGAGGCGATGAGGGACGGGTAGATGAGCGGAATGCCCCACGGATCGCCCTCGGGAACCTGGGCCGCGGGCAGGACCTTGGACAGGATGAAAAAGAAGATGCAGACGACCGATCCGGAGATGATCGAGGCCAGACCGCCGGCCTTGGTCGCCCGCTTCCAGGCCAGCGCGGCGATGAGGGCGGGCGTGATGGCCACTCCATAGATGGTGTAGGCGAACAGGCTCATTTGCAGGACGCTCTTCAGCTGGGTGGCCAGAAGGAAGGCCAGGACGCCGATGACGACGATGAGGACTTTCTGCAGGCCGACCATTTTCTTGGGATCGGCGTCCTTCTTCATGAAGCGCTGATAGATGTCGCGCATGAGCGTGGTCGAGGGGGAGAGGAGGTAGTTCATCCCTGTCGAGATGACCACGGCGCAGGCGGCCCCCAGGAGGAGGACGCCGACCGGCACCGGCACGAGCTGCTTGGCGGCCATCAGGACGACCTTGCCCCCGGCTTTGGGGATGCTGAGGTCGATCTGGCCCTTGAGCTTGCTGAAGGCGAAGACGGCGATGACCACGACGATGCTCTCGACGAAGATCGTGCCGATCGTCCACCAGGCCACGGCCTTCTTGGCGTCCTTGGCCGACTTGGCGCTGTAGAATTTTTGATACATGCTTTGGACGCCCAGGAGGAGGAACATGGTGGAGAGGAAATAGCCGATCGCTTTGAGCCAGGGATGGGCCCCGAAGTGGCTGTTGACCACCGCGAAATAACCCGGCTCCAGGGCCGCCTTGGCCGCTGGCAGGCCGCCCGCCGCGGCGATGACGAAGGGTACGGCGAGAAGACAGGCCAGGACGATGATGATGCCGTTGGGCAGGTCGGTGTAGGCGATGGCGACCATGCCGCCGACGGCGGTGAAGAGAATGACGAAGCCGGCGGCGATGATCGTCCCCGTCGATTCGGAGATGCGGCCGTCGGTGATGACGTTCAGGATGAACCCGCCGGCCACGAATTGGTACGAAACGATGGAGACGAAGGACAGGATCAGGGCGACGGCCCCGAAGAGCCGCGCCGCGGGTCCGTAGCGCACTTCGAGCACGTCGCCGACGGTGTACTGGCCGAAGTTGTGGATTTTAGCGGCCAGGAAATAGATGAGGATGATGCCGACCCAGGCGCCGGCGGCCAACCACAGGGCGGAGAAGCCGGCCTTGGCCGCGAACTCCGCTCCGCTGATGAAGGTGCCGGACCCGATCCAGGTGCAGATCAGGGTGAAAACCATGACCTGCCACTTGAGGTTGCGGCCGGCGACCTGGAAATCGTCTTGGCTCTTGATTTTGCGAGAGCGGTAGAAGTTGAAGCCGGTCAGGATGAGAAGGTAGGCCAGGATGATGATAAGGTAAATGGACATGCCGATCTCCTTTCGTCCCTTGCGCGACGTCCCGGCGCGCAGGGCGCCTCTTCCTGCAGTCCCTTTAGGTCCCGGCGATTCCGCGGGGAGGGGCCATTTATCGCGAAGCGCTGCGCGTCGGCGATTGCGTGCGGGCGGCTTTCCGCCTTCCCAGCCGAAGGCGGATGTACACGCCGCCCATGATCAGGCGGCGCTTGAAGTCGGCGAAGGATCGGACGTGTTTGAAGGCTTCGGGGGCCTTGCGGACCAGCCCCTTGTCCGGATTTGCGCTGAACGACCAGCGGAAGACCAGCTCGCTGATCTGCTTCCAGGTCAGCTTGTCGACATAAAGCGGAACGTCGCCCTGGGCCTGGGGCAGGGTGACGACGCCCTTCCGGCAGCGGCGGGTCCAGGTGAAGTCCTTGGGCAGGAAGCCCGTCTCCCGGGCCAGCCGTTCGAGCGGCGTGCCGGGATAGATGTGCAGGATGGCGATGGATCCCTCGATGCGGTCCTTGTATTCCTCGATGAGGGCCATCGTCTCCCGGGCCTCCGCCCAGGTCTCGGTCGGGTGGCTGAAGATGAAGAAGACGTTGGCGATGATGTCCAGCTCGTTGCACCAGCGGACGAGGTTGTGGAAGTCCGCCATCTCGATGTCCTTGCCGACGATGTCGCGGCGGACGCGGCCGGACCCGGCTTCCAGGCCGAAGGACAGATGGAAGAGCCCCGCGGCCTTCATCTTTTCCAGCAGCGGGCGGGTCATGATGTCCATGCGGACGTCGCATTTGAAGAAGACGCCGAGCTTCCGCTCGATCATCAGGTCGCAGAGGGCGTCGGCCCGCTTGGGGCTGGCGTTGAAGGTGTCGTCGAAGAAGAAGACGACCCGGATCCCGTAGCGCTCCTTGAGGAGCTCGATCTCCCGGATGACGTTCTCCGGGCTGCGCATCCGGACCTGGCGGCCCCAATTGATGGGAGTGGCGCAGAAGCTGCAGTTGAAGGGACAGCCCCGGCTGGTCATGATGTTGACCGCGGGGAGGGGGCCCTGTCCCGGGACCGGGAAGGTGAAGCGGTATTGATCAAAAGGGACCAGGTGGAAGGCGGGGAATGGCAGGCTGTCCAAATCCATGATCGGGGCCCGGGGGGGCCGGCGACGGCCCGGCCGTTCTTGCGGACGACCGTGCCGGGGATGTCTCCCAGGGAGGCCATCGAAGGCCGGGCGTCCCAGGCCCGGCCGATGTCGAGCATGGTGAATTCGCCCTCGCCGCGGACGACGACGTCGAGCTCGGCGATGTGTTCCAGGCAGTCCTCGGCGGCCATCGAGGCGTGCGGACCGCCCAGGACGGTCAGGCAGCCGGAATGGGCCTTCTTGGCCAAGCGGATCATCCGGAAGCTCTGGAAGCGATTCTCGGTGGTGATGGTGACCCCGACGATGTCCGGCTTGTCCCGGCGGATCTTGGCCTCGATGTCCTTCCAGCCCAGGCCGAGGACATTGGCCGGAACGATCTCCACGGGGATGCCTTCCTTCTCCAGGACGGCGCCGATGGACAGAAGACCTAGCGGGGGCATGGACGAGCCCTTCGACCAGCGTTCGGCGAAATACCCGCCCGGCGGGACGTAGAGCTGGACCTTAGGCAATGGGCTCCGCTTCCCCTCTCTTCTCCAGCTTCATGGAGAAGACCTTGGTCACATTCGGTTCCTCCATGGTTGTGCCGTAGATGTAATCGGCGACTTCCATGGTCCGGTAGTTGTGGGTGATGATGATGAACTGGGTGTCGGACTTGATGGCCTTCATCAGGTCGAGGAAGCGCAGGAGGTTGGTTTCGTCCAGCGCGGCGTCGACCTCGTCCAGGATGCAGAAGGGGGTCGGCTTGTAGCGGAAGAGGGCGAAAAGGAAGGCCAAGCTGGTCAGCGATTTTTCGCCGCCCGAGAGCAGGCCCATGTTCTGGACCTTCTTGCCCGGCGGCTGGGCCACGATATCGACGCCGCTCTCCAGGGGATCGTTCTCATCCAGCAGCTTGACCTCGGCCGCCCCGCCCTTGAACAGGGTGACGAATAGCTCCTGGAAGTAGCGGTTGACGTCGGCCATGGCGGTCAGGAAGCGCGAGCGGCTTTCCTCGTCGATCTGGCGGATGGCCTCCTTGGTCTGGGCGATCGAATCGCGCAGGTCCGTCCGCTGTTGGACAAGGAAGTCGTAGCGCTCCTTTTGGGCCAGGTATTCCTCCTCGGCCATCAGGTTGACCGCGCCGATCCTCTGGATCTTCTCCTGGGCTTCTTCGAGATCGGCCTCGATGTCGCCCCCGGGGGGCTCGACGCCGGCCGGATCGGCCTTCACTTCGGCCAGGTTTTTTTTCAGCTCCTGCCAGCAGGCCTCCTCGAGGTTGACCAGGTCGCGTTCGATCTCGGCCTTGCGCACCTCGCGGGCCATGCGGGCGTCCTTGGTCGTCTCGTGCTCTTCGCGCAAGCGGGCCAGCCCGGTCTCGGCCGCCCCCAGTTCCTCCTGGATCAGAGCCCGGCGCTCCTCGGCCCCGGCGATGACGTCCTCGTGTTCGGCCCGCTGGCCGTCCAGATGGATCATCTTGTCGCCCATCTCGACGATGAGCCGGCGCAGGCCGTCCTCTTCCTCGTCGGCGGTCCGCATTTCCTCCTGCAGGGCGGCCAGCCGGGCCGCGGCGGCGGACTTGCGGGCTTCCAGCGACCGAAGGCGGTCCTGCAGGCCGGCGATCCGCTCGCGCAGAAGCTCCAGCGTTCCGCGCAGCTCGAGGATAGACTTGGTCTCGGCGTTGGCCCGTTCCTGATGCCGGGCGAATTCCCTCTCCTCGGCCTCGGCCCGTTCACGGAGCGACCGCTCCTCCGCGGCCAGTCCATCGAGGAAGGCCGTGTGCCGCTCGATCTTGTCCCGAAAGCCCTCGCGATCCATGGACAGGATTTCCAGGTCGTGGCCCAGGAGGGCGGCGTCGTTGCCGAGCTTGTCCCGCTCGGAGACGGCCAGGGCCGTTCGTTTCTCGATATCGACGATCTCCCGGCGCCGGGCCTCGAGCTCGGCCGCTCCGGATGAGAGGATCTCGTCCAGGCGGTCGCGGGCCGCCGTCCGCCCCTCGAGCTCGCGGGCCGGAGGAGCGATCTCCGCGTCCTGGGCGGCCAGATGGGCTTCCTGGTCGCGGATTTCCTGGATGAAGGTGAACAGGCCTTCCTTCCGCTGGCCGATGCGAAGCAGGCCGCCGCGGAGAAGGACGTCGCCGCTCATGGTGATGTAATGGTTCTCCGGGTGGCGGCGCCACAGGCGGACGGCGGCGGCGATATCGGGGACGATGAAGGCGTCCTGGAGCCCCGGCAGACGCCCGCCCAATTTGGACCCCGGCCGGAGCCTGGCTTTGAGCCGGCCCAGCACGTCTCCGTCCCGGGCCGGGGGCGGCTCGGCCGGGGCGTCCGGGCCGGACGGAAGGAGGAGAAAATTTCCTTTCAGGGCGCGGCCGCCGAGCGCGCGCAGGAGCTCGTCCGGATCGATGACGAGGGCCTTGGCCTCCTCTTTCCAGAAGACATCGATGAGCGGCGCGTCGGCCGGGTCGGACTGGACGAGATCGGTGAAAACGCCGACGGCTTCCGGCACTTCGGGGATGGCCGCCGCTTCGCGTTCCTTGGCTTCCAGCTTTCGCAGGGCCTGGAGGTGGTGGGTGGTCTCGTCGCGCTGGTTCTTGAGGACGGCGATCCGCCCGGCCAAGGCCGTGATCGCCTCGGCGGCCTCGGCCCGCATCCGGCGGGATTCGGCCAGGGCCTTCTCCCGCTCTTGGATGCCGGCCGCCGCGGCGGCCTGGCTCGATTCCAGGGCCGCCAGATCACGGAGTTTGGCTTCCATCCGCTCCTGAGCATCGGTTTTCCTGGCCTGCAGCTTCTCTTCCTGGCGGCGGATGAGCTCGATCTCCTTCTCCAGCTTGGCTTGTTCGTTGCGGGCCGCGGTGACCTCGGCCAGCTTCTGGATGGCATCGGCGCGGCGGGCTTCGACTTTCTTGATCCAGGGGTTGACGCGGGCCTCGGTCTCCTGGTGGGTTCGGAGAAGCTCGGAGGCCTCCTCCTCGCGCCGGGCCAGAGTCTCGGTCTGGGCGGCGAGTTCGTCGCCGGCCTGTTGAAAATCGTTTTCCAGGCTCAGGAGCTCGGCCAGAAGGACATCCGAATCGGCGGCCGATTTGCGGCGCCTCAAGGCCAGGTCGTCGACCCGCCGGATCTCCCGGTCACGCTCGGCTTCGGCCCGGGCGATCTGGGCCTTGAGCGCGTACAGCCTCTCCTGGCTTTGCTTGAGGGCCTGTTCGAGATCCCAGGCATCCTTCCGTTTCAGATTGACCGTCCGCTCTTCCTCGGCCAAGCGGGCCATCGTGACCCGCTCGAGGGTCAGGCTTTCGTCATATTGGGCCTGGAACTCGCGTTGGCCGGCCTGGAGCTGTTCGCCTTTATGCCTGAAATGAAGGACGGTCAGCTCGCGGATTCGTTCCCGGAGCTTGCGGTAGCGTTCGGCCGCGCCGGCCTGGCGGGCCAGCGAATTCTTGGACTTGGAAACCTCGGCGATGATATCCTCGAGCCGGGTCAGATTGAGCTCGGCGTCGTCGAGCTTGTGTTCGGCCTGGCGGCGTTTGTCGCGATAATAGGCGGTCCCGGCCGCCTCCTCGATCAAAAACCGCTTTTCAGTCGGTTTGGAGGTGACGAACGTTCCGATCGAACCCTGCTCGATGACATAGTATTTGTTCT
Organism: Candidatus Aminicenantota bacterium; assembly: GCA_963729855.1. Taxonomy (GTDB): domain Bacteria; phylum Acidobacteriota; class Aminicenantia; order Aminicenantales; family UBA4085; genus UBA4085. The sequence continues at coordinate 354,692 of CAVSPT010000006.1, read as the reverse complement.
CGGAGATGGCCCTCTTCCACAGCTCTTCCTGGATGTCCTTGAGCCGGACGGCCCTGCCGTTGAGGCGGTATTCGCCGTCCCCGGTCCGGAACACCCGGTGGTTGATCTGCATCTCCTCCTCGGTGTTCTGCAAAACGAGGGTGACGTCGGCCATGCCCACGGCCGGACGCTTGAGCGTGCCGTTGAAGATGGCGTCCTCGGTCTTCTCGCCTCGAACGGTCCGTACCCGCTGGCCGCCGAGGACCCACTGGATGGCCTCGACGATGTTGCTTTTGCCGGTGCCGTTGGGGCCGATGATGATGGTGATCCCGGGATTGAAGAGGATCTTCGTCCGCTCAGGGAATGTTTTGAAGCCTTGGAGTTCGAGCCGTTTGATGTACATAATGATCGATAGGGGGGTATTGTATTCAAAACGCCCGGCGATGAGAAGCGGGAATCCCGGCCGGCACTCCTGGCCGGGAATTCGACGTTCATGCAGCCCCGGCCCGGCGTCAAGACCGAAGGCTTAAAAAGGGGTCGAGAATTCGCTTGTCAAACGCCGCATTTCGTGCCAATATTTTAGGCGCAATGACGGAAGAGAAGCGGAAGTTCCTGCGTTTCGAGGTCATCGTCCCGGTCGAAGTGGCGGAAATCGAAGGGCTCGCGGGGGAGGACGCCGAAGCGATCCTCGACAACGTTTCGCGGGAAGGCCTGCGGCTCATCCTGGACATGCGCAACCCTTTCGGGACCGGGGCCGAGGTCAACTTCACGGTCCACAACGTCGAAAAGCACCAGTCCTTTGCCGTGGCCGGGGAAGTCGTCTGGAGCAGGCCCAAAGGCGATAAGGTCGAAATCGGCCTGAAGATCAAATCCATCGAAAAGTCCGCCAAGGCCGACCTTCTGGAGATGGGATATTCCCGCTGGAAGGACGAGCAGACCCACCCCAAGAAGCCGTCCTGATCATTCCTGCGCCGAGGAGATGCCCTCCACTTCTCGGATCCCTTAAAACTCCCCCGTGAGATTCCATAATTTAATCGGCCGACTCCCGCTGTCAATGGATTCCGGGCCGATGTCGCGAATTGTCGCTTCCTGACGCATGAAAAAGACGGGGATTCCCCGATCCGGACGTTGACAGAAAAGATGATTTCGTTTAACTTATCCTTCCTTTCGCGTCGCGCCAGCGTAGCTCAGTCGGTAGAGCGGCTGATTCGTAATCAGCAGGTCGGAGGTTCGATCCCTCTCGCTGGCTCTTTTATTTCAATCACTTACAAGGAAATATAAAAGCCTTCATTTTTCCAGGTGTCCTCCTGGTGTCCATATCTTGTCCAGTTTCTCCATGGCCGTCTGGACATGTTCCGGAGACAAATGGGAGTAGCGCATCGTCATTCTGATTTCTTTATGACCCAGAACTTGTTGAACGGTGCGAATATCCACGCCCTGCATCACCAGCTGGGAGCCAAAGGTGTGTCTGAGGTCATGGAAATGAAAATCTTCAATTTTCGTCTGGCTTAAAGCTGCATGGAAGGCTTTTTTGACTTCCTTAAGGGGAAAACCGTTCCTGCCCGGGAAGACATACTCTCCACCAGCCTTTTCGGAGAGGACTGAAAGCTCCTGGAAAAGCGTCTGGTTGATCGGGATAATCCGGGATTCGTTGTTTTTCGCGTTCTCGACCTTGAGTTTTCGATTCTTCAGGTCAATGTCTCTCCATCTTAAATTGAGGATTTCGGATTTCCTCATGCCGGTATTTAAGGCTGTAATGACGATGGGCCGGAGATGATCGGAACAGGCTTTGATCAGTTTTTCCGCTTCATCCGGATTCAGATACCGAAGACGGCCGGGCGCTTCCTTGAGCAGCCGGACTGATTTAGCCGGATTCTCTTTCAAATGGCCCCATTGAATGGCCTTGGTGTACATATGCTTCAAACAGGCCAGCTCTCGGTTCACAGAGGCCGGAGAAACCGTTTCCAGTCTTTTGGCCTTGTATTTTTCGATCAGCTGGGGAGTGATCTCAAAGATATATTTATTCTTGAAAAACTCCTTGAGCCGGGCCGTGCAGATCCGATCCTGCCGGTTGTAGGTGGACTTGGCCTTATTGGTCTTGGAATAATTCAGATACTGTTCTGTATACTCGTCGAAGGGAATCTTTTTCGCTTCGTAGATGCCGAGAAATTCGCCCTTGGCGATCTTCAGATGAACGTCATTCAATACTTGAATGGCCAGCTTTTTTGATTTGCCGACCTTCTTCCTTTTCCGGCGGCCCTTGAGATAATAGTCGATGTACCAGTCGCCTTTTTTTTGAAAAATTCCCATTAGCCTGCGGTATCCTTAAAGACTGATAAAATTATATACCCTTTTAGGACTTAATCGACGTAATTTTTCTTTTCGGCCTTAAAGCGGTCTTCTATCCAGGCTTCCAAGTCTTCTTTTCTGAACTTTACCAGACGACCGACTTTAATGTACGGGATCTTTCTCTGAACGACCCATTCATAGAGAGTGTTTTTTCGGATTCCCAACAGCTCCGCAGCTTCTGAGATGTTCAGCAATTGTTTCTCTCTTGAAATTTGGTCAGAAACAACGGCTGGCAAATCGAAGCCTTGAAGGAAATTTTTGACCTGGGAAGGCAGAAAAAACCGCAGTCGTTCTTTTTCTTTGAACCTGAAGCTTTTTCGACCAGCTGATTTAATCGCCGCCAGGTTTTTTTCGTCCGGCGAGACGGAAACCACATAATCATAACCAGCGTTTAGGCACTTCCTGATATTTTGGATTTCCTGGTCCGGCTTTGTCGTCGAACATATTTCAATCGCGGCCCGGACATCGTCCTTTTTGAGACCGAGATCAACGCTTTCCAGAGTCCGGGGAATCCGCTCTTCGATCACGGCCTTCCAGCCGAAGAGTTCAGCCTGTTCTTTGACCATTTGCTGAAGTTGTTGATGGATTTCTCCCCCTTTGCCGACTAGGGGAGACCCTTTGACGCTGGCTGCTCCTTAGCGGTGAGAACCAGGAGATTGGCCAGTCGTCCGCCAACGCCCTTCCTTGTTTCTTCCTGGACGATCAAACCTTTTTCAATGAGACTTTCTTTGAGCTTGTCTCCCTTGTATCCGCTCAGTTGAAGCGATTTGTAAATCTGCGTTACGAACATATTCGGGTTTTGAGAAACGAATTCAAGAAATCCTTTTTCATCCGGGGATATTTCTGATGCGTCCCGCCTCGTTATCTTTTTATCCATCCCTTTTAAAGGGACGCCGTTCTCTGCTTCCTTCTGACTCGGGGATTTCTCTTGAGCTTGAACGGCAATATGTCTTTTCTCCGGGCTGGCTGGCTTTGCCGATATTTCTTTTTGCCTTTGATTGCTCAGAGCTAGAAGTTCATCTCTTGATATTAAATATTTCCGGCCAAAGGGAACACTGTTCATAAATTCTATATAGTGCTTTTCATCTTGGCCCAGAACGTCCTGGGCCGTCTCAATATCAACTGTCTGGATGGCAATCACTCCACCTTGAATCTTATGCTTCACAAAGCAGACCCTTGGGGGAAGCGTTTGCATTTCACCGGTGTATTTTTCCCATTCTTCGCTCAGGCTCCAATAATGCGGACTGCTGCCTTTGACGGATTTGATTTCAAACCCCGAATACTCAAAAAGCTTCTTTGGAAAGAGCCGTGGCATCATGGCGGTTAAGCCTAAAGAACACTTGGATTCCGGCATTTCCCAAGATCAAACTTCTTAGCTCTTCCGGTATCTGGGCAAGAGTCTGATGGGCCATAATCAAAGAAAGCCCGTACTTTCGGGCTTCGGATAAGACAATTGAAAACGATTCAGTGGCGTAGTTTTGGAATTCGTCGATATACAGATAAAATGGAATCCTTTTTCTTTGAAGGATATCAGACCTGGAAAACGCGGCCATCTGGATCTTGGCCATAAGAAGGGAGCCCAAGAGATCAGCCGAGTCTTTGAGCTTTCCCTTATCGAGCTTGATCAAGAGAATCTTCCGGTGATCCATGATCTCACGGATATTGAAAGAGCTTTGTTCTGAGGAAAAGATATGCCTGATTCTCTCATCCGAGAAAAAGGCATTGATCTTGTTCATGATCGGCTCAATCCAAGTGACCTGGCTCCGGTCGGTCATGGTATCAAACCGCCTGAAATACTCTTGGGCCAGAGGATGACTGACCTTTTCCAAAATGCCCTGCCGGACGCCCCGATGCGTTAGAAATTGAGGCAGTTCGGTGAGCGTCAATCCGGCTTCTGCCAGGGCAATCAGGGAATTCCTCATCAGGTCTTCCATCCTCACGCCCCAGGAGTCGGACCATATCTTTCGAAACGCGCTTATAAGTTCGTTGGCTTGCTCGGCTATCGGTACGCCGGGAACCTTTTCAAGGGGATTGAACGTGACTGTGAAATCAGGATCAGCGGGGTCTATAAGAATAACTCTGTTTGAGATTATTTCATCGTCCAGATCGTACCGTAGAACCAGGAATCCCTTAATGTCCTCAATCAGATCCCCATGAGGATCAATGACGCCGAACCCATTTCCTTTCTCGATATCCTGGCGGATCAGATATTCCAGGAATTTAGTCTTGCCGGTCCCCGTAGCTCCGATGACATAGAAGTGATTTGATCGGTCGGATTCGGCTATCTTGGCAAGCTGATACTCTTCTTTATTATCGGAGTAGTACCAGCCGAGATTTAAAACGTCGGCATCATCATCTTCACCGGACGAAGTAGCTTCGTTTTCTTCGGAAAGATCAGCATCAGAAAGCTCGGGCTCAACCGCGATCTTTTTCGATTTCCTGAACAGACCCATTCTGAATGTCTAGGCCCCTGCGGAGATTATACTAGAGTCCGTTAAGAGATTCCCAGAAATCCCTTTGTTTTTCTATCGATAGTCGCAGGGTCTATTTTAAATTCCACTAAAATCTTATCCATGGCTTTCTGGAAGCATTTATGGACATTCATGACATAGGCATTCAGATCCTGCCGATCAAAGAGACTCATTTGGTCAATGTTCAGCACTTGCTTGGCTCCAGGCAGGAGAAGCAACATGGTTTCCCACGCTCCCGGCTTATGAGTCAGGTACCAGGAGATAAAAAGATTTTTACCATAGTCGTGGGCATTGATAAATATTTTATAGCTGCGGAACTTGAGGCCGATCTTGTTAGTGCAGATCAGGAATTTTCGGGAGTCGGAGGTAATGATCGTTGAAAGCGTCGGCCCGAGCATTTCTTGGACGAGTTCCACTTTCGGAGCCTCGGACTTAACCACTTCTTCTTTAGTATCGGCCAGCATTTGATCGGCCTTGCCTTGAGCGCCGCCGATTAAGGTTGACCAATTTTCCAGAATTTCAGGCTCTTTCTGGGCAATGAAGAACACAGCGATAAGGAATGCGATTCCCAGGAACGCGACGCCGACATCCCGATACAAGACAAAGAACAAGACTCCCAAGAAGAGCGAACAATAAAAGGCCGATTTAAGCATTTGCTACCCCCGGAATATATAGAATCCAATATAGCTCTATTTTTTTAGTCGATATTGTATGGATAAACTTGAATAAAAGTAAATGGCCGAATATTTTTTAACTGACAAGCCCTTCGTTGATTTCTTTAGAGAACTCTTCGCCGCAGTCAAAGCATTTGTATAAAAAGAAATAAGTAATTTTGCCCGTTCCGGTTTCAACGTAGCCCGGCCCGTCCTGGGATTTCTCTTTATAGACACGCTGGACTTCGGCGATAGTGGGAGATTGTTTTACTCTAAAGCTCTTGCACTCCGGACAACAAACTTTCTCACCCATGAGGATCTTCTAAGAAAGCTCCCAAAAACTCGTTTATATTTAAGATTATACCTTGATCCACTCTTTCTCAGATATTATTTGCATGCCACTAGATTGATCGAATCCCTACTCCGTCAATTACTTGACATTTAATTGTGATTCATTTATGTTATTAGTGACAATATAATGTCAGTAATTAACATGAAAAAGATATTTTTTTATCAGCCCCCCACTGAATCATTGCGTGCTTATTCAAATTCCGAAGGAAAAGAACAATTATGGCTTCCTCATGGAATTCTTTGTGTTGCTGCAATGCTAAATAGATCTGAATGGCAAATTCACCTTGTAGATGGGCGCATAGATTCCAACAATGGATTAGATAGGATTTCCAGCGAAATAGGGTCATCGGATGTCCTTGCTTGCAGCGTAATGACCGGAAATCCAATAAAGTGGGCTCTTAAAGCTTCATCGATAGCAAAAGAACGAGGCGCCACGACTTTATGGGGCGGCCCTCATGTGACGATTTTCCCTTATCAGACTCTGAAACATGACCTTATTGATTTTATAATCCCGGGCGCGTGTGGAGAAGTAGTATTCGCTCAATGGGCACGATCATATGATGGAGGAAAACGACTTATTCCTTTTGCCGGAATGGGTTTTAAAAGTTACGATGGCAAACCGGTTGTTTGTTCCCAGAACAACAAATTAATATCGACCCCCCGTGATTCTCTGCCTTCACCGTGTCTAGATCTGATTAAAGATTTTTCTCCCTATTTAATGAACGATTCTGCAATTTCTTCTAGGACGATAAACCATGTCACGTCGCTAGGATGTCCATATTCATGTATTTTTTGCGCCGAGCCTGTTTTTTCCAACCACACATGGAATGCTTGGTCAGCAGAAAGAGCGGCTAAAGAAGTTTGTAGATTAATTGAACTTTCTAGGGCGACCGGTTTGAAGTTGCATGATGCTCTATTTTTTGTAGACCAGGTTCGTTCAAGAAAATTCGCTCGTGAAATCAATTCTTTAAATATAAAATGGGCCGCTACCATACATCCTTCAACGCTAATCACTATGTCTCTTGAACAGCTTATCTCATTCCGGCAATGCGGACTTTCAAGGCTGATGGTTGGCCTCGAATCGGGGAACCAAAAAGTAGTGGACCTTATTAATAAGAAGTATGATGTTGCTTGCATACCCATAATCGCAGAAAAATTAAAACAAGCCGGAATAATCGGCATGTTTACTTTTTTGGTTGGATTTCCTGGTGTGCCTAAAGAAGAATATCCTACATATTTGTCATGTTTCCTGGATTTAATATATCGGATTTGGGACAAGCATCAAATTAAAATTCATTTTGCGAATCCCTGGCCCGGAACTGAATTTTGGTCTCTGGCATCTGCTTTTCCCGGGTTTTCTCCGCCGACGACACTCGAAGAATGGTCAAATTATGATTACTATAACGTTCAAATGCCATTTCATGATAGGCGATGGGAAAAAGATATCGAAAGCATCAATAAATCATATTGTCCATACTTTCATGCTTAGAGTATTTAGACATGAGTAACCTTAAAATAATCTCTATTTCCTGATATATATGTAAGGGTAGCAATATCAGATCGATGTAACTTGTCTTGTTGTTATTGTACCAGGGGAGATTGGAGATCGGGTGGTATGGAGAACTTTACGCCCGATGGTTATGTAAAAAGAAATATGTCATTAAAAGAATTTGATTTTGCGTTCAAACATCTTAGAGAAAGATACGGCATTCGTAAGATTAATATTACCGGAGGCGAGCCCACCCTAAATCCAAAGTATATTGACATCTTAAAAATAGCAAAAAAAAGATTTGATATCGTGGAAATTACTACTAACGCATACGCCCTTAGTATTCGAGATATTGAGATTCTAGGATTACTCAATCTTGATCTTGTAAAGGTAAGCTTCGACTCAGCAGACCGCGATATTTTTGAAGCAATATCCGGAGTAAAAGATCATGGTGTTTTTGAAAAGGTTATTTTCAATATTCATAGACTATGTGAAGGACCATTAAAGGTTGCCCTAAATACCGTGGTAATGAAACGAAACTTATGTGACATTGATAAACTGATCGATTTCGCTATGAATATAGGTTGCTCAATTCATCTGCTTGATTATGTTTTCTATCCGACAAAACGACAAGATTGGGAGCGCCAGTTTGTTCCATTAGAAATTATTTCCGAGATTTTTTCTAGACGCATGGGTTCTCCACAAATTATCTCGCGCTATGGTTGCACTTTTTATCAATTCGATTTCGATAACATATATATTCGTTTCAAAGACTCTATGGCGGGGACTACCAGAGCAATAGTCTGTGATAATTGTTATGAGTATTGTCAAGAAGGACCTTACGGCCTTAAGCTTAGCACTCACGGTTGGGTCACTGCTTGTCCCTCAATAGATCCAAATAAGGGTTTCCTTCTTTCTCCTTCTGTCGATCATGAAAGGCTTAGTGATAATCTATCTCTTGTACTTCCCATGTTTACCGGCACATTTTATGATAGTCATTCGTTCACAATGTTTTTGCAGAAGCGCTCATTAAAACCAACGTTAACTAAAGAAGACATATATTTACTTTTTAAAGGATCTCATTATTTTGAACCTAATAGTTTTATTATATGAATAAAATAATAGTATTTGGTGCTTGCGGACTGGCCGGGGCTAAGATTTCTTACCTGTTATCTGCGAATAACTCCATAATTAGTGTATGTGATAAGCATGAATCACCCTGGGGTCGGGTCGATCTAACTAATATTAATGACGCAATTCATTTCGTTAATGAACACAGACCCAGTGCAATAATCTATGCCGCGGGCTTGACGGACGTCGATCAGTGTGAGCAAAAAAAGAATTTGGCGAGTTTATTGAATCATCGTGCCCCCAAAATGATATCGCAACTAGCGAATTCTAAGTTTATATTTATTTCTACAGATTATGTTTTTGATGGCGTTCATGGCGGATATTCAGAATTCGATATTCCAAATCCTATAAATTATTATGGTAGGACCAAGCTTGAGGGCGAGCGCGAAGTCATGAAAGCTTCCCGAAATAACGCTGTGATTCGAGTCAGTGGATTATACGGAATTAATCAAACGGGTTCAAATAAATGGCTAAAGAGTTTGCAGTTACCAATAATTGAAGTAGAAGATAATCGTTTCTCGTGCCCAACATTTATTGATGATGTAGCTACGTCTATTGAACAAATAATCAAATTAAATATGTCGGGTATTTTTCACCTTACGGGTCCCAACAGAATGTCGCGTTATGATTTCATCATGCGAGCTGTAACAGTATTGAACATTCCGAATAAGGTCGTTCTCGTCCATAGAGATGCTGGAAAAAATATCGCCCTTCGTCCGATTGACACTTCATTGATTCACAAGAGATTATGTTCGTGCGATATAAATATGCGCTCTGTTGACGAATGTCTATTAGAATTGCATAACCAACTAATAACAAATCAATTTCCTTTAGATATCCGTAATAGAACTTTCAATGACTAATATCAAAACAACTACTCGAGGGATAATATTTGATTGCATTGGCGTATCGCTTATTCTTTCTAGAAATTATCGCCATTCTTTTTTAGTAAACGAATTAGACAAATTGTGCGGGCAGTCTCTACCAAAAGCCGTCGTTCTTAGACGTTTTTCAGATAAATTTAATATTAAAAATATAGATTTAGATATTTATTGGACTCATCTCATTAATAAATATGAGCTTAACATATCAATTGCTGAAGCTATAAGTTCGTTAAAATATCATGCGCAAATAGCACTATTCAATGAGGGCTGTCCGGATAGCTTCTATGAATGGGTAAAAATATATAATCTTGTTAATATATTTAATTTTGTATTTAATTCTTATCATCTTGGTTTTTTAAAAGATGATCCAAGGTCCTTTAACAAAATCGCGGAAGAAATGGGATGTTCACCTCAAAAATGTATAGTAGTTGACGATCAATTAGCAAATATTGCGTCAGCTCAAGATTCAGGATTTCTTGGAATACATTATCAAAAAAACTTATTTAAAAAATCAAGTATTTTTCTTGATGCGATTTATTCACTTTTCAATTTAAATAATAATAATGAGTAAGGCAACTTCCAATCGCATTGCTCGGCTTTTAGAAAGTGCTCTAATGCTGCACGAAAGGGCAATAATAACAGCAAAAGACCTTGCGGATCATTTTAATATTACTGAGCGGACTGTTTATCGCGATATGCGAATTCTTGCCAAACAGGTGCCGATAACAAGCATATCGGGTATGAAGGGAGGGTACAAGCTTGAAAGTGTTTTTCAAATCGATCCAATGTTATTTTCGGATGAGCGCAATATACTCCTGGCACTCACAAGCGATAGCTTGCTTTCCTTACAACCGGGGGTAAACTTAAATAAAGTTCAGCAATTATTAAAAAGTGCTATGAGCAGATTGCCCGAGGAAGTGAAATCTCTGGCCACGAAAGCACGCTCACGGATAATAGTAGATAGTCAGGAATGGTATTGGAGCGAAAATCAATCTAATTATTTTTCACTTATAAAAAGAGCTGTTATGGAATCCCATCGATGCAGGCTCAGTATGATTGAGCGTGGGACTACAGAAGAACTATATTTTGTTGTTAATCCCTTAGGTCTCGTTTGGAAAGGCGGAAATTGGTATATTATCTATCAAAATAATGAAGACCAAAAAATTGATCGGGCGCGACTTTCCCGGATAATTCATTTCCAAATTATGGATTTAGAATTTGTTTATCCATCCAATTTTCATTTAGATGCTTGGTGGACGGAATACTTAGAACAATTTGGCCGAGGTAATTTTAAAGTAATTTTAAAAATATTTCCTCCTGCATTCCAAGAAATGGATAATTTTAATTGGAAGTTAAATACTGATATAATCAAAAAAAAGAGTTATTGGCTAGTACATCTATATGTCAATAATTATGATTGGTTAATTCCTCTAATATTGTCTTTTGCTCCGGATATCATTGTAGTTGAGCCCGCCGAACTTCGTCTTAAGTTGCGATTAAATCTCCAAGCAACTATGAGGCGGCTATCTTCTCCTGATAATATGGTTCCAGAAAACGAATATTCTAAGAACACGGATATAAGAAAAAGAGCAGCAATCCGCCCGGGGAGCATGGATCCGGTCAAACTAAAGGTAGAATAGAATATGAATACTGATGAGCGTGATGTATTACTAGATAAAACACAATTGAATTACGGCATTAATGGGTTTTCCAAGAAAGTGACAGAGCGAGAGCTCCAAAAAATTATTAGCCTCGTTGAATATCACGATAATATGATGCAATCAAATCTGAATTTAGTTGCATCTGGAAATATCATTAGTCCAGTGCAATGGCGTTGTATCCAATCAGATTTGCTTTATCGAGCGGCGGAAGGCAGGCTTAATGAGCGAATATTCCCAGGATTACGCTACTTTGATGAAATCGAAATTATCGGACAACAAGTTCTTTCGCGAATGCTCGGAGATTGCGTAGTTGATTTTCGTCCAATTTCTGGTTCTCAAGCAAATCTTGCCGTTTTATCTGCGTTAACAAGACCTGGGGATATTCTACTCACGCTTGATATTAAAAATGGTGGGCACGTTAGTTTATCTGGCAAGGTCCACTCTCATCTTCTTGGTATTGAAAGAGCATATATTCCCTGGGATGGAATAAAATGTGATATTTCATATTCAGCTCTCGAAAACATTACTTCGGAGCTACACCCCTCGGTCATTGCAATTGGGGGAAGCGTTATGCTTTATCCTCCTTGCCTTGGGCGAATTGTTGAAACTGCAAAGAAGGCAGGGGCTAAGACTCTCTATGATGCATCGCATACAGCTGCGTTTATTCTTACTGGGCTACATGATAATCCAATCGAAGCAGGGATTGACGTTGTTACATTTACTACCTGCAAAACTATACCTGGCCCTTCTCATGCCATAATAGCCTCTAAACATGAATTCGCGGACAAGATATCAAAACAGATTTTTCCCGGCTTAGTTTCGGGCGGACATCTTAATGAATTGACTGCTGCTATTGTTGCAATATGTGAGCTTGATATTTATGGGAAAGAATATGCAAAAAAAATTATTGAGAATGCTCAAACACTTGGAGATGCCATTAAGCAAGCTGGCCTTGATGTAATCTGCGATCCCAATCGCAAAACTACTGAAACGCATCAAGTTCTTCTCGATTGTCGATCTATTGGAGGAGGTGCTAGAGTCGAAAACATTCTCGCCAATGGAGGAATCCTAACAAACCATAACCTATTATGGTGGGATAAATCTTATAGGGAGACATCCGGAGTACGTATTGGCACTCAAGAAATTACCCGTCTTGGGATGGGATCTGAGGAAATGATTATAATTGCCAAATGGTTCTCTGATCTCCTGTTGAACAACAGGAATCCGCAAGATGTGACAAATGAAATAAAAGAACTCAGAAAAATATTTCAAAAACCCAAATATTGCTATAACGATCCAATGTGATACGGAGATAATATCATGATGAAAACTGAGCAAAAAAACATGAAACGAAAAAAAACTATATTGGCAAAATCATTAATTATGTCGAACAAGATAGGTGTTTATTCACCATCGGGAGCAATTCGCGATCGACAACAATACTTAAAAGGAATCGATTACCTAGCGAGCAAGGGTTTCACAGTTAAGGAGAGTGCCCACACTTTTAACTGGGAATCCCATTATTCTGCCAGAGGAGAAACCAAAGCCTCCGATTTTCATGAACTTATATTGGATCCCGATGTTAATATGACAATTCCAAGTGTTGGCGGCCATACTTCAATTCAAATGATCCCATTCATCGATTGGGATCTTGTAGCCGCCCATCCTAAGATTCACGTCGGATTTAGTGATAATTCTTTACTTATCAACCTCATATCAGAAAAAACGGGCTTGGTTACGTTTCACTCTGGTGTTGATATAATGTATGGCTTTGGAGATTTCGGCAAAAAGAATTCCACTTTCTCAACCGGTGGTGATTTTACTTGTAATGAGTTATTTGAAACGTTACGGGGGCATCGCTATCCGGGCAAGATCAATAAATTAGGCAATTGGCGGATTTTAAGAAATGGCAGAGCTAAGGGAATCATTAAAGGAGGAAACTTGGATGCACTTCAGGCCCTGATTGGAACTCCATATTCACTGGATTGGAGCAATTCCATATTTTTCTGGGAATCTACGGATGATCCGCATCGCGTAGATCTATTTTTTGCTACTCTCTCCTTAAGTGGAATCCTTGATTCCATAAAAGGCATGGTTGTTGGCCGGCCAATAAACTGTCAAGAGAAGTTCTACCCCGAAAAGCATGATAGTATTGAAGAAATAATCATTCGTTATACAAAAGATAAGCACTTTCCGATCATTATCGACGCGGATATGGGACATGGCATGGAAAACTCTTGTATTCCTATCGGGGCATTTGCTGAAATGGAAGGGGATTCTGTCATAGTGCTCGAAAATGTCGTAGAATGAATAAAAAGCGACTTTCACGCATTCCCCATTCCTCAAATGATCTTGATCGTCTGCGCAAAGAAGTTGATGAGGAAACCGGAAAACCAAATCAGGACTATCCCATTTACTGCTTTTCCCAAAAAGAGGTCATATTGCCTGAGAGAATTGGCGATTCGATTTCGGCTATAGGTCGTGTCGATGCCATACAGAAAGGCACCGCCTTAATTCGAGTGGAAAAATTTTGCTTATGCGTCGAAGATTCAAATCAACGCTTGCGAGCGGGCGATATTGTTCATGTACAAGGGCAGGTTTCTCAAATAAGCACAGAATGCCTTTTTATAACAAACGTCTCCTTAACTCGTGTTGTCCCTTGCAAGGAGAATTGGCCGCCTAGAGATCTTCAACCGTTTCAATTGAGTTCTCTCCACGCATCTCTTAATGAAGAAAGACGCAGGAAATTTTCTGTTAGAGCAAAAGGGATGAAAGCCGCACGATCATTCTTTGGTGCGCGTGGTTACACAGAAATTGATACCCCAATAATAAGAACGCGGGAAGATTCAAATTTTAACCCCACGTTTAGGATAAGAACGCAAAACTTAAAAGAGGATTTAGTCCTAAGAACTTCACCTGAGGATTTCCTTCGGCGTACAACAATTGTGTTTCCTCGTGTTTTTGAGATCGGAAAAAGCTTTCGAAATGAAAAACCCACGAAGAATCACTTGTCGGAATTTACTCAAATTGAGTTCTATGAAGCATATAGCAATCTCGAGAACGCAATTCAACTTGTTGAAGCCCTTATAAAGGCTATTATTGAAGATTGCGGGATTCCCCAGTCCGTTAGGTTTCGAGGGAACGAAATTAATCTATTAGGCAAATGGAATATTTATGCCCTCGAGGATGCGTTTAGCCAATTCTGTGGATTTAGAACATCGGATTGGCCTCTTCCAGATTCTTTAAAAACGGGATCGCGAACGGATAGAATTAATTATTTTGAGCATATTATTCAAGATAAAATTGCTCCAAATCTAATTCAGCCTACGATTTTAAGGGATTTTCCTATTGATACGACTTTGCTTCCAGACAAAGTTGCTCCTAGCAAACCAGGCATAAAACTGAAAGCCGAGCTCTATATTGGAGGCATTGAAATTGGTGAAATCGGAGTTCTCAATAATGATCCTGAATATCTATTCCTCCATAATTTATGGTGTATTTCTAGCAGGGTGCACCCGCTTAGTCATGTCGTTGATAGATTAGATTGGGATTGGCTAAAGGAATTTGAGTATGGCATTCCCCCTGTCTCAGGTGGAGGAATCGGATACGATCGCCTTATTCAAGTCCTTACAGGAACAGAAGACATTAAAGAGATTGTATGGTATCCCTACGTCAGAGATAATGAAAACTCCCCGGCCTAAAGGCCGGAGTTTCATGCTATGAAGATGATTTGCCTCCGCTTCGCTCCGGGAAGCCATTCCTCCCCAAGCTTAAAAGCCTGGGGTTTTCTGGCATTCTTGATAAATATTAGATTAAAAGAAAAATTTACGATAAATTTCAATTTTTCCCCAAAACAAATAATGCAGAAATTTGTAAAGAGCCAGTTCATACCAAATTTGAAGATTTGCATTTTCAATATAAACTATTAATATAGGAATAAGTCAATACGAGCTATTCCATCTTATAGCCAGATGTCTACGCGACGACTTACAAAAATAGCCGCTTTGAGGTTCGTCCCATTGCCTCCTTATCATTATGTGGGGTCTTTTATTAAACCTTCTCATTACCAAACTCCTGATATATTTGAAAGTAATAATATTATTTGGAGAACGATACTACACGATAGCAGATATTATGGACTCAAGATAAGTGGGAATACCAATCCTTGGAAACCCATGGTAAGAATAGATGTATTCGGGCAAAAGGGAATTTCTAAAGATTCGTTATTGGGACTTATTTCAGTTATAGAACGCGAGTATGATACAAAAAGCGATCTTAATCCGTTTTATTTGATTTTAAATAAATCGAAAGTATTTCGACATTCATTTTTAAAATGGATCGGCACTCATCCAACGTGCGGATATTCTCTATATGAGCTATTAGTAATATGTTTATGTCTTCAAAATACGAATATAAAACGGACAATTCAAATGATGAATAACTTATTCACGACCTTCGGAGTATTAATTAAGTTTGATGGGAAAAGGTTATATGGATTTTGGAATCCTATTTTATTAAATGACCAGGAATTGAAATTACGCGAACTTAAGCTTGGATATAGAGCAAAACTTCTTGTCAAATTATCCTTATTCTTTTCTAGCCAAGATCATCAATATGAGAAAGGACTATGGCGCTTATCTGATAGTGATTTGATTCGATCCTTGCAGGAAATTCCAAGCGTAGGACCGGCGACTGCTTCTTATCTAGCTTTTGAATATTTCCATAAATATGATGCATCGTATCATATACCTCCTTGGGAAAGAAAAATATTTTCGTACATATTTAAAATGAAAGGTATTCGTTCTAAAAATATTATTGAGTTCGCTAAGAAGACGTGGCCTCACTATTCAATGCTTGCGCTTCATGTTCTTTTTGAAGATCAATTTTGGAAAATGCACAATGGAAAAAATGAATGGTTAAAAAATATTATAAGAACGTAATATTAGGATAACCATTTTTGCGGATTGATAATCCTCCATCGCCGTTTCATCATACATATTCAACGGAAGCCGCTTTATATAAACATAGTCCTTATTTAGGGCCCAAGGCCACGGCCTCGAACATCCTGAATTGGTAGGGATTCTTTTGGGTTTTTTTTTGTGAGTTCATGAACAAGGTACGGATAATCATAATTGTTAATCCTAACAATTCAGCTCCTTAATTCCGTCGTGATTCCCAACGCCACCGCATCAAACATATTCTGATGAAATTCCTCTTTCCAGGCTCTGTCTTGGGTGAGGAAGACTTTAAGCTCGGGGTATTTGGAAACAATTACCCTGGCGACCTCCTTTTTGCTGGCCCGGCCATAGCCGCAGATCGCTTTCTTAACCGTAGTCGGAGCGAAACCCCAGACTTCTAAGCCCTTTCTTTTTCCAATAGCCTGGATTTCATCTACCAAGGTATTGAGCAGCGCCGCGCTCCGATTGTTGTAGAAAAATGATTTCTCATAGGCCAGGATATTCGGCTTGCAGTCCTTAATCAGCCGGAGGACGATCTTTCTTCCCTCATTCAGCGTTTCATGGGGAGATCCTCGCTTCTTAATGATCTTTACTCCGTAATAAATGGGCTTGCCGTCCTCTAAGAAGGCGAATCCCATTTCTCTTGTGCCTGGATCAATGGCCAGGACTTTTTTATTAGTTTTAGACATCTTTTTGAATTCTTTTATCCGACCTTTGATTTATTTATAGATTTTCTGAAAACACGCCGCGCCCAAGGCAACGGCCTCGAACATTTTCATCCGATAGGGATTCTTGTGCATTTGCTCGCTTTGAAGCTCATGGACAAGGAAGGGGTAATCCCCGGCCATTTTCTGAGCCAGCGACTTTTTGTTATACCGATCTTCAGTTAAGAGAATGTTTTCTATCTCTTTGATGGAATACTGATGGACCTTAATCCGCTTCTTTGCGGCCAAAGACTTAATCCGATCAATTAGCTTTCTAAGGTTCTTTGAAGCTTTGGCCGGATGGAGTTTCTTCAAAGCAAGAATATTCAGATCATATAGCTCTATATATTCCTGAATGGTTTTTATCACTTTATCGATCTTTTTAGCCGACCATTTTCCGTCTAATGCCTTTATCCGCCAATCAATCAGGTTCCAGTCCTCAAAGATAGCCAGGCCCAAATATCTTGTTCCGGGATTAATCCCTATAATGCGGAGAGGTTCCTTTAACATATTTTTGAATGATGTGATTAAACAACGCGGCTCGACTCTTTTTAATTTGGTTATCCGGCAGATGCTTCACTTCGCTCATGGTATTTCTTAAACGAGATTCCGGAAGCGTTTCGGCATAGTGAAGGTAAAGGCCTAGAGATTTCAAATCATGGAGGCCTTGGGCCAGGTCCAACGCCAGAAGCTCCTCTCTGGTTTCAGGTTTGAAATCCTTAGAGGATCGTTCTGTAAAAGAAATATTCATATCATCGTTAACGATATTGTTAATAATTCTTGTTATATTATTCTTGTTTGTGATACCGGATGTCCCCCCCGTAGTATCTCTTTTGTCCCCCCCTGGGGTCCCGTTTGTCTCCCTTGCTTCTAAAAGCGAGTAAATCCTTCTTCCCTTGAATATTTCCTTTTTCACAAGCCCGATTTCTGTGAGCAGCTTAATCTTCCGGCTGACCGTTTTCCGGGAAATGCCCAGAATATCGGCAATTGCTTTCTTTGTCGGATAGCAGGTCTGGATTTTAGAATTGGCGAAATAGGACAAGACATCATAGACGGCCAATCCGGAAGGCCTTATTCGCCGGGCATACTCGCTGATGATCCTTTTGTCATTCCAATACCAGCCGCCATTTTTAAGGCTCCGTATTTTGGTTGCTTTAGTTTTCTCCATAGATTTCAGATCGGCAGCTTAAATACTTTTCCTCGGAATATCTTCTTCGCGCTTTCGCAGCCTGATTCGGAGCATAGTAACCAATTTCGGAAACATCATGTCCGCCATGGTCCGATAGATCGCGGCGAGTTTTAAGATATTCAGGGTGTTCGGCAGACTTATTCCTTTTTCCCAGCGCGATATCATGCTCGCGCTCGCAAGCCCTAAGATTTGAGCGACCTGCTTTTGTTTTAAGTTTCGACCTTTGCGATATTTCCGAAGCAGATTCGGAAGTCTTTGATTCTCTGTGATCTTCATATCCCGGTATTAAATATTTTTCTCGACAGAGAAATTATAAAACCGCCTCTACAAGAAGTAAGAGGGGGGAAATTGCCTAAATCGGCAATTTTCTGTGGATGCAGCCGCGACTATGGAGATAAAGACCTCTGCATTAGGCGGGAGGACGATTTGGATTCGTCGTCAAAGGCCATTCTCTGTCTTTAAATTCTACTTTCTGCTGAATCCGCAGAGAATCTTCCTGCGTCAGAGTCGAAAGATAGCGCAAGACCATGGAAATTGATGAATGGCCCAGGTGATGCTGGAGCGCCTTGGGATTTCCGGTCTGCCTTAATCTCTCGATCGCGTCTGAATGTCTTAAAAGATGCGGAAAGATTCGTTTCTCAAACGCAGCCCCAGCAGCCGCTTGCTTAATAATCTGCCAGCCTCGGGTTCGATTAAAAGGGAAGAATCGATCTTTGGATTTCAATCGTTTTCTATAGACATAAGCCGCGAGCCTGTCAGAAAGGACTTTGGGACACGAAACAAGCCTGGGCTTATTGCCCTTGCCGATGATATTCAAGATAGGATTGCCTTCGAAACATTCAATCTTGGCCGGCGTTAACGCCAAACCCTCAGATATCCGTAACCCGGTTTGATATAAAAGCAGAATGAATAGGGAATCCCGTTCTCCGTTTCGTCCTTTCCTGGCTTCGTCTGCAAGCCGTTGGACCTCCTCGGGAAGAAGATAAGCCACGATCCTGGAGGATGAGGCGAACGATCCGTTTCTTGGACTTGGTTTTGACTTTCTCATAATCGTCGTAAAACGCTTGACTTGGAAAAAGAATAAGAGTATTTATTTCCTAAATATGAACAAAAGTAATTCTTTTGTTCAATCTATTAGAAAATCGACTGGTGGGCCTTAAATCTAATTCTATTTTGTTAAATAAGTTTCGTCAAATATTCAGAATACCATAACTGTTTAACCTATTCCGATATTTTCACCTTCTTACCATAGGCGGCTTTAAAATCGTCAATGCGATCCTGATTGCTCAGGCTGGATTTCAAGCTGATGGTGCATTTCAGTCTGCCGTCAGTTTCTTTCGTAATAAGGAAGCTCATCGTCGTGACCTCAGCTCCGAAGGCCGTTCCTTGATTCACAGCTGAAAACCTGCCGCCCGCCTGATCAGAGTTTGCAATCATCAAGCCTTTTTCAATGGCCGTTTCCGTAGCTTTGGCGAAAGCGGTTTCAAAAGGCGTATCAACTACATAAAACGAGTTGACCGTATCGCCCTTTATTCCATAGCCCAGTTTCGCCACATAACATCCGCTCCCTGCTAGCACCGCCAAACAAATCAAGAAAACCACGATTTTCTTCATCTCAGCTTCCTCCTCGTTGGATTTATCGCTAATGATCATAAAGAGCTTGTCTTTCGGCCCCATTTGGTCTATAAATTCCCTCCGATTGAACAAAAGAATTACTTTTGTTCAATATGCCGGGTTCTTATTTCTCCCTTATCGAGAAAATTTATGGGGAGTTAACAGGGAACAACGATATTTCTAAATCTATTGATTTCTCTAGCTAATCCTTTTTACTAGGTATTCTTCATTTGTATATCGGCTGTTATTGTATTAATATTGTATTGCAACAAGGGTAACGTAATTGTCCGAGAACTAAATCGAGATCCTAAGTATCCTTCTCGATACGTCCGAACGAAAACACAAATAGGTGTTATCTCATATTCATTAATTTGACAATATTAAGCTCTCAATTTTATTGGCGTTTTTTCCAGTGTTTCATCTTAATACCTGCCTTTGATATCCTAACATGGAAAATTAAGCTCTGTGATTTAGCTCTGTTAAAGTATTTACCCGCGTTTTTTTCGGGTATCGGCGTCGGCCTCTGCTTGATTGGAATAATCCCACAAAAGGAATTTGCAATTCCTAAGCTTTCTGTACTTAAAAAGATGTATGAGGAGGGGATGAAACCCAATCAATTCAAGGCGGAGCTTTTCTCTTTATTGAGCAACGCTGTTGATAAGAATAATATAATCGAGCATAAGAAGCGGGTTTATTTGAATGCTGTTTTCGCGTTATTAGCTGTGTCCTTAATTCTCCTTTTCATTTTAAATCTATTTCAGGGAGGAATCCGTGCGTGAAGAAGATGATATTAAGCCCCAAGAAACGCCTGTACCAACTCCTCAGAACGATATTGTAAAACCAACGACAATTATTCCTCAAACCCCACTATCGGATTTGACCGACTATCAGACGGAAGGGATTAAACCGGACTTTGAGAAAAAAGAATAAAGATTAATTTCAAAAGTAAGTCGTCTCTGGGCATAAATTCAATCCAAGGACCTTAATATCAAATCGATATTGAAAATACGTTTGTAACAATCCAGTACTATTTTGGTACTTTGAGCGGGATAATTTGACTCAGAAGGAATTTTTCCCCCTCTTATTTGTATTCGTCAACCAGCTCTAAAAGAAGATGAATATGAAGCTGAGTGATACCGCAATAAAAGAATTCAAGGAAATTTACTATAGGGAATACGGAATAAATATTTCCGATGAGGAGGCCCAAGAGATGGGTCAAAGGCTTATCTCTCTATTTGAAATTATCTATCGGCCCATTCCCCAGGAAAGGATATCCCGATTAAAGAAAATAATGACAATCAGAAGTCGACTTTTTTTTTGACAGATTTTTTCTAATGGCTAAAATGAATATATAAATCGAATTTTATTAAAAAGGCTTAGGGGGTCATGTTTATCATGGTGCTTAAAAAGAGCCGTAACCAATATCCCAAGCCTACAATTCTATGCTTCGTTATTTCATCTACTGTCGGAAATCGTCTTCTCGTGTAGAATCGAGCAAGTCCTTTCTCTTGAATCTCAATTAAATGAGTTAAAGGGTCTTTCCGAAAGACTAAATTTTTCGGTTGTTCGAGTCTTCACAGAATCCCAGTCCGCAAAATCTCCTGGCCGACCCCGTTTCAACGAAATGCTTAGCCTGATATCCCAAAAGAAAGCCGATGGAATCATTTGCTGGAAACTCGACCGGCTGGCCCGCAATCCTATCAACAAGGAGGCCAGATTACCTGGAGAGTTATTTTCAAAAAGGGATAATCAAACATATTCAAACCTTTGATTAGGGGCTACTCCCCCGAAGATAATGTTCTACTCATGAATGTCGAATTTGGCATGGCCAATCAATACATCTTGGATTTGAGCAAAAACGTTAAAAGAGGGCTCAAAACAAAAGTTGAAAAAGGATGGCTTCCAACCTTAGCGCCAATCGGATACAGAAATAATAAGTATAGAGAAAAAGGAGATGCGAGAATTATCATAGACCCAGAGCGATTTGATCTTGTCAAAAGAATGTGGGACATGATGTTGACCGGAAACTACACTCCGCCAAAAATAGCGCATATTGCCAATCAAGAATGGGGTTTTATAACCCAAAAACAGCGCCCTCTGGCAGTGAGCATGCTATACAAGGTGCTTATTAGTCCTTTCTACTCTGGATGGTTTGAATACCCAAAGAATAGCGGAAATTGGTACAAAGGGAACCATGATCCCATGGTAAGCCGAGCAGAATACGATAAGGTTCAAATATTACTTGGAAGAAAGGGCAAGCCTCGGATTAAAAAGCATGAATTCCCATATACCGGCCTAATCCGATGTG
Source organism: Candidatus Aminicenantota bacterium (assembly GCA_963729855.1). Taxonomy (GTDB): domain Bacteria; phylum Acidobacteriota; class Aminicenantia; order Aminicenantales; family UBA4085; genus UBA4085. The sequence continues at coordinate 332,951 of CAVSPT010000006.1, read as the reverse complement.
GCGAGTGCGGTGCGATGGTGACAGCCGAACAAAAAAATCAGATTGTTTTTTCAAACTGTAAATGCAAGTTTTCTTCGAATAATAAAATCGAATGTCCAAAGTGTAAAATGCCGATTGATAAAATGAATAATCCGTTGATCCGTCGCTATGTCTATTACCATTGTACTAAAAGAATCAATCCCGATTGTTCCCAGGGATCAATCGAGGCAGCCGAGTTGGAAAAACAAATCAATCAGCTTCTTGCCCATATTCATATTTCAGAGGGCTTTAAAAACTGGGCGGTCGAATATCTAAAAGAAAAACATAAAGAAGAAATTGATTCGATTGAAAATGTCTTGGCTTGTCGAAGAAAAGCTTATGATATGTGCCTTCAGAAGCTTAATAATCTCTTTCAATTAAAAATCTCTCCATCTAACAGTAATGGGGGCCTTCTTTCGACGAAGAATACATGAAGCAAAAGGCCATACTTAATCGGGAGAAAACCAGGCTTGAAGAGTTGCTAAACGATGGAGGCACTAATTTTGAGAAATGGATCACCACGGGAGAACGGCTATTCGACTTTGCCTGTTATGCACAACACTGGTTTAATAACGGCTCTTCGCAAGAAAAGTTCAATATTTTGAAAGCCCTAGGTTCGAACCTGACTTTAAAGTACAAAAAACTAGTATTGGAGCTTCATAATCCCTTAAAGGTCATTGGAGATATTCTAAACAGTGTTCCCGAAACAAATGATCGGTTCGAACCAAATAAAATTGGCTTCAATAAAAGGAAAATGGAAGATTTCTATTCTAAGAATCTCGTAGTGCGGAGGGGATTACATAAAGTTCGAACCTGGATCTGGAAAAACCTAGATAATTTCTACGTCCCGGTTTTTGCTAGGCCCCTCAAGCATTGAAGGGAATTCCAAATGACTTTATTATTCTAGATCTCCGATAGTATTCAAACAAGGGGGGAGAAGTTGCCTAACAAGGCAAGTTCATTCGAACTAGAATTAAAAATATCATTTAAAGAGCTCATATACCATTCAAACTCAATTTATTATATAATACAATAAAGTATATAAAAAAAGCTTTTATATTATGGAGAATAATGCTTCTAACAATATGGTCCCCACAAGCGATTTAATTATACGAGCTTCTTTAAAGAAATATTTAGCAAAACGCCATTCGCAAGACAAGAGATTGCGCATAATTGAAGAGTTGGGTGTTAGACATGGTACAGCGAGAATCGATATTGCCGTAATCAATGGCATCATGCACGGTTATGAAATAAAAAGTGATCGCGACACGCTAGAACGATTGCCAGAGCAAATGAACGAATTCAATTCCATCTTTGATAAACTAACTTTAGTTGTTGGAAAGCGTCATTTATACGATGCAATGAATCTTATTCCTGACTGGTGGGGTATTACGGTGGCAATAATTAATGCGAATAATGAAGTGATTTTTTATACCATTCGTGAACCTGGGGATAACCAAGAACAAGTTGGGGTTTCCATAGCACGATTACTTTGGAGAGAAGAAGCGTTACAGATGTTAGAAGAACACAATAAGGCAACTGGAGTTCGTTCCAAACCGCGCGAAATAATATACGAGAGGTTGGCTAATACAATAGACGTGGACGCTCTCAAGGAACGAGTAAAATATACCTTGCTTGTCTCTAGGGAAGATTGGCGATCTGATTTACCACTGATATCAAATGGTGATTAATACCCCATGCAATCCAATCTTCAGTATTGCCGGCCCCTTTGGTTGAGCGATTTTTAACGTATTGGTGATAATATGCGGCTCTTTGTGCAATGTTTTTATCTCCCCAGCTAAATCCTTCTCCTTGAAAGTAATTAGTATCTTCGACTAAAAGTTTTGCGTTTACTAGATAGAGCTCATACTTTTGTTTTTTCCCTTTCATGATTAGCCAATCATTTCCAAATGTATATTTAATACTTGTGGTTGAGCTGTAATACTGGAGCGCCGCATTAAAAATAGGATTGCGAATGGTATAATCGGCATAAATCGGATTCCTTATAAGCTTCTTTGCTTTGTTGTGATATTCCCAGTTTTGCCAATCAAAGCGCGGAAGGAATGTGGGTTGGTCAAACTTACATTCAGATAGACTTTCTGGGAATGCCCCACTTGCAAAAATAAGATTTCTCCACTCCGATATATGTTCTATCTGTTGACTTGCATTAATAAATTGTATGTACTGACCATCTTTTTCTTTTATTTCTTTAATATCAATAAGAACGTCAATATTTTTTCTTAATAAAGTAAAATCTTGCAAGAAAGACCCGATTTTATCGTTTAATAATTTCGTATTTGAAAGATCAGACTGAGCTACTCTTAGACAAATCCCAAAGCCATATTTTTCTGCAAGCGCGCAGATTGTTTCTTTTATTTTGTGATCGTCGTTTAAATTAAGGACGGGTATTATTTTAAGGCCCATATCCATCGCTGCGGGCAGAACCGCATTTAGGCTATTAATTTTTAACTGGGTTGTGAATTCGGCTTCGTATAGCAAGCTAAAATCAAGAAAAATTAACCTAGTACCCCATGATTGTAAAATCTCTTCAGGAATTTGTTTTATTCTTTTCTCTTTAAACTTATTTAATATTTCCGCGAATATTTCTTCCGGGGTCTTTTTGATTGTTTTCTTGTCCTTCTTCTTGTTAAGCGATACAGTCGGCATCACCAACTCGATCAGGGGTGTTATAGCATCCTTGTTTTTGTCATCCAATGCTTTAAGCGCCCTTTGTTCGGCGCGTTTCCATTTTAATATTGGTACATATTGCTTTGAGCTAAACATAATTATTATTTACGCCAGTTTTCATTAGGAAAATACTTTTGGACTTTTTCCTGACCAACGATGCTATTTAGATATGCCCAGTTGCTACCCTCATATCGTATTTTTCCAGCGACGATAGCAATATGAACTCCTAACTCTTTCGCTAGACTATTTGCAGCTATGGACGAGGGAATTAGTTTGGCGGGACTGATCTCCCATTTATTTGAAGGCACTAAAGTTTCGCTGGCCAAACGATCAGCTTCTTTTTCGTGGGCGCCGATATCAATACCTTTCACGTTCTCAAATTCATCATAAAAAACCCCAATGGCCTGATTGTAATGTAAAACGATATGAGCTAGTTCATGCATTAATGTAAACCAGAAATTATCTAGGCGATCATGTCTGAGGGTTAAGCCAATTACAGGATTATCTTTTTCTGTTAATATTGCGGCTCCATCAAGATGAGTTTTGGGAAAATGAGGCTCAATTACTAACTTAATTCCGATTTTTCTTAAGCACTCTTGGACAAGAACCGGGCCATTCTCTTGTACGCTCAACTTTACAACGTTTTGCATAAAATCAATATCAACCGTACCAGACTTGTATCTAGTGGGCACTTTGACCTTTTTTGCTTTCTGCAGCACACGAGTCATCCAAGCATAAAGGGCATTTTTGTCTGTGCGAGGAGAGGATCGATAGTTAGTCTTACGTAACAATGCAGCGGGCTGTGTGTTGTTAATGATTCCAAGATCTGAAAAGAAATGTTTTAACAATTCTACTTTGCTATATTTCTTTAGGGACATATTCCCAAAGTATCCTCGTTCTTCCATGGTTCTAACGAGGCCAGTGTCCCAGTATTGATATTGCAACTCTAGATTCTGATCAGATTTTTGGATTAAAACCTTTGCGGGTATGCCAAGTCCTGCTTCAAGAGCTCTAACCATTTCAAGAGTAAGTTGACGTTTGCCTGAAAGAATTTCCGACACCCTGCTTCGGCTTCCAATAAAAGGAACCAAGTCGGCTGATATTAGACCAGCTTGTTCCATTCTAAATTTAATTGCATCTACAGGATTAGGGAGAGTTTCTGGGAATGCTCTCTTTTCATAATCTTCGATGAGAGCACAAAGAAGGCTAAGTTTTTCTCCTTCTTCTGAATTAGGATCAGGATCGCAACTCATTAGCGTCTTGACTAGTTTGAGTGCTTCTTCGTAGTCTTTTTCAGTTTTTATAACTTTAATTATGCTCATTTTATTTGCTTAAACTATTTCCCAATTATTGTATTCTTTGTGCGTCCCAATCTTATCTACTAATAATATTCCGTTTTTATAATTGACTAATGCTAACAACCTATATTTGTTCCCACAAATATTAAAAATCGCTTGCTGATCACCTGGAAGGCTGGCTTTAGGATACCTGCTTTTAAGATCGTGCGGGGTATCCCATTTCGCTCCTTCGACTTCCGCTTCCCACGACTCAATTTGTGATCGAGCATCGGCATGTTTTTGTTTGAAGTCGTCTAATAGTTTTTTGCCTAATAATTTCATTTCTATCCGTGGGATAAAAGATTGCTAAAACATCTGTTCCCATGTTGGGAACATTATCATTATTTTAATTGAATGTCAAGGGATTTTATATTTACACTTCTATTCTCTACAAAAAGGAGGATCATATTGTGGTACTTCTACTTCTGCAACCTCTTGAACATTATTAATATAAGCTTTTTGTAAACGCTACAATAAAAGCGGCGATATTCTTATTTCGACACATATGGCGATCACTGTGGTAACCACTTAATCGCTAAAACGGTCTTTAGCAGGATTCCTATATAGCTTTATAATATCTGCTTTCTCTTTATCCAATTTAGTTTCATCAAGTTTAGATATTCTTTTATCGATTTCACCAATATCAATAAATTCTCCGATCGATTTTCTATCGATTTGTTTAATTTTTCTTGGAACGAAGTCATTCATGCTTTGAGATAAATATTCAGAAATAGATCCTCGCAATAATTTAAAGAAGCCCTCTTCATTTTCAATCAACTTAGCTATGTATTTCTTCGGTGCTTCTTCGCTTCCCCATTCCCGCCATCGAAACATTAAATAAATGAAGTTTTTATTGGCTGCCAGGTTGCCTTCTTCAGCCGATTTGAATATTTTATCCACACACTTTATTTTAAATTCAATAATTTCCGCTGCTGAAAGCAAGGGCTCTTCCGGCGATTGCTTTTTATCGTATTTTTCTCTTTCTTGATTCAGTAAGCTGATTAGGTGGATCGGAGAATAAACGCTTTTCGCTGATTCAAATATTTTCGAAATTAACAGCTTTCTTTTGTCTTTATCTATACTCTTTAAAATATGGTATCCAAGCCTCATAGCTAGCGAATCGATATCCTCAATATCAAATAAGCCGCGCCTCCCTTCATTCGCTGTTTCAGCTAGATCATAAACAGTAATGATTAGCTTTTCTCTCTGGTCATCGTTAAGGTCGCCGACATGATCCAGTAGGCGGTCAAGGACTAGCCGCAATTTATTTTCATCTTGAAATATCCTTAATTTGCTGGCAATATTATCAACCGCATCAAGGTTTTCTAATAAATCCTTTATCGACTTCTCGGATAGACAGGTAGAGGGGACAGAAAGCGAAAAATATTTATCAAATACATCCTCAGTGCATACTCGAGCTGCTTTCTCCATATTTGCAGCCAATCGCCGCCATAACTAGTATTCGTATATATTCCATCTACCTGAGGAAATAATTGCCTTATAATCCCTCTAATATGCTCTCGTATGGGCTCGGGAGATTTGACCACAGCTTCTTCACAGATCTTTTTCCTTTCTTCTTTCTCTTTGGCCTCATCATGTCCAAAATAGTATTTCCCAGTATTAATAAATGCGGCCTTTTCATTTCTGATAATAATATATGTCTCAGGAGCTACGACGTGAATTGCTTCTATCCCTATGAAATCAATTGGATTAATTTCATCCTTACCGACTATCTCCAAATCAAGACCCAGGCCGCTTATGAACCTTTTGATATCACGCACATTCGGGAATATTTCTTTAAATCCGCCATGGAATAGATTTCCCCATCGAACATCATCCCAGTATTTTTCATCGATGCCCTGGATAGTCTTGTCTAGATCAGTAGTTAATATCTTCACCAAATCTTTGCTGTCAGGAATTGGCAGTCCGAAGCTAACTTGAATTATCTTTTTCAGATATTCCTCGCCTTCAACTCCATTTTCCTTAATTCGCTCACAAACCCGTCTGCGATCATAAGCAAGGATAAATATTGTGTTGGAAAAATTTCCCGTTATTTTCACTAGCTTAAAAATCAGTTTAGTTTCATTGCTATCCAAACGATCGATATCATCAATAACTATTACGATCCGTTTCTCTAACTTCTTTAACAATGCGTTGACACTCGCTTTTTGTTTTTCTAAAGGCTCGTCTGAGCGGCGTTTGCTCCACTCGCCGAGCTTAAATTTAAATACCTTAAGAAACGAAATTTCCGGAGCAAAATGAAAATCACTATGCTTTAATAGCTTTTCTGAATAATGCCGTATCTCCTTTGCTTTTTTTTCGCCATGCTGATCGTCGCTGCTTTTTATCGAATTGATAATGGAATTGAAAAAATCTTTGATAAGTTCATTTTGATCGGAAAAATTCCAAGGATTAAATCGAATAACCTGATTAGTATTCTGCGATAATTCTTCAAGGATCAAGTTAATAAAAGAAGTTTTTCCTGAACCCCAATCGCCTTCGATTCCAATAACAATGCTTTGATCGGCCTTAAAATTATTCAACATCCCAGCGATTCGCGCCGCTAGTGGATATCGATGCAATAGATCGTTCTCTTTACTTGAAATTGGATCATCAGGAATCATATATCTCTCCCGACTTGGTGATTAAACATGATAACTTGACCCCGATTTACTTATAACCAATCTAATTATATTAGATTAAAAAACATAAGTCGAATTATTACTGCTTAAATATTGGCTTTTCCGTCCATTTAAGTGAAAGAAAAAGGAAGCAGGTAAACTGCTTCCTTTTGTTTTGAGTTGGAGGAAATGGGGTCAATGCCCCAGCCACTGCTGGCACTGGCCTGCGTACTCGCAGTCCTTGCACCAGAAGCCGGTTTTCGGGAAGAAGATCTTCTGATCGATTCCCTTGAGAACCTGGCTGACGATGGCGTAAAGCCGCTGGTAGCTCGATTCATCCCGCTTGGTTTCGAGCGTGATGAGCTTGGGCTTCTTGGACTTTACGAAATCGATGATCTTCAGGGCCTTGGGAGGCTTTTGGTAAAGCTTCTCATAGGCGTAGGAGTAGATCGTCAGCTGAAGAGACTCTTCCGCGTCCCTGGCGTCCATCATCTGGGCCGAAGTCTTGAATTCGGTGATGACATCATCGGCTTCGATGAGGTCGATCACGCCTTCGATGTCGATAAGCGGGTCTTGGCCGTTTCCCGGCGCGGTCAGCGGGACCGAGAACGACAGTTCCGAAGCCTTGGCTTTCTTGGGAGGGAGCTTGTAGTACATGGTCAGCATTTCCTTGGCCATGACCGCCAGCCTCATCTCTTCTTCAGCGTCCTTGTACCGGATTTCGGTTTCGGCTCTCTGGGAGAACCAGTCGGCGTCGAAGATTTTGAAGAGCTTTTCGAGCGGCACTCCCCCGTTGGTCATGGATTCCCGGTGGAACCAGGAAAGAGCGGAATGAAGGACGCTGCCGAAAGCCAGGCCAGAAGACTTGAACGGCTTGGGAAGAAGATCGACGTAGGAAAATTTGTACTTGAGGCTGCACTGCGAATAAAGGTTGATCTGCGAGTTAGAAAGGTATTCCATCGCTCGCTCCCTTGCCTTCGGAAAGAAGGCGTTCGATCGCGCGGCTGGCCTCCATCTTGGTGATCTCTTTCAGGGCGTCCACCTGGAAGATCTCCTTGAGCCGGCTGTAGGCTTTGTCGCCCTCGATTCCCCGTTCGGCCAGGATGCGGAACAGATACCGCTTCTGGGCGTCGGTCATCATGGGCTCGTCGCCGTTGCCGTTCTTGGGCTTGTCCTTCTTGGCCTCGGGCTTTTCAGCCGGAGCCTCCGGGTTATCTTCCAGAACTATCTCTTTTTCGTAGAGATAGAGAACCAGGATAACCTTCCCGTCGACGGTTCTCAGATCGAGACATTTGACTTTAGACTTCATGGTTTAACCTCCATGGATTGAATTTGGAATGATCCAGTTTCAGTCTAGCGCCTGAGAAAACCGACGTAAGAAGAGAGAAAATACCTAAAGAGGCAGTTTTGCCTCTCTTTTATTGCTCTTGCCTGGAATCTAAACTTGAAGATATGAATGGAAATGGAAACGAAGACAATTCCATAACGCCTTTTGCAATTACAGATTACCGGGATATTAAAAAGCTCTTCGGCATCAAACAAAAAAACCGAAGAGGCCATATGTATCTAATCGGAAAGACCGGAACCGGGAAGTCAACGCTGATTGAGAACATGGCGATCTCGGATATCAAGAATGGCTATGGAGTCGGCTTGATCGATCCTCATGGCGACTTAGCCGAAAGGATTCTGGATTTCATTCCCGAGAATAGGCTTAACGACGTAATCTATATCAACCCAGGCGATCTGGAATATCCGATTGCTTTCAACCCCTTAGAAAAAGTGTCCCGCGACAACCAGCATCTTGTTGTGTCCGGCTTGATCTCGGTTTTCAAGAAAATCTGGTCTGATTTCTGGGGTCCGCGATTGGAGCATATATTACGGCACTCGCTTTTAACCCTCCTGGAATCCCCCCAAAGTACGCTGCTCGATATTCCCAAGCTTTTAACCGATAAAGAATTCCGGACGCGGGCGATACGATACGTGACCCTGCCTCAGGTCCGGGACTTCTGGCTATTAGAATTCGAGAAATATTCGGCCTGGCTCAAGTCCGAAGCGATTTCTCCGATCCTGAATAAAATCGGCCAGTTCTTAACCAGCATGCCCTTGAGAAACATCGTGGCACAGAAAGAAAATACTTTTAATATTAGGGAAATTATGGACCAGGGAAAAATTCTGATCGTCAATCTCTCCAAAGGCCGGATTGGAGAAGACAACTGCGCTCTTTTGGGAGCGATGATTATTACCAAGATTCAGTTAGCGGCCTTAAGCCGGTCAGATATTCCCGAAAGCCAAAGACGTTCTTTCTATTTCTACGTGGACGAAATCCATAACTTCCTGACCCTATCCTTTGCCGATATCCTGTCTGAATCCAGAAAATACGGACTGTCTTTGATCCTGGCTCATCAGTACATTTCCCAGCTCGATGAAGAAATCCGGTCTGCGATCTTCGGCAATGTCGGAACCATTATTTCTTTCCGGGTAGGAGCCGAAGACGCCAAATACCTGACTCAGGAGTTTAATCCCGTCTTTGATGAAACCGATCTAATCAATCTCCCGAATTTCCATATCTACCTGAAACTCATGATCGACGGCGTGACCTCCAAGCCCTTTAGCGCCGCGACCCTGCTGCCAGCCGAGAATCCGAATGCCTTGAAAGATAAAGTCATTCAGCTTTCCAGAGAAAAATACACAAAGCCCCGGCTAATGGTCGAACGAGATATAAATTACAGCGCGGCTAATCCAAACTCTTTTTATGATCAAAAACACCTCTTTTCATAACTCCATCTTCCTGATCCCGGAAGAAAAGATCATTTTGAAAGCTAATCCCCATTGGCTGTTCCTGGCGATTCCCATGATCGAGGCCTTTGCTTTCTTTCTGCTCTATGCCTTTATTGCCTGTCCGTTTCTTGGAATTGTGCTGCATGGCCTGGAATGGTTCTGCTATTTTACTTCCGTCTTCCTGCTTCTTTTTCTTCTCGTTGTCATGTACCTGGACTGGAAGTTCAATTGCCTGTATCTCACTAATCTCCGGCTCATCAAGGAGCGGGGAATCATTGGCAAGCGCTTCCTGGCTATTCGGCTCAAAAAGATTGAAGACATCACCTGCGATTTCGGAATCCTGGGAAGGCTCTTTGGATACGGTCAGCTTATTATCGAGTCAGCCGGAATAGAAGGCATGATGGTCTTTCAGGGAATCCGTAAGCCCGGGAAAATCAAACTGGAAATCGAAGCCGAAGCCAGCAGATAAGAACATCATTTCGGCCGATATTTATTGACTTTATTCAATTATTACATATCCTTATTGACTAAATGTATAGAAGTGGTCTGAAATCCGGGCTAAGGAGAGATAATGACCAGAAGATCGTCAAGAATCGCGCCTCCAGATGAAAAAACAGGACCAGTGACCGGACGCCCCGGCAAATCAGGGGGCGATATCGCCGGGCGGAAGAATATCAAGGAAGCACTTGAGAGTTCTGAAGAACGCTATCGGGATTTGGTGGAAAAGGCCGGAATCGGCATTTTGATCGATGATCCGGATGGAAATTTCAAATACGCTAATAAGCGATACGCCGCGATGTTCGGATACGGACTTAAGGAAATAAGGAATCAGTCCATCCGAACCCTGGTCCATCCCGACGATGTCGATCGGGTCCTGCAATACCATTACCGCCGTCTTGAGAGGAAAAAGTCCCCTTCCCGCTATAAATTCAAAGGAATTAAAAAGGACGGATCTTCGATCTTTCTGGAAGTGGATGTCGTTCCGATCAAAGAAAAATACCGAATCATCGGAACCCGCTCTTACATATGGGATATCACCGTTCATCAGAAAGACCAGGACCAAGTTCAGGAAACCCTTGAAAAACTCCGTAAGTCCCTTAACGCCACTATTGACGCCATTGCTCTGACGGTCGAAGTCCGAGATCCTTTTACCTCCGGCCATCACCGCCGGGTCGCCGATCTGGCCCGGGCCATTGCCACGGAAATGAAAATCTCCAAAGACCAGATAGACGGCATCCGCGCAGCCGGAGTCATTCATGATTTAGGCAAGATCTGTGTCCCAGCCGAAATTCTAAGCAAGCCGGGAAAATTGAATCCGAGCGAATTTGACTTAATCAAAGCTCATCCCAAAGTCGCCTATGATATTCTCAAGGATATCGAATTTCCCTGGCCAGTAGCCTTGATTGTTTATCAGCACCATGAAAGGATGGATGGTTCCGGCTATCCCCAGGGCTTGAAAGGCGATGATATTCTCCTTGAGGCCCGAATAATAGCGGTGGCCGATGTTGTCGAGGCCATGTCTTCTCACCGGCCCTACCGGCCGAGCCTGGGCCTGGAAACCGCTTTGGAAGAAATATCGAAAAACAAAGGAATCCTCTATGATTCCAAAGTGGTGGCAGCCTGCTTAAGACTTTTCGGAGAAAAAAGGTACGAGTTCAAATAGTCTCAATACAGTTTTCCACAACAATTGTGCAAATACCTGTTCAAAACCGGGCTCCGATGCAGTAAATGAAATTGAGACAGCTGGCTTTTTGACATTTTGCATATTAATTGGGCACCAGATTCGCAATCGCGTCTCTGGCCGGAAGGGAACTTTTCGCTTTGAGCAATTTCTCCCCCCTTATATTTCTTCTTCCCTGAGATATATTTAAAGCAACTCCTCTCTGCCACCTTTTTTCTAAGCTCTTTGACAATCGAATAATGGAGGTTTGTATGAAATTAGACAACCTGATTCATGAGCTCGAAGCCCAGAAGCCCTTGAAATGGGATGAGAAACTGAATTCCTCCCAGATCAAGATGGTCCTGGACGAGAATCGGCCGAGATTCCAGATCAAAGCCGATAGGGTTTTTCCGATCAACGATTCCTGCCATAACCAGGTCGCAGACAAACTCGAAATCCCCTTGAAGTATTACCATCGGATGGAGGAAGAAACGCCGGAGCTTCTGGCAAGAAACGTCAATACCTGGCTGGAAAGAAGCGAAAAAGACTTCTTTATCCGGGGCCTGGGAGATTCCATCCGCGCTTTTCTCAGCGACCGCTACCGCGTCATCGACCACCTGGACGTTCTGCTCTGCGCTTTGAACGAGCTCCAAGCTCATTCAGCGGAAATCGAAGACTGCTTCCTTTCCGTGACCGAGATGAATATCAAGGTCAAAAGCCAGAGCCTTCAGAGTTTCGTCCGGCACAAGGACGATCTGATCACCGGGGGTCTGTTTCTTACCAATTCCGAAACCGGCCACAAAGCCCTTCGGCTGGAGCCCCGGCTTTTCCGGGTCAAGTGCTCCAACGGCCTGATCATCGAGGAGCTGGTAACGCGGGAGATCCATATCGGAAACGGCGACGATCTGGCCGACGAGATGGTTTATCTTTCGCTCCGGCGCTCGATCCGAGAGCTTTTCAAGGGATTCGGCGGGATCGTCGAGGTCCTGCGGGAATCCACGGAAATCAAAGTCCGGAATCCCCAGAAAGTCATCAGCAACGTGGCCGATCACTACAAGCTCAGCGAAGTCCAGAAGAACAACATCCTCATGGCCTTCGGCGCGGAGCCGGAATTCGACAAGTACGGGATCGCCAATGCTCTGACTTTCGAGCCCAGAGAGAAGAATCCTGGGAAAAGTCCGTGGAGATGGAACGGATCGCCGGAAGCCTCATCACCATGCCGGACGAGTCATTCCGCGCTCTGGACGCAGAGTGAGATAGTTCTTTAACAAGCCCGTGTTTTGAATATACGGCAGAGAGGACAAGGAGACGCAAGAGCGTCTCCTTTTTAATATCCTGAACCTTTGCCGTTCTTCTTTAGCATTCTTCTTTTTCTTATTTCTCTTAATTGGTTATGAGCTTTGACAAAATCAAAACAGTCCATTCCATAAGCCGGGATATATAATTTAAAATTCCTATTTCGTTTTCGTATTATGCTTTCTGCTTCTTCGATAATTCTTTTGAAAGTTTCGAAATAGGCAAGATTATCTCGTTCTCGAACAAACTGCTTTCGAATTTCGCAATAATACAAGAATTCTCTTGTCTTGAAGCGCCCAAAGCCTTTTTTGCTCGGATGTTCCTTTGGGAAATATTTCATCCGTAAATATAAATCTGCCGTCATACAGCTACCGATATCCATTCCGATTTCTACAAAGCCGACTATATCGTTATATTTCCAAGGCGGCCACTCCCATATTCTCTCCCATGATCTTTTATCTGATTCGCTGCGTTGTTCAAAAGGAACATCCCTTGGCCCTGTTATACGATTTTTCTCCTTTTCTACATAAACGCTATGTCTTTTATAATATTCTTCACGCGAATAATGGTGAATCGGCAACGATAAAAACGAATATATTTGTATGCCCATGTTTGCCTCGTTAAAAATATTTTTTCATCCCTTTAAGAATTACTTTTTCTTTCTCTCGTCTCTTATTTCATATAATCAATTTGAATAGAAGAAGGAGCCATCGTAATGCGGATGCCCCGTTGTGAGGGAATTTAAGAAATCAGCTATTTCAGCAGGTCCCGGATGAGCGGCCGAAGTTCGTCATGGCGCGTCGGGGTCCCCCCGGTCATGAAGAACTCGATTTGGCCCTGCCTGTTGATGAGGACGTGGGTCGGATAGACCGATACGCCGTAGAGATCGGCCACGGGCTTCGCCCCCGGCGCGATTTGGTACTTGAAGGGAACCGTCTTCAGGAAATCGCGAAGAGAATCGGCGCCATCCGTGGCCAATCCGATAAAAACGACGCTGTCGGAAGCGAATTCATCGACGAGCGCGTTGAGGCCCGGCATCTCCACTCGGCAGGGCGCGCGCCGACGAACCAGAAATTTAGGACGACGACTTTCCCCCGCAGATCGACCAGGCGCAGGGGTTTCCCGTCGAGCGTCTTAACCTCGAAATCGGGAGCGGCCTTCTTTTCCTGGGGCGAGACCGAAGACGCTTTCTTCTCCGCCTCGGCCAGCCAGGCAACGAATCCGTCTTCGCTTAAGCGGCGCCGTCGATACAGCTCTTTAAGTTCGGCTTCGGCCGTCTTGTCTCCGCGACGGCGGGCTTCCAGGAGCGCGTCTTCGGCTTTTTTGAAGAATCCCAGTCCGCGCCAGATCGACGCTTCGCAGACGAACGTTTCAGCCCGAACTCCCTTCCCCAGCGTCTGGGCCGCCTTGATCTCGGCCAGGGCCGTGGCCCGATCTCCCAGCTTCTCGTGAATCTCCGCCGCGACGCCGAAATACGACGGCATCAGAAGTTGAGTCAGGCCTCCGGCAACGTCATCGACAACGCAGCTTGCCGGCCGTGATCAAATCTTTGGCCCGGTCGATGAGGACGGCCGCCCTTTTCAGATCCCCGCCTTTGTTCAGGATGCCCGCCGCGGTCGAATACCAGGGAATGGGATTTTCGGGCTCGTCCTTCATCCAGGCTTCGCCGATCGCCATGATGAGGTCCAGCGGCGTTGTTTTATCCCAAGAAAGTTCCTGGAGAACCCCCCGCAAACTTTTCGAGGCGGGATCGGCGCGCAACAGATCAAGCTTCAATTTCTTGATTTCCTCCGGCCCCTCGCCCTTGAGCTCTTGGAAAACGCCTGATACTCGTAATCGCTGAACGCGTGGGCCGTTTCTTCCACGTTCGGATATTCGCGGACCATGCGGCGCAAGACCTCGCGGCCGGATTTTTCATCGTCCAGGTGGAGATAGCCAACGGCGAGCGATCGAAGCAGCCCCGGGTATTCCGGGATTCCTTTTTTGTTAATTCGATCATGTCCCGGCTGACGATGGCCTTGAACTCGGCCTTCTTGAACGCCCCTTCGATAAACCATTTATCCCGGTAGATGGAGTAATTCCCCGGATAGAGCCGGCGCTCGTTCTCGAACGCAGTCCGATAGCCGGACTCGTCGAAATCCGACAGCATCTTCCCGTTCCACGCTTTTGCGCCGGCGACGCCGTCTTTTCGATAGATCATGCCGTCCAAGTCGGCCTTTTCGTCCCAGCCATCCATGGTGATGAAATAGACGGTCAAGAATCCCGCCCCGTCGGGAATCGGAGTTCGGCCGAAACGGGCCGTCTTTCCGCTCCAGCCGGAGCTGACCTTTGGTGTAAGAATCAGCGTTCAAAAACGTATAAAGCGCGAAGATCTCGTCGCCCGGAAGGAACTTCGCCCCTTTCGCCGCGGGATCATAAGTCAAAACGGCCGATTCACCCCAATGGAGCTTCTCGGGTATCATCTTGGCGATTTGGGCCGTCAGTATTTGCCAAGACAATAAGAACAAAGCCAAAACGGCCATCACGCGTCCAAAATGGAATTTCATATATTCCTCCTTTACTGCCCAAATGAAGCCGCCGAAAAATTCAACGGCGGCGACTCTCGTTAACCAACAATTCATACTCCATCCGCCAAAAGAAAGTTACAAAATGAAAATGAACCGAGATTTTCCATATGACCGATCAAAGCCATTTGATTCCTCCATCACAGATTGAATTGTCCCATTTTTTCTGCGGCAATATCTTTTGCATCCCTTATTCCCTCAGCCTTTGCAGCTAATATTATGACAAGTTTTGATTCCTATCTGGGAAATATGGGCTTATATACGAGGCGCAACATTCCGCTTCCATGCGGTCACTTCAATTCGAGGAGGTCGGATTATCCTGACCTCTCTCGCCTCACCTTGATGGTTCAAGCCCTTTATCTTCTTATAAAATTCTTTGTGGAAATTAATAATCGTTCCATTCAAAGCGGCCATATTATCGTAAGTGCCTTCGATTCTTCCTTTCAACCAATCAAAATTGGTATTTTGCCTATTTTTGAGATCTTCCAAGCTCGTGCAGACGCTTTGAGCTTGGTTTTGGATCGCATTTACGAACACTCCCAAAACCTTTTTTGCATTTTTCTGTTTTATGCCGAAATAAATGGCAAGTCCAATCCCGATTAATCCAATCGCTATTCCGATCAGGTTGGTAAGATTCGAATAATATATGTGTCTCATGATAATTCCTCCTTTTCTCAATTCCCATTATATCAGTTTATAATTAAGAAAAACGCATACCATTGTCGGTGGCCAATAGATTATTGGATAGATATTTTTCACTATATGTTAGGCGAATGAAGACGTAAGGTGCGCTTCATAGCCGAGCTAATTCTGGAATTTAGGGCGGAAATCCGCTTTTCGTATATAGAACAATTCCTAGAACGCTATATTATGTTCTTGACATGCCCCTTCTTTTGATTAAAATATCCATATAGTTGATTTTATGCCTAAAGAACTCCATCCGATTCAAAAACAGCTGTTGGAAATTTTAAAAACCAACATTGAAGATCCCCTGACAATCCGAGAGATTCAGGGCATGCTGAATGCTTCTTCTACAAGCGTAGTGGCTCACCATATCCTTCAACTCGAAAAGAAGGGGTATTTAAAAAGAAATCCCTTAAATCCCAAAGACTATCACATATTGAAGGACGGACCGGAAAAGCAGATCGTCTATTTGAACTTATACGGCCTGGCTCACTGCGGAGCAAGAGGATCGATTTTAGAGGGCGATCCCATCGACAGAATTCCTCTCCGGCCAGACTTATTTCCTTCCCGGCGAATGAAGCATTCATGGTCAAGGCTAAGGGCGATTCTATGGAGCCTCTGATCCATGAAGGAGATTTGGTCATAGCCAGAAAAAGCAATTCGGCTGAAAACGGCAGAATCGTTGTCTGTATTAACAACGGGGAGGCGCTGATAAAGAAAATAAAACGGGAAGGCAGAAATACGATCCTCATTTCGGAAAACTCCAAGCACCCTCCCTTTTTGGCCTCCAAGCAGTTCAGGATTGAAGGCGAAGTCAAAGGTATGATAACCAGCAGGATCGTCTGATATGGACAATCTGACAAAAGATCAGCGCACGCTGTGCATGTCCCGGATTCGCAGCAGAATACGAAGCCAGAGCTGATCGTTCGCAGGGTGCTTTCGAGAATGGGGGTCCGATACCGCCTCCACAATTCGAACTCGGGAAAGCCTGATATAATGATTTCTAAAGCCAAAACGATTATTTTCATCAACGGCTGCTTTTGGCATCAGCACAAGAACTGCAAAAAACAGGTTATGCCAGCGTCCAACAGAGATTACTGGGAGAAGAAGCTGAAAAGAAATATTGAAAAGCAGAAGCAGGATGTCCAGGCTCTAAGAAAGCGGGGCTGGAAAGTCCATAAACTATGGGAATGCCAGACGACAGACGAAATGAAATTAACAAAGAAAGTTTTGCAAATACTATGAAGCAGGAAAAAATATTCAAATTAGCTGAGTTGTTCTGCGGGCCTGGCGGCCTGTCTTTTGGCGCAATGTCCGCAGCTGTCACCGATCCGAAGGGCAAAACGTACAAGGTCAAACCCGTCTGGGCAAATGATATGACCCCGACGCCTGCAAAACCTATGCCCGAAACGTGCACGGCGGGAATGTCAAAAGGGTAGCCTGCGCTCCAATCGAATCCGTTGATTTTGCTAAGATTCCGGCATTCGACGCCCTGTCCTTCGGATTTCCCTGCAACGATTTCAGCGTTGTTGGCGAGCAGAAGGGATTTCACGGAAAATACGGGCCTTTGTATACATTCGGAGTCAAAGCGATGGACCTTTGCAATCCAAAATGGTTTATTGCGGAAAACGTCAGCGGCCTGCAGAGCGCCAACAACGGATCTGCATTCTCAACGATTCTTCATGATCTGGAAAACGCAGGCAAAGGGTACAGCCTGACTGCCCATTTATACAAATTTGAGGAGTACGGCGTTCCTCAAACGCGCCATAGGATCGTGATTATTGGAATTCGGAAAGATTTGAAGCTGGATTTTAAAGTCCCTGCTCCGATCACAGCCGGGAAATACGTCTCCGCCAGATCAGCTATTGAAAATCCTCCCATTCCGGCATTTGCGCCGAATCAGGAGCTGACGGCTCAATCCAGCCGCGTCGTTGAAAGGCTTAAGCATATACCTCCGGGCGAGAACGCATGGTTCAGCGGCTTGCCCGAGCATTTGCAGCTGAACGTGAAGCAGGCGAGGCTGAGCCAGATATACAAGAGGCTGCATCCGGACAAGCCGTCCTACACCATTACAGGCAGCGGCGGGGGCGGAACTCACGGATACCATTGGAGCGAAAACAGAGCCCTTACAAACAGAGAGAGAGCCAGACTTCAAACCTTTCCCGATGATTTTGTATTTGAAGGCTCCAAGGAATCCGTCAGAAAGCAAATTGGAATGGCCGTCCCTCCGCAGGGGGCGAGGGTAATCGTGGAGGCTATTCTGAAAACGTTTGCCCGCATTCCCTATAAATGGGTTTCACCCAAAATAGTAAATGGAGATCCAGCTAACAACGGCCAGAAACTTCTTTTTGATATGCGGGCTTAAAGCAGCCTTAAGAGCTCCTGCCAGCTTTCTTTATTTTTATGCAATTGTCCTGATTTTTTAACAAAACGCACTCCATCAAATTCCTGGCCTGGAATGCTGTTCACCTTTTCCAATTCATCGATCCGGCACCAGCCTGCGATTTCGCAGAACATATTGGAGAAATCAGGCATCTTATCCTTATAGCTTGGGAAGTGCTGTTCGCCTTTGACGACTTGGATAACCCTATCTTTTGTCAACCTCAGCAAATGATCGTCGGGGATGTCTGGACGGCATAAGATGTAAAAATCAGATCTTCGCTCTTTCAATTTAATTTCGTTCTCTCCTAAAACGAGATACGCGCTTTTCGGCTTCGATGATTTAATTCCTATTCCTATTTTCGGCCCTCGCAGTTTTCCTTTTTCAGCTACGCCGATAATATCCTGTGGAACGATTTCGTCATGGATTCCAAAATCTAACTCGACGCTGACGCCGAATTCTTTCTCGAAGAATTTTTTTACAGCGACTTCCGCAAGCTGGCCTTTTACCCAGTTCGTTATTTTTTGTCCGAATTCCCTCTGCCTTGCCGTCCCCCAGTCGGATAAGACGTAGCCTCTGAAATGCTGAGCCAGAGCGAAATCCAAACAAAGGGAGTAATCCTTGAATGTCAGCTCCACAGTCCGCCATTTAAAGGCTCGGACCATTCTGCCAGGTCGTCTTTAATGAAATAATACCGGCCCCGGCCGCTTTCCCTGGCCATGCATCTGAATTCGTCGGCATTTTGAAAATAGTTGTCAAAAGTCTTGTCGTCCAGGCTTAGAGATTCGGCCGCTTCTTTTTTAGATAATGGTTTGTTCATATAGTTACTTCTTTATAAAATAATTAAGATCCTTTTTGTAAATATCTGCGAATTTCTTCAGCTGAATGACATCTATCCGTCTTTGTCCGGATTCTATTTTTGAGATATATGACTGCGATTTTTTCAACAGCTTAGCTGCGGCCGCCTGATCAAGGCCAGCCTCAATCCGGGCCTTCTTCAGCCTTTCTACCAAGGAGCCGTGTTCTTTTGAGTAAATGGTTTTTACCATAACCAACAGCTTATAAAATAAGCATATATTCCATTATGTAATATGCCAAATTGGAATAAGCCCGTTTTCCCCAGCTTGGCGGATTCGCTTTTTCAATCTCCAAGCCAGTTCCTCCGCCTCAGCATCTTTTCAAACTTGAAGCCCCACCATCTATATCGGCCCCAGGGCGCATAGCGCCGATCGATCCAGCGTTCTGCCCTGCGAGCGCTGTAATCCTTTTTGATGTAGCTCATAACTTCAGAATCAACCGGGATTTTTTCATAATATCCAGCAAGGATAAGCAGATGGCTGCCGCATACCGCCCAAAGCCCTTAAGCCCGGAGGCAATCATATATGCTGAATCATACGAAAGCGGTTTCTTTTCCAAAGCCGCTAAATGGGAATCTTGGGAAAACGCTTTTGAAAGGAGCTTCAGGTATTCCGACCTATAACCGATTGGAATCTTTTTCTTAAGGCTTTCCGGACTCTCTCCGGCCAAAGATGAAGGATTGGGGAAAGGGTATCTTCCGCTGGGAGAAGGCATCGAAAATGTGGAAGAGCAGATTTTTTCGCATATCTTCTGAGTCAGCGCCCAGGAGCAGTTTGTTGTAAACAGGGTCTTAGCGGCGTCCTCCCAAAGCGTTGCACCGCGCAACAACCGGCCTGCCCCCTTCTTCATCAATTCCGGATATGGGCCGCCAATCCTTTGGGCAGTTTTGAAAAGCCCTGCCGTATCTTCTTTCAGGCCGAGAATCCGGATCAGGGCAGAATCGATTCGTTTTACAGAAGCTCGAATTCAATTTCTTTTCAGAACAGATCAGGGCCGAAACAGTGAGCTTATCCTGTTGAATCTAATCGACGGCTTGGCCGTCAATGAGAAGAGCAAATCCCAAGCGGCTGTGTTTTTCGTTCCAGGAAAACGGAGCAAGATTAATCCAGCCGTGCGTATGGCAGGTTATAAAAAGATCGTACCACTTAGGGCAGAGAAATTTTCTAGTTAATCTGAACAAATAACATCCTTTAAAATCGCTCCCTTAATCTATCTTTTGCAAATGTATTTTTCAATAGGAGGCGCTCTTTTCAACCTCAGAATAACGATATTGTCGGAGGCTCGCCAGAAATGATATTATGGATTTGAAAAATCAATGGAAAACAACTACCTAAATCTCACAATTGATGATCGGCATAGGGAGGTTTTTAGAGTATTTTCATTTAACTTCCTGCTAGAAATGTTTAAAACGCGATTTAACGTGCTTGTAAAGCCGTGCCTATGGGATGACCCATTTGAAAATGTAATACTAAATAGCCGGGGACGCCTTCACGACGGCAGAACCTGTTCGTTTGGAATGAGGGACTCGTTCTATGCACAATGCTGGACTCTTAATAGGGAATCTGATGCAATGTGGCGTATTTATTCCCCCCAAAAAAACGGAGTAAAAATAAGGACGAGTCGCCAGAAAACTATTCGAATCCCTATATGATGTAACATCGCCAGGAACCCGAAATGTCTCCTGCTTTATCGGAAAAGTCCTCTACCTTAGCGTTGATGAGATTAGAAACTATCGTCGGCTTGAATTAGAAGGATCAGGAGCAGGGGTAGCAAAAACACTTCTCATCAAGAGGGAAGCATTCGCTCATGAAAATGAAGTTAGGCTACTCTACTGGCATGGGCGCGAAAACCCCATTGAACAGCAATACAAATATGAATTGGACCCATTTACTCTCATTGATGAGATCGTGCTTGATCCAAGAATGGGGGCAGTTGAAGCTACAAATAAATTTGATGAGATTCGAAGGATTGGCTATCAAGGAGTACTATTTCAATCTGATTTGTACAGAGCGCCGGAAGGTATCTTTGTTGATATTCCTTAGAAACACCTGCCGTTCATGCGCCTAATCAAATGGAAAGTCGCAAGCCCATCGGCATCTGGGATCGAGTCTCGACTCATGGTTGTCCAAAATATAGAAAGCCCGACCGCTTGAAAGCAAAGGCGATGCAACAAAAACAGAAACGGCTATTAGAGCTAATGGCTAAGATTCACATCAATTGCTTCAAGCTGGATTTAGAATTCAAGAGCGCATGGTTCTTTCCGGAATACGAATACGAAGAGGTCAAGGTCAAGGGATATCTGGGCACGGATACCATCTTTTTTATTTGTCTGAATCCAAGCCTTGGCCAGTTTTCGTCGGGATCGTCATCAAAGGCAGTAAAGTTTTTCTATAAAAGCCTGAAAGAGCATGGATTCGAGAACGCCCATTTGAGCGACATCATTAAGTCGAGGCTGAGCGGCGATCAATCAAACGCTTTGTGGAAAGATAATAGACAAAACGATTCCGTGATTAAGAAAAACGTACGCTGGCTTAAAGAAGAAATGAAGATTATAGGTGATTACTCCAATATTCATGTTATTGGGGTTGGGAAAACCGCGTACGATATTCTTAATAACAGAATTCCAAATAACAGAAAGTATTTTAAGGGAATTAAATTTAAGTCAATTCACTACCTCCGACATTACTCTAATGTCGAAAAATATTCGTATGACCATAGAAATAGCGAGATGAAGAAATTTACTGAAAACCTGGGCAATATTAGAAAAAGCATAAGAGCATAATTCTCAAATGGACAAGGGAAAGCCTGTCGGCATCTGGATTCGGGTCTCAACCGAAGAACAAGCCAAAGGGGAAAGTCCGGAGCATCACGAGAAGCGAGCCTATTTTTATGCCGAACACAAGATAAATTCGGCTCTTATTTCACTTCTACGCGTCTTTTATTTTCCCGTCTGATCACGCGGTAGAGCATAAGTTGTGAAGAATTCTGACGAAACGCTGCTCGGTCTCCGCAATTACATTTTCGGAGTCCAGATCGATCCATAGTACTTGGATTTTCAATTCACTTTCAGGACCGCGCTGGGTGATGATATCAAGCTCTCCTTCAAGCTCATCTGTCCGCTCACTCAATGGATAAACCAGAATACCCTGGACCCTATTTTCATGTGGTCCGACTAGCCCCATTGCAGTACAATAAGAAATCATCTGATATAAATCCGGATGTTTGGCCCTATATATTCCTTGTGTCCGCTTGTATTTAGCATCCAGAACTATTGTTCTTTCATCTGAAGTACTCAAAATTAGATCGGGTTCGATCCAAATTCTGCAACTTAAGTCCAGCTCGCGGCATTCATGATATTTTGGTTTAACTGACGGGACCTGTTCAGCTGCCCGCTCAAACATCGCAACAATAAACCGTTCAAAAAGCACATTCATGTCCAGTTGATAACCGTTGAATATGGCATCGCCCGGTTTATCAGATAGGCTCATCAAATCGATGAAAAGACGACACCAGAAGTGGGCCTCTTGGTAATGCGAGCTGAGCCGATGATAATGAAACACCGGGAATTGTTTGGGCAGGAATTGTCTTACAGAGACTCCTCCAAAGTGGAGGATATGACTCTGTAGGGCCTGCCTGAGCTCCTTCGTCCATCCCCCGATCCGTTGTAGCATCAGCAGTGTCCATAAAATAACTTGATTTTCGGCTACGTCAGTTTCTGATTGTGCAAAGCGGCAATACAGCCGGTCTTGATGAATCAAATTTTCTCTAAGCTGCTGGGAAAACACCAGGCGTCCACGCAATACGCCAAGGTTTTCCTCATATTGTATGTATTCCCGCAATAACCCTCCCTGCAGGAGTTTTCGCACTACTTTGCTGAATTCTTGTACAAGAGGCTCAATGGCCGTATCTAATTGCTCCTCATAATCTACCGTCGGAGGATGGAAGGGAGGTTGAGCGGAGTAAAACCGGTAGGAGACCCCGAGCAAAGCAAATATATTACGAATACCTACTTTAGGTTCGACAAATACAATGCGTTGATCACTGCTCGTGAGCCTATAATGTCCCACGGTGCTTAATGTATTTACTTGGAAAAGATGATATTCCTTGTCTATGCTCGGGTCGCTCTTAAAGAAGGCTTTACCCTGATATTGGACTTCTGCTCCGTGATCCGAGAGTTCCCTGGCTTCGCCATCGGTTAAATTTGAAAGGCAGGCCGCATACTCTTTCAAACGAATTATTTCATCCACAATCCTACGCTCCGATAGCGGTTCGTATGGATTCAAAACCGAATCTTTTCTCTAAATCCTTCGTTGAGAGGTGTGGCTGGTATTCCGCCATGAGAGGCATGATCGAATACCGCCAGATATCTTTTAATTTATTTTCAGGAAATGGCGAAGGAGAAACGGCACTTCTTCGGTCGGGAAGATCAATCATGAAATAACTGTGGCCCACAATCTGGTGCTCGCTGATCTCTGAAACTCTCTTGTTCAACTCACAAAAGAGCTTCACCACCTTTTCGATATCACTCACAGCCCGGGTTCCTAACCAGCGCCTCAAAACTGGAGCATCTCCATCTTCATAAGGACGCAGCGATATGAATTTGAATCTCCGGCGAAGCGCATAATCAACCAACGCAATGCTCCGATCAGCCGTATTCATTGTCCCAATGATGTAAACATTCTTGGGGATAGAAAATGTTTCCCCTGAGGCTAGTTGAATTTCTGCATCTCGGTATTCTAAAAGATAAAGGAGCTCGCCGAAGATTCGGCTTGCCTTTCCTCGATTGATCTCATCAATAGTCAACACAAAGGGCTTGTCAGCATTTTTAGGTTCCCGTGCTTCCGAGCAGAAGTTGTAGAATGCGCCGTTTACAGTTTCATATACCATCTTCTCGACGGGTCGCCCGGCATCCCCCGAACGGACAGGGTCTCCGTTCGCATCAAGCAGGACAGGCCTAATTCCCTGGAAAAAATCCTCGTAGCCATAGGATTCGTGAAACTGGATAATTTGAAACCGCTTTTTCATTTCCAGCGGCAATTCTGAATTCTTATCGGGCCAGAGCATGTAATTGCTGTCTTCATAAGCAAACCATCTCCCAAAATGCTCCGCGATCCATGTTTTGCCAGCGCCGGGTGGTCCTTCGAGAATAATCTGTCGATGTTCCTTTAAAAGCGATTCCATACCACTGAAGAACCGCTCATCGAGAAATGTCTCATTAATCAGCTTCTGAAAACGCGCGTCCACTGACACTGTTTCCTCCTCTACTCTAATAGCTTCCCCCGGCGTCTCCTCTTTTCGTTCATCGCCATTGTTTTTGTCTACACCTTCAAAGTATTTATTACATTCCTCCAATTTGTTCGTATTAACATGCCTGGGCGGCGATAATGATTCGGAAAACAGATTAATTATTTGCTTTTTTGTGTCTTCATTATCACTTCCGAGATTCTTTCCACGAAGGATAACTCGATAATTGGAATCATCGTAATAATGGTTGAATTTATTAAAAAATTGCGTGTCGTAAAGTCGAATAGTGTTGCCGTCACGATCATCACAATAGTAGAACCACCTGATTCGCTCAAACTCTTTTGACGCCAATTGTTTGATCAACTCAATATTATAGCTTAATACGCCCCCTCTTTTTCCCGCATACACATCCATTTGTCGAATCACCTCTGCAATGTCATCTATGCGTACAACATAACTGCCCATAAATAGCTCCTTTTCCAAGAAGATAGAATTTACTCTTTCGCTCTTCGCTACATTCGTTCCTAAAAAGCTCGAGATCAATACCCCCCATCGCATAAAGAGGATAGTCCCCGCCACAAATCTAAGTCAAGAACATAAAAATGGGACCAGGTATCGTCCCTCCATGATCGGACGAATCCCTATTGTGTCACTAGTCTCCCGAGGATACAGGGAAAAGCAAGAAATCTGGTGTCCAAATAGCGCCCAAAACACCCCTAAAAACCCCCGAAATGGCCTGACAGAACCTGGAACAGAAACAATGGATAAATTCATATAAGCAAAGGAAATTTGTTTATACTCAGCACCTTGCAAAAAATGCCCGAAACGGATTCGTAATCAGCAGGTCGGAGGTTCGATCCCTCTCGCTGGCTTTCGATCCTGCCTTCCATGAAAACTCCGCAGAAACGGGAGCCCCACCGCCCGCCTTCTTGGTGACGACTCCGAACCGTCTCCGTTTCGCCCCATCGGAAGGTCTATTCGGCTTTTGTCGATCCTTTCCCGGTTCCCGTCCCGGCCTCGATCATCGTGACATCGCAAGTTGACTTTCGGACTCGGTCGGCGATATATTTAACCGCAAAAAAAAGCGGAACACATCGGTGACTGAAAGGCCGAGCGGGCCTCGAGAAAGAGGGGTTCATTCCCCGAGGACGCGGATGAAAGATCGGATTTCAAGAAAATTCTTCGGCCTGATGACAATGAAGTCCATCTTGGCGGTGCTGCTGATATCCGTCCTTATGGCTTCGACGGCTTGTTCCATCCAGAAGATGGCTTTGAACGCGACGGCCGGCGTGCTGAGCTCCCCTTCGGGCGACGATGTTTTCGCCAAGGACAACGACCCCGAGCTTGTCGGCGACGCGCTGCCCTTTGCCATCAAGCTCTACGAATCGCTGCTGGCGGCTCTCCCCGACCACCAGGGACTGCGCCTGCGCACCGGCAGTTTGTATATCATGTATGCCAACGCCTTTCTCCAGACTCCGGCCGACATGATGCCCAAGGAGGACATGAAGCAAAAGGATTTCCTTTTGCAGCGGGCCAAGAATCTCTATTTGCGCGGCCGGGACATTCTGCTCGTCGGCTTGGAGAAAAGAAACCCCCTGCTGCGGGTGCAGCTCCGAGAGCGCCGTTTCCGACAGGCACTCGCCGCGTATACGCCGGAGGATGCACCCTCCTTGTACTGGACCGCGGCGGGCTGGGTGGCGGCTTTTGCCATTGATCCCGGGGACATGAAGCTGGGAATCACTCTTCCTCAGGCCGAAGCGCTGATGGAGCGGGTCATCCAGCTCGACCCGCGGTTCGCCCAAGCCTCGGTTTACAATTTCTACATTCTTTACTATGGGTCCATTCCGGATTACATGGGCGGAGACCCGCAAAAGGCCCGGGACTATTTTCAAAAGGCCGTGGCCGCTTCGGGAAACCGCGACACGTCGGCGTTCCTGTCTTTGGCCGTGACGGTGTGCCAGAAGGCCCAGAACGTAGCGGAATTCAAATCCCTGTTGCAGAAGGTCCTGGACTTCGATCCGGATACGGCCCCGGAAAACCGGTTGATCAACATCCTCAACCGGCGCAAAGCGCGCTGGCTGCTCGAGCATATCGAAGATTTCTTTCTGTTGGACGACGTGAAGGACGGGTCCAAGGAACAGGATTAGGAAAATGAATGGCCGACTTCGATCAGCGCCTCTCTTGCTTTCATTCCTGCTGACGGCCTCCGGCCTTCAGGCCGCCGTCATCAAGATCGGCAGCATCGCCCCCAGCCGATCCATTTGGGATAAGGCCTTGAATGATCTGGCCGTGGAATGGGAAAAAATCACCGGAAATGCCGTCCAGATCAAGATCTATCCCGGCGGCAT
This sequence comes from Candidatus Aminicenantota bacterium, assembly GCA_963729855.1. GTDB lineage: Bacteria > Acidobacteriota > Aminicenantia > Aminicenantales > UBA4085 > UBA4085. The sequence continues at coordinate 306,475 of CAVSPT010000006.1, read as the reverse complement.
CGTCGGCAGCGAGTCCGACATGCTCACGAAGATGCGGCTGGGGACCCTCGGCGGCGGCGTTTTCACCAACATCGGGATGACCGAAATCTACCGTGATTCGGTCGTGTTCAACACGCCGTTCCTGATGAACTCCGATGACGAATTCAACTATGTCTTCGACCGGCTGAAGCCCGACCTCGAAAAGCACATCGAAGCCAAGGGCTACAAGGTGATTTTTTGGACCCTGATCGGGTGGGAGTATTTTTTCTCCAAAAATATGGTGCTTTATCCCGAAGACCTGAAAAAGGAGAAACTGTCCTACACCACGAGCGGAACGGAGATGGGGCACGCCTGGAAAAAAATGGGCTTTCAGCTTGTCCCCACCGACCTCAAGGATATGCTGATGGCCCTGCAGAGCGGGATCAACACGGCCTTTTACCTTTCGCCGCTCGTGGCCGGGTCGGGCCAGTTCTTCGCCCTGGCCCCGCACATGTTGAACGTGCGGCTAGCCCCGATCGTCGGCGGTCTCGTCATGACCGACAGGACCTGGAACGGAATCCCCGAGTCCTATCGCCAGCCGATGATCAAGGCCCTCGTCAGGATCACTGAACGCCTTTACCAGCAGACGCAAGAGCTGGATCAAGAGGCTCTGAAGACGATGTCCGACAACGGCCTGATCATCCACGAGCCGCCGCCGGCCGCCCTGGAGAGATGGAGAGCCCTGGCGGCCTTGAGCATGGACGAATTGGTGGGCAAGGCTTTTTCCAAGGATATCTACGACCGGATTCTGGCGCTTCTCCAGGAATTCAGGCAAAAGCTTGGAAAATAGGGTCCTCCGCGTTCTCCACGCCGGCGAGAGTTCGCTGGCCTATATTTCCCTCCTGCTCCTGGGTGTTTTCCCCTTCCTGGACGTCCTGGCCCGTCATTTTTTCCATAGCGATGTGCACAATTCCAACGATTATCTCGTTCATCTCGTGCTGGTGACCACGTTCCTCGGCGGGATGGTCACCGCACGGCTGAAGAAGCACCTGACCTTGTCCGTCGAGCTGCCTTTCAAAGAGCCGTATCGATCAATCCTCCATATCATGGTCAAGGTCCTCTGCGCGGCGGTCACAATTGCCTTCGCCTGGAGCGCCTTGGCTTTTTCTCTCAACGGATTCGAGCCGGGGAAAAAAGTCGGGATTTTTCCCCTTCGCTGGCTGCTCCTGGTGATGGTCCTCGGCTACCTGACCATGGGCGTCCGCTTCATCGTCGGACAGGATCGGATCAAGCGGCCCGGTTTATGGCTGATCCCGGCCTTGCTTCTGGGCAGCGTTATCGGCTTCTCCTCAATCGTTCAGGTTTTTGCCGGCTCAGCCGGAGGCCCGCCGCCGGCTTTGCTGGCCTCCCTTCAGGCGCCGCTTCAGGCCGTGATGACTCAAGCCGCTACGCCCTTGATCATCGTTCTGATCCTCTCGGCGTTTTTCGATGCTCCCATATTCGTGGTTCTGGGAGGCGTCGCCTACCTTCTTTTTTCCCGCCAGGCGTTGCCTCTCGAGATCATGCCCAATCAGGCCTACACCATGCTGACCGGCTATTCCATCGCCGCCATCCCGCTGTTCGCCCTGACGGGCTTTCTGCTGTCGGAAGACAAAGCCGGCGAAAGGCTGATCAGGTTTTTCCGGGCCCTCTTTTCCTGGTTCCCCGGCGGCCTGGCGGTCGTGGCCATCCTGGTCTGCGCTTTCTTCACCACCTTCACCGGCGCCTCGGGCGTGACCATCCTGGCCATGGGCGGCTTGCTGTCCTACATCCTGTTGAACGGGGGCTACAGCAAGACATTCACCATCGGACTGCTCACCGCTTCGGGCAGCATCGGCCTGCTTTTTCCGCCCAGCTTGCCGGTGATCATCTATGGCGTCAAGGCCCAGATCAGCGTCAAGGAGATGTTCAAGGGAGGGATCCTGCCGGGCCTCGCTCTCGTCTTGGGCATGGCGACCCTGGGCATCGTCTATGCCGTGCGCCACGACATAGAGCGTCACCGCTTTCATTTCCGGGGAGCTTTGACGGCATTCCGCGAATCGATCTGGGAAATCCTCATGCCGATGATCATTTTCGTCGGCTATTTCGGCGTCGCCGCAGTCCTCGTCAAGCGGTTTGCCGTCATGGTCGTCTTTCTCCTGACCATCGAAGTCCTCATCAACCGGGAGGGGGTGACCCTGAAGCTCCGGAATCTCCTCTTCATGTTCGCGCCCATGGCGGCCCTGTTTGTTCTCTTGCTCCGCTCGCCTGCGCCGTCCTGGATCGCCGTCGGAATCGCGGCCGCCGGGTCCGCTCTCTATGGATTCGCCGTCGCGCATTTCATGGACGGCCCGGGAGCCGGAACCAGGAACGTCATCCGCCTCTTCGCACGATTCATGGCCATGATCGCCGGCCTTTTGATCCTGTTCATGGTCATGGTCAGCATCAGCCTGACCCTGGTGGAAAGCGCGGCCATCGCCACGGTCTACACTCTCATCGTCCAGCTGGTCATTCGGCGGGACCTGAAAATCAGGGACCTGTCCAAAGTCATGGCCAAATGCCTGCCCATCATCGGGGGTGTCTTGACCATTTTGTCGCTGGCGAACGGCCTTTCCTATTACCTCATCGATTCCGACATCCCGGTGAAGCTGACGGCCTGGGTCCAGGCCGTCGTCTCTTCGAAATTCGTCTTTTTGCTGCTGCTGAACATGGTGCTGATTGTCGTCGGCTGCTTCCTGGAGATCTATTCCGCCATCCTGGTCGTCGCTCCGCTGATCTTCCCCTTGGGGCACGTTTTCGGCATCAATCCCGTTCATCTCGGCATCATTTTTCTGGCCAGCTTGGAGCTCGGCTATCTCATGCCGCCGGTAGGTTTGAATTTGCTGTTATCGTCCTACCGTTTCAACGAGCCTGTCGGACGGGTGGCTCAATACACGTTCAAGTTCCTGCTGATCCAACTGGCTGCCGTCCTGCTGATCACCTACCTGCCGATTCTGACGACGATCCTTCTGAAAAAATAGAGAGGGGGAAAACCTCCGTCAGCCGGACGCTCGGGATGCCGGCGGCTCCATGAAGGCTTCCCGGCGGCTTTCCTGGCCGCGCGTTCATCGAAAGCCCTGCCAAAACGGGGATGACTAAAGAGGGCGGCTCGGGGAGCCTCCGAGACCAAGATGTGCGTGTTTGATCTTTTCTTTGATGGAGGCGAGGGTCATCCCGCTTCGAGCGAGAACGAGAAAGCCGACGGCCAAGGGCGGGATGGTCAGAAGCGTAAAGGCCACAATCGAGAATCCGGCCGCGGCGGTTTTCCCCACGCCGAAAAGCCTCAGCCCGATGACGGAGAAAAACTGATAGGTGCCGATGTTGGCGGGGACGTTGGGCAGGGCCGTGCCGAAAACAACGATGAAGAGGATGGCGGCTCCGACCCAGAAGGAGAATTGAAGTCCGGAGGCCTTCGTGATGAACCAGAACGAGAAGGCCTGGAAAACGAAATAAAACAAGGACACAAAGAAAGCCAAGTAAAAATTGCGGGAAAGCCCGATGCAGCGAAATCCGTCTCCCAGACGCTCGATGAGGGACTTCAGCCGGAGAATCCACTTCGCCCGGACGGGGCTCTCGCCGGGCTCGTTTTTTTCGACGCGCTTTTTCCTCATGGTGATGAAGAGAACGAGACCGACAAGGGCCAAGACGATCAGGCCGAAGATATCGGCCGCCCGGTCGAGGGCCCTGGGCAAAGGGACGAAAATGGCGGTCAATCCGATCCCGATCGCCAGCCAGACCCCCTCGAACAGCCGTTCCAGCGCCATGGAGGGAATGATCGAAACAAATTCCGTCGACATCCAGACCGAGACGAGATAACCCCTGGCGATTTCCCCCATGCGCATGGGCAGGAGATCGTTGATGAAAAATCCTGAAAATATGGCCTGGGTGGTTCGCCTGATCCGGATGGCGCCGATCGGTTTGAGAAGAAGGTGCCAGCGATACCCCTGGCTGAACGTGCCCAGCACGTTGAAGAGGACACCCAGCGAAACCCACCACCAGTTGATGGCCGCGATATTCCGGGCCAGAACCTTCCAATCCGCGTCATGAAACACCCAAATCAGGCAAGCCGCAGCCACAAAATAGCCGGCTGCGATCCTGAAGATCTTCGATTTAAGGACGTTATTCATGAGGCGGCCTTGGCCGCGGCGGGTCCAGGAGAGCCGTTTTCGTCCCGAGCGGACCCGGCAAAACGATTCATTTCACTTCGCTTCCAGCTTTTGGACGAAGTTCGTCGGCGATCCTTCCCATCTTCGAAACGATTTTTTCCGTCCCCTTCGCGGGCTGGGAATTCCTGTTGCAGGGTTCGGTCCCTATCCCTATCATAGGAGTGGAAGGAGCCGTCCATGCATGACTTCAGCGACCGCAGGCCCGACATCCATCCCGACACCTTCATCGCCGAGGGAGCGCGGATCATCGGCCGGGTCACGCTCAAGGCCGGGGCCAGCGTATGGTACAACAGCGTCCTGCGCGCGGACGTCGCCGATATCGTCATCGGGGAGAATTCCAACATCCAGGACGGCTGCGTCGTCCACGTCGATGCCGGCCTGAACTCCGTTCTCGGCCGGAACGTCACCGTCGGCCACGGGGCCATCCTTCATGCCTGCACCATCGAGGACGGATGCCTCATCGGCATGGGCGCCATCGTCCTCGACGGGGCCGTGATCCGGAGGGGGACGATCGTCGGCGCCGGGTCCACCGTCCCGCCCGGCAAGACCTATCCGGGCGGCACTCTCGTGCTCGGGTCCCCGGCCCGGGTGGCCCGCGCCCTGAGCCCCGAGGAAGCGGGGCACCTCGCCGCCCATGCCGACGGTTACGTCGAGTTCTGGCGGGCTTATAAGGCCAAGGGCATCGGCACCCGATAGGATCATAGGGGCTTGACCCCTTGTCAGACGGTCCGGCCTTCCTTGACTTCACCCTGACCGCGTGTTAATCTGCGGGCATCGGGCGAGCGGAGGGCCTCATGATCCAATTTCTCGGGTCCAAACTGCGCAAATCCAGGGAAAAAATGGGCTTGAGCCAGGCCGCCTTCGCCCGGGCTCTCGGTTTTTCCTCGGAGTTCATCTCCTATCTCGAATCGGGCAAGCGAACGCCGAGCTTCGCCACGCTTTACCGGATCGCCGGCTTCCTCAACAAGGACGTGGCCTATTTCTTTTATGAACGCGAGACGGCGCCCGACTCTTTCACTCTGCTCTTCCGGGCCGAGGCCGTCGATGAGCGGACGCGCGATGAGTTGCAAAAGTTCCGCCGCTACTGTGACGACTACCTCCGTCTGGAGACCCTCACCGGCCGCAAGCTCGATTTGGCCCCGCTCTACGGCGGCATTTCGCCCGAGCGAATGGCCGACGAGGAACGCCGCCGGCTCGGGCTGGGCGACGAACCCGTCAAAGACGTCTTCGGGCTCTTCGAATCGAACGGCTGCCGCATCCTGCGCATGCCCATGCCCGAGGAGTCCAAGGTGAGCGGCGTTTTCATCTACCTCGAAGCCAAACAGGCCGCCTTCGCCCTGGTCAACTCGGCCCAAGCCGGCGGCCGGCAGGCCTTCAGCGCCGCCCACGAGTATTGCCATTATCTCAAGGATCGCCTGGAAGGGCCGGTCATCGACAATCCCGACGTGTTCATCGACGATTACGTCGCCCTCTATCATCCGCGGGAGCAGTTCGCCCAGGCCTTCGCCGCGCGATTCCTCATGCCTCCCGCGAAGATCCGGGAAATGGTGGAAAAGGAATTCCGGGCCCGCCGCGTCCAATATGACCAGGCCCTCTACCTGAAGCGCTACTTCGGAGTCAGCATGCTGGCCATGCTCAGGGCTCTGCGCGATGCGGGCTTCCTGGAGAAGGCCCGCTTTGGGGAATACGCCCAAGTCGATCCGGCGCCTCGGGAGAAGGATCTGTTCGGGGAAGGCGAGGAAGGGGAGGCCGGGCCCGGGGCGGGCGGGAAAGACCTGCCGGCCGGCGTGAGCCGCGCGGTCAGCGGCTTTCTGTCCAAGTTCCGCAAGCGGCCGATCACCTCCGATCGTTATAAGTTGCTTCAACGCGAAGCGGCCCGCCGGATCGCCAGCGAGAAGGCCCTGAAAACCGGCGTGCAGAGGTCCCTGCCCGCGCCCGACGGGTGAAAAGGAGGATGGCATGACCCGATTCGTCAAAATTCTGCTGCTGTTCCTGCTCTTCGACGCCCTCGTTATCGGCGGCTATCTTTTGTTGAAGGGGAAGGGAAGCGGCGGGGCGGACGCCTACCCGTGGACGACCATCGATGAAGCCTATGCGCCCCGGAACGCCGTCGAGGAATTCATCAAAGCGGACGCGTCCAACCGGGCCGCCCTGCCCGTATCGATCAAAAACTACGGCCGGGACGCCCGCATGCTCAAGCGCTTCAAGGGCCGCCAGTTTGCCGAGCCCTCGGAGAACGTCCTGAACATGTTTTTCAAGGGCTTGGACGACTGGATGCTCGTGGACATCAAGATCAAGGGCGAAAACGCGCGTGAGGCGGTCCGCACGGTGCTCTATGTTTTCGTCAACGCCCAGTGGAAGGTCGGCGATTCCGGAACACTCCTGAAATAGGTCCATGGGGGACCGCTGGCTGGAGTGGAGCCGGACGCTTCTGACGATCGCCCGGGAAGGGCTGGCCTACAGCGGGGACCCGTTCGACCGGGCCCGTTGCGAGAGGCTGCGGTCCCTGGCCGAAGACATGGCCGCCCTTGGAGCGGGCGAGGAGGTCGGGCGCATCCGGGGGCTTTTCGCCGGGGACGAAGGGTATGCGACGCCCAAGGTGGACGTGCGCGGCGTCGCCTTTCGCGAGGGCCGCGTCCTCCTTGTTTCGGAACGGCTGGACGGGGGCCGTTGGACCCTGCCCGGCGGCTGGGCCGACCTCGGCGCGTCGCCGGCCGAAAATGTGGTCCGCGAAGTCCGGGAAGAGGCGGGTTATGAGACGCGGGCCGTCCGATTGCTGGCGGTCTATGACCGGGCCAAGCACGAGCATCCTCCGCGCTTCTTCTCCGCTTACAAGATGTTTTTTCTCTGTGAGATCTTCGGCGGCCGCCCGGTCCGGAGCCTGGAGACGGAGAATGCCCGCTTCTTTCCCGAGGACGTCCTACCCGAGCTGTCCGTCGAGCGCACGACCGAGCGCCAGGTCCGGAGGATGTTCGAACTGGCCCGGCGCCCGGATCTTCCGCCCGATTTCGATTGAGGCCGCCGGCCCCGAAGATCGACGTCGGGGCCGCCTCTTCGCCTCGGCGGAATGACTTCAGGGATCCGGGTCTTTCTTCTCTTCGGCGGTCCGTTCCTGGACGTCCATGACCCGGAGAAGCTCATGGAGTTCGGCGGCGGTCAGGGTCGGCGTATCGCCGGCCAGGACCGGCTTGTCGACCTCTTCGCGGAGGGTCTTGCGGACGACCTCGGCCACGCTTTCGCTGCGCCGTTCGGCGGCGCCCCTCAGCTTGTCGTAAAGATCGTCGTCGATCAAAAGATGCAGACTTTTCATCAATTGGCCCCTCAGTCGAATGTACATGAGCGGCTCCCCTCGTGTCAATGCAGCGGCGGCGGAAGGGGCCCCGGGTTTTTCCCGGGGATCCTCTTCTCCCGTCCCTTGACACAGGATAGACGCTGCGGACGCCATTTTTGCTCACCGGGAGGCGGCCCTTCAGAGGACCTTGACATCGAGCATTCGGTCGATGCGGAAATGGCGGATGTCCTCCCGCTCATAGCAATAAGCCCTCAGGCCCTGAAAAGGCCGGCCCTTGAAGGTCATCATCTCCACGGATTCGGGCCGGATCTTGCGCCGGGATTTCGTGTCGTCGGGCTTGAGATAGACGACTTCCAGGGCCCGGTTTTCGGAGATGGCCTCCTCGATCATCCGCAGCTTGTCGGCGTAGGACAGGCTCTCGTCGGCCTTTTTGTACTGGAAGCGGGTCAGGAAATCGACGACCCTCCAATCCATGCGAATGTGGCTTTTAAGGATGGGTGTCTTGAGGACGAGCCCGCGGAGGCTCGTGCAGCGGCTGAGGGCCACGTAGACCTGGCCGTGGGCGAACGTGCCCCGTCCGACGTCGACGATGACGCGGTCGAAGGTCTTGCCCTGGCTCTTGTGGATGGTCACCGCCCAGGCCAGCTTGAGGGGATATTGGGTGAAGGCCCCGACGGGCTCGGAGACGATTTTGTCTCCGTCGGGGTCGTAGGCGAACTTGAAGATCTCCCAGCTGTTGGGGAGGAGATCGACGATGGCGCCGTCGCTCAGCTCGACCTCGATGACATCGTCGCGGCCCGGATCGGGCAGGACGTCGGCGACCCGGCCGATCGTTCCGTTGACCCAACGCCCCTGGGGGTCGTTGGTCAGGAGCATGACCTGGGCCCCGATCTTGAGCTCCAGACGCTCGTCCGTGGGCAGCCCGGACTTGTCGAAGTCGCCTTCGACGAATCCGTCGTAGCCGAACGTCTCTCCGTCCAGGGTCTGGAGCTTGTCCCGGTTGCGCCGGAAGGCCTGCTCATTGGTGCTGGTCAGGGTGATATAGAACTCGTCCTCGGGAGGGACGAATCCGGGGTCGCAGCGCTCGTTGAGCCGGGCCAGGTCGTCCGGGCCGGCCGACCGATTGCGGACGGCGTTCAGCAGGGCGATGAATTCCGGCTCGGTCTGGCGGTAGATTTTTTCAAGCTCCACGAATTCCAAGGGATAGGCTCCGTCGGCCAGGACCCGGGCGGAGAAGAAATACGGGGTTTCGTAGGGCGCCGCGAAAAGCGTCTTCTCCTGGGAAGCGACCACGGGGGGAAGCTGATAGAGATCGCCGATGAAGACCATCTGGATGCCACCGAAAGGGAGCTTGGGAAGCGGCCCGTTGAGGCGGAGGAACTTCTCGACGCAGTCAAGGAGATCGGCCCGGACCATGGAGATCTCGTCGATGACCACGACGTCAAGCCGTTTGTAAAGATCGGCCGCCGTCCCGGTCCGCGCCTTGGACAGCTTCTTGACCTTGTCCAGGGTGACGTTGGGCTGGAATCGGCAGAAGGAATGGATGGTTTGGCCGCGGACGTTGAGGGCGGCCACTCCGGTGGGCGCCAGGACGGCCGTCTGTTTGCGGGTCGTGGATCGGAAATATTCGAGCAGGGTCGACTTGCCCGTGCCGGCCCGGCCGGTGATGAAAACGGGCTTGTCCGTGTCTTCCAGTAGATCCAGGGCGCGCCGGAATCCGGCGTTGATTTCGAGGCCGCCCTGCGGCGGCCGGAGCCCGGCCTGACTCGTCATGGGATCCTCGTTCCAGGCGATTATAGCCGTTTCAGCGGGGCAGGCGGAAGACGATTTTCTTGCTCTTGAAGATGCGGGCCCGCCCGCCGATGGGAACGGCCATCAGGTCGCGGACGATGTTATGGCCGAAATTGGAGACGGCCAGGATGGGCAGGGGACAGCCGTGCCTGCGCCGGGTCCGGATGACGTCGGCCAGATAAGTCTGGAGAAAGCGCAAGGCGTCCTTCTGGTTTTTCCGGTAGTTGTGGTTGCGGTTGTAGGCATAGAGCGAGCCGACCACGAGGCCCTTGATTTTCTCCAGCACCTGGTGGCGGCCCAAGGCGGCCATCAGCCGGTGGAGATCCTCGACGTCGATATTGACGTCCTCGATGAAGAGGATATGGCGGGCCCAGGAGAAACGGGGGGGCTTCTGGCGGTTGAGGAAATTCAGAAAGGTCGTCAGGTTGCCGCCGATGGGGGTGCCCGAGAAGCTTCGCGCGGGGGGCGGGGTCAGCCAGCGCGAGCCCTGGTACTGGATCTCCTCGCCTTTGATGAGCGAGAGGATCTTCTTGGAATTGCCCTTGCCCAGCTTGAGCGAGGGGAAGTAGATCAGCGGGACGCGCGTATGGTAATAGATCTCGCTGAGCAGGAAGGTGAAATCGGAGAAACCGATGAAAAGCGGCCGCCGCTTGCGGATGACGGCGTAGTCCTTGCGGTCGATCTCGAGGGCCAGGTCCTCGGCCCCCGTGCCTCCGGCCGCGGAAAGAATAAGGTCCGAATCGCGGATGACCTCACGGAAGAAGTCCAGCCGCACCTCCGCGGACGCCGTGACATGGTCGATCGCCTCGTCGGAAGAGAACAGGTGCGGGCTTTCCCGGATTTCCGAGACGTTCAGCCCTCGTTTGATGAGACGGCCTGTTTTCTTGAGGGTGGGGTTGGCCGACCTGGGCAGACAGGTCGAGGGAGCAATAAAACTCACTCTATTGATCGTCCGTTCGGTCATGGTCGCGATGCGTAAGGTTAACAAAAACGGCCTGCACTAGCAATAACGCTCGGGAATGGTAATTTTAGTCGAAATCATTTAACTGATAAATAATAAAAGAAATAAAGAATATGAAGAATTAATTAATTTGTGTAAATAAGATATATCGTTAATTTGTACATATTTTATATTGTTTATTATAAATAAAATAAAAATATCTATATTTTTCCACAAACCACGAATATTGTCTGGATTCAAGTCCCCGCCTGCACCTTCTTAGCCGATATCAAAGGAGGGCAGGAAGTTGTTCGAAAACGCGCTCGTCGTCAGAAAGCGCACGCGCCGGGATCATTCTTCTGGTAGTATTTTTGGTGATATTCCTCGGCCTTGTAAAATTCCCGGGCCGGAATGATCTGGGTGGTGATGGGCCGGCCGAACACATGGTCCTTCTCCAGCGCGGCCCGGACGCGTTCGGCCGTCGCCTTCTGTTCTTCGTCGGCATAGAAGATGATCGAGCGATATTGGGTCCCGACATCGGGGCCTTGGCGGTCGATCTGGGTGGGATCGTGCAGCTCGAAGAACGCGCGGACCAGCTGTTCGTAGCTGATCTTGGCCGGATCGAACGTGACCTGGACGGCCTCGGCGTGGCCGGTCTTGTCGGAGCAGACCTGCTTGTAAGTCGGGTCCTTTGTTTTTCCGCCTGTGTAGCCGACGGCGGTGGTCAGCACGCCGGGAAGCTTCCCGAACTTGTATTCGACACCCCAAAAGCACCCGGCCGCGAACGTTGCCGCCCTCGGCGGCAGGGCTCCGGCATCCTCCGCCGCCTGGAACACCATCGCGGCGGAATTGATGCAATAATGGCGGCCGCCCGGACCCGGGCCGTCGTCAAAGACGTGGCCCAGGTGGGCGCCACAGGCCGAACATCGGACTTCGATCCGGTGCAGCCCCTGGGAATCGTCGCCGCGGTATTGGACATTGGCTTCGGCGAACGGCGCGCTGAAGCTGGGCCAGCCCGTACCGTGCTCGTACTTCGAATCCGAACTGAAGAGAGGAGACCCGCAGGCGGCGCAGAGATAAGTCCCTTTCCCCGTGAAATTATTGTATTTCCCGGTGAAGGGGGGTTCCGTCCCGCCCTGGAACATCATCCGATAAACCTCGGGGGCGAGCGCTTTTTTCCATTCTTCGGCCGTCTTCTGCGCTTTATAGGGCACGGCGTTTCAACCCTGGGATCCGCTTTCCGGGGATGGAACGGGGGCGAAGGTCTTCAACCAATTCTCCAGCTGCGGCGCGGGAACGAAACCCACGGCCCGGTCCCGCTCTTCGCCCTTATCGAAGACGAGCAGGGAAGGGATGGCCATGATCTGGTACCTGCCGGACATTCCGGGGTTGTCGTCGGTATTGATCTTGGCGAACTTGAGGAGGCCGCCCATCTTTTCGGCCGCGGCGTCCAGGACGGGGGCCATCATGCGGCAGGGGCCGCACCAGGGTGCCCAGAAGTCGACCACCACGGGCACGTTTGATTTCAGGACCTCGGCTTCGAACGAGGCATCGGAGATTTCCAGGGGTTTCATGACTTCTTGTTTCCTTCCCAGAGAATTTCGAGCATCCGCTCGATGCGTTCGTCGGCGATCCGGTAGCACACGCGCGTCTTCTCGCGGCGTCCCGCGATCAGGCCGGCATCCTTCAGGATTTTCAGGTGCTGGGAGACGTTGGGTTGGGATATTCCGAGGCATGCTTCGGCCTCGGAAACGCAACACTCGCTCTCCAGCAAACGACGCAGTAGCAACAGTCGCGCCGGATGGGCGAGGGCCTTGAAAATCCGGGCGGCGGGAACCAGTTCGGCCGATGGCGATTTCATGATCTTCTTTTTATGCGCATATTATTATATATTAAAATCTTTATAAGTCAAGCGTCCCCGGCCGGCTGCATTTTTCTTTTGACTTTTTCCCGGAATGCGCTATGATGCTTCTAGAAATGCTGGCTGGAGAGGATCCTCCTTAGCCCCGCTTCCTTTTCCTTTAAAACCTTGGCGCCTCAACAGCCAGCGCCACCCTGTCCGCGGCCGGCTTGAAAAAAGAACGGCCCCCAGGGCGCTCTCGCGGATATCCGGAAATTCCCGCTTTCCAAGGGAAGCGCCGATCACTTCTTTTCGGGTTCCTTCTTTTCCGGCTCTTTCTTTTCCTCGGCCTTCCAGAGTTTCATCCGTTCCTTGAGATGGTCCTTCATCTTCAGGAACGGGATGCCTTCGTCCATCCAGGCCGGCGCCGGCTTGCCCATCAGGTAGTGGTCGAAAAACTCCTTCATCCGGACGGTGTAGTCCTTCTGGTTGGCCGGTTTGGCCAGGCCGTGGTTCTCTCCCACATACTGGAACATGATGACCGGCTTTTTCATCCGGCGCAGGGTGTTGTAGTATTCGATGCCCTGGTTCCAGACGACGGCCCCGTCCTTGTCGTTATGCAGAATCAGGAGCGGCGTCTTGACGTTGGATGCATAATAAACGGGTGAATTCCGCTGGTAGGCTTCGAGATTGTCCCAGTAGCCGCCCAGGAAACGCCCTTGCGAGCTTTCGAAGATGGCCATGTTGCCGCCCCCGGAATTGAAGTAGATCGAGCTGTACATGCTGATCATGTCGGTCAGCGGCGCGCCGGCCACGGCGGCGGCGAAATCGGCCTGGGTGATCAGAACGGCCGTCTGGTAGCCGCCCCAGGAATGCCCCTGTAAGCCGACCTTGGAGCGGTCGACGACGCCTGAAGCCGCCGCGGCCTCCAGAGCGGGCAGAACGCACCAGGCGGCGGACATGCCGGGATCGTTGAGCTTGTAAGTGATGTCGGGCATGAGAACGGCGTAGCCGTTGCTCGTATAGACGCTCTTGTTGAAGCCGTTGGCCGAAGGCGCGGCATAGCGGTTGAGCTGCTGCGACATCTTCTCGTAATAATACACGATCGTCGGGTAGCGCTTGCCCTTCTCGTAATTGGCGGGAAGAAAGAGGGCGGCCTGGAGCTTCTTGTCCATTCCGCTCTTGGGGTCCATCTTATAATCCAGGAGGATCGATCCGCTCGACCAGAGGAAATCCCTCTGCTGGGGATTGGAATCGGTCAAAAGCCGGGCCGTCTTGAACGATGCGTCCGTCGCGTACAAAGCCGGCGCATCCTTGTAGGTATCCTTGGTAAAGACATAGACGTCGGCGTTTTCGGCCTTGAGCGGCCCGGCGAATCCGGCGTCGTCCCAAAGGAGGACGGCCAGACCGGGTTTGCCCTTTTCGATCCGGCCGAGGCCGGCCTTCTTGGTCCATTCCCCGTACATCGGGATATACATGGGCTTGGCCGGGTCGATGCCCTTGAGCTCGGGGTCGTGCTGGAATATGGCTCGATAGCGGATCCGGTCCTTCCGGCCGTTGACGGTGATGTTTGCCGCTCCGCCGCCGTGGACGCCGACGCTCCAAATGTCGAATCCGTCGCTGAGGTAGACGGTTTTGCCGTCCTCGGACCAGCCGATGGGATAATTGGGCGGATTCCTGACGTTGGTGTCGTTGTCTTCGTTGACGAAATCGGCCGGCACGCCCTTGGTGATGGGAAAAGACGTTCCGGTGGCGAACTCGTAGGTGAAGAAGGCGCCATCCTCATAGAAAAGAAGGTGGCTGCCGTCGGTCGAGACGGAAAACGAAAAGCGGTTCTTTTTCAAGGCCGGCTTGCGGACCCCGGTGGTCAGATCGATGACCACGACGTCCCGGAAACTGCGGCCGTCGAGATTGCCGTCCAGCTCATAGTCCCGATTGTCGTACCCGACCGCCCAGCGCGCCTTGGGAGCGACGACGACGGTGCGGAGCTCATCGTCGGCCAGACGGATGAATTTCTTCTCCCTGATCCGGAACTCGGCCACGTAGCTGAAGCTCTGGTCGCTCTTGGCTTCGACCTGCTGCTGGGACTGGAGCCGCTTGTCCGCTCCGTGCCAGAGGACGAGGTCGGGCATGTCCTCATCGGCCTCGGCTCCCGGCCCGGCCCCTTCGGGGACCGCGCCGGGTCCTTTGGCGTCTTCCTTCTTCTTCAATTCATGGATGCCGAAGACAAGGGCATCCAAGCTCTCGGTCCAGGCCGGCGGCTGGTCCGGGCTGACGCCCATTCCCGCCGGAAAGCCCTTGTCGTCCTTGGGATCGAAGACGGTCTTCAACGGCGCCGCCGGGCCGAATCCGGCGAATCCGACGACGGCGTAAAGCTTGTCTTCATAGGCTTTATCCTCTTTTCCCTTGAGGCAGGCCAGAGCGTCGCCCTTTTCGTTCCAGTCCAGGCTCTTGTAGGAGGCCTTGTCGTTGTCAAGGGGGACCACGGCGCCGCCGGCCATATCGCGCAGGAGGATCCCGTTGCCGGCCTGTCCGTAGGCATCGACGAGCATGGCCAGCCAGCGGCCTTTCTTGTCGAAGGCGAACTCGGAGACGTTGCCGAAGAGGAGCTCCTTGCCCGAGCCCAATTCTCGGAGAATGAGGTCTCCGCCCAGCCACTTTTCCTTCTCCCGGTCCTGGCTCTCGGGGATGGTTTTGAGGAGAGCGATCCAGCCCGGGTTCCGGCCCGAGAACTGAATCGAGCGGATCTTGTCATACTCCACCTTCTCGCCTGAATCGAGATTGACCACCGCCGCCTTGAGCACCGGATATTTCTTTTCCTGGCGCGTCTTTTTGGCCTCTTGGGCCTCCGGATTGACGATGAAGGCGCCGTAGCGGGCGTCGCGGGAAAGTCCGACAAATCCCGTCCGGCCTTCGCCGGCCGGGAATTTGTACTCCTTCGGTCCCTGCGTCTGCTTGAAGACGACTTCGCCGTCCCCTTCCGCCGGGGAGACGCGATAGGCCAGCCACCGGCCGTCGGCCGAGAGGCTCACATTCCCCATGGTCCGCCAATTGAGGATATCCTTGAGATCGATCGGGCGCGGCGGCTTGAGCGAGGCCTTCTCGGACGGCGGGGCGGGGGCTTGGGCGAAGGCCGCGGCAAAAAAAGCCGCGGACACGAACAGGATTGCCATCATTCGGCCAATTCGGGTCTTCATGGGGACGGGACCTCCTGAAAGTAGCGATGATCCATCATAAAATATCGGGACGCCCCATGGCAATCGGGGCGGGTGGGCGGCGGTGCCGCCGGCGGAAATCGAGGCCTCGGGGCGCGCCGGCCGATCGACCGCATGTGAAATCCCGCTCATCGTTTATAATAGATCGCCGCGAATGATCCCTAAACGGATCGGCCGGCCGGGGCGTAAAGCCTAGTGAGGGTTGGACCATGAAAAAATCCCTATCCGCCTTTCGTGACGCGCTGGTCGTGGCGGCGCTGGCCGCGGCCGCCGTCGGAACGGCCTGCGCTCCCGGGGCCCCGAACAGGCTGCGGACGACGCCCAAACCGGACGACGCCGCAGCCAAGATCGTGGAAGCCGACGCGTTGGTCCGCCGGGGGCACTTCACGGCCTTTAAAAAAGCGTCCGCTCTTTACAAGGAAATCTATCTTCGGCCCGGCCGTCCGGAAGGCGTCACCTCCCGCTACGTCCGATCTCTCATCCTGCTGAGAATCCGCGAGTGTCAGATCGGCATCCTCTTCGGACCGACGGCCGAGCAGGCCCGCCGGGTCATCCGGGAAAACCCCGGCCTGCGAGGTCTTTCGCCCTTCGTCGAGATGGCCGATATGCTGTCCGTCGGTCAGCCGACCGCGGGAATCCAGACGGACATCAATTCCGTCCAAGTCAAGCATTGGATCGACGACGCCGGCCGGCTGAGGTCCGAATTGAAGGCCAAGGCCGCCGGCGAGGATTTCTATGCCTACCTCTATGTCTCGTTTTTCGGGGCGGTGGCAGGGTGGTCGGCCGACCGGAACGAGGACCTCTCCGCGGTCTATGCCCTGTTTCCCGATTCCCCCCTCATGCTGTACGCCAACGCCGTGCGCTACACCAAGGAGAAGCCCGACATCCTGGTCCGGCTGGCGGAAGCCGATCCGGAGTTTTTTGAAGCCTATTTCAATCTCGGGGGGCTGGACCTGGCCGAGCGCAAGCTGCTGTCGGCGGAGAAGAATTTTCTCAAGGCCCTGCCCGGGATGGGCGGCTCGCCCCAGGAGACGATCTACCTGGCCAGCATCTACACGGCCACCGAGGAATTCGAGAGGAGCCTGGAATTCTACGACCGGACGCTGGAGCTGTCACCCGGGTACCGGGACGCCATCCTGGGCAAGGCCATCTGCCAGAGCTATTTGGGGCGTTACGACGAGGCCATCGCCACGCTGCAGAGGATGATCGAGCTGGGAAATTGGCTCATGGGCGAGTGCCATTATTGGCTGGCCTGGAATCACCACGCCCTCAAGAATCTTGATTCGGCCCAGGCCCATATCGAGGAATCCAAGGGCCGCCTGCCGACGAACTCCGAGGTCTTCGGCCTGGCCGGGACGATCGCCCTGGAGAAGACCCAATACGATAGGGCGGAAAAGGAATTCAAGGAGTCCTTGATATACAACGCCGGCAATACCGAGGCCCTTTTCGGCTTGGGCCGGATCAACGACCAGCGAGGGAAATGGTCGGATTCCGCCGGCTATTACGAACAGGCGGCGGAGCATGTGGGGAAGAGCGAGGCGGCCATCCTCACCCGCATCGAGCAAATCAAGTCGGCGGCCCTGGGCGAAGCACGCCGGGCGGCGATGCTGGCCAAAAAAGAAAGCCAGCTGCGGAGCACCCGGGCGACGCTGGCTTTGGCCTGTTACGATGCCGCCGCCGCCTGGGTCAACGGCGGGTTCAAAGAGCGGGCCGTTCCCTGGGCGGAAAAGGCGGCCGCTCACCCTCAATTCAAGAAACAGGCCGCGGCGTTGTTGTCCGAGATCAGGAAGAAGCAAGATCCGGCCGCCGCCCGGTTTATTTCTGAAAACGACAAGCGCGGTGACGTCCCTCCTCTTTCATAAACAGTCCCGAATCCCGCGGCGTAATAGTTGATGAAGGCGGCCAAGCGGGCCCCATGAACGAAATCGAAGCGATCGAGGCCTGTCTGCGCGGAAACGCGGAGGAGTTCCATCTGATCGTGGATGCCTATAAAGGACCGTTGACGGCGATGGCGGTGAACGTTTTGGGCAACCGCCAGGACGCCGAAGACGTCTGTCAGGAAGCGTTTGTCCAAGCTTATCGCCGCTTGGACCGCTTCGACCGGAGCTTGAGTCTGCGAACGTGGCTGTTCACCATCCTCTATCGCCGGTGCCTGGATGCCCTCCGGAAAAAGAGGCGATTCCAATCCTTTTTCGCCCGGGTTTCCGCCGCGTCGCGGCTTTCTGTCGGCGGCGGCTCCAATGTTCCGGAGAACCGCGAAATTTCCAAGGTCCTGCTCGAGGCCTTGACCGTCAAGGAGCGCATGGCCCTGGTCCTCTGGGCCAATGAAGGCCTGAATTCCTGCGAGATCGCCGGCATTTTGGGGTGCTCGGCGTCCACGGCCCGCGTCCATTTGTTCAACGGACGCAAGAAAATCAAAGTGTTGCTGGAGAAAGACCATGGGGCATTCGGAAATCGTTGAGTTTCTTTTCCGAATCCTGCCTGTGCCTGCTTGGAAGTCCGGTTTGGCCGGGCATATGGAATCCTGTCCGGCCTGTTCGACCCGGCTGGCCGGGAGGGATGAAGTGCGGCATGTTCTCGTCCAAGCCGAGGATTTGGGCGGCCTGGACGACATCTGGCCTGCTGTCAAGAGTGCAATGGCCCTGGACTCCGGATCAGGACGCCCGGACGGGGCCCCGGTATCAAGCCCTGTTTTAAGGACAAAGCCGGGCCGTCCGGCGCCTGCCGTTCGCTGGGCCCTAGCAGGGAGCGGTTTGGCCTTGGCGGCCGCCCTTCTTGTCGGCACTATTCGCTACCTGGAACATCCAGGCGCGTCCGGAGCCCGCGATTCGGTGGCCGAAACGGGCGGCTTCATCCTCCATTCCGCGCGCATCGAAAACGAGCCGGCGAATATATATATCATCCACCCCCGGGATGACGGGATGGTCGTTGTTTGGGTGGAAAAAAGCTTATAGGGAGGATAAAAATGGAAAAAAGAGGGCTTCTCTTCCTGACCGTGATTTTATTGTCGACGGCGCTGGCAGGCTGGAGCCAACCGGCGGACCAGGGTCCGGCGGCGCCTGCGGCCAAAGCCGGTCCGGCCTGGGGCATGATGAAGATCCGCGTTTTCGAGGGCAGTAAAGAGGGGACGGTCCAGCCGGTCAAGGTCGTCACGGCGTCCTACCTCAATTATTCCGTCACCGCCAGCATCCAGTCGGAGGCTGACGCCGCCGCCCAACAGGCCAAGCTCACGCAGATCTTCAACCTCAAGGAAGTCTCTCTTCTGACCGAGGCCGATCTCGTTTGGGACAAAGGCAGGTCGGAGAAAGCCTTTCATTTCTTCCGCCTCGGCGACAAGGACTACTTGGTCCTGGTAACGCCTATCGACATCCCCAAGCTGCGCTTCCGCATCGAAGTTTTCGAACAGAAAAACAACGTCAAGACGAACTTGTTGGACACGGAATTCACGGTCGCACCGAAGAACGCGGCCGTTTTCGGTTTCGGCGCGGCCGACGGAAAGCCGTATTTCATCTCCATGCAGACGATCAAGTGGCCGTCTGAGCTTGACGCTCAGATCATCCTGGGATCGGACGCGGTGCCCGAGGAAGGTCCGGTACGGGCCGTGGGGAATATTCAACCGCCCCACCTGATCAAGATGGTCGATCCGATCTATCCGGAGATCGCCCGCATGGCGCGGGTGGAGGGTGTGGTCATCCTGGAGGCCCAGACCGACAAGTACGGCCGGGTCGAGAACGTCAAGGTCTTGAGATCGATTCCCTTGTTGGACCAGCCGGCCATCGATTCGGTCCGCCAATGGGTCTATGAACCCATGATCATCGACGGAAAAACGCGCGGAATCATTTTTACCGTGACCGTCCGGTTTGTATTGACCGACTTTCCGAGAGCGTTTGCCAGTGTTTTTCCTTCCTCCAAAGACGTCAAGGATCCGGTTTCGATGGAAATAATGTTTTCGATTCCCTATCCCAAAGAGGCCATCGAGAAAGGCTTGCATGGCGACGCGACGCTCGAAGCCGTTATCGATGGAACGGGTAAAGTCACATCCGTACGGGTCATCCAGGGCATCACTCCCGTCCTGGACAAAGCGGCGATCGATGCCGTTCGAGACTATACGTTTAGACACTTTGCGAAAAGCGTAAAAACGAATCCAAACGTTCTGACCGTGAAGGCGTCCTTCATACTTCCCGTTGATCCACACCGTACGAAAGGCCGGGTCGCAGGAGGCGTCATAGGCGGCTTTGTCGGCGGCGTGATTTCCAAGGAAGAGGCCGCAAAGCTCCAAAAAATGCCGGCGGTCAAGGCCGAGGGGAGCATCAAGCCGCCCGCCATCGTGAAACAAATCGACCCGATCTATCCCGAGGAAGCCAAAACGGCGGGGACCGAGGGCATCGTCGTCCTTGAGGCG
The DNA here is from genome assembly GCA_963729855.1 of Candidatus Aminicenantota bacterium. Classification (GTDB taxonomy): domain Bacteria; phylum Acidobacteriota; class Aminicenantia; order Aminicenantales; family UBA4085; genus UBA4085. Next base: position 286,814 of record CAVSPT010000006.1, on the reverse strand, counting down.
GTGGCCGATGTCTATGGCCGGATCGAAAGCGTGCGGGTGCTCAAATCCGTTCCCGGCTTGGATAAGGCCGCCATCGACGCCGTCAAGCAGTGGGTTTACGAACCGGTCATCATCGACGCCAAGCCGCGCCGCTGCGTCTTCACCGTGACGGTCCGCTTTACATTGAAATAAAAAGGCAGGATCCCCGGGTAAGAACTCGGGACCCCTGCTGCCGTCAGGGCCGTTTGACCGCGACGGCCGCGGCGGGCGGCGCCGTCTTGCCGTAATCGAGCTCCGATCCCAGGACGCTGTGGGGGATCAGGAAGACGATGAACATCAGCAGTGCGGCCCCCAGGACCCAGCCGCGGGCGGGTTTGCCTCTTCGCCCGGCCATGAGGGCGACGATCCATCCGATCATGGCCACGAGCGTCTTGTTGTCCGTCATGTCGTGTCCGAGCGGGAACCCCGTCCAGAACAGGCCGAAGCCGTAGTATTGCATCAACGGCCCGAGGATGAATCCGGCGACGAAAAGGAAGATTGCCGCCCACTTGGCGAAGGCCATCGGATTGCTTTTCTTGTCCAGGACAGCCAAGCCGGCCCGGGCTGCCGTGACGATGGCCAGGAGCATGGCCAGGACATGCGGGATCAGGACCCAGATGGGGACCATGCCCCGAAAGCGGATGATGACCTGTTCCTCACCGGTCAGGGAGACTCCGGCGCCGTCCGCTCCCGCCAGATAAACCTGATAGATGAGCTTCCCCGCCCGGGGCTGTCTGGGCAGGGCGCCCATCAACGTGTCGCCCTTCCGTTCCAGCGTCTTCCGGGTCCATCCGTCGTCCGTCCTGAAGCGTTTGAATTCCAGGTATCCGGTCAGCGGCTCAGGGGCCTTGACCGCTACCCGGGCATCGGCCGCGATGACCATGCTCCGGGGGAGCAGGTATCTGATGGCCGCTCCGGCGACGGTCGCCGTGCCGTGCCTGGGATAGGTCGGCCCGGTTATACGCTGGTAGACGATCGTGCCGGCGCCGATGATGACGGCCAGGACCCACAGCAAAATCTTCCTCATTCCACCCACCTCCCGGACATTCTTTCGTTCGGCCCTTGGATCAATTTTTGATGGTCACGGCGCCGAAAATGGCCGTGGCCTTGACGAAGAGCGTCCCCTTGGGCTCGCCCGCGGGGGTCGTCTGTTTTTCGTCGATCCCGCCCAGGATGGGCGTCCCGTGGACGACCACGCGCCAGTCGCGGGGGACGATGATCTCGATCCCACCGAAAATGGCCGTGGCCTCGAGCGTCGCTTTGCCTCCCTCAAGACCGGCGGCGGAGAAGTCCAGGTCAACGCCGCCGAAGACCGCCGTGGCCCGCCCTCCACGGAAATTGGCGGCTTCGATGCGCCGCTTCAGGCCGTAGAAGACCCCGGCGACGTCCAGGTCGGCCTGCGAAATTGCGGGCCCCTGGCCGTCCCCGGGCCGAAGTCTCGGCCGGACGAGCAGGGAAAGGCCGATCAGGATGATGACCGCCGGCCAGACGTAGTGCCAGACGTCGTATTCGAGGATGTCCAGCTCCCGGAGCTGGAAGACGACGCCGAGGCCGATGATGATGAAACCGGCCAGGGGCCTGCGGAATCCGTTGTTGATGAGAATGGACAGCCCGACCAGGATGATGATCACGGGCCAGTAGAGCGAAATATAATACCCGAAATCGTGCATCCCCAGGCGGTCGAGCAGGAAAAGCGCGCCGATGACGATGAGGGCCAAGCCCCAGAAAATCCGTCCGCCGTTGCTGTGATGATGGTCCGACATGGTCTTCTCCTCTCCCGCGAACGGGATCATTTATATCATTTTTGCAGGGACGTCGCCAAATCGAGAAGGACGGCCGGGCCTGCGCACGGGGCCGGCAACTCGGCCGCAGAGGATACCGTCACGGCGAATGTCTTTCGGGCCATCCTCTGTCCTCCTTGGGTTCTCTTGAATATACGGAATTGCGGCGGAATCAGTTGATCGGCCGGACCGGCTCAGAGGCGGCGGATGTCCATGCCGCCGCTGACTTCCAGGACCAGGCCCGTCGAATAGGGGAAATCTCCCCGGACCAGGGCGGCGACGGCCTTGCCCACGTCCTCGGGATGACCCCAGCGTTTCTGGGGGACGAGTCCCGCGGCGATGAGGGCGTCGTACTTCTCGCGGACGGGCGCGGTCATGTCCGTTTGGATGATGCCGGGCCGCACTTCGTAGACGCCGATGCCCGATTCGGCCAGGCGGTCGGCGAAAACGCGGGCGGCCATGCTCAGGGCCGCTTTGGACAGGCAATACTCCGCCCGGGCCGTCGAGGACACGACGGCCGAAATCGAGGTGATGAAGACGATCGCCGGCTTGACCCCGGCGTCTTGAGCGGCGGTTTCGATGAGACGGGGGACGGCTTTCTGGGTCAGGAAGAACGGTCCGCGCACGTTCACGCCCATGATCCTGTCGTAGCTCTCGGGTCCGGTCTGGAGGACGTCCGTGCGCACGTCCGGGGCCACCCCGGCGTTGTGGACGAGAACGTCGAGACGGCCGAATTCGGCTTGGACCGCGGCCAGGATCCGGTCATGTTCGGCCAGATTGGAAACGTCGCCCTTGATGGGCAGGAAGGCCGCCCCGAGCTTGGACGCTTCGCCCCAGACCTCGAACAGGCCGGATTTGGTGTTCTTGGGCTCGTAGAGGATGTCGCAACCGGCGATTTTAAATCCAATCCGGGCCAATTCCAGGGCGATGCCCCGGCCGATGCCCCGGCCGGCCCCCGTGATGAGGGCCACGCGCTTGCGTTCCATGACGGCCTCCTTCAGCGGACGATGCGGTCCGCACGATAATCAGCCCAGACGTTCTCGAACCACCCGTCGTCCGCGGGCAGGGGACGGATCTCCACCCACTTCTTTTCCGCCTTCCCGTCCGGGCCGAGCCGGACCTCGAGGATCTTCGTCCCGGCGAAACCGTCCCTGGAGGGGACGGCGTACCGCCATTCGTCGCCCAGGGTGGCGGCCGGCCTTTCGCCGGCCGGGTCGAGCACGAGATAGGACCCGCGGCTCCGGCCGCCTTTCTCCAGATATTCGCGGAGGGCGTCCAGGTAGACGGCGTGCGTCAGGCACGAATCGAGCGTGCCGAAGGCGTCCGGCCAATCGACGGGCGATCCGATGCGCAGCCGGCGGCGCAGATGATCCCATTGGCGCCAGGCGGCCTCCGCTTCGCGGGCCACGGCCCGAGGATCGCGGATCGGGCCGGCGACCGCCATCATCCGACGCCGGTATTCCCGGCGGGCCCGGTCGATGGCCGCGCGGCCGTCGGCTCCCGGCCGGATAATCGACCGGGCCCGGTCCAGAAGGGCGGCTACGGCCTCCGCCGCGCGCGGCCTGAAACGAGACTCGTCCGGCGGTTTCTCCGCATATCGGCGGGCGATGAACTGGGCCGCCCGGAAGCTCCCGACTTGTCCGGCGTTCAAGGCCGCCCCGCCGGGACGGTAGACGCCGTGCGAGCCGTTCGCTTCCCCCACGGGGAAGAGGTGGCGGACGTTCGATTCCCACCAGACGTTCCCGAACAGGCCGCCGTTGTTGTGCTGGGCGCAGACAGCGGCCTCCAGCGGCTCGCGCTCCAGGTCGATGCCCTGGCCGCGATAGATCTCGACGGCCGGAGGATTCATGGCCATCAGCCGTTCGAACGGGGTCGGCTGGAGGGCGCCCGAACGGCCCAGGTATCGGCGCGCTTCGGCGGACAAGGACTCGAAGCGGAATTCCCCGAGCCGGCCTCCGCCGGGATTCCGTCGGAAGTCGAGAAACACCCGCCGCCCCAGGTCCACGGTTTCGCGGTGCACGAGAAGGTCGATGAGCGATGACCCGAAACCCGCGATCTTTTCCGGATCGAAGGGCCATTGGTAGCCCTTGAGGAAGATGGCCGTCGCCAAACGCTCCAGGTCCGGAAAATGATCGGCCAGAAAATCGCGTTCGTCCCGGCCGCGGGCGTCCGTTGAAAAATAGCGGGGAATGACCTGCTGGTAGGTCCCCGAAAGGTTCCAGCGGAATTTGAGGGAGGCCAATCCGTATTGCCATTCCGTCAGGTTGTGTCCGACGGCGCCCGCGGCGAAGGCCAGCCCATGGGCCCCCGTTTGGCTTTCCGGATAGACGGACGCCTTCCAGATCCCGGCCGGCCCGCCCGTGGCCAGGACGACGTTGACGGCATTGAAAACGACGAAGGCGCCCTCGCCCCGCCCCAGTCGGCGCTCATCAAGGGCCACGGCCCCGATGACCCTGGCCGCCTCGCCGTCCGCCGACGTGAGAAGCGAGACGATCGGGTGTCGGTCGAACACCCGGATCCGGCGGCGCTTGACATCGGCCGCCAGGGCCCGGCTCATGAGCTGAGAGGTCAACGGACCGGCCGAGGTCGCCCGTTGGCGAGGATCATGATCCGTTTTATAGCCGACGTAGGCGCCCAGGGGATCGTGAGGGAAAGGGACGCCCAATTCGACAAGCCGCAGAAAGGCGCGGGCCGACCCGGCCGCTTCGGCCATGGCGATGTCGCCGTGCATGCATCCGCCGTCAAACAGGTCGCGGGCCAATTCAAGCGGCGAGTCTCCGCCTCCCCCGGCCAAACTGATTTTATAGTAGGTTTGCTTGTCCGACCCCGTGTTGAAGGACGTCCCCCGGCCGAGGCCCTCGGTGGCCACCGCCAGATCGGTCTGACCCAGGGCATGCAGGCTGACCGCCGCGTTCAACGCGGCAGCCCCGCTCCCGACGATCAGCGTATTCAGGGAAATGAGCGGCAGACGCCGCCGCCCGATCGGGAAAACGGACGTCCTCATGTCGGCCGGGCCCTCCTGGTCCGTATTGTAAGAGGATCCGCGGCGGGCATCAATTTTTCTTTTTTTCCATGGCCGCGGCGCTCTCCCGCAGATCGAAGAGGAGCCAATGGCCGGAGCGCAGGGCCGGGCCTTCCTGGCGCAGAAGGTGGAGGAACCGGCGAATGCCGACGGGCTCGTTGCCGTTGGCGTGGACGAGGACGATGCTGCCGTTCTTCGGCCATTGGCCCTGGCCCAGCCAGGCGTCGCTGCCGACGATGATCAGCCCATAGGAGGTCACGCCGCTGACCAGCCGGGCCTCGGACACGAGCCCCGGGAAGCGGAAGAAGACCGAGGGCGTCAGGCCGCGTTCGAGAAGGGCGGCCTCGGTCTTGAGGATCTCCGCATCCAGCCGGGTTCCCGGTTCGAGCAGAAAATTGCGCCGGAGGGGGGCGTCTTTCCGGGTCCGGTGATTGTAGGAATGGTTGATCCAGGTGATGTCGGCATGGCGCGTTCTCTGCAACGACGCCAGCCAGTCCATCTCGGCGCCGTGCTTCTCCATCCAGCGGCCGGTGACGGCGACGGCCAGCGGAAGGGGTTTGTCCGCCGTTCCGGCCGCCCGGATGAGCTCCTCGAAGAGGGCCCGGTCGAGCGGCCGGCTCGAGGGGCATAGATCGATCGTCAGGTCGATGCCGGGCTGGTCGGAGCGGAACCGGGTCAGGCCGGCGTCCTGGAGCGGCTGGGCGTTTCGTTCGGCGTCGGCCAGGGCCCGGGCATAGGGCGTCCCCCTGAATTTGGCCCGCAACGCGTCCAAGGCGGCGGGAAACAGGCGGAAGACGGTTTCCGGCCGGGCCGCGGTCCGCAGGGTCCAGGGATCGACGGCCAGACAGAAGGGGATCCCGTTGCGCCGGAAGCGGCGGAGGACGAGGGCGTCGCGGCCGTGGGAATCGAGACGGGCTTCGGCGTAGGCGGCCCGGTAATCGGTGATGAGGAGGCTGCCGCCCGGCGCCGCGGCCGCCCAGGCGGCGTTGATTCCGAGGCACATCCCCCAGACGGCCGCGCCGAGGATCGCCGTTCGCGTCTTCATACCGTCCTTTCCGCGGTCCGCCGGCCGGCCCCCCGAGCGCTAGTCGTTGTTGACGATGAACAAGGGCTGGTGGAGGAAGCTTTTGTAGAGCGGCCGGAGGCGGTCGCCGTCGTAGTACTTGGCGACGTCGACGACTTTCTTTTTGCTGGTGACCATCTCGATGGGCACATGGTCGTATTCGCCGTTGCGCAGGCAGACCATACGGCCCGACTTGCCGTCCTGCAGGAGATCGAAGGCGATGTTGCCGAAGGCCATGGGCACGAGGGAATCGACGGCGTCGGGATCGCCGCAACGGACGAGGTAGCTCAGCCTCTGGCTGATGACGTTGATGCGGCGGCCGTTGTTGTAGGTGGGCGAAAGATCGCGCAGGGCGGAGGCCACGTGTTCGCCGATGCCGCCCAGCTTCTTGTGGCCGAACATGTCCGTCTCTTCGGAGGCGAAGATCATGTCGCCGCCCTTCCAGTGGGCGCCCTCGGAGACCAGGACCACGGCATAGAGGCTGGGGTTGGTCTTGCGGTCGGCGGTCATGACCTCGCAAAGGCGTTCCATGTCGAACTTGTACTCGGGGATGACGCAGCGATTGGCCGCGCCGGCCATCGTCGGAAGGAGGGCGGTGAAGCCGGCGTAGCGGCCGAAGACCTCGATGACCAGGAAGCGTTCGTGTGAGCCGGCCGAGGTGCGCAGGGAGTGGGTCAGGCTGATCGTGCGCGACAGGCAGGTGCTGAAGCCGATGCAATAATCCGTGCCCGGCACGTCGTTGTCCATGGTCTTGGGGATGGCCACGACCTTGACGCCTTGTTTGTGCAGGTGCACGCCGTAGCTCAGGGTGTCGTCTCCGCCGATCGGGATGAGGGTGTGGATGCCCAGGAAGTCCAGGTTCTTCAGGACCTCCTCGGTCAGGTCGTTGACCGGAGCACCGTATCGGGAGCGCAGGTGTTCGGGGACGTTGACGTCGGGGACGTGGCTGGGCCGGGTCCGCGAGGTGTGCAGGAAGGTCCCGCCCGTGCGGCCGATGCGGTTGACGGTCTCTTCGGTTAGGATCTGGAATTGTTCGGAATTGTCGGCTTCGGGATCGCGGCGCATCTCGACCAGGCCGCCCCAGCCCCGGCGGATGCCGACGACCTCGTAGCCTTCGTGGATGGCCCGGATGGTGATCGCGCGGATGGCCGGATTCAGGCCGGGGACGTCGCCGCCGCCGGTCAGGATCCCGATGCGCCCTTTGCGGGCTTTGCCGTTTTCCATGTTCGCCTCCTTCATCGCCGCCGGAATGAACCGCCCGGTTCGCCGGGGAGGGCGGAAATGGGCTGGAATTCAACCTCCCATTATATGCGGTTCAAAGCCGGATTGCCAAAGTCCTTTCGACGCCGCGGCGGGCGGAAGGACAGGATCAGTCCGGCCAAGAGCAGGATATCGAACAGCGTGCCGAAGAGCGGCGAGGGCTGGCGGAGAATCAGGATGAAGACAACGGCGAAGGCGGACCAGGCGACGAAAAAGAGCTTCTTCCACGCCCGTCGCAGAAAGGCCGAGACCAGGGCGACGAGCCCGATCAGGGCCGCGGCCGCCCACAGCGAGAGTTCGTAGAGCTCTCCGGCCGGGGTTTGGGCCCGGCCTTCGGCCCGGGCCTTGATCCCGCCCAGCATGCGGTGGACCATGACGAATTCCCCGGGGTCCATCAGGACAAGGCCGGGGAGCGCAGACGCGGGGAGCTCCAGCCGCCCGCGAATGCGTAGGATCAGGCGCGTCTTGCCTTCGTCGTACGGGGAGAGCAGCCAGGACCAGGTGATATGGACCCCGGCCTGCTTGATGTCGAAAACGAGCGAGGAATCGGTTTCGGCGGTCACAACCGGCCAGTTTGGGCCGGATCCCATGGGGATCTCCTGCCCGGCGGCGATCGACTGATATTCGGGCAGGATCCGCGCGGCGCTCGGCCGGTCCAGGATCTTCAGGGCCCGATCGATCCAGTCGTAGCTGTACAATCCGCCCCGGCGGTATCCCATCTGGGCCAGCCAGGGCCAGACTTTCTGAGGCGGCGCGTCGATGGTGACGGCCCGGGTCGCGACGAAGTTGGGGGCCTGCACCGTGGTGTCGCCCGGCATCGGCCGTCCGGCCTCGGTTCCGGTGGCCCCCCAGGTCCGGTGCCAGGGCCGGATGAGAAGAATGTAGGCGGCGGCGAAGACGGCCAGGATCATCAACGTCCATCCGCCGAGCCGACCGATCTTCCGCCATGCGTTCATGAACAGCTCCTTCGTTCCGCCGGAATTCTCCGCCGCGGCCTTCCCATTGTATACGAATCGGACGTCGGCGAGAATGCGAAGTCAATCGGGCAGGCGGTAAACCGCCGGATCGCGGACGACGCATCCGGCGGGGCCGCCCGAACCGAGCAGGGTCGAACATCCGGAACAGGCCACGCACACGTTCCGCGTGGCCAGCCTTCCTTCATCGCGCAGGCGGATCGCGAAATCGGGACAGGCGAAGGACAGCCGGCCGAGCCCGGCGATCGACGCGCCGCCGGCGGCCACCACGGCCGAGGCGACGCCGGGAAAGAACTGCCTGAGCCAGGAATATCCGGTTCCCACGACGGCGAGCCCCGGAAAGGACCCTTGAACCCGTGCGGCCAGACCGAGGAGCCGGGCCACGCTCTCGAGCGGATGCTCATCGGCGGCGGCCGCGCCTGCCGCGGGACGGTCGAAGGGCCGCCCGAAATGGGCCCGAACGGCCGGAATGCCGGCGGTGATGTCGATCAGCGAGGTCCCTTCGGCCTCCAGAAGCCGGACGAGGTCTTCGGGTTCGGCGGGGTCCGGCCGGGCGGGATCGGCGGGGTCGACGCCGAACCCTCCGGGCCAGGCATCGAAGAGCCCCAGCCGGCAGGCGAGCAGGAGCGCCGGCTCGGCCGAACGGACGGCCCGCACCGTTTCGATCAGGAAGCGGGTCCGGTTTTCGAATCCGCCGCCGTAGCGGCTATCCGGACGGCTGCGCGCGGCCAACAGCTCGGAGACAAGATATCCATGGCAGGCCTTGATGTCCACGCCGTCGAACCCGGCCCGCCGGGCCAGCTCGGCGGCGGCGACGTAGCGGTCCTTCAGGCGGTCGAGATCGGGATCGGCGATCAGGCTATGATCGGCCGCAAGCCCCTGGATCCCGTCGAGGCGCGGATCGTGGCGGGCGATGACCGGCGCGGGCCTGCCGTCCGGTTTGGAAAAACGCCCCGAATGGGTCAATTGCAGGATAAGCAGGGGAGACGCGCCCGGGCCCGCCGCGGACCGCGTCTCCTCGACGAGGCGCTGGAATCCATCGAAGGTCGCGGCGTTCAACAGGAGCTGGGCGGGATTGGACCGGCCCGCCGCGGTCACGGCGGCGGCTTCGAACCAGATCAGGCCGCAACCGCCCGCGCCGAAGCGCGCGTAACGGCGGAAGGTCAGGTCCCCGGGTGAGCCGTCGGGTCGGGCATCCGCACCCTCCATGGGCTGGACCGCGAGCCGATTGGCCAGGAATCGGCCGGCGATCCGGAACGGTCGGAAAAGAGGTTTCCAATCCGTAGTGAAGGGAATTTCGATCCCCAGCGTCTTCGCCTTGGCCAGGAGAGCCGCAGCGTCGCCGAAGGCGAACCGCTCGTGACGGGAGCCGGACATGGCGGGGCTCATGCGCCGGCCATCGACCCGCGACGGACCATCTCCCGGACCGTCGTCAGGTCGCGGCTGACGCGTTCCTCGCAACGGGCGGGCCAATCGGCCCGCTCCAGGACGGCGAGTCCCTCCTGTTCCATCTTGCTTGTCGACCGTCCGGCCAGGCTCCGCAAAACGGCGAATTCGCCGGCCGTCAAATCGGGAAATTTGGCCTTGAAGGAGGGATCGTTGAAGGGAATGATGAAATCGCCTCCGTGGTCTTCGATGGACAAGGAAAGAGTCCGATCCAGCGCGGAGAGCTCATCGAAGATCCCCGGAAAATCGACGATCCCGCGTCCGACTTCGGCGGTGAACGTCCGGAACCCCTCGGGCGATTCGACGATTCCGCCGTCCTTGATATGGGTGGTCACGACCCAGGGCCGGATCCGCCGCGTCGCCGCCAGAGGATCTTCCATCATGGTCAGGAGGTTCATCGTGTCCAGGCAGACGCCGAGATATCCGCCCGGCGCGGCGTCGCACATCTCGAAGAGGCGGACGAGCTCGAAGGTCGTGAATTCGAAGTGGGTCTCCACGGCCAGCGTGACTCCGAGGTCGGTCCACATCGCCCGCTGGGCGCGCAGGGCGGAGGCCATTTCCCGGAGATAAATCTCGGTCGGGACGGCATCCGGGGGCCAGCGCAGGAGCCCGCCCGAGCAGGACCGGACGGTCGTCAGGCCGAGGGCCGCGGCCTGCGCGGCGGCGTTTCGGTTGACCGCGGCGATGTCGATCGGGCGTCGCGTCCGCGGATCGAAGGGGATGTGTAGGCCGCCGCCCCATTCGAGATAGAGTCCCTTCTCGGAGGCGAATTGCCCGATCGCCCGGAGCAAGCCCGGATCGGCCGTTTCCGGCGCGCCTTCCGAAAATTGGACGCCCGCGGCGCCGTTGCGGTAGGCCCATTCCAATGCCCCGAGTGGATCGAGACCGAGAGGCTGGATGCTGTAGACGTCGATCCCGACTCGGAACGGTTTCATGGTTTCTCTGGTGATGTCCTTTTTCTTATAGCCTCGACTCTACACTCTGTCAACCCGGAGCTCCCGCCAATTTGACAGGGCCGCGGAGCGGTTGATATAGTCGCTCCATCATGCGAAGGTGCGTCCGCCTCGTGCGCTCCGCGCGCCCCCGTCAATTCTTCCAGGAGAAATTCCCCATGAACCCTTCCTTCCGCACGCGGCTCGTCATCCTCGCCGCCTTGGTTCTTTGTCTGACGCCGCCGGCCGGCCTGGCCGATGGGGCCAAGAAACCCTTGACCTACACCGCCTATGACGGCTGGCGCTCGATCCAGGGCACGCAGATCGCCCGGGACGGCGCCTGGCTCGTCTACGCCCTCGTCCCGCAGGACGGCGATTCGGAGCTGGTCGTCCGTAATCTGAAGACGGACAAGGAGTTCCGGGCCGCGCGCGGCAAGGATCCGGTTCTGACCACGGACGGAAAATTCGTCGTCTTCACCATCACCCCTCCCAAGGCGGAGACGGACAAGGCCAAAAAAGAGAAGAAGAAAGCCGAGGACCAGCCCAAGAGCGGAATGGGCATCATGACCCTGGCCACGGGCGAAGTGACGACCGCCGAACGGATCAAGAGCTTCAAGATCGCCGAGGAATCCGGCACGCACGTGGCCTATCTCTTCGAGCCGCCGGTGAAGAAGGACGCCGAAAAAAAGGAGGAGAAGTCCGGCGAAGGCAAAAAGGAAGAAGCGAAGAAAGAAGAGCCGAAGAAGGAGCCGGAGAATAAGGACGAGGCCAAGAAGCCCAAAGAAAAAAAGAAGGATCCGGGCACCGATCTCGTCATCCGCGAGCTGGCGACGGGCAAGACGGTCACCGTGGCCGAAGTCGTCGAGTACGCCTGGAGCAAGAACGGGGCCTGGCTGGGCTTTGCCGTTTCCTCCAAAAAACCGGAGGATGACGGGGCCTTCGTCTGGCGAAGAGCCGATGCCAGGATCGTCCCCCTGCTGAAGGGCTTGGGCCATTACAAATCCGTCACCTTCGACGAGAAGGCGACGCAGCTGGCGTTCCTCAGCGACCGGGACGAATACAAGAAAGAGGCCCCGGCCTTCAAGCTGTACCAGTGGGCGGAGGGGCTCCGGTCGGCCGTCGAACTGGCCCCGGCGGTCAAGGGCCTGCCCGCGGGCATGGCCGTGAGCGAAAACGGCCGCTTGCAATTCTCCAAGGACGGCGGACGCCTGTTTTTCGGTTACGCCGCCGCTCCCCAAGCCGAGCCCGAGGACGCGCCCGAACCCGTCAAGGTCGACATCTGGAGCTGGAAAGACCCCGAGCTTCAATCCGTCCAAAAGGTCCGGGCCGAGGAGGAGAAGAAGCGCAGCTTCATGGCCGTTTTCCATCTCCGGGAGAAGAAGCTCGTTCCCTTGGCCGCCCCCGATCTGCCCTCCATCACGCTTTCCGAGGACGCCAAGCTGGCCCTGGGTTCGTCGGACGTCCCTTACCGTCAGCTCGTCTCCTGGGACCAGAGCTACAGCGATTACTACCTGGTCAACCCGGCGGACGGCGGCCGCAGGAAGGTCCTGGAAAAATTCCCCGGCGCCGTGACCATCTCGCCGGCCGGGCAATACCTGTTGTATTTTGACGAGATCGACAAGAACTGGTTCTCCTACCGCGTCCTGGACGGAAAGACCTTCAATTTGACGGCCAAGCTGGGCGTCCATTTCGAGGAAGAGGCCTGGGACACGCCGAGCCTGCCCGGGCCATACGGATCGGCCGGCTGGACGGATGGCGACCGGTCCGTCCTGCTCTACGATCAGTTCGATGTCTGGGACGTGAAGCCCGACGGGTCCGGCGGGCGCAACGCGACCAAGGGCCTGGGCCGGCGCGAAGCCTTGGTTTTCCGCTATCGCTCTGTCGACCGGGACGAAAAGACCGTCGCCTCCAAGACCCCCATCTGGCTGTCCGCGTTCAACGATAAAACCAAGGCCGGCGGATTCTACAAGGTGGTCCTGGCCGCGGACGCCGAACCGTCCAAGGTCCTGATGCTGGACAAGTCCTTCGGGCCCCTGCAAAAGGCCAAGCTGGCCGAGTTTTACGTCTTCACCCTCCAGAGATTCGAGGAATTCCCCGATCTCTGGGGGAGCGGGCCTTCGCTCGCGGACTTGAAGAGACTGACCGCCGCCAACCCTCAGCAAGCCGAATACAACTGGGGAACGTCCGAGCTCATCCAGTATATGAACGCCGACGGAAAGGTCCTCGACGCCATCCTGACCAAGCCCGAGGATTTCAACCCGGCCAAGAAATATCCTCTGATGGTTTATATCTACGAAAAGCTGGCCGACGGTCTGCATCGCTACCAGCCCCCCGCCCCCGGGACGAACATCAATTTCACCCGCTACGCCAGCAACGGCTACATCCTCCTTCAGCCCGACATCGTCTACGAGATCGGATACCCCGGCTCGAGCGCCCTCAAGTGCGTCCTGCCGGCCATCGAAAAGGTCGTCGGGCTGGGCTTCATCGATCGGGCCCGGATCGGCATCCAGGGCCATAGCTGGGGCGGCTACCAGATCACCTATCTGGTGACCCAGACGGACATCTTCGCCGCCGTCCAGGCCGGCGCCTCGGTCTCCAACATGACCAGTGCCTACGGCGGCATCCGCTGGGGTTCGGGCATGGTCCGCGAGTTCCAGTACGAAAGGACCCAGAGTCGCATCGGTGCGCCGCTTTTCTCCCGGGCCCTCCAATTCATCGAGAATTCGCCGGTGTTTTGGGCCGAGCGGGTCAAGACGCCCTACCTTAGCATCCACAACGATGACGACGACGCCGTGCCCTGGTATCAAGGAATCGAGTTCTTCACCGCCCTGCGTCGCCTGGGCAAGGAAGCCTATATGTTCGATTTCAACGGCGAAAAACACAGTCTGCATGAGCGGGAAAACATGAAGTATTGGACCGTTCATCAGGATGAGTTCTTCGATCACTTCCTGCTGGGCAGGCCGCGGCCGGCCTGGATGGACAAGCCCGTTTCCTATCTCGAACGGGGCCGGCGCGACGTCGATTCCCTTTTCAAGCCGGTCGAGCCCAAACCGGCCGAGCCGAAGAAGGCGGAGAAAAAGTAGGCCGGGCCGGTCTTTGCGGCGCCGGTTTTCTATGGTATAAAGAATTCCGATTCGCGGACCGAGAGGAGAGCATTCATGCTGGACAAGATGCAAGACGCCTTGATGGCGGGAAAGAAAGCCGAAGTCGAAGCCCTCGTCGACCAAGCCATCGCGGCCGGGATGTCGGCTCGCCGGATCCTCAATGAGGGCCTGATCGTCGGCATGGAGCGCCTGGGCGTCCTGTTCAAAAACAACGAGGTCTTCATCCCCGAGGTTCTCGTTGCCGCCCGGGCCATGAACGCCGGGCTCACCAAGCTCGAGCCGCAGCTGATCAGGGAAAAAGTCGAGCCCAAGGGCCTGGTCCTCATCGGCACGGTCAAGGGCGATCTCCACGATATCGGCAAGAACCTGGTAGGGATGATGCTGAAAGGCGCCGGCTACAAGATCGTCGACCTCGGCACCGACGTTCCGCCCGAGCGTTTCGCCGTCGCGGCCAAGGAGCACCGCGCGCAGGTGGTGGCCTTGTCGGCCCTGTTGACGACGACCATGGTCCAGATGAAGGGCATCATCCAGGCCATCCAGGCCGCCGGCGTCGATGCCCCGGTCATCGTCGGGGGCGCGCCCCTGACCCAGGAGTACGCCCTCCAGATCGGGGCCCGGGGCTATGCCCCCGACGCGGCCAGCGCCGTGGACGTCGTCAACAAGCTCCTGGCCTGAGGGTTCCTCCGCGAGGGGAAGAAATCCGGCGCGACGGGCGTCCAAATAAGGAATGAAGGCCGCCGGACACGTCCGTGAACGGCCCAAAACGGACGGCGGCGGAGGAGGATATCATGAGATTGCGCAACGCCTGGGTTCTCATCATCGTCGCGGCGACCGCGGCCCTGCCCTTGACGGCCGGGGAAAAAGCGCCCCTGGAGAGCGTTTGGACCGAGGTTCCCGTCCAGATCGACGGCCAGTTGACCGAATGGCCTGAAGAATCGCTCCAGCTCAACAAGGATTTCGATGTCCGTTATGCCTTTAAAAATGACGCCAATTTCCTTTACTGCGCCTTCGTCTTCGACGAGCCCCGATACCTGAGCTCGATCGAACAGTCCGGGCTGACCTTCTGGGTCAATCCCGAGAAGGAACGCCGGACGTACGGGGTCCGGTTTTATCGGAAATCGGTCACGCCCGAACAATTGATCGAGCAGATGGAGAAGGACGGCACCGTCCTTACGGACGAGAAAAAGACCGAGCTCAAAGCCAAGCCCCGCTATCTCCTCTTTGCTTGCGACGTCCTGGACAAGAAAGGCAATATCGTTCCCCGCCAGCCGGGTACGGCCAACGGCACGTACCGGGTGGCCCGCGTCCAGAAGCGGATGGTCTTCGAGTATCTCCTTCCCTTGGCCCTTCTGACCGACCCGAATCTGAAACCGCCGCTCGATCCGGCCAAGCCCTTCCACCTGGGATTCGAATGGGGCGGCGAGACCGAAGAGATGAAAGCGCAGCGCATGGCCCAGACGGGCGGCTTCCAGGGCGGAGGCGGCGGGACGGGCATGGCCGCCGGCGGAGACATCATGCAGGAAAGCCAGCGCGAAGGCGGCGGGGGGGGGAGAGGACTGTCCCTCGAGGATGGCATGCGCCGAATCCCCAAGAAATATGATTTCTGGATCGACTTGAAGCTGGGCGAGAAGAAATAGTCTCAGACCGGCCCGGAGACCAGCAACGCGCCGGCGAACGCCAGGAGCACCGCCGCCAATTTAAGGGGTGTGATCCGTTCTTTGAGGAAGACCGCCGCCAGCAGAAAGATGAAGATGGTGCTCAGCTGGTTGAGCGCCGAGGCCACCGAGGCCGTCGTCAAGGCCATCCCCCCCAGCCAGCAGATGTTGGACAGATAGGCCGCCAGGATCGAAGCCGGGACCAGGAGCCGGAGCGTCCGCGGGGAGCGCAGGGGGCGCAGGATTTCGCCGCGCCGGGCATGGAAAACCAGATAGATACCGACGCCTGTCGTCCCGCCGATCATGCGCATCAGGCTGCTCCAAAGGAGCGGCGTCTCCGTGAGCCGGGGCTTGACCATGACGATGCCCAGGGCCATGAACAGGACGCTGAGGATGCCGATGGCCAAGCCCGCCCAAAGATCCGGGCGCGGGATCTGTCCATCGCTTTTTTTCGACCCCACGAGAAAGACGGCCAGGGCGATCAGGACCGCCCCGCCGAGCTGGACAATGCTTAACCGCTCGCCCAGGAAGAAAAACGAAAGGCCGATGACGAATGGGCTGTAGCCGCAGTCGATGATGGCGAAGAGCTCAGCCCCGAGCTTGTTCAGGGAGATGAGAACGAGCGTGTCGGCGACGGCGATGCCGAGCACCCCGCTCAGGAAAAAAACGGACACCGTGGCGAACGGCACGGCGGGGATGAGCGGCTGGCCGAGGGCTCCGGCCGTCAGGATGAACAGGACGACGGCCAGCCCGTTCTTGAACAAATTGACGGCCAGCGGGTGGATGTCCCGTCCGACGACGCGGAAGAGGACGATGGCCCCGGCCCAGAACAGCGCGGCCAGAACGGACAGCACCTCGCCCACGTGAGGCAGGGAGCGGACGGCGTCGAACACGTGTGGCATCGGGCGGATATTCTATCACGGCTCGCCCCCCCCGGCACGAAAATCCGCCTTGGCCGGCCCCATTTTGACTTCCCGGCATCGTTCGGGTTAAATGGTCGCATGCGAATCCTCGGCCTCCACTGGATCGACTTCGCCATCGTTCTTTTCTACTTCGTCCTCATGCTGGCCCTCGGCCGCCGGGCCTCGCGGCGGACCAGGACCGAGGGCGATTTCTACATGGCCGGGCGCAGCCTGGGCAAGTTTTATCAATTCTTCCTCAACCTCGGCTGTTCGACCCACGCCGATCAGGCCGTGGCCGTTTCCCGCGAGATCTACCGGCAGGGCATCGGCGGGATGTGGATCCAGTATCTCGTCCTGTTCCTGACCCCGTTCTACTGGTTCACGACGGCCTTCATGCGGCGGAGCCGGCTGATCACCTTGGGGGATTTCTTCACCGAGCGGTTCAAGAGCCGCTTCTTGGGCGGCTCCTTCGCCGTGTTCACTCTGGTCATGGCCTTCGTCGGCGGTGGAGCGGGCTACATGATCGCGGGGAAGACCGTTCAGGCGCTTACGCCGAAACCGGAGAGCCGCTACACGGAAGCCGAGCGGCAAAGCGTCGTCCAGTTCCGGGAATTGCAGGGCCTCAGGAAAAAGCTCGACCACGGCCTGACCGCGGCCGAACAGGGCCGCTACCAGGAGCTCAACGACCTCGATAAGAAAGGACAGCTCAAGGCCTTCATCTCGTACACCAATCCGATCGTCGTCTATCTCGTTTTCGCCTTCATCGTCAGCATCTACACCATGATGGGGGGATTTTTCGCCGCCACCATGACCGACGTGGTGCAGGGTTTCCTGATCATCATTTTTTCCGTTCTGCTCATACCCCTGGGGCTGGCCCGGATGGGCGGGTTCGCCGGTCTGCACGCCGCCGTCCCCGATTACATGTTCAAGCTGTTCGGCTCGGTCTCCACGTCCGAATATGCCTGGTACACGATCCTGGCCATGGTCCTGGCCAATCTCGTCTCCATCATCGCCTCGGCCCCCATGATGCAGACGGCCGGATCGGCCAGGAACGAGATGACCGCCCGCTTCGGCATGATCATGGGCATGTATCTCAAGCGCGTGCTGATGATCTTCTGGGCCCTGGCCGGCCTCCTGGCCGTCGGCCTGTTCGCCGGCCGCCTCGATGATCCCGACCTCATCTGGGGCCTGATGACCCGTGAGCTCCTCTTCACCGGGGCCATCGGGCTGATGCTGGCCGGCGTCCTGGCCGCCAGCATGTCCAGCCTCAGCGCCTCTTCGGTCACGTACGCCGCCCTTTTCATCCGCAACATCTATCAGCCGATCGTCCCCTCGAGGTCCGAAGCCCACTATCTGGCCGTGGGCAAGATCGTCATCGCCGCCACCCTGCTGGGCGGGGTCGGGGTGGCCCTTTTTGTAGGGAACCTGCTTTACCTCTTCCAATATTTCATTTCCCTGCCGGCCGTCTTCGGGGCCGCGATCTGGCTGGGTTTCCTTTGGCGGCGGTTGACGAAGGGAGCGGTCATCATACAGATCGTCGTCTGCTTCGCCATTTACGCGGTGATTCCCAACGTCTTCCAGACCTGGAACTGGGCCCGGACGAATCCCGCGTTCCTGGCCGAGACCGCGCCGAGAACGATCACCATCACCACCGGGGCCCTGCCGGACGACGTCGCCGCGGGCCGTGCCGAACGGGTCGGCCAGACGATCCGCCGGCGTCATGTCATGGAATCGGCGGCCGTGTTCTTCGAAAAAACGGCCCGGCGGGACCCGGCCGATCCCGCCTCACCCAAAATCGGCTTGGGCCGGTTCAACGCCGAGATTTGGGTTCTGGGCTTCCTGGGGATCGATTTTTCGGGCTGGACCAAGGCCCAGCTGAGCGCCGCCCGGTTCGGCTTTGACGCCCTCTTTCCCTTCGTCCTGCTGTTTCTCCTCAGCCTGGTCACCAAGCCGGCTCCCAAACCGGACCTGGACCGTTTCTTTGCCCGCATCCATACGCCCGTCCAGCCGACGCCTGAAGAGGACGACAGGGCCGTGCAGGCCGCTTATGGGGCGCCGGACATGTACCGGGCCCGAAAAGTCTGGCCGCGTTCCGCCTGGGAGATCATGAAGCCGGGCAAATGGGACATCATCGGTTTCGGGGGGAGCTGGCTGCTGGTGGGCGTGATCATCCTGATGCTGTGGCTGATGGTCAGCATTCGTTGAGCGCATGATCGACATCAAGGACCTGACGCTCGACGAATTGCGGGCGGATATGACCGCCCTGGGCGAACCCGGTTACCGGGCCGTCCAGGCCTTCGCCCGTCTCTATAAAAAAGGCGCCCTCCGCTTTGACCAATTCACCGAATTTCCCGGGCCGCTGCGCAAGAAAATGGCCGAGCGATTCATGATCGGAGCGCTCGAGCTGGAGGGCGTCTTCGAAGCCCGGGATCAGACCCGGAAATATCTCTTCCGCCTGGCCGACGGGGAATACATCGAGAGCGTGCTGATCCCCGCCGCTTCCCGCCGGACCGTCTGCCTTTCGACCCAGGTCGGGTGCAAGTTCGGCTGCTCGTTCTGCGCCAGCGGGCGGCGGGGATTCGTCAGGAATCTGACCCCGTCCGAAATCACGGGGCCGGTTCTGTTTCTGCGCGACGTCCTGGATATCGGTCTGACCAACATCGTCTTCATGGGCATGGGCGAGCCGCTGGACAATTTGGACAGCCTGGAAAAGGCCGTCCGCATCCTCAACGCTCCCGAAGGCTTGGGCCTGGCCGCGCGGCGGATGACGGTCTCGACGAGCGGCCTCGCGCCGGGAATCGAGCGGCTCTCCGAAATGGGCCTGCCGATCAACCTGTCCATTTCGCTCCATGCCGCCACGGACGCCCAAAGGAGCCGGCTGATGCCGGTCAATAGGAAATATCCGCTCGACGTCCTTCTTCGCGCCGCCCAGGATTACTCAGCCAAGGGCGGCCGCATGATCACCTTCGAATACGTCCTCATCGCCGGCGTCAACGACGCGATGGCGGACGCGCGACGTCTGGCCCGGATCGGCCGGCGCCTGCGGGCCAAGATCAATCTCATCCCCTTCAGCCCCGTCCCGGGCCTGGAATTCGCCCCGCCTTCCGAGGCCGCTCAGAGGCGCTTTCTCCAGGCGCTCGAAGAGGCCGGGGCCCGGGCCACCCTGCGGCAATCCATGGGGAAGGACATCCTGGCTGCCTGCGGTCAGCTGGCCGGCCGGGCCAAATAATCGGGGTCGCGCCTTAGAAACGCCAACTTATCAAGATATTTGGTTAGTAGGTCTTAGGAATAATCAGCGTTACGCAGACGCGGCCCCTATTTTCTCTCCAGAATCGCCAGCGCTTCGATATGGGGCGTCTGGGGGAAGAAATCGAATCCTCGGATCAGGACCGGCCGGTAGGCCGGACGCATCATTTTCAGATCCCGGGCCAGCGTCGTCGGATTGCAGGACAGGTAAAGGACCAGAGGGATCGGCCGTCCGTTCAATTCTTTGATGAGCGGGGCGTCCAGGCCTTTGCGGGGCGGATCGATGATGACCGCGTCCACGCCGCGTTCCAGGACCCATCCCATCCAGTCTTCGGCCCGGCCGTCGCAGACGATCACCCCCTTCGCGCCTTGGCGGAGGGCGTTTTCCTTGAGGAAACGGACGCTTTGCGGCTCGGATTCGACGGCCACGACCGCATCGACGAGCGGCGCCATGGCCAGGCCGAAGAGGCCCGGCCCGCAATAGAGATCGGCCAGGCGGCGGACTCCGTGGGCTTTCAGGGCCTCGGCCATGACGGTGATGACGGCCGGGAGGATGGACGGATTGACCTGGAAAAACGTGCGGGCCCCGATCCGGAACGTCGCCGGCCCGGCCTTTTCCTCGATCCAGTCGCGGCCCCAGACGAGGACTTCCTCGGCGCGTCCTTTTTCCCGGAACACGCTGACGACACCGGCCGGGCGGAGTCCGGCCGGAAGCCCGGACAGAACCGGATCGAGGTCCTTTGGGCCGGGCCGGACCGACCAGTGGAAGATCAGAAGGGGAGCGGACACCTCCGCCCCGACTCGCGCTTCGATTTCCCTCAGGGCCGGCGCCGGGCCGGGAATGGCCCGCAAGGCCGAGACGATCAGATCGGAAAGCGGCGGCGCCAGGAGATGGCAGACGTCGACCGGGATGAATTCGTCGCGGGTTCCGGGGACATTGTAGGCGGGCCTCGCCCCCTGGGCCGTCCACAGGACATGAAAGCGGGCCCGGCGCCGGTAATTCCAGGCCTGGGGCGAAGCGGTGATCCGGATCGGGGGAAGTTCGGCGGTCTCCCCGGCCAGGATTTCACCCAGCTGGTCCCGCTTGAGCTCCCGTTGAAGCTCTTCGTCCATGATCTGGTACGGGGAGCAGGCCCGATAATGCCCGCATCGGGGCTCTCTCCGGCGGGGCGAGGGATGGATGATGCGCGAGGTATGGGCCTCCACGAGCCGGGGCCGCTCTTTCCGCGGCTCGGCCTCGATCAGCTCTCCGGGCAGACCTTCGTCGGTCAGCCAGGCGAGTCCTCCGAGATGCCCCAGGCTTTTTCCCGGATAAACGATTTTCTCGACGACGATTTCCGGCATCACGTTTTCCGGACCTGGGAAACGAGCGGGACGCCCTCGAGCCGTTCGACGCCGTTGAGGTGCAGGGTCAAGTCCTGCTGGATGCGCAGGAAATATTCCGCCTCCTGCAGCTCGGCGATTTTTTTCTTCAGGACTTCGAGCTCGGCGACGAGCTTGGATTTCGGCGTTCGGATGAGTCTCATATCCGGGGCGTCTCTTCTGTTCCTCCGCCATCATAGGAGATGGCCGGATGCAAGTCAACGGCGGCCGGGGGCCCCGCGGGCTTTGCCAGGGGATCAACCTCCGCCGCGCCGTCCCGTTCCTTGACCGAGGCGGAACGCCTCAGAAGCGGGGTCCGGGAAAGTGCCGATAACCCCGCAAATCGATCCGGCGCCCGGCCCGGGCCCAGGCAACGCCGCTTTCGGAGGGGAGGCGGCGCTCTTTGCGGCACCGTTCCCAGGCCTCGTCCAGATCCCGGATACGGATCCATTCGACCTGTCCGGCGCGCTCCACGACGCGGAGGTCGACGGGGATGTCGACGACATCGGGGCGGCTTTCCTGCAGCCCGTTGACGGCCAGGGTCTGGCCGGAGGCCGCGGCCACGCCGCAGACGGGCGGGACCCCGGTCCGGACCGCTCGCAGGACGTCCCCGAGCTTCTTCATGGGCGAAGCATCGGGGTCCCCGTAGCAGCGGGAGCTCCCGTCCCCGAAGACCGCCTTCAGCCCCGATCCGCGCCCGTCGGCCGTCACCGTCCCGTTTTCGAATTCAAAGCGCAGGACGGGGCCTCGATCCCGGAGCGAAGCGTGGGAAATCCAAAAAAGAGCTTCGGCCCCTCCGTCCGTCAGGACGCGGGCCGCCGCCGTGTCGTAGTTTTCGATGGCATTGGCCCGGTAGAGCTCGCCTTGGATCTCGACCGGGCAGGAGCAGGCCCGGACGTCGGGACCGAGAATATAGAATATGTTGTGCAGATCGTGGGCGAAGGCATTGTTGGCCGGCCCGTCCAGGACCCAGACTCCTTCGTCCGTCCTCAGCCGGCCGGCCCAGGAATTGCGGCCGTAATAGGCTCGGCCGCGGGGCCAGGTGTAGAGACAGTCCAGCCGGAGGGGCCGTCCGAAACGCCCGTCGAGGATATCGGCCTTGAGGGCCTGGACGGCGTCGGAGAAGGACCATTGGTAGCCGATCGCCGCCCAGCGGCCGGTCCGGCGCTCGGCCGAGGCCATGGCCAGGACTTCCTGGATCGTTCCGGCCGCCGGCTTCTCGCACAGGACCTGGCTCCCGGCCTCCAGGGCGGCGATCGTTTGCGAAGCGTGATAATGATGGGGCGAGGAGATCACGGCCAGATCGGCGCGGCGGGCGGCGTAGAAATCCCCCAGCTCGGCAAAGATCGGGATGCCGGCCGCCCGAAGGTCGGCGACCCTCGGGCATCGTTCGGGCGCGGGATCGACCGCGCCGGCGATGGTGAAATCCTCGCCGGCCGCGTTGTTCAGAAGCTCGTCGACATAGACGGCGCCCATGCCGCCGATGCCGACCAGGACGATGGAGACGCGCGCGGCGCCCATGGTCTCAACCCTTCCTCAACGGCCGTTCCAGCAGGTCGGTTTCCCTGAACCGCCGGGTCCGGGGAGAGAAGACGAGCGTCTTGATCTCAAAAGGGCCGAGCGCGATCCTGGTCCGGGCCCCGGCGAAGGGCAAGGTCAATGTCGTCGTCCGCGGCCGTCCTGTCGGCTCGAAGAGGCGGATGACGAGGTCGGCGGAATCCTCGGCCTTCTTGAAAACGGTGGCCTGGACGCTTCCGCCGCTCAGGACGGCCAGGGGCCGGGCCCGACGGCCCGTCCCCGGGGGAAAATAGCTGAGGACGTACGGCGCCTCGTTGCGGGCCAGGGATTCCCGGTCGACGGCATCCAGGCGTTCGCCCGCGGGTCCGGCGTTGAGCCAGAAGCGAAAGACATGTTCGCCCTGGTCGATGCGGGCGATGAAGCGGTCGCGGTAGCGGAGGGGCCGCCCCTCGGCCGCGTCGCAGGCGTGGGCCGGAGACCGCAGCAGCGACAACCGCATTTCTCCGTCCCGGAAATCCGATCCGTAGGTCCCGTCGTTGATACAGGTCAGGGCCGTTTCCGCGGCGGACGCGACGACGGCCGTCCATTTCTGGGCTACGGCCTCGGCGCCGTCGGCCGGAAGCGCTTCGCGCCCATAAGCGGTTTGGCCGATATAAGCGGCGGTCCGGAAGGGCGTGGGGACGGACAGCTTCAGCATGCGGTCTTTCTCGTTCCAGAGGACGCGGACCTCGACTTCGATTTCGCTGCCTTTTTTGGGCAGCTTGTAGCGCAGGAGAACGGCCGATGCGCCGTGGGCGAGGCAGGCCTCGATGACCGTCCGGACGCCGCCGTCTTCGATCACCCGGACGGGAGGCAGATCCGCGCCGGAAAGCCCGGCCAGACGGGCGCTTTCCACGGGCGAAGCGGCGAGGAAGCGGCCGGCTTCGTCGCGGAAGCGGAGAACGCCCTGGCCCCAGGGGTCGGCGTTGTCGGCCATGACCAGCGGCTGGAACGCGCCGGGCGACAGGACGTCCCGTCCGTTCATCCGGCAGCGGTCGATGAGCCCGGTCCGGGAATTCACGTCGACCTCGAGATCGGCGGTCCTCACGGCCAAAAAATCTCCCGATCCGGCGGGCGGCGGGCCGGGCCGGCGTCCGATGTCCGCGGTCCGACAGACGAAGCGATTCATCCGGCCGGGCTCGAGGTCGGCCAGGAAGACGACTTTTTTTCGCCATTCCAGGTTGAGGTTGCTGAGCTCTTTTTCCGCCTGGGACGGCAGCTCGCGTTTCCCGGCGAAGACCCGGGGGCGCAGGAACCCGCCGCCGTCATGGGGCTCATAAGCTTGGAACTCGCATTCGACGATCGCCCGGACGCGGTACGGGTGGGGATTATGGACAAGGATCGGGATCTCGCCGTCACGGGGCGGGGGCTCCCCGGCGGCCAGCGCGAAAAAGGCCCGCGCTTTGATCCGCGAACAGAGTTCCAGGCCGTGGTGAAGGAGCCGCATAACGCCCTCCTCCCCCGGCCCGATCGACGTTCCCGGCAGGAGATCATGGAACTGGGCCAGCGCCAGGTCGCGCTGGGCCTCGGCCAACTCCGCCCGGGGATAGGGGCCGAGTCCCTGGAACGCGGCGGCCGAGGCCATCTTTTCGCCGGATAGAAGCTCGTTTTCCAGGCGCCGATGGGCCTGTTTCACCCGGGCCATCGTCGTATAGCAACCGACGGCCCAGGGATTGATCCCGGCGGCGTGGCGGGGAAGCCGGCCGCGCACCCGGCCGAGTTCCTCGAAATAGGCTTCGGCCTCGGAATGGAAGATATCCGCGTCGTCCGTCTCGGCTCGCAACGCTTCGATGTCGTTCAGATCGCGCCTGGACGCTCCGCCGCCGTGGTTGCCGACGCCCCAAAGGAGGAGCGACGGCGTCCGGTCGGGATGCGAGCGGAGCCAGTCTTCGATCTTGGCCCTCGCTCCGCCGCTCCGGGAATTGTAGTGAGCCCCGGCCCGGGCGGCCAGGATCTCGGACCCGTCATAGCCGACCCAGCGGAATTCGTCGGCGGGGAACGTGGTGAAGGTGCGGTCCGGCCTGCAGAAAAGATAGGAATGGTAGCCGGACTTGGCCAGGATCTGAACAAGCCCCCGGCTGTGCCCGAAAGGATCGAGATTGGCCGCGGTCCGGACGTCGACGCCGAACGCTTTCCGGAAATAGCGCTTGCCCAGAAGGATCTGCCGGACGAACGATTCGCCCGAAGGCATGTTGCAGTCGGGTTGGACGAACCAGCCGCCCAGGATGGCCCAGCGTCTTTTGCGGACGAGCGCCCGAATACGGCGGAAGAGGGCCGGCTCGTATTCTTCAATCCAGCCGTAGAGCAGGGATTCATTGTGGGAAAAAATGAAATCCGGCCTCTCTTCGCAGAAGCCGGCCGCCGTCCGGAACGTGGACAGCGCCTCTCCGGCCCCTTCCGGCCATTCCCAAAGCCAGACCGGATCGATATGGGCGTTGCAGAGGAGGTGGACCCTTCGTCGAGGGGACGTTTCCGGCCTCACAGGCGGATTTTGATATGGACGAAGATCGACAGGAACGTATAAACGGCGGAGATAAAGAGAATGACGGCCAGGACAAGGAAAATCGTCCGGAAGGTCCTGGCCGAGAACTGGTGGTGATACTTGGAAACGTAGCGGGTCAGGATGATATACCAGAGCGCGCCTCCGCTTCCGCAGGCCAGGGCGAAGATGACGGCGTTCACCGCGGAATCCTGGACCCATCCGTGGCTGGTGACCCAGGCCGCCTGGCCGATCCAGAAGAAATAGATGGAGGGGTTGGAAATGTAGAGAGCCAGAACGGCCAGCATCGGCCGGGGCGAGAAGGAGGTATTCTGCTTGGCCGGGAGGGCTTCTTTGTACTCCTTGGACTGCTGGAAGAGGCGGCCGGCGATGAGGAAGAGGAAGACCGCGGCGACCGTTTTAAGAACCACCAGCCAGCGGTTCATGAGGGCCGTGACCTGGGTCAGTCCGAGGATGGCCACCAGGCAGTAGGTGAAATCGAGAACGGCGGCGGTCAGGCCGGCCATGAGGCCGTGAAAGAAATCGCGCTTCATGGCCTGGGAAATGACAAAAACGTTGACGGGCCCCAGGGGGATGGCGGCGACGAATCCGATCAGGAGGCCGATCAAAACGTACACGTTAAGCCGCCTCGCGGGGGATCAAAGCCTTACGTTTCATCGCTCAGATCAAGAACAATATCAGAATCTTCTCGCGAGTGTCAACGGTTCGGACGGGGAGGGAAGCGCCTCTCCGGACGTGAGCGAGACCGCTGGCCATCTGCGTCCCCCCGGCCGGCGTCCTTCCTCAAGATTGCGGCTTCGTCCGGGATCCTCCGGCGCCGTCGAGGAGACGGAGGACGAGGGCCTCGACTTCGGATAACGCCGCCAGTACCGGCAGCGAGACATCCAGTGACAGGGATTGAAGATCGGTGATGGAGACCGTGATCAGGTCGATCGGGGGGAGGGGACCCAGCATCGCTGCCGCCTCGATCAGGTCCCTGAGGCCGATGTCATGGGCGCTCAAGGACTTGGGGAAATCGGAAGCGAAGCGCGGCCGGAGATGGGAAACCGTGCCCGGCGGCCGGCCGTCCATCGCCGCATCGACGAGGATCAGGCGGCTGTAATCTCGGAACATTCCGAGGAGATGGAAGCCCCCCGTGCCGCCGTCGACGATGTCGGCCCGGGCGGCGAGATCGCCGTTTTCGGTCAAACGGCGGGCTGAGAGGATCCCAATCCCCTCGTCGCCCATCAGGATATTGCCCAGCCCGAGGACCAGGGGCCGGCCCGGGTCGGAGGGGGTCGTCACCCTATTTTGTTTCCTTTTCAATGAACTTCCATCCCCCCGCCATCGAGGACAGCACGCCGCGCCCTTCGACATAGTCGTGATAAAAAACGAGATAGACGTGTACGATGGCGAAGATGATGAACGCCCACATGAAGGCGTGGTGCCATTGCCGGACGGCGAAGTCCCCGCCCATCAGGGGCACCACCCAGGCGAAGAGCCGGGGGAGCCAGGCTTTGCTCATGGCCGAGTACATGCCGAAGCCGGTCAGCGATTGGAAAAGAAAGGCCAGAAAGACCAGAAAGTAAGTGAATCCGGCCAGGGAGTTGTGGCCGATGGTCTCCATCGGCCTGACCCGGGCCTGAAGGATGTCGACCTTCAGGACCTCGGCGATTTCCCGGAGCTGCTCCTTCCGGTGGATGATGAAGTTCTTCCAGCTGGCGTAGCGATTGCCGACGAACCCCCAGTAGATCCGGAAAAGGAAATTGAAGAAGAACACGTAGGCGGCGGCGAAATGGAGGAATCGAACCTTGCCGAACCAGTACGAATAGGAGGCTTCCGCGGCCCTCTGGATGGCCAGCGGCCGGCCGATGAGATAGCCGGTGACGGACAGGACCACGACCGCTAGGAAATTCAGCCAGTGGTAGAACCGGACCGGGACCTCCCAGACATAAATGCGCCCCAGGGTGGCTTTTTTCATGGCCGTCTCCTAAAACGTGGTGATCCGGTTGACGGTCCGGCCATGCTCGTCATAGACGTGGACAGCGCAGGCGATGCACGGATCGAAGGAGTGGATGGTCCGGATGATCTCCAGGGGCTGCTCCGGGTCGGCCACCGGCGTGCCCAGCAGGGCTTCCTCGTAAGACGATCGCCCCCCGGCGGCGTCCCGCGGCGAGGCGTTCCAGGTCGAGGGGACGACCAGTTGGTAATTGGCGATCTTCTTGTCCTTGATGATGATCCAGTGGGCCAGAGCCCCGCGCGGGGCCTCGGTCAGGCCTACGCCCTTGGCTTCGGACGGCCAGGTCGCAGGGTCCCACTTCTCCCCGTTGTGCAAGCGGTTGTCGCCGTTCTTGATATTGGCGATGAGCGAAGCGTAGAACTCCTGGGCCCACTGGGCGACGAGGAGAGTCTCCAGGCCGCGGGCGGCCGTCCGGCCGAGCGTGGAGAAAAGGGCGGCGACGGGCACGTTGAGTTTCTTGAGGGTGCCGTCGATGATCTCCCGGATGTCCGGACGCCCGGCGGCGTAACCGACGAGGAGCCGAGCCAGGGGGCCGACCTCCATGGGTTTTCCCTTCCATCGCGGCGTCTTCAGCCAGCTGTACTTGCCCTCGACGGCGAGGTGTTCGTAGGGCGGCTTGGGGCCGGTGTAGCGGAGCTTGGTCTCGCCTTCCCAGGGATGTTTGCCGGACTGGTCTCCCGTGCCGTATTCATACCAGGAATGGGCGATGAACTCGTGGATCTGGTCGGCGGCCCGGCCGTCCACTTCGTGGATCCGGCTCAAGTCCCGGTCGAGGATGATGCCTCGGGGGAATTTGAAGCGGGCCGGATCGCCGTAGCCGTTGGTCGGCAGGTCGCCGTAGGCCAGGTAGTTGGTCAAACCGCCGCCGAGGGCGCCCCAGTCCTTGTAGAAAGAGGCCACGGCCAGCAAATCGGGGATATAGACCTGCTCGATGAAGGTCCGGCCCTCGTCGAGCAGGGTCTTCACCAGGGCCAGGCGCTCGGCGTTGATGGCGTTGGCCTCGTCGATATTGATGGAGCAGGGAGCCCCGCCGACTAGATAATTCGGGTGGGGGTTCTTGCCTCCGAAGATCGTGTGGATTTTGACGATCTCCTTCTGCCATTCCAGCGCCTCCAGGTAATGCGTCGTCCCCAGCAGATTGACCTCGGGGGGGAGCTTGAAGGCCGGGTGGCCCCAGTAGGCGTTGGCGAAGATTCCCAGCTGGCCGCTGGCGACGAAGGACTTGAGGCGCTTCTGGATGTCGGCGAAGTACCCCGGCGAGCTGCGCGGCCAGTCGGAGATGGACTTGGCGATCTCCGCGGTCTTGGCCGGATCGGCCTTCAGGGCGCTGACCACGTCCACCCAGTCCAGGGCGTGGAGATGGTAGAAATGGACGACGTGGTCCTGCATGTAATGGGCGCAGAACATCAGGTTGCGGACGAGCTCGGCGTTGGGGGGGACGACGATCTGCAGCGCGTCCTCCACGGTCCGGACCGAGGCCAGGGCGTGGACGGTGGTGCACACGCCGCAGGCGCGCTCGGCGAAGGCCCAGGCGTCGCGGGGGTCGCGGCCCCTGAGGATGATCTCGAAGCCGCGGACCATGGTCCCCGAGCTGTAGGCGTCGACCACCTTGCCGTCGCGGACTTCGACTTCCAGGCGGAGGTGGCCCTCGATGCGGGTGACGGGATCGATGACGATGCGCTGGGCGGCCATCAGCGGCCTCCTTTGTGTTCGGCGGAATCAGGGGCGTCTTCGCTCGATTCGATCTCCGCTTTGATGACCCGGCGCTTGCGGATGTTGGTCGTGACGGCGTGGGCGGCCAGTCCGGCGACGGCGACACCGGCCGCCGCCAGCCCGATCGTATCGGCCGTGCTCTCGATGCCGAAGCCCGGGAAGGAGGCCAGGTGCCGGTAGAAAGGGCCGTTGTCCCAGTAGTTCGGCTCGCTGCAGCCGATGCACCCGTGACCCGACTGGATGGGGTAACTGATCCCCTCGTTCCAGCGCATGACCCCGCAGTCGTTGTACGTCACCGGGCCGCGGCAGCCCATCTGATAGAGGCAGTAGCCGCGCTTGGCGTTTTCGTCGTCGAAGGAGTTGACGAACAGGCCGGCATCGTAGTTCGGCCGGCGGTAGCAGGTGTCGTGGACGCGGCGGGAGTAGAACGCCTTCGGCCGGTTCAATCCGTCGAGCTGGGGGATGCGATCGAAGGTCAGCAGATGGACGACCGTCCCGGTCATGACCTCGCCGATGGCCGGACAGCCGGCCACGTTGACGACGGGTTTCCCGGAGATGACGCGGTCCACTTGCGTGGCCCGGGTCGGATTGGGACGGGCGGCCTGGATGCAGCCGTTCGAGGCGCAGCTACCCCAGGCGATGACGGCCTTGGCGTCTTTGGCCGCTTCCCGGATGATGTCCAGGGCGGAGCGGCCGCCGATGCAGCAGTAGACGCCATCGTCGGCCAGGGGGACGGCCCCCTCGACCAGCATCAGGTATTGTCCCTTGGATGCGGCCATCGTCCGGTGAAGGGCCTCCTCGGCCTGTTTGCCGGCGGCGGCCATGAGCGTTTCCGTATAGTCGAGGGAGATGCGGTCCAGGAGGATCTCCGAAAGCAGGGGATGGTTCGATTTGATGAACGACTCCGAGCAGCAGGTGCATTCCTGGAAATGGAACCAGACGACGGGAAGCCTCGGTTTGGTTTCCAGGGCCTTGACGATTTGGGGAACGCCGGAGGCCGGCAGGCCGAGCGCCGCCGAGGCCCAGGTGCAGGCCTTGAGAAAGTCGCGGCGGGAGATGCCTTTGGATTGGGCGTAGTCCCAGACAGTGAGCAAACTCTCGTCCTTCTTCATGGGTCCTCCTTTTCTGTGTGGCTTCAAATTAACTCTGATATTCCGGGGATGTCAAGAGGAACACGGTGGAAGAGAAGAGGGGGCGCGCTTTCCGGGATTCCGGCCCGGCCGCGGAGGAATTCTTCCTCCGGGGCCGCGCTTTTTACGTCCCGCCGAAATACCGATAAAACATATTGACTTTATGTAATTGATGGGTTATATTCGGTTCAAACCTGCTGCGCTGGCTGGGCAGGACCCACCCTCCTTGTTACCCCCTTTAGCTTAATTCCCTGATACAGCCAGCATCTTCCTCCTCCCTCCGGGGCCCTGGATTTGAAAAAGGTGATGGGCCGTCCGGCGGGAACCGGCCGAGAAAAAAGGGGATCATTGTCCGGAGGCGGAAGAAAAAACCGGCCGGGCTCCGGTGAACCCGGCCGGCCGATGAAAAAACGTTGTGCGGTCAGCGATCAGTCGAAGTGATATCCAAAACCGATGCCGAGGCCCCAGGTCGTCTCGTGGTACTTCTCGGTGGCGGAGCCGATATAGATGGGCCCAGGCAGCCAATAGTCGAGTGTCTGTTGGGCGTCTTTGTAGGTGACGATGATCGCGCCCAGGTCGATCGTCAGTTTGGGGATGACGCGCAGCTGAGCGCCGAAGCCGACGGTGTTGGCGCCGAGGTTGAAGTTCATGGCCGATTGGAAGCTGGGCTGCAGATCCATGGGGCTGGACATGTAGCCGGCGCTCAAAGTCAGGGCCGGGAGCACGTCGTACTCCAGGCCGAAGGCCAGGTCATAGGAGTTGGAGTTGACCAGCAGCTGGCGGCCGTCCCAATTGGCGTCCTTGTCGAAATAGAGCGTATAGGAAACATGGGCGCGCAGCTCGGGGAGGATGGCGTACGAGGCGCCGACGCCCAGGATGGCGGGAATATCGGCGTCCGTCTTGGCCCCGTTGGGGAACAGGCCGATATTGTCCTGCGTCGTGTCGTTCGTCAATTGGAGAGCGGTCTTGAACTCATAGTGGATCCCGATGTTCAATCCCGCGACCGGCGACAGATTCAGGCCGATAATGGGCGTGAATCCAGTCCCGTTTTGGGTGACATCCACTTGACGGTCGGCGAACAGGGCGGCATAAGTGGGCAAATGGTACGCGGTGAATAAGTTGTAGGCCGACTGCAGCGGGAGGCCGTAGAAGTTATAGGAAATGTCGGTGATGGAGCCGGTGTAAGTGTTCTGGGCCGAGATGTAGCGGAGGCCGACGGCCCCGGCCAGCCAGTCGGTGATCGCGTAGGACGCGTTGACCTGGAAGCCGTAGTAGACGGATTTGCCTTCGAATGACATGCCCATGCTGTATTGGCTGATCCCCATGTGATAAACGAGGTCGAGGAGTGCGCCAAGTCCGATGAACGGTATTTCCAACCCGGGAAGGCCGGTATTGAACTTGGCCGTGCCGCCGCCGGCGTTGGGGCCGAATCCGAACGAAAGCGCCAGCTTGCCTGTCTTATAAACGGCGTAGATGTCGGGGAAGACGGGGACTCGGGTCGTTCCCACGTAGGTGCCGTTGTTCAGGAGGGGATAGCTGTTGGTGATCGTCTTGTCCTGCCAGATGGACTGGTTCTGGATGGACAGGTGGAAGCCGTCGGCGAGCTTGACCAGGCCGGCCGGGTTGTAATAGACCGCGTCGATGTCGGTTGACGCGTTACGGGCGAGCAGCCGGAAGTACTGGATGCTCTGGTTCGAGTTGGTCACGATGGCCGAAAAGGCCAGGGGGACCGACAGGAGCACGGCGAGGGCGAGAACGATGCCTTTCCTCATGATGCGAACCTCCTTTCAAGATGAGCGAATCGATATCGCTGTCAAATGCCGCAATCATACTCATTTATAGAAATATTTCAAGTCCCCCGTCTCGTTTCCCCGTTCCCTCGGTTGACAGGCCGGCGCGAAGTCCATAATCTGGGGTCTCATGAATAGGACCTCCAATATGGATCCCGCCCCGGCCGGATCCCGGCTCGACCTCCGCTATATCTGGACGATCTCCCTGGTCGCCGCCCTCGGGGGTCTCCTCTTCGGCTACGATTGGGTCGTGATCGGAGGGGCCAAGCCGTTTTTCGAGCGTTTCTTCGAGCTGACCAGCGCCTCAGCCAAGGGGTGGGCCAACAGCTGCGCCCTGATCGGATGCCTGGTCGGGGCCCTGGCGGCGGGCGCCCTGAGCGACCGCTTGGGGCGGAAAAGGCTCCTGACGGCGGCCGCGCTGGTCTTCATCGTCACCTCGATCGGCAACGGGCTGGCCCCGACCTTCGCCGTTTTCGTCGCCTGGCGGATGCTGGGCGGCACGGCCATCGGGCTGGCTTCCAACCTCTCGCCGATGTATATCGCCGAGATCGCGCCGGCCCGGATGCGCGGACGCCTGGTTTCGCTGAACCAGCTGACCATCGTCGTCGGCATCCTGCTGGCCCAGTTCATCAACTGGGGTCTCGTCCGCGGGCTGCCGGCGGGGGCGGACGACGCCTTCATCCGCGGCTCCTGGTACGGCCGGGCCGGCTGGCGCTGGATGTTCGCCCTGACCGCGCTGCCCGCCCTGCTCTTTTTTCTGGGAACCCTTTTCGTCCCCGAAAGCCCTCGCTGGCTGGCCAAGAACGGCCGGAAAGAGCGCGCCCGCCGGGTCCTGGCCCG
Source organism: Candidatus Aminicenantota bacterium (assembly GCA_963729855.1). Lineage (GTDB taxonomy): Bacteria > Acidobacteriota > Aminicenantia > Aminicenantales > UBA4085 > UBA4085. The sequence continues at coordinate 254,520 of CAVSPT010000006.1, read as the reverse complement.
CATCGGCGGGGCGGCCCACGCCGAGGCCGAGCTGGCCGACATCGAGGCGACCCTGGTCGACGATTCCGCCCGGGTCAACTTCAGGGCCCTGCTCGAGCCCCGGCTCAGGCGCGTTCTCCTCTTGGGCGTCGTCCTGGCCGTCTTCCAGCAGTGGTGCGGGATCAACGTCATCTTCAATTACGCCGAGGAGATCTTCCGGGCGGCGGGCTACGACATTTCCTCCGTGCTCGGCAACATCGCCTGGACGGGATCGGTGAACCTCGTTTTCACCCTTATCGCCATCGGCGTCGTCGACCGCCGCGGCCGCCGTCCCCTGATGCTCCTCGGCGCGGCCGGCCTGGCCGGGATCTACGCGTTGCTGGGCGTCGGCTATGCCTCGGGTCTCAAGGGCCTGCCCATGCTCCTCCTGGTCCTGGCCGCCATCGGCTGCTACGGCATGTCCCTGGCCCCCGTCACCTGGGTCGTGATTTCCGAGATCTTCCCCAACCGCATCCGCGGCGCCGCCGTCGCGGTGGCTACGACCTCCTTGTGGGCGGCTTGTTTCCTCCTGACCTATACGTTCCCCATCCTCAATAAAGGCCTCGGTTCGGCGGGCACCTTCTGGCTGTACGCGGCGATCTGCGTCGCCGGCTTCCTCTTCATCCGGGCGCATCTCCCGGAGACCAAGGGCCAGTCGCTGGAAGCGATCGAACAACGGCTGGTGAAGTGAGCATGGAAGCGCCTCGTCACCAGAAGAGGAAGGCCTTGTTCAGCAAGGGGGCCAGCTCCAGCTCGACGAAAAAGCCGGCCTTGGCCCGGGGGCCGATCCATCGCGCCCCAAGGCAAAGCCAGGGCAGGTACGAGGGAACATAGCCGAGCGTGGTCAGAGTTTCCGCCCTTCGGGCACCGGCCACGCTCCATCCCCGGGCGAAGCGGAAGCCGCCGGCCCGGAACCAGACCATTTCGATCTGCAGGCCGGCGAAGAAAGGCCGGTCGGCGTCTTTACGGAGGCCTTCAAAAAAAAGTCCCACGCTTCCCGATTGGCTGGGGTAGCCGGGGGAGTAGTATCCGCGCTTGATGTGGACGCCCGCCGCGTCCGCAAGTGCGCCGCTTCCGCAGCGGGACACCGAGAAGGTCAGGTGGATCATGGACCCGTCGAGCTCCGGCGGCTTTTCGGGGACCGAGGCCGGAGAGACGGGGCGGACCTCCGGACTGAAGGCCAGGTGCTGATCCGGTACGGCCGACCCCGTGACGAACGCGCGGATGCTGTCCGCGACCTCGGCGGGCCTTTCGACGTGCGGGGAATGGCCGGCGTTCTCCACGGTCCGGCCTTGCGCTCCCGGGATCGCCTTGCGCGCCTCTTCCATGAACGGCCATTCCAGCACGCTGTCGTTCCGGCCCCAGACGAGGAGCGTCGGAACGGTGATGTCGCGCAGCCGCGGCGCCCAGGATCTGACGACGGCAAAATCGAGGAGTTGGGAGGCCCAGCGGGCGTTCACCCGCAGGCGGGCCGGGGTCGTGAACATGGCCGATACGATGCTCTTGGCCCGCTCGGAATAACGGAATCCGGGCGAGGCCGACTCGCTGTCGATCAGCCCGGCGATCGCACCCGGCCCGATCAGGTTGAAGAGCGGCCCCGAAAGGAGATAATGCCGGGCCAGGATGAATGCCAGGCGGGTCCTCGCCGGCAACTCGTAGTCGACGGTTATCGCGTCGATCAGAACCAGCCCGGCTGGGTGGACGCCCGGCTCCAGGGAAAGATGCCAGGCCAGCGCCCCGCCCGTGGAATGGCCGACTAGGACGGCCCCGTCCATGGCTCCGACGGCTTCGAGCAGGGCCCGCAGGCGGGCCGTCTGGCTGGCATAGGAAAAATCGAGCAGCCGCGGGGTGAACGTCTCGCCGTAGGCCGGCAGGTCGACGATGATCATTTGGAAATCGTTCCGGAGCTCGCGGGCCAGTCCGGCGAACGAAAAACCGGTGTCGTTGATTCCGTGCAACAGCACCAGGACCGGTCCGCCCTCCCGGCCGGCGGTCCGGAAGACGAAATCGAATTCCCCGGCCGGGGAACCCCGGTCGACCGTGATCGTATGGAGGGGAAGCCGGCGGTAGAAGGATTCGTCGGTCTCGTCCGCCGCTTTTTCCAGGGCGAGAGCGGCGGGTGCGGCGGCCAGCCAGAGCGTCAGCGCCGCGCCCAGCAGCCCTCCGACGCCGCGAGAAACCACGTGACGACCTCCCCGGGCGCCCGGCCGGTTTCGGGTCCGGGCCTCCCGCCCATCATAGCATAAACGGCCGCTCGTCCGGCCTTGACAGGGGCGCCGGGTCGGGGATAATGAGAGAAAGGGGCGGCCGGGGCCGCCCGAAATCACGGAGGAGAGTGACCCCATGGGAAAATACGCCGTCGTTAAATCGTCGGAGACGAAGGAATCCATCACCCTTGTCTTTTCCGGCGGGACCGTCGATGAGATCGCCGATAAAACCGCGCTCTTTCTGGCCGCGCGGGGCTATCATCTGGAAAGCGGGACCAAAATGCAGGGCGTCTACAGCAGGGGGAGTGCCGCGGCGCGCGCGCTGGTGGGCGCTCTTTCCAAGCGGGCCAAGTTCAACGTGACCGTGGGACGGGACGACGCCAACGTCGCCGTCGTCATCGCCAAAGGCATGTCGGGTGTAAGCGGCGGCCTGCTGGGGATGTCCCAGATGAGCAAGGAGCTCGGCTCGCTTTCAGCCGGCCTTCAAAGCGCTATTTTGTCCTGAGGACCGCGCGGCCGACCGGGGCGGGCTGTCGTTTGCCTTGAAAACCATCCTCATCATTAGGTAGAATTGCGGCCTATTAACGCCATCGTTCCAGGTTTCGATCGGGATGGAATTCAATTCGATCGCGTTTCTCTTTCTTTTTCTGCCGGTCTTTCTGGCCGTTTTCTGGCTTCTCCGGCCGGAGGCGCGAAACGGGTACTATCTTCTGGCCGGCCTGATTTTCTATGCCTGGGGCCAAGGGGAGCGCGTTTTCCTGCTTCTGGCGTTCATCGCCGTTAATTACGCCGTCGGGACGGCCGTAGCCGGGATCCGGGGCCGCGCCTGGCGAAAAGCGGTTTTTCTGGCCGGGCTTTTTTTTGACCTGGCTTTTCTGTTTGATTTCAAATACGCCGCGTTTTTTCTCCGGACGCTGGGCCGGGGCGGCGGCCTGAGCCTTCCCGATCCGGCTCGCCTCCCCCTGGGTGTTTCGTTTTTCACCCTGACCGCCCTCTCGGTCCTGATCGATGTCTATCGGCGCACCGTTCCCTTCGATCCCCATCCCGTCCGCTTCGGCCTTTTCCTGTCCTTCTTTCCCAAGATGACGACCGGGCCCATTACTCCCTATCGGACCTTGGCGCCGGCCCTGGCCGAATCCCGGCGGATGGGTTCCGCGGACTTCGCCGCGGGCGCCCGCCGCTTCGTCCTCGGCTTGGCCAAGAAGCAGCTCATCGCCGATACCCTGGCGGCGACGGCCAACAACATCTTCGCCGTCCCCGCCCGGGACCTGACCGCCGGCCTGGCTTGGCTGGGCCTCATCGCTTATACCCTGCAGATCTATTTTGACTTCTCCTCCTATACGGACATGGCTCTCGGCCTCGGCCGGATGCTGGGCCTGCGTCTGCCCGAGAATTTCAACTATCCCTATGCCTCCAAGTCCATCCAGGAATTCTGGAAGCGCTGGCACATGTCCCTGTCCCAGTGGCTCCAATACTACCTTTTTCTGCCCATCGCCTACGCCGTTTCGCGGCGGATCAAAGGCGACCGTTTCCTGCGCGTCCGGGCCGACTATTGGGCTTATGGCTGCGGCGCGATCGTCACGTTCCTTCTCTGCGGGCTGTGGCACGGCGCGAGCTGGACATTCATCGCCTGGGGCGCTTACCACGGGCTGTTCCTGGTCGTCGAACAGGCCGGGCTGGGCCGGCTTCTGAAGAAACGCCTGCCTCCCGCGGCCCGCTGGGTTTACGCCCAGCTTCTGATTATGGTGGGTTGGGTATTCTTCCGCTCCCTGACTTTGGTCGATGCGGGCGCTTATCTCGGCGCCCTCTTCGGCTTCGGGGCGGGGGGCTCCGCCGTGTATTATCCCAGCCTGTATATCAATGGCCAGGTCCTGGCCGCCCTGGCCGCCGGGATCATCGGTTCCTTTCCCGCCGGGCCCGCCTTGGCCCGGGGCTTTGAAAGCCTGTCGGCGGCTCTCCGGGCGCGGAGGGGACGCCTGGCGCGGGCGCTCGTCGCGATCGGGGAAGCGGTCCTGGACAACGTCCTCATGGCCGTCCTCTTTCTGGCTGCCGTCCTGGCGTTGATCGGCGGAACGTTCCATCCTTTTATCTACGCGAGGTTTTGACGTGGATGTCCCCGACCGCCCGGACCGGACCCGAAGCCGTCGGCGGAACCGTGCCGATCTTGTCGCCGCGTTTGTTTTTGCGGCGGCGGCCCTTTTCTTCGTCGAAAAACACCCGATGCGCGTCGATCTGCGGCTGGACCTGGACGTGAGAGCGTCCGTCGATGACCGCCTCTCGCTCTCGGTCGACGCGGGGGAGGGCCTCCAGATCGCCCGCGTCGATGCCGGAGGATGGAGATCGGTTTCGTTCTTCCTGCCGCGCGGGACGTTCCGGAGCCTTCGCCTGAAAATGGGGGACGGGACCGTCCCCGTCGAGATCCGCGCCCTTCGGATAAGAGGTCCCTTGGATCTGCCGGACTATCGTCTGGACGCCCGTCTCGTCCGGAAGCTCTTCCATCTCCGGGAGCAGCGGCATCATCCTGACTACACGGACAGGCATTGGATCGTTCCCGACGCAGCCTTCTATCGGGCCGTCGGCTTTTTAGCGGAATCCAAAGAGTTTTTCCTGTTGATGGCGGTCCTCGCTTCGATCGTCTTCTGGGGCCTCTTCCACGGACTCGACCGGCGGCTGGCGACGGTCCGTTCCCTCGCGCCGGCGCTCCTTCGCGGCGCGGGAATCTTTCTGGCCGCCATCACCGTTCCGCTCGTTGTCCTGATCATCCATCCTTCCCGGATCGGCGTTTCCGCGGGACGCCGGGCCGCCGACCGTCCTCCCGCTTTCCGTTTCGACGCCCCCCTGGAATATCCGCGCCGTTTCGGGCCCTACTTTTCCCAGCATTTTCCTTTCCGCCCGGGCCTGATCGGACTCTATAACCTGCTGGAAATCGAGGGCCTCGGCTATTCGCCGGTCAATCTGGTGCTGGTGGGGAAGGACGGCTGGTGGTATTTGGACCGCCCTGTCGACCAACCGGGAACGACGGAATATTTTCAGGCCTACAGCCTGTTCACCGACCGCGAGATGGACGAATGGGCCCGGGTCCTGGAAGAGCGCCGGGTCTGGCTGGCCCGCCGAGGCATCCGCTACATGTTCGTCATCGCCCCCGATAAGGTCACCATCTATCCGGAGTTCATGCCCGATCGGATTCGCCGGTTCCGCCGGCTCTCGCGCATGGACCAGTTCCTGGACTATCTGGCCAAACACACGAATATCGCCGCTCCGGACCTGCGGCCGGCCCTGCTGGCGGCCAAAAAAGACTACCAGGTCTATCCGAAGAAAGACTCCCATTGGAACGACATGGGGGCCTTCATCGCCGACAGTGAAATCCAAAAGGCGCTGGCCGCCGTCTTCCCGACGGCCGCTCCCCTGGCCCTGTCCGATTTCGAATTGAAGACGGTCCGGGAAAAAAAAGAGGACATGTTCGATTGGCTGGAATTGACCGAGATGCCGATCAGCGAACCGGTCCTCCGCTTGGAGCCCCGCCGGCCTTGGGGTTGGCGGTTGGCCTATGAAGCCGACAGGTTTTTCATCACCGAACGGCCCTCCGCCCCTCTCGGGCCCTTGGTCATCATCCACGATTCTTTTTACGCCAAGCTCTACCCCTTCCTGTCCGAGCACTTCTCCCGCGTATCCTATATCCGCGACAACGATAAAAATTTCAACGAGAAATATATCGAAGCCGATAAACCCGTCCTGGTCATCGATGAGATGGCCGAGCGCTACTTGTTGAGACGCCCGTCCGGCATGCGCTGAGCGCCGCTTTTCAGCCGGCCAGGGCCTCGCCTACCAGGCGGACGGCGGTTTCTTCGTCTGCGGCGGCGCGCAGGGCGTCGCGGAAATCCTCGTGGACGATCCGGCGCGAGAGGCGCGCCAGAAGCTTGAGGTGTTCCTGCGACCGATCGCCGGACGGGATCAGCAGCGCGATGGCCAGGTCGACCGGCTCTCCGTCGGCGGAATTCCAGTCGATGGGACGGACGAATCTCAGCAAGGCGACGGAGACCGCGCCGACAAACGCGGTCTGGCCATGGGGAATGGCCACTCCGAAGCCGATCCCGGTCGAGAACGTGTCCTCCCTCCGCCAGAGCGCTCCTTCGACTTCGCGCCGGTCTTCCGTTCGGCCCGCCGTTTCCATCAAGGCCCCCAGCTCCTGGAGGGTCTCGGCCTTGGAGCGGCTCTCCGACTGCAGATTCACGAGCGCGGGGACGATCAGGGGGGCGTCCGCAGCCGGGCGGCCGAAAACGTTAAGCATCTCTCCGACCGCGGCGGCCCCATCCAGGCCGGCCGCATCCCGGACCAGAGCCCGGCAGGCGTCCGCGTCCAAAGCGCTGAGGCGGGCCTTGATATCGGGGACGGCCGCCGCGTTCATGCTCAGCTCATCGAAGCCCAATCCGACGAGAAGCGGCAGAACCCGTACGGACGAGGCCATCTCTCCGCACAGGCCGACCCAGCGGCGCTTCGCGCGGGCGGCGTCGACGATCGACCGCAGGAGCCGGAGGAAGGCCGGGTGTTCCGGCCGCCCGATCGGCCGGACCGCGGGATTGCCCCGGTCGGCGGCGAAAAAATACTGCAGCAGATCGTTGCTCCCGACGCTGAAGAAATCGACATGTTCGGCGAACCGGTCGATGAACAGGGCGGCCGAGGGGACTTCCACCATCATGCCCAGCTCGACGCCGGGGCGATGGGGGACGCCGGCCGCGCGAAGCTCCGCTTCCGCGGCGGCGGTGAGGGCCTTCACGGCCAGGATCTCGTCCACCGTGGCGATCATGGGAATCATGATCTTCAACGGGCCGAGGGCCGCCGCCCGCAGGAGCGCCCGCAGCTGGGACCCGATGAGTTCGGCATTCCGCTCGTAGATCCGCACGCCCCGGTATCCGAGAAAAGGATTCGCTTCGGCGGGCAGGGCCAGGAAGGGGAGAGGCTTGTCGCCCCCGATGTCGAAGGTCCGGACGATGATCGGGCGTCCGCCCGATTCCCGGGCCAGGCGGGCGTAAACGCCGTACTGCTCGTCCTCGCTCGGCGCTTCCGACCGGCCCATCAGCATCAATTCGGTCCGGTACAATCCCACGCCCTCGGCGCCCGCGTCCCAGGCCCGGGCCAATTCCTCGGGGTCGCCGATATTGGCGGCGATCTCCAGGCGGCGGCCGTCGGCCGTCCGTCCGGGCCGTCGGCCCGCCTCCCGGCGCGAAAGCGCCCGGCGGCGCTCGAATTCCGCCTCGCGGGCGTAATAGCGCCCGACGGCTTCGGACGGGGAGGGGATGATGACCCCCCGCCGGCCGTCGACGATGACGTCCTCGCCGTCCCGCAGGCGCCGGCGCAGGCCGGGGCAGCCCACGACGGCCGGAAGCCCGCGGGCCCGGGCCATGATCAGCGTATGAGAAGTCAGTCCGGCGTTTTCCAGAACGAGACCGAGGAGAAATCCGCGCTCCAGGGCCAGGAAGCGCGACGGCGCCAGATCATCGGCGATCAGGATGCTTTCCCCGGTCAAGGCGAACTCGTCCTTTCTTCCGGCGGATCCGCCCAGCCCGTCGATGAGGCGGCGGCAGACATCGCGGATGTCCGCGATCCGCTCGCGGATGTAGGCGCTGCGGCTGGCCTGGAGCGGCTCGCTGAAGAGCCGCCCGGCCCGGGCGACGGCCGCGGCGGCGCCGGCGTCGCCGGCGGCGATGATCTCCTCGACCTTGGCGGCGAAAGCGCGGTCCCGCAAAATCGAAAGATGGGCCTCCAGGACGCTGCCCTCGGTCCGGTCCTTTTTGGAGGCCGATGCGGTCCGGAGCTCACCGGCCAGTTCCGCGGCGGCGCGGCGAAAGGCCGCCGTCTCCTCGGCCACGCTCAGGACCGGTCCGCCTTCAGGAACGATGTCCGGTGATGCGTCGAGCAGGGCGGCCCGGCCGCGGACAAGGCCGGGCCCGGCGGGCGTTCCGCGAAAGACGAGGGCCTGTTCGAGGACCAGGACGCGGGGCAGGTCCGGGGCCGGCGCGGACTGGACCTCGGCGGCTTCCGCCTCCCGGCGGGGCAGGTCGTCGAGAAGGGCGCGCAGGGCCCGCAGGGCCTCCTCCGCGGCCGGGCCGTCGGCGCGGATGCGGCAGGGATCGCCGGACCAGGTGTCCGTGGCGATCAACGAGAGCGAGCTCTTGGCGTCGGCCTGCGCTCCCGTCCGGCGGTTGATCCAGCGGATTTCAGCGTCGAAGCGTTCGGCCGTCTCCTGGATGCGGCCGGCCGGGCGGGCGTGCAGTCCCTGGGGCAGGGTCAGGAGAAAATCGAATTCAACGGCCAAGTTCGCCCTGGATCCTTTGCAGGATGGCTTCGGCGTTCTTGATGGCGTCCTGGACGGGGACTTCGAATATCTTTTTTCCCTCGAACCGCTCCCGCCTCAGGACGGGGATGCCGACGGCGAGGATCACGGCGTCGGCCTTGCGGATGTCCTCGGGGGACAATTCGTTCTCGATGCCCATGGCCCCCTGGGTCTCGACTTTGGTCGGCAGGCCGAGCTTTTTCCCGGCTTTCTCCAAACGTTCGGCGGCCATGTAGGTATGGGCGATGCCGGTCGGGCAGGCGGTGACGGCGACGAAATTCATGCGGCCTCCTTGGCCGCGTCCCGGGCCGCGGACTTGGCTTTGATGAAGTTCATGAGCAGGGCGACCGTCAGCGATCCGGCGGCGATGGCCAGGACGTAGACCAGGCGGTGATCGACGACGGGCAGGACGATGGGCCCGCCATGGGGGGCGTGGTCGCCGACGCCGCCGAGCATGGCCACGACCGCTCCGACGCTCGATCCGGCCATGATGACCGGAATGACCCGCAGGGGATCGGCCGCGGCGAAGGGGATGGCGCCCTCGGTGATGCCGATCGTCCCCATGGCCAGGGCGGCCAGGCCCGCCTCCCGTTCCTCTTCCGACCAAAGGCGGCGGCGGATCTGCGTGGCCAGGCCGAGCCCGAGCGGAGGGATGCAGATGGCCGCGGCGCAGGCGCCCATGACCGCGAAGTTGCCACGTTGGATCATGGCCGCGCCGAAAAAGAAAGCCACCTTGTTGACGGGGCCGCCCATGTCGAAGGCGATCATCGAGCCCAGAATGACGCCCAGCAGGACCTGGTTGCCCGAGTTCATCGCCTCCAGCCAATGCTGGATGGCGGACATGACGTCGCGGATCGGGGCGCCGATGATCTTGAACATGACGAACCCGACGATGAGCGAGGACAGGACGGGGATGACCAGGATGGGCATGATCGGCCGGAGATACCGCGGCGGCTTGAGCTTCTTGATCCAGAAGACGAGGAAGCCGGCCAGGAGCCCCGAAACAATCCCGCCCAGGAATCCCGCCCCAACTTGGCCGGCGATGAAGCCGCCGACGAAGCCCGGGACGAGGCCGGGCCGGTCGGCGATGCCGAAGGCGATGTAGCCGGACAGGACGGGGATGAGAAAAGCGAAGGCCGCCGAGCCGATGTCGTTGATCAGCTTGAGGAACGGGGCGCTGGTGAAATCCGGCCCCTTGGGCGTCATCGGGGCGAAGGCGATGGACAGGGCGATCAGGATGCCGCCCGAGGCCACGAAGGGGATGGCGTAGGAAACGCCCGACAGCAGGTATTGTTTGAATCGGTTCGTTTTCATGATTTCCGGCCCATTTTAATCGAACCGGGGACGATTGACAAATGGCCCGCTCCGCCGGGAATCAGCGCCGGGCCAGCTTCCGCAGCAGGACATCGAGGCGGTAGGAGGACCGGCGGGAGAGCTCCAGGATCTCGCCGCGCCGGCGGAAGGCCGCGTCCAGGGCCCGCCTGTCGTCGCCCGGCCTACCCAGGGCGGACAGGCCGAAGAGCCAGTCGACCAGCTCCTCGAAGCTTTCCTTGCTGTAATACCGGACGCCCTCGTATTCATTGACGCCCAGGAACGCCCGGACCCCGTCATCGGTGATGAGCGCGGTCCAGGAACCGCCGGCGTCCGGACCGAAGAGAGCGGGAGCCTTGGCCGCCGGGGACCGCAGGATCCCCAGAAGCATCAGGGAGCGGGCCGTCTCGAAATCGCCCCGCCCCAGCTTGGCGAAGGCATTGCGGATCGGCGTCTCCAGCCAGAGCGTTTCGAGAAGGCGGTTTCGGGCCAGGGAGCCGTCCGGGGGAAACAGGAGAGCCAGAGATCCGGTCATCAACCAGACCAGGAGGAGCACGGCGTCGGCCGGGTTGCCGAGGCCGTCGGCGAAGCGCAACGCCGGCGGCGAGGCGGATTCCAGGGTCTCCGGCCGGGCCGCTGCGCGGACTGCGCCATACCGGCACACACGATGGACCCGGGCCAGGCCCTCCCGGAAGGCGGCCGCGGCCGCGGCCGGATCGGCGTCCAAACGGAACTGTTCACGGACCGATTGGAGGAGGCCGTCGAACTTTTCCTCCAGGAGAGCCGCCGTTTCGGTCGGCATGTCCGGGACGGCTCCTTCGGGCGGATCTCCCGGGAGCGGCTCCAGGGGGATGCGCGTTTCCACGAGCGCCGAGAAGGCCTGATGCACGGATTCGAGTTTCATTTCCTCGAAAGCCCTGAGGATGTCGGAAACGCCCTGCCGACCCAGCCGGCGGGCCAATTTGGCCCAGTCGCCGGCGTCGTCGGCGACTTCGCGCCAATTCAAATAGACCCGATACTTGAAGGCGTCGAGCTCGACTTCGATGCCGTTGCCGCAGGCATCGGCGCCGGAGCGGATGTATTCAAGACCGGAGATGGAATCGCGATAGAGGTAATAGCGGCCGGGGGCCGGGTTCAGGCCGAGGGCCTCGGCGACCGTTCGCGTCTCCAGGAGCTTGGACCCGCCGGGGGCGGAGGTCAATTTCGGGGCGGAGCGGAAGATGCGGCCGGAGGCCCGCTCGTATTTGTTGTTGTAGACGACGAGGGCCCGCTCGCCGCGCTCGCGGTTGACGAAGGCGAAGACATTCTCGTTGACCGCCCCCTCGGCGGTGACGACGTCGAAGAGCCAGAAGTTGGCCACCTGGCAGAAGAGATAACGCTTGGCCATCAGCGGGAAGATCTCGCGCTCGTGGCGTTCGATCAGGCCGGCATCGGGATTTTCGTGATAATAGGCCCGCCGGTACTCCATTCCGTATTTCTCGGTCAGCCCTTCGATCTGGCCGTGGGCGAACATGGGCAGACCGGGCAGGGTCACGAGCAGGGTGCAGACGCCGAAATATTTGTCGTCGGTGCCGAATTGGCGGATGGCCGTTTCCTCGTCCGGGTTGCTCATGAAGCTGACGTAGCGCTTGAGGATCTCGGGCTCGAACTCCAGCGTCTCGGAGATGAGGTCCCGGTATTTGGCGTTTTCCTCCTTCATCATCATGTGCATGAAGGAGCTGTTGTAGACCCGGTGCATGCCCAGGGAGCGGACGAAGTAGCCTTCCAAGAGCCAGAAGGCCTCGGCCAGGAGAAGGGTGTCGGGCCTTTCGGCGTTGATCCGGTCGACGACCTCGCGCCAGAATTCCTCCGGGAAAGCCCGGTCGAAGTCCTCTTTGGTCATGGCGAAATCGGCCCGCGAGGGGATGTCGCCGCCGCTCCCCGGTTCGGGGTACCAGAGCCGGGCGAAGTGGCGCTTGGTCAGGGTCATGGCCGCGTCGAAACGGATGATGGAGAAGCGCCTGGCGACGTCGAAGATGGTCCCGATGACGGCCTCGCGGACGCTCTTTTGGAGCATATCCAGCTGGGCCGTGTCGTTCCAGGGCATGTTCGTGCCGTCGTTGCCGTGGTAGATGTAGCGGATCTCGCCGCTTCGGTTGTCGATCCTCTGGAGGGCCACGGCGGCGTCGCGGCGGTTCCAGTACCCGTCCTCGATGCGCAGCTGGATGGCCGGGTCCTCGGACAGGTCCGGACCGCTGAAGCGGTAGCCGGGAAAGGGAGGGTAGGGCGTCTGGATGAAGTATTCCGGATGGTCCAGCATCCAGCGGGAAAAGATCCCGGTGTGGTTGGGAACCATGTCGCTGGCCAGGCGGATCCCGCGGGCCTTGGCCCGTTCGTTGAGATTGTGGAAGGCGGCTTCCCCGCCGAGGTCTTCGGCGACCCGGTAATCAAAGAGGGAATAGGCCGAGGAGACGGCGTCGATATTGCCCATGATGTGCTTGATGCGCCGGGACGGGCCGCTCCGTTCCCAGATGCCGATCAGCCACAAGGCGTTGAAATTCCGGCCGGCCAGCTTGTCCAGCTCCTCGTCCGGTATCTGATCCAGCGTCCGGATCGGACGGCCGTGATGGCGGGAAAGCTGGTCGAGCCAGACATAGCAGTTCTTGGCCATGAGGACGACCCGGGGCATCCAATTCGTGTCCTCGGTGAATTGATCCCGGTCTTCAAAGTCCTTCCAGCTCTCCGAAGCGTAGCGGTATCCGGACTTGCCCAGGGCGAAACCGTCCGCGTCATCGAGCGGGCCCCGATAGCGCGGGACGATGGTCGGCGCCCCTCCGGGTCCGCCCGCCCCGGGCAGACGGTCCTCCTTGATCAGGTCGGCTCCGCTCAGGATTCGGCGGATGAAAAGCGGGCCCAGCCAGGGGCCATAATGCTCGCGGATGTAGACGAGCTGGGCCCCGAAATCGTCCGGATGGAGCAGAATGGGCGTTTTACATAACGTCAGCAAGTCCTGGCCGTCCGGGCCGAACTTGGGCTCCTCGCCGAAAAACCGGCCCAAGTCCGAAAGGGCCTCGGCATAGAGATCGCGGGCCGACAAGTAGCGCTCGTCGAACAGTTCGACCAGCCGGGCGGCGGCCGGATTGAAGTTGGCCAGGGACAGAAGGATCATCTCTTCGAGGGCGATTTCCCTGTTGGAACGGCCGCCGGTCCGGCCCTCGAGGTGCGCCGCGGGATCGGCGCCGCCGTCGTAGACGGCGCGCGGGGGAAAGAGCGTGGTGAAATCCAGAAGCAGGCGCCGCGCTTCCTCGGCGCCCAGCGTCGATTCGAGACGGGCCAGAGCCCGTCCAAAAACACCAGGGTCGGCCTCGGCCTCATAAACCCGGAACAGGTGATGGAAGATCTCGTCCAGAAGACCGGCTGCGTTGACCAGACCGGCCCCGACCCGCTCGGCGGGCGGCCGGACGGCGTTGATCTTTTGGACGAACTCGCGGACGGCCCGGAAGTCGGCCAGGATGACGTTCCCGGTGATGGAAAAAAGCGCGCCGTCGAATCCGTATTTGGCCCGGACCGCGCGGGCGATATGGAATTCAAGCGTCGGCAGGGACGATTCCGATCGATGAAATGCGGGTCCCTCGCAACGGCGTACAGGCATCTTGCTCTCCGCCTCCCTCGACAATCCACCTTACTATATCCGAACGGAGGGCGGCGGTAAACCGTTGACGCTCAGCTCCCCGCGGCCATGAACGGGAGGGATCGCCTTTTCCACCTCCGGGCAGCGGCCGCGACTCGGTTCCCGCGGTGATCATCCGGCAAAGCCGGAGGGCTCATGCGGCGAGGTTTGACCCCGGCGGGCGTTTGGAATAAGCTCGTAACAGCGCCATGAAAATACGGGGATTATTCCTATCCTTTATCGCCGCGGTGATCATCATCCTCGTCTCGCTGTTCACAAAGACCGGAGACAAGACGCCTCTTCAAACGGAAGTCGATCAGTTCGCACAGGCCGGATCCGACCTGACCCGCTCCAACATGCAGGTCCTGCAACAGATCATCGCTTCGTACATCGCCACGGAGGGGCAGCCGCCGGCAGGGATCGACGACCTACGCCGGGCGGGAATGCTCACGGGGAGTACAAAAGACGCCTGGGGCCGGGATATCCGCTATGAACGGCGCTCCGATGGCTCGTTCCGCCTGACCTCCGCCGGAAAAGACGGGATTTTCGATACGGCGGACGATATCCGCATCGACTACTGATTCCTCTCACCGAGGGGAAGAGAGCCCGACCGCCTTGTGCGGGGCCCGAATCCAATCGTTGATTTTAAAGGGGGATACCGGAGCGACCGGGCTTTCGAACGGGTTTAAACCCGCTTGGGACGAGGCCGCCCCGGTTCCCAAAATAGAGAGGAGGTGAGAGGAAAGAACTCGGATCGGCTTTTCTGGGAAGGGAAAATCACGTCGGTCCTTTCCTTCTATGTTCGTTTAGACCGTACCCTGGCCAAATCCTTGGCGGGATTCGGTGCCTTCTTTCCGCTTTGGAAAATCCGACCGTGTCGGGCGGAGCGGTTTTGATATAAAATGCCCGGAGTGGATTGAATTTCCGGGCCCGGCCGCCCGCAAGGAAGGTCACCGATGAAGCGAAAGGTTTATCCTGTTCTTTTCGGAATCCTTGTTCTGACGGTCCTTAGCAACGCACAATCCAAGCCCGCGGCGAAATTTGCCGATTACGGGAAGTGGGAGACTCTGGCTCCGGCGGGCGCCCGCGGCGGCTTTTCGCCCGACGGCCGCCGGCTCGTCTATGCGATCAACCGCTCCAACCGTGAAAACGAGCTTCGCATCTGCAATCTCGCCGACGGCACGACGAAGACGGCGGCCTTCGGCGCCCAACCCGTCTTTTCCTCGGACTCCAAGTGGCTGGCCTATGCCGTCGTCCCCTCGGAGGCCGAGCAGGACAAGCTGCGGAGCGAACAGAAGCCCGTCCAGAACAAGCTCGGGCTCATGAACCTGGCTTCCGGCGAGACGGTGACGATCGAGGGGATCGAGTCGTTCGCCTTCAGCCCCGACGGCGCTTTCCTGGCCATGCGCCGCTATGCCCCGGCGCGTCCGGCGCCGCCGGCGGCCGTCCTCGGGCGAAGCGATCGTCCCGCCGGCGGCGCCGACGCCGACGAAGCGCCCGGCTCGACGCTCATCGTGAGGCGGCTCGCCGGAGCCCGGGATACGGCCTTCGGCAATGTCAGCCAATTCGCCTGGCAGGACGCCGATCGGTCTCATGTCCTGGCCCTGATCATCAGCGCCGAGGGCAAGACGGGAAACGGCGTCCAGCTCCTCGACGCGGAAACGGGAGTCCTCCGCTCGCTCGATTCCTCGGCGGCGACGTATGCCGATATCGCCTGGAGGAAGGACGCGGCCGACCTGGCCGTCCTGCGGGCCAGGGCGGACGACCGCAGGGACGGGCCGACGTATGCGATCCTGGCCTGGACCGATCTGGGCCGCAGCGAGCGCCTGCGGACGTATGACCCCGCGGCCGATGCCGCCTTTCCCCCGGGGATGCGGACGGTTTCGTTCCGCCGCCTGTCCTGGTCGTCCGACGGAAAAACGCTCTTTCTTGGCTTGGCCAAATGGGACGACAAAATCGGTCCTCCGGCACGAGGGGACAAGGCCGATGGCCCGGCCGCGGCCGTCGAGGAGTTCGCCGGGCTGCAGATCTGGCACTGGTCGGACGTGGTCGTCCAGCCGAAACAGAAAGTCGACGCTCCGGCGGACCGGCGCCGCAGCCTGCTGGCGGCCTGGAATCTCGGCACCGGCCGGCTGACCCCGCTGGGGAAGGACCCGGTCAACGAGGATGTTGTGCCCATCCGGCGCACGAATCTGGCCTACGTCGCGGAGTGGTCGAAGTACGCCATGAACCGGACCATCGGCCGGCCGGGGTCTGACCTGTATCTGGCCGATATCTCCACGGGCGTCCGGGCCAAGGTGCGGGACAACGTAATTGACTCTTACATTCATGCGGGGCCGGCGGGGAACTATCTGCTCTTCCTGCAGAACGATCATTATTATACGGTCAACCTCGCCACCCGGGCGGTCGCCGACATCACCAAGGCTTCTCCGCTTCTCTTCATTGACAAGGAATCGGACGAGACCGTCGCCCAGAAGCCGCCCTACGGCGTCGCCGGATGGACCAAGGACGACGCGGCCGTCCTCCTCTATGACAAATACGATGTCTGGAAGATCGCTTCCGACGGCTCGGCCTCGGAGCGGCTGACGGGAGGCGCGGCCGAACAGGTCCGTCACCGGCTGGTCCGTTTGGATTATCCCGGCGGGGGGCGCCGGTTCGGCGGCGACGCCGTGGCCTCCGCCGTCGAGCCGGCGATCGATCCCGGCAAACCCCTTTATTTCAGCCTGTACGGCGAATGGACCAAGAAATCCGGCTATGCCAGGCTGCCGCCCGGCGGGACGGTCACGCGCCTCGTCTGGCTGGACAAGGGTGTCGGGTCGCTGGCCAAGGCCAAGGACGCCGAGGTCTACGGTTACGTGGTCCAGGATTTCGACGTTTCGCCGGATATTTTCGTCGGCGGGCCGGAGCTCAAGGACGCCAAACAGGCCACGGCCACCAATCCTTTCCAGAAGGATTACGCCTGGGGCCGGAGCGAGCTCGTCGATTATAGGGGCGAGCAGGGCTTGCGGCTGCAGGGAGCGCTGTTCTATCCGGCCGGATACGAAGCCGGCCGGAAATATCCCATGCTCGTCTACATGTACGAGAAGCTTTCGCAGGGTCTCCATAATTACGTCGCCCCCTCCGACCGCAGCTATTACAACATCGGTGTCTTCACCAGCCTGGGCTATTTCGTCTTTGAGCCGGACATCATATTCACCCCGCGCCAACCGGGGATTTCCGTGGTGCAGTGCGTGGTCCCCGGCGTCAAGAAAGTGCTCGAAAGCGGAAGGATCGATCCCCGTCGGGTGGGGTGCGTCGGCCATTCCTGGGGCGGATTCGACGCGGCCTTCCTGGCCGCCAACACCCAGGGCGTGTTCGCCGCCGCGGTGGCCGGAGCCCCGCTGACCGATCTGGTCAGCATGTACGGTGATCATCACTGGGGTCCCGGGATCGCCGAGACCGACCATATCGAGACCGGACAGGAGCGCATGGAAGTGCCGCTCTACGAGGATTTGGCCGATTACGTCGCCAATTCGGCCATTTTCAACGTTCCGAAGATGACGGTGCCTCTCCTGCTCGAGGAGGGGGACGCCGACAGCGTCGTCTTCTGGCACCAGAGCGTCGAGATGTACAACATCGCCCGGCGGGCCCTGAAGAACGTCGTCTTTCTCGTTTACGACGGCGAAGACCATGGCCTGCGGCAGAAGAAGAACCAGATCGATTATCAGCACCGGATCCTGGCCTGGTTCGGGCATTACCTGAAGGACGAGCCGGCCGAGGAGTGGATCACGAAAGGCCAGAGCTTCCTCGATCGCGAGGCGGAAGTCCGCCGCGGCGCCGCGAAAAAGTAGCGCCCGCCGGAATCGGGAGTGATCGCCATGCGCAAAACCGCTTTATACGTCATCGTCCTCCTGGGGTTGGTCTTGGCCCCTGTTTTGGCCGGGGCGGAGAAAGTCCCTCCGCCCGAATCCGTGCTCGGCTTCAAGCCAGGCGCCGACAACAAGCTGGCGACCTATGATCAGTCCATCGCCTATTTCAAAGCCCTGGCCGGCTCGAGCAAGTCCATCCGCCTCCTCGAAGCCGGCCGGACGACGCAGGGACGGATCCTTTATTTCGCCCTGATCTCCGACCACGCGAATCTCGATCGGATCGACCGCTTTCGGGAAATCGCCCGGCGGCTGGCCCATCCGCAAGGATTGACCGATGCGGCGGCCCGGGCCCTGGCCCAGGAAGGCCGGGCCTTCGTCGACATCGACGGCGGCTGTCACGCGACGGAGGTCGCGGGGGCGCAAATGACGATCCAGCTCGCCTATGACCTGATCAGCCGCCCCGACGATCCGCAGAGCCGGATCATCCTTCAAAACGACGTGCTTGTCCTTTTCCCGACGATGAATCCGGACGGCCAGCAGATGGTGGCGGAGTGGCAGCAAAAAAATTTCGGCACGCCTTACGAGCAATCCGGCCTTCCCCGGCTCTACCAGGAATACGTCGGCCACGACAACAACCGCGACGGATACATGCTCAACATGATCGAGTCGCGGGTGATGGAGCACTTCTGGCGTCAGTGGGAGCCGCAGATCATCTATGTCCATCACCAGACGGCGCCCTTTCCGGCCCGTATCTGGCTGCCCCCGTTCCTCGATCCGATCGGACTCAATGCCCCTTACCTCTCGTCCCGCGAAGTGAACATGATCGGCATGGCCATCGCCAAAGGGCTGGAAGAGCGCGGCAAGGTCGGTGCGATCCAGGGCAACGCCTTCGACGCCTGGTATCCCGGATACGTCGATTACGCCCCCATTTTTAAAAACATTCCGGCCTTCTGGACGGAGACGGCCGGCAATATGGCCGCGCCCCGCGAATACAAGCTCGCCGACATTCCCCAGAATTTCCGCGACCTCCGGACGCAGAACCTGTATGTGAGTCCCTGGCCGGCCGGCTGGTGGCGGTTCGCCGACGCCGTGGCCTACGACGAGATCGCCTCTTTGTCCGTCCTCGAATACGCGGCCCGCTACAAGGAGTCCCTCCTTTACAACCGCTATCAGGCCGGGCGGGACCAGATCGCTCAGGGGAAGAAAACGGCGCCCTATGCCTATGTCATCCCGCGCGAGCAGCGCGATCCCGTGGCGGCCGTGGAGCTCCTTCGACGGCTGGCCTTCGGGGGCGTGCGGGTGTCTCGTCTTACGGACCCGACCGCGCTGGACGGCGTGACCTATCCGGCCGGGACGTGGATCATTCCCGCGGACCAGGAATTCGCCGCCCTGGCCCGCGAGCTTCTCGACATCCAGAAGTATCCGGACCTGCGCCAATATCCCGGCGGGCCTCCGCTGCGGCCTTACGACGCTGCCGGATGGACCTTGCCGCTGCAGATGGGCCTGAAGTGGGCGGCCGTGCAGTCGCCGTTGACCGCCGACCAGCGGGCCCGGATCGAGGAATTGGGCCGGCGTCCCGATCCCGCGGCCAAGCCCACTTCTTATAATATCAATGCCGCGGAGGATGCGGCTTCTTTCGACAGCGTGCCGGGGGTCGGTTTCGATTCCAACCCCGTCGCCGCGGCCATCGTCCCCCCGCCAGGGACCATCGCCGGCAGCGGCCAGGCCCTGGCCGTCGATCCGGCCCAGAACAACGCCTACAGGGCCATCAACAAGACCTGGAAAATGGGCGCCGAAGTGCAGTACAAGGCCGGCTCGGTGGATGCCGGGGCACGATTCCTCATCCGCGGGCTGTCCGAGGCCGTCCAGGGCGATCTCGTCCGGGCGCTGGCCTTGACCGCCGAACGCACCGACACGGCCGGGGTCCCGGTCAAGAAGCCGCGCCTCGGCCTGTTCCAGCCCTGGTCGGACAGCATGGACGAGGGCTGGACCCGCTGGCTCCTCGAACAATACGGCTTCGAGTACACGCTCCTGCACCCCGAGGACTTCCACACGCCGCTCCGCGACCGGGTCGATGTCATCATCCTGGCCGATGACGCCCGCGTTCCCCTGGAGCGGGCATCCGGACCCTCGGCCGGAAACCGGGGCGGCGGAGCTTCCCGCGTCGTTCGGCCCGAATATGCCTACGTCCTCACCGCCGACGATTTGAAGAACTTCGAGGCGTTCATTCGGGGAGGCGGGACCCTGGTCTGCTTCAACTCGGCGGCCCGTTTCGCCGTCCAGCAGTTCAATCTGCCGGTCAAGAACGTCATCGAAGGGCTGAAAGGGGAGATCTTCTTTCTCCGCGGCTCGATCGTCGAAGTCGGAGTGGACCCGTCCCATCCGGTCATGGCCGGCATGCCGGCGAAAGCGGCCGTCTTCGTCGACGGCAGTCCGGTCTGGGCGACGCTCGACGGCTTCAAGGGCGCCGTCCTGGCCCGCTATGCCGAAACGGGATCGCCGCTGCTCTCGGGTTTCCTGATCGGCGAGAACTATGTCCAGGGCCGGGCGGCCGCGCTCGATTGCCAGCTCGACCAGGGTCACGTGATCCTGATCGGGTTCCGGCCGCAATGGCGGGCCCAATCGTTCGGGACCTTCCGGGTGGTTTTCAACGCCGCGCTCTACGGCCGCTGAGCGCGGTCCCGGCTTCCGCGAAAGGAACCGATCATGCGGCTTCGAGGAAAGACATACTGGCGGAAGCGGAGGGACGCGCTCCTGAAGACCGGCCTCGTCCTGGAAGGCCGGGTCCTCGACGTGGGCAGCGGCTGGCGGCGGTACGGCAAGGACGCGATGACGCTCGACGTCGACCCGAACTGTCGGCCCGACATCGTCGCCGATATCCAGGCGGACACGGGACTGCCGCCGGGGAGCTTCGACACCATCATCGCCCTGGACGTGCTTGAACACCTGCGCTATCCGCAGAGGGCGGTGGACGAGATCAAGCGCCTGCTCAAGCCCGGCGGCCTGCTCTATGTCACCGTGCCCTTCTTCTATCCCCGCCACGGCCTCGAATACTACCGCTTCACCGAATGGGCCCTGCGGGACATTCTCGACGGCTTCGACACGGAAATCATCGCCGTCCGTCGTGGCCGGCTCTGGAATTGGCTCCTGAACTATCACGGCTTCAACACCATCGTCGACGGCTACTTCGTCAAGGCCCGCCGCCGGCTGGATTGATCTTTTCCCGGCTGTTAGCGGTCCTTTCTG
Organism: Candidatus Aminicenantota bacterium; assembly: GCA_963729855.1. Lineage (GTDB taxonomy): Bacteria > Acidobacteriota > Aminicenantia > Aminicenantales > UBA4085 > UBA4085. The sequence goes on along the minus strand of CAVSPT010000006.1, from coordinate 233,910 downwards.
AGGATCATGACGAAACGGTGACCCGAAGGAGATCGACCATGGCCAACATGAACCGCCGCGAATTTCTGGCCGCCGCGGGCGGCGCATCGATCCTCGTTCCCTCCGCCCTTTCCGCCGCGAGCTTTCCCGGCCGGGCCCCGGTTCCCGGGCCCGAGGAACAAGGCGCCCAGCGCCTGGGCCTGGAGAAGCTCCAAGCCTGGGAATCCTGGACGTACGGCATGTTCATCCATTTCGGGATGAGCACGTTTGTCGCCAATGAGCTTCCGGACGGGCTGGCTCCGGCTTCGACCTATCGGCCCGACAATCTGGACGTCGATTCCTGGGTCCAGATCGCCCGCGACGCCGGGATGGCGTACGCCGTCCTGACGACGAAACATGTCGCCGGGCATTGCCTGTGGCCGACCCGGTACACCGACTACAACGTGACGAAAAGCGGAAATACGACCGATGCCGTCGGGGCCTTCGTCACGGCCTGCGCCAAACACGGGATCAAGCCGGGCTTTTATTATTGTTCCTGGGACAACCACAACCGGTTCGGAAGCCGGACGCCCTCGGACAAGCCCGGATTCGACGCCGCCTACACGACGTCCGTCTACCAGACGTTCCAGACGAACCAGATTACCGAGCTCCTGACCCAATACGGGCCGATCGCGGAGATGTGGGTCGACATCCCCGGCGTCCTGGGGCGCGGGTACCGGACATTTCTCTATCGCTCCATCGCCGAACTGCAGCCGGACTGCGTCATCATGATGAACAACGGCTTCTACGACAAGAACCGTTACGACGTGGCCTATGCCTGGCCGTCGGACCTCATCGCCATCGAGCGCGGGCTGCCCGCCGGCGGGGCGTTCTCGAAATGGCGCGAGATTGAGGGGCGGCGGTATTGCATCCCCGGCGAGGTCTGCGATCCCTTGGGCGGGGAATGGTTCTTCGTCGAGGGCGACAAACCCCGTCCGGACGCCGACCTGGCCGGTCAGCTGACCCGCTGCCTGGAAAACAGGATCAACCTGCTCCTCGATGTCCCGCCCGACAAGCACGGCTTGATCCCGGCCGGATCCCGGAACGCGCTCATGCGCCTGCGCCGGAACCTGAAATTGTGAGCGCGTCCCGGTCAAACCCGGTTTCGCGCGGTCTTACCATAACAGTCGGTGCTTGTTCCTCATGATCCGGTCATGGTTGGCCGGATCGATCTTGTCCGTGCGGTCGGCGTACTTGTAGGAATAGATCGACTCGGAATCGAACCCCGGGCTCCCGGGCGGATAATCGATCGTCCCGAAGAGATGCCCCAATTCATGGAGCAGCTGAAAATCGTCGCCGATGATGACGCAATTCCCCATATAATGGGCTATCCCGACGTCCACCCAATGGGCGGCCCGCTCGCTCTCATCATCTTTGCCGGTCATGAGGACCAGGATCTGGGCGCTCCGCCGGTCGATTTTCTTTTCGGCGTAAAGCAGGATCGCCGAATAATCCAGAAGCTCTTCGGGCCGGTCCCATTCGCCGACGCCCAGGATGGTGAAGTGAATGCCGAATTCGTCGGCAAAGCGCGCGCTCACGGCGTCCATGAGATCGGGGATACGGCTCTTCCAATCGGGATGGGTCCGCCGATAATCCTGGTCGGCTTCGATGCGCACGTAGAGATGGACGGGCCCGGAAGGGGGGAAGGCGGCCTGCCAGGTGTTCCGGACGATGAAATTGACGGCCCGCTTGGTGTAGTAGAGATGACCGCGCAGGTAATAGTCGGTGCCGGCGAAGCTTGCGGCGAAGATCAGCACGACGGCCAAGGTGATTTTGCGGACGCGTTGGAACGATAATTTCATGGCCGGGCTCGAATCGGGAAGGCTCCCCTCCCGGATATTGTATCGATTTGTTTGATTGACGTCACCTTCCCGCTCCGGTATCCGCGATCCTCGTACCAAGCGGCTGCCGGGCCGGACGCGCTTTGACTTGAAAAAATCGCTATGATAATGTTGTTCGACATTTATTTATGGAAAAATAGAAAGACAAAGATCCGCGAGAAACCGGAACGATATGAAAGCCGCCGAAGTCCCGTCCGCGTCCGTCGCCCCGGCCCAGAAGCTCGAGTTGAGGCGCGACGTCACGGTCTGGGGATCGTTCATGTGGGGCTATGCCGACGTCGGGGCCGATATTTATGTGGCCCTGGGTCTGGTCATCGGCGCGGCCCAGGGCGCGGCCCCGCTCGCTTTCGCTCTGGCCGGCCTGGTCTATATCATGATCGGCCTGTCCTTCACCGAATTGGCCTCCGCCTATCCCGTGGCCGGCGGCGGGCATTACTATTCCTTGCGGGGCTTGGGCGATTTTTGCGGGTTTTTGGCCGGTGCGGCCCTGCTTCTCGACTACACCATCGATATCGCCCTGTTTGCCACGGCCTCGACCGGCTACGTGAATTTTTTTCTGCCCTATTTCGGCATCACCCTGGCCAAATTCAACGTCGCCATCGGTCCCTTCCACAACGTCAATCTGCTGTGGCTGGGCGAAACCGTGGGCATGATCGTCTTTCTGCGCCTGCTCAACGTGCGGGGGGTCCGGGAATCCTCGAAGCTCAACGAAGTCATCGGGGTGATCGATCTGCTCATGGAGATGTCGATCGTCAGCTTCGGCTTCATTCTGGCCTGGCGTCCGGAATTGCTGATCGATCAATGGAAGCATCAATTCCCGTCGACGAAGCAATTCATGTACGGCTTTTCCCTGGCCATCATCTCCTTTGTCGGGCTGGAAAGCATTTCTCAGGCCGCCCAGGAGACCCGCAGGCCCGCGACCGTCATTCCCCGAACGTCGGTGGCCCTGATTTTTACCGTCTTCATCCTGGCCGTCAGCTTTTCCACGGTCGGCCTGGGCATCCTCCCCTGGCAGGAATTCCGGGCCCACGAATCCGACCCGATCGCTTTTCTGGCCACTCATATTCCCTATCTGGGGGTGATCGCCGGGCCATTTGCCGCCTTCCTGGGGGCCACCATTCTCTTGATTTCCTCGAATTCCGGCGTCATGGGCGACTCGCGCCTTATCTTCTCCATGAGCCATTTCAAGCTGGTCAGTCAGTGGTTCAGCCATGTCCATCCCCGGCATCGGACCCCCAGCAACGCCATCATCGGTTTCGGCTGGGTCGGCATCGTCTTGACGATGTTGTCCTTCTTGACCCCGCGCGTCCTGGATACCCTGGCCAATCTCTATGCCTTCGGGGCCACGTTCGGGTATATGCTCGTCTTTATTTCATTGATCCGTCTTCGTTTTTCGGATCCCTATACGCCCCGGCCCTATAAAGTCCCGCTGAATTTCAAGTGGCGGCGGAAGGACGGGCTGGTCATCGATGTGCCGATCCTCGGCTTCCTCGGATTCCTCGGCGTGGCCTCCATCTTTACCACGGTCGTCATCACCCATCAGATCGGCCGGATCGTGGGGCCGCTGTGGATGCTGACCTGCATCATTTATTATGTGTCTTTTCGGCGCCGCAATAAGCTGCCCGTCTTTCGCAACACGTCCCATGATTGGGAGCGGGAACAAATGGAGGTTCTCAAGGCCGCCGAAGAGTATGAATCGCTGGAAATTTATAAGGCCGCTCTCATCCGGCGCGACAAGCTGCGCGGATTGAAATCGCGCTGGGAAGAGAAATAGATGCGTCCCCACCCGCTTCCGCCTCCGGAACGACTGACTCTGACCGACGTCGTCCAGATCATCCTCGGCTTTCTGATGATTCCCCTGGGCCTCGTCATCCTTTACCATGCCCTGACGAAGATCCCGACGGTCACGGCCTTCGTCGTCAGCCTGGCGTTTCTGGGTTTCGGCCTTTACCGGGTGACGACCGCCTCGAAGCGATACGGGATGCTCAAGCGCAGCCGGGCCAGGACAAAGGGATAAACGACAGCCATGGTCATCGCACCGCAAGTGACATTCGTGGGCGTGATGTGCGCCGTCATTTTCTGTTCATCCATGACCACGCTTCTTTGGTGGATGCTCCATCCGCCCCGCCATATCTCCCTGCCCGTGGCCAAAGCCATGGTGGCGGTCTCGGCGATCCGAAAGATCATTGTCCCGGTCCAAGGAACGACCTACGCCTATAAGGCCGTTGAGCTGGCCTGCCGTCTGGGAAAGGAACAAAAAGCGGAAATCCTGGTCGCCTATATCGTTGAAGTCCCCTTCACCATGCCCCTCAGCGCGCCCATGGACAAAGCCGCGGACGAGGCAAAAACCGTGCTGGAGCGCGCCGAAGAGATCGTTTCCCACAGCAATCTGCCCTGCAAGACGGTCATGAAAAAAGCCCGTCAGATCAGCGAGGGCATCGTCCGTTTGGCCCGGGAGGAAGCGGCCGACTTGATCGTCATGGGCATTCGTCCCCTGATCGGGTTTGGTGATAAGATCATAGGCCAGACGTCGGAGGCGATCTTGCGCAAAGCCCCTTGTGAAGTCATCCTCGACCGCCTCTTCGAATGACCCAGGGAAAGAGGAGGCCGGTATCATGAACGCTGTCATTCTCGGCTGCGGCCGCGTCGGTTCCCTGTTGGCTTCCCAGCTGTCCGAGAACGGCTGGCAGGTGGCGGTCGTCGATGCCGATCCGGAATCCTTCGCCGGGCTGAGCGACGGTTTCAGCGGCCTCCGGGTGAACGGCCGGATCACGGATGACGATACCCTTCGCCTGGCCGGTCTGGAATCCGCCGACCTGGTGGTGGTTCTGACGTCCGACGACCTGTCCAACCTGATGGCCGGACAGCTGGCTCTCCGCCGGTTCGATCGCCAAAAGGTTTTAGTCCGCGTTCGGGACCCCATCAAGGCCAAGGCCTACCGGGAGCTCGGAATCCAGACGATCTGCCCGACCGAGCTCGAGCTCGAACTCGTCCGCCGGGAGATTGGGATCCAACCCAAACGCTAGGAAGGGGACGCCATGTACATCATCATCGCCGGCGGCGGAGAGATCGGCTACAACCTGGCCAAGGCGTTGATGGCTGATCATCACGAAGTCCTGGTCATAGAAAAAGACGTCAACCGCTACAACCTGTTTTCCAAGGAGCTCGGAGAGGCCATTTTTCACGGGGACTGCTGCGAAATCCCGACCCTGAAGAGCATCGGGACCGGCCGGGCCGATTGGCTGATCGCCGTGACGGGCCAGGACCAGGAGAATCTCGTCATCTGCCAGCTGGCCAAGCTGCTCTTCATGGTCCCCAAGACTTTGGCCGTGATCTATGACCCGAAGAATGAAAAGCTGTTCGAGAGCCTCGGCGTCGACATCGTCCTGAACACGACCAGCCTGATCAGCGTCCAGATCGGCCACCAGCTGAACATGGGGGCCCTCATCCCGCTCCTGACGGTCAAGAACCTGATCATCGTCGAGGCCGAAATCGACGATTCTTCGCCCGCCGTTCATCAGAAGGTCAAGGACCTCAAGCTTCCCCCGGAGACGATCCTGATCGCCGCCATCCGCCGGGAAGAGGCGGTTTTGCTCAGGGGGGACACGACCATCTTACCCGACGACAGGATCATGGCCATCACCCGCCGGGAACAAGAGGAAGACCTGAGGAAGATTTTGTAATATGAAAATCACCCAATTTTTGTCCCGGCAGCAGATCCTGACCGATCTGAAGTCAACCGACAAGCGCGGCGTCCTCGAAGAGCTGACTCAGGTCCTCATCGAACAGGGCCGGGTCCCTGCGGAACGCCGGGAGGACATCATCGCCGGCCTCGTCGAGCGGGAAGAGCTGACCAGCACCGGTCTCGGCTACGGCCTCGCGTTGCCCCATATCAAAACGAACGCCGTAGCGAAGATCCAAATCGCCTTTGGAAGGAGCGCCCGGGGGATCAACTTCGCCTCACTGGACGGGAATCCCGCCCAGGCGTTCTTCCTGGTCCTGGCCCCCCCCGAGATGACCAGCGAATATCTCAAAGTCATTTCCCTGATCTCGGCCTTCATGAAGGACACGGATCAGCGTCAGCGCCTTTTGGGGACGGCATCCGCGGAGGAGATCTTTTCCCTGCTCGGCTCGGCGCGGTAGGCGGCGGTATCGTCGTCCCGCCGGCCGGCCGGCGCAACGGCCTTTTTTGACTTTCCGTTTTGGCTGTGTTATAAAAAATTTATCTCGGGATAGGAGCAGAAAGCCATGATTTCGAAGAAAATTCCGGTCATTCTCTTTCTCATTTCCATCTCCGTGTCGGCTTGCATGATGCCGCAGATCGTCACGACCTATCAAGCCCGGAATGATTTGATCCTGAAAGATTCGTGGAAGGACTTTCTGACCAAGAATCCCAACCCCAAGGTCGTCCTGAGAGTTCCCGATTCGCCGAAGGACATCACCCAATCGGAAATGATGACCTACAATTCCCTCTACAGCCACATTGAAAAGAGCATGTTGGAGGCCAATTTCACGGTTCGGGACCGGTCGCTGCTGAAAGAAGTCCTGAATCGCGCCGGCGGGGAGCTTAATTACGCGGATATCGGGAAAAAGATCGACACGGACGTCATCGTCGAGATCGTCAACGTCAAGATCGGGACATGGATGCAGGGAACGGTCTCTTCCGATTCCCAAGGCGCCCCGGACAGCGAGGCGGGACGGCGCCAGGCAGAAAGCGACCTGAAGAGCCAATCTCTAAGGAAAGGCCGGTCTGTAAGGCCCGCAGGGGGAGACAGGTCCAATAGCGAGGTCTTCGGGGCGATCGTTGAAGGGCGCATCATCATGGTCGCCACGGGCGATATCGTCGGCATGTTCACTCTCAAGGAAGTTCATCCCTACCCCGAGGAGTGGATCAAGGCCGGCGCCAACGGCCAGAGCATCAGAATCGCCAGCGAAGATTTGACCGAATCGGACATCGAATATCTGAGAACCAACATCACTCAAAAACTGGTCAATTTTTTGAAGGGACAGCCCGTGCCGGATTCGGTCGTGTCCTCGACGGGATATGGGGCGGCTTATGGCAAGGGATCGTCTTCCGGCGTTAAGAGATAGGCCGCCTTTTCGGCCGCGATAAGAAATCACTTCGCCTGGGCCGGTTGAGGATGCTCCTGATTTCGTTTGTTCATGGTCGGAGCTGACTCCCAGGCCGCGCCGTCCCAATAAAGAAGCCCCTTGGCCAGGGCATTGGCATACGCCGCCTCGTCCAGCTTCCCCGGAGGAATCTTGCGCTCATCCTGGTATTTCCAGTATTTTTCCCGGAAACGGTCGGAAATGACCACGTCTTCGACAACCAGGTTCGGACTGAATTCATATTCGACTTGACTTAATCCCGCGATCGCCCTGAGGCGGCCGGTCCCGAGAAAATCCACGTAGGTTATAAATTCCCTTTGGCTGAATTCGAGCTTGTCCACTTCGGTTCTGGGAAAGAGAATATAGCAGAGTTCCGACCCCGGTTTGAGGTCCGGGCTTCGGTACTCTCCGCTCTGGGGGGATCCGCCCCAGACTCGTTCCGGGTCAAGCACGATGAGGCAGCCTTTGCCGTATTCGTTGTTCGTGCCGGCCAGCACCAGCTCGCGTTTCCGGTCGCCGTTGACATCGGCGAACATATAATCACTGATACGCCCCGAATTCCAGTACTCGCCCAGGAGCTTCCCGTCCGCCGAGAGAATATCCACATAGCTCGGAAAATGGGGTTCATGACGGGCGTTGACGAGGATCTTTTTTGTTCCGCTCCGGCCGTCGTTGAACATCTCCAGGCCGCTGAAGGCATAATCGGCGGAGTATTTCTTTTGGCCGAACGTTATATCCCTGCCGGCATCGAGGGCCCACAGGAGCCGTCCCTTCGAGTCGAAACAGAGAATTCGGCCTTGATGGTGGTCGTCCTGGTTCAAGACGTTGAAGAGCACTTCGGCCCTGCCGTCGCCATTGATGTCTTCAATGATGAGATTCGTCTGGAAATGATTAAAATCATGTCCGACGGCCCGATTCCCGAAGTGGGCCCGGTAGGCAGCGTCGTCGGCGAGGTCGGCCAGACCCGTATCATAGCGCCAAAGCACCCGGCCCGTTTTGTTGGTTATGATGAGTTGGGAGTGTTCGATCTTGAAATCGCTCGGCTGGGACGAATCCGACCCGGAAGATCTCCCCATGAATTTGAGCATTCCGAAAACGATCAGGACGGCCGCCGCCGATAAGGCCAAGGTGACGGGAAGACCTCTCGAGAGCCCGCCTGACGGATGAGACACCTTCAAATCGGGCGTTTCATTGTCGTTCCTGCGCTTGAGCCATTCATCGAGCTCTTCTTTATAGGCAAAAACGCGGGACCTCGCTTCGGCTTTTCCAACCCGGTGCACGGGAAGGCCGAAATCCTTTTCCCACCGTATGCACGTTCTTTGGCTGCAGCCGAGATAGGATGAGATTTCTTTCCAGGAGGTGAGAGGCTTTTCCATCGGCATAGCGCACACTTTTATAGTCTTTTTTGTTCACCATCGTCAAGAAAGGACGATCCCGCGCTTTTGAATGTCATGAGCTGCCATGAAACGCCTCGACGGAAAAGGAAAACGGGGATGACGACATCCGGCCGGTGCGCGCGGGCGACGCTGCCCGAAACCGGACGGGCCGAGCCGAATCCCGGCGGCTTCAGTCGAAGCCGAAACAGGATTCCAAGGCGCGGCTAATTGATCACTGGCAGGTAATCGTGGCCACGGCGGTGGGGGAAACAATGTGGGTATTGCCGCAATTGACGCACAGCTTCTCCCAGACTTTGAAGGTTTGGCCCCGCCGGCGGCTGCCGCCGACATTCCAGTTCTCCACCGCGGTGATGGTCCTCGTGTTGGGGCTCGGAACGCGCACGACGTGGACTTGGCCCTTTCCCCCGTCGCTTCGTTCCCAGTGGTAATTGAAGACCATCGGGTAATTGAGAACCTGGATCGTGCCGGTGAATTTGATCGTCACCGGACAGGTCCCGGCGAAGCTCTCCGGATTGGCCGTCACCGCGACCTCTCCGATGGTCAGGTCGTTCGCCGCAGAAGTCATCACGAGGCCGGCCAGGACCGTGAACGAGAAAGCGAAAAACAGGCCCGATGCAAGAAGACGCCGTTTCGCCATTTGCCCTCCTTAGCGGGGAATCGAGACCGTTGATTCCCGATTTTCGGATTGGGACAGACCGAAAAACATATACTCCGCCATTTGATCGAAGTCAATCAAACGGGCCGGAATGTCGAGTCAACATGGATATGTTCTCTTCCAGTGAAGAGATGGCTCCTCTTGAAAAATTCGCCTGTTTAGGACAATATCAAAAAAAGAGAGCATGGACAGGGCCGTGGTCGGCCCGGAGTTCTTCGAACCGGGCAACGGAAGGGCGGAAAGCGTATGAAGCGCTCGGCTTTTATTGCTCGTGCATTCTTGATTCTCCTGCCGGCCCTGGCCTGTTCTCCCGCTCAACGGGGTCCGTCCGTATCGCCGAAGGCCGTTGGCCGGGTTCCCTTCACCAAAGGCGGCCTGGAGGTTTTCGTAAACGGCCAGGGACCTTTCCGCTTCGGATTGGATACCGGCGCCTCAGGCGACGCCTGGGTTTCACCGGAATTGGCAAAACGGCTCGATCTCCCGGTCATCCGCCGTATCCAGGCGCACGACGGCGACACCCGCAAGGGAGCTCCCGTCGAGGTCGTCCGCATCGACACCCTCACCGTCGGAACGACCGCCTATCACGACCTTTCGGCGCCCGTTGTCCCTCAGCGCTCCCAGGACGAGGACGAAAAATCCGCATCGGGCCCCGGCGGCACGCTGGGCTTTCAGCTCTTCAAAAACCAGCTGGTTACGTTGGATTTCCCGCATAACGAGCTCCTGATTGAGGACGGGGATCTTCCGGAACCGGACGGGAAAGGGATTCTGGGGTACACGCTTGATCACACAACCGCGGTGATACCGATCCGTTTAGGAAGGCTTCCGACGACGGCCGAAGTCGACACCGGCGGAGCGGGGGAGATCAGCATTCCGCTCTCCCTGGCGAAAAAGCTGCCTTTGGATCCGCCGCTGAAGCCGGCCGGCGAAATCGCGACGTCCTTCCGCTCCGTTCCCCTCTACACTGCCGGGCTGAAGGGCGACCTCTTGATCGGAAGCTTCCTGTTTCACGATCCCAAGCTGCTCTGTTCGGAGCTTCTTCCGTACGTCAATCTCGGAAGGGATTTGCTCCGCCGCTTCGCGATCACATTCGACCAGCGCAACCGCCGGCTGCGCCTTGTCCGAGCCTCAGCCGGACCATCGATTCAGGATTCGGCCCGCGCAACGAGCAACCTTTTCGTTGTTCATTCCGTCTTGAGAGACAGGTGAATGAAAATGAATCCTTTGGGCGTTATCAACTTGCCAATGAACAGGGGGAAGAAACGATCCAGATTCTTAGCCGTCATTTTCTTATTCGCCATTTCAGGGATCGTCTCGGCGCAGGATCAAATCATCGATTTGAAGTTCGGACAGCCTCCCGTTTCGAGCTCGGACGAATCGAGAACATTGCAGAGCCTGGTGAAAGTCCAGGGCACAGGCGGGCTGTGCCCGGACGGCCTTTATCTGCTGACTCACTTCGGCGATCGTGAAAACATCTTTCAAAAGGAAAACCAAAGTTCCATCGACAATCCCATGAAAAACAACACCTGGCGCTATTGCAGCGTGTTCACCGCAGCCAGCGGCAATTCCCTCACCATGGGAAGGAATTGGGACAATCAAAACGTGGGCTCGATCATCGTCAGCCTCTATCACCCCTCCAAGGGCTACGCCTCCATTTCCTTTTCCAGAGCCGTCGATATGGGCTTTACGGTCAACATCGACCTGGAGCGAATCAAGTCGAGCGAACGGGGAAACAGGCTGCTCTTGGCTCCTTTTTATGCCATGGATGGGATCAATGAACGCGGTCTCACGGTGGCGGTCACGGGCGTCGAACATTCGGTCCACAAGCCCAAAGACGGGAAACAATTGGTGTTCATCGGCTTTTTGGTCCGCAAGATCCTCGATGAAACGAAAAACATCGAAGAAGCCGTGAACCTCGCCGAAAAGTTCATCCCTTTCGATCTCGACGAATACTCGTTGAACGCCGATTTTTTCGTTACGGATTCATCGGGCCGATCGGTCGTTCTGGAATATGATCAAGATCAATGGAGAACGATCTACGGTGACAAGCCTTGGCAGGTCCTGACCAACAATCCCGTATACAATGTGTCGGATACAAAGCTGAGAAATCAATGCTGGCGTTATCGGCGCATGTCCGAAACCCTGGAGAAGACGAAAGGGACAATGGACTGGAAGGCCGATCTGAAGCTCCTCCAGGATGTAGCCCAAAAAGGGACGACTTGGTCCGTTGCCTATTCCCCCGCGTCAAAAGGGCTGTACTTCTCTGTCTATCAAAAGTGGAACACGATCTATCATCTGAATTTACCCTGATCCCGCGAGTCCCCACGGCCGGCATGAACCATCGCTCAAGGGACTTCCCGCGATCAAATAACCACCTTGGGATACATATAAGCGCTGACGGCGGAAATGATCAAGGTGGCCGCCAGCAGAATGCCGATATCAAGCAGAATGCCGGTCGTCACCCCGCTGACCAGCAAAGACCGAAGCCCGTCGACCATATAGCTTAAAGGATTGATCCGAGCCACCGCCTGAAGCCAGGAGGGCATGATTTGAATGGGGTAGATGGCGTTGGAGGCAAAAAAGAGCGGCAGCGTGATGACCTGGCCGATGCCCATGAATCGTTCCCGGGTTTTTACGATGGAGGCCACGATCATCGATAGGCCGGTAAAGAAGCTCGCCCCGAGAAGGACGATCGCCATGACCCCGGGGATGGTCCAAATGCTCATTTGGAGTTTGATCCTCAATATAAACGCGAAGACAAAAACGATCAAAGCCTGACTGAGCCCCCGCACCGTCGCGGAGAGCATCTTGCCCCAGACCAAGGCCAAGCGAGGGGTGGGCGTGACCAGGAATTTCTGGAGAATGCCGGCGTCTCGATCCATGATGATATAAAGCCCGTAAAAGATGGCCACGAACGTCACCGACTGCGTCAGAATGCCGGGCGTGATAAATTGGAGATAGGTGACTCCTCCGGTCGGTATGGCCCGGACCTTGCTCAGAGCTTCGCCGAAGATGCCGAGCCAGAGAATGGGCTGAAAGGCGCGGGAAATGAGCTCGGTCGGGTCATGGAACAGTTTTTGTGTTTCCGTCCCGGCGATGACAAACGCCTTTTTAAAGCTTTCGAGAACATAGTTCGTCATGCTTGTTATCCCAGCTTTCGTTCATTCTGCCGCTGCCGACGGATCTCTCCAAATCGGGCGGGCGTGTTGTCCTCGAGCGCATCACCCGTGAAAAAGATGAAGGCTTCCTCCAGAGTCTTTCCCCGGCCGGCTTTGTCTTTGAGCTCCTGGGCCGTACCGAGGACGGCCAGGCGGCCGCGGTTCATGATCGCCACCCGGCTGGAGACTTCGTCGGCCTCTTCCATATTGTGCGTGGTGAAAAAAACCGTCGTCCGGTATTCGTCCTTCAGCTCCATGAGATTTTCCCAGACATCCTGTTTGGCCACGGGATCGAGTCCTGAAGTGGGCTCGTCCAAGAACAGCACCTGGGGCCGATGGAGGATGGCCTGCCCGACCTCGATCTTCCGGATCATGCCGCCTGAAAATGTCCGGACCAAGGAGTGGGCGAATTTATCCAATTTAAGGAATGACAGGGCGGCCTTGACTCTGTCTTTTCTTTCATCGGCCGGAACATCGTAAAGACGGGCCATGAGCATCAAGTTTTCATAGGCCGTCAGGGTGCCGTCAACGGAGATCAGCTGCGGCACATAGCCGATGGCACGCCGCACCTCGGCCGACTGGGTGACAAAATTGTGGCCGGCGATGATTCCTTCACCGCTCGTGGGCTTGAGCAGGGTGATGAGCATTTTAATCGTCGTGGTTTTCCCGGCTCCATTGGGGCCCAGAAGAGCGAAGATTCCTCCCTTATCGACGGAAAAAGAGATGTGATCCACCGCGACCAAGTCGCCAAAATGTTTGGTTAAATTCTCAACGCTGATGATCGATTCACTTCCTGGGGGATTCATATTTCAAAGTATACCATCCTTTTCCGACGGCCTCCAGAAAAGGGCCGGCGTCCCGATGAACGTTCCTCTCTGAGCGGGGCTTGATTTATGGATGCGACCGCGATAAAAAAAGGCCGATGAGGAATGTTCGTCCCGCCTGTTTCGGAATTCTCGCCGCTTTCATGATTCTCGCCGTCGCGCCGGCCGCCCCGGCCGATTCGGCCCCATCCGGTCCCGGAGCCGCCCTTGCGCACGTGGACGCGGATTCCGCGAATCCGGCCCTCAAACGGCAGAAGGGCGATACTTGGCGGGCCCTGCTCGAGGATTTCGTTCTCTTGGCCTCCTCGACGATCGATTACTGGGGTACGATTTACAGGCGGTACACGGTCGATTGGCAATTCACCTGGAAGACCTTCGGCCGGAAATTCTTCACCGATGAGTCGCCCCGATTGGACTCCAATGCGTTTTATTACAACTGGACGCATACCTTCTCGGGCGCCGCCTATTACAATATGGCCCGGACCAACGGGCTGAGCTTTCTGGCGTCCACCCTTTTTTCTTTCGGGACGTCTTTTTGCTGGGAATCCCTGAGCGAGTGGCGGGAACTCATCTCCATCAACGACATCATGTTCACCTCCTTCGGAGGTCCGGCCATCGGTGAGGCCCTGTTTCAGATCAGCTCGTATTTCAGCCTTCGGAAAGGACTCTTGAACCGTGCGGCCAACTTCCTCTTTGATCCCGCCCTGGCGGCCAACAACTGGTTCGACGCGGACTCGGGGCCGGGCTGGAACAGCGGTCCGGACGCAACCTGGCACCGATTCGGCCTTTACGCCGGATTGAAGGAGGATCAAGTCTCGCCGGCGGGGACCACGGCGATGGATCATTCCGGCGCGGCCTTCCGTCAATCGAATTTCGGGTTGGACATGGAAACGGACGCCGTTCCCGGCTACGGCCGGCCTGCCATCGGCCGCCAATCCCTGTCCCGGACCCTGACCAGCCGTCTTTTATTGGATATGAGCTTCAGCTCCGCGGGCCTGGATGAACTCCAGGTCCGCACATCGGCCGTCCTCTTCGGCATAAACTGGCAGTCGGTGAGGCAGGCCCAGGATGGAACGCCGCGCGGCAGCGACGTCTCCCTGGGATATGGCACGGCTTTCGAGCTATTCAAGAAGCGGGCGGTGGCCTGGTACGACAGCACCAACGAGGTCGTGACCGGAGGCCTGGCCGCGTCCGGGGATGCGCGGTTCGATCGACCGACGCCGACCCGATTCACTGACAAACTCTCTGTGATCAGTCCGCTGGGCGCCGTGCTCGTCGTCAGCCGTTTCGGGCCGCGGCTCCATGTGCGCTGGACGTCGGGGGTTTACGGCGATTTCGCCATGGTCAACGCTCTGGCCTACAACAAGTTCACCGAAGACCGCGACACGGCCGGCATCAAAACGACCCTCCTCAGCTGGGGATATTATTATGCCCTGGGAATGACCATGGCCTCGGATGTGGCCGCGGATTGGGGCCGGTGGCGATTCCAGGCCGCGGGGAGCTATGAGTGGTTTGATTCGATCCAGGGGCTGGATCGCTATCAATACGCGGGACTGATCACAACCGATTTCAAGATCAGCGACACCCGGGTGGTCTGCCGTTTCAAGCTGGGCTATCGCCTGCCCGGCGTACCCCTCGAGCTGGCCCTGGCGGCCGAAGGCATCGGCCGCCAGGGCCGGCTTTTGGACGTGCGCGACCACTACTGGGAAAGCCGGGTTTTCTACCAGATCAGGCTTCTCTTCTGACCTCCCGCCGGGATCGGGGGAGCGTTTTCGCTTCTATTTCAGGTCAATGAATCCCCGGACGGCGTCTTTGTGGACCATGAAATCCATCATCTTCAATCTGATGTAGTCTTCCGTCAGGAAATAATATCCCTTGGGATCGTGGTTGAATGAGCTCGACCCAGAATCCTTGATAAGATACCACGTCTTGCCGTTCACCTCTTTGCAGCCGATGAGATGGATCCCGTGGTCGTCTGTCGTCGTTCCGTTGCTGAAGCGGAATTGCCGGGCGTTGTCGTCGATGTACTCGGAAGGGATGTCGAAGGTCGGAATCATGAAGACCTTCTTATCGGCGTTCTTGCCCGGCTCGGAGACATCCCCGCCAAGGCTCAGCGAATAGCCGCGGCGCAGGGCGCTTTTCAGGATCTTCAGGAACGTTTCCAGAGGCACGTTGTAGTAGTCCCGGCTGTGCCACCAATTGTCCGGAACCTCGTATTCCACCTGCCGGCCGAAGGGCTGCTGCAGATAGGACAGAACGTCGACGTAATCGTCGGGGTTGATCTTCAGGCCATCCCGGAGGTAGCTGAGGGGCGTGTAATCGCGTCCGTCGACGGTGAATTTGTCCGGCGGCGGTCCTAGATGATAATTCAGGATGGACTTGACCGTCCTGACCGCTTCGTCCTCGTTCCAGGCGCTGGCGCTCTTCAGATGATCGAGGTAGGACGTGATCTCGGCGATCAGCTTGGAGTGGTCATGAAATTTTTGGCCGGGCTTCAATCCGCTATAGATCTCCCACGGCAGGCAGCCGTACAATTTCCAGTCCCGGGTGACCGCGTTGGCTTCGGAGCCTTCGCCGACGGCCGAATCGCCCCGTTCACGAATGAACCGTTTCGTCCGCTCGAGGTACTCGCAGTAGACCGTGTAGGCTTCCGAGATGCGGACCTTTTTATGGTAAAGCCGGTAGACTTCCGATTCGAACATGGAGACCGTCGAAAAACACCAGCAGGTGTTCGTGTTGCCCTGCGATGTCGGAGGATTGTGCCAGACCGCGTTGAAGCCCTCCAGGCTCTTGGGCGCGTCGAATCCGCTGAGGTCGACGACGAACGCCTTCGGAGGCGCCGGCTTTGTTTTGCCGAACTCCGCCGTGGCTTTCTCGATCTCGTCCCAATAGGGATTCTTCGGCTCGACGAACAGCCCTTTGTCCCGATATTTCTCCTGGGACAGGACGATCCAGGGGAGGAGAAGACAGGCCAGGAAAAAGAATCCGAGTTTTTTCATGGGGCACCTTTCACCGTTCGGCTCTCTTCTCCGGCGGCGGAGGCGAAGTCGTCAGAATCGGGGGGAGTCCCCCCGCCGTGATTTTCGCGTTATACGCCGGGATCTCCTTCTCCAGAAGTCCCGAGTAAAGGACCCGGACCGAATCGATCTCCTTTTCCAATCCGGCGACGAGGCCGACGGACGTTTCCGTCGGGCCGAAATCCGCGCTTCCGGAGGTGTCCCCGCCGCCCGGACCGATGACTTGGCCGAGCCACATCAGATTCAAATAAAGCCGGTAGGCTTCGACGAAATACTTGTCGTCGCTCATGGCTTCCGACCGGGTGATCATGCGGTATTCGACGTCCTTCATCTTCCCGTCGATCGCCTCCAACGCCTTCAGGACGGAGGGCTTGGCCGCCGGCGCCCGCCGCGCGTCTTCGATCTGGCGGCGCATCCATTCGAGCTGATTGACCATGTCGGCCACGGCGCTGATGTCGTCGCGGACCTTCAATTGAAGCTTCACCGCGGCTTGAATATCGGCGGCCGATCCGGTGCTCCCCGGCGGCAGGACGATCTCCAGGGGCTGGGCCAGGGTCTGGCCGTCCACGGTCAGGCGCACGAGGACGGCGCCCGGCGCCGCGATCGGGCCGTAGCCCTGGGAAACGCCCCAGTGCGTGATCGGCCTCGTCTTCGTGTTGCGGAAGCGCGTCTCCTCCCAGATGTGGGGATTTTCCGGCGGAGTCGTGCGCAACGCGACGAGGCGCGGCGGATCGTAGCGCATGTCCCAGGACCCGCGGTTGAGCCCGGCCTTGGCTTGAAGCGGCGGCAGGCGGCGGATGAGCGTTCCGCTCGACTCCAGGATCTCAACCTGAACCGGGTCCTTGGGCGCCGCCTTCAGGACAAAGTGAAACAAGGCCCGTCCTCCCCGCGGCTGGCGATAGGCGGGGCGCGGCGCGATTAGGGTCGCGGCGGCGTCGTTCGCCGGCTCCAAGGCGCCCTGCTCGAGCGGCGTGAGGTCCTCCAGGATGTAGAGGCCGCGGCCGTATGTCGACACGACCAGGTCATGGGCCTGTTTCTGGACGACGATCCAGGAGACCGGCGCGGCCGGGAGTCCGGCCTTGATCCGTTTCCAGGCCCGGCCGTCGTCCAGGGTGTAATACAGCGCGTTGCCCGTGCCGGCGAACAGCATGCCCTTGCGATTGGGGTTCTCGGCGATGACCCGGGCATAGGCCAGCGGCCCCTTCGGCAGGTCGCCCGTGATGGCGGTCCAGGTCCGGCCGAAGTCGGTGGTCTTGAACAGGAACGGGTCGCGATTGTCCATGAGATGGCAGTCCAGGGCGGCGTAGGCCGTCCCGGCCTCGAAGCTCGACGGCTCGATCTTGGAGAACGTCCCCCACGGCGGCACGCCCTTCAGATTGGCCGTCAGGTCGGTCCAGCGGCCGCCGCCGTCGGTCGTGATCCAGACCTTGCCGTCGTTCGTTCCCGCCCAGATGAGCCCTTTCCGGACGGGTGAAGGGGCGATGGAGAAGACGACTTCGCCGTAGAACTGGCCGAGGTTGTCGCCGACGAGGCCGCCGGATGAAACGATCCTGGCCGGGTCCTGCGTCGAAAGATCGGGGCTGATGACCGTCCAGCTCGAGCCGCCGTTCGTCGTTTTGAAAATGACCTGGGCGCCGTAGTAGACGGTGTTGTGGTCGAAGGGATCGATGGCCAGGGGAGGCGTCCAGTGGGCCCGGTATTTCGCCTGGTTCGGGGCCGAGTCGAGCGTCCGCAGCCAGGGGCTGACGCTGCGGGCCAGCTTCGTTCGGAAATCGTAGCGCGTCACCTCGTTGCCGTAGCAGGTGGCCCAGATGATGTCGGGGTCGGTCGGATCGGGCACCGTGAAGCCCGACTCACAGCCGCCCAGGCCGTGGTCCCAGGTGCCGCCGGCCGAACCGCGCCCGCCGTAACCCGGCCCTCCTCCCGGCCCGCCCGCCGGGGGAAGCCCGGGGACGTTCGGCCCGGCTTCGACCACCGTGCTCAGGCCGCGCATTGTTCCATCGTCCTGCATGTTGCTGTAGATGCGGTAGGGCATGTCGTTGTCCACGGCCACGTGGTACATCTGGCCGATGGGCAGGGTGACCCGCCGGGACGTCTTGCCGTGGTCCGCGGTCATGAACATCCCGCCGTCGTCCGTGACCAGAATGCGGTCGGCGTCGCCGGGATCGATCCAGATGTCGTGGGTGTCGCCGCCCCAGGGCAGCGTGCGGAACGATTTTCCGCCGTCGACGGACTGGTGAAAGCTGCTGTTGGCCACGAACACCTCGTCCGGATTTGCCGGTGAAACGGCCAAGCGGATATAATAGCCGGCCCGGCCGATCAGGGCCCGCTGCCAGCTTTCCACGGCCCATGTCTCCCCGCCGTCGTCCGAACGCCAGATGGAGCCCTGGTCGGCGGTCTGGATCAGGGCGTAAACGCGTTGGGAATTCGTCGGCGCGAAGGCCACATCGACCTTGCCGAGAGGCGGTTTCGGCAGGCCTCGGCCCTGCAGCCGCTTCCAGGTGCCGCCGCCGTCGCGGGAGACGAACAGCCCGCTCCCCGGCCCGCCGCTGTACATTCCGTACGTGTGCATCTCCACCTGCCACATTCCGGCAAACAGGACCTGGGGATTGTGGGGGTCCATGGCCAGCCCTGAACACCCCGTGTTCGGGTCGACGAAGAGAATCCGCCGCCAGGTTTTCCCGCCGTCCGTCGTTTTGTAAACCCCCCGCTCCGGCTGAGGCCCCGTCAAACGCCCGACCGCGGCGACGAAGACGATATCGGGGTCGGCCGGATGGACGATGATGCGGGCGATCCGTCCGGTTTCGGCGAGACCCATATTCGTCCAGGTTTTTCCTCCGTCCGTCGTCTTGTAGATCCCGTCGCCGATCATGTCCACGTCGCGAATGGCCCAGGCTTCACCGGTTCCGGCCCAAACGGTGTTCGGGTCGGATCCGGCCACGGCCAAGGCGCCGATGGCCATCGCCGGCTGATCGTCGAATACGGGAGCCCAGGTCGCGCCGGCGTCCGTCGATTTCCAGACGCCGCCGGACGCCGCTCCGCAATAGTAGATTTTGCGGTCGCCCGGGACGCCCGCCGCGGCCGATATCCGGTTGCCGACGGCCGGACCCATGAAGCGGAAGCGCAGGCCCTCCGGCGGGCCCCCGACCCCTCCGCCCTCGTACCGTTGCGAACTGAAAGCCAGCCCGAAGGCGAGGCCGAAAGCAAGCAGGCCGAACAGAGCGAAGACGCGTCGCGGGAGAAGGGTTTTCATCGTCGTTTCCTCCGATCACGGGGAGAGATGAAAAGACTATATCCGCGAGGGATTTTCAATGTCAAGACAAGAGCTTTTTTAAACGCCGCGGAGAAACTCCCCTGGTGTCGCGAAGGTGTCGCGATTAGGTCCCGGATTCGGTGGATGGCGGCGTAAGCGGGGATTACTTCGAGTCCGCGGCCTCCCAGCCGCCGCCGAGAGCTTTATAAAGCGCGATGATGTCGGTGATCAGGTCGATATCCGCCTGGACCAGGGAGTCTTCCGAAGCGTACTGCGTCCGTTCGGCATCCAGGACGTTGATGAACTCCGTCTCGCCCTGGATGTAGAGCTGGGTCGAAAGCTCGGAGGCCTTGCGGCTGGCGGTGACCGCGGCGCTGAGCGCCTTTCGGCTTTCCTGATCCTTGCCGAAGGCGATAAGCGCATCCTCGACATCCTGAAGCGCGGTCAGGATGGTCTGGCGATAGGTGATCAGGGCCTGATCACGGAGGGCCTCTTGGACGCGGACGTTGGCGGCCTTGCTTCCGCCCGCGGAAAACGTCCAGCTCACCGAAGGCCCCACCGACCAGGAAAGATTGATTTGGGAGAACCAGTCCCGCACGAGGCCGCTTTGCCAGGCGAGCGAACCCGCGACGGAAACCGTGGGAAAGAGCTCGGCCTCGGCCACGCCGATCTGGGCCGCGGCGGCGTGGAGCAAGGCCTCGGCCTGCTGGATGTCCGGCCTCCGGCGCAAGAGGTCGGGAGGCGCCCCCACGGGGATCTGGGCCGACATCACGGGCAACGGCTGAACGTCGGACAGCTCCTTGAGGAGAGAGGCGGGAGGACGCGCCAGAAGCACGCTCAGGGCGTCGATCGACTGGCGGGCCGATTTCTCGAGAATGGGGATCTGGGAGAGGGTCGTCGCCGCCTGGGCCTCGGCGTTGGCGACGTCCAGGGCGCTGACGAACCCCACGCTCTTGCGCTTCCGCGTGATTTCGAGCGTGCGCTGTTGAGCATCGAGATTGTTCCGGGCGATGAGGACGCGCTGTTGGGCCCCGCGGACCTGGGCGTAGAGCAGTGCGACCTCCGAAGCCAGGCTGACCTGGGCGTTCCGGATGTTCTCTTCAGCGGCCCGGACGTTGGCGCCGGCGGATTCCACGTTTTTGCGGATGCCTCCGAAGACGTCGATTTCCCAGGCCGCGTCGAACCCCGCCTGAAAGACGTCTCTGTCGAGAAACAATCCCGCGACGCCGACGATCCCGCTCCCCGAATGAACCCTGTCGTAGGCCGCCGAGGCCGTGAGCTGGGGCCAGTAAGCGCCGATGGCGACGCCCCGGAGCGCCCGGGATTGCCGGAGGCGGGCCTCGGCGGTTTGGAGGTCATAGTTCGTCCCAAAGGCTTCCTCGATGAGGGCCGTGAGCTTCGCGTCTCCGAACTGGCGCCACCACTTCGTCAAATCCGCCGCCGGGCCGGCCACCGGTCCGGCCGTCGATTGAGGCTGAACGGCGCCCTCGGCTTGTTTGGGCGTCGCGGGCGCTTCGTTCGTCCAGGCTGGCGGGACGTCCGTTTGGGGCGGATGGTAGCCCGGACCGGAGAGACATGAGACCAAGCAGGAAAGACCGACGGCCAGGAACATGATTTTGAAGGGCCGCAGGCTTCGAGATGTTCGTTCATTCATGGCGGGGCTCCTCAATTTCAACAAAGGCCTTGGACGCTCTCCAGCCGCGTCATTCGTAGCGCAAGGCCTCGATGGGGTCGAGACGCGAGGCCTTCCGGGCCGGATAGTACCCGAAGACGATGCCGACGGTCGCCGAGACGAAAACGGCCGCGACGACCGCCGTCGGCGAAGCCGCGACGGGCCAGTGCAGCAATGCCGAAACCAGATATGAGCTGCCGAACCCGGTCAGGATCCCGACGATGCCGCCGATCAGGCAAAGGGCGACGGCCTCCACGAGAAACTGGCGCATGATGTGAGCTGGCTCGGCGCCGACGGCCATCCGCAGCCCGATCTCCCGGGTCCGCTCGGTGACCGAGACGAGCATGATGTTCATGATCCCGACGCCGCCCACGAGGAGGGAGATCATGGCCACGCTGAGCAGGAGCTTGGTCATCAGCATGGTGGTCGAGCTCATCGTGTTCGTGATTTCCGACATGTCGCGGATCGCAAAATCGTCCGATTCTCCCGGGCGGATGTGGTGGCGCTCGCGCAGCAGCGTGGTGATCTCCCGGATGGTCAGCTGGATCTGGTCCGCCGAGCGGGCCGCGACGAGAAGCTGGTCCACGTTGGTGAAGCGCACCGGCTGCGGCGTATCGGCCTGCTGAGTCGTGACGGGTGCGGGATAGAGAGCGGATTGCGTGGTAGGATAGAGTTGGTTGAGCGTGTTGACCGTGCCGCTAGTCGAGCTCGTCGCCGCGCTGCTCTGGTTGTTGTTCGCCACGGACGAGCCGACAACCCTGTACTTGATCGTGGTCCAGGGCGCGAGCAGGATGTCGTCCTGGTCCATCCCCATCATATTGGCGCCCTTGGGCGACAGGACGCCGATCACCTTAAAATCGACGTTTTGCACCCGAACCTCTTTGCCGAGGGGGGAAAGGCCCTGAAAGAGGTTGGTCACGAGGGTCTGCCCGATGAGACAGACCTGGTTGGCGTTGCGCACGTCCCTGTCGGTGAAAGGCTCGCCCTCGGCCAGGGTGGTCCACTCACGGACCTCGAGGAACGACGGCGTCGTGCCGTAAATATTCATGGGGACCCAGTTGAGGTTGCCGTACACGACCTGGGTTCGAGCGCGGACGACCGGGGCCACGCTCCGGACGGGAGGGCACTCGCTGAGAATCTCGTCTCCGTCCTGCGGGGTCAGCGTGAGCACGGTCCCGGCGCCGTAGCTGATCCCTCCGCTGGCGGCCGTGCCGGGCATGACCAGGAGGTTGTTGGCTCCCATGCTGGCGATGGTGCGCTGGATGGCGGCCGAGGATCCCTGGCCGATCTCCATCATGGCGATGACGGCGGCGATGCCGATGATGATCCCCAGCGTCGTGAGCGCGGCCCGCATGATGTTCCGGCGGAGAGCCCGGGCGGCGTTTTTCACGGTCCAATACCACCTCATCGGGGACTCCTCTCGTCCCCGCGGGCGGATTCCCGGCCGGCTGCCGCGGCCGCGTTGTCCGCCTCGATCAGACCGTCTTTGATGCGGATGGTCCGATCGGCATGACCGGCCACGACCGGATCGTGGGTCACGAGGAAAATGGTCAGTCCTTCGGACTTATTGAGGGCCTGGAGCATCTTGAGGGTCTCCTCGCTGGTGCGGGAATCGAGATTCCCGGTCGGCTCGTCGGCGAGAAGGAGCGAGGGACGGTTGACCAAGGCCCGTGCGATGGCCACGCGCTGCTGTTCGCCCCCCGAGAGCTTCGAGGGCTGGTGGTTCATGCGGTCCGCCAGCCCGACCTTTCGGAGGAGCTCGATCGCCCGCATCTTCATATCCGACTCCTGGATGGCCTCCTGGGAATAGGACAGCGGCATCATGACATTCTCCAGCGCGGTCGTCCGCGGCAGGAGGTTGAAATTCTGGAAGACGAACCCGACCAGCCGGTTCCTGATCCGGGCCCTGTCCTTGACCGTGAGTCCGCCGACCTCGCGGCCCTCGAGAAAATAGCGGCCCGAGGATTGATGATCGAGACAGCCGAGGACGTTCATGAGCGTGCTCTTGCCGGAGCCGCTCGCTCCCATCAGGGCCACGAGCTCGCCTCGGGACACGACCATCGAGATCCCCTTGAGCACGTCAAGGTCCACTTCGCCCAGATGATAGGTCTTCCGGACTTCTTGAAGTTCAATCAGTTCCATGGGGCTGGGGCGCTCCTCGCATCACTGTTTTTGCTTGGCCGGAACGCCGGCCGGAGGCTGGCCCGTCGTGGCCCCCCGTTGGGTCGGACGAAGCTGCGGCGCGAACGGACTTCGATTGGAGTTTGCGTTCGCCGGTGTTCCCGCCGCCTGCTCCCCGATGACCAGCTCCTCTCCCTCTTTCAGGGCCGGGGAGCTGATCTCCGTGATCACTCCGTCCGTCAATCCCACGCTCACGCTTTGCGGGCGGACATAGTCGCCCTCTTTCACCCAGATCGTTCCCGCCTGTTCCGGCTGCGCCTGAACGCCGCTCGGGGCCGCGACGGGGCGCGACAGCTGAGGCGCGGCCGTCAACTCTTTTCTGAAGGAGGGGACGACCTGCTCGGTCCGGGGCCACCATCGAAGCGCGGAGTTGGGGACCGTGAGAACGTTCTGCCGGCGGCCGATCTCGAACTTGGCGCTGGCCGTCAAGTAGGGAAGCAGCCGGCCGTCCGAGTTATCCGTGTTCACCGCCACCGTATAGGTCACGACGTTCTGCGTCATCGTGGCATTCAGCCGCGTCTGGCCGACCTGGCCCCGGAATTTCCGGCCGGGAAAAGCGTCCACCGTGAAGGTCACCGGCTGGCCGACAAGGATGTTTCCGATATCGGCCTCGTTGACCGAAACCCAGACCTGGATGCGCCGAAGGTCCTTGGCGATGAGGAACAGGCTCGGCGTGCTCAGGCTGGCGACGACGGTCTGGCCGATATTCACCCGACGGTCGATGATGACCCCTCTGACGGGAGCGGTGATCGTGCAGTAGTTCAGGTTTCGCTCCGCCCACTGCAGGGCGGCCTTGGACAGAGCCACCTTCGCCTTGGCCTGATCGACGGCGGCTTCGGCGGCGGCGACGGTGGCCTTGGCCACTTCATAGGTGGCCTTATAGGCGTCATAGGACGTCGAAGCCAGGGCGTCCGAGGGGCCGAGTTTTTCCGCGCGCTCCCAGTCACGCTGGGCATCGGCCAGCTTGGCGACGGCCTGAAGGTCGTTGGCCTGGGCCTGGGGAACGGCGGCCTCGTCCATCTGGAGCTGGGCGCGGCTCTGGGCGAGGGTGGCCACGTAGAGCGAGTCATCGATCCGGGCGAGAACCGTTCCGACATCGACCTCGGAGCCGTAATCGACCGTCTTGCCGTTGATATCCTTTCCGAACGACTCGACGATCCCGGCCACCTGGGCCCCGACGTCGACGACTTCCTCGGGCTCGACCGTTCCGGTCGCGCTGATGGTCGCCACGACGTCGCTTCTTTTCACGAGCGCGGTCCGCAAGGAGACGGGAGAGCTCCCCGATCTTCTCGCGACCAGGATGATCAAGGCCATGACAATGACGGCCGCGATGATGAGGATCGCCGGCAATTTCATTCGTTTTTGCATAGGATCCACCTCTGAAAACGCTCATTATTATAGCCGAAACCACGAAAAGCGCCAATCGATGGTTGATCATCCCGCTACGGAGGTAGTATCCTGATCGGAGGCAAGGCCCTGAGGAGAATGAACCGACCATGACGAAACGCAAGATCACGGTGGGAACCGTTATCGGCCTCTGTTTTCTCCTATCCTGCGCCGCGACGACGGCCCGATCGATCCCCCGGGCCGATCAATCGACACTTGATCTCATCCGCGCCTTGGGCGACGTCGATTCAGAGGTCCGCTGGAGAGCGGCCGTCGCGCTGGTGAAGACGGGCCCGGCGGCCGTGCCGGCGCTCATCGGAGCGTTGACCGATGAGAAGGCCTATGTTCGTCAGGGAGCGGCCCGGGTCCTGGGCGATATCGGCCGGCGAACGGATGATGTGACCGCCGGACTCATCAAGGCCCTAAGCGACCCCGACGCGGACGTGCGCGAGCATGCCGCCGAGGCGCTGGGAAAGCTCGAAGCCAGGGACGGCGCCTCAATCCAGGCCTTGGCCGCGGCCCTGGCCGATCATGACCCTTTTGTCGTCGGCAAAGCCGCCGCGGCCTTGGGCAAGATCGGCCCGGAAGCGGTCGCCGCGCTGATCGCTGCGCTGGAGGATAAGAACGAACATGTCCGCGGGGCGGCGACGATCGCGATCGGAAAAATGGGGGCCGCCGGCCGGTCGGCCTTGCCGGCGCTGATCAATGCGCTGAAGGACGGCGCTGCCGATGTCCGCTGGGGCGCCGCCAACGACTTGGGCGCTCTGGGCGCACGAGCCAAGGAATCGGCGCCCGCCCTTATGCCATTGCTGTATGACCCGGATCAGGACGTGCGCTGGGCCGCGAACCTGGCCTTGAGGATGATCGATCCGGGGACGATTGACAAGACCCCGGATTGGCGCTCGACGGCGGAGGTCATCGACAGCCTGGCCCCGGAGCTAATGAAAGAGCTCCACATACCGGGAGCTTCCATCGCCCTGATCGACAACCGAAAATTGATATGGTCGAAGAATTACGGGATCGCCCGCGTCGATCAGCCTGTTCCGGTGACCGATGAAACTCTGTTTGAAGCCTGCTCGATGACGAAGCCGGTCTTTGCCTATCTCGTCTTGAAGCTTGTCGAACAGGGCCGGCTTGACCTTGACAGGCCTTTGGCCGCGTACCTGCGGGAACCCGATATCCCGAAACAGATCCAGCGCGGGCACATTACCGCGCGGATGGTGCTTTCCCATACGACCGGCCTTCCGAACTGGCGCAAGGGAGAGGACGAACGAGACGGTCCCTTGCCGGTGCTGTTTCCCCCCGGTTCGAAGTTCGGCTATTCCGGCGAGGGTTTCTATCTGCTGCAGCGAATCGTCGAACATATCACGGGCGAACCGCTTGAAATCTACGCCCGACGGACCCTGCTCCGGCCGTTGGGATTGAAGCATACGAGCTTCGTCTGGACCGAGGATGTCGAGGCCAAGCTGGCCGCCGGCCATGACGAGCGAGGCGCCTTTTTGCAAAAAACGAAATATACCCATGCCAATACCGCCTATACCCTTTATACGACCGCCGCGGAATATGCCGTTTTCCTGACCGAAATCATGAAGACCGACCGATCGGCACGGCATTCTTTGTCGCAGAAGTCCATCGACGAAATGCTCTCGCCCCAGGTCAAGCTCGATGTCAGAGAGCCGATCGAGCGGCCCGGACGAGCGCAGGGCCGGGCGGTTTATTGGGGGCTGGGCTGGTCGATCAACAAGACGGAGGAGGGCCTCTTTTTTCACCACAGCGGGTCGAACCGATCGGGTTTCCGCTGCTTCTCCCAGTTCAATACGGGCCGAGGTTCCGGGATCGTCATCATGACCAACGGCTCCAACGGCTCGGATTTCTGGACGCGCTTGATCAATCGCCTCGGCAATTATTGAGGGGCCATCCTTCCGCGGAATTCATTGCTTTGTGATGCTGAACGTATAATCTCCCGTGGGGGCTGTCCCGGTCCCATCGACTTGTGTCCCGTTGTTTGAAATAGTTCCGTTCGCCGTCGCTTGGTAACCGGCGCTGCCGGTCAAGGTCGCCGTCATGGCATTTCCGGAAATATTTCCGGTGAAATTTCCTTCAATCTTATAACTCCCATGAGTCAAGGTCCAAGTCCCTGATAATGAATCCCCGTTTTGGCTGACGGCAAAAGTGATTTGGGACGTTCCGTTCGTTGAGGAATGGGTGGTCCCGGCCCAATTCCCGGCCACGTTCCATATGACATTCAACGCCGCCGTCGCAGTTTTTGAACCGGCTGAATTCGTGGCGGTCAAGGTATACGTCGTGGTCGTATTCGGATCGACTGATTTGCTGCCTGACAGCGCAACGGTCCCGATCCCTTGGTCGATTTGAACGCTCGTCGCATTTGTCACCGCCCAGGAAAGTGTTGCGACGCTTCCTTGGACAATCGATGTGGGGCTCACGGCGAAGGAGGTGATCGTCGGCGGGGTCGATACGGGCGGGGTTGGTGTGGTCGATGAACTTGAACAACAAGGAACGAGGATTAAAACGAACAGAACAGACAAGGCCAAATAAAATTTCATGACACACTCCTTAAGCGTCAGAAGATAGTCCGAGAATCGACTCCTGTCAATACCAAAAAAGGCGGAGGAAGGGTGAAGCGATTAACCCAACCAGATGGTCGCTTCGGCCAGGGTCGGATGCGGTTTCGCCGGAGGCGTCGAGGCCGGAACACCGACGGCGCACCCATTGAGGCCGTAGGCGCCGGGCGCGAGTCCGCAGAGGGCCCAGAAGCGGGGATCATCGGCCAGCATCGCCACCGCGGAGACGAGATGAAACCCGAGGCCGAGAGCCGTCGCTTTCAGCCACATGTTTTCGAGGCTGTGCGCGATGGACTGCTGTTCGACCGGCGGAGTCCCTTTCTTCTCCGCCACCGCAATCAGATAGGGCGCGGTGCCGAGACCCGGGATGCGTCCGTTCGCCAGCGCTTCGATCTTCTGTCTGAAGGGAGTGTCCTCGGGCACGCCGTCCCGCATAGCCTTAAGCAGGGTCTTGCCTTTCTCCCGTAGAAGCGAAATGACGGTTTCCAGGGCCTTGCTGCCTTTGGGGACGACAATGAATCGACGGAAGTCACGAGCGTTGCCGACGGCGGCCTCCGCATAAGGTGCGGCCAGTCCCGCGGCGAGGATCAGCTCGATCATCGCGCGCGACGGAACATCCCCGGTGAACGCGCGGATCGATCTTCGGGCGGCGACGATTTCATCGAACACTTTGTTCTGAGCATCAGACGGTGTTTGCATCGTGCTCCTTTTATATTGCCCTTTATGATTTGGCCTTCTCTTTGCGTCCCCGGTCGTCATCAAAGAAGAGATCGATCATTTAAAAATAAGAAATGGCTTCTTCCCGACGCGCGAAGAATTTGATTTTCAGGCGCAAGATGGTTCTTTATTGCAGCCGGAATGTTTCAAGGACCGGCGACCAAGCCATAGAAGATAAAGCCGGCCACGATGCCGGCCATCAAGCCGACGATGATGCCGATGGCCGGCCCTCCCGGAATGCCGAAGAAGAGGCCGAACAACAGGGCGAACAAGAGAGCAAAGGCCATGACGACCAAAATCCTGATCATCTGACTTGAGGCGACGAGAATCGGATTCTTAAGAATCTTTTGTTCCGGTTTACTTTCTTCCCGTTTTTCCATACCGTTCACGGTCTTTCTGATTTGTCTGAGATCATTGTATCAACCGGAACGTCGGAATTCCAGGACCTTTTTTGACAATCCTGCCGATCAAGACGACTGGTTCCCTCCATCAGTGATCGGCAATCTCCAAGCAGGAGCCGGTCTCACAGCCCGGCTCGGCCGCGATTTCCAGCTGGAAGGTCGTATGGAGAACGCCGTATCGGGCTGAGACGACGTCATGCGCCTTTCGAAGGATTTCCCGGGCGTCCTGATTTTTAAGGATTTTCAAGTGGGCGCTCAGGGAAACGAAGCCGGATGTGATGGTCCAGACATGGAGATCATGGACATCCACGACTCCCGGTATCCCGGCCAGCGATTTGTTCAGGCCGGGGATATCCAGATGCGCAGGCGATCCTTCCATGAAAACATGAAATGATTCTTTGATCAACCGGCCGGAACTCCACAGGATCAGGACGCAAACGCCGGCACTGACGAGGGGATCCCAAACAAAAGAGCCTGTCCATCTTATGAGAAGCGCCGCGGCCAGGACGCCGATGCTTCCCAAGCCGTCGGCCAGCACATGAAGGAAGGCCCCCTTGACGTTCAAATTTCTCTCTCGGCTCCGGAACAAGACGGCTCCGACGGCGAGGTTGGATAAAAGGCCGAGGAGGGCAATGACGATCATCATGCCGCTCTTGATTTCCGGGGGAGCCTTCAATCTTCTAAAGGCTTCATATCCGATGAGTCCCGAGACCATCCAAAGCGCGATCCCGTTCAGAAATGCCGCGAAAATCTCGAACCGGCGCCAGCCGAACGTCCTGGCGGCCGTCCTGGGACGGGAAGACAGCCGGAAGGCAAAAAGGCTGAGCGTCAAGGCCGCCGCATCCGTGAACATGTGCCCGGCGTCCGCTATAAGCGCCAGGCTCCCGCTCAGCAAGCCCCCGATCACCTCGACAAGCATAAAAATGGCCGTTATCGCGAGGGCCAGCGCCAGGATTCTTTTGTTTTCCATCAGGGATTATATTAGCCCAAGTCCAAGAGCGGGACCAAGCCCGATAACGGTCCCGATCTTCACTCATTTTTCGAACCGCGCCTGTCGTTTTCCGGTTGACAATCGCCAGAAGGGCACATATAGAAAGAGACATGGGCCGCGCCATGAAGAAATATCCGCTGCGGATCGTTTTGCCCCTTCTCCTAACGTCCGCCATTCTGTTCATTTTTTTCCGCAGGACAAGCTGGGGCGAGTTGCGGCAGGCCTTTGCCTCCCTTTCGTTCTGGGCCGTGGGTCTCTACGCGGTCTTCTCCCTTCTGGGGACGGTTGTCCGGGCCGCCCGTTTTCGGCTTCTCCTCGGAAAAGGGATCGGTCCGGGTGATCTCTTCCTCATCACGCTGGTGCAGAATTTCTCGGTCGACCTCCTTCCGGCCCGGACCGCGGCGCTCGGTTTCTACGCCTACCTTGTCCGCCGGCGCGGCGTCATCCTCGAGGAAGGGGCCTCGAGTTTCATCATCGCCGTTTTTTATGATGCCCTGGCTTTGGGTTTGATGCTGGGGACGGCCGCCTTTTTCTTCTTGAGGTCGTTCGGCGGGGCGATCCCCAAGGGTCCCATCGCCGCCGGCCTGGTCGTGATCGTGGCCGTATCCCTGGCCGTCATCCTCCTGGTCCGGCCAGCGGCCGGCCTGGCGCGTCGAACGCTGAGGCGCTTTCGTTGGGGCAAGACGACCGCCGTCTTCGCATCCATCGAAGACTACTTTTCGAGGCATGGCCAGGCCCGCGAACGGGCCGAGCTTCTGGGCTTGAGTTTTATGGTCAAGCTGGCCAAGTACGTGTCGCTCTACGTTCTTTTCGCCGGCATGACCGGCGCGGGTTTTGCCTGGAGGTCCTTCTCCTTGTTCAGTTTCGGCATCGCCGGGGCCGAGCTGTCCTCGTTTCTCCCGATCCAGGGATTGGCCGGTTTCGGCACGTGGGAGGCGGCCTTCGCCCTGGTGGCGGGGAAGATCGGCCTCGTGCTCGAAAATCCTTTTTTGACGGCGCTGGTCATCCACCTCACCACGCAGGTCTGGGAATACAGCCTCGGCCTGGCGGCGCTCTGGGTTCTATCGATCCGGGTTCGCCGCCAAAAGTGATCGAGAATTCGGCCTATCTCCCCATATTGCGGATCCGCCGCCCGATGGTGTATGGTGAGGCCGATCCCTCCCCTGAGGACGGGGATTCACGAACCCGCGACAGACAATCTGGAGTTCGCCATGAACAATGTCTGCAAGGCGTTCTTGAGGAAGGCTACGGTCATTTCGGCGTCGATCCTCGGGCTGGCGACTCGCTGGCCCGGCCCCGGGCCGGCTCTGGGCCTGGATCACGGCGGCGGGCGCGAGATCACCGTAACGGTCTGCGCCTCGATCCGGGCCGAGTCGGGCTATGAGTTCACGTTCTCCGGACCGTTCGACGAGACGACGCCGGCCATGGGCACCGTCAAGAAAAAAGGCCACTTTTGCGACGGCCTTTACGCGCAGGCCTGGGGCGTCACCCATTACCGCGTCGTCCAGGTCGAAGACAATCATCCGTACTTCGAAGAGATCGACAGCCAGGCGAGCGGCCTGCTCGCCGGCGGCGGCAATCAGAGCGACAGCTATACCTACATCAGCGACCTGCCGCCGCACCGAATGTCCTACCAGGCTTGGTGGACCTACGAGGCGGCCCCAAGCGGCGATAAGCCGCACGGCCCGTCGATCGACTTCCGGGGCGACGACAAGCACACGGACTTGTTTGTCGGCCTGCCGGACAATTTTCCGCCGGCGGAAAAGCGCAGCGGACTGGGCATTTACTGTCAGACCACGCCGTACAAGGACCCCGGCGGCAACGGGCCGCGGATGATCAGCCGCGCAATCGGCCTGGCCATGGACGACATGGAGTTCAAGAAGGATCTGATGGTCAAGGCCGACTGGTCCAAGCCGGTCTTCGCGAATCACTCTGCGCGATATGTCTGGAACGACAAGGTCGAAGGACCGATCGGCTGAGGGTCGGAATACTTCAGCGAGCTGGGCGTCATCGGCGACGGCACACAGACCGCCGATTTGCAGGTGACCTGGACCATCAGCGACAAAGGGCTGCTTCCGGCCGAGATGGACCTCATCCCGCAGGAGGGCTACGAACAATGGCAGCCTTTCGGCGGCCAGGATGAACAGACGCCCGGCAGCCCCTTCAGCGTCAGGATCGACGTCCATAAGCTCAACCAGCCCGGCGTGCCGCCCGATGCCAAAATCAAGAAATTGACGGTACAGCTGTGCAACACGTCCAGGGAGAAGGGCGTGTGCATGAATTGGCCTTCGCAGAAAAAGGCGAAGGACGACTATGATTTCCGCATCAAGCCGTCCGATCCGTTCAAAGTCGACGGCGACGGCCAGCGGGCCGTGGCCAGCAGCCCGCCGACGCAGCTGGGCGTCGATCTGGATTGCTTCGATTTCGGCGCATACACGGAGCTCACCGCCACGGCGGAGCTGGACAACGGGCAGTCCGTCGTCGGACATGTCAAGGGCCATGCGGACAAGTCGCAGCTTGTCATCCCCCAGGACGAGAACCACAATCACATCGCCGATGCCTGGGAAAAGGAAGTGGGGGTCTTCGGCAAGAACTACCCGGCCGAATGGGACGGCGCCAGCGTCGGAGGCCAGCGCTGCGACGGCGACGGGATCACCTTGTATGAGAAATACCGCGGTTTTCGCTCATCGCTGGGCCATCAGCGGCTTCAGCCCGAGCGGAAGTACCTGTTCATCTTCGATCCATCCGACTTCGCCTGCCAGAGCGGGGGGCTGGGTCTCTTCGGAATCGCGAGCAGCATTGCCACCGTCGTGCTCGACAGCGATGATCTATGGACGGGCCACGGCTCATCGAGCGGCGACAAACGGATCGTCAATTTCAACCATGGCTACGGCCACAAGACCGACCAGCACGCCCTGGATTTCGTAGTCGACCCGTCGACCAAAGAACAGTCGCCGCCCGGCTGGGCCGCCCTGATGGCCCAAAAGAATCTTCCCCCGGCCTCCTTGGAA
The DNA here is from genome assembly GCA_963729855.1 of Candidatus Aminicenantota bacterium. Taxonomy (GTDB): domain Bacteria; phylum Acidobacteriota; class Aminicenantia; order Aminicenantales; family UBA4085; genus UBA4085. The sequence continues at coordinate 201,700 of CAVSPT010000006.1, read as the reverse complement.
GATCACGTTTTCGGCAGGACGTTCCCGGACGGAGTCGCCGACAATGCCGTGAGCTCTCCCTCCGATGCCTACCAGGTCACGGTGTATCCGAAGATGATCGGCACCGACATCTGGCTGATCGGCGAGACGTGCATGGCGCAGACGCACCACGGGGATCCGGCCAAGGCCCTCAAGGATTTCGACAAGGCCAACCCCGGCCAGTATCAGCAGAGCATCGCCTGGCAGACGCGGGTCACCATCGCGCACGAGATCGGCCACGGAGTCGGCGCGCCCCACCACGCGGGGGAGACGGACGGCAACAGGCAGTGCATCATGCGATATCCCGACGTTCACGATAAAGCCTGGGACGCCGGCGATCCGTTCTGGCTTCACCGGTACGACCCCCTGCCGTTCATTTTCTGCACGGGTTCGCTCACGGTGAAAAGCCCAGGCTGCATGTCCAATATCCAGGTCACGGATCATCGCGGTTCGTAAAGGCCGTGGAACGGGAGCAGCGTCATGAGACTCGACGTTTTTGTTCGAGGCGCGGCCATCGTGGTTGTGGCGGCGGCGATGTTGGCCCCCGCCGGATGCCGATCGAAGGAAAAGAGCGATTCGCCGCGTGAGCAGGCCGGATCGAACCCGGCCGCGACGGATGTGCTTTCGAAATCCTCCGGCGCCGCGGCCCTTGCGCCCGCGCCCGAATCGCCGCCGCCGGCCCTGGACCTGTCTGTCGAACTCCCGGGCGACGAGTTCTACGGCGGAGACCCGCTGCCCATCACCGTTCGCCTGGTCAGTCCGAGGGCCCGCCGACAGGCCTATCGCCGGCTCGCCCAGGGGCCGGGCGATTCGGCCGCCGCGCCGGCCGTCGAGTGGCCGAAATGTTCGCCCCGGTGGCCCGAGGCGATGAGCTTGTCCCTGTTTGCGATCCAGACCGACGGACGTCGACAGCCCGCCGGGGTAAAACTCGACTGGCCCAGTCTGCTGGTTCCCGATGACGGGCCCGTCGGGATCGGCAACCCGTCGCGAGTCTGGATGATCCCGGCCGAGGCCGATTTGCCGCCCGGCCGGTACGTCCTCCAGGCGGCCTGGAACGGCAAGGATCTGGCCGACGCGTCATCTCTCCCCGCCGACGGAACGCTCCGCCGAGAGCTGGAATTCGAGCTGGTCGAAGCGAAGACGGCGCCGCAGCGGGCGCTTCATCTTGAGCGCCTGGCTGCGGTTCTCTATGGGCGGCGCGAATTCGCCAAGGCGCGCGACCTTGGCCGCCAAGCCATCAAGCTCGACCCGGCGACCTTCGACAATCAGCGCCTGGCGACCTGGCTGATGGTGGCGGACTGCTCGGTCGGCTTGAACGATCTGGAAGCCGCAATCGCGGAATACAAGGAACTTCTGGGGCGATTACCCGAGAAGTCGGAGCGCGGCGCATCCATCCAGCGCTGGATCGACATTCTGACCGACATCAAGGACAAGGAAGACGCCGTTCGTCAGGGTCGATCGTCAAGCAGCCCACCGCCCCTTGACACGTCAGGCCTTGTTGATTAATATTTTTCCGGTTGAATGAAAGGAGAGCAAAATGAAATCACGGTTCCCCAAAAAGCTTTTCGCCAGCTTCGTCGTCATCGTGTTTCTGTTCGTCGTCGTCGCTGTTTTTGCCCAGAACGTAAGCCGCCAGCGTCACCCGAATCTCTGGGCGGCCCAGACATTTATCGAAAAAGCCATCCAAAAAGTGACGGCGGCGCAGGTGGCCAACGAGTATGACATGGACGGCCATGCAGCCAAGGCCAAAGGACTTCTCGACCAGGCTTATGCGGAAATTAAGCTGGCGGCCTTGGCGGCCAACGCCAACAAGTAAGCCAACGATACGTTCATCTGAAGGACGGGGGACCTCCTCCCTGAACAATGGTCCGGCGGGAAGGCTGGTTTTCCGGCCCTAAACGCCGTCTTCCGATCGGGGCAACGATGCGGGGAGGAGATCCGTCCCGCTCACATTTTCATTCGAGCACCAGGACTCGAAGGCGTGAGCCGTCCTTTCCGCCCCGATAAACCCGCTCGGTGGCTTTCTGAAAATCGGCCTCGCCGGCGAGCGGGATGTCCATGAATTTCTGGGGATTGCGGTCCGTCAGCGGAAACCAGGAGCTTTGGATCTGAACCATGATCCGGTGGCCCGCCCGGAACGTATGGAAGACATCGGGCATCACGAACTCGATTTTTTCGGGCCGGCCGGGCGTGAATGGTTCCGCCTTGGCCCTATCTTGGCGGAACTTCCCCCGGAACGGCTCGCCTCGAACGAGCTGCTGATAGCCCGCCATATGAATCCCCGTCGGGTTGGGGTCGGGATCCGGATAATCGTTGGGATAGACGTCGACGAGCTTCACGTCGAAGTCGGAATCGGTGCCTGTCGTGGAAACCCTCAGGACCGGGGTGAGGGGACCCGCGATCGTGACGTCATGATCGAGTGCTTCCGTCTCATAAACCAGCACATCCGGCCGCTCGGAGGCGAATCGCTGGTCCTCGGTCATATAATCGTACGGCATGCCCGACCCGATATGACCGATGACGGGCACCGGCCTGTCCGGGTCGCTCAGGTATTCATCGAAGTCGCCGCCCGTTCCCGCGACCGGCTCGAAGAAGAGCTTGCCGCCCGGGCCGAAATAGAAGGCCTTCTCGCGGGCTTCGCGCGGCGGCCAGACGTCGAAGCGACGCCACACATTGGTTCCCGTCTCAAACAGCCAGGCTCTGGGCAGACGGCCGTCCTTCGCGTTCTTCAGGCCGGCGCCCTGGCCTTTGAGGTGATCCAGGAAGAACGGCAACTCGATTTGTTCCCGGAAATACTCCCCCGTCATCGACCCGAAGTTCAGGTTGCCGAGCTTGTCGCCGGCCATGCCGGCCCAGCCGCCGTGCGGCCAGGGGCCCATGATCAGCGTGACGGGCGACGACGGTTGGTTGGCCTCCAGGGCCCGGAACAATTTCAACGTTCCGCCGAGGTCCTCCGCGTCGAACCAGCCGCCGACGAAAAGGACGGCGGGCTTGATGTCCTTCATGTGCGGCACCAGGGCGCGGGCCCGCCAGAATTCGTCATAGGAGGAATGGGCCAGCGTGTCGTTCCAGTAGGCGTTCGAGTTTTTCAGATAGAGCTTGTTGCTGTTGGCGAGAGGGCCCATCTTCAGATAGAAATCATATTGGTCGGGCGTCCCGGAATTGAGGCGCGAGGACATCTCCGGCCGTGCCGGCCCCCCCTGACGAGGCTTGAACGCGCTGTAGAAACCGAAATTGGCGGCCAAGAAGAGAGCCCCGTTGTGGTAGGCGTCGTCGCCGTTGCCGACATCTCCCATGGGGGCCTGCGGCGAGACCGCCTTGAGGGCGGGATGGGCATTGAGCAGGCTGTGCGCGGCGAAGAAGCCCGGGTAGGAGATTCCCCAGATCCCGACGGCCCCGTTGTTGCCGGGGATGTGCTTGACCAGCCAGTCGACCGTGTCAAACGTGTCGGTGCTCTCATCCGTGTCGGCCGGGCCGGCGAGATGCGTCTTGTGAAAGGGGATATCGATGAATTCGCCTTCGGACAGATTCCGGCCGCGGACATCCTGATAGACGAAAATGAAGCCTTCCTTTTCATAGCCCGAAGACGGTCCGAGCACCGGCCTGTAATTATCAATCCCGTACGGCGACACGGAGTAGGGGGTGCGCTCCATCAGAATGGGGTAGGCTTGGCCGGAGTCTTTGGGAACATAGACCGTGGTGAAAAGCCTGACTCCGTCCCGCATCGGAATGCGGTAGTCGAACTTGGTATAGTGCGCCCTCGTGTATTCGAGCGGCCGGCGGGCCGTGTCTTTGGGGTCGCGGTCCTGGGCGAACACGCCGCGGCCCGGCCCCCCGCCGATCACCAAAAGAAAGGCGAACCCTAAAGACGCGCTGATCGTTGCTCTGCGTAATTTCATTGTTCTTTGTCTTTTTTCGGCTTATCCTTGAGAATGAATTTTTCCGGATTCTTCGTCAGCTCCTCCTTCAGCCATTTTTCCGGATAGCCGACCTCCCGGGGATTTCCTTTTTCGTCCTGAATATAGCCGTCGTTATACTTGGTGATAAGAAACTCGGCCAGCTTCCACCATCGATCGAGGTTCATCTGGGCGTTGGCAACGCAATAGCGCGTCAGGAAAACCGGGATCATCTTCGGATCGGAGGTCAGCAGGTTCAGCGCGCTTTGTTCGATGGCGGATTGAAGGCCGAATTCCAAATCCTCGATTTCCTTCTGGATTTTCTGGATATCCACAATCATGTCGCTGTATCGCAAGTTGGCGTAATTGGCGACAAAATTGAACGTCCACCAGGCGGAGTCCCGGCTGAAGGACCGGATGGATCCCTTGGTATAGGCTTCGGGCAATTCCGTCATGGTGGTGTAGAGAGGGACAAAGAAATTGGTGAAGGGATTATCCATTCCATACCAGAAGACCCCGCCTATGGAGTCCGGGACGGCGGACCTTGCTTGAGAAACGAAAATGAAACCGACTTGCTGGGTCGAAATCGGGCGCTCCCATGAATAGGCCTTCCCGGCCACTTCCCAGGTGACGGGCCGCCAGCGGTCCGGGGCCCCAAAAGGTCCGGCGCTGAGATCCTTGGTCATGTCATAAACGGTTCCTTCATAATGATCCCGATGGAGGGCCATGACGTCCCGGACGGAAAGCTTGTTGTCCGGCTTGATCCAGAGCGGATAGGGCTTGGCGTTCTTGACCGACGAGCTGAAGTCGGGGGAAAGATTCGACGACGGCGCGGCCCGACGGAAAATGCTCCAGACCCGCCGGGCGGAATATCGGACCTGCTCCTCCGTGGGAGGATTGTAGACCAGTGAAAAATTAAAGGGCCCGTTTTTGGAGTTGTAAAAGCCTTTGTCCACGGCCAAGGAGATGACGTTTTTCGAGTACAGACAATTTTCAGGGTCGTTCAGCGAAAATTCGCCGATGCGGGACATGTTGGCGTGAGCGCAGATCATGCCGTCCGGGACTCTCTGGGCCACCCAAGCGGCCCCCCGTCCGCCCTTTCCCGTTCCGATCATCTCCAGAATCCAGGCCTCCTCCTTGTCGCCGATGGAAAAGGATTCCCCCGTGCTGGCGTAGCCATATTGGTCCACGAGGTCGGTCATGACCTTGATGGCCTCGCGGGCCGTCTTGGCCCGCTGCAGCGTGATGACCATCAATTGATAATAAGGAAGAAGACCGTCCGGGTTGACGAGGTCGAGGCGGCCGTCAAAGGTCGTTTCCCCGATGGCCACCTGGAATTCATTCATGAGGTCGACCACTCGGTATGTATGGGCGGCCTGGGGAATCTCGCCGCGCTTGCCTCCGAATCCCATGATTTCAATTTTTTCGCCCGGTCCATGATCCGCAGCCGGATAGAGCCGCAACCGGGGAAGGAATTCTCCGTCGCAGGAATAGGTGATGATCACCGATCCGTCGGCGGAAGCGCCTTTGGTTACCAAAATGGAGGTGCACGGGACGCCCGGCCGGGGAAGAGAAAACAATAAGAGCGTCAACATCAAAATCCGACTCGCGTTCCTGTTCATTTTCATCCTGGAAACTCCTTAATTTTTTATGGCCTATCGCCGGCTTTGTCCGCGCTCATTCTATCACCCGTGAAGTGAAAGTTCGAGACTCCAATCAGGGAAGAATCCCGGCTTTTCGTGTGTCTAACTTATCAGAAAGGAATTCCATGCAAAAATCATTGTTGAAACCCCGGACGATATCGTTGGGGATCATTTTCTCACTCCATTTGCTGGTTGGATCGTTGGCGGTCCTGCATCCTTCCGATCAAGGCCAGGACCCGGCCAAGGAAAAGAAAACCGTCGAACAGCAGTCGAACGAAAAGGATAAGGAGGCGACGCCGCCGAAGCCGCACGTCGAAATCACGGTCACGGCGCCGCGCGTTGAAATCCCTCTCAAACAAAATCCCGCCGCGACCACGGTCATCGAAACCCCCATCCTCAACATGATGCCGCGGACGATCGGCCTCGACGAAGTCATGAAGCTCATCCCCGGCGTCAAGGTCGACAACCAGGTCGACGGCGAGCGCGTCCACCTCTCGATCCGCGGCGAGGGCATCTTGACGGAGCGCGGCACCCGCGGCATCGAGGCGCTCGTCGACGGCATCCCGCTCAACGATCCTTCCGGATACGTCGACGATTTTTACGACATCGATTGGGCCGCCGTCCGACGGATCGAGGTCCTGCGCGGCGCCGCCGCGGCCTTCTACGGAAGCGGTTCGGAAGGCGGGATCCTCAATATCCTGACTCGCGACGGCGGACCGGATCCGGTCTCCGGCGGCGTCGAGCTCACACGCGGATCGTTCGGCCTGAAAAAAGGCCTTGGTGAAATCGGCGGGACGATCGGCATCATGAATTATGACGTCACGGGCTCCATGCTCTCCGGCGACGGCTACCGCCAGCAATCCGCATACAGCGCCGACAACGCCCGCGGCAAGTTCGCCTTCACTCTCAGCCCGACCGTCAAGATCACGGCCATCCTCGGCTGGACGAACTACTTCGAGCAGAATCCTGAAGGCCTCAGCCTTGACGAGATCAGCCCCGATCCCGAGGTCCTGCGCCACCTGGCCAACCCGGATGCCCTCACCTACAACGAGTACTATAGGACCCAGCGAGCGTACGGCGGCGTGACGGGGACGATCGGCCTGGCGCCAAACCTCGACCTGGCTGTAACGGCCCATTATCGTCATACGAAGTACACGGAATCCGATCCGGACGCCGTCGATCATCGCGCCATCGACAGTCCCGGGTTCACGCTCCAAATCAACCACAAGGCCGGCGAGGGATGGTTCAAAAACCACTTGAGCGCCGGAGCGGATCTGTCCTGGCAGGCGTTTGACGAGATCAAGCATCCGAACCTCGGCGGCGCGGCCGAGGGGCCCGAACTCCTGGCCAACCAGCGCGTGACGCAGACAGGCGCGGGCGTTTTTGTCCTTGACCGAGTCGAGCTCGGCCCTTCTTGGGGCGTTTCAGGAATCGTCCGCTACGATCGCGTCACCGACGCGCTCACGGATGATCTCCAGGCCGGCGGGGTCAACCTCTCCAGCCATGTCGCCTATGAGAGAGCCACCGGCCGGCTCGGCGTCACCTGGAACCCGCTTGCCGACTTGGGATTTTACGCCAGCTGGGGAACGGGATTCCTGCCGCCCGGGACCGAAGAGCTCATCGAGAATCCGTATTCGTTCGGCGGTTTCAACGCCCATCTGGTCGCGGCCACCTCGTCCGGCGAGGAGATCGGGGCGCGGGGATTCCTCACCCGGGCCCTCAGCTTCGACATCGCCCTTTTCCACCTGGATACGGAGAACGATTTCGGCCGATACCGGATGGCCAGCCGGCCCCTCGAGACTTTCTATGGCAACGTCGGCCCGACCAGGCGGTACGGCATCGAGGCATCCCTGTCCTGGTTTCCGATCGAACCGCTGGCCCTGAGGCTGTCCTATACGTATTCCCACTTCAAGTACACAACCGTCGAAACCCTGGCCGGAGAAACGTTCAACGGAACTTGGCTCCCCAACATCCCCCAGCACCAGCTCTACGCCGACGCGGAATACCACCTCACCAAGGGCTTGATCGTGGGGGCGGCGCTGGAATTCATGAGCGCCTGGTACGTCGATTCGACAAACGAGATTCTTCCGAACGGGTACGGACGAACGGACCCCTACGCGCTCGTGAATGTCCGCATCGGATACAAATTTCAATTCCGCGGAACGCCCCTGGAGCTCCTCCTCTCGGGTCACAATATTTTCAACGTTTTCTACTACGGGTTTACGGAGCCCGACCCGGACGGCTACTCCTATTTTCCGGCACCGACGGCGGAATGGTCGCTCAGCATGCGGCTGGGCTTCTAGGTCCGGCCGAGAATTCAAGAAGGGAATCGGCGCCGTTCTACTGGAAATCCCGCCGGATCGTTTCCCTCCATTCCTTGATCAGAGGCGGCCGCCCCGTGAGATCCAGTTCGCGGCGGAAGACAACGAAGAAGCTGCTTTTGTCGGAGCGGATGTCGATGGTCGTCTTGAACCGGAACGCCTGAAGGCCTTTCTTCACCTGGTGTTCCCGCTCCCCCCGAAACCCCGAATCCGACGGCGTCCTTTCATTCGTTCGGTATTCCGTCCGGCAGATTGTCCGGATCTCGACATCGGGCGCGCGCAGCAGGCTCTCGGCACCGGCCTTGACATTCACCGTGTGGTCCGCGAGGCCGTAGACGACCTCTTGATTCCCCAGTACGCCGGAAGCCTCACCGTCGATTTCCTCCACGTTCTTCAGCTCTTCCCGAGGTTCGGGAGCGAGAAAGGAGGGGGGCGCGCAGGGGACCGAGGGCGAGACGGGAAGTTCGAGTCGTGTGGCGGCGGTGCCCACATGAAGCTGCATGGTCATGGGGTCCGGCGTCGGCCAGATCATCGGGAACGCGGCGTTCGATAGGGTGAGGCGGATGCGGTGGCCGGGCCGGAACGTCCAGGTCGTGAAATGCAGATCAAAACTGAGATCGTAAACTTCTTCGGGAACGAGAGGCTTGGGATCGAGTCGGGAATCCCTTTGCGAGCCGTTGAGGACGGCGCCGGTCACGAGGCCCACGCTTCCCTGGGGATTCACGTCTTCCAGCCGCGCCACCCAGTGCGCCAGAGGGGCGTCCACGGATGTTCTCAAATGCACGGTTGGAAAGCCGGCGATTTCCAGCTTTTCGCCGATCACGGCGCTGTCATAAACGAGGCTGGCGCCCTCGGCCTCGCGCATGTCCCCGGTCGGTTCGCCCCACCAGGACCCCAACACGATGCCCGCGGCCGGTCGATAGCGCAGCCGGTCGATCGCGGCGCCGCCGGCCGCCCGGTCCAGCAACCGGCCGCCGGAGGCCGGGTAGAATCTGCGGCCTGAGGCATTTTTGACGGGCCAATCGATGGATCGCCACTCGCCCGGAGTCCATTTCAAATCGGCGTCCGGAGGATGCGCGTCGCGTTGGAAAATCGCCAGGCGCGGTTCGGCCGGGATGCCCGCATGGTTGCCCCGCAGCCATCGATCCCACCATCGCACCGCCTCGCGCCGCCACTCTAAATTCGGCCCGGGCACCCCATCGTCCGGCCAAGCATGATTCCACGGTCCGATGACCGCTTTCATCGGCACACTGGAGTTCTCCAGCATCCGGGGGACGAAATCGCGGTATCCGTCCAGAAGCCCGCCGATCATGAAGACCGGAACCTTGATCGCGCCGTAATTCCATCGCAACGAACGGCTTCGCCAGAAATCCCCGTCGCGCTGATGTTTAAGGTAGGTCAGGATCCACGGATAGGCTTCGAATCGTGAGGCGAAATAGGCCTCGTCGATGCGATAGTCCGGCGAGGCCGGCAGGCCGTTGTCGTGATCGATCTCGAGCGCGTAGAGATCGAAGTGCAGGGCGCCGTCGATGTGATGAACGTCGTCCTTGTAAAGGTCGTCCGTGGCGTGAGCGACCAGGATGGCGGCCAGCCCCGGCGGCCGTCTCATGGCGACCTGGAGCGCGTTGAAGCCGCTCCATGATATCCCCCACATTCCGACTCGGCCGTTGGACCACGGCTGCTTCGAGAGATTACGAATGATTTCGACGGCATCCTTCAGCTCGTCATCCGAATATTCCCGGTCAGGCAGACGGCCTTCCGATGAACCCGTGCCGCGCACATCCACCTTGACCATCACGAAACCACGGCGGACGAAGTAGGCATAGAGTGAATAATCGCGGGCGCGGAAAAAATCGTCCTTCCTGTAGGGGAGCATTTCGAGCAGAACAGGGAATTTCTCGCCATCCATCTTCGGTGTCGGCCGGTAATAGGTCACCGAGAGGCGCACGCCGTCAGGCATGGTCAGCCAGCCCCGCTCCGTGGTGAAGTCGTAGGTCGAAACGATCCCTGTTGAAGCCGGCGCAAAAAGGAGGAAGAGGATGGGAATAAGGCTCCAGCGTCCGAGCAGGTTCTTTTTCATGAAGCCTCTCGCCTTCGCCGCGGCCGGTCTACTTGGCGACGCTCCGGATGACCCGCTTCTCGATCGACCATTGAGATGGAGCCGGAGGCTGCTGGCCTCCCCTCGTTTGCCCCGATCCAATCCCGATCAGCAGCCGGCTCAGGCTTCCGCCCCGCAGCCCCTCGGACCCACCCCGCAGGCCCTCGAACGAGAACACCATCGGGTCGATGGCCTCGGCGCTGACGATCATGAAATAGACATCCGTGCCCAGCGGGTCCGATATCTCGACATCATAATCACGGCCTGACAGAGGAATCTCGGCAGGCAGCGGAGTTTGGTCGGGGGGGAACATGTTCTCGACATTGCCTTGCGCTCCCGGAAACAAAGACGTTCCCGTGCCGTCGCTGTCGATGATGAAAACATAGAGATATCGCCTCGGCACCTTGTTTCCGGCCTGCTCGAACCGATGCAGGAGGTCGGGATCCGCTTTGAGGAAAAGCTTATATCGCTCTCCTCGCCGCATCTCGCCCTCGATGACCATCCGCTTCGACGATGCTTCCTGAAACGCCAGGCTGTACGGAAAGGGGACGCCGGCTTGAGGCGGCTCCAATTCGATCCAGGCGCGAAGCCGGGCCACGCGGACGGCGTATTCTTCAATCTGGGCCGCGAGTCCCCTTGGGGCGTCGATCCCCGCCGTCAGCGTCAACCATTTGGTCCTCAGCGGCATCCGGGGCTGCATGGCCATCCGCTTGAGCTCCTCCTCGCTTCCGCTGGGCGCGATCCAAGCGAACTCGAGCCCCGCATCGCGATAGCGGCCCTCAAGGGCATACCTCGCACCCGCCATCGAGTTCACGGGAACAATCGCGTCGAGCGCCGTGCCCGCCCCCAGGCGCACTTGGTCGGCAACCTCCGCCGGCGGCGGAAGCATCAAGAAAAGACGGGCCGACGGGGAATCGGCCAGCCGTTTGCGGATTTGAGCGGGGTCGGGTTCCGTCCCCAAGCGCAGCATCGCCTCGCCGCCGGGACCGTTGGGCGCCAGCACCCATTCCGATCCATTCCAGGCCATGACGAAATCCGGCGGCGTGAGGGTCGGGTCCTCCACCCAGCCGGGCAGATGCAACTCGGCCACTGATTTGGCCACGGCCATGATGCGCGCCAGTGACGGCGGGTTGGGGGGGAGGTAAACGTGTAAAATTTCCTCTTCCGGCTGCACCCACTTGTCGAGCTGAAACAAGTCTCCCGGGCGGACACTCCCCGGCGGCCCCGAATAGATCCGGGCCGCGGACTTGCTCAGCCCTGGAACATCCGTTATCTCGATCCGGACCGGCGCCTCGTCAGATGATCGAGGTATTCTCACCAGCTGGCATCCCTTGGCCAGCCCGAGTACTCGTCCGCCTTGAAGCTCAACCGCGTTTCCCGTGACTTTCCGGGCCGCAACCGTTATGCTCCTCGTCAAATCCGCCGGCTGCCCGAACAAGCCGCGCTCGGCCCGCCCCTTCCCGGCCATGACCGGCTCCTGCACCGGCTCCTCCGATTGCACCAGCGCACGGACCCGCTCAAAGACCCTGGACATGGGCTCGTTTTCCGGGGAATAGCGCAATATCTGCAGAAGCGCCCAGGTGAAAACGCCGTGCCAGCCCGAGTCCGTGGCGATCTCGGCCGCACTCTGATAATCTTGCGCCGCTGAAAGCACCAGCGCCCCCTCCTCTTCGGGGTTGGGAAGTGAATGCCCGGCTTGATCGCGGTCGGGAGGATCCTCGACATAAAATCCGGCGTCTCCCGGAACTTCGCGCACCCTTAACCCGCCTCGGAGGAGAGATCCGCTGTGACAGCTGTCGGCGATGATCGTCAGGGCAATCCCTTTTTGAACCGCCTTGCGGAATAGACGAGCCAGTTCCTTGTCACGGATGTCCGGAGTCCCTCGCCACCAGTCCGCCGGAACAATCGTCGAGTCGTACCCCGACTGCTTCGGCGTACTGAGATTGCGCATGCGCGAGCCATGGCCCGCGTAATAGAACAGGCTGACATCGCCGGGTTGGGCGCCATCGATCAGGTGCTTCTGAATGGCGCTCAGGATCTCATCCGCCGTTGCTTCCTGGTTCGCGAGAGTTTTGATGTCGCCCTCGCGGAATCCAAACTTGTCCAGCAGGAGAATTTTCACCGCGTCCATGTCGCTCACGGCGCCGTCGAGCGAGTCAAACGGCTGCCGTTTGGAATTCCCTTTGACGGCGACCCTCTTAACGGCGCCGTGAATAGCCTTGGCGGGAGCGGGTTTGGCGCCCGAGGGGGGATCATATTTGTCGATTCCGACGAGAAGGGCCCGCCTCGTTTCGGCGCCGGCGGACAAAAACGCGACAAGAATGCAAACGATCGAAAACCCTGCGCTGAAGAGGACGCGTCTTCTCGGCATTCCCGTACCCTTTTTTCAATATACCCCTCTGCGGCCTGATATTCAAATGCCGGAGTCCTCGGCCGCCGATGTTGACACGGCTGCGCGGCCGGCCCCATAATATTGTTCTCGATTGTAAAAGCGATGCATGACCTGGCGCGACCGTTCATCACGCGGCGGAAAGACGAAATTCATTTCCGTGCTCCCCAGCTCCACAGGAGGGTTCCCCATGTCTAAGACGCGCAGAGATTTTTTTAAGGACTTGCTGGCCATTGGAGCGGTCCAGGGCTTTGGCGCTTCTCCGGCCGCGGCGCGGGTCATGGCCGGGTTGGCCGATCCATCCAGCGTACAGGACATCAATCCCGATTATGACGCGAAGACGTACGACTTCTGGTCCGACTTTCTCTCTTCCGATGCCGAACCGATCGTCCACCCGACGCGGGGGCGAGGCGATGAGAGCAATGTTCAGCCTGTTTTCTGGCATTTCAACGACAAGGACGGATTCAAGAACGCCGCCGCGTTGGAAATCGACAAGCTCATCCCGCAAGGCGATGTCGCCGTGAGCTTGAACACTTCGGCGATAAAAATCGCCCCTCAAGACCAGAGCACGTTCGATCGTCTTCAAAATGCTCAAATCCGGGTGGACGTCGCGCAGAAGAGCGCCATCCTGCCGACGGTGATTGAACCGTTGGCTTACACGTTCGTTTCGGGAATGCTGTCCTTGAAGTCGGCGTCGAAGTCGAAAAGCTTGACCGCCGGGACCGCCGCGAGATCCGGCCCGCCTGCAAAATCCGGCTCGGTTTCGAAATCGAGCCCGGCCGCGAAACCCGGTTCGGCCGCCAAACCGTCTTCCGTTCAGAGCGTCAGCGTCGCGGATGACCCGACCTGGCAAAAAATGCAGAATATCATCCTTCCCGGCGGCCAAGGCCGCTGGGCGTTGAACGTCGAAGCGCAAAAAAAGGATTCTTTGTTCCATAAAATCATCCAAACGATCATCGGAGGGTTGGGCCAATTCGCGCCCTTGATCGGACTGCCGGGCATAGCCATGTCCGCGCTCCAATCCTTTAACATCCTCTATGGCGCCATTCATGCCAGCCCCGTGCAGGTCATCAAATCCAACCCGCAGCGCGTTTTCGCTACTCAGGATGCGATCCAAAAGACCGGTTCGCCGGAATCCGTCAGCGGCATCATGCTGAAAAGCGGGTCTTATATTCTGATACCCGCCAATCGAGCGCCGGCCGCGGAACAGTTCAAGAATCTCCATGTCCTCCAGGGCCGCCTCGTTCCGCAAGAAGTTAAAAGGGAGACGCAGCAGCCGGACATTGACGCCGCCGCCGCCGATACCCTGCCCGGCGTAACCTACGTCACCTTCGAGGTTGAAGTGCAGACCACGTCGATCATCTCCTCGTCTGTAAAATAAGCCTGACGATCGAACATGCGCCGGTTTGATCGCGTCGGCGGCGAGGTTGCGCAGGATCCCCTAGATCATCGGCGGAGCGGTTGCGCGCCCGGCCATCACCCGGAGAAAAGGAATACCCCGGGGACGATCATGTCGGGGATGACGGGATCGGACAAAGTGAGCAAGATGAATCAAACTGGGAAAATACTCGTTGTGGCCTGTCTGGTGATCCGGCTGCTGGCGGCGACGCCGGCGGCCGGCGGGCAGAGTTCGCCGCTCCATGATCAGATCGCCCAGCACGAGCAAAAGCTGGCGGCGGCGCGCTCGGCCCAGCGCAAGAGAGAAGAAGTGATCGAGCTGATCGCCCTTGGCTATCTGTACCGGCAAGCGGGAAAGATGCAAAAGGCGATGGACTACCTGAACGAGGCCTTGCCCATTGAAAAGAAAGCCGGCAACCAGGCCGCCCTGGCCATGACGCTGAACACCCTGGGCCGGGTGTACAGCGACGTGGGGCAGGAGGACAAGGCCCTGGGGCTGTTCGATGAGGCGCTGCCCATGTGGCGCTCGCTGGGGATTCGCCAGGGCGAAGCCAATACGCTGAACAATATGGGCCGGGCCTTTAACGAGCTGGGAAGGAGGGAGGAGGCTCTGAAGTGCCTGAACGAGGCGCTATCGATCTGGCGTGGGCAGGGCGAGACGCAGGGCCGGCCGCAGGCCAGCCAAGCGCTGCTCTCGGCCATGAAGCGCCTGAGCGAGGTGCTGCCGAACGTCCGGGATGCGAGCGGCCGCGCCGGCGAGGCCAGCACGCTGGACAATCTCGGAAAGACGTATTCCGAAATGGGCCAGGGAAAGGAAGCGCTGGAGTATTTCAACCAGGCGCTGCCGATCTGGCGCCAAGAGGGGGAGCGGGGCGGCGAGGCGCTGACGCTGAACAACATGGGCCGGGCGTATGCCGACCTGGGGGAGAAGCAGAAGTCGCTGGACGTCTATGGCCGGGCGCTGTCGGCCTGGCGCGCGATCGGCAACCGGCAGGGCGAAGGCCTGACGCTGAACAACATAGGCCGGCTCTATCGCGACTTGGGGCAGCATCAGACGGCCCTCGACGATTACAACCAGGCGCTGTCGATCTGGCGCGAGGTGGGAAACCGCAACGGCGAGGCGCTGGCGCTGAACGATATCGGCAGGGCCTACGCCGATCTGGGCCAAGGGCGAAAGGCGCTCGAGTTCTTCGACCAGGCCTTGCCCATCTGGCGCGAGACCGGGGCCCGTCGCGGCGAGGCGACGACGATGAACAATGCCGGCCGAGTCTGGTCCGACCTCGGGGAGGCGGACAAGGCGCTCGATCTCGATTACCGGGCGCTGGCCGTCTGGCGCGAGGTGAAGGATCGCCGGGGCGAAGCGCTGGCCTTGAGCTGCATCGGCTGGGCCTACTCCGCGGAGAAGGATGGGGACAAGGCGCTGGCGAGCAAGCTTGCGGCGCTGGCCTTGGCCAAGGCCGCGGGCGACCCCGAGATCGAGGGCGGGATTGAAACGTCCTTGATGATCGGCTTCCGCAACGAGCATCGCCGGGAAGAGGCCATCCTGTTCGGGATGGATGCGGTGAACAGCTACCAGCAGATACGGAAGAACATTTCCCGGCTGGACAAGGATCTGCAGACGGGATTCGCGCAGTCGAAGTCGGCGACCTACCGGATCCTGGCCGAGCTGCTGGTGCAGGCTGACCGGCTCGGCCAAGCCGAACAGGTGCTGGATCTGCTGAAGGAGCAGGAGCTGAAGGAGGTGATTCGGGGAGCGGCGGATCATCCGGAAGAGCGGGTGGATCCTTTGATGCTGAGCTCAGCCCAGCAAAAAGCGCAGAACGGGCTCGAGGCCCCGGAGAAGACGGCCGTTGAGTTGACCGGCATGAGCGCGGAATATGCCGAATTGAAGGCCAAGGGGACACGGACGGCCGAGGAAGCCGCCCGGCTGAAGACGCTGGAAGCGAAGATCGAGGCGGGAAACGCGGAGGTTTCGGACTTTTTCAGGAAGACGCTTTATCCGGAACTTGCGCAGAAGGCCGGGACCCAGGATGCCAACGCCTTATTGAGCAAAGAGAAATCGGACGTCAGCCGCCTGCAGAACACGCTGGCCGAGCTGGGACCGCAAGTGATGGGCATACGGCTGCTGCTGGGCGATGAGCGCGCCTACGCGATCGTCGTCACGGCGCAGGGACGCAAGAAGTTCGAGCTCAAGGCGTCTCCGGCGGAATTGCGCAGCAAAGTGCTGCAGGTTCGGGACGATCTGCGCTCTCCTGCCTCCGATGCCAGGCCGCATCTGGCGGAGCTGTACGCGATGGCCATCGCCCCATTCGGAAGTGAGTTGAACGCTCTGGAGCAGAGCTCTTCCGGAAAAGGCCGCGTTCCGACGCTCCTCTGGTCGCTGGACGGCGCCATGCGCTACCTGCCCATGGCCGCGATGTATGACGGCAGCCGCTACCTGGCCGAGCGGTTCAACAACATCCTTTTTACGCCCGAAAGCTACGGGCACATGAAAACCTCCTCCGACGAAAACAACGCTGCGCTCCGCGTGCTGGCGATGGGGTTGTCGAAAAGCTATCGAGGCCTGCCGGCCTTGCCCGGCGTGATGCCGGAGCTGGATGCCGTGGCGCACGATCCCGCCGTGCCCGAGTCCCACGGTCCGATGGACGGAATCCTCCTGTCAAACGAGCGGTTCACGTATGCGGCGTTGAAAACGGAGCTCGGCGCAGGGTCGAGCTTTCCCGTGGTCCACATTGCCAGTCACTTTGTCCTGGAAACCGGCAGCGGAACGGAGCCCTACTTGATGCTGGGCGGAGAGAATTCCGGCGAGCCGGACGGATATCCGCTGACCCTCTCAAGGCTCGAGGACTCCGCCGTCAGTTTTCACGGGACGCGACTTTTGACCCTTTCGGCCTGCAGCACGGCGAAAAGCGACGTGGCCAAAGACGGACTGGAGATGGATAGTCTGGGCATGATCGCCCAGCAAAAGGACGCCGAAGCCGTGCTGGCCACGCTGTGGGACGTGAACGACGCGAGTACGAGCCGGATCATGAGCGACTTCTATGCCCGATGGGTCAAGGCGCCCGCCGCTGGAAAGGCGGAGGCGCTTCGCCAGGCCCAGCTTGCGTTCCTGCGGGGGCCCGTCGTGTCCCCGCCCACGGGAAGCGACCGCGGCGTTAAAATCGCGGGCGGCTCGACACCTTCGCCCCATGAGGCCGGGTATTCTCATCCGTATTACTGGGCGCCGTTCGTTCTGATCGGAAATTACAAATAGCGAAGGAAAGAGTCTGCCGGCGGTGAAAAACCACTCCATCTCCTGTCGCCTGATGATTGGCTTCATGATCAATCCACTGAGCCACGACATTGGCCAAATATTCAAAACCCTCTCCGGAATAGAGAAATTGGGCCCCAGGCGCAAATTACAGGACCGAGGTCCGGTTGTGGTTTACAGCCTGCGCCTCCGTCTCAGCTATTGAACGGATTCGATACGGGATTCCCTCAAGAGGCGTGCCGGCCGTCCGTTTCCTCGGGTTCGAACCAGGGATAGAACACGGGCAGGACGAACAAGGTGAGCAGGGTCGCGCTGACCAATCCCCCGATGATGACCACCGCAAAGGGTCGGGACGTTTCGGCGCCCACCGCCGTGGAGAGGGCGGCGGGGAGCAGGCCCAGGGCGGCCATCAAGGCGGTCATCATCACCGGCCGCACTCGCGAGAGGGCGCCCTCGTGGAGAGCATCCATCATTCCCAATCCGTTCCGGCGCAAATCCCGTATTCGTTCGACGAGAATGACCCCGTTCTGGATGGAAATCCCGAACAGGGCGATGAAACCGACGAGGGAAGAAACGGACACGTTCAATCCGGACAGGGGCAGGGCCACGATGCCGCCGACCGCGGCGAAGGGCACGTTCAACAGGATCAGAAAGGCCAATCGGCCCGAATCGAAGGCGGTGAACAGCAGGAAGAATATGGCCAGCAAAGTGATGGGGACGATGAGGGCCAGCCGCTTGACGGCCCGCTGCTGGTTTTCGAAGGCCCCGGTCCAAGCCAGCCGGTAGCCTTGCGGCAGCGCCACCTGCGTTCGGACCTTCTTCTGCGCCTCGGAGATCAGAGAGCCTAAATCGCGCCCGCGCACCGAGAATTTCACAGCGATCCGTCTGGAGTTCTCCTCGCGGTACACGCGGTCGAATCCCGACCGGATATCCACGGAGGTCAGGGCCGCCAAAGTCAAGCGTTCGCCGTTGGAGCCGAAAACGGGAATCCTGCGGATGGACTCCAAATGGGACACCGTCCCGGGCACCATCTTGACCACCAGATCGAAGGTGCGTTCGCCTTCGAGAACCTGTGTGGCCGTTGCGCCGCCCATGGCGGTTTCGACCACGGATTGGATGTCGGAGATCGACAGCCCGACCCGGGCGATGGCGGCGCGATCGATGACGATTTGGATCTGCGGCTGACCCAGGAGCTGCTCGGTGCCGACGTCGACCGCCCCCCGGACGGTTTTAATCTGGGCCGCGATGCGGTCGGCCAGGGTTTGCAGGGTATCCGGATCCTCCCCGAAAATTTTCACGCTGAGTTCGCTCTTGATGCCCGAGACGGCTTCGTTGACGTTGTCTTCGATCATCTGGCTGAACTGAAAAGACATCCCTGGGATCACCGAAAGTCCGCGGTTCATGGCTTCGGCCAGGTCATCCCGGTTGCGGGCGGTCGTCCATTCCTCCCGGGGTTTGAGATCGACGGAGTACTCGACGATGTTGAAGCCGTTGGTGTCCGTGCCGTCGTCCGGGCGGCCGAGCTGGCTGACCACCGTGCGGACCTCGGGGAATTGGACCAGGATCTGGCGTGCCTTGCGGGTCAACCGCGCCGCTTCCGTGGGGGCCAGGGTCTGGGGCATGAAGCCGCGCACCCACAGGGAGCCTTCATCCAACTTGGGAAGGAATTCCGTGCCGACATGGGAAACGACGGCTCCGGCGGCGGCCAGGCAAAACAAGGCGCCGCCGAGCATCACGAACCGGGCCTTCAAGGCCTTTTCCAGAAGCGGACGGTAACCGCGCTGCAGCTGATGGACCAGCCAGGATTTGCGGGAGGCGATCTTATGCGAGGCGGCGAAGCTGGATAGGATCGGCACCACGGTCAGCGCCAGGATCGTGCCGACAACCAGAGCGAAGGTCAGGGTCAGGGCCATGGGCTGGAAGATCTTGCCCTCGACCCGCTGCAGCGTATAGAGCGGGATGAAGGCGGTCAGCAGGATGGCCTTGGAAAAAAGGATGGGCCGGCCCATCTGGGACACGGCCTCGACAATGGCCGCCCGAAGCGAAGCGAACGTCTTTTTTTGATCCTCCAGCAGCCTCAGGAGATTCTCGATGATGACCACTGCGGAATCGACGATGATGCCGAAGTCGATGGCCCCCATGGAAATGAGGTTGGCGGGAATGCCGCGCAGATCGAGCAGGGCGAAGGCCCCCAGCAGCGACAGCGGGACGACCGCCGCCACCACGAGCGCCGAGCGGTAATTGCCCAGGCCGAGAAACAAAATCAGCACCAGCAGCACGAGGGCGATCCCCTCGGCCATGTTCTTGCGCACGGTGTGCAAGGTGCGGTGAATGAGCTCGGTGCGGTCATAATAGGGCACCATGTGGACGCCCGCCGGAAGGGCGCCGCCGTTGATTTCGTCCACTTCGGCCCGCACCCGCTCCAGGACATCCAAGGCGTTTTCTCCCTTGCGGGCCAGGACGATGCCCTCCACGGCGTCATCCTGGTCCGATTGGCCCGGCGCCGCTTTGCCCACCCGGCCCAGCCGCAGGCGCTCGCCGATGACCACCTGTCCCAGGTCCCCGATCCGGATCGGAGTGCCGCTGCGGGTATCCACGGCGATGGCGGCGATGTCCTCGGTATTCCGCACGTAGCCCAGACCGCGAACGATGTAGATCTCGGGCCCGTGCTCGATGTAGGAGCCGCCGGCGTTCCGATTGCCGTTGGAAAGGGCGTCGAAGACCTGCTTGAGCATGACCCCGTAGGATTTGAGCTTGGCCGGATCGATCAGGACCTGGTACTGCTTGATGGGGCCGCCGAACCCGACCACGTCGACGACGCCGGAAACGGTCCTCAATTTGCGCTCGACAACCCAGTCCTCCAGGGCTTTCAGCTCGACCGCGGGAAAATCGGGAGGGGCTTCCAGGGTATAGCGGTAGATTTCTCCTACGGCCGTGGAATCCGGCGAAAGGCTGGCCTGGGCGCCGGCCGGCAGGGCCACGGTCGCCAGGTGTTCAAAGGCCTGATTGCGGACGTAGGCCCGATCGGCCCCGTCTTCGAAGACGATCGTCACGACGGAGAGGCCGAAGAGCGAGCTGGAACGCATGGAGGCCCGCTTGGGAATGCCGTTCATTTCATTTTCGATGGGAATGGTGACCAGCCGCTCCACTTCCTCCGCGGCGTGTCCGGGAAAAAGAGTGATCAATTGGACCTGGACGTTGGTGACGTCCGGATAGGCCTCCACGGGAAGCCGCAGGTAGGAGTTGATGCCCACCAGAATGAACACGACGAGCAGCGCCAGGACGATGGCGCGATGACGCAAGGCATAAATAACCAGCCGGCCGATCACGGGGTCTCTCCCGCCTCCCAAAGAGACTCCAGGAGCAGACACCCGTCGGTGATGACCCGCTGGCCCGGGAGAAGCCCCTCGAGGATGCTGACGATCTCGTCGTTCTCGTCCCCTTTTTTGACCGCCCGCCGTTCGTATCGGCCGGGAGCCTTCTCCAGGAAAACGAAATTCTGGCCGTTCCGGAGGAAAATCGCCTTGGCCGGAATGTCCACGCCGGCTTGGGTCTCGCCGATGACGTCCACCGAAACATACATCTCCGCCTTGAGCAGCCGGTTCGGGTTGGCAACCGCCGCCCGGGCTTTCATTGTCCGCGTTGTCGAGTCCAATGAATCACCGATCGTTTCCAGTCGGCCGGCAAAAACCTGGCCGGCAAACGCCCGGGTCCGGATGTCCACCGTCTGACCCGGCTTGAGTCCGGCCATATCCAGCTCCGTAACATCGAACAACACCCACAGCCGGGACGGATCCGAGATGACGAACAACGGGGCGAAGAGCTGGGGCGCGTTGGCCAACATTTGATCCGGGCGCACTTCCTGGCCGGGATTGATGTTCTTTTCCACGACAACGCCGCCCAGAGGGGCCCGGAGGGTAAACATTTGGTCGATGGCGCCGTTGGTCCCACCCAGGAATTGCAGGCGGGCCAGGGCCCGCTCGTTCTCGGATTGAGCCCCGGAATAGGCGTCCTCGGCGCTTTCCACGTCTTTTCGAGCGGCGGCGCCGTGTTCAAACAGATCGCGCAGCCGCTGGAGATTGCGGTCGGCAAGACGAAAATCCGCGTCGGCTTTCCGGACATCGGCTTGCGCCTGGCCCAAATCCGGGGAGAGGATCCCGGCCAGCCCGTCGCCGGCCGCCACGATTTGCCCCAATTTCGCCGGCACGGTCTGGACGCGTCCCGCGACGGGGGAAAATACGCGGACCGTGGCGTTTTCGTCCCAGACCATCCGGCCCGTCAAATGGGCGACGGCGTATTTGCGCGGTTGGGCGGTTTCCCGGGACAACGAAGCTATTTGGGGCGAATGGTCGGGCAGGATGACCGTGTTCCCCTCCACTTTTGGGGACGGATCATCTGCGGCGGGCTTTTTCGGCGCTCGGCATCCTATTCCCAATAAGGCGGCGGCCATAAAGAGAATCGTCCACTTCGATTTCATTCTTTTTCGCTTCCCGTCCTTGAGACCGCCTCGGCCGCCGTCAGGGCGGCTTTCAGCGTGGCTTGGGCGACGGCGGCATCGGCCTCGGCCTGCACGGCGGCCAGGCGGACCTCGTTGTCGTTGCGTTGCGCCGAAAGAAGGTCCAGCAGCGAGGCCCCGCCTTTTTCATAGGCGTAGGAGATCGTTTTCACGATCTGATCGGACTTTGGACGGATGACCCGGGTGTAGTTCTCAAGGCGTGCGGCCGCTTCGCCGCAGGCGGCGCGGGCCGAAGCGATATCCGCGGCGATCTGGCCGCGGATCTTCTCCACCTGACCGGCCGCTTGAACACGCGCGGCCGCCGCCGCTTCGATGGCCCCGCGATTTTGATTCCACAGAGGCAAAGAAAATGACAGCCCCAATCCGATTGTTTGGTCGCCGCCCGGCGGATTGTGCTCGTAAAGGAATGAAAGAGTGAGATCGGGGATCCGCAGGGCTTTCTGCAGCCGCAGATCGGCCTCGGCCTTTTCGAGCGAAGCCCTCGCCGCCATCAAATCCGGACGTTCGGGAAGCTGTTGATCAATCGGGTCGAAGACCTTTGGCTGCAGCAGATTTTCCAGAGTGTCCGCGGCGACCCAGCGGCCCGTGGGGACGGCCGTCCCGATGAGATTCTCCAGGGCGATGCGCTTCTGCAAGGCGTCTGCTTCGGCAGCCCGGGAATCCAGGTCAAAACGATCGGCCAGGATTTCAATCTGGCTCTTGTCGGCGGTCGAAATATCGCCCGCCCGGAGCCGCGCCGCGGCGATTTCCGCTTCATGGCGCAGGGAGTCCGCGGAATCGTGCAGGGTCCGGGCGTTCAAGGCCGCCTGCACCGCGGCGATATACGTCTTGGTGACGCCGAGCTCCAGCATCCGCCGGGCATCGGAGAAGCGGGCCTGCTCGGCTCGAAAGCCCTGCTCGGCGGAAACCCGGCGGCTGCGGCGTTTCCCGCCGATCTCGAAGAGCTGATTGATGGACAGGACCGTGTCGTAGCTGCGCTCCCACAGACCGCGGCCTTCCGCCGTAGCGGCGGATTGTCCGTTGACCGGCACCTTGGCCGTAGACCAGGCGAACGCCGGATTGGGAAACTCGAGGGCGATGATCTCCTGCGCCGCGGCGATGTCAACGTCGCTTTTGGCCGCAAGCAAATCCCAGTTCCGTTCGAAAGCCAGGCGCTCGGCTTCGACCAAGGACAATCGCTCGGGAGTGCCGTTGGCCAAGGCCGCTTGAGCGGCCCAGCCCGCGTTCGCGGACGAGACGCGCAGCATCGACACTCCCATCAGGAACATCGCAGCCAGGGCGGGTCTCCCTCTCGACTTGAAACGGTGAAGGCGGTCCATGGATCCTTTTTCCCAACACAGGATTATCTCCGGACCGGGGGATGAAAGTCGATGAGGCCCGGCCTAATTTTTCTGTAGGGCCGGACCCTACAGCCGCGCTCCGATCACCCTTTGTGGGTGTTTTCGCGCCAACGCACGGCTTCGCGAACCAATTCGGTCGCGCTGCGAAGATTCAATTTTTCCTTGATGCGGGCGTTGAAGGCTTGGACGGTCTTGATGCTGATCCGGAGCGTCTCCGCGATCTGGCGGGTGCCCCGTCCCTGGCCCAGCAACTCGAAAACTTCCAGCTCGCGATCGCTGAGCCGCTCGACCGGCGTGGCGGCCGCGGGCGGCTTGCGGCCGACGAACTGGGCGGTCAAGGCGGCCGCCACGCTTTCGTTCACATACAACTCCCCCCGCAAGACCCGGCGAATGGCGGCGATCACCTTCGTGGTCGATTCCCGCTTCATGACGTAGCCCAAAGCCCCGGCCCGCAGCGCGCGCTCGGCATAGTGGGTCTCTTCGTGCATCGAAAGGACCAGCACGGAGACCGTCGGACAGGTCCGCCGCAAATCCTTGATCAGCTCGAGGCCCGAGGAATCTTTCAAAGAGAGGTCCACGATCGCCACGTCGGGCTGGAGAGCGTTGATGGCCTGCATGGCCTGCGGCGCGCTCTCGGCTTCGCCGCAGACCGTGAGGTCCGGCTGCTGATGAATCAAGTTGGTCAGCCACTCGCGCACCAGGGGATGGTCGTCGACGAGGAATATTCTTTTCGGGGACGGTCCGGCGTCAGGCGTCATGGTCTTGGTCCTCGGGGTGTTCTCCGGGATTGGCGATCCGGGGCAGCGAACAGGTGACGACGGTCCCTCCGGTGACGGCCGGCTCGACGCTGAGCGTTCCGCCGAGTATGGCGGCCCGGTGGGCCATGATGCGAATGCCCAGGCCGTCGCTGTTGGACGGGGTTTCGGTCAATCCTCGGCCGTCATCCTCAACCGTGAGGACGAGGCGGCCGCCCCGTTCGGAAAGGCTGATGACGATCCGCTTAGCCCGGCCGTGTCGAATGGCGTTCCCGGCCGCCTCCTGGGCGATGCGATAGAGATGTGTCGCGGTCGCATCATCGTGGATCAGGACCGGCGCCTCGATCTCAAACGTGCAACGGATGTTGTTCCGTTTCGTCAGGTTGGCGGCCAATTCCCGGAAGGCCGTCATCAGGCCCTCCGCTTCCATTTCCACAGGCGAAAGCCCCCGGGCCAAGTTCCGGGCCATGGTAATCCCTTCCTCCACCAGCTCGACGACCTTGTCGGCATCGGCGGCTTCCGGCGCCGTCTTGACCGCGAGTTTCTCGCCCAACACCCGTCCGGCCAGGGCCGTGGCCGTCAAGTGTTGGCAAAGGCTGTCGTGCAGATCATGACCGATGCGCCGCCGCTCGCCTTCGCTGATTTTCAGGATTTCTCCTTCCAGTCGTTCACGCTCGGCCATTTCCTGGGTCAAGGCCGCCGTTCTTTGGCGCACGCGCGTCTCCAGGTCCCGCTGGAGCGCCCGCAAGGTTGTCAGAAGCCAGACGACGATGAAATAAAACACCAATAAGATGAGCGCGTTCCAGATGGGAATCAGCGAGCTCGAATAGCGGGCTCCCGAGGCCAAATCCCCGCCGATCCAGACGGCGACGCTGAAAACCGACATTAACAACCCGAAACGATTTCCGACAAACCAAGCGGCCAGCCCGACCCCCAGCAAATAAAACACCGAGAAGAGCATCTCGTGTCCGGTCAGGTAATCGATGAAGCCGATCAACGCCAAGAGCGCGAGGCAGATCCCTATGAGCTTCGTTCGTGAAAGACGCCCCAAACGCTCAAGCCAACGAACCATGAAAAGCCCTCATTTTAAGCGAAAGATTCCTGGTCTCATGATATTTTAGCTGACATCGCATGGCAAGCGGGAGTGCAGGCGGCGGGTTTCGATTGCATGACGGAACCTCCTCCGAGGGGGTTCTCCTTTCCATGAGGGTCTGTTATTAAAGATTACGCCATGACGGAGGGAAAGGTTGTCGCAGGAAGAGACGAAGCGGTTGCGAAGCTCATTCCACGCTTTCGATATTGACTTGATGGGGGATCCCTTTTTATAATGAAAACAACTTGAGGGAAAATATCGCCGCTTTGATTTTTCTGGTTCTTTTTCCTGTTTTTTCCCCCGCCGCTATCCATCCGGTGACATCCGATTCCATCCGCGAGCGGAAGCCGCTGCACATCCGAAAGCTTGAACGATACTGTCAGGGGAGGCCTTAAGGTCTCCGCAAGGAGAAAAAAATGGAATCTTACCCGGTCATCATCGTCGTGCTCATCGTCATTTATATCCTGAGTTCGATCAAGATCCTGAGAGAATACGAGCGCGGGGTCATTTTCCGGCTTGGCCGCGTCCTGCCTAAACCCAAAGGACCCGGCATTATCTTGGTCTTCGCCCCGATCGACCGCATCGTAAGGATCAGCCTGCGGCTCATCACGATGAATATCCCCCCCCAGGATGTCATCACGAAGGACAATGTCACGGTGAAGGTCAACGCCGTTCTCTACTTCAGGGTCATCGACCCGCTCAAGTCCGTGCTTGATGTGCAGGATTATCTCAACGCCACTTCTCAGCTGGCCCAAACGACCCTGCGAAGCGTCCTCGGTCAGGTTCCGCTCGACGACCTCCTTTCGGAGCGGGATAAGCTGAACGCCCGCCTCCAGGCCATCATCGAACAGCACACGGACCCTTGGGGCATCAAGGTCCAGCTCGTGGAGATGAAACAGGTGGACCTTCCGGAGAACATGGTCCGGGCCATCGCCAAGCAGGCCGAGGCCGAACGGGAGCGCCGGGCCAAGGTCATTCACGCCGAAGGCGAATACCAGGCCGCCGATAAACTCCTCCAGGCGGCCAACACGATTTCCGCGAATCCGCAGGCTCTTCAGCTCCGATTCTTAGGCACCTTGACGGAAATTGCCGCGGAAAAAAATTCGACGATCGTCTTTCCTCTCCCGATGGAGCTCTTGAAAGCCTTCACTTATGAAAAAAAGCACGAGGACAAATAATTCCCGGCGATCATGTGATTTTTAACAAACGGTCCTTTTTTGAACGATCACGCTGCCGGCGTTTTTTCGTTTTTGGCCGCGTCGGCATGGCGGCCATTTCCTTCGGCAGATTTCGCCCAACCGCCGTAGCAGCCCGCAAGGAGCCAATGTAGCCATCCAGTCACTCAGAGCACCGCCAGATCGAAAAGATCACGATCGAGGAGGAGGGAAGAATGAAAAAATCCGAAATAGCAAGATCGGTCGACGGAAATTGTCCTTATTGTGGATCAGATAAAGTGTTTATAAGAGGGAGGGTCAATCCTCGACGTTTTAAATCGCAATCGTTTCCAAAACCGACAAAGGGAACATTTTGCGCTAAATGCGATAGAGAATACTTGCCTAAACTCAAAGAGGATTGAGGCGGGGCCTATAAGCGCTTCCGTCCCCAAAGCTCCTTGGGTTATCGGCCGCCGGCTCCAGAGGTTTTGGAGCCGAGATTGATCACTTCAGCGGAGGTCCACTGAGTGGGTTCAGGTCACTTGTCAGACGGTGTCGGCTAAATTACAATGCATTCCATAAAGAGGGAAATATGACCGTTCCGTTGGATGCCATTCGGGCGATGCACAACGCCTTCCGCAAGGACATGGCTGCGATGGACGGCGCTGCGTACGACGCCGCCCGAGGCCGAAGCGATTTGGGTCTTCTTTCGAAGCGCCACGGCTTCTTCAATGAGATCCTCGTTTGGCACGCGACCGGCGAGGAGGCGTACGTTTTCCCCGCGGTCGAGGGCGTCGCGCCCCTCGTGGCCGAGGCTTACGAGCGGGACCATCGCGGCCTCGACGCGATCTTCGAGTCGCTCCACAGCGCCGTCACGCAGATCGATCCCTTGGCTGCTGCGCGCGCTACGGC
Source organism: Candidatus Aminicenantota bacterium (assembly GCA_963729855.1). Taxonomy (GTDB): domain Bacteria; phylum Acidobacteriota; class Aminicenantia; order Aminicenantales; family UBA4085; genus UBA4085. The sequence goes on along the minus strand of CAVSPT010000006.1, from coordinate 174,917 downwards.
CGTATTTCGTTTTCATTTGGGTATCCATCTGGATAAAGAAGATTCGCATCTCTATAGGATATTCAATGAAAGAATTCCGCGTCCCGATCAGGCCGTCATCGTCGGAAAAATGGCTCAAAAGATCCCGCCAGCGCGGTTCCCCGAAACTGTCGGCTGGCTTTATCCACTCCTGGGATCCGTCGATCAAGAGAATATGACACGGATTTGGCGCCAAACTTTACCTGGACCCGTCTTCGCGGGAGCTCTCAAGCTCATCAAAGCGGCGATCGGAGATGAGTGGGCCGAATTGACCCGTCGGATTCCGGAAATCGAGTAAGCGGCTGCGGGAACGACTATAGCTCTAAATAGGAACCCGCTTCTTCATGCTTTAAGTATGAATGCGAGTTTGAAAAATCAGCTGAGACGACTGCGATCAGACATCCCGGCTTAGAAGAGGGAGAATAAGGGGTTGCGATGCTCCCTGTAATTCTGGAGTGAAAGCGTCTCAATTTAAGAGATGAAGGCAAAGGCTTCGCGGTTGACTTTTTTTCGGATTCTGTGGCTGACGAGCATTTCGCCGTCAACGCTCGTTCTTACGCTCTGATGATGTCCGAGTACATCCGACGCTACTTGGAACGCGGCGCCAGTTGGGGCAGAATCATAAACATCAGCACCGATGCGGCGCATACTCATCTGAGTTCAATCAGCTACGCCGCCACCAAGCATGCCATCGAATCCTACAGCCGTTCAGCCGCGCTTGAGGTCGGAAAATACGGCATCACATTCAACATCGTGGCTCCGGGTCCGATACAGACCGGATACCTAACGCCGGAGCAAGAGGCGTCGATTTCCAAAGACACTCCGCTTCGCCGTTGCGGCATGCCTGAGGACGTCGCAGAGGTGATCGTTCTGCTGGCCTCAACAGGCACACTGGCTGACCGGACAGCTCCTGTACGTCGGCGGGGGATGGAGAATGCACCAGTAGTGGGCCGGCGGAGTTATCTTTCTATAGATTTCGATTTTTATGCCATGAGCGGCCGGGACCTCATCCCGTAAAAATGGTCCAGCCGAAAGCGTGGTTTTTTGGCTTTTGGTCGGGTGTTCGTGTCACACCGGGCGCGCGGCCCTATTTTTTCTCGCCCAGCTTCAGTTCGATCCAAAAATCATACTTGGGCGCGCGGGGCAAGGCCCGGCCTTCCGTGCTCAATCCCGCGTTTCCGAAGTAGGGGACGTTCGTCTCGCCGATGTCCGGCAGGCTGTGCGAGACGATGCTCGCGTGACAAGCTTTGCAGGACTGGTCGAATATGGCTCCGCCTTGTTCTCCCATGAAGCCGAGGACCGAGACATTGGCCGTAAGGGCCGAACCGCCCGACATCGGTTCCCCGGGGCCCATTTCGGCCATCTGCTTTTTCATGTCCTTGTTCAGGCCGCCCCATTCGAAGCCGAACTTGAACGGCTTGCTTGCGTCCCAGGCGGGCTGGACGTCGGGACCGGCGAGAAGGCCCAGCGGGACGGCCAGGGCCACCACGACGGATTTCTCGACCCGCCCGAAGCGACAGGCCGAGGCGGGCGCATCGGGCTTGCGGGGGACGAGGTCGCCTTTGCCGTCCACGGCATCGCATGCATAGAACCGGTAGCGGGGCCTGGCCCGGAGCCCGGTTTTCTGCTCCGGGGTCAGGGACGTCCCCTGGCTCTCGATCCGGTCGATCATCTCGTCCGCCGTGGCCGTCTTTTGATAGAAGCGCAGGCCATACGTCCTCTTTTCCTTCTCCGGGTGGATTCAGATCGTGATTCCGGAGAATTCCAAGGACGTCGGATATCTCGGGTTGTCGAAGGCGACGACTCCGCAGGGGTTTTTTTCGTCATTCATGAATCCGAAGCGCAGGTCGAAATGCTTGTAGCTCTGAAGGACGGTGTCCGGCCATACGGCCAGCAGGCCGTTGACGGGGACAGGAGCCGTTGTCCAGACGCATTCGACGGGCTTGTCGGCCTTGGCGGCGGTAAAGACGGCCAGCCCCATGACGGCGAGAAGGACGGTTCTCGGACGCAACTTGGACATGTTGCCCTCCTCAACTCTCTTTAACCATTTTATCACCAAGGGATTCGTGCCGACAACCTCCCCGCCGCCGGGCTTTCCGGCCGGCCCGGCCCAGACCGATCCCGCCGAGGCCCGGCCCATCATCGGCAAGGTTGATCGTTTCCTGCGGGGCGATTCCTCATGCGGCTCCGCAGATGTTCCTTTAATAAGTGTCCCATAATGCGTTTTTATGGACTCGGTATTAAACGTAGGGAAATTAATGATAATGAAAAACTTTACAAACAGCCTTAATAATTTTATATTAGTTATAAAAGTTGGAATGAAGATTAAAAAAACTTCCTCAAATCACTTTTGCTCAAGTACAATATTCAAGAAAACGCGCAGAGATAAAGGCAGGACTTAATAACGGGAGGCCCATGATATGACAAACAACGAGACAATCCCTACCGTGCCCAAGGTCGTTTTCTCAACGAAGGAAGCCGCGGCTTATCTCTCAATTTCGCTCGCCACACTTTTTCGGCTCACGAGGGCGGGGGAGTTGGCGCACGTCCGCATGGGGCGAATTCTCCGTTACCGACGAGAGGACTTGGATTCGTTCCTCACGGCTCGCTCCACCACTCAGTGGAAGGATTTTAACCCGACGAGGGAAAAGACCGCGCTCGCCGTCCATGACTTTGAACTGAAGCGGCCTTTGAATAAACATTACGTGGAAGTGAAGCGGCTTTTAGATGAACTGGAAAAAGAGAATAAATGATTCCCTAAAGAGGCATTAGGGGAATCTCCTGCTACTTTCCTTCGTCACTGGAGCATCGAGCTATTTCGACGCAGCCATCGAGTCCGGAACGGTGTGCGAATATGTGCCGTCCGCCTTCCGCACCGACGGGATCGAAGGGCCGGCTTCGGTCGTCATACTGTTTTGCATGGAGGAAGCCCGTGAAGAAAACGCTCCTGATTCTCGGATTGATCGCTGCCGCCTTCGCCGCGGCCGCCCCCCTGGCCGCCCAGGCCGCCGCGACGCTGCAGGACATCTCCTTCGCCCGGGTGGAGGAAAAGGTCGTCATTTCGATCAAAATCGACGGAAAGTTCAGCTATGAAACATCGTCTCTGACCATGCCCCGCCGGCTGATCCTCGACCTTACGCCGGTGGACAAGATCACGGCTCCGTCGTTCCTTCCCATCGGGGTCTCCGGGGTCTTGTCCATCCGGACCGGGCAGTTTGCCCCACAGACCGCCCGGCTGGTCTTCGATCTGGACGAGCGGAACCCCGCCCATAGCGTCGGCGCCTCCGAGGACGGCCTGAAGCTCACCTTCTGGCTGGAAAGCGATGTTCCGGCGGCCAAAGAACAGGCCCCCGCGGAACCGTTCCGGGAGATCTCCAAGGAAGAGCTCAAAAAGGCCTTCGAGGGGCCCTTCGACGACGAAAGCCGGTTGAATTTCTTCTTTCGGGCCAGCCTGGGTCTCAGCGTCTTCCTCAAACCCACCATGTCGGTCAGCCGCGATTTCCCTCTGTACGGCGAAACGGGCTCGATCTCCGAAACTTACACGTTCTCGAACGGCATCACCTTTGACGGCGGCGTGGGAAAGTATTTCGGCTTAGGCGGATCACGCATGAAAGTGGGAATCGGGTTCACGTCCTGGAGGCTCTCCCCCGACGGCGCGTTCACCATGTCGCTTCCCCATCCGTTCCTCGAAAACACCTTCCGGACCGTTTCTTTCAACGAGTCGACTGACCTGGAATCGCAGCTGTCGAGCTTCTACGCTTACGTGTTGTTTTCTCTCCTGGATACGGAGAAATTCTCCGTCTTCCTGGGCCCGCTGGTCGGATATGTTTCGGGCAAATTCCGTTCCCTCGAGGGCTGGAACATCGTGGATAACGCGCCGTTCTCCGGCGCCGACGTGACGGTCTCCAATCCGGCATACTACGAAAACACCGTTTCGGAGCCGCTCTTCGGGGCCTCCCTGAGCGTGGAACTGAACCTGGGGAAGACGTTCGGCTTGGTCCTGGACACCAAGCTGCTCTATCTCAATCCCAAGGTGACGAACTTGGGCAAACGCGCGAACCTCATCCAGCTACAGCCCTCGTTGGGGTTCCAGGTCAGCTTTTAAAGAGAGGGACATGAAAAGGACGGCGCTGGCTCTGGCCGCAGCGGCGGCCCTGCTGAGAGTCCGGGGTTTGCCTCCGACCGCCAAGACCTCATCCTTGAAAACAGCGGTTACTTCCCGCCATGGCACACGGAATTCTCATGTTGTGCGAACCGACGCGGGAAGCTGACGTTCGAACTGCGCCAAATCCCAGTAGTCGCGCCAGGCAGCGATTCTATCGTCGCGGAGCTCGAAGATTCCCATGCAAGGCACGCTTATGCATGTCGCACCAATCAGGAAATGGTCGACCCGCTCGGTCAACACGACATCGCCGTCGGCCACAATGTGACGCACTTCCCAGGGGATGGCCGTCATCCGCTCGGCGCCGCGACGCAACGTCTCGCGTATGGCGTCGCGCCCCACGACCGCGGGCCAGGGCGCGTTCCACCACACGGCATCTTCCGTGAAGTAGCTCGCGAACTCTTCGGCGTCCGCGCGCACGCAAGCCTCCAGGAACCGCCGCACGAACCGCACACGTTCCCGATTATCCATGCTTGACCTACGTGCACTGCTCATTTTTCGAGCTTGAAAAGCGCCCTGAATTCGGGTTCGCCCGCGATCGGTTGAAAGCCCGGAAGGATAACCGGGAAAAAATAGTCCATAAAACCTGCTTTTTGTGCTTTCTTTAAAGTCTCCATGGCCTCCGCTCTTTGTCCGAGCAGGGCGCTGAGCTCGGCGATATCCATGAGCGTATAAGAATCCTTGCCCCCGATGGTTCGAGCTCTGTCGAGGAAGCCAGCTGCTTCCTTTGTTTGCCCTGCGGCGGCTTTGGCCGCTTCGTCGGCATCCCCGCATTTCCGGAGTGTGAGAGCCAAATAGGCGCCGTTCTTCGCGGGAGATCCGCTTATCCTTCCCTCGCGGGTCAACTCAAAAAGTCTTCGAAAAACCGGGACGGCCTCCGCCGATTTCCCCTCAGCGTACAGCACATAAGCCAGGTTGGGGAGAGCATACGCGTGGTCCGGCTCAAGTTCGAGAGTTTTCCGAAGCTCTTTTTCGGCCTCGTCGAAGTGGCCCTGGGCCGCAAGACTGTATCCGAGGAAGCCGCGAGATTGGGCAAAGTCCGGAGATAATGCTACGAGGCGGCGCGCGACGTTCTCTGTGGCCTTAGCGTCCTTAAGATAGTCGAGTAAGGTGAACCAGAGGTTCATCAACGGGATGCTGTTGCGGGGCGCGAGATCGGCGGCTTTTTCGTACATCTTCACAGCTTCGTCATATCGTCCGAGCGAGCGCAGGATCATTCCGGAGTTGTTCCAGGGAGGCATGAAATCGGGAAATACCTCCCGCATAATCCGGTATTCCTCGAGAGCTCCCGGCAGATCCCCGTCCACAAATTGTTTGTTGGCCGCTCTGAGTTTGAGGATATCCCGCTGGGATAGGCTCTGGCCCTCAGCGTCTTTGAGGGCCTGCCGGAGAAACGCTTTGCCTTTCTCCTGCTCTCCGAGGAACTGGCAGCAGAGCAAGCCGAGTGAGCTCCTGGCGTCTACGAATTTCGGGTCGCTTTCCAGCGCCAGCTCGAACAGGGCGGCCGCGTCCTTCATCTTCGACCGCTGCCATTTGATCACGCCCCGCGAGAAGTAATCCAAGGCTTCCCACGAGGATGTCGTCACTTGAGCGACCGTCTTGTTCGCTTTCTGGATGGAGCTTAAGGATTCGCCAAGACGCGACCGAACCTTCCCGGCCAGCTTGTCGATGCCATGCAGAAGCACATCCTCCCGGCCCTTGGCGGTGACTCGGATCCGGTCCACATGCCGCCGCTTGCCGGGGTCGATCAAAATCGCTTCGAGCTCGTAGGCCTCGCCGGCGCCGAGAATCCGAGGCAGGACGAAGGCTCGGACGCCGGCAAAACGGCAGACATCGTATCCAACAGCTTCGTCGACGCTTGCATTTGGATCCATCCGCATGAGCCGCAAGGTCTCGGCGATCTGAGGTCTGTCGAAAATCGCCGCATAAGGGGATTGTTGCAGGTCGGCTTCGATGGCCGTCCGCAGAGCTAGGTCGAAAACCTTATCACCCGTCTTATTGTCCACATCCGCCACCATCAGCTTGTCGCGGTTTTCAAAAGCCAAGGCGGGTCGGGTGAGCAGCCAAACCGCCGTGCCGATGGCCGCGAGGGTCAGAAGGGAAGCGGCGGACACGACCGTCATCTTGCGGCGGGAACGGCCGAAGGAGAGTCGTCGAAGAGCGGAGCGGCTGCCCATGATCAGCGTCTTCTTGAGATTCTGAAGCGCCTCGGCCATTTCGCGGGCCGTGCTGAACCTCCTGGCGGGTTCTTTATCCAGGGCCTTGCTGATGATGCCCTCGATCTCAGCCGGAAATCCCGGCCTGAGGTCCTTGGCGGGCAGCGGCGGGTTATTTAGAATAGCGTTAAACACCGCCCGTTCTTTTTCGCCGCGGAACGGCAGCGTGCCCGTGGCCATTTCGTAGAGAACGACTCCAAGGGACCAGACGTCGGTCCGAGCATCGACGTCTTCGCCACGGACCTGTTCTGGAGACATATAGGCCACCGTTCCCAAGGTCATACCGGGGAGGGTCCATTTCATCTGGTCGGCCAGCTTAGCCAATCCGAAGTCGAGAATTTTCACGGGCCCGTCTGACGCGAGAAAGATATTGCCCGGCTTTATATCGCGATGGACGATACCCTTCTCGTGGGCTTTGGCCAGACCCTCCGCGACCTGGGCAGCGATGTCGATAACATCTGAGGGCGGTAGAGGCCCGCGTTCGATGACATCCTTGAGGTTCTCGCCTTTATAGCAGGCCATGGCGATATACATCTCGCCGCTTTCAGTCTGGCCGATTTCATGGATGGTGCAAATGTTCGGATGGTCAAGGCCGGAGGCGGCCTGGGCCTCCTGGACGAAGCGTTCGCGGGCTTCAGGGTTTCGAGTCAGGTCGGGATTGAGGAACTTCAGAGCGACCATCCGTTTTAAGCTCACATCTTCGGCTTCATAGACAAGACCCATTCCGCCCCTACCTATCTCCTCTATAATCTTGTATTTCCCGGCAATGAGTGATCCTTTTGTTTGCCCCGCAATTGGAATTTGGAGGGTTTTGGTAGGGGACGGGGTCTCTTGGCCGGGTTCGCTCAATGGGGCCGCGCACGAACGACAGGATTTGGAGGTGTCGGGATTCTCGAAATGGCATCGCGGGCAAGTAACTGCCATCATTTTCCCCTGGTGACCCCAATATACTTCCATGAAAAGGGAGAGTCAATGAAGAAAGGGACCTCATCCCTGAAAAATGGTCCAATGGCAGACGCATGGGAAGAAGCAAGATCAAACGGATTTCCAGAAGGTTGGGAGAAAACGTACCCCATCTATCACAATCCGGAGACGATGATTCCTACGCTGGCAACGGGGTATCCCGTAACCTACCCCGTCTTGAGCCCGCTGGTTAGAGAGAGCGGAGGTGAGATCATTTCGTGCGATGAACAGATCATCATTCTTATGGCGCGTTTGGTTGCGTATAAGCAGTCGGTCAGAATGGGACCGGCGGCTGCCATCGTCGTAGCCGGATTTCTAGAGGCTGTAAGAAAGGGCCATATCAGAGAAGGAGATGTTGTTCTTCTCAATATTGGCGAAGGAATCAGACGATCGCTTGAGTTCATGGAGAGGATGATTTACACATCAAAAAAGGTCGCGTCTATGGAGGAGTGTTTTCTGTCAGATAAAGAAGAGTATGAGAAACGACTATGGAACGAAACGGAAAATTGGGATTTCTAGCTGCCATAAGAAAGCCGGTTCCTGTCCTTACTGGGCCCCGGGAAGGCGCGGAGACGCCCCATCCCATCCTAATGCAGGCCCGGCCCGGAACCGGCATCGCTGTCACTTACAAAGATGTTTTCGGAGAAAATCAAGCAATTCTTTCCAGGAACGGAAACCGGCCGCCGCATTCGCTTGGTCCTTGCCTCCGTTGATGGCTGCCGTGTTGGCTGTTATTAGGTACGGAAGAAATGACATGTGCCCGGCGTCCTGATCGCTGACATTGTCTCACCTCGTAGGGAAAGAAGGCCTTCTCGAGTCGTCCCAGGATTTCCTTGCAAAACTCGTCAGCCGGCCAGGTCTGATCGCGACGTCAACCACTCCCAGAGTGGAAGCGATGAATTCGGCTTGGGAATTCCAGGCCCGACCCTGGCTATCGATTGTATGGCCCTTGATGACAACCCGTTCGCCGGGCTTGAGACCCGTGACCGCGAAAGTAAACGGGGTTCCCATGAGGGCCGTCGCCGGATCGAGCCCGATGCGAAGGGGCCCTATCGGCGCGGCTGCCAGGACGACGAGGGGAATAAGGACGAGGGTTAGAACAAGCCCGCCGAGAACGACGGCACGAATCCGGCGGAACATCGGTCTTGCATTCGCAGTCATTTTTCCTCCCTGGAGGGCCTAAACGAGCCCTTACAAAGGGAATGACGAAATCTGTCCGCAACAAGTTACATGGATGTAGACTACGACAAGCGGCTCGAGCTGGACCGCATCCCATAAAAATAGTCCAACCCCCCGTTTCCCGCTCATTTTGTCAGCAATTTATTGAATAAGTAAATCCATTCTTGACCCAATAGAGATCTCGATTAGGCGTTGCTTTGGCCTTATCCTCGGTAGTTCCCGAGGATAAAGAAAGTCTGAATAATCGTCTGCATCAACTGCGATCGGCCATCCCAGCTTAGAAGAAAGAGGGGAGGGGGTTGCGAATTGCGATGGGAACGATATGGGGGGAGGCCAAGAAACCTAATTTTTAGCTCTATAACTTGATATTCAGCTTTTCTAGGAGGTTGGCGAAGGGAGCTTCGAGATAGAGGGGAAGCTCACCGCGGGATTTAACCTTGGCCAGCACACGCATCCATTCAACGGTATCCCTGCGGGATTTTTCTAGAATCGGCTGGAAACGTTCATCCCGCCGCAAGGGTTCCAGGCGAGGGTCGAGAGCAAGTATATCGTAAATAGGGGTATACCCCGCCTCCAGGTCGCGCTTAAGGAACTGCAGCGCAGTCTCTATCTCGCCGTAGCGTGCTAGAAACGGAAGGAGAAACTGGGTAATACTGTCGATTTCATACGAAATTGTATTTGAAGCATTCACCCTCTTTAGAATTTGCTTCAGCAGAGCTTCGGCGGACCGGGAATCCTTTTGTTGCAGAACAAGTATATATTTTGCGCATAGGACCCACGAACCCATAATGCTGTTATCAGGGATCCGCCCCTGCACTTTCTTAAGCACTTCGGCCGCTTCCGCTGTACGGCCCAAATCGGCGAGTATGAAAGAATTGATTATCAAACCATACGCAAACTCAGGCTCGATACTCAGGACTTCATTGAGGTAATACAGCCCTTCCGTTGAACGTCCCAGCCAGAAAAGATAAGTCCCTACGTTAGCCCCGGCATAGAGATAGAGTGTGTCCAACCGATAACTTTGGATCATCCCTTCCAAAATTAATGCGGTAGGAATCGGCGTATTGCCCATGACAGCGTACGAGAAGGGGTTGCGAGGGGCAAAAAGGACTGCTTTCAGACCATACTCTAAAATCTTATGTCCGTCAGGACGAGGGGCCATAAATTCGGCCATGTCCATAATGGCCCAACCCATGCCGCAGCGCGGATCGATCTCCAGGGCCCTGCGTCCCCAGGCCCCCGCTTCAGAAATCGCCTCTTTAAAAGATTCTCCTTCTTCGGCTCTAAATTCAAAGAGCCAACCTATTTCAGCGGCCGCATCGGCCAGCTTTGGGTCCAGTTCCAGAGCGCGTTTCATGCCAGAGAAAGCTCGGTCGAAATCGGCTTGCCTGTGGAGATTGTTATACTGATTTGAGAAGTATTTAGCTTGCCTGAAAACGAGCTCGGCCTCCGAATTCGTCGCCAGCCCCGATAGGGGACTCATGGGTCTTGAGTCTGGCTGGAGCCTCTGGCGGAGATCCTCGGCCGTTCCGTGGACCAAATCGAGATAGTTGCCGCGACGGCCCTGATATTCCTTGCTCCAAAGTATTATAAATACGACGGGGACGGGAAAACGCTTCTTGAAGCCCGGGGTGTCCTATTCTCCGCGGAAGGGGCCCGAAACGCGGCCCAGATGATCGATCTCGTCGGCGCTGAGGGCAAAAGACATGGCGCCAGCGTTGGACGCGGCCTGGGCCGTCTTGGTCGCGCCGGGAATGACCACGACGGTCTCGCCCTGGGCGCTGAACAGCCAATTGAGCGCGACCTGGGCCGGCGTCGCCGCGTGCCGGGCCCCGATCTCCTTGAGCGCCTCGATGACGGGACGGCTTTTTTCGAGAAACTTCTCTCTATAGAAACCGCGCCATTTGCGAACTCCGGAGATATTTTTCGCCAGGGCGGGATTGTCGTGGAACCGGCCGGTCAGGACGCCCTGATCGAGCGGCGAATAGGCGATGATGCTGATCCCCATCCCGCGGGCCGCGTCCATGACCCCGTTCGTTTCGATCTTGCGCTTGAGCAGGCTGTAGTGGACTTGATTGGAGACGAGGACCAGGCCTGCTTCGGCCAGGATCTTGTGCGCTTCGATCATGCGTTTGGCCCCGAAATTGGAGACCCCCACGGCTTTGATCCGGCCGGCCTTGACGAGCCCGGCCATGGCTTTCATCTGGGCCGCCGTGGAGGAGAATGAGGCCGGGTTATGGATCTGGTAGAGATCGATGGGATAGGGCGCCAGGCAGGCCAGGCGCTCGTCGATCGTCGAGGAGATATTCGAGGCCCGCCGGAAGAGCGGGCTCCATTTGGTGGCGATGACGAACTCGCCGGGCCGCCGTCCGGATTTTTGAAGGACCCGGGCGAGCTGTTTTTCCGAAGCCCCGTTGCCGTACGCTTCGGCCGTGTCGAACCAGTTGATCCCGCCGTCGATGGAGGCGGCGACGATGCCCTCGATCTCGGCCTCGGGCAGGACGGGCCAGTACTTGTTCCAGCCGCGCCCCTGGCTGAACTGCCAGCAGCCGAGGCCGACGGGGGTGATGCGGATGTCCGATTTCCCGAGCGGACGGAGGTGGATGCCCATGGTCAACTCCTTGTCCGGCCCCGCCGCGAGAGGCGATTCGACAGGCCGTCCCCGGACGGGATGGCGGACGGATAAGGGATCAGTATACCACGGGCGATCGTTCGGCCGCGCCTATTTCTCGGGGATCCGGAATTCCTGGAACCGCTGGTTCTCTCTCTCGACGACGAAGACGGTGCCTTTGCCGCTGACGGCGATGCCGAAGGGCTCCATCATCTGGCCGTCCCCCGTCCCCGGTTGGCCCCACTGACTGATCAGCTTGCCGCTCGGATCGAACTTGAGGATCCGGTTGTTGCCCGTATCGGCGATGTAGACGCAGTTGAAGGAATCCGTGCAGACGCCCATCGGCACCTTGATCTCGCCGTCCCCGCTTCCCGACTTGCCCCAGGAACCGAGGGGTTCGCCTTCGGGGCTGAATTTCTGGAGACGCCAGCGATCGACCACCAGCACTTCGTTCATCGGCCCCACGGTCAAGGCCGTGGGAAGGACGAACTCGCCCGGGTTCGTTCCCGACCCGCCCCAAGTTTTTTTCAGCGCGCCGTCCGATGAATATTTGACGACGCGGTTGTTGTTCGTGTCGGCGACGTAGAGGTTTTCGGAAGAATCGATCGTGATGCCGGTCGGACCGGACAGCTCGTTCGGATTCGTCCCTTCCCCGCCCCATTTTTTCAGGAATTTTCCGCTCTTGTCGAATTTCGCGACGCAGCAGGCCTTGGCGTCCGTGACATAGACGTTGCCCGCCCCGTCCACGGCGATGCCGGCCGGAACCCTCAGAACCCTCGACTCCCGGCCGGCATTGCCCCAGGAGGCCTGGAAGAGCGATTCGCGGTCGAATTTTTTGATCCGATAGAGGCTCTCGTCGACGATGAAGAAGTTGCCCAGCTTGTCGAAGGCGATGGCCCGGGGCAGCTTGAAGAAGTTGTTCTCCGGCCCGCCGTTCTTTTGGCCGAAGACGTAGGTGTTCCCGATCAGGGCCGCCGACAGAGCAACGGGGCCGGTTCCTTCGTCGATCACGGCCCGCCCCTCCCAATCGGCATATTGATCGCGGACGAGCTTGACGGCATGACTTCCATAGGACTGGAACGGCAGCTCGCAATCGGTCTGTTTGCCGGAGTCCTTTCCGTCCAGGAAGACCTTGGCCCCTTTCGGAACGGAGCTGAGGGCGAGATTCCGGCCCAGGCTTTCCAACGCATAGTCCTTGACCGTCAGGGTCTGCGTCAGAAACAGCTTTTCCTTGATCGGCTTGTATCCTTCCTTCTCAATATCCAGCGTGCATGCGGGGATGGTCGCCTTATGGACCCCGGGGGATATCCCGATCGGCTTGCCGTTGATCTTGAGGACGGCATCTCTCGGCCTGGTCGTGATCTGCAGGCTGTATTCGACCAGAAGGCCTTTGGAAATCTTCTCGGCTTGTTCGATCAGGCCGCTGACCGAAGGATCGGGGATGTTCTTCGTGATCTCCTTGCTGTAGGCGTAATCCACCTCGATCATGTTCTGAAACTCTCTCAGGGCCTCGTAATTGTCGCCTTTATTGGCGTTGGCCAGGCCGATCCAGTAATAGAGCTCGCAGGCGATATGCTTTTGCTTCAGATGGTCCTCGACGTTGAACGCTTCGGCGATCAGGGGCTGCAGACCGGTCAGGGCCTTGTCCGGGTCGTTCTCCTGCCGGATCAAGCGCTTGTTCTCCTCCATCTTGAAATCGATCCCGGCGACGATCTCTTCCTGGGACCTGACCCGGCCCGATGGGCTCAACGTCTGCTGGGCTTCGGTCTCGGTGATCTCCTTGACCAACTTCTCGTGGATGTAGCCGGTGAGCAGGACGCCGTCCTTGGTCACGGTGACTTTGTACCACTCGCCCTGCTTGCCCTCGGCGTCCAGGACGCTGTCCAGAGGGACGGTCATCAGGCTCTGGCCGCCGAAGCCCGGAGCGGCTTTGACGGGGGAGTTGTCCCACATTACGCGAACTTTGATCGTCGAGGAACCGAACCCGAGGCCGACAAGGACCGTGACAAGACCCGCGATCAATCCGGCCCGAATCCGCCGCTGCGACTTTGCGTCCATCGCCCGCTCCTTTGTGATCCCCGGCATCATCCCGTGCCGGTCACCAACCAGGCGTTCCCCTGTTTGCGAAGATGCCAGGTCTCTTTGACTTCAAAAACGTATTTTTTCTTTCCGCTCTTTTTATCGACGGCCATCATCTGATGGGAGAAACCGGCCGTGGATTCGGTTCGGCTGACGAAGCTCACCGCGATGTCGGAGATCGACGAGGTGATCGCGTCGTAGCTGTTGAACAGCCCTCGATAATCCCCTTCCCATTGGCTTGATAAAGCCGGCACGCCCACATCGCTGAGCATCGTGATCAAGTCTTTGCTCTCCTCGGCCGCGCGGTGCCGTTCGATCAGGCTCAGAATGTCCCGTTTGGACAGGGTCGTGTCGGCTTGATAAAGATATCTCTGGGCCTCGGCGTTGTCCTTGTCCAAATTCAATACCCCCCCCATGTCCTTGACACATTGAGCGAAGTCGCCCCGGTTGAAGCTCATGATGCCGGATTGGAGAAGAGGGGCGGCTTGGGAGGCGAGAAGCCTGCTCCCCGCCCTTTTCTGAAAGTCGAGAGCGACGGGATCGGACGGGAACTTGGCCAAGATGTCCTGGGCGAGTTTGACCGTATCCGCGTCTTTTTTGTGATCGAAGCTTTCTCTCATCCTGTTCAGGTCTTCTTCCGACGGGCCGGTTGGCGCCGACACCGGAGGAGACGGTTTCAGCGCCGGCACGGCCGCCCGGTTCGGCGTCCGTCGGCTCAGCAGCAAGCCCCCCAGAATCGCGGCCAGGACCGCGGCCGAGGCCGGAAGGACGATGATCAGGCGGCGTTTCTTCGCCGGCGCGAGCTTCCGCGTCTTCTCGACGACCGTCCCCTCCGGACTCAGGCCGAGCTGCGCCTGGACCCTCTTCAAATCCGCGGCCAGGGCCTCGGCGTCGGCGTACCGCTCGGACGGATCTTTTTGAAGGCACTTGTCGATCACGGTCTCCAGAGACTCGGGCAGGTCGGGCTTGAGTTGCCGGATCGGTTGCGGCACTTCATAGTTGATGGCATACAACAGGGCGTGGTTTTGTTTCTTTTCAAAGGGGAGCCGGCCCGCGAAGAGCTCATAAAGGACGACGCCCAGCGACCAGATATCCGTCCGCCGATCGACCGGGTCGCCGCGCGCCTGTTCGGGGGACATGTAGGAGACGGTCCCCATGACTTTGGCCGTCGTCGTCAGGTCCGATCCTTGCAAGAGCTTGGCCAGGCCGAAATCCATGATCTTGGCTTGACGGCTGGCCGTCACCATGATGTTCGCCGGTTTGATGTCCCGGTGAATGATCCCTTTCTTGTGGGCTTCGCCGAGGCCCTCGGCGACCTGGATCGCCAGGGAGAGGCGTTCACCCAATCCGAGGAGCTCTTTCTTGTTCGTCTCCCGGAGGCTGTCTCCCTCGATGAACGGCATGACGATGAACGTCCGTCCGTATTCCTCATTGATCTCGTAGACCGGGCAGATATGGGGATGGTCGATCGATGCGGAAACCTGGGCCTCAAGGAGGAAGCGGCTTTTGGCCTCGGAATCGACGAGGAATTCGGCGCGCAGGAATTTCAGAGCGACGCAGCGCTTCAGAATGACGTCCTCGGCCTTGTAAACGACGCCCATGCCGCCGCGGCCGACGACGTCCTTCATCCGGTATTTGTTGGCGATGATCTGGCCTTCCTGGAAATCGAGGCCCAGGATGCTGAGTGTCTGCGTGTTGAGCGGCGGAATCGCGCCTTCCCGGTGGATTCCGCTTCCGCACCGATTGCAGAATGAACTGTCCTCGGGCGTTTCAGAATGACAATTGGGGCATTCCATGACCCACCCCGCCGACTATCTTCAATCAATATATTGAGTTTCCGTCGACCTTGTCAAGCTTCCCTGGAAGGATGCGGTTCCCGACGGAGGAGGGGATGGAAATCTCTCTTATAATCTCCATTGATCCAAGAGTTCATTGACCTGCGCCATCGTCGCGCAGCCGATCACTTGTTTCGCCGCGATTTTCATTTTTTTCGCCGATACCGGGGCCAGCTCCCGTTTCATTCGTGGAATCACGTCCGGCTGCATGGAGAGGGTGCGCAGGCCGAGCCCGATCAGCAGCTTGGCCATCCGGGCCTCCGCCGCCATTTCGCCGCAGACGATGACTTCTTTGCCCTTTTTTTCCGCATGCTCCGCGATCGATTGCAGAAGCGATAAGATGACCGGCTGCGGACCGGCCCGGTATTCGTCGAGCCCGCGGCCGTGCCGGTAGGCCGCGAACATGTACTGGACCAGGTCATTGGTGCCGATGCTGACAAAATCGACCAGGTCCATATAGGCGTCCGGCGTGTAGGCCATCGAAGGGATCTCGATCATGATGCCGATTTTGACGTGTTTGCGGGGGATCCTCTCCCGGACGCAGAGGGTGTCGACGATGTCTTTGAAACGCCGGACCTCCTCGGCCAAGGACACAAAAGGCGCGAGGATGCGGACGGGGCCGCCCGCGCCGGCGCGGAGGATGCTGTGGAGCTGCTGCTGCATGATCGCCGGATTGCGCAGGAGCCAGCGGATTCCGCGCCAGCCGAGCTGGGGATTATCCTCGGCTTCGAGCCGCAGATAGGGGGGGGCCTTGTCCGCGCCGATGTCCAGGAGCCGCACGGTCACCGGCGCTCCTTTCATGATCCGCATCGTTTTTTTATAGAACGCGCATTCCTCGTCCGGCGTCGGCAGGCGCGGCGAGAAGAGATAGAAGAATTCGCTGCGCAGCAGGCCGATTCCTTCGGCTCCCATTTCCTTGGCGCGCGTGGCTTCCTCGCCGCTGTTGACGTTCGCTTCCAGCCGGATCGGCACCCCGTCGGTGGTCACGCATTTCCTGGCCCGGGATCTCTTCGCCGCGGACAGTTCCCGGGCCGCGCTTTTTTTGCGCCGCTCGTAGCGTTTGAGCTCTTCCGGCGTCGGATGCAGCAGCACGGCGCCCGCCGAACCGTCCATGATGACGATTTCGTTTGTTTTGGCGATGGCGCTGATGCCCAGCACACTGATCATCGTCGGAATACCCAGGGATTGGGCGATGATGGCCACATGCGAGGTCCGGCTGCCCTCTTCGATGATGATCCCGCGCAGCTTGTCCGGTTCAAGCAGGGCGATATCCGAGGGGATGAGGCGTTCGGCGATGAAGATGACGGGCGTTGAAATCCGTTTGAGCGGATTGACCCGGACGTGTTCGATATTGAGCAAATTCCTGAGGAGACGGTAATAGATGTCCTGGATGTCCACGAATCGGCCGCGAATCAGCTCGTCCTTGATCGCGCCGAATTTGCCGCGCAGCTCTTCGATCTGATGGGCCAGAATGTATTCGATATTCGTTCGTTCCTGCGCCGCCAAGGCCTTGATTTTCTCCAGGAGGGCGCGGTCCTGCAGAATCTGCAGATGCGAGGCAAAAATGTCGCCGGCTTCGCCCCCTGCTTTTTGGAGGATGTCTTCTTTGATCCGGGTCAGCTGGGCGATGCTGGCGGCGACCGCTTTTTCGAGACGGTCCGTTTCCTGCCCGATATCGGCAACCGGCAGCGTGTGCTTGAGCAGCGCGTCCAGCTTGATGGATTTGAACACAAAGGCGGGGCCGATGGCGATGCCCGGGGTGACGGCGATTCCTTTATGCGTTTCCATGAAGGAGACCCTCGACGGCGCTCATGAGGCGGGCGATCTCGAACGGTTTGGTGATGTATTCGTCCGCTTCCAGGATGTCGAGGCTGATCATCTTGTCCCGGTCGGTATTTTTCGCGGTCAGCATGATGATCGGGATGCCGCGCCAGGCCGGGTGATCCCGCACGATTTTGGAAAACTCCAGGCCGTCCATTTCCGGCATCATGATATCGAGGATGATGAGATGGGGGATGGCCTCTTTGAGCTTCTTCAGCGCCTCCGCGCCGTTGCACGCCGGGACGACCGCATAGCGCTGCGCCTCTAGATTGACCGTCAACAATTCCCGCACCGACGGCTCGTCATCGACGATCAAAATAAGCGGCTGCTTTCGTTGGGAGGGAGCGTTCATTGGGTTAATCGGACGACATGATTCACCAATTCGTCGAGATTGCATGGTTTCGTCATCAAGACGTTGGCCCCGGCGGCCGCGGCCAGGTCTTGATCCGGCGCCTGGGTGGCCGCGGTCAAGAACAGCACCGGGATATGCATGATGGGCCCGGTTGATTTGATGGTCCGGCACAATTTCCATCCGTCCCGCTCGGGCAGCCGGCCGTCGAGGATGATCGCGTCGGGCCGGTCGGCGGTGATCTTCGTCAGCCCTTCCTCGCCCGTAGGCGCCGCGGATACCGCGAAGCCGTGAGCCGCCAGATTGACGCGCAGGAGCTCCACGAGATTTTCTTCATCATCGATGATCAGGATTTTCTTATTCACGCCTGAGCCCCCTCCTTGGGCAACGAAAAGGAAAATGTGTTGCCTTTCCCCGGCGCCGAATCGATCCACACCGAGCCGTGATGAAGCTCGATGATATTCTTGACGATATACAGTCCCAGGCCGCTCCCGCGCGATTTTTTTGATATGTCGTCCGCCCGGCGAAAGAATTTGTCGAACAGGCGATCCTGATCCGCCGCCGGGATCCCCGGTCCCTGATCTTGAATATGGACCATGACCCGGTCGGGGGCGTCTTCACAGCGGATGGTGATCGCCTGGCCCGGTTTCGTATAGCGTATGGCGTTGGACAGGACGTTGACGAGGACTTGTTTGAGGCGGTCTTTATCCACGGTCAGGGGGCAGGACTGCGCGGGCAGCACATTCGTGATCGTGATTTCGGGCGGCACGTCGATGACCGCAACGGTCTCCGCGATGAGCTCGCGAATGTCGATCTCGGCGCAATGCAGCTCAAAGCTCCCCATTTCAATTTTGGAAATGTCCAGAAAATCCTCGATCAGCGCGGCCAGCCGTTTGCCCTCGGATTCGATGATTTTCAAATAGCGCTCGGTTTTTTCCTTGGGCAGCTTCAGTTTTTGCATGGTCTGGGCGAAACCGATGATGTTCGTCAAGGGGGGCCGCAATTCGTGGGAGACGATGGAGACGAACTCCGTCTTGATGCGGTCGAGCTCCCGCAGCTCGCGGTTGGATTCTTCGAGCTCCGCTTTCTTTCGGGCCAGATCCTTGTTCGAGAGCGCCAGATCGCGGGTGGCTTCGGCGATTTTTTGCTGCAGGTTGCGCGTCATGCCGTCGAGCTGCACCGCCATGTCGTTCAGGGAACCGCCCAATTCGCCGATCAGATCGCGGCTCATCGTTTTCGTCCGGGCGGAGAAATCGCCGCGGGCGATACGGCCCGAAATCGTCTTCATTTCCATCAGCGGCAGAAGGAGCTTATTGGAAATGATCCCGGCCGCGGCAAAAATGGCCAGGAAGCCGAAAATATTGATGAACAGCGAGCGGCGCAATGTTTCCGTGACATAGCGGCGCATGGATTTGAGTGAAAATCCGACCTGAATGGCGCCGCCCGACGGGATGTGGTGGCCGCTCATGGGAAATGATTGAATGAAAACATCGCGCTCGGTGTGTTTGATATCGGCGCTGTCCCGGAAGGAGTCGGCTTTATTCTCGGTGGCGGGATCCGATGAGAACATGATGACGCCGCGGCGATCGAGGCAGGAAACAAAAACAACGTGCCGTTGTTCGGAGGCCAGTTGGATGGTTTTTCGGGCCTGAGCGATGTCTCCGTCGCCGAGATCGTCGGCGATTTCTTCGCTTAAAATGGCGCCGAGGGTGTTGATGTTGCTGACCGCCCGCTCTTCCGAGAGCTTTTGAATAAAGGCGAAGCGATCCATGATCAAGATGGTCAAAATCACCATGCCGATGAGAGAAAGGCCCATCAGCAGTTTGGCGTTATAGGACAGGTTGATCCGGATCATGCGGGTTTTCGCGCGGTTGCCATGGACCTATAGAATTTGTCCGATTTATTCCGGATTCCTTTGAAAAATCTATCGCCGGTCTCGAAAAACCTTTCCACGCCGGGACGTTTTCGACGGCGGCCGGCTCCGTCATCGGCTTCGGACATCGGCGCTTGAAAGGCCTTCGCGTATTGTTTCCCCTCTGCCCAAATGGTAGAATACGCCCCGCTTTAAGCGCGCGGAGAGGTGCTGGAGTGGTCTAACAGGAGCGCCTGCTAAGCGCTTGTCCTGGCTTACACCGGGACCGCGGGTTCGAATCCCGCCCTCTCCGTACCAGCCCCGAAGGCGAGTACCTTGCCCTCCCTCCTCTTGGAGGAGGGATAAGGGTGGTAATATTGAAGGAAGGCTTGCAACGAGCCTTCGGAATAAGCGTTAAGGGCCAGCCCCGAAGGCGAGCACCTTACCCTCCCTCCTCTTGGAGGAGGGAAAAGGCTATCCTCAGGAGGTCGACCGTGGTTATGAAATCCCGCCGTGCTCGGCGTTCCTTTTGCTTGCTGTCTCTGACCCTGGCGCTGCTCTTGGCGCCTTCATGCGCCAAAAAAGCGCCGCTCCCGGCCGGGCTGACCTTCGCCCCGGACAAGCTGGCCGCGCTCCAGCCTCTCTTCGCCGATCCTCCGGCGGATTATCGGAGCGCGCCTCTCTGGGTCTGGAACGATCGCGTCACCAAGGCCGAAATCGACGAACAATTGGCCGATTTCAAAGCCAAGGGCATCGGGGGGGCCTTCGTCCATCCCCGTCCCGGACTGATCACGCCCTATCTGTCCCCCGAATGGCTGGATCTTTTCAAATACGCCGTGGACACGGGCCGCAAGCTGGGCCTGAAGATCTGGATCTATGACGAGAATTCCTATCCCTCCGGATTCGGCGGCGGACATGTCCCGGCGGCCATCCCGGACGCCGTTCGCTCCGGCCTGCGCCTGACCAAGCGGACCGGGCTGCCCGGACAATTCCCCGTCAAGCCGGTCGTCGTCCTGCGCAAAACGGCGAACGGCTTCGTCAAGATTGCAGCCGACCCGAAGCCGGGGAATCCCGGCCCCGGCGAATATTACGTCTTCGATATCAATCAGCAGCTGCCCAGTCCCTGGTACGGCAGCTTCACCTACGTCGATATCATGCGCCCGGACGTCACGGCCAAGTTTTTGGAAGTGACGCTGGACGCCTATCAATCGAAGTTCGGCGCCGATTTCGGGACGGTCGTCCCGGGCAGCTTCGAGGACGAAGCCGAGGTCGGCCCGGCGGGGGGACGGGACCTGGCCGTCGTCAACTGGACGCCCCGCCTGTTCACCGCCTTCCAATCGAAATGGGGCTACGATCTGCAGGTCAATCTGCCGTCCCTCTTCGAGGAGACGGGCGATTGGATGCGCGTGCGCCACGACTTCTACTCCCTGGTCCTGGACCTTTTCGTCGAAGGCTGGGCCAAGCCCTATTCCGACTATTGCGCCCGCCATAACCTCATCTTCACCGGCCATTATTGGGAGCATGAGTGGCCGCGCCCGGCCGTCGATCCGGACAACATGGCCCTCGAATCCTGGTCGCATATGCCCGGGATCGATATCCTGATGAACGATTTCCAGACCGACACCCACGCCCAGTTCGGCAACGCCCGCTCGGTCAAAGAGCTTCGCAGCGTGGCCAACCAGACCGGTCGGCCGCGGACGATGTCCGAGACGTACGGCGCCGGGGGCTGGGACCTGCGCTTCTTCGACCAGAAACGGATCGCCGACTGGCAATATGCCCTCGGCGTCAACTTCGTCGTCCAGCACCTCTCCTACGTAACGGTCATGGGGGCCCGCAAACGCGACCATCCCCAGTCCTTCTCCTATCATGAACCCTGGTGGCCCGATTATCGGACGATGGGCGATTACCTGGGCCGCCTCTCGCTGGCCCTGTCGGCGGGCCGCCAGGACAACCGCATCCTGGTGCTGGAGCCGACGACCACCGCCTGGATGTATTTCGCGCCGGGAGACGATTCGGACAAGATCAAGTCCATCGGCGAGCGCTTCCAGAGCTTCGTCAACGACCTGGAAGCCGCCGAGTTCGAATACAACCTGGGCAGCGAGGCTATTCTCCGCCAGCGCGCCCGGGTGGACGGCCCGGCGCTCATCGTCGGACCGCAGAGGTACGAAGCCGTTGTCCTGCCGCCCGCGATCGAGAGCCTCGACGCCTCCACATTCGAGCTTTTGAAAAAATTCGTCGACCGGGGCGGCCAGATCCTGGATTGGGGCGGGGCCCCGCGGTTCATCGACGGCCGGCCCGACGCGCGGCCGTCCGAGCTGGCCGCCGCCCGGCCCGGCCGCTGGATCACGATGGGGACGGACGACTGGAAAACCAAGCTGGCCGGGGCTTGTCCGCCGGCTATCGACTTCAAGATCCGGGGCGGCGCCGCCACGGAAGGTCCGCGCCTGCTTTTCCACCATCGCCGGACCCTCCAGGACGGGGATCTCGTCTTCCTGGCCAACATCGATCCGGCCGCCGGGGTTTCCGGCGAATTCGACGCCGCCGGCCGGTCGTGCCAGCGCTGGGACGCCCTGTCCGGCGCCATCGAGCCTTATCCCGCCGAAACCGCGGGCGGCAAGCTGCGGGTGACGTTCGATCTGCCGCCGGGCGGCAGCCTGCTTCTGGCCGTTCGGCCGGAGGCCGGGCCCGCGGCCGCGCCCGCCGCTCCGCCGTCCGTCCCGCTCGGCGCCCCCGCGGCCGGGCCCACGCGGATTCTCCGGGCGACGGACAACGTCCTGACCTTGGATTATTGCGATTTGACGCTCAACGGGACGACGGAAAAGGATCTCTACTTCTACGACGCCCAATTGAAGACTTTCAAGGCCAACGGCCTGGACCGCAATCCCTGGGACAGCGCCGTTCAATACAAAACGAACATCCTGGACAAGGACCGCTTCAGCAAGGATTCGGGATTCGAGGCGACCTTCCGCTTCCGCATCGACGGCCCGTTGCCCAAGGCTCCTCTGTCCTTGGTTGTCGAGCGGCCGCGCCTGTTCGAGGTCTTCATCAACGGGAAAAAAGCCTCGCCCCGCGAAGGCGTCTGGTGGCTGGACAAGGCCTTCGGAGTTTTCTCCGTCGACAACGCCGCGGCCGGGGAGAACGCCGTCACGATCAAATCCCGGCCGTTCACCATCCATTCCGAGCTCGAGCCCGTCTATCTGCTGGGCGATTTCGCCTTGCGCGGGGAGGCCAAGGGATTCTCCGCCGTGCCGGCCAAGCCTTTGACCTTCGGGCCTTGGAGCGGACAAGGGATGCCGATGTACGGCGGGCGGGTCGACTACACCAAGACGATCGAAGTGTCCGCGGACGCCCTCAAGTCCGGACGTTACCGCGTCGCCCTGGGCTCCTGGCTGGGCGCGGCCGCCGAAGTCCTGGTCAACGGCCGGAAAGCCGGCCTGATCGCCTTTGCCCCCTACGAGCTCGATATAACCTCCGCGCTCCGGCCCGGAACGAACGAGGTGAGTGTGGCCGTCATCGGCACCCTCAAGAACACCCTCGGGCCTTTCCACAACAAACCGCTCCTGGGGCGGGCCTGGCCGGCGGGATTCCAGCAGGGCGCCAAGGGCGGCCGGCCGGCGGGTCGGGATTACAGCGTGGTCGGATACGGCCTGTTCGAGGACTTCCGGATCACCGTGGGCCGATAGGGCGGCGGGATTATTCCGCCGGCGCCCAGGACGTGCGCAGGAGCGTCAGCTCCTTGTCGTCGGAGACGCGCGAAAGTCGATGAAGGAATCGCGGCGCTCCGACGCCGGGGAGCCTCTCGCTCCGCGAGCGGAGTCCGTCGCCGTAGAATGCTTCGCCCCGGAAATTCACCTCGATACCGGCCGGCCGGAAGCCGAACAGGATCTCGTCGGGGACGGTTTCCAGGGCGCGGTGGATGTAAACGGTGGCCGTGACGTGGCGGTTGAGGTCGATATCGGAAAAGAAAACGGGAAAGTCCTTGACCAGATCGTCCCGGCTCAAAGCCGGGAGAGAAACGAAGTCGTCATCCAGCGCCCTTTTCCCGCGGAGAGGGAACCCGTCCAGGAATTCGGCGATTCGGACCGGTCGCCGGGTCCTGACGTCGACGATGAGCCAGGACGACGTGGCCGAGGCCAAGGGTCCGCGCTCATCCGCGATCTCGTAGTCGCGGACGGCGAACAGCGGGGCCCGGCCGGACGGCCAGGTTTGGATCTCGATGCGCTCCCCCCAGCGGGGATATCGGGCGATCTCGATATGGAAACGCGAGAGGACCCAGGTGACGCCCCGTTTGAAGAGATCGGTGACCGCCAGCCCGCCCAGGGCGGCGTGCTCGCCGGCCGATTCAAGCACGTAGTCCAGGAAAGGGATGGGTTGAATGAAGCCCGCGCCGTCGATCTCCACGGCCCGGACCTGGAATGTCTTTTGATGGATGACCTCGATCATGGGCCCTCCGGATTCGAATGGCCAGTATAGAATAACAACGGGGCCGCGTCTAGACGCGGCCCCGCCGGACTTGTTAGAATGGGGCTCCTTTTCAAGGCCTGAAACATGAACATCGGACATGCGATCGGCGGGACGATCATCCATCCGCGGCGGACCTTCAGAGCGGTCTCCACGGGACCGCGGCCCTTGGCCGCCGGCCTGAAGATCCAGCTGATCGCGGGCGGCCTCTACGCCCTGGCCGCTGCGGCTCTGGCCGTCTCCGGTGCTCTGGTCACGGCCCCGCCTGTGCTGAAGATCCTTCCCGAAAACTACTATTTCTGGGAGATGATCTTCGGCCTGCCCGTCTTCGTCCTGGCCTGGTTCGCCGCCGGACTTTTCGTCTGGCCGGCCAGCCTTGAAAAAGGCCGGGGCTCCTATAGAGGGTTTTTGTCGGCCCTGGGACTGGCCCTGGCCGTTCCTTCGCTCCTGGCCTGGGTTCCCCAGGCCGCGCTGGCGGCGCTGCTCCTCCTGGGCCGCAAACAGGAGGACGTCATGGAATGGACGGCACATCCGGGCATCGTCCAGACGATCGGATTGGGTTGTCAAATGCTGGCCGTCGTCTGGATGTTCGCTTTGGCTGTCTCGGCGGCCAGGTCCGCCCGCGGGCTCGGACGCGCCCGATCGGCCGCCGTCGGAATCGTCGCCACGCTCGTTTTCCTGGCGGCCCTGCTCGTCTTCATCCGATGATCGACGCCCAAGAGCATTTCTATGCCGACGACCCCGCGGTCGGCCCCGTCGACGTGCGGACCGCGTTGAGGGACGCGTCCTATTTCTTTCTCGGAAACGGCTTGATCCAAGGGGCGGTCCAATTCGCCCCGGCCGGCGAGGGGACTCCCATCGGGCTCTTGATCATGGACCCGGAAGTCCTCGGCCCGAAGCGTGACGCCCTGACCATGGATCCGGAGCGTGGTTTGGACCCCACCGCCGTTGAGATTTCGGCGGGCGGAAAGACGCACAAACCCCCGGCGCGCGGCGCCGCGGCCGGCTGGGAGGAGGGTGCCGCCCTTCCGACCGTGCGCGCGGAATGGTCCGGCGGAAGCTTCAAGATCACCGAGCGGTTCTTTTGTCCCGACCGGAACCGGCCGGTGATCGTCCGGGAGATCATTCTGCGGAATCCCGGACCCGAGTCGGTCGCGTTTTCCCTCCGGACCGGAGTCCTCCGCACTGTCGTCGAGCGGACATCGAGCGCGGCCCCCTTCGGGACCGTGACGCTGGTCTTGATTTATACGCTCGACGCCGGACGCCGGCGCGTCGCCGTGGAATGGTCCGAGCGCGTCTTCGACACGGCGAGCGCCGCCGCTTTCGCCGGCTCCCTGGCCGCGGTCGCCAGCGGCGATCCGCTCCTGGACCGGTTCTTCCAGGCCTCGAAATTCCAGCTTCCCGCCGTTATTTCCAGGGCCGGACGGCTGGACGGCAGCCTCTGGCAGTACAACCGGGAATGGGTTCGCGACCAGTCGGTCATCGCCGAGGCCCTGGCCTCTCTGGGTGCCCCGGACGCCGCCCGCACGATGATCGAACGGCTGGCCGGCCGATTCGTCACGGACGAGGGCGATACGGTCGATTCGAGTGAGCGCCGCGCTTCGGACGAGATCGAGCTCGACCAGAACGGGTATCTTCTCCGGGCCATCTTGCGCTACGCCCTCTGGACGGGAGATCGGGAGATCGCCCGGCGAATCTGGCCGCGCATCGCGGCCCTGGCTGAATTCCCGCTTCGGGATGCATTCCGCCACGCGCCCTCCGGCCTGCTGATGAACAGGCGGGAGTACTGGGAACGCCATCGCATCCACGGAATCGAGCCCGGCATCGAATTGGCCCATCAGGTCCTGGTCACGGCCGGCCTGGACGCGGCGGCGGCCTTGGCGCGTCTGGCCGGCCGGCCGTCTTCGGCCGCCCGATGGGCGGCCGAATCCGCGCGCCTGCGCAAGGCCTGGCTCGAGGACCGCGTCTTCCGGATGGCCGACAACCGCGGCTTCATCAAGCGGCGCGGCCCCGGCGGTCCGGTCCAGGAGACGATCAACGCCGGTCCCGAAGCGGGCTTGCCCGATGGGGTTCCGCTCCGCTCGGCCGGGCTCCATCATCTCAATCCCGACACGTCGGCGGTGCTTCCGATCGTGTTCGGCCTGATTCCGTCTGATTCGCCCGTGGCGGCTTTGACGCTGACTTCGCTCGAAGCCTTGTGGAACCAGGCCTGGACGGGCGGGGGATACGGACGGTACCATTTTACGTCCGAGCCCGATTCGCCGGGCCCCTGGCCCTTCGCTTCCCTGTTCGTCGCCCAGGCCGCCGTCGAGTGCGGCCGCTTCGATCTCGTCCGCCGGGTCCTGGACTGGATGGGCTCGGTGCCCGGCGCGGCCGCGGGATCCTGGTTCGAATTTTACGGCCGGCGCCTCTCTCCGCCGTTCCCGCAGGTCGGCGTCATCCCCTGGACCTGGGCCGAAGTCATCCATCTGACGATCGAAAACGTTCTCGGCGTGCGGCCGCTCGAAAACGGCCTTCTCGTCCGCCCGCGCCTTTTCCCGGGGTCCGGCCCGGCCCGGGCCGAACTGACCGTGCGGGGCGTCCGGCTGCGTCTGGACGTCGAATCCCCCGCGGGCGGGGCGCCGCCCGTCTTCGACACGGACGCGGCCGTCCTGGAGCGGAACGAACGGTCGATCCTGATCGAATATCCCCGCCGCGATGCCGCCGTGCGTGTCCGCTGAGACGCGCGCGCATTGCAATTTTGTCCGCCCTCCACTACACTGGGGCCCACTCGCATGGAAGACTGCAAGAGGTCCATACGGGCGGCCGAGCCCCCGCGGACCACCGTGCTGGTGGTTTCGATCATCGCCGCCTTCCTGGCCCCGTTCATGTCCTCGGCCATGAATATCGCCCTGCCTTCGATCGGACGCGAGCTCCGCTTGGACGCCGTCATCCTGGGCTGGACGGCCACGGCCTACCTCCTGTCCTCGGCCATGTTCCTTCTGCCCTTCGGCAAGATCGCCGACATCCGCGGCCGGAAAAAAGTCTTTCTCTGGGGCGCGGCCGTCAACACCGCGGCCTCGGCCCTCTGCGCCGCGTCCGGGACGGTCGGAGTCCTCCTGGCCGGGCGCGTCCTCCAGGGCCTCGGGGGGGCCATGGTCTTCAGCCAGGGCGTGGCCATGCTGACCTCGGCCTACCCGGCCGGCGAGCGGGGCCGCGTCCTGGGGCTCAACGTGGGCTCCACCTACATCGGGTTGTCCCTCGGTCCGGTTCTCGGCGGCGTCCTGACCCAGAACTTCGGCTGGCGGAGCATCTTTCTGGCCAACGCCGGCGTCAGCCTGGTCCTCGTCCTGGCCACGGCTTGGAAGCTGCGCGGGGAATGGAGCGAGCTCCGGGCCGAGACGCTCGACGGCCCGGGCGCCGCGCTGCAGGGTTTCGCCCTCGTTTCCTTGATGCTCGGATTGTCCCGGCTGCCCCGCTTTTCGGGCGCCCTGATGATCGCCGCGGCGGCCGCCGGACTGGCCGCCTTCGTGGCCCGGGAGAATCGGGCCCGCCACCCGCTTCTCGACCTGAAGCACTTCCGGAGCAACTCGGTCTTCGCTTTTTCCAACCTGGCCGCCCTGATCAACTACAGCGCCACCTCGGCGGCCGGGTTCCTTCTCAGCCTTTACCTGCAGTGCATCACGGGCCTGAGCCCCCAGAAAGCGGGCCTTGTCCTGGTCGCCCAGCCGGCCATGATGGCGATCTTCTCGCCTCTGGCCGGGCGGTTGTCCGATCGGATCGAGCCGCGTTACCTGGCTTCCGCGGGAATGGCCATTTCTGCGGCCGGGCTCCTTCTTCTTTCGTTCGTCGGCCGGGACACGGGCATCCCGTCCATGATCGCCGCTCTCCTCGTTCTCGGCTTCGGGTTCGCCCTCTTCTCCTCGCCCAACACGAACGCCGTCATGAGCTCGGTCGAGAAGCGGGACTTCGGCCTGGCCTCGGCCGTGCTCAGCACCATGCGCCTGACCGGCCAAATGCTGAGCATGGGCATGACGGTCGTCATTTTCAGCCTGGTCATCGGCCGGGCCAGGATCACCCCCGACGTCTATCCCCAATTCCTGCAGTCGGCCCGGGCGGGGTTTCTCTTCTTCGCCGTCCTCTGCGTCGGCGGCGTGTTCGCCTCCCTGGCCCGCGGCCGCCTGCGAAAGGCCTGACCATGCGCACGGGCGACGATTGGATCCGGGCCCTCGGGCTTCGTCCCCATCCCGAAGGCGGCTATTTCCGCGAGATCTACCGCTCGCAGGAGAGGATCCCCCAGGCCGGCTTGCCGCCGCGCTACCCGGGCGACCGCTCCTTGGCCACGTCCATCTATTTCCTGCTTCTGAGCGGCCAGGTCTCGCGCCTCCATCGCCTGCGTTCGGATGAAATCTGGCATTTCTACGAAGGGAGCCCGGTCGTCATCCATACGTTCCGGCCGGGCGGGGCGTATGCGCCGACGGCTTTGGGACGGAAGGCCTCGGCGGGCCGGGCTTTTCAGACGGTCCTCCGGGCCGGCTGGTGGTTCGGGGCCGAGGTCGCCGGGCCGGATTCGTTCGCCCTGGTCGGCTGCACCATCGCGCCCGGCTTCGAATTCGACGATTTCGAGCTGGGCCGCCGCGAAGATCTGCAGGAGGAATTTCCCGGGCAGAAAGGGATCATCGAAAAGCTGACCTGATGCCCGCGGGCCGCCCCTCTTGCCCTGAATACGATAATCCTATATATTACATAGTGAATGAGGAGACGGTTTGAACCAGGCCCGTTTCCCGGCCATAATAGACAGCCGGTCTCGGGCCGGAGCCCGAAGGAGTCCATGACCATGAAACCGCGATTGATCGATCCGCAGATTTGGGCCGTTGGGGCCGTCGATTTCGACCGCCGCCTGTTCGACGCCCTGATTCCCCTCCCGGATGGGACGAGCTACAACTCCTACCTCGTCCGGGGCTCGGAGAAGACCGCCCTGATCGACACGGTCGAACCGGCCTTCGGCCCGGTCCTGCTGGAGAACCTCCGCGACGTTCCCTCGATCGACTGGATCGTGTCCAATCACGCCGAGCAGGACCACTCGGGCCTGCTCCCGGCCGTGTTGGAAAAGCATCCCCGGGCCTCGGTCGTCTGTTCGGCCAGGGCCAAGGGCCTGCTCATGGACCATCTCGGCCTGCCGGCCGAGAGGATCACGGTTGTCGAGGACGGGTCCAAGCTGAGCTTGGGCGACTTGACCCTGGAGTTCATCTCCACTCCCTGGGTCCATTGGCCCGAGACCATGAGCACGTTCGTCCCGGAGCGGGGGCTCCTCTTCAGCTGCGACTTTTTCGGCGCCCACCTGGCCCAGACGGACCCCTTCGTCGCCGACGACAAGCTGATCCATGACGCGGCCAAGCGGTATTTCGCCGAGATCATGATGCCGTTCCGGACGGCCATCCAGAAGAACCTGGATAGGCTGGCCCGCACCCCCATCCGGATGATCGCCCCCAGCCACGGCCCGGTCCATGGGCGTCCGGCCCTCATCCTGGAGGCCTACCGCGACTGGGTCTCCGAAACGCCCCGCAACGCGGCGGTCGTCGCCTATGTCAGCATGCACGGCAGCACCGCCGTCCTGGTCCGCCGCCTGGTGGCCGAGCTGGCCGCCCGGGGAGTCCGCGTGTCCCAGTTCGACCTGGCCGAAACCGACATCGGCAAGCTGGCCATGGCCCTAGTCGACGCCGCGACGATCGTCCTGGCCGGGCCGGCCGTCCACGTCGGCCTGCACCCCAAGGTGGCCTCGGCGGCCTTCCTGGCCAACGCCATCCGTCCCAAGGCCAGGTTCGCTTCCTACGTCGGGTCCTACGGCTGGGGCCAAAAATTGATCGACCAGCTGCAGTCCCTGCTGCCGAATCTCAAGGTCGAATTCGTCCCTCCGGTCATTTGCCGGGGACTGCCCAAGGGGGCCGATCTCGCGGCCGTCGACGCCCTGGCTGCATCGATCTCCCAAAAACACAAGGACGCCGGCTTGCTCTGAGATCTATTTCTTTGTCCGGATGAACCGGCCTTCGCCGAACTCCACTACGGCGGACAGGACTTCGGGGGCCGAAAGCTCCGAACCGTCCTGGGGGGAATCGACGATGCGGTGGCCGAAGAAGGGGCAGTCGCCCTCGTACCAGGGCGGACCGGCCGGGCGCCCCAGCGCGGCGCGCCGCTCCGCTTCGCGGGCATTGAGGACCGTCCCCAGGCCGCGCAGGTGGACGCCGGCGGCGGGATCGACGCCCAGGATGTAGCGCGCGGAACCGAACCGGGACAGGACAAAAGCGAATCCATCGCTGTCCGGCGCATGGTCGCGGTCGCGGCGGGCCCATTCCTTGAGCAGGAAGCTGCGGGGATTGTCGACGGCCAATCCGGAAACCCGCTTCCGGCCGGCTCCGTCGGAGCGGGGCAAAGACAGAAGGAGGACCGGAGAGCGGTGCTCGTCCTGGAGATAATTCAGATGGTCCTCGTCGACCTTGTGAATGGCCTTCTCGAAGCGGTCGATGCCCAGGAACAGGCGGCGGTCCTCGACGATCGAGCGGCCTTCCGAAGCCCGGGCATGGAGGAAGCGCATGAAACGCAGCCCCTCGTCCAGCCGGTCCCGGTTGATCTCGTCCTCGCTTTTCTTGGCCCCGGCGAAGAGGGCCCTGAGGATGCCGTAGGGCGTCGCCGCCAGCTCGGTCTTTCTGGGCAGCGAGGATGAATCGACGATCTTGGTGTAGGCGGCCAGGGCGGCCATGCCCGCGTCGAACGTCCGCGTTTCGATCAGCCGGAGGGCCAGGAAGATCGAGGCCAGCGCGTCGAAATCGGGCAGCTTGTGGGTGATGAGCGTGAGCGGGTCCGTCCCGGAGGACGGGACATGATCGAGGACCAGGTTCGGGTATTTGGCCAGGAGCGAGGCCGTGCACTCGGGCTCGGCGTCCGCCTGGTGGTGGTCGATGACGCCAGGGACGGTCTTGCGGCCCACGTCCAGGACGATGGTGCCCGGAAACGGATCGAAGGCCGTTCCGTATTCGACGAAGCGAAATTCCTGCCGGCGCTCGGGTTCGTTCATGGAGTCGGGATCCCGTCCCGATTATCCCCATTCCCGGGGCCTCGTCAAGCCGGCGGCGATTCGGGTTTGTCCGGGCCGTCCTGGTCCCGCCCCGAGGCTTGACTTTTTTCGATCCGGGACGATATGCTCTGGCCGTTATTCGTCGTGTATTTCCGAGCGGAACTCCGGAACGCTTCACCAGGACAGGACGTGAACCCATGAACAAACATCCCCGACGCCTGTGGCCCTCCGGGCTGGTCCTTTGCGCCGCGTTGATCGCCTCGGCGGCCGGTCCGAGCGTGAATCCCTACGCTCCCGACACGCCCGAGAAGGGGTCGGTCGAGGCGATCGCCGGGCTCACGACCGAGGTCCGGTTCGGCAACCCCTGGGTCGCTTACGTGCCAGCGTCCGACAGCGTGCCTTCGCCGACCCGATACCTCGGCCACGTCGCCGGGGCCGAAGGCGAGCTCACGGGCACGGCCAAGATTTACGGCTACTTCCGCAAGCTCGCCGAGACCTCGCCGCGCGTCCGCGTCCAGGTCATCGGCCGGAGCGAAGAGGGCAGGGACATTCTCCTCGCCGCCATCGCCGATGAAGACGGGATCCGCAATCTCGCCGGACTCAAGGCGGCGACCGCGGCCCTGGCCGACCCGCGGAAAACTTCTCCCGAAGCGGCCGAGGCCCTCATCGCCGCGGCCCGCCCGATTTATTACTTCAACGCCGGGCTCCACTCCACGGAAACGGGCAGCCCGGAAATGGTCATGGAGCTGGCCTACCGGCTGGCCGTGTCCGAGCAGCCGATGATCAAAAAGATCCGCAGCGGGCTCATCGTCCTCATCAACCCGGTCTCCGAGCCGGACGGGCGCGACAAGGCCGTGGACTGGTTTTACCGTTACCTCAAGGGCAAGACGGATTTCGATCGTCTGCCCCCGGTCTCCCCCCCGTACTGGGGCCATCACGTCTTCCATGACAACAACCGCGACACGCACCAGCAGGCGCTGGAAGTGACCCGGGCCGTGACCCGGATGTTTTTCGATTTCCACCCGACCGTGGTCCACGATCTCCACGAATCCATCCCCCTCCTGCAGACCTGGAACGGCACGGGACCCTGGAACATCAATCTTGATCCGATCCTGATCAACGAATTCTTCGCCATGGCCTTCGCCGAGATCGGGACCCTGACGGGCTTGGGCATGCCCGGCGTCTGGACCTGGGGATTCGGCGAGGGCTGGGCGCACCATTATCTCGACTCGTTCGCGGTCAATCACAACAGCATGGGCCGCGGATACGAAACGTTCGGGAACGGATCGGCCGAGACCATGGAACGCGTCCTCCGGCCGAACGAAGAGCGCTACGTGAACCGTCCGGTCACCAGCCGGGAATGGTACCGGCCCCTGCCTCCGCCCCGGAAGTTCCGCTGGTCCCTCAGGGACAACACGAATTATATGGAAACCGGCTGCCTGGCCATCCTCGACTATACGGCCAAGAACGCCAAAGAGATGCTTCGGGATTTCTATCGCAAAGGCTACAATTCCTGGCAGAAAGGCGTGAAGGGAAGCCCGTTCGCCTTCGCCATCCCCGAGGACCAGGGCGACCGCCGGCGCGTGGCCCAGATGGTCGGCCTGCTCCAGACCCACGGGATCGAGGTCTCGCGGGCGACGGCGCCCTTCAAGGTCGAGGAGGATGCCTTTCCAGCCGGGACCTACGTGGTGAAGCTCGACCAGCCCTACCGCAACTATGCCGTTGACCTTCTGCTGCCCCAGGAATTTCCGGCCGATACCCCCTATGAGCCCTATGACGATGTGTCCTGGGCCCTTCCGGTTCATTACGGCCTGGAGGCCCGGAGAATCGACGACGTCAAGATCAAGGACGTGCCGGTCACGCCGGTGAAGGCGGGATTCGAACCTCAGGGGAACGTGAACGGCGCCGGTCCGGTGTTTCTTTTGAAAGATACGGGGCAGGAGGCGCTCCTCGCTCTCCGGAACCGTCTGGCGGCCTTCCGGGTCGAGATCGCGGAGAAGCCGTTCAAGTCGGGCGCGGCGGAATATCCGGCCGGCTCCTGGATCCTGGCGGATCAAAAGGGGCTGATCGACGTCTTGAAACGGACGGCCGCCGAACTGGCCGTGGACTTCGAAAGCGCGTCCGCCGCACCCGACGCGCCGCGCCACGAATCCAGGCTGCCGCGCCTCGCGGTCTGGCACACCTGGGCGGACACCGAATCGGTCGGCTGGGTCCGTTATGTGCTGGACCGGGAGAAGATCCCATATTCCTACATCCGTGATGACGATATCCGCGCCGGACGGCTCGGCGAGCGGTTCGATATCATCCTCTTCGGCCATAACTATCTGGGACTTCAGGACCAGATTCACGGCATCGATAAAAAGTACAGTCCGATGCCCTATACAAAAACCAAGGAGTACCCGAGCCTGGGCACCCCCGATGCCTCCGAGGACATCACGGGAGGGATCGGATGGGCCGGCCTGGCCAACCTCGAAAAGTTCCTCGCCGACGGCGGGCTTTTCATCGCCCTCGGCAACGGTTCGACGCTCCCCCTCGACGGGGGGCTCGTCCGGGACGTGGACCGGAAATCAGGCGGGGTCAACACTCCGGGTTCGGAGCTCAGGGTGAAGTTCGTGCGGCCCGACCATCCGCTCGCCTATGGCTACCCTGCGGTCACGTCGGTCTTCCGCACGGCGCTGCCGGTCTACGACATCGCCGTCTCCGGCCGGCGGGGCGTCGTCCTTCAATGGGGCACCAAGCCCCGGACGGAGGACCGTGAAGAAACGGCGGCCGACGCCGCCAAGCCGAAAGAGGCCGCGGATAAGGCCAAGAAGGACGACGTCAAGATGCTGGTCAGCGGCGCGGTGAAGGGAGAAGACGAGCTCGAAGGGCGGCCGGCGATCTTCGACCTTCCGGCCGGCCGGGGCCGGGTCATCGCCTTCAACTTCAACCCGATCCATAGGGACCTCAACCGCTCGGACTACCGGTTCCTTTGGAACGCGCTCCTCAACTGGAACGCCCTGCCGCTGCCCGAGCGATGAGTTCTTCGAGAATCCCCGCGGTCATCCTCCTCGGCGCCGCGGCCGCCGTTTTTTCCGCGGCCTGGCCGGGGGGAAGAGGCCAATCTCCGGCCGGGCCTCCGCGGCTGATCGATTTGGACGGCGAAAGCCATCGTCAAGTCGTCGTCGACCGGGAGAAGGGACAGTACTTGGGCCATCCGACCACCTGCCTTCTCGAGGACGGCCGGACCATTCTGTGCGTTTATCCCAAGGGCCACGGAAAAGGGCCGATCGTTTACAAACGGAGCGCGGACGGGGGGAAAACCTGGAGCGGCCGTCTGCCGACACCGAAAAATTGGGAGACGAGCCTGGAAACGCCAACGATCCACCGGGTCGTCGGGCCGGACGGCCGCCGCCGTCTCGTCCTTTTTTCCGGACTCTATCCGGCGCGGATGGCCCGCTCCGAGGACGACGGCGCGGCCTGGACGGAGCTCGAGCCGGTCGGCGATTGGGGCGGGATCGTGGTCATGGCCGGGCTTGAAGCTCTGAAAACCGGGCCGGGCCGCTATTTGGGCATGTTTCACGACGATGGCCGTTTTTTCGCCCGTACTCCCGCGCCAAAAAAACCTGTCGAGTTCACCCTGTTAAAAACCTTTTCTGCGGACGGGGGATTGACCTGGTCCTTTCCTGAAGCGGTTTTTCGGTCCGCCGAGCTCCACCTCTGCGAGCCCGGTCTCGTCCGGTCGCCCGACGGAAGACAGCTGGCCGCCCTGCTCCGGGAAAATTCGCGCCGCCGCAATGCCCAGATCATCGTCTCGGACGACGAGGGAACGACGTGGAGCGCCCCGCGTGATCTTCCGGACGCATTGAACGGCGACCGCCATACGGCCAAGTACGCTTCGGACGGACGGCTCCTCATCTCTTTTCGCTGCGTTTCGCCCAAAGGAAAATCCTCGCTTTACGAAGGCGACTGGGTCGCCTGGGTCGGCCGATACGAGGATCTGATCTTGGGGCGCCCAGGCCGATATCTCGTCCGGCTCAAGGACAACCTCGCCGGCGCCGACTGCGCCTATCCCGGCGTTGAGTCGCTTCCGGACGGAACGTTCGTGCTGACGACCTACGGGCACTGGACGCCGAAGGAAGAACCCTACATCCTCAGCGTCCGATTGGCCCTCGCCGAGCTGGACGTCCGGGACT
Source organism: Candidatus Aminicenantota bacterium (assembly GCA_963729855.1). Classification (GTDB taxonomy): domain Bacteria; phylum Acidobacteriota; class Aminicenantia; order Aminicenantales; family UBA4085; genus UBA4085. The sequence goes on along the minus strand of CAVSPT010000006.1, from coordinate 140,145 downwards.
AGCCAAGAGCCGCTCCACGATCTTGGCGCTCCCCGACGGGAAGGGGTACGAACGCAAGGCGGACAGCTTCACCCAGCGGCGGGTTTGAGGATCGAGCTCCGGCTCCCCGGCCAGTCCGCAGGCAAAGGCGTGAAGGGTGACCAAAAATCGGGTATAGGAATGGTCGACTGCCATCAGGGGCCGCGGACGGACCGGCCGGACGCCCAGCTCCTCCTTCATCTCCCGGGCCAGGGCGGCCGTGAGCGTTTCGCCCGGCTTCACCTTACCTCCGGGAAACTCCCATAATCCGCCCAAAAGGCCTTCGTCCGGCCGGCGCTGGATGAGAACGCGGCCGTTCCGGACGACGACGCCGACGACGGCGGTGATCCGCTCCGTCCGGAGCGTCTTCGGGGTGGGGATGATCTCCTGTTCCCCGGCGGCAAAGGCGGCGCAATCCGCCTCGAAGGGGCAGCGCAGACAGAGGGGGTTCCGGGGACGGCAGACGAGGGCGCCGAGCTCCATGAGGGCCTGGTTGAAATCGCCCGGCCGCCGCGCCGGAAGCAGGGGAGCCAGGCGTTCGAGCCAAATCCGGTCGTCTCGGGCCCCGGTTCCGCCCCGGACGCCGCCGAGGCGCATGAGCACGCGGCGGACGTTGGCGTCGACGAGCGGCGCCCTCCGTCCGAAAGCGATGCTGAGGACCGCCGCCGTCGTGTAGGCCCCGAAGCCGGGCAGGGCCCGCAGGGCCGCGGCGTCGTCGGGAAGCCGCCCGTCGTGGCGGGCGGCGATGATCCCGGCCGCGGCGCGCATGTTGCGCGCCCTCTTGTAGTATCCCAGCCCCTGCCAGGCCTTCAAGATCTTTTTCAGCGGCGCGCGGGCCAGAGCGGTGACATCCGGGAAAAGGGCCAGCCATTTTTCAAAGTAGGGAATGACCGCGTTGACCGTCGTCTGCTGGAGCATGATTTCCGAGACCCACACGGCGTAGGGATCGCTCGTTTTCCGCCAGGGCAGTTCCCGTTTGTGGCGGCGGTACCAGAGCAGCAGCCTGCGGGCGAATTTCTGTCCGGGCGCGTCGACGTCCATCAGAAAACGACGGCGAGTCCCGCGCCGAAGACAAACGGCGGAGGCGTCAAGGCGATCGACGGGGGAGCGATCTGGGCCTTGATCCGGTCCATGACCGCCGCCGGCGCTTCCAGGACCGAGTTGTAATCGAAGGCGGACATGATCTCCGGCGCGCCGGAGTACGAGCCGCTGCGGCAGGCGGCGCCGAGGACCAGGGCCAGGTGGCGGTCGAGGCGGAGCGAAAGCTCCGCGCCGCCCGTGAAACCGAGGACCGCTTGGGCCGGGAGCCGGAGGCGGACGAAATACGTATCGAAAAAAAAGGCCCCGTAACGCTCGTAGCCCAGCTCGGAATAAGCCAGCGAATGGACGTCTCCGCCGAAAAAGGAAAGGAGCGGGCCGGCGGAAAAATTCAGGGACAAGGCCGGACCGAGGGGCACGCGGACGACGGCCTCCAAGGCGATCGACGTCCGTTGCAGGGCGCCCGACGTATCGGGCCATTCCGTGCTGCCGGTCCAGGTCCCGTTGACGAATTGGAAGCCGCCGGGCCCCGGCATCCAGACCGTATATTTGTAAGACATCGCCAAGGCCGAGTTGGCGCCTCCGAAGGGGTTTTCATCGCGGCCCAGACTGAGGCGGATCCCGATCGTCCGGTTGAAAAAAGCGGTCAGTCCGGCCTGAAGCCCGCATCCGTACAGGGGATCGATCCGGAGCGTTTGGCGGGCATACGAACCCGGGATGGCGTACCCGGGATGGGGATCGTAGCTGTTATCGAGCGTCGCGCCGGTTCCGGCCCCCGTGAGCGAACCCCGGACGTAAAATTCGAACCGGGGAAAACCGCCCTCCTCCGCTCCGGCCGGCGGAACGGAGAACGCGACAGCGGTGAGGGCGAGCGGCAGGAGCAGGGCTCCGGCCGCGAGGCGAAAGCGATGGGCGTTCATGCGCGCCTCTTTCCGCGAAAGGATTTCCCGGCTCCATTGTCTTCCGGGACGCGGACTACTATAATGCAGTTAAAAAAAGGCAGCGTCAATCGAGGACCGCATGAAAAAATGGATCGGGTTTCTGCTCCTCCCGGCGTTCCTGGCCCCGGCCCTGGGCGCGGCGGAGAAATTCTCCTTGCGCATCTCCTACGGAGCGGCCTCGATCGCGCCTTCCGATCTCAACGATTTTCTGGCCGACTTCGTCCGCATCCGGCAGGATATCGGCTATACGATGTCCCCGGCGGCGTTGAAGCCCCTGGACGGGTCGAATGAGTTCGAGGTGTCCTTGTCGGTCCCCCTCGACGACCATGTAGCCCTGACCGCTTCGGCCGGGTTCATCGGCGCCCAGCAGGTCGGCAACGACATCGATTTCACCTTGGCGGGCGGCCAGGGCACGTATTTTAGAAACGACCGCATCCGGGCCTTCGCCGCCCGTCTGGGCATCTCCTACGCCCTGCCCCTGTCCGGGGCCCTGACCTTGCGCCCGCACGCTTCGGTCGACGGCTACTGGTCCTCGTTCCAGGACGACGGTTCGCAGACCTACGGCTCGATCGGTTGGCCGGAACAAACGGAATTGGCCTGGACCGCCGACACGACCGCTTTCAATTTCGGATGGGCCCTGGGCCTTAAGCTGGATATCGCCCTGTGGTCCAAGCTCTCGCTTTCCCTGGACGCCGGCTGGCGCCGGGCCCGGCTGTCGGGCTTCACGGGCCATTACCAGGAGACCGATTTCGGCGTCCCCGGCGCTCTCCAGGACTTCCGCCTCTTCTATTTCGAACAGCAGCCGGATTGGGTGGCCGGCACGTTCAAAGCGCTCAACCTTCCCGGGTCGTTCGGCGGGTCCTCGGTCTCCGTCATCCGCGACGCCGCACTCGATCTTTCGGGCTTCTACGGCTCGGCCGGCATCAAAATCTCGTTCTGACCGGAGGGGCGCCGTTCAGTCCCAGGCCCCGTCGACGGTATAGATGTCGATCCAGCTCTTCAGGTCCATCCGCAGCATGCGGAATGTCGCCTTCCAGCCGTCACCGTTCGTCTGGAGGCGGAGATAGTGGAACCAGCGGCGCTTGGTCCGCAGAGGGAAGTGGTCCTCGTGCCGGGCTTCCCGACCCAGGCGGAGCGGGTGGAGCAGCCCGCCGCCGCCGCCCAATACGAGAAAGGGTTTTCCCTTCTCGATGAAATGCTCGGCGGCATGGCTGTGTCCGCTGAGGAAAAGCTTGGCCTTCCGTGAATCGAGGAAGAGCGGAACGAAATCCCGGTCGAGATCGATGGAGCCGCTGACCATTTTGCTGTTCGTATAGGGCGGGTGATGGGCGCAGACGACGATCCCCTTCACCTCCGGGTCGTTCTCCAAGGCCGCCATCCGATCCTCATAATAGGTCTTCTGTCCGGCCCGGGCCGGAGCAGAGAGCTCCCCGAAATTGGAATTGAGGATGATGAAGGCCAGCGGGGAGATGCGAACGGAAAACCAGGATTGGGGAAATTCCGGAAAGCGGGTCCTGAATCGGGCCGCTCCCTCCGCGGACGTTTCGAGGTATTCGTGGTTTCCCATAGCCCCGTAAACGGGAATGTCCCGGGCCCTCAGCCGGACGAGAAAATCGTCGATCGGCTTCCAATCCTTTTCCTCGGAGGCCCGGGCGACCGTGTCTCCGAGGTGAAAGACGGCCGCCGGATCGGGCTCCTGCAGAACGAGCTCCAGGATCTTTTGGCGGGCTTCATCATTGCGGGTCCGGGGGAGAATCAGCGTTTCCCAGAACAGTGGGGCCTGGGTGTCGCTGAGGACGATGATTGTTCTTTCCGCGTCCGAGGAGTCCGAAAGCAGACTCGGCGCCGAGGCCGCGGCAAAGATCCCGGTGATGCCGCCGCCCAGAAGCTTGATGAAATCCCGACGGTTCAGGGAGTCTCTCATCGGCGTCCGTCCGAAGCCATCGAGTCCGCGGCGGCCTCTTCCGGCGGCCGAGAGCCGGGCTTGAGCAGGGCGTAGGCCAGACCGAGGACGGGGACCGGGACGCCGCGGTCCCGACCCGTCCGGACGACCACGCCGATCATGGATTCGAGCTCGCTTCGCCGCCCGGCCTCCACATCCCTCTGCAAGGACGGCTTGAGTCCGGGCGCGGCGGCGTCGATGAACTCCATCGTCCTCCCGACGATCTCGGCGTCGAGGGCAACGCCGACGGCGCGGCCGACCGCGGCGACTTCCTCCAAGGCGGCTCCCAGCACCGCCCGCGTTTCGGCGACGTCCCGGTAGGCGCCGATGGTGACGCGCGTCAGGGCTCCCAGGGCGCTGGTCGCGGCGATGAAGACGAACTTCGTCCAAAGTGTTTTTCGGATGTCGGTCGAGAGCTCGGCCTGGGCCCCGGCACGGCGGAAAGCTTCGAGGATCGTCCGGACGCGGGGCCCGTCCGAACCGTCCATCTCGCCCGCGACGATGCGGCGGAAGGGGCTGTACTGCCCGATGACGCCGGGCTCTTCGACGGCCGCCGAAAGCCAGGTCGCTCCGCCGATCATGTGGTGCTCGCCGACGATCCCTCCCACGGCCTCGACGGCGCCGACGCCGTTCTGAAGCGGCAAGACCGCGGTTTCAGCGCCCACGATCGGACGAATGGAAGCAGCCGCCGCGGCGGTGTCGTAGGTTTTGACGGCGAAAATGATGAGATCGACCGGGCCGATATCGGCGGGGTCTTCGACGGCCCGGGCCGCGTCGATCGAAAAATCGCCGTGGACGCTTCGGACCCTCAGCCCGCCCGATCGGATCGCCCGGAGGTGCTCCCCGCGGGCGACGAAGGCCACGTCCTGGCCGGACCGGGCCAGCAGGGCGCCGTAGTATCCCCCGACTCCGCCCGCGCCCATCACGGCGATTTTCATGGATTGATTATATCATGCCGGCCATATCGCCGGGTTCGAAGAACGCCGGGAGCAATACACTCGTTTTCCCCGGCGAGGAAAACTCGTTCCGACGCTCCGCCCTCGCTTTTTTTCGCCAAGAGGCGAAAAACCGTGCCCGCTCGGCCGTCGCCCGGATTTTTCCTCGGCATTCTCCTCGCGCGGACGTGACTCGGCGAGAAGGACACGTTGGAACCCAAAGAAGGGGGGAGGGGAAGAAGGAGGAAAAGCTTTCACCGAGCGAGCAGGCTCTCATTTTCGAAGATCCGCTAAAAACTCGATGGGTGACGCGACGGATGTGCCGTTCGCGCGGGATTGAATAATAGGGCGGTTCGGGTGACCCGGGTCAAAACCCGTGCGAGGACGGAGCGGGCATGGTTCCTACTCATCGATAACACTATCCAAGAATGAGTAGGAGAGCGAAGGAGGAGCGTCGGAGCGAATTTTCCTCGCGGGGGAAAATCCGCGTGTTTTGACCCAGGTTACCCGAACCACCCTGCGAACAGTCGAGCGAGAACGGTACGACGAAATCAAGTCATGCGCCGACCTTTATCTTGAGCGCTATTTCTTCGTATCTTTGGCCGGCGGCGGCGCGATCCAGTCCTTCTTTTCCTTGGGGAACTCGTCCAGGAAAGCCGAATCAACCTTAAAGAGATAGTCGAAGCGGGCGTTCTTGACCAGCGCCTGCTTCTTGTCTTTGTCGATCCTGCCGACGAGCAGGCTGTATGACTTTTCAACGGGCGGGGTCGAAGCCGTGTCCTTGGTCCCGACGGTCACTTCGGCCGCGGACTTGTCCAGCCCGAATTCGGCCGGTGACTTGGGCCCGTCGACGAACTCCGTGGATTCGAGGCCCTCGATTTTGCGGATGAAGGAGTCGACTTTCGAAGCGTCGGCTTCCTCCTTCTGGGCGGCGTCAAAGTACCATTTGTCGTTGGCGGCCTTGGTGATCGTCAAGGCCAGCGAGCCCTTCTTCAGGGCCAGCTTGTCGGCCTGCCAGGAATTGAACGCGGCCGCCTTGCCCTCGCGAAGATCGGCCGGCTTTTTTTCCAGGTCGGGCAGCACGTCCGCCTCGGGGACGATGATCTTGGTCGACTGCGAGGTCGTGACGAAGGTCTTGTCGTCGCCCTTATGGAAGGCGAAGACCATTTCCCTGCCGGCGCCCGTCATTTTCAGGCTGACGGTGTATTCGGGCTTGTCCAGCCCGGTCTTCTTGATGTCCTCGGCCTTCTTGTCCTCGGCCGCGAATTCCTTGGCCTTGAGCCCGGACAGCGAATCGAGCAGGCCGGTCATCTTGCTTTCCTTGGCCAGAGCCTTGAGCGGCGCGGTCAGCATCCATTCATCGTCCTTCTTGGCCGCCTCCCAGCGGGCGCCTTTGGCCGAGACGGACAGGGCGGTCACGTCCTTGGTCTCGAACTTGAAGACGTCTTTCTGACGGAAGTCGAAGAGCTTCTTCTCCAGCGGCGTGGTCAACGTGCTGGGCAGCAGGACGATCCGCGGATCGCCTTCTTTCTGGGCGTAGACGGTGGCGTCGATCTTGTTAGCCGGCCCGAGCAGGACCCGGATGGGCTTGTCCTGGCCCTTGAGCCAGAGCGAGACTTCGCGCTTGGGAATCTCGTATTTCTTGGGATCGCCGCCGGCCTTCTCCACGACCCTGTCGATCTTGAGATCGGCGAACGCGTCGACCAGGCTGTTGACTTCATAGGAATCGGCCTTGGCCTCGAGCGGTTCGACGATCATCCATTCGCCTTTGTCGTCCCGCTTGAAGGACAGCGTCTCGGCGTCCCGCTTCAAGGTCAGCTTCTGCACGTCGGCCGAGGTCACCGCGACGAGCTTCTCTTCCGGCTTGGCTCCGGCCTCCGGGGGTTTCTTTTCGACGAACAGGACGAAGAGAAGCAGGCCGATGAAGACGAGGAGAAGGATCAGGGTGTTCTTGATCTTCACAGCGCCCTCCTGCGGATGAAGATGGCGATGCCCGCCGCCAGGACGAGCAGCGGCAGGATGACCACCGAAACCCAGAAGATCGTCCGGCCCTGGGCTGCGGTCAGCTGGATCGAGCGGGGGTTTTCGGTCTTGGGCTGGATGGAGATGAGGTCCGATTCCTCGGTCAGCCAGTTGGCCACGTTGAGGAAAAGGTTGCCGTTGCCGTACATGCCGGCGTAGCGGTTGGAGGCGAAATCGGAATCGCCGATGACGGCCAGGCGGCCGTCGGCGGTCTGGCCCGCGGCGTCGGCCCTGCCTTTGATGACAGCGACGCCGGCCACGGAGATCGGTCCGGGCTTGTCTTTCTTGGGGTCAAACCCGATTTCCTTGAGCGTCATCCGGGCTTTCAGGACGAAGTCCTTTTTAGCGTAGGAATTGGCGCTTGTCTTGGCCAGCGACTGGGAGGAAACGACCGACTCGGGCTTGGGCTCGATCGGCTCGACCGACCGGACCAGGGGAAAGAGCGAGGCATAGCGGAAGTTCTTGGTGATCTCGTGCGGCTCGTAATCGCCGACGATGGGCATGAAATAGTCGCCGCCCATCAGGCGGGAGACGGAGTCCACGATGATGTCGTTCTCCAGCTTGAAGCCGAACTTGGCCAGGAACGGCGTCAGCCCGGGCGCGGTCTGCGGGTCGACCAGGAAAAAGACCCGGCCGCCGCCGCGGAGATAGCCCTCGATCGTCTCCAGCTCGTTCGAGCCCAGGTCCTTGTCCGGTCCCGGGACGACGAGCAGGGCGCAGTCCGTGGGGAAATTGGCCGACTGGGCCAGGGTCTGCTTCTTGACTTCGTAGCCCATCTTGGACAGGTCGTCCTTGGCGAAGGAAAAGCCCTGCTCGTCCGTGAGGTCCGTGCTCTTCTCGCCGTGGCCCTCGAGGAAGTAGACGACCTTCTTCTTCTCCCGGGTCACCTTGATGATGGCGTTGGTCACGTCCTCTTCCGTCGTGGTCGTGATGCGGTTGTCCTTGTCGCCGCATTCGAAGATGGTCGTTCCGTCCTGGGCGATTTCGTAACGCTTGATCAGGCCGGGATTCTTGTCCGGGTCGATGAACTCGAACTTGATGCGCGGCGAATGAAAGGCATAGATCTTGAGCAGGTCCTCCATGCGGGGCCGGCCGTAGTTGCTCTCGCGGAAGAAGGCCTTGACCAGGATGTCGGCCTTGAGGGCCTTGGCCACTTTGATGGACTGGTCGGACAGGCTGTGGAGCTTTCCGGCGGTGAAATCCGCGCGGGCGTGGTGGCGGGCCCCGATATAGTTGAGGAGGACGAGGATGGCCAGGACCAGGGCGATGAGGAGCAGGAGGTTGGAGGAATAGAGGAAGGCCCGGCGCTTGTGGCCCCGCCGGAATTCCCCGGCATTGAGGATGAAATAGCCGACGAGGGCGGCCGCTCCGAGGACGGCGAAAATGAGAAACAGGAGCTTGCTCTGGGGCCAGATCTTGAGAGCCACCAGGGCCAGGAAGAGAAGGCTCAAGCCGATCGAATTGAGCTGTTTTTTGATCTTGTCCATGGCTTATCTCCAGCGGCGGGACTGGATGACCGAGTGGGTTAAAAACATCCCGAAGAAGGCGAAGCTGAAGTAGTAGATGATGTCGGTCGTGTCCAGGATGCCCTGCGTGGCGTTTTCGAAGTGCTGAAAGAAGGAGACGTAATTGAGAACGTCCTTCCAGAACCCAGCGGCCGAATTGGCCGCCCAATTGAGGATCCAGAAGAGCAGCAGCGCGCCGAAGGTCAGGATGGCGGCCACGATCTGGTTCTCGGTGAGCGAGGAGAAGAACAGGCCGATGGCCAGGAAGGCCCCGCCCATGAGAAACAGGCCCAGGTAGCCGTTGAGGATGGGGGCGACTTCGGGGTTGCCGTAGAGGAAGGTGAAGAGCGACAGCAGCCCGGTCAGGCCGAGCATGGCGGCCAGGACCAGGAGCGAAGCCGTGAATTTCCCCAGTAGAATCTGCCAGACCGAGATCGGCGACGTCATCAGGAGCTCCTCCGTGCCGATCTTTTTCTCCTCGGCGAAAAGGCGCATGGTCAGCAGCGGCAGCATGAGCAGAAGGATGATGCTCATGTTATTGAAGAGAGGCCCGAAGACCATCTGGTTGATGTTCATCTGCTGAGCGTAGTAGGGGTTCTGGGCCGCCTGCATGGCCTGGCTGTTGAACCACCAGATCAGGCTGTAGAAGAAGAACCCGACCAGAACCAGGAAGACGGTCATGACGACATAGGCGATGGGGGACGTGAAATAGGTCCGCAGCTCTTTCTTGGCGATGATCCAGATGTTTTTCATTGCTCCACCCCTCCCGAGACGATCTTGAGGTAGATGTCCTCGATGGTCATGGCCAGGGGCCGCATTTCCAGCAGGCCGCAGTCCCTGTCCACGGCCGCCTTGGCCACGGCATCGCGCAGGTCCAGGCCGGGCTTCCATTCGACGCGCAGCTCATGGTCGACCCGCTCGACCTTTTCGACTCCGGGCAGGGCCTTGAACGCGGCGATCGCCGCGTCGGCCCCGCGTCGGAGCTTGAGGATGACGCCGTCGCGGGTGCGCACCGAGGCGGTCACTTCCTCGAGCGTGCCCGAGGCCATGAGCCGTCCCTCGTTGATGATGACCACACCGTCGCAGGTCTGGGTGACCTCGGCCAGGATGTGCGTCGAGAGGATGATCGTGTGCTCGCCCTTGAGGGACTTGATCAGGCTGCGGATTTCGATGATCTGGGCCGGATCGAGGCCGATGGTCGGCTCGTCCAGGATGAGGACCTTGGGATCGTGGACCAGGGCCTGGGCGATCCCGACCCGCTGCTTGTAGCCTCGGGAGATGTTGCGGATGAGGCGTCCCTTGACCGACTCGAGGCCGGTGATCTTGACGGCCCGCTCGACGGCGCCCTTGATCTTGGACGCCGGCACTTTCTTCAGGGCGGCCACGAAATTCAGATATTCGGTGACCGTCTGGTCCGGGTAGAGCGGCAGGACCTCGGGCAGGTAACCCAAAATTTTCTTGACCTCGTTGGGCTGTTCGAAGACGTCGAAGCCGCCGACGGACGCCTGCCCGTCCGTAGCCGGAATATATCCGGTCAGGACGCGCATGGTCGTCGTCTTGCCGGCCGCGTTGGGTCCGAGCAAGCCCCAGATCTGGCCCTGTCCGACCTGGAAACTCAGGTCGCGGACGGCCACGAGATCACCGTAATTTTTAACGAGATGTTCGACGGCGATCATTCATGAAACTCCTTTCGTTAAAGTCGCAAAGAATAAAACCCGTCTCTCCGGTCCGGCGTTTCACGGCCGGCCCGGGATCAATTTTAGAAAAAAGTAATTATAAAGAGATTGGGCCGGCGAGGCAAACCCCCCGCCGCCGGCCTACATGCGCTCGGGCACCGGGATGCCCATGAGGTCGAGGGCCCGGACGAGGACGTCGCGGACGACGGCGATGACCAGGATGCGGATCGTCTTCACGTCCGCCGCGGACTCGGACAGGACCGGATACTTGTGGTAGTAGCCGTTGCATTTCTGGGCCAGGGCGAAGGCGAACTTGGCCAGGTGGCTGAATTCGAGCGATTCGATCGAACGGAGGACCTCGTCGTCGAGCTGGGCCGAGAAGGTCAGAAGCTCCCAGGCGTCGCTCCGCTCCGCTTCCGCCAGAAGGGCCAGCGACGGGGCCTCGGCCCGGACCATCCCCTCGACGGACTCGGCCGTCGTCCCTTCACGGTCCTCGAGCTTGCGGAAGATGCTGTTCAGCCGGACGCAGGTGTACTGGAGGTAGGGGCCCGTTTCTCCCTCGAAGCTGAGGGCCTCGTCGAAGTCGAAGATGAGGAGCGAATTGCGGGCGAATTTGAGCATGAAATAGCGCAGCGAGCCGCGGGCGATCTCCCGCGCCGTTCGCCGCTTGGCTTCGGGCGAAAGTTCGGGGTTGCGCTTGTCCGCTTCGGCGAAGGCTTTTTCCTCGAGCCGGTCGAGCAGGTCGTCGGCCTTGACGCCCAGCCCCTTTCGGCCCGAGACCTCGTGGAAGGCCTTGTCGGCGTCCTCGGCGGCGATCGTCGCACCCAGATCGTTCATGCTCCGGGGCGAGAGGGCGACCATCTCGTAAGAGAAGTGGACGGATTTGTCGGCCTGGGCCTCGAACTGTAAAGCCCGCAGGCCCTGGACGACGACCTTCTGCAGATAGGACTGGCGGGTGTCGATGACGTTGTACACGCGGGTCCCGCCCCCGAAATGCATCCCCCGGTCGTTGGGCGAAGCGGTGCTGATCCAGACCGGCCGGCCCTCGTCCTCGAGGAACGGCTCGTAGTAGAAATCCCGTTCCAGAAGCCCGAACTTCCACATCTGGTAGGCGATGTCCTTGCCCACGTAAGTGACCGTGCCGTTGGAGCGGACGATGATCTTCTCCTTGTCCTCCTCGTCCTCGAGCTTCATGACCCAACAGCCGGCGTTGGGGCCGTCCTCGACGAATGAGATGCCCTTTTTCTCCTTGAGCAGGGCGAAGGCCTTGTCCCAGAATTTCAAGCCGATGATGCTGCTTTCGCAGGGCAGGACGTCGTAGGACGCTCCGATCCGTTTCATCGTGGCCAAGTGGGCGGCCAGGATGCGCCGGGAGACGTAACGGGCCATGGCCCCCTCGGGCCCCGCGCCGTGTTCGACGGCCTTGATCATCTCGGCCTTGCGGGCCTGGGCGGCCGGATCGGTTTCCAGGTAGGCGGCCGTTCGGGCATAGAGGTCCCAGCAGTAATAATCGAAGCGCTCCAGGCGGTCGAGATCCGCCGGCGCTTTCTTCTCCCGCTCGAGGATGCCGAAGACGACGTCCACGACCTGGACGCCCGTGTCGTCGATGTAATTCTGGGCCTCGACTGTCTCGCCCTTGAAACGCAGGGCCCGGACCAGCGTGTCGCCCAGACAGGCGTTGCGCAGGTGGCCTATATGGGCGGCCTTGTTGGGATTGATGTTGGTGTGCTCGACGATGATCTTGCGTTCGGCCGGCCGGAGGGCGGTCGTTCCGAGGGCCCGGCGCCGCTCGGCGAAAAAGGCATCCTGATCCAAGAAAAGATTGATGAAGCCCGCGCCGGCCACTTCCATGCGGACGACACCCGGCAGGGACCCGAGCCTGGCCATCATTTCCTGGGCCATGGCCCGGGGGTTGGTCCGCTGTTTCTTGGCCGTCTGGAAGGGCAGGGTCAGGGCCAGGTCGCCCATCGCGGCTTGGGGCGGAACGGTGAACTCGATGTCGCCCGGCGCAAGAGCATAAGCGTCCTTGAGATATCCGTAAACGAGCGCTTGGAGGCGGGTCTTGATGGTGATCATGGCCGCATCATTATACCAGAAATATCTTTTGATCTTCGCCGCGGGATGTGTTTTACTACCCCATTCCATCTTTGCCCGAGGAGACCCTCATGAAAAAATTCGCAATATTGGGCCTGATCCTTCTTGTCGCCGCGACGGCCTGTTCGTCGAAGAAAGTCGAAGGAACGAAGCTGGCCCAGGACACCCCCGCCTACAAGCTGGGCAAGGACCTGGCCGCCATCCTGCCCGTCCTCGATCCGGACAAGAACACCGTCCTGGCCACGACCAGGCATTTCACCGTCACGGCCGGCGACGTTCTGGACGTCCTCAAGGGGACGGCCGGCAGCCAGGCCGACCAGCTCAAACAATTCGACGCCGCCCGGCTCAAAACCATCGTCCAGCAGCAGACCGTCCAGATCGGCGAGCGCAAGCTCCTGCTCGAGGCGGCGGCCGAGGCCAAGACCATCGTCTCCCCCGACCAGCTGAACCAGGCCCTCAAGACCCAGTTTGACCAGGCCGGGGGCGAGGCCCAATACCTTGAAGCGCTGAAAACCAATGGCGTGAGCCCGGAGTTCGTCAAGAAAACCATCGGCGAGGATATGCTCATCCGGGAATTCCTGACCAAAACGGTGTTCGGAGCCATCAAGGTCGAGCCGGTGGACATCGAAAAGGCCTACGCCGGGGACAAAACGGCCACCGTGCGACACATCCTCCTCCTGACCCAGGGCAAGCCCGAGGCCGAGAAGCCCCGGATCCGCAAGAAGCTGGAAGACATCCTGGACCGGGCCCGCAAGGGCGAGGACTTCGCCGCGCTGGCCAAGGAATTCACTGAAGATCCGGGCTCCAAGGAAAGCGGCGGCCTGTATGAAGACTTCGAGCGGGGGAAGATGGTCAAGCCCTTCGAGGACGCCGCCTTCTCGACACCCATCGGCCAGATCAGCGGAATCGTCGAAACGACCTACGGATACCACATCCTCAAGGTCGAAAACCGCAAGAAGGAGACCCTCCCCCTGGATCAGGTCAAGGGCCAGATCGAGGACAACCTGAAGCGGCAGAAGCAGGGCGCGGCCTATGAAGCGTATATGACCGGGCTGAAGGCCAAAGCCAAGTTCGCCGAAGTCAAATAAAATCGATTGGGGTCGCGTCTACACTTTCCACTTTTTTCCCGAATCTGGCGATGACCACGACACATTAATAAAAGAGGAAAGTGTAGACGCGACCCTAGTCAGTTAAAGAGTCGTTTCTCCGCTTCAGTAACCGCCCGTTGGAGGGTCTCGTTCAACACCAAGGCCAATTTCATTTGCTGACATATTTTTCCTACGGTCGATTTGCTGATTCCGTAGAAACCGGCGATTTCCGCCAATGAAAAATCCGTTTTCTTTCGGCATAAATAAATGGCGGCGTTTCTGACGAATTTGTTCTTAGCTCCGAGAGCTTGTTCAAAGGCGGCGAGTATTTTTCCCAATTCCGGCTTTTTCTTGAACCTCAGCGCCGGGATTTCCCGGTTTTTCGGACGGCCCGACAGCAAAGTCGTTTTGATGCGCTCGGCATAAGCCTTGCTTCCCAGGATTAAGCCCGGACCCACTTTAGACAAAGGATCGTCGAGCGTTTTTGCCGTTGCTTCGGAGACAAAAGCTGCATATCGGGCCATCGCGCTTTTTGAATCTCGTCCGAAATACCCGAGCACTAAATTCGTCTTCATCCAAGGCTCGGGCGGTCTTCGCCCGGTATATTCCCGGTAGCTCGACCAGGCATATTCCTCGGGGCGCTGGGCAATACCCGCACGGACGGGATTAAGGTGAATATATCGCGATAGTTCCTGGGCATAAGAATCCGCCTCGACGAGAATGGCCTTGAATCTCCCCTGGAAAAGATGCCCCACCCGAGAATTGTGTTTGTTGAAATGGACCGTGTAGGACGTATTGATGAAGTGCATGATTTTTGATAGATTGCCAAGGGGCGTTTCCAGCAGAAGGTGATAATGATTCACCATAAGACAATACGCATGAATGGCGCCCGCGTATTTCTCGTGGGCTTCCCGGACGTAATCCAAGAAAGCCGTCCGGTCGCAATCGGCGAAATAAATGGCTTGTCTTCCGTTTCCTCTGGAAGTGACGTGATAAAAAGCTCCTGGAAACTCGATGCGAAGCTGCCGGCCATTAGAAATCCCCTTCTTAGAAGCGAGGCCCCAAATGGAAAGACGAAAATTCGATTCCATTTTCTCGGAGGGGCCGATAAAGAGGAATCTTGATCACGTCTCCGGTTTCTGCTTTTTCTCGTAATTTTTGCCGATCGGCCGCGATCGTAAAATAGTGGAAAGTGTAGACGCGACCCCCGCTAAGCTTGCGCGCGCCGAACGGATATGGTATTTTTTTAGTTCGCTTTTTCATATCCGAAATCCTCACAAAGGACGTTATCTATGAAACGAACCCGCTTCAACGCCCAACACCGCAACCTCGGCGCGCGCATGATCGAGTTCTGCGGCTGGGACATGCCGGTCGAGTACAAGGGACTGATCGAGGAGCACCTGGCCTGCCGGAAAGCGGCCGGGCTGTTTGACGTCAGCCACATGGGCGAGATCCACGTCACCGGCCAAGACGCCCTGGCCTTCGTCCAGCACGTCTCGCCCAACGACGCCGCCCGCCTCTCGCCGGGCCAAGTCCAATACACCGGCCTCCTGAACGCCAAGGGCACCTATGTCGACGATATGCTGGTCTACTGCGTCCATCCGGAGTTCTACCTGCTGGTCGTCAACGCCGCCAACACGGACAAGGACTTCGCCTACGTCGTTTCCCGGAAAGGCGGCTTCGCCGTCCAGCTGGACAACGCCTCGGATCGTTACAGCCAGCTGGCCCTCCAGGGACGCCAGGCGATCCCCATCCTTCAGCCCCTGACCGACGTTTCCCTCGCGCCCATGCATTCCTTCACCTTCGTTTACGGCAAAGTCGCCGGCAAGGAATGCATCGTCTCCTGCACGGGCTACACGGGCGAGGACGGCTTCGAGATCTATACCCTCGATCCCGACCCCGGCATCATCTGGGAGGCGATCATGGAAAAGGGCGCGCCACTGGGACTTCAGCCCGCCGGCCTGGGCGCCCGCGACACGCTCCGCCTGGAAGCCAAGCTCCCGCTCTACGGCAACGACATCGACGACACGACCACGCCGCTGGAGTGCGATTTCGCCTGGATCGTCAAGTTCAAGAAGGGTGATTTCCTCGGCCGCGACGTCCTGGTCCGCCAGAAGGAGCAGGGCCTGACCCGCAAGCTGGTCGGCTTCGAGCTCCTGGACAAGGGCATCGCCCGGCCCCATTACCCTGTTTTCGTGGACGGCCTGCCGGCCGGCCAGGTCGCCTCGGGCACCTTCTCGCCCCTGTTCAAGAAAAGCATCGGCCTGGTCTATCTGCCCATGGCCCGGACCGCCATCGGCACGGAGTTCGAGATCGGCATCCGCGACAAGAAGGTCAAGGCCGCCGTGGTCCCGACTCCGTTCTACAAGCGCAACTATTGAATCCGAATCATAGAAGGAGAATGGCATGTATCCGCAGAATTATTTTTTCACCAAGGACCACGAATGGGTGGCGGTCGACGGCGACAAAGCCACGATCGGCATCACCGATTTCGCCCAGAAACAGCTGGGCGACGTCGTTTTCGTCGAATTGCCCGAGATCGGCAAGCGTCTCGACGTCCACCAGACCGTCGGCACGATCGAATCGGTCAAGGCCGTTTCCGAGGTCTTCTCGCCCGTGTCCGGTGAGGTCATCGAGGCCAACGCCGCCCTCAACAACGCCCCCGAGACGATCAATCAAGACCCCCACGGCAAGGCCTGGATCATCAAGCTGAAAATGAAGAATCCTGGCGACCTCAAGGCCCTGATGAAAGCCGCCGACTACGAGAAGTTCCTGGAAGGGCTCGCCCACTAAAATGAGCTATATCGCCCTCAGCGAAAAAGACAAGGGGGAGATGCTGGCCCGCATCGGCATCGCCTCGACGGGGGACCTCTTCGCCTGCCTCCCGCCGGCCGTCCGGCTGGACCGGCCGCTCGACCTGCCGGCCGCCCTGTCCGAGCCCGAGCTTGTCCGGCACATGGAGAAGCTCGCCGAACGCAACACCTACGGCCGTTTCAATTCCTTCCTGGGAGCGGGGGCCTATGCCCATTTCATCCCCTCGGTCGTCGATTCCCTGAGCGGCCGGACGGAATTCGTTTCCCCTTATACGCCCTACCAGCCCGAAGTCAGCCAAGGGACGCTCCAGTCCATTTTCGAATACCAGACGCTTGTCTGCCAGCTCACCGGCATGGATGTGGCCAATGCCTCCCTCTATGACGGGGCCATGGCCGCGGCCGAGGCCGCCCTCATGGCCCAGCGGGTGACGAACCGAAAGACGATCCTCGTGGCCCGCTCGCTCCATCCCCAGTACCGGGAAACCATCCGGACCTACACCCGCAACCTCGGCTTGACCGTCGAAGAGATCGGGTACGGCGAATGCGGCGGCCTGCTCACGGCCGAGCTCCAGTCCAAGCTCGGACCCGATGTGGCCGGCGTCATCGTCCAGTCGCCCAATTTCTTCGGAGTGGTCGAGGACCTGGCCAAGTTCGCCGCCCTGGCCCGCGGCCACAAGGCCCTCTTCATCGCCGCCGCGGCGGAAGCCGTCTCGCTGGGGCTTTTGGAAGCGCCGGGCCGGCTGGGCGCCGACATCGTCTGCGGCGAAGGCCAATCGTTCGGACTGCCTCCGGCCTTCGGCGGCCCGTATCTCGGCTTCATGGGCTGCGTCAAGGATTATATGCGCCAGCTGCCCGGCCGCATCGCCGGCATGACCAAGGACGTCGACGGGAAGCGCGGCTTCGTCCTGACCCTGTCCACGCGCGAACAGCATATCCGCCGGGAGAAGGCGACCTCCAATATCTGCACCAACCAGGCCTGGTGCGCCCTGCGGGCGACCATCTTTCTGGAGACTCTCGGCCACGACGGCCTGCGCGAGATGGCCATGCAGAACCTGCACAAGGCCCGTTACGCGGCGGATCGGCTGTCCGCCCTGGCGGGCGTCAAGCTCCGCTTCAGCGGGGCCTTCTTCAACGAATTCGTGCTCGACCTGCCCAAGCCGGTCGCCGCCGTGGCCGCGGCCCTGCAGGCCAAGGGCATTCTCGGCGGCCTGCCCCTTCAACCCTTCTATCAAGACATGGACCGGGCCCTCCTCGTCTGCGTCACCGAGGTCAAAACCAAAGCCTGCATCGACGCCCTGGCGGCCGCCCTCGAGGAGGTCCTCCGATGATCCGCGAACCGCTCATTTTCGAGATCAGCGACAAGGGCAAGAGGGCCTTCGGCCTGCCCAAACTCGACGTGCCCGAAGCCAAGGACTCCCTGAAGGGTCTGCCCATCAGGGCCGAGATCGTCGATTTTCCCCAGGTGTCGGAGGTCGAGCTGGTCCGCCACTTCACCCGCCTGTCCCTGCAGAACTATTGCGTCGATCACGGGTTCTACCCGCTCGGCTCGTGCACCATGAAGTACAACCCCAAAGTCAACGAGAAGGCGGCCGCCCTCCCGGGGTTCAATGCCGCCCATCCCTACGCCCCCCTGGACACCGTTCAGGGCTGCCTGGAAGTCATCAAGCGCATGGAGGATTGCCTCTGCGAGATCGCCGGGCTGGACGCTTTCACCCTCCAGCCGTCGGCCGGCGCCCAGGGCGAGCTGACCGGCATGATGCTCGTCCGGGCCTTCTTGGAGAAGCAGGGCAACCCGCGCAAGTATGTGCTCATGCCCGATTCCGCCCACGGGACCAACCCCTCCAGCGCCCACTTGTCCGGATACACCGTGCAGGAAATCAAGTCCAATGCCCGCGGCATGGTCGATCTCGGGGAACTGGACAGGCGCATGAACGGCGATGTCGCCGCGCTGATGCTGACCAACCCCAACACCCTGGGCGTCTTCGAATCCGACATCTGCACGATCGCCGAGATCGTCCACGCCAAAGGCGGCCTCCTTTACATGGACGGAGCCAACATGAACGCCCTGACCGGCATGGTCCGGCCGGGGGACATGGGGGTCGACGTCCTGCACATCAACCTGCACAAGACGTTCTCGACACCCCACGGCGGGGGCGGCCCCGGATCGGGTCCGGTCGGCGTCCGAAAGAGCCTCGAGCCCTTTTTGCCCGTGCCGATCGTCGAGGAGAAGGGGGGCCGGTTCGGCTTGAATTTTGCCCGTCCCGATTCGATCGGACGCGTCCGCGGCTTCTACGGCAACTTTCTGGTCATCGTCAAGGCCCTGGCCTACATCCTTTCCCTCGGGCCGGAGGGCGTCCGCGAGATCGCCGAAGTGGCCGTCCTGAACTCGAACTATATCCGCAAGAGCCTCGAAGGCGTCTACCACCTCCAGTATGACGACGCCACCATGCATGAAGTCGTCTTCGACGACAAGTTTCAGAAGGACGCCCACGGCATCACCAACCTGGATATCGCCAAGCGCCTCATCGACTACGGCGTCCATCCGCCGACGATGTCCTTCCCGCTCATCGTCCACGGGGCGCTCATGATCGAGCCGACCGAGACGGAAAGCAAGCGGGACTTGGACGATTTCATCGAGACCATGAAGACGATCGCCCGCGAAGCCGCGGAGACGCCCGAAGTCCTCAAGGCCGCCCCGCACCACTCCTACGTCCGGCGCCTGGACGAGACGGCCGCCGCCCGCAACCCGATCGTCAAGTGGGAGAGATCGAAAAGTTCATGAGTCTGCAGAACCTCATCCTGAACCTCGAGCGCTACTGGGCCGGCCAGGGCTGCTACCTGGCCCCGTCCTATGATGTCGAAGTCGGGGCCGGGACGATGACGCCAGACACGTTTTTCCGCGTCCTCGGCCCGCGTTCCTGGAAAGTGGCCTACGTCCAGCCTTCGCGCCGGCCGACGGACGGCCGGTTCGGCGACAATCCCAACCGCGTCCAGAAGCACCATCAGTTCCAGGTCATCATCAAGCCCTCACCGGCCGACATCCAGTCGATGTACCTCGACAGCCTGAAGGCCCTGGGGATCGATCTGGCCGAGCACGATCTGCGCTTCGACGAGGACGATTGGGAATCGCCCTCCATCGGGGCCTGGGGGGTGGGCTGGCAGGTCATGCTGGACGGCCTGGAAATCAGCCAGTTCACTTATTTCCAGCAGGCCGGCGGCATCGACGTGTTTCCCATCCCCGTGGAGATCACCTATGGATTGGAGCGGCTGGAGATGTTTCTGGAGGGGAAGGACGACATCTACGATCTGCAATGGTCGGACGACGTCACCTACCGCGACCTGAGGCTCGACGAGGAGCGCCAGTTCTCGGAATACAATTTCAACCAAGCCTCGATCAAGGGGCTCCGCGACGCCTTCGCCTCGTACGAGCGCGAGGCCGCCCAGCTCATTGAAAAGGGCCTGGTCCTGCCCGCCTACGACATGTGTTTGAAGTGTTCCCATACGTTCAACCTGCTCGACTCCCGGGGGGCGATCAGCGTCACCGAACGGGTCAAGATGATCGCCCAGATCCGGGCCCTGGTGAGCCGCATCGCCAAGGATTTCACCGCCCGCGAAACAAACCCGGAAGGGGCCCGCTGATGGAATTCCTGCTGGAGATCATGACCGAAGAGCTGCCGCCGTCGCACGTGCGCACGGCGATCGAGGACCTCCGGGAGAAGCTTCTCCGGGAATTCGCCGCCGCCCGATTGTCGGCCGATTCCCTGAAAACCTTCAGCTCGAGCAGGCGGCTCGTCGTCCTGGCCGGCCTCCCGGCCGGACAGCCCGACCGTGAGATGGTCGTCACCGGCCCTCCCAAATCCGCGGCCTTCGCCGCGGACGGGTCGCCGACCCCCGCCGCCCTGGGCTTCGCCCGCTCCAAAGGGGCCCGCGTCGAGGATCTCCAGGTCCTGACCACCGAGCGCGGCGAGTACATGGGGCTCAAGACTGCGGTCAAGGGGAAGCCCGCCGCCGAAATCATTCCGGGAATCATCCCCGGCGTCATCTCTTCGCTGTCCTTCCCGCGCATGATGCGATGGGGCACCGGCTCGTTTAAATTCAGCCGGCCCATCCGCAACCTGCTCTGCCTCCTGGGCGGCGAGCCCCTGGTCTTCCTCTTCGAGGGGCTGACCTCCGGGGGAACGACGTTCGGCCACAAGCTGCGCGCCCCGGCCCCCCTGGCGGTGAACTCTTTCGCCGCCTACATCGAGGCCCTCAAGGCGCACGGCGTGACCATTGACGCCGGGGAGCGCAAGGCCGGCATCCTGGCCCAGATCGCCGAACTCCTGGCCCCTCTCGAAGCCGAGCTCTACGCCGACCCCGTCCTGCTGGACAAGCTGGCCAGCGACATCGAGTGCCCTTACGTCGTCCTGGGCGCCTTTGCCGAGGAATATCTCCGGCTGCCGCTGGAGATCCTCAGCACGGCTCTGCGCGAGGGGATGAACGTCTTTTCCGTGGTCAAGGGCGGGAAACAGCTGCCCTTCTTCCTGGGCGTGGCCGACGCGCCCGGCGACCCCAAAGGCTACATCCGGAAAGGGAATGAGCGCGTCCTCAAGGCCCGTTTGGCTGATGCCCGCTTTTTCTGGGAGCAGGACCTCAAGAACGGCCTCAAGAAGCGGGCCCCCGGCCTGAAAAAAGTGGTCTTTCAGGATAAGCTGGGGACATACGACGACAAAGCCCAGCGGTTGAAGAAGATCGTCTCCTACTTGTGCGAAAAGGTCGAAGCCAAGTCCCTGGCCAAGGAGGCCGTCCTGGCCGCCGAGCTGTGCAAGGTCGACTTGATCACGGACATGGTCCGCGAATTCCCCTCCCTGCAGGGCAAGGCCGGCGGATTGTACGCCCGGGCCGAGGGCCTGTCCGAGACCGTCTCCCGGGCCATTTACGAGCATTACCAGCCGGTCAGCTTGGAGGACGACCCGCCCGCCTCGCTGGGCGGAGCGCTTCTTTCCCTGGCCGACAAGCTCGATTCCATCGTCGGCGTCGTCGGGGTGGGCATCCAGACCAGCGGGTCGAGCGACCCCTTCGGTCTCCGACGAAACGCCCAGGCTGTATGCAAGATCATTCTCGAGCGCAAGCTGGCCCTGTCCTTCCCCCGGCTGGTGGACAAGGTCACGGCCGCCTACGGCGACAAGATCAAACGGCCCAAGGCCGAGGTCATGGCCCATATGACCGAGTTTTTCGCCGGCCGGCTCCGCTACATCTACGAAAAACAGGGCTACCGCTACGACCTCATCAACGCCGCCCTGGGCGCCGGGATCGGGAACATCTACCAGACCTCGCTGCGGGTCAAGGCCCTCGACGCCCTGAAAGCCAGCCCCCAGTTCGAGCCGTTCATCCTGATGGCTAAGCGGGTCAACAACATCGTCGGCGGCCAGCCCCCCGGCAAGGTCGATCCGGCCGTCCTGACCGAGAAAGCCGAGAAGGAGCTTTACGCCGCCTTCTCCATCATCAAAGCCAATTCCGCGCCCATGCTGGCCAAAGGCGATTTCATCCAGGCCCAGAAAATGGTCTTCCGCCTCCAGCCGCTCCTGGACGCCTTCTTCGAGAAGGTCATGGTCATGGCCAAGGAGCCGGGGCCGCGGAGGAACCGGATCGGAATGCTCCAGGGCATCAAGAAGATCCTCGATCCCATGGCCGATTACAGCCAAGTGGTGGTCGAAGGGGAAAAGTCCAAAGAGAAGAAATGACCCCGCGGGCGGGGATCAGATGGAAAAGGTGTTGCCCCGGCCGCCCGTGTCCTCTTTGATGAGGGTCGAATTGTCCATGAACTTCTGTTCATAGGCGATGATCTTGACCAGCGTTCCGGGATAGTTCATCCCTTTCTTTTCCCCGTACGGGTAGAACTGGACGCCGACCTGGTATTTGAAGCTCTGGCCGATATTGGGCGCGGCCCAGCGGACGACGCCGTCGATCTTGAGCGGCCCCTGGTCGCCCGGGACCTGGATCCGCAGATGAAGTCTGGTGTCGAGGTCTATGTTTTCATTGGACAGGAAGCGGATGCCGCCCCGGCTGATGTCCAGGACGGGAAGAAATTCGCCGCTGTAATCCGGATTTCGATGGAACAGGCTCTTGTCCTTCTTGTAGGCCGTGGTCGCTCCGGGAATCCGGAACCGCGCGCAACCCCGTTTTTCGAGTCCATCCTCTGCCATCAAAGCCTCCCTCGGTCCGCGTCTCCCGGGCTCACACGTTTCTTGACCTGCCTATAAAATATCCCAGACGGACGGGCAATGTCAAAGCGAGTCTGCTATACTAGCCCTTGTCCATCCTTCGATGCGGGAGGGCGTCATGCCGAAGGTCGTATCCGTCATCATGGCCGGGGGGCAGGGGAGCCGGCTCTATCCCCTGACCAAGATCCGCAGCAAGCCGGCCGTCCCCATCGCCGGAAGGTTCCGCCTCATCGATATCCCCATCAGCAACTGCATCCATTCGGACTACCGCCGCATCTTCATCCTGACCCAGTTCGCCAGCGAATCGCTCCATCGCCATATTTTCCTGACCTATCGATTCGATAATTTCCATGACGACTTCGTCACTCTGCTCTCGGCCCAGCAGACGCTGGAGAGCCGCGATTGGTACCAGGGAACGGCCGACGCCGTCCGCCAGAACCTCAACTTCATCAAAAATCAAGGCGACCTGGTGCTGATCCTTTCGGGCGACCACCTCTATCGCATGGATTATCGCAAGTTCGTCGAATTCCACCTTCGCAGCGGGGCCGACCTGACCATCTCGGTGACGCCCGTGGCCGCCGACCAGGCCCATGAATTCGGGGTCATGAAGGTCGGCCGGGGCGGCCTGATCGCCGAATTCAGGGAAAAACCCAAGGACCCGGCGGCGATCGAGGCCATGCGGGTCGAGGAATCGGTGTTCCAGGAATACGGCGTGCCCGCCGCCGGACGGACGCACCTGGCCTCGATGGGCATCTACGTCTTCAACTGGAGCGTCCTCAAGGAGATGCTGGAAACGACGAGGACCGAGGACTTCGGCCGCCAGATCATTCCCGAGGCCATCAAGCGGAAAAAGGTCTTCGCTTATTTCTTCGACGACTACTGGGAAGACATCGGGACGATCCCCAAGTTCTTCGAAGCCAACATCAACCTGACCCAGCCCCTGCCCAAGTTCAATTTCTACGATGAAGAGAAGCCCATCTTCACCCATGCCCGCTTCCTGCCGGGATCGAAAATCCTCCATTCCGACGTCGCCCGGTCCATCCTCTGCGAGGGCAGCATCATCAACAGTTCGCGCATCCACGATTCCATCATCGGCATCCGCTCCCGGGTCGGCGAAGGGTGCTCCTTCGACCGGACCGTGATCATGGGCGCGGACTACTTCGAATCGAAGGAGGAGCTGGCCCTCAACGCGGCCAAGAGCCTGCCCCCGATCGGCATCGGCCGCGACTGCGAGATCCGCAAGGCCATCATCGACAAGAACGCCCGTATCGGGGCCGGCGTCCGCCTGATCAACGCCCGGGGCCTGCAGGACGAACGGGCCGACAATTATTGCATCGTCGGCGGCATCGTCGTCGTCCCCAAGCACGCCGTGATTCCCGACGGGACGGTCATCTGAACCGTCCCGGACCTGAACCGGGACCTTGGCCGTCCGTATGAAGAGTCAAGCGCCGTCGCCTTTGTCCGGAAAGGGCCTTGCGCCATAACAGTTTTGCCGATAAAATCGGCCCATAAGAAAGGAGAGATCATGGAAACGACACCCGCCACTCCGGTTCAGAAGAGCCCCCTCAAGATGAAAAGCCTGGCTTTGGGCTGCCTGGGCGTGCTGATCATCGGCCTCATCGCCGTCGCCCTCTTCGGCGTCGGCAGCTACAACAAGCTGGTCAGGCTCGACCAGGACGTCAAGTCGGCCTGGGCCCAGGTCGAGAACGTCTACCAGCGCCGGTCCGACCTGGTGCCCAACCTGGTCGAGACGGTCAAGGGCGCGGCCAACTTCGAGAAGGAGACCTACACCGCGGTCACGGAGGCCCGGGCCAAAGCCGGCCAGACGAAGATCGATGCCAGCCAGCTCAACGACCCGGCCGCCTTCGCCAAGTTCCAGCAAGCCCAGGACCAGCTGGGCGGCGCCCTGTCGCGGTTGCTGGTCACCGTCGAAAAATATCCCGATCTGAAGGCCACGGCCAATTTCCAAACGCTGCAATCCCAGCTGGAAGGGACGGAGAACCGCATCACCGTCGAACGGCAGCGGTTCAACGACGCGGCCAACGCCTTCAACAAAAAGCGCAGCACCTTCCCGACCGTGCTCATGGCCGGGTTCTTCGGCTCCAAGTTCGCCGAGAAGGCCTACTTCAAGGCCGTGGAAGGCTCGGACGTCGCGCCCAAGGTGACTTTCAAGTGATCGGTTGATCGGGAATTCCTTGCGCCGCTTTTCACTCGCCGTCCGCGCCGCGGCGGTCCTGTTGCTCGCCGCCGCCGCCGTCGCCGCGGCCGATCTAAAAATCCCGCGGTCTCCCGACCAGTGGGTCACGGATACGGCCGGGTTCCTGTCCGCCGAAGCCGCCGGACGGCTCAACGCCCGGCTGCGGGCCTACGAGGCCGAGAGCGGCCACCAGCTCCTCGTCTATATCGGCCGAACGAGCGGCGGATATCCGATCGAGGAGTTTGCGGTCAAGGCCTTCGAGGCCTGGAAGCCGGGACGGAAGGGCCTGGATGACGGCCTCATCCTCTTCATCATGGCCGACGACCGCAAGATGCGGATCGAGGTCGGCTACGGCCTGGAGGACAAGGTCACGGACGCCCAGGCCGCTCGAATCATCAACGACGTCCTGGCCCCCATGTTTCGGGACGGAGACCATGACGGCGGCCTCGCCAAGGCCGTCGACGGACTCCTGGACATCATTTCCGGGAGGACCCCGGCCGCGGAGGTCGAGACTCCCGCCCCGGAAAAGACCCGCAATCGGCTGACCGCCGGCCAAACCCTCATCCTGGTGATCGGCGGCCTCCTTTTCCTGGCCCTGCTCATCACTCATCCGGCCCTGGCCTTTTTCCTGATCAGGCTCCTGTTCGTTTTCGGCGGCGGGGGCGGCGGGGGCGGCGGAGGAGGAGGATTCAGCGGCGGCGGGGGGCGTTCGGGGGGCGGCGGCGCATCGGGCGGCTGGTAGGGAGGGGACCATGGGCATCATGCATCAGCGGAAAATGATCCGGGCGATCGACGCGGACAGGATCAAGGCTGCGATCGAGGAGGCCGAGCGGCGCACCTCCGGTGAGATCCGGGTTTCGGTGTCCCGCTTTTTCTGGGGAAAGATCGAGCCGGTCGCCTGGCGCGCCTTCGGGCGCCTGGGCATGCGCGCGACCAAGGGCCGCAACGGTATCCTCTTTTTCATCGTTCCCTCGCGGCGCAAGTTCGTCGTCATCGGTGACGAAGGCATCCACGCCCATGTCGGCCGGGAATTCTGGACCGCTCTGGCCGCGACGATGAGCGAGGACTTCAAGAAGGGCCGGTTCAGCGAGGGCCTGGTCCGGGGGATCGCCGAAGCGGGGAGGCGGCTGGCCGTCCATTTTCCCTATGACCCGGCCACGGACAAGAACGAGCTGTCCGACGAAATCGATTACGGGAAATCGAAATAAGGGCCGGGCCGCATCGTTCGACGAAACCGCATCGACCATGGCCGCCGATATCGGTTCGATCCTGAAGAACCTGCGGGAATTCTACGATTTTTCCGGCAAACATCTGCTGGCGGTCGGGGCCGGAGGGGGGCAATTCGCCGCTTACGCCCGGGACGCCCGGACGGTGACCGCCGTCGAGCGCGATGCGGCGGCCCTGGAGGCCCTGCGCGAGGCCGTCTCGGGCCTCGGCTTGGCCGATCGGTTCGCTTATTGGAGCGGCGACTTCGTCGACTGCCAGGTTGCCGCGGACGTCGTGCTGTTCGAATTCTGCCTGCATGAAATGGACGATCCCGCCGGCGCCGCGGCCCAGGCCTTGCGCCTCGCCCCCGAAGCGGTCATTCTCGACCATGCCCCGGGCTCGCCCTGGATCTATTACGGCGCGGAGGACGACAAGGTGGAACGGTCCTGGAAATCCCTGGCCGTTTTTCCCCCGGCCCGCCGGGCGGACTTCGCCTCCGGACAGACTTTCGCCGATTTCGGAGACTTGGAAGCGAAGGTCCGGCCGCAGGGACGGGAAAGCCTCCGCCGCATCGAGCCGTTCCGCGGCCGGACGGCGATCGTCATCCCCATGACCTACGCCGCGGCTCTCCTCCGGCGGCCGGGCGCCTGAAGCCCCGCCTCGAGTCGAGCCTGACAGGCTCTTCATTCGCCGATGATCTTGACCAGGACCCGCTTGCGGCGTCGGCCGTCGAATTCGCCGTAAAAAATCTGCTCCCAGGGCCCGAAATCGAGCCGCCCGTCGGTCACGGCGACGACCGTCTCGCGGCCCATGACCTGGCGCTTGAGGTGGGCGTCGGCGTTGTCTTCACCGAGGTTGTGGCGATAGGCGGAGACGGGTTCGTGCGGGGCGAGCTGCTCCAGCCAGTCGTCGAAATCCTTGTGCAGGCCGGCTTCGTCATCGTTGACGAAGACGGAAGCGGTGATGTGCATGGCGTTGACCAGGCAGAGGCCCTCGCGGACCCCGCTTTCGGCCAGGCAGGCCTCGACCTGAGGCGTGATGTTGATAAAGGCTCGCCGGGAGGAGACGTTGAACCACAGTTCCTTGCGGTAGGACTTCATGGGGATGAAGGCGGAAAGCTTATCGCCCGGGCCCCCTCCTGTCAACACGCCCGCGGCGGTTTTCCGGCCCGTCCAATCGCCCGGCCGATCCGGCCCCGCGGAGCGAGCGCGGCCGCGGGGCGCGATGACGAGGCCGCGGGATGCAATAAATATTCCGGCCGGGCGTCTTTACCCCAGGGAAACGAAAAAAGGACGATCCCCTTGACGACGTCTTTCAAGCCGTTGATGAGCTCGATCCGCCCCGCGCCCCTCTTGACAAGGGGCTCGGTCCTCGTGTAATATGACCGGAAAGTTGAATTTCGACCGGCCAGTCGAATTCCGGCTTTGAGCGGATCCGGCGGGCGGTTCGGAGAGGCCGAACGAAACCATGGGCATCAAGGAGCGGCGCGAGCGCGAAGAGGGCGGCCGGCTGTCGGCGATCCTCGCGGCGGCCGAACATATTTTCTCCGTGCAGGGCTACAACCGGGCCCGCATGGACGACATCGCCGACGCCGCCGAGCTGTCCAAAGGCACGCTCTATTACTACTTCAAGAGCAAGGACGAGATCTACTTCCACCTCATGCACCAGGAGATCGGGAAGCTCCACGAGGAGGTCCTGCGGCGGATCGAGGGCAAGACCTCCTTCCTCGAGATCCTCGAGGAATGGATCGATTTTTACCTGGAGTATTTCGATAAAAACACCATCTATCTGAGGATGTTCCTGCCCTTCATGGCCGGGTTCATCAAGTTCGGCAAGGCCCGCGGGCGACGCAAGCCGATCCGGCCCCAGCGGGAATGGCAGACCCTGCGGGACAAGCTCCGCAAGGCGATCTCGCACGAAAGCCTCCCCTTCGACCTCGAGGCCATGCTGCAGTTCCTCCAGACCCTGCAGATCGGCATCGGCCTCAAGCTTCTGGAAGGCGACAAGGCCGGCGCCCGGGCCTCGGGCCGGTTTTTTTTCGAGTTGATGAAACGAATGATGAAGGAGAAGTCATGAAACATCGAGTCGCAACACTGGGACTGCTGCTGGCCCTGGCCGGGACGGCGGCGGCCCAGGATAAAATGTCGCTCCGTGAGGCGGTCGACCTGGTCCTGTCCAACAATCAGCAGGTCCGGATCGCCCTCGAAAACGCGGCCGGGGCCGAGTTGAAGATCGGCGAAAGCAAGAGCCTGTACCTGCCCCAAGTCAGCGTCGCCGGCAGCTACGCCCGAATGAGCCTGTTCAGCGAGCTGAGCATCAGTTTCTTGGGCCAGACCTACAACTTCCAATTCGGGCTGCCCAACAACTACGACATGCGGGCCACGGTGATGGAGCAGGTTTTCAACTGGGGGCGGACGGCCCGCATGGTCGACATGAGCAAGTCCGGCCTGGACCTGGCCAACGACGGCGTGGCCCTGACCAAGCACATGCTGTCCTACCAGATCGTCCCGCTGTTCTACGGGACCGTCTTTTTCCGGGAGGCCATCAAGGTCCTCGACGAGGCCCTCAAGGCCTTCGAAAAGAAGCTGGAGACGGCCAAACAAAGATACGACGCCGGCCTGGCTTCGAGCTTCGACGTCGACCTTCTCCAGGTCCAGATCAGCTCGGTACGGGCGCAGCGGCTCGATTTCCTCAACAATATCGACAAATTCAGAATCGCCTTCAACACCCTGACCGGACGCGATCCCGGCGCCGCCTTCGATCCCGACGGCGCCTTCGTCTTCGAGCCCGCGGCCTTCCGCGCCGAAGCCCTGTTCAACGAGGCCGTGGAGAACCGCGTCGAGTTCCAGCAGTGGAAACATTCGGTCGATCTCGGCCGGGCCTCGGTCGAGCTGGCCAAAACGGGCGACAAGCCGACGGTGGCCGTCGGGTTCGGCTACGAATTCCGCAACGGCTATATGCCCGATATGACCACGATCCGGGGCAACTGGACGGCCTCCCTGTCGCTGAGCTACCCACTCTTCGACGGTTTCCGGGTCCGGGCCCAGGTGGCCGAGGCCCAATCGGGCCTGCGGGCGATCGAGCTGCGCAAGGCCGACCTGGAGCGGTCCGTGAGCCAGGACATCCAGACGGCGTTGGCCGATCTGAAGGTCACCGAGCAGAAGGTGGAGATCGAAAAGGTCAAAATCAAGCAGGCCGAAGACAGCCTGCGCACCGCCGAGGAGCGCTACCGCAACGGGCTCCTCAGCGCCACCGAGCTCATCGACGCCCAGAATACGGTGGAAAACACCCGGCTCGACGCCCTCCAACTCGTCTACAACCACACCCTGAGCAAATTCACCCTTTATCGTTCCTGCGGGAGGAAAATATGAGAATCGGAAGAGTCATCATCGTCCTGATCCTGGTCGCCCTGGTGGTCGTGGTCGGCTACCGGGCCAATCAGAACATCCAGGCCAAGAAGCGCGAGGCGGCCAAGCCGGCCCCGGTCACGATCGTCCCGGTCGAGACGGTTGCCCCCGCCCATCAGGACATCGAAGATAAGATCCACTCCTCGGGCAATTTGCAGGCGGACGCCGAAGTGTCCATCTTTTCCAAAGTCCCCGGCAAGATCGCCAACAACCTGGTCAAGATGGGGAGCATCATCGAGCCCGGCCAGGTCGTCAGCGTCGTCAACCGGGACGAAGTCGGCTACGATTACAAGCCCTACGAGGTCAAGAGCGACGCCAAGGGAGTGGTCGCCCGCATCCTGCTCAATCCCGGATCCGCGGTCAATCCCAGCTCTCCGATCCTCAACCTGGTCGATCTCGACACCGTCAAGGTCGTCGCCGCCGTCGACGAAAAGAAAATCCGCTTCATCGGGCTGGGCAAGCCGGCCGCGGTGACGCTGGAGGCCTTTCCGGGCGAGACGTTCAGCGCCCGGGTGACCAACCTCAGTCCCGTGGCCAACCCCGTGGCCCGGACGATCGACGTCGAGTTGAGCGTCCCCAATCCTTCGCATCGGCTCAAGCCCGGCATGTACGCCGAGGTCGAGTGGATCGAGAGCCGGCGGACGTCACTGGTCGTGCCCCTGGTCTCGGTCGTTGAACGGGGGGGCCAGAAATATGTCTTCCTCGCCGCCAACGGCCAGGCCCAGATGGCTCCGGTCGTGGTCGGAGCGGTCGTCGGCGACGTCATCGAGGTCCTTTCCGGATTAAAGGGCGACGAGCCCATCGTCACGACCGGCGCCGGCCAGCTCAACGACAAGGACAAGATCACGATCATCGAGCGCCCCGCCGCCCGGAAGTAAGGAACGGCCCCGCCATGAGAATCGCCGATATCTCCATCAAGCAGCCCGTCTTCATCACCATGGTCATCGTGGCCCTGGTCGTGGTCGGCGGGCTGTCGTATTCACGGCTGGGGGTCGATCTCATGCCCGACGTCTCCCTGCCCTTTGTGGCGGTGACGATCGCCAATCCCGGGGTCGGGCCCGAAGAAATGGAAACCCAGGTCACCAAGCCGATCGAAGACACGCTGAGCACCATCAACGGCATCGACAAGATCACGTCGACCTCATCGGAGGGCGTCTCCGTGATCCTGGCCGCCTTTGTCCTGGAAAAGGACGCCCAGCTGGCCGCCACCGAGGTCCGGGAGAAGGTCGCCGGCATCCGCAACACCCTGCCCAGGGAGATCATCGAGCCCGTCATCAACAAGTTCGACCCTTCGGCCGTGCCCATCGCCTCCTTCGCCGTCCTGAGCAAGAGCGGCCGGATGAGCCTGCCCCAGGTCCGCGAGTTCGTCGACGACACGATCAAGGTTCAGATCCAGCAGGTGGAGGGGGTCGGGGCCGTCGACCTGATCGGCGGCCTGGAGCGCGAGATCCAGGTCGAGGTCAACCTCGATCGGATGAACGCCCAGGGGATTTCCATCGCCCAGGTCACCCAGGCCATCCGCGGCGAGAACCTGAACATGCCGGCCGGCCGGGTCGAGGGCAAGGCCCAGGATTTCCTCATCCGGACCAAGGCCGAATTCACCGCCATTTCCGAAATGCTGGACATCGTCGTGGCCACCGTCGGCGGCCATCCCGTTTACCTGAAGGACCTGGCCATGGTCAAGGACGCCTTCAAGACCAAACGGACGATCTCCCGCGTCAACGGCCTCGAGTGCGTCTCGCTCGTCGTCCAGAAGCAGTCCGGGACGAACACGGTCAAGGTGGCCGACGAGGTCAACAAGATGATCGCCGCCATCCGGCGCGCCGATCCCGACCTGGACATCCGGCGGACGACGGACACGTCCATCCAGATCAAGGACTCCCGGGACGACGTCCTCAACACCCTCATCCTCGGCATCCTCTTCGCCGGGCTGGTCGTCCTCTTCTCCTTCGGCGACCTGCGCAACACGATCATCACCGTGGCCGGACTGCCGGTCTGCCTCATCGCCGCCTTCGGCGTCATGTCCTTCTTCGGCTATACGGTCAACATGATCACCCTGCTGGCCCTCAGCCTGTCGGTCGGCCTCCTCATCGACGACGCCATCGTCGTCCGGGAGAACATCTTCCGCCATATGGACAAGCTGGGACAAGACCCGATGAAAGCGGCCAGCGACGGGACGTCCGAGGTCGGCCTGGCCGTCACGGCCACGACCATGACCATCGTGGCCGTCTTCCTGCCCGTGGCCTTCACCACCGGCATCGCCGGAAAATTCTTTCGCCAGTTCGGCGTGACGGTCGCCGCGGCGGTCCTCATTTCGCTGTTCGAGGCCTTCACCTTCGCTCCCATGCTTTCGGCCCATTTCTTCAAGAAGACCGAACGGAACGGGAAAAAGACGCTGTCCTCGCGGCTGGAGCATCTGGTTTCAAGGTCCTATGAGAAATTGGGCGAGAACTACCGCCCCCTCCTGCGCTGGGCCTTGAAACATCGTAAAACGATGATCGCCATCACCTCCGTCGTGTTCTTGATCAGCGCCTACCTCTTCACCGTCGTCGGCACGGGCGGCACGCCCCACGGCGACCAGGCCGAGTTCAACATTTCGATCCAGACCGCTTCGGGCAGTTCGCTGGACCGCACGGACGTCGTCGTCCGGTCCATCGAGACGATCCTCCGGGAACAGCCGGAAATCGGGGACCTGGCGACGGTTGTCGGCTCGACCGACGGCTCGTCCGACGTGGCCAGCATCAACGTCAAGCTGAAAATCCCGGCCGGCCAGGCCCAGGCCTACCGCGACAAGGTCCGCCCGCTCCTGGCCCGGGTGCCGGGCGCGACGATCACGTTCCAGGACGCCAGTTCCATGGGCGGGGCCGCCTTCGCCGCCCTGCAGCAGCTGCCCATCCAGATCAATCTCAAGGGGACCGACTTGGCCGGCCTTTACGCGGCCGGCGACCAGGTCAAGCTGGCCTTGCAGGGCATCAGCGGGCTCGTCGACGTCAACAGCGACAACCGCCCGCCCAAGCCCGAGCTTCAGATCCAGATCGACCGGGAGCGGGCCGCCCGGCTGGGCACGGGCACGGGCCAGATCGCCTCGATCATGCGCTCGATCGTCGACGGCGACCTGGCCTCCAAATATCGCGAAGGGGAAAAGCTCTACGATATCCGCGTCCGGGCCACGGAGGACGTCCGCAACGACGTCCAAAAGCTCGGCCGCGTCTACATCCCGCTCATGCGCGGGGGGGCGATCACTTTGGACCAGGTCGCCAGCCTGCGCACGGTCAACGGCCCGACCCAGATCCGACGCTCCGACCGGACGCGCCAGATCATGATCGCCGCCAACATCCTCAAAGGCCGGGCCCTGAACGAAATCACCCAGAACGTCCTTAACGCTCTGTCCAAAATCCCGTACCCCAAGGGCGTAACCTATGAATTCGGCGGGCAGGTCGAGCAAAACCGCAAGATGTTCGCCTCGCTCGGCCTGGCCATGGCCCTGGCCGTCGTTTTCGTCTACATGGTCCTGGCTTCCCAGTTCGGTTCGTTCGTCCAGCCGTTCGTCATCATGCTGGCCCTGCCCCTGTCGATCATCGGCGCGGTCCTGGGCCTGCTCCTGGCCAACAAGCTCTTCGACATGGTCGCCTTCATCGGTCTGATCATGCTCATGGGACTGGTGACGAAAAATTCGATCCTGCTCGTCGACTATACCAACACCCTAAGGCGCCGCGGATTGAAGCGGTTCGAGGCCATCGTCGAGGCCGGGTCGACTCGGTTGCGGCCCATCCTCATGACCACTCTGGCTATGATCCTGGGCATGATCCCCGTCGCCGTCGGCTTCGGGACCAGCTCGAGCTTCCGGGCCGCCATCGGATACACCATCATC
Source organism: Candidatus Aminicenantota bacterium (assembly GCA_963729855.1). GTDB lineage: Bacteria > Acidobacteriota > Aminicenantia > Aminicenantales > UBA4085 > UBA4085. The sequence continues at coordinate 107,189 of CAVSPT010000006.1, read as the reverse complement.
GGCGGGCTGATCAGCTCGACCGTCCTGACCCTGGTGGTCGTCCCGGTCGTGTATTCGATCGTCGACGACATCGCGGGCAAGTTCAGCCGGAAGAAAAAGGAGGCCTGAGCATTTGCGGTCGTAAAAGGAATGCTGGCCTTGGGGTGGTCCCTCCGAAACGCGCTAAAATCCCCAGCGAGGGTTTTCGCTCCGCTCCTCACTCGCTCCCTTCGCCTTCGGCGAAGGACCCTGCCCGCTCGCTCGTCGACGGGTTTCGGAAGGACACACCCCTCACCCGGCTTCTTCTTTTGCCCCCGGTGGGGCGGGCACGATATAATCAATCTTCATCATTCCGAGGAGGATGCCATGACCAAGCGCGTTAAAGCGGCCCTATTTGCTCTTCTCGCCGTCTTCGTCTTCCTGGGCGCGGCTCAGAAGGCCGATGTGGCCAAAAAGCAGATCCTGACCGACAAGGCCCCCAAGGCCAGCGGCCCCATTTCCCAAGCCATCGCCGCCGGCGGGTTCGTTTTCTGCTCCGGCCAGCTGCCCGTCGATCCAGCCGCGGGAAAGATCGTTCCCGGCGGCATCGAGGACCAGACGCGGCAGGTCCTGAAGAACCTCGCCGCCGTGCTGGAGGCCGCCGGAAGCTCTCTCGACAGCGTCGTCAAGTGCACCGTTCTGATGACCGATCTTTCCGAATTCGCGGCCATGAACAAGGTTTATGCCGAGTTCTTCAAAGCCCCCTGTCCGGCCCGGGCGACGTTCCAGGTCGGCGCCCTGGCCCTGGGGGCCAAGATCGAGATCGAGTGCGTCGCCATTAAGCCCTGAACCGGTTGACGGCCCGGCTTTCCTTTATTTGAAAAGAGGGCTTCTTTAAAAATTTGACAATATCTCCCAGTGTGCTAACCTTCATTCAGGTGAAGGGAGGGATGCCTGCGGACGAATCGGGAAGTCGTCTTTGTCGAGGCGCTTCTCTCCACCCCGATCCCTTGACTTAAAGGAGGCGATATGAAATTACTGAAACAGGACGTCGTCATGATGATGAACGGAGCGTTATTCGTCGGAAATGTCCAGACGGATGTATTTTCAATGAAAATCGACGAAGACAATATCATCCCAATTCGCCGAAACCGCATCGTTCATATCATGACAAGAAACACGGGAACCGGTGCCGACGAAATCTTGATGCTCGGCGGCAGCTCCATCCGCGGCACGCTCATCGAGTCCGGTTTTACAATGGTCATGGATGACAATATTCTCAAATTGAAATTCGCGAACACCCATTCGATCCAGATGGGGTCTAACATGAGTGTGAGGCGGAAATATTGATTTATTTTCGCCTTTCGCCCGTTCCTGCGTTCAATCCGGGCTGAACCGCCGCTTCCAGCCCCGCAGCTTCGTCCCGCCGTCTTCTTGACACCGGCTTCAGCCGGGCGATATAGTTCCGCCTCCTGTGCGGGATTTTCGCGGTCTTGAGGAGCCTTCCATGAAGCGTAGAATCGTCGGCGCCGCGGCCTCCATCCTGATCGCCTTGGTCATCCTGCTCTTGCCCAGGCCCGCCGGCCTCGATCCGATCGGCCATCGGGCGCTGGCCGTCATCGCCCTGGCCGTCGGCTTCTGGGCGGCGGACGTTCTGAACACGGGCATCACGGCCGTCTGCGCCCTTGGACTTCTGCTCGTGGCCAAGGTTCCTCCGGCGACCGCCCTGGCCGGTTTCTCGTCCTCGGCCTTCTGGATTCTCATCAGCGTCCTGTTCTTCGGCCGGGCCATGGAGAAGACGGGGCTGGCCAAGCGCATCTCCTACCGCATCCTGCTCGTTTTCAGGCCGACATACAACGGCATCATCTTCGCCTTCCTGGTCATCGGCGTGGTCCTGGCCTTCGGCATCCCTTCGATGACCGTCCGCACGGCGATCATGGTCCCCATCGCCTGGGCCTTGGTCCAATCCCTTCAGATCCCGCTGCCCAGCCGCGGCTCGGCCCTGATCATCCTAAGCACATTCGAGATGGCCGTCCTGCCCGGCTGCGCCATCCTGACCGGAGCCCTGTGGGGTCCGTACTTGACGGGCCTCTACACATCGCTGAAGATTCCTCTGTCTTGGCTGGGCTACGCCAAAGTGATGGCCCTGCCGACCCTGATTCTCTGCGTCCTGCTCCTCGTCGCCAACCGCATCGCCCTGGCCCCCGAGACGTCGGCCCCCACGACGCGAGACATCGTCCGGGACCAGCTCAAGAAGCTGGGGGCCATGAGCCGGGCCGAGAAGATGACCGGGCTGGTCATCGGCGCATCCGTCCTGGCCTGGGTGACCCAGCCTCTCCACCACATTCCCGCCGAAGCCATCGGCATGATCGCCCTGACCCTCCTCTTCGCCACCGAGGTCCTCGTCCCGGCCGAGATCGGGACCGGCATCTCCTGGGGGCTGGCCCTCTTCGTCGGCGGCGTGCTCAGCCTGTCCTCGGTCATCACGACGTTCAAAATCAGCGCCTGGCTCGGCCGTTTCATCGTCCCGGCCATCCAGCCCTTCGACTCCAACCCCTGGCTCCTGGTCACGGCCATCGCCGTCCTGGTCTTCCTCATGCGCTTCATCGACCCGGTCGGATTCATCACCATCGGCATTTTCTTCCTCTCCCTGCGCGAATTCGTCGTCGCGCGGGGCATCGATTCGTTGGTCCTGGTCGGGGCAATCTTCCTTCCCCTCCATATCTTCTGGTTCACCTACCAGAACATTTGGATCGTCATCACGGACGGCGTCACGGGGAAGAAAGCCTATACCGACAAAGACCGTTTTCGCACGGCCACGATCTATCTGGCCGTCAGTCTGGTCGCCCTGTGGATGAGCGTGGGCTTCTGGAAGCTGATCGGGGCCCTCTCGTAAAACCAGGATCGCGCTTCCGATCCGGACCGGGAGTCAGCGGATTCTTTTACGCCGGCCGGCCTTGAGCGCGGCGGACAGGCTCTGCGCATCCGCGTCCAGCGCCTCCCGCTCCGCGGAAGATAACACCCGTCCGGCATAGCGGATTTCGTAGTACCGGGCGGTGAGGACGTTCAGGATGGAAAGATCGGGACGCCGCCGGACCACGTCGTCGGCGAATTCGGCGGGCGTCTGCCAAGCGGGCCGGCGCCAGCCGGCTTTTTCCAGACGGACCAGGATGTCCCCGTAGAATCCCCCGCCTGTCTTCCGCAGGAGGCGCCGGACGGACCGGCGCTTCCATGGCCTCCGGCGGATCAATACCGCCAGGCCGGCGGCCAGAACCAAGAGGATCGGGCCCGCGGTACGCAGGACTTTGACCCAGCGGAATCGCAGGATGTCGAACAAGGTCTTCTGGGTGTCCGAGTCGTAGCCGACGACGTAGCGGTACCAGCGGGCCTCCAACGCGCTGATCGAGCGGCCCAGGAGCTTCCAGATCGCCGTCAGGAACATCCCCCCGCTCCCGGCGTTGAGATCGGGCGGCGTGGGATCGAACGTCGTCCAGCCCCGATCGGGGAAGAAGGCCTCGACCCAGGCGTGGGCGTCGCTCTGGCGGACCTCGTAGAACCCGCCGAACTCGTTCCATTCCGTCGTCAGGAAGCCGATGGCCAGACGGCTGGGGATGCCGATCTGCCGCAGCAACAGGGTCATGGCCGAGGCGAAATATTCGCAGTTCCCGGCTTGGGACGACCAGAGGAACGAATCGAGGTCCTGGCGGTTGTCGTCGGCGGCCAGCGAATACGTGAACCGCGTCCTGAACCAGCTTTCCAGGGCCTTGGCCTTTTCGAACGGAGAAGCGAAGGCCGCCGTTCTCCGTTCGGCATACTGTTTCCAGCGGGGATCGGCCCGGGGGATCAGCAGGAAACGGTTGCTGAGAATGTCCTCATAGCGGGCGACGGCGCGGTAGTAATCAGCGCCTTCTCCCTGGGTATGGACCCGGTAACGGGCCGGGGCGGCGTAGAGGTTGGGGAAATAGACCGTGTCGTTGATGTCGAAGGAGGCGCTGGAGGCCGCGGCGTCCAGGGCGCCGATCCCGCCGACGCTGAAGACGAACGTCGCGATCATGGGGTAGATGAAGAACTCCTCGACGATCTCGGGTCGGGCGGGATCGTAACCCGGAAAATCGATCCGTCCCCTCCGTCCGCGCAGGCGGAAAATCCCTTGGCGCGAGCGGGGTGGACGGCTTCCCCCTCCGAATTCGAAATCGCCTGGGGTCCGGATCCAACTGCGCCCCGTGAATTCATCGAAAGCCGCCGCCCGGACGCGCAGAACCTCGGCCGGGCGTGGGGGAGGCCCGCCGCCGGAGACGAAGCTGACCCGCATGACCCGGGCCGAATTTTTCCGCAGCGGCCCGAAAAAGCCCAGGTCGACCCGGTCCGACAGCCCGGCGAAGGAGACGGCCGGATTCTGGAAGCGGGTCAATCCGGCCGAGGCCAGCAGCTGCTGCATGCGGGGGCTGTAGATGCGGGGCAGGACCATGAACAGCAGGGCGGCCGCCGCCAGGCTTCCGAGCGAGACCGCGGCGACCCCGCGAAGCCAGCCGGTCCTCGCCGAGGGAGGGCCGGGCGGGTCCAGCCGGCGGACGAGCCAGGCCGCGACAGCCAGGAAATACGCCGCAAAAAAGGGAAGATAGTTCAGGTCGACGGCCTGTCCCGAAGCGAGGAAGAAGATCAGGAAATCGGTCAGGAGGATCCGCTGCAAAGTCCATTCGGACTTCGGCGACCAGAGGCTGTAGGCCAGGACATAAAGAAGAATATGCACGACCGTCCGGACCATCCCGGCCGTCCGCACGTCCACCAGAAGAGCGAAAAGAAGGACGGCTAAAGCCCCGACTTCCAGGACGGCCTTGGGCAGGGGATAGATTTTTTTCCAGTCGAATAGAACGCCGACGGGGATGAGGAGCGCGGCGAGAACCAGAAAAGCGGGATCGAGCTCCTCGACGAGGAAGAGCGAGCCGAACGCCGCCGCGGTCATGAGATAGAGCCAGCCGAGGCCCTTCGCTCCGGCCGACGGGCCGGGCCGGGGTATGAAAGCGGAGCGATGCGGTTTATCGGGGATTTTTTTGCCGTCGCCAAGGAGGGCCAGCTTTTCCAGCAGGACTTGAAGATGAAGCAATCCCCGGCCGAACGGGATCTCGCCCTCGTCGGTCACAAGGCGGACCTCGGCGCCGGAGTCGATGGAAAACTTGACCAGCGAGGCGGCTTCCGCGATCCGCTCCTCCGTTCCCGGACCCGGGGCCCCGGCGACGGCGACGGTGACGCGGCGTCCCTCGGCCTGGGCGTATTCCTTCACCAGCGTCTTTCCCGTCTTGGCCGTCAGCTTCCAATTGATGAGCCGGGCATCCTCTCCCCGGACATATTCGCGCAGGCCGTAGAAGTCCTCCCCGACGCCGCGCTGGGGCCTGGTCACCCGCTCCTCGCGCGCCAGCGGCGAGGCCGCCGGACCGAAGATCTCGGAAAGGGCGGGAAAGGCGGTGACGATCTCCGCCGGAAGGCGGCGCAGGGAACGGAAGAAGCCGAAAGGAAAGGCCGTTTCAACGGCCAAATCGTCCAGACGGTTCCTTCCCCGGCGGCGCAATCGGCAAGTCGGTTCCACGAAAGCCGTCCCGCCCCGCGGGATGAAACCGACGGCCAGCCGTTCGCCGGGAGTGACGAGGTCGAAGGGGTAGACGCGGCGGCTCCGGTTCGAGCGGAACGTGAGGCCGATCCGGAACGGCGCATCCTTGAACATCTGGCCGGGAAAGGCCGGCTCGGCCTCGAGTCCTGCGGCCGCCCGCCGATTGAAGGCGGCCGCTCCGCCCCAGAAAGCGGCCATGGCGCCGGCCACGAGATAAAGGAGATTGTTGCCGCTGATCAGGGCCCCGAAGAAGGCCAGGGCGTCGGCGGCGAGGACCGAGGCGCCCAGGCGGGTCAGTCGCATGGCCGGGGTTTCAGACGGGCACGGCGACTCTGTGAAGAATGTCGTCGATGACGGCGTCCGATTCGTGGATGCGGACGAGCCCGTAGGACTGCGAATCGATGACGATGCGATGGGCCAGGACGGGTACGGCCACCGCCTGGATGTCGTCCGGAGTGACATGGTCCCGGCCGAAGGTCAGGGCGAAAGCCTGGGCGGCCCGGCGCAGGAGGAGCGCCCCGCGGGGGCTCACGCCCAGTTTGACCGACCGGCTGTTGCGGGTCTCCTTGACCAGGTCGAGAATGTAGCCGAGCAGGGCTTCTTCGAGGCGGATGGAATCGACGGCGCCCTGCAGGGCGACGACATCCGCTGCGGTCAAGACCGGAGGTAGGACCTGGGCCTGTTCGTAGTAATCCGCCCCCCGGATGATCCGGGCCTCGTCACCCCGCGCGGGATAGCCGATTTTGAGACGGAGAAGGAAACGGTCGAGTTGCGCTTCCGGGAGGGGAAATGTCCCATGATACTCGATGGGATTCTGGGTGGCGATGATCATGAAAGGGACCGGAAGGGGATAGGTCTGTCCGTCCACGGAGACCCTCAGGTCGCTCATCGCCTCCAGGAGGGCGCTTTGGGTCTTGGGCGTCGTCCGGTTGATCTCGTCGGCCAGGATGATCTGGCTGAAAATCGGACCGCGCATGAACTCGAAGCCCCGGGTCTGGGGATTGAAGATGGACAGTCCGAGAATGTCCGACGGGAGGAGATCGTTGGTGAACTGGATGCGCTTGAAGGATGCGTCGATGGAGCGGGCCAGAGCGATTCCCAGGAGCGTCTTGCCGATGCCGGGGACATCCTCGATCAGGAGATGACCGTGCGCCAGGAGGGCCGTGGCCACCAGCCGGACGATGCCCTCATCGCCGATGAACACGCGGCGGATGTTGGCGATCAAGGCGTCGACGGGGAGATCCCCGGCCGGGCGAGGCGACAGGGCTTGCTCATTCATGGGCTTAGAATTATAGGCCAGAATAGCGCCGGCCTCAAGGAAGGGAACGCGTTCGGAGTGACGAAATCAAACAGGCCAGGAGCCCCGCGGCCGCTAGTCCCAGCGAGAAAAGAACGGCGGGAATGCCGGCCCGCGGGACATAGATCGCGGTGAGAGCGATCGCTCCGGCGAACGATCCCAGAAGGTCCCAGGCATAGGTCCGGCCGGCGCCACCGGGCCGGGAGGGAAAAGCCCGGACCGTGGAGGCGAAGAAGTCCCCGCTCAGCAGCCCCCAGACCAAGAGATAGAAATCGAAGGCCCTCTCCGGAGGCCGCCCCGCAACCGCTAGAAACGCGGCGGCGATGAGCGCCAGGAGCCCGGCCTGGAGGATCGCCGGCCGGGTCCGGGACGTCCGTCCCCGGGCGCCGATCCAGGCCCCGAACGCCAGCCCGGCCATCATCATCGTCAGAAGCCTCGCCGCGCTCCCGTAAAAGGACCCATAGAGGGCCTGATAGCGGATGACGGCCAGGATCTCCACGACGATGGTGCTGAAGCCTAGAAAGCCCACGGCAAGGGTCGAAAAGGATCCGGGCCGCGGCCGGAGGGCGGCCCGAAGCAGGGCCCACAGAAAAGCCAACATGGGCACGGCCAAAAGGATCCAGGGCGACATCCGGGCAGCCAGCCGGAGGGACCGCGCTTCCAATCCTTCCTTTTGTTCGCTCCAGAGCAGGGTTTGAAAGAAAAATCCGGCCGGCTTGAGATCGGAATTGACCGGAGCGGCTGGAGCCAGCGCAGCGGCGAAAATCTCCCTGCGCAGGGGATGAAGCCGGTCGTGCAGAGCTTCCGGGGTCAGGGTGATCGTGCGGATGCCTCCTCGCCGCATCTTCTCCGCCAGCGAATCCGCGTCGGCCGAAAGAGGCGAATCCGAAGCGGCGAAGACCGCGTTCTCCCCGGGGACAATGGCGATTTCCTTGAAGACCGAGGCCAAGGTCGTCCGCAGGACCGACAGATAAGTCCGGCGGGCCTGGCTCATGAAATTTTCGGCCGCGCCGGCTTTGAAGGAAAAAACGCCGCCGGGAGCGAGGCGTCGTTTGGCCAGGCGGAAGAATTCCTCGGTATAGAACCGATTGAATTGGGCCGTCGAAGGCTCGGGAACGGCGACGATCATGACATCATAAATGTCCGCGGACCGCTCCAGGTGGGCGCGGCCGTCCGTCAACACCAGGCGGACCCTGGGATCACCGAACGCCGCCCGGCCGGGAGCATCGAGATAGGGCCTGACGGCTTCGGCCAGCCGCCTGTCGGTCTCGATGACGACGACGCTGTGGACGGGATATTTGAGGACCTCGCCGAGGCCGCCGCCGAGGCCGCCGCCGATCAAGAGAACCCTCTCCGCATGCCCGTGGAGGAGCATGGGAATATGGACGGCTTCCTCGGCGGATGCGGGATCGGGGATCGAAAAGGTCCGGGACCCGTTGTCATACACGGTGAAGAGCCCCCCGGTCTCGATGATCTGGATGCGGCCGTAAGGGCCGTCCCGCGACGCGACGAGATCGAAGGGCCTCCAAACGGCATTCTGGAGAGGGCGGTCCATCGCCGCCCAAGCGGGGCCGAGCAGCGCCGCCGTGATCAGGGCGGCCGCCGGGCGTTTTCTCTTGAATAGGAAAAAAACGGCGGCGGCCGCCGCCGTCTGGATCAGGCCCAACGCCGTCCAGTCGGGGATATGGGGAATGAAGAGAAGGGAGGAGATCATGCCTCCGGCCGCCGCCCCGGCCGATTCCCAAAGGTAAATCCGGACAACCCCGGCCTGGGTCTTTTCGGCGAGTCGGACAAAGGCGGCGCCGAGGGGGAAATTGAGCAGGAGGGACGAGACCAGGGCGAAGGCCAGGACGGGGGCCAGGCTCGTCGCCTCGCCCGGCATGGTCCCCAGGATCCGACGGGAGCATCGGAGGCCGGCGAACACGGCCGGCGCGGCCAGCAGGGCCGCGGAGAACCAGCGGACGGGGAGCGCCGGGCGCGCGGACAGCCGGCCGGCCCGCAATCCTCCGAGGCCGCCTCCCAAAAGCCAGGCGGCCAGGACGAAGCTGAACGTCAGCTCCGATCCGTGGAACTGGGCGGCGAACTCGCGAATAAGATAGATCTGCCAGGACGCGGCCACGAACCCGAGCAGGCCCGCCGCCGGCGAGAACCTCAGGTCCAGAGCCCGGGGATCGCCGTTCGGCAGTTCGGGCATGCGCCCCCCTGCAGGATATTCTTTTGGATTTGATAGCCGAAGCGCTGGATAAGAAGGGTCCGGCACTTCGGGCAATAGGTGTTTTCGCCTTCGTGGCCGGGGACGTTTCCGATATAGACGAACCGCAGGCCTTCATCCCGGGCGGCGTCGCGCGCCGCTTCCAAGGAGGACACGGGTGTCGGGGGCAGGTTCTTGAGAAGATACATGGGGGAAAAGCGCGTGAAATGGAGGGGGACGTCCGTCCCGATGGCGCCCGCGATCCAGCGGGCCATGCGGCGGATGTCGCCGATGGAGTCGTTGAGGGTCGGGATGACCAGATAGACGATCTCCAGCCAGGTTCCGCTTTTGTGGATAAGGACCAGGGAATCCAGGACGGGCTGCAGCTGGCCATGGACATAGCTTTTATAGAACTCCGGAGTGAAGGCTTTGAGATCGATCTTGATGGCGTCGACGGTCTTGGTCAGCGCCTCCAGCGGTTCGGGATTGATGTAGCCGGCGCTGACGACGAGGCTGCGGATCCCGCGCTTTCGGCCCTCGACGGCCGAATCGGCCATGAACTCGTAGAACACGGTCGGCTCGGAATAGGTGTAGGCGATGGACGGGCAGCCGTACCGGGCGGCCGCTTCGGCCACCCCGTCCGGCGGAAGATCGACGGCCCGGACCTGTTCGGGGCGGGACTGGGAGATTTCCCAGTTTTGGCAGAACTTGCAGTTGACGTTGCAGCCGGCCGCCGCCAGCGAGAGGGCGTTGGACTTGGGCAGGACGTGGAAGAAGGGTTTCTTCTCGACGGGATCGACGTTCAAGGCGCAGACTTTTCCGTAGACGAGCGTGTAATAGATCCCCCCCTCGTTTTCCCGGACCCCGCAGTAGCCGCGCTCCTTGTCGCCGAGCCGGCATTTGCGGGGGCAGAGCTGGCACTCGATCTCCCGGTCGGGCAGCTTTTTGTAATAGCGGGCTTCGACATGGGAGAGGTTGGCCTCCTGACCGAAGGCGTGAAGATTGATCAGGGCCGGGACGAGGCCCGTCCCGAGGGCGATGCCGCCGCCGGCGGCGGTCTGAAGGAAGCGACGGCGTCTCATTTCAGATCGTGTCCTCGATGATTTGGATGTCGCGGGGTTCGGCCCGGCCCAACCCGAGGCGTTCGGCGGTCTTGATGTAGGCCGGCGGACGATCTTCCTCGGCCAGCGTCGGCAGGCCTTTGGCCCGGCGCAGCTTTTCGACGATCTGCCAGCCGGCGGAATCCGCGGCCACGGGATCGAGGCTGAAGACCAGCGTTTCGCGCCGGTCGGCCCAGGCGGCGTGGAAGGACGGTCCCTTGTGATACTGGACCAGGAGCGCGTCCAGAATGGTCAGCCGGTGGGGGCCCTTGATGGGGGGGGCGTCGAAGAGCTCGGCCACGAAGGGATCGCAATGATCGTCGTGGTATTTGTTGGGGTTGTGGATGGCCCCGAAGTAATTCTTCATCCCGGCGGTCAAACCGGCCAGGCCGTGATCCTTGAGAACGGCCAGGCTGATCGAGGCGCTGACGAAATCCGTCTGGATCGCCGAGAAGCGGCTGCCGATCGAGCGGTGCTCCAGCGGGTCGCCGCCATAGCCCATCCCGGCCGTGTCCGTGCCCATGATCCGGAAGGCCGCGCCCGCGGCGTTCAGCCGGTAGCCCGCCTCCTTCAGCTCGCGGTTGGTCCGGTCCCAGACGACGATGTTGGACGCTTTGATCCCGGCCTGGACCAGCAGGCCGGCCAGGGGCAGGGAGACCTCGGGCGGCGTCGTCAGCCGCCTCCCGGCGATGGCGTTGATCTTGATCCCGACGCGGTCGGCGGGAGAAAAAATCGAGGCCAGCGCCTCGCGGGCGCTGGGGGCGTCGGTGAGAAGGAGGAGCCCCTTTTCGTACAGGCGTTCCAGCGCCGGGCCGCGGATCGCGCCGTCCGCGGATAGCACACCTGGCGCCCGGACGATCACCACCCTGGATACGCTCATGAGAGTTCAAGGTAGCCCAGCGTGTGCCGCGTTGTCAAATCGGCCTGCCCGCGGCTTGTCAGGCCGCCGCCGTCCGTTTATAGTAGGAGTATCGCCACCCAGGAGCCTCGCCATGAGATCTCGCCTTTTTCTGCCGGCCGTTTTCCTGATCCTGCCGCTCGCGGCCGGAGGGGGGCCGTCGCGCCCGGCCGCGATCCCCCGCTCCTCCGCCCTGGACCTTCTGCCCCGGGTCGCCGGCTGGACGAACGCGGAAGAACCCAAGCGCTTCGGCCCGGACAGCCTCTTTGAGTATATCGACGGAGCGGCCGAAGCGTTCATCAACTACGATTTTGTCGAATTGGCCCTCGGGGAATATCGCCAGCCGGGCCGCTCCGGGACGATGACCGTCGAGATTTACGACATGGGCACGCCGCGGAGCGCTTTCGGCATCTACTCGACCGAACGCTATCCGGAGAGCCGATTCCTGCCCATCGGCACCCAGGGTTATATCGAGGAGGGGACGCTCAATTTCCTGGCCGCGCGGTATTACGTCAAGATGATGGCCTACGAGACGGGCGACCGGACCGAAGCGGCCCTCAAGTCATTCGCCGCGGACATTCTCGCAAAGATCGGAGTCCCGGGCGGTTTTCCGGACATGGTGCAGGTCTTCCCCCGGGAGGGGCTGGTGGCCAACAGCGAAAAATACGTCCTCAAGAATTTCCTCGGGCAGGAGTTCCTGAAGAACGGGACCCTCGCTTCTTATAAGCTGGAGGGCGCCGAGCCGGAAGCCTTCATCGTCGAGGCGGCCTCCGGCGCGGAGGCCGCGGCCCTGCTCGACATGTACCTCGACGCGGCCCGGAAAAAAGGCCTGCCGATCCTGGCCGCCGACGGCCTGGACCGCATCAAGGACCCTTATCTGTCGAATGTCTTCGTCGGACGGAGCGGGCGCTTCCTCTTCGGGGTGACGAAAGTCAAGGACGCGGCCCAGGCCGTCGGGGAAAAGCTGTTTCGGGATTTGGCCGCCGCTCTGGCCTCTAAATAAAAGGGGGCCTCAGCCTAAGAACTCTCTGAGCCGCCGGTGCTCCCGTTCCAGGGCCTCCAGACCCTTTCGGGCAGCGGCGGCGTTCTTGGCCTTTCCGGCCGTCTCCACGGCCAGGGCCGCGTCGCGAAGGCCGGGCAGGCTGAGATTGGCCGACGATCCCTTCAATCCATGGCCGATCTCGGCCACGGTCTGGAACTTATTCCCGGCCAGGGCTTTTTTCAATTGGACCGTCTTGGATCGGTATTCCTTCTCATAGAGCTCGAGGAGCTCGTCCAGGAAATCGGTTTCGCCGCCGATGCGGTCCAGGGCTTCCTGGCGGAGAAAGGGTTGGGGCCCTTCACTTTTTCGGGCGGGCATGTCGGCCTCCTGTGAGCTTGTCCGTCCGGGCCGGCGAGGCGCTCACGACGCGGTCGCGGCCCCGGCGTTTGGCTTCGTACATGGCTTGATCACCGGCCTGGATCAGCCGGTCGACGGTCGGCCGGGCCATTTTCGTCGAAGAGGCGCAGCCGATCGATATCGTGAATCCCAGAGAAACGCCCTTCAGACGTGCCGGCTTGCGGAGGCATTCGCGGCGCAGGCGCTCGGCGATGCGCTCCGTATCGGTCGCGGCGCAGTCGGGCAGAACGATCAGGATCTCGTCCCCTCCGTAGCGGCCGATGCGGTCGTAAGGCCGAACCTGTTTGGCCAGACGGGAGGACAGCGTCGCCAGGACCGCGTCTCCGGCCTGGTGGCCGCTTGTGTCGTTGATGGATTTGAAATGGTCCACGTCGATCATGATGACACTGGTGTCCGTCCCCGACCGCTGTCCGTGGGCCAGCTCGTCTCCCAGGAATTGAATGATGGTCCGCCGGTTCCACAGCCCGGTCAGCCCGTCCTTGGTGGCCAGTTCGTAGAGCCTCTTCTGGCTGTCCAGGAGCTTGTCCTCAAGCTCGACGATGCGCCGCCCCGTCTGCAGCCGGGCTTTCAGCTCCTGGAATTGAAGGGGCTTGGTCATGTAATCGTCCGCCCCCGCGTTCAGTCCGGCGATGATATCGCCCGGTTTGTCGCGGGCCGTGAGGAGGATGATATACGTGTAGTTCGTCCTGACCCTGACCCGGACGCGGCGGCAGAGCTCCGGCCCGTCGGCCCCCGGCATCTCCCAATCCAGGAGGGCCAACCGCGTCTCCCGATCCTTGAGCCGCTCCCAGGCCTCGGTCCCATTGACGGCTTGGACCGGGTCAAAGCCCCAGTGACGGACGTAACGATCCAGGATGCGGCTGGAGACCGGATCATCCTCGGCGATGAGGACACGCAGCGGGCCGTCCTGCCGGCGGCCGACCTGGGGGGGAAGAGGGATCATGTCCGGCCTCGCCGGGCGCCCCGCCTGGAAAGAGTCCGTCCGGCCTTCACGGCGCGCTCGACGGATTGGAGAAGTTCCTCGAGCTTGAGGGGTTTGCTGAGATAATCGTCCATGCCGGCTTCCAGGCATTTCTCCCGGTCGCCCTTCATGGCGTTGGCGGTCATGGCCACGATCGGCAGATGCCGGCCGGCCCTTTTTTCGCCGCGCCGGATCTGGGCCGTGGCTTCATAGCCGTTCAGCTTGGGCATCTGGACGTCCATGAACATGAGATCGAACCCGCCGCGAAGCGCCAAGTCGCGGGCCTTTCGCCCGTTCGAAGCGGTGACGACGCTGTGGCCGTTGCGCTCCAGCATGTGCACGGCCACTTTCTGATTGATGGGATTGTCCTCGGCCAGCAGGATGCGATAGCGCGGCTTCCCTTTTTCCAGGATGCTCTGGGTGATCAGGGGACGATCCTCGGCCGCTCCCGCTCCCAGCGCCATCATGATGGCATCGAAGAGGTCCGAGGGCCGGATGGGTTTCGTCAGATAGGCGGAGATTCCCATTTCCCGGGACCGGCCCAGATCTCCGCGGCGATCGGCCGACGTCAGAATCAGCATCGGGGCCTGGGCATGGGCGGGATCGGTTTTGATCCGCTCGACGAGAGCGAAGCCGTCCAGGTCGGGCATGTTGGAGTCGATGAGCAGGAGTCCAAACGGTTTCCTCCGGGCCGCGGCCCGGCGCAGCAGTCGGAGGGCCTCCAGACCGCCGGACGCGGCCGTCGGGCTCATCGACCAGCTGTTCAGCATCTCGGTCAGGATTTCCCGGTTGGTGGCGTTGTCGTCGACGATCAGGACGGGCAGGTTCTGCAGGACGGCGGGTTCGACCGCCGCCCTCGGCCGAGGCGCCGATGTCGGCAGTCCCAACCGCGTCGTGAAGGCGAACGTGCTGCCCCGGCCCGGCCCGCTCTGCACGGAGATCCGGCCGCCCATCATCTCGACGAGCTGTTTGGCGATGGCCAGGCCCAGGCCCGTGCCCCCGTATTTGCGGGTGGTCGAGCCGTCGGCCTGGACGAAGGCATTGAAAATGGCCTTCTGCTTGGCTTTGGCGATCCCGATGCCGGTGTCCCGGACGGCGAAACGGAGGACGACTTCGGACTCGGTCTGGGATTCGAGCCGGACGTCGAGCTCCACCTCGCCTTTCTCCGTGAACTTGATGGCGTTGCTGATGAGATTGAGGAGGATCTGCCGCAGCCGGGTCAGGTCGCCGACGACCCGCCCGGGCAGCGAGGGCGGGACGTGGCAGAGAAGCTCCAGCCCCTTTTTATGGGCGACATAGGCCAGAGTGGCGGCGATGTCGGTGAGCGAGTCGTGGAGGGCGAAGGGAACCGGCTCGAACTCGATCATGCGGGCTTCGATCTTGGAGAAATCCAGGATGTCATTGAGGATGGTCATGAGCGATTCGGCCGAAGCCCGGGCGGCGGTCAGGAAATCGCGCTGTTCGGCGGTCAGGGTCGTGTCCAGGGCCAGCTCGATCATGCCGATGATCCCGTTCATCGGAGTGCGGATCTCGTGGCTCATGTTGGCCAGGAACTCGCTCTTGGCCCGGTTGGCGGCCCGGGCGTCCTCGCGCGACTGTTCCAGCTCCCGCTCGATGCGCTTGAGTTCGGTGATGTCGGTGACGGCCGAGAGGACGGCCCGGACGCGGCCGCCGGAGAAGAGGGATTGGGCGGCGACGAGCACGGGAACGATCCGGCCGTCCTTGGCCCGGAAGAGCGATTCGTATTGCTCCAAGGTCGTCGTACCGCGCGAACGGGTCTTCGAGCGCAGGCGATCGACCTCTGCCGGGTCGACGACCTTGCGCCAGTGCTGGCCGATGAGCTCGGCCGCCGGGTAGCCGAGCAGCTTCTCCAGGGAGGGATTGACGAAGGTGATCAGGCCGCGGGCGTCTTCGAGGATGACGCCCTCGGCCAGGCTGTTGACGATGTTCTCGTTGAATTCCTTGAGCGTCCGCAGCTCCGTCTCCATCTCCCCCCGTTCGCGCTCGCGGCGCAGACCCTGGAGGGCGTAGCCCAAGTCGCCGGCGATCTCCTCGAGACGGGCGATCTCCTGGTGCTGGTCATAGGACAAGGCCGCGTTGTCGACGCGGAGGACGCCCATCGGGCGATCACCCTCGCCGAGAAGAAAACAGGCCGACCAGCCCGCGCCCCGATCGGCGCAGCCGCGGCACCAGGTCTGCTTGCCGACGTCGGGAATGAAGATCGAATGCCGACGGTCCAGGGCCCGGACGGCGCAGGCCGGAAGGGTACCGCCGGAGCGCCGCCGGCCGGCGCCGAAGAATTTCGTCGGGCGGCCGGCCTCGTCGATCAGGACGGCCTCGACCAGTCCGTAGCCGCCGTTCTCCCGCAGCCGACGGCAGGCCGATTGGAGGAGACGGCTCTCGTCGCGCTCATGAAGGATGAGCTGATTGATGTCCCCGACGGTCCGCAGGAGCCGGCTGATATGCTGGATCTGGCGCTCCCGTTCCTTCCACTCGCCGATATCGGCGTAAATGGCCACCGAACCGAGGAACTTGCCCCTGATGACGATGGGCGAGGCGGAGATGGCCACTTCGACCGGCTCGCCGTTGCGGCGGTAGCGGACGGATTCCAGGCGAATGCGCCGATGCCGTCCGGACATGATTTTGCGGGTGATCGCGGAGGCTTCCTCGGCCCGCCCGCCCCCGATGAGGGCGTCGAGGTCCCTGCCCAGGACCTTTTCGCGCCGGTAGCCGAAGAGGGTCTCGGCCCCCTTGTTCCACTCGACGATTTTATGGCGCCGGTCCATGGCCACGATGGCGTCGGACAGGCTGTCCAAGAGCGCGGCCAGATAAAGATCGTTGGATGCGGTCTTCGATCGGATCATTATCACGACGGATCCCGAAAATTTAACATTCGATGGTCTCATCATGCCTAAAGCCAAGAAGGCGGTCAAGGCCCGGCCGGGGGGAGTGGGAGGGTGAGATTTCCCCACCCTCCATCACCGGAAAAGGTGAGGCTGGCGCGGCGCGGAGGCGATTTACTTTCCGGCCGGTGTGAAATAAAATAGAGAAAGTGGAGACACACAAGGCCCTTACGGTTTCGGAAGTTCTGCTGTCGGTCTTTCTGGTCGGGGTCTTTTTCAAGCTGGCCCGCTCCTTCATGATCCCCGTCGTGCTGGCCTTGTTTTTCTATTTCATCCTCTCGCCGGTCCTTGATCTTCTGACCCGCATGAAGATCGCCCGTCCCCTGGCCGTCGCCATCATTGTCCTGGTGATGTTCCTGGTCCTCTACGGAATGGGCGTCCTGTTCTACGAAAGCGGCAAGGCCTTCGCCTTCGATCTGCCGAAGTACGGCCAAAAGCTGGGGGCCATGGTCGATTCCCTACAGGCCCGATTCCACATGACCAGGGCCAGATGGGATCCCCTCAACTATCTCAAGAACCTGAACGTCGACCAGATCGGCGCGGTGATTGTGACTTCGCTGGGCACCTTCCTGTCGTTCCTGTCCAACATGTTTCTGGTTCTCATTTTCCTGATCTTCATGCTGGCCGGCCGGGGCAAGCTCAACGAAAAGATCATCGACTGCTGTTCGCCCCAGCGGGCCACCCAGATGGGCCGCATCCTCGGCCATATCGACAAGAAGGTCCAGAAATACCTGGCCCTCAAGACCATCATCTGCCTGGTCTCGGGCCTTCTGGCGACCCTCATCCTGGTCCTTTTCGGCGTCGAATTCGCGGTCGCCTTCGGGTTCCTGACCTTCCTCCTGAATTACATCCCCAATATCGGGGCCTTCATCGCCAAGATCATCCCCTTCCTGTTCGCGGCCGTCCAATTCTCCAGCTTCTGGCGGGCCGCCTGGGTCCTCATCGTGCTGCTGGCCGTGGACGCCGTCATCGGCATGATCGTCGAGCCCAAGCTCATGGGCAAGGGCATGAATCTGAGCCCGCTGGTGATCCTCTTTTCCCTGTTCTTCTGGGGCTGGTTGTGGGGGATCCCCGGGATGATCCTGGCCGTTCCGATCATGGCCATCCTCAAGATCATCGTCGGCAGCTTCCCCGAGCTGCGCTGGCTGGACGGCCTGCTGGCGAAGTAGTTCTCAGCGCGGAGTCAGGATCCTGGTTTTTTCCATCCCGCTGTTCAAAGAAGCAAACTGCGCCGCGAGCCGCTCAAGATAGGTCCGGCCTCCGGGCGCCTGCCGGGCGAACGAGCGGGCGATGGGAATAAGACGGTCCAGGACGCGGATCGTTTCCCCGCCGGTGTAGCCTTCCGAGGCGTCGGCCAGAAGCACCGAACGCTCATACCGGCAGGCCTCCAGTCCCCGGCGGACGGCTTCGCCGGCCTCGTTCCCCGGGACGCGCTCCCGGCCCGGGATCACGATCAGCCCGCCTCCCTTGACCGCCTTTTCCCGGGCGTACTCCAGGGCCGCGACGGCGTCGGCGTCCGTGAAATCCGGCCGGGCCCGGGCGATCTCGACGAGCGGCGCCTCGGCGTGAAGGGCCAGCCAGGACAGGCGTTCGTCGCGCAGGAGGTCCTCCCCGGCGCGGTTCGCCGGGGCCTCCGGCGCGTCCGGCTTTTCAGCCGCGCGGCGGTCCTGATAGGGCTTGTGCCGCTCCCGGTGAGGGCAATGGGGGGGACAGGCGACTTCGCGGTCGCGGAGCCGGCCGCAACAGAGGGGACAGAGGGTGCGGCCCAAGGCCGGACAGGATCGCTTGGCCTTCCGTTGGAGGCAATGGGCGCACTTGGCCATGGCCCGTCACTTTTCGACGATGAAGGTCTCCGCCGTGAACGATTTGATCTTCTTGCCCATGAAGCTTTTAAGGGCCATCTCGGCGGCCTTCTGTTCGGCCGCCTTGCGCGACGGCCCTTTGGCCTTGGCCAGAGGCGTGCGGTTGGAAAAGACCTCGACGACAAAGACCTTGTCGTGGTCCGGACCGGAAACGCTCAGCAGCTTGTACTGGGGCGAGGGGAGGTCCTCCTTTTGGAGGTACTCCTGCAGGGCGGACTTGTAATTGTCGACGGTGTATCCGGCGGTCTTGACCTGGCGGAAGGTCGATTCGAGCAGGGGCAGGAAAATGCCCCGGGCGGCCTCAAACCCTCCGTCCAGGTAGATGGCCCCGATGACGGACTCGAAGACGCCGGCCAGGATTGTCGATTTCTTTCGGCCGCCGCTGCGTTCTTCGCCGTGTCCGAGGTGGATGTGTTTGTCCAGCTTGATCTGTTTGGCGAACTCGGCCAGGGCCACGGTCGAAGCGGCCGAGGATTTCAGCTTGGACAGGTCGCCCTCGGTCATGTCCTGATACGACGAATAGAAGAAATCGGCCGTGATCAGGCCGATGACCGAATCGCCGAGGAATTCGAGGAGCTCGTTGTCCCGCGTCGTGGCCCTCTTTTCGTAGGCGAAGGAGCTGTGGGTCAGGGCCTCCTCAAGGAGCTCCTTGCGGCGGAAGAAGTAATGAACCTCCCGTTCGAAGGGCGTGAACTCGGGCGCTCCGGAAGGCCTGGCGGTGTGCCTCTGCCGCGCCGATCGATGGGACGGGGCGGGGCGGGACTGGGGAAGCGGGGGGGCGGGCGAACGCTGGATCGGCTGGGCGGCCGGCTTGGGCTGGGACTCGGCCTGGCCGGTCTCGGCCGGCGCCTGCGCGTCCATCGTCGCGTGATTTTTCCGTCTGGAGTTCCGGAACATTCTCATGGTTGCACCTATGTTGAGATCAGGCGCCCGCCGACGATGGTCATCACGGGGGCGCCGCGCAGGGCCCAGCCGTCGAACGGGGTATTCCGCCCTTTGGAGAGGAACGCCGCGGAATCGACGACGAGCTCCTTGTCGAGATCGAGAAACGTCAGATCGGCCGCCGCGCCGGGGGCGATCCGTCCCAGGTCCGCCAGGCCGAGGATCCGGGCCGGCGCCAGCGTCACCAGGGCGATGAAGCGGGACAGCGGAAGGAGCCCGGGCCGGACGAGCCTGTCGAGAATGAGAGAGACGGCCGTTTCCAGGCCGACGATGCCGAACGGGGCCTGGACCAGGCCGGCCGCTTTTTCTGCGGCGGTGTGGGGGGCATGGTCCGTGGCCAAGGCGTCCACCGTTCCGTCAACCACTCCGGCGACCAGGGCCTCGACGTCCGCGGCCGAGCGCAGGGGAGGGTTCATCTTAAAACGGGCGTCCCGTCCGGCCAGGGCCTCGTCGGTCAGGAGGAGATGATGGGGGGTCGCTTCGGCCGAGACTCGGACGCCGCGGGCCTTGGCCTCCCGAACGAGACGGACGCCGCCGGCCGTGCTCAGATGGGCGATATGGATGGGGGCGTCGAGCGCTTCGGCCAGGATGATGTCGCGGGCGATCATGATGTCCTCGGCCGCGGCCGGCCAGCCGGGAAGCCCGAGACGTCTGGAGACCGGCCCTTCGTTCATCACCGCCCCGGAGGTCAAGCCGTGGTCCTCGCAGTGGTCGATGATCGGCCGCCCCAATTCGCGGGCGGTCTCCAAGGCCCGGCGCATCATCCCGCTGTTTCGGACGCAGTGGCCGTCGTCGGAGAAAGCCGCCGCCCCGGCCGCGGCCAGCCCGGCCATGTCGGTCAAATCCGTCCCGGCCAGCCCCGCGGTGACCGCGGCGATCGGCCGGACCCTGGCCCGGCCGGCGCGGTCGGCCCGCTCCCGGATGAGGGCGGTGATCTCCGGGCGGTCGTTGACCGGCGACGTGTTGGGCATGGCGCAGACGGTGGTGAAGCCGCCGCGGGCGGCCGCCCGCGTTCCGCTCTCGATCGTCTCCTTATGCTCCTGGCCCGGCTCGCGGAGGTGGACGTGCATGTCGATGAATCCGGGCGCCACGAGAAGCCCGGCCGCGTCGAAGGCCGGAGCTTCCCCGGCTTCGAGCCGGGGCCCGACCGCCCGGATGCGGCCGTTTTCGATTAGAACGTCGGCCGTCCCGTCCGCCCCCGTGAGGGGGTCGAGGACGCGCCCGTTGCGGATGATCAGCCTCACGCCGGCCCGCCTATTTCGCCTTGGCCCGGACCCGCAGCTCGACCGGCTCGGTGATGAGGACCTCGTTGGTCTTGTCGATCTCGGAAAGGCGGACTTGGACCCGCTCGCGGCGGGACGTGGGAAGCGACTTGCCTACGTAATCGGCGCGGATGGGCAGCTCCCGGTGGCCGCGGTCGACGAAAACGAGAAGCTGGATCGTCCGAGGCCGGCCGATGTCGAAGAGCGAATCCATGGCCGCCCGGATGGTCCGGCCGGTGAACAGCACGTCGTCGACGAGAAGGACGTCCTTCTTGGCCACGGCGAAGGGGATCTCGTTTTTCTTCATCAGGGCCTTGCCGTCGCCGTCGATCCCGGAAACGTCGTCCCGGTACTGCGTGATGTCCATGCTCCCGACCGGGATGTCGACTCCCTCCATCTCCCGGACAAGGCCGGCGATGCGCCGGGCCAGATAGACGCCCCGGGTGCGGATGCCGATGATGACGAGGTTCTTGAGGTTGCGGTTGCGCTCGAGGATTTCCGTGGTCATGCGCAACAGGACGCGCCGGATCTTCGGGGCGTCCATGATGCCGGCCTTGATCTTTTCCTTCATGGCGGTCTCCTGGCGGGCGCCGGGGCCCGGGTTCTTTATATCACAGGTTCGGTCTTCTCCGAAAATAGGCCCGGGCGTCGGCCGCATCGGCGGCGATCCGGTCCCGGAGGACGTCCGCGTCGCGGAACTTCCGCTCTTCCCTGAGCCTGCGCAGGAAGAACAGCCGCACGGGATCGCCATAGAGGTCGCGGTGGAAATCGAGGACATGGCATTCGACGGTCAGGGCTCCTCCCTTTCCAAACGTGGGCCGGACGCCGACGCTGGTCACGGACGGATAGCGGCGGCCCGCCCATTCCAGAAGGGAGACAAAGACGCCTCGGGGCAGGATCTCGTTGGGCGTCAGGATGTTGGCGGTCGGATAGCCCAGCGTCCGTCCGATCCTGCCGCCGGCGATGACGTCGCCCTCGACGTCATAAGGGCGGCCGAGCAGGGCGGCTGCCTCCTCGACCCGGCCCGCACCGAGAAGGCCGCGGATGCGGCTGGAGCGCACGATCCGGCCGCCGCGCTTGAGGCGGGCCACCGCCCGGACGGAGAATCCGTGCGCCCGTCCGAACCTCTTCAAGTCGGCCGGGCCGGCGCCCCGCTCCCGCCCGAATCGGAAATCGTCCCCCACGACGACCAGCCGGGCGTTCAGACGGGCGGCCAGGATCCCCGCGGCAAAAAACTCTCCATCCAAGCGGGCGAAGGCGCGGTCGAACGGCCAGACGACGGCGGCGTCGACGCCCCATTCGGACAGCCCCCGCAGGCGCTGGTCCAGCGTCTGGATCATGCGCAGGCGGGCCGGCCCGAAGACCTTTTCGGGATGGGGCGAGAAGGTCAGGATGCAGGTCGGGACGCCGATGGCCGCAGCGCTCCTGATGAGGCGCTCGACGATGCGCCGATGGCCGAGATGGAGGCCGTCGAAGTTGCCGATGGCCACGGCCCGGGCGGCCGGAGGAGAAGGGATTTCACCGGCGGAGCGATAGATGTCCATGGAAAGGGGAGGTCAGACTTTCAGGATGTCGGCTTTCTGCATGTAGCGCATCTTGAGCTGGATGAGACAGGACTCGAGGAAGCCCGACTCCTTGGGATCGAGATTCCCCTTGGTCCGTTCCTTGAGCAGGTCGAGGATGTCGATGAGACGCTTGGCGTACGCGATGTCCACGTCGCCGTTCCCCTTGATGGGATCTTCCATCAGGCCGAGCTTGATCAGGGCCTGGGAGTAGAAGGGAAAGACGACGGAGGCGAAATCGAGCGGGGGCAGGATTTCCCGGGATTCCTCTCCGCCCGTCTCGGGCGTCTCGTCCTTCCGGCCGCGGTCCTCATCCATGAAGAGGTTCTCCATTTGTCCGATCGCTCGTCCATGGTACACGGATGGGGCCGAAAACTCAACAAGGAGGGCTCGGGGGGACGGGAGGTCAAACACGCGCAATTCCCCAGCGAGGAATTGCGCTCCCATCCTCACTCGCTCTTCCCGACAAGAGTGCGAAACCATGCCCGCTCGTTCGTCGAGGGGTTTGCCCTCCTATCCCCCCTCGCCCGATAATAACTATAAGGTTCGGGCGAGAGTTGTACCCTCCAGCCGGGGGATATGGTAAAAAGGAACGTCGAGAAGACCGAATCATAAAAGGATCCCGCCATGCCCGAAGAGAGAACCGCTGGAGCCCAATTCCAGGCGCTCGTCGACATCCTGGCCGCCCTGAGGGGACCGGGGGGCTGTCCATGGGACCGCGAACAGGATGAAAAATCGATCGCCGGATATTTTCTGGAGGAAGTCTACGAATCCGTCGACGCCCTGTACCGCGGCGATCCCGGGGCCCTGGCCGAAGAGCTGGGTGATGTCCTGATGGAGGTCGTTTTCCTCTGCCGCCTCTATGAAGAGAAGGGGGCCTTCAGCGTGACCGACGCCCTGAACGGCATCACCGGCAAGATGATCCGCCGCCACCCCCACGTCTTCGGCGGCGAGAAGATCGAATCGGCCGGCCGCGTCCTGGATGCCTGGGTCCGGCAGAAGAACGATGAGAAAAAACGGACCTCGCCTTTCGACGGCCTGCCCGTTTCGGCGCCGGCCCTGTTGTCCGCCTTCCAAATCGGACAGCGGGCGGCCCAAACGGGCTTTGATTGGCCGCGAGCTGCGGATGCGCTGGTCAAGGCCGCCGAGGAGCTGGGCGAGATCGGAGAGGCGGTGGAGCGGGGCGATCCGGCGGCCATTGAAGAGGAGATCGGCGACGGCCTCTTCGCCCTGGCCAGCGCGGCCCGACTTCTCAAGATCAACCCGGAGATCGCCCTGCGGCGGGCCTTGGACAAGTTCATCATCCGCTTCACGGCCTTGCAGAGGGACTTCGAGGCCCGCGGCCTGGAGATGGAAAAGGCGAGCCCGGCCGAAATGGACGCCGTCTGGGAAGAAATCAAAAAGCGATGACCCGCGCGTTCAGGCCGCGGGCGTCCCTGTTTTCCGGAACATCAGGCTGGCCTTGATGAAGTCGTCCAGGTTTCCGTCCAGGAATCCTTCCGTATCGCTTGTCTCCAGCCGCGTCCGCATGTCCTTGATCAGCCTGTAAGGGTGGAGGACGTAGGACCGGATCTGGTTTCCCCAGGCGATGTCTGTTTTGGCGTCCTCGAGCTTGTCGATTTTTTCCCGCTTTTTTCTCTGCTCAAGCTCGTACAGGCGGGCCTTCAGAACTTTCATGGCCGCGGCCTTGTTCTTGTGCTGGGAGCGCTCGTTCTGGCACTGGACGACGATGCCCGTCGGCAGGTGGGTGATGCGCACGGCCGAGTCCGTGGTGTTGACGTGCTGGCCGCCCTTGCCGCCGGACCGGTAGGTGTCGATCTTCAGCTCGTCTGGGTTGATGGCCACTTCGATGTCGTCGTCGACCTCGGGATAGACGAACACGGCGGCGAAGGAGGTGTGCCGCCGCTTGTTGGCGTCGAAGGGCGAGATGCGGACCAGCCGGTGGACGCCGTTTTCCTGGCTGAGGTTGCCGTAGGCGAAATCGCCCTCGACGCGGATGGTGGCGCTCTTGACGCCCGCCTCCTCTCCCGGCATCAGGTCCAGGATCTCGGTCTTGTAGCCTTTCTTCTCCGCGTAGCGCAGGTACATGCGGACGAGGTGCTGGGCCCAATCCTGCGATTCCGTGCCTCCGGCCCCCGGGTGGATGGTCAGGATGGCGTTGCGGGTGTCGTCGGGATCGGTGTACAGCGTCCGCAGCTCGGCCTCGTCCAGCCGCCGGCTGAACTCGGCCAGGCCCTGGGCGAACTCCGGACCGACGGGTTCACCCTCGCGGGCCAGCTCCAGGAGGACGTCGATCTCCTCCTTCTGGGTATAAAGGGAGGACAGGAATTGGACTTCCTTCTCCAGCCGCTTCTTGGCCTGCTGGAGCATTTGTGATTTCTTCTGGTCCTGCCAGACCTCCGGGGCCGACAGCTCCTTGGTCAGGCCCTCCAGCGCGGTCTTCTGCCCGGCCAGGTCAAAGAAAACCTCGCAGCTCTTCAAACTTG
The DNA here is from genome assembly GCA_963729855.1 of Candidatus Aminicenantota bacterium. Taxonomy (GTDB): domain Bacteria; phylum Acidobacteriota; class Aminicenantia; order Aminicenantales; family UBA4085; genus UBA4085. Next base: position 82,763 of record CAVSPT010000006.1, on the reverse strand, counting down.
GCGAAGCTGGGCCGGGTCAAGGTCTCGAGTTCGAGGGCCGACTCGGGTGCGGCGGAAGGATTGGGGCTCATGCGTCTCTCTTTATGGGGGTCCGAAAAAGCGACAGGATAAGGAATAACCCGCTGATTGTCAAGCCGAGAAAACAAAAGACGTCGCCGTGGAGGGCATAGAACGTGGTTCCCGCCGCCGGCGTCACGTCCCCGATGAGGAACGTCCGCGTCCCGATCGCGCTCTGGACGAGGACCCGCCCGGCCGGGTCGATGATACCGCTGATGCCCGTCGTGGCGGCCCGCAGCAGGAACCGGCGGTTCTCCGCCGCCCGCAGGACGGCGGCGGCGAAATGCTGGTAGGGGGCGGAGGAACGGCCATACCAGCCGTCGTTGGTGATCGTGGCCAGGAACCGGGCGCCCTTTTTGGTGAAGCGGCGGACGAGATCGGGGAAGACGATCTCGTAGCAGATGGGCGTTCCGAAGGGGATCTCGCGGAAGGCGTGGAGGGCGGGAGAATCCCCCGGCGTGAACTCCCCGATGGCGCTGGTGATCTTATCGACGAACCCGAAAACCGTCTTGTAAGGCGTGTACTCTCCGAACGGCACCAGGTGCATCTTGGCGTATCGGCTGACGGCCCGGCCGGGGGCGAGACAGAGCGAGGAATTGAAGTAGTGCCTCTGATCGCCTTCGCCCGAGACTTCGATGGACCCGACCACCAGCGTCGCCCCGCTGTCCTCGACGAATCCCTCCAGGGCCGAGCGGAATCGGACGGAAAGCGGATCGGTGCAGCTGAAGCAAAGCGGGACGGTGAATTCCGGCCAGAGGATGAGGGAGGCTCCGGCTTGCCGTGCCCGCCGGGTCAGGTCCATGTGTTCCTCGAAGACGGCCGTGATCTGGCCGGCCGTCATCCGGTTCCAGGAGATGTCCGAAGATACGTTGCCCTGGATCACCGCGGCCGTGAACGTCTCTGGCCCCGGAACCGGCTTGGGCATGGTCAGGACGCCGGCCAGGTGAACGGCGGCCATGGCCACCGTGGCCACGGCGAACGGGGTCCGTCTCGCGCTTTCGATGGAACCGACGAAGTAGGATTGGAAGAGAACGAGCATGAAGGAGACGCCGTAAACCCCGGTGATCGCGCTGAGCTGGATGAAGGCGGTGTTCTTGTATTGGCTCACTCCCAGGAGGCCCCAGGGAAATCCCGTCAGGATATGGGTGACGGTGTACTCCAGGGCGATCCAGACGAAGGGCGAGACGAAAAAAGCGGCATCCCCCAGGCGGGCGCGCAGGACGGCGAAGGCCCAGCCGAAGAGGGCCCATGTCGAAGCCAGCAGCAGCACCAGCAGGGCGTCGATGAGCAGGCTGAGGACGAACGGCAATCGGCCGTAATGGGCGGGCACGTCGGGGATCCAATACAGGAGGATGGCGTAGAAGACCGCGCCCGCGATCCAGCCGAGGAAGAGGCCGTGGCGGGGGCGGGCTTTGGCCAGGATGAAGAAGAGGGGGATGAGCGAAATCCAAGCGAAGAACATGAGATCGAACTTGGGAAAGGCGACGGCCGTCAGGGCCCCGGAGGCGGCGGCTCCCAGGACGGAAATCACCGGGATCTTTTTCAGCATCGCGCCCCTTCTCGATCGCAATGATCGGCCGCCCGCGCCGGGAGCGGGCGTCGATCAGGCCTTGACCAGGAAATAGTCGTTTTTCTTCTTCTTCATGGCCTCGGTCAGCTTGGCCTTGGCCGCGTCCGCCTCGTTCTTGGAGCCGAACGGACCGACCCGGACGCGGTAGATTGATTTCTTGTCTTTGGCCGTCGGCTCGATCAGGAGAGCGGGATACCCTTCCTTTTGCAATTTTTCGGCGAAGGCGGCGGCGGCGGGCTTGTCGGCGACGGCCGCCACCTGGACGAACCACCCGCCGGCGGCCTCGGCCGGAGCCGGCTTCTTGGCCGCCGGCTCGGTCTTGGCCGGAGCCTTGTCCGGCACCGTGTCGGCCGGTTTGACCGCGGGCTTCCCGGCGGGTTTGCCCGCCGGAGACTCGATCGGCGCCGGCGAGGGCTCGGCTTTGGACGGGGCCGGCTGGACGGACTGGGCATGGGCGTCGAGTTCCTTTTGGATATCGCTCCGGACCGGCTCGCCGGTCACGGGCGTCCGGGCGGCGACGCTCTCGGTCTTGGCCGCGGGGACGGCGCCGCCGGCCGCGGCGAGCACGGTCCGTTTCTTGCCGATGGAGATCCCCAGGAGAAAGACGAAGATGCCGAGCGCCAGGATGCCCAGGAAGACGCCGATGAGCTGTTGTGTGGAGAACTGGAGCTCACGCGATGGTTTGGTCATGGTTTGGTTCCGATGCATTTCTCTTCATGATTGATTTCATTATAAAAAGGGCGCTCCGGCAAGTCAACCGCCAGACGCGCTCGTCTTGACTTTTGGGGGTTTAATATTTAAAGTTATGCTTCTCACGAAGGAGCCCTTCATGATCAAGAACGACATCGCCCTGGCCATCGAGAAGAATTCCGGCTTCAACTCGGCGAAGTCCCTCCTGATCGTGGAAGCCGTGCTGGAATCGCTCAAGGACGCGCTGGTCAAAGGCGAAAAAGTGGAGATCCGGGGCTTCGGCAGCTTCAAGGTCGTGGCCAAGAAAACCGGCTATGGCCGGGACATCCGGAGGAAGAAGCAGATTCACATCACCGAGGGCAAGCGCATCAAATTCCGCTGCGGCCAGGAGCTCAAGAATATTCCGCCGGCCGAGTAGACCCGGGGCCGGCCCGAACCCGTCCGCGATTTTTTTCAGGGGCATCCCATGACCGTCGAGAAACGGCCGCGCAAAACACAGGCGTTACGGACGTATTCTCTGGCTTCCAGGCCCAGCAAAGTCGACGTCCGCGACTTCGCCCGCCCCGTCCCTCGGGGCGCGTCCTTCAATGAGTTCTACGATTCCTGGCCGGGATTTCTGGCGGCCCGGGATTTCCGCGACTTCGCCGCCCTCATGGGCCGGGCCCGCGATAAAGGCAAGCCGCTCCTCTGGGCCATGGGCGCTCACGTCGTCAAGGTCGGACTGAGTCCGATCCTCATCGACCTGATGAAGGAGGGTTGGGTGTCCGGCCTGGCCTTGAACGGAGCCGGCATCATCCACGACTTCGAGATCGCTTTCGCCGGCCGGACATCCGAGGACGTCGAGGCCCGGATCCGGGACGGCCGTTTCGGCATGGCCCGCGAAACCGGCGACTTTCTGAACGAAGCCATCCGCGACGGCGCAGACCACGATCGGGGCCTCGGCGAGGCCGTCGGCCGGATGATCGCGGAATCCCGCTTTCCCTACGGGAACCTCAGCCTCCTGGCCTCCGCCCACCGGCTCCGCATCCCGGTCACGGTCCATGTCGGGGTGGGGACCGACATCATCCACTTTCATCCCAAGGCTTCCGGGGAGGCGATCGGGAAGACTTCGTTGAGGGACTTCTTCCGCCTGGCCGAACAGGTCCGCGGCCTCAACGGCGGAGGCGTCTTCCTCAACGTCGGCTCGGCCGTCCTTCTGCCCGAGGTTTTTCTGAAAGCCGTCTCGCTCATCCGCAACCAGGGCGGTCCGCTCGACGGGTTCTCCACGGCCGTCTTCGATTTCATCCGCCAATACCGGCCCGCGGAAAACGTGGCCCGCCGTCCGCTGGGGAAAAAAGGCCGGGGATTCTATTTCGTCGGCCCCCACGAAATCCTGATCCCGCTCCTGGCCGCGGTCCTCAAGAACCGGCCCGGACGGAGCTAGGACCGGCGGCCGGCCTTTCGCCGGGCCTCTTCCTTGAGCAGGGCCCAGACGGCTTCGGCCCGGGCCAGGGTGTCCTCCAGGCTGTCCGACGTGTCGATGACGAAATCGGCGCGGGCCTTCTTCTCGTCGGGGTCCATCTGAGCCGCCGCGCGTTTGCCGGCCTGGATCCGATCGATCCCGTCCCGGGCCATGAACCTCTCGGTCTGGATCTCGGGACGGCAATAGGCCACGACGATCCTGTCATAGAAATCCGCCTGGCCGGCCTCGAAAATGAGGGCCGCCTCGGAGACGTAGATGTCCACCCGGCCTTCCATCCGAAGGCGCGCGGCTTCGGCTTTCATCGCCGCGATGACCCGGGGCTGGATGATGGCCTCAAGGTCGCGGCGGGCGGCCGGGTCGTCGAACACGAGCCCGCCGAGGACTTTCCGGTCGATCGATCCGTCGGCGTCCAGCACGCGTTCCCCGAATCGGGACCGGATCTCGGACCAGACCGGACCGCCGGGAACCATCAAACGGTGCGCTTCCTGATCCGCCCGGCGCAGGTGCGCGCCCCGGCGCTCGAAGAACGAGCCGATGACGGATTTTCCGGAAGCGATGCCGCCGGTCAGGCCGACCAGGAGCATGGAATGTCCGGCGCGGTTATTTCGACCCGACGAATTTGAAGTTCTTGCTGAAGCGGACGGCGACGCCTTGCTTCTTGCCCTTGATATCGGGCTTTTCCAAACGGATGGTCAGGCCGCCGATCTGGAGTTTCACTTTCTTCCCCGCGGTCGCTTCCTTGGGCAGGTCGATCCAGAGTTTGAGCTTGGTCCCCACGCACACTCCCGAATCCAGGCAGAAGTAGGCGCCGGTCGAGCTGATGTTCTCCAACCGGGCTTTCTCCTTGAACGAGCGTCCTCGGGGAAGGCGTCCCTCGACCACGGCGGGCAGGGGCAGGTCGAAACGCCACTCCCGGCGGCGGTTGACGTCCACCGGAGACCGGGCGGTTCGGGTCGCGGATCTTTTCCGGGTTTTGGGCTTGGCGGCGGCTTTGGTCATGGGGGCAACCCTCGGACGGTGGATTTCAGAACAAGGCCGAATTGATGGCGTAAAGCGCCAGCTGGAGGCGGCTGTGGGTGTCGAGCTTGGCGTAGATGCTCTTGATGTGGGAGCGGACGGTGTTCTTGCTGATGAACAGGGTGTCGGCGATTTCGTCGTTGCTCTTGCCCTGGCCGATGAGCTTGAGAACCTGGAACTCGGTCGGGGTCAGCTGGTCGAGAGTCTTTTCCTTCATGTCCCGCCCGACGACGGCGATGATGCGGTCCATGATGCTGCTCATCTTGTCCCGGGGCAGCCAGATTTCGCCTTTGTGGATGGTCCGGATGGCGTCGGGCAGCTGGTGGGAGGAGTCGTTGATGTCGAAATAGCCCCGGGCGCCGACGTTGATCAGGCTGACGATTTCCTCGTGGGACGGGATGTTGCCGAGCAGGAGCATCTGGGAACGGACGAGGTCCTTGGCGATCTCGCGGATGGCCTTGCAGATCTCGCGCATGTTGGGCAGGGTCTCGATGCTGGCGAAGAGGATGACGTCGGGATGGAGCTTGCGAATGGACTCCATGAACGACTCGAGGGTCGTCTTTTCGACGTTGACCACTTCGATCCCGGCGTCCGCCTCGATGGCTTTGAGGATGCCTGCCAGGATCAAATCGGAAGGACAGAACACGAGGACTTTGATGGTGGCGTTCTCGGGGACGGCCGGTTTTTTCTTGTTCATGCTCACCCCTTCCGGGTCATTCCCCGATCACCGTCTGGCGGCGGGGTGATTGTATGGTAATGAAACACTTTCGGGATGTCAATCCGAGCGTGCAAACAGGCGTTCGATGGGAGGGCCGCCGCGGCGGGACGGGGCCGAGCGGCTAAAGGCCCGGGGAGGAGATCCGGTAGCGGCCGTCGAGCTGGAGAGTGACCAGCCGCTCGGAGTCTTGTCCGTCGGGATAGGATTCCACGCGGCTGACCGTCCCGGTCAGGGCCATGTGGATGGGCCGTTCGAGCCAGGCTCGGGCCGGCACGGAAAAGGAAACGGCAAGCTTCGTCCCAAGGCGGACGGCGGGCCGCAAACGAAACCGGGCTTCCCGGGCGCTCAGCGAAGCCAGCCGGGCTTCCTCGAAGAAATCCCGGTCGCGCAGGTCGCGTCCCCGGACCATGGCGGACACCGGGAATTCGAATGCTCGTTCCGCACGGACCGCTGGGCCCGCGTTCGCCGGACTGCGGATCTCGCTCATGGGGAAGCTCTTCAATCGTCGGGCTTGATGATGTATTTGCTGTCGAAGTGCACGGTGACCTTCTGGCCGGGGCCGTGTTCCCGAAGGGCCTCGATCAAGCCGACCTTGCCCTTGAGGACGAGCTTGAGGTTCTTGTCTTCGGACAGCTTTTCCGGAAGATCGATCACCAGGCGGAGGCGCGTGCCGATATGGACCGGGTTTTTCAGGTAGAACGACGATCCCTGATGGTTGATATACGTCAGGATCGTTCCCTCGTTGAAGTCCTGCCCCCGGGCGTTGACGCCATCGACCTGCGTGGGAAGGGGAAAAGTGAACCCCCTCTCCGACGACGTCAGGGAGGTCGTCTCATCGAAGGGATACTTCTTCGTCATAATCGCTTCCTCTTCTTAATCCGTTGCCAATCATCCTTAGCCGCCATCAGGATGCCATGCCCGGCAAGCCCGGTCAATCACCCCTCCGGGTGATCAAAAGGGTGAAATCGGGCTTTCTTCCCTCACCTTCCACACATCTCCGATTAGCCGCCCTGAATCGGGCCTCCGGCGCCTGGGTCCCCATCCTCTCGGGCCCCTCGCCCGGGCGGGGCGGGACAGCGAAAATATGGACGAACCCCCGGAAAGTTGTTAGAATGAGCGAGCATTTTCGATCCGGAGATTCCCGTGAGCAAAGACGAACGCTTGGTGAAGCAAATCACCGCCAAGTCCGAGGACTTTTCCCGCTGGTATGTGGAGATCGTTCAGAAAGCCGAATTGGCCGACTATACCCCGATGAAAGGGATGATGGTCATCCGTCCCTACGGCTATGCCGTCTGGGAGAACATTCAGCGGCTGATGGATGGACGGATCAAGGCCAGCGGCCACGTCAACGCCTATTTCCCGCTCTTCATCCCGGAGAGCTTCCTCAAGAAGGAGGCCGAGCACGTCGAGGGATTTGCTCCGGAGGTCGCCTGGGTGACCATCGGGGGCAAGGAGGAGCTGGAAGAACGACTGGCCGTCCGGCCCACCTCCGAGGCCGTCATCGGCTACATGTACTCGAAATGGATCAAATCCTGGCGCGACCTGCCCGTGCTCTACAATCAGTGGGCCAACATCGTCCGCTGGGAGAAGGTCACACGCCCTTTCCTGCGGACCACGGAATTCCTCTGGCAGGAAGGCCATACCTGCCACGAAACGGCCGAGGAGGCCCAGGAGGAGACGCTCAAGATCCTGGCCATGTACAAGGAGTTCTGCGAGACCGAGCTGGCCATTCCGGTCATCGCCGGCCGAAAAACGCTCCGGGAGAAATTCGCCGGGGCCCAGATGACGTACGCCATCGAGGCGCTCATGTCGGACGGCAAAGCCCTGCAGATGGGGACGTCCCACAACCTCGGCCAGCATTTTTCCAAGGCCTTCGATATAAAGTTCGAGGATCGCAACCAGACCCTGCAGTACGTGTGGCAGACCTCGTGGGGAACCACGACGCGGATGATCGGGGCCCTGATCATGAGCCACGGCGACGATTCGGGCCTGCGCCTGCCGCCCCGCGTCGCTCCGACCCAGGCCGTCATCGTGCCGATCCCGGCGGCCGGCTGGAAGGAGACCATCCTGCCAGCCGCCCGGCGCATCGAGGAGTCCCTGCGGGCGGCCGGCGTGCGCGTCCGCCTCGACGCCCGCGAGGAGTTCACACCGGGCTGGAAATTTTCCGAGTACGAGATGCGCGGCGTGCCCGTCCGCATCGAGATCGGCCCGCGCGACGTCAAGAACGGCCAGGCCGTTCTCGTCCGCCGCGATCTCAAGTCCAAGGAGACCGCGTCCCTCGATGCCCTGGCGGCCCGCGTCCCGGCCCTGCTTGAGGACATCCAGGCCACCCTGTTCAAGCAGGCCTCGGCTTTCCAGGCCGAAAACATCCGGCCGGCCGGGTCCTATGAGGAATTCAAGGACATCTTGGAGACGAAGCGCGGATTCATCCGGGCGGCCTGGTGCGGGGGCGAGGCCTGCGAGGACAGGATCAAGACCGAAACGATGGCCACGATCAGGGTCATCCCCCTCGAGGACGACGACCGGCCGGTCGGCGACGCCTGCGTCTGCTGCGGTGCGCACGGACAGGCCATGGCCCTTTTCGCCCGCTCCTATTAGCGGGCCGGCGGGAATTGGATATCGGCGGCGCTTATAATAAAATGAATCCGTGACGTCGACCGATGCTGAATGGACCGGCCGCCGCGAGGCGATGGTCCGGGACCAGATCGAAGCCCGCGGCGTGGCCGATCCCCGGGTCCTGGCGGCGATGCGAAAGGTGCCGCGCCATCGCTTCGTTCCCGATCCCGTCCACGCTTATGCCTATTCCGACGAGCCCCTGCCGATCGGCGACGGGCAAACCATTTCCCAGCCGTATATCGTCGCCTACATGACCGAAGCCCTGCGGCTGGGGTCCGCCGCCCGGGTGCTGGAAATCGGGACGGGATCCGGGTATCAGACGGCCGTCCTGGCCGAGATCGCCGCCGAGGTCTTCACGGTCGAAATCGTCCCCGGGCTGGCCGCCCGGGCGAAGCGCGTTCTGGAGGAGCTCGGCTTGAGGAACATCCGCTTCCGGACGGGCGGCGGCGCCCGCGGCTGGCCGGAGGAGGCCCCGTTCGACGCGATCATGGCCACGGCCGCGCCGTCGGCCGTCCCTCCCGCGTGGCCCGCCCAGCTCAAAACGGGCGGGACTCTGGTGCTGCCGGTCGGCGCCGGGCCTCAGTCCCTCGTCCGCGTCGTCCGCCAGGGAACCGGATGGCGGCAGGAGCATCTTCTGGACGTCCGTTTCGTTCCCCTCATCAGCGAGCGGGAAGGAGAAGATCCATGAGTCGAGGCCACGGCCTGCTTCTGATCGCCGCCTGGGCGCTCGGGGCGGCGGCCGGCGGAGTCCGGGGCGGGGATCGGTTCATCAAAGTGTACTTCCCCGACGGACGCTCCGTGACCGCCGAATTGGCGCTCACCGAGACCGAGCGCGCCCGCGGCCTGATGAACCGCGAGATGGTCCTGCCCGACCAGGGCATGCTCTTCATCTTCGGCGAGGAGGCCGTTCATTCGTTCTGGATGAAAAATACGCTGATCCCCCTGGACATGCTCTGGCTGGACGACGACCGCCGGATCATCCACATCGAGCGCGACGTTCCGCCCTGCAAGGCGGACCCTTGCCCGTCATACGGTCCTCAGACGCCCTCATCCTACGTGCTCGAACTCAAGGGGGGGATGGCCGCGGTCTTCGAATTGAAGATCCATGACAAGCTCGATTTCCTGCTGCCGCAACGGAAATAGAGCCGGGCTGTTTGACTGAATGACGATAGCGATTTATACTGCTATTTCATAATAATATTATGCGCTTTCCCGTCCTTTTCGCGGCGAGGAAAGAGTGCGCGCTTCAGGGGAGTCGCCATCATGTCAACGGATTTCGTATTTCTGGACCGGAACGAAAACCACTACGGCCCGGCCCCGGCCTGCTATGACGTCCTCGATTCCAGCGATATCGAGGCGATGAGTCGGTATTCCAGGGATTTCACCCGCGGCGTCAAGAGCGTTCTGTCGGAACGGCTGGCCCGGGACCACGGCGTGCCCGAAGACTGGCTCCAGCTCGGCTACGGCAGCGAGGACATCCTCAAGCAGGCCGTCCATTGCTATCTGCAGAAGGGTGAGACCCTGCTCATTCCCACCCATTCCTGGTGGTACTACAAATCCGTCGCCGCGGAGACGGGCGGTCAGACCGCGGAATACGCCATGACTCCCGGCGCGGAGGCGTTTCACTACGATGTGGAAGGCCTGTTGCGCTTAGCCCGCGAACGCCGCCCGCGCGTCGTCCTGATCAGCTCGCCCAACAACCCGACGGGCAACTTCCTCTCCGAGGACGATCTGCGTCGGGTCATCCGCGAACTCCGGGATCCGGTCATCATCCTGGACCAGGCTTATTGGGGGTTCGGCGGGGAAGGAACGGCTCCGATCGCCGATCTCGTGGTCGAACACCGCCGTCTGGCCATCCTGCGCACGTTCTCCAAATTCTACGCCTTGGCTGGCCTCCGCATCGGTTACGGAGTCCTGGGCCGGGACTTGGGGGATCTCATACGCAGCGGTACCCGCTACCTCGGCTACAATCGCCTCTCTGAACGGGTGGCCTTGGCCGCCCTCGATTCCGGCGATTATTACGCGGAAATCCGCCGCCGCATGATCGAAGATAAAGCCCTCTACGCCCGCGAACTCAACGCGATCTCCGGTTTCAAGGTCTATCGTTCGGACGCGAATTTTATCCTGGCCGACGTCCCGCCCCGTTTTAAGGAGGACCTCAAGGCCGACCTGACGCGGCAGGGCCTGATCATCAAATTCTTCAAGAACGAGCCGTTCCTCGACGACTGCGTCCGGATCACCATCGGGACAAGCGAACAGAACCGGCGATTGATCAATGCGATCTCCGTTTTCGCCCGGGAGCGCGGCCTGCTCTGAGAAACGGCCGCCGCAGGCCCTTGTTGGGCCGCTCGTTTAGATATATAATCAAAAAAAAGATGTTCGGCCCCAATGTCCGCGCTTCGATCCGTGTCCGGATCGATTATCACCATCGCCAAGAGAAATTCTTTTCGATCTATGAAAACATCCTCCGCCGCCTGCGATCGCTCTTCCGGATCGACGATTCCTTCGAAATCGTCCTTGTGACCGGCAGCGGGACGGCGACGATCGAAACCGTCATCAGCTCGTATCGGGGAACATTTCGCGTCGGCGGGGCCGAAGGGACATTCCGGAATCGATGGATCGAACTGGCCAGACATCATCATAAGCTGGATGACCGGGGCGACCTGATCATCGTTCAATTGGAAACGTCGAAATCGATTCTCAACGATCCGGGAGACGAGAGGCCCTTCTTCGTCGACGGCATCTCCTCCTTCCCTTATTACGACAGGCCTCCCGAAGTCCAAATATTCGCGACCGTCAGCAGCAAGATTCTCGGCGCGGCGCCCGTTCTGGGGATCGTCATCTTCAAAAAAAGCCTGGTGGATCGGTTCATCGCCGCGGACGATTTCACGTACTTCAATATGAACCGGCTCCTGATGTATGGCCGGGAACGGCAGACGCCGCACACGCCGGCGATCCCGCTTTTCGCGGATCTGCTGGCGAAACTGGAGCGTTTTGACCTCGCTCAAGTCCGGGGGCGCATCGATCATCATTCCGAAATCCTGGTGGACGCCCTCGGCGAAGAGAATTTCATCGGACAACGCCGATGTCCCGTCCTGACGTTGCGGGATCCGGACATACTCCCGGCCTGGATCCTGGAAAAATATTCGATCTACGGTCAATGGCCGTTCGGAAAGGCGAAGAAAAACATCCAGATTTTCACGTATTCCGAAAGGACCAGGTCGTATGAGCGGTTGGCCCGGGATTTCAAGAAAATCCGGGGAAAGGCCCTTCGTTCCTTCGGCGGGAACGGTTGATCCAAGCTCAGCAAACGGATATAATCTCCTCCTTCTGCGGCTCCGTATTCAGAGGCCGGCTCCACCGCTTCTCATCCGCAGCGAGGAAAAGTCCCGGACGATCCCGCAGGGCGGCGAGAAGCGGGAGCGGAGCCGCCGTGCGGTTCGGATCGATCGATTCCCGGAAGGGATGACGTGAGTTTATTCAGCGATTACAAAAAGTCCTTGAAAATGACCGAGGTCGAGGAGTGGATCGACCTTTATGTCTTCCGGCCGGTGGCCTACATCTTCGTCCGATTGATCTACGGCACTTCGATCACCCCCAACCAAATCACCCTTTTTTCCATCGCCGTCGGCCTGGCCGCCGCCGTCTGCTTCGTCTGCGGGCCGTCGACGGCCGCCGTCGGGGCCTGGCTTTATATCGTCTGCGTCTTGCTCGACTGCGCCGACGGGCAACTGGCCCGGCTCAAGAAGAACGGCACGCGCATGGGCCGCGTCCTGGACGGCGTGGTCGATTATATCACCGGGATCAGCGTGTATTTGGGGATCGCGTTCGGGCTGAAGCCGCCGGCTTGGCCGGCTTCGCGCTGGTGGCTGCTGATGGTCGCCGCGGCCGCCAGCAACATCTTCCACTCGATCGCCATCGACTATTATCGGACCCGTTTTCTCAACGTCATCCAGGACACCGTCCACGGCGAGGACGAGGATTACCGGAGCTTCGCCGCCGAGCGGGCCGCCCTGCGGGCCGAAAGGCGTCGGCCCGTGAAGCGCTGGGCCATCGGGGTCTATCTCCGCTATCTCGACCTGCAAAGGAAGACGGCCGTTCCGGTGGGCGCGAAGGGGGTTGACTGGCGGGCCTGCCGGGAAGAATTCCGGACGGCCAACCGGTCGATCCTGATGCTGTGGTCGTTTTTGGGCTCGTCCACCCAGATCGCGCTTCTGGTCGCGGCCGTCCTGCTCGGCCGGTTGAGCTATTACTTCTGGGCCATGATCGTCGTTCTCAATTTCTGGGCGGCCGCCCTCTACATCGCCCAGTCGCGGGTCGACCGGCGGCTGGAAGAACGGACCGGACCATGAAAGGCGTCATCCTGGCGGCCGGAACCGCTTCGCGCCTCCAGCCCTTCACTTTGACGAGGCCGAAATGCCTTCTGCCCATGGGGGGCGGCACGTTGCTCGGGCGGATGCTCGACAATCTGGAAGCCGCCGGAATCCGCGACATCGTGATCGTCACCGGCTATCTTGAGGACCAGATCCGCCGCTATGTCGGCCAAGGCTTTTCTCATTTGCGGGTCACCTTCGTCACCAACGAAGCCTTTGCCTCGACAAACAATATCTATTCGCTCTGGCTGGCCAAGGATGAAGTGGCCCGCGCCGGCATGGTGCTGCTGGATGGGGATATCCTCTTCGACCATCGAATCGTGACCGCGCTTCTGGAGTCCGGATACCCGGACGTCCTGGCCGTCAAGTCGGGCCTTCCTCTGGGCGACGAAGAGATGAAAGTGAAGACCGATGCCGCGGGGCGGATCGTCACGATCAGCAAGACGATAGCCCCGGCCCAGGCCGTCGGCGAATCGATCGGGATTGAGGTCTTCTCGCCGGCCGTTCTTCCCGGGCTTTTCGCCGCGATTGAGCGGAAGGTCGTCGGAGAAGCGGCCGTCAACGTCTACTATGAAGAGGCCTTCCAGGACTGGATCGACCGGGGCGGAACGCTCCGGGCCGTGAACATCGGCGACCGATTGGCCGTGGAGATCGACACGATCGAGGATTTCCGGGCGGCCGAGAGGGACGTCCTTCCTGGGCTGCCCCCGCTCAGGACTTGAGCAGAGCGGCCAATTCGCGGGCCGCGTTGTCCGACGCCGGCGCCGCCCCCAAGACATCCTTGAGTCGCCGGAACTCCGCCCGCTGACGGTCGCGCTCCCCGTTCGAGCGCAGGAGGCGGACGGCCTCGGCGGCCAGGGCGGCGGAGGTGAAGTCCTTCTGGATGAGCTCGGGGACGAGCGCCTTTCCGGCCAGAATATTGACGATGCTGAATCTGCGGATGCGGATGAGCTTCGACCCGAGCGCATAGGTCAGGGGCGAAAGACGGTAGAAGGCGACAAGCGGGGCGCCGAGAAGAGCGGCCTCGAGGTTGGCCGTTCCGCAGGAGGCCAGGACCAGGTCGGCGGCGCCCAGGGCGTCGACGGCGCCGCCGTCCAGGATGAGGACGGGTGAAGCGCCCGCCGGGATCCGGGAGCGGAGGAATCCCTCGTCCAGGTCCTCGGCTTTGATCAGGAGGAATTGGGCGCCCGTTTCGGATTCGATCCGCGGCAGGGCGGCCATGAGAACGGGCAGGTGAGCCTCGACTTCCCCGCGCCGGCTTCCCGGCATGAGGACGACGAGGGGCCGGGAAGGGTCCAGCCCGCGCCCGGCGAAGAACGGGATCCGCCCGATAGGGGTTCCCAGCCGTTCGATCAGGGGATGCCCGACGTAGACCGCGGGAATTCCGGCCCGTTCGTAAATCTCCCGTTCGAAGGGGAAGATGAGCATCATCCTGCGGACGCGTTTTTTGATCGTCTTCAGCCGTCCGGGCCTCCAGGCCCAGACGGTCGGGCTGATGTAATAGAGCACGGGAACACCGAGCCGCTTGAGCCGCTTGGCCAGCCGGAGATTGAAATCGGGCGAGTCGATGAGGACGGCCGCCGCCGGCTTTCTTTTCCGGGCCTCGGCGGCCAAACGGCGCAAAATCGAGCGGAGCCGCGGCAAATGGGCCACGATTTCCGCCAAGCCCATGAGGGCCAGATCGTCCAACGTGAAGAGGCGCTCCACCCCGGCTTCCGCCGTGGCCGAGCCTCCGACGCCGAAGAAGGATACGGCGGGATCCAGGAGGCGGAAGCGCCGGACAAGGTCCGCCCCGTAATTGTCGCCGGATTTTTCCCCGGCCACGATGAGGACGGGGGGCGCGCTCATTTTTCCGGCCGGCCCAGACGGACGATCTCGGGATGGGCGCTGGGGTCCTGTCCGTAATAGAAGAGCCAGGTGTCGTAGGTGTCGTTGTCCTCGTAGATGCGGATCGATGTCCGGGGCGAGCGGCTGACCACCCCAAGGATGCGGGCATTGGGAATGGACGAGAGCGAGCCCAGGGGGACGACGAGAACCGTGGCCGCCGACGGAGACTGTCCGCCGCTCCCGCCCTGCGGGGGGCGCGATCCGGACGACGACTCCGCCCCCGGCTGCAGGATGATGTCCCATATTCCGTCGACGGTCATCGGGTCGGGGAACGCCCGGCGGAGGAAGCGGCCCTTGATCAGCTCCTCGATCGTCTTGGGGAAGGCGCCCGGGTTCTTGGCCTGGAAGAGGCGGACGGCTTCGACGTACTGGTTGCCGCGGAAGATCAGCTCCTCCTCGGCTTCCCGCTGGATCTCGGTCTTCCAGACCGGCACGGCGACGAGCAGGCCGATGGCCAGGATCGTCATCATGATCAGGACGATCAGGAAGGTGTATCCGTCGCGCTGTCGCATCACCAGGTATTGTAGGATGTTCCGTCCATGCTCAGGAGATCCGAGCTCGAATGGACGTCGATGATCCCGGCCTGGTAGCCGGGCTCCAGCAGGTCGTCCACGCTCGGCTCCTCGCGGACCTCGACCCAATCCGGGCGGCCGGTGATCGGGTCGACGGGGATCTTGCGCAGATATTTCTCGTCGACCAGAGTCTGGAGCGCCGCCGGGTATTTGGCCTTGTCGGAAAAGTACTGGTCGATCAGCTTGCGCAGGATGGTCAGGTCCTCCTTGAG
The DNA here is from genome assembly GCA_963729855.1 of Candidatus Aminicenantota bacterium. GTDB lineage: Bacteria > Acidobacteriota > Aminicenantia > Aminicenantales > UBA4085 > UBA4085. The sequence goes on along the minus strand of CAVSPT010000006.1, from coordinate 67,589 downwards.
CGTGGCTTCCCGGGCCTTCTTGGCGGCGTTTTTGAACTGGGGCAGGGCCAGTCCCACCAGGATGCCGATCATCGTGAAGACGATGATCATCTCGATCAGGGTGAAGCCCCGCCGGCCGCGAAGGTCCTTCATGGCGATCACCAGTCCCTGTATTTCGTTCCGTCGAGGGCCGTGGCCCGGCTCTTGCTGTAGACGTCGAAAACGTTTTTGCGGTCCCAGGTGCTTGAATCGGGGGCGTCCTGCGAGGACAGAAACCCCCATTCTCCGGACGCGGTCAGGGGGTCCCGGGGGACGCGGCGCAGGAACTTGATGATCCGTTCGCCGCTCTTCCCGGCCGAGCCGGCTTTGTTGTCCTTGGCCTTGACCCCCTTGACCAGGACGTCGAGCGTCTTGGGGTAGCCGTCCGTGCCTTCCTCGGTCTCGATTTTCTTCTCGTCGGCCATCTTCTTGTAGGCGTCGATGGCCGAGCGGATCGTCCGCAGCTCGCGGCGCAGGCTGATCTCTCTCTCTCTCTGGACGGCGATTTTCGCCACGGGCATGGCCGCTCCGGCCAGGATGGCCAGGATGACGGCCACCACCGTCATTTCGGCGAGGGTGAACCCCCGCTCGTTCTGCGGGATGCAGCGCATGGCGCGTGCCTCCTTGCCGAAGAGTCTCAATAGCGGTTGCGCCGCCCCCCGCGATCGCCGCCCCGGTCGCCGTAGGGCCGCCGGCCGCCGGAGGCGCCGCGGCCTTCACCGGAGCCGCCCTCGGGCCGGCCGCTGTCCGGGGAGCCGCCCTCGGGCGGAGGCAGGAGTGCCTTCATGCTCAGCCGGATGCGGTTGTCCTCGACGCTCAGGACCTTGACCTCGACGGTCTGGCCGAGCTGGAGGACGTCGCCCACGCTGCGGATGCGCTGATGGGAGATCTCGGAGACATGCATGAGGCCGACCAGGTTGGGAAGGATCTCGACGAAGGCGCCGTATTCCTCGATCCGGACGACCCGCCCGGTGTAGACCGCGCCGACCTCGGCCTCGGCCGTGATTTCGCTGATCATCTGCTTGGCCTTCTCGGCCGCCTCGACGTCGGTCGAGGCGATGACGATGCGGCCCGACTCCTCGATGTCGATCTTGGCCTTGGTCGCGGCCACGATCCGCTTGATGACCTTGCCGGCCGGCCCGATGACCTCGCCGACCTTTTCCGGGTTGACGTAGAGGAAGAAGATGCGCGGGGCGAAGGGCGAGATCTCGGCGCGCGGCGCGGGCAGGGCCTCGGTCATCTTGGCCAGCAGCTTGAGGCGGGCGGCCTTGGCCTTGGCCAGGGCCTCGCGGCAGAGCTCGATCGAGATGGCGTCGATCTTGAGGTCGACCTGCATGGCCGTGACGCCTTTGACCGTTCCGGCGACTTTGAAGTCCATGTCGCCGTAGTGGTCCTCCGCGCCGGCGATGTCGGTCAGCACGGCGTGGCGGCCGCCTTCCTTGATCAGGCCCATGGCGATGCCGGCCGGGATCATGGTCAGGGGGACGCCGGCGTCCATCAGGGCCAGGACGCCGCCGCAGACGGTGGCCATGGACGATGAGCCGTTCGATTCCAAGATGTCCGAAACGATGCGGATGGTGTAGGGGAAGACTTCGTTGGAGGGGATGGCCGGCAGGATGGCTTTTTCCGCCAGGGCGCCGTGCCCGATTTCGCGGCGGCCGGGAGCCCGCAGGAAGCCGACTTCGCCCACCGAGAAGGAGGGGAAGTTGTAGTGGAGCATGAATCGCTTCTGCGTTTCCTCGCCCAGCCCGTCGATCCGCTGGCAGTCCTCGGTCGTGCCCAGGGTGACCGTGGCCAGGGCCTGGGTCTCGCCCCGGGTGAAGAGAGCCGAGCCGTGGGTCCGGGGCAGGAGGCCGACCTCGATGGTGATCGGCCGGATGTCGTCGAACCCCCGGCCGTCCACGCGGAGGCCCTCGTCGAGGGTCAGCCGGCGGGCGATCTTTTCCTCGAGGCGTTCGAAGAGCCTCTTGGCCTCGGCCCTCCGGTCGGCGTTTTCCTCGGGGATGGCGGTCAGCCAATCCGTCAGGATCTTCAGGATTGCGGCTTCAGCCGCCTTCTTGCCCGGCGTCAGCAGGGCGGCCTTGAGGCCGGCTCCGATCTTGCTTTCCATCTCGGCGTAAGCCGTCTCGTTGAGCGGCTTGGGGGTGAAGGCCCGCTTCTGGATGCCGAGCTTGATGTAATGCTCCTTCTGCAGGTCGATGATGCGGCGGATGGGCTCCACGGCCGCGGCGATGCCGCCGAGGAGGACTTCCTCGTCCACTTCCTGGGCCCCGCATTCGATCATGGTCACGCCGTCCTCGGTCCCGACGACGAGGAGATTGAGCGGGCTCGTCTCCATTTCCTTGACCGTCGGGTTGACGACGTACTGTCCGCCGATCCAGCCGATCTTGACCGCGCCGATGGGCTTGGCGAAGGGGATGTCCGAAAAGTACAAGGCGGCCGAGGCGCCGATGACGCCGAGCGTGTCGGGCTCGTTCTCCAGGTCGGCCGAAAGGAGCAGGCCGACGACCTGGGTCTCGCAGAAATAGCCCTCGGGAAAAAGCGGCCGGACGGGCCGGTCGATGAGGCGGGCGACCAGGATTTCGCGCTCCGAGGGACGGCCCTCGCGCTTGAAAAATCCGCCGGGGATCTTGCCCGCGGCGTAGGTGTTCTCGCGGTAGTCGACGATCAGGGGCAGAAAGGGTTTGTCCTCGCGCGGCTCCTTCTTGGACGTGGCCGTAACGAGCATGACCGTGTCGCCGTAGCGGACGAAGGCGGATCCATCCGCCTGTTTGGCCATGCGGCCGAGCTCGATGGACAGGATGCGCTTGTTGATTTCAAGACTGATGGTGTACGACATGGATGATCCGGAAATCCCGCTCACTTGCGGAGACCGAGCTTCTGGATGAGCTGCTCGTAGCGCTGGACGTCCTCTTTTTTCAGGTACGTCAGGAGGCGCTTGCGCTGGCCGACGAGCTTCATCAGGGCCGTCCGCGAGCTGTGGTCTTTCTTGAACTCGCCGAGATGACGGGATTGCTGGCTGATGCGTTCGGACAGGAGGGCGACCTGAACTTCGGCCGAGCCCGTGTCCTCGGCGCCGCGCCTATGGGCGCCGATGATGCTGGTTTTTTTCTCTTTCGTCAGCATGGTTTTCTATCTCCTTAAATCGTTGATTATCCTAGCATAAAAGGGAACGGAAAGTAAACGAACGGCGGCCGGTGGGTGAGTCAAGGGAATCGAAGCGGGAACGGAATGCGGCGCTTATTTTCCCAGCGTCTTTTTGCGTTTGAGGAGCATCTGGGCATAAACGGATCTGAGGCCGCCCTGGGCGGTGCGAAGTTCGTTCAGCTTGGTTTCGATCTCGGCCGCTGACAACTTGTTTATTTTCTTGTTTTTAGCGGCCTTTTCGGTGCTTTCAGCCATGAGCGTCAATCCTTTGAACGGTAAGTGATATTGTTTTTTTTCGGAGTCAGTTTAACAAAAAACGGTCTAGCGGGCAATCGAATTCTCAGTGGCGGGCTACGGATTCGATGGCGGCCGGCCATGGCGAGCGGCATGCGGTGGAAAACACGCTCATTTTCCCCTGCGAGGAAAATTCGCTCCGACACTCCTCCTTCGCTCTTCCCGCCAAGAGGCGGGAAACCATGCCCGCTCCGTCGTCGTACGGGTTTTCCACCGCATGCTGCTCACCCCGGCCCATCTGGCGCGCTTGATGGGGTCCCGGGATTCGGGTATAGTCCTTTGGCCGTGTATTTTCTTTATTCCATCCTTCTTTTCGCGGTCCTCCTCCTCATCGCCCCGGCCTATCTGTTGAAGCTCCGGTTTCGGCGCAAGGAACGGCTCCATCTGCGCGAGCGGCTCGGATTCCGCCTCCCGCCGCGGCCGTCCGGACGCCCCTTCATCTGGATCCATGCCGTCTCGGTCGGCGAAGTCCTCTCCCTCCAGAGCTTTGTCCGTGAATTGAAGTCTCGTTACCCGGAAGGGACGATCGGGATTTCCACCCTGACCGGCACCGGGCGGCGCATGGCCGAGGAGAAGATGGCCGCCGCCGATCTCGTGTTTTACGTTCCCTTAGATTTCGCCGGGTGCGTACGGCGCGTGCTGCGCCGGATGCGGCCGGATCTCCTCATCCTGGCCGAATCGGAGCTCTGGCCGCGGCTTCTTCGCGAGACGGGCCGCCGCGGCGTCCCGGTTCTTTTGGCCAACGGCCGCGTCTCGACCGAGTCGGGGCGGCGAATGCGGCGCCTGCGGACCGTCATGCGGATCGTCCTGCGGCCCGTCACGCTCTTTTTGGTCCAAACCGAGCGGGACCGCGACCGCCTGACCGACGCGGGGATCGAGCCCGCCAGGATCGAAGTCGCGGGCAACCTGAAATGCGAGGTCCATCTGCCGGCCCTTTCCGGCGAGGAGATCGCCCGCGGCCGGGCCGAACTGGGCGTCCATCCCGAAGAACGCCTCCTGATCGCCGGCAGCATTCATCCCGGCGAAGAAGGGCCGCTTTTGGAGGCTTTCCGATCGATCCGCGACTCCGGGCGTCCGGTCCGGTTCGTCCTGGCGCCCCGGCATCCCGAAAAGTTCCAAAACCTGGAAAAAGATTATGCCGCGTCCGGGCTGATTTTCGCCCGGAGGACGATTCCCGCCGGGGGTGGCGATTGGCAGGTGCTGATCCTCGATACGATCGGGGAACTGGCCCGTTTCTACGCCCTGGCCGACGCCGCCTTCATCGGCGGGAGCCTCGTGCCGTGGGGCGGGCAAAACCTCCTGGAGCCGGCGTTCTATGGAAAGCCCGTCTTTTTCGGTCCCCACATGGACAATTTCGCCGCTCTCGCCGAAGCCTTCGTCCGGGGCGGCGCCGCCCGCGTCGTCCGCACGCCGGAGGACTTGTCGGCGATGTTCGCTTTCGCCGATGCCGCGGACTTGGCCGAAACGGGGCGGCGCGCTCGGCGGATGCTCGAATCGCTCTCAGGCGCCACGGAAAGGATCCTGGCCGCCGTCGATAAGAGCCTGATCGATGCGGGAAAAAAGGAATAAGGCGCGTCTCGCGGCGGTCCTCGCCGCGATCCTTCTTTTCGTCCCGGCCGCCGTCCTGCGCGGCCAAGACGCGTCCCCCGTTTCGGGCGGAGACCGGCTGGGGGGCGAGGCCCTGAAGAAATTCTTCTTGGACGCCGGGGAGACTCTGACGGCGCCTCTTCATTGGCAGGGGGGAGACCTCCTGGCCTTCAGTCTGCTGGCCGCAGGCACCGCCGTGTTGTTCGCCCACGACGATCCGATCGCCCGCTGGATCCGGAAATCCGAGCCGCCGAAAACCGTCGATCAGCTCACCGCCCAGCTGGGGAACGGGTATTTCCTCTTCGCTTTCGACGCCGCCCTTTATCTGGTCGGCGCGGCGTTCGACAGCGCCTCCTTCCGCATCACGGCGCTCGTCGGGATGGAGAGCTTCCTGACGGCCTCGGCCATCGTCCTTGTCCTCAAGGGAATCATCGGCCGGGCCCGGCCGTCCGCCCATGAGACGGCGGCGAGCTTCCATCCCTTCGCCCTGCAGAACCGCTATGCGTCCTTCCCCTCGGGGGACGCGGCGGGCGCGTTTGCCGTGGGGACGGTGATCGCGGAGCGTTCGGACTCGATCGTCGTCGAGGTTTTGACCTATGTTTTGGCCGGCTTGTCCGCCCTCAACCGCGTCCATGACGACCAGCACTGGGTCTCGGACGTCTTCGTCGGATCGGCCATCGGTTTTTTCGTGGGGAAAAAGATCTCCGCGCTCAACCTGGGCCCGGGCGAACGGCCGGTCCGCGTCGCCCTGGGCCCTGCCCGGACGGGCCTGGGGTTGGGGGTCGATTTCGTTTTTTGACGCGTCCGACCGGAAATTCCTTTTACACGACGGGATATAAATGATAAACCTTTATGGCCGAATCGCGCGTGAAGGAGAGCCCGATGAAGCGTCCCCTCTCCCGGAGACGGTTCTTGCAGGCGACCGGCGCGGCCGCGGCGGCCGCGGTCGTCGTCGGCAATTGCGGCTTCTCGCCTTTTCCCATCGCAGAGGAGATCTTCGAGGACACAAAAGCCAAGGCCAAGTCCCAATTCGGCGTGGATCTCGCGCGGCGCGACTTGAAGGGATTTTTCGCCGCCCTGGAGAAGGGCGGGACGGCCCTGAACTACGCCACCCTGGTGGGACACGGTGCCGTGCGCGGCGCGGCGATGGGCTTCAACGACCGGGCGCCCAAGCCCGACGAGCTGCAGAAGATGAAGGCGCTCCTCGCCGCCGCCCTCCGGGACGGCGCCGCGGGTCTGTCCACCGGACTGGAATACACTCCCGGCTGCTTCGCCGACCTCGTCGTTTTCGATCCTGCCTCCGCGGCCGACCGGGCGACCTGGAAGGACCCGCACCAGTATCCCGCGGGCATCGTCCACGTTGTGGTCAATGGCGTCGCCGTCGTCAGCGACGGCGAACACACCGGAAAGCTTCCCGGCCATGTCCTGAGGAAGGTCGAGCCGGCATGAGATCCCGGTGCCTCCCATTCGTGTTGTTCGGCTTGCTGGCCGGGCAGACGACGCTGATGACGGCGAAGCCGACCGCAGTCCTCCTCATCGGCCAAAAGTCGACGCTGTTGACGGCCAAGCCGGTCCAGACGATCGAGCCGGCGGATGCGCCGATTTTGCTGACCTGCCGTTCGCTCCAGCCCGGGGAAGCGATCCTGGTCCGGCTGAGGAACGATGCTTCCGTCAAGCGGGTCGTCCTGAGCCTGGGCGGCAAGGTCCGCGTCCTGGCGCCGGCCGCGGGGGATGCTCCGGGATCGCCCCTGGCGCTTCTGGGGATCGACTTGGGGTTGAAGCCGCAGGTCTTGACGCTCAAGGTCAAAACCGAGCGGCCGGACGGCAGGACGGTGTTCTTTGAGCTTCCCCTGACCATCGAGCCGAAGAAATTTCCCTCGACCCGGCTCGATGTGGCGCCGGCGATGGCCAGTCCCCCGGCCAAGGAGATGGAGACCATACGCCGCGAGGCCGAGCTCGTATCCGACGCCCTGAGCCTCGTCTCGCCCGACTGGTTGGCCGAAGGGCCGTTCCAATCGCCGCTTCCCGCCTACGAGCCGTTCCCCAATTTCGGCCAGCAGAGGATCTACAACAAGATCGTGGCCTCGGTCCATTCCGGCGTCGATATCTCCGCCCCGCGCGGGACGAAAGCGGCGGCTCCCAACGGCGGCCGGGTCGTCCTGGCCAGCCGCCTCTATTTTTCGGGCTACACGGTCATCATCGACCACGGGCGCGGCGTGTTCTCCTACTGCTGCCATTTCGACGAGCTCCTGGTGAAGCGCGGCGACCGGGTGCGAAAGGGTCAGGCCATCGGCAAGGTCGGCAGCACCGGGCGCTCCACAGGCCCCCATCTCCACTGGAGCGTTATGATCCTCTCGGCCCGGGTCGATCCCTTTTCGCTCGTCGCCCTTCCCCTGTAGATCGGGGAATCCCCGGGCTTTCTTTGTTCCGCCGCCGCATGAGGATGGCCGCCTGCGGCCCGCGCAGCGCCGCCTTCTCCGGGCCCGGACGGCCGGATCGGCCCGGTTCTTATTTTAAGTAGCCGGCCAGCCAGTCCAGCATCGTCTTCCACCACAGCTCGGCGTTCTGGGGCTTGGTTATGAAATGGTCCTCGTCCGTGAAGTAGAGGAGTTTGGACGGGACCTTCATCCGCTGCAGCGAGGAGAAGAGCTGCAGGCCCTGCTCCAGGGGCACCCGCAGGTCGTTCTGGCTGTGGATGACCAGCATGGGCGTCTTGAAATTCTTGACGAAAGAGCTGGGCGACCACTTGGTGTACTGTTCGGGATTCGTCCAAGGCGTGCCCTGCTGCTCCCATTCGGGGAACCACAGCTCCTCGGTCGAACCCCACATCGAACGCAGATCGAAGACGCCGTCGTGGGAGATCAGGCAGCGGAAAACGTCGGTATGGCCCTCGATCCAGTTGATCATGTAGCCGCCGTACGATGCGCCGGCCGCGGCGGTTCTTGTCTTGTCGATGAACGGGTAGGCCGCCTGGACGTAGGCCAGGCCCTTCATGAGATCCTCGAACGGCTTGCCGCCCCAGTCGCCGACGATGGCGTCCGAGAATTTCTGGCCGTACCCGCCCGAGGCGTGGAAATTGATCATGACGGTGACGTACCCGGGCGCGGCGAACATCTCGGCGTTCCAGCGGTAGTGGAATTCGTCCATCCACGGGCCATGGGGGCCGCCGTGGATGAGGAGGAGAAGGGGATATTTCTTGGAGGCGTCGAAAGCGGGAGGCTTGAGCAGGAAGCCGTGGACCTTGTCCTTGGCTCCGCCCTCGAACCAGAATTCCTCGCCCGTGTTCATGGCCAAGCCGGCCAGCAGCGCTTTGTTGGTGTCCGTCAGCCGGATCGATTTCTTCGCCGCCGCGTCATAGCTCCAGACGTCGTTCGGCCGGTTCATGGCCTGGTCGAGCATGACGAAGGTTTTGCCGTCGGGCAGGAGGCTCACGCCGCTGAACGTCCGGCCGGCCAGGATTTTCTCGGGGGCGCCGCCCGTGACTCCGACCTTGAACAGGGCGTTGCGGCCCTTTTCCTCGGCCGTGAAATAAACGGCCGAGCCGTCCTTGGCCCACAACATCTCGTCTACGGAATAATCGAAGCCGGCCGTCCGGTTGACCGCCTTTCCTGTGGCCCGGTCATAGAGGATGAGGTCCAGCTTGTCGGATTCGTAACCCGGCCGGGTCATGGCCTTGTAGGCCAGGTATTTCCCGTCGGGAGAGTAGCGGGGATCGTTGTCATCGGCCTTGTTTGTCGTAATCTTCGTGATCGTTCCCCCATCGACGGGCGTGACGAAGACGTCGTTGTTCGTGCCGACGGCCAGCTTGAGGTCGGGATCGACGTTGCGGACGAAGGCGATCTCCCGGCCGTCCGGCGAGAAGACATAGTCCTGGTGCCCGCCCAGGTCCATCGGCGGGGTGTCGAAGTCGCCCGGGGTCACGTCCACGGCCTTGCCGCCATCGGCCGGGACGACGAAGACATGGCTGCGGCTGCCGTCGCGCCAGGCATTCCAATAGCGGAAGAAGAGCGCGTCGTAGACCCGGCCGTGGACCTTGCTCTTCTCGGCCGCTTCGGCTTTCTTTTTGTTGGCCTCGTCGTCGGCGCAGTCGGGATAGACGGAGGAGGTGAAGGCCAGCTTCTTTCCGTCGGGCGACCAGATGACGCCGGAGGCTCCGCTCGAGAGCGCGGTCACGGGCCAGGCCTCGCCTCCCTGGGGGTTGATCATCCAGATCTGGGGCGTCCCCCCGCGGGCGGAGATGAAGGCGATGGTCTTGCCGTCGGGCGACCAGCGCGGCGTGTTGTCCGCGGCGGGGGAGGCCGTCAGGCGGCGCGGATCGCCGCCGGCCGTCGGAACGATCCAGATGTCGCTGTTGCCCTTGTTGGCCTCTTTGTCGATGATGGTGACGACGAAGGCGACCCATTTTCCGTCCGGAGACGGCTGGGGATCGGTCACCCGCTGGATTTTGATGAAGTCCTCGAAGGTCAGGGGCTTGAGGGCTTGGGCCGGGGCCAGGGTCGCGGCGAAGAGGACGGCGGCCACGGCGGCAAAAGCGCGTTTCATCATGAGGTTCCTCCCGGACAGGCGGCGTTGGATCCCGAATTATAAATCAACCCCGGCCGGGCGGGCAAACGGAACCATTGGCAATCCCTTTCGTATTGAAATATGATGATCGTGAAATCGTCGGCCGGCGTCGCCTGAAACCATGAACATCGAGCTCCGGGATATCCACTTCAGCTACGGGTCGATCAAGGCCCTCGACGGAGTGGATCTTTCCATCGGCGAAGGGGCCTGCGGTCTGCTCGGCCCCAACGGCGCGGGCAAGAGCACACTCCTGCGCATCCTGCTCGGGTTCCTCCGCCCCGGGCGCGGCCAGGGCCGCATCCTGGGCCGCGACATTCTCCACGATCAATTCGCCATCCGTCGCCTGGTCGGCTATATGCCCGAGGACGACTGCCTGATCCACGGCCTGGACGCCGTCGCCTTCACCGCCTATTTCGGGGAGCTCTCCGGGATGCCCCGGCAGGAGGCCGTCAAGAGGGCCCACGACGTGCTTTTCTATGTCGGCCTGGGCGAAGCCCGCTATCGCCTGCTGGACACATACTCCGCCGGCATGAAACAGCGGATCAAGCTGGCCCAGGCCCTGGTCCACGATCCCAAGCTCCTCTTCCTGGACGAGCCGACGTCCAATCTCGATCCCCAGGGCCGGAGCGAGGTCCTGGAGCTGATCAAGGACATCTCCTCCAGAAAGGACATCCAGGTCCTCATTTCCTCACATATCCTTTCCGACATCGAATACACCTGCTCCAACGTGGTCATCCTGAACAAGGGGCGCATCGCCGCCCAAGGCGAGATCCAGGCCCTCAAGCAGGTCGATTACAGCCTCTATGAGATGAAAATCAAGGGCGAAGCCGAGGCCTTCGTCCGGGCCCTGCGGCAGGGCGGCTGTCGGGTCGAGGAGACTGAAGAGGGCCTCCTCAAGGTTTATATGCCGCCGGATATGCGGCGGGACGGCCTGTTCCGGATCGCCGCCCGCGAAAACACCCAGATCCGCCATTTCGTCCGCAGCCAGACTTCGCTCGAGGACCTCTTCGCCAAGACCGTGGGAGTGGACTGATGCCGATTTCCGAACAGGGCTATCAGCACTGGCCGGGGACCCTCGTCGAGCGTCGGCGGCCGTGGGCCCCGATCACCCGCCTGGGCGTCAAGCTGGCCTTCAAGCGCAAATACTTCAAATTCGTGCTGGGCATCTCGCTCCTGCCGGCTCTCGTCTTTTCGGCCGGGATCTATATTTCAGAGAGAATCGAGGACTTCAAGTTCTTGATCCGCGGCCCGAACCGGTTGTTGACCGTCGATCCGGCCTATTTCAAGGCCTATTTTACCGGCGATTTCCTGCTTTTCATGATGGTCATGATTATGGTCCTGGCCGGGGCCGGCCTCATCTCCGACGATCTGAAGCACAATTCCCTGCAGCTTTATTTCGCCCGCCCCCTGCGCAAGCGCGACTACCTGTTGGGCAAAATGGGCGTTGTGTCGTTCTTCCTTCTCCTGCAGACCCTCGTCCCCGGGCTCCTCTTTTTTCTCCTCAAGCTCATTTTCTCGGGCAGCTTCCGGTTTTTCTCCCAATACCCCGGGATCCCCCTGGCGGTGGTCCTTGATTCCGTTGTTCTGACCGGCTTCTTCGGCCTCTACACGCTCTTCCTTTCGTCCCTCGGCCGGAACCGCCGTTTCGCCTCCATCCTGCTCTTCCTGGTCTACATCTTCTCCGACATCTTTTTCGGCGTCTTCTATGGAATCTTCCGCCAGCCGGCCTTCTGCCTTCTTTCGATCAAAGCCGACCTGCAGCAGATCGGGGCGGCCCTCTTCGGCGTTCCCGGGCCCTATGAAGTGCCCTGGATTTATTCGGCCGTCGTCCTGGCCGCGCTTTCCGGGGCGGCGGTCCTCGTCCTCCTCCGGAAAGTCAAGGGCGTGGAGGTCATCCGATGACCGCCCGCATCCGGGCCGACAAGCTCAGCAAGTGGTACGGCAACGTCCTCGGCCTGTCCGACGTGACCCTCGACATCGAGCCCGGCGTCACCGGACTGCTCGGCCCGAACGGGGCCGGGAAATCGACCTTCCTGAAGCTCCTGACCGGGCAGCTCCGGCCGAGCATCGGCGGCGTCCTCATCGGCGGCCGGCCCGTCTGGAACAATACCGCCCTCTTCTCGCGCTTCGGCTTCTGTCCCGAACAGGACGCCTTCTACGAGGACATGACCGGCTGGGATTTTCTTTACCGCCTTCTGCGCCTCTATGGCGGGAACGCGGACGAGGCCGCGGCCCGGGCTCGGCGGGCGCTGGAATTCGTCGAATTGTCCGACGATGGGAACCGGCTCATCCGCGGCTACAGCCGGGGCATGCGCCAGCGCCTCAAATTCGCCCAGTCCGTGGCCCACGATCCCGACATCATCGTCCTGGACGAGCCCCTGAACGGCCTCGACCCGCTAAGCAAGCGCAAGATCATCAAGCTGATCAGGGATTTCAAGAGCCAGGGCCGGACGGTCATCGTCTCCAGCCACGTCCTGCCCGAGATCGAGGCCCTGACCCGCTCGATCATCCTCATCCACCAGGGCAAGATCCTGGCCCAGGGCGACATCCATTACATCCGCGACCTCATTGACGGCCACCCCCATATCGTGGCCGTCAAGTGCGACCGCCCCCGCGACCTCGCCGCCCGGCTGGTCGGCGAAGAGGCCGTCGTCGACATCCGTTTCGGCGAGGCCGGGTCGGTCGTCATGGAGACCCGGAACCGGGACCGGCTTTACGGCCTGCTGCCCCGGCTGGCCGTCGAGAACGGCCTGGACATCGAGGAGATCACCTCGCCCGACGACAACCTGCAGGCCGTCTTCGATTACCTTATAGGAAAATGACCATGCTCTCCGCCGTCCGCGCCGTCTTCGCTTTCTTCTGGTTCGCCGCCCGCAGGGCCCGGCGCAACCGGGCCGTGCTCCTGGTCTGCGCGCTGCCCGTCCTGGCCGCCTCCGTCTTCCTGCTGCGGCGGATCCTGACCGGGGATCCCAGCGCCGCCGGACTGCACGTCTTTTCCGGCTTGATCATGACCTTCTATCTGCAATTCATCGTCCTCATGCTGGCCCTGTTCTACGGCACCTCGATCGTCTCCGAAGAGGTCGAAAACAAGACCCTGACGTATCTGACGACGCGGCCGCTGGCCAAGCCGGCCATCCTCCTGGGCAAGTACGGAGCGTACACGGCGCGCTCGATCGTCCTGGTCGCCGCCGGCGTCATCGCCGCCTTTCTCATTCTGGACTACGACCATTTGAACGACGGAGACGCCTGGCTCGTTCTGCTGGAAAGCCTGGCCGTGCTCGTCCTGGCGATCACGGCCTATACGGCCTTTTTCGCGTTTCTGGGGACGTTCCTCAAGAAATCCGTGCTCTTCGGGCTCTTCTTCTGTTTCGGCTGGGAGAGCATCGTCCAATATTTCCCGGGAACCACCCAGCGATTGACCCTGATCCACTATCTCAAATCGATCCTCCGGCCGGAAACGGCGTCCGAAGGCGGCTTGCCATCGCTCCTTTTCTTCCGTCTCGAACCCAGCCCGGCCGGAACGGCGGTCCTGGTGCTGATCGGTTTCACCGCCGCCGCTTTGATCCTGGCCGCGGCGATCTTCTCCCGCAAAGAATATCTCTTCGAGGAATAAAAAAGGCGCCCGCCCTTGCGGACGAGCGCCCTTCGATGACGTTGCGGACCGCGGCGGAAGCGCCGCCCGGCTTACTTCTTGATCTCGCCGGCCTTCTTTTCGTCCTTCTTCTCTTCGCCCTTGGCCGTTTCCACGGGCTTGCCGCCGCCCATCTTGTTCTTGATCTCGGATTGGGCCATCCGGCCCAGCTTGTTGAGCAGATCTTCCGGCACCGCCGCATGGATGCGGACGTTGTCGGCGGCCGAGGTGATCTCGATCTTGCCCAGCAGCTCGCCGAGGTCGGGCTTTTGGCCCGCCGCCATGCTGCCCATGGCCTTGAAGCCGTTCAGCATATCGGCGATCTCTTTGTTCTTGCCGGCATCGGACGTGACCGCCTTGATCTCGACATCGAGGATCTTGTTGGAATAATCGAAGGCCAGGACGAGGCCCTTGAGCGAGGCCAACGAGCTCAGCATCGGCGTCGATTCGACCATCTTTTTGACGTCTTCGGCTTTGAAGGCGAAGACGCCCCAGGCCATGGCATTCTTGTTGACGCCCTTGATCTGGGCCATGAGCTCGGCGTTGGCCGTGGCGTTTTCGGCCTTCTTTTTCAGGATGTCGATGACGGCCTTGACCTCCTTCTCCGGCCCGACGGCGACGTTGGACGCGTCGAGGAACGCGCCCATCATGTTTTTCTCGGGGGCGACGGCCTGGTTCGGCTTCTCGGCCGCTTCGGCCTTTTCGTTCCCGGGCCCTTCCTTTTCGTCTTCGACGACGGAAATCGTGGCCACGCCTTCATAAACACCCTCGGTGAACTTGGCGCCTTCTTCCTTCATCTTGGCCAGAAGCGCGTCCTTGGAGTACTTGAGGTTCAGGACGCCCAATCCGGACGTCGACCCGCCGCTGATGCTTCCGGTCAGGCCGATGGCCACGAAATAGATGTCCTTCTGGGGATCGATGCCGAACTTCTTGACCGTGTCCTGGTATTTCTGGGCGTTCTCGCCTTCCTTGAGGGCCTTGGACATGACTTCGGTGTTCATGGCCCGGTTGACGTCAATGAGGATGACGCCCGTCGTGTCCTTGGGCAGCATCGTCAGCATGTCTTCGGCCTTGGCCGAGCCGGCCGCGGGGGGGCCCACTTTCGTGCAGGCGGCCGAAGCCGTCAGCAGGAGAGCGAGCGCCAATCCATAGAGCGACAGTTTTTTCATGGAATTCTCCTCTTCTTCCTATACGAAAAAAACCCTTTCCAGGTTCCCTGTCACTATATCACAGTGGGAATCGGGCTGACAACACGAGGCAGGACCCGCCGACGATTTCCACGCTGGGGAAAACGAGCGTATGTTGCCCCGCTTGCCCTCGCTCGATCGGCCTTTTATCTCAGGGGGAATTGGGGTATAAAAAAACTTCGCCAAAGGAGAAGCTATGCGCGTGAACAGAATTGCCCCGTTCTTCATGTTTCTCGTCGCGGCCGTTCTGGCCGGCTCCGTCAGCCTCGTTCGCGCGGACACCCGGACGCCCGCCGTCCTGCCGCTCCGGGAGCGCGGTCCGGTCTACGACCGATGGCTCCAAAACAGGCTGGATGCCGTCCTGCCGGAGATCATGCGGCGGGAAGGCATCGATATGTGGCTGGTCATCTGCCGGGAATATGAAGAGGACCCCGTCTACCTTTCGCTGGTGCCCTATGACTCCTTCTCGGCCCGGCGCTTGAGCATGCTCGTCTTCTATGACCCGGGAAAGGAGGGCCTCGAAAAATTCACGGTGGGGAGGTACGGAATCGGCGGCCTTTACAAGGCGGTCTGGGACCCCGACAGGATCGGCCAATGGGAGCGTCTGGCCCAGGTCGTCAAGGAAAGAAATCCCAAGCGCATCGGCATCGACGAGTCCGATGTTTTCGCCTTCGGCGAGGGGCTTTCGGCCTCCAACAAGACCGCCCTGGTCCGGGCCCTGGGCCCCGAGCTGTCCAAGCGCCTTGTCTCCGCCGAGCGGCTGGCCGTCGGCTGGCTGGAGCGGCGTACGCCGGAAGAGATGGAGGTTTACGGCCTCATCATGGCCGTCGCCCACGCCATCATCGCCGAGGCGTTCTCCGACGAAGTCATCACGCCGGGCGCGACGACCGCCGAGGACGTTGTCTGGTGGATGCGGGAAAGGATCTCCGGACTGAAGCTGACGACCTGGTTCCAGCCGTCGGTTACCGTCCTGCGGCCCAAGGCGAGCCCCTTCAAGGATTCGGCCGTCATCCATCGCGGCGACATGCTCCATTGCGACATGGGCATCGTCTATCTCGGCCTGTGCACGGACACCCAGCAGCTCGCTTACGTCCTCAAGGAAGGGGAGACGGATGCGCCCAAGGGGCTGAAGGAAGGCCTGGCCCAGGGCAACCGGCTCCAGGATATCCTCATGGCCGAGTTTCGTGAGGGGCGCACCGGCAATGAAATCCTGTCGGCGGCCCTGAAGAAGGCCAAGGAGGGCGGTTTGCGCCCGAGCATCTACAGTCATCCCCTCGGCGTCCACGGCCATGCGGCGGGGCCGACCATCGGGTTGTGGGACCGCCAGAACGGCGTCCCCGGGGCCGGAGATTATCCGCTCTTCGCCCAGACCTGCTATTCCATCGAGCTCAACGTCCTGGCCGCCGTTCCCGAATGGGACGGCCAGGACGTCCAATTCGGGCTCGAGCAGGACGCGGTCTTCGACCTCAAGGGGGCTCGGTTCCTGGATGTCCGCCAGACGAGCTTCCATCTGGTCCGCTAGCCATGGCCGCCGAACCGACCCCATTCCAGAAGATCATCCGGCAGCGGCGCAGCATCCGGCGCTACCTGCCGACGCCGGTGGAGAAGGAAAAGCTTCTGGCCTGCCTGGAGGCCGCCCGGATTGCTCCGTCGGCCCAGAACGCCCAATCCTGGCGGTTCCTGGTCATCGACGATCCCGAAATCAAAGCCCGATTTTCGGAAACGGCCTTTTCGGGAATCTATAAAATGACCCGATTCGCCGCCCAGGCCCCGGTCCTGGTTTTGATCATGGGCCGGCTCGACCTTATGGCCGACAGGGTCGGCCGGCAGATCCAAGGCGTGAATTTTTATTTGCTCAACCTCGGCATCGCCGGGGAGCATTTCGTCCTGCAGGCCGAAGAACTCGGTTTGAGCACGTGCTGGATCGGCTGGTTCAACATCCGCAAGACGCGCAGATTTTTCAAGATCCCCCGGAAGTACAAGATCGTCGCCCTCCTCTCGCTGGGCTATGCGGCCGGCCGGCCGGCCGGCGAAGGGGCCCGCAAGCCGCTCGAGGAGATCGTCCGCACCAACGCCTTCCGCGACTGAGGAGATTGATATGCCCCACCGCGGTGCCCCCTTTGTGATCGCCGTTGTCGCCACCATCGCCGTCTATGGATTGCTCAACTTCTACGTTCTGCGCCGCGGCTGGAAGGCCCTGGCCGGGACGGGCGCGTTCCGCGCCGTCCTCCTCGCCCTGATGCTGGCCGGGGCGGTCTCGGTCGTCGCCGGCCGCCTGCTGGAGCGGCGGGGATCCTCCTTTTTCGCCGATGCCGTGACGGCCTTCGGCTACGAGTATCTCGTTCTCATCCTTTACCTTTTCCTCCTGACCGTGATCTTCGACCTCATCCGGCTCGTCGACGCCTTCGTTCCTTTTTTTCCGAATTCCCTGCGGAGTGCGCGGACGGGAGGCCGACTGGCTTTCGCCCTGATCTTCGGCACGGTCGTGATCGTGCTGGCGGCGGGGACGATCGGGGCTTTGCGCCTGCGCACGCGGATCGTGCCCCTGGCGATCGCCAAGCCGGCCGGGATCCTTAAAACCCTGCGGGCCGTCCAGATCTCCGACGTCCACATCAGCCCCGTCGTGCCGGCCTCCCGGCTGGCCCGGATCGTCGACCGCATCAACGCCCTGAGGCCCGACATCGTCTTCATCACCGGCGATCTGGCCAGCGACGACACGCCTGCTCGCGAGCTTCTCCGCATGTCCGATGTCTTGAAGAGGCTCCATCCCCCCCCTGGGCGTCCTGGCCTGCACCGGCAATCATGAATATTACGGCGGTCTGGAGAGGACCTGCTCGGCCATCCGGGCCGGCGGCGTGCGCATCCTCGAGGACGAGGCCGTCCTCGTCGCGGATTCATTCTACGTGATAGGCCGCAAGGACCCGACCTCTGTGCCGCGCGGGGGAGCCCGGACGCCGCTCTCGGTCATCCTGTCCGGGCTGGATAAGAGCCGCCCGCTCATCCTGCTCGACCACCAGCCCGTGCACCTGGAGGAGGCGGCCGCGGCCGGGATCGATCTTCAGCTCTCGGGCCATACGCACAACGGGCAGGTCTTTCCCGTCAACCTCATCAACAAGGGTATTTATGAGCTCAACTGGGGGCTGTTGAAAAAAGGATCGACCTGGTTCTACGTCACCAGCGGCGCCGCGACCTGGGGCCCGCCCGTCCGCCTGGGCAGCACCTCCGAGATCGTCCTTTTCCAAATGACCTTTGGCCGCTGATCACCAGCTCCCGCTGGCTCCGCCGCCGCCGAAGCTTCCCCCTCCGCCCGAGAACCCTCCGCCGCCCGAGCTCCACGATGAGTGCGTGCTTCCCGACGACCAATGGAATGTCGAGCCGTGTCCGCCGCTGATCGTGCTTTTGGCGGCGGCCTCGGCTTTGCGGACGCGCTCCCGTCCCCAGGCCGTCCGCGGCAGAATGATCTTCAAGATGGGAAAGGCGATCAGGAAGGCGAAGAAGATCCCATAGCCGAAGCCCAGGCCCTGTTCGCTCAAGTAGGTTCCGGCGATCCCCAGCCCGCCGCCGACAAGGATATAGATCATGACCGCGCCGCCGCGGGTGAACAGGCCGCTGTAAGTGATCAACCCGGCGAAGCCGTAGCCGGCGGCGAGAAACAGGATCAGGAGGACCCAGCCGCCGGCGCCTCGTCCTTTGGGCTTTTCGGGGGCCGGCGCGGGATGCTCGGCGGCCTTCATGAGGGCCTCGAAGCCGGCGGCGATGCCGCCCTCGAAATCGCCGTCCCGGAAGCGCGGGGCGATCGTTTCGGAGATGATCCGCGACGAGACGGCGTCGGTCAGCGAAGACTCCAGGCCGTAGCCGACCTCGATGCGGATCTTGCGTTCGTCTTTGACCAGGACGACGATGACGCCGTTGTCGACCCGCTTGCGGCCGATCTTCCAGGCTTTGGCGACGCGCACGGAAAACGATTCCAGGATGCCGCCCTTGAGCGAGGGCACGGTCAAGAGGACGAATTGGTTGGTCGTGGCCTTTTCGTAGGAGGCCAGTTTCTCTTCCAGGGCCGCCGCGGCCGAGGGGCTCAGCATTCCGGCCGTGTCGTTGACCCGGGCGGTGAGGGCGGGGACGTCGATCGCCGGCGCGGCGCCGGCGGCGGCCGCCGCCGTGAACAGGATCCCAAGACCAAACACGGCCGCGCTCCTGTGCATGTTCATTCCGCCCTCCCGGGTCCCGGGGACTTTGATCGATTTGAGGGGCCAACGCTAACACTCCGGCCCGGCCGAGTCAACGGGGCGGCCGGACTCGTCCGTGTTTTTATCCGCGTCCGAGTACGGCGGAACATGATCCCCGGACAAAACCCGGGGCCCCTTCCGCCGCAACGGATTCGGGCCCGGCTTGTTCTAAAAGGATGGGTCCGCGTTTGTGGTAAAATGATCCTTTAACTTGCGAGGGAGTTTACGCCATTTTCGAATTCGAATCGGAATCGGCCGAAGAGAGGCGCAAGCGGCGGCCTCTTCCCCTGCTCGTCTCCGCGGTTCTCCACGGCCTTGTTCTCTACGCCGCGTTCACCTCGCACTGGCACTACAAGATCTTCACGTACGGGGAGAAACCGCGTGAAGCGTTCCTGGCGCCCCGGGAGATGGCCCGCTTTTCCGTCTCCAAAACCGAACGCCGCCGGCCGGCCGTCCGTCCCGGCGAGAATGCCGCAATCCCGCGCGCGGACAACCGGTTGGCGCCCCGCGAATCCACGCCTGGTGCGGCCGCAAAGCCGGCTGAGCCGGTCGAACCGACCGGACCTGGGCCGGTCGCGGCGCCCGCCCCGGCCCCCGGCCTTCCGGGACCGTATACGGATTTCAAGCTGACCTACCCGTCGGACGCCCGGATCAGCCTGTCCAAATCGGCGGGCAAGATCGAGGACCGGTATCTTCCGCCGCCTTCCCATTACCGGACCCGCTCGGATATCGATTTCTCCAAATACGCCCGCCAGGGGGCGCTGTTCAGCTCGGCGTCCTCGGGCGGCCCGGGGGAGGGTCCAGGCGGAGCCGGAGGCGGCCATCCCGGACAGGCCGGCCAGCGGGCCCGGCGCCCCGCTCCGGGAGGGTCCGTGGGCCTCAACGTGCCGAGCGTCGATTTCTCCGCCTGGGGGGAGATCGTCCTCAACAAGATCCAGCGCAATTGGGGCTTGGACGCCGGCCTGGGCACCGCTTGGAAAGGAGAGGTCGGCCTGTCCGTCCTGGTGGCCAGGAACGGCGATCTTCTGGCCGTGGAAATCGATGTTCCGACGAAGATCGAATTCCTCGACCAGGCCGCCGTGCGGGCGGTCCGGTCGAGCGGCCCGTTCCCGCCGTTGCCGGCCAAGTACCTGAATTCCAGCCTCGAGGTCTATCTTGTCTTCAAGTACGGCGATTAAGCGGGCCCTCGTCCTGGTCCTGGCGGCGGCCGTCCTGGTCCCGGCGGCCTTCGCCCAATGGCGCGAAGAAGCGGCCAAGCTTATCGGTCCGGACAAGCAGTATGCCAAGGCGGCCGAGTCGATCGAACGGCATTGGGCCGAGATCACCAATGCCGAGAGAGGCGATGCCGCGGCCCTGCTGGCCTACTGCGCCAACCGGGCCGGCGACGGCCAGGCCGAGCTTCGTTGGATCGTCGAATACTTCGAAACCTACCTGACCAAGGATGGCGGCTTCGTTTTTCTCGACCTGATCACGCAATCGGACGTCATCGGCTTCCTCAACGGCTGGCGCTCGAAGTATCCCTGGGTCAGCGGCATATCCCTGATCAAGGGCGTCGGCAACGAGATCATCATGCCCGAGGGCATCCTCCCCCTGGCCATCGAAGCCTCCAACGCGGCCCTCTATAAATTTTCCGAGAACGACACCGTGCTCAAGGCCGGGGTCCTCAACCCGGGCTTCAATATCATCGGGCTGGACGCCAACACTCTTTTTCTGGCTTCGGGCCGGCGCCGCTACACTCTCGAGGTTCGCTCGGCCAATCTGATCCTGACCAAGGAAATCGGCTTGGACATCGACGTGGCCGAGGCCCGCCCCAAGCCGATGACGCCGTCGCAGGCCCAAGCGGGCCGTCCGCTGGAGTACCGGTTGACCCTCTACATCGACGGCAAGGCCATCTGGACGAACCAGAAGACCATCCGGTCGATCCCGCTGAAGATCGACGTCCATCCGTCCAACCTGAAGTACGGTTTCAAGCCCGACTATATGCTCAACCGGGACACGCCCAGCATGGCCAATTCCCTCGACCTCGTCCAGGCGGTCAGCGTCCTCTATGACCTGCTCAAGGACTTGCTGGCCAAGCGCAAGAACAAGAACGCCCCGCCGCCGCGGATCGAGACCGTCCAGGACCTGATCCTGAATTTCAACTCCGAGGACTACGACGGGCTCGAATACATCACCAAGGTGTCGTTGAGGCTTAACATCAAGAACCTGCCCTTCCGGACCTTCGTCCCCAAGCTCAACTTGTGAACGGGCGGCCGGCGCTCTTTTTCCTGAACTTTTGACCGCCGTTCACGTAGATTTGATCGATGAAAGGGCGAGGGTCGGGTCTTTCCCGGGCTCGTCATCCGGCGGATGGCCGGACATCCGGATGAACGGCGCGGGAAGGCGCGCTGGTGGACTCGACCCGGTCCTTGTTATAGACTGAACCCAACGAGGATAGGTGCCAACATGCTCAAAGACATCATCAAAAAGGAAATCCTGGAGACGATCACCAGCCCGAAATTTGTCTTCACCTTCCTGCTCTGCGCGGTCCTCATTCTCCTGTCCATCTACACCGGAATCACGACCTACCGCTCCGATCAGAAAGAGTACACGGCGGCCGTGGGCCTGAACAAAAAGAACCTGGAGTCCCAGACCAACTACCAGGCCCTGGCCGGCCTCGGCCCGAAGGTCAACAAGCCGCCCCAGGTGCTGAGCTCGATCGCCAGCGGGATCTCCGAGGCGGTCGGCCGGGTGGCCTCGGTCAACATCGCCTATGACCCCAACCTGGTCGATTCCAAGTACGAGAGCAACCCGGTCTTCTCCGTCTTCGGCGCCCTGGACCTGACCTTCATCGTCAAGATCGTCCTCAGCCTGTTCGCCATTCTTTTCACCTACGACGCCATCGTCGGGGAAAAGGAGCGGGGGACGCTCAAGCTGACCCTGTCCAACAGAGTCCCTCGCGACCGCCTGATCATGGGCAAGGTCATCGGCGGCTACATCAGCCTGCTCATCCCCCTGATCATCCCCCTCATCCTGAGCATGCTGATCCTGCTCGTCTATCCCAACATCTCCATGTCCGGACAGGACTGGATCCGCCTCCTGCTCATGTTCCTGATGTTCTTCCTCTACCTGTCCGTCTTCTTCACCCTCGGCCTGCTGGTCTCGGCCCGGACCAGCAAGAGCTCGACCAGTTTTCTCGTCCTGCTCTTCATCTGGGTCATTTTCGTCACCATCATCCCCAAGGTCTCGGTGCTGACCGCGGCCCAGCTCAATCCCATCCCTTCCGTCCATGAGATCACGGCCAAGAAGGACGCCTTTCTCCAGCAGGTCCAGGGCGGCGCCCAGAAAAAAGTCCTGGACTGGGTCAAGGAGAATGCACCCAATGCGGCCAAGGACCAGAAGAAGTATCAGGACGACTTCAAGAAATTCCTGGAGGATTACCAGCAGGACCTGACCTCCAAGATCGACGAGAACAACGCCGCCCTGGAGCGGGACTACCAGGCCCGCAAGACGTCCCAGGAACAACTGGCCATCAATATCTCCCGGATCTCTCCGGCTTCGGCCCTGATGTTCTCGACCATGAGCCTGGCCGGGACCGGGCTGGACGAGCACGAGCAGTTTCTGGCCTCCATCCGGTCCTACAAACCTATCTTCACCAAGTGGGTCAATTCGCGGATGATGAAAAATCTCAATTTCGTCACCGGGGAACAGGGCAAGGTCGAATTGGCCGACATGCCCCAGCACAAATTCGAGCCCGAATCGCTGAGCAAATCCCTGGCCCGGACGCTGCCTGATTTCGGACTGATGATCGTCCTGATCATCGTCTTTTTCGCCGGGGCCTACGTCTCGTTCCTGAAGTACGACGTCCGCTGAGGAGCCCGCCATGCTGGAAACCATCGACCTGACCAAGAAATACGAGGACGGGCACCTGGCCGTCGACCACCTGAGCTTCAAAGTCGAGCCGGGCGAGATCTTCTGCATGTTCGGGGCCAACGGCGCGGGCAAGACGACGACCATCAACATTTTCCTCAATTTCATCCCGCCGACCGAAGGAACCGCCCTGATCGAGGGCATCGACGTGACCAAGGAGCCGTTGCGGTCGAAGGATTTCGTCTCCTTCGTTTCGGAGAACGTCATGCTCTACGGAAACTTCACCGCCTTTCAGAACTTGGATTATTTCACCAAGCTGGCCGGAAAGCGCGGGCTGACCAAGGCCGACTTCGCCAAGGCGCTGAGAAGCGTCGGCCTCCAGGAAGACGCCTTCGATATGCGGACCAGGAACTATTCCAAAGGCATGCGCCAGAAGCTCGGCCTGGCCATCGCCATCATCAAGGACGCGCCGAACATCCTGCTCGACGAGCCGACATCGGGATTGGACCCCAAGTCGGGCCAGGAGCTGCTCAATCTCCTGGTCCGGATGCGCGACCAGGGCAAGTCCGTGTTCATGTCCACCCACGACATCTTCCGGGCCAAGCTGATCGCCGACCGGGTCGGGTTCATGAAGAAAGGCCGGCTGGTCATGCTCAAGACGAGGAAAGAGCTCGAGGGCGAGGATCTGACCGAGCTCTACATCCAATACATGGAAGAGCACGAGAGCTGAGCCGCCCTCGCCGGCGGCCATCAAGGGAGGAGTGATCATGGCCCCAAAAATTCGTTTGGGAACACTCGGCCTCGGCCTCTTGCTGGCGGCGGCCGCGACGGCCCCGGTTTTCGCCGGGACCATCCTCAAAGCCAGCTGCCCCTGCGGCTATCACTTCGAGTTCATGGCCGGCGGCGGCATGGCCAATTTCAAGACGCTCTGCGCGGCCCCGGCGTTCTGCGCGGCCTGCAAGAAGCTGGAGATCCTGAACTATCTCGATGACGACCCGAAATGCCAGGCCTGCGCCGGCAAGCCCGTCTTCTACAACGATCCGTCGCTCCAGGAATCACCGCCGCCTGCGGCCAAGCCCAAGATCGTCTTTTCCTGGAACATGGACAAGAAAGGGACCTTCAGCCTTCCCGACGTGAACTATCTTTGTCCCCAGTGCGGGAAGATGACGCTCCGTTTCACTCAGAACGGCTTCTGGGATTGAAGGAGCCGCGGCGGGCTCAACCCGCACAGGGAACGGCCTAGCGCACCCGTCGCTGGCGCCGTTCAACGGCGAGGCAGCCAGATCACCTGATCCAGCCAGCCGGCGTCTGCGCCGGAGCCGGCGACGGCTTTTTTATAGCGCCAGCGGAAAGCGTGAGGGCCGCCGCGGACGGGAATCCCGCCCAGGCTCCAATCGCGGATGCCGGAGATCCGGTCGCGCCGCTTGCCGTCGACGGAGAATTCCAGGCCGTCCTCGGGGCCGGCCGCAATCCGCCACCAGAACAGCAGGACGCCGGGGCCGTCGGCCTCCGTCTGGAGCCAAGACTCTCCGCTTTCGCCAACCGCTCCGCTCCGGGCCGCATATCCGTCGAGGCTGACCTCGGTCTCCGCAGACCAGGCGGCGCCGCCGCCGGAGGTCCAAATCCAGTCAGGCTGATTCAACGCCTGGGCGATGGACGCCGAGGCCGCGCTCCGGCCGGAATAGGGAAGGTCGATTTGGGCGACCGTGTTGTCCAAGTTGCCTTGAGGCGCGAGCGGCGGCTGGGCGCGGTCGTTGCCGGGGAAGGCCGGGATATCCGCCGGACGCATGCCCAGGCTTCGGCCGGGGCGCACGCGATAATCGCCGCCCTCCGGATCCACGAGCGGCGGTTCCGGGCCGTTGAAGATGTTCGAAGCCAGGACCAAGGCGCGGTTGCATGTCGGATTGTCGTCCTGGCCGCCTTGGCCGGCTTCGCCCAGGCCGAGAGGGAGATCGACGCCGCCGTTCCAGATCAGATTGCCGGCGATGCGCAGGTCGGCGTCGACGACCGCCGGAGACGCCACGTTGCAGGCGGCCGGGGGCGTCACCGGCCCGGCCACCGCGAAATGCTGATAGCGGCTGGCCCAGCCGGCCGGATTATAGACGAGATTGTTAAAGATGAAAATGTTCCGGCCCGGGATATATTGCTCCTCCGGCCCGCCGTTGCCCCAGCCGCCCTCGGCGTTGAGCGCGGCGCAGCGGGCCGCGTCGCCGTCGCAGCCGCGCAGGCCGTGGACCACCTCGATGACATGGTCATTGGTTCCCGCCTTGTAGAGGGTATTGTAGGCCAGCAGGACGTTGTATCCTCCGTTGACGCCCATTCCCGCCGTCCCGGTATGGTGGATGAGGTTATTGACGAACTTGATGTGCTCGGCCTCATAATGGATCCAGGGGGAGATCATGAATTCGAAGCCCGTGCCGTTTCCGGCGACGAAACCTCCGGTGCCGCCGTTGGAGATTTCGTTGCCTTCGATCAGGAGATAGGCCGAGCCGCCCTTGACCAGCGCGCACCATTCGCCGCCGTCGTGGATCTTGCTGGCGACGATGTAGCCGTATTGAACGGCCACGAAATCCAGGGGATACCAGAAGGCGCCGGAGATGTCGCACTCCTCGACATAGACATATTCGGCCTGGTTGATTTTCAGGGTTTCCTGGGGCTGGCGGATCGAGCCGTCGTAGCCGTCGAGGGTGCAGCCCCGCAGCAGCACATGGTCGCAGCCGGCCAGATGCAGGGTGTTGCCGCCGCCGCCGTAGCCGGGATCCGTGACGATGCTGATGTCCACGAAGTAAAGGTACCGGCAATCGTAGACGTCGAGGTAGCCGTGCAGGCGGGCCAGGCCGCGGCCGCGGATGGACTGAACCAGGACCGGGGCCCCGGCCGTTCCCCAGCGCGATTCCATCCAGCCCGGCAAGGCCGATTCGGGATAATCGCCTGGCAGCAGGGCGATGCCCCAACCCTGTCCCGACAGGACCGTCCGGGCCGGGATGCGGTTCCAGGCCTCGGTCATGGTGCGCAAGGGGGCCTCGGATGTTCCCGGGGCCGAGTCCAGGCCGTTGGCCGGATCGACCCAAAGCCAGGTCAAAGCGGGCGAGCCGGCATCATAGCGCGGCTCGCCCGGCGTCTGGGCGGACACCGCGCCGGCCATAAAAACCAGCGCCAGGATGCCGATATTTTTCACGCCCGCCTCCGCGCTTTCATGGGCCCGACTCCCGTTTTTCTCCGAACACGGAGAAGGTCTAATCCGCCCGCCGGACGATGAACCAGGGGTTGTGAAGGTCTTCTTTATTATAGAGAAGGGGAGAAACGCCGTCCGCCTGCGTCACGGAGCATCCGGCCGCCAGGGCCACGGCCTGGCCCGCGGCCGTGTCCCATTCCATGGTCGGGCCGAACCGCGGGTAGACGTCGGCGGCGCCTTCGGCGATCAGGCAGATTTTCAACGAGCTCCCCTTGGAAACAAGCTCGACCTCGCCGCGGGCGGATTTCTCGGCCTCGATGAAGGCCAGCGTTTCCGGAGTCATATGCGATCGGCTGGCGACGATTCTGAGCGGGCCTTGCGGCCTGGCGAGGGGCAGTCTTTTCCCCGCCGCCAGGATCGTTCGCGGCGAGACATCGTTATTTCCGAATCCTGCGCTTTCGATCTTGAACGCCCCGAATTCTTCGCCGCCCGTATAAAGCTCGCCGAAGGCCGGCGCCATAACGACGCCTAGAACCGGGCGGCCGCCCTCGACAAGGGCGATATTGACCGTGAACTCGCCGTTTCTTTTGATGAATTCCTTGGTCCCGTCCAGCGGGTCCACCAGCCAGAAAGCATCCCAGGCGCGTCGCTCCCGATAGGGAATGCTCCGACCCTCTTCGCTGAGGATCGGCAGGCCGGTGGACTCCAATCCCCGGACGATGGTCCGGTGGGCCCGACGGTCGGCCTCGGTGAGGGGGGTGCGGTCGGACTTGGTTTCGATCCCGAGGTCCGTCCCGGCATAGACATCCAGAATCTCCCGGCCGGCGGCCAAGGCGGCCCGGACGGCGCAGGGCAGGAACACTTCGATCGCGGGCATGTTCATCGTCGATGATTATACCGAAAATCGGAACGGCTCGGCGAATTCAGCGCGCATCGTAGCGGATGAACGAAACGAAGCCGGCGGCGAAAACGGCGAACGCCGCCGCGATCAGGACGATGAACTTGGGCACCGTGGGCTTGATCCGGCCGGCCAGGCCTTCCCCCGGGTAAACGAATCGCGGCATGTCGGTCATGTCCGTCGGCGTGTTCCAGACGTCGACCGTCGGATCGGCCTTGAGCATCACCTGCATCTTCTTTTGGCGATATTCGTCGCCGGCCCTGGACCAGGCGTCGAACAGGGACCCGAAATGCTCGCGGTTCCTCATCCCGGTGTTGGAGAGGTCGGCGGCCAGGAAGGAGAAATCGGCCAGGGGCGAGATCATGGCAAGCGTCTCGGACAGCTCCGTTTGGGCTTTTTGGCGCCTTTCGAGGTCTTCCGTCAGCGCCGCGGCCTTGGCGCCCTGGATCGTGTTGGCTTCCTTCCATACCGCTTCATCGGCCTTGCGGTAGGCCTCGTAGGCCTCGGCGAAAGACGGGTCGTTGGCCGCGGCCGCCTTTTTCTCGGCGTCGGACCGGCGCTCGATCCCGTTCAGGACGGGATACTGCCGGATCACGGCCCCCAGCCTCTCCTTCATCATGGAGCGGGCCAGGTCGTCCCGGTCGACGTCCGTGAGGCGGGCGATCTCCCGGCCGATCTTGATCCGCGAGGGCACCGGACGGAGGAGCGAAGCGGCGTACGGGCAAAGGTTGGGAACGACCAGGACGAGCAGGACCCAGACGAACAGCGAGGTCATGACCGAAGCCGCGCTGGAGCGGTGGCGCGAGGAGATCAGGACTCCCAGCCCGGCGAAGAAGGCGAGGTAAAGGATAGCGCCGGCCAGGATGAGCCCCAGCGCCCCCCAGTCCGTTCCCCTCCATCCGACCCGCGGATTGAGAAGGAGCAGGATCAGGCCCAGAATCAGGGAAACGAGAAAGGAAATGAAAAGGGCGGCGAAGCCGCCCAGGATCTTGGCCAGGATGATCCGGGCCCGGGAGACGCCGTTGGCCAGCATCAATTTCAGCGTGCCGTCCTCCTTCTCCCCGGACAGCGCGTCATACGTGAAGACAAGCGCCGCCAGGCTGAGGAGGATGGCCACGATGAAGGTCAGGTCGATCAGGGGGAACATCACCGGCAGCGGGTCGTTGTCGAAGGCCTCCATGTTGGTGTCGGCCGAAAGGCCGCGGACCAGGGCCAGAATGGGGAACGGCGGCTGAGTGGGGGCGACGATGGCGCCGACGCGGTTGAAATGGGCGTAGCGGGCGAGGTACGCCTGGATCGCGGCCTGCCGCCGGGAGTAGTCGTCCTGCTTGCGGACGTAGTCGTTGGTCAGGACCAGGACGGTCAGGGGGACGATCACGAGCAGAAGGAGGAACGTGGCCTGGAAACGGAAGGACAGGACATGGTTGCGGATGTCCTTGGTGATCAGGGCGGACAGCATGGCGACCTCCTTCAGCGGACGTCGGCCTTGACGACGGCCGCGTAGCCCGCGGCGAACAGGACCAGGTTCATGACGACGAGCCAGGCGATGTCGACCAGCCCGCCCTCGGCCAGCACCCGGCCGACGGAGCGATAGGAGTAGGAGAAGGCCGGGCTTCCGGTCCCGCTTCGAACGAGGCCCGGCAGGACCCGGTCGTAATAGCGGATGACTTCGCCTTTCAAGCGGATCTCCTCGCCGATGCCCGTTCCGGCCAGCTCCGTGGCCGCGTTGACCAGGCTGGCCGACGGCGAGAACCGGTTGATGGCCTTGCTCAGGCGGACCAGCCGCTCGAAGTTGTTGCGGTAATTCTCTTCCAATTGATGGAACTCGGTGTTGATCCGCTCGTAATGCTCCGGCCAAGGGCCGTGCTCCACTTGGGCCAGCATGACTTCGCGGGTCCAGATCTGGGTTTGCTTCTCGGTCAGGGCTTGGACCGACGGCAGGTCGACCATCTGCCGGGCGACCAGGGTCCCCAGGTTGGGCAGGATGAAAACGAAGAGGGCCCAGACCAAGAGGAGGACGACCAGCGAGGAGGCCGATCTCCGGGCCCGCGCCGATACGAGCAGGCCCAGGCTCAGGAAGACCGCGACATAGAGGAGCGCGACGGCCAGCAGGAGGGCCGGCCGGCCGGCGCCCAGGGCGGTGATGCGGATCGAGGGATCGAGTCCCAGGAGCGTGATCCCCAGGAGCGTCACCAGGAGAATCGGCACGGCCAGGCTCAGGAAGTTGCCCAGCCATTTGCCCAGCAGGAGGCTCGAGCGCGGCAGGGCGTTGGCCAGCATGAGCTTGAGCGTGCCGTCCTCCCTCTCCCGGCTGAATGCGTCGAAGCCGAAGAGCAGGGCCACGAGTGACAGGACGACCTTGACCAGGTAGACGAAATCCGGCGTGGCGAAAAAGCCGAAGATGGGATTGCCGCCCTTCTGGCCGGTCTGGATGTCGATCTTGACCCGGCTGATCTCGAAAGACCGGGTCATCGACTCCTCCATCCCCTTGGCCAAAATGGACAGGGGGTTGGGGGCCAGGACGGCGATGGGATCGCCCGGCTTGGGCCGGATCAGCTGGTAATCGGCCAGGCGCCCCTTGTAGTCGCGGCCCATGACGAAGAAACTGGTGAAGATGAGGACGGCGGCCAAAAGAATGACGACGAAAAATTTGTAGCTGAGCAGGTTGGCCGAGATTTCTTTCTTAACGATGGTTCCGATCATGTGGCACCTCGTTCCAATCCGCGTCCGCCGCTCTCTTTTTAGCGCACATCCGCCCGCAGGAACACGGCGAAAGCCAGAAAGGCCAAGACGATGTTCCAGGCGAGCAGGCCGGCGATGTCCCCGAAGGCGTTCTTCAATCCGTCGCCGAGCCGCGGCGTGTGCTCGACGAACTTGGGAAAGTCGGACATGTCGCCCTGATAAGCGTCCGGCACGGGCGAACGGATTTCGATATCCTTGCCGTCAAGTTTGACCGACGACGTGAACATCCAATTCGACTGGTCGACGAGCTTGCCCGTTTTTTTCAGGACGTAGTCGTCGTAAATCCGGGAATACGATCGGATGTCCTCGCTGAAGGCCTCTTCCCGGTGGGGCCCGGATGCGGCGACGTCCTCCGCCGCGAACTGGAACAGGGCCACCGGCGAAAGGCGGGCCAGGGTCCTGCCCACGCGGCCCCGTTCGGCCGTGGAATCCCGGTAGTTTTTTTCAAAAAACCTCATCTTCTCCTGACCCTCTCCAAACGCCTTGTCCGCTTCGGCCTTGACGGCGGCTTCCGTGCGCAGCTCGCCCCGGTCGACGCGGGCCTGGAGTCCGTTGATCCGGGCCCAGACTTCTTTCTGGATCAAGGGGCCCAGGTTTTTAGCCGTTTGGTAGTCGCTCGGGACGCGGGCGAACTTTTCCGCCAAGATTCCCGACGTGTCCGGAATCAGGACGGCGAAGAGCATCCAGGCGGCCAGGAGCCAGAGAAGGACAAGCGACGAGCGCCGGACCGCGGCGGAGGCCAACAGGCTCAGGAACGCGAACAGGGAGAGATAGGCCGCGCTCAGCGCCAGGAGAGCGAGAACGCGGGAGACCAGTCCGAACGCCAGGATTTGGGGAAGGGCCAAAGCCAGGAACCCCAAGCTGAGGAGGCATCCGACCGCCAGGGGGATCAGGGCCACGGCGAGGATGGCCAGGTACTTTCCGGCGAGAAGGCGGGCCCGGCCCACCGGGTTGGACAGGACCAGGGCCAAGGTCCCTTTTTCCCTCTCCCCGGAGATCGCTCCGTACCCCAGGAGGATGACGTAGAGGCTGAAAATCGTCTTGATGATGAACGCCCAATCCAGCTTGGGAATATCGGGAAGCTTGAAGTCGCGGGGACGCGGCGCGGACGCGCTAAAGTAGCCTTTGGACAACAAATCGTATTCGTTGGGCCTGTTTAAATCCCCCCCCTCGGCCAGGAAGAGGAACGGATTGGGCGACCGGAAGGCGCTGGTCATTCTCGTGTCCGGACCCGAATGAGCCAGGAGCTGGGAGTAGACCGCGTTCCCTTGCCTGAATTTCTCGGCGAAAATGATCCCGTTGGCCGAGAACAGAACGAGGCTGAACAGAAGAAGGGCCACGAATTGGAGGCCCTGGAGATGGTCGCGGAGCTCCCGACGGATGATGGGCATCATGGTCTCACCTCACGTCTTTCCGCAGGAAAGCGTTCGAGGCCGCGGCGAAAAAGATGAGGCCGAGGAGAATGAGGATGAACGCCTGGGGGATGGCCGAAATCCAAGCTTCGGCCGGCCGCTCCTGCGGGTGTTCGAAGGGGGGCACGGCGGCTTTGAGATAGGCCCCACGTCCTTGTACAGGAGCCGCTGGAGGTCCATATATTTCGTCTTCCAATAGCGCTCGAGGCTGCCTTGGAACCGCTCGTACTCCTCGATCCCCGTCCGGGCGAACCGCTCGGCCAGGCCGTCGAAGAGGACGGCCGGCGAGAGGAGGCCGAGGTTCCGGGCCAGCCGCATCTGGCCGCTGAGGCGAAGCCCGAAATCGCGTTCGACCTCGTGGGACGTCTCGGCTCTGAGGGCCTGGAGCTCCAGGTATCGCGCGCCTGTCGCAGCGGATCGGTCCCCTCCGAAATAGGCGGCTTGGACTTTTTTCTGCTCGGCGTCGTAGGGGGCGAAGGCGGCCATCTTCTTTTCGACAAGCTCCCGCTCGGTGGGCAGTCGGGTGAACCGTTCGGCGACGCCGACGCCGAGATGGGGATAGATCACGATCAGGAAAATCCAGAGCTGGAGCAGGACCATGAGGGAGGTGGCGGGATGCTGGACCGCCGTCGAGACGAGAAGGCTCAGGGCGTAGAAGACGACGAGGTAGAGTGCCGAGGCCGCCAGAAGGCCGGCGATCCGGGCCCCGTCTCCTCCGGTCAATTTGACCGCCGGGGAAGCGAGCATGATCAGGACGGACACGGCCGCGGCGGCCAGGAGCGACCCGAGGATCGCGGTCAAGCCGGCCAGGCATTTTCCCAGCAGCAGATGCGACCGCGGCAGCGCGTTGGCCAGGGTGAGCTTCAAAGTCCCGGAGACCTTCTCCTCGGCCACCGCATCGTAGGCCAGGAACACGACGAGAAGGCTCAGGACGACGCGGACCAGGAAGGCGAAATCCACCGCTCCGAAACCCGACAGGGGCCGGGGGCGCGCGCCGGTCCCTTCGGCCATGTAGCCCGACAGCTGGTCAGGGAAATTCAAGTAGTTCACGGATGCCTTGGTCCCCAGCGTCCGGTCTTTGCCCTGGACGAGAACGCTCAGGACTTGGGGCGGCCGATAGATGGCCACGTCGAATTTGTTGCCGGGGAGGTCCCGCTGGGCGGCCAGATAATCCTGGTGCCGCTGCGCGTAATCCTGAGCGTTGATGACGGTCGCGACGGCGGAGATGGCCAAGGTCAGTCCGAAACCGATCAGAAACTTCGCCGACTTGAGATAGTCGAGGCATTCGCGCTTGTAAATGACGCCGATCATGGCCGCGCTCCTCTGGCCCGTATCCGCCTCCCGGCAATTGCCATTCGCATCGCGCCCTACCTCAGGTCGTATCGCAGGAACGAGACATAGGCTCCGGCGAAAAACAGGATTCCGTAGAACACGAGCAGGGCCATATCGGGCCAGACCCCCGCCAGCCGGTCGCCGAGCGTCCCCGTCCTATAGACGAGCTTCGGCGCCGGCGTATCACGGTCGAAACCGTAATCTCCCATGGTCGCGTCCTCGAAGCGGAGCAGCTTCTCTTTTCGGCCGATCTCGTTCTCCAGGAGGCTCGCGAACGCCGTCCGGTTCTCCTTGACCCGGTCGTACTCGGCCAGGCCCGTGCCGGCGATCTCCGTCACGCCGTGCAGGAAGCAGCTGATCGGCGACAGCCGCGACAAGTTCCGGGCCAGGCGCGTCTGGCCGTCGCGCCGCGCCCCGTAGAACGCGTCGATCTTGGCCAGCTCCGCGTCCGTCCGCTCGCCGAACGTCTTCCGGATCTCGTCCTGCTTCTTCTGGTACTCGTCGACGACCGGGCTCTTGGCTTTCCTCGCCTTGAAGAACTCATCCATGGTCATGTCCTTGATGCCCGGCATGGTCTTGCGCAGCGAATCGACTTCCGTCTCCAGCTCCTTGCCGAGCTGGAGGCGCGTCTGGTTCTTCTCCAG
Source organism: Candidatus Aminicenantota bacterium (assembly GCA_963729855.1). GTDB lineage: Bacteria > Acidobacteriota > Aminicenantia > Aminicenantales > UBA4085 > UBA4085. The sequence continues at coordinate 34,884 of CAVSPT010000006.1, read as the reverse complement.
GTCGACGACCTGCTGCGACTTGACCGGAGCGACGACCTTGGAGACGACGACCGCCGCCTTGGGCACCAGCATGAACAGCGCGATCCAGGCGGTGACCAGCGCGACCATGGCCGAAAGGGAGCTCCGGGCGCGCGTCGAGACAAGAAGCCCCAGGTTGACCAGGACGAAGATGTAGACGAGGGCCAGGCCTGCGGCGATCAGGAACGGGACGAAGGCCGCGGCCGTTCCCCAGACCTCGAAGCCCTGAAGCGCAAGGGCCAGGACGCCCAGCAGCAGACCGGCCAGGAATGCGGCCGCGATCAAGGCGAACGCCGCGGCCATCTTGGCCGTGATGAGCGTCGAGCGCGGGACGGCGTTGGCGAAGACCTGGGCCAATGTCCGGCGCTCCTTCTCGCCGCTCACGCCGTTGAAGACGAAGAGCACGGCTAGCACCGACAGCACGACCGCCGCGATCGTGGCCAGGTCGAGGGGGCCGTAAAGGAAGCGGAAGGGATTACCGATGCCGCTCGTGTTGACGAGCGCCGTCGCGACGCCCGCCTCGCCGACGTATCCGATCGTATCGATCGACGTGGGCAACAGCGCTTCCACCCCCGCCGAAAGCGGGGCCAAGGACGAAGGCGGTCGAAACACCGACGCGCTCAAGACGAAATCGCGCAGGAGCTTATGGTTGTCCTCGAACGTCCGAAGGGCGTCCCGGAAGGCGGCGTCCTTGGCCGCATAGTCCATATATTGGACCGAGAAACCCAGCGGTATCAGCACGATGCAGAGGCCGAGGGCCAGCAGGAAGCGGTGGTTGCGGACGTTCTCAAGCAGCTCTTTCCGGAAGATGGTGCCGAAGGGGGAGGGACGCATCGCATCACCTCGGATCATAGCGCAGGAAGGCGACGAACGCCCCCGCGAAGAAGACCGCATTGAAGAGGAGGAGCAGGACGAAATCCGGCAGCACGTCGCGGGCCACGTCGCCGAAGGGGATTCGGACGTCGGGCATCCGGGGCGGCGGGGCGTCCATATTCAGCCCCTTGAAGCCCGACATGATGCCGCCCTGCATGCGCTCATAGGTAATCTTCCCGTAAACCTTGTCGTTCAGATCCCGCTGGAACCGGTCCACGGCGTCGAGGAAGCGCCTGTATTCCAGCCAGCCGGTGCCGGCGATCTCGGCCATGGGCCGGACGAAGCAGCTCACGGGCGAGATGCGGGCGACGAGCATGGACAGCCGGACCTGGGCGTCGCGCTTCCGCTCCCAGGCCTGGCGCGCCTTGTCCGTGTCGGCCAGGAGCGCGGCCTGGAATCGGGCCCGAATCTCCTCTTGTTCGTCCGTGAATTCCTTCGGCGGCATCTTGCCGCGAGGCGTCGGATATCTCCGGATGAGCTTGTCGACCTCGGCTTCGCAGGCTTTCTCGTTCGCCTGCCGGATCCGGGCCTTCTCCTGGGCGAAGACCTGCTCGGAGGGCGCCGGTGCGAGGAAGCGCGTCGCGATGACGCTCAAACGCGGCACGACAGCGAAAAGCGCCGTCCAAACCAGCAGCAGGACGACGATCGAAGTCACGGCTTGCTTCGTCAGGCTCGAGACGAGCAGGCCCAGGTTGAAGAACGCCCCGATGACCAGCAGAGAGAAGAGAACCGCCGCCCCGATCGCCGGCCAGGGCGAGCCCGCCCCGGCCGCGAGAGGCGGCGGCGGGGCCAGGGCCAGGCTCAAGGCCACACCCGCCAGGAACGGCACGGCCAGCATCAGGAACTGGGCGGCGGCCTTGGCGGCGATGATCCGTGACCGCGGCACCGAGTTCGACAGGATCTGGGCCAGCGTCCCGCTCTCCTTCTCGCCCGAGACGGCGTTGTAGGAGAAGGCCAGGGCCAGGAAGGTCATGAGTACGGTGACGATGAACGAGAAGTCGAGCGGCCCGTGGAAGAATTCATAGAGATTGTCCGTGCCCTGGGTGTTGCCGAGGCGCATGTCTGAGTAGGTCGCGCCGTATTTCGCTACGGTCTGGGCCGCGTCGGGCAATACGACCTCGAGCCCCGTGGATAAAAAACTGAAGCGGGACGGGGCGCGGAAGCCCCTGGCCCCGCCGATATACAACACGTCGCTTACTTTTTTCTGGGTGCTCTCGTACAGCCGCACCGCCTCCTGGTAGTTCCGGAGGCGTGCCTGGTAGTCGCGCCGGCTGATGGAGCTCCCCACCGGGAAGACAATCAGGCAGAGGACGAGAACGGCGAAAAAACGGCGGCTGACCAGCCCGTCGAGGAGCTCTCGGGCGAACAGCGTTTTGAACATCGGCCCTTATCGGACGTCGTAATTCCGGAAGCGGGTATAGGCAACGGCGAACGGGGCGACGAGCCAGAAGGCCAGGGCCAGAAGGCTCCGCCAATTTTCCTTGATCGTGTCCGGGATCGAAGCCTGACTGACGGTGAACTTGGGCAGGTTCTTGGGGTCCACCGGCTCGGCCTGGAGGGACATGGATATGCCTCCTCCCGCATGCATCATCATGGTCCGCTTGACCTTGCTGAAAAGGGCGTTGTCGAGCGCCTTCTGGTGGGAGCGGACGGCCTCCAGATACTTGGTCCGCGCCAAATCCCCGGTCTCGCAGATGTCGGCGACGAGGCGCCCGAAGGCCGCGCTGGGCGATATCAGGGACAGGTTCACGGCCAGGTTCTGCTGGCGGCGCCTCTGCTGGGCATAGGTTTCTTCGATGGCCGCGATCTGCTGGGCTTTGTTCTCCCGGGCCCGCAGCTGGATGTCGTCGCGCAGGGGGTCCCATTTCCGCCGTTCGGGAGATTTGACGTCGTCGGCCGCGCCCGGCTTGGCGCTGCCGAAGATGAGGTCGTACTGGCGTCCCAGCTCCTTGGCCGTCTCGGTCTCGATCGTATTGTTGACCAGGGATTTTTCCAGCGAAACCTGCGTCTCCGTCCGGACCGGGTAAATCAAGGCGGCCAACATGTCGCTCAGCTTGGGGATGACCAGCTGGAAACCCGACCAGATGAGGAGGATGGCCACAAGCGAGGTCCGCGCTTTGGCCGAGCTGGCCGAAATCATCGTCCCGATGACGTAATAGATCAGGACGAAGAAGGATGAGGCCAGGGCTAGGACGGCCAGCCGGGCCGGGGTGTCGCCGGCGAAAAGCGGGAAGGCGCTCGGCACGAGGAGGGCCAAGCCCAGGACGAAGGCCACCAGAAACGGGGCCAGCAGGGAAACGAAGCCTCCTCCGATTTTTCCGATCAGCACGGCGTCCCGGGGAAGGCGGTTGGAGAGCATGGCCCGCAGGGTCCCGGATTCCTTCTCGCCCGAGATCACATCCGAGGCGAAGAGCAGGCCGATCAGGCTGATGACCATCTGGACGAGAAAGACGAAATCGAACTTGCCCTGCGTCGAAAGCAGAGACTCGTCGCCGCTGGCCGATTCGCCTTGGGTGTACCCGTCCTGGGTGAACTGATAGTAGCGGGGCAGGGCGTTTTCGAAGCCCTGGGCGAAGATCGAAAGCAGGGCCGGCCGGCGGAAGCCCTTGATGGCCACCCGCCCGGCCATGACGTCCTGGATCTTGAGGCTGGAGGAGGACTCATCGGCCAGGCGGACCTGTTCGCCGTAGTCCCGCAGGTGCTTGGCGTACTGGGCGTTGTTGACGAACATGCTCAGCGGGATGAGAACGATGCACAGGAGGGCGAAGAGGGGAAAGCGGTAACTGAAGATATTTTCCAGAAGCTCTTTTTTAACGATCGTTTTCAACATGGATCGGACTCCGGATCGGCTGGGATGGGCGCGGCTCGCCCCCTCAGGCGGTCAGCGGCTCGGACTTCATGTAGTCGATATAAATCTTGACCAGGTCCTCGTACTGGAGCTGCTCGCGGGTCCGCTCCATGACCAGCCGCCCTTCCTTCATGATCCCGACCCTGTCGCCGATCTCCTTGGCCCGGAAGATGTCGTGGGTCGACATCAGGATGGCCTTGCCCTCCTTGCGCAGCTCGGACAGGATCTCCTGGAACTCCTCGGCCGCCTTGGGGTCGAGGCCGGAGGTCGGCTCGTCCAGGAGGATGGCCGGGGCGTTCTTGATGATGGCGATGCAGATGCCCAGCTTCTGGCGCATGCCCTTGGAGAAGTTCTTGACCCGCTGCTCGAAGGCCTTCTCCTGGAGCGAGACCCGGCGCATGACCTGATAATACTGCTCCTTGGTCAGGTCCGGCTTGCCGCCCAGCTTGGCGAAGAAGTCGAGGTTCTGGCGGGCGGTGAAGTTGCCGTAAAGCATGACGTTCTCCGAGACGAAGGCGACGTGCTTCTTGGCCTCGAGCGGGTCCCTGGTGACGTCGATGCCGGTGATGAAGCAGGTGCCGGTCGTCGGCGGGATGAAATTGAGGAAGAGGTTGATGGTCGTCGTCTTGCCCGCGCCGTTGGCGCCGAGCAGGCAGTAGACCTCCCCTCCCTGCACGTCGAGGTTGAGATGGTCGAGGGCCAGGACGCCGTCCTCGTAGCGCTTGGACAGGTCGTCCGCCTTGAGAATGGGGTTTTGTGTCGTCATGCCGGACCTCCTTGGTTATCGGACATCATAGCGGGTGAACGAGACATAGGCGGCGGCGAAAAAGAGAAGGTTGAAGAACACAAGCAGGAGAATGTCCGGGGCCGTCGCCCGCAGGGTCTCCTCGAACGCCGGGAACTGATAGCGGAATTTCGGGTAGTCGATCTTGCCCTCCGGACTCGAAGATCCTCCCATGGACCGGTTAGTCTTGCCGTCATCGGATGTGAACGAGTCCTGGAACGAGTATTTGAAGACGGCCCGATAGAGCTGGAGGGAATGGGCGCGCAGGCTGCGATCGAAATTCTCCAGGTCGGCGACGCCGGTGTGGCAGATGTCGAGGGCCGCCTGGGTGAAGACCGAGGCAGGCGAGAGGCGGGCGATGTTGAGGCTAAGGGCGCGCTGGGCCTTTTTTTTCAAGGCATACTCGGCGTCGAACTTCTGGAGCGTCTGGTCGAGCCGTTCCTCGAAATCCTTGGCCACGGGCCCGCGGGCCTTGGTGTAGGCGTTCCAATCCCATTTCCCCTGCCCCTCGTTGGGGAGATATTTGGCCATCAAGGGCGCCAGGGCCTTGCCCTTTTCCTTTTCGATCTGGCTGCGGACCTGGGCCCGGTTGGCTTTGATGACCTCCTCGCTCGGGACCGGGCGGATGAGGCCGGCGATCGGCTCGCTCGTCTTGGGGATGATGAAGGTCAGGAAGATCCAGACGAAGTAGCCGGCCAGGAGGGCCAGGCTCGTCTTGTGGGTGCGCGTCGATATCAGCAGCCCCAGGGAGAAGATCGCCGCCAGGTAGAGGACGGACAGGACGAGAAGGGCCAGGATCCGGCCGGCGTTGCCTCCGGCGAAGAGGGGGAAGCCCCGCGAGAGGAGGAGCATGAGCCCGATCAGGGTGCTGACGGCGAAGGGCAGGAGAAGCACGGCGAATCCGCCCAGGAACTTGGCCCCGAGGACCGTGCTCCGCCGCACGGAATTGGCCAGGACGAGCTTGAGCGTCCCGGCCTCCTTCTCCCCGCTGGCCATCGTCCCGGCGTAAAGCACGGCGAAGAGGCCGAGGAGGGAGCCGACGATGACGACGAAGTCGATCTTGCCGTTGATGTTGCTCAGGACCTCGCTCTGGACCCGGGCCCCCCCGGCCTCGGTCTGATACTTGGAGAAGACCACGTTCTTGGGCAGGACGCTCTCCAGGCCGATGCCGAACGTGCTCAGCGGGCTCGGCTCCCGGTAGACGGAGGTCGTGGCGGCGGCCTCCTTCCGGGCCGCATCATATTCCCGGAACGCGGCGTCGTAGCTGGCCGAGTTGAGGAGAAGGCTGGCCGGCACCAGGACCAGACAGAGCAGGGAGACGATCAGGAATTTCGGGCTCAGGACCTGATCCAGCAGCTCTTTCTTGAAGATCGTGGCGAACACGGCCGCTTCCTCCCCGGTGCCCTCAACGCCTCGTCAGCTTGATACCGAAGACGACGATGCCGACGAGCAGACCGACCAGCAGAAGCACCAGCAGCCCGATGCCGACGAAATTCGTCTTGGCCGCCACGTGGATGCGGACGATCTTGTCCTCGGATTCGACTTTGCGGTTGTCGGCGCTGCACTCGGTCTTGATTTTGGGCTCGTAGTCGCCCACGGCCACGTCGGCCGGCGGCTCGAACTTGATGGTCACGACCTGCTCCTTGTTCTGCTCCAGGGAGGCGATCAGGTCGGGCTGGATCTCGGACCGCCAGTTGAGCGGCAGGTCGGTGAAGACCCGGATATTGTTCAGCTTGCGCGTGCCGGCGTTGAGCACCCGGACTTCCATCTCCACGTTTTCCCCGACCTTGATCTCATGGTAGAGGTTGACGGCCTGGACCTCGACCTTGCCCACGCCGCGGGGCAGGAGCTCGAGGCGGACGCTGCCGACCTTGAGGGCCTCGATGTCCTTGGGCCCGATCTCGGGCTTCTTGGCCAGGATGGCCCGCAGTCCGGCATCCTGCTCGTTGTCCATGGCCAGGGCGAAGAAGGCGATGGGTTTGTCGATGACGACCTGGGCGTCGGCGTTCTTGGGCAGGTAGAGCTTGAGCTGGAGCTTCATGCTGGTGACGCCCTCGGTGAACTTGATCTGGCTCAAGCGGGCGTTGGTCGTCGGGTCGCTGAACTCGTAGTTGATCACGTGGGGCAGGTTGGCGATGTCCAACTTGAAGACGTTGGCTTCGCCCGAGAACTTTTCCAGCGACAGGTCGAAGGTGGCCGTGCTTTCCAGGTCGGCCTCCTGGGAGAACTGGGCCGAATTGATGGTCACGATGTTGGCGCTGACGCCCTTCTGCAGGTAGACGGACGTCGTCTCGGTCTTGCCCGAGTAGAAGATGCTGACTTCGAGGTTCTCGACATCCTTGAGGAGCTGGAAGGTGACGTCCCGTTCGGACTCCAGGGGCAGGCCGGTGATGGTCTTTTCGTAGGGATCGGAGACGATCTTGGCCTCGGACTTCAGCGACACCGAGACGTCCTTGAGCTCCTTCATGAAGTCGAGGGGGAAGAGGTCGTCGGCCTTGATGTGCAGGTTGTCCAGCTGCTTGAGTTCTTTGGACGAGTAACGCAGGGTGACCCGGACGAATTTCTTGCCGCCGGCGTCCTGGTATTTGACCGCGCTGGCCACATTGATGCGGGCCTCACTGCCCATGAAGTTGATGAGGGCCTGCTGATAATCGACTTGAGACTGCAGATAGGCCGTCTGGACGATGGCGAACTCCTGCTCGGACGTCAGGCCCTGTTCCTTGAGCTTGAGCGAACGGTCGAAGTCGCCCTTGGTCTTCTCCAGCTGGAGCTGGGCCTTCTTGAGGGTCAGCAGCTTCATGGTCTGGGATTGGCCCTCCTGGGCCTGGGCCTGGGCTTGTGCCAGGGCCGCCCCGGCCAAAACGAGCATGGCCAAAACGATCGTCGCGAATTTTTTCATCGTTGGACCTCCGCCGCGTCCGTGATGCGGATGTTCCGCTTATCCAGGCTGACCCCTGTGGCCTTGTCGAGCTGGCCGAGGGACAGGGTGTAATCGATCATGGCCCTAAGTTCGGCCGTTCTGGCCAGGGCCAGGTCGCGCTGGTAGTTGAGGACGAAGAAGTTGTTGGACAGGCCGACCTTGAGCTTGGATTCTTCGGCCTCCAGCTTCTGCTCGGCCAGCTCCCGGGCGGTCTTGCGCGCGCCGACCCGCTCGAAGTTCGTTTGGACCGCCCGCACGGCCGCCCGGATCTCCAGGAAGGCCGTCTGTTCGGCCTGTTTCATGCGGACGATCTGCTGGTCGAGGCCGGCCTGGGCCGCGGCCTGGGCGGCCCGGCTGAAGACCGAGCTCAGGGGGATGGTCAGGGAGAGCTCGATCGACCAATTGTTGTACTTGAGCCCGAGGGCGTCTTTGAGCGCCTGGGAGGCCCCGCCGGGGACCTTGCCCAGGACGATCCCGGTCAGGGGGTCGTCATTCAAATAGAGGATGCGGTCGCCGGACAGGCCGGGGCTCCAATACTGGGCCTGAAGGTCGAGCTGGGGGAGCATCTGGTTCTTGGCGTAGGAGTAATCCAATTCCCTGTTCTTGATCCCCAGGGCCGACGACTGCAGGTCGGGCCGGTTCTTCAGGCCCACGGCCAGGGCCTCGTCCAGGCTGACCTCACGCTTGACGAAGCCCGGCGTGTCGGCCGGGACGATATCGGCCGTGTCTTTATCGAAGGGCTGATTGATGAGGCCGCGGAGCTGGTCGGCCGCGTCCTTGACCATCATTTCGGCCTGCAGGATGTCGGCCTTGATCGAGGCCACCTCGGCCTGGGAGCTGAGGATTTCCTTGGGGGCCAGGGTGCCGATCTCGATTTCCTTTCGGCTCTTGTCCAGCAGGGCCTCGGCCAGCTCCAGGGACTGGCGCTCGACCTTGAGCGATTCGATGCTGTAGACATATTCCCAATAGGCGCTCTCGACCGAATAGACGGCCTGAAGAAGGAGGCCCTTCAGGTCGTTCTCGGCCATGGCCCGGCTGTTGCGGGCGACGAGGATCTCCTTGCGGCTGGTCTCCCAGCCGAAGTTCTTGAGCAGGGGCTGGGTGAAGCTGAAGGACAATTGACCATCATAGCGGGGATTGATCGTCTGAAAGCTGGTGTTGGAATCGTACTTGTCGGCGTCGAGCGAGATCGAGAACTGGCCGCCGAAGGGGACGTTTTGGGAGATGCCGGCCACGTAGGTCGCCGACTTCGTGGTCAGGATGTTGGCCGCTTGGATCCAGGAATAGGACGCCGAATTCTGGTCCTGCTGGGTATAATTGGCGGAAAGCGAAGGATAAAATTTCTCCCCAGCCTGGGACACGGCGACTTCAGCCTGTCGATAGGTCAGGACCTGGACCGCCACGCCCAAATTGCGCTTGACCGCCTGGATGACGCAGTCCTCCAGGGTCAGCGCGGCGGGCGTGGACTGTTCGGCCCGCAGGCCGGACAGGACGAGCAGCATCGCCGCCGCCAGGAGGGCGGGCGTTCGTCTCCGTTTATTCATGGTCGTTCTCCATGGACGATGGACTTCATCTCGAACCTCCTTATGCGCGATTCGTGCCAGGACCGATCGGGGCCGCGTCCCCATCGCGCCATCCCGCCGCATTATAAGAGCTTGACACCGTTATTCCCGGGCCGAAATCGGTCTGCGATGGATACAAAATATTTTCCTAAGAGTCGGCCTCGCCGGGATTTTGGGCGGCCGTTTGGGAAATCCATTACCTCCATTCGGGAAAAGGATTACCCGAAGGGGAGTCAGCGATGCCCGCGTCAAGGCCGGATATTCCCTGGCATGAACATTGCAAGAAGGATGAATGGAGCGATGTATATGATTTATCATCTCGCCCGCAAAGAGTTCCTGAACAACCTGCTCACCCCCCGTTTTCTCATCGGCCTACTGCTCAGCCTCGTCCTCATTCCCTTCAGCATCCTCATTAACATCAGCAACTATAGGGACCGCGTGGCCCAATTCCGGGTCGATCAGGCCGCCGCGGAGAAAGCCGTCCATGAGGTCCGCGTGTACTCCAATCTGAGGCCGGAGGTCGTGATCCCGCCGGAGGCACTGAGTATTTTCGGCAAGGGCATCAGCAATCAGGTGGGAAACCGGGTGAAGATTCGATTGGGGGACATGCCGATGCTCCCGGCCGGAAAAACCGACGCGGGCGACAACCCATTCCTCGCCACATTCTTCTCCATCGATTTCGTCGATATCGCGGCCATCATCTTCTCCCTTTTGGCCCTCATCTTCAGCTACGATGCCTTCACCCGGGAGAAGGAGGACGGTACGCTGAAGCTTCAAATGTCGAACTCTCTCGCCCGTGCGACATGCCTGGCGGGGAAGCTCCTTGGGATCCTCCTGACGCTCCTCCCGATCCTGGTCTTCTCGTTTCTGCTGAGCGCCGTCCTCATCCTTTTCTCGAGGAACGTTGATTTTTCCGCGGTTGAATGGGGCCGGATCGCCCTCCTCTTCGCACTCAGCCTGCTTTACCTCGCGGTTTTCGTTTTCATCGGACTATTCGTCTCTGCCCGCTCCAGAAATTCGGTGACCAGCTTGGTCCTGTGCCTCTTCCTCTGGGTCTTCTTCGTCTTTCTCGTGCCCAACGTCTCGGCGAACTTCGCCGAGAGCTTCGTTCGGGTCCAATCACGGGACAACCTCGATCGAGTTTTGACGGACCTCGACCACGGGCTCGGGGAAAAGATCAGTCAGGCTTACAAAGCCAAGGGAATCCCCGATCGAATGAGCTTCCAGTGGTGTTCGATGGGCGACGACGGCTACGTGGAGACCTATGGCAATCCCAGGCCGGAATTCGAGCTCTTCCGCCGCAAGGCCGCGATCTCGGAGCCGCTCCGCATCCAATACGCCGACAGAAGGTGGGCATCCGAAAAAGCTTATCTGGACAGCCTCACCCGCCAGGCGCGCGCCGCCGAAAACATGTCGCTGGTCTCGCCGGCCGGCATCTTCCGGACGATCGCCTCCGCCGTCTGCGCGACGGATCTCAAGTCCCTCGAAAGCCGGATGGACGGGACCCGCCGGTATCGGGAGGCGTTTATTCGATTCCTCGAAGCCAAGGATATTTTCTTGTCTTTCCGCTGGGTCACGGCCGCTCCTCCTGAATCCTTTTATCCGAGCGAGGATGCGTTGATCGAAAAAAGGACGGGCGGCGAATTCAAAACGGCCCAGGCTTTTTGGACATGGGCCAAGCAGCAGAAGGATCAATGGGCCGCGTTTCAGAAGCTCGAAAAGGTCAAGATCCCGGGCGACGGGCCTCAGGATTTCCCCTACCTCGATATTTCCGATATGCCGCGGTTCCCCGATCAGCCATTGCGGCTTTTCTCAGGGTTGGAGGACTCGGTGCTTGCCGCGGGCCTGCTCCTGATCGAAATCGTCCTGCTTTTCTATCTCGGCTACGTCGCTTTCATCCGGTACGATGTGAGGTGAGCCGTGCTGAAGACCATCATCAAGAAGGAAATCCTCCACAATCTGTACAGCCTCCGGTTTATGATTTCGCTCGTTCTGATTGCCGGCGTCTTCGTCGCCGGTTCGCTTTCGTTTATCAGGGCCGAGGGTCTGAACCTCGACAAGTACCAGGAGGTCAAATCCAAGTTTGTCGAACAAATGAGATCCCAATCCGCGGAGAACGCAACGGAACTCGCCGTGAACCGCCGGATTTACGCGATGCGGCCGCGGGACAATGCCTTCATCGCCGACGCCAAGGAAAAGTACTTCCCCAACGCCGTCGCCTTCAGCGCCTGGAACGTCTTCTCTTTCCAAAACATGAGTGGAAGCGCCAATCCATTCCTGAAAAAATACGACGAGCTCAACTGGTCGTTCATTGTCGCCCTCATCGTGAGTTTCGTGGCTTTAATGTTTACGTTCGACGCCGTTTCGGGGGAAAAAGAGACGAAAACGCTGGCCTTGTCGCTCTCCAATTCCGTCTCGCGCGGCGCCTTGCTTTTCGGGAAGTATGTGAGCGCGGTCCTCTCGGTGATGGCCATCACGGCGGTCGGGATGATCGCCAGCTTGATCATCATCCTCGTCCTTGGAAGGATGGGTTGGACGGCCCCCCTGGCCGGAGAGGTCTGCACATTTCTGATTGTCGCAGGGCTCCTGGCCGCGGCCTTCGCCGCGTTCGGCCTTTTCGCGTCGGTCGTCGCGCCGAATTCGAATGTCAGCCTGCTCTTGGCGTTGTCGTTCTGGCTTGCCTTCACGGTGGTCGTCCCTAATTCCAGCATGTTCATCGCCAAGAGTTTTTATCCCATCGACAGCTCCGAGGCGGTCGAGAAAAAAATCAATAGAGCCTTCGACGACCTGGACAAGAGCGCCCCTCCGGGAAGCTGGATGATGATGAGCGGCAACCCCTTCCTTCCGCAACACAAGCTCCGGGCGGATCTGCAGATGAAACGGCTGCGTGCTGAAAAGAGCATTCGGGACGATTATGATCAGGCGATGTTCCGTCAGTTCGAGAGGACCCGGCTGGCGACGGCTGTCTCACCCGTGTCCCTGTTCGATTATATGACGGAGGCCGCGGTCGGCGGCGGTTATGTGCGCTTCCAAAAGGTCTGGCGCGACATCCATGTCTACCAGAACCAGTTCCTTGACTTCTTTATGGTTCTCGACGCCGCGGATAAGGACAGTCCGCACTGGTTCAACCCGAACGAAGCGATCTCGACGACCCTCAAGCCCGTCGCATTCGAGAAGGTGCCCCAGTTCGAGGAGCGTCCGATGTCCTTCGTCGATCGGCTCTTGCCCGCGTCCAAATATCTTGTCATCGCGGTTTTTTATACCTGTGCTGTATTCTTCGCCACCTACGTCTTCTTTGTCCGTTACGACGTGCGATAGGCGTTCGCCGGCAGGGGGCCGGATTCGCGATCGAACGCTTCCTTGGTTCGGCGCGGGGCCGGGAATTCCGATATAATGAGGGGCGGACCGACATGAAAAATATCCTTCGCGCCTTCAGTTGGAAGCGCAAGCACGGCGAGGAATTCCCCGCCCTCGTCTTCCGCGAGTTCGAGGCCGGCGTCAACCTGATCGAGGATTACGACCAGATCGCCAGCAACTTCCTGGGGAAGATCAAGGAGGTCTGCCCGGTCCGCTTTCTGATGCTGCTCATCTTCGACGCGGACACCGGCCGCTTCGTCCCCGCCGCCGCGATCGGCCCGGCTCCGGACGCGGCCCATCCGATTTTTCTGCCGCGGAACTCGCGGCTGGCCAAATGGCTCAAGATCAACGAAACCCATCTGGACATCCCCCGGCACTCGGGCGTCCTCGACTTCATCACCTCGTCGGAAGCGGAGCTCCTCCATCGGCTGGGCGTCGAGATCTGTTTTCCTTTGATGTCCATGAACCGGCTGATCGGCATCCTGCTGGCCGGAAAAAAGGAGGATGGCGGACCGTTCGGCAAGCTGGAGATCTCTTTTGTCTCCTCGCTCCTGCCGCAGGCCGGGATCGCCCTGGAGAACGCGCTTCTTTTCAAAGAACAGAGGGAACGTTTCCGGCGGATGTCCCGGGCCGACCGCCTGGCCACGATCGGCGAGCTGGCCGCGGGCGCGGCCCATGAGATCCGGAACCCCTTGACCGCCATCCGCTCGTCCCTCCAATACCTGGAAGCCAAGCAGACGGACGAGACGACCAAGCGGCTCCTGTCATCCGCTCTCCTGGAGACGGCCCGCATCAACGAGATCGTCTCCGCGCTGATGGCCTTCTCCCGGCCGACCGAGATCGTCCGCGAGCGGTTCGATCTCCTGCCGACGCTGAACGAGAGCATCGAGCTCATTTCGTTCCAGGCCCGCACGCAGAACGTCGGGATTCGGCGGATTTTTCCCGAAGGCCCGCTCTTCGCGCTCGGCGACAAGTCCCAGCTCAAGCAGCTTTTTCTGAACCTCTTCTTCAACGCCGTCCAGGCCATGCCGTCCCGAGGGACGCTGACCATTGAGGCCCTTCGCAAGGAGGGGCCCAAGGCCGTCGTGACCGTCGCCGATACCGGCGAGGGCATCCCCGAGGAGAACCTGGACCGCATCTTCGACCCGTTTTTCACCACCAAGAAGAGCGGCACGGGCCTGGGCCTGTCGATCTGCTACAATATCGTCAAGTCGCACGGCGGCGAGATCGAGGTCAAGAGCCGGGTCGGGCAGGGGACGACCATGCTGGTCAGCCTGCCCCTGGAGTGAGGAGGGCGGCGCGTCCATGAAATTCCGAATCCTCGTCATCGACGACGAAAAGAACATCCGGGACATTTTTTCCCTTCTCCTGGCCGAGAAGGGCTACGGGACGGAGTGCGCTTCGACCGGCGGGGAAGGCCTGGCCATGGCCCGCAGGTCCGCGCCCGACGTCGTCCTGCTGGACATGAACCTGCCCGACATCCCGGGGCTGGACGTGCTGTCCGGCCTGCGCCGCGACTGCCCGGCCTGCCGGATCATCATCATCACCGCCTTTGGAACGATCAGGAACGCGGTCGAGGCGACCAAGCTCGGCGCCTACGCGTACCTGGAGAAGCCCGTCGAAAACGACGAGCTCCTCCTCCTCATCGCCCGGGCCCTGGAAGTCCGGCGGCTGGAGACGGAGGTCGAAGCGCTCAAGTCGGAGCTGACCAATCGGTACAGCTTCTCCAGCATCGTCGGCACCAGCGGCCGGATGAACTCCATCTTCCAGACGATGGCCCGCATCGCCCGCGTCGACGGCACCGTGCTCATTTCCGGCGAGAGCGGCACGGGCAAGGAGCTCGTCGCCCGGGCCATCCATTATTCCGGGCCGCGCACGGACGGCCCGTTCGTGGTGGTCAACTGCGGGGCCGTCCCCCGCGACCTGATCGAGTCCGAGTTCTTCGGCCACAGCAAGGGGGCCTTCACCGACGCCCGGGCCGAGACGACGGGCAAGTTCGAGATGGCCCAGGGGGGGACGATCTTCCTGGACGAGGTCGGCGAATTGCCCCTCGAGGCCCAGGTCAAGCTCCTCCGGGCCTTGGGCGAGCGCGAGATCGTCAAGGTCGGGGGGACCAAGACGATCCCCATCGACGTCCGGGTGATCGCGGCCACGAATAAAATCCTGGACGAGGAGGTCCATAAGGGGAATTTCCGCGAGGACCTCTATTTCCGGCTGGCCGTGCTTTCGCTCCAGCTCCCTCCCTTGCGCGAGCGCCGCGAGGACATCCCGCTGCTGTGCGAGCACTTCTTCAAAAAGTACCGGGCCGAACTTAAAAAGGACATCACGGCGGTGTCGTCCGAGGCCATGGAGGCGCTCCTTCGCTACCCCTGGCCGGGCAACGTCCGCGAGCTGGAAAACGTGATCTATGAAGCCATGGTCCTTTCGGACGATCCCGTCCTGGCCGAACGGAGCCTTCCTCTCCGCATCCGGAAGGGCATGGCGGTCCCCGCCGAGGCCCCCGCGTCAGGAACGCCGGGAGATACCCTCCGTGACGCCGCCCAAACGGCCGCCGGGAGCGCCGAGAAAGCCCTCATCGAGAAGGCCCTCCGCGATTCGGGTGGAAACCGGACCCTCGCCGCCCGGTCCCTCGGGGTCAGCCGCAAGACTCTCTTCAACAAGATCAAGTCGCTGGGCATCCGGGGCTGAAAAAAAGCCCGGGAAGCGTTCGGTTTATTTGGCCGGGGACATGGCCTCCTGATACCTTTTCCGGGCTTCCTGGACCTTGGGGTCCTTGGCGTATTGCATGACCTTGTTCATGGCGCCCATCATCTTGGTCGAAGCGGCCATGACCTTGTCCATGATCGGCTTCAGCTCGGCGGGCGGCTTGTCCTGGGTCTTGAATTCGGGGTATTTGGTTTCGATGTCCATCATCTCGGGGGCCAGCGTTTTGGTGGCGGCGGTCAAGCCGTCGAGGGCGGATGCGACGTCGTCGGCGCTCTTGGCCCCGTCTAGGGCGGCGACGAATTTTTCGATGGAAACGACGTATTTGTCCATCACCTTGATGACGTCGGAATATTTGCCGCCGCCCTTGCAGGCGGTCAGCCCAAGGACCAGGACGGTGAGGCACAGGAACAGGACGGCTCTCTTCATTTTTTCTCCTCTTTGGTCGAATCCGCGGCGTTCATATAACACAGCCCCGGTGCGGAGGCAAATGGAAACCGGCGAGGGTTCTCGGGCCGCCCGCGGATCAGATCTCGACCCTGAAAACGCTCTTGAGGCCGAAACCAAAGACGATGGAGAGGAGGAAATAGGCCACCAGCCAGTGCATCCGCCAACCGAACAGGCTGAGGCGGGCGGGAGGATAGGCCACCTCGACCGAAACGACGGGCAGCTTTGAGGGCAGGAGCGCTTCTCCGGGATGGTTCAGGGCGTCCCACCCGCCGCTGCGGACGCGCAGGGGAATGATCTTGGCCTTGAGGGGAGGCAGGCCGACGGCCACCGTTTTCGTGAACGTCCCGCCGTCCAGGGTGAACGTGAGCTCGTGGATGCCGGCCGCGTCCGCCCGGACCCGCCAATCGATCTCCTTCTCCTCTTCGATCCGCAGGGCCGGGGTTTCGACGGTCAGTCCCGCGGGCGCCTCGATGGACAGAGCGGTTCGCAGCGGGCCGGCCGAATCATCCAGGCGGACCTTGACGATCGCCGACTCCCCCGGCCGGAGCGAGCGGGCCCCGTACCAGACGTCGAGCTGGAGCAGCAGCAGCAGGATGGGGACGAGCATGACGAGCATGGGCTTGACGGCATAGCCGAGGTATCGGCCGTTGGCCAGCAGGATGCGGCCCTGCGACCGCAGGGTCTGGGCGAAATCGCTCTTGAACAGCCGGATTTCCAGGAGATGGGCCTTGATGAGGTTTTTCGTCCGCAGGATCCCCGCCTGGTTGCTCGTCTTTTTGAAGATGAAGAGCATGAGCAGACCGGTCAACAGGGACACGGCGGCCATGGCCGCCCACGGCCCGAGGACCCGGAAGGGCAGGAAGAACACGCCGAACGCGGCGCCCCAGACGGATTGGACGGCAGCGAACATCAGCCGATGTATCCCAGGCCCTTGAGCTTTTTCTTGATCTCGTCCTCGGTGTCGCTCTCCTCGAGGGAGGCGATCTCCCGTTCCAGGCAATGGACGACGAACTCCTCGGGCGAGGAATAGCCCGAGAGCCCGGCGAACTTGCGGACCTTGTCCATGAGGTCCTTGTCGAGCTTGATTTTTTCGGTGGCCATTTATTTCTCTCCGCGAAAAATCGAGGTTCCGACGTAATCCCGGGGCTTGTCCACGCCGAAGACGTCGAGGATCGTCGCCGTCACATCGTACAGGGCGGGCGACTCGGCCTTGAGCGGTCCATTGGTCAGGACGATGCCCGGCAGGTTCTCGGCCGCCCCCATGTGGTCGCCGCTCCACTTGGCCGTGTTGGATTCCATGACCTGGGCCGGTATCCGGCCGAGCGGCGACTTCCAGGAGATGCGGTAGCCGGGGGCGAAGCCCAGGACGATGTCCGGCGCGGCGTCCACGTGCGCGCCCGTATAGACGTCCTTGGCGACATAGGCCTTCTGGACGACGCGGTCGCCCGTCCCGGGGTCCGTGTAGGCCTCGAGCTTGGCCGCGATCTCGCGGACGAGAACGTCCTTCTCCCCTCCGGGCCCGACGATGCCGGCCGATTCGCGGCCGCGCTCGTTGATGTACAGCCCGTTGAGCCCGATCCCGAAGGCCCGGGTCTTCGACCAATCGGTGCTGGGGAAGCCCATCTCCAGATCTTCCTTCTTGAACTCGTTGATCAGCCGGTGATAGCCGTTGTCGCGCAGCCAGGTGTTGAGGTTGAAGCCGCGGTAAAAAGGCCGGAAACCGTGGTCCGACATGACCAGGACGACCGTGTCCTTGTCGACGCGGGCCAGGGACTGGGCCAGGATCTCGTCCGCCTGCCGGTAGGTCCGTTCGATCGTGCTTCCGAATTCTCCGGCCAGCTTGGGGTCGTAGGACGGGTGCTTCTCGTCCATGAGCCGCCAGAACATGTGCTGGCGCTGGTCCGTGCTGGAGATGTAATAGAACAGCAGCCCGGCGTCGAAGCGCTTGAGCTCGTATTCGAGCATGGCCCGGCTCTCCTCCAGGATCATCTCGTCCTGGGCCAGAAACTCCTCCTCGTCCAAGAGGCGATTGTCCAGGGCGCTCGTGTCGGCCGGCAGTCCTTTGGTGAAGAACGGCCCGAATTTCGCGGCCAGCTCTTGAGAATAGGAGAGCGGCGTGCTGATGGGCAGGGCCGGCGAGGCCGGGTCGATGTTGACCGGCGAGACGTAAAGCTTGAGCTGGGGCCGCAATTGCTTGAGGTAGAACATGCAGATGCCGTTGACGCTCTGGGTCGGAATGAGGCCGTAGTGGATGGTCTTCCAGCCGCTCCATTCCTTTTCCTTGAGGATGAACTCCTGGTCGGGCAGGACGATCTTGGCTACGGGGTTGTCGGGATCGAGGTAGATCTTGAAATCGATGGATGATTCGGGCTGGTCCCGCTTGAACGTGTTGACCGGGCCGGGAAGCTTGGCGTCGACGCGGTGGCCGATGACGTAGACTTCGTGGACCCGGGCGCCGCCGATGTCCTCGTTGACCGACTGGAGGGCGGTCGTGTAGTAATTGCAGATGCCGTAGGAGCCGAGCATATCGGGTGTGCCCATGCCGGACAACGTCCGCTGGTTCGTGACGCTGGGAGGATAGTTGGCCGGCATTTTATAGACGGTCGAAGGAATGCCGCGTTCCTCCAGAACATGCCAGAAGGCGCTGCCACGGCGGAGGTTCTTGACCGTGCCGCCCTTGAGGGGCAGGATGAGGTCGCCGATCCGGACGGTCTTGGCCGCGCCCTCGCTGAGCGAGCCCGAGAAGGTCGGGAAATAGATTTTCGGGTCGCGGCTCATGAAATCGAAGATGCCGTGGCCGCCCGGGTTGGTGCCGGCGATGAAATTGGACCAGGCCACGGGACTCTGCGGAGGAATGCTGGTGCGCAGAGGGCGGAAGCCGCCCTGCCCGGCCAGCTTTTGAAAAGCGGGCAGCTTGCCTTCCTTCATCCACAGGCCGGTCAAGCCCGGGTCCATGCCGTCGAATCCGAGGACCAGGATTTTCTTGCGGGACGCCTTGGACCCGGCCGTGCGGGCCAGGAGTCCGGGCGTACCGTTGAGGGAAACGAGGGCCGAGGCGCCGGCGGCTGCTTTCAGGAATTGCCGTCTATTCATGATGTCACTTTTTCTTGCGGGGTTGAGGTTCGTTTCGTTTTTTCGGGGACGATCGTCCTTCGGCGCGGGGCGCCGCGGGACCCGGCTTGGGCGCGTCCGCGGCCGCCGCGGTCTTCTCCTCGGCTATGGCCAATAGGGATCGTCCGTCCATGTGGGCGGGGGGCTCCAGGCCGAAGAGCTCGATCACGGTCGGGGCCACGTCCATGATCGAAGGCGACGGGGCGCGCAATTTCAAGCTGGAAAAAAGGACCCCCGGCACGCAGGCCGGATCGATGCAATGGTCGCCGCTCCAGCACTTGACGTTGTCCTCGAAAACGCGGGACGTTATCCGCCCGGTGACGCCTTCCCAGGAGGCCCGATATCCCGTGTTGTAGCCGATGATGAGATCGGGGGAGTTGTCCCGGTAAGGGCCCTGATAGATCTCGTCGCGGTCGTAGGCCCGGTTGATGGCCGTGTCGCCGGTCTCCCCGTCGGCCAGGCCGGTCAGTTTCTTCTGCAGTTCCAGGCGCAAGGCCTTGGCGTCTTCGCCCGCTTTGACGATCCCCTGGGCTTCGCGGCCCTTCTGATTGACGTAGACGCCGCCCAGTCCGAGGGCGTAAACCCTGGTCCCGGCCCAGTCGACGCCCTTGAACCATTCCTCGCCTCCGTCGGCCCCGTCCTTGAGGGCCAGGTAGCCGTTTTGGAGAAGCCAGGTGTTCAAATTGACCCCGCGGCGAAAGGGCTTGAATCCGTGGTCGGACATGATGAACAGGGCGCTTCTCGGCGCCATCGCCGCCCGGACGCGTCCGATCATCTCATCCATTTGGACAAAGAGATCTTCGATGACCTTGGAGCTCATGGCCGACGGCCCCGCCTTCAGAGCGGGGTGGTTCTTGTCCAGGTAGCGCCAGAACATATGCGAGATGCTGTCGGTCGTCTCGAAAACGCAGGCGACCATTCCCTTTCTCGTCTTGGCCAGGGCGTTGAACAGCATCCGCTCCCATTCCTTGTGGTTGGAATAGGTCAGGGTCAGGAACTGTTCTTCGGACAGGGCCCCCTCGTTGAGGGCCCAGGTGTCATTGGCTTCGCCCAGGGTGATGTAGCTGCCCAGCAGCTTGGCCAGATAGACGGAATAGATCAGCGGATGGGTGATCGGCAGGGCCGGCTTTTCCGGGTCGATGTTGAGGGGCGTCACATACATCTCGAAGTGCGGCTCGATCCCGGTCACCAGGAATTTAGCGATGGCCCGGATCTTGATGCCCAGGCCGGGTTTGAAGGTCAGGCGGACCCAGGGCGAGAAAACACCTTCCTGAAGCCGGATTTTCTGTCCGCAGACTTCGAGAAGCGCCCGGCCCTTGGCCGCGTCGAGAGCGATCTTCATCGGCAGGCGGATCTCGACGGGCTTCGCCAACATGGTGTTGTCGGGCCCGGAGAGATGGGTTTCGACTCTTCCTCCGCGCACCTCGACCGGGAAAACGACGCCGCCTTCGCGTTTGTTGACCTTGGAAGGGTCGGAAGTGAAAAAGGCGAACGTCCCCTGGCTTCCCTTGAGGTCGGGCGCGCACATGCCGGACAGAAGATGGCCTTTGAATTTCTCGGGCGGGAAGGTCAGGGGCACACGGAGCACGGTGCTGAAGATCCCGTGGTCCCCCAGGATTTTCCAGAACGGGACGCTCTTGCGGAGCGCCTGGATGACGGGCTTGGAGAGAGGCACTTTATAGCGGCCCAGCTTGATTGTCCGTTTGGGCTGGCCGATGCGGGCCGAAGACAGGTCGGGTAGGTAGGTCCGCGGGTCGCGGCTGAGGAAGTCGTAGATGTTGTGCTTGGAGGGATTCGAACCGGTCATGAACGAGGACCAGGCCACGGGCGAGATGGCCGGCGTCGTCGTCTGCAGTCGTCCGTAGTAGCCTTCCGCTTTGAGCTTGGCCAGATGGGGGAGCTTTCCCTCGGCCATGAATCTTTCGGCCAGCTCGGGGGCCATGCCGTCCAGCCCGACGATGACCACCTGGTCGACCCGGCTGTTCTTGTAGGCCTTCTGGCCGCGGACGAGCCGCCACAACAACCGGAAGGGCCAGGAGAGGAAGGAAAAGAGAGCCAGGAAAAAGGTCAGAAAGAGAACCAGGAACGAAGACAAAAAGGCGAAGCCCGCGCCCGGGCCGATATAGGCGGACAGGGGCAATCCCAGGCCCAAGAGCGCGGCGGCGGCGAGGATGGTGCTGCGGAGGGCGCCGCGCAGGCCTGCGGACCGCATCAGAACCGGTCCAGGATGATCTTGGCCGTGTCCTCGATGCGCAGGTTGTCTCCGAAATCGTTCTTGGACAGGAAGAAAGCGTCGTCCCACGTGTGCATTCCTTGGAGACCGGGCGTGCGGCCGAAAATCTCTTTTTTCTTGATCGAGCCCTTCATGTCGAAGCCGGGCTCGGACAACACGATCAGGTCGGGGCCCTTGCCGACCAACGGGCCGGAATAGACGTCCTTGGCCAGGAAGACCTCGCGGACGACCTTCCGTCCCTCGTATTCCAGCTTTTTCAGCTTGGCGATTATCTGTTCCTTGATGGGCTTGGCCTCGCTCAGCTTGACCTGGCCGTTCGGGTAGCGTTCGCGGTAGTGCAGATAGATGCGGTTGGGATCCAGGGCGAAAGCGACCGTCTTGGGAGAGATGTCTTCCAGGCCGGCCGGCTGGTTCTTGGCGAACTTGAGGAAGCGCTCCTTTTCCAGCCAGGCGTTGAGATAGACTTCCTGGCGAATGGCGCAAAAGCCGTGGTCGGAAAGAAAGAAGATGTTTTCGTCGTCGGTCGGGGACTTGCGGAATGTGGTGTAGATCTTGTTGATGACCCGGTCGATCTGGCGGTAATACTCGAGGACGTTCTGGTGATGGGGATGATCCGGATTCTCCACGGCATTCCAGAGGTAATGATGCAGGCGGTCCGTCCCGGTGATGACGAATTCGAAATAGTCCCAGGGCTCCTCCCAGAACATGTTGAGCGCCTTTTGGCGGCCCATCATGGTTTTGATCAGCTCCTGCCATAGGAAATTGTGGTTCTCCCGGGCTTTCGTCGTGTCGATGTCGATCTGGTAGCCGGCCTGTTCGAGGGGGCCCTTGATTTCCGGCGGATAGACGGCTTTGGCCAGCTCGATGGCCACGAAGCCGCTGATCAGGACGCCGTTCAGGGGGCGGGCGGGATAGGTCGACGGCTGGTTGATGATGACCGAGCGGCGGCCCTGTTCCCCCAGGATGTCCCAGAGAGGGGGCGCCTTGACGTCGGAGTAATTGGGAAAGCGCATTTCATAGGATTTCGGCTTGAGGTCGGTGAAGCCGAAGATGCCGTGCGTCCCGGGATTGGTCCCGGTCATGAAGTTCGTCCAGCTGACGGCGGAGATTTCGGGAAGGCTGGCCTTCATTTTATGCAGCCGGCCCGCATCGACGATGCGGCCGACCGTGGACATGACACCCCGTTTGGCCAGATCGAGGAGCAGGCCATGGGGAACCCCGTCCAGACCGATGACGCAAACCCGGTTTTCCTTTTTTTTCTTGAGGATAGCCATGGAATTTGGCTAATTATAACACCGAAATCCGGCTTGTCAATAATGAAGGTGCCTCGAGGTTGTGGAAAATAATCTCTTAACCTGTTTATTCGACAGGTTTTATGGCTTTAAGGACATTTTCGAGGAATTCTTCCTCAGGGACCGCCCCTTCAAAGATGATATTTTCATTGACGATCGTTTTCGGCACGCCGTACACGTTATATCGGTTCGAAAGATCTTGAAATTCGGTCGATTCGATCATTTCGGCCCGGATGAAAGGCGATTCCAGCGCGAACTGGTGGGCCAGGCGTACGACGTTGGAGCAATAAACGCACGTGGGGGTGATGAACACCTGGATCTTGATGTCCTTATCGACGGACTTGAGGCGTTCTTTCGTTTTGTCTGACAATCGTGTCGTCCCCCGGGAGACATCGACAAGATCTTCGATCAAGGTCGAATATTCATAGCCCGAAGGGATCCCGTAAATCCGGATCCCGGGATCGCTTTGGCCCATGACGACGATGCCGGGGACCTTGTCGATCCCGAATTGGGCCGCCTTTTCGGCGTCGGCCTTGATATCGAGGATTTGAAGCTCGATCTTGTCGGACAAGGCGGCCACTTCCTCCAGGAGACGGCGCGTTTCTTTGCAGAAATAGCAGTCCTGTCCCTGGAGAGAACCCAAGACGACGAGGCGTTTGGGCTCCTGGGTGAAAAGGACCATCTTGACCGGTTCGGCCAGCTCGGCTTCGAACCTGGCCCGGGTCGCCGCCCGGGTCTCCTTGTCCAGCATTTCCATGCCGGAATTATAAAAGGTCGCGTCTCGACATTCAACATGTTGAGAGCCGACCCCGTTTCTGGTACGCTTCGTCTTCACCATGGACACGAGGGAAAAGCTCTTCGCCGCGCTGGAGTCCGAATACCGGGCCCGGACGCCCAAAAGCCTGGCCCTTCACGAGCGGGCCGGGGCCTCGATGATCAAGGGCGGCAGCCACAACCTGCGCCTTTGGCGCCCCTATCCCTTCTTCATGGCCGGGGCCTCCGGGGGGGAGGTCGTTGACGTCGACGGCCATGTCTATGTCGACTATTGGCAGGGCCATTACGCCAACGTCCTCGGCCATGATCCCGCCGCGGTGCGCGAATCCCCGGACGTTTCCCTCCCGGGCCGGGCCTCCCTCCATTCGGGCTTTGAAGGAGAGAGCCAGGTCCGGCTGGCCGAGACGATTCTCGGCACCCTCGGCTACGACGATTTCAAGATCCGATTCACCACCGCCGGCACCCTGGCCGCCATGTATGCGGTGATGCTTGGATTGGCCCATACCGGCCGCGACCGCGTCTTGAAGATCGGGGGCGGCTGGCATGGAGCCTCGCCCTTCCTTCTCAAAGGGGTGAAGTTCCATCCCGGCCCGGGCTTCGATGCGGCCGACTCGGCGGGCGTCCCCGAAGCGGTCCTGGACCGGATCGATGTCGTCCCCTTCAACGACGAAGAGCGCCTGGAGCGGATCATCCGGGAGAAAGGCGACCGCATCGGCAGCTTCATCCTCGAGCCCGTGCTCGGAGCCGGCGGATTCATCCCCGCTTCCCCCGCCTACCTGCGGCTGGCCCGCCGGCTGACGGCCGAGCGCGGGATCGTCCTCATCTTCGACGAGATCGTCTCCGGCTTCCGTTTCGCCCCGGCGCCCGTCCAGACGCTCTACGGCGTCAAGCCCGACCTGACCACCCTGGGCAAGGTCATCGGAGGCGGCCACGCCGTCGCCGCCGTCGCCGGCCGGGCCGACATCATGGGCGATTGCGGCAATCTTGTGCCGGAAGCCCGCCGCGTGCTGTTCGAGGGCGGGACGTTCTCCTCTCATCCTCTTTATATGCGCTCCGGCGCGGCCATGCTCGAATATTTGCGGTCCAACGCCGCAGCGATCTATCCGGGCCTGGCCGCGGCGGGCGAGCGCCTGCGCGGCGGGATCGCCGCCGCCTTCCGGACCGAGGGTCTCGATGTCCTCATGACCGGCGGCGGAAACGAGGTCATCCCCGGCAGCTCGCTTTTCATGGTCAATTTCCCCCGGACGGCGTTCGCGCCGACCAAGGCCGAGGACCTGGCCGATCCGTCCAAGGTCGATTTGAGCCTGCGCGAGGAAACGCTGAAGCTGTTCCTCTGCCTGCGGGACGTCCACATCGTCCACGGCGGCGGGGCGGCTTCGTTCGCCCATTCCGACGCCCAAATCGAAAAGACCCTGGCGGCCTACGCCGAGGCGGCCGGCGTCTTCAAAAAAGCCCTCTTCTCCTGAGACGGGGCGGGCCGCCCCGAAATCGCTAGTCTTTCCGGATGACGAACTCGTAGGTCCCGCCCGGCGCGACGAGAACGATGCGGCCGCGGCTGCCTCCTAGGAAACGGAACAGGGGGGCCCGGCGGAAGCCGTGTTCGTCTCCGATCGTCTTCCCGCCTTCCTCGAGCAGGAAATGCTCCCAAGGGATGGGGATCCCGATCCGCGCCTGGGCGGACGCCGGGACGACGGCTTTCAGGCGGAATTCGCCGTCGGAGCGGCTCCAGGCCGCGGACACCGTCCCGCGGACCGTTTCGACCGAGGCCCGCGCCCAGGACAGCCCCTCGAGCAGCGGCGGCTCCAGGCGGATCTTGCTCCAGCCCGGCGCGGCGCAGCGGACCCCGGCCAGGTATTTGTAAAGCCAGCCGTCGATGCCGCCCAGCATGACATGGTTGTGCGAGTTCATGCCGCCGCCGGTGATTTTTTCCCAGCGCTCCCAGAGCGAGGTGGCCCCTTCGCGGATCATGTAGCCCCATCCCGGATAGCTCGTCTGCGTGGCCACGCGGAAGGCCACGTCGATCCGGCCGATCTCGCTCAGCACGTCCAACAGATAGCGCGTGCCGATGATTCCGGTGTCGAGGTGATAGTCCTGGTCGTCGATCACGGCCCGGAGCAGGGTGTCCTCGACGTCGTCCACTTCCTCGGAAGGCACCATGCCCAGCCAGAGGGGAAGGACGTTGGACGTCTGGCTGGGAAAGCGGTCGACCGGGCCGCTGTGGAGTGCCTCGTACTGGCCGTCCTCCAAAAAGCGCCGGTTGAACGCGGCTTGGATGGCCTTGGCCCGGCGGCCGTAGCGCTGGGCGTCCGTCCTCCGCCCGAGGGCCTCGGCGATGGAGGCGAAAAGGACGGTGTCGTGATAATAGAACCAGGTCGAGGTCAGGGCCAGGGGCGTTTTTTTGGGGGCGACGCTGCCGGGCGCGCACCAGTCTCCGTATTTGCCCAGCGTCTCGATGATGTTGCCGCGGGCGCTGCGGGCCAGGAAATCGACGTACTTCTTCAGCCCTTCGTAGTGTTCGGCCAGGACGGCCGTGTCCCCGTAATACCAGTGCAGGAGGCGGACGAGCGAGATATAGGCTGATCCCCAGGCGGGGTCGGCCGGGGCCAGGCGGACGAGATAGGCCGGGACGAAATCAGGCAGGCGCCCTTCGGAGTCCTGAGCGTCGCGGATGTCGCGGAGAAACTTGCGGTAGAAGGCGGCCATGTCGAAATTAAAAACGGCCGACTCGGCCGAGACGCGGGCGTCGGCCAGCCAGCCCTGCCGCTCGTCCCGCTGGGGGCAGTCCGTCGGGATCCCGGCCAGGTTGGAGAGCAGCCCGCGGCGGACGTTTTCGTGGATGCCGTTGAGCAGGGGATGAGAGCAGCGGAAGCTCCCGGCGCCCTCGACGTCGCTGTGGACGAAGCGGCCCTCGATCTGGGCCGTGCGCACGGCCGCCTCGGGACCGCTGATTTCGGCGTAGCGGAAGCCGTGCTGGGTGAACCGCGGCTCGTGCGTCTCCCGGGCCTCGCCGGCGAAGCGGTAGACGTCGACGGCCGCGGCGCCCTGGTTGGGGGCGGTGTTCAGCGTCCGGTCCTCGTTCAGGAGCTCGGCGTGGCGCACGGTCAGCGTCTCGCCTGCCGCGCCGCGCGAGGAGAAGCGGACCCAGCCGCTGAAGTTGCGGCCGAAGTCGACGACCCGCCGGCCGGGGGCCGCGGTCCAGGACGTCTTCGGCCGGATCGTGGCGCAGACGCGCATGGGGGGCAGGGCCTGGGCCCGCAGGGCCGGGCCCCGGACGGGGACGGCGCATTTCCAGGACTCGGGATCGAGGACGACACGGGCGTCGTAGATCTCCCCGAAATAAAGCCCGTTCTCGCGCAGGGGGCCGGGCCCGGCTTTCCACTCGGCGTCGGTAGCGATCGTCTCGCGGGCGCCGTCGGCGTATTCGATCTCGATCTGGGCGATGAGCTTGGGCTCGCCTCCGCCGAAGAGGGCGATGTGGCGGCCGTTGCCGACGACGGCCAGCACTTCGTTCTCCCCGCCGAGAGAGTCGGTGATCTCGTGGGTCGTGTACAGGGCCGCCTTGCGGTAATCGGTCGCCGCCGGATCGAGGACCCGGTCGCCGATGCGTTGGCCGTTGATGAGGATCTCGTGGACGCCCAGGCCGCAGACATAGAGGCGGGCCTTGCGGACGTCCTCGCGGGCGGGGAAGGCCCGCCGGAAATAAACGCCGTGGGCCTGGATGAAGTCGCCGCGGTAACGGCCCAGCAGCGTCGTCCCCTTTGTCCGGAAGCGGGCCGGGTTCTTCATGGCGATCCAGCGCGCCGACCAGTCGGCTTTGGCCAGGAGCCCCATTTCGAAAGAGGCGATCCGGCTCCAGGCGCTGGCCCGGCCCCGCTCGTCCCACCAGCGCACCCGCCAGAAATACCGCTGGCGGCTCTCCAGGGCCGGCCCGGCGTAGACGGCCGGGACGAGATTGCCCGTCTCGACCCGGCCGGTGTCCCAGACGCCGCCGACGCCGCGGCGGGCATACTCGACGTGGGTGTCGACGATGATCTGGAACGCTTCGGGGATGGTCCCGCGCTCGGGGCTGACCGGGGCCCAGGTGAGGAGCGGGCGGTGGGCGTCGATGCCCAGCGGATCGTTCAGGAACTCGCAGCGCAGCCGGGCGGGTTGAGGAAAATACGGGGCGGATCTTCGGGCCATCTAACGGGCCTTTCTCAGGAAATAGTCGGCCGTGCGGACGCCGTAGCGGCCGGGGTCGAGCGAAAGGGCGATGGAGCGCTTGAATTTGCCGGTCTTGGGATCGGCGGCGGTCAGGTCGGACTCCGGTCCGTCGATGCGCTTGCCGTCCGCGTCCGTGATCAGCTTGACCCGGGGGCGGACGGCGAAGGAGGCCTGCGGATTGGACTCCAGGACGACGGCCAGCTCGCCGGTCGTCAGGGCCACCAGCGAACCGACGGGATAGGGGCCGAGCATGGCGGCGAAGGCCTTGAAAATAATCGGATCGAATTCCTCGCCGCACTTGGCCCGGATCATCGCCAGGGCCTCCCCGGGCGCGAAGGCCGCCGGGCGGTAAACGCGCCGGCTGGTCAGGGCGTCGTAGGCGTCGGCGATTTTGACGATGCGTCCGAAGAGATGGAGCGAAGTCCGCCGGGTCTCGGGCGGGACGTTGGCCAGATCGATGCGCAGGCGGTGCTCGAAGGCGATTTCAAAGGCCTTGACCGGGATGCGCCGTCCGGTCTGGAGGGGCAGGATCCGCTGGGCCCCCAGCCGGACCTGCCATTCCATGGTCTTCCGTTCGTCCGCGCTCAGCGCCGAGGGCTTGTCCAGCAGGCCGGGCGCCGCTTCGAGCGTGCCGAAATCGTGGAGCAGGGCGCCCGCGCCCAGATCGAGGAGCTCGCGGCGCGACAGCCCCAGCCGCCGTCCGAGGGCCACGGACAGGATGGCCGTGTTGACCCCGTGGTTCGGCACGTAGCCCTCGAAGTTCTTGATCGCCGTCAGGCCGAAGAGATAGGCCTCGTTCTCGTCCAGCAGGGGGACGAGATTCTGGATCCAGCGGCGCTGGACGTTGAGCCCGAGGGGGGATTTGCGCTTCTGCTTTTCGAAAACGTCACGAAGCAGAAAGATGCCCAGGAAATAGATCTTGGCCGCGTCGAACTCCGGCTTGGTCTCTCCGGGCAGGTCAACCGCCTTTTCCAAGGAGACATGGCTGAAGAGCCGGGGGTCGAGCGCCTTCTGAAGGCGGGCGAACGGTTCGGGGGCGTCCGGATCCAGGCAGGCCAGGAGGGCGATCAGCCGGCCCGTCTCCTCGCGCGTCAGGCCTTCGCTGAACGTCACGGCCCCGATCCCGCGGGCGACGAATTCCGCGGCCAGAGTGCGGAAAATCTGGTAGTTGGCCAGGTCGAATTCGAGGCGGACCTGGTTGAAGAAAAGGGCGTTGTGGCGGAGCGAGAAGGCGGCTTCCCCCTCGGCATGAATGATCAGGGCCAGGGAGCGGAAGAGCGGTTCGATCTGCTCCTGGAAAAGGCGGTTGCCGGAGTCGTAGACCTTGGCGATCTTGAAGGCGATGTTGAAGCGAAGGAGAAAGTCCAGGGCCAGTTCCCGGGTTTTGACGTCAAGATCGCGGCCCGCGGTCATGGTTTTTTATCCAGGCCGCTGCGGACGGCCTCGCGCACCTCGGGATCGGCGTCGGCGGCGAAGCCCTCGAGGAACCTGGCCGCCAGGGGATCGTCGATCGCGGCCAGGGCCTGGACGGCGTCGAGGCGGACCCCCTTGTCCGGAGCGTTTTTGAAACGGCCCAAATGGGGGATTGCCATGCGGTCCTTCATCTGAGACAGGATGGCGATGATGCCTTTGCAAAGGAAAGGCATGGAGTCCCGGGCCAAACCGGTCAGGGCCTCGAGATTGCGCCGGCCGATCTCCTTGAGAAAGGCGAAATCGGCCGAACGGAGGAGGCCGTCCTCCATTTCCTCGAAGAGATCGGCGGCCAGCGGGATGGCCCGTCCGCCGATCTGGTCGAGGTAGCGGAAAAATCCCGCCGGATCGTCGAGCTTGCCGGAAAGGGCCTGCTCCTTCAGCGCGGTCAGGGAGATGCTTTCGCGGATCCGCCGGGCGATCAGATCGACGTCCCGGCTCTTCGCCGGGGCCGCGCCCGCGGCGCCCGCTTTCAATGCGTCCATGTGGGCGAGAAGGAGGGCGGCATGGCCGAAATCGCCTTTCTTGAGGAGATCGTCGTGATGGCCGCTCACGAATTGGAGCATGGTGGCGAGCGGGGCCGGCCGGTCCTCCAGGGCCAGCAGCTCGAAGAAAAGCTCGAGAAATTCCTTTTCGGCCGGGATGGCCCGTTCGGTGTCGATCAGCGAAGCCACGAACAGCGCCTCTTTCTTGTCCAGGGGCGCGGTCAGGTCGGCCGGGTCGAGCACGTCTTGGCCGTCTTTCATCCCCAGCGTCAGCCCGGCCTTCATGACCGCGGCCATGTCTTCGGGCGTGAGGTCGATCCGGCCCCGGGAGAAGGCGGCCGTGTCGATCGGTCCTTCCCAGGGTTTGAGATCGAGCCCGGGCATCTTGGCTTCGAGATAATCGACGGCCGCCTCATAGCCGATATGGGGAAATTCGCGCTCCCAGAGGGTGCTGACGATGTCCCCTTCATCGGCGGGCAGAAGGGCGTCGGCCTTGACCAGGTCGAGGAAAGAGGCGAATTCGGATTCCTCGAGGCCTCGGCGAAAGCCCAGCTTGATGAGCCCGTCCTTGAAGAACACGTAGGGCAGGCTTTTGAGCAGGTTCTTGTCCTCATAGGCGGTCTCGCCTTCGTAGGCGAATGCGGTCTCGCTCACCTCGAGATCGAGCTCCCAATGGGCTTCGAGAAAGCCGGCCAGCTTGGTCCAGAACTCCTTGCGGACGGACGTCACCGAGGAATGGTCGGGCGGATAAATCTTGAGCATGCCGACGGCGTTGGCGAACGTCAGGGCGAAGTCTTTGGCCGCCTCGAGGGCGGGGGAAGGGGCGCTCGGACCGGGCTTTTTTTCCATGGCTCACGCGGACGGCGGGCTAGACGCGCCCGCCCAGGACGTCCTTTTCATAGCGGGCGACTTCGTCGATCCAGTCCGGGCCGGCCGGCACGTCGCGGCGAAGGCAATAGGCGTCCCAGACCGCGCCGAAGGGCAGGCCTTTGAATTCCTCGCGCAGGGCCAGGCGCTCGAAGCCGCGGCCCGCGGATTCGGCGGCGCTGAACCTGTCGAACGGAAGCAGAAGGCCGAAGAGCAGGCCCTTCAGGGTTGCCCGGGCCCCGATGACCCAGGCGCCGACCCGGTTGATGCTTCCGTCGAAGTAGTCCAGGGCGAGGTGGATCCGGTCCATGGCCCCGGCCCGGCCGATCTCCTCGGTCACGGCCAGGAGATCGTCGTTGAGGACGACGACGTGGTCGCTGTCCCAGCGCACGCCGCGGCTGAGATGGAAGACCAGACCGGGAAGAAAAGGCAGGAGGGCCGAGATCTTGTCGGCCACCGACTCGGTCGGATGGAAGTGACCGAGGTCGAGGCAGACGAGCTTGCCCCGGCCCACGGCGTAGCCGAGGTAAAATTCGTGGGAGCCGACGACGAACGATTCCGAGCCGATGCCGAAAAGCTTGCTCTCGAGTGAGTCCTTGAGCTGGGAGGGGGCGTACTCGACGGCGAAGATTTCGTCCAGCGATTCGCGCAGGCGGCCGCGGTAGGCGGCCCGGTCGGCCGGCGCTTCCTTGGCCCCATCCGGGATCCAGATGTTGTGGAGGCAGGGGCTTTTCAGCTCGCGCCCCATGGCCGCCCCGATTTTGCGGCAGCGCTTGACGTGCTCGATCCAGAACTTGCGGATGGAGCGGTCGGGGTGGCTCAAGGTGAAGCCGTCGGAGGCCTTGGGATGGGCGAAGCAGGTGGGATTGAAATCGAGCTTGAGCTTCTCTTCCTTGGCCCAGTCGATCCAGCCCCGGAAGTGCTTGGGCTCGATCTCGGAGCGGTCGACGGGGCGGGCGCCGAATTCGCCGTAGATGGCGTGCAGGTTCAGCCGGTGCGGCCTGGGTATGAGGGCGAAGGCCTGCCGGAGGTCCTGGCGGAGCTCGGCCGCCGTGCGGGCTTTGCCGGGATGGTTCCCCGTCACCTGCAGGCCGCCGTCGGTCAGGGAGCCCGAGCCTTTTTCGAACCCGCCCACGTCGTCGCCCTGCCAGCAATGGATCGAGAGCGGGATGTCCTCGAGGGCCCGGAGGGCCTTTTCGGTGTCGACGCCGTTTGCGGCGTAGAGATCTTTGGCCGATTGATAGTTCTTTTCGATGGCGCTGGCGGTCATGGATTCCTCCCGGTGATTTCGGCGAACCGTTCATAGGCGCGGTCCCAGGCTTCCGGATCGCGGGGCTCACAGCGTCGGAGAGGGAACGAGGCGGCGGCCTTGGCCCGCAGGTCGGCCATCGATCCGTCGTGGCCGAGGGCGACGGCTTGGACCATGACGTTGCCCAGGGCGGTGGCCTCGGCCGGTCCGGCCACGACGGGGATCCGGGCCGCGTCGGCGGTGTATTGGCAGAGCGTGACGTGGCGGCTGCCGCCGCCGATGACGTGGAGCGTCTCGATCGGCCGGGGCGCCAGACGGCGCAGCTCGTCGAGGACCTGGCGGTACTTGAGGGCCAGGCTCTCGATCGCGCAGCGGGTGATCTCGGCCGGCGTTTGGGGCGGCGTTTGCCCCGTTCGCCGGCAGTAGCCCCGGATCGCCTCGGGCATGTCTTCGGGATTGAGGAATTCCGCGGCGTCGGGATCGACGAAGGCCCGGAACGGCGGGGCCGATTCGGCCATCACCCGAAGATCCTCGTAGCTCAGCTCCCGGTCGGCGCTCCATTTCCGGCGGCACTGCTGGATGAGCCATAGCCCGGTGACGTTCTTGAGGAACCGGATCGTCCCGCCGAAGCCGCCTTCGTTGGTGAAGTTCCCCCGCCGGCTCTCGGCGGTGATGATCGGCGCCGGCGTTTCGATGCCGACGAGCGACCATGTTCCGGAGCTGATATAGGCCCAGTTCTCTCCGGCCGCCGGCACTGCGACCACGGCCGAGGCCGTGTCGTGGCTGGCCGCGGCTACGACGGGGACCCGGGCCAGCCCGGTCTCCCGGGCCCATTCCGGCAGGAGCGAGCCCACGATGCGGCCCGGCTCGACCGTCCGCTCGAACAGCGAGGCCGGGACCCCGAGCGCGCCGAGGAGGTCGGCCGACCAGTCTTTCGTCCGGGGGTCGATGAGCTGCGACGTCGAGGCGATGGTGGCCTCGTTGATCTTGGCCCCCGACAGGAAATAGGTCAGGAGGTCGGGCATCATCAGGAAACGGTCGGCGGCCCGCAGCAGGGCCGGGTTCTCCTCTCCCAGCGCCTGGAGCTGGAAGACGGAGTTGAACGGCAGGAACTGGATGCCGGTCCGATCGTAGAGCCGTTCGCGCGGGAAGCGGCCGAGGAAGCGCTCCATGGCCGCGATGTTGCGCGGCTCGCGGTAGGCGAAGGGCAGGCCGAGGAGACTGCCGTCGGCGGCCAGCAGGCCGAAATCGACGCCCCAGGTGTCGACGGCCAGGCTCTCGACCGCCAGCCCCTCCGCCGCGCAGGCGGCCAGGCCGGCCTTGACACCGTCGAAGAGGGCGTAGACGTTCCAGTGCAGCCGCCCGAAGAGCGTGAAAGGGGCGTTGGGAAAGCGATGGATTTCGCGCATCGAAAGGCGGCCGCCGTCGAGCGTGCCCAAAACGGCCCGGCCGCTTTCGGCCCCCAGGTCGAACGCCAGGTAGTTTTTCGGGGCCATGCTGTTTCCTCGCTTCTATTCTATAAAGAGAACGGGGTCGCGTCTACAATCGGCTGAAAAGGAGCAGATCGTGACCGCGGCCCCAAGGCACGGGTTGCCCGCCTTCCGGCGATCCTGTATCATGAGGGAACGCGGAGAGACGCCCATGAAGATCATCGCCGACGCGATCGTCGTGGAGACCGGCGGGGAGAACGACGCCAAGGACCTGACCGCCGCGATCGCCGGAAAGCTGCTCCGAAGCGGACTGCGCGACGGCACGGTCACCGTCTTTGTCCCGGGTTCGACGGCGGGCCTGACGACGATCGAATTCGAATCGGGGGTCGTCGAGGATTTCTCCCGGCTCCTGGAAAAGATCGCTCCCAGCAACATCCCTTACCGCCACGACCAGCGCTGGGGCGACGGCAACGGTTACTCCCACGTTCGCGCCTCCCTCATCGGCCCGTCGCTCGTCATTCCCTTCTCCGACGGCCGGCTGGCCCTGGGAACGTGGCAGCAGGCCGTGCTGGTCGATTTCGACAACCGTCCCCGCACCCGCTCGATCGTCCTTCAATTCATGGGGGAATAGGACGCTCCGGCCCTCGTCATCATGGACCTGAAACAGAAGCTCGAGCATCATAAGAAGGAGCGCGAAGTCCGCAAGCGAGGCGTGTCCGTCGAAGACGCCTGGCGGCGGCTCGACAAGGACGGTTCGCTCTCCGTCAAGAACAAGCTCGAGAAGCTGATCAGCCTGACCGGGGCGGCAAAAACCCCGCGGGCAAAGGGCGCCGCCCGCTCCGCTTGGGAGCCCCAACCCCGCGAACCCATGCAATATTTCGAGAACCGCTTCGCCCTCGACGTCCGCTACGGGCGCCATAAAATCGGTGACGGGCTGGCCATCGACGGCGAAACTCTCTATTACCTCAGCCGCGACGAGGAGTTCCAGGGTCTCGACCTCGGCTCGGCCCTCTTCTTCGATCTGGAGACGACCGGCCTGGCCGGGGGGACCGGCACGATCCCTTTCCTGGTCGGGCTGGGTTATTACCGCGACGACCATTTCGTGGTGGCCCAGTATTTCCTGGGCGATCCCGGCGAAGAGCAGCGAATGCTGGAGGAGCTGGCGGCCCTCTTCAAGGAGGGAAATTTCAAGTCGGTCGTGACGTACAACGGCAAGGCCTTCGACGTGCCCCTTCTCGAAACGCGCTTCATCCTCAATCATCAAAAGTACGTCCTCAACGAGTGGCCTCATCTCGATTTTCTCTTCTCGGCCCGAAGCCTCTGGAAGCACAAGCATGAGAGCTGCACGCTCTTTCACCTGGCCCGCGAAGTCGTGGCCGCCGACCGCTCGGAGGACATCCCCGGCGCCGAGATCCCCCAGCGCTATTTCGATTACCTGCGGACGGGCGATTTCGGCTTGATCGAGCCGGTCCTGTACCACAACCAGGAGGACATCCTTTCGCTCCTCGGGCTGGTCGTGGCCGGGGCCAAGCTCTTCAAGAGCGAAAGCGCGACGGGCGAGGAGGAGGAAGGTCCGGACGCGCTGGATCTCGTCGGCGTCGGCCGGATCTTCGAAACGGCGGGGGAGACGGAGCGTTCCATCGCCCTCTTCCAGCGCGCTTTGAACGGCGGCCTGCCGGCCGGGATCGAAGTGGCCCTCAAGGAAAAAATCGGTTTCCATTTCAAGCGGGCCAAGAATTACGCGAAGGCCGTCCCTCTCTGGGAGGACCTGTCCGAGAAGGAGTGGTCGGTTCTCAACGAGCGCGAAATCAAGGCCATCCTCCAAGGCCTGCGCCAGCTGGCCATCCATCACGAGCGCCGGACCCGGGACCTGGCCGAGGCCATCCGGGTCTCCGAGGACGGCCTGGCCCTGGCCCAGCGCGTGTCGGGAAAGCTGAAGGACGATTTCCGGGGCCGGCTCGTGCGTTTAAACGCCAAGGTCTTGAAATCTAAAGTCTGATCAAGCGGATTCTTCGTCGGCCCTTGCCATGACGACGGCCGAAAAGGCCGAGATGACTTTTCCGCCCGCGCGGGCGGGTCTATTATGATTGCGGCCGGCTTCGTTTTTTGGCATAATAACGCAGCTTCGCAGGCGCGCCCGTAGCTCAGTTGGATAGAGCGCCTGACTACGAATCAGAAGGTCGCAAGTTCGAGTCTTGCCGGGCGCGCCACTTTTTTATGAGCGAGGAAAACCATGCGATTCAACCAAGGGCATC